>CBDEVU010000001.1:0-32265 GCA_965243715.1 Candidatus Aldehydirespiratoraceae bacterium
GTCGGGTAGTGACCGTTCACATCTCAGACGATGGATCAACCCGCCTGCGCCAGACCTACCAGCGCCAGAATGAACGCGAACGACTCCTGCTCGCCGCGGTGAATGCTCAAGAACTGGATACTCTGACCGACCTCATGCGCCGGTTGAGCGACGGTCCGCTCCCCGACCCACCCGCTGGCGTTGTTTAGACAACCCGTTGGGCCTTCCCTTGGCTTCTAGGGACTTCGCCCGGCCCGACCACTTCGACCACCGCGGTGATCCCAATCATAGACTTGATCCGCCCTGCGGTTTCAGCCGCCAGCATCGCGTGGGCCGCAGAATCAGCGGTCTCGGCCCGTTCAACACGAACCGTAAGGGTCGCTAGGTTGGCGTCCGTGCCCAGATGAAGTTGATAGTGCGGCGACAAGCCAGCCACCTGCATTAGTTCATGTTCGATCTGGGAGGGGTACACGTTAACCCCGCGAATGATGAGCATGTCGTCGCTGCGGCCGGTGATCCTAGCTAGGCGCCGCATAGTCCGTGCCGTGCCCGGAAGTAACCGGGTGATGTCGCGCGTGCGGTAGCGAATTATCGGCAGCGCTTCCTTAGTGAGCGAGGTCAGAACCAGTTCGCCTTCCTCCCCGTCGGGCAAGACCGTTCCCGTTTCGGGATCGATGATTTCGGGGTAGAAATGGTCCTCCCAGATGGTGAGACCGTCTTTGGTCTCCACACACTCCTGGGCCACCCCGGGCCCGATGACCTCTGACAGGCCATAGATGTCAACGGCATCAATCCCTAGTCGTGCCTCGATCTCGGCGCGCATTCCCTCGGTCCAAGGCTCAGCGCCGAAGATTCCCACCTCCAGCGAACCGGCTGCTGGGTCGAGGCCTTGGCGTTCCATTTCGTCGATGAGATTGAAGCAATATGACGGGGTCACCGTGATAATTCGGGGCTGGAAATCGGTGATGAGTTGGACCTGTTTTTCGGTCTGGCCGCCGCCGAACGGGATAATGGTGCAGCCGAGCAACTCCGCCCCGTAGTGGGCGCCCAAGCCGCCGGTGAACAGGCCGTAACCGTAGGCATTGTGCAGCAGGTCGCCGGGACGCCCGCCAGCGGCGTAGATCGACCGAGCGACCACCGTGGCCCACGTGTGGATGTCGTTACGGGTGTAACCCACCACGGTGGGTTTACCGGTCGTGCCCGACGAAGCGTGGATCCGAATGAGTTCCTGGCGAGCGACGGCGAACATCTTGAACGGGTATGCGGCGCGAAGGTCGTCTTTGACAAGGAACGGAACTCGGGGCAGGTCGTCGAGGCCGGCAATGTCATTGGGGTGCATCCCGGCCCGGTCGAAAACCCGTCGGTAGTGCCCTACGTTGTCGTAGGCGTGACGGAGTGTGGCGGCAAGGCGCTGTGTTTGGAGAGACCGAAGCGCGTCGACCGAGGCCGTCTCGATTGGTTCGTAGCCCATGATTTCTCCCTTGCCCCGATCAGCCGTCGAAATCGACCGCGACAAGCGGTCCGAGCGGATGAGCCTGGCAGGTGAGCACGTACCCGGCCTCCGCCTCGCCGGGCACCAAACCATGACTAACGTCCATCGACGCTTCGCCCTTAGTCAGCCTTGCCCGACAGGTCGAACAAACCCCTGCTCGACACGAGAAGGGGACGTCGGGCCGTTGACGCTGAACGGCCTCAAGAATGCTGTCGCCATCATAGATGACGAACGTGGTTTCTCGGCCGTGCAACAAGGCGCGGCCTTCCGCCACCGGCGTCGCCTTTTCGCGCCCGACGAGCGGCGCCGCCCGGCGAGCTTCGACCAGACTGCGATGTGGTGAAGAGTTCATCGTGGATAGCCTCGGCGGCAACGCCCCGCTCCTCATACACCGACCGGACGTTAATCACCAACTCTTCGGGACCACAGACAAAGACATGGTCAACGAACCCTCCCGCCTCGACCCCTGGTAGCAGGCCCCGGTCGATAAGTTCGCCGAGGCGAGCCTGGTCCGGTCGCTCGCTCAGCAGAGGACTCGGGCTGGCCTCTCGGGTGAGTATTCGCCACAGCCCGAATCGGTCAAGGTAACGGTTGCGGAGGGCTTCGACCTCTTCTAACAACATCACGCTCGAGGAGCGTTGATCGATCTGCAGCAAGGTAACGGTCGCCGCCGGTTCCCCGGCAAGGATCGTGGCCGCGATCGAATAAACCGGTGTGATTCCACTCCCTGCTGCAATCAGGCAATACCGTCGTTGGCTGGCGGCAACGATGTCGTGGGTAAAGCGGCCCCCGGGGGCCATGACCTCGACTAGATCACCAACCGCCAACTCCTGATTCGCCCAAGTGGAGAACACGCCACCGTCGACCCGTTTGATCCCCACGCGAAGCGCCCCATCGGGGGCGGGAGAACACAGCGAATAGCTCCGACGGAGTTCTTCACCGTCAAACTCTCGTCGCAAGGTCAGGTACTGCCCGGGCCGGAACGTCAAGTCAGCGTGCGGCCCGCGGTCGAAGGTCACGACGACGGAATCGTCGGTCTCTTGGCGTCGCGCAGCAACCCGAAGCAGGCGAAAGCCCGCCGTCATAAGGCCTTGACCGCTTCGAACGGTTCGGCGCAAGCGTCGCAGGTGTGAGATGACTTGCAGGCGGTGGACCCGAACGCGGCTCGAAGCCGGGTCCGATGCGATCCACACCTAGGACACCGTACCGGTAGGTCGATAGCCGCTGGCCCGTCGCCCGCCGGTCCGGGCGGGGCGATGCCCGCCGCGGCGAGTTTGGTCCGCCCCGTTGGGGTGATGGCGTCGGTGGTCCACGGCGGCGACAGCACAAACGTCACTTCGGCCGCGTAGCCCGCGTCAGCCAGTGCCTTTTCCACGTCGGCTCTAATCTGTTCGGTCGCCGGGCAGCCGATGTAGGTCGGCGTCAAAGTCACCGCGACCGTGTTGGCCGCCAATAGCTCGACCTTACCAACGACCCCGAGATCACCTATCGTGACGTGCGGTAGTTCGGGATCGTCGACTGCTTCGACGATGGCCCGCAGCGTGCTCGCCTGGGTTCTCGCTCCGCTGCTTACCCCGTTGCTTACCCCGTTACTTACCATGTTGCACCGGGGTGCAATCGAGGGAGACTCTGCATCTCCGCCAGCAAGCCTGCAAGGTGCGAGGAGTGCTCCCCGTGGAGCCCGCGACCGTTGTTTGACCCGACCGCGGGAACCCCAAGAGTCGCCGCGGTGAGAGTGGAAGCAACCCGGGCCCTCCACTCGTCTTCGATGCGGGGACCAAGCAGACCTGACTCCCGCAGGTCTTCCTCGTCGTCAGCCCCGAAGAGTTCATCCACCCACGGCCAGAGGTGCTCCACCGCCGCTTGGGCTCGACGATGGCTCTCCTCGGTCCCGTCGCCCAACCGCAGCACCCATCCCCGACTATGGCGAAGGTGAAAGGCCGTCTCGTTGCCCGCCCGAGCCGCGATCGCGGCGAGCGTCTCGTCGCGGCTGGTTATCATCGATTCCCAGTACAACAAGGCGGCGACGTCGTGGAGGTACTGGCGAACGATCGAGCAGGCGAAATCGCCGTTTAGCTGTTCGACAATAATCGGATTCCGAAAATCGGCGGCATCACGCCAGAACGCATAGTCGTCCTCCGATCGCCCCGACCCGTCGAGTTCTGCGGCGTAGGGGTAGAGGTAACGAGCCTGGCCCAAAAGATCGAGGCTGATGTTGGCGAGGGCCAAGTCCTCTTCTAGTTCGGGCGCGTGGGTGATCCATTGACCGAGTCGGTGGGCAAGCACCAAAGCTCGGTCGGCTTGACGAAGAACGTGGGTCGCCAGGTCAGCGGAAGCCATGGCTACATGTGGTCCACTTCGGGCGGGAGTTGGTAGGCGCTTGGGAAGCGATAGTCCTTGTCGGCCGCGGGCTGAAACAGTTCGCCTTCGTTATCGGGGCTCGAAACCACCATCTCCGACGACGGAACTACCCACAGGCTCACCCCTTCCTGGCGTCGGGTGAACAGGTCCCGAGCCGACTGCAGCGCGGTCTCGCCGTCGGCGGCGTGCAACGAACCGACGTGCATGTGGTTCACCCCCCGGCGGGCCCGGACAAACACTTCCCAGCGCGGCCACAATGCACTCATGGCGTCGACAGCACCTGTTTGTCAGCGTAAGCCAACGCAGCCTGGCGGACCCACGCCCCTTCGGCATGGGCCTTGCGGCGGGTGGCGATGCGTTGATCGGGGATGTCGCCCTCTCCCTTCACCATCAGCGCGAATTCGTCCCAGTCCGGTTCACCGAAGTCGTAGTGCCCCCGTTCCTCATTCCAGACAAGATCTGGATCAGGAATCTCGAGGCCTAGGAGTTCAGCCTGCGGCACGGTCATGTCGACGAATCCTTGGCGCAACTCGTCGTTGGTGTAGCGCTTGATCCCCCACGCCATGTTGCGGTCGTTGTGGATCGAATTAGTGTCCGGCGGACCAAACATCATCACGCTTGGCCACCACCACCGGTTCAGGGCGGATTGGGCCATTTCCTTTTGCTCAGGCGTGCCCTCCGAGAGGGTCAACATGATCTGGAATCCCTGGCGCTGGTGGAAACTCTCCTCCTTACAGATCCGCACCATGGCGCGACCGTAGGGACCGTACGAGCAGCGACACAGCGGCACCTGGTTAGTGATGGCGGCACCGTCGACCAGCCAGCCAATAGCCCCCACGTCGGCCCAGGTCGGAGTGGGATAATTGAAGATACTCGAATACTTCTGCCGCTTGGTGTGGAGCAGGTCGAGCAGTTCGCCACGGTCAGGGCCAAGGGTTTCCGCGGCGCCATACAGGTACAAGCCGTGGCCCGCTTCGTCCTGTACTTTGGCGGTAAGGATTGCCTTACGCAAAAGCGACGGGGCCCGAGTTATCCATTCCCCTTCCGGCTGCATACCGATGATTTCGGAATGGGCGTGCTGTGCGATCTGGCGCACCAGCGTCTTGCGGTACTCGTCAGGCATCCAATCTTCGGCCTCAATGCGCTCGTCGGCGGCAATGATCCGGTCGAAGCGTTCCTGGCCCACTATTTGTTGTTCCAGGCTCATGGAGGTAGAATATAGTGAAACCCTTTACTATGTCAATTATTCGCCCGCAAGGTGCAGATCGCTGCTGCCAAGGTAAGCGGCAATGACGTTCGGGTCATTCTGCACCTCGTCCGGAGTCCCCTCGGCGATCTTCTCCCCAAAATCGAGCACCATAATACGATCGGCGATGTCCATCACGAGACCCATGTCGTGTTCGACCATGATCATCGCGATCCCCAACTCACGCCGGATATCGAGAATGAAACGAGCCATGTCCTCGGTCTCTTCGAGGTTCATTCCCGCCACCGGTTCATCGAGGAGGAGGAGTTCAGGGTCCATCGCCAAGGCCCGGCCCAGTTCGACCCGCTTCTGAAAGCCGTAAGGTAAAAGGGCGACCGGATGCTTGCGCCACTGTTCGATCTCGAGGAAGTCAATGATGTCCTCGACCCTGCGCCGGTGCTCCATCTCTTCCTTCTTCGCCGGCCCCAGCCAGAGTGCGCCCTGCCACCAGGATTGTGACATGCGCACGTGGCGCCCGGTCAACAAGTTGTCAACCACAGTCATCTGCGGGAAGAGTTCAATATTTTGGAAGGTGCGGGCAATGCCCAGAGCAGCGATACGGTCGGGCCGTTCGCCCATGATGCTGTGGCCCTTCCAGCGGATATCGCCTCCCTGTGGCCGATAGACCTGACTGATCGTGTTGAATATCGAAGTTTTCCCCGCCCCGTTGGGGCCGATGATCGAGAAGAGTTCGCCTTCGTTGACGTGGAAGCCCACGCCATGGATGGCGGTAACTCCACCGAACCGCAATGTGATGTCTTCGACTTCGAGAATCTGGTTCACCATGACAACCCCTCCTCAGGAAAGCCAGCGCTTGCGACGCTTGTAGTGCTTGACGTCGCGGAAGGACTTCCGCTCGCCACCCTCGCCGTGCAAACCGAGGTAGAACTCCTGCACGTCCTCGTCGGCCAGCAGTTTCTGGGCCTCGCCGTCCATCACCACCTTGCCGGTTTCCAGCACGTAGCCGTGCTTGGCAATCGAGAGGGCCATCATCGCGTTCTGCTCGATGAGGAGGACGCTAACCCCCTGCTTGTTGATATCGACGATGATACCGCGGATCTGCTCGATGAGAATCGGGGCCAACCCGAGCGAAGGTTCATCAAGAATAAGGAGCTTAGGGTCAGACATCATCGCCCGGCCGATGGCGAGCATCTGCTGTTCGCCGCCAGAGAGATAACCAGCGGTTTGCTTCCGCCGAGCGGCGAGAGGCGGGAACAGGTCCATCACGCGGGCATGGGCGGCCACATTAGCGGCCTTGTCTCGAACGGTAAAACCGCCGGTGGCGAGGTTCTCGTCAACCGTGAGTTCGGCGAACACTCGGCGACCCTCCATAACTTGAGTGACGCCCGCCTCCACGATCGCCGATGGCTCGGCGTGGGTAATGTCCTCGCCGTTCCACACCACGGACCCTTTGGTGACTTCACCCTCGTGAACACCGAGGAGGCCGGAGATGGCCCGTACAGTGGTGGTTTTGCCCGCCCCGTTGGCACCCAGAAGGGCAACAATCTCACCCTCGGGGACGTCGATTGACAGGCCTCGCAACACGAGGATCACCTCGTTGTACACGACTTCAAGATTGGCGATTTCGAGCAAAAGATCTTCCTTCTCCGATAAACGAGCACCGTCGCGAGCATCGGGCGGGGGACCAGCGGGCCCCCGCCCGAACTCGACTAATGGACCACAAGGGGTCCGTTTCCTTCAGGGCCTACGAAGCCTTGAAGCAGGGTTCGTACTCCCAGTTCTCGGCGGTCGCCGAGACGTAGTCTCCCTCAAGGAGGGTGAAGCCGCGGTTCGCGGCCGCATCAGTGACCAAGCCTTCGGGTGTGAAGCTGGCCAGATCAACGTCGTAGAGGAATGTGCCACGAACGATGGAATCGTTCGCTTCGCCGCCCCAGTTCTGGTCCGGCGCGAGGCCAGCCAGAGTCAACGGTGATCGAGTTCGCAGCCGCAACCATGCCCGCCCGGGTGATGTCGCCTGCAGCCAGCGCTGCTTCGATGACCTGCTTGGCAATCAGACCCTCGATCCAGCTGATGATGTACACATCGTCAGCCACTTTGTCGGGACGGTACTCCTGCATCGTCGAGATGAGATCCTTCATGCCGGGCGAATCGCCAATACCCCAAAGCACGGTGTAGGTGCTATGGGTGTAACTGGTGTCAAAGATGTCAGCCAAGGGGGTACCGAGCAGGGCCGGGTTCCACGAGGGGCTATTACCGGACCACTGGCCTTTGTAACCGGCACCAACGGCGCCGGGCACGATTTCAGCGGTCTGAGTCGGACCGGTAGTCAGCCAGACAAAGTCGGCCCCGGATTCAGCGATTGCGGTGGTCACCGGAGTCTGATCCGCACCGGGGATGACCTGAGCCTGACCGTCGTAGACCACCTCTAAGCCGAGAGCCTCCGCGGCAATCTTGGCGCCGATAGATCCATCTTCGCCGTAATCACCAGGGAAGCCGACGATAGCAATCTTTTTGCCGAACTGCTCCGACATGTAGGTGACGCCGTTCATGGCTTCGACACAGTAGTTGGCCTGCACCTCAAGAACGTTCTTACCAATTTCCGGATCGGCCCAACCGGAGTACCACGAAAGTGGGATGGCGACGAGATCGTCTTCAATCAGCGCTTCAGCGATCGCCGCTGTGTGAGGAGAACCGGTGGAATTGGTCAGCATCACCACGCCTTTGTCGCCTTCGCCCGAAAGCTGGTCGTAGTTCTCGAGGTGGGTGGGTACGTCGTAAGCATTGTCTAAAATGACCGTCTCGATAGTCCAGCCATCAATACCACCTTCGTCGTTTACCCGCTCCCAGAACGCCACCTGACCATCGGTGATGACCGTGGTCAGCGGGGCAAAGATGCCGGAAAGGTCGGTGTTGAGGCCAATGCGGATGATCTTATTTTCGGCGTCAACTCCAAGACCAGTCAGAAGCTCGGGGGCTGCCTCTTCGGCTGGTTCCTCGCTCTCCTCCTCCGCCATATCCTCTTCTGCCATATCGTCATCCGGTTCAGCCTCCGCGACAGTGTCGGCGGCCTCGGCATCGCTGTCGACGGTAGTGTCTTCGTCGTCACCACACGCCGCAGCGATAAGTGACAACGAGAGAAGCACGGCTAGTAGCCATCGCAATCGTCTCATGGGTTTCCTCCAGTTTGGGGATTTTCCTGCTACTCGTTCGAGTAAAAGGTTGTTGGGTGGCCGTCAGTAGCTGAACGGCCAGCGTTTCCAGTAGTTACGTACACGAACCCATACACCATATAGACCTAGGGGTTCGAATATTAAGAAGGCGATTATCAAGACACCGAAGAGTACAATGTTCCAGTCAAACACCGACAGGGTCCACCCTGGGGTGACGGTGCCGGTGTTGACGAGTCCTTTGTCGGCCCCGCTGGTGAGCACGATATCGCTCAACTTGCCGGTGATGCCTGCTTCTTGGTCGGATAGCCACTCGGTGGCGGCTTCAACGAAATGAGGCAGCATCACCACGAAGAAGGTCCCGACCAGCGCGCCCGACGTAGTTCCAGCCCCGCCGATGAGCAAAATGGCGATGAACTCGACCGAGAGAAAGAGATTGAAATCAGTGGCCAAGACCTGCCCCGACAAGGTCACGAACAAGGCACCCGCCACCCCCGCGAAGAACGACGAGATGGCGAAGGCAATCACCTTGTAACGGAACTCCGCAATGCCCATGACCTCCGCCGCAATGTCTCGGTCGCGTATGGCCTGTAAGGCTCGGCCCGTGCGGGTGCGGGTGATGTTTTTGGCGAGGACGGTGAACCCAATGGCGAGAACTAGATAAAGCAAGTAGCGTTTCTGGCTGTCGCTGACATCGAACCACAGCCAATGGCCATCGTCGCTCATGTTGACGAGCGGATCCGATTCCTTCCACAACCGAATGTCGAGTTCAGGAGCTTTTCGACCCAGCGCCGGGGGCCCCGCTATTTTGCGTCCCCAAGAAGTGTTGCCGAAGTGGATGCCAAGAAATACAAGGCCGAGGGTCACGATGGCCAGATAAAGACCGCGGAGTTTGACCGCCACCGGCGAAACAAAAACCCCCACCAAGGCCGCACCAACGCCAGCGCCGGGTAGCCAAATCCAGATCGGCAAACTATGGCCCCATGAAGTGTCACCGGAATGAGCACCAAGGTAGGTTGCCGTCATCGCGCCGACCCCCATGAAGAAGGCGTGTCCCAGCGAGACTTGGCCCGCCACCCCGCTCAAGATGTTGAGACCGAGGGCCGCGATAACGAGCATCAATACCGTAGTAGTGGCACGAATCCACTCACCTTCGCCTAGGAAGCGGGCGAACGGTAAGCCGTCGCCGATGATGGGCAGCCAACTCAGTCCGGGAATATCATCGGTGAAGAACGGAACCTTGAACGGCAAGCTGAACAAGGTGATGAGGAACAAACCCATGAGGATCTTTTGGGTCCACGTCGGGAGGATCTGAGATTCGCTCTCGTAGGAGGTGAAAAGGTTGGGACGTTTATACACGGTGCATTCGCCTCACACTCGCCGAATCTCAGGGGTACCGAATAGCCCGTAGGGACGGACCAAGAGACCAATCATCATCACGACATACGGAACGATAACGGGATACCCGGCTCCTAGTTGCGGAGTCAACCCTGCCGCGTATTGGCCAGCAAATATCTCGGCCAAACCCACGAGCAGACCACCGATAAGGGCGCCTGTCGCCGAGTCGAGACCGCCAAGAATCACCGCTGGCAGCGCTCGGAAGGCAATGTTTGCCGTATCGGGTTCCACCGCGATTGTTTGTTTCACCGGCGGTTGGGTCGCGAAGACGCCGCCGATCATGGCCAGCACCGCGCCCGCCGCCCAGGCAATCGCAAAAACCCGTCCGACGTTGATTCCTTGGGCCATTGCCGCTTCCTGATCAAAAGCCACGGCGCGCATGGCGATACCTGTGCGGGAGCGGTAGAAGAAATAGACGGCCACGAAGGCAAGTGCGGCGGTGAATATGGCCGCGAGGTAACTCCAGTTGATGGAAGCCGAACCGACATCAAGAACGCTGGCCCCCCACGGCACTTCGAGGCTCCGTAACTCCGTCTTTGTTGTGTCGTTGTTGAAGACACGCAGCACAATCTCAAGACCGAGGGTAATTACCGCGACGGAAAAGAGCGGCTGTCCGATCATGGGACGGATCGCTAGTCGCTCAATAATCAAGCCCAACAGAGCGGCGAACACCATGGCAAGCACCACGCTGAGGCCCCAGCCAACCCATGTCGGTCCGGGAACGTCGTTCAACGGGTTACCGAGAGTGGTGAAGGGAATGTGATCGTCGGCCACGAGAAACGAAAGGAATAAGGCTCCCGAGACCGCCAGTGCGCCCTGAGCGAAGTTGACGGTCTGGGTGGCCTTGAAGATCAAGACGAAACCTAATGCAATGAGGGCGTAGGTGGAACCGAGTCCCAACGACTTCATCAACGTTTCGAAGAACACTTCTGGGTCGTTGGCCAGTTGTTTCAACAAGAACGGCACCAGAACAATGGTTATCCCCGCCACGAACATCAACGGCGGACTATGGCGAATCTTAAACATGACGGCGGAAAGTGAATCACTCATACGTACATCGACTCCACTAGCTCCCCGAACATATCGACCATAGCACTGCGCTTCAGTTTTTGAGTCGCAGTCAACTCACCGTCCTCATGGTCTAACTCTTTGGGGATCATCCGAAACTCACGAACATTCTCGACCCGAGCAAACTTCTCGTTCGTTTCGTTGACCACATTCTGGATTAGTTCAAGCACCTCAGGCTTTTCGGAAAGGTCGCGATACGTAGTGTACGGGATGTTCTTTCGTAAGGCCCAGTCGCCGACGGTGTCGAGTTCAATACCAATGAGCGCCGATATGAATTTCCGCTGGTCGCCGACGACCATGGCCTCCTTGACGTAGATCGAGGTCTTGAGGGAGTTCTCGATCTCCGACGGCGAAATATTCTTGCCGCCTGACGTGATAATAATGTCCTTCATCCGGTCGACAATCTTAAGATGAGTTCCCTCGACCCACTCGCCCACGTCACCGGTTCGTAGCCAACCGTCCTCGGTCATCGTCTCAACGGTCTTGTCGGGGTTATTCCAGTACCCTAAGAAAGTACCGGCATGCTTGGTCTGGATCTCATTCGTTTCCTCGTCAAGCCGTAACCCGATATCGGCGTACGGCTCACCAACGGTGCCTAGCTTGAGGCGGCCAGCAAAATTGCACGTTGCGACGGCGGAGTTCTCGGTCATGCCGTAAAGTTCGAAAACCGGAACCCCTATCCCCATGAAAAACTCGAGGACTTCGGGCGCGATTGCCGCGGCCCCACTGGCCGCGTATCGACACCGCCGCAGTCCCATACGCTCCCTTATCGCCCGGAACACGAGGGGCTCACCAATCGTGGCGAGTATCCGACTCTTGATGGTCGGTTTGCCGCCGTTAGCCGCCTTTTCCTTGGCGATTATACGAGCCAGGATCATGCCGAAGTCAAAGCACGCTTTCTTGAAGCGGGTTGCGTCGGAGCCGCGAATATAGACGCTGGCATGGAGTCGCTCCCAGATGCGCGGTACCGCAAAAAAGACGGTGGGTTGCACCTCACGAAGGTTGACGGTCACCGTGTCGATCGACTCGGCGAAGTTCAGCGAAGGGCCCGCGCTGACCAAACTCCAAGTCGAAAAGATGCGCTCAGCGACGTGGCACAACGGCAGGTAGGTGACGATGAGATCGTCGGGAGTGATCGGCCCCCCGGTCGGGTACCGGTCGGCCTCGCCGATTATCTTCGACATGGCGAACTCGGCATTGGCGTTGCTGAGCATGGCGCCCTTGGGCGGTCCGGTAGTACCCGACGTGTAGACGAGGGTCATCACATCGTCGGGTTGAGCCGCCGCCATGCGGTCACGGACGGCGTCAGGATTGGCCTCGCGGTGGGCCCGTCCGAGGGCTAGGAAATCGTCCCAGAAAAGCAGGCGAGAATCATCGTAATCACCAAATCCCCGCGGTTCGACGTACACGACGGTGCTAATGCTCACCGCTACCTCAGGCGAGATCTCCAGCAACTTGTCGACCTGTTCTTGATCCTCGGAAAAGAACACCTTAGGGGCGCAATCAGTGACAAGGTACTCAACCTCAGCCATCGGGTTCGTCGGGTACAGACCGACGGTGACGCCACGAACCGCCACGGCAGCGAGATCCAAGATGACCCACTCGGGCCGATCTTCGCTATGGATGGCGACACGATCGCCCGGTTCGATACCCAAGCTAATGAGCGCATGGGCTGCCGTCTCGATGAAATCCCACGTGACCGACCACGTCAGTTCCTGCCAGACCCCATAATCCTTTTCTCGCATAGCAATCTGCTGGGGCGCTCGTTGCGACCAATCGCGGGCAAGTGATGCCACTGTAGTTGTCATCAATTTATCCCCCGAACGCGGCTTGGATTCGCCGCAACTTAGGTAGTGATAGCAGAGCGGTCAACACTTTGACTAATTAGCCCGTGGCCAAAATGCATTCACTGCCCCGAGTCGGACAACACATCTTAGACCGCGGCCTACCGCTACGCAAGTCGGGCGAGTCGTCCGATTGCTTCGGTAGCGTCCTTTGACATGGTTTGTTCGCTTCCTCAGCCTAGCGCCGACGCTGTCGCCGCGCTGGCCCCCACCGGTCGACTACGAGTTGGCATCAATCTCAGCAACACGTTGTTGGTCACCGGGCACCGCGACGATGGCGATCCCGTCGGGGTTTCGCCTGACCTTGCCGCGACTCTCGCCCGCAATCTTGGAGTCCCCCTCGACTTAGTTACCTTCGCCAGTCCCGGCGAATTGGCGGACGCCGCTGTTGAAGAAGTTTGGGATATCGGCAACATCGGTGCCGACCCCGCCCGAGCCGAACACATCAACTTCACCGCGCCGTACAGCGAAATCGAAAGCACCTATCTAGTGCGCGGCGACTCCCACATTACCAAAATCGCTCAGGTCGATCAACCGGGCATTCGGGTGGCGAGCAAGGTTCGTGCCGCATACACACTGCTCCTTGAACGGCTCCTCACCCGCGCCACGCTCATCTTGACCGACTCAGCCGATGCCTCCTTCGATGCGTTTGCCGCTGGCGAGGTAGACGTCCTCGCCGGGTTACGTCCCCGCCTGCAAGAAGACGCTGACCGACTGCCCAACGCCCGCCTTCTTGATGGCCGTTTCGCAACGGTAGAGCAAGCCATCGGGATGCCCAAGGACCGCCACCCAGCCGGCGTTGCCCATTTGGAAGCCTTCGTCGAGACAGCTGTCCGTAGCGGCCTCGTGGCTTCCCTCATTAACCGCTACGGTCTGGTTGGGCGCCTAAGCGTCGCCCGTCAATGAACGTGCTCGTCTTCTTCACGTCGAGGAGTCGGAGTTGTCGGCGGAGGTCAACCCTGGGATCGAGGTCAGATAACGCCATCTCGCCCAGCCACAGGTGAGCCAATTCGTGGGCGAGAGTGAAGACCTGAGCGGCTTCGGACGACGGGGATTGGAACACTCTCAATCGGTTGCTCAGATAGGAAGAAATAACCGACCGGGGTGTAGGTTCTCTGGGCGAACTCTTGGATTTGTTTGATCGTCGGGTGAGCCTTTCGCTCCAGCCGCACCTCATCCCCTACTCGATGCGCAGACCGGATATAGCGCGGCTAATAACCAACTGCTGAATCTGTTCGGTGCCTTCAAATATATCGTGGATCTTGGCGTCACGATGCCAGCGTTCGACAGGGTATTCGCGGGTGTAGCCGTAGCCACCGAGTACCTGGATGGCCCGTTCGGTGACCCACGTAGCGGTACGGCCCGCCTTGAGTTTGGCCATGGAGCCCTCAGCGTGCTTGAACTTCTTGTTCTTGGCCAGCCAGGCTGCTCTCCAGATCAACGCCCGACTCGCTTCAACCTCAGTAGCCATGTCCGCGATCATGAATGCGATGCCTTGATGCATGATGATCGGCTTACCAAACGCTTGGCGTTCCTTGGCGTACTCGGTCGCGTACTCGACCGCGGCGCGGGCGATGCCGATGGCTTGGGCACCAACCGCTGGGCGACTCGCTTCGAAGGTTTGCATGGCGGCTTGGGCGTTGCCTTTTTCACCCCGACGGACTTTGGCGAGGCGCTCATCGAGTTGCTCCTTACCACCAAGCAGGCAACGCCCGGGCACTCGGACCTCTTCGAGCACGACTTCGGCGGTGTGTGAGGCGCGGATGCCGTGCTTTTTATACTTCTGGCCTTGCGAGATGCCCTTGGTGCGGGGTGGGACGATGAAGCTGGCGTGACCCTTCGCGCCCAACTCCGGGGCAACTACACCAACGACTACGTGGATGTCAGCGATGCCACCGTTGGTAATCCACGCCTTGGTTCCGTTCAGGACCCACTCGTCTTTGGCTTCATCGTAGACGGCTCGGCAGCGGTAGGCGTTGACGTCGGAACCGGCGTCGGGTTCAGAAGCGCAGAAGGCGCCGAGTTGAAGGTCGCCCGCGCTTCCGTAGCATTGCGGGACCCATTCGAGGACCTGTTCGCTGGTGCCGCTGGCCACGATGCCAGCCGCCGCGAGTCCCGAACCCACAATGGCCATGCCGATACCGGCGTCGCCCCAAAAAATCTCCTCGATGGCCATGACACCGGAGATTCCGGTCGGATCATTCATCATGAGCTCCGCAATGAACTCCCAACTGTAGAGGCCGATCTCGGCGGCCTGCTCAACAATCGGGAACGGGAACTCTTCTCGCTCATCCCACTCCGCGGCGTTAGGGCGAATGACATCGACGGCGAACTCGTGAATCCATTCCTGCAGTTGCGTTTGGTCCTCATTGAGTTCGAGGGAGAAATCAGGCATTAGCGACTCCGAATAGTTACTGACCGGTCATTGACACCCAACTCTAAGGGCACCGACCCAACGGTAGCCTGATAGCCCATATGAGAACGACGCCCATTCCCGACAAACCCCACCTCGCTGGGCTCGAAGCAAAGTGGGACGCGGTCTGGGACGAAGCCGGCATCTACCACTTCGACCCCTCAAAGTCGCGCGACGAAGTCTTCTCCATCGACACCCCGCCGCCCACCGTTAGTGGCTCACTCCATGTCGGCCACGTGTTCTCCTACACCCACACCGACACGATCGCCCGTTACCAGCGGATGACCGGCAAAGAGATCTTCTACCCGATGGGCTGGGACGACAACGGCCTCCCCACCGAACGACGCGTGCAGAACTATTTCGGCGTTCGGTGCGACCCTACGCTCCCATACAACCCCGATTTTTCCGCACCTCGAGATGCCGGAAACCCTGCGGCCATCAAGAAGCGCCGCGATATCTCGATCAGTCGCCCCAATTTCATCGAACTTTGCGTCCAACTCACTGTCGAAGACGAAAAAGCTTTCGAGGGACTGTTTCGCCACCTTGGGCTGAGCGTTGATTGGACTCGCACCTACGAGACCATCAACGACCACTGCCGCCGCATCAGCCAACTCGCCTTCCTCGACAATCTCCAACGAGGTGAGGTCTATCAGGTGGAGGCTCCCTCGTTATGGGACGTCACTTTCCAGACCGCTGTCGCCCAGGCCGAACTCGAAGATAGAGAGCTCCCCGGGGCCTACCACAAACTTCGCTTCGCGGGCACCAACAACAACCCTGACATCTGGATCGACACGACTCGGCCGGAACTCGTTCCGTCGTGCGTCGCCCTCGTCGCTCACCCCGACGACGAGCGCTACCAACCCTACTTCGATACCGCTTCGGTCATCTCACCGGTTTTCGGTGTCGAGGTTCCGGTTCGGGCCCACGAACTAGCCGATCCCGAAAAAGGCACCGGTATCGCCATGATCTGCACCTTCGGCGACACCACCGATGTCACTTGGTGGCGCGAACTCGACCTACCGGTACGTACCGTTATCGGACGCGACGGTCGCTTCGTGGCCGATACCCCTGCGTGGATCGACGGCCCCGCGGCTAACGAAGCTTACCAGAGACTCGCAGGCAAAAAAGTCGCTCCCGCCCAAGCCGAGATCGTCAAACTGTTCATCGAAACTGGCGAGATGGACGGCGATCCGCGCCCGATTACGCATCCGGTGAAATTCTTCGAAAAGGGCGACAAACCGCTCGAGATCGTCAGTTCGCGCCAGTGGTACATCCGCAACGGTGGTCGCGACCTTGACCTGCGCCAAGCACTCATTGCCCGCGGCGAGGAAATGAACTGGGTACCCGGCTACATGCAGAGTCGCTACGCCTCGTGGATCGACGGCTTGAACAGTGACTGGCTCATCAGTCGGCAACGTTTCTTCGGGGTCGCCATCCCGCTTTGGTATCGGCTCAACGCCGACGGCGAACCCATGTGGGACAACCCGCTCGTGCCCACACTCGATCAACTACCGATGGACCCGTCCACCGACGTTCCCGCCAGCTACGACGAAAGCCAGCGAGGCAAAGCCAACGGTTTCATCGGCGAACCTGATGTCATGGACACGTGGGCCACTTCGTCGCTCACCCCTCAGATCGCCACGGGATGGCGGACCGATCCCAAACTGCACGCCGCCACCTTCCCTATGGATCTTCGGCCCCAAGCCCACGACATCATCCGCACCTGGCTTTTCTCCACCGTCGTTCGCGCCCACCTAGATGCCGACACCTTGCCGTGGCGTAACGCCACCCTGTCGGGTTGGATCCTTGATCCCGACCGCAAAAAGATGTCGAAGTCCAAAGGCAATGTCGTTGTCCCGACCGAACTGCTCGAGCAGTACGGATCCGACGCTGTGCGCTACTGGGCTTCATCGGGTCGCCCCGGCACCGATACCGCCTTCGACGAAGGCCAGATGAAGATCGGCCGCCGCCTGTCGATCAAGTTGCTGAACGCCAGCAAGTTTGTCCTCGGTTTTGGCACCGCCGACTATTCGATCGATCCGGCCCAAGTCACCGAAACCCTCGACCAGGCAATGCTCGCCCGCCTCGCCGATCTGGTCGACGAAGCCACCCGAGCATTCGATGCCTTCGACTACGCCCGAGCGCTCGAACGCACCGAAGCCTTCTTCTGGTGGTTCACCGACAACCACATGGAGTTGGTCAAGGCCCGCGCCTACGGGGAGTACGGTGACGCACGCGCCGCGTCGGCCCATCACTCCCTTCGTATCGCGCTGTCGGCCATACAGCGACTCTTTGCCCCGTTCCTTCCGTTCGTAACCGAAGAGGTCTGGAACTGGTGGCACGACGACTCCATTCACCGACGCCCTTGGCCCGACCCCGATGCTCTGCGACACACAGCGGCGGGCACGGGACCGGAGGCAACTGATGTAGCCACCAGCGCCCTAGTTGCGGTCCGCCGCGAGAAGTCCGAAGCGAAACGCAAACTGCGCACGCCTGTCGTGTCGGCTACCTTCTCCGCCTCCGCCGCGCAACTCGCCCTACTCGACCAAGTCATCGACGACGTGATAGCCGCCGGGGTCATCGAATCGGTCGCCCCCGGCATGGCGATCGACAGCACCACGATCACGGTGTCGGCCGAACTCGAACCAGAACAGGCCTAGCCGGGCCTAGCCTGAACGTGGTGATTGATCTCCGTTCCGACACAGTGACCCAACCAACGGCGGCGATGAAAAGAGCCATGGTCGATGCGCCGCTGGGCGACGACGTCTGGGGTGACGACCCCACCGTCAACCGACTCGAGGCTCTAGTGGCCGAGCGGTTAGGCAAGGAAGCCGCCGTCCTCGTTACCAGCGGGACTCAGTCAAACCTTTGTGCGATCATGGCCCATTGCGGGCGCGGCGACGAATACATCGTCGGCGACATGGCCCACGCCTTTCGCTGGGAAGCGGGCGGGGCAGCGGTGCTCGGCAGCATCCAACCACAGACAGTGCCCATGTTCGCCGATGGTCTCGTCGATCCAGCGGCGATCGATGCCGCTGTAAAGCCCGAGGACACGCATCATGCTCGGACCAAACTCGTCTGCTTCGAAAACACCAAAGACGGCGCGGTGCAATCCGTCGAGCGGATGCGAGAAGCCACCGACGTTGCCCGCCGGCACGGGCTCGCCACACATCTCGACGGCGCCCGAATGTGGAACGCTGTCGTCACGCTCGGTATTAGCGGCGCAGAACTCGTAGCCGACTTTGACACGGTCTCGTTGTGCCTCTCCAAAGGTCTCGGTGCTCCGATGGGATCCGTGCTTAGTGGGCGCGCCGACGTCATGGCCGAGGCCCGTCGTACTCGTAAGATGCTTGGAGGCGGCCTCCGCCAAGCGGGCATGATTGCCGCGGCGGGTATCTACGCCCTCGACAACAACATCGACCGCCTCGCCGACGATCACGCCAACGCGGCCGCCCTCGCCGCAGCGTTGGGAGAAATCGACGGCGTTACGGTGTCAGCCCAGAACACCAACATGATTTTCGTGGCGGTCACCAACGCACCGCTGGACATCGAAGCTCAACTCATCGACGCGGGTGTGAATAGCGTTTGGAGCCACGGCGCCGATGGTTCCGCCTCCACCCGCCTAGTCACCCATCTGGGCGTTACCGCGGACGATATCGCCCCCGCGGCCGAGGCGATTCGTTCGCTCACCTAAGGCCCGCCCTCCGCCAGGCCCCTTCGAGGTCTTCGTGATTGGTGTAGCACCCCACGAACGATCGGTGACCGGTGAACGCGGTGCGACCGTGTAAGCATCGCCAGTTGTCGAACGAAACCTGCACCAGCATTCCACCGGCATCAAGAAGCAAACTGACCCCGCCACCGGGAAGGCTTGGTAGTGGCGGTCAGCGAACGCGTCGATGCTGCGTTGTGCTTCGTCGACGGCGCTCTGGGCGGGTTCAACATCGATGTTATTGAAGATTGTCTAGAACTCGCCGTTGATTGTTGGTTGATGATTGGTGGGGATTTTGGCGAGTACGTTTCTGGCCCGATGGATGAGGCAGCGTTGACGCAGCGAACCGTGGAATTCGGTGCCGATCGCGTTGATCAATCCGGCGGCGCCGTCGGTGGATTCTGTCGCGGCGGGCTCGACTGCGACTAGGACCGGTTGGCTAACAGTGGTAATCGCGTAGGCAAGCATGACCGGCTCCGCGTTGGTGTCGTCATGCATCTTGAAATGCGACCCGTCGAGAAACAGGTAGTCGAAATCGATGCCGATCAGGTCGCGGTTCTGGAACACTTCGGAATCGTTCTTGAGGATCTGACAGATCCGAGAAGCCGTCGATTTCGACAGAGCCACCCCGAAACGATGAGCGCCTCCAACGGCGCAGAGCGCACCACCCCTTTCCCGAGGAGCTGCGACGCGTCCGTCTCGATCGTGTTACGCAGCTTCGGCCGTTTCAGACCCACCGCCCCCGCCGTTGTCTTGATCGAAAGGTCGCAGTGGCCGTTGCGCTGCCCCTGACGTTGCCGGTCTCTTCGGGCGTTCCACTCGCAGCCCAACCAGGCCGTGACTTCGTCCTCGAGGACCTACTGAAGCACAAGCCGCACCGAGTGGCGCATCAACTCCTCTAGACACTCCTCAACCGGTTTTCCCGAACCGAACACAGTATCGATATCGGCGCGAATCGTCTCAATAGGCAATACTCGTTTGGCCATGGCGTGGGTCTCCTTCGATGAGTTTGCAGCTCTTGAAGGATCCTACGCCAAGCCTCGTATTACACCGCCGATGGGACGCCACCTTGTCGTCCAATCATGCGGGTGGTAGAGGGCGTCAACGTTGGCCTCGACTGGCCGGAGATCAAGCTGTTGGCCGGTCGCGATGGCGCCGGCCGCGACGTTCTCGTCTTGCGGGGGGCCGAACCTGATCACAACTGGCGCTCGTTCATTGATGCGGTCATGGCGTTGGCCCAGCGCTTCAAGGTCACCCGTATGATCGGCTTGGGCGCTTCCCCGCGGCGGTGCCGCATTCGCGCCCGACTCGGTTGTCGGTTACCGCCGCGAACCCCGACTTGGTGTCTCTGGGTTCATCGCCGGCAACCCTCGACGTTCCCGCGGGTATGGAATCCGCCCTCGAACGAGGGTTTCGAGCTGTCGATATAGAGGCGGTGGGGATGTGGGCCCAGGTGCCGCACTATGTGTCGGGGGCTCCGTACCCGGCCGCCAGCCTCGCCCTCATCGAAGGGCTGGTCCCCGCCGGAGATCTCCGCTTCGATACCAGCGATCTCGCTATGGAGTCACTAGCGACTCGCAATCGGCTCGATGCATTGGTGACCAACGAGGATTCACACGGCGAAATGCTTACCCAACTCGAGCAGCAATACGATCTCAGCGATGAAAACGACCTGTTGTTGCCGACAGCGGCTGAGCTGGCCGATGAAGTCGAACGGTTCCTTCGAGATCAGCCGGACCCACCACCGAGCCCGTGACCGCTACGGAAGCGCCCAGAGCGTTCCCGAGCCGAGTAATGCAACCTCGATCGAACCCAGAGGCGGGATGGCCTCGGCCGGGATCAAGATATGGGTCGTGGCGGGCGTGGCCGTGATCACTGTGTTGTCGAACCCCACGAACCAGGCCACGGCGTTGCTGAGATTGGGCGAAACGGTGTCTGTGTCGACGAACACTTCCGCTATCGGACCGACACCTTTGAGCCCTTCGTCGACCGTGCCCATCGCGGCACTGGCGTAGAGTTGATCGAGCGACTCAAGCCCGCTCACGACGCCGAGCATAGACATCCCCACCAGCCACGCCCAAGCGAGAACGATCCGGCCTCGGTCAAGCGCCTGCCAGGCAACAACACCGACAACGATCGCCACCGCGGCGGCGATGCCGGGTTCGAAGCTGTCGCTGCCGAAAGGGGCACCACTACCATCGACACCAAACATCATGATCGGCAACCGCGGCTGACTCCAGATATGGCCGGGGCCGTTGACCGCCGCAATCAGGCCCCCCATAGCAGGGAGCACAACGAACCCAGCGATCTTGAGGCGTCGGTTGGCAGCCCGAACATGGACTAGGCCAACCGCGATGACGACGGGGGCAAGCACTTCGATGTAGCGACCGTGCAGCCATTTGTCGGCTCGGGGAACACCGGTAAGAAACCAGGCCGCGACCGACAGCACCGCGCCGAGCATCGCAATGGTGGGCCAACCCATTAGCCGCCGTCGGGCCAAAGCAATCAGTCCGATCACGACCAGCCCGGTTCCGGCCAGAACAAGGTAAGTGACTGCGCCCAACCCGTGTTGCAGCATAGCCGGCACCTCGTCGAAGCCTCGGCGCGATGAGAGATCTGCCGCGTCATAGGTGCCGCGGCTGGTGTCCGGCGCTCAGCGAGGCGGGCCAGCGCAAGCACCGAACCGGCGGCTAGAAGGGCTAACAGCCGCTCGCTCCAGGCGCTAGTCGCGGTGAGATACAGCGCCGGCAGGCTCGCCCCCACTACCGCCGCTACGACGGCTTGTTTGGTGGTGACGACCGCGACGCGACGAACAAGTGAGTACAGAACCGGAACGAGCGCCGCACCGGCGGCTGCGGGGCCATCGGCGCGGCGCCATCGCCGGCCAACGTGCGGGCCATGCCGAGATAGGCAAGATCGTCAGCCGTGAGCAGCGGCCCCGGCGTCGCCGTAGCGATCACAACACCGACACCGAAAACCAGCATCGAGCAGATCCAAAGAATGCGTGCCGGCGAGGCCATCGTTGATGACACTAGAGCGAACGATTCTCCAACCCAGGGAGGGTGGCGCAATCACGGGGCGCTGATACGCTCATCCCTTCATCTTGGGGCTATAGCTCAGTTGGTAGAGCGCTTCCATGGCATGGAAGCGGTCAGGGGTTCAATTCCCCTTAGCTCCACAGCCCGGACCAGGGACTTCGCCGAAGAGGCGGAGTCCTTCGTCGTCTCGGGGGCCTATTGGGGTTCTATCGGCAGACTCCACCCTCAGTCGTTCGGGTGCTGAACGAGTGCACCGGGGTCGGGAACCGGGGGTTCTCCTCCGCTACAGCCCGTGCAGCTTCAATGTCTCGCACGAATGCGCGATCGGTCCGAACCACGAGTGGAGATGGATGCGAGACTACGCCGATGGATGAGTTAGGCACCGTACAAGAGTGGTCGTGGACGAACGACCCGTTCCCGACGTGAGCGCACATGTGCTCCGCCTGACGTCGGCGGCTGAAGTCCCCTGGAAGAACCACGTTGTACATGTGGGAAGCGGGCCGAGCATCGCTACGATCGTGGTCGTCGTCGCGACCGACTCGCCTCCGACGACGAAGGAAGCCCGCGATCTCCATCGGGACCGACTAGGCAACCGGGCGGTCGCCGTAGCCATCGCATTCTGCTCGGCAGAGTTCGTTTGGCTCTACGGACCTGACCCCGACGAGTCATCGCTCAACAGGCCGATACCGATCGCGCAAGCACAAGGAATCCTCACGGAGGCGCTCGGCGAGCCCGATGGCGTGCGCGCCCGAACGAGTCTCAGTCGCTCAGTACAGGCCATCGAGCGCGGCGGCGTTGTCGGTCTTGAGAACCGGGGCCTCTTCGCGACTCACTACCTCACCAACGTGGCGCCAGCCCAGCCCTCGTGGGAATCCACGAGACAGAACGGCGAGGCACTTCGCGAGCTTCGAGACACAGCGCTGATCTCGGCTCTGGGGCACTCCCCGACGCAGGCGTCTCCGAACACCCTCCTCCTAGGCTCTGACAAGCGACCGGGCAACGTGCTCGCCGTGATTCTCAGGCCCGACGAATCTTTCGAAGCGTCCTCGCCGAGGTTCGCTGTCTCACCAATCGCACAGGGACAACGAATCGCCACGGAGAACGGCTCCGAGTGGGTAGTGCTCCTGCGCGGGTCCGAACTGCGCCTCTACCCCACCGACCCGACTATCGCGGTCGGCACCCGCGGCCAGTCGGAGACATATCTCGGCCTGTCCCTCAGCCTCTTGAGCCAGGAGAACACCGCCTACCTCCCGCTCCTGTTCTCGGCGGACGCTCTCGGGCACGGCGGCTCTATTGCCCAGGTCGTGAGCGGCTCCCAGCGGTACGCCGCTGACCTCAGCCGGGAACTACGCGAACGAATCTACGACCGCGCAGTCCCCACTCTCGCGGTCGCTGTTGCGGGCGAGTTCGCGAGACTGGGAGTGGACGACCTCGACGTCGCCTACAGGAGGACCCTGCGAGTGCTGTTCCGTTTGCTCTTCCAGGCATACGGCGAAGACACGGGACTGCTCCCCTACGGGCGAAACGATCTCTACAGCGACAACTCCATCAATCGGTGGGCGCGTCTGATCGTCGAATAACCCGACGCGGAGTTCAGTCCTACGTCCACGTCAATGTGGTCCGACATCACGCAGGTCTGGAACGTCATCAACGACGGCGACCCGATGTTCGAGGTGCCCCAGTACAACGGAGGCCTGTTCGCCAACGACAGCGAGCACCCGATTGGCGAACTGCTGGAGCGAATCAAGCTAACGAACGAAACCGTCGGCGTAGTGCTGACTGCACTCCTGACCCATGAGGAGACGTCCGATGGCGGGGTGGGCGTCGTCGACTTCCGTTCTCTGTCCGTTCGGGAGTTCGGCACCATCTAGGAGGGACTTCTGGAGTCCGGACTCTCTCGGGCTGAACAACCCTGACGCTCACCGACGACGGCCTCTTCGTGCCGACGGTTGATGGCGTTGAAGGTGAGCGAGTCGAACAGGGAGCTGTCTACTTCCACAACAGCTCTAGGTCGCGACGCTTGACCGGGAGCTACTTCACCCCGAGCTTCGCTGTCGAGTATCTGCTCGAACGCTCGCTCGCGCCCACCCTCTCCGTACACCTCGACACAATCGCCGAGGCCGTGAGCGATGGCGATCTCGCCACAGCAGCAGAACGGTTCTTCGACTTTCGCGTGGCCGATCTCGCCATGGGCTCAGGCCACTTCCTGATCGCAGCGATCGACCACATGGAACAACAGATGGCCAGCTTCCTCGAGCTGTACCCATCCCTGCGATCGCAAACGAGCTGAGCAACCTCTATGGCGCTGCGCACCAGGCGCTCGGCGAGACTCATGACCTCTACGAGATCGACCCTTCCACCCTCCTCCGCCGCCAGATTGCTCGGCGCTGCATCTACGGACTCGACATCAACGACACGGCGGTAGAACTGTCGAAGCTGGCGGTGTGGATACACACCTTCGTCCCCGGTCTGCCTATGAGCAACCTCGACCGCAACCTGCGCTGCGCCAACGCCCTGACGGGGATTGGTACGGTGAAGGAAGCAGTTGAGGCGCTAGAGCCTGAACGAGTCGCCGGAGCGACCAGCCTGTTTCGCGGCTTGATTGTCGAGGCTCTCGACGAGGCGAAGAGCATCCTTTCAGTGGCCGCGAAGATCGATGAAGCCACAATCGCGCAGTACCGAGAGGCTGAAGAGCTCCAGCACAAGGCCAGTGACGCCGTCGAACCGTCGCGACTCCTCTTCGACGCAGCTGTGGCCAAACGCCTCGAACTGGTCGACCCGACGATCGAGAGTGTCGAGGCCCCTGTCGCCGCGGCCACAGCCCCTTCGGTAGCTGGTGAGCTCTCGCTCGCCCAACCTGCGCACCTTCCGGTTCTCTTCCCCGAGGTGTTCCTCGGCAGCAACGCAGGCTTCTCGTGCATCATCGGAAACCCGCCTTGGAAGCCACTGGAGGTCGATGTACACGCGTGGTGGGGACAGCGCTTCCCCGGGCTGCACCGCGGGTTGAACGTAGCTGCGCGCAACCCTAAGATCGAGCGCCTCGCAGCCGAGCGACCAGACCTAGCCGCCGAGTACGAGGAAGAGATCGCCCTAACGAACCAGATGCGGAAGACGATTGTCGCCGGTCCGTTTCCAGGCATCACCACGGGGGACGCCGACCTATACAAAGCGTTCTGCTGGCGCGACTGGCAAGTTCTTCGAAGCGGGGGCCGGCTCGGCATCGTCCTCCCCCGTACCGCGCTGATGACCAAGGGCTCTGCCAAGTGGCTTCAGGAGGTCTTGGCGAACGGCACGTTCGAGGACGTGGTGACCCTTACGAACAGTCGAGAGTGGGTCTTCGCCGGCATCGATGAGCGTTACTCGATCGGCCTCGTCGTCGCTGCGAAGGGGACCAATGGACCAGTCAGATTCGCGGGGCCCTTCTACGACCGCGCGAGCTTTGACTCCCGGGCGGAGTCAGTGCCCGTGCCACGTGAGGAGTTCTCCGCCTGGACGCCAGATGCCCTGTTTCCATCCATTCCAAATGCGACCTCAAGCGAGGTGATGCGGCTCATGAAGCTCCATCAGCCGTTCAACAAGGCAGAGCGATTCGGCTTCCGGCCCGTGCAGGGCGACATGAATGCCACAACGAACAAGAAGACGGGCATCTTCTCCACCGACACCGATAGCCCGATTGGCGACATCCCGGTGTGGACCGGCGCTGCCGTCGACATCTGGTCCGCCAGCAAGGCTGAGCCGTACGGATTCGCTGAAGAGTCCGTTCTGGTCCCTCATCTACTTGAGAAGACCAAGAAGGCAACGCGAAATCGACGCTCTGCCTTCTTCGGTCTGAAGGTGGAGACCGCAGACGATCTGCCGTTCAACCGAGCGCGCGTAGCGCTCCTAGATGTCACGAGCCCTACCAACACGCGCTCGGCGCTCTTCTGCCTGGTTCCGCCAAGGGTGGCACTCGTCAATGCAGCACCCTTCTTGGTTCGGACCCTCGGCGACGAGACGGACGAGGCCTTCCTGTTGGGGGTCGCATGTTCGATTCCGTTCGACTGGTTCTGCCGCCGCTGGATCGAACTTCATCTCAACTTCTTCATTCTTGACCACTTCCCGGTGCGGCGGCCAGCGAGCGACGATGCCCGTCGCGAGCGCGTCGTGGAACTAGCGGGCCGCCTGGCCGCAACCGATGACCGGTACTCGACCTGGGCTGAAGCAGTCGGTGTACCAGTTGGTTCGCTGGATGCAGAAGACGAACGAACGGCTGCGATGGCGGAGCTGGACGCGTTGTCTGCACACCTCTACGGGCTGTCCGAGTCGCACGTGCACCACATCTTCGAGACGTTCCACCACGGCTGGGACTATTCGGACCGGATGACCGCCGTGCTCAAGCACTACGGCGACTGGGAGTACAAATGAGCGGGCAGTACGGGTTCGTCGCCACCAATCGCCGCGAGGACGGCGAGAGTGTTGCTGAACGGCTGAAAACGTGGCTCGCTGGTCTCACTTCTGGCGCCTACACGCCGCTCCCATCGCTCTCGCTTGTTACCGGATACATCAACACCGCTGGCTTCGGCGCTATCGCGAATGAACTGGAGAAGCTGCCGAGGGTAAGGCTCCTACTTGGCATGCCGCCTCATCCACCGACGGCAGAGGCAGCCCGAATGAGCCCCGAGCAGATACGCGACGCTCTAACTCTTCACGACGAATGGATGATCAGAGAGCGCGATCTCACAGCCTTCACGCTGGAAGGTGACGCAACAAGGCGACGTTTCGTCGCATGGCTTCGCTCCCTCAACGAGATCGGAGAGCCGCGGGTTGAGGTTCGTCGCTACGAGGCAGCATTTGTCCACGGGAAGGCGTACATCGCCGAGCACCCGGTCGCTCCGCTTCCCGTGGTCGTCGGGTCCTCTAATTTCACCGGCGCGGGGATGTGGTCGAACGTCGAACTGAATATCTCGAGCTCCGACTCAGGCATCGTCCCCAGCGTGCGCGACTGGTTCGAGAAGGTCTGGGACGAGTCCAACCCTGTCGATCTCGCCGACCTGTACGAACGCCGCGAGCATCCGCCGTATCTCATCTTCACCAGAATGTTGTGGGAGCTGTACGGGTCGACTCTGGAGGATGACGAGGTTGCGCGCTCAGAGCTCGGCCTGACCGACTTCCAACTCGATGGCGTTGGACGCGCACTCGCCAAGCTCGAAGAGCACGGGGGCGTGGTGATCGCGGACGAGGTAGGCCTCGGCAAGACCTACATCGCCGCCGAGATCATGTACCGCGCATCGGAGATCCATCGCCAGAAGGTACTTGTGGTCGCTCCGGCAGCACTGAAGTCAAGTATGTGGGTGCCGGAGCTCGAGCGGTGGCGAATCTGGGCAACCGTGAAGTCCTACGACGAAATCCGCCTGATGTGGGAAGCGGATGCCGCCGGCGCACGACGCGAGTTGGACTCGTACGCACTGGTCGTGATCGACGAGGCTCACAATCTTCGCAACAGCAGCACTCAGCGGAGCCAGACAGTGAACGCGCTCCTGAGCGGCCAGCACCCAAAGAAGGTTGTGCTGCTGACAGCTACACCAGTGGACAACTCACTGATGGACCTCTACGCGCTCGTATCTCTGTTTGTCCGAGACGATGCCAAGTTCGCTGGATCTGGCATTCCCTCGATTCGCGAGTACGTCCAGCGAGCGCAGGCTACGAACCCGGAGGCATTGGAGCCCTCGCACCTCTACGACCTCATCGACGAGGTTGCGGTAAGGCGCACGAGGGAGTTCATCAAGAACAACTACCAGGGCACTCAGTTCACCAGCAGCCGCGGCGAGCAACAGACAATCCAGTTCCCGACCGCAGAGGTCAAGCCTCTCACCTATGACCTGAACGAGAAGGGAGCACGACTCCTCGATGCAATGGACGAAGCGCTCGGTCGGCCGCCTGAGGAAGATGGAGAGCATGGGCAGGAGGACGACCTCCCCTCTGTGTTCGAACGCGAGCTCATCCTGGCTCGGTACAGGTCGTCGGCGTACCTGATAGCTGATGACGACCAGAAACGTGATCGGCGCCAATCTTCGAATGCGGGCCTTCTCCGATCGGCCCTGTTGAAACGTCTGGAGTCGTGTCCCTATGCGCTGGCCAACACTCTCCAGACGATGGTTCTTTCGCACGAACGGTTCCTGGAAGCGCTCGGCGAAGGACTCGTCCTAACTGGCGATGCCCTAGCCGAGTGGGTCCAACCAGACTCAGAGGAGTTCGATGACTGGGTCGACAAGTTCGATGGCGCTGAGTCCGACAACGTCGCTCCCGCCTCGCTCTATCGAGCCGACGACCTAGGTGTTGATGTCACCGAGGACCTTGCCCATCTCCGCCAACTTCTAGAGCTCGCCGAGGCCGCCGACGACGCCTATGACCCGAAGGTCAACGAACTGCTCAGGCGACTCGGAGAGATTGCGACAATGGCCGCCGAGCCGGACGTGAGGGGGGTCTCTTCGGGAGATCGCCGCAAGGTCCTAGTCTTCTCCACATTCGCAGACACCACCGAGGACGTGCACCGCCGCGTCACCGAGCACATTGAGTCCGTCCCCAACAACGACCCGTTAGCCGCGTACAAGGGGCGTATCGCACCCACGATCTTCGGGCAGAAGACAGGCGTGAGCCAATCACATCGCGTCGACATCATCGCTGGCTTCGCGCCGAGGACCGCCGGAAAGCTCGACGCTGAGGGAACACCATTCGCGTCCGACGACTACGACCTGCTCTTCACGACGGACGTGCTCTCTGAGGGCGTGAACCTCCAACAGGCATGCCGGATCATCAACTTCGACCTGCCGTGGAATCCAATGCGCATAGTTCAACGGCACGGCCGCGTGGACCGAATCGGCTCACAGCACCTCAGGGTTCACCTTGATGTCTTCTTTCCGTCGGATCACCTCGAGCGCCTCCTCAGGATTCAGCGCCGCCTGCACCGCAAGCTGAATCAGGCGAACGCAGCTATGGGCCACGGCACCGTCATACCGGGCGTCGCCTCTGTGGCAGGGATCACGTACAACGAGCAGGCGATCGAAGATGACATCCATCGCCTCCGAGAAGGCCACCTGCCCGAGAACACTGGTGCGGCCAACGGCGAGGCCTACCGGAAGTTGCTCTCCAAACAGCTCGTCACCCCGTCCGACAAGGAGACGATCGCCAAGCTCCCACACGGTTCCGGCTCGGGCTTCATCAACACGAAGGCCGCACATGGGCAGGGCTACGTCTTCTGTATACGGATCGGCGACGAACGCAAGGCGAGACTGCGCTTCGTGCCGACGACTGAGCAGTGGGAGGTAATCCCCACTGCGGTGGACGCCGAGTGGGCCGCCAGCCCAGGAGCGCCCGTCGTCCACCACGAAACCCTCATCAGCCTGTCTAGCGCGGAGCCGCCGACCGAGGAGACGCCTCGCGACTTGAGCTCAGAATGCTACGAGAGAGCCTTCCTGCTTGGGAAGCTGCCGGAACGACGTCAAGGCGGAGCGACTGTGGCTCTCCGACTCGGCGAACCTCCAGCCCCGGCCTGAGAAGGCCCTCCGGGAGGCTGTGGACCACATTGCTCGGCATGGCTCCTCGCTGCGAACTGACCGCCAGCTGTTCCTCATTGGAGCACTGAATACGCGCCCGTCTTCACAGGTGGTCTCCGAGATTCGGGATGTCGTGCGCGACGACCAGCTCTCAGACGACCAGAAGACCCAGAGACTCGATGAAGTCGTCAGAGCGCTAGGGCTCGAGCCCCCTCCCCCACCCGCCCGCTACACGCCTGTCGAGGTCAACGACATCCATCTTGTGTGCTGGTTGGCCGTGTCGCCCCTAGGTGAGCAGCTTCCTGACACCTCGTCATCAGCGAACGCCTCGCAGTAGTCCGAGCCGATCGGCACGGCCGAGTCAGGGTCCACAGACGTCTAGTGCGAGGGGTGAGCTACGGTTCGACCAGCAAGGTGGTGCCGAGCGGGGAGCGTGGTGGGTAGATGAAGCCGGGGGTTTCGGATGAGTGCCCTGACGTTGAGAGCCGCGCACTGAGCAGTTTGAAGACTCGGCGGAGTCGCTTCGGAATTCACACTTTCGACAGGGATAGCGGGCTCAATGTGCTGCTCGAGGATGCTGGCCTGCCAGCCGATGAGTGGGCACAGGCCCCGCGCTTCGTGTCCGTGGCCCTGACCAACCGATGCGACCTGGCGTGCAGCTACTGCTACGCCCCGAAAGACACCAGCACACACAGCCCAGAAACCGTCTTGGCCTGGGCGAAGGAGTTGGACGCTTCGGGCTGCCTCGGGATCGGCCTCGGAGGAGGAGAGCCGACGCTATTCCGCGGATTCGGGGACCTGGTCCGCAAGCTTGCGTCTGAGACTGCTCTTGCGGTCACCTTCACAACACACGCCCACAGGCTGACAGAGGACCTGGCTGTCAAGCTTCGCGGCTCGACGAACTTCATTCGCGTGTCCGTCGATGGGGTTGGCTCCACTTATGAGCGATTGCGCGGGCAATCGTTCGCTGACCTAGCCAGAAGGTTGGGGCTGGTCGCGTCGATCTGCCCGTTCGGGTTGAACACCGTCGTGAACGAAGACACGGTCGGCGAGCTTGATGCTGTTGCCGACCTAGCTCGACGTTCTGGAGCCGACGAGCTACTGCTGCTTCCGCAGGTCTCGACAGAGTCACAGACGGGGATCGACGCGCGAACTGTCGAACGCCTACGGGCGTGGCTCGACGAACCACCAGCCGGTCTCCGCATCGCGATCTCCTCCCGCGGAGCAATGCCTTGGATGACTCTCGCGGACCCGTTCCCCGGCGAAGAGCCGCTCGAAGCGCATGCACACATCGACGCTTCAGGCACGCTGCGAAGCGACGCATTCAGTCAATGCGGCGTGCCCATCCGCGGCAGCGTTCTGGCGGCTCTTTCAGACCTGAGGAGGATCGCCAAATGAACGTGAAGATCTGGAGAGCGTACGGCTCCGAACACTCGGCGTCGCTCGTCCTTATCGGGCGATTCCGGACCGTGGAGGATGCGCAGGCGGTCGAGGACCAATTCGGCATGCTACGCGAACTGGCCGAGGCGAGCCTGCCCGACTCCCCCTGGGAAGAGGCTGATGAGCGCCTGGCGGAAGAGGCGCGCGAGAAACTCTTGACCTCGAATCTCTGGATGTTTGGCCCTCAGGAGGTGGATATCTTCGCGTACGAACACAACCTCGATCGGGACGAAGTCATCATCCGCATCACAACTGACGAGATGCAGATTCAGGGGTACCTCAACCTCCTGATCAACGGTGGAGCGAGAATCGAGATCTACTCGACCCACGAGTGGCAGGAAGACGGCAGTCCCAAAGTCGAAGAGTCTGAATAGGCAGGCGAAGGGAATGCTTGCCTGGACGGAGTTCGAGAAGCTGCCGGGAGCAGCCGACGCCAATTTCGAGCATCTCGTTCGCGGCATCGTCCAGCGCTCCTACGGACCGCACGGACAACTCCGCGAACATCGGAACCAGCCAGGCGTTGAGTTTCACATCAAGCTCAATCGCGACTGTGAGTTCGTCGATGCCAAACAACACTTCGGCTGGCAGTGCAAGTGGTACAGGCTGCCCGGATCGAACAAGTTGTCAGGCGCGCAGCGAGCGGCGATCACGGACGCTCTCGACAAGGCGGCCAAACACATCCCCGGTCTGACCGACTTTGTCCTCTGCCTGCCCGAGCTGCCGCACAAGGACGATGTCGACTGGTACCTGGATCTCGACACTCCGTCTAAGCTCCACCTCTGGGCGGAAGCTGAGCTGGAATCCCGCCTGGTGGGCGGGTGCGAGGTACTGCGCGCCACGTACTTCGGCGAGTTCGTCGTTTCTGAAGCTGACCTCGCGGACTCGCACGAGCGAGCAGCAAGACCGCTACGGCATCGTTGGATTCCAGATCTGCACGTCCTGACTGATGTCGAGCTCGATCTCGAGACAGCACTGCTCCGTCCCGGGAGCATCCCGGAGATCACAGAGCAGGCCACTCGACTAAACGCCTTGGTCAAGGAACTGCGCGATGCCGCTTCGACGCTGACCGACGAGGCCCTGGAGAAGCGAGTGGCGAGATTCGCTGAACAGGTCGAGTCAGTTGCGAGCTACCACGCCGCTCTTGCCGATGCCGTTGACGGCGGGAGGGCCTTAGACGCGGCCGACCTCATCCGACGCGGAGTCACGTTCGAGCCACCTCCGCGGGAGGTTCGAAGGCTTACGAGAGACCTTTGCTCAGCGCGAAGCAAGGCGGCGATTGCGGCCGCGGCCGTCCCGCTGGAGATTCGCCACGCCTTTCAACTGCTTGCGACCGTCACAGAGTTGGCTCAAGCGCCAGTACTTGCGGTCGTCGGACGAGCTGGGCGTGGGAAGACCCAACTCGCCGCCGAGCTCACAGCGCCCTCCGAAACCAACCCCGCGGGGGTGCTAATCCGAGGGGCGAGTCTGCACGCTCAGGGGACACTCGATGACCTCGCCGACCGGGTGCCAGCCCTGGCTGCCTCGACATTCGACGAACTAGCCGAAGCTGTCGATGCTGCGGGCGCACGGCTAGACGCGGTCGTTCCGGTAGTAATCGACGGCCTTAACGAGGCTCAG
>CBDEVU010000002.1:0-9051 GCA_965243715.1 Candidatus Aldehydirespiratoraceae bacterium
GACGCAGGTGCCGCGCACTCCTTTGACCCCGCTTTTCCGTGTCACGCGCTCCTATTGGGCAACGACAAGTACGGCCTCACTCAACTACAAAACCTCGATCGCCTGCCCCCAGTAGGATCCATGTTGGTGGCAACACCGCTCAAGATCGTCGGGGGATCGGGTTCGCCCGCCCGAGTCTTGGCTCTCGTCGAGCGCTAATCGCCGAGGTACGCAGGGAGGGAAAATGGCCGAGCGATCCTTCGCCAGTGAGGTCCTGAAACTGCGCCAGGGGGCGGGGACGACCTTCAGCGGAGAAGGCATCCTCGCGGTCACCAAAGCGTTGCTTCAATCAGGAGTCGCCTACATTGGCGGTTATCAGGGCGCGCCCATCTCGCACTTGATGGACGTGTTGTCCGATGCCCGCGAGATCCTTGATGAACTCGAGGTCTACTTCGAAAACAGTGCATCCGAAGCAACCGCGGCGGCGATGCTGGCCGCTTCGGTCCACTATCCGCTGCGTGGCGCGGTCACCTTCAAGTCGACGGTTGGTCTAAACGTCGCCTCCGACGCGCTCTCTAATCTGGCTAGCGGGGGCGTGATGGGCGGTGCGCTGGTCATCCTCGGCGGCGACTACGGCGAAGGTTCGAGCATCATGCAGGAACGTTCGCATGCCTTGGCCATGAAGTCACAGATGTGGCTGCTCGATCCTCGTCCCAACTGCACGGCGATCGTCGACGCGGTCGAGGCCGGTTTCCAACTCTCGGAGGTCAGCAACACGCCGGTGATGCTCGAGCTTCGTCTGCGAAGTTGTCACCTCTACGGGAGCTTCGTGGCTAAAGACAACGTGAAGCCGTCGATGACGGTGAAAGACGCCATCGAAAACCCGTCGCGCGATCTGAGTCGAATTGTTCTCCCGCCCGCCAGTTTCCTCCACGAGGAGGAGAAGGTGAAACTGCGCTATCCCGCCGCGGTCGACTTTATTCGCCAAAACGGGCTCAACGAGTTCCTCGGCGAGGACACCGCGGATATCGGAATCATTTGCCAAGGTGGCCTTTTCAATACCCTGAACCGGTCGCTGGAGTTACTGGGTTGTTCCGATGCCTTTGGCCACACGTCCATTCCCGTCTACGTCATGAACGTGGCCTATCCCGTCATTGAATCCGAGGTCATTGATTTTTGTGCCAACAAGCGGGCGGTCATCATGGTGGAGGAAGGCCAACCCGACTACATCGAACAGAACTTGCACGCCATTTTGCGCCGAGCGGGGTCGACTACCGCCTTGCACGGCAAGGATCTGCTGGCGGCCGCGGGGGAGTACACGTCGCTGGTCGTGACCCAGGGCATCTCCGCCTTCCTTCAGCAGTACGCTCCCGATTTGCTGGCGGGGACGCCGCCGCTGCTACGCCCGAAGGACGACCCGGCCAGTCCTTTCGCGGCACGCGTGGCCCCCGCGGTCGTGCAACCAAGGCCGCCGAGCTTTTGTACCGGCTGTCCGGAACGCCCGATTTTCAGCGCGCTCAAACTGGCCGAGCGCGAGACCGGTCAACATCACGTCAGCGCAGACATCGGCTGTCACCTCTTCTCGATCAATGCACCGTTCGATATTGGTGCCACCACGATGGGTTACGGGTTGGGTTCGGCGGGCGCATCGGCGCTGAACTCGCCCGACGCCGATCGAGCAACTATCGCCGTAATGGGCGACGGCGGTTTCTGGCATAACGGCCTGACGAGCGGGGTCGGAAACGCCGTGTTCAACGAAAGCAACCAGGTGCTCGTCGTTGTCGACAACGAATACACCGCGGCAACCGGTGGGCAGGATCTGCTCTCCTCGCAGGCCGCCGTCAACACTCGGCGGTCGACTCGTCACCCGATTGAGCAGGCCGTTCGCGGGATTGGGGTCAAGTGGGCCAAGACGGTGTCTAACACCTATGACGTTGCTCGACTGCGTGACGTTTTCGTCGATGCTTTGACGTCAAAGGAACCGGGGCCGAAGGTGATTGTGGCCCACAGCGAATGTCAACTCAACCAGCAACGGCGGGTGAAACCGCAGGAGAAAGCCGCCATCAACGATGGCCAACGGGTGGTGCGCCAACGCTTTGGGGTTGACGCTGAGACCTGCACCGGCGATCACGCCTGCATCCGCATATCGGGATGTCCGTCGCTGACTCTCGCCCCCAATCCCGATCCGATGAGAATTGATCCGGTAGCCACGGTCACCGACTCATGCGTTGGATGTGGCGTTTGCGGAGCCAACGCTCATGCTGCTGCCCTGTGCCCGTCGTTTTATCGCACGGACGTGGTTTTCAACCCGAACCTATTCGATCGGGGGAGGGCCAAGATCAGGTCGTGGTGGGTCACCAAGTTGTCGAACCGAGTCGAGTCTCGTGCCGCGAAGTTCGAGGCGGGGCCGGCGTGACCGGATGGTACGACGGGGACCGACCCATAACCATCGCCATTTTGGCTATGGGGGGAGAGGGCGGCGGGGTGCTCGCCGATTGGATTGTCGATCTCGGTGAGTCCGGCGGTTTCATTGCCCAGAACACGTCGGTGGCGGGGGTCGCCCAACGCACCGGGGCCACGATCTACTATGTCGAACTGTACCCGCGTGAGCGGACCGCCCCGAGCGATTCGAGATATCGCGAACCCGTGTTGAGCGTTTTTCCCACGCCCGGCGAGGTGGATATAGTTATTGCTTCGGAGTTGATGGAGGCGGGGCGAGCCATTCAGCGCGGCCTGTCGACTCCCGATCGTACGGCCCTTATTGCCTCCACCAATCGGGTCTACACCATGACCGAACGCATGGCGCTAGGTGATGGTCGAGTCGATTCCCGTGAACTTCTCCTAGCCGCCCACCGTGGGTCGAGGCGTTTGGTGGGGGGTGACTTCATGCACCTTGCGGAGGAGGCCAAGAGCGTCATAAGCGCAGCCCTCTTCGGTGCCCTCGCGGGCTCCGGTGAACTGCCCTTTGCCCGGGGCGCGTTCGAGGAAACCATTCGGGCATCGGGCAAAGAGGTTGAGCGGTCCCTAGCTGCCTTCGCCGCCGGTTTCGCCCACGCCGCGGCGGATCCCGAACCGGTGGCGGCCCCTGCTTCCGCTCCCGTTCGTGTCTCGCTGACCGCTCGCCCTGAGCGCCTTGCCGAACGGGCCAAGGTATCGGTCGGGCCTGGCCTAGCGGTCCAAGCCCGGCGGGTCGACACCGACTTGCCCGCCGCTGCGCGAGACATGCTCTTGCGAGGGTGTGAGCGCACAGCGGTGTACCAAAATGTGGCTTACACCGATCGCTACCTTGACCGGGTGGCGAAGGTGGCCGCCGTCGATTCCGACATTGCGGGCGAGGCCCGACTCACGATCGAGGCTGCTCGTCACGTCGCCTTATGGATGTGTTATCAAGACACAGTTCACGTTGCTGGGCAAAAGATTCGCCGGGACCGAATGGCGGGCGTTCGCCAACAAGCTAAAGCCCAAGACCGACAGCTTCTACAGGTCCGCGAATACCTGCACCCTCAGATCGACGAGATTACCGATTCGCTGCCCGCCTGGCTCGGTCGGCCGCTGGCCAAGTCTCGCTGGTTCGGCCGGATTGTCGATCGGTTGACGGGCAAGGGAATGGTGGTCAACACCACGTCGGTTGTCGGCTACACGATGCTTTGGACCATGGCCAGTCTGCGCCCGATGCGCCCGAGGACGCTTCGCTTCGGTTATGAACAGGAATCCATCGACGCCTGGCTCGAACTGATTGTGACGACGGCGGAAGGGGGCGACGGAGAACTCGCTCGCGAGGTCGTGGAATGCCAGAACGTGCTCAAAGGCTATGGAGCGACCCTCGCCCACGGTCGCGAGAGTTTGGCGACGCTGCTAGATGCCGCGGTCGTTCTGGCTGGTCGCCCAGACGGGGCCGAGACGTTGGCCCGACTACGTCAAGCGGCGTTAGCCGACGAGGACGGAACCGCCCTGCGGTCCGCAACGGTTGCCCAAGAACGATTAGCAAAGTAACCTATTAGTTGTGTCTTATCCGGTCGAGGAGCGAGAATGCCGCGCCAGCAAAGCGCTCGATCAATCCGTGCCGGGGAATCCGCAGATGATGCGGCGGCTCAACCAAGTCAGAGTTCTGCGGGTGATTCGTGCTGAACAGGGGCTTAGTCGGGCCAGGATTGCCTCCATTACTGACCTATCGAAGGTGACGGTTAGTGAAGTGGTCGTCGACTTGATGGCCACAGACCTCGTCTCCGAGGAGTTAGAGCCAGAGGATAGCCGTTCCGGTCGCCCCGGTCCGCGCCCGCGGGTTCTGTTTTTTCGCAGTGACTCGCAGTACGTGATCGGGGTGGACATCGGCGCGGCCAAGGCGCTCATTCTCGTAACCGACCTAGCGGGCCGAACTGTGGCCGAGCACCGCATCTCGACCGCTCAAGCAACGTCTCGTTCGGCGGTGATTGATCTCGTTCGCTCCGCCATCCAGGCCAGCCTGCACTCGGCGGGCGTCGAACCGGACAAAGTCGTGGCCATGGGGGTCGGTACCCCGGGGGTCGTGAATCCGGTCAGCGGTGTGGTCGAGTTCGCCCCTCAACTCCCCGGCTGGGAAGGATTTAGCCTGGCCGACGAACTCTCCATCTCCGACGGGTGTGCGGTGATCGTGGCCAATGAGGTCCAACTAGCGGTGTTGGCCGAGCAATGGCGCGGGATGGCACAGGGCTTAGACAACGCGGCGTATTTGCACATCGGGGTCGGGGCGGGCCTCGGCTACATCGTCGACGGTGAAATTTACCGCGGGGCGCGTGGCGCGGCGGGCGAGATCGGCTACCTGCCCCTCCGGATTGAAGACGACGAGGCGCGGCCGAAGCTCACGGGTCGCTTCGAGTGGATGGTGGGAGGACCCGCCTACGTGCGACGAGCCGAGAAACTGCTCGCGTCGGGCACCGCTCCGAGGCTCCAAACCCTAGCCAACGAGGGAAAACTAGACGCCCGGGCGATATATGCCGCCGCCGCGGTAGGTGACCCGCACGCCCAAGCGGTGATCGACGAGACGATCGGCGTAACGGCCCTAGGGGTAGCGGGGATTGTGGCGGTATTGGATCCCGAGATCGTGATCGTGGGCGGCGGTATTTCTGGGGCCGGTGATGCCTTCATCAAACCTCTGGCCGAGATGGTTTCGGCCTACGTGCCGCGGATGCCTCGGTTTGCGGTGGCCAGTCTAGGCGATCGGGTGGTTGCGGTCGGTGCGGTTCGGATGGCGCTCGAACATTGGGAAGCCAACCTCTTTGCGTTGACGTGATGAGTTCAGCAGGGGAGTTGTAGACGATGCGAGTCATGGCCATTGGCGCTCATCCCGACGATCTGGAGATTCTGTGCGGCGCCACGCTGGCGAAGTTTGTCGCTACGGACCATCACGTGACGATGTGTCATATTGCTCGGGGCGACCGAGGTTCGTTCGTCCACACCCGAGAAGAGATTGCCGAAATCCGCGATGCCGAAGCGCGCGCCGCGGCGGCGGTGATTGGGGCTGACTATCTTGCCTTAGGGGTTCCCGATGGTGAAGTGGCCGCCGCCAACGCAGAACAGCGGGTGATCGTCACCGATGCGATTCGCCACGCCAGACCTGATGTGATCCTCGCTCACGCGCCGAACGACTACATGAGCGATCATTGCGAAGCATCGAAGCTGGCCTTGGATTGCAGTTTCCTCGCCAGTCTGCCGCTGTTTGAAACCGACCAACCGCCCCACGATTCGATACCGGCGTTGCTTTACATGGAAACCGTGACCGGCAACGACTTCGTACCGACGGAATTTGTTGACGTGTCCGATCATTTCGAGTCGAAGGTGGCGATGCTCACCCAACACCAGAGCCAACTCCAGTGGCTATCCGATCACGACGGCGTCGACATGGTTGATCAGATCAGAACCGTGTCGCGCTATCGCGGCCTGCAATGCGGCGTGCTGTACGCCGAGGGGTTTGTGCCCTGCAACGTCTGGCTGAGAGCTCGTACCCAGAGAATGCTTCCCTGAAAGGTTGACGTGATCAACTTTCCCTTTGCCCTCGCCAAGTTTATTGACTTCCGAGACGACGAGGAGTTGGCCCGCGTGCGAGCGATCAGTCGTCAAGAGATCAGCCAGCACCACAACCCCGACTTTCGCATCCGAGTGGAGGACGATCGCGGCCAATTCTACCGCGCCTTCGCTGATGACATCATAAGTCGTATCGTCGCTACGAGAGACGAAGGCCGGGAGTGCGTTTTGATCCTCCCCGTGGGGCCCATGCCGCAGTTTGGCCACGCCGCGCGGATCATCAACGAACGCCGAATATCGATGCATCACGTACACACGTTTAACATGGACGAATACGCTGATGAGGACGGCAACACCGCACCCGCGTCCTGGGAGGGGTCCTTCCAGCGTGCGATGTTTCGAGCGTTGTTCGACCGTTTGGACCCTGACTTGCGGCCGCGGCGCAAGAACATCCATTTCCCCACCACCGAGAACATTCATCGCTACGGACAGATGATTGCCGACCTCGGCGGGGCCGAAGCCTGCTACGGCGGGATTGGCTGGTGTGGGCACATTGCGTTCTGGGAGTCGAGTCTCGGCCACGAGTTCGAGGGTGATCTGGAGGCCTTCAAACGGGCCAGTTCTCGACTGGTCGAACTGCATCCAATGACGGTGATGCAAAACGCCCTGCACTCCTTCGGCGGTGACTGGTCGTCGGTGCCGCCCCAAGCGGTCACTATCGGTCCGGCCGAAATCCTGGCCGCCCGGCACCGTAGCTTCTGGCTCGACGGAGTGCTGGGGGGAGGGGTTTCATGGCAGCGTTTCATCGCCCGTCTGGTGGCACACGGCCCGGTGTCGGAGTTCGTGCCGGGGTCAATTCTGCAAACCGCCCGTACCGACTACACAATGCTAGGCGGGGTAGCCGACGATGTTGCCATTGATTTCTCCTGATATTGCTTTCAGCGTGCTGGCCTTGCACTCCAATAACTAATAGGCTAGTTTCCTAACCATTGATGCTCGATGGATCGCACCGGACCCATCTGCTACGACCAAGTAAGGTAAGAGGAAACTCTCATGAGGAATCGATTTTTGTTCATAGTGGTCGCATTGGCGCTACTGGCTGCAGCCTGTGGCAGTGACGACTCGTCGCAAGATTCGGCGGGCGAAGCCGAGGAAGCTGTTTCGTCGATCAGGCTGGTCGCGGCCCAGTATTCCGACGCCACCGCACCGTTTTGGGAACAGTTCGCCGAAACCTACGAGGAACGATACGGAACCGCCCTCGAAGTTCAGGTCGTCGGCTGGACCGACATCAAACAACAGGCGACCACGATGATCCAAAGCGGCCTACCGCCGGACATCTTGAATATCAACTTCTATTCGAGTTACGCCAGCGAGGGACTGCTGTACAGCGCCGACGAGGTCCTACCCGACTCCGTCGAAGCTGATCTCATTGACTCGTTCAAGACGAGCGGCACCTTCGACGGAGTGCTCTACGGCTTCCCTGACCTTTCCTCGGCGAGGGCTTTGTTCTATAACAAGGACCTATTTGCCCAAGCCGGTATCGCTGGTCCCCCGACCACGTGGGATGAGTTTGTCGAGGCGGCCAAATTGGTGGACGCCTTGGGTGACAACATCATCGGCTACGGGATGCCGCTGGGCCCCGAAGAGGCCCAGGCTGAGTTTTCGATCTGGACCTACAACAACGGCGGTGATTGGAAAGATGCCGACGGTAACTGGACTATCAACTCCGCCACCAACATCGAGACGCTCGAGTTCCTCAAGAAACTCTCGGTCGAAGACGGCGTGACCCAGAACAATCCCGCCACCACCAACCGCACCGACGCTTTCGACCTGTTCGGTTCGGGCATCATGGGGATGGTTGTCGGCTTCAGCCCACTATCGGCCACTCTCGACGAGGTGGGCGAGGTTGACTACGGTATTGCTCCGATGCCGACCAACGCAGGGGCCGAACCACAAACCTATGGGGTAACGGACTATCTGAACGCCTTCAAGAACCCCGGTAACCAGCAGGCGGTGAAGAACTTCTACGAGCTTTACTACTCACCCGAACAGGTCAACACCTTCATCAAGGCTGAGGGCTTCTTGCCGGTAACGATTAGTGGCCTCGATGTCTTCAGTTCGGAACCTTCCTTGCAGGTGTACATCGACACTCTGCCGAACATCCACCTGACCCCCAATCAGGACCCAGTGTGGGATACGGTCCTGCTCGCCGTTCAGCAAAACATCGGTGCCGCCATCAACGGCGACCCTGCCACGGTTCTCGGTCAACTGCAAGAGACCGCATTAGCTGAAGCAGGAGGCTGATTCGTGGCAGATGCACTCGGGGTTACGGCCGATAAGAGTGCATCCGCCGATTACGTCGATGTCGGTGTCCCCCTTCGCCGGCATCGACGTAGCTTCTGCCGTCGACCGCCCACTCGTGACCGAGTTTCACCCTTTGTAGCCCTTTTGTGGCTGGCGCCAGCGTTGGCGCTGATCGTCGGCGTCGTCGTGTACCCGATGATCAAACTGGTTCAGGCTTCTCGGACTGATTATTCCCTTACTGGGCGGTCGAGAGGTGACGCCGGTTTCGACAAGTACCTGTTGGTGTTGGATCACCCCGCCTTGGGGAGGGTCTTGTTGAACACGTTGGTGTGGGTAGTCGGCGTAGTAGTGATCACGATCCTGATCGGCTTGGCACTGGCCCAGTTCCTAGCCAAGGAGTTCCCCGGCCGTAAGCTCGTTCGCTGGGCCCTCATCGTGCCCTGGGCGGCGTCGCTCATCATCACCGCCCGACTATTCACGTTGCTTTTCGACTTTTACCGCGGGATCCTCAACGAGTTTCTTGTCCGCCTCAACGTGGTCGATCAACCCATAGATTTCCTGGGCGATCCGCGCTGGATCATGCCTTCGATGATCGCCGTCGGGGTGTTTGTCTCCCTCCCATTCACCGGCTACGTCCTGCTCGCGGGCCTCAACGCGATTCCTGACGATGTCCGCGAAGCGGCCCATATGGACGGGGCGACCTCGTGGCAGAGGTACCGCTTCGTGACACTTCCGTTGCTGCGCCCCGCGCTGCTCGTGGCTACCGTT
>CBDEVU010000003.1:0-46817 GCA_965243715.1 Candidatus Aldehydirespiratoraceae bacterium
ACGCCCGGCAGCGCCGTTTGCGCGAGGTAACTGACTGGGTTGACGGCGAAGGGATGGTCAACATCTTGAGCCGCCTCGACCCAATTAGCGGCGCACGGGCTCTAGCGGCCTTGCGGGAGTTTGCTAACCAAATCGGCCCCGACGACACTCGGACGGCTAAGCAGCGCCGCGCCGACGCCATGGTGGGATTGCTCACTGGGGCCCGCTCGACCCGTACTGGCAAGCCGCATCCCAAGCACATGGTTCACCTGCTGCACTGTCTCGAAACTGGCAGCACCGAACTCGCCGACGGCAGCCCCGTACCCGACGATGTACTCATCGAACTCGGCCCCACCGCCGAAGTCGTCGGCCAGGTCTTTGATGGTGTTGGCCGACCGTTGTGGCTGGGGCGATCCACCCGCCTAGCCAGCCGCGATCAGTGGATTGCCCTCATCGCCCGCCATCGCGGCTGTAGCGAATGCGGAGCATCACCGGACCGCACCGAAGCCCACCACACACGAGAATGGGCCCACGGCGGGCCGACCGACATCGACAACCTCGAACTACCCTGCTGGAACTGCCACGGCCGAAAACACCGAGGCCGACGTGGCGACCCTGCCCGTCACCGAAAACCCACCCCCGCGGCCTAGCCCACGACAAGCTGGTAGCTTTAGCGTGGCAATGAAAACCCATTATGAAACTCTCGGGGTGCCCGAGTCAGCCAACTTAGACACCCTCCGGCAAGCTTACCTCGAGTTGGCTCGCCAAGTCCATCCAGACCAACACCCTGGTGCTGGCACGGCGCTACAGGCAAGTCTGCAAGAAGCCATGGTCCGAGTAAACGAGGCATGGACGGTACTCGAGGATCCCGGCCAACGGCAACGTTACGACGCAAGCCTGCGGCGCTCTCGGACTCAACCACCGCCGCCCGCCCCGCCGTATCAGCCCGGTGGTGACGAGTGCTTGTTGTGTGCTCACTCGCCCGCCGAGCTATTCGAGTTCCAGTATCAGAAGGCCTTTTTGCTGTTCTCGTCCAAGTTCACCGCAACGAATACGCTGTGTCAGTCGTGTGCTCAATCCGTCGGAAGGTCGACGCAAAACCGGACGTTGTGGCTGGGGTGGTGGGGGATCTTTGCCTTCTTTCGCAACATCGGTGCCGTGTACACCAATGGCAAAAGTCTCCGCCAAGCCGCCAAGATGAAAGAGCCCACCCGGTCGGGCCGTTTCGGTGCCGCACCGCTTCTCGGCCCCCTTGGCACGGGACGACCGGTGTTGGCCAGATCCGGTGTTTGGTTTACCGCCCTAGCCCTTCTGTTCGCCATGAGCCACATATCTGAAGCCACGTCACCCCAAACCCCGTCGGTGACAAGAAACCAAGCTGATTGGGCCGCCGGCAACTGCGTCTCCGGTAGCACCTACGTCACCCCCGTCCGCTGCTCGCAACCCCACAGCGGACGGATCGCCGCGTCGGCGTTAAACGCGCGTAATTGTCCGCTCCATACGGAGTTTTGGGTGGAAGACGGTGCGATTGTTTGGTGCATTGATGCCGACGGCTAGCCGAGCGCTCTGACAAGCTTGGCCATGGCATCGATCGATACCCGACTCGACCCGGTAGTGGTGGACGACGAGCGACGCGGCATCATCGCCACGCTCATCATCAACAATCCCGAGCGCCGCAACGCCATGAACGCCGCCATGTACCACGCGGTCAGCGCCGCCGTCGACGAACTCCTGGCCGAACCGGATCTGCGTTGTGTCGTGATCCGTGGTGCGGGCGACGGTGCATTTTGTGCCGGCAGCGACATCAGCGAGTTCGGCGAACGCCGGATGGGCCAGGAATCCGCCGGTTTCAACAGCGCGGAGGAACAATCGTGGACGGCACTCGCCTCTATCCCCGTACCCGTCGTGGCCGCGATCCACGGGCCGTGTCGCGGGGGCGGTGTTGCCTTGGCCCTGCACTCCGATCTGCGCTTCGCTGCCGACGACGCTACCTTCGCGGTCCCGCCCGCCAAACTCGGCCTCGCCTACCCGGTGCCCGCCACCCGCCGTCTCATTGGCCTCGTCGGCCCCGCGCAAGCCAAACGCCTGCTGTTCACCGCCGACGTGCTCGACGCCACCGAAGCCCAAGCCATCGGACTCATCCAAGCCGTGCTGCCCAAGGGCGAACTTGACGCCTACGTCGCCGAAGTCGTCCACCGCATGGCCCAACTCGCTCCGCTCTCCCTCCAAGCAGCCAAGATAACCATCGACGCCATCGCCGATCACGGCTCGGGCGCTCGCCTACCACTGCGCGACCTTTGTCCGCCCGCGGCCGATGCGGTGTCGCGCTGCTCCCACAGCGATGATTTCAAAGAAGGGGTGCGAGCCTTCATGGAGAAGCGATCCCCTAACTTTCGCGGCCGCTAAAGCCGCTTTCGAGGAACTATGACCGAACTCCACACCGTCGAAACCGGTATCAGCACGGGCACTACCGTGCTGTGGCTCCACGGCGTCGACTCCGACACCCACGTCTGGGACGCCGCGGTCGGCCTCGTCAGCGCTAGCCATCGCTGCGTCGCCATCGACCTCCCCGGCCACGGCGAATCCCCCGCCCCATCCGACAAGGCGGCCTACACCCGCGACGCTGTGCTCAACGACCTCGATGCTGTCATCGATCCCATCCGAGCCACCGATCCCCACGAACGACTAGTGCTCGTCGGCCACAGCCTCGGCGGCTACCTCGGTATGGCTCACGTTCTCACCCGCGGCACCACCGCCCGCGCCCTCGACGGGCTAGTTCTAGTCTCCACCGGCCCCGGCTTTCGCGATCCCGCCGCCATGGCAGCCTGGAACGAACGAGTCCGAGCCAACGCCGCTAACTACTCCGTAGCTGAGACCGCCGCGGCCGTTGCCTACCACGTCGACTCCATGGTGATAGACCGCATCACCGACCTCACGTTGCCCGTCGCTCTCGTGATCGGCGACGGCGACAAGGGTTTCCTCGGCGCTAACGACTATCTCGAAAAGAAACTGCCCCACGCCACGCGATCCACCGTCGAAGGTGCCCGTCATTTCGTCATGAAATCGAACCCCGAAGCAGTGGCCGCGGCCGTCGCCACCGTCGTTGCCGAGTTGGGTCGGTGAGTATCGGCCGTTTCGCTCCCAGCCCGACCGGCGACCTACACGTTGGAAATCTGCGAACAGCGTTAGCCGCGTGGCTGTTCGCCCGATCCACCGGCTCGGCGTTTCTGCTGCGGTTCGAGGACCTCGACCCCACGGCCCGATCGGCCTTCGCTGTCACCCAACAGCGTGACCTAGCCCTGCTCGGCCTCGACTTCGACGGTCCTGTGGTGTTCCAATCCGAGCGAATCGACGGGTACCGCGACGCGATGGCAGACCTCGAACGAGAGGGCCTCACCTATCCGTGCTGGTGTTCGCGGCGCGAGATTCGTGATGCGCCTAGGGCCCCACACCAGTCGTTTGGTCAGTATCGCGGCACGTGTCGCAATCTCAGCGCGGCGCAAACAGCCGCTCGGGCCGCCACCGGACGACCGCCCGCGCAGCGGCTCCGAGCCGAGGCCGTGTCGATCACCATCACCGATGCCATCGGCGGCACACACACCGAACGGGTCGACGATTTCGTGCTGCGCCGCGGCGACGGCACCCCCGCTTACAACCTCGTCGTGGTGATGGACGACGGGTCGCAAGGCGTCGAGCAGGTCGTGCGGGCCAACGACTTGATCTCATCCACCCCGCGGCAAGCGTACCTACAGGATCTGCTCGGCTTTCCCCGTCCCACGTGGGCGCATGTTCCGCTCGTCTTTGCGCCGGACGGCCAACGGCTCGCCAAACGCCACGGTTCGGTGACGCTACCGAACCGCCTCGCGGTCGGCGACACAGCAGAGCGAGTAGTGGCCGTGCTGGCCGAATCACTCGGCCTCACCACCAGTGTGACCCATGTCCTACCAGCCGATCTGCTGGCCGACTTCAGTCCGGATCAGATCGGCCGGTATCCTTGGACGATGTCCTTGGACCAAACCAAATCACCTTGGTAGCAGGCCCATCTCCTTCTCTGCTGACTCCTCGCTTCATCTTTATCTGCCTCGGGGTGAGCCTGTACTTCTTGGGTTTGAACATGACGCTGTCGGTTCTCCCGCTGTTCGTCGAGCAAGACTTGGGCGGTACTTCGACGCAGGTCGGGCTCTCCGTAAGTTCCTTCGGCCTCGCCGCGGCCTGCATCCGCCCGATTGTGGGACCGCTCGGCGACCGACACGGCCGACGCATTCTCATCTTAGGCGGCTGCCTCGTTGCCGGTAGCGCCACCCTGCTGACCGCGACAGCCTCCACAATCTTCGCCGTGGTAATCTTTCGGGCCATTGCGGGGCTCGGCGAGGCTGCCGTATTCGTGGGGGCCGCCAGCGCCATCCAAGACATCACCCCCGACGACCGACGGGGCGAATCGGCCTCGTATTACTCCCTCGCTATCTACTCGTCGTTGTTCATCGGGCCGCCGTTAGGTGAATGGATCTTCAAGACCCACGGGACCACGGCAGCTTGGCTCGTGGCGGGCGGTTTCGCTCTCGCGGCGGGGACTTCGAGCATCTTCGCACCCGGCGCGCCAGCGGAACCCCCACCTAAACCTGTCAAGCGGGTACTGCTACACCGCGCCGCGCTACGCCCCGGTCTTGTGCTGTTCCTCGGCCTGTTCGGCTTCACCGGATTCCTCGCCTTCGCCGCCCTACACGCCCAAGATATTGGCATCGCCAACACCGGCACGGTGTTCACAGTGTTCGCCGCGGTGGTCATCACCCTGCGAATCTTCGCCGCTAAACTCCCAGACCAACTCGGCCCGGTCATGACTAGCCGCATCTCTTTAACCTGTAGCGCGCTCGGCCTATTCCTTCTCTTCGCGTGGCAATCCACGGTCGGTGTCTACGTGGCCGCCGCGGTTATGGCTATCGCTCAGTCGTTCCTATTCCCTGCCCTCTTCGCTCTCGTCGTTGACACCGCGCCCGACACCGAACGCAGCCACGCCATCAGCACCCTGTCGATGTTTTTCGACCTGGCCTTCGGCTTGGGCGGTCCCATAATCGGAGTGGTTGCCGACCTCGCCGATCGACCAACGGGGTTCCTCCTCGCGTCAGTAATCGCCACCATCGGCCTGCTCTCGTGTCGCCGGATCCTCGGCGAGGTTGACCCCTCCACGACCCAAGCCGACATCGGCCCTCGAAGTCGGCGCTAGCTAGTTCGGCATCTACAGTACAGCCATGAACATCGACGCCCCGGTTTGGTTCACGAACGCGATCGCCCAAACACCGCAAAAGCGCACGGTGGAAAGCGACGGGGCGTCAATCAACTTTTTGCAATGGGGAGAAGCGGGCAAGCCCGGACTTGTGTTCATCCACGGCGGTGCGGCCCACGCCCACTGGTGGAGCCACATCGCTCCCGCCTTTTTACCCAACCATCGGGTAGTGGCCCTCGACCTCAGCGGGCACGGAGACAGTGACCGACGCGACGAATACTCGCTCCATCGTTGGTGCGACGAAGTGGCGACCGTCATCGGCGCCGCGGAATTCGCTTCGCCCCCTGTGCTGATAGGACACAGCATGGGCGGCTTCGTCACCATGGCGACCGCGGCCCGCCATCTCGACCTGCTCGGCGGTGCGGTCATTATTGATTCCCCTGTTGTCGCCATCGACCCCGAAGTCGAACACGCCCGCCGCACCGACGATTTCGCTAGGGCCAAGGCCTACGACGACCCGTCAATTCCGATCGCCAGATTCCGGACCATTCCCGAACAAGACGTTTACCTGCACTACGTGAAGCAACATATCGCCAGTCACTCGCTGTACGAACTCGACGATGGTCGCTGGACCTGGAAGTTCGATCCGACCATCTTCATGCCAAAACCAGCTGATGCTCGGTCGTTCCTTTCAGAAATTCGCTGCCGAGTCGCCTTGCTCCGGTGCGAACACGGCCTCGTCACCCCCGACATCGGCGACTACATGTACGACCAATTAGGGCGCGTTGCCGCGGTGATCGAACTCCCAACGGCGGGGCATCACCCGATGCTCGATGTCCCACTGATCCTCATCACCGCCCTGCGCTCCCTCATTGCCGACTGGGGTCACTCCCACCCGCTACGCCACCCGGCCAGCTAATTCACTGGGAGGCAATAACGGTTTCGCCGTAGGCGGCGAGGGCGGCTTCGGTGTCCTTGTGGAACAAAAACGAGGGAACCAACAGTCGATGCATGCCCCAGGATGCCGATTCTTCGATCGCCGCGCCGGGGTCGTCGCCGAACAAACCCGGATGAATCCCACTCATTTCGATAGCCGCGGGATCGCGCCCGTTGTCGGCTGCGGTCTGGCGACAGATGTCGAACAACTCCGCAGTGTCGCCTTTGGCGGGGAAGAAGCCATCGCCCATCCGCCCTGCCCGCTCGGCCGCGGCTCGACTGTGGCCACCGATGTGGATCGGGACCCGCCCGTTCGCAGGCTTCGGGTTCGATGACAAGTTGGCGAAATCGACGAACTCGCCATGAAAGCTGACATCGTCGTCGGCCCACAACGCTCGCATCACTTCGACGTACTCCTCGGTGCGATACGTGCGCCGTTCCCACGGCACGTTCAGCGCTGCAAACTCCTCGCGGAGCCAGCCGATTCCGATACCGAGTTCAACCCGACCGCCAGACATGTGGTCGAGCGTCGCGACTTCTTTGGCGTAGGTGATCGGATGACGTTCCGGCAACAACGCAATGCCCGTAGCTAGCCTAAGTTTGGTAGTCGCGGCCGCGGCGAAAGCCAGCCAGATTAACGGATCCGGTATGGGATGCTGCCCGCTACCCGGCATTTTGCCGTCGGGCGAGTACGGGTACGTCGACTCATACCCTTCGGGATACACGATGTGTTCGACCGTCCAAACCGAGTCAAACCCGGCTGCTTCGGCCGCTTTGGCAAGGAGGACAGCACCGGCCCCTGACGCAAAAGTTCCGGTATTGGCGTAGGCGATTGCGAATTTCATCCCAGCATCTTGCCTTAACGATCGAGGGAGCAGTAAAGATCGACCGGATTACGATCTGGGTCGAGCACCGTCGCGTACCGTTGACCCCACGGTGCGTCGAACATTAAGCGGAACCCGTCCGTCACCTCGACCTCAACGTGGGACTCCTCGGTCGGTGAAATGTTGAGCCCCACCAGTCGATAAAAGTCGAGAGTATCGGGGAGATTGGTGGCGATGATTCCCATTGCGTCAAACGTGGCCATGCCCCAAACGTAGAGCCTCCAACGAGAAACTTTCTTCTAGAGTACATACCATTCACCATCGGCGATTTATTCGCCCGCAGCAAAGAAGGAAATTGCACATGCCGCAGACGGTCAGAGGGGTTGTTGCCATGGCGAAGGGGGAACCGGTGGCGATCCACAACGTGGTGATCCCCGATCCCGGCCCGGGCGAAGCGGTCGTCGCTATTGCGGCCTGCGGTGTGTGTCACACCGACCTCCACTATCGAGAGGGGGGAATCAACGACGAGTTTCCGTTTCTGCTCGGCCATGAGGCCAGCGGCACCGTCGAATCGGTTGGCGCTGGCGTCACCGATGTCGCACCGGGCGATTTCGTCATCCTCAACTGGCGGGCCGTGTGTGGCCAGTGCCGGTCCTGTCTCAAGGGCAAGCCGCAGATCTGCTTCGACACCCACAACGCCGAACAGAAGATGACCCTCGAAGACGGTACTGTCCTCTCCCCCGCCCTCGGCATTGGTGCCTTTGCCGAAAAGACCCTCGTGGCGGCGGGACAATGTACCAAAGTCGATGCCACCGCGTCGCCCGCCGCGGCGGGCCTCTTGGGCTGTGGCGTTATGGCGGGCATTGGCGCGTCGATCAACACCGGTGGCGTGGGCCGAGGCGACAGTGTTGCTGTCTTTGGCTGCGGTGGCGTGGGTGATGCTGCGATTGCGGGCGCCCAACTCGCTGGGGCGTCAATCATTATCGGGGTCGACCTCGACGACCAGAAACTCGAGTGGGCCAAGGGCTTTGGCGCCACCCACACCATCAACTCCAAAAACGTTGATCCCGTCGTCAAGATCCGTGAACTCACTAACGGCAACGGCGTCGATGTTGCTATCGATGCCATTGGTCTGCCGTCGGTGTACAAGCAGTGCTTCGAAGCCCGCGACCTTGCCGGTACCGTCGTGCTCGTCGGCGTACCCCACCCAGACATGGTGCTCGAATTGCCCTTCATCGAAGTATTTGGGCGCGGCGGTGCGCTCAAATCAAGTTGGTACGGCGATTGTCTCCCGAGTCGGGACTTTCCCATGCTGATCGACCTCTATCAGCAGGGTCGCCTTGACCTCGACGGGTTTGTGTCCGAAACCATCGGGCTCGGCGATGTCGAAGAGGCGTTTCACAAAATGGAGCGGGGCGAGGTCCTGCGCTCGGTCGTCGAGATCTAAGCGCGGCCTGATTCATGAGTATCGAACTCGTAACCACCGACGGATTTTTTGCCCTCGACGGAGGTGAGTGGGAAGTAACGAACAATATCTGGCTCGTCGGCGACGACCGCGAGGTGATGGTGTTCGACGCGGCCCACGATCATCGGCCGATTGTCGCCGCGGTCAACGGTCGCCGGGTCACCGCCATCGTGTTGACCCACGGCCACAACGATCACATCAACGCCGCTGAGGCCCTGCGCGACGCGGTCGACGCGCCGATCCTGTTGCATGCCGACGATCGCATGTTATGGGACGTTGTTTACCCTGACTCGTCGCCCGACGGCGACGTTGTTGCGGGCACGACGCTTACGGCGGGAGGCCACGTTGTAGGCGTGATTCATACCCCTGGGCACTCGCCGGGGTGTTGTTGTTTCCACGACATTGCCGCTGGGCGGGTCATCAGCGGGGACACTCTTTTCTGCGGCGGGCCGGGCGCTACGGGGCGCAGCTACAGCGACGAACCCACTATTTTGCGCTCGATCCGCGATCACCTGTTGACCTTGCCTGGCCCCACCATCGTCCACACGGGTCATGGTGACACCACCACCATCGACGATGAGCGTGAACGGATCCTGGGTCGAATGGCCGAGTTGTTCGGCGATCGGTCCTGAACCGTCTACCCTCACGCTATGACATATAATATCGGTGATTTCATCTCCAAGCGGGCGCTGCTCAACCCTAACGTCGAAGCAATAGTCGACGTCACGAGCGGCGAACGCCTGACGTACCCCGAGATGAACATCCGCACAAACCGGGTAGCCAGCGCCCTCAACGGCGATGGGGTCCGGCCTGGCGATCGCGTCGCCACCTTGTTGATGAACGGTCCGGAGTTCGTTGAACTCTTTTTCGGAACGGCAAAACTGGGCGGGGTGATCGTGGCGCTGAACTGGCGACTCGTCGCCGACGAATTGTCGTTTATCCTAAGCAACTCGGGTGCCACCACGATGGTGTTCGACACCGCCTTCAACGAAGTCGTCACCGAACTTCATCAACGAGGTAACGACGGAAGCCACGTCACTCGCTGGATTCATGTGGGCAACGACGCCGACCGACCCGAGTTCGCGGTGAGCTACCAAGAGATGGTGGCTGGCGGCTCGACCCTTGAGCCGGAGCGGGGGGCGGGCGGCGATGATCTGCTCTTCATCATGTACACCTCGGGCACTACCGGACTGCCGAAAGGGGTGATGCATTCGCACAACACCACCTTGTGGTCGGTATTGACCGCGAGCGCCACCGCCGACACGCGCTTCGACGACAACTACCTGATCTGTTTGCCGTTCTTCCACGTCGGCGCCCTCAACCCTCTGCTCACCATCATTCAGCGAGGGGGCACGGCCACGATCATGAGCGAGTTCGATCCGGTCAAGATCTGGGAAGTGTTTCGCGACGAGAAGATCACCGTAACCCTCGCCGTGCCAGCCATGCTCCAGTTCATGCTGCTCACCTATAACCAAGAGTCCCACGACACGTCCCAACTCCGGTGGATCATGAGTGGCGCCGCCCCAGTGCCCGTTTCCCTGATCGAGACCTACGCCTCGATGGACATCGAAATCCATCAGGTGTACGGACTCACCGAGACCGGCGGGCCGGCCTGTTTGATCTCCCCCGACGACGCCCTCGCTCGGGCCGGTTCGACCGGCAAAGAGTTCTTCTTTACTCAGGTTCGGGTAGTGAACGAACAAGGTAACGACTGCGCCGCCGACGAACCGGGCGAAGTTCTGGTCGCGGGCCCCAACGTCATGGTCGGTTACTGGAACCACCCCGAGGCGACCGCGGAGAGCATCGTCGATGGCTGGTTGAAGACCGGTGACATTGCGATCATGGACGCCGAGGGCTTCGTCTACATCCAAGACCGGGTGAAGGACATGATCATCTCAGGCGGTGAAAACGTGTACCCGGCCGAGATCGAGAACGCAATATTTGGCATGGAAGGGGTCAACGAAGTCGCGGTCATTGGTATCGCGTCGCAGAAGTGGGGTGAGTCGCCGCTCGCCGTCGTTGTGCGGGCCGACGAAAGCGTCACCGCCGAATCGGTGCTGGCCCACACCGAAGGCAAGCTCGCTCGGTTCAAGCAGCCGACGGCTGTCGTGTTCACCGACGCAATCCCTCGCAACCCCACCGGCAAGGTACTCAAGCGAGTCCTGCGCGACCAGTTCGGGGATCACCGAGCCGACTAATTCAAGTCACCTTGTCAAGTCACCTTGTCGAGTCGCCGCCAGAGGAGCGAAATGCTAGTGACGGACTAAGGTCGGCCGGTTCAGTGCGTTTCGCTGAGTTTGACATTGCTCACGCGCCACGCAGCCCGGTTGATGATCGTTGACTAGGCCCACAGCTTGCATGAAGGCGTACACCGTTGTGGGGCCAACGAAACTCCATCCCCGCTTTTTCAGATCCTTCGCTATGGCCACCGACGTTGGCGTGGTGACCGGCACCGACCACGGGCCGCCACCGTTATGGTCAGTTTCGGTCTCGGCTGGTTCGTGAGCCCAGAAATAGGCCGCCAGCGAACCGAACTCGTCAATCATTTCACCGGCGCGCCCGGCATTGTTGATTGCGGAACGAATCTTTCCTTGGTGGCGGACGATGCCTGCATCGCCCAGCATCCGTTCAACATCGGCCTCTCCGAACGCCGCGACCGAGGCAATCTCGAAACCGGCCCAGGCCGCCCGGAAGTTCTCCCGCTTACGTAGAATGGTAATCCAAGAGAGCCCAGCCTGAAAGCCTTCGAGGCAGATCTTCTCGAACAGTCCCGTATCCTCGATGACGGGTCGACCCCACTCGGTGTCGTGATACTCAACGTAGTCAGGGGCTTCACCGGGCCACCAACACCGCGCTATGCCGTCCCCGCCAATCCGAAGTTCGGCCTCTCGTTCGGTCATCAGAGCATGACGCCGAGAACCAACGCGCCGAGCGCTGCCAGCAGTCCAACCCCGCCGGTCGCGCCCCGAACGGCAGGCGACGGCGTACGGGAATGAACAAACGCGGCCAATCCCGACACCATAACCAACAGCAACTTCACGCCGAGGGTGACGTTGTACTCGGTGGACTGACCGCTTTCAATCGCCAGCACGTTCCAGATGCCGGTGACGACAGCCAGGCCGAAAAAGGGCCATGCCACCTGAGAAAAGCGGGCCGCGACCTTCTTGGGCGCATCGGGAGCAATTTCGCGAAGTACCGGCACGAGAGCGGCAACCAGTATTTGTCCGCCAATCCACACGGCGACGCCGAGTAGGTGCAAGGTCAGACGAATCGTGTCTAGGTCAAAGGGCAGCATTAGAGGTTCCGTTCAGTAGGATAGAGGTAACGGATGGCTAGGATCGCCAGCGCGGCACCAAGCACCTCCATCACGATAAATAGTGGCACCGACCCGGGATCGATACCGGCAAATGTGTTGCTCAACGTTCGGGTCACCGCAACCGCGGGATTGGCGAACGAGGTCGATGATGTAAACCAGTATGCCGCGCCGATATACGCGGCGACCGCGGCGGCCACGAGGTGATCGCGCCCGGTTCTAACCAGCGAGAAGATCAAGAGGACCAGCCCGAAGGTGGCCACGAACTCGCCGATGAACTGGCCAATACCGTCGCGCCCTTTCTCGCTGAGGTTGACGGCGTCGAGTTCGAACATGAGGTTGGCGATCATTACCCCTACCGCGCCACCGGCGACTTGGCTTACTAGATAGGGGCCGACGTCGCGCCACGGGTAAGAGCCGAGCGCGGCATCGGCCAGGGTAACAACTGGGTTGAAATGGGCGCCAGAGACGGGTCCGAACATCAAGATGATCGCGTAGAGAACTCCCACCGTGGCTGCGGCGTTGGCGAGGAGTTGGAGGCCGACATCGTTGGTCAGGCGCTCGGCCATGATCCCCGATCCAATGACCCCAGTCAGCAAACCGGCGGTGCCGATGAACTCCGCTGTCAACCGACGGGCTAGGTTGACGCGCGTCATAGATAGCCTCGAGCTTTCACGTCAGGAGTCTAGAGGTCGGTCCGGGGATCGGGCTCGGCCGACGAATTTCGCTGACCGAGCCCCAGTTTCCCTGGAGGGGGTGGGAACCATCGGCTCCCCAGGTTGATATGTCACGGCCCTGCACCGTGTCACACCGAACCCAAAACGACCTTAGCTCACAATCCGCCGCCGTGCACATCGGGCTGTAAAGAAATTGTCACACTACAGCAAAGTATGGGACCTCGCAGTCTCAGAATGTGGTCCTTCTCTACGAAAATCAGTGAAAAGTGCTACCTTTGGCCCCATCGAAAGTTTCCTCGACGTTGCGATATTGCGACAACGAAATAGTGGGAACCATCACGTGTCGAAGTATTCGCCTGCGTTGACTAGGAGTCGCTGGCCGGTAATGAGGCGCGCTCGGTCGGAGAGGAAAAAGATAACCGCTTCGGCTACATCGTCGGCGGCGGGCATTTCACCGAGCGCCATTTCGTTGGCGATTTCGTCGCGGATAGCCTCGGCCGTCGTGTTTCGCTCCGCGGCCTGCCAAGCGCAGTACCTTTCGACGTTCGGTCCCCACATCCACGTCGGAACCACCGTGTTCACTCGGATTTTCTCCGCGCCTAGATCGACGGCGAGGTCGCGGGCTACAGCTAACAAGGCCGCTTTCGACGGGCCGTAGGGTCCCTGGGGGATGGGATTCGGTTTGAGCGACGACTGCGAGCCGATTATTACCACCGATCCACCCCCGCGTGCTGTCAGCGCCGGTCGCGTCGCCTTGACTAGTCGGATCGTGCCGCTGACGTTGACGTCGAACACGCTCGCCGATATTTCGACGTCGAGGTCAAGCATTCGGCCCATCACGGCGTCGAACGCGGCCACGCTGACCACGCCATCGATACCCCCGAAGCGGTCGACCCCCGCCGCAACCGCGGTATCGAGAGAGCCTTGGTCGGTGATATCGGCCACTGCGCTCAAGGTCCGGTCGCCGTCGGGGTCGAGGGCGGCGAGGGCGCTCTTCAGGCGATCACCGTTACGGGCCAAGCCGATGACATTGGCGCCGTCGCGCAGGGCCGCCCCGGCGCTCGCCATGCCCAAACCGGGACCGACGCCAGCGATTAACACGGTCTTGGCGGACAGCATCTCTCTAGCCTGTCACGATAGTCGGGGCTCGGCCCACTCGACGGGCACACCCTGATTAGCGCATTTCGTATCGAGCGCACCGGTCGGATCAGCCGCGAACGCTTCGACGATGCTGGCAATGCAGTCGTTGCCGTACCAGATCCCGTGACCACGGCCGGACTGCGTGACCACGGTACTGGCCGAAAGGGTCTGGGCTGCGGTGGCGGCGTAGTGCGGCGGGGTGATCGGATCGAATTGGCCCGACAGCAGTAGCGCCGCAACGTCGGATATCACCACCGAATCCGTCACCGGCAACGCCGCTTCTTGCTCCCACGCTTCGCACTGAACGGCGAGAGGAATCGGGGTCACCGCGGCGGCGAATCCGACTCGGCCGGAGGGCGATTCGTTGCGTTGCAGGTCGTCAACCAAGTGCAAGCGGCTAACCAACGGCAGTCGATCGTGACATTGCACTGCGAAATAGGTCGCCTCGTTGTTGGCTTGGAAGGAGGCAATCATGGTGCGTGTCGCAGTCCGGACGAGCCACTGCGCGGCGCTTTTATCACCATCTTCGATCGCCGCGAGCACCGCGGGCAGGTACCGCACGTTTGCCTCGTTATATAGCAACTGGAACGTAAATTCGGCCAGCCGAACCCCATCAAGAACAACGTCGATCGTTTCGCCGGTCCCTGATTCGTGGCCGCTCAGCGTAACGATGAGCGGGAACTCGTCGAGTTGGGCGATTAGCTGATCGAGGGTGCCGGGTAGGTCATCGGTGTAGTCCGAACAGATAACCGAGGCAACACATTCGTCGGCGACAGCCAGAATCGAGCGTTCCGCCGATGCCGCAATGGCAGCATCAACATCGAGGGTCGGCGGGTAAACGCCGTCGAGGACCACCCCAACGAGCCCCGGCGGCGACTGGCGGAGCAGTTCCAGCCCGATGGTGGAACCGTACGAAACGCCGTAAGCCAGCCACTGGTCATAGCCGAGACCGTTCATTACTTGCGCCACGTCAGCGGCGTGGTTGTGAGTGGTCGTGGCAACAAGGAGCGGTTCATTGGCGAGGCGCCGGGCACACGAATTAAACGCTTCAATGGCCAACTTTTCCGCCTTGGCCGCGGCGGCGGCCAGAATCGAGGCTAGGGCCCGGTCGAACTCGACACAGTCAAAGTCGGGCCCTGCGAAACCGGTACCTCGCTGATCGATGAAAACCTGAGTGAACGGCTGTTGCGGGAGCCACGCCGCCATGTCCGTACTCGCCCCACCGGGCCCGCCCTGCAGGACGGCCATCGGCAGGTCGAAACTAGGGTCGGTGCCCGGCATAGTGGCGATGGTGATCAAATCGGTGGGCGAATCAGGGTGACGCGGATCGAGCCGCACAGCGACCGTTCCACAAGCAACTTGGCCACCCGCGAGTCGTTCGGGGCAAGCAACCTCGGTAATTGCGACCGCCGAGGAGTTGAGCTGAGGGGCCGCGCTATTCGCCCCACACGCCGCGGCTATTAGCGTGACGGCAACCGCCAAGTAGTGGGTCACCAGAGTTGATCGGTGTAGGTGTCAGTCCCAACCATGGTCGCCAAGAACGGCGCGGCAAAGGTAACCGTGCCCATACCGCGATCCGAAATGGCTTCGGCGTAGGAGTGGAAGCGGTCCCATACCTGCGAGGGGTTTTGGTCGAGAAAGAAGAGTTGCAGGTTGCGTTGCGGTCCGCCCGGCGGCATCCCGAGATCCATGGGCGCGTTCTCGATTACTTTGCCCATCGCAACGTAATGCCACGACACCATGCTTGCTACTCCGGAGCCCTTCATGAGTACCGGCAAGGCATCAGCGTGGAGGTACGCCTTTAACTCCTTGTCGCTGACCCCGTCGGCGGGGTCGACGGCCACTACGGCGAGCCCTTGGTATGGGTGATCGAGGGCCAACTCAATCGGTACCGGATCATCGTCACGATAGTGCGCCGAAGGTGACTGGAGCAGAACCGTGTGTGCGTGTTGGCGTTCGGAGAATCCTCGCTTGTTCCGGTAAAGATCGACGATCTGCTCCCCCGCCCACTCGAAATGCTCGTCGTGTTTGCCCTCCAGAATCCAATAGATGGCAAGATAAGAACCTCGGTCGACCGGTGACGCGACCGGCGTATCGCCCACTGGGAAACGCAGGTCTTTGAGTGCCCGAGTCGCGACCCAGCGCTTGCCGGCAAACAGCCAAGGCCCGATCAGGCAACCGGCGTAGAAGTGGTCGCGCTCGTACCACCGGTTGTACTCGACTTCGTGGCCAATCGACGGATCAACGAGGGTGAAAAGGGCCGAGCCCAACTTAATTGGATAGTCGTTCATCAGGCGAACAGTAGCCGTCTGTTCCACTCAGCCTTCGTGGCCGCGCAAGGCCGCGACAAACATTTCCGCCGCGGGGTCAACCACGGCACCGTGGCGGGTTGCGATTACGAGGCGCCGATCGGCGATGATACGCCCTGGGCCGAGATCGGCTCCGGCCTGAACGACTGGCAGAACCGTCGACCCAATACCAAGGCCGACCATCGTGCGCAGGACCTCGGGTTGGTTTGATTCGGCGACCACATCGAGGGGCGCGCCGAGTTCACGCAGCGCCGTATCGATCACCGCTCGGGTGTGCGAGCCGTCGCTGAACAGGACCCACGGTCCCCACCCCTTGGTCGATTTCGACAAGGTGCCCGACGGGGTGAAAACCGCTAGGTCTTCGCGCATTAACTCCTCGGTGTTAATTCCTTGCCTTGGCACGCCGGGGTCCACGCACAGGACGACATCGATCTCACCCGCTTCGAGTTCGTCGAGCAGGGGGCCACTCGGAGCGACGCGGAGCCGTAGTTCGAGTGCGCCGTGAGCCAGGCCGAAGTCGCGCAGGACCCCGGCGTAGTGCCCGACCGCGGCGGCATCGATCATGCCCACACGTAACTGCCCGGTTCGACCGCGTCGCGTGCGTTCGACCCAACCGGCTAGATCGGCGGTGAGGGTGACCACCTGACGCGCGTGGGCCAAAACGGGGGTGGCCGCATCGCGAAAGACTCGACGGCGCCCCTGACGGTCGAACAACGATACCCCGACGCGGCGCTCAAGTTCCGCGAGTCCCTGCGAAAGCGCCGAGGCAGTGACCCCACACTGTTGCGCTGCGGTGGCCCAATTCGGTGCACCGGCTACAGCGAGAAGATACTCAAGTTGGCGAATGGAAAGGTCGGGAAGAGGCGCGGGCGCCACGCGGGTAACTGACACCCTATACATAGTAGTTTAGTCTTTCTTCACTGAGGGCACAAGTCGCTAATAGATGCTTATGATTCCTCTCTATGACAGTTCGCGACATTGCTCCCGCCACCGGCAAACTCGGCGTGTTGACGCCCGGCCTCGGTGCCGTTGCCTCCACGTTCATCGCCGGTGTCCTCACCGCCCGCCAGACCGGCCAGGCCCCGCTTGGTTCGGTGAGCCAAATGGCGCACATTCGTCTCGGCCCCCGCGAAGAGGGCCGTAATCCGCTAATCAAAGATTTCGCTCCCCTAGCATCGCTTGACGATATTGTCTTCGGCGGATGGGATCCGATCTCAGCCAACGCGCTCGAGGCTGCCCGCACGTGCGGTGTGCTCGAAGACAAGGACCTCGCTTCGATCTCGGGCGAACTCGAAGGCATAGTGGCTATGGATGCCGTCTTCGATCAAAAGTGGGTTAGCCGCCTCGAGGGAACCCGGGTAAAGCCGCAGACCAACAAATGGGACCAAGCGATGGCCCTCATGGCCGATATCGAGCACTTCCGCACCGAGAACAACTGCGACCGTCTCGTGATGGTCTGGTGTGGTTCGACCGAAGCGTTCCAAGAGCCCGCAGCGGTCCACGCGACAGTCGCCGCGTTCGAGCAAGGACTCAAGGACAACGACGACGACATTGCCCCGTCGCAGATCTACGTGTACGCCGCGTTGCAAAGCGACGTGCCGTTCGCCAACGGTGCGCCCAACCTGTCCACTGATCTTCCGTGCATGGTGGAGTTGTCTAAAGCCCGCGGCGTGCCGATCGCGGGTAAGGATTTCAAGACGGGTCAAACCTTGATGAAGACCCTCCTTGCCCCTGGCTTCAAAGCTCGGATGCTCGGCCTGCGCGGCTGGTATTCCACCAATATCCTCGGCAACCGCGATGGTGAGGTGCTTGACGCGCCGGAGAACTTCAAGACCAAGGAAGAGTCGAAGCTCGGCGTCCTCCACAAGATTTTCGAGCCCGAGGTCTACCCGGAACTTTACGGCAACGTCGATCACGTGGTGCGTATCAACTACTACCCGCCCCGCGGTGACAACAAGGAAGGCTGGGACGCCATCGACATCTTTGGCTGGATGGGTTACCCGATGCAGATCAAGATCAACTTCTTGTGTCGTGACTCGATCCTCGCCGCCCCAATCGTCCTTGACTTGGCGCTATTTATGGACCTCGCCCGGCGGGCCGGAGAGTCAGGCGTGCAGGAGTGGCTGAGTTTCTACCTGAAAGCTCCCCAAGCGGCAGGCGATGCCCCCGCAGAGCAGGACCTGTTCATCCAGCAGACGAAGCTTAAAAACACGCTCCGTCAGTGGATGGGCGAGCCCGCGGTCACCCACAGCGAGGCGGGCTAGACTTTCGGCGGGGTTCTCACGAGTCGTCCCTACCGGGTTCAGCGATAGCTTGGCGCACTCGATGCCAGGCAATCGAATCGACGGTAATGATTGAGAAGTGATCCTCGAACTCGTATTCGACATAGGTGACGAGTTTGCCCGCTTCGACGGCGTAGGGCGCCACGACCTCGGCTGGCACCCTCGTGTCGCGCTTACCTTGGACAATGAGTTGCGGCACCTTTACCGGTAGCAACCGAGCCGGATCCGCCACGGCGTAGGCCGCCGGTAGCGCTTCGGCCGGACCGCCCATGAACGCTTCGATCGCCCCGTCGCCGAGACCCATCGAACGCCCAAAATCCACTACCGGCGCTTGGCCAACGACTAGCCTCGGGCTAACGAGCGGATTGGTCCGCTGACCCGCCCACAAGGCCAAATGTCCGCCCGCGCTGTGACCTACAACGGTGACCGCGTCAAGATCGAGCAGCGCATTGAACTTGGCTAAGTGATCGATAGCGACGGAGATGTCATTAAGTGTGCCGGGGTAGCCGCCCCCGGAATCGCCGACCCTCCGGTATTCGATGTTCCACGTGGCGTAGCCGTGGGCCACCGCATCGGCCACCTGCGGTTCGGCGAGACTCAGATCGAAGGCGTTGCGCCAGAACCCGCCGTGAATAAACGCAACCACGGCATACGGAACGTCGCCCGTCCCTCCGGGCAGGGTTAAGACACCGTATTGCTGCGGCGTTTCGCCATAAGCGATGTTCTTCACGGTACGGTTCACGATCAGCCGAGTTCGGTACCGTAAATGCCAACAAAGCTCACCATCTCGCCGGGATAACCGCCGAGGTTTTGGGTAAGTCCGAGGGTGCGGTTCGTCGGGGAAATTGAGCGATCGGCGGGGGCTTCGTCTCGCAACTGGAGCCACACCTCATAGAGCATCCGCAGACCCGACGCACCCACGGGATGGCCAAAGGACTTCAGGCCGCCGTCAGAATTGACCGGCAGACGACCGTCGATGTCGAAAGCCCCGTCAAGCACGTCTCGCCATGCCTCCCCCGGCAACGAAAAACCGAGGTCCTCCATGAGAACAAGTTCAGTGGGCGTGAAACAGTCGTGAACCTCGGCCAGCGCAATGTCGGCCCGGGGATCAGTGATTCCGGCTTGTGCGTAGGCCTCATCGGCGGCCCACTTGCATTCGGGCAGCGTCGTGTAGTCGTAACTAGGATCGAGCGACCCGGCGCCCGTTCCGGCGACGAACGACAGCGCCTTGATGTACAGCGGATTATCGCAGTACCGGTGAGCATCTTCGGTTCGGACCATGATAACGGCGGCGGCCCCATCGGCGACCCCTGCACAGTCAAAGACCGAGAGCCTGCCCGCCACTGCCGCCAGCTGGCAGATTTGCTCGGCCGTTGTCTCACGACGGAACTGGGCGAGAGGATTTCGAGCACCGTTGTAGTGGTTCTTTTCGGCAATCTTGGCCGCCGCGTACCGAACTTCGTCCTCATCGAGGCCGTACTTTTTCGCGTACGCGGGGAGGATGAGACTGAACATGGCCGCCGCGGTCAGGGTGCGCTGGGTGCCATCAGTCGGGATCGGGAATGCGTTGAGTCCCTGGTAACCGCCGTCTTTCACCTTCTCGGCACCAAGGGCCATGACCACGTCGTAAGCCCCGGACGCGACGGCGTAGGCCGCTTGACGCATGGCCTCTGAACCGGTGGCGCAGTAGTTCTCCACCCGGGTGACGGGCTTGCGGTGAATCTTCAGCGGGCTAGCCATGGCAAGCCCCGAGGCCGCGGATTGCGCCGTGCCGAACCAGAAGGCGTCGACGTCGGCTTGGTTCAGGCGGGCCGACGCGTACGTTAGATGCGCGGCGTCGATGATGAGGTCGTCGAGCGACTTGGCCCAGTGTTCGGTGAATGGCGTGCAGCCCACACCGATGATGGCGACCTGGTCGAAGATGCCGTGCGAGCCCATTACTGCGCTCCTCGGACGGGTCGAACCTTCCAGAAGTAATTGTGGATCTCGTCGCTGGTGAAAAGCCGCCGAAAGGTCGGCTCCACCCGGCCGCCAACCTCAACATCGACGGGATCGACATCGGTGATCTCGAGCGGGACTCGCCCCCCGCCGTCGAAGTCGATCACGGCAAACACGACGGGCGGACTCGGCGAATAGACGAGCCGGTCGATGGTGAAACTGGCGATAGTGCCTTGCGTATCGGCCATCGCCACTAGCTCCATGTCGTCGACGGTTCCCCCTTGTTCGGACACTCGGGCGGGTGGTAGATGAATCATCCCCGAGGCTCGGTCGCGGGATCCAACAAAGCCAAACTTCCACTCGCTGCGGCGCTGCGCGGCGGCCGCCGATGGTCGATTCGGGCTCGGACGGTTTGGTGGTTCGACAGCCACTCGACCCCGCCACGACAAGAACTGGCCGTAGCTCACCGAACCCCCCGCCTCGGGTGCGGCCTGCTCGGCTACACAAAGCCGAGCCGTGTAGCCCGCCACGGCCTCGGTAGCCCGCAAGATGATGACTTCAACGCCGTCGGCCACCATCACCACCGCGATGATCTGACCCGGCTCGGCCCGTTCAATCGCGGCGGCCGCCAGCAGCAGCGGATGGGCGGTTCCACTGTTGCCAACGGTGGTACCCAAATCGTCAATAAGGTTGACGGTCGCCGCGCCAAAGGCCTGAGCGCCGCGCTTGACGGCCCGCCCATTCATGCCAGTAACGACGAGATGATCGATATCGGTATCGGCCAGTTTGGTCGCGCCAAGCGCAGCCTGCCAAGCACGCGCCATCAGAGGGGCGTAGGCAACCTCACCGAAGCGTTCCTCCCACGTGCGCGACCGGTCGGAACCCGGAATCCGCCACCGTTCGAGCACCTCGTCGGTGGCAATACCGCACCCCATGTACTCGGCCACGACAGGCCCAGCCGCAGAGTCGCCGACCACCATCGCCGCCGCGGCGTCTCCCCCCGCGGCCTCATCGGCCGATGTCGGCCTACCATTACGCTGGTCGGCGGCGACAACGAGGGTCGTGGGGCCCGCGGTGAGGGCAGTGCGCAACGCTCCAACCCCCGATCGCAGCGCGCCGCCCAGATCCAGCGCACCAACCGACGATGGTAGACGCAAGGCGGCATGGATCGAGGTGGCGTTTGTCTTGTCGAGATACGCAGGGGTCGATGTCGAAAACCAGAGCGCCTCAATGGCGGTCTCCCCCGCTCCCGTCAAGGCCCGCCGGGCTGCCTCGAATCCCATCGTCGTGGTGTCTTCGTCGTATCCGGCCACGCTGCGGGTGCCGCGGCCTCCGCCCTTACCAAAGGTCGCCGCGATCTCCACTCGATCAAGTCGGCGATGAGGGATATAGGTGCCTGCTGCGAGGATGCCGCGCATGTAACTCCTATGGGCAAGAATGCGGACCATGAGCCACCACAGTCTAGGTGAAGGCCCCCAACCCGAGGAAACGATCGAACTCCTCCAGGCACTTATCCGCAATGCATGCGTCAACGAAGGAACGATGGAGTCGGGCCAGGAGGTCCGCAACGCCGACCTGCTCGCAACTTACCTAGAAGGCGCGGGACTCGAGGTCGAGCGTTTCCATGCCGCCCCCGGTCGCACCTCGCTCGTGGCACGGGTCGAAGGCACCGATCCCGATGCGCCGAGTTTATGTCTCAACGGCCATACCGATGTCGTGCCGGTGTCAGTTGACGGCTGGGAGCAGGACCCGTTCGGAGGCGAGATTATCAACGGTGAGATCTGGGGACGCGGGGCGGTCGACATGTTGAACCTCACCGCTTCAATGGCCGTGGTAACACGAACAATCGCCCAGCGCCCAAACCGCCTACGAGGGGACTTGGTGTTTTTCGCGGTGGCCGACGAGGAAGCCGGGTCGGCCTACGGGGCGCGCTGGATGGGCGAGAATCATCCCGACGTCATCACCACCGACTATCTGCTGACCGAGAACGGCGGGTTGCACTCCGGCGACTCCGAGAACTCCACCATCAGCATGGTCGCGGGGGAGAAAGGAATCGCTTGGCGCCGACTGCGTGTTCGCGGTGTTCCCGGGCACGGTTCACGACCTTACCGATCAGACAACGCGCTCGTGAAAGCCGCGGCTGTGGTTCAACAACTGGCCGATTACCAGCCCGCGCCGCGGTTCCATGAGTTCTGGCGGCCCCAAGTTGACGCCATGAGCATCGACGACGACACGCGAGCGGTACTGCTCGATGAGTCCGCCATCGACGAGATGCTCGCTGAGTTGCCCAGCGCGGCAACCGCCGGACACCTGCACGCCTGCACTCACGCAACGTTTTCCCCCAACGTCGTCGCCAGCCAGACCAAGACAAATGTCATCCCTGACGTGGTCGACATCGACGTAGATATTCGTACCCTCCCCGGCGAGTCATCCGACGAGGTCACGGCTCACCTCAAAGCCGCACTCGGCGACCTCTACGACCAGATTGAGGTCAGTGTGATCCTCGAAGAACCATCTACGGCGAGCCGGATCGACACGCCCCTGTGGGACTCGATGCAAAGGGCAATCAACCATCCGTTCCCCACCAGTCGCTTGACTCCAACCCTCAGCGTCGGGTTCACCGATGCACGAGTTCATCGCGAACTCGGCGCGGTTGCCTACGGTGCGGGCCTGCTCAGCCCTACCGTTACAGCGGCCGATTTCGGGTCACGTTTCCATGGTCACAATGAACGAATCGATACCGAATCGCTGTACCTCACGACTCGCTTTTATCAAGATGTAGTAACCGACCTACTCGGCTGATGCTTGACTGAGCCGCTCAGGTGATGACCCGATACAAGCGGGTCAAGAACGCCGCCATCTGCTCACGCGTCACCTGGTCGTACGGCGAATATGTCGTAGCTGACGTACCCGTAGTCACCCCGAGGTCCTTGATACAACCAATATCTCTATACGCATACGATGTCGTTGGCACGTCGGTAAAGCCGTGGGTAGTAGACGAACACGCCTTGCCGGTGACCTTGCGGTACATGCGAGCCAAGAACGCCGCCATCTGCTCACGCGTCACCCGGTCGTACGGCGAGAACGTCGTAGCCGACGTACCCCTAGTCACCCCGAGGTCCTTGATACAACCAACATCTCTATACGCATACGACGTAGTTGGCACGTCGGTAAAGCCGTGGGTAGTAGACGAACACGCCTTGCCGGTGACCTTGCGGTACATGCGAGCCAAGAACGCCGCCATCTGCTCACGCGTCACCCGGTCGTACGGCGAATATGTCGTAGCTGACGTACCCGTAGTCACCCCGAGCTTCTTGATACAACCGACATTGCTAGACAGCTTCGACGGCCGCGACACGTCGGTAAACCCGTGAGCATAATCCGCGCCCTCAGCACAAGCCAACGCAACCGGATCCGGAGTCGGAGTCGGGACCGCCTTCGTAACAAAAACTAGCACAAACACTGTTGTCGAGAACTGCCCATCAGAAGCGGTGACCTCAACCTCATAAAGATTATCCCCATTGGAGCTGCCAGGAGTAGCGAAAACCGGAGCAGATTTGAAAACCAACTCACCCGTAACGGCACCAACCGCAAAGAAACCACGATCATCGCCACCCGAAATCGTATATATAAGCGGATCTTGGTCAGGATCAGTAGCACTCAACGTCGTAACGTCCCTACTGCCCTCCTCAATCGCGACAGTAACCTGAATCTCCTCGAACGATGGCCTCTCGTTCGCACTCAAAACCCGAACCTGACCGGGGTTAAAATCTAACTCAAGACCAGGTTCGGCAACCGCCATCATGCGCCCGTCAGCAGACAACGACACACTCCAACCAAAGCGATGCCCAGCGAAAATGCCATCAAAAGCAGGACTTACCGCCGTCCAAGCGGTGCCATCATTTTCGTACACCGTAGCTTGCCCGGGCCTTAACAGCGAGATCGGCGGTGGTTTGGGGACACCAACCGCCAGCCGCGAACCATCCCGCGACAACGACACACTCCTGCCAAACTCGTCGCCTGCCGAGGTACCCGAAATAGCCGCACCGACCACCGTCCACACCGCCGGCGTCCCAACCTGAGCAAAAACCTCAACTTTACCATTACCAGGCTGGGGTTCTCCCACTGCGACATGCGAACCATCCCCCGACAACGACACGTTGCGGAACGGACCGAACGAAGAACCAGCGAACCCGGCCCCCGCCTGCGTCCACGTCGTACCCGCGGTATCCAGATCAAACACCCGAACCCCATCAGTCCCCCACCCAGCAACCACAACACGCGAACCATCACCCGACAACGCCACACTCGAACCAGCCCATTGGAGCTCAGTCGTGCCGTTCAGGTCCTGACCAACCTGCACCCACGCCGCACCCGCGGCATCATCCAGATCAAACACCCGAACCTGACCAGCAAAAACCTCCCCCTCCTCCTCCTCAATCACCGGACTATGGCTCGCGGCACCAACCGCCAACCGCGAACCATTCCGCGACAACGACACACTTCCCCCAAAATCATCATTGTCACCTCTTCCGTCCAGATCACCACCAACCTGCACCCACGCCGCACCCGCCGCATTCAACTCAAACACCCGAACATGACCACGCGCTTGACTGGGGCTCCGACCATCCACCCCCGAATATCCAACCGCTACACGCGAACCATCGCCAGACAACGACACATCCGAACCAAATCCGTCACGTTCGGACGAACCAAGGATAGCGGCACCAAGCAACTCCCACGCCTCGTCAACAAGCTCAAACACCCGAACCTCGCCCGCATTTTCCCCCGCCGTGTCGCTATAAGGGTACGAAACCGCTACACGCGAACCATTATCCGACAACGACACATCCCCCCAACCAGCCGAATCCGTCGAACCGGCGGCCCCATCGATGCTGCGACCAATCTGAGACCACCCCTCAACGTTGCTACTAGTCGGAGCCACCGTGGTCGTAGTAGTAGTCGGAGTCACCGTGGTCGTAGTCGTAGTAGTAGTCGTAGTAGTAGTCGGAGCCCCTGCGCGACCAACGACGGCACCGACGCGAACGACGACGCCGCTACAAGCGACACTACTAACACACGGACTACACGTACCAACATTTTGCAGATTCCATACTATGGGGGGCTGGGACTAACGGAGACTATACCCTGCGACTGCAACAGTTGCAACAATTTCTAGACTCCCCGATTCCCCCCCCCCGAACGGCCAGATTCAATGCCTCAGATAGTGCGATCGGTGGCGGCCCAGTACTCGTCGCGCAACTGGCGTTTGTACAGTTTCCCAGTTGGGTGACGTGGCAGTTCTTGGCGGAAATCAACGGAGCGGGGACACTTCACGTCGGCCAGCGTCGCTCGGCAATGAGCGATAAGACGGGCACTCAAAGCCGCCACCTCAGCCTTCGTGGACGGCATCTCCACCGGCTGGACGATGGCTTTCACTTCCTCGCCAAAGTCGTCGTTGGGAACCCCGATAACCGCCACATCGAACACTTCGGCATGCATGGTGAGCGCATTCTCTGCTTCTTGGGGATACACGTTCACCCCGCCGGTGATGATCATGTACGCCTTGCGGTCGGTGAGATAGAGAAAGCCTTCGTTGTCGAGACGACCGATGTCGCCGAGAGTCGACCAGCCGTTGGCAAGACGGGAGTCTGCCGTTTTGTCGGCATCGCCGTGGTACTCGAACTCGTTGCCGCCCTCGAAATAAATCGTTCCCGCCTCGCCCACCGGCAACTCCTCACCGTCATCACCAACAATGTGAATCGTGCCAATAAGGGCCGACCCAACCGTGCCCGGGTGAGCAAGCCACTGTTCGCTGTTGCAGTACACGAAACCGTTACCTTCGGTACCGGCGTAGTACTCGTGGATAACCGGACCCCACCACTCGATCATCCGGTGCTTCACATCGATGGGACACGGGGCCGCGGCATGAATGCAAGAAGTCAATGACGACACGTCATAGCGACAACGCAACCCGTCGTCGAGCTTGAGCATGCGCACAAACATGGTAGGCACGACCTGGGTCACCGTGATCGAGTGCTGCTCGATGAGCGACAAGAACTCTTCTGGATCGAAGCGCTCCATCACCACCACCGTTCCGCCCGCCACATGAATACCGAGGCAAAAGCGCAGCGGGGCCGCGTGGTACAGCGGGGCGGGTGACAGATACCGCGAGTCCGAAGTGAAGCCGAACAGCAACTGACCAAGCGCGGCGACGCTCGTCTCGGCTGTCTCCATCGGTTGAAAGTCAACGACCGGTAACACTCCCTTAGGCCGACCGGTAGTGCCGGAGCTGTACAGCATGTCAACACCCCCAACCCGGTCCGGTAACGGCTTAGACGACGCTTGTGCGATGGTGTCCTCGTAGGAGTCGTAGCCGTCGATCGTGTCGTCGACCATCAGTCGAAGCTCAACGCTAGGCACCAAATCTATCAACTCGGCCGCTTGGCCGGCCTTGTAAGACGATGTGATGAAGGCCTTGGCGGCACAGTTCTCAAGGATGTACACCATTTCGCCGGTAGTGAGTCGACTGCTCAGAGGCGTATAGATCAAACCGGCGTAGTGAGCGCCCCACGCGATCGTCAAGAAGCGTGGATGGTTCTCCATACAGAACGCTACGTGATCGCCAGGGCGCAGACCCAGAGCATGAAAGACGTTGCTCAACCGGTTGGCTTCGTCGTCGAGTTCCGCGAAGGTGATCGTCTCGCCGGAGCCAGCCATGATAATTGCTGGATGGTCGGGGCGGATAGCCGCATGGGCGCCTGGGTACACGTGATCTCCTCAAATGGTACAAACCAGAATCTAATACAAACCCGGGCACGACGTCGGCTCCGACCCTAGCTGAAGGTTGCGCCGCCTGCCGGTACGAGTTCAATCCAAGTCTGACCCGGGGTGAGGGCAACGGGCACGCCATCGGGAGTGGTCCAAGTCGGTACCGAAGCCAGGGACGGCTTAGTCCACGTGACCTCGATGGCATGACCATCGGTGAACACCCAACCGCGGCCCGACCCTACGAACTGTTGTTCTGGTACCGGAGAACCAGCGCCGTCGGTTAGTCCGGTTGAGACCTTCGAAACTTCGGCCACTAGTACGTTCGCGGCTCGCACTTCTGCATTCTGGGCGTCAACATGAGGTGTCCCGTTCTGAACCCGTCGCCAGAAGCCGAAATCTGTGTCCCACTTCCAGTCGACCCCGGCGGCCGGGTAATCGATCCGAACCGCTGAAGCAGGAACCGCCGACGGGGGCAAGCCGATCGTGTCGTCGCGGTATTCAAAATGAACCGGCGGGGTCCCACCATCGCCGTCGGCGGCCGCTATTCCCCACAGTACCGATGGGTCGATCATGAGGTCGTAGGTGCCGGGACGATCGGCCGCTCGGTAGTACTCCGATCGTCTAGTGGCACCGAGGTCGAAAATGGCGGAACGCCGCAGGAGGGTCAAGTGGACACTATTCGCGCCGGACCAAACGTAAATTGGCGTGTTGAACGAGCTTACCAGCGATATGTCGGTAGTTCGACCCGACCGAACGGGGCCTAATTCGGCGGGAGTTTGCGAGTGAAACACCGCAACGAGACGGGTGAAACCGCCTTCTACCTCGGTAACAAACACGATATCGGCCTGGCTCAGCGCCTCCTGCGGGCGGCCTTTTTCGGTGTTGTCGATCTTGGCGACGATGGCGGGTCGCTGAGCCACCGACGGATCTTCGAGTGCCAGGCCCGTCAACGGGGCGATGCCCGGTGCCGCGGCGGCGGGCGGCAACGCGACCGCGGGCACGAGGTTGCGGTCCGCAGCAATCTGGCCCAAGACGCCCCGGTACGCCGGTGCGTCCGAAACAACCGTGACCGCCGAAATGCCTGTGAGTGGTTCGAGGTCAAGACTAGGCGCGGGGCCTCGGGTAGTCGGAGGCGAAATAACGGTGAGGGTTTCGACAGCAACAGTCGTGGCAGGCTCCTCCACGGGGCCTTGGTCGCTCTCCGTCGGTGCCTCAACCACTTCCTCTGTCGACTCCTCGCTGTCGCCTCCTCCACACGCGGAAACGACGAAGCTCAAGAGGACAACAAATGCCAGCAGGTACGTACGCATAGCGCACCATATTACATCTACGTTACAGACTTCCCCACGCGGGTGACCGGTTAACCAAGCCGCTCAGCCAGGGTTGAGAGTTGTTCGCTCATCCACGTGCAAGCGGCCGTAACTTCGTCAAGCCCGCTTGCTGTTGGCTCCGGATCACATACCAACCCCCACGCAACCCGGCACTGGTCGCCGTCATCACGGAGCAAAAACGTGCCCTGGAAGAAATCAAGCGCTTGGTTGTCGGTGTCGCACTCGTAGGCAAAACGCCACGGCGGTTCGACCGAAAGAGGCCGTGCGGTTACGATCGACTCACCCACCAACCTCACCACCTCCGGCCACGCATCCTCGCGACAACACATCAGGTGCTGCTCAACCGACCGGGACTGATGCTTAGCCTTGTTCGTGAACCGAGACGGCATAATCGCCCCCCGCGAAAGGCTGGCGATCCCAGGTCCCCCACCGTTCAACGAACCGCAGGCCAGCTTTTTCGGCGAGGGCGTCGTAATCGGCGAGCGATAGTCGGTCCGGTCCGAGTTGAAACCCCGCCACCAGTAAACCACCGGTCGTGAGGTGGGTGGCGAGCCGGGACAACACCGCACCCTCAGTGCCAGGGGACACGAAGATCATCACGTTGCCAGCCATAACGATGAGATCAAAGGTCCGCCCCAGGTCAAGGGCGGCGAGATCACCGAGGTGCCACTCCACGTCGACTGCCTTCTCTTGCGCCGTGGCCAGCATCGCGGGATTGAGATCCACCCCAACCACGTCGAAGCCACGGCGAGCGAGTTCGATCGCCACCCGCCCTGTCCCACACCCCGCGTCGAGTACCGAGCATCGCGACACCAGCGAGCACAAGAATTCAACTTCGCCGTGAACGGGTTCGCCCGCCGCCGCCATCGCCCGCCAGCGAGCGTCATAGGCATCACCTTTAGAAATATAGCCTTCCGATGAGTGGCCTGAGTCGGGGGACGGGACCTGCATGAGAAGCTCCAACTAGCCTTTCACTAACTCGGCGATCTGCCAGATCTCGGCAACCGTTCGAGGCGCCACATTGATCATGGTAACCGCACTCTCCTCCCACGCTTGCAGCCGATCACGAATCCGACCCTCCGATCCCACCAACGAAATCTCGTCGACAAACTCGGTGGGCACGGCCCTGATCGCTTCGTCTCGTTGGCCCTCCCGGAGCAGACCCTGAACCTTGCGAGCATCAGCCTCATATCCCATCTGGGCCATCTCAGAGGTATAAGAACAAGAGGCGATCTTGGTAGGCCACAACGCCTCCTCCACATTTTTATGAAGCTTCATTGAGGCACTGACCGCTATCTCAAAACCAAGCTTGCGGTCCTTGATCTGGTCGTGGTACACCTCGGCGCGCCACGGCGAGTAGCACAACGGAAACCAACCGTCGGCAATCTCGACCGTCTGGGACACGTTCCTACGACCCTCGGCCCCTATCCAGATCGGCATCTCGCGCCAAAGATGAGCCATTGCCTGGCGCAAAGTAGTGACATATTCCCGCGTGTCAGCAAGCAACTGCTTGGACGGCAAACTATAGCGGTTCTCCACCCGCGGCAGGCCGCTGGCCCCGATGCCGATGATCGTGCGGTGGGCGAACGATTCAACGGTGGGGAGCGATACCGGGGCCAGGTTCGTGCCTAGTCGAATCCGGTCGGTGTGCGCGGCCAACAACGCAACGGGCGATTTAGCGTCAGCACCCCAAGAACTGGGAACCCAAACCGCGTCAAACCCCGCCGACTCAGCCTCAACAGTGATCTCAACGAAGTTGTCGGGCATCACCTGATCCCAGTGGCCCCAGATCAAGCCGAGATCCATACAGCGAACCGTAGCCGTCCGATACCAAGGGCCTGCGCTACGCTATGACGATCCCCTCGATTTTCTCCACGCGCCAACGCGCCGCCTTCACGGTGATCGTCGCACTCATCGCGGCGATCGCCACGTTCGCCTCCGCCGCCACACCAAAAGAACTGCGTGAGGAACGCAAGCAGGTACAAAGTGAGGCCGCCGAAGTTGCCCTCCAACTCGACGCTCTCAATGCCGAAGTCGACGAAATAACCGCGGCACTGCAAGCGGCCCAAGCCAACGTCGAGACCCAACGGGCCGCGGTCGAAGCCGCCCAACGAGCGGTAAAAGATGCCCGACTCGCTCATGACCAGGCCCAAGTCGCGATTCGTGATCTAGAAGCGTTGGAGGAACAAGCTCAAGCTAACTTGCGGGCGGCGGCAGTCGAAAGCTACGTCTCTTTTCGAGGCTTTGACGACATCGATCTCCTAGGCGACGATCCGTGGGCGGCCACCCGAGCAGAAACCCTCGTCGACATCGGGACCGGATCGGGTTTCGAAGCCCTCGACGACATGCGCGTCATCTCCGCCAAACTCGACCACCAGCGCGAACTCGCCGCCCAAGGGGCCGAAGAAGCAGCGGGCTACGAAGCAGCGGTTACGCTTCGCCTCGCTGACCTCGACGCCGCCGTGGCCATCAAGGAGGCCATTCTCGAAGATGTTCTTGCCCGCCAGGACCGTCGACTGAGCGAGGCCGCCGTACTAGCCTCCCTCGATGCGTCACTATCCAATGAGATCCATGAGGAAGAGCAACGCATCGCCGACGCGATCGCGGCCGCGCTCGCTGCGCAAACCCCTCCCAGCGGCGGTATTACCATTCCCGCAGGCACTGACGTCGAAGTCACCTCGGTCCGGGGCATCCTGGTCAACTCGTTGATTGCCGACAACCTCGAAGGCTTGCTAGCCGCGATGGAAGCACGAGGATTTCCCTTGCGCGGCTGGGGTTACCGCAGCGCCGAGAGTCAGATCGCGGTCCGACGCTCCAATTGCGGGACTTCTGAATATGCGATCTGGCAAATGCCATCAAGCAGTTGTCGGCCCCCCACCGCGCGACCGGGGCACTCCCAGCATGAACTCGGACTAGCGGTCGACTTCACCTACAAGGGTCGAGTAATTTCTCACAACGAGACCGCAGTTTTTCGGGCACTCAGCGAGATCGCGGCCGATTACGGCTTCTTCAACTTCCCCCGCGAACCCTGGCACTGGTCAACCACCGGCAACTAAGAGTCGGTGGCGATTGGCCCACCGCCGCGGTTGGTCACTTCGGCGCGAGAACCGAGTCGGCAAAGAGTTCAACCGACCGCCACGCCTCGTCGATAGGCATGGCGCCGACCATGGGGTGGAGGGTGACCGACCCCGCGGCCTGTCCCTTCGCCCCGTAAGCGGCACGAGCTTCGGCGGGAGTAAGGAACCGGTAGATGCCTTCGCGACGAAGGCCCTCGACCGACGTGGCCTGAGAATGCACCGGCGAATGCTGACCGGCGGGCTGCCAGTCGGCGTAGGTGCGGGCCTCCACCATGAAGTACTTACCCAATTCCGCCCACGCCCGATCCGGATCCTCCACGATATTAACCTGCGGGGCCTCCTCCGGAGCAATACAAAACGGAACCGTTCCGTTTTCGGCGCATAACTCCTCATAGAGATCCTTAATGCCAGGCGGATTGCCGTTCATAGACAGGGGCAAGCCGAGGCGAGCGGCTCGTCGAGCCGATGCCTTCGCCGAGCCTCCGATCATGATCCGGGGATGCGGCGAGGTGAACGGCTTCGGCAGAACCTGCACCGTGGCGCCGTTGTATTCGAACGGTTCGCCTGTCCACGCCTTGAATAGCACGTCAAGTGATTCGTCCATGATCTGGCCGCGGCGAGTCCACTCCTTACCCATAGCCGTGTACTCAAGCCGTCGATAGCCGATACCCATAGTGACCACGATCCGTCCCTGCCCGACGAGATCCAGCACCGCAATATCCTCCGCCACCCGAATCGGGTCATGCAGAGGCAGCAACAAAGCCCCGATCATGGCCGTGGCGTGGCGGGTGCGGGCCAGCACCGTAGCGGCATTTAGCATCGGGGTAGGGGACCATCCCGTACTGCTGACGTGATGCTCGTCGAACTGCACGGCGCTCAACCCGCGCTCGTCGAGATACTCGATCATGTCGATCGCAGCACGATAGCGATCGCTCATTTCGGACCCATTAGTTGGGTCCGGATGCACATGGTTTAGACGAAATATGGAGAAGGTCACAGGTGATCTTCGCGGGCGCCTAGGTCAGCGGGCCAAAGCATTAACCGCCGACACGATGGCCCGCAGCGACGCCGACACGATGGACTCATGCTGGCCAACCCCCCACGTTGTGTCACGAGCCCCTGTGTCAACGGCGACGTACGCCACCGCCGTTGCATCACTGCCGGTTCCCATGGTGTGCTCGCTGTAGTCGGCGATCTTGCCCTCGAAGACCCCAGCGGCTTGCAAGCCCGTGACAAAAGCGTCGATGGGTCCATTGCCTTCGCCGGTGATCATCATTTCCTGGCCGGAAACGATGAGCTTGGCCTCCAGCGTGGTTACCCCGGAATCGAGGGTGTCGCTCGACGAGCGGTGACCAATGATCTCCACTTTCGGCTGCGCTGGCTCAACGTATTCAGCCATGAACCGCCGCTGGATCTCATACGACGTGATTTCGGTGCCGGTGTCCTCGGTGACCTTCTGGATCTTCTTAGAAAAGTCGACTTGGAGGTCACGGGGCAAATCGAGGCCGTACTCGTGCAACAACACATACGACACCCCGCCCTTGCCGGACTGGCTGTTGACCCGGATGACGGCCTCATAGCTACGACCAAGATGACGAGGATCGACCGGTAGGTAAGGAACATCCCACGTGTCGTAATCACCTTCGAGTGGTTCGCCCGGTTGCACGTCGTAAAGATCCGCCATGCCCTTTTTGATGGCGTCTTGATGGCTGCCCGAAAACGCTGTGTAGACGAGATCGCCGACGTAAGGATGGCGCTCGTGGACCGTCATCCGGTTCGAGAACTCAAACACACGACGGGCCTCCTCGATGTTGCTGATATCGAGTTCAGGATCGACGCCTTGGGTGAACAGGTTGAGCGCTATTGTGACAAGGTCGACATTTCCGGTGCGCTCCCCGTTTCCAAAGAGCGTGCCTTCGACACGATCGGCCCCCGCCATCACGCCGAGTTCCGCCGCGGCTACCGCTGTGCCTCGATCATTATGGGGGTGCAGCGACAAGACAATGGACTCACGGTTCTTGATGTCGCGCAGGAACTTCTCCACCATATCGGCGTACAAGTTCGGGGTCGACATCTCCACCGTGGCGGGTAGGTTCAGGATCAGCGGATTGTCCGGCGTTGGTTCGAACACGTCCATGACGGCTTCGCACACTTCGATGGCAAAGTCGGGTTCAGTACCGGTGTAGGACTCAGGCGAGTACTCGAACCGGATACGCGAGGGATCCGCGACGCCAGAACGTAGTTTGCGACAGACCTCCGCGCCCTTGACCGCGATGTCGACAATGCCCGCTCGATCAGAACGAAAGACAACACGCCGCTGGGTAGTCGATGTCGAGTTATACAAGTGAACAATGGCGCGCTCGGCACCCTCGATGGACTGGAAGGTGCGCTCGATTAGGTCGGCGCGAGCCTGAGTCAGAACCTGAATGGTGACGTCATCGGGAATCAGGTTTTCCTCGATGAGTTGGCGGACGAAGTCGAAATCGGTCTGGGAGGCGGCCGGGAAACCAACCTCGATCTCCTTGAACCCCATTGCCACGACCCGATCCCACATACGGCGCTTACGGGTGCCGTCCATAGGATCGACGAGCGCTTGGTTGCCGTCGCGTAGATCGACGGAGCACCAAATAGGGGCCCGGTCGAGACGCTTCCCGGGCCACGTGCGATCGAGAAGTTCGACCGCGGGATACGGTCGGTATTTCTCGAAGGGCATTGGGCTGGTCATGGTTGGATCCTCGGGCGGGCAGCGTAGTGGGCCAAGTCTGGCCGCCGCCCTCATCATTACCGCACATGCCACCCCCAAGTTGCAACCCACTCCCGGCAAGTGTTGCATGGAGGGTATGGGCTTTCCGGAGAGCGTTGGCGTGATCGACACCATGATGGGCACCACCGCGGGCACTACCGGCAAGAACGTTTACGCGTTTTTGGACCGAGCGCTCAAGGACGCCGAATCAGCAAACATGAACTTCCCCGCCCAGTACATGTTCAAAGACGTGCCCTTCTCCGACCAAGCGCGCGACGCCGACGGCAAACTCGCCGATCCTCCCCAAGGGGCCGACCTTCTCCTGCCGTTCATGGACCGCTGCGGGGTCGAAATGGCGATGGTCGGATGCCGCCCGGACGGCCCAGGCAACGCCAACGGTTACGGGAACCAATGCGTAGCCGATCACCCCGACCGGTTCATTCCCTGCTTCGAGCCCGATCCCAACGACGGCGTTGAAGCCATCCGCCAGATTCGGCGACTACATGTTGATCTCGGACTCAAGGCCGTGACGGCCTTTCCCTCCGGTCGGCTACCTCCGGTCCCGATCGACGCTCCGCTGATGTACCCGATCTATTCCCTATGTTGCGAACTTGACATCCCGATTTTTTGTTGTGCGGGCGTTCCTGGTCCCCGAGTGCCCTTCACGGCCCAGCACGTCGAGCGCATCGATCAAGTGATGTACGACTTCCCCGAGCTAACCTTCGTGACCCGCCATGGGTGCGAACCGTGGGAGGATCTAGCGGTCAAACTCATGTTGAAGTGGCCGGGCCTGCACTACTCAACCTCTGCTTTCTCCCCCAAGCACTACCCCAAGGCCATCATCGACTACGCCAACACCCGCGGGGCGGACAAGATCATCTACGCCGGGTACTTCCCTATGGGCCTCTCGCTCGACAAAATCTTCGCCCAGCTACGCGATGTCGCGTTCAACGACAACGTCTGGCCGAAGTTCCTGCGGGAAAACGCCCGCCGTGTCCTGAAGCTCTGATCGACCGCGCTTTCACGAACTAGCTGAAACTCGGGCATGCTATTGGCGTGTCCGTCTTGACCTGGGAATCCGAGTTCGTTACCCCCCGCTCTCCCATCCTTGTCGCCGCATTCGAGGGCCCCTTCGATGTCGGCGGGGCGGCCACCGGCGCGGTTCAGGCTCTCCAATCCGGACCTTCGGAACTCTTAGCCGAGATCGACCCTGATCCCTTCTTCGACTTCAGCGTCCACCGCCCCACCGTGCGCCTCAACTCCGACGGCCAGCGCGAGGTTTCATGGCCCGAGAACCGGGTGTACGCCCTACCTACCACCGGCAGCGGCCGCGACCTAGTCCTCATCGACGGGGTCGAACCGCACCTCATGTGGAGGACTTTCAGCGAGGCCATCGCCGAGGTTGCGGCCCGACTCGACGTGGCCATGGTCATCACCCTCGGCGCCATGATCGCCGAAACCCCTCACACCAGACCACCGTCCATCACCGGTTCGACCACCGACGCTAAACTAGCTGCCCTACTCGGCCTCGAGCGACCCTCCTACCAAGGCCCAACCGGCGTCGTCGGTGTCCTACACGAACGACTAGAACGCGACGGCATCCCCGCTGTGTCGCTGCGGGCCTCGGTCCCCCACTACGTGTCCGGGATGCCGAACCCAAAGGCCTCTCGGGCCCTATTGGAACGTTTCGAACGAGTGGCGGGAGTCCCAACCGCTTGGGCTGCGCTCGACCAAGTTGCCCACGAGTGGGAAGCACGCGTTGATAAGGCAATGGTCGACGACGAGGAAATCATCAGCTACGTCCGGCGCCTCGAAGAGTGCTACGACGAACGAACGAAGTCGACGATCCCCAACGCCGAGGATCTCGCCGCCGAGTTCGAACTCTTCCTCCGCCGTCACAACGAGACCGAACAGTGACCTCAACGAGGATCCCCTCGACCAACGGCGTCGAGATTGCCCTCCATGACCTCGGTGGCTCCGGTCCGCATCTCATCATCCTTCACGCCACCGGGTTTCATGGGCGGTGCTACCAGGCTATCGCCCAAGAACTCACCGACATCCGTCACGTCTGGGCCCCTGATCTTCGGGGCCACGGTGATTCAAGGGTCGTCGATTGCGAGTTTCCTTGGCGGCTTATGGTCGACGACGCGCTGGCCGTAATCGCCCATCTAGCGGGCGACGAACCGGTTGATCTGGTCGGTCACTCGATGGGAGGCGCAACCGTACTGGCCAGCGAGATTCGACGAACCGGCACACTCCGCTCGGCTTGGTTGTACGAACCCATCGCCGTTCCCGCCGACATGGCAAGCAACAGCAACGCCCTAGCTGAGTCGGCCCGCAGGCGCCGCCCCGGGTTCGGATCGTACCAAGAAGCCATCGCCCGCTACAGTTCGCGACCACCCTTCGACGGAATCGATCCGGAGGTTCTCGCCGACTACGTCCACCATGGTTTTCGCCCCGTGGGCAACGGAGTCGAACTGAAATGTACCCCGGAAAACGAGGCCCGCGTCTTTGAGGGCATCGACACGGCTATCTTCGCGAAACTCGAAACGATCACCGTTCCGGTCGAAGTCGTCGGGTCGGGCGACGGTGGCTTCCCCGCACTTTTGGCTCCCCGAGTCGCGGACCAATTACCTAACGGACGCTTCGATTTGTGGAACGACCGCACCCACTTTGGCCCGTTCGAAGACCCAGTCCGCAGCGCCGCGGCGATCCGCGCCAACCTCCTATGACGGCCAAGCGGGGGCGGTACCCAACGACTCGCTCGCCTAGGCGACATCGAGTCGGTTCATCCGGACGCTGGCCAAGGCCATCGCGGCCAGGGTAATGAACGCGGCCGCTAACATAGCGCTGCTCTGTGAGAGGTCGCCAAAGCTGTTGTCCACTCCAGTGCGGTCAGCGAGAATCGACCCTGTGTAGCCACGGATCGCGATTCGGTTGGCGAAGCTGCCGAACTCCGCCACGATCCCTTCCCACAAAATGATGTAAGCCAAACCCCACACGATCGAGTTCTTCACCATCAGACCAAGCAAAACAAATACCGCGCTATAGGTCACCAAGCCGACCAATCCGGCAACCACCGTGGCCGTGACCAACTCCGAACCGGCGTTGATCAGCACCGCGGCCAGTGCAACCGGGAGCACGGTAAAGGGCAGACTGATCGTGACCGACGCGGTGATCGTACCGAGGACAATCGACCCGCGGTTCATTGGTCGTAGCCACAAGTACACCAGCGTTTCGTCTTCTCGGGGGTCGCCCAACGCGGTGCCAGCAAAAACCAAGGCGACAATTGGCAGCACGATGAAACCCAGAGTGGTGATGATCTCTACTCCTGTATCGAGCAGCTCCTTGGCATCGTCGGTGTCGCCATTTCGACCGTCCACCCACGCCACGATCATTACCACGGCGCCCAACACGCCGAGTGCGATCCCCCGACCAACGGTGAACAACTGCCGGACGAGAAGTCGATGAGTCAGAGCCCAAGCCCGCAACGGCGATACCCGATTCGTGGTCATCGTCGCTTCACAAGGTAGCGGAAGACCGACTCGAGATCGTCGTCCACCGGTTTGAGTCCGTTGATGCGAAGCCCGAGTTCACGGCCAAGGGCGGCCACCGTGCGACCGAACCGATCGATATCGTCGGTCTCGAGGGTAAGCGCCTCGGAAGCAATGCTGACCCCGTTGGCCAATGAGCGTTCGATGAGTGCCGCGGCGAGCACCCGTGGCTCGCAAACCTCGACCTTGATCCGATGCGGCCGGTCGTCCATCTGCTCGCGCAGGGCACGATAATCGCCCGCGGCGGCCAAGCGACCCTGCGCGATAACCAAGACGTTGGACCCAAGGCGAGCCACTTCGTCAAGCACATGGCTCGAAACCAAGAGGCACCGTCCCTGTTGGCCCAGACCGACGAACAACTCGATCATGCGCCCCCGCTGTACCGGATCAAGACCGGTGAGCGGTTCGTCCAGGATCAGAACTGACGGTTCGTTGACTAGCGCTGCCGCCAATTTGACCCGCTGGCGCATACCTTTCGAGTAGGCGCCAACCCTCTTGGGTTCGTCCGCGGACAACTCGACGATACCCAGCGCGACGCGAGCTCGGTCTTGCGGATTGTCGATGCCGTGGGTCGCCGCCGCGAACTCAACAAACTCGAAGGCGGTGAAGTGGTCAAAGAGGGCGTCTTGTTGGGGGGCGAGACCGATGCGACCCCGGACGTCTCGGTCTCGTCGACAATCACGGCCAAGGACACGAACTTCGCCACGGGTCGGTGCCGTGAGCCCGCAAAGCATACGAAAAAGGGTGCTCTTTCCGGCCCCGTTGGGACCCAGCAAGGCCGTCACTCCTGGGCCAACCGTGAAGCTCACATCGCTGACCGCGACAACATTGCCGAACGACTTGGTAACCCCGTTCACCTGCACCATGGACGGTGGAAGAAGATCAGCCATCAGACCGCTCGCAATTGTCGATAACGGTAGGCCACAACGGACCCGCTGAGGGCCGTCCAAAGCCCGCAGGAAAGGAACACTTGCGTGTCAGACATAAACCTCAGATTCGAGGACCGATCGCCAAAAACTCGCGCCGAGAACTCGAACGCCATGCTTACGACGTCAAATACTCGAAGATCGCGACTAAGTTCTACCTCTTCGACCAAGATTCCGATAACCCTCAGTGAACCAATAAAGACCATCGCGACCGCGACGCTGGCGAAGGCCCGCCGATCGGTGATACTGGCCGCGGCAAAGGCTGGCGCGGCCAGGACGCCGGAAATCCCTAGGCCAGCGATAAAGATCTGCCCCGCTGTCTGGGCCCAATTCACCAGACCGCTCGGCCCAACGCCTTCGAAGGTCAGCGCCAACAAGAAAAACAGAGCGGGTCCGACGGTGACGATCATCAAGGTGGCCATAACGGCGAACACCTTGCTTGCTAGATAAGAGGTCTTGGATAGCGGGGTCGATAGGTAAAGGCTAAACATGCCATCGCGACGGTCGCGCACCAGCGCTTCGGGTACCACCATGGCGCAGAACAGCACTATCGCGACTCCAGATGTCCCGAACCCCAGCAGTTCCCAGAACTCGGGCCGCCCTTCGTCCCCGCCGAACAAGTCAACGGGAAACAACGCCGCCATGCCGACATAGATGATCGCTGGGAGGAACGCTATGGCAATGACCAGAATCGGGAAAATCTTGTGCCGCGCCTTGCGCCCGAGGCCAAGGATGCTACGCGTGGTCTGCCAGGACAGCGAGCGTATGGCACCGCCCACGCCGGAGCGTTCGCCTTCGAATTTACGGTAGCCGCGGTCGAAAATCTCGGCGCTACTCATCGCTCACCGGTTCCAAACAAGCCCTCGAGGGTGCGGCGACGATTAGCAATACGACGGACCCGAGAACCGGCGTCAGCAACCGCGTCGCGGGACGCGTCGGCCAGCACCCCGCGGTCGGCCCCGCTCAGGTGAAGCACCGTTCCAACCTGCTCGACGTCGATTTGGCGTTCAGTCAACCGCCGAACCGTCTCCGCAATGGAGTCAGGGCGGTCGGTGATCTCCACCAATTCGACGGTGAGGCCGTCCTCGTCTCCCACCAACTCTTCTAGCGGCCCCGCGGCGACCAACCGGCCGGCGTCGAGGGCGACGATATTGTCACAGACTCGCTCGACTTCTTCGAGTAGGTGCGAAGACAACATAACGTCGATGGCGAACTCGCTGCTGATCTGGCTGATGAGGGCGAGCATTTCGTCTCGTTGCACCGGGTCGAGACCATCCGTGGGCTCATCGAGCAACACGAAACTGGGATCGGCCGCAATTGCTTGGGCCAATTTGACCCGCTGACGTTGGCCGGTGGACATCGTGCCGAGGGCACGGAATCGCTCCTCACCGAGGCCGACTAGCCACAACACGTCGCTGGCCCGGGAGCGAGCCTCGATACGAGGCATACCTCGGACTTCGGCTAGATGCTTCACGAAATCGAAGGCGGGCATGTCCTCGGGGAGTGCGTTGCGCTCGGGGCCGTAGCCCACCACGGAGCGAAGAGCAGAGCCTTCGGTCTGTGGGTTCTTACCCAGCACATAGATCGAGCCACTCGTCGGGGGGCGCAGGCCGAGCACGATCGACATCAAGGTGGTCTTCCCCGCTCCGTTGGCCCCGACTAGACCGGTGACTCCATGGGGAACGGTGATGGTTACATCGTCGAGGGCCCGCTGGCTCCCAAAGGACATCACTAGCCCTGATGTCTGCAAGACCGTCACGAGGGAAGCCTACGAGACTGCTAGGCCGATAGCTCAAGTTCGGCCGGTCGAGTGGCCACGAAACGGGCGCCGCCCACTCGGCCCGCAGCAAAGAGGCGAGCGACGGTGCGGTAGAAGCCATCGAGCGAGGCAACGGTCGCCTCGCCGTAACGAGCAGTTAGGGTCGGAGTAGCGGTCCGAAAATCGGCGTAACGGTCAGCCACAAACGCCGCCCACGCGGCGGTCTTGTCGATGATCTCCGGCTCACCGAATCCAGCCCCGGTGAGTTCTGTTACGTAAGTGTCACGATCCGGCAGGTAAGGGCATTGCACCTTCGTCGCTAGGGCATCAATCTCCGTTGATGTGAGCGGGGCTCGGGCGAAATAATCGTCGATCAGCAACGTTGCGCCGGGCTGCAGGGCCGCCGCACAACGGGCGAATAGGGCGGCTCGGTTGGGGATGTGCAAGAAGCACAGCATCGAAATGGCCGCCGTAAACCGACCCGTACCGGCGATTCCCGTCAGCACGTTGCCGTGGACGTGGGTAACTCGGTGACTGAGACCGGCTCGGGTGGTCAACCGGGCGCCCGTGGAATGAAGGTCGCCTTGGATCTCCAGCGCCGTGACCGCACAGCCCCACCGGTCGGCGAGGTAACGGGCCGGACCGCCAAGCCCCGAACCGATGTCGAGCACCGTATCGTTTGGCCCCAACCCGAGTCGCTGCGCCGCGGCGTCGACCGCCGCAGTGCCTTCATAATGGTACTGGTCAAACGGGGTCAGGTCATCGACGGTGACGGGGTCGTCGGGGCCGATCCCGATGGCGAGCAGATCGGCCTCGATTCGTTGGACATTGTTGTAAAGGCCCATGGCCTTGAAGTTCCCCACCGGATCTGACTATCAGATCAACAAGGCATCGGTCATAACCTCGACTAGTGCCGGTCCGTCGTGGGCGAGAGCCGCCTCAAGGGCCGTATCAAGATCAGCGAGATCCTCGACCCGAGTTCCTTTCGCTCCGCACAACTCAGCCAAAGCAGCGAATGAGGGATTATGCAGCGAGGTATGCCAGACATCGAAGTCGGCGGCTCGCTGTTCCTTCGAGATCTTGCCGAGTTCGTTATTGTTCAACACGACATGGACAATGTTCATGTTGTACTTCACCGCGGTGGTGAGTTCCATCGCGTACTGACCGAGACCGCCGTCGCCCGAGACGGAAACGACGGGCCGACCGGCAAAGGCGGGCTGACTCTGGGTGGCCGCCCAACAACCCATAGCCGCAGGAAGAGAAAACCCGATAGAGCCAAGGTACCCCGACATCAGTACGCTCTGTTCGGCCACCTCGAAATAGCGCCCAAAAGAGTACGTGTTGTTGCCCACATCGACTGGCATGATCGCATTGGCGGGCACCAACCGGCTCAGGGCGTCAAAGAGGGCCGCGGCGCTAATGCCAACGCCGCGATCGTCGCTCCGGCGGCTGGCTTTTTCGGACCGCCAAAGGGTCCAGCGTTGGGCAACCTCAGCCGCCGTTTCGTCAGCCGCCGTTTCGTCACCCGCCGCTTCGCCGCACCCGGCGGTAAGTGCCCGTGCGGTGACGGCGACATGGCCTTGCACCGCGACAGTGACGGGATGGAAGCGACCGAGAGCCATGGGGTCGTAGTCGACCTGCACGATCGGCTTGTAGTCGGAGATGCCGGTGTGGTTGGCGAACGAGACACCAAAGGTGATGAGCAGGTCCGACTCATTCATGAACCAACTGGCCACCGGAGTGCCCGAACGACCAAGTACGCCGCCCGCCAAAGGGTGATGGTCAGAGACTAAGCCCTTGCCCTTGAACGTGGTGAGGACTGGGGCATCGAGTTGGGCGGCTAGGGCCAGCACCTCGTCCATGCCCTCTCGGGCCCCGTTACCAACGATGATGACTGGTCGATCCGCGGCGATTAACGCGGAGACGGCCGCGCCGAGAGCTTCGGCAGGCGGGGCAATTTCTCGACTTCCCGTGCGGCCCTGCGGAGACCCGACCCGCGCCCCCGCGGCGGCCTCCAGGACCTGGACCTCATCGGGGAAAACCAACTGGGCCACATCGCGCTCGATGAGGGCCGACTTGCAGGCGAGGGTCATAAGTTCGCCATGATCCGAGCCCGCCTGCACCGTAGCGCTGTAGCGGGCCACGTTAGCGAAGGCCGCCGCGAGGTCGGTGTCTTGGAAGGCCCCCCGCCCCCGAACCTTAGAGGGAACCTGGCCGCACAAAGCAAGTACCGGAGCCCTGTCGGTTTTGGCGTCGTAAAGGCCAGTCATAAGGTTGGTCGAACCGGGGCCAGCAATGGCAAAGCAGGCCGCTAGCTGGCCGGTGAGTTTGCCGTAGGCAGTGGCCGCGAAAGACGCCGCCCCTTCGTGGCGAATACCGATAAACGAGAGATCGCCTCGCGCCTCGGCGACTCTCATCGCATCGGCAAAACCGAGATTGGAATGGCCGACCATGCCAAACACGTGGGTAACCCCCCAGGCGATCATCGTCTCGACCATGACATCGGAAACCGTGCGGGGTCGGGCCATCTGGCGGGGCAAAGCAACGTAAACGCCGTCGGGACGAACCTCGGTGCGGTAGGCCGCCGGTCCGTCGTTGAACGCGCCGGGTGGGATGCCGTTCTTGGGGGAAAAGTCGTAGCCGTGCCACGGACATCGCAGCCAGCCGTTCTCAATCGAACCCTCGCCTAGGGGACCGCCTTGATGCGGGCAAGCATTGGCAATGCAGCCGTAACCACCCACGGCGGTGTGGGAAACACAGAGGCTTTCGTGGCCGATCGTGACGGTAAAAACACGCCCTTGGGGAACCTCATCGACGTCGACTAGTTTGTGCCAGCCGTAGGCCTCATCGGGGAGCGCCGGTTCCTCAATTGATGCCGGTTCGTCGAAGCTCATCAGTGGTTCACTCCTCCGTAGGCAACACCGGCTAGGTAGGCGATGTCGCGGTCAAATGTGGTCAAATCATCGAGACAGAAGTCAGCGAGTCGAGTGTGTCCACAGGCTCGGGCGAGTACTCCCATGAGTTCAGTGCTGGCGGAGAAGAACCGTTCCAGACGTTGGGCGGCCTCTTGGACGGGCAACCGGGCCCGGAGTTCCTCTTTTTGCGTGGCAATGCCGACGGGACAGTTGTTAGTCGAACAGGCCCGCATTCCGATACACCCAATGGCTTGCATGGCCGAGTTCGAGACAGCCACCGCATCCGCACCAAGGGCGAGCGCCTTGGCGAAGTCGGTGTGGGTACGCAGGCCGCCGGTGATAATTAGCGAGACATCGCGGCGGCCCCGAGCATCGAGATGGCGCCGGGCCCGAGCCAGCGCGGGGATCGTCGGCACCGAGATGTGATCGCGAAACACTACCGGAGCCGCTCCGGTTCCCCCGCCACGCCCGTCGAGGATGATGTAGTCGACGCCGATGCGCAGCGCCGCGTCGATGTCGTCTTCGATGTGTTGGGCCGACAATTTCACCCCGATGGGAACACCGCCGGAAACCTCACGGACCTCGTGGGCATACCGGCGATAGTCGTCCTCACAGGTGAAATCGGCAAAGGTGGACGGTGAGATAGCGTCAGTGCCGGGCTCCAAGCCACGCACCTCGGCGATCTTGCCCTGGACCTTGATACCGGGAAGGTGCCCGCCAGTGCCGGTCTTGGCCCCTTGGCCCAGCTTAAAATGGAAAGCTTGGACATCGGCGACCTTGTCGAGGGACCAACCAAACTTGCCGCTCGCAAGTTCGTAGAAGTAGCGACTGTTCTCGGCCTTTTCCTCTGGGAGCATACCGCCCTCACCCGAACAGATACCGGTGCCCGCCAACTCCGCGCCGCGGGACAAAGCCACCTTGGCCTCTTCGCTGAGGGCGCCGTAACTCATGTCGCTGACGAACAGCGGAATCGCTAAGCGCAACGGCTTGGCAGCCAACGGGCCGATCACGACGTCGGTAGAGACCGCCACGTCGTCGAGTTGGGGTTTTCGCGCCAGTTGAGCGGTAACGAACTGGATGTCGTCCCACTTTGGTAGCTCCTCACGAGAAACTCCCATCGAGGTAACCGGACCATGGTGCCCGAGATAGTCGAGCCCTTCGTTAGCCAACCTCCGAATCAGGCCAACATGCGGTTCGGCGGGATCGCCGTGCGGATCTTGAAAACGGCCTTGGTAGGCGCCGCGTTGGTAGGGCTGCGGGTTCTCCTTGGTCCAAGCCGCAATTTCTTCGCCGTCGACCAACAAGTCGTCATGGTCGACCCACGACGAGAACTTCATGAGTCGTTCGCGGTTGTCGTAGGACGAGACGCCTGTCTGAAAGACGTAATCCCAGCCGTGCAATCCGCAGATCAGGTTGTCGCTAGCGACGTGACCATCGGCCATAAGCGCCCCGCGGTGCAGGCAACGCCCGTAGAGAACGGAATGGTTGTCGTCGAAGCGTACGATGACTAGGTCAACGTCGTCGACCACGACCCCCACCGGATCACGATCCAACACCTCGCTCCACGTGGCGATCTTCACTGGCTGCATCGGGGTATCCTCGCGTCGCTGCGCCAGTCTTACACGCACGCCGCGTGCGTTGCTTGGCTGCGCAGCAAAGATGAGGTCATGGAAGCAACCGACATCGCCATAATTGCGGCCTTCTTAATCGCCTACGGGTTGATCTCGCGACTCGTCGAGCGGTCGTTTATCACCGGACCAATACTGTTCGTGGGGTTCGGCGTGGCAATCGGCGCCGAAGGGTTCGACATTGTCCACTTCTCGCTCGATAGCGCGGGGATCGAAATCCTAGCCGAGGCCACTTTGGCGCTCTTATTGTTTAGCGACGCGGTGCGCATTGATGCCGGCCGACTGCGCCATGAGTACGCGCTCCCTGCTCGCATGCTTGCCTTCGGGCTTCCCCTCGCCATTGGCTTGGGCACCGCACTAGCTTGGCTGCTGTTCGACATCCCGGTCGCCGTGGCCGCCCTCATCGCGGCGATCTTGGCCCCGACCGACGCGGCTTTAGGCCAAGCGGTCATCAGCGATCGGTCCGTACCGGTTCGGATAAGGCAATCCCTGAACGTCGAGAGCGGACTCAACGACGGCATCGCCCTCCCCGCCGTCACCTTGTTCGTGGCCCTAGCCGCCAACGACAACCAGTTTACTAGCGCCACGTCGTGGCTGGCGTTCGCCGGGGAACAAATCGGCGATGGGGGGCAACGGCTTCATCGCCACGTTTACCGCGGGTCTCGCATTGGGCTCCACAGCCCGCGCCGCCTGCCGCCATGTCGAAGAGTTCACCGAGGATCTCGCCCAACTCTTGGCCACGATCTCTTTCATCGTGTTCGGGGCTATCGTGGTCGGACCCTCCCTAGGCGAACTCGACGGGGGCGTGGTCAGCTACGCCATCGCCAGCCTGGTGGTTGTTCGTCCGCTCGCCATCGCCATCAGCCTGCTCGGAAGTGGCCTGCAACGACAAACTGTGATGTTCTTTGGCTGGTTCGGTCCTCGCGGGTTGGCCTCCATTCTCTTTGGTCTCTTCGCCGTCGAACACGCTCACGGGGTCGACCTCGGACCGGTGTTCGTGGTAATGTCGTGGACCGTAATGTTGTCCATCGTGGCCCACGGGGTGACCGCCAAACCGTTGGCCGCGGCCTACGGACAATGGTGTGCCGCCATGGCCTCCCAAGAGTCCAAGTCGATGCCAGAGGATCAACCAATGTCCGGTATTAGGATCAAGTCCTCAAAAAGTGTGTGGAACTCGCCGATTGACTAGCGTTGCGAAGAGTCTGAAATCGCAGTATTGGAGTTGAAATGACCAACCTGACGACCGCGGCTCATGCCGATGGCGCATCCAAGATCTACGGATCGGGCGACACTGAGGTCCGCGCCCTCGACAATGTAAACGTGAGCTTCTCCAGTGGTGAGTTCACCGCCATCATGGGCCCGTCCGGTTCGGGCAAGTCGACCTTAATGCACTGTATGGCCGGACTCGACTCTTTGAGTTCGGGCGAGACCTACATCGGTGGCACCGCCCTCACGCCCCTCAACGAACGCGCCCTCACCTTGCTACGTCGTGACAATGTCGGCTTTGTCTTCCAAGCGTTCAATCTTATTCCCACCCTTAACGCGATGGAGAACATCACCCTGCCGCTGAAGCTGGCTGGTGTCACCCCAGACGACGAATGGCTCACTCAGGTAATAACAACGGTCGGTCTCGCCGACCGGACCAGCCACCGTCCCAACGAACTCTCCGGCGGCCAGCAGCAGCGGGTAGCGGTCTCGCGAGCACTCGCCACGCGCCCCAAGATCATCTTTGCTGACGAACCGACAGGCAATCTCGATTCCACTACCGGCGGTGAAATCCTCGCCTTTATGCGTCAGGTGGTGGACTACTACTACCAGACAATCGTCATGGTTACCCACGACCCCGTCGCCGCATCGCACGCCGACCGAGTCGTCTTTTTAGTCGACGGCAAGATCGTGGGTGAACTCTCCGATCCGACCCCTAGCTCCATCCGTGACCACATGAAACACTTTGGCGCCTAATGTTTAGGCTCACAATCAAGAACCTGCTCGACAAGAAGATCCGCTTCTTTTTGACCACGTTTGCCGT
>CBDEVU010000004.1:0-48467 GCA_965243715.1 Candidatus Aldehydirespiratoraceae bacterium
GACTCCACAAGAAGCCCAGGACCACCACGCCGTACTTACCGCCGCGCTGAAGGCGGGAACGACCGGGCGCTCGGTGGCCGTCGAGTACGAAGCGGGTGCGGGGTGAAACGTTCCGAGATCGAAGCGGCCATTGAGCAGGCAAGGGGCCTGCTAGGAGAGTTCCGGTGGACTTTGCCAGCCTGGGCCGATTGGGGACCTAGCGACTATGCCGCGGCCCCCGAATTAGCCACTCATCTACACCGCCACCAGATGGGTTGGGACGTAACCGACTTCGGGTCCGATGATTTCCACGGGCAAGGGTTGACCCTGTTTTGCCTGCGCAACGGCATCCAAAGCGACCAGACAACTCGACCCTACGCCGAGAAGTTGTTGTTCATCGGCGAAGGTCAAGAAACCCCCTACCATTGCCATCGGGTCAAACTCGAAGACATCATCAATCGCGGCGGTGGCGTGCTAATGGTCGAATTTCGTCGCCCTCCTGGCGCAACCAAAAGGACGGTCACCGTGATCGTAGACGGCCGGGATCGCGAACTCGAAGTAGAAGAACCACTCCGACTTTTTCCCGGTCAAAGCGTAAGCATTCCCCGAGGGATTTACCACCGCTTTTATGCCGAACCCGGCGGGGGGTTCGTCCTCGGAGGCGAAGTTTCGCAGGTCAACGACGACACCACCGACAACTACTTCTGGGAACCACTTCGACGGTTCTCGTCGATCGAAGAGGACGTGACGACGCGGTACCCGCTATGGAACGAGGTAGGGCAACCCGCATGACGCGGCGAACTACGCGGGGCGTGATCTGTGCTGGGAACTGGATCGTCGACATGGTCCACGACATCGAGACTTGGCCCAACGAAAACGACCTGACCCGCATCCACGCCGAAACTGTCGGCGTCGGTGGTGGCGCCGCTAACGTAATCACGGCGCTAGCCCGCTTGAACACCGGATTGCCGCTGATTCCAGTTGGGGCCATCGGTGCCGACGACCTAGCGAAGGTCATTACCGGGCACTGCCACGACCTTGGACTGCCGATGGATTACCTCGTTAACAAGCCGTTTTCGTCCACGGCGGTCACCCATGTGATGTCGGTTCCGGGACACAGTCGGACATTTTTTTACCACGGCGGGGCGAACGACTGTCTAGAGGCAGCGGACTTCCCCGACGAATTGTTTCAGGCCAGCCAAGCCCGTGTCTTTTACTTGGGTTACCTCTTGTTACTTGGTTCGCTCGACCGTATCGATGTTGATGGTGTCTCCGACGCGGCCAAACTCCTCGCAAGAGCGCGCCAATCCGGAATGCTTACGTGCGTTGACTTGGTTTCTTCGGACCAACCCGACGCGCCGACTGTGATCAAAGCGACCCTGCCCCACGTTGACTACCTGATAGCCAACGAAATCGAGGCCGCACGAGCTACCGCAACGTCCACTATCGACCACGCGGGGAGGGCGACACGAGACGGTCTGTTTGCCGCGTCGAGTGCCCTTTTGCGAGACGGTGTTCAGCGGGCGGTTATCCTCCACACCCCGACGCTGACCCTGTGGCACGAACGAGACGCCGAACCGGTCTGGGTCAAACCCGAACCGGTTCCGCCCGACGAAATTATCAGCACTGTCGGGGCCGGCGATGCGTTCTGTGCCGGTGTACTACTCGGGCTACACGACGGTTGGGACCCTAAGCGGGCCCTCGAATTGGGGAATCTCATCGCCAAAGCCTCCTTGGCGGGTCGTACCGCGACCGATGCCATTGCCCCGTTGTCCACTCTGCTGTCCGGGGCCTAGCCGACGGTTCGCAATGCTAACGTGCCTACTAATGGTTCGAAAATCGGTGCCCCCATGCGGGTGACTATGCGCGACGTGGCCGACCGTTCCGAGGTGAGCGTGATGACCGTCTCGCGGGTCTTGAATGGGCAACCGGGGGTGTCGGCGGCAACGGTAAAGGCGGTCCAAGAAGCGGTGGAATCGGTGGGCTATCGCAAAAACGAACTCGCCCGCAGTCTGCGCCCCGGCCAGAAATCTCGCATGATCGCGTTGGTGATCGGCGACATCTCGAACCCCTTTTATGGCATACTTGCTCAAGCGATCGAGACCTACGCTCGGCTCGCCGGGTATGCCGTTGTGATCTATTCGACCAATGAAGATCCCGATCTTGAGCGTCGAGGAGTGAACGATCTGCTCGCTCGCCAAGTCGACGGGTTGATCTTGGTAACCTGCGACACCGACCACCAATATCTACGGTCGGATTTGAAGGCAGGGACGGCGCTAGTCTTCGTGGACCGACCCGCCGGCGATCTCGCCTGTGACACGGTACTCACCAACGACCGCGCCGGAGCCAACGCGGCGACTACGACTCTGATCGACCGAGGTCACACGCGGATCGGGTTTGTCGGCCACTACGAACACATCTATACAGCGGTGGAGCGTCGTAGCGGTTTCGAAGAGGCCGTGCGAGTTCACGGACTATCCGCCGACCGTTGCGTGATGGGTATTCACACCCGACAAGAAGCCGAAGCTGCCGTCGACAAGTGGTTATCCGCTGATCCCGCCCCGACTGCCATTGTGGCGAGTAACAATGTAATTGCCGCGGGGGCGGCGGTTGTGAACGAGCGGCGGGGTCACCCGGTGGAGATCGCCGCATTCGATGTCCTGGCCGATTCGGCGAAGTTCATCACGGTCGGCTGTGACGTGGCGAAGATCGGACGGCGGGCGGCGGAGTTGCTCTTCGAACAAATCGCCGGCCCGCCGCGGGATCCCACCACTGAGATAATCGAAGTCGACGTCTCGGACTCTAGAAGCAACGCTTGATAAGGCAGCCTATCCCTCGTGGGAGGGGTACATTTGACAGTTTATCGTTGAATGGTAACGTTAACTATAGATGGGGGAGGCACTCTGTCTAAGATCAGCCTGGGAGGGTGACCAACGTGAAGAATGTTCGAGGTTGGAGAAGGATTGTGGCTGCAATAGCGGCGCTACTGCTCGTGGCTGCGGCCTGCGGTGACGATAGCGACCCCGGCTCAACTGAAGGCGATGGTGATTCGGCGCCTGCTTCCTCAGATGAGACTGAGGAGTCCGAGTCAAGCGATGCTGCCGGGAGCGGCGATGGCGGGAGCGCTAGCGTGGACGCGCCGGTGGATACGGATTTGACGATTGGGTTCTTGGCGGGTGTGGATGATCCGTTTTACATCACGATGCAGCGTGGAGCGGAGCGGGCTGCGGCTGCGTTGGGGGTGTCGTTGGAGGTGCAGATTCCGGCGGATTGGAATGTGACGGAGCAGACGCCGATTTTGGATGCGATGGCGGCTTCGGGTAATTTGGACTTTTTGTTCTTGGCTCCGGTGGATAAGGAGGCCATGGTTGCTCCGTTGGAGAATACGGGGTTGCCGTTTCTTACTGTCGATACGTTTATCGGTGATGGTGATTATGTGAATGGTCCGGTGACTTCGCCGTTGTCGTATATTGGTTCGGCTAACGAGGAGGGCGGTCGTTTGGCTTGTGAGGCGTTGATCGAGGCGATTGGTGGTTCGGGTAGTATTTATATCCAGAACGTGTTGCCGGGGATTTCGACGACGGATCAGCGTCAGGAGGGTTGCGAGGCGGCGATTGATGCGGCATCGGATGTGACTTTGGTGGGGGTTGATTTCAACGATAACGATCCGGCGAAGGCTGCGGCTCAAACTGAGGCGGCGCTGTTGGCTAACACGATTGATGGGATTTTCGGGACGAATGTTTTCTCGGCTGAAGGTGCCGGGAACGTTGTGGCGAATCAGGGTGCGGCGGTGAAGGTGGTGGCCTTTGATGCTACGTCTCGGGCGATTGAGCTTTTGCGTGAGGGTGTGGTGAGTCACGTGATCGCTCAAAAGCCGGCTGATATGGGTTTTCAGGCGGTGATCCAAGCGGTCGCGTACCTCAACGGGGTTCAGTCGATCCCGCCGCGAGTTCAGACCGGTTATCAGGTGATGACCATCGACAACGTCGACGATCCCGCCGTCGCCCAATACATCTACAGTGATGCTGCGGCCGCGCCGGTGGATACGGATTTGACGATTGGGTTTTTGGCGGGTGTGGATGATCCGTTTTACATCACGATGCAGCGTGGAGCGGAGCGGGCTGCGGCTGCGTTGGGGGTGTCGTTGGAGGTGCAGATTCCGGCGGATTGGAATGTGACGGAGCAGACGCCGATTTTGGATGCGATGGCGGCTTCGGGTAATTTGGACTTTTTGTTCTTGGCTCCGGTGGATAAGGAGGCCATGGTTGCTCCGTTGGAGAATACGGGGTTGCCGTTTCTTACTGTCGATACGTTTATCGGTGATGGTGATTATGTGAATGGTCCGGTGACTTCGCCGTTGTCGTATATTGGTTCGGCTAACGAGGAGGGCGGTCGTTTGGCTTGTGAGGCGTTGATCGAGGCGATTGGTGGTTCGGGTAGTATTTATATCCAGAACGTGTTGCCGGGGATTTCGACGACGGATCAGCGTCAGGAGGGTTGCGAGGCGGCGATTGATGCGGCATCGGATGTGACTTTGGTGGGGGTTGATTTCAACGATAACGATCCGGCGAAGGCTGCGGCTCAAACTGAGGCGGCGCTGTTGGCTAACACGATTGATGGGATTTTCGGGACGAATGTTTTCTCGGCTGAAGGTGCCGGGAACGTTGTGGCGAATCAGGGTGCGGCGGTGAAGGTGGTGGCCTTTGATGCTACGTCTCGGGCGATTGAGCTTTTGCGTGAGGGTGTGGTGAGTCACGTGATCGCTCAAAAGCCGGCTGATATGGGTTTTCAGGCGGTTATCCAAGCGGTCGCGTACCTCAACGGGGTTCAGTCGATCCCGCCGCGAGTTCAGACCGGTTATCAGGTGATGACCATCGACAACGTCGACGATCCAGCCGTCGCCCAATACATCTACACCGGCTAAGTTCAACCAATGACGGAACCCGCTCACCACGCGAACACGCCAGGTGAGTCGCAGGCAACGCGTGCCCTTCTTTGGCGGGTTTGGCCTGCTGTGTTTCTGGTCGTCATGTTCGTATCGTTTGCTGTCGCGGCCCACGTCCGCAGCGATGCGAACATGTTCGGCCAGCGCAGCATCCAAGGCATCTTGATGTTCACCACCTTGATTTTGCTGCTCGCCGCGGCGGAGACCTTTGTGGTCTTGACCGCGGGAATTGATCTCTCAGTGGGTTTCATTCTGGGCCTCTCGTCTGTCCTGTGTGCTCTGGCGATGCGTGAACTGTTCGAAGCAGGGTGGCCCTCGGGTGCTGTCGTGGTGGCGGGAGTTCTCGTCGCCCTTGTGGCCGGAGCAGCCTCAGGGTCGGTCAACGGCGTTCTTGTTGCCAAAGTCAACGTGCCCTCGTTCATCGCGACGCTAGGCATGGGCGGAATCGTCTTCGGGGTGGCTTTGCTCGCATCAGGGGGCAACTCCGTCGCGGGCCTGCCTCCTTACGTTGGTCGGTTCGGAAATCGCTTCGTCTTTGAAGGCCAGGGTTTGATCCCCGTGCTGGTCGTGTTCACCGCCGTAGCGGTCGGCCTAGTGTGGTTCGTCCTCGCCCGGACCCAATTCGGCCGTCACATTTACGCTTTCGGGGGCAGTCCGGAGGCCGCGAAACGCTCCGGTATAAACGTCGACCGGTTACTAATCAAGGTGTACGCGTTGGCGGGGGCACTGGCTGGCTTCGGTGGCGCGCTGTTTACCTTGCGTTTCGCCTCCGGGAACGCCCGAGCCGGAGAGACACTGCTCTTGACCTCTATCGCCGCGGTGGTCATCGGCGGGGCCAGCCTTTTTGGCGGTGAGGGCCGCATGTCGGGCACCATAATCGGGGCGCTAACCGTGGCCACGATTGACTTCGGGCTGGTCATCAACAGTGTCGAACCGTACTGGCAGTGGATCGCAGTTGGTCTGGTAGTTATCTTGTCGGTGGTTATCGACCAAGTCGGGGCCGGTCGCCGCGAGGGGGTGCCATGAACACTCCATTTCTGCGCGTTGACCAACTCACCAAGCGGTTCGGCGGGTTGCTAGCTTGCGACCGGATCTCCTTTGCCGTGCATAGCGGCGAGGTCGTCGGGCTACTCGGTGACAACGGGGCAGGGAAGTCGACTCTCGTCAAGATGATCTCGGGCGCCCATCGGCCAACGTCGGGCCAGGTGGTGGTGGACGGTCACCCAGTGGAGATTCATACGCCCGCCGATTCGCGGGCCCTGGGGATCGAGATGATCTATCAGGACCTCGCCCTCGCCGACAATCTCGACCCCGGGGCCAACATCTTTCTCGGTCGCGAACGTTTGCGTAAACGGCTCGGCGGTCTGGTAAAGACAGTGGACAACGCCTATCAAGCCAGCGAAGCCGAAGCGGTCCTGACCAAGTTGGACATCCTCGTGCCGTCGATGCATCGGCCTATCCGAGCCATGTCCGGGGGACAACGCCAAGCCATAGCCATCGCCCGCTCTATCTACTGGAAGGCTCGGATGATGATAATGGACGAGCCAACAGCGGCTCTCGGCGTCCCCGAACAGCGAAAGGTTCGTGAGCTCATCACGACACTAAAGAGCCAAGGGGTTCCTGTTGTCATCGTGTCGCACAATATGCAAGACGTGTTCGCCGTCGCCGATCGAGTAGTGATCCTGCGCCAGGGAGCAGTCGTTGGCAATCTCGCCACTGATCAGACCAACGAAGAAGAAGTCGTTGGCTACATGGTGGGTTCCCTTGGCGAACCCCAATTCGACCCGTTGCCCACTAGCGACACCGTTTAGGTAGTGTCGGAAGGGATCACCGCGGCGATGAGTAGCCAGTGGGCATGATTGAAGAGGGTCCCCAAACTGATAGTCAGCAACCAGCGGCCTTCGCGTTGAACCGCTGAGCCCGCCCCAAGGTCTAGTTCGTTTCGGAAATCGAGATCGGTTATGGGAAATTTGCGGTGATCGATCTTGTTGAGCCGGAAATCAGTTCGCCATTTCCCCTCATTGTCTTGGTAGAACTTCGGTGCGTCGACTTCGTAGAGGGCGATCGATTTGCTTAGTCCGCGTGAGGCTTTGGCCTCGTCGATCCTCCTACGACCACTTAGGTCGAAGACCGTTCGCGAGGGGTCGGTCACCGAACGGAGACGGTGCGAAATGTCGGCCGGTTTGAGCACATCCACGAGTTGGATAGGCGCTCCCCCGAGAGCATAGTTTTCGGGCTGGGCTGGTTCTGGGACCGGGTCGGTTAGCTCGACGCGGATGACATCGAGCGGTTTAATAGATCGACGGCATCGCCCAGTCGCAACACTAGCCCGGCGCTTCGGGACTTCTCCAGTTGTGGTCCCTGGATCAACGGGACGGATCCAGGTCTTGAGATCGGGCCACGTCAATCCAGCCAAGCATCGCCCGCCGTGCTTGTAAGAGTTAGCGAGGCAGAGTATCTCGGTGGAGCCCCCCAACCGATCGCGGCCAACTTCCTTGTCGAATCTTTGCTCTGCCATCAACCTAAGTAACCGTTCTTCGTGTTCGTCGCAGGGTAGACCGTTCTGGGAATAGGCGCCATCGCGGCTAGCGTCCGAGTCGAGAACATTGCCGTGGTAGTCAGCGGAGATCTGCAGGAACCGCTCCGATGCCACCGACCACCCCACCGCCAAGCCGCAACATCACGCTGGGCCGCTGATAAAAGTAGCCCTCGGGTATATGCCATGATGAGCCACCAGTACGAAAAGGGGTTCCCACTATGAAGGTCAAGTATCTGGCCACATTGTTCGGACTCGTTCTCTTATTGGCCGCCGCCTGTGGGAGCGACGATGGGAGCAGTCCCGGTGGAGCAGCCGGTGGTGAGCCGATCAAGATCGGAATCATTGCGGATCTGTCGGGCCCATTCACGACCTACGGCACGAGCCTCGCCAACAGCGCCACACTCGCCATAAATGAGATCAACGAGGACGGAGGAATCGCCTGGCGCCAGATTGAGGTGATCGTCGAAGACATCCAAACCGATGTCTCGATCACCGTTGACAAGGCGCGGAAGCTAACCGAGAGCGACAACGTCGACCTTGTCATAGGCCCCATTGGCTCCGACGCCAACGACGCCGCGTTTCAAGCGGTAGCGGTTGACGCTGGCCGTCTGCTCTTTTACCCCGAGACCTACGAAGGCGGGAAGTGCCACGTCAATTTCTTCTCGTTCGGTGCGGTACCCGCCCAGCAAGTCCGGCCCTTGATCCCGATCCTCCAAGATGAATACGGACCCAACGTGATGCTCTTTGGCGCGGACTACGTATGGCCGCAACGAACCTTCGAGATCGCCAAACCAATCATCGCCGAGAATGGCGGCACCGTGGTGAGCGAACTCTACCTGCCGCTTGTTGCCGATGACTTCACTGAGTTCGTAACCGCCGTCCGTGACACCGAACCCGATTATATTTTGTCGCTGTACCCCGCGGTATGGGGTCCCGCCCTGAAGGCGCTAGACGACGCGGGCTTGCTAACTGACGATCTCGGCATTGGGACTACCTTCCTCGGCGATCCGGACCTTCCCGGCGTTGGTGAACTGGCGGCCGGTGACTACACCGCGTTACCGTTCTTCACCGCGGTGGCAGGCGAAGCGGCCCAAGAGTATCTGGCCGACTACACCGCGGCATTCGGCGGTATCCCGTCGGGCGGCGAAGGAGTTGGTGCCTACAACGCTGTCTACATGTACAAAGCGGCGGTCGAAGCGGCGGGAAGTACCGACCCCGCGGCGGTGAGTTCGGCCCTTGTCGGTTTGTCGTTCGATGGACCCACCGGTTCGGTCACTATGGACGACTCCCACCATCTACGTCAGACCATCAACTTGGTGAAGGCCAACGACGCCGGCGAGTACGAGTTCGTAACCAGTTTCGCCGATCAGGACCCCGAAGAGTCAACCTGTAGCTAGTTTTGGCCGATGTCTCGCTCCCGCAGGCGTCGACTCGCCGAGTTGGTGATGCTCGGGGTGCTTATTGTCTTGCCGTTCATTGCCGCGGACGCCTTCCAAGTTGACCGTTTCGGTCGCTACCTAGTGTGGGGTATTTTCGCCATAGCGGTTGATTTGATGTGGGGGTACGGCGGCATGCTCACGTTCGGCCATGCCGCGTTCTTCGGGGGCGGGGGCTACGCGGTGGCGATCCTCACCACCAAGGAATGGTGGGTTCTTCCCTTCCCCCTCGGCCTCGCCCTCTTGGTCGCTATTGGCCTAGCGGTCGTTTTTGCATTGCTGCTCGCCGCCATGTCTTTCCTCGGTCGATTTCCCCTACGGGGAGTCGAGTTTGCCGTCGTAACGTTGGCGATCGCTTTCCTGTTCGAACAACTGGCCCGATCCGGAGGGTCTTTGACCGGCGGTCAGAACGGCATTCTCATCGGTTCTCGCCTCGAGTTAGGCGACACGCTGAACGTACACCGAGGCCACGGTTTTTACCTGCTGGCCGCGGTCACACTCGTCGGTTGCTACCTGCTCACGCGATGGTTTGTTGACTCACCGCGGGGGCTTGTCTTAGCCGGTATACGAGGAAACGAGGACCGAATCGACCGGCTCGGATACCGCGTGGCGGCGGTCAAGACCGAGGCGCTGGTCCTCTCGGCTGCCCTAGCCGCCTTCGCTGGTGCGCTGTTCTTTGTCCACGACGGGATTATCTCACCGACCGCGGTAGGCGTGGGCAACTCAACGCTCGTTCTCCTCTGGGTCGTTCTCGGTGGTCGAGGAACGCTGATTGGGCCGGTGGCCGGTGCCCTTTTGCTATCGCACCTAACCGCCACGCTCTCCGGGAGCTACCTCGACACGTGGCTGTTGATCGTCGGTATTTCTCTGGTGGTCGTAATCTTGATCTTTCCGTCCGGCATATTGGGAGCCATCAACCGCGGGGTGCGCCGATGAGCGGGTCCGCTAACGGGCCGCTGTTACGGGTTGTGGGAGTCACCCGCTCCTTCGGTGGGCTCAGAGCTCTAAGCGAGGTGTCACTGGTAATCGAACGCGGGGAGGTGGTTGGTCTCATCGGCTCGAACGGTGCTGGCAAGACAACCCTTCTGCACGTCCTTTACGGGCAGGTTCGACCAGACGCTGGCCGTATCTGGTTCGATGACATTGACGTGACAAGATGGCCGCCCAGAAGGAGAGCCCGCCAAGGCATGGGGCTCGTCTTTCAGCAAACCAATATCTTCGCCGAATTGAGCGTCGAAGAGAATCTGCGCCTTGGTGCCATGGCGAAAACTCGTCAGTGGCAACCAAATCGGAGTCGGGTGTCGTCTCGCAGCGAACTAGCGGCCGTGGACGAGATGTTGTCAACTATTGATCTGGAGGCCGAGCGCTACCTGCCCGCCAGCGAATTATCTCACGGTCAACAGCAGTGGCTCGAAATTGGTCTCGTGTTGTTGAGCAAGCCGCGGCTGTTGCTCCTCGACGAACCAACGTCGGGGATGACCCGCCAAGAGAGCATGAGAACGGCCGGCTTGCTCCGGCATCTACGCGACAGTGGGGTGACTGAGGCGATGCTAGTAGTGGAGCACAACATCGAGTTTATGAAGACGATCAGCGACAGGGTCACCGTCATGCACCGAGGTGAAGTGCTCGCCGACGGCAGCCTGGCTGAGGTCCAAGGCAATCAAGCGGTCCGTGATTCTTACCTTGGTCGGTTGGCATGAGCGACGGTCTTGAAGTTGAAGGACTCTCGACCGGCTACGGAGCGGCCATGGTCGTGCGTGATGTTTCGATGAGCCTAAAACCGGGGGAGGTCACGTGCCTACTTGGTCGCAACGGGGCGGGCAAGAGCACAATCGTGCGTGCCGTGATGGGGTTATTGCCCCGAACCGGCCGGGTACTGCTCGACGGCCGCGATATTTCTCGCTGGCGGGGAAACCGTATCAACCGTGCCGGTGTGGTCTGTATGCCCCAAGGTTTCGACATCATCGAAGGTTTGTCGGTGCTCGATCATTTCCGCCTCGCGGGCCACGGCCAACCGGCGGACCATCTCTTGACTACGGCGGCTGCGATGTTCGGCGTGCTGGGGGAACGCGGAGACCAGGACGCTTCGACGTTGTCGGGGGGTGAGCGAAAAATGCTGGGTATTGCCTTGGCGCTCTGCGCTGATCCAGCCGTAATCCTCATGGATGAACCGACGGAAGGGGTCGCTCCGGTGATCGTCGAACGTTTGGTATCGGTTTTGCAGAACCTCGAAACGACCGCGTCGGTTCTCATTGTCGAGCAAAACCTCGACGCCGCTTTGGGCTTTGGCGGTCATGCCTATGTCCTCGAAACGGGAACGATCGTCGAGCAGGGAAATATCGAGAAACTCAGCGAATCAGGGGTGCTTGAAGAGAGGCTTTCGATTTGATCGTGGCCGCCGTCTTGCCCGTTGATTCCTTCAACGTAGTGGCCCTCATCGCCACTTTTGCCCTAATATCGATCGGTTTGCACCTGACGTTTGGCCTGCTCAACATTGTCAATTTGATGCACGGCGAGTTCATCCTCATCGGTGCCTACGCCACGTTCGAACTAAAAGACACACTGGGTGGGGTTGGTCCCGCCATGGTGGCCGCGCCGCTAGTAGCAGCGTTCGTCGGCGCGGTGCTGGAAAGAACCGTTCTGCGCTTTTTGTACGGCCGTCCCCTGGACACCCTTTTAGCGACGTTTGGCCTTGCTTTGGTCATCCGCCAGGTTGTGCAGTTGAAGTACTCCGCCAATCCCCGCCAAGTCGCTGACCCCATCGGCGGGTCGTTCGTGGTGGCGGGATTCAATATTCCGTGGTGGCGGTTGGTGGTCGTGATCGTGGCCATCGCCGCAATTGCGGGGCTCGTGGCCGTACTGTCAACCCGGCTTGGGGTCAAGTGGCGTGCTACCGTGGCCAACCCAGATCGGGCCGAGACGCTCGGGGTTGACACCCGCCAAAGTCGCACCGCCATGTTCGCGCTGGGCTGTGGACTCGCCGGACTAGCTGGCGCGCTCCTCGCCCCGCTAAACACTCTGACCCCCCAACTCGGGACAAGGTTCCTGATCAACTCCTTCCTCGTGGTGATCCTCGGACGGCAAGGGTCACTTCGCGGATTGGTAATTGCCGCAATCGTCTTGGGCGGCACGCTTGGCACCCTGCAGTTCCAGATCTCCACTGTTTACGCTCAGATCGTGACCCTTCTAGTGGCGATCCTCGCCACGCGGCTGCGACCCGTCGTGGCCGATTCCGTTGCCCGCCTACGGGCCTCAGCCTAAGGACACACTCATGGATACCCGAAACCTCGATCCCTTCTCCGCCAAGTTGCGCCTCGTTGCCGACCTACCGGGGGAGTTGTTGTTTTGGTGAACGATCAGCACCGACCTCGACCTAACGATGCGAGACATGGCCGTCGAGACCCTCATCGTGGCGCGCGATTGCGTAGCGGCGACAGGCCCGTGCGAGCAAGAATCGAGCCTCTACGACATTGACACCCACTTCGGCCTAGTAACCGACTCGACCACCGTCGTGAATGCAATCCGTAGCTGACCTAGCCCGTGCCGGATACGCCATTTTGGTTAGTCCTTTATTGCTTGATCAATGACGGCGACCGAATCTAGATCGGCCGTCCAGATAGCTAACGCTATTAGGGGATCGTCTCTCGTCTGCATCGAGTGTGAAGCCCACGGAGGGTGGACCATCCACGCCCCCGCGGGTTGGGTCTCGTAGCGACCGGTGCCTTTTTGCCAGTCGGCCGTTCCCGCGACCGCGCAATACAGCTCTGGGGCTAGGTGAGAGTGCGCCGGATACAGAAGATGAGGGGCTTGCACGGTGAGGAAAACGCTGGCGACCGCGCTGAGTAGCAAGGCGTCTGATGAGCGGGTCGGACTGCCGAGCAACGTGGTAACGAAATAACCTGCGTGAAAATCCGGGTGAACGACCCCCTCCGCGTATGGACTGGTCCATCTAAGAGCAGGAGCCGCGGCGATGAGGGAGTGAAGAAGGGCGGCTAACTCGACGTGAGGAGGGACCGGAACGCTCCGCAGCAACTCGGGGACTAGCGACGGACAATCGCTCTGGTAAACCGGGGTCGCTTTGTGCTGCTCGAGAGCCACGGTCGCTCGTGAAATGTCGGGCAAATCGAGCGGGTACGTCGCGGCCAAGCGAACCACATCGGCGGTCGCAGCGAGCAGGTCGGCCGTCTCTTTCACGGTCGAGAACGTCCAACCATACGGACAATGCCGAGCCAGTCACGGTACTGAGAACCGGTAGACGCTGCGTGTTGGCGAGCTGTGTGCTCGCATACCGTAGGACTTGGCCGAATCGGTTCGCTGGTCATGGCGAGGGCGTCGACTTGGGCTCGTGCGCTGAACTCGGCTTGGTAGAGCACGCTGAAGGCCGTAGGAACGTCCGCTCCGACGGTCAACAGGCCATGATTGTCGAGCAGAAGTAGCTGATTGTCGCCCAAATCCTTCACTAGAGTCGGCCCCTCGCAGTCGTCGAGCACGAGTCCTTCGAAGGTGTGACGGCTCGTACGGCCGTAGAATTTAAGGGCGTGCTGAGATATCGGCAGAAGACCCTCGGGGTGAGCGCTGATCGCGATGCCTGCCCTCGTGTGGGTATGCATGATTGCGCCCAAGGTCGGGGCGTTGGCGTACATGCCCGCGTGAATCGTGACACCCGCCGGATTAGCTTGCCCGCCCTCGGCCCCACCGACGACGTGGCCAGCTAGGTCGATCTTGATCAGGTTGTCGGCGGTGACCTCTTCGAAGAACAAGCCTTGGCGAAGCATTAAGAAGTGGTCGTCTCGCCCTGGCAGGCGGCAACTAAAGTGGGTTGCGCCGAGATCGGACCAGCCAAAAATAGCGGCCGCTTGGTAGGCGATGGCCAATTCCACCCGGGCCTCCGCTTCGCTGGCCGGAGGAGTCCAAACCGGGTTATTCAAGTCCATCATAAGGCCCCAGCGTAGCGCAAACGGGCAATCGGTCGAAGGCGATGAGGGGACTTTAGAGTGAGCCGGGTGCTTGCTGTTGCCACGACCCCGGATGAACAGGCTTCTGCTGAGGGAGTTTTGGACCACCACGGCGCCCAAGTAATCGAGGTTGTCGAACCGCACCCTCGTCGGAGGGTAATTCTCGCCCGTCTAGCTGACGAGGACCGGTCCGCCACCGTGGCCGCGGCCCTTAGGGGCGAGGGCCTTCTCGCTGTTTCCCGCCCGAGTCGTGGTGGCGCTTTGCGGGCGTGGGTACGTGACACAGAACCCGTGGTCATTAGTGATCGGCTCAGCGTGAGTCCGGCCTGGTCTGAGCATCGTCGCTGCCATCTGCGGGGTCTCGTTGAACTCGGCCCAGGAGGTTTCGGCAGCGGGCATCATCCAACGACCCGCCTGCTGCTAGGGATAATCGAGGAACGGATTACAGGGGGAGAGTCAGTGCTAGATGTTGGTTGCGGCAGCGGAATCTTGGGGCTGGCGGCGTTGACGCTGGGGGCGGACAGGGCCACCGGTACGGACTTTAAGGCCGCAGCCGTCGCCGCCACGGCTCGCAACGCTCGGCTCAATAACCTGAGCGCTCGACTAGTCACGTCGACGAACCCGATCGAACATATCGGCGGATCATTCGACGTTGTGGTGGCCAACATTGCCCGCGCTGGCGTCGTTGGTTCGGCGGCCGGACTACTTGGCGCCATCGCGCCGAATGGGTGGCTGGCCGTCTCTGGAATCACCCCCAGCCAATGCGCTCAGGTCGCCGGGTTTTTGCGTCCCCTAGTTGTCGTGGAGGAACGGATCGAAAACGATTGGGCGGGGCTGGTTCTGGCCCCGCCCAAGTGACCCTCTCTAGATATCGAAACCGACGGCCGCGATCGGCGTCGCCGGTGCCATTTGCGGCGGCTCGGCCATTAGGGGCATGAACGATTGCATGGCCGCTTGCATTGCCGCGCTCTGGCCGTGGTTCTGCATCGCATCGGCGCTGGCCATTAGGGCGAAGAAGGAGAAGTTGTTCCCTTCCCCGCGGTGGTAGGAATAGATCTCGACGCCCGGTTCTTGCCGGGCCGCCTCCACCATTTGGCCCAGCACCGTGGCCATCTCGTCGGCCTTGCCGTCCAGGCAGGTGATGGTGCCCATCATTGAAACCTTGCTCATCTACTTCTCCCTGTTGGCTCGGCGGTGCTCAAAGGCGGCCGGTGGCTGCCTATGGCTACCACGAAGCTGGCGTCTCCGCTATCGGCGATCCAGTTTAAAAATTAGTCGGAAAATAGGGTTGACGTTCTAGTTTCGTTTTGATACGATATACACATGTTCCAGAAAACGCACGACAACCTGACCGAGGTTGCTCTCCACGGAATGTCTCGACCGGAGTTGACCGCAACCATTGGTGGGCTTGATCGGGTGATCGCTCACGCGCAAGAACGACGCTTGGCGTGCTTGGCCGGGATCGACGCGTTGGGTGATTCGGGGGCCGATGCGGCCAGTGTTGGGCATTCGTTGTCGCGGCGCTCGAATCGCCAGTCCAAAGAGGACGCCAAGGTCGCTACACAGTTGGCGCAGATGCCTGCTGTGGCCGAGAGCTTGGCCAGCGGGGTTATCACTACTGAGCATGCCGCGGTGTGCGCTGAGGCCGCGGCTCGGGTATCGCCTAGCGAGGCTGAGGAGTTGCTGGCCTTGGCTGCGGATTTGCCTGCCGACCGGTTTGCTAAGAAGACTCGGGAGTGGGTCAACAGCAGGGAATCTCAGGGCACGGTTGAGAAGCGTCACGCTCGGCAGCGTCGCCTCCGTGAGGTAACTGACTGGGTTGATGGCGAGGGGATGGTCAACATCTTGAGCCGCCTCGATCCGATCAACGGCGCACGGGCTCTAGCGGCCTTGCGGGAGTTTGCTAACCAGATCGGCCCCGACGATAGTCGGACGGCTAAGCAGCGTCGCGCCGATGCCATGGTGGCGTTGCTTACTGGTGCTCGGGCGACCCGTTCGGGCAAGCCGCACCCCAAGCACATGGTCCACCTGCTGCACTGTCTCGAGACTGGGACCACCGAACTCGCCGACGGCAGCCCCGTACCCGACGATGTACTCATCGAACTCGGACCCACCGCCGAAGTCGTCGGCCAAGTCTTTGATGGTGTTGGCCGACCGTTGTGGCTGGGGCGCTCCACCCGGCTAGCCAGCCGCGATCAGTGGATTGCTCTCATCGCCCGCCATCGCGGCTGTAGCGAATGCGGAGCCTCAACGGACCGCACCGAGGCGCATCACACCAAGGAATGGGCTAATGGCGGGCCAACCGATATCGACAATCTCGAACTGCCGTGCTGGAACTGCCACAGCCGAAAACACCGAGGCCGCCGCGGCGATCCCGCCCGACATCGACAACCGACGAAGCCTGTCTTACATACTAGTTGACAAATGTCGAGTAGATGGTAACATCAGCCCATGATGCAAACCTCGTTGGACCACGACCAGTTGGTTGCTGATATGACCGGCGGACTCGCCCCAGTTGCCGTGCCGTCATTTGCAGGCAGTAGCCGCCTGCGCCCCGATGGTCGGCCACGCCCTGAGTTTCGGGCCGAACTGAGACGAATCTCGGACCCCAAGAATGCCCTGCTCGTCCTCGCCGCTTTGCTTTATCCCTTCGCCGTTATCGGGGCCGCCGTTTACTTGGCCCATCTAGCGGCGTGGATTCTCGCCTTCTTTTTGATGGGCATCTACTTCCAGCGGCCGCTCACCTTGCATCACGAAGCCGCTCATCGTCTGCTATTTAGTAACCGCGTCGTCAACGATCTCATCGGCGAAAAGTTCCTCGGCGCGCTGGCCTTCGGCGACGGCAGCAATCGTTACCGGCTAGCTCACAGCCAGCATCACCGCGACGAGTTCGGCCCGCGCGAACCCGATTTCTTGCTCTACGCCCAGTATCCGATCAGCCGAGAATCGTGGCACCGGAAACTCCGCCGAGACGCCACCGGAGTATCAGGCTGGAAGAACATCAAACCCGTCCTACGAGGGCTCGGTCAAGCGTCGCGCCGCAACCGCTCGCTGGTATTCATATCCACCCAGTTGGCGATTTTCGCGATATTCTTCACCTTCGGCCAACCGTGGCTGTACTTGGCGCTGTGGTTCGCCCCGTGGATGACGATCGCCCGGGTGACCAACCGGCTCCGTGCCCTAGCCGAACACGCCGGGATGACACGGTCCAACGACCGCCGTCTCACGACCCACCACGTTCGTCAAGGCTTCTGGTCGCGGCGGCTTTTTCTGACCCAGAACATTGGCTACCACCTCGCCCACCACGTCGATTCGGGGATTCCGATGGCGAACCTGCCAAAGTTTCATAGGGCCCTCGAAGAGGACGGCTACCTGCCCTCGTCTCAGGTCCACCGGTCCTACCGGGCCATGTGGCGCACCCTTTCGATCGACCCGGCCTGAGAGCGGGAAATGTCACGGCCGCTTTCGGCCCGCAGTTTGATCGCCTCGACCCTGCTCGGCACGGTTCCGCCGACATTGCCTGGGACGTTTCTGATCGCCCTAGCGGTGGAGTTCGGTATCTCCGATGCCACCGCTCGAGTGGCGTTGTCTCGCATGACTAGCGTGGGGGAGGTGACCGCGACCGACGGTCGTTACGCGCTTGGCGGGTCATTGCTCGAACGCCACGAACGCCAACAGGAGGCGTTGGCGCCGACGCGAGAGCCGTGGGCGGGGGAGTGGGAGCAGGTTGTGGTACGACCGGGAAGTCGGCCGCCCAACGAACGCTCCGCGTTGCGAGCCGCGCTCCACCACCTCAAGTTCGGAGAGTTCCGTGACGGTATCTGGCTGCGACCCGCCAACCTCGACCCCGGTCGGCTGAGCGACCAGCGAGCCCTTATCGGTAACCAGGCTGAATGGTTCCGAACCACCCCCACGGGTGATCCACGCGCTCTGCTCGGGGTTATCTTCGATCTGACGGGGTGGGCGACTAGGTCGCGTCTCCTCAGCGAAGCGATGGAGGCTGAACTCGTTAACGACGCAACAACGTTGGCGGCGGGTTTTGCGACCGCGGCCGCGGTGCTGCGCCAGTTGGTCGCCGATCCCGAACTTCCACACCAGTTAGCTCCGGTCGGTTGGCCCGCGGAGGCGCTGCGCCACGGGCAAGTTCACCACGATCGTCACTATCGGCAGCGACTCGGCGCCTTCTTCGCCACGGTAAAGCGCGAGCCGACTAGCTAACCTTGCCGGTAATGCCGCCCCTGATTGGTCTAACCGGGAGACGAAAGCCGGGTTCGGAGATCGAAGGATTACCCGGCATTCTCCGCACCATCGACGTCGACGTGTTCTTTGGCCTCTACACCCGGGCGGTAGTCGAGGCCGCCGGAATCCCGGTGCTGTTGAGCGCGGACACGCCGCTCGATGTTGTGGGCCATCTCGATGGCTTAGTTCTGTCGGGCGGAGTCGATGTACATCCAGACTCCTACGGCGGCGAGGTGACCACCGACTTCACCGACCTCGAACCGGACCGTGATGCCTTTGAGTTTGCCCTAGTGGACGCGGGCCGAGCCGCGGGGTTGCCGATTCTTGGCATCTGCCGCGGCTTTCAACTCTTGAACGTCGCCGCGGGTGGCACCATGACCGCCCACGTTCCTAGCCACGAACGCCTCGATCTAGCGATCGATCATCTTCACCATGAGGTTCAGTTCGTGGCAGGGTCCACGTTGGCTGAACTATATGGCGACCGAATCGCGGTCAATAGCCTCCACCACCAGACCCTCGCCGAGTTGGGGAGCGGGGTCATTGCTTGCGGGCACAGCCTCGGTGGAGTGGAGCCAGCGGTGGAGGCAATCGAGTTTGCCAACGAGCCGACCATTGGCGTGCAGTGGCACCCTGAGATGCTCCCCGGACCGGATCCCGCCCATAACTGGCTCATGGCCCGAGCGACCGAACGGGCCCTTCGCAGACCTGGTTGACCCCGCCGCTACGATCCGACGGTGCAGACGTTTTCGGTTGACGCGGTGGTCTTTGACAAAGACGGGACGTTGATCGACATCATGGCGACGTGGGGCCCCGCCATGGCGGCAATCTTGCGGGAGATGTACCCAGACCAAGGCATTCGTGGCCGGGTCAGCGCCGCGGTTGGGGTTGACGTGGAGAACGAAACCTTGGCGCCAGACTCGCCGGTCATCGCCGAAACCAACGCCGAGATCGTCGACCGGATTGCGGACGCCGCGACGAAGCCCGTCGAGGAGGTCAAGGCGCAACTCGCAACGCTCATCGAGACCCACGTCTCGGCTACGGCTACGGCGCTGCCCGGGGCAGAGATGCTTCTGCGGTCGCTACAGTCGCAAGGGTACTGGGTTGGCCTAGCGACCAACGACGGAGAACTATCAGCTCGGCGCCAGATCGACGGGTTGGGCTGGTCAAAGTACTTCGACAGCATCATCGGCTACGACTCGGGCTTCGGCGGTAAACCCGGCCCGGGCATGTTGGTTGAGAGCGCGGTTCGGGCGGGTTGTAGCAACGAACGACTAGTCATGGTGGGCGACACGGCCAGCGATATCGGCGCGGCGGCCGCGGCGGATTGTAGGTCGATTCTCGTCGGCGTGGCCCCTAGTGGCCCGTCATCGCCGGATATCCGTGTCGCGTCAACGGCGGAGATAGAGCCTCATCTTCGTCGCTAGCTGTCGAACCCAACCCCGAAGCGGTCAAGAGTTTTGAGCAAGAACCCTGGTCGGCCATGGCGATCCGCTCGGGCAATGGCCCGCCGCGTTGCCCCGATGGCAAGGGAGCGCAGCGGCTCGGGCGGGAACGGCATTGGCTTCTTGCGCACCATGGTCAGAGCCGTGCGTTCCGTGTCGCGTCCGTCAACGAGATCAAGTGCCGTTCGCGCCCCAAATCGGCTGGCCCCGACTCCGAGTCCGGTGTATCCCGCGGCCCAAGCCAGTCGACCTGCGTGGCGGGTACCGAAGGCGGCGGCAAACTTCGTCGTAGTGGCGATTGGTCCCGCCCACCGGTGGGAAAAGCCGAGACCTTCGAGTTGGGGGAAGGTCGCAAAGAAGTGACCGGCGATGAGTTCGTGGCTCGCCGTGCGGTTCTCATACTTCGACCCCATCCCGTTCCCGAAGTAGTAGTTGGCGTCGTAACCGCCCCACAGGATCCGGTTGTCCTCGGTAAGGCGGTAGTAGTGGAACTGGTTGGCCGCATCGCTCAAACCTTGGCGGTCACCCCATCCAATCGAGGCCATCTGGGCGTTCGACAGCGCCTCGGTCATCAACACATGGTCATAGACCGGAACGATATAGCGGCGAAGTTGTCGCTCCGGTTCGGCCCAAGCGTTCGTGGCCACGATTACCCGCTCGGCTCGAACCCGCCCCCTTGGCGTAGCAACCGCCAGTCGGTGAAAATCGGCCTCGATACCAGTGACGCGTGAGTGATCGTAGAGTTGTGCACCGAGTTCAACGGCAACCCGTTGAAGCCCCCAGACCAGACGGGCAGGGTCGACGAGCACGAGGTCGTCGTCGTAGGACAAGCCCCCAAGATAGGTGGGGGAGTGAACTAGGGCCCGAGCTTCGTCAGGACCCAGCAGGTGAGGGTGGAAGCCGTGTTCGGTCAGGGTGGCGGCTTCTTGGGCTTGATCCTCTAGCTGCCATTCGGTGAGGGCGAACGAGATCTCGCCGCGCCGGTGGACGTCGGCTTCGATGCCATGGCGAGCAACGGTGTCGATGATGCCCGCAAGGTTTTCCTCGCCGAGGCGTTCAAGAGTGGCTATCTCGTCGGGCCAGTGGGCGAGGCCGTTGAGGAATCCGTGGGTCAGACTGGCTGCACAGAAACCACCGTTACGGGTCGATGCGCCGAACCCGGCGACCGCGGCCTCGACCACTGCAACCGATCGACCTGGGTGCTCTTCGAGCGCTTGTACGGCGGCCCACAATCCAGTAAAACCGCCCCCCACGATGCACAAATCGACCGTGATGTCGCAGTCAAGAGAACCAGCCGGAGGGGGAGCTTCGGGTCGGTCACACCAAAAAACGGCCGGTTTAGCCTCGGCGACGAGCCGTTTTGCGTGATGGGCCCGCGGAGTAGCGAAGTTCACGTTCGATAGTCCGGATTGTGCCAGACGATCAGAACAGAATTGGAGCCCACGGTCGGGTCGTTGACATAGCCAGTCAATGCCCCGCGAGCCTCAAAGCCGTGATGGAGTTGAAACGACAGCGTTGGGTCATAAAGTTCACCGGCCACAACCTTGTCGATGTACTCGTCGGCGGTCATGTCAGTGAGGTGATCGGCATAACCGGGCAGCACTCCGCCCGCGACGATGCCCGCCTTATTGAACCGTCGGACACAGTCCTTGCGTAGTTCGTACAGCTTTCGTCCGACGCCTTGGCCCCGATACTCCGGATATACCGAAATGTCGGTGCCGTAGTACCAAGGGTGGTCCATGCTGTGGTTAGAAACACCGTCCTCGCCGGTGATGTCAGCGAGGGTGTGATCCGTGTGGTCGAAGTCGAACTCGACAAACAAGCCAAGGCCCATCCCGATGGGTCGGTCGCCGTCCAGCACAACAAAGTTACCTTCGGGGAAGGTCTGAGCTAGCCGGGTAAGTTCCGCGGCGTCGTAGAGATCCCCAGGATCTATGGTGGCAAAAACTCGGCGTTCGAGTTCCGCGAGCGCCACCGAGTGTTCGGGGGCGAGGTTGACGTAGCGGAGTTCGCTCATCGGGCAAATGTAATGACCTGAAAGTCGTTCATGCTGGGTAAACCCCAAACCGCCCAGAAGTCCTTGGTCCTCGGTCGCATGATGGCCGCCCCGGCTGATTCGATGTAATATGGCTCAACGGCAACCCGACAGATTGCGTCGGTGTCTTGGGTGAACGCCATCAGATCGGTCTCGGAGATGCGGTCACGCTCAAGCCAGGTTTGGGCGGCCGCCAGGCGCTGTTCGGAGCTCTCCTGAATCGTTTCGCCCCGTGGCCCTTGGACGGCGCTGGTTTCGGCGCTGAGGGTGTGATTGGTGTGGGCGAGCGCGGCGTCGTTTAGTGGGGTCACCGCCCGCGCCGAGGGCATGGCTTCGATGTTGTAACCCACCCCGTCGGCGTCGAACACTAAAAAGTTGTGACCCCCGGCCAAATCGGCTTCGAGTATTGCGTCGCGGGCGTCGTTGGCTGACTCTTGCTCTAGGGCGTGGCGTACCACTTGAGGCCAGGTAACACCAAGGGTACCGTCGGCCGCGGTAAGGTTGTTGATACCGACGCTGACGCCGAGTTCGTTCATCCCGATCTGGCCCAGCGCTCCGGTCGTGCTGAAGGCGATCGCCGCGGGAGCATTGTCGGGGTTGGTGCGCAGGACAACGACGTGTTCGGTGGCCGTATGGTGCATGTCCCAGGTCTGAGCCAAGTAGCCCGCCCCGTCGGCACGGTGATCACCGACAAGGACCGCCGTGCAGTCATCGTCGATGACGGTCTCGGGATGGGGTCCGCCGACAACAGCACGAACCGTGTCTACGAAATCGGTGAAACCCCCGACGATTACGGCTTGGGCCGGGCTGATACCAGCAGCCGCGGCCATCGATACCATCTCGGCATAGAGCGAGGGGGAGTGCAACTCGTGGCTGGCCAGCATCGACGCGGCGAGGTCAAGCACGTCGGCCCGCCCCATCGGCCCACCTGACCATAAACCTAACGTGACGAGGTTGAGCCGCTCCTCAGTGTAGTGGCGGATCTCGTCGGCGTAGGTCGTACCGTGGGCGTGACCCATGGCCTCCGGTGTTCCTGCGATGTCGAGAATGCGGATCGGTGATCGTTGCATCTTCCTAGTGTGGATTACTGATTAGGGCGGTTCAAGGAGCTACGGCGACGGGTTTGGTGTAACTCGGGCCTGGGCGTTGGTTCCTGTTGGTCATTCTAGGCGGCGGCGGTGTCGTCGGGGGCTGTGGTGCTCGGTCGGGAATCGTAGGTACGAGGTCAGCGCTTGACGGTCGTCTTGCAGGCAGCGCACCGCAGCGAACCGTGGAACTCGGTGCCGATCGCGTTGATCAATCCGGCGGCGCCGTCGGTGGATTCTGCCGCGGCGGGCTCGACTGCGACCCGTCGAGAAACAGGTAGTCCAAATCGATGCCGGTCAGGTCGCGGTTCTGGAACACTTCGAAATCGTCCTTGAGGACCTACTGAAGCACAAGCCCCGCACCGAGTGGCGCATCAACTCCTCCAGACACTCCTCAACCGGTTTCCCGAACCGAACACAGTATCGATGTTGGCGCGCATCGTCTCAATAGGCGATACTCGTTTGGCCATGGCGTGGGTCTCCTTCGATGAGTTTGCAGCTCTCGAAGGAACCTACGCCAAGCCTCGTATTACACCGCCGATGGGACGCCACCGGCCGAAGTCGGGGTTTCAACTATTCGAATCCCTCTAATCGGAAGGTTATAAACATGCTAGTTCGTTTTATGCGGGTGTTAGTAGCATCGCTTGTCGGGGCCGCATCGGTGGCGTTGGTGCCGCCGGTGGCACGGTCACTTACGCTTTGTCGGGTGGTCACGATATCGAGGTCACCGCAACGGCGGGTGGAAAGACCCTAACCCAAGAGATAACAATCAACATCACCGACGTAGACGAACCGCCGGTGTTCACTTCGCCCGAGGCGTTCACCGTTGCCGAAGGCCCCCGGGAAGTGGGCACAGTAAGGGCCCCTGACCCCGATTTTGGCGACCGAGTCAGCCTCTCGATGTCCGGCGGTGCTGATCAATCGCGGTTCACCATCGACCCCGCCACGGGAGCGCCAACGTTCAACGGGACCCCGAATTTTGAAGGACCCGAGGATCTTGATCGCAACAACCGCTACGAGATCGAGATCATCGCAAACTCAAACGAACAATCGGTAACACAAACGGTAACCGTCATCGTCAGCAACGTAAACGAGGCCCCGAAGTTCACCTCACCAGAGCGGTTCACGATCGCGGAGGGCAACACGGAGGTAGTCACCGTGACCGCTTCTGACCCCGACCCGGCCGACACCATAGGCTTTGCCTTGTCGGGCGGCGCCGATCAGTCGTTGTTCGTCATCGACGCCACCACCGGGGACTTGACCTTCAACACGGCCCCCGACTTCGAACACCCAACCGACGCCAACGGCGACAACGACTACGAAGTCCAAATCACCGCCACCGCAGGCAACTACACGCTAACGGGGGTGATAACCGTCATCGTCACTCCCTAGCGGGAATGTCGCCGAACTAGCAAAGAGGTGATTGTGTTCCCGACCCGCTGGCCTCGGGTCGGGAACGATCACTTTAGAGGTAGCAGTCGCTACCAAACCCGCCTCGGCCAATCTAGTTGCATTTAACCCACCGTTGATTGGAATTTTCTCATCAGCCACGGGCCGGCTTGGACGGCGGCATAACGGGGTGGCTCATCGGGGCGGCGACAACCGGGCAGGCATTGGATTGTCGCGTCCCAGTTCGCCATATGGAAAAAGGCCAAGGACTGTCGGGCCGGGCCCGAGTTAGTAACCCTATGCATCGTCGACGGCCAGCGATCGTTGGTCCATTGGGCAACCGAGTCACCGAGGTTCACGACCAAGGTTTCGGGGTCGGGCTCGACCGCGGCCCATTGGCCGTCGCGGAGGATCTCCAGCCCCGCAACATCGTCGGTCTGCAGGATTGTGAGCGTGCCGTAATCAGCGTGAGCCCCGGCCCGAAGCGACCCCGCGGGCGGATCATCGATCTTCGGGTAGCGGATCGCTCGCATCGACGTGATCGGGCGATCGATCATCGACTCGAAATAGTTGGCGGGCAGTTCTAGAGCCAACGCCATGACCGACATGAGCCGGGCCGCAACCTCGCTCAGCGCTCGATAGTACGTCTCCCAGACTGGGCGCAGTTCGGGCTGGGACTTGGGCCATAGACTCGGGGAGCGAATCCATTCCTCGCCGTCGTTTCGAACCGATCGAGGGGCCGCCCCGCAGTCGGGGCCAACTGACAGTGATTCCTTCAGATCGGGACGAGCGGTCTCGTCGCCCGTAGATCGAGCGAGGGACTCAAATCCGAACCGCGAGTAGCCATAGGGATACCCGGGCTCCGGAAAGGCGATCTTCATTTTTTCGGCCTCCGGCAGTGCGAAGAAGGCGGACGCGGCGGCCCACGCTCCCGCGCGGATCTCGGGCTCAACAACGGTGACCGGAATCCGGAAGAAGCCATCAACCTCGCAGGCCTGGGCCAGCGCCGCTACTTGAGTGACGATAGCGGCGTCGAGATCAACCAAACTTAGTTGCATGCCCCCGACCGTACCGGTCCGCTGGCCAGGAGCGATCACTTTAGACGTAGCAGGCGGGGCCCCGTGGCCGCAAAACCCGAATCGGCCAATCTATGAATCGGCCAATCTATGAATCGGCCAATCTATGAATCGGCCAATCTATTTATACCATATTGTCCATCGGGGGGGGTATACATTGTAGCAACATCTGGCTTAACGTGGCCATAGATTAACCGAGGTATTGGAATGCTGGTTCGAGCGATGCGAGTAGTGGTCGCCTTGGGCACAGTGACAACGTCGTTGGCGATGGTGGCGGCGCAGGAGGCGCCTGACTCGGATGACAACGACAGCGCTCCGGTATTGGCAGCAAGCGCAACCCATACTGTTGCCGAAGGCCAAACCGTCGTAGCTACCGTGATCGCTACCGACGCCGACGGCGACACTATCACCTACGAACTGACAGGCGGCGCCGACCAAGACGACTTCGCGATCGGCGCCGCCTCAGGTGAGCTGACATTCAACACCGCACCAGATTTCGAAAACCCGACTGATGCCGACGGTAATAACGTCTATGTGGTTGTGGTCACCGCAACCGCCGGCGGCCAAGCCGTGACTCAGACGGTGACGGTCAGGGTTACTAACGTGGACGACAACGCTCCGGTGTTTGCGGAAGGAAGCGTAAACCACACTGTTGCCGAAAACTTCACCACCAGCGCCATCGTAACCACCGTGACCGCTACCGACGCCGACGGCGACGACATCACCATCGAGCCATCAAGCATCATCGTCTACCCCATCACCTACACGCTGACAGGCGCCGACCAGTCGAGCTTTACTATCGACCCCTTCGCTAGGCTGAGATTCAACACGGTACCAGATTTCGAAAACCCGGGTGATGCCGACGGTAATAATGTCTATGTGGTTGTGGTCACCGCAACCTCAGGCACTCGGACCGCCTCTCAGACGGTGACGGTCACTGTCACTAACGTGGACGACAACGCTCCGGTATTTACATCAACCGCAGCCCACAATGTTGCCGAAGGTCAAACCGCCGTAACTACCGTGACCGCTATCGACGACGATGGCGACACCATCACCTACAAACTGACAGGCTTAGAGCGGTCGAGCTTTACTATCGATGCCAATACAGGTGAGCTGAGATTCAGAACGGCACCGGATTTCAAAAACCCGGGTGATACCGACGGTAATAACGTCTATGCGGTTGTGGTCACCGCAACCGCCGGCGGTCAATCCACGAATCAGGCGGTGACGGTCACTGTCACTAACGTGAACGCTCTGGTATTGGCAGCAACCGCAGCCCACAATGTTGTCGAAGGTCAAACCGCTGTAACTACCGTGACCGCTACCGACGACGACGGCGACACCATCACCTACAAACTGACAGGCTTAGACCGGTTGAGCTTTGCTATCGCCCCCAATACAGGTGAGCTGAGATTCAGAACGGCACCGGATTTCAAAAACCCGGAAGATGCCGACGGTAATAACGTCTATATGTTTGTGGTCACCGCAACCGTCGGCACTCTGACCGCCTCTCAGACGGTGACGGTCACTGTCACTAACGAGAACGCTCCGGTATTGGCAGCAACCGCAGCCCACAATGTTGCTGAAGGTCAAACCGCTGTAGCTACCGTGATCGCTACCGACGGCGACGGCGACACCATCACCTACACGCTGACAGGCGGCGCCGACCGGTCAAGCTTTACTATCGATGCCGCCTCAGGTGTGTTGGCATTCAACACTGCACCGGATTTCGAAAACCCGGGTGATGCTGGCGGTAATAATGTCTATGTGGTTGTGGTCACCGCAACCGCCGGCGGCGAGACCGCTTTTCAGACGGTGACGGTCACTGTCACTAACGAGAACGCTCTGGTATTGGCAGGAACCGCAGCCCACAGTGTTGTCGAAGGTCAAACCGCTGTAACTACCGTGATCGCTACCGACGACGACGGCGACACCATCACCTACGAACTAACAAGCGGCGCCGACCGGTCAAGCTTTACTATCGACGCCGCCTCAGGTGTGTTGGCATTCAACACTGCACCAGATTTCGAAAACCCGGGTGATGCTGGCGGTAATAATGTCTATGTGGTTGTGGTCACCGCAACCGCCGGCGGCGAGATCGCCTTTCAGGCCGTGACGGTCACTGTCACTAACGTGGACGACAACGCTCCAGTATTGGCATCAACCGCAGCCCACAATGTTGCTGAAGGTCAAACCGTCGTAGCTACCGTGATCGCTACCGACGGCGATGGCGACACCATCACCTACGAACTAACAGGCGGCGCCGACCAGGGCGACTTCGAGATCGGCGCCGCCTCAGGTGTGTTGGCATTCAACACTGGACCAGATTTCGAAAACCCGGGTTCTGCCGATAACAGTAATGTCTATGTGGTTGTGGTCGCCGCAACCGCGGGCGGCCAAGCCGTGACTCAGGTGGTGACGGTCACTGTCACTAACGTGGACGACAACGCTCCAGTATTTGCGGCAGGAAGCGCAGCCCACAATGTTGCCGAAGGTCAAACCGTCGTAGCTACCGTGATCGCTACCGACGGCGATGGCGACACCATCACCTACACGCTGACAGGCGCCGACCAAGACGACTTCGAAATCACCGACACAGGTGTGTTGGCATTCAACACGGCACCGGATTTCGAAAACCCGGGTGATGCTGGCGGTAATAATGTCTATGTGGTTGTGGTCACCGCAACCGCTGGCGGCGAGATCGCCTCTCAGACGGTGACGGTCACTGTCACTAACGTGAATGACAACTCTCCAGTATTGGCAGGAACCGCAGCCCACACTGTTGCCGAAGGCCAAACCGTCGTAACTACCGTGATCGCTACCGACGGCGACGGCGACACCATCACCTACGAACTAACAAGCGGCGCCGACCGGTCAAGCTTTACTATCGACGCCGACACAGGTGAGTTGACATTCAACACGGCACCAGATTTCGAAAACCCGGGTTCTGCCGATAACAGTAACATCTATGTGCTTGAGGTTACCGCAACCGCGGGCGGCCAAGCCGTGACTCAGGTGGTGACGGTCACTGTCACTAACGTGGACGACAACGCTCCAGTATTCGCGGCATCAACCGCAGCCCACAATGTTGCTGAAGGCCAAACCGTCGTAACTACCGTGATCGCTACCGACGGCGATGGCGACACCATCACCTACACGCTGACAGGCGCCGACCAAGACGACTTCGAAATCACCGACACAGGTGACCTGGCATTCAACACGGCACCAGATTTCGAAAACCCGAGCGATGCCGGCGGTAATAATGTCTATGTGGTTGTGGTCGCCGCAACCGCTGGCACTCGGACCGCTTTTCAGACGGTGACGGTCACTGTCACTAACGTGGACGACAACGCTCCGGTGTTTGCGGCAGGAAGCGCAGCCCACAGTGTTGTCGAAGGCCAAACCGCTGTAGCTACCGTGATCGCTATCGACGGCGATGGCGACACCATCACCTACACGCTGACAGGCGGTGCCGACCGGTCAAGCTTTACTATCGACGCCGACACAGGTGAGTTGACATTCAACACGGCACCGGATTTCGAAAACCCGGGTTCTGCCGATAACAGCAACATCTATGTGCTTGAGGTTACTGCAACCGCGGGCGGCCAAGCCGTGACTCAGGTGGTGACGGTCACTGTCACTAACGTGGACGACAACGCTCCGGTGTTTGCGGAAGGAAGCGCAGCCCACAATGTTGCTGAAGGTCAAACCGTCTGTAGCTACCGTGATCGCTACCGACGGCGATGGCGACACCATCACCTACACGCTGACAGGCGCCGACCAAGACGACTTCGAAATCACCGATACAGGTGTGTTGGCATTCAACACCTGAGGCGGCGTCGATAGTAAAGCTTGACCGGTCGGCGCCGCCTGTAAGTTCGTAGGTGATGGTGTCGCCATCGTCGTCGATAGCGATCACGGTAGCTACGACGGTTTGGCCTTCAGCAACACTATAGGTTGCGGTTGCGGTTGCTGCCGCGAATACTGGAGCGTTCTCGTTAGTGACAGTGACCGTCACCGTCTGAGAGGCGATCTCGCCGCCGGCGGTTGCGGTGACCACAACCACATAGACGTTATTACCGTCGGCATCGCTCGGGTTTTCGAAATCTGGTGCAGTGTTGAATGTCAGCTCACCTGTGTCGGTGATTTCGAAGTCGCCCTGGTCGGAGCCGCTTGTTAGTTCGTAGGTGATGGTGTCGCCGTCGCCGTCGGTAGCGATCACGGTAGCTACGACGGTTTGACCTTCAGCAACATTGTGGGCTGCGGTTGATGCCAATACTGGAGTGTTGTCGTTCACGTTAGTGACAGTGACCGTCACCGTCTGAAAGGCGGTCCGAGTGCCGGCGGTTGCGGTGACCACAACCACATAGACGTTATTACCGCCAGCATCGCTCGGGTTTTCGAAATCTGGTGCCGTGTTGAATGCCAACACACCTGTATCGGTGATTTCGAAGTCGTCTTGGTCGGCGCCTGTCAGCGTGTAGGTGATGGTGTCGCCATCGCCGTCGGTAGCGATCACGGTAGCTACAGCGGTTTGACCTTCAGCAACAGTGTGGGCTGCGCTTCCTTCCGCAAACACCGGAGCGTTGTCGTCCACGTTAGTAACAGTGACCGTCACCACCTGAGTCACGGCTTGGCCGCCCGCGGTTGCAGTAACCTCAAGCACATAGATGTTGCTGTTATCGGCAGAACCCGGGTTTTCGAAATCTGGTGCCGTTCTGAATGCCAACACACCTGAGGCGGCATCGATAGTAAAGCTTGACCGGTCGGCGCCGCCTGTCAGCGTGTAGGTGATGGTGTCGCCATCGCCGTCGATAGCGATCACAGTAGCTACAGCGGTTTGACCTTCGACAACACTGTGGGCTGCGGTTCCTGCCAATACTGGAGCGTTGTCGTCCACGTTAGTGACAGTGACCGTCACCGTCTGAAAAGCGGTCCGAGTGCCGGCGGTTGCGGCGACCACAACCACATAGACATTATTACCGCCAGCATCACCCGGGTTTTCGAAATCCGGTGCAGTGTTGAATGCCAACACACCTGAGGCGGTGATTTCGAAGTCGTCTTGGTCGGCGCCTGTCAGCGTGTAGGTGATGGTGTCGCCATCGCCGTCGGTAGCGATCACGATAGCTACGACGGTTTGACCTTCAGCAACATTGTGGGCTGCGCTTCCTTCCGCAAACACCGGAGCGTTGTCGTCCACGTTAGTAACAGTGACCGTCACCACCTGAGTCACGGCTTGGCCGCCCGCGGTTGCAGTAACCACAACCACATAGACATTACTGTTATCGGCAGAACCCGGGTTTTCGAAATCCGGTGCAGTGTTGAATGCCAACACACCTGAGGCGGCATCGATAGTAAAGCTTGACCGGTCGGCGCCGCCTGTCAGCGTGTAGGTGATGGTGTCGCCATCGCCGTCGGTAGCGATCACGGTAGCTACGACGGTTTGACCTTCAGCAACATTGTGGGCTGCGCTTCCTTCCGCAAACACCGGAGCGTTGTCGTTCACGTTAGTGACAGTGACCGTCACCGTCTGAAAAGCGGTCCGAGTGCCTGAGGTTGCGGCGACCACAACCACATAGACATTATTACCGCCAGCATCACCCGGGTTTTCGAAATCCGGTGCCGTGTTGAATGCCAACTCACCTGTGTCGGTGATTTCGAAGTCGCCCTGGTCGGCGCCTGTCAGCGTGTAGGTGATGGTGTCGCCATCGCCGTCGGTAGCGATCACGATAGCTACGACGGTTTGACCTTCAGCAACATTGTGGGCTGCGCTTCCTTCCGCAAACACCGGAGCGTTGTCGTCCACGTTAGTAACAGTGACCGTCACCACCTGAGTCACGGCTTGGCCGCCCGCGGTTGCGGTAACCACAACCACATAGACATTATTACCGCCAGCATCGCTCGGGTTTTCGAAATCCGGTGCAGTGTTGAATGCCAACACACCTGAGGCGGCGTCGATAGTAAAGCTTGACCGGTCGGCGCCGCCTGTTAGTTCGTAGGTGATGGTGTCGCCATCGCCGTCGGTAGCGATCACGGTACCTACGACGGTTTGACCTTCAGCAACATTGTGGGCTGCGCTTCCTGTCGCAAACACCGGAGCGTTGTCGTTCACGTTAGTGACAGTGACCGTCACCGTCTGAAAAGCGGTCCGAGTGCCTGAGGTTGCGGCGACCACAACCACATAAACGTTATTACCGCCAGCATCGCTCGGGTTTTCGAAATCCGGTGCCGTGTTGAATGCCAACACACCTGTGTCGGTGATTTCGAAGTCGTCTTGGTCGGCGCCTGTCAGCGTGTAGGTGATGGTGTCGCCATCGCCGTCGGTAGCGATCACGGTAGCTACGACGGTTTGGCCTTCAGCAACAGTGTGGGCTGCGGTTGCTGCCAATACTGGAGCATTGTCGTCCACGTTAGTGACAGTGACCGTCACCACCTGAGCCACGGCTTGGCCGCCCGCAGTTGCGGCGACCACAACCACATAGACATTACTGTTATCGGCAGAACCCGGGTTTTCGAAATCTGGTCCAGTGTTGAATGCCAACACACCTGAGGCGGCGCCGATCTCGAAGTCGCCCTGGTCGGCGCCGCCTGTTAGTTCGTAGGTGATGGTGTCGCCATCGCCGTCGGTAGCGATCACGGTAGCTACGACGGTTTGACCTTCAGCAACATTGTGGGCTGCGGTTGATGCCAATACTGGAGCGTTGTCGTCCACGTTAGTGACAGTGACCGTCACCGTCTGAAAGGCGATCTCGCCGCCGGCGGTTGCGGTGACCACAACCACATAGACATTATTACCGCCAGCATCACCCGGGTTTTCGAAATCTGGTGCAGTGTTGAATGCCAACACACCTGAGGCGGCGTCGATAGTAAAGCTTGACCGGTCGGCGCCGCTTGTTAGTTCGTAGGTGATGGTGTCGCCGTCGTCGTCGGTAGCGATCACGGTAGTTACAGCGGTTTGACCTTCGACAACACTGTGGGCTGCGGTTCCTGCCAATACCAGAGCGTTCTCGTTAGTGACAGTGACCGTCACCGTCTGAAAAGCGGTCTCGCCGCCGGCGGTTGCGGTGACCACAACCACATAGACATTATTACCGCCAGCATCAGTCGGGTTTTCGAAATCCGGTGCAGTGTTGAATGCCAACACACCTGAGGCGGCATCGATAGTAAAGCTTGACCGGTCGGCGCCGCCTGTCAGCGTGTAGGTGATGGTGTCGCCGTCGCCGTCGGTAGCGATCACGGTAGCTACAGCGGTTTGACCTTCAGCAACATTGTGGGCTGCGGTTGCTGCCAATACCGGAGCGTTCTCGTTAGTGACAGTGACCGTCACCGTCTGAGAGGCGGTCAGAGTGCCGACGGTTGCGGTGACCACAAACATATAGACGTTATTACCGTCGGCATCTTCCGGGTTTTTGAAATCCGGTGCCGTTCTGAATCTCAGCTCACCTGTATTGGGGGCGATAGCAAAGCTCAACCGGTCTAAGCCTGTCAGTTTGTAGGTGATGGTGTCGCCGTCGTCGTCGGTAGCGGTCACGGTAGTTACAGCGGTTTGACCTTCGACAACATTGTGGGCTGCGGTTGCTGCCAATACCAGAGCGTTCACGTTAGTGACAGTGACCGTCACCGCCTGATTCGTGGATTGACCGCCGGCGGTTGCGGTGACCACAACCGCATAGACGTTATTACCGTCGGTATCACCCGGGTTTTTGAAATCCGGTGCCGTTCTGAATCTCAGCTCACCTGTATTGGCATCGATAGTAAAGCTCGACCGCTCTAAGCCTGTCAGTTTGTAGGTGATGGTGTCGCCATCGTCGTCGATAGCGGTCACGGTAGTTACGGCGGTTTGACCTTCGGCAACATTGTGGGCTGCGGTTGATGTAAATACCGGAGCGTTGTCGTCCACGTTAGTGACAGTGACCGTCACCGTCTGAGAGGCGGTCCGAGTGCCTGAGGTTGCGGTGACCACAACCACATAGACATTATTACCGTCGGCATCACCCGGGTTTTCGAAATCTGGTACCGTGTTGAATCTCAGCCTAGCGAAGGGGTCGATAGTAAAGCTCGACTGGTCGGCGCCTGTCAGCGTGTAGGTGATGGGGTAGACGATGATGCTTGATGGCTCGATGGTGATGTCGTCGCCGTCGGCGTCGGTAGCGGTCACGGTGGTTACGATGGCGCTGGTGGTGAAGTTTTCGGCAACAGTGTGGTTTACGCTTCCTTCCGCAAACACCGGAGCGTTGTCGTCCACGTTAGTAACCCTGACCGTCACCGTCTGAGTCACGGCTTGGCCGCCGGCGGTTGCGGTGACCACAACCACATAGACGTTATTACCGTCGGCATCAGTCGGGTTTTCGAAATCTGGTGCGGTGTTGAATGTCAGCTCACCTGAGGCGGCGCCGATCGCGAAGTCGTCTTGGTCGGCGCCGCCTGTCAGTTCGTAGGTGATAGTGTCGCCGTCGGCGTCGGTAGCGATCACGGTAGCTACGACGGTTTGGCCTTCGGCAACAGTATGGGTTGCGCTTGCTGCCAATACCGGAGCGCTGTCGTTGTCATCCGAGTCAGGCGCCTCCTGCGCCGCCACCATCGCCAACGACGTTGTCACTGTGCCCAAGGCGACCACTACTCGCATCGCTCGAACCAGCATTCCAATACCTCGGTTAATCTATGGCCACGTTAAGCCAGATGTTGCTACAATGTATACCCCCCCCCCCGATGGACAATATGGTATAAATAGATTGGCCGATTCATAGATTGGCCGATTCATAGATTGGCCGATTCATAGATTGGCCGATTCATAGATTGGCCGATTCATAGATTGGCCGATTCGGGTTTTGCGGCCACGGGGCCCCGCCTGCTACGTCTAAAGTGATCGCTCCTGGCCAGCGGGCCGGTACGGTCGGGGCATGCAACTAGGTTTGGTTGATCTCGACGCCGCTATCGTCACTCAAGTAGCGGCGCTGGCCCAGGCCTGCGAGGTTGATGGCTTCTTCCGGATTCCGGTCACCGTTGTTGAGCCCGAGATCCGCGCGGGAGCGTGGGCCGCCGCGTCCGCCTTCTTCGCACTGCCGGAGGCCGAAAAAATGAAGATCGCCTTTCCGGAGCCCGGGTATCCCTATGGCTACTCGCGGTTCGGATTTGAGTCCCTCGCTCGATCTACAGGCGACGAGACCGCTCGTCCCGATCTGAAGGAATCACTGTCAGTTGGCCCCGACTGCGGGGCGGCCCCTCGATCGGTTCGAAACGACGGCGAGGAATGGATTCGCTCCCCGAGTCTATGGCCCAAGTCCCAGCCCGAACTGCGCCCAGTCTGGGAGACGTACTATCGAGCGCTGAGCGAGGTTGCGGCCCGGCTCATGTCGGTCATGGCGTTGGCTCTAGAACTGCCCGCCAACTATTTCGAGTCGATGATCGATCGCCCGATCACGTCGATGCGAGCGATCCGCTACCCGAAGATCGATGATCCGCCCGCGGGGTCGCTTCGGGCCGGGGCTCACGCTGATTACGGCACGCTCACAATCCTGCAGACCGACGATGTTGCGGGGCTGGAGATCCTCCGCGACGGCCAATGGGCCGCGGTCGAGCCCGACCCCGAAACCTTGGTCGTGAACCTCGGTGACTCGGTTGCCCAATGGACCAACGATCGCTGGCCGTCGACGATGCATAGGGTTACTAACTCGGGCCCGGCCCGACAGTCCTTGGCCTTTTTCCATATGGCGAACTGGGACGCGACAATCCAATGCCTGCCCGGTTGTCGCCGCCCCGATGAGCCACCCCGTTATGCCGCCGTCCAAGCCGGCCCGTGGCTGATGAGAAAATTCCAATCAACGGTGGGTTAAATGCAACTAGATTGGCCGAGGCGGGTTTGGTAGCGACTGCTACCTCTAAAGTGATCGTTCCCGACCAGAGGCCAGCGGGTCGGGAACGCAATCACCTCTTTGCTAGTTCGGCGACATTCCCGCTAGGGAGTGACGATGACGGTTATCACCCCCGTTAGCGTGTAGTTGCCTGCGGTGGCGGTGATTTGGACTTCGTAGTCGTTGTCGCCGTTGGCGTCGGTTGGGTGTTCGAAGTCGGGGGCCGTGTTGAAGGTCAAGTCCCCGGTGGTGGCGTCGATGACGAACAACGACTGATCGGCGCCGCCCGACAAGGCAAAGCCTATGGTGTCGGGTGATGGCTGGGGTGTAGCGTAGTCTTTGCCAGCCCGCCGATGACTTTCACACGTCGTTGGGTTTCGCCGAAGGTCCGTTCGATGAGGTTGGTGTGTTGGATCCGTTTGTGGTGTTCGGTCGGGTATCGTAGGTACGAGGTCAGCGCTTGACGGTTGTCTTGCGGGCAGCGCACCGCAGCGAACCGTGGAGTTCGGTGCCGATCGCGTTGATCAATCCGGCGGCGCCGTCGGTGGATTCTGCCGCGGCGGGCTCGACTGCGACCAGGACCGGTTGGCCAACAGAGGTGATGGCGTAGGCAACCATGACCGGCTCCGCGTTGCTGCCGTCATGCATCTTGAAATGCGACCCGTCGAGAAACAGGTAGTCCAAATCGATGCCGGTCAGGTCGCGGTTCTGGAACACCTCGAAATCGTCCTTGAGGACCTGACAGATCCGAGAAGCCGTCGATTTCGACAGAGCCACCCCGAAACGACGAGCGCCTCCAACGGCGCAGAGCGCACCACCCCTTTTCCCGAGGAGTTGCGACGCGTACGTCTCGATCGTGTTACGCAACTTCGGGAGTTCCACTCGCGGCCCAACCAGGCCGTGACTTCGTCCTCGAGGACCTACTGAAGCACAAGCCCCACACCGAGTGGCGCATCAACTCCTCCAGACACTCCTCAACCGGTTTTCCCGAACCGAACACAGTGTCGATGTCGGCGCGGATCGGCTCAATAGGCGATACTCGTCTGGGCATGGCGTGGGTCTCCTTCGATGAGTTAGCAGCTCTTGAAGGAACCTACGCCAGGCCTCGTATTACACCGCCGATGGGACGCCACCAACCTCCCGTGGTGCGTCGCACAGCGCGCATTGCCTGAGACGCCCGAGCCTCGTTAGCGACAGCCGTCGCAAACCCCGTCCTCAAGCAGATGCGCTCCCACCGATTGAAAGCACTGAGTGCACGCTGTTCTGTTCTCTCGCTCAGCCCGATAATCGCAGAGACACTTTCGACACTTCGGGCAGGAGGGCGCTTTGCAATCGTTGCACGGGAACCACTTCGAACCGCCCTTGAACCCACAAGGGCAGTTCACATCTCCGTCGTGTTGAATTCGTTCGGGTGCAGCGAAGTGCAGTTCCTCGATCTCCAACAGGTCTCGTTCGGCGAAAACGGCGATGTTCCAGTTGCCTGCGCGACAAGCGTCGAGGTAGTAGGACCACCGATCGTTCGCACCGCGCGGCCACCAAGACTTCGCCCGGATGTGGTCGTTCTCGTCGGTCAGGCGGTGCAGTATATGCCCAGGCGGAATTACCTGATCACGGTACGCAGCAGGTGACGTGTCTCCTTTGCGCGCGGTGACCCAGACCCTTTGGTTCGAAGGATCGATAACCGCAACGAACCCCAGGGACGGCATCTGATCGACGAGGTCGCTGGGCACTAATAGGGCTGCGGCCATCTTGTCGCACAGGGTTTCGAGGGCGTCATTTGGGTCATCCCTGTCGTAGACCCAGTCCATTGCGTCATCGTCCAGCCGAAGCAAGTGATGTGCCAGTTCGTGGCAAATGGTGAAGTTCTCACGCAGACTAAGCGTGGGTCGATACATGATCCGGCCATCGTCGACGAACGAAGCACCGTCGCACCAGCCACCGGAACCTCGTTTCGGCACAGCCTCCATTGCTTCCACCGAGAGGCCGAGTTTCGCTGCGCCGAGTTTTGGGTCGCTACTGATCGCAGTGACGATGTCTGGGTCCAGGTTCGCGACCGCTCGGTCGGCGAGGGTGCGTGGGTCCATGACTACTCGATGGCGTCCAGGAGGGTTTGGACAATCTCGGCGACATCGTCCTCCTGGCTGTCGTGCTCACGAAAATGTGCGCCGGCGAGTTGCGGTCGCAGCAACGTCGAAATCTCCTCGAACGGTCTTCCAAGCCGTTGCGCGGCAGCTTCAATCTGGCTACGGACTCGGTCCAATGACAAAAGTTGGTCAACCCTCACCAACCCTGTTCCAGCAAAGTCATCAGAAGACACGTTCAGGTATGAGATGAGAAGGGGGATAGCGGTGCCTGGGACATCGAGGCGCTTGCCCGACTCGATCTCGCCCAGTTCAGCCCCTGAGACCGACCAGCCGAGCCGTGTGAGTTCGCGGGCCAGCTCGCTGACGGTAAATGCTCTTCGTCGCGCCTCTCCCCGCAGGTCCGGGCTCAGATCGCCGAGGGTCGGTGCAACGTCGCTGTTACCAGCGAGATGCTCGATGTAATGGTCGAACCATGCCTCGAGTTCGTCTAGCTGTTCGCCATTCATGAGTGTTCACCACCGATTCGTTTTGTTATATCGGCCAATACACGCGCCTGCATTTTGGCGACACCCGGCCCGGTTAGGCCAAGCTCCCTGGCGACGTCCGCTTTGCTGCGGCGATGCATCAACGTTTCTTCGATCACGAAGCGGTCGCGACTGCTGAGCGGTTCCAGGGCCGCGGTGATGACCTGCTCGTCAACAACCGCATCCGCAATGTCGGTCCGATCGCCGACCTCGTAAAGGACATCATCGTCGAGGACCACCTCGCCGTGCTACTTTTCAAAAGCTGTCTTGACACGGTTTCGTATCGCTCCACGTAGGTATCCGCCGAGCGAGCCCGAGATTTTGTCGGCCAGGTCAAAGCCGTGCTTCATCAGTTCGCCGATGACCTCCTGTACGACGTCGTTCGCCGACCTAGCGCCAATGGCGGCTGAGCTCTCTCTCTCGGAGTTGATGGCGGCTAGGTGGCGCTTCACTGCGGTGATGAATGCGTGGTCGAAGTCGACGAGCGAGCTGAGGTCCACGTCTCGAACATGCATTTCCTCACCCTTGTCGCGGACAGGCACATCCCATCCGGCGGCGATGGCGACTCCAGCGATGCGCCGGGTCTCAGCGACGAGGTTCTGGTAGTGGAGGCTGACCGCGTTGGATTCGACTCGCAGGAGGGCCACGTATTTATTGAGCGATGCCTGGATTGTCGAGAGTTCGGTTGTGATGTCTCCACGGTCGGTGTCGCTGGTTCGGCGTCGAACGATGAAGGGATATTCGCGGTACTCCATGACCGCGCCAATGAGGCCGGACTCCCAGCGTGATGTTTCCTGTGCGAGCAGCATCAGGCTGCCTTTCGTTCGGTTGGGACTTCGTGAGGGGCTTCGTCACCGGGCCACTCGCCGAGTTCTCGCCAAAGACGCTCCTTGATGAGGTGCACATGGATTTGGCCGATCAATGCCAGGAGTCCGTCCTTGAAGATCCATCGTTGGCTGGGCGGGTCATCCGGATACCACATGCAGAGATGGCCGTCATCGGCGTGATAGCGGTGCGGCGAATGAGCTGGTCCATCGGCAAACACCCGGGGGTAACGTCCACCGTCGGCGAGGAGGAACTCGATACGGACCCGCCGACGCGGGCAGCCTTCCGGTTCGATGCTGAGTTCGTAGAACCAACCTCTACCGGCCGGTCGCTGATATGACCGTAGGACTTGAGGCCCCGTCTCGTGGCACCTTCGAACTGAAGACGATCACGGAATCGGCCGTACCAGGGCCCGGGGCTATCCCGGCGGTCCATGACCGTTGCCGTAGGAGCGGGTCGTCTTCAGTGGCGTCGACGCGATCGTCCCGGTTTTTAGGATCCCTGAAGTGTCGATGGACAGTGCACTGCCGGAGGCGATGGCGCCGTTGACAGCACTGCACGATGACCCTGCGGGCGGGTCGAGCAGCTCCCAGAAGACGCCGAACTCCGTGAGGGCTTCAAGGACCTTGGTGTCATCGTCGCCAGCTTCGATGGCCAGCTTGAGGTTGTCGGCGGTCTTGCGGAAGCGTTTCACCGCGATGTTTCGATCCTTGACCTTGATCGAGGGGCTGATTTCCGCCGGGTCGGCAGAGAGGTGTTCCGCTAACTCGATGCACTCCCACGCCAAAGCGGCGATGTTGAACGAGCAAACAGCAGGCACGGCGAACTGCTTCACCTGGGCCTTGGCAATCCGTACGACGTGGCGCCGAGTCCGGCGAAGTCCATCAGATCCTGCGGTGAACAGCACCACGTGCTCCTCAGGGTGGCTGGCGTCCCAACGGTTCTGATCGAGGTTCGGAATCCACAGTGCGTCACCCTCAACCCGGTTGAGCGCCAGCACGAGGTCGACCGTCGGGTCCTCGCCGGACGCGAGAGGCTCGTGGAACTCGATCAGCAGGCCGCGCTTCATCAGTTTGATGACAACGTCCGGGTACGCCTCCTTCAGAATCGGCCGAATGCAGTCCCGTAGATCCTCCACGAGAGCAGCTGGCAGCTCCCCATCACAACCCCACCATCAGCGTCACTCACCGGGTCGTTGGTGAACCGGGTGGCGACCGACCCAGATTTGTAGGTGCGCAACGAGCCGTCGAAGGTGTTCGCTGCTGCGCAGACAGCTCTCTGTCGGGCCTTCGCTTCCGCCAGCGAGTCTGCGTTGGCGGCGATGTCCTTCCGGAGCTGATCAAGTTGGTCGTATGCAGTCATGCTTTCCTCACTGTTTTTTTTGGGGGGGGGTGTGGCACCTACATGTCCGACAAGATGGCCAAATCGAAACCGAATCTCGCAGACTTTTCGAAAATCGGCTCCCGAAGTGTCCTTCAAGGCCGCTGAGTCCGATGTTTCGATTGTTTCGAATCATGCTAACATCTGAGGAAGAGTTGGTCGATGGAAAGCCAAAGCAACTGACCCACTCGCGATACGAAGAAGCAACTCGATCCAGGAGACGATGAGATGGCACCGACAGCCCCGCTTGACCACAAACTGAATATTCCTGATGAGACGGCCGTTGCCCAGGCTGCTGAAGCTGTCACCGCGCTCGACAAGTTCCTGCGAGACAGCCCCGACCTTGCCGGCGCCACCGTCCAGCTTCGAGCTGATGACAACAACGCAACCCTTAAGGTCCCCGGCGAAGCGTTGCGACTCCTCGTAGATGTGCTGGCCCAAATCGCCTACGGCAACGCAGTGACCGTTGCGCCAGTCCATGCCGAGCTCACCACTCAACAGGCAGCAGATCTGTTGAATGTGTCTCGCCCCTACTTCGTGAAGCTGTTGGAAGACGAGAAGATCCCGTACCGCCGAGTCGGGAATCGACGACGTGTTCTTCTGGCCGATCTTCTCACATACAAGCGCCTCGATGACGTGGACCGCCATGCGGTCGCGAGCAAGCTGACCGCCGAAGCACAGCGCCTCGGCCTCGAGTACTAGCACCGACTCGGACCCATGGCCTTCACGGCCACATACGACGCGTGCGTTCTGCACCCCCCAGGGTTGCGGGATCTCTTGGTCCGTCTAGGCATGACTGGCTTGTTCCGAGCTGTCTGGTCCGATCAAATCCTCGACGAAATGGTGGGCTCCATCGTCCGGCGTCGTTCCGACCTCACCGTGGCGAAACTCGCACGCACCCGCGAACTCATGTGCCAAGCCGTACCCGACTGCCTCGTAACCGGATACGAATCACTCATCGACGGCCTCGAACTCCCCGACCCCAAGGACCGCCACGTTCTCGCTGCCGCAATCCGATCCGGCTCACAGGTCATCGTCACCGAGAACCTGCGCGACTTCCCGACCGAGGTGTTGGAGCCGTACGGCATCGAAGCCCAGAGTCCCGACATCTTTCTGCTCCACCTCATCGACCTCTCCCCAACGGCAGTCGATGCAGTGATCGAACGGCAAGCCGCCGACCTCACCAACCCGCCAATGTCGGTCGCCGAAGTACTCGAACATCTCGCAAACTCCGGCCTACCGCGCTCAGTCGCTGCGCTCCGACTGCTCTGACCAGCACACCCGAAGCAGCTCTCCCCGAAGGCCTGACCTGAGCCGCTTTGTTGCCCTTTGGCCCCCGCTGCTCCCCCCCCTAACGCCTTTTGCGCTGTTACATATGTCAAGTTCCGATTCCTTCCTTACCCCCAAGTACGTCAACAAAACAGTGCAATGCCATTGGCAACAAAACCCGCATGAATGTGTAGAAATATCCCCCACTCACGCGCTGGTTCGCCAAGTCATCGATCAAAACGCCCTGCGCCCAGGCGGTTTCGTTCCCGGACCAACCCAATTCTCGATCGCCGATCTAGTGCTTTTGGTATGTGAGCTTCGCGGCCATCAACCGAATCGAGCCGATGGCGCTTACCTCGGAACTATCAATCCAGTTTCTTCGACCCGCCCAAGGCGGGTGGCGTCCCATCGGCGGTGTAATACGAGGCTTGGCGTAGCTTTCTTTCAAGAGCTGCAAACTCATCGAAGGAGACCCACGCCATGGCCAAACGAGTATCGCCTATTGAGACGATCCGCGCCGACATCGACACTGTGTTCGGTTCGGGAAACCGGTTGAGGAGTGTCTGGAGGAGTTGATGCGCCACTCGGTGCGGCTTGTGCTTCAGCAGGTACTCAAGGACGATTTCGAAGTGTTCCAGAACCGCGACCTGATCGGCATCGATTTGGACTACCTGTTTCTCGACGGGTCGCAGTCGAACCCGCCGCGGCAGAATCCACCGACGGCGCCGCCGGATTGATCAACGCGATCGGCACCGAGTTCCACGGTTCGCTGCGGTGCGCTGCCTGCAAGACGACCGTCAAGCGCTGACCTCGTACCTACGATTCCCGACCGAGCACCACAGCCCCCGACGACACCGCCGCCGCCTAGAATGACCAACAGGAACCAACGCCCAGGCCCGAGTTACACCAAACCCGTCGCCGTAGCTCCTTGAACCGCCCTAATCAGTAATCCACACTAGGAAGATGCAACGATCACCGATCCGCATTCTCGACATCGCAGGAACACCGGAGGCCATGGGTCACGCCCACGGTACGACCTACGCCGACGAGATCCGCCACTACACTGAGGAGCGGCTCAACCTCGTCACGTTAGGTTTATGGTCAGGTGGGCCGATGGGGCGGGCCGACGTGCTTGACCTCGCCGCGTCGATGCTGGCCAGCCACGAGTTGCACTCCCCCTCGCTCTATGCCGAGATGGTATCGATGGCCGCGGCTGCTGGTATCAGCCCGGCCCAAGCCGTAATCGTCGGGGGTTTCACCGATTTCGTAGACACGGTTCGTGCTGTTGTCGGCGGACCCCATCCCGAGACCGTCATCGACGATGACTGCACGGCGGTCCTTGTCGGTGATCACCGTGCCGACGGGGCGGGCTACTTGGCTCAGACCTGGGACATGCACCATACGGCCACCGAACACGTCGTTGTCCTGCGCACCAACCCCGACAATGCTCCCGCGGCGATCGCCTTCAGCACGACCGGAGCGCTGGGCCAGATCGGGATGAACGAACTCGGCGTCAGCGTCGGTATCAACAACCTTACCGCGGCCGACGGTACCCTTGGTGTTACCTGGCCTCAAGTGGTACGCCACGCCCTAGAGCAAGAGTCAGCCAACGACGCCCGCGACGCAATACTCGAAGCCGATTTGGCCGGGGGTCACAACTTTTTAGTGTTCGACGCCGACGGGGTGGGTTACAACATCGAAGCCATGCCCTCGGCGCGGGCGGTGACCCCACTAAACGACGCCGCGCTCGCCCACACCAATCACACCCTCAGCGCCGAAACCAGCGCCGTCCAAGGGCCACGGGGCGAAACGATTCAGGAGAGCTCCGAACAGCGCCTGGCGGCCGCCCAAACCTGGCTTGAGCGTGACCGCATCTCCGAGACCGATCTGATGGCGTTCACCCAAGACACCGACGCAATCTGTCGGGTTGCCGTTGAGCCCTATTACATCGAATCAGCCGGGGCGGCCATCATGCGACCGAGGACCAAGGACTTCTGGGCGGTTTGGGGTTTACCCAGCATGAACGACTTTCAGGTCATTACATTTGCCCGATGAGCGAACTCCGCTACGTCAACCTCGCCCCCGAACACGCGGTGGCGCTCGCGGAACTCGAACGCCGAGTTTTTGCCACCATAGATCCTGGGGATCTCTACGACGCCGCGGAACTTACCCGGCTAGCTCAGACCTTCCCCGAAGGTAACTTTGTTGTGCTGGACGGCGACCGACCCATCGGGATGGGCCTTGGCTTGTTTGTCGAGTTCGACTTCGACCACACGGATCACACCCTCGCTGACATCACCGGCGAGGACGGTGTTTCTAACCACAGCATGGACCACCCTTGGTACTACGGCACCGACATTTCGGTATATCCGGAGTATCGGGGCCAAGGCGTCGGACGAAAGCTGTACGAACTACGCAAGGACTGTGTCCGACGGTTCAATAAGGCGGGCATCGTCGCGGGCGGGGTGCTGCCCGGTTATGCCGATCACCTCACTGACATGACCGCCGACGAGTACATCGACAAGGTTGTGGCCGGTGAACTTTATGACCCAACGCTGTCGTTTCAACTCCATCACGGCTTTGAGGCTCGCGGGGCATTGACTGGCTATGTCAACGACCCGACCGTGGGCTCCAATTCTGTTCTGATCGTCTGGCACAATCCGGACTATCGAACGTGAACTTCGCTACTCCGCGGGCCCACCACGCAAAACGTCTCGTCGCCGAGGCTAAACCAGCCGTTTTTTGGTGTGACCGACCCGAAGCTCCCCCTCCGGCTGGTTCCCTTGACTGCGACATCACGGTCGATTTGTGCATCGTGGGGGGCGGTTTTACTGGATTGTGGGCCGCCGTACAAGCGCTCGAAGAGCACCCAGGTCGATCGGTTGCAGTGGTCGAGGCCGCGGTCGCCGGGTTCGGTGCATCGACCCGCAACGGTGGTTTCTGTGCAGCCAGTCTGACCCACGGATTCCTCAACGGCCTCGCCCACTGGCCCGACGAGATAGCCACTCTTGAACGCCTCGGCGAGGAAAACCTTGCGGGCATCGTCGACACCGTTGCTCGCCATGGCATCGAAGCCGACGTCCACCGGCGCGGCGAGATCTCGTTCGCCCTCACCGAATGGCAGCTAGAGGATCAAGCCCAAGAAGCCGCCACCCTGACCGAACACGGCTTCCACCCTCACCTGCTGGGTCCTGACGAAGCTCGGGCCCTAGTTCACTCCCCCACCTATCTTGGAGGCTTGTCCTACGACGACGACCTCGTGCTCGTCGACCCTGCACGTCTGGTCTGGGGGCTTCAACGGGTTGCCGTTGAACTCGGTGCACAACTCTACGATCACTCACGCGTCACTGGTATCGAGGCCGATTTTCACCGACTGGCGGTTGCTACGCCAAGGGGGCGGGTTCGAGCCGAGCGGGTAATCGTGGCCACGAACGCTTGGGCCGAACCGGAGCGACAACTTCGCCGCTATATCGTTCCGGTCTATGACCATGTGTTGATGACCGAGCCGCTGTCGAACGCCCAGATGGCCTCGATTGGATGGGGTGACCGCCAAGGTTTGAGCGATGCGGCCAACCAGTTCCACTACTACCGCCTTACCGAGGACAACCGGATCCTGTGGGGCGGTTACGACGCCAACTACTACTTCGGGAACGGGATGGGGTCGAAGTATGAGAACCGCACGGCGAGCCACGAACTCATCGCCGGTCACTTCTTTGCGACCTTCCCCCAACTCGAAGGTCTCGGCTTTTCCCACCGGTGGGCGGGACCAATCGCCACTACGACGAAATTTGCCGCCGCCTTCGGTACCCGCCACGCAGGTCGACTGGCTTGGGCCGCGGGATACACCGGACTCGGAGTCGGGGCCAGCCGATTTGGGGCGCGAACGGCACTTGATCTCATTGACGGACGCGACACGGAACGTACGGCTCTGACCATGGTGCGCAAGAAGCCAATGCCGTTCCCGCCCGAACCGCTGCGCTCCCTTGCCATCGGGGCAACGCGGCGGGCCATTGCCCGAGCGGATCGCCATGGCCGACCAGGGTTCTTGCTCAAAACTCTTGACCGCTTCGGGGTTGGGTTCGACAGCTAGCGACGAAGATGAGGCTCTATCTCCGCCGTTGACGCGACACGGATATCCGGCGATGACGGGCCACTAGGGGCCACGCCGACGAGAATCGACCTACAATCCGCCGCGGCCGCCGCGCCGATATCGCTGGCCGTGTCGCCCACCATGACTAGTCGTTCGTTGCTACAACCCGCCCGAACCGCGCTCTCAACCAACATGCCCGGGCCGGGTTTACCGCCGAAGCCCGAATCGTAGCCGATGATGCTGTCGAAGTACTTTGACCAGCCCAACCCGTCGATCTGGCGCCGAGCTGATAGTTCTCCGTCGTTGGTCGCTAGGCCAACCCAGTACCCTTGCGACTGTAGCGACCGCAGAAGCATCTCTGCCCCGGGCAGCGCCGTAGCCGTAGCCGAGACGTGGGTCTCGATGAGCGTTGCGAGTTGCGCCTTGACCTCCTCGACGGGCTTCGTCGCGGCGTTCGCAATCCGGTCGACGATCTCGGCGTTGGTTTCGGCGATGACCGGCGAGTCTGGCGCCAAGGTTTCGTTCTCCACGTCAACCCCAACCGCGGCGCTGACTCGGCCACGAATGCCTTGGTCTGGGTACATCTCCCGCAAGATTGCCGCCATGGCGGGGCCCCACGTCGCCATGATGTCGATCAACGTCCCGTCTTTGTCAAAGACCACCGCGTCAACCGAAAACGTCTGCACCGTCGGATCGTAGCGGCGGGGTCAGCCAGGTCTGCGAAGGGCCCGTTCGGTCGCTCGGGCCATGAGCCAGTTATGGGCGGGATCCGGTCCGGGGAGCATCTCAGGGTGCCACTGCACGCCAATGGTCGGCTCGTTGGCAAACTCGATTGCCTCCACCGCCGGCTCCACTCCACCGAGGCTGTGCCCGCAAGCAATGACCCCGCTCCCCAACTCGGCGAGGGTCTGGTGGTGGAGGCTATTGACCGCGATTCGGTCGCCATATAGTTCAGCCAACGTGGACCCTGCCACGAACTGAACCTCATGGTGAAGGTGATCGATCGCTGAATCGAGGCGTTCGTGGCTAGGAACGTGGGCGGTCATGGTGCCACCCGCGGCGACGTTCAAGAGTTGAAAGCCGCGGCAGATGCCAAGAATCGGCAACCCCGCGGCTCGGCCCGCGTCCACTAGGGCAAACTCAAAGGCATCACGGTCCGGTTCGAGGTCGGTGAAGTCGGTGGTCACCTCGCCGCCGTAGGAGTCTGGATGTACATCGACTCCGCCCGACAGAACTAAGCCATCGAGACGGCCCACAACATCGAGCGGCGTGTCCGCGCTCAACAGCACCGGGATTCCGGCGGCCTCGACTACCGCCCGGGTGTAGAGGCCAAAGAACACGTCGACGTCGATGGTGCGGAGAATGCCGGGTAATCCTTCGATCTCCGAACCCGGCTTTCGTCTCCCGGTTAGACCAATCAGGGGCGGCATTACCGGCAAGGTTAGCTAGTCGGCTCGCGCTTTACCGTGGCGAAGAAGGCGCCGAGTCGCTGCCGATAGTGACGATCGTGGTGAACTTGCCCGTGGCGCAGCGCCTCCGCGGGCCAACCGACCGGAGCTAACTGGTGTGGAAGTTCGGGATCGGCGACCAACTGGCGCAGCACCGCGGCCGCGGTCGCAAAACCCGCCGCCAACGTTGTTGCGTCGTTAACGAGTTCAGCCTCCATCGCTTCGCTGAGGAGACGCGACCTAGTCGCCCACCCCGTCAGATCGAAGATAACCCCGAGCAGAGCGCGTGGATCACCCGTGGGGGTGGTTCGGAACCATTCAGCCTGGTTACCGATAAGGGCTCGCTGGTCGCTCAGCCGACCGGGGTCGAGGTTGGCGGGTCGCAGCCAGATACCGTCACGGAACTCTCCGAACTTGAGGTGGTGGAGCGCGGCTCGCAACGCGGAGCGTTCGTTGGGCGGCCGACTTCCCGGTCGTACCACAACCTGCTCCCACTCCCCCGCCCACGGCTCTCGCGTCGGCGCCAACGCCTCCTGTTGGCGTTCGTGGCGTTCGAGCAATGACCCGCCAAGCGCGTAACGACCGTCGGTCGCGGTCACCTCCCCCACGCTAGTCATGCGAGACAACGCCACTCGAGCGGTGGCATCGGAGATACCGAACTCCACCGCTAGGGCGATCAGAAACGTCCCAGGCAATGTCGGCGGAACCGTGCCGAGCAGGGTCGAGGCGATCAAACTGCGGGCCGAAAGCGGCCGTGACATTTCCCGCTCTCAGGCCGGGTCGATCGAAAGGGTGCGCCACATGGCCCGGTAGGACCGGTGGACCTGAGACGAGGGCAGGTAGCCGTCCTCTTCGAGGGCCCTATGAAACTTTGGCAGGTTCGCCATCGGAATCCCCGAATCGACGTGGTGGGCGAGGTGGTAGCCAATGTTCTGGGTCAGAAAAAGCCGCCGCGACCAGAAGCCTTGACGAACGTGGTGGGTCGTGAGACGGCGGTCGTTGGACCGTGTCATCCCGGCGTGTTCGGCTAGGGCACGGAGCCGGTTGGTCACCCGGGCGATCGTCATCCACGGGGCGAACCACAGCACCAAGTACAGCCACGGTTGGCCGAAGGTGAAGAATATCGCGAAAATCGCCAACTGGGTGGATATGAATACCAGCGAGCGGTTGCGGCGCGACGCTTGACCGAGCCCTCGTAGGACGGGTTTGATGTTCTTCCAGCCTGATACTCCGGTGGCGTCTCGGCGGAGTTTCCGGTGCCACGATTCTCGGCTGATCGGATACTGGGCGTAGAGCAAGAAATCGGGTTCGCGCGGGCCGAACTCGTCGCGGTGATGCTGGCTGTGAGCTAGCCGGTAACGATTGCTGCCGTCGCCGAAGGCCAGCGCGCCGAGGAACTTTTCGCCGATGAGATCGTTGACGACGCGGTTACTAAATAGCAGACGATGAGCGGCTTCGTGATGCAAGGTGAGCGGCCGCTGGAAGTAGATGCCCATCAAAAAGAAGGCGAGAATCCACGCCGCTAGATGGGCCAAGTAAACGGCGGCCCCGATAACGGCGAAGGGATAAAGCAAAGCGGCGAGGACGAGCAGGGCATTCTTGGGGTCCGAGATTCGTCTCAGTTCGGCCCGAAACTCAGGGCGTGGCCGACCATCGGGGCGCAGGCGGCTACTGCCTGCAAATGACGGCACGGCAACTGGGGCGAGTCCGCCGGTCATATCAGCAACCAACTGGTCGTGGTCCAACGAGGTTTGCATCATGGGCTGATGTTACCATCTACTCGACATTTGTCAACTAGTATGTAAGACAGGCTTCGTCGGTTGTCGATGTCGGGCGGGATCGCCGCGGCGGCCTCGGTGTTTTCGGCTGTGGC
>CBDEVU010000005.1:0-17215 GCA_965243715.1 Candidatus Aldehydirespiratoraceae bacterium
AGCGGCGTCGCGGTTTATCGATCGTGACTGGGCTTCGCATCAAGACGACAACACGGAACGACTGAGTCTGCACAAGCGAGGCGTGTATGAGGTAGTCGATAGGGCGCGGTTGATCCTCTCGACCGATCCCGACGTGGCCCGCAGTCAATGGCTGGGGGCGCGGCGTCGCTATGTGGGGCTCATTGGTGAACGGATGGATTTCGAGTTGGGGGAAACCTTCTACAACTCGGTGACGCGGCGATTGTTCGACCTAATCGGGGTCGACTCCGGTCTCGAGCTTTTGTGGCTCGGTCCTACGGCGCTGCCCGCCGATGACGGAAGTCGCGGCGAGTACCGGAACTTCCCTGTCGACGAGTCACTTGGTGAAGCAATTCGACAGGTTCTGGAGCACTGTCCGTTGGCGTCGGACTTCGAGGATCTCGAACGCGACGTTGCCAATATTGAGGGGCGAGTGCAAGCCAAACTTGACGAGATTTGGGATGGCCGTGTCGACTCAATCGACATTTTGCGCCCCGTTTTTTATCGCAACAAGGGAGCGTATCTTGTGGGCCGGCTTCGGTGGCTCAACCGCATCTCGCCCATCATATTGCCGATTGCGGTCTCGACCGAGGGGGCTTATGTCGACGCAGTGCTGCTTACTGAACTCGCGGCGAGTCGCATGTTTGGTTACACTAGGTCGTACTTCCATGTGTTGTGTCGCCGCCCCGCCGCGGTCGTGGGCTTTCTAAAGAGCCTGCTCCCGGTAAAGCCTGTAGCGGAGTTGTACACCTCCATCGGCTACAGCGCCCACGGCAAGACCAACCTGTTCCGGGCGTTATATCGACATATGGAGCACTCAAATACCCGTTTCGAACGAGCACGAGGGGCGCGAGGAATGGTGATGGCGGTGTTCACTCTGCCGTCGTTTGATGTCGTGTTCAAGCTGATCAAGGACCGCTTCCCTCCGTCCAAGCGAACCACGCCCGAGGACGTTCAGCGGCGTTATAAGCTTGTGTTTGACCACGACAAGGCGGGTCGTCTCGTTGATGCGCAGGAGTTTCGCAACCTCAGCTTTCGTCGAGATCGCTTTGATGATGATCTTATCGAGGAGTTGGCCGCTGACTGTCAGCGTCGCGCTACGGTGACCGACGACGAGGTCATCTTGCATCACGTTTACACCGAGCGGCGGCTTTATCCCCTCGACCTCTACCTGCGCGAGATGGCGGGTGACCGGGCCCGCGATGCCGCGCTGGACTACGGCAACGCAATCAAAGACCTCGCCACGGCCAACATCTTTCCGGGCGATTTGTTCCCTAAGAACTTCGGCGTCACCCGACACGGAGCGGTGGTGTTTTACGACTACGACGAACTCGCCCTCTTGCCCGACGTTAACTTTCGCAAGATGCCAGTCAGTCAGAGTTACGAGGACGAGATGCTCGATCAACCCTGGTTCCCAGTGGAACCCAACGATGTCTTCCCCGAGGAGTTCAAGACCTACCTTCGGTCGCCACGAATCGTGGGCGAAGTGTTCGACGAGCACCACCCCGAGATCTCAACCGTGGAGTTCTGGCAGGCCATGAAGGAACAAAACAGCCACGGTACGCAAGCGAACTTCTATCCGTACCCGCGGGCGCTGCGGTTTACCCGACCCTGAAAGAGAGAAGTCCGTGCGAGCAATCGTTCTCGAAGAAAAAGGTGGTCCTGAGGTTCTCCGGCTTCGCCCGGTTCCCGATCCAGTCGCCGGTCCCGAAGAGGTCTTGGTCGAGGTGGTGTCGACCGCGGTGAATCGCGCCGATCTTTTACAACGGATGGGGCTGTATCCCGGACCACCAATGGCCCATGAGATCCCCGGTCTGGAGTTCGCTGGCCGAGTGGTGGACCGAGGCGAGCGGGCAACCTTGCACCGTATCGGCGACCCCGTGATGGGGATCAACAACGGTGGTTGCTACGCCGAGAAGGTGGCGGTCCACGAACGCCAAGCGATGCCAATTCCCGCCGCTCTAGCCCTCGAAAACGCGGGTGCCTTCCCAGAGGTTTTTATCACGGCGTGGGATGCCCTCGTCCGCCAGTGCGCCTTGACGTCAGGTCGCTGGGCCCTAGTTCACGCCGGAGCATCCGGAGTTGGCACCGCGGCGATTCAGATTGCCCGGGCGATAGGTGCTCGGATAGCGGTCACGGCATCGGCTGCGAAACACGACGTTTGTGTAGCGCTGGGGGCCGATCTCGTTATCGACTACCACAGCACCGATTTCGTAGCTGCGATCAAAGACGTTACGGGTGGCGTCGGGGCCGACGTAATCCTCGACGTAGTGGGTGGCGACTATTTGCCGCGCAACGTCGCCGCCGTTCGCCCCGGCGGGCGCATCATCCAGGTGGGGGTGCTGGCGGCCCAACGAGTACCGTTCGACGTCGCATCGCTTCTGATGAAACGAGTTTCGGTAACCGGAACGACTTTGCGGGCGCGACCGATCGAGGAGAAGATCGCCATTACCCAGGAGTTCTCCGCCCAAATGCTTCCCCATGTTGCCAGCGGCCAAATCGCGCCCGTGATCGACTCCCGCTACCAACTAGTTGACGTGGGTGAGGCCCACACCCGGATGGCGGCGAACGCTAACGCGGGAAAGCTGGTACTCGACGTGGTGTCGTAGACGACTAACGATCGTCGATCGACACGTAGCGGCGTTCGCTCTCGCCGGTGTAAAGCTGACGGGGTCGAGTGATCCGTGATTCCTGCTCGAGCATCTCGTTCCAGTGGGCCAGCCAACCCGGTGTGCGGCCGATGGCGAAGAGAACCGTGAGCATTTTGCGGGGGAAACCCATCGACTCGTAAATCAAACCGCTGTAGAAGTCGACGTTGGGATAGAGGCGGCGACTGATGAAGTACTCGTCGTTTAGCGCGGTTTCCTCGAGCTTCAGCGCAATGTCGAGCAGTGGGTTGGCACCGGTGACGGAGAAAACATCGTGGGCGGCGGCTTTGATGATTCGGGCTCGGGGGTCGTAGTTTTTGTACACCCGATGGCCGAAGCCCATAAGGCGTTCCTTGCCTGCCTTGACGCCCTCGATAAAGGCATCCACGTTGTCGTAGGTGCCGATGCCGTCCAGCATGTTGAGGACGGCTTCGTTGGCGCCACCGTGGCGTGGCCCGTAGAGAGCACCGCATGCCGCGGCCATGGCCGTGTAGGGATCGGTGTGCGATGACCCCACTATCCGAGCCGTCGTGGTGGAGCAGTTCTGTTCGTGGTCGGCGTGCAAGATAAGCAAAATCTCCATCGCCCGGATGAACGCGGCAGGAACCTCGACCCGGTCGCCAATCCGAAACATCATGGCCAAGAAATTGTGCGAGTAGCCTAGGCCGTTGTCGGGAAACACGAACGGTTGGCCCACGGTGTGGCGATACGCCGAAGTGGCGAGGGTGGGTACCTTGGCAATAATCCGAATGGCCTGATGGAGGCGATTGGCTGGATCGTTGATTTCTTTCGACTCGGGGTAGAACGTCGAAAGGCCCGCCACGTGGCTCGAGAGCAAGCCCATCGGGTGGGCGTCGTAGTTGTAGGAGTCGTACATCTTGCGGCGGAACTTCTCGTGAAGGTACGTGTGATGAGTGATCTCTTGTACCCAGGCATCGTGTTGGGCATGGTTCGGCAGTTCGCCGTGATAGAGCAGGTAGCTGACCTCTAAGAAGCTGCTGTGTTCGGCGAGTTGTTCGATCGGGTAACCGCGGTAGCGGAGGATGCCCGCATCCCCGTCGAGTTCGGTGATCGCACTTTCCGTCGCGCTAGTGGTAGCTAGGCCCGGATCGTGGAACCAGATACCGGGCAGAAGGTGGCGCCAACCCGCCGCGTCGACCACTCCATTGGTGATGGGGATATCGAGCGATTCACCAGTTCGGTTGTCGGTGATGGTGATGCTCTCTGCCACGGTGCTCCGATCTATTTTGGCCTACTCGCTTGTCGAGGCGCCAGTCACGAATCTAGACCGAGAAAGCGCGACTCGGCACACTGGGAAGGTCAGTCGAAACAAAAAAGGTTACAAAACGCGCTAGAGCGGCGTGTTGTCGTGGCGCCGGCGTGGGAGTTTCTCGCGCTTGCCTGCCAGCATTTCGAGCGCTGCGTGGATCTCGCGCCGGGTGTCTTCGGGGTCGATTACCGCGTCGATGGTACCCCGTTCGGCCGCGATGTAGGGGTTCAGGAGTCGTTCCTCGTAGGCGGCTTGGAGTTCGGATCGTTCCTCGGGTGTGCTTCGGCGATGCAGGATCTCGACCGCTCCCTTGGCTCCCATGACCGCAATTTCCGCTGATGGCCAGGCCAACGCGAGGTCGTTCCCCATGCGTTTGGAGTCCATGACAATGTAGGCGCCTCCGTAGGATTTGCGGGTTGTGACGTTGACCCGCGGTACGGTCGCCCGAGCGTAGGAAAACGCCATTTGAGCGCCGTAGCGGATCATGCCCCGCCATTCGGTGTCCTTGCCGGGGTAGAAACCGGAGGTGTCGACGATCGTGACGATGGGGAGGTTGAAGGCGTCGCACAGGGCAACGAATCGGCCGCCCTTTTGCGAGGCTGGAATGTCGAGCGTGCCGGCCACCGTTTGCGGCTGGTTGGCCACTATTCCGACCGGGCGTCCCCCGATCGTGGCCCAAGCGGTCACCAGGTTGGCGGCCCAGTTCTGGCGCGGTTCCAACAGGTAGCCATCGTCGACGATAGTGGTGAGTATGTCGCGTACGTCGTAGCTGCCGTTAGCCGACGGTGGCAGCACGTCGTAGGCCTCCGGCGTCAGGCGGCTAACCGGGTCGGCACACGCCACAGTGGGAGCCTCGTCGTCAGCATGATCGGGGAAAAAGCTGAGGATCTCGGCGGCTAGTTGGTCGGCTTCGACAAGATCGCCGACGATGAAGCTAGCGACTCCGGAGGTGCGATCGTGGATCGGTGGGCCACCAAGTTCCTGGTTGGTTATGGGTACTCCCGTAAACGACTTAACCATCATCGGCCCAGCGACGAAGGCGTAGGAATCCTCGGTCATGATGACGTGATCGACGAGGCCCAACATGAGGGCGGGGCCGGAGACCGCAGGGCCGCTGGCGATGGCGATCATGGGAATAATGCCCGAACATTGAGTGAGCTGGCGTGCTGCGTGGCCCCACCCGGCGAGGGCGCCGACCCCTTCGGCGATGTGAGCTCCACTGGAGGCGAGCCGCAAGATGAGAGGCAGTCGTTGCTCGCGTGCGGTTCGAGCTCCGACCGCCATCGAGTGTCCGTCGTTGGGGCTTAGGGCGCCCGCATTCTCGTTGCCCTGTGCGTCGATCTCAATAACGCGCCGCCCGTGAAGGTTGGCCACCCTTACCCGGACGAAGCCCTTAGCCCCCGCGCCAAGATCGAGATGACGGCTGGTCTGCGGTGATGAAGCGAACTGGTCAACGGCGGTCATTGACCAGAACCTACCTCGGCGGGTCGAATCGATGCCTGCTCAGGGCCAAGGGTGACGACTTGTTCCACGATGGTGTCGACGACGACTCGGGTCGGAGCCGATGGCGGAGAGCGACGGGGTAGCGCCAACCCAACGGCTCGAGCGGAGATATCGTCGACCGCGATGCGTTTCCAATCGCCGCGGAGATGACGCGGCGCGGCACTCGACGGAACGAGAGCCGCGCCGTAGCCCTGGAACGCTAATGAGGTGAGAAGTCGGAGGCCGTCGACCTCTGCGTGGGTCTGGAACTCGACATGGACACGCCGGGTCTCATCGTCGATCTCATCACGAAAGGAAGTGCCTTTGGGCGGGAGCAAGAGATCGTGTTGGGCAAGATCGGCGATAGTCACTCGATCGTGGCGAGCCAACGGATGATCGAGGGCGGCGACAACGATGCGGTCTTCGTCGAACAGGGGCCGAGTGTCGATGTCGGGGTCGTCGACAGGCAGGCTGATCACCGCGATGTCGAGGCGGTCGCTCGTCAACTGCGGCAAAAGCGAGGTCGTTGTAGCCTCGATAATCGAGACGTTGATCCGAGGGTACGACGTGTGGAGTGCTTCGAGTAGGGGGGCGACCAGCCAGCACGCGGTGGTGCCGATGACCCCGAGGCGGACGCTTCCGCTGACATCGTCGCGTAGGGAGTTGAGGTCGTTTTCAATCGAACGCAGTTCGCCGATAATTCGGCGCGCCCGATCGGCCACGATTTCGCCTTCCGGGGTGAGTTCACGCCGGCCGCGGTCGATGAGGACACTTCCGAGTTCTCGTTCGAGGTGCGCCACGTGGGTTGAGACGTTTGATTGCACCGTATGAAGGGCCCGAGCGGCAGCGGAGAAGGAGCGATGCTCGGCCACCGCAAGCAGAGCGTGAAGTTGGCGGAGGTCCATCGCGGGCGTACGACTGGTCGTTCGGAGGCTTCAACTCGCCGAGCGGGCTCTGATGATGTTCAAGGCACTACCGGCTTTGAACCATTCGATCTGAGCCGGGCTGAACGTGTGGTTCGTGAAAAAGGAGATGGTCGCCCCAGACGGTTTGGTGATTTCGACTGTGACCGGCTTACCGGGCGCAAGATCGCCGAGTCCCCGCACCGCAACGCGGTCGTCTTCGTCGATACGGTCGTAGTCGACTGGGTCGGCGAAACTTAGCGGCACCATTCCCTGCTTTTTTAGGTTCGTTTCGTGAATACGAGCGAACGAACGGGCGATGGCGACCACCCCGTTGCGGAATCGGGGTTCCATGGCCGCGTGCTCGCGACTTGAGCCTTCGCCCATGTTCTCGTCGCCGATGACGACCCACTGCACGCCCGCTTCGTGGTAATCCTTGGCCAGTTCGGGAAACAGTTTGATCGAGCCGTCGAGTTGGCTTTTGCCGTAGCCGACTTCGTAGTCGGAGCCATCGGTTTGGCGGAAGGCGTTGACCGCGCCGAGGTAGAGATTGCCGGAGATATTTTCGAGATGGCCGCGGTATTTGAGCCACGGGCCAGCCATCGAGATGTGGTCGGTGGTGAACTTGCCTTGGGCTTTGACCAGCACCGGCAGATCCTCAAAGTCGCGGCCGGGCCACGGGGTGAAGGCATCAAGGAGTTGCAAACGGTTGCTGGTGGGCGACACCCGCACGTCGATGCCAGAGCCGTCAGCAGGTGGCGCCACGAAGGTGTTTTCACCGGGATCGAAGCCCGCTGCGGGGAGTTCAAGACCGATGGGGGTGCTGAGGGAAACCTCTTCGCCGGCATCGTTGGTGATCGTGTCGTTGATCGGGTCGAAATCAAGCGTTCCCGCCAGGGCGAGCGCGATAACCGTTTCGGGCGAGGTCACAAAGGCGAGCGTCTCGGGATCCCCGTCGTTGCGTTTCGGGAAGTTGCGGTTGTACGAGGTGACGATGACATTAGGCGTGCCCGGTTCGTGTTCGGTCTCCGCGCCGCGATCCCACTGGCCGATACACGGACCGCAGGCATTAGCGAGCACGACAGCACCGAGCGCTTCGAAATCCTGCAGTAGCCCGTCACGCACGATGGTGGCCCGGACCTGTTCGGAGCCGGGCGTGACGAGCAGGCGGCTCTTGGCTTTGAGGCCCTTAGCCGCCGCTTCTCGAGCGATCGAGGCGGCGCGGGTGATATCTTCGTATGAACTGTTGGTGCAACTGCCGATGAGCGCCGCGCTGACCTCGATTGGCCAGCCGTTAGCGCGAGCTTCGGCCCCCAGCGCGGCGACCTCGCGGGCCAGATCAGGTGTGTGGGGACCGTTGATGTGCGGTGTGAGAGTGTTGAGATCAATCTCGATGACCTGGTCGTAGTAGGCCTCGGGATTAGCGAGTACTTCGTCGTCGGCGCGGAGATGGTGGGCAACGGCGTTGGCCGCGTCGGCGACCTGCTCGCGGCCGGTGCTTTTGAGGTAGCGGGCGACCGCGTCGTCGTAGGCGAAGACCGAGGTCGTAGCGCCGATTTCGGCGCCCATATTGCAGATGGTGGCCTTGCCGGTGCAACTGAGGCTCTCGGCGCCGGAACCGAAGTACTCAACGATGGCCCCAGTGCCGCCCTGCACGGTGAGGATCTCGGCCACCTTTAAAATGACATCCTTCGGGGCGCTCCAACCGTTGAGTGAACCGGTGAGTTTGACCCCGATGAGCTTTGGCCATTTCACGTTCCAGGGGAAGCCCGTCATCACGTCGACGGCATCGGCGCCGCCCACGCCCACGGCAAGCATTCCGATACCGCCACCGTTCGGAGTGTGGGAGTCGGTGCCGATAATTAGGGCGCCAGGGAAGGCGTACTGTTCGAGCACTACTTGATGGATGATGCCAGAACCCGGCTTCCAGAACCCGCCGCCGTACTTGGCCGAGACCGATTCGAGAAAGTCGTAGACCTCTTCGTTGGTGTTGACCGCGGTGAGTAGGTCTTTCTTGGCGTCGTCGCGAGCTTGGATGAGGTGATCGCAGTGGGTTGTGGTGGGAACTTGGACCTCGTCGAGGCCTGCGGTCATAAACTGGAGCCACGCCATTTGCGCCGTGGCGTCCTGCATGGCGACACGGTCCGGGCGGAGATCGACATAGGACTCGCCTCGCTCAAGGCTCTGGTCGGGGGTGTCGAGATGGTTGACGAGGACCTTCTCGGCGAGGGTTAGCGAGCGGCCCAAGCGTTCCCGAGCAGCACCGATGCGCTCGTCGAGCGTGGCGTAGACGTGGTTGATGAGTTCAATCGGGGTGGATGCGGCGACAGCCATGGTGGTCTCTCCGGTTGGTGTGACTCTAATGAAAGCTTAGGGTGATATCTCGTCCAACCCCTCGGCGGGGGGATCAGACATTGGGCCAATCGCGGGTGCGGCGATGGGCGGCCCGAGAGCGGTCGCCGAGGGCCCAGGCGCGACGCCACTGGCCGCGGTTGGGTCCGGTCAGGTCCGGACTTTCGGCCCGATGGGCGCGAACCCGAGCGGTGTACCAGTCAGATGAGGCCTCGTCGGCTAGAGCCGCTACCTCTCGTTCGATACGAGCCGCGAAACGGGTAGCGTTTTCGCCCCCAGCGAGCGTCATCGGTCGCCCAAACGTGACCGAGGAGGTGCTGGGCCGGGGCAGGGATCGACCTTTACCCAGGATGCGACCGGTGCCCGCGAGGTGAACGGGGACGACCGAAACGTTTGCTTTGGTGGCGAGATAGGCCGCTCCCCCCCGAAACGGCTGACCCCACCCGTCGATGCTGCGCCCGCCTTCGGGAAAAATCAGCAAACTCCAACCTTCGCCGAGGAGTTCGATAGCCGCGTCGGCACTGGCCCGACCGATCTTAGTTCGTTCAATCGGGATGGCCCCGATGGCGAGGGCGGACAGGGCCGCAGTAACTCGGGTGCGAAAAAAGTAGTCGGCCGCTGCGCCTACGACGATTTTGTGGCGCCATGGCTCTGGGATAGACGTGAGGAGTAGCGGGGTGTCGATATGGCTGTGATGATTCGCCACGAAGATGACTGGGCCGTCGAGGTTGAGGAGCCGGTCCTTGCCGCGGCGGTCGGGGGCGGCGAGACCGCTGACCGCTAACCGCATCGGCCCGTCCACCAGCGCGGCGCGAACCATGCGGGCGGGCGTTTGACGCGCCCAGGCTGTGTCGTAGCTAGCGCCGGTGCGACGATGGGGCACGAGGGGCGCCACTCCTTGGGGCGTCGGGGGAGCTCGCAGCGGGAACCCTGCGGCGCGAAAACGGCGCGTGGGCGATAACGCGGCTGGCAGTCGAGGCAACCCGAGTTGGCGGGCCAGCGTCATGTCACGTCCGCCATCAGGATCGGCGGGTTGTGCAGGTGGGTGATCGACGGGCGTGGACCAACAACGTCGTGGGCCATTTCGAGGGCGTCGGGTAGGGTCGACGCGGGTTGAAAGCCCAGTCGGCGCACCGCTCGTTTATCGCCGCCGACGATGATGACGCGGCCGAGATGCTGCAGCGCCGACGCGCCCCAATACCACATGTAGAACGGGTGAACCCCGTGGTATGCGTAGCTGTTGCGGTAGAGATGGATGTACCACTCGTCCTCCGCGAACTTCTTTTCGTACTTTGCTTCGAGTTCTAACGGATCGGTGGTGTCCGACAGGACCTGTTCGAAGAAATCGATGTAGCTTGGATGGTGAACGGGATGAAACTCCCACGGGGTTGGGTGGCTCATAATGAGCACGCCACCTTCCCGCACTAGGGGTTTTCCTCGGTACATATTGAAGAAATAGCCGAGTCCGAGACACATGACGAGGATCGGGTTCATCACGGAATTGACGTTGTAGGGACATATGTAGGGCAGACCGAACGTCAAGACATCGGTTTGCCCTTCGACGGGCACAAGGTGCTGCTTAAAGCAGTGTTCGAGGGTCACCTCGTGTACCGCCTCTACCTCCCCGGCTTGCACGGAGGTGAGCTCATAGGGCGCTTTCCAGTTGTTGAAGATCCGGCGCCGGGCTCCGTTGGGCATGAAGTCGAGTCCTTTTTTCATGCCCATGAACGTGGCCCGATCCCGAGCCGTCCATTCCCATTCTCGCTTTTGCAGAACGGATAGGGGACCGTCGTAGCCAAACGTATTGTTGTTGATGGTGGTTTCGATCTGGAAGATGCGAGGGCCGTGGTTCTTGATGATCTCGCCTTGGCGCCAGTTCGAATGGTGAAGTTCGGACTTATGGCGGTCCATGAAACTCTTGGACCGCAGCATGGTTTTGACGTTGTGGTGGTGCTTGATGCCGGAGTAGCCCGATAAGCCGGTGGCGGTTGATTTCCAGCCGCCGTCCATCGACACGATGTTCAGATTCACATAAATGAGCAGGTCGGATTCGGCGGCACGCTTGTTCATCGTGACGGCCTCGCCGTGGTCGGTCGTACCCAGTTCGACCATGCCGTCGGGGTCTTCGGCGTCGTGGTTGTAGATGGCACCTTGTGGAGCGAAGGCGTCGTAGACGCGATCGCCCAGCGCGTGGCGAAGTTCGTCTTCGGTCATCCGGCGATGCAGCGCGAGGGCAGCAATGAGATGTACGTCGTCAACCCCGGCGGCCGCCGCGAGGTCGAGGACCTGTTCGATGATGCGCTGGCGAATGTCGGGTTTTCGCATGGAGGGAAGCGGCAAAGAAATATCGTCAAACGCGATGGTGAGTCTCATCCCCGCCCTCAGCAAGCTAGGCAGCGGGTCGTCGTTGATCGGGTTGAGCAGCGCGTCGTAGATGGCTTGGTCAGGGTCCGGCAGGCCGGGGAGTGGCTCGGCTGGGTAGATCACTCGACTGCGGTCGGCGGGCAGTTTTTCGAGGCGGAAGTTGTCGCCGTGGTGAAACAGGATCGGCGGGGTGGAACGGTCGACGTTGAGCACGAAGCCGGGACGAGGTGCCTTGCGGGGATGATCAGCAGCCATCAACTTGCCCTTCGATTACGGACCGGACCGCGCCAAGTGCGGGGTCCGATGGGGATGAAGCGGTTCGGTGCACCGTTGGACTTGGACCAGTGCTCGATGAGCCAACCGCGCCGCCGAGCGATCGCGGCAAGTTTGGTTTCGGCGTTTACGGCCACCGGGAAACCGACCGCTTCGAGCATGGGAAGGTCGGAACTGGAATCGGCGTAGGCCACCGACTCTCGCAGGTCTAGTTCGTGTTCGGCGGCATAATCAACGAGGGTCTGGTAGCGGGCCTCGCCGGTGGGCGGAACGGCGGTCATGCGACCATCGAACCGGCCGGTGTCTTTGATGCCGAGATCGGCCGCCACGATGTCGTCGAATAGGGGCTCAAGCGGTTCGACTACTACCCGCAGGGCGCCCGTGATGAGCAGGGTTCGATGCCCCAGGGCGCGGTGTTCGCGTACCCGGCGAATGGCGGCGGGGAACGACCGAGTGAGTAAGAGATCGCTCATCAACTCCATCGCGTCGCGTTCGAGTTGTTCGACGGGGGCGTCTTCGAAGCGCCGGTAGAAGTAGCGGAGGAAGTCGCTGCGGTCCGCTTTGTCGAGTGAGAGCAGGGTCGGGGCTTCTCGCAGCGTCTTTAGCGCGAAGCGGAGGCGTTCAGGAGTGTCGAGATGGCGGGTCGCGAGCCAGGCGTAGCTCGATACGACGTTGCTGGCGATCAAGGTGTTTTCGAGATCGAATACAGCGAGTTGGCGATCGGTCGACAGGACTTGTCGGCGGAGTCGGTCGTTTCGGGTTGTGGTCTGGCCTGAGCCGGGTGCCATCTTTAGGCGGGCCTGCTTGACCATGGACGGTAGGTGAATGTTGTGGACGTAGTGCGACCAGTCCACCGCCTTTGGATCCATAGTGAAGGCGGCTTGGTCGGATTCGTCGAGATTGTCCCAGATCTCGTACATCCGATCGAGTTGGTACACGGCTTCACACTCGGTGTACGCGCCGTAGAGTTCGACGTAACCGTTGGCTCGTTCGAGTTGAGCTTTTTTCTCGTCAAGTTCGGCGCCGAACTCGGCTTGGCGGCCGCGGAGGGGGAGGGCGTCGAGGATCTTGTCGGCGGTACTCAGGGTTTTTTGTGCTCGGTGGAGTTGTCGTGAGACTCGTCCCCGGCCCGGGAATGACCATTCGGGAACAGCGATGGGCTGGTTTTTTTCGTCATATACGGGGTGCTCGGTGAACCAACTCCGAACCAAGTCAACGATTTGGCCGTACTTGAGCGGATTGCCCGAACCCGATGCGATCTGCACTACGTCGGGGGTGTGGTGGCCTTTGTCGTCGTAGTGTGCGCCGCGCGCCGCGACGGCGATGATGGTGGCCACGACGAGGTCGACGGGGATTACGTCGATGATCCCTTCGGGCACGCCGGGAAATTCCTTGAGCAAGCCGCGGGCGTAGGCGGCGATGACCGGTTCGGCCATGCGAAAGCCGCGAATCCATCCGGGGACCGGCTCAGCCAGCGCGGACTCGATAATAGACGGGCGCACGATGGCCACCGGCACACCGTTGCGGGTCGCGCACAGGCTGCGTTCGCCGAGGGCCTTGGTAAAGGCGTAGGCATCGGGAAAGCCGAGACTGTTCGCTCGGGCTCGGCCCGCGTCGGTCATCTGTTGACTAACCCACTTCTGACGGTTCTGTTCGGTTCGGTCTGCAATAGCCGGAGTGCCCGCCGCACCGAGGGACTGCACCGCTGCGGCCCTAAGTTCTCGTAGTCGCTGAGGGGTTCGGCTGGCCTGTTCGGTGTCACGGCGACTTTGGTGAGCGTTGTGTACCTCGGCCCGCCAATCAACGTCGACGAAAAACGGTGAGTCTTCGACGAGTTGTTCGGGCGCTTTGCCTCGTCGACTGCCCGCCACGTAACAGGTGGATACGGCCACGAGATAGCCCGGTTCGCCGGGTTGTAGCCCGCCACGGGTGAGTTCGGTGCGTTCGTCGGCCGCGACACGCAAGGCGGCGGCAACTCGGCCAGGTCCGAGGAGGTTGATATCGACGGCGTCGTCGAGGGCGGAATCGAAGCTGACGGTGGCCGCGCTGTGGATGGCAATGTCGACCGTGGTCATGGCTTCACGGCCCGCTTCGTCTAGGCCGAGTCCGTCTGCGCCTACGTCGCTGGCCACGGCGGTGATGCGTCGTCGACACATCTCTTCGAACGTTTCGTGTTCTAGACCACCGGCGGAGAGGGGGTCGCTTTTGAAACTGGCCCGCAGAGTGTCGAAGGCGTTGTTGCGGAGAATGTCGCGATTGACGCGGTTCTTTGCGCCCCGTCGGCCGGGGCGAACGAGGAGCACGAGTTCGCTCTCGGGGACGGCCCGCAGGAGGCGTTCGACCAACGCGGTGCCTAGAAAGCCGGTCGATCCGGTAATGGCAATGCGCTTGCCGTTGAGTTCCTCGCGAATCACGAGTCTTGTTCTAGCACTTTATCGCCGACTTCTCTACCAATTGGTAGACGATATGGTTGTGACGGTGATAGCAACGGGTCCAATGGCCGACTCGACCCCCGATCGAATCCTCGTTGCCGCCCTCCGGGCCTACGGCACCGACGGCTATGCGGCAACGTCTCTCGACGCCCTCGCTCACGCCCTTGATATTCGTAAACAGACGATACTTTATTGGTTTCCCTCCAAGCGGGATGTTTTCGAGGCGGTCATTGACGCCGCCGCCGCTGACTTAGTGCAGATATTTGAAACCGAAGCCTCCCGCGGCCTGCGAGGGTTCGATCAGGTCGAGGCTCTGGTCCGGCGGGTCTTTCGCCTCGCGGTGGCCCGCCCCGAACTGTTGGGCCTAGTTCGTGAGGTCACCCGCCCCGGTTCGCCTTCGGTCAATCGACTCACCTCCCATGTTGCTCCCGTGTTTGACCGGGCGCGTGACTTTCTCCACCGAGAGATGAACGCAGGCCTGCTCCGCCCATCGGACCCTTCGATGCTGCTGCTTTCGATCTACTCCACCGTGGTTGGCGTGGCGACCGAATTGGAGGTGCAGCGAACGATGGGTCTCGCCCCGAACCTGCGCGGTACCGTTGGCCGTCGACAGGAGTTGATTCGATTCCTGCGAGCCGCTCTCGAACCGGCGGAACTGCGTTCTCCCTAGGTGGCCCTCGCCGCCGTCGAGCTAGTGATCGGTGCGGGTGTGGCGCGCTTGGCGTTGGTAGCGACCAAGGGCAAGTTCAACTAGTGCGTCAATTAGTGACCGGTAGTCGAGTCCAGCGGCGGCCCACATCTTGGGATACATCGATATAGGGGTGAATCCGGGCATGGTATTTATCTCGTTGACTAGCCAGCCACGCGCCGTTTCATAGAAGAAGTCGACCCGGGCGAGACCTTCGACTTTGCAGGATCGGTAGGCGCTGATGGCGAGGCGTTGCATCTCGGCCAAGTGCTTGTCGGTGAGGACGGCCGGTATCTGCAGATCGGCGCCGTCTTCGTACTTGTCCCGGTAACTGTAGAAGGCAGCGCCGGGCCGGATCTCGCCTGCCACACTCGCCCGTGGGTCTTCGTTGCCTAGGACGGAGATCTCCAACTCGCGGCCGATGATTTCCTCTTCGATGATGACCTCTCGGTCATAGGACGCCGCTAGTTCGACGGCTGCGATTGCCTCGTCGACGGTTGTGGCGCGTGAGACACCAACCGATGAACCCATGTTGGCGGGTTTGATGAACAAGGCCAGCCCAAACGCCGCGGCGGCGGCTTCTACTTCAGCGGCTATGGACGTAGTGGTGCCGTCGGGTCGACGGACAACGTCATCCACGGTGATCCACCGGTACCGGCCTTGAGGGATGCCGTGGGCGGATAAGTGATCTTTGCACGCGACCTTGTCCATGCACAAAGCGGAGGCGAGAACCCCCGCGCCGACATAGGGGACGCCGGCCATCTCCAAGAGTCCCTGTACGGTGCCATCCTCGCCCATAGGGCCGTGAAGGAGGGGCCAAACAACGGTTGGGGCGGCGCTACTTTGGGCGAGGACGGATAATGCATCGACGGATGGACCCGCCGCGGTGAGATGGTCGGGATGGTTCTTGGCGTCGGGGGCTACGGCGGCGGCCGCGCCTTCGACAAGAACCCACGAACCATCCCGGGTGATGCCGAGGGCCTCGATGTTGTAGCGTTCAGGATCGGCCGCCGCGAGCACATGGCGGGCCGAGACACACGAGATGTCGTGCTCGGCAGATCGGCCGCCAAACACGACAACGAGCCGGATTTGATCAGTGGCGGTCATCAACGTGACCGTAGCCGTGCCACACTCAGCCCATGCGTTGGCTTGCCTCCGAGATTGCTGCCGCCACGAACGGCACCTTGCACGGCGACGACGCCGAGTTGTTCCACGTCACTCAGGACTCGCGTGAGATCCAGCGGGGGCGGTCGTTGTTTGTTCCGCTGATCGCCGAACGTGACGGGCACGATTTCATTGACGCGGCCGCCGCCGCGGGGGCAGTGGCGACGCTTTCGCACCGCACGACGGTGGCGGCCGACCTTGCGACGGTCGTAGTGGAAGAGACGGCTGGCGCGCTGCGTGCACTCGCCGAGCCGCTCGGTCGCGTTTGGCCGACGCTTCGGTAATCGGAATCACCGGTTCGGTGGGCAAAACCACCACGAAGGATCTTTTGGCCGCAGTTTTGAGCATTGATCGCCCGACTCACGCCAGCACTCGTTCGTTCAACAACGAGATCGGGGTGCCGCTTACTTTGTTGGGGGCTTCGGAGGACGCGGCGGCGATCGTGATCGAGATGGGAGCGCGCGGCATCGGACACATCGCCGAACTCTGTGCGATTGCTGCGCCTTCGATCGGCGTCGTGACATCGGTCGGAAGTGCTCACACCAGCGCCTTTGGTTCCGTCGAAGCGGTGGCGCAAGGTAAGGGCGAACTAGTGGAGGCGCTGCCCCCGGACGGGGTCGCGGTTCTGAACGCCGATGTTTCCTTGGTGGCAGAAATGGTAGCGCGTACGAGGGCTCGGGTCGTGACCTACGGCGCGGCGGGCGATGTGCGGGCCTCGTCGGTTCGTCTCGACGATGAACTCATACCGCGGTTCTTGTTGCATCGCCGTGGGGGCAGGTCGATGTTGTAGTGGGCGCCCGCGGGGTGCATTCGGTCGACAACGCCCTAGCCGCGGCTGCGGTGGCCTTGTCGCTGGGCGTGTCCCTTGATGCCCTAGCGGCTGGTCTGGCTCAGCCCGTACGGTCGCCAATGCGGATGTCGTTGGTTCGCTCGGCGGTCGGAGCGCGGGTCATCGACGATACCTATAACGCCAACCGCTGTCGGTCGGAGCGGCCCTGCGATCCCTCGCCGCGGTGCCCGCCACACGCCGGCTCGCGGGTCTTGGGGTGATGGCGGAACTAGGCGAAACTTCCGAAGCGGGAGCACGAACGGATGGCCCACCTTGCCGCGGAGTTAGGCATAGGAGTCATCGCTGTCGCCGCGCCGGGTACGGCGGCCAAGCCCACCACGTCGCTGATATTTCCGCCGCGGTTGAGGCGTTGGGCGATTTGGCCGCGGATGATGCGGTGCTGGTGAAGGGTTCTAGAGTTGCCGAGCTAGAAAGGCTGGTCGCCCGGCTTACCGCGGGTCGACCGGCATGACATCGGGCGGCAGCGCCACGTTCGAGTCGAGGTAGCGGCGGAGTTTCTCGGCATCACAGTCGGGGCACAGCCACACTACCTTTAGCGACTGGATCGATAGTTGCGTGCCGCGGCTCTTGTCGAGGATGGCTTGGAGCGCGTCGCGAAGATCGACTCGATCACACTTCGGGCAGCGGGGAGTGAGGTCGCGATCCCAAGACGTTCGCATTCGCCACAGGTGATCGTGATCGTGCCATCGACATTGCGACCGTCGAGGTTCTCATCCTCAGAACAGTTCGGGCAGACGACGAGGGGCATAGCTTGAGGGTAGCGCTCGGGGAT
>CBDEVU010000006.1:0-303515 GCA_965243715.1 Candidatus Aldehydirespiratoraceae bacterium
GGTAGAGCTCCTCGGGGACCGACAAGCGCCCTGCGAGCAGCACGATCGAGACGATGGGAACGTTCATCCAGATCGCTGCCATCATTATGCCCATCATCCCGGTCGGTTGATCGATCAACCAGGCCTTGGGCGAGTCCATCAGTCCGAGATCGGTGAGACCGTTGTTGACGACACCGACAGTGGCATTGAAGAACCAGGAGAACTGGAAGCCGACCATCACCGGTGCGAACATCATGGGCATCATCAACAAGGTGCGGGCGGGCCCCAACTTGCGGGTCATGCGTGCCATCAACAGGGCCAGTCCGAACCCGATCAATACCTGGAGATTCACGGTGACCGCCATGAACACGACGGTGTTTCGCAGCGATCTCCAGAAGACATCGTCGCCCCAGAGATGGGTGTAGTTGTCGAACGCCTTGTCGGCGGTGAACCCCGACGTTTGTTCGGGGCGCAGCAGATTGTACGGGGTCAGCGAGAGGTACAACGAGTACAACATCGGGTATACGACAATGGCACCGACGACGATCATCGACGGCGCCGTCATCAGGTATGGGAACCAGCGACGGCGGCGGGACCGAGCATCGGACCAATCGGTCGATGCTTTTTTGGAGATGAGTTCGGGGTCGTCGATCGTCGCAGTCACAGTGAGTTCTCGTCAGGGCGGGCGGGGAGGACTTCCGGTGGGGGAGCGCACACGATTGTGCGCTCCCCCACCGGAAGCTAGTTGGGATTAGTAGCCGAGGCTGTCAAGCAGATCGGCGGTGTCGTCCACCGCATCCGCGAGACCGTCCTTGACGCTCTTGTCACCGAGGATGATCGCCTGGAGCGTTGGCACGAAAGTGTCCGTGAACGAGATCCAATCGGCGAATTGGGGCACCCCACGGAAGTCGTCGGCGAGTAGCTCCTGGAACAACACGAGCCGCTCGCTGTCAGCAGCGACATCAGAAGAAGCGCCATCGGCAATCGCACGCTCCCACACGTCAGAACGCACCGAGAGAAGGCCCAGCTGGGACTCCTCGTAGGCCACGCGCTCAGAGGTGAGGAACTTGAGGAGCTGGACAGCGGCTTCCTTGTTCTCGGAGGCCTGGGCCACCGAGAAGGCATGGGCGCCGGCCAGCCGGTCCGGACCGAACCCTCGGAACCCGTGACGCCAACTGTTTGACCGAAGTTGCCGGCGATCGCCGGGCAGCTCTCGGGATCCTGGAAGTACGAGTACCAACCGGGCCATTCGACGTAGAACGCCACGTTGCCGTCGCAGAAGTTCTGCGCGACCTCGGGCCACAACAGGTTCGGCGTGTCGGCGGGGATCAGATCGTTCTCGTAGAGGTCACGCATCCACTGGGCGGTCTGAACGCCGGCAGCCGAATCGAAGATCGGGTTGAGATCGTCGTCGAAGTAGTTGCCACCGTTGGCGATGAGCAGTTCGTAGAAGCGACCCGCGAGTCCTTCTTCCTTGCCGGCGAACTGGGTACCGATCGGCACCGCGTCCGAACCGACGAAGTACTCCGCCATGTCGTACATCTCGTCGATGGTCGCCGGCGCGGCCAGCGGATAGCCGTACTCGGTCTCGAACGCGGCCTGATGGGCAGCATCCTCGAACAGGTCGAGCCGATAGTGCATCGAGCTGATGTCAGCGTGACGGGGCAGCAACTGGATATCACCATTGATCGTGGCCGCCTCCATGATGGCAGGCGAGAACACTGCGAGTTCCTCGTCCGTCAGCCAATCCTGGAGCGGTTCGGTGAAGTTGGTGAACTGCGCCATGAAACTCGTGTGGTTCCAGGCGACATCGAAGTCGACAGTGCCGCTTGCGTAGGTCGTCTTCAGGTAGCGGTCGATCTCGAAACCATCGCCGAGGAAGACCAGTTCGACGGACGCTCCTGTCGCCTCCTCGAACACGTTGAGCGACTCATACATGGCCTCATACGGCTGACCGCCGATCATGGCCATGCGGAGCTCTACGCCCGAAAGGTCCTTGTCGATGCCGGCGTAGGCACCCAAGGTCGCAGCGTCGACGTTGAAGTCGGCGCCGTGGTCATCAGCATCAGTGTCGGTATCAGCGTCAGCATCGGCGTCGGTATCAGCGTCAGCATCGGCATTACCGCTACCGGTATCGTCGGACTGAGAGCTGTTGTCGACATCTGCAGCATCGTCATCATCGCTGCCGCAGGCCGCGGCGGCCAGCGACAGCGCGACCAAGACAGCTAGTGCTGCCATGGCCCTCTTCTTTCGTATTCGTTGATTCATTTTCTCCCCCTAGGGTGTGCTTATTGGTGTGTGTCAGTTGGTGTTTTGGAAATAGTGCGTGTGGCTGGTTGCGGTAGTGCGAGGTCAATCGATGTGGAAGACCTCCTTGAGCGGGAGCCACCAGTCGCCGCCGGGATCGACCGGCTCCTGCATCGGCTTCACGAAGTCCCACCACTCTTGGGTGAGCTGGTCCGCGGCCATCTTGTCCATGTCGGCGTCGAAGTCGTCGCCCACGTACTCGAAGTAGGCGAACAACCGGTTGTCGATCAGGAAGATGGAGTAGTTGCGGATGTTGCACTCGTGAATCGTGGCGAGCACTCCCGGCCATACCGCCGCGTGGGCCTCCACGTAGGCATCGACCTGGTCGGGCTTGACCCCGATCAATTGGCCGACGCGCTTCATGACGTCACATCGCCGATGTTGTACACGGAAGCGGCGGTGCCGCCCATGATCGCCGCCCGGTCGTCGCCATCGATGCCGAGTTGATCGAGCACGCTGCACGTCTCGTCGAAGACCTGTGCATAGTCGCTCGCCAATTCGGCGACTGGCCAGTCGCTCCCGAACATCAGCCGATCGGGACCAAACACATCTATCGCATGGCCGACGCACTCGACGAGATCAGTGGCCGACCAATCGTCGGCCCCGACCTCAGTGCCGAGGCCAGAGACCTTCGCCACGACGTTGTCATGGGTCGCAGAGGTGGCCAGATCGGCCTTCCACGCCGTGAGATCGCCCGATGCGATCGGCGGTTTCGCGAGATGGTCGATGACGATCCGGAGCCCGGGGCACGCAGCGGCCAGTGTGGGGACGTGGCCGAGATGTAGTGGGTACAGCGCGACGACATCGAACACGAGACCCTTGCTCTCGAGGATCCGTAGGCTCTGGATCACGTCGGGGCGGACCAGCCAGTCGGGGTCGGCCTCATCGTGGTTCAGGTGGCGCACGCCGCGATACTTCGGGTGGTCGAGGTACGTTTCGTCGAGCAACCGTTCGCTCGCGGCGGTGTCGGTGAGCGGTAGCCAACCCACGACAGCGGCGATGAAATCGTGCACGTCGGATTGGGCGAGCATGGAGTCGGTATCGTCGAGGGTCCGTGCGGCCTGGACGACGATCGTGGCATCGACACCCGCGGCAGCGAGCATCGGCTCGAGATCGGCGGGTCCGAAGTTGCGGTAGATCGCCGCGAGGTCAGGGGTGAGCCAGTCGTATCGGCCGGTATCGAGGTTCCAGTAGTGCTGGTGGGCATCGATGATCATTTTGGTAGAACGCCTTCCCAGGTCGGAGCCATGATCAAGCGATCGAACGAGTACATACCCGCATCCAGGTCGATAGCCGACGAGACACGCGGTTGACCATCGCTGCGTCGAGCCGATCGCACGCCGTTCACGACCGTATCTCGATGCCGAGTTCGTCGGCCTTGGCACTGATGTTGGTGTGAGCGAGTTTGACCTGGTCCATCGGCAAGTGCTCGACCATGGCAAAGGTGTCGGGACCCAGCGCCTCGGTGCGTGTCAGGACTCCGGCGAGGTCGAGGATGCCGCATCCCGGTACCGCTTCGCTGATGTGGACGACGAGGCGGTCATCGAGTTGCACGTCTTTGACGTGGACGGTGCCGCAATATCGGCCGAGTTCACCAAAGAGCTCGTCGAGCATTGCCGTATGGTCGAATGCCGTGGGCAAGTCGTTGATGAAGTTGACCGGATCTATGTTGACCCGAACGTGCTCGGGAGCAACTTGTTCGATGATCCGACGAACGCGGGACGGTGAATTGAGCGTTGTGGTGCCGTGGACCTCGAGAACTACGCAAACGTCCAGGTCAACGGCGGTTTCAACGATCTCGGCAAGGCTGCGCACGAAGCGCTGCTCTGCTTCGGCGGTGTGGTTGCCCGGGTGGGGCCACCAGTCGCCGCGCGGATTGAGGCTGGTGGGCCGAACGCCGGCGAACGCGACGCCGAGTCGGTGTGCGAGACGGACCACACCGCGGGCCTCTTCGACTCCCGCCCGCCGGGTGTCCTCGTCGGGCGAGATGATGCATGAGTATGGCCCCCAGGCCTGAAGTAGGTGAAGGCTGGAGTCGGCGATCGCCTTACGGACATCATCGACGACGTGGTCGGCGATGTCATCAGCCGGAACCGTGCTGTGGGCGCCGAGAGCGCTGAAGCCGAACCGGCGCGCCCGATCGAGCATCGGAGCATCGACATCGGTGAAGTCACTCGCGATGAGCCCGAGCAATCCGATTCGCATCTCAGCTCACCCCCTCGGTGCCGGTGGTATTTTGGTCAAGCGCTTGACCAAAATACCACTTCATAAGCAATCTAGTCAAGCGCTTGACCAGAGTTCCCACGCGCTTCGATGTTGGCACTACTGTTGGGCCAGTTTGGCGCGTCGAGCGCCGCAGAGGAGCAACACCATGACCAAAAGCAGCGGACGCACCACGATCCAGGACGTGGCGGCCCTCGCCGGAGTCGACCGCGCCGTGGTGTCGAAGGTTCTGGCCAATGATCCGAACCTGCGCGTGCGTGATGAGACCCGCCAACGGGTCATCGACGCTACCGAAAAACTGAACTATCGGCCCCATGTCTTCGCCCGTCGGCTTGCTACCCGCACATCGGGCACCATCGGCCTGCTTGTTCCCGACTACCGCAACCCCGTATACGCCGAGATCATTGCCGGCGCCGAGTCGGTCACCACCGAGCGCGACCTCCTGCTCTGGACGGCGAGCACCGCAGCGTACGTGCCCGATCAGTACCGGGCGCTGCTCGACAGTGGCCTCATGGACGCCCTGCTTGTGGCGGGCGTCGGCGGCGATGAGCAGGTGCAGCAACTCATCGCGACCTGTCCGATCCCCGTCCTGCCGCTCAACCGGCGGATCCCCCCGATTGACCGTTGGGCGATCCTCGAAGATCATCGTGCCGCAGCGATCGCCACGCGGCACCTCATCGAGGCTGGGCACGGCCGCATCGGTTTCCTCGGCGGCCCTGAGCATGCCGACACAGCCCGCCGTCGGCTCGAGGGCTTCCGTGATGCGATGCAGGAGGCGGGGCTTGCCGCCGATGAAGGCCACATCGCCAGTGCCGACTACACCCCTGCAGGCGGCGCCGAGGCGATCGAAGTCGTCGTCCGCCACCTCGATCCACCGACGGCGATCGTCGCCGCCAACGCGGTCGCCGCGCTCGGTGCCTGGTCGCGGCTCGACGAACTCGGTGTGGCTGTTCCGGCCGATATGTCGATCGTGGCGATCCACCGGCTGCCGATCGAAGCGTTCCGAGTGCCGCCACTCACGTCCGTGCCACTTCCCCTTCGTCGCCTCGGCCGGAGAGCCGCCGAGTTGGTGCTCGATACACCGCCGACTCATCCCATCAACGAGACGATCGTCGAAGACATCGCCGTCGCACCAGGCGGCACCACTGCCTCCCCTCGGCAGCGAGCCCTCACCGTGCGAGAATGAATCGAGCGATGGATCGGTGTTCCGGCGGATGATCATTCGATCAGCTCCGAGCTGCAGCCGGGGGCCTGCGGCGTGAGATAGCGACCACCCTCGACGATCGCCGGGTGGACAAAATGCTCGCGGAGGTGCGGGATGTACTCCAAGAAGAGGGCCTCATGATCGAGCGCGATGTGATTGAACAGCACCAGATGCTGGTGGATCTGCCCCATGTCGCCCACGTGGGGCATGATCGGCAGGCCGGCCTTTCGGGCCAGCATGCTGACGGCGAGGAACTCCCCCACGCCAGCGAGGCGCACACAGTCGGGCTGCACATACGTCATCGCTTCGGCAGCGATGAAGTTCTTGAAGTCGACCCGGTTCGACAGATGCTCGCCGGTGGCGACCGCGAGCGGCGCGATCTCACGGGCGATTCGGGCGTGACCGAGGAGGTCGTCAGGATGCGTGGGTTCCTCGATCCACAACGGCCGCACGTCGGCCATTGCGGCGCACAACTCAAGCGCCCGTGGCACGCTCCACGCCTGGTTGGCATCAAGCATGACCATCTTGTCGTCGCCAATTAACTCGCGTATCAGCGAGGCGCGACGCACATCGCGATCACCATCGGGTGAGCCGACCTTCAATTTGACAGCTTCGAATCCCCGCCCGAGAGCGATGGTCACGTTCTCGAGGAGCACTTCATCCGAGTAGGCGATCCAACCGACCGACGTGTCGTACCCTGGGTAGCCCCGTTTCAGCACGCCCATCCGTTCACCCCGCGAAGCGTGGGCATCGGTGAGTAGCGCGAGCGCCTGGTCGTGAGTGAGCGCGTCCTCGAGGTAGCTGAGGTCGATCAGGGCGACGACCTGCTCGGGCTCGAGGTCGAGCAGGAGCGACCACAGAGGGCGATCCTCGAGCTTCGCCCAAAGATCGAAGCAAGCGTTGGTCACCGAGCTGAGTGCGAGGTGTACCGCGCCCTTGTGGGGGCCGAGCCAACGCAGCTGGGGATCGTCGGCAAGATCGCGTGACACCGCCCCGAAGTTCGCCATCATCTCACCGAAGTCTCGACCGACGAGGCAGTGGCCATATTCCTCGATCAGTCGGCACACGATTTCGTTGCCGGCGCCGAGCGTGAATGTGAGGCCCATCCCGACATGGCTGCTCCCACTGAGGCGGATCTCGGCTACGGCATACGAGTACACCGGCATCGAGTGCACGGCGTCGGTTCCTTCGCCAGGTGCGAGCGGGAACCGCCGATCACGCCCCACCACCGACGAAACCCCTCTGTTCAGAGATACCATATCCTATAGGGTATAGGCAATAGCCGATAGGCGTCAATGGCTGAACCAGAATCTTGGCCCGTGACTCGGTCGACCTCCTGTCTCGTTTTGCAAGCGGTCGTTCGACGTTTGCACCGGGTACGGTGCAGGCTTGGTCAGTGCGTGATGAGGTCGGGTGTGAGCTCGGGTATGGCGCTTCGCCCGCACAGCGCCATTGTTCGTTTCATGCCTGACACGAGATGATGGAGCACCCAGTCGACTCCGCGCTCGCCGCCGGCGCCGAGTCCATAAAGATATGGCCGCCCGACCATCACGGCATTGGCTCCCAACGCGCATGCCTTCACCACGTCGCTACCGCGCCGTACGCCGCCGTCACAGATGATCTCGATATCGCCGCCGACAGCATCGACGACGTCAGAGAGAATCTGAATAGGGGCGAGGGTCCCGTCGATCTGGCGGCCGCCGTGGTTGGAGAGAGCGATCGCATCGATGCCGAGTTGCGTTGCGCGTTTCGCGTCGTCGACGCGTTGGATCCCCTTCACAACGACCTTGAGATCGGTCATCTCGCGGATCCAGTCCAGGCTTTCCCACGACAGCGCCTGGTCGAACTGGGTATTGACATAGTCACTGAGGGCGATCGCGGTGCTGCCATCGATGCTGGTCATTCCGGCGATATTGGCGAACGTGATGGGTTCGTTGCGGAGTAGATCGATCGACCAGCGTGGGTGCAATGCTCCGTCGATGAGGGTACCGAGACCGATCTTTGGTGGCAGCGTGAAGCCTCGTCGGACGTCACGTTCGCGGCGCCCGAGTACCGCTGCGTCGACTGTGACGACGATTGCCTCGTAGCCCGCCTGCTCGGCGCGGGTGATCATGTCTTTCACGATCCCCCGGTCCTTCCAGACGTACACCTGGAACCACAGCGGCACTGAGGTGACGGCGGCAAGCTCTTCGATCCCGCGTGTGCCGAGCGTAGACAGCGCATAGGGCATGCCGTACTTGGCAGCGGCACGAGCGACGGCAAGTTCGCCCTGCGGGTCGGCGATGCGGGTGAAACCCGTGGGGGCGAGGAGGACTGGGGTTTGTCGCTTCACCCCTAACAGGGTCGTCGACGTGTCGATTCCGGAGACGTCACACAACACATTCGGATTTAGTTTCATGTCGGTGAAAGCCGAACAGTTGCGCCTCAGCGAAACCTCGTCTTCGGCGCCACCGTCGATGTAGTCGAAGACACCACCTGGTAGATTGCGTTTGGCGATCCGGCGGAGGTCATCGACGTTGCCGCAACGCGAGAGCTTCCGTTCGATGCGATTCCATTCGAACGACTTGAGCTGGACCAGTGAACGCAGCGACTCCAGCGTCATGGCGACGGTCTCCCTGTGCTCACGTCGGGCTAGGCAGTCGGACGCAGGCGGAGGCCGTGCATTCCGCCGTCGACAGCGAGAATTGTGCCGGTGGTGGAGCCGGCTCGTGGACTTGCGAGGTAGCAAACCGCGGCAGCAACCTCCTCGGCACTAACGAGTCGCCCTATCGGCTGTCGGGCGGCCAGCGCGGCCCGCTCGGCGTCGGGGTCGTTCGTCCGCGCGAGCAACCGGCCGATCCATGGCGTATCGGCGGTGCCTGGAGCGACAGCGTTGACGCGAATACGGTCCTGGACGTGATCGGCAGCCATCGCCAAGGTGAGCGCGTGCACCGCACCTTTGGTGGCGCTGTACAACGCTCGTTGCGGAAGCCCCGCCCACGCCGCAATCGAGCCGGTGTTGACGATCGAAGCGTGATCGGACCGCTGGAGAGAGGGCAGAGCAGCACGAGAAACACGGACGATGCCGTAGACGTTCACATCGAAGACGCTCGACCATTCGGTGTCGTCGTTGTCCGCGACCGAGCCCTGGGCGCCGATGCCGGCGTTGTTCACGACGATGTCGAGTTGACCGAACCGTTGGATGACGGCTTCGATGGCCTCCTTCACCGACTCATCGTCGGATACGTCGCAGCGGATTCCGATGAGGGGAGGCTCGATGTTGGGAGTGAGGTCGAGGGCGACCACGTTCGCCCCACCGGAGGCGAGCATGTTGGCGGTCGCCAGCCCGATACCCGAAGCGCCACCGGTGACGACGGCGGTGAGACCTTCAAATTCTCGGTCGGTCATGACATCTCCGTTGAGCGGTAGGGAAAGCGAAACTGTTCTACGGACGTTTGGAATATTTCGGCGCTGAACCCGGCCCGGTCGGGAGCGGTGTAGCGGCCGCCATGCACCGTCGCGGGATCGGTGAAGTGTTCGTGGAGATGGTCGACCCACTCGATCATGCGCCCCTCGAGCGACGCCGACACGGCGGCGTAGTCGAAGAACGCCAGGTGTCTGACCATCTCGCACAAGCCGACCCCACCAGCGTGTGGGCAGACACGTACCCCGTACTTGGCAGCGAGCGCCAGAATCGCGATGTTCTCGTTGATGCCGGCCACGCGAGCGGCATCGATCTGGACGACCTGGGCCCCGCCGAGTTGTAGCAACTGTTTGAACATCACCCGGTTGTGGCAGTGTTCGCCAGTCGCAACCGGGATCGGGTTGACACCATCGGCGATCGCGGCGTGGGCGACAAAGTCATCGGGGCTCGTGGGCTCTTCGATCCATGCAAGATCATGCTCGGCGAGCGCGTTGACCCATTCAATTGCTGTTGCGACGTCCCATCGCTGGTTGGCATCGATCGCAAGCGCGATCTCGGGGCCGATGGCGTCGCGGGCAAGCGCGACGCGTCTGCGGTCCTCCTCGAGGCTGTTGCCGACCTTCAGCTTGATCTGTCGGAATCCATCAGCGACCGCTTTCTTGCTCAGGTCGACCAGTTGCTCATCGCTGTAGCCAAGCCAGCCCGGTGTAGTGGTGTACGCCGGGTAACCCTCGAGATCGAGTTCGGCGATGCGATCGGCTTTCCCAACCTCAGCGGCCTCGAAGATTGTACGCGCTTCAGCAGGGGTCATTGCGTCGGTGAGATAGCGGAAATCGATGCATGCCACCAGCTCTGCCGGTGTCATCGCGGCCAAGAGCTTCCACACCGGGAGACCTGCTCTTCGGGCAACGAGATCCCATCCGGCATTCACGATCGCGCCGATTGCCATGTGGGCCACCCCCTTCTCGGGGCCGAGCCAACGGAAGTGGCTGTCGTCCAACAGGGTCCGCGAGAGCAGCCCGGGATCGGCCGCCAGTTCCTCGACGTTGATGCCGACCACAAGCGGAGCGAGAGCTTCGATTGCAGTGCATTGAACGTCGTTGCCCCGGCCGATGGTGAATACCAGCCCGAAGCCGGCTGAGTTGTCGCTGGTGTGCAGTGTCACGTACGCCGCGGAGTAGTCGGGGTCGAGATTCATTGCATCGGAGCCGTGATGCTCGAGCGATGTCGGAAAGCGGACATCGGCGACCTCGAGCCGCTCGATCGTGTTTGGGTTGCTGGGAGCGCTCATGCAGCCCCGATCCTTTGGCGCTGCTCGCCGAGGCCCTCGATACTCAGCCGGATCTCGTCACCGGCTCGGAGGTACGGGTTGCCCGGCAACCCGAGGGCGACGTCGGAGGGTGTGCCCGTGTTGATCGTGTCGCCCGGTTCGAGCACTATGAACTGGCTGAGGTACCACACGACGTAGTTGACATCGAAGATCATGTCGGACGTGTTCGAGGATTGGCGCAGCTCGTCATTGACCCACAGGTTCATGTCGAGGTTGTGCGGGTCTACCTCAGATGCAGGCACCAGAAACGAACAGTCGATCGCGTCAGTGATCCCTGCGAGATTGTACACGGAGCCATCGTCGTCGATGACGATGGGGCACTCGAACCCAGCCTCTCCGACGCGAGCAAGCCTCACGTGTGATCCGTAGTGGGAGTGTCCTCATCGGACAGTTCGGTAGCGATGATGTTGCCGGCATCGTCGAAGCCGGGCAAGAGTCGAGACAGCGAAGCCTCGAGGTGGGCACCCATGGCAGCCTCCGCGGCGTCGGCATCGCCAGCGAGGATTGCTGAGCCGATCCTCTGGTGCTCTTCGATCGTGCTGACACCGAAGTCCTGCCTGTATCGCAGTCGAAACAGATGGAGGTGGATGTGCAAGCTCTTGAGCACCTCGACGACACGCTGGTTCTTGGCCACCGCCATGATGAGACCGTGGAAGCGTTCATCGTGAGCAGTGAAGCTCCGGTATTCGATGTACTGCTCGCTGTCGGGCGCGTCGATGGTGCCATCGAGTTCGGCGATCAGCAGGGCACGCTGGTCGGGAGTGAGCGACCGGGCCGCTCTGGCGGCCGTCCAGGGTTCTATCAACATGCGAAGTTCAAACAACTCGATGGTTTGGGTTTTGCTCAGCAGTTGCGTCGATCGGTAGCCCTTCAAGGGTTCCTTGACGACGAGGTGCTCAGCTTCGAGCCTTGCCAGGGCTTCTCGGACCGGGGTCGGTGAGACCTCCAACTCCCGTGACAACCGTTCGATACTCAGGCGCTCTCCGGGCGCGATGATGTGGTCCATCACGATCGCCTTCACCGCCTCGTAGACCTCATCGCTGAGCACCGTTCGCTGCGGCCTGACGTGTGCGAGTCGATCGTTGAGATCGTGATTTGCCATGTTCGAATGGCGCCTTTCATACTGGCTTCCAGAAGAATCCTATAGGAAAGAGTCTATGGATGGGCAGGAATTCGAAGGTTCGACCAACGTCGACGAATTCGAGCGTCCGGAGAGCTCAACAGATACATGGGGAAAACGACCCAGCCACCGCTATGGCGACTTCGTCGGTTCGAAAGCGTGTGGTGCCCGGAAAGTCTGTCGCCGCAGGTCAGGCGGCATTTCGGTACTCGTGTATGAGTCCGTCGCATCGGCTGGTTCGCAGCACGGCGAGGGTTGCTGGGGGAGTCTCGGTCGGCTCATCGGACGGTGTCGGTGGTTGTTGGTCGAGGAGTTCTCGTCGGATGGATCCGATCCAGCGTTCGGCGAACGTGTTGGCCACGGGCGTTCGCACGGGTGTTTTGAGCACCTTCATGCCCTCGGTCTTGAAGATCTCGTCGAAGCTGTCGATGAACTGGCTGCCTCGATCGCGGACCAGAGCCCGGGCGGCTTCGAGCCGATCGCCGTGGGCGATGAACAGGTTGCGGGCGGCTTGTGTGCTCCAGGCTCCGGTTGGGTTGGGGGTGAGGATCTGCCAGACGGTGGTCTTGTAGATCGTGTGTCCGAGGCGGGCGAGTTCGCCTTGGATGCGGCGGGGGAGCGCGGCAGCGATCGCACCAAGCAGGGTCCGGACGTCGTCGGTCACCGCCGGGCGGTCCACTTGTCGGCGTAGCACGTTCAGCTGGTGGCGCAGCACGATGATCTCGAGGTCCTTGGAACGTCCGGAACTAACAGCGAGCCGTGCGAGGGATGCCAGGAAGCGGTAGAGGATACGAAACATAGCGAACCAGGATGGCGGGCATCCTCCCTAGTCAGCGCCCATGCGCGAGTTTCCGGGCACCACAGGGACGCCACCGGCCGAAATCGCCGGGCGCCTAGCCGCCGTAGACGACCGCTACGCCGAATGGGCAGCCGAAGTAGGAGTACCGGTCGGTTCGGTCACCAGCGACACCGAAAAAGACGACCTCATCGCCGAACTAGACGCCCAAGTAGCCCACCTCTATGGCCTCAACGAAAACGATCTAGCCGTCATCTACACCACATTTCACGAAAAAGCCGATCACTCGGCACGCTACGCCGCGGTACTCGAACACTTCCGGAACCTCCAATGAGCAACCCCGCCCGGCCCGAGTTGGCCATCTGACGCCTAAGAACACGCACTCATCGACAGCATCTGGGACCCCTACCCGCAACGCAGCAGCGGAGCCGCTAGCAACCTCTGCAGCCAGGGGCTAGCGTTCACATGAGCCTCGAGGGATAGGTCTAGGACATGGCAAGAACAGTTTATAAAGACACCGGCTACAAGTTGGAGCATCTCCTTGAGGAGATCAAGGACGGCAGAATCGCCCTCCCTGATATCCAGAGACCGTTTGTCTGGAAAGCGGCGAAATGCCGCGACCTCTTCGATTCCCTTTACCGCGGCTACCCGATTGGCACCTTGATGTTTTGGGAAACGGGAGCTGAGGTGGGTACGCGCCAAGTTGGTGGGGGCGAGAGTGACAATGTTCCCAAGTTGTTAGTAGTCGACGGGCAACAACGACTGACGGCATTGTACGCGGTAGTTACTGGACGTCCGGTATTGAACAAATCCTTTAAAGAGAGTAATATCAAAATTGCTTTTCATCCTGGTAAAGAGATCTTCGAGGTCACCGACGCCGCTATCAAGAAAGACCCTGAGTTCTTACCTAATATTACTGCGCTGTGGGGGAAAGACTACCATCCCACCGTTCGCACATTCTTGGATCGTTTGGGCAAGGGACGGGGCGTCAAACTCTTACAAGAGGAAGAAGACGAGATCAAAGACCGAATTGACCGCGTTCACGACCTGCAGAAGGTTCGGTTCCAAGTCGTCGAACTAACGGCCGGATCTAGCGAGGAAGAGGTCGCGGAGATCTTTGTGCGCATCAACTCCGAAGGGGTGAAGCTAAACAACGCGGATTTCATATTAACGTTGATGTCGGTCCATTGGGAAAAAGGTCGCCGACAACTCGAAACGTTCTGTCGTGACGCGGTCGATGCGAAAGCTCCCGACCCGTCACCGAAAAACGATTTTCTCGATCCGCTCCCTGACCAACTGCTGAGGGCGGGAATCATCGTTGCGTTTCGGCGGGGACGACTGCAGCACGTCTATAGTATCCTTCGAGGCAAAGACCTCCAAACCGGTGATTTCTCAGCTGAATTTCGTGACGCTCAATTCGACGAACTGCGTCGCGCTCAGGATGATGTGACCGATCTGGGCAACTGGCACGAATATATGGAATCCCTCAAGCAAGCTGGGTTTCGCAGCAAACGGATGATCACTTCTGGGAATGCGTTCATCTACACCTACGCACTGTGGCTTATCGGAAAGCGCGCTTTTGGACTAGACCATAAAACGCTCAGAGAAGTCATCCCTCGCTGGTTTTTCATGGCGCACACAACCGGTCGCTACACATCATCACATGAATCACAGATAGAATCTGACCTCGCACGCATTGGCGGACTGGCACTGGGCGACGGTAAGGCGTTCTGTGCCGAACTCGATCGAATCGTTCAATCCATCTTTACCAACGACTACTGGAAAATTTCTCTGCCGAATAGACTCGACACATCGGCGTCTAATTCCCCTGTCGTCTACGCCTACTGGGCTGCACTTAACCTGCTGGAGGCCGACATGCTATTCAGCGATCTACCTGTTCGGGACTTTATTGATGACGCTTTCACGAGCGGTCATGCGGTAGAGCGACACCACCTGTTTTCTAAAGCGAATCTCGCAGCTAAGGGTATTACCGAACGCCGATCGGTCAACGCCATTGCCAACATGGCATTCCTTGACTGGTCAAATAACGAGAATAGCAGCGCGGACGACCCAATTGAGTACTGGTCGGCAATGAAGGCGGAAATCGAACCGGAGCAGTTGAAGCGTCAAGTCGATTGGCATGCCCTCCCCGTCGGATGGGAGCAACTCGATTACTCGGCCTTTCTTGAGCATCGCCGAGACCTGATAGCGAAGGTAGTGCGTGACGGATTCGGACGAATCGGAATAGTTAAGGAAACCGTTGATTCATCGTCAACCGTCCAAGATTTAATCGATCTGGGCGAATCGGAAGCGATCGAACTAAAATCTACCGCGAGATGGAACGTTCATCGCGCTGATTCGGATAAGAGAATGGAGCACGTGATCGCCAAAGCGGTCTGTGGCTTTCTCAATGCCGAAGGCGGCACGCTGTTGATTGGGGTCGACGACGAGGGCCATGTGTTAGGTCTGGCTAATGACCTGTCCACGTTCGGGGCTAAAGCCAGCCTCGATAGGTACGAACTTTGGCTCCGCCAGCACCTCGATAACAGTCTTTCTATCCAAACCGTCCTAGTTGTCCGTATCGAATTCGAGGAAGTCAACGGATTAGACGTGTGCGTTGTCAGAGTTGCCGCTTCAGCTAAGCCAGTGTTTACAAAGGCCCACGAGGGCGGCGGGGTTGCAACTGAGTTCTGGGTGCGGGTCGGTAACGCTACCAAACAACTCTACGGTGATGACATGTTCGACTACCGGAGTGAACACTGGGGATGATTCGAACTGTGTTAGGGCCCGCCGTGGTCGCCCGATTTGGTGAAATCTAAGGAACACGATGTATGAATCTCTGAACGGTAAAGTCGTTCTCGTTACCGGAGCGGCGAGCGGCATTGGCCAGGCGATCGCCAAGCGGTTCGCTACCCAGGGCGCCAAGATTGTCGTCAACGACGTGAACGCCGATGCGATCGAAGAAGTCGTCGCCGGTATCTTGGCCGCCGGTGGCAAGGCCATGGCGGGCCTCGCCGACGTTTCCGACAGCGGCGAAGTAGAGGCCATGATCGGCGCGGTGATGGAAAAGCACCGGCGAATCGACGTGTTGGTGAACAACGCCGGAATTGTTTCTCCGATGCTCCACTTTTTCGACGCTACCGAGGAGTGGTGGCGTCGCATCATCGACGTGAACCTCACCGGTCATTTTCTGGTTTCGCAGCCGGTGGCTCGTATCATGGCCAAACAAGGCGGCGGAGCGATCCTTAACATGAGCTCCGGCGGTGCCACGCGCGCTCATCGCTCGTTCACCGCTTACGACGCCAGTAAGGGTGGCATTGAGGCCCTCACCCGGGCGATGGCGCTCGATCTAGGCCCCTACAACATTCGCGTCAACGCCCTCATGCCTGGCTCTATTGATACGAGCGGCCTCGGTATCGAAGACCGCAAGCTACGCGGCGAGAACGTTCCCCTCGGCCGAATCGGGGAGGCGATTGACCTCACCGGCGCGGCACTATTTCTTGCCTCCGACGAGGCGACCTACATTACCGGCGATGTGATCAAAGTCGACGGGGGAATGCTCGCCCAACAGCGCTCGGCTACTGTCGATATCGTGTCGCCAGCGGAGTTTCCCCGAGTCTTGGATCTCTAATGGGGGGCGTGCGCATTGGCGCTGATGTCGGCGGAACGTTCACCGACATCGTCGTGGAAAAGTCCGACGGTTCAATGTTGTCGACCAAAATCCTCACTACCCGGGACGCACCTGAGGTGGGGATTCTCGACGGGATTGAAGCGCTCGCCCGCGAACACTGCGTGGCCATGGTCGATGTTGAACAGATCATCCACGGAACCACGTTGGCCACCAACGCGCTGATCGAACGGAGCGGCGCGAAAACTGCGCTGGTCACCACCAAAGGCTTTCGCGATGTTATCGAAACCCGGACTGAGGGTCGTTTCGAGCAGTACGACCTCAACATCGTGTTGCCCCTGCCTTTAGTTGAGCGCAAGGACCGCTACGTGGTGGCCGAACGGATCAACGCCCGCGGTGAGGTTCTTATTGACTTCGACGAAGCCGAAGCCCGCCGGGTGATTGATTGCATCGAGGAAGTTGGGTACGAATCGGTCGCGGTTGGGTTCATGCACAGCTACCGCAACGCCGACCATGAGCGCCGGTTTCGCGCCATGCTTGTCGAACGACTGCCCGACCTAGCCGTGTCGATCAGCGCCGAGGTTTCGCCCCAAATGCGAGAATTCGAACGCTTCAGCACGGTTTGCGCTAACGCTTATGTTCAGCCACTCATGGCCTCCTACCTGCTGCGGCTTAGCCAACAACTGCGACGGCGAGGGGTGCCCGGTCCGCTGTATTTGATCCACTCTGGCGGGGGCCTCGTCAGTGTTGAAACGGCCGCCGCGTTCCCCGTGCGACTGGTGGAATCGGGTCCCGCTGGCGGAGCGATCTTCGCTGCTGATCTAGCGGCCCGCTACGGCCGCGACCGTGTGCTGAGCTACGACATGGGGGGCACGACGGCGAAGATAGCCCTCATCGAAAATTACACGCCCCGAACCGCTAAAACCTTCGAGGTGGCGCGCACGACAAGGTTTAAAAAAGGCAGTGGGATGCCGATCTCCGTCCCGGTCATTGAAATGATCGAGATCGGAGCTGGTGGCGGTTCTATTGCCCGGGTTGATTCGCTGGGACAGATCCGGATCGGCCCGCAAAGCGCCGGTTCGGAACCCGGCCCGGCCGCGTACGCCCTCGGCGGCACCGACCCCACCGTCACCGACGCGAACCTGCAACTCGGACGACTCCACCCTCACACGTTCGGGGCGAAAAACATCACACTGTCGCCCGACGCGGCGACGGCCGCGATCGACCGCGGCGTTGCTTCTCGCTTGGCAACCGATGTCGACACCGCGGCGATCGGTATGGCTGAAGTCGTCGACGAAAACATGACCAACGCGGCGCGTGTCCATGCCGTGGAGAACGGCCAAGACCTCGCCGGATTCGCCCTGATCGCTTTCGGCGGTGGCGCCCCGCTTCACGCAGCGCGTCTCATGGACAAACTCGGCCTCGACGAAATGTTCGTCCCGCCCGGCGCAGGGGTGGGCTCGGCCATAGGCTTCCTACGGGCCCCGTTCGCCTACGAGGCGGTAAAAAGCTACTACACCCGCATCGACTCCTTCGACTTCGACGCGGTCAATGCCGTGCTGGCCGAGTTAGCTAACGAAGCCGAAACCTTCGTGCGGCAAGGCACCGACGCCCCCATAGTGATCGAACGTCAAGTGTCTATGCGCTATAAAGGCCAAGGCTGGGAGATACCGGTCCGTTTGGTTGACGCCGAATTCGACGAGTTCGCCGCGGAATCTTTAAGCGCGGTGTTCACCAAGGCTTACGAAGAGTTCTTTGGCCGAGCCATCGCCGATCTAGCCATCGAGACGGTCAGTTGGTCGGTGCGGGTAGCGTCCGAACAACAACGACCCGACCCGCTCGAGATGGTGCCCGTCCATAACACGGTGACGGCCGTCGCGGAGCGCCTGATCTACGATCCTGTCAGCGGACAACATGTCTGGTCGAGCATCATCGAACGCTCTGATCTCAGCCGGGGGGACGTAGTCAATGGTCCGGCTGTCATAATCGAGTCGCAAACCACGACGGTGCTCGCGTCGCACCATCAGGCGGTGCGACAAGGCGATGGCTCGCTGCTCGTCACGAGGAGGTCGACATGAACGGGGGAGAAGTCCACTTCCAAATCATGTGGAACCGCCTAATATCCATCCTCGAAGAGCAGGCCCTGACCCTGATCCGCACAGCGTTTAGCACCTCGGTGCGAGAAGCTGGTGATCTCTCGGCAGGCGTGTTCGATCGTGAAGGCCACATGATGGCTCAGGCGGTCACCGGCACGCCGGGCCATGTGAACACGATGGCGGCCGCGGTGTCGTTCTTCATCGACGACATCGGCCCCGAACGGATCTACCCCGGCGACATCTATCTCACCAACGACCCGTGGAAAGGCACCGGCCATCTCCACGACATCACGGTGGTGACCCCAGTGTTCAACCATGACGAGTTGATCGGCTTTTTGGCTTCCACCGCCCACGTGGTCGATATCGGGGGACGAGGTTACGGCCCCGACGGTCGTGAGGTGTACGAGGAAGGCATCCGGATCCCGATCATGAAATGGGTCGAACGGGGCGAACTGAACCGTGACCTAGTCAACATCTTGCGCATCAACGTTCGCGAAGAAGACCAAGTCCTCGGCGATATCCACGGGCTCGCGGCATCGAACGAAACCGGTCGGCGGCGCCTCCTCGAAACCCTCGCCGAGTTCAACCTCGACCATCTCGATGACCTCGCGGCGTTCATATACGACCGCACCCGAGACGCCACCATGGCTGCCTTGCCGCGGGTGAAACCGGGAATATACCGCAACCAGATGAATGTCGATGGCTACAACGAGACCATAACGTTGGCGGTGGAAATCACCGTAACCGACGACGCCATGCACGCCGATTTCACCGGCACGTCGCCCATCAGCGAGTTCGGCATCAATGTGCCGCTGACCTACGCCCAAGCGTATTTCACCTACGCAATGTTGGTTGCCCTCGCACCAGAGGTGCCCAACAACTATGCGTCGCTCTTTCCGTTCACTGTCAGCGCTCCGCCGGGGGTGATCCTCAACGCTCAGCATCCGAACCCGGTCGCGGTTCGTCATGTGATCGGTCATTTCGTTACCGACCTGTGCCTAGGGGCCATCGCCCCCGCTCTCTGCGATGTTATTCCCGCCGAAGGGGCCGGTGCCTTGTGGAACTTCCAGGCCAGTGCCCGCAGTGCGACCGGGGCAGCGTCGCAACCACCCGTCGAGTTGTTGATGTTCAACAGCGGCGGTACGGGCGCTCGACCCCACCTCGATGGCCTGACCGCCACAGCGTTTCCTTCGGGAGTTATGACGATGAGCGCCGAAGCCACCGAGCAGATCGGCCCTATCGTCATCTGGCGCAAAGAGATCCGTGAAAACAGCGGCGGCACTGGCCAGTTCCGGGGCGGGCTGGGCCAGATCCTTGAGATCGGACCGGTTGACGGTTACCTCTTTGAGTTCTCCGCTATGTTTGATCGAGTCGAGAATCCGGCTCGAGGTCGCCGCGGTGGGGGAGACGGTGCGCCCGGTCGGGTTTATCTCGACGACGGCACGCCGTTCGCCACTAAAGGCAAACAAGTCGTACCCGCCGACCGACGCTTGGTGATGGAACTGCCCGGCGGGGGCGGTTACGGCGACCCAGCCGAGCGCGACCTGACCGCCACCGAGAACGATCTGATCCAAGGGTATGTTTCGGCCTGATCTTGACGCAGTGTCGGTTATTTCTTCACCACGCGGTCCCGACGCGTATCCGGCCCCCGCCCGGGCTGTGCTCGACCGGGAATCTTCCGCCGCGGCTCGCGCCGAACTAAAAGACTGGCCCGGCTACCAGCCCACCCCGCTGCGGTCCTTGACCGAGATTGCCGTCGAAGTCAACGTGGCTGAGGTGCTCTACAAAGACGAGGCGGGCCGGTTCGAGTTTGGCAGTTTCAAGGCCCTAGGCGGCGCGTATGAGGTTCTCTGGGCGGTCGCCCGTGAACTCGGCGTTACCAGCGGGTCACAAGTAACGGTGGCTGAGGTGCGGCGTGGCGGGTTCCGTGACGCGGCGGCCAACGTTCGGGTAGTTACCGCCACCGACGGCAACCACGGTCGGTCGGTGGCTTGGGGGGCCCAGAAAGCCGGTTGCCACTGCCGTGTCTATGTACATGCCCAGGTCAGCGCGGAGCGGATAGCTTCGATAGCGCGCTACGGCGCGGAAGTAATCCAGGTCGCGGGTAGCTACGACGATTCGGTGCGAGACGCTGCGGCTTATGCCCAGCGGGTCGGCGCGCTCATCGTCTCTGACACTTCGTACCCCGGCTACACCGAATTGCCCCGCCAGGCCATGGCTGCCTACACCTTGATGACCCAAGAGATCATCGATGAGTTGGGCGATCCACCGCCGACGCACGTGTTTGTGCAGGCAGGCTGTGGTGGCTTAGCGGGATCGGTTTGTGGCTTGCTCTGGGAAACCTACGGCGCCGAACGTCCCCGCTTCATCATCGTCGAACCTACTCGGGCGCCGTGCTTATACGTCAGCGGCGCGGCGGGAAAACCTGTCGGCCTAGCCGTCGAAGACGAATCGGTGATGGCGGGTCTTAGCTGCGGCGAGATCTCGCTTATCGCGTGGGAGATTCTCGGGCCGGGGGTCGACAACTACGTGGCGATCCCCGACGAGTTGGTGGCGCCCGCCATGATTCGCCTCGCCGAGGGGGCCGGTGACGGCCCGATCGTGGCGGGTGAGTCCGCGGTGGCGGGACTAGCCGCGCTCACTGCGTGTCGCTTAGATGTGACGCTGTCCGCCCAGTTGGGCCTCGACCACAACAGCCGAGTGCTGCTCCTCGGGACTGAAGGGGCCACCGATCCAAGCATCTACACTCAACTAGTGGGACGTTCGCCCCAGGAGGTTCGATGACCAACGCCGCTCCCGATCACGTCGACGTTTTGAGCCCGGATCAGGTGCATGCTTGGCACCGCGACGGCTATCTCCTGTTGGCCGAGGCGCTAACCCCCGAAATGCTCGTCGGTCTCCGCACCGTGGTCGAGGCCTGGGTGGAGGAAAGTCGAGGCTACACCGAGCCGTACGGCGTCACGATCGACGGTCGGCCCCGTTTCGATATCGAACCGGGTCACTGTGCCGACGCTCCCGCCCTGCGCCGCGTAGCTTCTCCGGTTGAGGTGGCGCCCGAGTTCCTCGACGCCATGAACAACAGCATCGCGGCCGACGCAGTAGCTCAACTCATCGGCCCGAGCATCAAGCACCACAACAGCAAACTCAACTCCAAGCTGCCCGGCGCGGCGACCGCGGTGAAGTACCACCAGGACTTCTTGTTCCAGCCATACTCCAACGAGGACCTGATAGCGGTGCTGTTCTTCGTCGATGAAGTAACGCTCGAAAATGGGCCGTTGGAGGTAGTGCCCGGCTCGCATCGAGGGCCGCTTTACGATCACTGGCACGACGGTGTTTTCACCGGCTCGGTAGCCCCCGATGTTGCCGAGGCGGCCCAAACAGCGGCCGTGGCCTGCACAGGACCGGCTGGTACGGCCTGTTTGATGCACACCCGTCTCGTGCATGGTTCGGCGGCTAACCGGGCCGCCTCGCCGCGCACGCTGTTTATCGCCGAGTACTGCGCCGACGATTCCGTACCTCTCGATCGAGCCCACCTCCCGACCCGGTTCGAGGGCGATCTTATCCGCGGTCCGCGCACCCACCGGATTCGGTCGACGCCGTTCGAGATGTGGATACCGGAGTTTCCCGCCTCGGCGTCGTTTTTTCATCAGCAAGCGGCCAACGCCAACTCATGAGCACACCAACCCGGCTGGCGTTCGAAACCGACGACGGCTTCGGGGTCACGGCCCGGCTCGGACTCGTGGTCCTCGAAACCGACCAGACGGTCGAGATTGAACTTCGTTCCGTGCTTTCGCCCGGCGTGGCCCTGTATCACAGCCGGATCCCGATGGACACCGAAGTTACGGTCAAAACGTTGACCGCGATGGAGCACGCATTACCCGCCGCGGCGGGTCTATTGCCGTCGGCCTGGAAGTTCGATGTGATCGGCTACGCCTGCACTTCGGCGGCTACAGTGATTGGTGAAGAGGGCGTCGCGGCTGCCCTCAATCACGCCCACCCCGGTGTTCTCACCACTAATCCAATCACCGCGGCGGTGGCGGCGTTTCGGTCCCTAGGGATTGAACGACTGGCCGTGGTCACGCCGTACACAGCGGCGGTCACCGCACCGGTAGTTGAGCTTTTTCGTACCGCCGGACTCGACGTTACCGCGGTCGGTTCGTTCCTCGAATCCAAAGACTTCACAGTGGCCCGGATCTCCGAGGCGTCGGTTGCCGCGGGCGTACGCGCGATGGCCACCAACCACTGCGAGGCGGTCTTTGTCTCGTGTACCAGCCTGCGAGCGTTTGGGGTTATCGAGCAACTCGAAGCGGAACTCGGTTTGCCGGTCGTATCGAGTAACGCCGCGTTGGGATGGCATATGCTGCGGTTGGCGGGCGTCGGCCAGTCGATCAAGGGCCCCGGTGTGTTGTACCGCACCCCACTGGCACTAACCGCTATGGGTCATAGCCGAGCAGCGAGCCTGTAGAGGGTTGCGATGAGCCCTGACTGGTTCGACCCCTTGGGCTTGCGTCGAATCGCCGACTCGGTGTCGACTATGGCGGCTCGGTCCTTGGTCGGACGCTCGATCGACATCTCCGATCGCCACCTTCGCGCCACAATTAGCGACGTCAATGAAGCCTCCCCTGCCACTGATGTGGAGGCTGTCGTAGCCGGCCAGGTTGGCCTCTGGCGGGTCTTTGACGCCGATTTTAGTCCGGTGACGTTAGCCAGCGGCGATCTAGAAACGGTCAACGTTCGGGCCACCAGCGTGCGGATGATCGATGCCCTTTCACCCCGCCTCACCGTCAAGACGATCGATATCGTCGCGGTCGCCACGCCCTTGCAAACCGCGGCCTGGATTGAGACCGCCACCGCGGCCCCACCCCGCTTCGTCGACGGTCAAATGCTGGGCGACATTCGTGGTCTCGGTAGGTTCGGGCAAGCGGTGCTGGATCCCTGGGTGGAGGGACGAACGATAGGCTTTGATGCTCGCTCGGTACTCGTCCGCGGGCGGGTGATCAGCTTACCGGAGCGGTTCCAGCGGCGTTTCGAACGAGAAATTGAATGGTTACCGCCCCGAACGGTGCTCGAATCGATCAGCTTTGACGAGGCCGGAGGGGTGACTATCGAGGCGAGTATCACGGACTACGAAGTCCCGCTCGACGCGAGGAAATTGCTGGCCGATCTCAGCAGTCGTGGGCCCAGCAGGGCGGTGAGGGTTTTGCTCGGCCCCGCCAGCTAATCGGCGTTCTCAGCCAGGAACGATTCGTAGACACTAATCAGCACGTGTTTTTGATTCACGGTGAGGTTGTCTTGGGCCCGAATAGCGCCGACTAGGTTACTCTCTGGTTCTTTATCGAGGATGCCAGCTCTGACGTAGAGCGACTCGGCGGAGACTTCGAGGGCGCGGGCGATCTGTTGCAAGATTTCGGCCGACGGCTTTTTCAGGCCCCGTTCGATCTGGCTCAGGTAGGGATTGGAGACGCCCGCCAAGTTGGCCAGTTTACGCATCGAGAGTTCGGCTTGGCGTCGTTGTTCTCGGATGTGTGCTCCAAGTTCACGAAGAGCGTCGAGGGGATCAGTCATCGGGATGCTCCTCGTGAACTTGGGCGGGAATCTTAGGTGAGCGGAAAGCTCAGGCCTTCTTGGTGGTGGCCTTTTTGGCAGCGGGCTTGGCTGCTGTCTCTTCGACAACAACAGGAGCCTCGATGCCAATGAACTTCCAGGCAGCGGTGCGTCCGCTGATGACCTTGTCGCCCACCGAGTCGGGAAGGTTGTTGGCGAACTTGATCGCAATCGGTTCGGTGCGGCCACGGAGGGTGGTGAGGGCTTCGGTGGCTTGCTTGCGGGCTTCCGCGGCGTAGTCGGCGACGACCTTGGGGGCCTTTACCTCACGCCCGACGATGGCGTCGGTGACGAGCAGGTTGACGCCGATGGAGGTGTAGGCGACATCTTTCACATGGGTACGGACTTGGTTGAGAACTTCGGTCATGGGATTACTCCTAGTAAATAATTGTATTAGGGAATGAACTTCCGCTGCCATCTGTGGTGAGCGGTAGTGCTAACTATAGTTAGCGCCAAACCATGTTGCAACCATATTCTTGCATTAATGCAATATTTTTCTAGCACCACTGGTGAGGGTCGGTCGGGCGAGCCGAGCGGCTACTCCGACCGGCGAGCTAAAAGGCGGGTGATCCAGTGCTCGTAGGCAAAAAAATCCTGCGCCCCCTGCACCGGCACTACGTCATCTAAGACAATCGTCGGTACCGCGGTGATACCGCGGTCGATCGCGGTGTTGTGTTCATCGATCACCGCGAGTGATAGCTTGCTTTGGTGGGTCGTCCAGTGGGTGCTGAATCCGGTGCGGTCAAGGCCCACCTCGCCCGCTAGGTCGGTAAGCACGCCGGTGTCGGATATGTCGCGGTTCTCCGAGAAGTACGCCTCCAGTAGACGACGATGAAAACGCTCCGAAAACTGGGGGGCAAACTCGTCCACGGCCTTGGCCGCGACCTGTGCCGGAATGCTGCCGGAGGGTTGCGCCTGGTTGGTCGCCCACTGACGAAACTGGGCCTTTGGTTCGGCTTGGGCCGGTCGCTGCCATGATTCGGTGTATTTGACGAACTTCTCGTGATCGGGTTCGCGGGTCTCTGGCCGCAGTAGGAAGGCCCGCCACTGGACCGTGACCTGATCGCCGAAGCGTTCCTTGATCTGATCGACCCGGACCGCGCCGACATAGCACCATGGTCAGAGAAAGTCGGACCACACCGTGAGCGACACTGGATTATCCATAGCCCCGACCTTAGCCCGAATCGTGGCAGGCTAGGTAAATGTCAAAATGTGCGTTTATTGGCCTCGGTGTCATGGGGTATCCCATGGCCGGGCATCTGGTTGCGGCCGACCACGAAGTGACGGTGTACAACCGGACCGCCTCGCGGGCCGCGGACTGGGTAGTCGAACACGGTGGCCGCGCCGCGGCGACACCCGCCGAGGCAGCCACCGGCCGTGACTTCGTGTTCTTGTGTGTCGGCGACGACCCCGACGTGCGAGCCGTCGCTACCGGCGACGAAGGTGCCTTGTCGTCCATGGCCCCGGGGACGCTTCTCGTCGACCACACGACCGCCTCGGCCGAAGTAGCCCGTGAGGTGCATTCGGCCGCGGCGAAGCGTGGTGTGGGCTTCGTCGATGCGCCGATTTCTGGAGGTCAAGCAGGTGCCGAAAATGGCCTGCTCACCGTGATGTGTGGCGGCGAACAGGCCCACTTTGAGGCCGCCGCGCCGGTTATTGCTGCCTACGCGAAAGCGTGTAACCGACTCGGGGGGCCGGGGTCGGGTCAACTCACCAAGATGGTGAACCAGATCTGCATTGCGGGCCTCATCCAGGGACTGAGCGAGGGGATCGACTTTGCCCAGCGCGCTGGTCTCGATGTGGGCGAAGTTGTTGACACCATTGCTAAAGGTGCCGCCGGTTCGTGGCAGATGGAGAACCGAGCCTTGACCATGGCCGAGGAAAAGTTTGACTATGGCTTTGCCCTCGACTGGATGCGCAAGGACCTAGGCATCTGCTTTGCCGAGGCGAAGCGTAACGGCGCCGCCCTGCCGGTGACCACGATCGTCGACGGCTACTACGCCCAACTCCAAGCAATGGGACTCGGTCGATGGGACACCAGCACCTTGATTCACCTCCTCCGCCCGTCACCGGCTAGCTAGGCCCCTAGGCCCTAGGCCGCACTTCAGCCCAGCAGAGTGCTCGTTCGTTGGGCGACGAGGCGAACCACGTTGGCGGCGAGAGTTGGTTGGTCGGTCGGGTTTAGTCGGTAGGCGGGGCCGTACAAGCTCACCGCGGCGGCCACTCCCGAGGCGGGCGTAAGCGCGACGGCCAGACCGTTGACCTCTAGGTCGAGGTCTTGATCCGTCCAAACGAAGCCGTCCTTGCGGGCACGTCGCAGGCGGGTGCGGATGGCGTCGGGATCGGTGACGGTGAAGGGCGTCGCCGCGTCGAGGGGTTCGGCGAGGTAAGCATCGAGTCGGTCCTTGGGCCAGGCCGCCATCAGGGTAAGGCCGGGGGCGACGACGTGAAACGGCAGACTGACCCCAGTGGAGTCGGGGACCTTCACGGCTGAGGGTCCTGTGATTTGGGCGAGGTAGTGAGCGCCAGCGGCTGAGTCGACGGTTAGCGCCACACTCTCGCCGTATCGCTCCACGAGTTCTAAAAGGAGCGGTCGGAGCCGGTATTCGAGCGCCGCGCCAGCGCTTCCAACTCCCTGCAGTGTCTCGATGGCGGGGCCGGTGCTGAGAGTGCCGTTACTGCTTCGGGTGAGCATGCCTAACTCCACTAGTTGGACGGCGAGTCGAGCCGCTGTCGAACGGGGGAGTCCGCAACGGCGGCCGAGTTCACGCACTCCCAGCGGACTGGTAGCCGCAGCCACCGTCTGCAGCACAAGAAAAGCTCGTTCGATCGGCCCTGACGAGAAGGTTGACAATCCGGATTTGTCAAGCATATGCTTAGCCTATCATGCAGGACGTCCCACTCAATAGGACACCCGACTTTTATCACTACGAGGAGCGCCCACTCTCCTCCGCCGTGCTGGTCGACGATGTCGCTCATATTCAATGGTCCGACGGGGTGAAGTTGGACGCGTTTTCGCTCTGGTTATTCGAAAACCAGATGGGTAACGTCACTATCGAAGACAGGACACGGGAGTCCAAGATTGACCCCGCACTCTTCCCGGACGACGAGGTTCTTGCTGCGGTATGTATTGCTGAGAGCGGCGATCTAGTAGCTGATTTCGTCAACGGCGGGCGTGCGGTGTACCACTCCGGATGGCTGCGCCACGTCGCTGACGGTGGGGCTAAGACGGAGGCCAACCTTCCCACCGCGGTCGAATGGACCACGGTCGACCTGACCGAACCCCCCACCTTTGACGGGCCGTCGGTCCTAGCTGACGATGCGGCGATGCTCGCCTGGCTCCGCACGGTGGCTACCTTCGGAATCGCCCGTCTAGAGAATTTGGGTACGACCAAAGCCGATCTTGGCGAACTCGGCCCACGCATCGGTGCTCTGAGGGACACGAACTTCGGGCCGACGTGGCCGGTGAGTGTGGACATCAAGCCAGCTTCTACCGCCAACACGTCACTCTCGCTGCCCCCTCATACTGATCTTCCGACGCGCGAAACGCCACCGGGATTTCAGCTCCTGCATTGCCTGGTGAACACCTGTCGGGGCGGCTTTAGCACGATGGCCGACGGCTACGCCGTGGCCCGTGACCTCGCCGAGAACGACCCTGACCATTACGACGCGCTGTGTACCCTCAACTGGGTATTTTTCAATCGGTCCCCGCACCACGACCATCGGTGGACAGGGCCCATCATCGATCACGGCGCCCCCGGGATGCCGCTGACTCTGCGGGCTTTTCACCCCGTGCGAGGCTTCCCCGACATGGCGATCGAGGACCAACCCCGAGCCTACGCAGCCCTGCGGGCGTTCAGCCGTCGAGCCGGTTCCGAGCAGTTTCAGCTGCGCTATCCGTTCAAGCCGGGCGACCTCGTAATGTTCGACAATCGTCGCATCCTTCACGGGCGAGCCGAGATCGACATCGACGGCGGGGTGCGAGAGTTGCACGGCGCCTACTTAGACCACGACGAACTCTACTCCCGAATCCGGGTCCTGAGCCGCCACCAAAACCAGCCTTAACCGGAGAACTCAATGACCAGCGTCTACATCACCTGTGCCGTCACCGGCGGGGGTGACACCGTTAGCAAATCGGTGCATGTCCCGATTACCCCCGAACAGATCGCCGACTCCGCCATCGCCGCGGCCCACGCCGGAGCGGCGATAGTTCACTGCCATGTGCGCGACATTGACACGGGCGGACCCAGCCGCGATATCGACCTCTACCGAGAAGTGACTGAACGCATCCGCGCCTCCGACACCGACGTCATAATCAACCTCACCGGCGGAACCGGCGCTGACCTCACCTTAGGCGGGGTCGAGAACCCGCTGCCGCTCCACGACGAGGGCACCGACATGGCGGGCGCCACCGAACGCATGGCCCACATCGTCGAGTGTCAGCCCGAAATCGCCACCATCGACATGGGAACTATGAACTTTGGTGAGGGTGATTACATAATGACTAACTCCACTGCTCAACTCGATGAGATCGCCCGACAGTTTCAGGCCATTGACGTGCAGCCTGAACTGGAATGCTTCGACACCGGTCACCTCTGGTACGCAAAAGAACAAGAGAAGCGGGGCCTATACGTTGGCAAGACGATGAACGCTCAGTTGTGCATGGGCGTACCGTGGGGGGCCCCCGACGATATGTTCACCCTCTTGGCGATGGTCAACAATGTTCCCGATCATTGGCACTACTCCGCTTTTTCGATCGGCCGACGCGAACTCGAATACGTCGCTGCCGCGGTCTTGGTGGGCGCCAACATTCGGGTGGGTCTGGAGGACAACTTGTATCTGTCGAAGGGGATCAAAGCCAGCAACGCCGACCTCGTCGAGCGGGCCACCGTTATTCTCGGCGCGATGAACATTGACGTCATGGGACCCGCCGAAGTCCGCGACATGCTGAACCTCACCAAGCATGGCTAGCTCTAGCGTGCCCGCCCTCGATCAGGGCCACGTAGCCATCATCGGAGCAGGGGTCATTGGTGCGGCGTGGGCGGCGCGTTGCGCCCTACACGGCCTCGACGTAGTGGTCTCCGATCCGAATCCTGAAGCGGGACGCATCGTCGATGAGGTGCTCGCCAACGCCCGACGGGCTTGGACCGACCTCGATCTGCCACGACCCGCCGAGGGGTCGATTACCCTCGTCGCCAGCATCGAAGCGGCCGTCACCGACGCCATCCATGTCCAAGAAAGCGCACCGGAGAACGTCGAACTCAAACAATCGATCCTCGCCGAGATCGACCGCTTCGCCCCGGTCAGCACCGTGATCGGGTCGTCCACGTCGGGCATCTTGCCCACCGTCCTGCAAAAAACGCTGGGCCATCCCCAACGACTCGTAGTTGGCCATCCGTTCAATCCGGTATATCTCGTTCCCCTTGTCGAGGTATGTGGCGGCAAGCAGACCAGCGCTCACAGCATTGAGCAGGCGATAGCGTTCTACGCCTCGGTTTCGATGAAACCTCTCCACGTCCGAGTCGAGATCGATGGGTTCATCGCCGATCGCTTACTCGAAGCGGTCTGGCGCGAAGCGTTGTGGCTGGTCAACGACGGTGTCGCTACTACCGAGGAGATCGACGACGCGATTCGCTACGGCTTCGGGTTGCGCTGGGCTCAGATGGGTTTGTTCGAGACCTATCGCGTGGCCGGGGGCGAAGGTGGCATGGCCCACTTCATCGGCCAGTTCGGTCCTTGCCTCCAGTGGCCGTTGACCAAACTCATGGATGTCCCCGAACTCACCGACGACCTCGTGCAAACGATTGCCGATCAATCTGACGAACAATCCGGTCAGTACAGCATTCGCCAACTTGAACGTATCCGGGACCGCAATGTGGCCGCCATTTTGCGGGCTTTGGAGGCTAACGATTGGGGGGCTGGGGAAACCCTCGGCGCGCAGCGGGCCAAACTCAACTCCTGACCCTGACTAGTATCGCTAGGCATGAGCGAGCGCTACACCATAATTTCGGCTGACTCTCATGCGGGCGGCAACATGGCCATGTACGAGCAGTACCTCCCCGCCGAATGGCGCGAGGCCTACGACGCTTGGCGGGGTGGCTACAAGAACCCGTACCGCGATCTCCAAGACGATGGGCGGAGTCGCAACTGGGACAATGAGCGGCGACTGGCAGAGCAGTACGCCGATGGCGTCGTGGCGGAGATCACTTTTCCCAACACGGTGCCGCCCTTCTATCCCACAGGTGCTCTGCTGGCCCGTTCGCCCACGGATCCCGCCGAGTTCGCCCGTCGCAAGGTCGGTCTTGACTGCCACAACCGCTGGCTCAGGGACTGGTGCGGGGAGTTCCCTGAGCAGCGGCGGGGCTTGCCGCAAATCTTTCTCGAAGACCTCGACGATGCCATCAAGACCCTTGAATGGGCGGCCGCCGAAGGCTTCAAGAGTTTCCTTTTACCCCATGTTGCGCCCGACATTGACCTGCCTGGGCTGTGGTCGCCGTATTGGGACCGGCTTTGGGCTACGGCGCAGGACCTTGATCTGGTGGTCACCCAGCACGGGGGCAACGGCACCCCCGACTACGGCAAAGACCCCGCGTCAACCATCATCTTTTTGATGGAGGTGCCGTTCTTCGCCCATCGCAATCTCGCCCACCTCACCATGAGCGGCGTGTTCGAACGGTTCCCCCGACTCAAGTACGTTATGACCGAGCAAGGGGTGGCGTGGGCTGTCGATGAACTGCGCCGGATGGACGCCTACCACGGGCAGATGAAGCGGGGGCGGATAGGCGAACTGGGATTCTCGGCCGATATCGTGTTGTCCCTGAAGCCCACCGAGTACTTCGACCGCAACGTATGGATTGGGGCCAGTTTCCCGTCACCCGGCGAAGCTGAGGCCATCCGCGAACTCGGCCTTCATAAGGTCATGTGGGGATCGGATTATCCACACCACGAAGGTACCTATCCCTACAGCGTTGCGTCGTTGCAGCGGGCCTTTCACAGTTGGACCCCCGACGAGATGCGGCTGATTCTCAGCCAGAACGCGGCCGAGATTTACCATTTCGATCTCGACGCGTTGGCGAGTTTAGGGGCCGCGCACGGACCGACTGTCGAGGAGGTCGCGACGCCGCTAGCGGAGATCCCGCGTGACGCGACGAGTCCGGCCTTCTTCAAGCGCTGAGCTAGAAAGTGAGCAACCTCGAGCAAAATTAGAATTTTATTTTTATTGATTGGTAGAGTACCGTGCGAATTTTAACCGGAGTCCGAATTGGGGGATTCGGGCGATTGCGACGCTTTCCTGCGGGTTGGCGTCGTCGTCGCGCTAGCCGGATCACGGTTTATCGACCTACTACGAGAGGCAGGCACTTGCTTCGAATGAACCCGCACAGCGGAGCCTCAGTGGAGCACCGCTAATTCGTCGAGGGCGGCCTGGACGAGTTCGGCCAAGCGCGGCGGGTCGGTGATCGCCATGGGGTCGACCATGATGCCGATATCGAGGCTCCCGTTGTACGACATCAGCGTGGCGTTGCACGCCGCACCGGCTATCGGGCCGATGGCGTAGGTGGCTTCCACCGCCGCGCCGCCAATGAAGAGGGGGAGCGGCGCGCCGCGAATGTTGCTCGTTACGATGTCGATGCGGCGTCCCTGGTCGCGTCCGAGGCGGGTCACGACGGCGGTGGGGAGAAAACCTGCGACTGCGCTGAGTCGGTCGAGGGAGATGGCCTCGCCGCTTTCCGAGGGCGCCATGGCGTGATGCAAAGCCGCTAGGCGTTCATCGTGGCTGGTATCAGCAACTGGCGCGGTGACGCGAATCGGCGAGAACGCGTTCCCGCCCACTCCGGTACCCGTGCGCGTGCTACGGACATAGGACATGGATAAAAAGTCGGGCTCTTCGCCGTTTTCGCTCAGGTAGGCTGCGCCAGCGTTGGCCATCGCGGTCACGAAAAGATCGTTGACGGTAACGTTGCGTTGCTTCGCCGCGGCCTTTACCGTATCGAGCGATTTCTGGGCGGTAACCAACACCCGGGCACCGGACCGTTTGGCCCAGACGCGAGAGCAACTATCGGTAGCGTGGTTGCCCGACAGTTGACTCATCGCGGCGCGCAGCGAATCGGTCAGCGTGTCGATTCGTTCACGAATACGGTCCGGGTCGGCTCCGATTAGCGCTATTTCGCCAGCCGCGGCTTTGAGTGCGCCCAACGGGGCGGCGAGCGCCTCGAGAATCGCCGAGGTGGTTGAGTCCGCTACGGGCGGGGCGGCCGCGGCTCGGGTGCGCAGCAACTCCCTAAGGTCGACCGGCGACTGACGAGGCGGGTTGCGTTCGAGATCGATGTAAACCTCAGACATGCGCAGAGCCCCGATTCCGTCGGCGATACTGTGGTGAAGCCGAGAAATGAGCGCCCCGTTACCGTTGCCTAGCCCGCGGACGCTGTAGATCGCCCACGGCGGGCGGTCCGGTGGTAGGGGCGTGGTGTGAATCTGTGTCGCTAGGGCGAGCAGGGCCGTTCGATCGCCTGGGGCCGCAACGTCGACCTCGATGATGTGATTGTTGAGGTCAAACTCGGGGTCAATTTCCCAACGCGGCGAACCGGTCGGGTGAGACGCTTCCACGACCCGTTCGGCCAAGCGTGGGATCTGGGCCACCCCGTGGCTTATCTTGTCGCGGAAAACGCCAAGATCTACTGGTTGATCGAGAGGGGCCACCAGGCTGCCACTCGGGTCAAGCCATGGGTCGGAAGCCACTCGCCACATTAGCGCTTCCCCCGGTGACATCTCGGCTTCAAACTCGAGTGTGCGTGCTCGGAATCCGCCCGATGGTTGGTTGTCGGTCATGACGTTGGACCGTCTGTTCCCGGTCGACGGTTGGCTTCGTTCTCGGGGTTACCCGCCCATCCCGGCGGGTAGGTGGCGGCCAGTTCCTCGGGGGTTGGCTGGTGGGGTTCTCGGGCGGCGGCGGGAAGAAGTTCGGTGATGGCTTGCATGATTGTCTTTGTGTCGGTGTCGTGGCTGCGATACGCCAACCCCACAGCGGGGCCAACCGTGGCACTTATCTCTGGTCGGTCCACGAAGTTCAGGCGCGGGAGGCGAGAACTTCGGGGCCACACCTTTTCGGTGCCCCAGATACCGACCGGAATGACCGGTGCCTTGGTCACTGCGGCGAGTCGAGAGGCCCCCCAACGACCTTTTAGAACAGGATCAAAGAAAGCAGGCCCTCGCGGAATCGTGCCCTGCGGCAAAAGAACCACGAGGTCGCCACCGTTGATCGCGTCGATCGCGGCGTCGAGGGGGCCGGTACTGCCCGACGCCCGATCGACTCGAATGCCCCCGCTGGCTTGCATGAGCGGGCCAATGATCGGAGCGTCAAATACCTCTTTTTTGCCGAGGAAGCGAGCGTTGCGCCCCGCTCGGGCCAGAACGGTCATCATCACCGACGGATCGAAATAGCTACGGTGGTTGCTGACGACGATCGCCCCACCTGTTGGTGGAATATGGTCGAGGCCGTGCAGTTCGAGTTTGGCGTTGGGCAACAACTCGGGTCGCATGAACGGCCGCATTAACTCTTGGAACTCCAAGCCCGCGACCTTGATGACGCCTTCGGGTTTGTCGAAGAACCGCACCGGCCAATCGTTTAGCTGGGCGGTTGCGGCGAGGCGAGCGTCGGGGTTGACCGCGACGGGATGGCCAACCACGTCGAGGAGGGCGGAATCGTAGTAGCTGTCGGAATAGGCCCACGATCCGCCGAGATCGATTTCGTGCTCGTGACACCACGCGGCTACCGCGTCGCGCTTGGCTGGTCCCCACACCACCTCACCGTCGAGTTCGCCGGTGAAGCGGCCACCAACTTGCACCCAGCGGGTAGCGACGACATCATCGAACTCGAGCACGGCGGCGAGCGGTCGCACTAAATGTTCGGGTGTGGTCGTGGCTAAGACAAGCGGTCGACCGGCCTCGCGGTGCCGCCGAAGCTCCGCGTGGGCAAACTCTGAGACGTGACCGGCGATTTCTTGGGCCGCCTTTTCTGCCGCCCGGATCGTAGTAGCTACATCCCATCCGGCGGCGGCCTTGGGGGCCAGTTTGGCGCTGCGACCCACCAATCCCGACTCGCCGAAGAGTTCGAAGGCCTTGAAGAAGGCGTCGGACAGCGCATTGCCGCCCGTGCTCGCGAGTCCCGCGTCGGCTAGATGGCGTTGGTAGATCTTGGGCGAGGCGACCGAGACGAGAGTGCGGTCGAGGTCAAAGAAGGCGGCGGTTGGTTTGGAAGCGATGTTCTATCTTGCCACCGGAGCGGCGCGATGCCCATTTTGTCGAGGTTTACTACCGTTTGCTTTGGCCTCGGTCAGTATCGCGTCGGCGACCTTAGCTTCGCAGGTGGCCTTGTCCCACCACATGATCTGTTGTTGCTTGGCTCGGCGAAAATATAGCTGGATGTCGGATTCGACGGTGAAGCCGATACCGCCGAACACCTGCTGAGCCATGGCGGTGAGGTCTCGAAACACGCGTCCGGTGAAAAGCTTGGCCATAGGGGCTAGTTTGTCGATCGAATGGCCCGCCGAGTGGGCCCAAGCGGCTTCGTAGACCAAGAGCTTGCCGCCATCGAGTTCGGTTTTGGCGTTGGCGAGGTAGTGCGAGATCGACTGGAACTCGGCCAGCGCTTTGCCGAACTGCCTTCGGTCCTTCGCGTATTCGGCGGTTATTTCGAGCGCATACTCGGCCCCACCCATGGCCTGAGCCGAAGCCAGAATCACCGCTTCGTTCATCACCGCGTTCCACGTTCCCCACGCATCGGCGGTGTCGAGTTGGGCCGTCCGGGGTATACGCACATGGTCGAAGTCGACTCGGTACTGAGTGTCGGAGGAGATCGACAGGCGAGGGGAGGCGGTGATACCAGGCGTTGTCGCCGGTACTAGGTACATGGCTATCGCCGCATCAGCGGAGACAGTATCGACAGAGACAGTATCGGCAGAGACTGTATCGGCGGGGCCGGTACGGGCGAGGACGAGGAACTGCTCGGCGGCGGCAGCGAAGTAGACATGCATCTTCGAACCGTGGAGAACAACGTCTAAGCCGTCGGCTTGGGCGGTCATCTGGATCCCGCGTGGGGAGAAGCCGTTGCCGGGTTCGATCCACGCGGGGGTGACGATGGTTGAGCCGTTGGCGATCGACTTCAGCAAGTGATGATGACGGGCCGAGTCGGCTTTTTCGATGGCACTCGCGGCGAGAACACAACTCACGAAGTGCGGCACCGGGGCTAGGGCGCGGCCCAACTCTTCGTAGACGACTACCCCTTCCTGCAGGGTCATCTCGCTACCGCCGTGATCTTCAGAAACCATAAGGCCACAAATTCCGAGTTCGCCGAGTTGAACCCAGAGATCGCGGGCGATGCCGTCAGGATCGTCTTCTAGATCGCGAACGGTCTGCATCGGGGCCAGGTCAGTACACAACCGGCGCATCATCTGTCGGAGCATGTCTTGTTCTTCGGTGAAGTCGAGATCGAGCATGGGAATACCTCAGGGTTTCCAGTCGTCACCGCGAAGCGACCAGGGATTGTCTAACGAACTAGTAGGAACGGCGACGTGAGCGACGCACGTGGTGCAAAGGCGACCCCCGACCGTTACCGCGATGTCGATGTCGGCCCAATCGCAGCCACGATCGTCGGTCGACCGATCCGTGACGGTGCCGTGGAAAAGCATCTGATCGCCGGGATAGATGGAATCGTGCATGCGGAACTTCAACCGCCCGATACGGCCCCGGGGACCGGTCCAGTCGGTGATATAACGCTCGAGCCAGGAGGCTAGGTTGGGGGCGTTGAGGAAGATGTCGCGGGTGCCGTTGCGGATGGTGGCGAACTTGTAGTCGTGGTGCATCGGACGCCAATCGCGGCTGGCGAGGGCACCGAGGACGACAGTGGTCGCGGTGACGTTGTAGGCCAGCGGTAACAAGGGTTCGCCTAGACGACTGGCGGGATCTGATTCGACCGGCGCGGGGGGCGGACTCGGGTCGCTTTCGGCTTCGGTAGTCGGCCGAGAGTACCCGAAACCGGTATAGGACTCGATTCCGATGAGCGTGCCAGCCTGATTGTGGTATTCGACGTCGATCACCCAGAACCGGCCCACGCCGAGTTTCGTCGTCTTTGAATCACTGATCGAACGCAGTACTTGATGGTGGCTGATGATGTCACCGGGACGGACTGGTTCGTACAGGATGAGCGCGTTCTCGCTCATGATTGCCTCAGGGAGGTCGAGGGTCGCTTTAAGATCGAAGTGGATTTGAAGGGCGAATTGTTCTTCGCTGGCCCCCGGCTCCCACCGGTGAGGTCGCATCCACAGTGACAACGTGCTCGGCGGCAGGGTCGGGCCACGGGTGATCTCGTCGGCCACGGCCGCGTCCCAGTACAGGGGATTACCGTTCTCAGTCGCCGAGAGAGTGTTGAACGAATAGCTCAATTCCGCCGGGAAGGAGGCGGTCCGGGGATACTGAGGCTGACCAAGCGACTCGCTGATCGAGGTTGGCAGGGCGGTCACGCGATGGCTCCTACGTCGAGCAGCGCCTGGATTTTTGCGTCGGAGTAGCCCGACTGGGCGAGAAGGGAGACGGTGTCGGTGACGTGGCGGGGTCGAACGGGGTAGGCGTCGGGCGCGGGGTTGGTGCCCGCCCACACCGGACCGGTCTGGCGAAACGGGCCAACGGTCTCGTGATCGGCGTTGGCCAGCAGAGCCCGGGCGCGGTACTGGGGGTCGGCGGTGGCTTCAGCCACGGTCTGCACCGCGGTCACGCAACAATTAGCGGGGCCGAGTTCGGCCGCCCACTTGTCACGTGGCCGGGTGGCGAGAATCGAAGCTAGGGTCCCACGGATCTCAGCCTGGCGGTCGTCGCTTAGCTGATGGTCGATGAATTGTTCGAGACCGAGGGCGCTACACAGGTTGCGCCAAAACACTGCTTCGATGGCACCCACCGCCAGATGGCCACCATCAGAGCAGGTGTAGATGTCGTAGCAGGCGTATTTTCCGGTAAGGATGTAATGATCAGGTCCCGGCTCGGTCCCAGTGGCCAGATACTCGTCAACGTAGAGGCTCATAAGGCCCAAGGCACCATCGGCAATCGAGACGTCGAGGAACTCGCCCTTCCCGGTTTTCGCCCGTCGCAGCAGGGCGGCCATCACCGCCATCACCGCCTGCATGCCCCCAGCGGCGATATCGGCCACGGTCGCCCCCGGCAGCGGGGGAGAGCCATCGCCACGACGGCCGGTGCAGTCAAGGTAGCCCGCCACCGCGAGATAGTTCACGTCGTGACCCGCCCAGTGCCGCCGCGGGCCGGTCTGGCCAAAACCGCTGACCGAACAGACAATGATGGCGTCGTTGACCGCTTGCAGGTCAGCGAAGCCGATACCCAACCGATCGACCACCCCGGGTCGGAAGCTCTCAAGAACCACATCGCTATGACGAGCGAGATCGAGGAAGGCTTGTCGACCGGCGTCGTGCTTTAGATCGAGTAGAGCCCGCGACATGAGCCGATGCCCAGAGTAGGCGTAGTAAGGAGGGGTGATTTGAACCGCGTCGTCTTTCGGAGTGGGGCCGATCTTAATGACCTCCGCGCCGTAATCTGAGAGGATACGAGAAGCGCGAGCACCAGGGCCTACGGAGGCCAAGTCCAGTACACGCACGCCCTCGAGGGCTCCGGTCGTCATCAGAAGTTCTTGGGCAGTCCCAAGCCACGGCGGGCAATGATGTTCCTCTGGATCTCCGAAGTGCCGCCGCCGATCGTGTCAATCACAGTGTAGCGATAGGTCGATTCTGGCCGCCCTTTCATCGGTGCGTCGTTGGTGCGGACTCGGAGTTGCGCCCCCGGTCCGCCGATGTCCATCGAGGCATCAGCGAGGCGGCGGGAGAGTTCAGTGGCGAAAAGCTTGTACTCGGAGGCTTCGACCGTCGGCGGTTGGAAACCGGATTTTCCTGCCCTATGCGCCCGTTCGGTCTTCACCGCTTCGGCGACGAACTTCAGCCCCATCACCCGGGCGACTTCGGCGTCGGTATGCAACCGGGCTAGTTGGGCCCGGATGGTTGGATCGCTGCTGAGCGGTTCACCGTCGCGGTCGGTAGTCGTAACATAGTCGGTGAGCAGTTCGAGGCGCTGCAGGATCGGCGCCATGGTGAACATGGTGAAGCGTTCGAGGTCGAGGGCTTGGCTGATGTAGCGGAAGCCGTAGTTGACTTGGCCGACCACATAATCGTCGGACACGAAAACATCATCGAACCACACCTCGTTGGTCCGCTCGTCGCCCATGGTCTGGATGCCGGTAATGGTGATGCCCTCTTGGTCGAGAGGGACCAGCATCAAGGTTATCCCCATGTGTTTGTTGGCGGGGTCGGTGCGGGCGCCGACCCAATACCACTCGGCGAAGTGCGCTGACGTGGTCCAAGTCTTTTGACCATTCAGGATCCAGCCGTCCTCGCCCGCGTTGCTGGTTACGCGCTGCGCGTCTAGGCGCATCGAAGCGGCGTCGGAGCCCGCGTCAGGGTTCGGAGTAGCCAACAGCGAACTCGACGTCGTTTTCTAGGATCTGGGGCAGGAACTCCTCTTTTAGTTTGTCGGATCCGTGGGCGATGAGGGTTTTACCGATGATCCCGACGCCTTTACCGATCTGAGGCCCGCCGCGACCCGCCAACTGCTCGTTCAGAATGTATTCGTAGACGCCCTCGCCGTTAGCGCCGTTGTACTTTTCGGGCCAAGTGATACCGAGCCAACCCTTGCGACCCAGCTTTTTCATGAAGGCGCGGCGCTTCGGCGTGTCGACAATCTGGGCCATGTTTTCGCGGGTGACATCGAAGACATCGGGGTCATCGTTGGCGTCGAGGAACTCCTCGACGTCTACCGCGAACTTCTGCTCCTCGGGCGTGAACTCGAAATCCACAACTACCTCGAATCTGACGGACGGTTCCGATCTTAGGCGTCGCCGTACCGCTTGACGTTTCCGACCAACTCGGTGAAGAGGGCGAGGACCTCACCTGGTTCGGCGTGGCGGCCGGTCTCGTGTTTGTTGTAGAGCGGAGCGCCGTTCACTGTGACTAAGAACGTCCCTCTGCTTCCGGTGATGACTCGTACACCAGAGATGATGTGTTGATAGTTCGACAAGAGATCGCTGGTCGCGCTCACGGCGCGGGCGGAATAGTCTCAAGGAACGCAGTAGGTGATTTCGACGGTGTAGCTCATGGCAGCGACGCTATCGGGTCAGACTCGGTTGAGCCATACTGCTGCGCCGGCGAGCAGGTAGTCGATGCCGTCGCGGGCCTCGTGGTCGAGTTCCCCTTCCTGGTCACCCATGGCTCCGGCGGCGTAGCGAACCCGGACCCCTTCGCTGATAGCGGCGAGCCGCCAGTGTTGAAACGAGACATACCAGGGAAGGTCGGAGAGGTCACGATCAGAGCGGATCGCGTAACGGGCGAGGACCTCGTCGGCCGTACCGAACCCGGCCGCTTTCGTAGGCACGTCGGCGAGACGGCCCCGGGCGTCGGGGTCGTCGCCCCACCACATCACCATTCCGGCCAAGTCAGCGAGAACATCGCCGAGAGTACACAGTTCCCAATCGAGCACCGCGGCGATTAGGCCGTCGTGGCCCGTCATGCAGTTGTCGAGGCGATAATCACCGTGGACGATTCCCGCCCCAAGTTGCGGGGGAATTGAACCAACTAGGCGCTCGTGGAGCGACTGAAAGAGGCGAAGATCTCGCTCGGAGCCTTCGTCGATCTGACGCTTCCATCGGCGGAGTTGGCGAGCGCAGTAGTCCTCAGTGCGTCCTAGGTCACCGAGTCCGACCGCCTCGGGGTCGATGGCGTGAAGGTCGGCGAGGGTGTCGACAAGGGAGTGAGCTAAGGCCGGGCGTCGGGTCGGCTCGTAGGCTTCGCCATCGGCTTGGTTAAAGATGATCTGGCCGTCTACGAACTCCATCACGTAGAAGTCGGCGCCGTTGACCGCCTCGTCTTGGCATAACCCGATCGGCTCCGGTACCGGAACTGCGCTCGTGCTCAGCGCGGCGATGATTCGATGCTCGCGCGCCATGTCGTGGGCGCGGGCCAAAACGTGACCGGTGGGCGGACGCCGAAGGACGTACCGTTGGCCGTTGGCGTCGGTTACTCGGAAGGTCAGGTTGGACGCTCCACCGGTAATGAGGGCGAAGGTGAGCGGCGCGGCCAAACCGTCGATGCGCTCGGCCAACCAGGCCGTTACGGGTTCTACGTTGATGCCAGTGGGCGAAGTCATGGCAAGCTAGACCTTCGCACTTTGCTGATGGCGGTGCCAAATGGCATGGTGAGTCAATGGAGTCCCCAGAGTTGGATGTGGTGATCGTAGGGGCCGGATTTGCCGGTCTGTACATGCTGCACTCGGCTCGTGAACTGGGCCTCTCGGCTCTGGTGATCGAAGCAGGAGGCAATGTTGGGGGGACTTGGTACTGGAATAGGTATCCCGGCGCTCGTTGTGATGTGCCGAGCATGGAGTACTCCTATGGTTTTGATCACCAACTCGAACAGGACTGGGAGTGGACCGAACGCTACGCGACACAGCCGGAAATCCTCCGCTACCTCGGGCATGTGGCTGACCGCTTCGATCTTCGCTCGAGCATCATCTTCGGGACAAGGGTTGAGTCGGCGGGGTTCGACGACGATCGCAGTCGGTGGCTTGTTCGCACCGATCGATCGTCAAGTTACTTAGCGCGCTTTGTTGTCATGGCCACAGGTTGTCTCTCTGCCTCCTACCAACCGGAGTGGGCGGGCCAAGACGAGTTCACGGGGCGGACCTTTCACACCGGTCACTGGCCCCAAGACGGCGTTGACTTCACCAAAAGACGAGTGGCCGTCATCGGGACAGGGTCCTCCGCCGTGCAATCGATTCCGCTGATCGCGGCCGAAGCCGACGAGGTTATTGTCTTTCAACGCACACCGGCCTACGCCGTTCCGGCTCACAACCACCCACTTGACCCAGGCGAGACAGCGGCGATCAAGGCCGACTATTTAGCTTGGCGAGCCGACGCCCGCGCCACGACTACCGGCTTCGGGGGGCATCTTCGACGGGGTATCGTTGGTGCCTTCGACGTTGCTGACGATGAGCGCGAAGCCCATTACCAGCGGCGCTGGGCGATCGGCGGCCTTACCTTTGCCGGATCGTTCAATGATCTTCTCTTGCGCGCCGAAGCCAACGAAACCGCGGCCGAGTTCGTGCGTAGCAAAATCCGCTCAATCGTTGACGATCCGACAACCGCGGCCCAACTGTCGCCCGACACCATTATCGGCTGTAAGCGCATGTGCGTCGACACCGACTACTACCTAACGTTCAATCGGGAGAATGTCAGCCTGGTTGACGTCAGCGAGCGACCGATCGAAGCAATCACGGCGACGGGAGTACGGGTCAACGGAACGGTCGTCGAGGCCGACGACATCGTGTTTGCCACCGGGTTTGACGCCATGACCGGTGCCCTTGACCGTATCGACATCCGAGGTCGGGGAGGATTAAGGCTCTCCGTAGCCTGGGCGGAGGGGCCCAAGACGTACCTCGGTTTGCAGGTGGCTGGCTTTCCGAATCTGTTTACGATTACCGGACCGGGGAGTCCTTCGGTGCTCACCAATATGATCGTGTCGATCGAGCATCACGTCGAGTGGATTTCTGCGCTTCTGGCCTCGATGAAAGCAGCGGGAAATGAAACGGTCGAAGCGAGCGAGTCGGCCCAAGATGGTTGGGTTCGATGGGTGAACGAGGTAGCGGAGGCGACCTTGTTTTACGGTTGCAGTTCGTGGTATCTCGGCGTGAACGTTCCGGGCAAGCCGCGGGTTTTCATGCCGCTGCCGGGCTTTCTCGAGTACCAAACAAAGTGTGAAGCGGTCGCTGCCGCGGGCTACGACGGCTTTGTCGTAAGCTAGGCACCCCGCCGTCTAACCAAAAGCGCCCGCCTTTCGTAGCGCGTCGATGTCGGCTGCGGATTTGCCCAGGACACTCGTCAGCACCTCGTCGTTGTGCTCGCCAACGGTGGGCGCTTGGGTCGGGCAGGGGAGCGCCGCGCCGTCGACGAACACCGGTAGCGGCAACTGTTCGCAACCGAGCACCTCGGTTGGATAAAAGCCCATGCGAGTCTGGAACTGGGGATCGTCAGCGATGGTGGCAGATGTGTTGACTGGGGCGATGGTGGTGTTGTTTTCGTGGGCGAAGTCCAGCCATTCGGAGGCGGTTTTGGTGAGGAATATGGCTTGCAGTTCTCGTTGGAGTTCGGTGTTGCCCCTGGCGTGATCGGCATAGGTCGACCCCGGCCACCGCTCGAACAGATCGAGGCGATTGACGCCCGTGCAGAAGTTCTTCCAGAAGGCCCGCTCGGAGGCCATGAAAAGTATGTGCCCGACGGCGGCTTCGTACATCTGGTAGCGGACTCCTTCCCACATGCCTGCCAGACCAGCAGGGCGTCTGACGTAGTTGTCGCTCGCGTTGCCGGTGACTTCGTCGGCGGGTCGTAGGTAGGCCCGTTCGGACTCGATTCGGTACCAGTCCATATAGGCGGCGGCGTCGGATTGAGCCATCTCCAAAGCGCAGCCTTCGCCGGTGGTCTGGGCCTTGATGACTCCGGCTAGAATGGCGATCGCGCCCACCATGGGTCCAACGTTGATGCCGACATTGGGCATAGTGGGGGCAATGCGGGTGAAGCCCTCATCGTCAACCACCGGCGCCACGAGGCCGCTCCATGTGTCGTAGGCAACGCCATGGCTCGGCAGGTCTCGGTACGGCCCCGTCGCGCCGTAGCCAGATAATGTGGCGAATACGATCCGGGGATTGATGACTTTGAGTTCGTCGTAGCCGAGACCAAGTTTGGCGAGGGTTCCCGGACGCATAGCTTCGACGACGACATCGGCGCCCGCGACCAGTTCTCGGTAGAGGTTGGTGCCTTCGTTGGTTTTGAGATCAAGGGTGATGCTGCGCTTGCCGCGATGGGTGTGGAGGTGAAGGAGCGAGACATCGCCGATCATTGGCCAGGTCATCTGCCGGATATAGTCGCCGCTTGGCGCTTCGACCTTGATGACATCAGCGCCGAGGTCGGCAAAAAACGTCCCCACTTGGCCCGGTCCGAGCAAACTTGACTCGATTACGCGGATGTTGGACAGCAGGCCCGGCGCGGGGGTTGTAGTTTGAGCGGGCATGGTCGACCTCGAGCATCGCTGGCGAACGGTCAGAAACTACACGGGGAATACTCTTCATCGTGTACCGGTTGACCAATCGGAGAGCTCACCAATCTGAGCGGCCAATATGGCGGGTCAGTGAGGGAATCGTGTTCGGTCGTGGAAAGCTATAGGCATGGAGATATTTGAGTCCGTCCTTGACATGGTAGGCAATACGCCGCTCGTCAACCTCCGCCGGGTGGCGGGCGACAAGCCCTGCCGAGTTGTTGCCAAAGTAGAGATGACTAACCCCGGTGGCAGCGCTAAGGATCGCCCCGCGGTGGCCATGATTGATGCCGCCGAACGGGAGGGTCTGCTCCAGCCGGGCGGCACGATTGTTGAACCAACGTCAGGGAACACGGGCGTCGGTTTGGCCATCGTTGCGGCCCAGCGGGGCTACAAGTGTGTCTTTGTTATGACCGACAAAGTGGCGGGAGAAAAAGTTGACCTGCTGCGGGCTTACGGGGCCGAGGTCGTGGTGTGTCCGGTAGCCGTCCCGCCCGACGATCCGCGGTCTTATTATTCCACCGCCGAACGACTGGTACACGAAATACCGGGGTCCTACAGGCCGAACCAGTATCACAACCCCGTCAATCCGCAGTCTCACTATGACACCACAGGTCCAGAAATCTGGCGCCAAACCGATGGTCTAGTCACCCACTTCGTCGCTGGAGCGGGCACCGGTGGCACGTTGGGCGGCGTTGGTCGCTATCTCAAAGAGCAAAATCCCGCCATTCAGATCATCGCCGCGGACCCTGAAGGGTCGGTCTATTCCGGAGGCAGTGGTCGTCCATATCTGGTCGAAGGGGTGGGCGAAGACTTCTGGCCCGACACCTACGATCCGGCTCTCGTGGACCGCACCATCGCCATCAGCGATGCCGATTCTTTTTTGATGGCCCGGCGGGTCAGCGAAGAGGAAGGGCTTCTCATCGGTGGATCCTGTGGCACAGCGGTTGCCGCAGCGCTGGTAGTGGCCGACGAATGCGGACCCGAGGATCTCATTGTCGTGCTCCTACCTGATTCGGGTCGGGGCTACCTCTCGAAGGTGTTCAACGATGACTGGCTGGCAGGGTATGGCTTCTTGCGGGCCGCGGGCCCCGTGGTCGCCGACGTGGTCGATAGCCGGTCGAGTGGTGTCCCTGCTCTGCTTTACGTGCAGCCCGAACAACTCGTTAGCGAAGCCGTTTCGCTCATGCGTGAGCATGGCGTTTCGCAACTCCCTGTGGGCAAGGGCCCGATGCCGCTTGCGGCGGCCGAAATCGCCGGTTCGCTCAGTGAGTTGCGGCTCATGGAACTCGCTTTCGACACCGACGCGGTGCTCGATAAGACGGTCGAAGACATCATGGCGCCCGCACTGGCCACGATCGGCGCGGGCCAACCGGTGGCTCTGGCGGTCGAAATGCTAGAAACCACGTCCGCGTTGCTGGTCCTCGACGGGGGTCGCCCTCGAGCCGTTATCTCTAGCAGTGACGTTCTTAACTTTCTTTCCTCCGCCCAAGCGACATGAGCTATGACTGACGACATCTTTCTTGACGCCGACAGGTACGGATTTGAGACCCGGGCTATTCGCGCCGGGCAGTTTCACGATGCGACAAGTGGTGCGGTGGTCACCCCGATCTCGCTGGCGACCACGTTCGTCCAACAAGAGCCGGGCGTGCACCGCGGCTTTGACTACTCGCGAACCAATAACCCTACTAGGGCCGCGCTGCAGGCCTGCCTAGCCTCGCTAGAGGGAGCCGGTCATGGGTTGGCGTTTGCTTCGGGCATGGCGGCGGAAGATACCTTACTTCGCACGCTCTCGCCCGGCGATCACCTCGTGTTGGGCAACGATGCCTACGGCGGCACCTATCGGCTGATCTCGGCCATCGTGGCTCCGTCGGGCATCGACTGGACAGCGGCAGATCTCACCGACCCGTTAGCGCTGCGGGCGGCGATGCGCCCCGAAACAAAGATTGTGTGGGCCGAGACTCCCACCAACCCGTTGCTCACGGTTGTTGACTTGGCACAACTGGCCGAGATCGCCCACGAGGGGGGAGCGAGGCTTGTCGTCGATAACACCTTTGCCACCCCGTACCTCCAACAACCGCTCAACCACGGCGCCGATGTGGTGGTGCATTCGACCACGAAATACTGCGGTGGCCATTCCGACGTCCTCGGCGGTTTCCTTGCCACGAATGACGATGCCCTCGCGGAGCGTCTGGCCTACCTGCAAAACGCGGTCGGTGCGGTAGGGGGTCCGTTCGATAACTACCTCACCCTGCGTGGCCTCAAGACCCTTGGCGTGCGGATGGATCGACACTGCCACAACGCTCAGGCCATCGTCGATGTTCTTGTCGATCACGACAAGGTCAGCGACGTGTTCTATCCGGGCTTGCCCGACCATCGCGGGCACGCCGCAGCGGCCCGTCAGATGAAGAACTTTGGCGGCATGGTCTCGTTTCGGGTCGCCGCTGGTCGCGATGCCGCGATGCGCCTCACCACGGCCACCGAAGTCTTTTCGTTAGCTGAGTCGCTTGGGGCCGTCGAGTCCCTCATCGAACACCCCGGAGTTATGACCCACGCGTCCGCGGCCGGGTCACCGCTGGAGGTCCCCGATGACCTCATCCGACTCAGTGTTGGCATCGAAAGCACTCAGGACTTGGTCGATGACCTCGCGGGGGCACTCGAACAACTCTGAAAATGCGGCCCTACTTTCGTGACCAACCAAGGATTTGAGCTCCGTGCTCAACCGCCTCGATGTTGCGACTTCCGGTTGCATCTACTGGCGGGAACGATGACCGGCGCGACCAGCGACTCTTTTAGGTTCGGAGTTTGACTGGCGTGGTTACTTCGGCGTAGAAGTCGTTGCCCTTGTCGTCGATGATAATGAAGGCGGGGAAGTCCTCGACTTCGATGCGCCACACCGCTTCCATCCCCAGTTCGGCGAACTCGAGGACTTCGACGTGGCGGATGGAATCTTTGGCCAAGCGGGCGGCGGGTCCGCCAATAGAGCCAAGATAAAACCCGCCGTGAGCGGCACACGCCTCGGTGACCGCGCTAGACCGGTTTCCTTTGGCGAGCATGACGAACGACCCTCCCGCCGCCTGGAACTGATCGACGTAGGAATCCATCCGCCCTGCGGTAGTTGGACCAAAGGAACCCGACGCGTAGCCTTGTGGGGTTTTGGCGGGCCCTGCGTAGTAGATGGCGTGATTGCGGAGATATTCTGGCATGGCCTCGCCCGCATCGAGCATGTCCTTTATTTTGGCGTGGGCTATGTCGCGGCCCACCACTAAGGTGCCGGTTAGCGAAAGCCGGGTTTTTACCGGATACTGAGTGAGTTGTTGGCGGATTTCGTCCATCGACCGGTTGAGATTTACCTGGATCACTTCGGTCGAGAGGTCGGCGGCGGAGGCCTCGGGAAGGAAGCGGGCCGGGTCGGTTTCGAGTTGCTCTAAGAAAACCCCGTCGGCGGTGATCTTGGCCCGAGCTTGACGGTCAGCCGAACAACTCACCGCTAGGCCAACCGGGTTTGAAGCACCATGGCGCGGGAGGCGAATCACCCGGATGTCGTGGCAGAAGTATTTCCCGCCGAACTGAGCCCCGATACCGAACTCTTGGGTTTGCTCGAGTATGCGCTGCTCCCATTCTCGGTCACGAAAGCCATGCCCTGTAGCTCTGTCCCCCGCGGTGGGTAGGTTGTCGAGATAGTGAGCGGAGGCGAGTTTGGCTGTCTTGAGGTTGTACTCCGCCGAGGGTCCGCCGACGACTAGGGCCAGATGATACGGGGGGCAGGCCGAGGTGCCGATAGCGCGCAGGGATTCATCGAGGAAGTCGACCATAGAGGTCTCGTTGAGCAGCGCCTTGGTTTTCTGAAAGAGGAACGACTTATTGGCCGATCCGCCACCCTTAGCCATGAACAAGAACTCATAGCTCGCTCCCGGCTTGGTGTAGAGCTCAATCTGGGCTGGCAGATTGTTCTCGGTGTTTTTCTCTTCGAACATAGACAACGGAGCAAGCTGTGAATAGCGCAGGTTGGTTTCGGTATAGGTGTCGTAAACGCCGCGGCTGATCCACTCCGCGTCGTTAGCCAAGGTAATCACTTGGTCACCTTTTTTGCCCATCACGATGGCCGTGCCGGTGTCTTGACACATCGGTAGGACCCCGGCGGCGGCGATGTTGGCGTTTCGCAACAGTTCAATGGCCACAAAGTGATCGTTGGGTGACGCCTCAGGGTCGTTAAGGATCGACGCCAATTGCTCGAGGTGTTCGGTCCGCAGATAGTGCGAAATATCGCGCATAGCTTCGGCGGTGAGTTGACGAAGGACCTCTGGTTCGACTCGGAGCAACCGGAGGCCATTACAGTCAACGGTGGACACGCCCTCGGTGGTAAGGAGGCGGTAAACGGTGGTATCTGGGCCAACCGGCAAGATGTCAGAGTAGACGAACTCGGTCATCTCGAGATTGCGGTGCCCGAATAGGCGGCCGGATCGCCCCGTCCAGGCACCGACGGGCGGGTCCACTTGGTGTGGTCGGCAATGGCCTCGGCTACCTCGCGCCACTCGTCGGAGTTCCAACCCTCGGCCCGAGCGATGACTTCACCATCTTGGCGCACGAACATGATCGACGGTGCTTCGGTGACTTCTAGGCTAGAAACAACGGTCCGGCTCGGGTCGGCGAAGGCTAGGAACTCGTCGGCGTAGGGGCCGAGGAAAGTCGCCGCGTCGGTCGCGGGGCTGGTCAGAATCCAGCAAGGGCGACACCCAGCATCGGCAAAATGGGTGAGAATACGCCGAGCGGTGTCAAGAATCCACGCGCTCTCGTGGGTGTACGGGTCGAGGACGACCGGCACGAGTGGGAAAGTGGTCATCAAGTCGCCGAGGGTGCGCGCCTCGCCGTTAAGCGCGATGAGTTCGGTTTCTAGAGATGCAGCCACAAAAGGGGAATCTAGCGGAGCCAGATAGGTCCCGTCACATCGGACCCGCGGCAGGAGATGGCTCGCTATCATCTTGCCGGTGCCCCTGATCGAACTTCTCTGATGAGCAGACGGCTCGCGGTGATCGGAGGCCTTGCTGTGATATTCGTGTCCGGCATTCTCGTTGGTCTTGGCGCTTTCGATGACGATTCGCAGGTCACATCTGACAGCGAAAGAACGACGTCGCCTCGTTCCACGGCTACCACGACTACGACCACGACGACGACTACCACGACTACGACTACCACGCTTCCCCCGCCGCGGGCAGCGACCCTAGCGTTCACTGGAGATCTCCTGCCCCACTGGCCGGTCGTGCGAACCGCTAAAGACAATACTGTTAATGACAATGGCGCTAATGGTTGGGACTTTACGCCGATGTTCGTCGAAGTGGCACCGTTGATTGCGGGAGCCGATCTTGCGATCTGCCACATCGAGTCACCGATTTCCTACGACGACACGAACCTCAGCGGTTACCCAACGTTCAATGCCCCTCGGGCGTTGGCCCAAGCCGCGCTCGACGTTGGTTACGACGGCTGCTCGCTGGCTTCGAATCACTCCTACGATCGCAGTGCGAACGGCGTGCTCGGCACGCTCGACGCTCTCGATGAGGTCGGTCTTGGCCACGCGGGCATGGCCCGCGACGATAGCGAAGACCTTGCTCCCGTCATCTACACCGTGAACGACATCGAGATCGCTCACATCTCGGCGACCTACAGCCTCAATGGTTTCACGATGCCCGCTGATCGGACTTATCTGGTCGATCTGATCGACCCCGAGGCCATCATCGAAGAAGGGCGACTTGCTCGCCAAGCGGGAGCAGAGTTCGTGGTGGTTAGCCTGCATTGGGGTAACGAGTACCGGCACGAACCAACATCTGCGCAGGATAAGTGGTTAGCGGAAATTCTTCCGTCGGCCGAGATTGACCTAATCATCGGGCATCACGCCCATGTCGTGCAACCGGTCGATAAGGTCGCCGATGAGTGGGTCGTGTTCGGTTTGGGGAACTTCTTGTCCAACCAGTCGGCCAACTGCTGCGTCGCTGCTTCCCAGGACGGCATGATCGCAACCGTTCAGCTCTTGGAAAACGATGCCGGCGAGATTCAGGCCATCGGAGTTCACTACATCCCAACGTGGGTCGATCGTGGCGACGGTTACATCATCCGCATCGCCAAGCCGGGCCGCGACGATGTTGCCACTGAGACCGCTTTGGTTCTCGACACGTCGTATGGCCGCACCGAAGCGGTTGTGAGTTCTCGACTCGGTCCCGAGGATGGGCTAACGATCGGGGTTAGTTAGCGCGGCGATCAAGGCATCGACCGTGGCGTCGGCGATACTGTTCATTTCCGCGTCGGTGCGGTCCTGGATCGGGTGAGGGGTAAAGACGCCAAGTGTGTCGAGGCCGAGTTTGTCGGATTGGGTTTTGGCCGCGGTGGCGAACTCGCAGGAGGCTACAAATACTCCGGGCAGGCCCCGTCGTTCAAGGTCGTTGATGTCGTGCACACTGCACGTCGTGCAACTGCCTCAATCGGCTAGCGCCTCTATTACCGCATCGCATGACGTGGCGATTTCGTGGCGGAGGTCGACGGGGGCGGGCTTGGTGAAGGTTGGCTTGCGGTAGCGCTTTACCGATACGCCCCGCGCCGTGAGACGAATTTCGAGTCGGTCAAGGAAAACATTGCCGCGGGGTTTAGAAATGTCGAGCAGGCCAACGGTAAGGCCGTTAAGTGAGGTTGGCCGTGCGACCCGAGGGTGGGTCTGCGGATGCCGTTCACCGGTTGGGTCTAACAAGACAGCATTCATCGGACGATCTCCTTGGTCACTGTGACACTACCCATGTCGCCGGTGACCCAACCCGCAAGGGCAGCCGAGAAGAGCCCTGCGTTACCGCCGCCGTGGACGACGTGTATGCCGCCGGGTGGGAACTTCGGCAGAGTTGATCCGGCTAAGAACGCAGGCATGCCTTCCTCGATACCGCCTGCGCCCTCGATGATGGTGTCAGTATCGATTTGGAGCCGATCCGTCAGTTCATCAAGGAATCGAGTGCGATCCCAGCCCGCGTCGCGAAATCGGCTCATGTGCTCAGGAGCCATGACGAGCATCGTGTCCATTTGCATCACGATCTTGGGCGAGATGTTCACCTTCAACATCTCGGCGAAGTGCTGTACCAGAGAGTCCGCGGTTCGTGATTTTTGGTCAAAAAGAACCCTCGGTCCTTCGCCGGGGAAGAGTGTGACAGTCGATGCGTCGGCGCGAAAGCCGCGTGACTCAGCCAAGGAATCCCACGGTGAACCTTCCTCGTCTTCGGCGAAACACAACCCAATCTTCGACGGCGACCCCTGCGTTGCCCGATCGATTCCACCCGGCGCACCGCCGCCGACGTTGCGGATAATTAGCTGGAGCGCTCGGCCGATGGTGCTGTTGGCCCGATTGCCCTGGCCGAGGAGGTTGAGTCCGCTGTTCATACCGATCTCGTGGCGGATCGGCCCGTTCACGACCAGTACCGGACCAACCGGCATAGTGGTCGCCAGCAGTCCGTGCATATTGAACTCGTCGGTGCAGGCCGCTTCGAGAGCGGTAATAACCACCGGCAGGTACTCCGGTTTGCCGCCCGCCATCACGGTATTGATGGCGACCTTCTCGACGGTACATTCGACTAGATCAGGGGGAACGATGGCCACCAGATCATCGGCGTCACGGGTCGTCCCTTCGAGCATGCGCAGGACCCGGGCTTCAGTGGGGGCAACTACCGGCATTCCGTCGGTCCAGCCGCGCTCAAAAAGCGCTTCTTGTTCGTCCTCCAGCACGCCAAGTTCTACTCGCCGACTCCGCAGGGTCGAACCGGAGTAGCGAACCATGAGTTCGTCGGTTCGGGTTGGGTCGACACTCAGCGAGCCACAGCCGGGGCGCCAGTCGGGGAGTTCAGGCCCGAGGTCGACTGTACCGGTGAACTGTTCCCACTCTGAGCGCGACCAGCCTTCGATTCGGGCGGTTTCCACCCCGTCGTCGACCCGCAGCAACGTTGGCACGGTTTCGATCCGGTGATGCCACGAGACGCTCAGTGCCAAGTCGTCGATCACCCACTCGGCAGAGGCGGGGAAGTCAGGATTGTCCTGGGCGTAAACTGTACACGGTCCCGCCGCCGCAAGCCGTTGCAGCACGGGTGCCACGATAACACACGTCGGGCAGTCTTGTTTTACGAAGGCGACGAGGCCATCGGGCAACGGTGGGCGGGCAGAGACTTCATCATCGGCCATGGCTCACTTTTACTCCCTTTGCTCTCGTCGTCGAGACCAAGCAGACTACCGTAGGCCTAGATGCCAACTTACCGGACCTTGTCATGACCATCGACCCTGGGGAGTTTCGCCGGGTTCTGGGCCATTTCCCCACGGGCGTTACCGTCGTCACCGCAGCGGGCCACGACGGCCCCGCGGGCCTAGCTATCGGGTCGTTCGCCAGTGTGTCGCTTGATCCTCCGCTGGTGATGTTTTGCCCGGGTTCTCGCTCCGAGAGTTGGTTGAGCATCAAGGAGACGGGCGGATTTTGCGTGAATGTGCTCGGCGAGGATCAAAAAGACGTCTGCGCTGTCTTTGCAGGCAAATCGGAGGACAAATTCGCCGGTATTGACTGGACGACCGCGGCCACCGGATCGCCCGTACTCCCCGGCACAGTGGCGTGGATCGACTGTCAGATTCACGCTATTCACGACGGCGGCGATCACGACATCGTGGTGGGCCTTGTTAAGGATCTCGCTACGGTGGCAGGCGATAGCCCTTTGATCTTCTTTCAAGGAACTTACGGACGGTTCGAAGGTATTTAGTATGGCGATTTACGCACTGGGTAACCAAGTTCCGCAGATTGACGAGACGGCCTACATCGATCCGCACGCAACGGTGATCGGCTCGGCCATCATCGGCCCTTATGCATCGGTGTGGCCCCAAGCGGTCATTCGAGCCGACGATAATGTGATTTCGGTCGGCGAAGGAACCTCGATTCAAGACGGCGTGGTGTTGCACTGCACGGCGCGACATCCAACCACGATCGGCGCGTTTTGCACCGTCGGGCATCTCGCCCACCTCGAGGGTTGCACGGTCCAAGACAACGCCCTCATCGGTTCTGGTTCCATTGTTTTACACGACGCGGTGATTGGCGAACATGCCTTAGTGGGCGCCGCCGCGCTGGTGCCGGGCGGGGTCGAGGTGCCCGCTCGGGCGATGGCGCTCGGAGTCCCAGCAAAGATCCGACTCGAAGCAGTGGCTGCGTTTCACGCCCAGATGAATGTCGAGTCTTACATCGAACGGGCTCGGCGCTTTCGTACGCAGATGAGGCGACTGGACTGAGTCATGAAGGCCGAGCGGTCCTTGAGCGCCTGCTGTCGGATCGGCCACCCGTGCGAGTAAGAAATCGACCGCCGTGTGTCCGAGTTTGCGACTCGGCTGGCGAATCGACACAACCGCTTCACCTGCCGTCTTCGGCCACGGTTGACGAGTGCATTGACCGCCTTCGTGAACTCCATGCGGAGTACCGAGACGACTATCGCAGCTATTACGACACCTAGGCAGAGGTTGAGTCGCCGGCCATGCGCGGTGCCGAAGCCGAAGTCTCATGCCACGCGGGTGGCGTTGGTGACCGGTGCGGCGTCTGGCGTGGATGAAGAGGACCTCGGTGCCTTCTACGCCCAGCGAACCATTCCAAAACGCGAGGTTCTCCCCAAACACGTTGCCGCGGCTGTCGCCGTTCTCACCGGTGGTAGTGGTGAAGGGTGTGCAGACGATTGAGGACGCACGGAGATGTGTCGAACTCGGCGACGAAACTGAAATTATGATCGACACCGGTATCATGTCTGGCGCTGACCGGGCCATCGAGATCCTCTTGGAACCCACGCGTCTCGGCCGCCACCGGCAGCCACGGTCTGCCGTAGTGCATGCAGTCCTGCTGACATGAATGTATGCAGATAACATGAATGTATGCAGAGTACGAGTGTGAGAATTGACGTCGTGACTCACCGGGAACTCAAGAAGCTCGCCGCTTCTTTGGGTGTGAGCGTGGGGGACACCGTTGCACTTGCGGTTCGTTGCCTTCGCCAGGATCGAATCGGGGCTGACCTTGCTCATGGTCTGAGCGTCGAAGAGGTTGATTGGCTCGATGCGCTGTGAAGGTCTAGCGGTCCTTGAGCGCCTGTATGACGTTGCGTCCTAGCACCGATCCGGCCAGTATGGCGGCCGTGCCAATAGCAGCGCTGGCTGTCGAAATGGCGAGCGCGCTCAAACCGTGTTGGGCGGGCGATGCCCATTGCTCGAACAAGACGATGCTGGCCACGAAGCCAGGGATAGCAATGATGGTGGCGGCTGCTAGCAGGATCAGGTGTTCGAGGTACAAGATGCAAAACAGGGCGCTGCGAGGTGTTCCGGTGGCCTTGTAGACGCCCATTTCCGAGCGTCTGGTCTGAAGGCTGATCGCGACGAGCAAACTGATGGCGATCGCGGCGATCGCCGGTGCTGAGCGGCGCGAGGTCTGGGCGACTTCGTCGACGGCGACGGTTTGGCGCGAGAGTTCGGTGCTGTTGATGACTACAGTGCTGCCGGCGGTGAGGCTGAGTTCGGTAGCTCCCTCAGTGCCGATGATTGTTTGAGTTGTGGCTCGCTGGGCTAGCTGCAAAACGTCGATGGCACCCGGTGTCGCGAGGATCAGCCGGAGCCGATTCCCTGGCGAGGAGGTGATCTCCACCAGGCTTGAACTCAGTACTGCGCCCGAGGCAAGAACACCCCCTTGGGCGACGAGTCGTTCGCAGGCGCTGGCATCGATGGATTGGGGGCTATCGCTGGCGGTGGTGATGCGCATGACGTATCGGCCGCGCTCGATGAGGTCGACGTCGCGTTCGAGGATGGTTTGCACGCTACCTGCTTCGAAGATGGCCGCTCCGGTGATGCTCACGGTGACCGCGAATAGAAAAAGTGATGCTCTGAGGCCGCCTGTTCGTACGTTCTGACTTGCTTCTCGGAGGAGGTGACGGAGCCGCCAGGTCCGGGTCATTGCGACAGCTTCCCGCCGCTAAGCGTCAGCACTCGGTCGCATCGTTTGGCGAGGTCGTGGTCATGGGTAACGAGCACAAGTCCGCGGTGAAAGTTTGTTGTCGCGTCGAAAAGGACATTGGCGACCTGGTCGCTGCTTCTCTTGTCGAGGTGACCGGTTGGTTCATCGGCGAGCAGGAACGGTGTTTGGCTTGCCACAGCGCGGGCAACCGAGAGTCGTTGTGCTTCGCCCCCCGACAGGAACCGGGCGGCCTTGTCGGCGACTGCTTGGAGGTTGACGCAGGCAAGAAGTTCATCTAGCCGGGAACGAATCGTAGTGAGTGACTCGCCGCGTGCGAGTGCCCCCATAGCAACATTGTCGCGTGTGCTGCGTCGGGGGAGAAGGTTGGGAGTTGCCGAATCGGTGTGTCAGGCCGGAAGCGACTAGCCGCTGCATGTCACTGCAACACCGGCTCGTACAGGGTTGGCGATTATCGGGCCCGGCAAGGCATCGGAGATTCTCACGCTTCCGGCTCGGCCGTCAACTACCTCGACCGGTAGTTCTGTGCCGTTGCTCGCGACAACACAGAACTGGCCAACTGTGTTGGTCAGCAACGCCGACGCTGGGATCTCGTACGCTACGAGCGGTTCGATCAACTGGGTGACAACGCGGCTCACCATGTCCTCGCCGACGACCACTTGGTCCTGTAGCGACGGGAGATCGGTCACGCGACCATCGTTGTCGATCGGGTACCCGACGTCGTCCACCACAACCTCACGGGCCATGTCATCATTGAAGCTCAGCGGCTGGCCTGGCCCGGCTAGATCGAAGTCGGCGGTCACCACCTGCGCTTCGGCCAGCGTGATCAGCCCAACCAATGGTTGCGACCCCGCCGGGGGAGCAGTGGCTCCAACTCGGAGATCTTCTAAGCGGCCAATCTCGAATGGCGCTGGCAACCAGATGGCGTGGCTCGCCGTGAACGCGTTTGATTTGACCCCACGTAGTGCGTTGAACGCTCTCACTGCCTCACCAACCTCGAACGAGTAGTAGTCGTCCACGTCCTTCGCGGCGAGATAGCCGAGTTGCTGGAGACCCTCAGCGAGATCGCGAACGTCGGCTCCACGAGACCTTCTGGACAGGTTTCGATATAACGGCGAAGCGGTGCCTAGCGCGACGACTCCAGACCCGTCGACTGACGCAACGATTGTTCCACTCCTAACCACGGTCCCGGGCCGAACTGCGATCTCGGTCACAATGCCGACAGGGCCCGGCCATAACAAGGTGTCGGGTTCGGCCCACTTGAGGTTCAACTGTGACGGCTGGACCATCAACACGGAAACCACTGATGCCTCGATTGTCACTTGCGCCTCGTGTCGATCGGCGGCAACCGGCGATCGCGGCGTCTGGGTTATGGCGGCAACGGTGGCGATGCCTGCGAGCGCCACTAACAATCCTGCGAACAGGTAAACTAGGACCGGTCGCACAGTTATTAGCTGATCTCAGCCATGGCTGAGTCAACGCACGTAGCTTCCACCTGAGAGTCAATGTCGGCCGCAGTATCAGGCCATGATCCGACGTCGGACACCTTAAAGGCCACTTTTGCCGCCTCTTCGGTCGGACCTCCGAGGGTATTGAACGCTATCTTGGTACCGGTCCATTCCGGCGTCACCATGACACCGCTGGCAGCGGCGCATTCGACGACATCGGCCGCGGCGCACCCCACTGCGGCAATTATCTGCTGAACTCGTCGCATACCGTCGCCTCCTTAGCGTTGGAGACAGTGCCAGGTGGTGGACAGGTTCGGTGATCGCCCGTACGCCCGTTCCCGCCGTCCGATGCGGCAAGGATCGTTGCTATAGTGACGTTGTTTCGGCGTTTTCGTACGCCGATGAGGCCACTGGACTGAGTCATGACGAAACCCCTGCGCGTTCTGATGGTCTGTACGGCCAACATCTGTCGATCGCCGATGGCCGAATGGCTGTTGCGCGCCGCGGCCGAAGAGCGAAACTTAGCGATGACGGTTTCGTCGGCCGGGTTTCTTTTCGACGACCAACCCGCTTCGCCGATGGTTGTCGAACTGATGAAGGACCGTGGTCACGACCTGAGCGGGCACCGCTCCCGCAAAGTGACGAAAGAGATGGTCGAAGAAGCAGATCTCGTGCTCACCATGGAGTATGAACAAGTCCAACGGATCTCGTCTCTCACTCCCTTCGACATCTCCGATCTCCGCGGTTCGGTAACGCCGCGGACCGTCTTTGCTTTCGTCGAGTTTGTCGAGGTCCTCGGCTACAGCAAAAAGAACTTCGGCGACCTCGACGCGCCCGCTCGGATCGCGGCCGCAGACGACAATCGGCCACCTGCCTTCTATTGGTTGACCAAGTCCGTCAACGTCCGCGATCCCCACGGACAGGACGTGAGTAAGCACCTCCCGGTTGCCGATCTGCTCACCGAACTGGCCGCCGCGGTGGTTGACGGCCTCGGCCCCGCGCTTTGAGAAACTCGAAGAGGTAACGCTTAGGGCTTCAGAGTTGTTACTATCTAGGTAGGAGAAATTCGTTGCTGGCCCTGTGTTCGCAGATTCGCTGGCAGCGGCGTAAGGAGTTCCTATGGCTACCACCGATATTGGACTCGATCTCGGGAAGTACCAGCTCGGCTGGTCCGACGAAGAGGACTACGTTTTCAAGCCCCAAAAGGGCCTGAACGAATCGATCCTGCGCGAAATGTCGTGGCTCAAAGGCGAACCCGAGTGGATGCTCAACTTCCGGCTCAAGTCCTACCAGCGTTTCGGTCGTCGTGGCATGCCAACGTGGGGCGGCGACACGTCCGGCATCGATTTCGACAATATTTACTACTACATCAAGCCCACCGAGGCACTCACCGACGATTGGGACGATGTTCCCGAGTCGATCAAGAACACCTACGAAAAGTTGGGCATTCCTCAAGCCGAACGGAAATATCTGGCCGGGGTCACCGCCCAGTACGAATCTGAGGTTGTGTATCACCGCAACCGAGAGGATCTCGAAGCCCAAGGGTGTTGTTCTGCGACATGGACACCGCCCTCAAGGAGTACCCACAACTGCTCAAGCAGTACTTCGGCAAGGTAATCCCGCCGAACGACAACAAGTTCTCGTCGCTCAACTCGGCCGCTTGGTCGGGTGGTTCGTTCATCTACGTCCCGCCCGGCGTGGAGGTTCAGGCACCGCTACAGGCGTATTTTCGTATCAACGCGGAGAATATGGGCCAGTTCGAGCGCACCTTGATCATCGCCGACGAAGGCTCCAAGGTTCACTACATCGAGGGCTGTTCGGCGCCGACCTATACGTCGGATTCGCTGCACTCCGCGGTGGTGGAGATCATCGTGAAGCCTCAAGCCCGGGTTACCTACACCACGATCCAGAACTGGTCCGACAATGTCTACAACCTGGTCACCAAGCGGGCCTATGTCGAAGCCGAAGGGCACATGGAGTGGATCGACGGCAACATTGGTTCGAAGCTCACCATGAAGTATCCCGCCGTCGTGCTCGCCGGTCCGAAGGCTTCCGGGGAGGTGTTGTCGGTTGCTTACGCCGGTGCCAACCAGCATCAAGACACGGGGGCCAAGATGATCCACGCCGCTCCGGAAACCACTTCTAAAATCGTTTCGAAGTCAATCTCCAAGAACGGCGGGCGCACGTCGTATCGCGGTCTGATACGGGTCGAGGACGACGTGCGGGGCTGCAAAAGCCACGTGCAGTGCGATGCGCTCATTCTCGACGACGAGTCCATCTCCGACACCTACCCCTATATGGAGGTAGGTTCCGGAGATGCCATCATCGGTCACGAAGCCACCGTTTCGCGAGTCGCTGACGAACAACTCTTTTACCTCCAGAGCCGGGGACTCACCGAGGAACAGGCTATGGGTATGATCGTCAACGGTTTCATCGAACCCGTCACTCGCACACTGCCCATGGAGTACGCCGTCGAGTGGTCGCGCCTCATCGAGCTTCAGATGGAGGGCTCGGTGGGCTGAATGTCCTGCGCCACTTGGCCCCCGACTAAGGAGTAAAGCGAAACGCTAAACGCGGTCGAAAGCATGTAGATACCAGGCAGCACCACGAAGCCGCCGAACGGGATGAGGCTGAGACTCAGGACCCCGACGAGCGTTAGGTTGGGCAAAAAAGATTTCTTGGCAACGAACCCCCACCGTCCGTTGAGCAGCGAAATGACGTGACGGACCGGCGCAACATCTCGGGGCGTGAGGAAGAAGGCCGCGATCGCGATGTGTAAGTAAGAGCAGACAAAGATCACGAGCGGTATAAAGAGCAGTAACAGGAACAGACTCACGGCGTCGGCTAGAAAGATGATCAGGGTTGGTACCGCGGCGCTGATCGGTAGCCACAGCAAACTCCGCGCGGTCCAAAGAGGAAAACGGCCCCAGGCCAAGCCGAAGCTTTCTTTGGTGGTCTTGGCTTGTCCCGCCTGAGCGGCCGCGAGATGAATGGTTCCGCTGCCGAGAACCAGCAGCGCGCCGAGAGCGTCGATTACCGCGATCGCGACAAGTGAAATTGGCAACCAGATTCCCGAACCGAACTCCCCAGGGCGACTGCTGTCGATCACCAGCGCCGCAAACCCGACGATCCCGCTTAAAATCCACAGCACGACCATGATCGCGAAAAAGGCTAACAGTCCTGTCCAATGCTCTTTGACGAGTTGGATTCCCTCGCCAGTGATGCTCGATGCTTGCGGTCTCGCCGCGGCCGGAGACACTTTTGGTGCCTTATCGTCGGTCCATGCTTCACCGTTCCAGTAGCGGTGCTGCGAAGGGTCCTCAGGATCATCGTACCAACCAGATGGGATGTGGGTCATGGCAGAGTACCGTACTTGCCGAATTTCCGGCACAATGGTCATATGCCCATGCGCCAGGATTGTAAGTTTTTCGAGTCGCGGACCTACGCAAACGGCGACACCGTACGTAAGTGCGACCTCAACCTCGCTCCTGAGGCGCCGTGGCGATGTCCGGCCGATTGTGGCCGTTATACCCGGCGCATGGCTGACGTCAACTGGGCTCACGGTTCTCTCGTTACGCCGGAAACGCCGCCCGAACCGGAGAGTCTGGGCGACGACGGTTCTATCGCCGCCCTGCTCGGTGCCGCGAGCGACATTATTAATGAAGCCGCGCCCGGAACCTTGGCCGATCTCGCCAAGGAACGGAAAAAGCGAGAGAAGCGGGGGTGGGTGCGACGGGTTCGTCCCCGCAAGGCCACTTCGAGTCGGCGTACTCCGAAGAGGTCCCCGAAAAACACGGGCGAGAGCTTGGGCGAGAAACTCCGTCGGCGCTATCGCAACGGGCGCTGAGATTTGTCCTATCCCGGTAGGATAAATCTCTGTGCCTACCGCATTCTCCACCATCGCCGCGGGTCAACTCGCAGGTCCCGATTGGCTAAGTAATCGCCGGGTCGCGGCCGCGGAAGAGTTTGCACGGGCGGTGCGCCCGAGCCTCCTCGCCGAGGAGTGGCGCTATAGCCGCATTGGGGACTTTGACCTCGATGAGTTCACCCCGGCGGAAACGCTCGGCGACGCTCCGATGGCCCGGCTTGATTCAGAACCGGCCGCGATGGTGCGCTGCGTCAACGGCCGCATCGTATCGGTCGACATCGACGAGGCGCTGACTGAACAAGGGGTTCGGGTGGGGGCCTTGGCCAACCTCCCCGACGGCGCTGATTTTATTGGTTCGGTGGCCGACCATGCTGGCGATTACTTCACCGTGCTAAACGACGCGTTCTGCGTCGACCCAGTGCTCGTCGACGTCCCCCGAGGCGTAGTCGTGGACGGACCCATTGTCGTTACCCATCATGGCGTCGGCGATGGAACGGCCTCATTTCCACGTCTCATCGTTCGGGTGGGGGAGAACGCTCAGGCGTCGGTGATGGAACGGCACACCTCCGATAACGACGCTTTTAATCTGGTGTGCCCAGTCGTTGAACTTGATGTCGCTGCCGCGGGGCGCCTCGGCTACCTAAACGTGCAGGAGTTGGGCGACGAATCGTGGCAACTAGGGTCGCAACTCGCCCGAGTTGAACGCGACGCCACGGTCATCGCGGCCACGGCCGGTTTTGGTGGGGCCTACGCTCGCTCGCGCGCCGACACCCGTCTCATCGGGCGGGGCGCCCATGGCGGTCTGCTGTCGTTGTATTTCGGCGAACGAGACCAAACCCTTGACTTTCGTACCTACCAGGACCACGTGGCGCCGGACACGACGTCGAACTTGCTTTATAAAGGGGTTCTCGGGGGTGAAGCCCGCAGTGTCTACACCGGTCTTATTCGAGTCCGACCCGATGCCAGTGGTACCAACGCGTTTCAGACCAACCGAAATCTTAAGTTGAGCGACACGGCTTGGGCCCAGTCGGTGCCCAACCTCGAGATCGAAAACAACGATGTCAAATGCTCCCATGCCTCAACCGTTAGCCCGGTCGACGAGGAGCAGCGTTTTTACCTCGAGAGTCGTGGGGTTCCAACCGGTGAAGCGGAGCGACTCATCGTGGCCGGGTTCCTCGACGAAGTCCTTGAGGCCCTACCGATCCCCGCGGCACTTCCGGCGCTGCGGGTCGCAGTGGCCGCCAAACTTGCCCGTCAGCGCCTTCTTGAGGTAGCGCAATGAGCACCAGACACACGCTGTTTCCTCTCGCTGAGATCGAGCCCGGCACGGTTCGCAAGGTGGATATCGGCGACCGTGAGATTGCCGTGGTACGAATCGACGATGATGTCTACGCCATCGGTGACGTTTGTAGCCACGCCGACGTGTCGTTGTCCGGCGGGTTTGTTGAGGAACTCGACTGTGCACTCGAATGCCCGCGCCACGGAGCGCAGTTCGATCTCAAAACGGGGGAGCCGCTTACCCTGCCCGCCATTCGGGCGGTTCCCGTCTACGAGATAGCGGTCATCGACGACCAGGTCGTCATAACGTTGGCTTCAACCGAGGAGTCCGCATGAGTGAACTCGTCATCGAAGGCCTGCGGGCGTCCGTCGACGGCAAAGAGATCCTCAAGGGGGTCGACTTGGTCGTGGGAGCGGGCGAAGTTCACGCCGTCATGGGCCCGAATGGTTCGGGAAAATCTACCCTCGCGCACATCATCGCGGGCCGTCCGGGTTACCAAGTTCTCGGGGGTTCAATCCGCATCGACGATGTTGAGTTGCTGCCCTTGCCCGCCTGGAAGCGGGCCGAAGCGGGCTTGTTTCTCGCCCTGCAGTACCCGACTGAGGTCCCCGGCGTTTCCGTGCGAGACCTCCTGACCGCCTCGTCTCGCACCCCCGCGGATTCCACGGAGATCTACGAACGCATGAAGGTCGAAGCGATTCGCATTGGGTTCGACGAGCGATTCCTCGGCCGACCCCTAAACGTTGATTTGTCTGGCGGCGAAAAGAAACGCAACGAGGCCTTACAACTTGGTGTTTTGCGTCCCGCGTTTGCCATTCTCGATGAATTGGACTCCGGTCTCGATGTTGATGCCCTTCGGTTAGTGGCGGCCCGTATCGAACAGGCCACCGAAGAAGACAACCTCGGCGTTCTCGCCATCACCCACTACAGTCGACTCTTGGACCACCTCCATCCCGACACGGTACACGTGTTCGCGGCGGGCAAGATTCAAGCGTCTGGTGGGCCCGAACTCGCGACCGAACTTGAAGCTACCGGCTACGAACGTTGGGGCGTGGGGTCGGTGGAGAGCGGCGGCGACCCGTTGGCTGATCCGGTCGTGAGATGATGGGCCCACGACTGACGGAAGCGGAGATTTCCGCACTCTTGACTAAGCACCCGGGGTGGGCCCGCGACGGCAACCGACTGCGGCGACATTACGAACTGGGATCGTTCACCGCGGCGTTCGGATTCATGGTCCAGGTGGCTTTAGTGAGCGAGAAGCTCAACCATCATCCGGAATGGTCCAACGTGTACGGTCGGGTCGACATTGCTATTACCGATCACGCCGCTGGGGGCCTTAGTGCCACCGATTGTCGCTGGATCGAACAAGTTGACCGCCTCGTTGGAGGGAGCTAACTAGACCACCGAGTCGGAAGACGCAGCAGGAAGCAGGGCGGGATCAGTGGAGGCACCGGAGTCCTGCCAGATCACGACGTGGCCCGCCCTAGCCAACGCAGTTTGAACCATCTGAGTCACTGCGCTGAACAACAAGTAGGCCAACAAGCCTAGATAGAGAGAGGGCTGAGAGAACATTCCGGTGAAAAACCCGATTACCAAGTAGGTCAAAATGAGCACCAAGGCTCGGCTAAAGAGGTAACCCCAGCGGTTTTCCGTGGTGTCGATCGCTACACCAAACGGCGATCGGTCGGGTAGCCCGGCGGCGACGGAGACGGTGAAGATGATGTAGTGGGGAAGCAGATAGATCCAGAGCAGCAAAACGGCGGGGATGATAACGATGAGCAGCCGGGGCTCAAGGCTGGCGAGCGCTATCGAAATGCCCAGTACCAGCACAACTACCACGCAGAGCAACAGGTAGTTGCTTAAGGCTCGGGGGAGTTGGCCCAAGGCGCCTCTCAAGGCCTCGCTCGCCGTGGGTTGCCCGCCGTTGGCGGCAGCCATGAACAAGCGGGTGAGGCCCACGGTAGTGATCAAAAAAGGGATGACAAAGACGATGAGCGCGGCGGCGGAGTTGAGACCGAACGTGCTCGTGAACTGCATGTCGAGTGAGTTGAGCCACACCTCGTCTCGTCCAGTCGGATCAAACCCTTCGGCGGTGATCCGGTCGAAGATCTCTCGGACGCGGCCCTTGAATAGCTCATTGAGAGCGAAGAAGGTCAGGTAAACTCCGAGTATCTGGCCGACCAAGGCCGGAATTGAAACGATGGCGGCCTGGCGCCAACAGGAGCCAAACAGACGAAACATACGGCCAAACACCGACAACGCTGACTCGGCCGGCAACGCCGACCAGGCTGACCCGGCGTTGTCACCACTTCCTGGCGTTCGCTTGGGGCTGCGATGCTCGGTCCACTGTGAACCATCCCAGTAGCGGTAGTTGGCGGGATTATCGGGGTCGTCGTACCAGTCCGCGGGAGGTGTAGTCACGGTTAAAACCGTAGCCCTAAACCGAACAATTCCAATACTGTTCTACTCGTAGCCCAAATCGACACGATCAACCCGGCGTGGTAGCTTCATCGAGCGCCTGCACCAGCGTGTTCCAACTCAGGGTGGCGCACTTTATGCGTACCGGGAACTTGACCACTCCTTTTAGCGCTTCGAGATCGCCGAGTTTGACCTCACTCGCCTCGACCGACTCAGCGTCGATACCGGCCGCAACTCCCGAACCGTCGCCACCGATCCAACCTTCGTGCAGGCTCATGAGCCCCTTGAACGCACTGATGAGCTGACGCGCCTCGGCTACGGTCTGGCCCTTGATCCCCGCCGACATCATCGACGCCGACGATTGGCTGATCGAGCAACCCTGGCCGCCGATAGCAATGTCGTTAATAACTCCTGCCTCGTCGACCGCGATATAGACGATGATCTCATCGCCGCAGAGCGGATTAAAGCCCTCCGCCCGAACGGCTGGGGGGGTCTCGAGTTCGCCACGATTCCGGGGCGAGCGGTAATGATCGAGGATGACTTCTCGGTAGAGATCGTCGAGGCCAGGCATTGCAGTTGTCTCCTTCGACTCAGAACGAAAAAATGTCGCTCGACGCTTCTAGTGCCGGGGCGAGCGCATCGATGTCAGAAACGTCGTTGTAGAGGTAAAGCGACAGCCGCGTGGTAGCGGGCACGCCGAGCGTTCGCATAAGCGGCTTGGCGCAGTGATGGCCGGCCCGCACGCAGATGCCCCGTTGATCGAGCACCTGGGCGATGTCATGTGGGTGGACGTTGTCGTAGATGAACGACAAGACGCCGCCACGTTCGGCCGGTTCGCTCGGTCCGTGAATGGTGATCTTGTCGCCGTGGCGTTCGGTGAGCGACCGCAGGGCATAGGCGGTGAGTTCAACTTCGTGCTGGCGTACATTGTCCATGCCGAGCGCACCGAGATAGTCGACGGCTGTGCCTAGGCCGACGGCTTCGGCCACCATCGGGGTACCCGCCTCGAACTTCCAGGGGATGTCAGCGGTGGTGAAACCTTGTTTGGTGACGTTGAGAATCATCTCACCCCCGCCCAAGAATGGGGGCATGGCGTCGAGCAGTGCGGCGTGCGCCCACAGCACCCCAATGCCCATCGGTCCCAGCATTTTGTGACCGGTAAAGACCAAGAAGTCCACGCCCATGGCCTGCACATCGGTGGCGAGGTGAGGAACAAACTGGCTTCCGTCAACAGCGATTAGCGCACCCGCACGGTGTGCCGCGGCGGCCAAATCGACGATTGGGTTGAGCGTGCCGAGCACGTTCGACATCGCGGTGACGCTCAACAACTTGGCCCCATCGAGCAACTGTTCAAGGGTCGAAAGATCGAGGTGCCCATCGCCGGTGATCGGAATCCAACGAAGTTCGAAACCTTTCTCGGCGGCCAGCATGTGCCAAGGCACGATGTTGGCGTGATGCTCCATTTCGGTGATAACGACCGCATCGCCGGGGCCCAGGTTGGCCGCGCCCCAAGTGCGTGCCAGCAGATTTATTGCTTCGGTTGCGTTCTTGGTGAAGACGATTTCGTTGGTGGCTGGGGCGTTGATAAATCGAGCGATCTTGGCTCGGGCTCCTTCGAGCGCTGCGGTAGACCTAACCGCGATCTCGTAGCTGCCGCGATGGACATTGGCGTTCACAGTCTCGTAGTAGTTCGACATCGCGTCGATCACGGACTGTGGCTTCTGGGAGGTGTTTCCCGAATCGAGATAGATCAAGGGAGTCCCGTGTACCTGTTGCTGGAGCACGGGAAAGTCGGCTTTTAGATCGGTGGGCAAACTCACGATTCGGCGCCGAACCTTTCGTAACCCTCGCGCTCTAGGCGGGTGGCCAATTCCATGCCCCCCGATTCCACCACCTGACCGTCGATGAGCACGTGTACCTGGTCGGGTTGAAGTTCGTTGAGCAGGCGTTGATAGTGAGTGATCGCCAGAACCCCCATCTGGGTGCGCTCCTTGCGGACCTCTTGGACACCTGTGGCGACGACTCGAAGGGCGTCGATGTCGAGACCCGAATCGGTTTCGTCGAGGATCACCATCTCGGGTTCGAGAATGGCCATCTGGAGAATCTCGTTGCGTTTTTTCTCGCCGCCCGAAAATCCCTCGTTGAGGTATCGCTCGCCAAACGATGGATCCATATGAAGTCGTTCCATCCATTCCATGATGGCGAGCCGCAATTCAAGCACCGACAAATCGATGCCTTTGCGGGCCGATAAGGATTGGCGCAAGAAGTTAATGACCGAAACGCCGGGAATTTCCTGGGGGTACTGGAAGGCCAAGAATAGGCCCGCCTTGCCCCGAACGTCGGCGGGCCATTCGGTGATGTCCTCGCCCTGGAAACGAATGCGGCCTGATGTCACCGTGTATTCGGGGCTACCGAGGAGAACGCTGGCCAGGGTGGATTTACCGGAGCCGTTAGGGCCCATAAGGGCATGAACCTCACCCGCGCCGACAGTGAGGTCAACGCCGCGAAGTATTGTTTCACCCGCGTCGGCCGTGGCCGCGTGGAGGCCCTCGATCTCGAATAGGGGTGCCGACATGAGGGAAAGTCTAAGCCCCCGCTTCGGATTAGCACTGCCGACGTAGGGGAAACCAAATTTCGCCCGGTTTTCCGGCCGTCTCAGGGGGTGGCGTGCAGATCCTGCTTCCATGAACGAAACCGAGTGTGGTGCGCTCCGGACGGACCGGAACCGTCCCCTGTGCCGTTGGCGAAGAGGCAGAAAGTTATGACGCGGGTGAGGTCGTCGCAGTGAACAGCGACGTAGCGGGCGTCGGCGCCGCGAGCGGGACCGGCCCGCCACAGCAACCACGGACCGAGGCGGCGCTTGTAGGCAATGCGAACACCACCGATATCGTCACCCGCGGCGAGAAGTTGGGCGGGTGCCTCGATCCACGCTTCGGCTGCGATGTTGCGGTCACGGGTCGGGGTGGGCGGCAGGTCAGCGGTGTGAACGGGGGTGTTATCGAACGGACGCTGGTCGGCGGGTAAGGCAGGCGGGGACGTCCGAGGGGTGATGAGTTCCATCTCGAGGGCGACCGCGGCGGGCATTTGCCGGGCGTCGAGGGTGGCGAAAGCCAGCGGTCGGGGGAGTCGATCGAGGGCGGCGAGGTGGACGGCGTCGACGGTTCGCAGCGTGTAGAGGGTACCAAGTTCGATCGAACGGCTAAGAACTGGGCCGTCGATTGGCACCACGACCATGGCGTCGATATCAGCGCGAGCCGCCGCCGTGAACGCCGTCGCGGTCCGCCGATTGGGCGCTAGACGGTGCAGCGCCATGAGTAGTTCCGCTCTCGCTAGGTCAGAAATCGCCCACGTTTTTGCGTTGGTCATGGCCTGGTTGACGACAGCGGAGTACGGGCCTCCTGTGTAGCGCTGTACGAGGGCACTGGGGTCGAGGGCGAGGATCATCGGCGGCGGGGTGGATCGCCGCGTAGTTCGGCGAGGGCCAGGTCGGCGCTTACATCGATCGGTAGTAGTGGCAACTCGGTGGGTGACCCCGGATGATCGGGTCGTCGCGGCAGTCCCACCAGTCCGGACGCGGCAAGATCGTCCATGGTGGGACGCTGGCCGGGGGAGATTGGGGCAAGTTGGGCGGCGGGTCGGCCATCGATGGTGACGATAATTCGGTCCCCTGCCTCGGCTCGACGCACGTGGGTGGCTAACCCGGCGCGTAATTCGCGGATCCCAAGGTGGATAGAGTGCTCTTCCATGAAATAAGTGTACACCGGTGTACACCAAAGGATTTGCCCCTAATCGGATCCCTCCGTAGCCTAGGGTTATGAACTTTGCCTTCTCCGAAGAACAAGACCAACTGCGCGAGTTCGTGCGGAGCTTCCTAGCCGATAAGTCATCGGAGGAAGCCGTGCGCGTTCAGATGGACACCGACGACGGCTACGACGACGCGGTGTGGAGCCAGATGGCCGAGCAGATGGACTTGCAAGGGTTGGCCATTCCTGAGGAGTACGGCGGCCAGGGCTTCAGTTCCATCGAACAGGTCGTGGTTCTCGAAGAGATGGGGCGCGCCCTTTACTGCGGACCATACTTCTCCTCGTGTGTGCTGGCCGCCAATGTCTTGCTCCATAGCGGCGACGAGGAAGCCAAAAACACCCACCTGCCTGGTATCGCGGCGGGCGACACCCGGGCCACGCTGGCCTTCACCGAACCAAGCGGTCGTTGGGATGAGGGCGGCATTACCATGCAGGCCACCAACGATGGCGGTAGCTGGTCCCTCACCGGCACCAAGAGCTTCGTGCTCGACGGCGCCACCGCCAACCTGATCTTGGTAGCGGCCCGCACCGACGCTGGTGTCTCGCTGTTTAGTGTCGACGCCGACGATCTCACCCGTACGTCGTTATCCACCATGGACCAAACCCGCAAGCAGGCCAAACTCGACTTCGATCGCGTGACCGCCACCCTCATCGGCACCGATGGCGGCGGTTGGGACACTATGTTGATCGTTCTCGACTTGGCGGCGGTCGCGCTAGCCGCCGAGCAGGTCGGTGGGGCTCAGATGTGTCTCGATATGTCGGTCGAGTACGCCAAGGTTCGAGTCCAATTCGGTCGTCCAATCGGCTCTTTCCAAGCCATCAAACACAAGTGCGCCGACATGTTGCTCGAGGTTGAGTCGGCCAAGTCCGCGGCCTATTACGCCGGTTGGTGCGCGGCGGAGATGAATGACGAATTGCCTCAGGTGGCATCGCTGGCCAAAAGTTATTGCTCGGAGGCCTATTTCCATGCTGCCGCGGAGAACATCCAGATTCACGGCGGCATTGGTTTTACCTGGGAACACCCCGCCCATCTGTACTTCAAGCGGGCTAAGAGCTCTGAGTTGCTGTTCGGTGATCCTACATACCACCGCGAGTTACTCGCTCAGCGCATTGGAATCTGAGCTGAGCCTAGGACCGGCGCCCATTCAGGGGCTGAGCTATGGGCTTTGAGCAGCGCTGGCAGTTGGCCGGTTGGGCGATGTTCGCGGTGAGTGGCGTGTTCTTTAGTATCGCGGCAGTGCAGGCGCGCGACTGGCTCGGTATTGGCTCGGCCGTGACCTGGCTGCTAGGTGTTGCTTTCTTCGTAGTCACGGCTCGATAACCCATGGCTTGGATGTTTTTGCTTCTCGGTGCGGTTGCCGTGGTCGCTATTGCTTTAGTGGCGGTCGGCCGCGTCGTTAGTGAGTTGGAGGCCCTACCACCGCCCGCCGTGTATGAGCTGGAAGGCGCTGTCGACTGGATCGCGGCCCGCCTTCCCGACGAGGTCACCGCTCGGCTCAGCTACGACGACGTTGCATTGATCGCTGGTTGGCATCTCGACTGGTTTGGTGAAGTCGGGGTGGCGTCAAAACACGGCGAGCAGTTGGCGGGTGCCGACGTGACCAGAGAGGGTGCCGTAGCGGCGCAAGACGCCGCCGTTGACGCTGTCGTCGCCCGCTCCTTGGCCGAGCGCGGCCCGAACGGCGCCCTCCCGATCGACGCCGTTGACGTGGTTTGCGTGCTCGACCTACAGATGCAGTACTTGACCGAGATTGGCGCCATTGGCTCTAGGGTGACGCCATGAAACGACCCGGTCGATACGAAGAAAGTCGTTATCTCGGCGACAAGCGCACACAGGTGGTCTACGATCTCGACGCGGGTACCGATGAGGCGTTCATCTATGAGTTGGCTAGCACTAAGTGGGCCCAGACCTTTCGTCCCGACACGTTGGCCGAAGCCCGCAACCGCGGATACCGGCTTGGTTCGCTCTGACGACGAGAGTCACTGAGCCCCGATCGTGGATGGTCGGTTTGTTGTTGATGGCACCAAGTTGGCGTGCCATCTGGCCCGTCCCGTACAACTCCACCCGCGGGCCCAACCCGGCCTAGTTATCGCTCACGGCTTCCCCGTCGAAGCGGGAGGCGGCATCAACTCCACGGCCAGCTTTCCCGAACTTGCCGATCGAGTGGCTATCGAACACGGCTGGGCGGCCCTAGCCTATTCGAGCCGTGGCGTGGGCGAGTCGGACGGCAACTTCTCCTTCACCGGTTGGCTTCACGATCTCCACGGTGCCGTCGATCATCTGCGTCAGTCCGTACCGGTTGACGGCGTGTACCTAGTCGGCTTTGGCACTGGCGGCGGTCTTGCCATTGAAGTTGCCGCTGCTAACCCGACGATCCGAGGTGTGGCGGCAATCGCCGCTCCGGCCGACTTCGAGGATTGGGCCCGCAATCCACGGAAGTTGCTGGTGTTGGCCCGTGAGTTGGGCATCATTGGTAATTCTGACTTTCCACATTCCTTTGAAAAGTGGGCTGAGGGTCTCCGGACAGTCCGGCCCGTAAACGCCGCGGCACGCTTGGCGCCGCGGGAACTAATGGTGATCCATGGCAGCGACGACGACACCGTCCCACTGTTCGACGCTAGGGCGGTAGTCGACGGTCATGGCGCCGCCAATCTCCGTGTTATTCAGGGAGGCGGGCATCATCTACGCCACGACCCGCGGGCCATTGCGGTGCTTTTAGGCTGGCTCGAACGGCAGCGCTCGACCCTGCTATCGACGGTCGCCGATTAGGTATAGGGATTAGCGGCTGGTCGTCAGTCTAGTTTGGTTTTGGCCGCAGCTTTCTGGCTCTTTTTCCACGAACGCACAGCGGCGCGTTGGGTTTCGCTGCCCATATCAGCAACCGATCGGGGTTGTTCGTCGCTAAAGGGGGCGGCTAACGCCTCCCACCCTTGGGGTCGATAGTGGAACCGTTTGGCGAGTACGGCGAGGAAGATCTTGGTTTTCTCATCGCCGAAGCCCGGTACCGCCCGCAACCGCTCAAAGGTGTTCGCCGCCGTTCGGCGCTGCCACAGCGCGGCCGCATCGCCATCGTAGTGGTCGCAGATATGTTGGCTCAGGCGTTGGATACGCCCCGCCATCAGGGCCGGAAATCGATGGAGCGCCGGTTTTTCGGCCACGACCGCGGCGAACTCCTCGGGATCATAGTTGGCAATAGCGAACGCGTCGAGGCATCCTGCAAGGCGTTGCTGAAGCCGCGCCGGTCCGGCGAAAGCCCATTCGATCGGTATCTGTTGGTCGAGCAGCATGGCGATGATTAGGGCCAAGGGGGTCGGTGTTGATGAGTTCATCAGCGACCGGTTCGCCGGTTACAAACAGGGTGCCGTGCCTCACTGTCTAACGCCTCACCGGCCGATGGCGGTGGCGCCGGTATCGGGGTGAGCGGGGTCGGGTCGATCAGGATCGATGCCGTAGGTTTCGATTGCCCTTTGCACCTCATCTCGATCCGCTGCCCCTTCCTCGGCAAGGGCGGACAGCACCGCAACGACAAGATGCTGGGCATCAATTTCAAAGAAACGCCGAAGTGCTTCTCGAGTATCGGAGCGGCCGAATCCGTCGGTACCAAGGACGTGGAGGGGGCGGGGGGTCCAGCGGGCGATCTGATCGGGAACTAGCGTTATCCAGTCCGAGACGGCCACGATCGGCCCGTCGGAGTCGTGCAACTTGCGGGTCACGGCGGGGACAAGGGCGACGTCGGTGGGGTTGAGTCGGTTTCGACGTTCGCAGTCGAGGGCGTCGGCCCGAAGTCGTTTGTAGGAGGTAGCGCTCCAAAGTTCGGCGGCAACATCGTGATCGGTGGCCAGTAACTGCTGAGCTGCCAAAGCAGCGGTAGCTGACGAACCCGAGAACAAGATGGTGGCGTGGCGGGAGAGGCGATCAGCCCCCACAGGGCCGTCGCTATATTTATAGAGGCCACTCATGATGTCGAACTTGTCGACATGGTCAGGGCGGGCGGGTTGTTCGTAGTTCTCGTTGTAGAGCGTTATATAGAAGAAGACATCCTCACCGTCGGCCGCCCGTGCGGGATACATGCGCTCGAGTCCGTCCTGTAAAATAGCACCTAGTTCGTAAGCGAAAGCCGGGTCGTAGGCCTCGCAGGCGGGCACCGTAGAGGCCAGAATCTGGCTGTGACCATCTTGGTGCTGCAGTCCTTCGCCCATGAGTGTGGTGCGTCCCGCCGTGGCCCCCAGAAGAAAGCCGCGCGTTCGGGCGTCGGCGGCCGCCCAGATGGAATCGCCCACCCTCTGGAAACCAAACATCGAGTAGAACGTGTAGAAGGGGACCATCGGTACGCCGTTATTGGCGTAACTCGTGCCAGCGGCGATCCACGAGGCCAAAGATCCGCACTCCGTGATGCCCTCTTCGAGCAGTTGCCCGTCGCTACTTTCGGAGTAGCTCAAGAGCAGGTCGTGATCGACGGGTTCGTAGAGTTGGCCGCGCGGGGCGTAAATTTTGAACTCACGAAAAAGCGAGTCCATGCCGAAGGTGCGAGCTTCATCGGGAACGATCGGCACGACCCGATTACCGAACGCTTGATCTCGGAGGAGGTCTCGCAGCACCGCCGTGAACGCCATCGTGGTGCTGACGGCGCGCCCCGACGACCCCTTCTGCAGATCAAGGAAGGGTCCGTCGGCAGGCGGTGAGATAGGCCGACGGTCTCGAACCACGCGTCGGGGCACCGCACCGTTGAGGGCCCGGCGGCGCTGGACCATGTACTGGTATTCCTCGGAGTCAGGGTCGGGCCGGAAGTAAGGAGGCACTCCGTCCTCGAGTGCGGCCTCGGGGATCTCGTCCTCCATATAGAGGCGCTCGCGCAACTCTACAAGTTGGGGCTTGGTCATCTTTTTGATCTGATGGGTGGCGTTGCGACCCTCGAATCCTTCGCCGAGAGTCCATCCCTTGAGAGTCTTGGTGAGGATCACGGTGGGCTGGCCGGTGACTTCGCTGGCCGCCTTGAACGCGGCGTATACCTTTTGATAGTCGTGTCCACCGCGGGGGAGTTCGGCTAGGTCGTGGTCGCTGAGATGCTCGACGAGTTTGCGGAGACGGGGATCAGGGCCGAAAAAGTGCTCGCGAATGTAGGCCCCGTCCTCGACCGCGTAGCGCTGATACTCGCCGTCGACGGTGGTCGACATTTTGTTGAGTAACACACCGTCAACGTCGCGGTGAAGTAGTTCGTCCCACTTCCCGCCCCAGACAACTTTGATTACATTCCAGCCCGCGCCCCGAAAGACGCCCTCTAGTTCCTGAATAATCTTGTCGTTACCTCGCACCGGACCGTCGAGTCGCTGCAGGTTGCAGTTCACTACCCACTTGAGGTTGTCGAGATCAGAGCGACCCGCCAGCGAGATCGCGCCCAGCGTCTCTGGTTCATCGCATTCGCCGTCGCCGAGAAAAGACCACACCGTGCTCTGGGAGGTGTCTTCAATATGGCGCTGATGCAAGTATTTGTTGAAGCGGGCGTGGTAGATCGAGTTGATTGGGCCGAGACCCATCGATACCGTCGGGTACTCCCAGAACTCGGGCATGAGCCGCGGGTGAGGGTAGCTCGATAAGCCACAGCCCCCGATCTCCATGCGGAAGTTGTCGAGGTTTTCCTCGGTGAGTCGACCTTCGAGGTAGGAACGGGCGTAGACCCCTGGCGCGGCGTGGCCTTGGAAGTAGACGTGATCGCCTCCGAGTCCGTCGTCCTTACCGCGAAAGAAGTGGTTGAAGCCAACTTCGTAGAGGGCGGCGCTGGAGGCAAAGGTGGAAAGATGCCCGCCAATGCCGTCGGCGGTTTTGTTGGCTCGGATAACCATGGCGGCGGCGTTCCAGCGGATGAAAGCACGGATCCGACGTTCGATGTGTTCGTTGCCGGGGAAGAAGGGCTGTTCCTCGGCCGGGATAGTGTTGATGTAAGGCGTCGAGGTTGTGGGTGGGACACCGATGCGTAGCTCGTTGGCCCGTTCGAGAAGCTTGGCCACGATGTAGCGGGCCCGGGGTTGGCCCTGGGAAGCTACCACTGCGTCGAGCGAGTCGATCCACTCTCTGGTTTCGGTTGGGTCGATGTCGGGAAGCTGCCGCGCGAAATGATCGATCATTAGCTTATGGTTATCACCGATTGGCGGATTCCTTGCGATAACGGTGCAGTTACTTTGTCGGAGGTCCTGATCGATCTCGCTAGTGTCGTCAGGCGATGAACCGTACAGTTGTGTATACCGACGGTGCCTGCCGGGGTAATCCGGGAGCGGGAGGTTGGGGGTGGATTGTGCCCGATGGTCCGCAGGCCAATGGATTCGACCCCGACACCACCAATCAGCGGATGGAACTTCAGGCCGTGCTCAATGCGCTAGGTACGCTCGAAGGGCCGGTGGAGGTTGTTTCCGATAGCACCTACGTAGTCAACTGCTTTCGTGATGGTTGGTGGAAGGGGTGGCTAAAACGCGGCTGGAAGAACGCCAAAAAGGAACCGGTCGCCAACCGTGACATCTGGGAGCCGTTGATCGAGTTGGTTCGGTCCCGGATCGACGAGATCGAGTTCACTTGGGTTAAAGGCCATGCAGGTAACGAATGGAACGACGCCGCGGACCGCCTAGCGGTGGAAGCGTCACACATGGGCCCGAGTCGCCCTGGCGGTCGCCGCGACGGCGCAACCTGGCCCCGACGGCGTTTACTCCTCGACTTGGCGCCCTAGCGGTGCGGCGGTGCTAGTCACCGGGCTTCAGCCGACGGGGTTGGGTGGCTACGATGACAATCCAATCAGTGACGGCGTGCGGTGTCGTCTCACTGAGATTCTGCGGGCAAAAGCCAAGCTGACCCCGGATCTAGTTGCCCTTACCGGTTTGCGCTTGGGCGCGGAGACGCTCGCCGCGGAGGCCGCGGTCGCCGCCGGGGTACCGTTTGTTGCGATCTTGGCGTTCCCTCATCCTGATGCCCGGTGGCCGCCGTCCGCCCGACGCCGATTCCAGGAATTGTTGGGCCTGGCGGACACGGTTGTGCGACTCGAACGCAAAACGCCCGCCGACGCTAGAGCGGTCGGTCAGTCCCTCGAGCGCCGCAACGGGTGGATGCGACGGGTGGCGAGCGAGGCCATCGTGGTATGGGACGGCAAGGAACCACGCCTCGCCAAGGTTGTCGCCGGTCTCGAGATAGCCCTACCCGACAACGTGTGGTTCGTGAACATATGAGCCGCGGCATCTAAGGTTGACGGCATCTAGGATCGACGCGACGGAGGAGACGCAAAGACCATGACTGACGAGATCATCGACCAACCCCCAGAGAAGGGGCGGGGCCAAGCCAAGCTAGTGGTGGTCGCCATATTCGCCAGCGGTTTGGTCGCTTTCGTGTTGCAAAATACCGTCAGTACGCAGGTGAAGTGGCTGATTTTCAATGGCGCGGCCCCGCTATGGATCGTTATTTTGGCTTCGGCGATCGCCGGGGCGGTGCTCGGCGAGGCCGCCGGATGGTGGATGCGCCGTCGGAAGTGAAACAGCGAGGCGAGTCCCTAATTCGACGTTTTTGTTTGTATTGAGCATCGTCGGCCGCCCGCAGGAGGTCGCCGGGCGAGGTTAGGTCAGGCGTGGCGAAAGCAATCCCCCACGACAGCGAGCGCCGCGGACCTGACTCGGAAAAGAGTCGCAACGCCAAGGTGGTCACTGGCTCGGCATGGCGGCGACCGCCGCCATCGAGGATCACGCAGAACTCGTCGCCGCCGACCCGACAAACCGTGGCGTTCGAGACGGTGGCTGCCGCCGCGCTCAAGGCTCGGCCCGCCTCGACGAGGACTTCGTCCCCCGCGCCATGACCAAGGCGGTCATTGATCAACTTGAGGCCGTCAATGTCGCCCATGAGCAAGGCAACGTCTTGGCGGTCGGTTGAGTTGCGGTCGAAGACTTCGCGGAGTTTTTCCTCCAGGACGCAGCGGTTGGCCAAACCGGTGAGGGGATCGCGTCTCGCCAGCTTTTCTAACTCGGCTACTCGCTGCGTATAGGCGACGGCCGCGGCGATGGTGGTGGTGACCTGGCGAAGAACACGGAGATCTTCGTGATCAAAGCCCGGCGAGTCCGCCGCTTTTGTGGCCCCCACGGCACCCCAAACGAGTCCATCGATGATTACCGAATCCTCCGCTCCGACGAAGCATCCCGGACCGGCTTTGGCCCCTAAGCTGACTAGGGTCTCAAAGCGCGGTTCGGGATCGTTGAGGCGGGCGATGGTGATCGTGTCGGCTCGGAGGGCGCGTTGGGCTTGCTCTGCGATGACCATCAAGACCTCGGGAAGACAATCCGCGGCGCTTAGGGCCGCGCCGATCGCCGCGAGTGGTGTCACGAAGCGAGCAACTCTTCGACCTTTTCGGTGAGGCCGTCATGGCCAAGAGAGCGAGTTTCTTGGGTCCAGGTTCCGTCGTCGTTGATATAAACCCAAGCCGGTTGGCTGCCCACACCGAACGACTCCCAGATAACGCCTTCGAGATCGGCGATGTGGGGGAACCCGTTGGTCCCTGTGCTCTGAACGAATTGCAATATGTCGTCAATATTGGCTCGCCCGGCCACCCCGATAATCGGGACTTGGCCCGCGTATTGTTCCTGCACCGATGCGACCGCACCGGCTTCGCGAATGCAAAGCGGTCACCACGGGGCCCAAAACCACAGTACGAGATCTTGGCCCGCATAGTCTCCGGGGTCGAAGGCCGATCCGTCGAGCTGGGTTCCCGCGAGTTCCGACCACACGCGGGATTTGAGGGCTTCCTCGTTGGTTTCTGGCGCTGGTTCCTCGACGACTGCATGGGCTGGCTCTTCGACGGTGGCTTCGTCTACCACTTCGGCAGTCGGAGCCGACGTGTCAGGGGCGGCGGTCGGGGGGTCGGAGGACCCACCGCACGCCGCGCTGACTAGTGCAAGGGTGGCAAAAATGAAGAGGAGACGCTTCATGTGGTGAAGGATAACCCAATGGCGGGCCATACTGATAGCGGCTTGGCCTAAGGCTTGGTTGGAAAGGCGACCGTCGATGTCTACCCGCAAGTTAATCCTCGCTGCGATGTTGTGCGCAATGGCCATCTTGTTGGCTTCGGCAATTCAGTTGGGGCAGATGATTTGGTGACCGACGTCTCAGTCTAGTTGTCTCCGCGAGGCCGTGGCCGGGCTAGGCTGGGCACTGACCGAGGAGGTGAGCACGACGGACCCACAACACGACGTGATCGTCATTGGCGGCGGCCCCGGCGGTTACGCTGCCGCCCTGTACGGAGCGGGCATCGGACTCGATGTTGGCCTCGTCGAGAACCACATTCTCGGCGGTACCTGCCTCAACGTGGGCTGTATTCCGGCCAAGGAACTGCTCGAGACGGCGCACGTCTTTCGCACCGTGCGCCACGCCGCTGCATTCGGCGTGAACTCCTCCGCGCCCACCATCGACTGGGAAACGACACTCGCCCGAAAGCAAGGCATCATCGATCAGTTGGTGGGGGGAATAGCCGGCTTGCTCAAACGGCGAAAAGTCACCGTCTATAACGGCACTGGTTCGCTTGGTCCGAATCGCACTGTCACGATTACGGGTGGCGAAGCGGGGCACCTCACGCGCCAAGCCGGAGCGGTAATTTTGGCCGCGGGCTCTCAGACACGAACAATTCCGGGCTTCGAGGTCGATGGTTCGCTCGTAATGACCTCTGATGAAGTGCTGTCGATGGACCATTTGCCCGCGTCGGCGATCGTGATTGGCGGCGGCGCTATCGGCTGTGAGTTTGCTTCGATGATGGGCGACCTAGGCGTTGATGTCACCATCCTCGAAGCAATGCCGCAGATCCTCACCGGCTGTGATCCCGATGCCACCAAGGTGGTTGAGCGCTCGTTCAAGAAACGACGGATTACGACTAAGACTGGCGTGATGGTTCACGGCCACACCCCAGACCCATCGGGTACTTCGACCACGGTCCGCTTTGGTGACGATGAATCACGCTCGGTCGAGGCGGTCATTGTGTCGGTTGGTCGCCGTCCCTACGCCGATCTACTCGGTCTGGAAGGCACCGCTGTCGAAACTGACGATCGCGGCTTTGTTACCGTCGATGATCGTTGCCGGACAGCCGAGGCGGGGGTTTACGCGGTCGGCGACCTCATTAATACCCCTCAACTGGCCCACGTTGCCTTCGCCGAAGGCATGCTCGCCATCCGCGACATCCTAGGCGAAGAACCCCAACCGCTGGATCATCACGGCACCCCCTGGTGTATCTACTGTCATCCCGAGGTGGCGTTCGCGGGATACACCGAGCAGGCCGCCCGGGATGCGGGTTTCGATGTCGTTACCGCTAAGCATCACTTCATCGGCAACGGTCGGGCCAAGATCGTGGGCGACACCGACGGCATCGTGAAGATCATCGCCGAAAAACGCGCCGACGGCTCAGGGGGGCGAATACTGGGCGTACACATGGTCGGACCTTGGGTCACCGAGCAGTTGGGCCAAGGATATCTGGCCGTCAACTGGCAAGCAACGGTCGATGAGGTCGCGGCATTCATCCAACCCCACCCCACAATGAGCGAACTCTTTGGCGAGACCGTTCTTTCCCTCACCGGCCGGGGCCTCCACGGTTAGCCTCACCATCAACTCGGAACCCTCGACAATCGTTCCCAGAAACTAAGGATCTAAAATGGCAGACGTGACCATGCCCCAACTGGGCGAAACGGTTACCGAAGGAACCATCACACAATGGTTCAAAAAGGTGGGCGACGCGGTCGCCATGGACGAGATCCTCTTTGAGATTTCGACTGACAAGGTCGACTCTGAGGTACCTTCACCGGTGGCTGGCACGGTTAATGAGATCTTGGCTGCCGAGGGCGACACCGTGGAGGTCGGGCAGGTCCTATGCCGGGTTGGTGACGCGGCGACCGAACCGGAACCTCCGCCTGCTCCGGTGGCTGAACCTCCGCCTCCTGCTCCGGTGGCTGAACCGGTCTTGGCAGCGGCCGATGGTCGCGTCCTGTCGCCGGTTGTGCGGCGGCTGATCTCTGACAACGGCCTTGACGTGAGTACCATTACCGGCACCGGTCTTGGCGGTCGGATCACCCGCAGCGATGTCGAACAGGTCATCCAATCTCGAGCGGTGGGCACGACGCCGACAGTTGCCGCTCCCGCTCTTGCCCCTCAGCCGCTACCAGCGCAGACCCCCGCGGCTCAACCAAGTCCTGTGGTCGCCGTTGGCCCGCGGGCCGAGGTCGTGGCGCTCAACAACATCCGCAAGCGCACCGCCGAGCACATGGTGATGTCCAAAGCAACCTCGCCCCACGTTCTTACCGCGATGGAAATCGACTACGAGCGGATCGAACAGGTACGCAAGTCAATGAAGGAAAGCTGGAGGGCCAAAGAAGGGTTCGGCCTCACCTACCTTCCATTCATTGCTCGGGCCGTCGTCGACGCGCTGCGCGATTTCCCCCATCTCAACGCCAGCTTCGCCGGGGATCATTTGGTCGTTCACGACGAAGTCAACCTTAATGTGGCGGTCGACATCGGCTTCGATGGGCTACTTGCCCCAGTGGTACGCGGGGCTGAAGGTAAGCGTCTTCGCCAGATCGCCCGCGACATTGTCGATGTTGCGTCGCGGACACGAAGCAAGCAGCTAACTCCTGACGATCTGAGCGGCGGGACGTTCACCATTACCAACGCCGGTCAGTACGGAACGATGATGCAGTTCCCGATCATTAATCAACCACAGGTCGCCATTTTGTCCACCGATGGAGTCAAGCGGAAGCCGGTCGTCGTCACCGACGAGTTCGGCAACGAATCGATCGCCATCCATTCGGTCGGTGTACTTGCCTTGGCATGGGACCACCGAGCCTTCGACGGTGCCTACGCGGCGGCGTTTCTTCACCGCATTCAAGAAATCCTGGAGAGCCGTAACTGGGAGGCGGAGGTCCGCTGACCCGCTCGGCTGAGCCCGTGCCGAGCATGCGTATTCGCTGGCTAGGGCGAGTCGATTACACCGACGCGCTAGCGCTGCAACGACAACTCAACGCTGGTTCAACCGACGATCATCTCCTGCTGCTCGAGCACCCACACGTAATCACCACCACCAAGCGGACCCCGGCGCAGCACGTCTTGTTCGACGTGGAAGCCCGAGGCGCAACCATTGTCGAGACCAACCGGGGCGGCGATATCACCTATCACGGGCCGGGTCAGTTGGTTGGCTACCCGATCCTTTCGGTGCCCGGCAAACGCGGCGGTGGCCTAGCCGACACAGCGGCCTACGTGGCCTCGATCGAGCAGGTACTTATCGACGTTTTGTCGGGTTTGGGGCTCCGGGTGGGTCGACTCTTTCGCGCTACCGGGGTATGGGTTGACCCTGACGGTCCTCGGCCAGCCAAAGTCGCGGCCATCGGTGTTCGCCTCAACCGGAGTCGTAGCATGCACGGCTTCGCCCTGAACGTCGATCCCGACCTCGCTTGGTTCGATCGCATCGTTCCCTGCGGCCTAGCCGACAAGGGCGTGACTTCCCTTGCAGAGGAGGGCGTCGAGATCTCGATGGGCGAGGTGGTGGACCTCGTGGCGGCCCGCGCGGCGCTCGAATGGGCCCCGCATGGTCTCGTCGACTTCGCCGGGGTAGGCCACGGCGACGACTCACCGGCGCAGGCCTACACCGACCAAGCTGATGGAACCTCGGTTCGGTTGCTTGGCAGACTCGCCGCGGCGGGGGTGGCGGCCGATCCGGTCCGGCTCAAAGCCCGCAAACCGTCATGGATGCGGGTGCCGCTCGATACTGGCCTTGGCTACCGCGAGATCAAAAAGACGATGCGCGGCCTCAACCTCGTCACGGTGTGCGAAGAGGCAGGCTGTCCGAATATCTCGGAGTGCTGGAACGACGGGACCGCGACCTTCATGATCCTCGGCGAACGCTGCACGCGAGCGTGTGGCTTCTGCCTAATCGACACGCGAAAGCCCGCCCCGGTCGAAGCCGACGAACCGTCGCGGGTGGCGGAGGCGGCGGAGCGGATGGAACTCGAGCATGTCGTGGTAACGATGGTGGCTCGCGATGATCTAGCCGACGGGGGAGCGGCCGCCGTTAGCGCCACCGTGGCGGCTATCCGCGAGCGACTACCGGCTAGTCGCGTGGAGGTGCTGGTCTCCGATTTTCGAGGCTCCGACCCCTCGCTGCACACCGTGTTTGCCGCCCGACCCGACGTTTTCAACCACAACATCGAAACAGTCGCCCGCCTCCAACGGGCGGTACGGCCGTCGGCGAGCTACGGGCGAAGCCTCTCGGTCTTGGCTCGGGCCAAGGCAGCGGGCCTAGTCACCAAGTCGTCGATCATTGCTGGCATGGGCGAGACGGTCGACGAGGTAACCCAGACGCTGGGCGACCTGCACGCTGTCGGGGTCGACATTGTCACTATCGGCCAGTACCTCCGGCCCTCCTCGCACCATCTGCCGGTAGCAAATTGGTGGCCGCCGTCAGTCTTTGCCGAATGGAAGGCAGTCGGTGAGGCTATGGGCATCAGCCACGTGGAGTCCTCGCCGCTCACCCGGTCGAGCTATCACGCCCGCCAAGCCGCGGCTGCCGCCGAAGGGGTCTGATCCGGCGGACCCGCTAGCGCCTGCTGGATATGACGCCCGTGTCGAACCCGGCCAGATGAAGCCCCCCTCCGAACCGGGCGTGTTCGATCTTGGTGCAGCGATCCATTACGACATTGAGTCCCGCTCCGGCAGCGATTTGGGCGGCCGGGGCTGACCACAACCCGAGTTGCACCCACAACGTCGAGGCTCCGAGTTCGACTACCTCTTCGGCGATGGCGGGGAGGTCATCGTTGCGGCGGAAAACATCAACTAGGTCAGCAACGACGGGTATGTCTGTTAGCGAGGGGTAAACGGGTTGGCCCAAAATCTCCTTCTCGAAAGGATTCACGAGATACACATCGAAATCGGCCGAGGAACTCATCAGGTAAGTCGCCACAAAGTTGCTGGCCCTGGCCGGATTGGAGGAGGCCCCCACGATGGCGATCGACTGGGTTGTGTCGAGTATGTGTTTTCGTTCGAGGGCGCTCGGTGGGGTCCAACCGTCGATGGGGGGATGCGAGGCCATTAGTTACCCCCTTACGGCTACGGCAAGGGCTTGGTCCAAGTCGTAAAGAATGTCGTCGACGTCTTCGAGACCGACGGAGATACGCACCATGTCGGCCGTCACCGCGCCCGCCGCCAGTTGCTCGTCGCTTAGTTGGCTGTGAGTTGTCGAGGCGGGGTGCAAGATCAGTGTCTTGGCGTCGCCGACGTTGGCGAGATGGCTGACCATCTGTAGGGCTTCGATAAACCGGACCCCCGCGGAGCGACCGCCGGTGACGCCGAAGGTGAAGACGGCTCCGGGACCGGTGGGTAAGTACTTCGCCGCCATGTCGCGGTGGGGTGAGTTCGCCAGAGCCGCGTAGGCCACCCAGCCAACCCGCGGGTCAGCGTCGAGCCAGGACGCCACGGCTTGGGCGTTGGCGACATGGCCCGCCATGCGCAAATCAAGGGTCTCGAGCCCCTGAAGGAACAAAAAGGCGTTGAGCGGGGCGAGAGTGGCACCGACATCGCGCAGTTGGTCATTGCGTAGCTTCGTGCAGTAGGCGTACTCACCAAAGTTATCCCACCAACGCAGGTCGTTGTAGGTGGGCACCGGCTCGGTCATCTCTGGGAAGCGACCCGAACTCCAGTCAAAGGTTCCCGCTTCGGCCACCACGCCGCCGAGCGAAGTGCCATGACCGCCGATGAACTTGGTGGCCGAGTGTAGGACAATATCGGCGCCCCACTCGATCGGACGACACAACGCCGGAGTGGCGAACGTCGAATCGATCATCAGCGGCAGGTCGTGGCCGTGAGCCACATCGGCGAGCGTTTCGATGTCGGCGATCGCCCCCGACGGATTACCGATGGTCTCGGTGAATAACAGCTTGGTTCGATCGGTGATGGCCTCGGCGAAGGCATCGGTGTTGGTTGGGTCGACAAAGGTGGTTTCGATGCCGAACCTGGCCAGGGTGTTGGAAAACATGGTGATCGTGCCGCCATACAGATGGCTACTCGACACTATGTGATCCCCCGCCCCGGCCAGCGCTGTCGTGGCCACGAACTCGGCCGCGTGGCCTGACGATGTCGCCACCGATCCGATGGCGCCCTCGAGGCTGGCCAGACGCTCCTCGAACGCCGATACGGTCGGATTGGCTAGGCGACTGTAGATCATCCCGTACTTCTGCAGGGCGAACAGCGCCGCGGCGTCGTTAGTGTCTTCGAATACGTAGCTGCTGGTTTGGAAGATGGGCGTTGCCCGAGCACCGGTTGTGGCGTCGGGTCTGGCTCCCGCGTGCAGGGCGCGGGTACGAAATCCCCACCTATGATCGGTCATGAATTGATTCTACGATGAGAACGATCTTCGTCTAGTCTGTGGGCATGTTCAAATCCCGCATTGCCCGCGCTCGCGCCGTTATGGAAGAAAAGAACGTCGATACGTTGATGCTCTCTTCGGGTAGCGATCTCCCGTATTTCTGCGGCTACGAAGCCCCGCCGCTGGAACGAATCACGATGCTGGTCGTGCCCCGTGACGACGACGCAACCCTAGTGGTTCCTGCTTTGGAGGTGGCACGTGTGCGTGAACGGCCCGAAGTGTTCTCCATTCGATCGTGGGGCGATACCGAGGATCCCATCGCGATCATTGCCGAACTCGCAGGATCGGCCACAACGGCCGCGGTCGGCGATCACATGAGGGCGGGTTTCCTCGTGGACCTCATCGGGGCGATGCCCACCACGTCGTTCGGGCGGGCCTCGACCATCACTAGCCCTTTACGTTCCGTGAAAGAATCCGCCGAAATCGAACGACTCCGTGAAGTCAGTGCGGCCGCTGACCAAGTCGCGGCTCGCTTGCAAAACGGGGAGATTGAACTCATTGGCCGAACTGAGGCGCAAGTTGCCAGAGATCTTAGGCGTCAAATGATCGCGGCGGGTCACAGCCGGATAATTTTCACGATCGTCGCCGCGGGCGAGAACGCGGCGAGTTGTCATCACAACCCCACCGATCGGGTTATTCGCGCTAACGAGAACGTGCTCTGCGACTTCGGGGGGACCCTTATTGGCGATGACGGGGTCGAGTACTGCTCCGACATTACCCGCAACGTCTGGACCGGCGACCGTCCTGATCGCGAATACCTCGAGGCGTATGCTGTTCTTCACGAAGCCCAGGCCGCTTCGGTTCGTGCGGCCACCGTTGGTACGCCGGCTGAGGATGTCGATCGGGTCGGGCGGGCAAAGATCGCGGCCGCGGGCTACGGCTCGTACTTCGTACACCGCACCGGCCACGGTATTGGGGTTGAAGTCCACGAGGATCCCTACATTGTTGAGGGCAATTCGGTTCCTTTGGTGGCCGGGAACGTGTTCTCGATCGAACCCGGCATCTATATTCCCGGCCGGTGGGGGATGCGACTGGAGGACATCGTTGCCGCGACCGCGAATGGCCCGGACCCCTTGACTACCGCCGATCACCATCTCGCACTCGTCGGTTGATCCGGGTCGATGGAGCCACGGTTCTCTTGCAGTGGGCGGCCGGTGGCTGGTTCTTTTTGTGGATCACCACCCGACGGCGTGAGGTTGGACTCGGCTATGGCTGGTTGCAGCGGCTGACCTTTCTCGGGTTCGCTTCGGGATCACTCGTTGCTGCCTTCGTCACCACGCCGACCTGGTCCCGGGAGATCGCCACGATGGTGTTTATGGCCGTCGGTAGCGTTGCCCTCGTCGTCTCGGTCAGACGAAGGGCCGCGGGCGTGGCGGGCCAGCAAGAGGTCATCGCTCGGCGTTCCGAACGGGTGGCCGCGATGACGGGTATAGACCGCGTGGAACCGCGCTACGACCACGACAGTGTCGAGTTCGAGCCGAGCCTTGATCTCATTGCAGCGGGAGTGGGTTTATTGGCTGTATTGATTGCGTCGGCCGAGGCGGGGGGAGCGGGTGACGTTGTTGCCCTCGCCATAGTCCGTGGCCTTACCAGCGCCCTTTTCTTAGGTGTGGTGTCGGCTGCCATGCTGCTTGGTCATTGGTATCTCGTGCAACCCGGCCTCGCCCGGGGGCCGCTGCTGGAGTTGGTGCGCTGGACCGCCGTGATGTGGATACCGGAGACAATCGTGATGCTATGGCCCACAGGAATGGTGTCGGTGCTCAACGGCACGATCGACGATGCCTACAACGGCTTGCTGGGCTGGTTCTGGATAGCCTGCGTAGCGGGAACCATTGCCCTCATCGCGGTGAGTCGGGCCGCGTTGAAGGAGCGACAGTATTCGGCGGTGATGGCGGCGACGGGCCTCCTGTACCTGGCAATCTTGACCGGCTTTGGCCAAGACCTCGTGGCACGAGTACTGCTCGCACCCTGACCGGACCGGTGTCCACATCGAGGCCCGTGGGTTGGGACAGACTAGCCTCACCGCACGATCCACGCCTGAATTACCGTAGGGAGACACCCTCCAATGCCCATCGACTTTACCGCTGCCCGAACAATTCCGAAGGCCGCCCAGGCAGCCATCCGCCTGTGCACCACGGACATGGTGGCGGCGGGCCTCTCTGATGTTTCTGCGGCCCAGTTAAAGACGGCCGCGTTCGAGGGCCAGGTTGGAGAGGTACACGCCTGGCCGGAGGGCAATAGGGTGGCCGCGCTCGTTGGCGTCGGGTCCGCCGCTGACGTGTCGTTGGACGATATAAGAGCGGCGGGGGCAGCCGTGGGACGGGGTTTTGGTCGTCACGGACGTATCGGCGTAACCTTGGCCGAAGGCTTCGAGGTTGATGGCGCGGCGGCTCGACAGGCCCTAGTCGAGGGCATCGTGTTAGCGACCTATGTGTTCGCCGTCTACAAGTCGTCGGTCCAGCCAACCGGTCTAAAGCGGGTTGATGTGGCCGGGGGAGCGGGGGCGGAGAACCAAGCCGGTCTTGATCGCGGCGCGGTACTAGCCGCCGGTCAGGTACTCGCCCGCGATTTCGTGAACGAACCCGGCGGCACGCTCACCCCGACAGTCTTTGCCCGCCGGACCGAGGCCATGGCGAAGAAGGTTGGACTGGACTGCAAGGTGTGGGACAAGGCCGCCATCAAGAAAGGCAAACTGGGCGGCCTTCTTGGGGTCAACCGGGGTTCAAAACAACCGCCTCGCTTCGTCGAGTTGACCTACACGCCCCGAGACGAACCCACGGGCACGCTAGCCCTAGTGGGTAAGGGCGTAACGTTTGATTCCGGTGGCCTTTCGTTGAAGACATCGCTTGCCATGATGACGATGAAGTGTGACATGGGAGGCGCGGCCGCCGTCATCGGCGCGATGTCGGTTCTCGCGGCGTTGGGCGTTACGAGTCGGGTACGAGCCTTCATTCCTATGACCGACAATATGACCGGCGGCGATGCGACCCGACCCGGTGACGTGTTCACCATTCGGAACGGCAAGACGATCGAAGTTCTCAACACTGACGCCGAGGGACGTTTGATCCTGGCCGATGGTTTATCGGTGGCGAGCGAGTCGAAGCCCGATGCCATTGTGGATCTGGCCACCCTCACCGGTGCCTGCATGGTTGCGCTGGGGCCCAAGATTGCTGGCGTTATGGGTAACCACGATGGACTCCTGGAGCAAATTGAGGCGGCGAGCGTCACCACCGGTGAGCGGGTTTGGCGACTGCCACTGCCCGCCGACTACGCCAAACAGTTCGAGTCCTCAGTGGCCGATATGAAAAACATTGGCACTGCGCACGGCGGGGCGCTCACCGCGGGCTTGATACTGCAGGAGTTTGTAGGCGAGGGCATCCCTTGGGCCCATATCGATATCGCCGGCCCAGCCTTTACTGATGCTGCCGTGGCTGAGACGACTAAGGGCGGAACCGGGTTCGGGGTACGACTGATCGCAGAGTTGGCTAGGTCGTTTGCGACTCCCAACTAGTCACGCAGGGCCGAAACTGGCCACTCCGGCGTGGCGTTCCCACGCCCAATTCACCGCCTCAGAAGCGACGATTGCGGGGACCCGCCAGTGCTCGAGTTGACGTTCAGTTTCGTCGAAGACGTCGCCGCATTCGATAAGGCTGAGGGCGAGGCGACGAGCACGGGCCCGAAGTTCGGGGTCCGATGATTGGCGATGCCGGTCGTTGATGACCGAGTGGGTCGATTGCAACTCCCGCGAGAGACGTTCGACTTGGCCTCGGTTGAGAGGGGCGAGGCGGGTCCGCACCTCCAACGTGTTCTTGCCTGCGGCACGAGCCGCGCCAAAGCGACAGGCTCGCAGAATCGATCGAGCGAGCGGACTGTTGCGACCACCCTTGTGACCAAGACCGAGTTGAGCGGCCACTTCAGTGAGTTCGAGTTGCACCCCGCCAGGGGCGTCATCGAGCGCGTCGGCGCACAGGCGCAACAGCAACGTAGTGGAAGGGCCAAGAATTCCGAGCCAGAAACGCTCGACGTAGCGGGATCGGGGATCGTGACCGAGACGATCAATCAGCGGGTCCGACCACCGTTCGATGTGGAGGAACTCCAAGACCGGCGTGTCGGTGGACGGAGGAAAAGATAGAGACGAAGGCATTGCTTGCTCCCTGATTGGTACGGTACGGGGACGGAGAAGTGCTTACGACTATTCACTAGTTTTACTATAGTTCACTATATTTCACCTATTCTTGTCAAGCATTTCATTGGCGAGCGTCCCCCCGACCGTGGGGCCACGGTAGTAACCGTTTAGGCTGAGGACATGGCGACCTTTCGCGACCTTCTGCAGCAGGCCAAGGCCGAGATCGTAGAAGTCGACATCGACACGGGAGCCGCTCTCCTCGCCGACGGCTACCTCTTGGTCGATGTTCGTGAACCAGACGAGTACCAACAGGGCGCGATCCTCGGCTCAATTCATATCCCGCGCGGAACCCTCGAAACTACGGTTGAGAACCGAATCCCCAACCGTGACCAGCCATTGGTTGTCATGTGTGCGGGCGGTGCTCGATCGGCATTCGCGGTGCAGACCCTAAACACCCTCGGCTATTCCCACGCTGTCTCCATGGACGGCGGTTTCAACGGCTGGAAAGACGCCGGTCAACGTTGGGAACGGCCGCGAACCTTAGGCGCTGACGATCGGAATCGCTACCAACGTCACCTCCTTTTGCCTGAAGTGGGCGAAGCGGGACAACTAAAGTTGCTTGACGCCAAGGTACTGCTGCTCGGCGCGGGTGGTCTTGGTTCCCCCGCCGCCCTCTACCTTGCCGCGGCAGGGGTGGGCCATCTTGGCCTAGTCGACATGGACGAGGTTGACGAGTCCAACCTGCAGCGTCAGATCATTCATACGGTCGGTCGGGTAGGACAACGCAAGGTCGAGTCGGCACGGCTGAGCATCTCCGCGCTCAACCCAGGGGTGCAGGTCACCACCTACGACACTCGGCTCGTCGCTGACAACATCATGGAGATTCTCGACGGCTACGACCTTGTCATCGACGGCGCCGATAACTTTCCCGCCAGGTACTTGCTCAATGACGCATCGGTGAAACTCGCAATCCCTGTCGTTCACGGTTCGGTCTTTCGGTTTGAGGGGCAGATCACTGTCTTTGACCCGCGCAACGGTCCGACCTATCGAGACATGTTGCCAGAGGCGCCCCCCGCGGAGTTTGCCCCGTCGTGTGCCGAAGCCGGAGTTTTAGGGGTACTGCCCGGCATCGTGGGGAGTATCCAAGCTCTCGAAGCGATCAAGTTAATTCTCGGCCTAGGAGATCCGCTCACCGGTCGTCTCGTGGTCTTCGACGCCCTCGAGATGAGCTTCCGTGAGTTTCGCCTGAACGTCGATCCCAACAATCCAGTCACGTGGGAAAACCGAGACACGGTGGAGATCAGCGACCTCGAAGGCCTCTGCCTGCCGCGCCTGAGCACGTCGGTTCGTTAGATCCCTACCGTTCTGGGAGTTTCTCTATCCGTCGAGTTCTTGACTTTTTGCGTGATCGAAGCCCGCTCCCGGCGGGTACTTCGCTGATCGCTGTTGGCCTAGTAGTAAATGGCTTGACCACCTACGGTTTCCTCGTCGTGGCGCGGCGGGCTATCGGCGAGGAGGCCTACGGCGGACTTGCCGTGCTGTGGGGATTGATCTACATCCTCGGGCCCGGACTCTTCCAACCCCTCGAACAAGAGGTCGCCCGAGCAACCGCAGCCCGCGGCGCCCGCGGCGAAGGGAGCGCTCCGGTCTTGCGGGAAGCAGCGAAGGTGGGCCTCGTGGGCTTGCTGGTTGTTTTCGTCGGCGTGCTTATCTCGTGGCCGTTCGGACTAGCCGGAATACTCGGCCACCGAGTTGATCTCTTGATCGCCTTGCTAGTCGGCCTAGCTGCGTTCGCGGTGGCCGAACTGGCGCGGGGCATACTCTCGGGTCGGCATCTATTCGATAATTACGGGCGCTACTTCGCCGCTGAGGGTCTAAGCCGTATTTTCATCGCAATTCTTCTTGCGGTTGTCGGCGTCGAGGTCGTGGGGGCCTATGCGGGTACGCTGGCTGCGGCGTTCGCCATCGCCACGCTGGTCGCCGCGATGGGCGTGCGACCCTTTGTCAATCCCGGTCCGCCGGCCCATCTCAGCGAGATCACGCCCGCCCTAGGCCTGCTGCTCGCCACCTCGATTTCGGAGGCTTTCTTGCTCAACGTGGGGCCGGTAGCTCTCTCGGTCGTGGGCGACGAACTGGGCGAAGAAGCCCCCGGAATTTTCCTCAACGGCCTCATCATTTCGCGCATCCCGCTCTTCTTTTTTCAGGCTGTGAAAGCATCGCTGCTGCCGACGTTGGCGGCCAAGGCCAACGAACACGACCTAGCGGGTTTTCGCCAGGTACAACTGCGCCTAGTCGCGGCGGTGAGCGTGGTGGCGGCCCTTTCGACGCTGGTCATCGCAATGGTCGGGCCGTGGGTTGTCGAGTTGCTCTTCGCCGACACGTTGTCGTCGCAGGATATGGCGCTACTCGCGGCGAGTGGTGGGGGCCTGATGATCCTCGTTGCCCTGTCGCTTGGTCTCGTGGCTCTCGATCATACCCGGCTCGCCGTGGTCGGGTATCTGGTGGCCGTCGCTGCCTTCCCAGTGGCTCTACAAGTGCCCAACGACCCGTTCTTGAGGGTTGAGATCGGCCTAGTAGCTTCCGTGGCAGTGGGGGCGGCAACCACGGCCGCCTTGCTTCGCTATGAGTTTGGCCTCCACAAAGCGACGGGTCGGATGACGCCAACCTCCTAAGCCAAGTGTGGGCCATTCAACCGGTAGCATCGATGTCCATGAAAGGACTCATCTTGAGCGGTGGTGCGGGTACGCGTTTGCGTCCGATTACTCACACCAGCGCCAAGCAACTGGTCCCCATAGCTAACCGGCCTATCTTGTTTTACGGCATCGACGACATGGCGGCCGCCGGTATCACCGAGATCGGCATCGTCATCTCGCCCGCCACCGGCCCTGACATCCGCGAAGCAGTCGGCGACGGATCCGCCTTCGGGATCGCGGTTACCTGGATAGAACAGGCCCAACCGCTGGGTCTCGCCCATGCGGTCCTGATCGCCCAACCCTTCCTAGGTGACGACGACTTCGTTATGTACCTCGGCGATAACATGGTGGAACAGGGACTGGCCGAGTTCGTGCGATCCTTCGAAACGGCGCGGAGGTTGGCTGTTGGTGCGCCGCCGGTGGCCCAAATCCGTTTGGCCCCCGTTGACGATCCCTCCTCTTTTGGTGTGGCCGTACTCGGTGAGAACGGTTGTATTAGTGAACTCATCGAGAAGCCCGACGATTCGCCGTCCAATCTCGCCTTAGTCGGGGTGTACCTCTTCGACTCATCCATCCATGACATTGTTGCCACCCTCAAGCCCTCACCGCGCGGTGAGCTAGAGATAACCGATGCAATCCAAGCGCTGATCGATCAGGGACACACCGTTATCCACGAAGTGCTGGACGGTTGGTGGATCGACACGGGAAAAAAGGATACCCTCCTCGAGGGCAACCGTTTGGTGCTCGACCGCCTAGAACGAGATGTTCATGGCGAAGTCGACACTGGGTCTTCGATCGAGGGCCGAGTGGTTATCGAAGCGGGCGCTCGAATCATCAACTCCACCGTTCGCGGACCAACAATCATCGGCGCGGGGTCCGTCATCGCGGATTCCCACATCGGCCCGTACAGTTCCATCGCCAGCGACTGTGAAATCCGTCGCAGCGAAGTCGACAACGTCGTCATTCTCCAAACGGCAACCATTGTCGATATTTCGCGGCTCACTGATTCCCTAATCGGGCGAAGTACCAAAATTACCCGTAGCGCTCACAAACCCCGCGCTACTCGGGTAATGATCGGCGACAACTGTCATGTAGAAATCGAATAGGACGGTCCCGCCATGGTCACGGTTAATCCCATCCCCGCCATCGACGGTGCCTTCGTTGTAGAACCTGACGTACACGCCGATGCCCGGGGGTTTTTTGTTGAGACCTACCGCCGTTCTTGGTTCCCCAATCAGCGCGAGATGATCCAGTCAAACCGGGCTGACCGAGTGGCGGGCACGGTTGTTGGCCTGCACTACCACCTTCACCAAAGCGACTATTGGTACGTTCCTGCGGGACGACTGCGCGTCGTGCTTCACGACCTGCGGGAGGGTTCTGAGACCGACGGCCAGACTTGGATCACCGATCTGGGCCTGCAGGCCGACGGCTGCCATCGCCATTCCGGGGTGTACATCCCCCCTGGCGTGGCCCACGGATTCTCGACGCTCGCTGACTCCACCCTTAGCTATCTTGTCGACGGCTATTACAACCCCGCTGATGAACTCGGCGTGGCGTGGGACGATCCCGCAATCGGTGCCGATTGGGGCATCGAAGCGCCCGCCCTGTCGGAACGCGATCAGAGAAATCCGAACCGGATCGACCTGCCGAGCAACCGGCGTCCCCATCACTCGTTACGAGGACGGTAGGCATGCGACTCTTGGTTACCGGCGCGGCGGGCTTTATCGGTAGCAATTTCGTTCGTGGTCACCTCGCCACCGCCGACGATTCCGTCGTTATATTCGATGCTCTTACCTATGCCGGAAACCTCCACACCATCGACGATCTGCTGAGCGACCAGCGGGTGTCGTTCGTGCGGGGCGACATAACCGACCGCACTGCAGTGAGAGACGTAATGGCGGGCACCGATGCGGTAGTGCATTTTGCAGCCGAGTCCCACGTCGACCGGTCAATTGTTGATCCCGACGCCTTCGTCGCCACTAATTGTGGGGGCACCAACATCGTGTGCGACGAGGCCCGCCGCGCCGAAGTTGACCGCTTCGTACACATCTCGACCGACGAGGTTTACGGGTCAGTAGAGGTCGGCTCTTCGGCTGAGACGGACCCGCTAGATCCGCGATCGCCGTACTCGGCCAGCAAGGCCGGGTCCGACCTCATTGCTCTCAGCTACTTTGCCACCTACGGCCTTCCGGTCATCGTTACCCGTTCGTCGAACAACTTTGGTGCCTATCAGCATCCAGAGAAACTGATTCCCCTGTTCACCACCAACCTCCTTGATGGCGTCGCGGTGCCCCTCTACGGCGATGGCCAAAACGTGCGCGACTGGTGTCTCGTCGACGATAATTGCGCGGCTTTGGATCTCGTTTTAGCTGTAGGGGCACCGGGTGAGATCTACAACATCGGCGCCGGTAACGAATACACCAACCAAGAGATCACGGCTCGACTACTCGAAATCTGTGGACGCGATTTCTCCGCGGTGACGATGGTCGAGGACAGACTCGGACACGATCGCCGTTACTCGATAGATACCTCCAAGGTGCGGGCCTTGGGATGGCAAGGGCCCGGATCCTTTGCCGATGACCTCGAACGCACTGTGGGGTGGTACCGCGACAATCGAGCCTGGTGGACACCGCTTAAGGCCTCATGAAGGTCCTGCTGACCGGGGCGGGGGGACTGCTGGGCCTTGAACTGCAACGTCAACTCGTCACCGCGGGCGTCGACCTCGTCAGCCCAACCCGTTCACAACTTGATATCACCGATAGGGCGGCCGTCCACGAAACCGTGCAGGCGGTACGACCGGATCGCATAGTCAACTGTGCTGCGGCGACCGACGTGGACTGGTGCGAGGAGAAGGAGGAACAGGCCACGCTCGTCAACTCCACCGCGGTTGGCTATCTGCAGCACGCCGCGGCAACAGTCGGCGCTCGCCTAGTGACTTTCTCCAGCGATTACGTCTTCGACGGTCGTCAAACACAGCCCTATGTTGAGTCCGATCCGGTGGCGCCGCTGGGTGCTTACGGGCGCTCTAAAGTGGCCGGCGAGGCACTACTGGAGTCCCCTTCGACGGTCATCCGTAGTTCCTGGCTATGCGGCTCCGGTTCGGGAATCATCACGACAATACTTGGACTGCTGGGCGGTTCGGGTCACCTAACCTTCGTTGATGATCAAACGGGGAGTCCTACTTTTGTGGCCGACCTAGCCCGCGCCACAGTTTCCTTGTTGAACGACCCGCCGTCTGGGGTGATGCATCTAGCCAACACCGGGGCCGTGAGTTGGTTCGAGTTGGCTCAAAATGTCGCCCTTGCCGCAGGTTACGATCCGCAGCGAATTCAGCCGATTGCCACCTGCGATCTAATGCCCCCCCGGGCGGCGTTACGTCCCGCCTACTCCGTGCTCGCCAGCGAGCGAGGGGCGGCGCTGCGCGACTACCGCGAGGCCCTCGCCGACTTGGTGTCGTCGCTCGACTGACTACGGCGGGCTATGAGCACCCCACCCGTCAGAGCGAGAAAGGCGAGCCACACCACATGGTCGATCGCGCCGAGAAGAACACCGGTCTCAACATCGAGGCCAATCAGCGGACTAAGGGCCGCGATCAGCGCTTCGCGTAATCCGAGGCCACCAGGGAAGAACCCGATGGCTACGGTGAGCGCCCCCGCAACAGATAGCGACAGGGCCTGAGCCAGGGTCAGGTTGAGGCCGAGCGCGGCGATGGCCAGACTGAACCGCAGCGCGGACACGCCCAGCCATCCCGCCTCCACCGCCAGCGTGGCCCCCGCTAGGCGCACACGGCGATCAGCCTCCACGAAACGCACGAACACGACGGCGGTGCCCGCCAGAACTATCAATCCGGCGGCGATGATGGTGCAACCAACGAGCGTGGCCCCCGTGGTGGCAATGGCGAACCCGCCGACTAGTCCCGTCAGTCCCAGCCAGGTGAGGCCGGGAAGGGCACCGGCGGTAACGGCGCCCGGATAACTCGCACCCCCGCCAGCCAAGGTTCGGACTGTGACGAGAAAAGATCCGGGTAGGGGCAGGAGGTTGGCCGCCGATGACACGACAGCGGTTTCGATAATCAGCGACCGTTCTGGATGCTGGTTAGAGATCCGAGCGGCGAGCAAGAACTCTGCTGACCTTAACAGGACGGACAATGGTGCCGCGACAAAGAACAGGGCCGCTATTGGTACCCATCGCAGATCGTCGAAAGCAAGCTCAGAACGATCCCACGCCCATACCATGGCAACGAGAAGCCCAAGCCCGGAAACGATTAGTAAAGCGAGGCGAACGCGCGGTGAAAGCGGCTTCGCTCGTCGCTCGAGAATCTTCTGGATCCCCAACTTCATGGGGTGAACCTAGGCCGCCGAGTTCACCGGGCCGCGAAAGCATCGGGGGTCCGAGCCAAGCGCCACACGAAGGTAGCCATTTCGCCGCGGGTGAGCGGATTTTGGGGAGAAAACGTGGTGTCAGAGGTTCCCTCTGTGATCGCCCATCTGACCATCCACTCCACCGCTTCGGTGTAGTACTTGCCCGATGGTACGTCGGTGAAGACGCTAGTCGCGGGTGCTTCTGGTTTACCCGCATAGCGCCACAAGAAAGTGGCAAGTTCGCCCCGAGTGACCTTGTCGTTGGGTGCGAACTCGGTGGGCTTCTTGCCAGTCGTTATATTGTTAGCGGCCATCCACGCTACCGCGGTCGTGTAGAACTGCTCCGCGTGAACATCGCTGAAGTTGTTGGTCGCAGAGGTGTCGGGTTTACCCGCGTAACGCCACACGAATGTTGCGACTTCGGCTCGGGTGATCTGGCGGCGGGGAGCAAAGCGGTTAGACCCCGCGATGCCGGTGGTGATTTCTTCCGTAGCCATCCAAAGGACCGGCTCGTAGAAATAATCCTCGGGTTGAGTGTCCTCGAAGATATTGATGACCGGTTGGTTTTCGGCGGCGGTTTCTTCTGCTGGTTGGCTTTCGGCGGCGGTTTCTTCTGCTGGCAGTGCTTCTGCTGGCAGTGCTTCTGCGGTGGTTTGGGCCTCGGAGTGGGTGTCGGCTGCTGAGCCAACGCGGAAGTTCGTGGAGCGAAGCGCTACGCAACCCGGCGTTGCCCTACATCCTTGGTTGAGAGCTGCGTAGAGTCGAAATCCGTAGGGTCCTGGGACCAGTTCGCCGCGCCTCACGCGTCCCTCTAACGTCGTGGTCTTCAGACTCCCCTCGATAGTGACTCTCGCGTAACTGACTCGGCCCGAGATTGAGGGTTCGATACTAATCGATGCCACCGTGCCAACCTTGAGTTGGTCTTGGTCGATCAACCCTGGAAGGTTATAGTCATTCAACCACCTCGAGATTTCGGCGATGGTGTAAGTGTATTTTTGAATCTTGTACGGGTTGGCGTCATTGCTGTCGAAGTGGTCGGCTTTCGCCAGCAGGTAGGGGCGAGTAGTGCCACCGGACCAGACATCGGGTGGCGCGGCAGTGGCCCCGCCGTTGGACGCCGAGTAAAAGGTCTCGGCCACCGTTCCGCCGTAGGACACGACTTTATTGTCGGTTGCGTCGACTGCCGCGCACCAACTCAGCCCGTCGCAGTTGGACCACATAGGCCAACCGGTGTAGTACTGATCTTGGACCGAGTTGTAGAGGTCGAAAGGAGCGGTCCATCCGACGTTGGCATTGCGGGTTAGAATGCGGCTCACGGCATAGCTGCGACCGGCGACGGCTTGCGCTTTGAGGGCTTCGTCAGGCCAACTAGCCGGAACCTCTTGGAGCCCATAGAGGTAACTCTGAAGGTCTAGGTCGCCGTGGATGACGCAGAATTGCTGCATGATGACCTTACCACACTGGTGGGTGAGGTCGCCCTTCGGTCCCGGGATCGATGCCGGATGCAGGATAATGCGACCACTGCGGTATTCGCCGAAGTTGGCACCGTTCACGACCTCTTCAAGCACGACCCGTTCCTCGAGGCTCATTTCGAACTCGAGCGGATTGTTCGTGCATTCGGCGACCCCGTGGCATAGATCGACACCGTCCGAGACAGCCGTCCATACCGAACCATTCCAATCGACGCTTATTGGCCGCGTCGCAGTGCCGATCTGCAGGCCGCCCGCAAACAGGTCGATGGTCCAATCGCCGATTTGATCGAGAGGGGTTGATATTGCCATGGTCTCGCGGATAGCAACCCGAACATCTACATCGTCGTCCGTACTGAAATTAGTTGTATCGTCGCTGAAGTCGGCGACGTCGCTCAGTCCCGTACCATCGTAGTAGAAGGCAAGAATTTGTTCGTAGGTGTGACCAGCACTCGGCCCGCCCGTAGGCGCCGTACTGACTCATGCCGATGCCATGGCCGTAACCGCCGCCCACAAAAGTGATCTCCGGCTCTTGGGCGCCCGCTGTCGTTGGCGAGTATGCGAGCACGCTAGCGAAGACGATGACGGCCAGAAAACGGCGGTGGTAGTGTTCGAACATTCCTGCTCTCCTTTGGCGGGCCGCCCGCAACAGTTCGCCGCACTATAGCCGGGTTTTGTCATAACTCGGTGACCCCCCTACTCTCGGCGGCGGGCCGGGTCGCTTTCAGTTCACTCTGACCGCTAGCGTCGCCCGCGTGATTGATTGTCCCCGAATTCTCGTCTGCGGCTGGGCAGGAGCCGGAAACATCGGCGACGAGCTACTCACCGAGGAAATCGTGGCTCGCATTGTTGCCGCGGGCGGGCACCCTGTTGTTCGTACGCTCGATCAACACCGTACGGCGGAGCGCCACCCGGGGGTCGAAACTGTCGGGCGGGGTCTGCGATGGGCGCTCGCGGTCCGCAAAGTCGATGGGGTCTGTGTCGGCCCGGGGGGAATTATCCAGGACACCAGCAGCGTGTGGAGTTTGCCAGCCCACCTCTGGCCAGCGCTGGTCGCTCGTTGGTTACGCCGCCCGGTCGCCGGGATCGGCTTGGGTGCGGTTCCGCTACGTCGCCGGACTTCTCGATGGTTGTTGAGGCGAACCCTCAGTAGATCGGTCCTAATCGGTCGCGATCAATCCACCGTCGACGCGCTCTTCGCCGCCGGAGTTAGCGCCGATCTCAGTGTCGATCTTGCTCTCGGGCGTCAGTACGAGGCCGGAAGCGAGCGAGGTGTCATGGTTGCCGCGGTCGGTCCCGGGCCAGGTACCGGCCGTTTTGTCAGCGGGCGCAGGCGAGCTTCGTCGGTCGAGGTTACTGCGGTTGAGGCAGTAGCGGACTTGGCTCAGAGGTCTGGATTGGCAGTACGTGCGGCGGCGTTTCGGGGTGAAAGCGACGTCGCTACTGCATGTGCGCTTGATTCGGACCCGATCGACGAACTGGACGCGGTTGTCGCGGTGGCCAGCGCGTCCCTTGTCGTTACCAACCGCTATCACGCGGCCGTGGTTGCGGTGGCGGCCGGTGTGCCGGTCGTGGTTGTCGGCGCTGAGCCAAAACTCGGCGCCTTAGTCGAGCAGGTCGCCGACGCTGACCGGGCCGTGGCGGTGGCCGACTGGTCACAGCTCTCACACGCCACGCCGCCGCGGGGAGTCAATGACTCTTTGCCGTACGCGGATCTTGCGGTTGTCCAACAAGGCATTGAGGCGCTGGTACGAGCAGCCGCTACCCGTTGCCTGGGAACCCGGTGGTCGAGCCGCCGTCGACCACGATGAACCTGTCGCGCCTGCGTGGCCGAATTCGCCGTCGTAGACGCTTAGTCGTGTGTGGTGAGGGTGTTGGCGCCGCCGCTTGACACGTGTTCGAGGTAGGCCGTAATTACGGTCTCAGGGTCGCCGAGTTCGACGAGGCGGCCGTGGTCGAGCCACCCGATGGTGTCGCAGAGTTCTTGCATAAGCGTCGCGCTGTGGCTCACAAGTACAATGGTCGTACCGCGCGATCGAAGCAGCTTCATGTGGTTCATACAGCGGCGTTGGAACTCTTCATCGCCGACCGCGATGACCTCATCGATCAGCAGAATCTCCGGGTCTACGTTGACGGCTACGGCAAAGCCGAGGCGTACATACATTCCGCTGGAATAGATTTTTACCGGTTCGTCGATGAACTCGCCGATGCCACTGAACTCGATGATGGAATCCATCGACTCCGCCATTTGTTTGCGGCTTAGGCCCAGCATGGCGCCGTTGAGAAAGACGTTCTCGCGCCCCGTGAGGTCAGGATGGAACCCGGAGCCTAGTTCGAGTAGGGCCGAAACTCGGCCGGTTACTTTGATGTCGCCGTGAGTTGCACGGTGGATGCCAGCCATAAGGCGTAGCAAGGTCGACTTGCCGCTGCCGTTGTGGCCGATGAGTCCAAAGAACGACCCGGGTTCGACGGTGAGGTTGATGTTGCGCAACACCCAGAAGTCGTCGATATCTCGGTTGTAGCCACGGCGAAGCATCGCCTCTTTGAGGCTGGACGGCCGGTTTCGTTCTAGGCGGAACCGCTTGGAAACTTGCTGAACGGAGATCTCACCGGTGGTCACGGTTCCTCGCTGATTTCCATGCTGCGGGCCCGAAAGTAGATCCATCCAGTGGTGAAGGATGCCACGGCCCAAGCGCTAGCGGCTAAGAGGCGGGAAAGATCGGGTGTATCAAGGAAGTAGACGCCGTCGCGGGCGATGCCGATGAACAAGGCTGGCGGATTCCATTCGACCAGCATCCGAGCGGGCAGGCCGTACACCCGTTCAGGAACGAGATCGGTCGTGAAGACGATCGGGACCAAGAAGAACGATACGTTCAGAAAAATCCCGATGAGGTACTGGATATCGCGGTATCGGGCGTTCATGACGGAGACAATGAATCCGATGCCAAGGCCGAACGCCATGGTGAGGATCAAGGCGACCAGCAAGAAGATAGCGGTCCAACTGAAGTTGCCGAGTATGACCATGATGACCAACAAGACGAGAGCTTCGAGGCCGGTCTGGACTGCGTTGGAAGCGGCGCCGCCGAGCAGGGCCGTCTCTGTGGGGAAATAGATCTTCTTACGGAGATCGCTGACGCTGGCCAGCCATCCCATGCAGCCGTTCACCACCCCTGTGAATAAGCTCCAAGAAACAAGGCCGCAGAATAAGAAGAGACCGAAGTTCTCGGCGTGACCGTTTTCGGTTAGCGGAGCCCGTGCGCCGTAGACCGTACCGAAAATGAAGCTGTAAACGGCGACGGTGGTGAGTGGATTAGCGATCGACCAGAACCAGCCGAGAAGACTACGCTTGTAGCGCGCCTTCGACTCGCGGTGGGCGAAGTTGTAGATCAGATTGGTGCTCTTGCGTACGGCTGGGGAGAGACTCAACATGGGATTGATCCGCGCCAGTGGACGCAGTTACGATCCTAGCGGTCACATCCAACGGGTACACTGCCTTGATTGCCAAGAGCCGGACTTGAGTGTTCGTGGTCGTGGCCACGGTTATCGTTTTGGCGAATGGTCCGTTGTTCTTCTTGACCGCTTCCGATTGCTAGATAAGCGGATGCGAAGTCCCGCGGTATTACCACTGGCCGCGTCGATTGCCCTCGGCAGGTGGGCGACTTTGAGTACATGGTGGAGTTTGCAGCCCGGACTCACCTTGTGGCGTGGTCTTGTTTACACAGCGCTGCCTGCGGTTGCTTGGGTCATTGCCGATCTAAGCGAGCGCGATTTTGTGCGCGCCCTAGCCATAGCTTCGGCAAGCATTGTGTCTATCAGTATGGTTGTAGTGATCGCCTGGCCTGGGGTTGCTTGGAAGTGGTAGCCGCACGGCTTGGCTTGCGGTGATCTTGGCGGCGGGGGTTGCGTCTATCAGTGCGGTAGTGGTCGCTCGCTACCGGGCCGCTCCGGAGCGATCGATTACCGCTGCGGTGGTCGGATTGGTAGTTGTTAGCGCCGCGATAGTCGTTGCGGGGACGGCCGTGGTGTGGGATACCGTTACATTCGTGCAACGGCGCACGATCTGGCGCTTACTAGGCGCCCACATCGATGACCGTCCAATCCACGGATTCGGCTGGGAGTCGTTCTGGTATACACCGGAACTGCATACCGATGAGTTGCTGCAGCGGGGGAGCGCTCATGGCACGATTCCTGAGCTACTGCTCGGCGTGGGCGTGATCGGCCTACTGCTTTGGCTTATCGTTGTGGTCGTGGCCGTTGTCGGTGTTGGTCGCGCAATGTGGATTCGGCCAAGTGTTGAGACGTGGCTCTGGAGCGCGGTAGTCACGTTCTTACTAATCGAGAATGTTACCGAGAGCTTCGTACTGTGGTTTTCGTACAACTGGGTACTGCTTATCGCGGCTGCCTTGCGATTCGGGCCCCGATGGCCCCGTGGATGCGAGCCGCAAACGCTTTGCTCCACCGCCACGGCGATTTCGTAAGTGCGCTGAGTTCTGCCTCAATCTCAGCCACCTTGGCCTCATGTTGGCTGCCTCCGCCGGGAATGAAGTGGGCGCTCGCTAGGCGGCGACTGTCGCCCGCGGGGAGCACCACCGGTCGCTGAGCGAAGCGGTCGATGATGGCGGTGTGGGTATTCTCCCATGTGGCGACGGTTTCGGCCATATCGGAGTTGCTGGTGTCGAGGCGGCGATACAGCGAAGTACGTTCGGCGATTGAGTGAACGCCAGCATGCATCGCGACGCGTACTAGGAAGTCCCAGTCTTCGAGCACCGGTAGCTCTTCCGCGAAACGCAACGAGAAGTGTTCGAGGATTTGGGCGGGAACGGCGATCGAACAAATTGGCGTTTGGTTGTGGTTGAGATGGGCGAGGAGATCGAAGTAGGGAGCGAACGGCTCGTCGATGTGGCCGATGGGCCGTACGGGTTCGTTGGTGTTGTCGGTGGACCAGGGCTGCGAACCGGCTCGGGCGCGGATCATCTTGCCTGGGGCCTGTTCAATGGCGGCGGCGAACGACGACAACCAGTTGGGTTCGGTTAGGTCGTCGTCATCGAGGAAACACACGTAATCACTTGTAACGAGATCAAGGGCTTTGTTCAGCGGCCGTGATCGGCCCCCTTCCTGTACATGGTGGGCGGTCGTGTCACTGAACGCGGTGATCGCTGCCGCGACCGCGTTCATCTGGTCGATCTCGTCGTGGTGAACCATCACCAAGATTTGGTGCGGGGCATAATCTTGCGCGGTTAAACTCGTGAGCGCCTCGACAAGTGAGTTGGGTCGCTGTCCTTGGGTCCGGACAACCACCGTGAAACTCACCGGTGCAGCGGGTGACCACGGTGGTAATTGGCCAGCGAGGCCAAGGAAATCACCGACAGGAGTAGTCATGTAAGAGGGGGTCGGCGGCCAAATCGGCGTAACAGCGCGCGGCCGATACGGATTATGGGGTTGCGGCTGAGTTCGGCTCCGAGTCGCTGAATCGATGCGGCGAGGTCGGCGAGTTGGTAGCTCTGTTTGGAGAGAAGACCTTCGAGGATTTCTCGCTCGGCTCCTCTCGCTGCTCGGGCGTCTCGTAACCGTAGGATCTCCATACGAAGTGCCTCGATATCGTCACTGTCGATTGGATCGGAACTGTCGATTGGATCGGAACTGTCGGATAGCGGGATGGAGCCTAGGCTAGTCACGACGGGGGCATACGTGACTGGATCTCGGGGCAGCGGGGAATTGTGCTAAACGCGGTGTCGCTTGGTGCCGGATGGCCTGCGTTGGCCGGTTGATCGCGTGGGCCGTTGGGCAGAAGGTGCGCTGGGTGATACCAAGGGTCTACGACAGTGCCCCAACGGCCGAGGAACCGACTCCACTCCCACTCAGCTATGTCGAGCGATCGGCTTGCGCTTTCGTAATGGATGAGCCGAGCGGAGGGCTCGATCACAACACGAAATCCGCTCCGGTGTAGTTTGAGACAAAGGTCAACATCGTTGTAGCTACACGGTAGGTCGAGGTTCAGTCCGCCAACCTGAAGTAGATCTCGACGGCGAGCAAGTAAACACGCTCCGGTCACCGCCACCGTGTCACGGGCGAGATCCATTCCATGAGCACTGAGTTCGGATTCGGAGAGACCTGTAAATGAGTGGCTGGGAACTGCATCATCGATGATTATTCCGACGTGCTGTACCGTACGATCTGGGTAAAGTAATAAGGCCCCTACTGCACCGACAGACGGATCGTTGAGGTGTCCGCTCATCTGGTGGAGCCAGGTGGTGTCGATATGTTTGATGTCGTCGTTGAGTAGGAGGACGTGCTCGGTCTGACAGGCGAGGAGGCCTAAGTTGATGGTCTCGGAGAAGTTCCATGGTCCGGGAGGCCTGCGGATCAGGCGACAGCGATCGAACTGCAACAGATCTGTGGGGTCACCTAGGTATTCGTTGCCAACCACTAGCACGATCTCCGTGTTGGCCTTCGTTGAGTTCACCGCGGTTATCGCTCGGTGAACCATCGGGGCGCCAGCGTGATCGAGCACCCCAGCGGTGGGAATGATTACCGTGGTAGGTGGCGGATTCTGTACGGGTTTCACGACATAGGTTCCCGCCCTCGGTCCAAAACCGGCCTCTGACCCCGGCATTTGAGCGGCGACGAAAGCACCGATTGCGGCATCAAGTTCTGCGGTTGAGCCAGGGGCTTTGGCCCGTCGAACAAGCGGGGCGGGAAGGTGCCACGGTGCCGCGGTAGGTTTGGTGACGGCTTGTATCCGGCCCGCGATTCCGTGTATTGGGGAATGTCCCCGACAGGCGAGTAGGTCGAGTTCATGGGGTTGGCTGATGACGGCGGCGGGCGACCATGCCGAGCGCGGCTGTGAGAGTCCAGCCACGATTGCATCAGCTATAAGCAGTTCTAGTCCGGGTTGCGAGTGGAACAGATGAAGCACGATCTCAACTGCTCGTTCGTGCAGTGAACTGTGCGCATCGACTGAAATTGTCGCGGTGATGTCGTCTCGAGAGTCGTCGAGGGTCCAACGCGAGTTTGTCTGGCTCCGTAGCGACGCGCCAAGGGGCGTATCGTCGAAGGTTCCCTCGTTCAGGTGGCGCGAATCCTCAGTGGTGATGAGAGCTACGGGCATATTATTGGTCTGATGGTAGCATTGCGCGCCGTGGATGAAACTCTCCCTCCGATGGTGCCGGTTGACGACCCTGTGGCCTATATCAACCAGGTTCGAGCTGAGATAGAGGCCGAAGCGGCGACTAGGCGACGGTTGGACTCGGATCTGCAACGCCGTGAGCGGGAAATTGAGCGGGCCTGGATGGACGTAGCACCTCTTGGGGCGGCCGGTTCGCAAGGAGAACTGCTCCTCGATCGAGCCGATCGGTTGGCCATGATCGACGTTGATGCGCCGTTGGGTAAGCACCCCCGTGACCGCAAGGTGAAGGGTGCTATTCGCAAGGCCACTAGGTGGTACCTGCGGTACGTCACCGACCAACTCAATGCTTTCAACAACCTAATGATCCGGCTCGTTCGTCGATTTGATGAACGACTATGCGAGTTGGAAGCAGAGGTGTCTCTTGGATCCACTAAAGAACTGCTCGACGCCGTTCCGGAGCCTTCGCCGGCCGTGGCGGACGCAGTTTTAACCGTCACAGTAGGGAATGGGCGGACCGCAGTACTGTCGTGCGCGAGCGGCAATATCGCCCGTGCGTTGCATGAGGCTAAGCGACCGGTTTATGGCATTGACGGCGATGCGCTCGCTATCATGGGAGGGGTTCGTGACGGTCTTGACCTCCGCGTGGGGGATCCAATGGGACACCTTCACGAACTCGACACCGACTCGCTGGCTTGTGTGGTCCTGTGTTCCGCGGTAGAGGATTTGTCCGTCTATCACAGCGTGCAGTTGATCGAGCAGGCTCTACGAGTAGTACGAAGCGGAGGGGCCATTCTCGTCGCGGTACGCGAACTTGCTGATCGAGACTTGGTGGAATCCGAACTACGGCGTGGTCGGGGGCTATCGGTGGCTACGTGGCGTCACTTACTTGACCGTGCGGGCACCTCAACGACAATGGTTGATACTGGTGATTCTTCGATCCGGTCACTGGTCGTTGCTCGCCTGTCGTGAAAACCCGACGCGTTCATCATTTTACCGCAACGATGAGTATTCGCGATGCAGTGAGTCACCACACGTTTGCGGTAGATGACCTATTACGGGAGATGGGCGTTGAGACAGCGCTGTTTGCGCAGTCGATTCACCCTGACCTCAAGGGCCGTGTTCTTGACTTTCGGGATCACGCGGATCACGACCGGCCGGATCTATTGATCTATCAAGCATCGACTGGTTCCGCAGTCGCTGACTATTTACTGGATTGCCCCGAACCGCTAGTCCTCGATTATCACAATATCACTCCCGCGGAGATGTTCGACCCGTGGGATTCGTTTCGCGCGGCCGAGTTATCCTATGGCCGACGTCAACTTGGTCGTCTTGCTAAGCTTGCCATCCGCGGCTTAGCTGATAGTCGCTTCAACGCCGACGAACTCGTTACTCTCGGATTAACCGATGTTCGAGTCGTGCCAGTGATCTTCGATCCTCCGGCCACCTGCGAACGCGACAACACGATTCTTGGTGACCCGCCCACGGTGCTGTTCGTTGGTCGGTTAGCTCCCAATAAGTGTCACGAGGCGCTCATCGCCGCGATAGCAGTCCTGCGTGATCGTATCCCCAATGCTCGACTGATTATCATCGGCGAGGCGTCATCAAAGCGGTACGAGACAGCGCTACACGAGCTAGCGGACAGAATATGTCCCGGCGGAGTGGAGTTTGCTGGTTCGGTCACCGAGTCCGCCATCTCCGACTGGTACCGGTTGGCTGATGTGTTTCTCTGCCTCAGCGAACACGAGGGTTTTTGTGTACCGCTGATCGAGGCCATGGCCGCTGGAGTCCCTGTAGTAGCGCTCCGTGCGACCGTTGTTCCGGAGACGGTTGGCGACGCCGCTCTATTGCTTTATTCTAAAGCCTCGGGCGATGTTGCCGGGGCACTGGAACGAGTCTTCAGCGACGTCCGTTTGCGTGTTGCGCTAGGTGAGGCTGGGCATGAACGAAGTGAGGCGTTTGGACCGTCGGTCAGTCGTCACATAATGCGACGCGAACTAGCTGACCTGCTGGAGTCGGTGTTATGACCACCGTTGATTTATTGGTGCCTGAACTCAACGCTCACGACGCGGTGGGTAATCATGTCCTCTTCCAGCGCGACTTACTCGTTGAGATGGGGGCCGATGTTCGCCTGGTTACCCAAATGCCGTCGTCGCTTGACGAGCCCTTCATTCTTATCCCGAAGTGGAGCCCTGGAGCCGACGTGGTGATTGTTCAGCACAGCATCGGTTCGTTGGTGGCTGAAGCGGTGATCGAGACGCAAACGTCGATGGTGCTTAACTATCACAACATTACGCCGTTCGAGTTCGTCGAACCGTGGGATTCCGAGCGTATTGCTGCCCTTCGTTTGGGACGGACACAACTCGACGAGATGCTGCCGCTTACGTCTCGCGCCATTGCCGATTCGGCCTACAACGCGAGCGAACTGCTGACCGCGGGCTACCTCGAGGTGGTTGTCTCGCCGGTGCTTCGGCGCTCCTCGGTAGGCGTCGTCGAACGGGTTCTGAATCCCGCCGCTCCGCTGGTGTTGTTCGTTGGCCGGGTGGCTCCCAACAAGTGCTATCAGGATCTCGTTGGCGCCTTTGCCCTGATCGCGGATGAGGTCTCCGGCGCGCGATTGGTGCTGGTCGGTGCGTTCGATTTCGATAGCTATGTCCATGCCGTTCGCCGTTACGCCTACTACCTCGGCGTCGATCATGTTGTCGAATTAGTCGGCGAGGTCAGCGACTCGATCCTCGCCGAATGGTACGGACGCGCTGATGTCTTTGTGTGCCTGAGCGAACACGAAGGGTTTTGTGTCCCAGTTCTGGAAGCCATGGAGGCAGGTGTCCCGGTGATTGCATTCCGGGCGGCCGCTCTGCCCGAGACAGTGGCGGACGCGGCCCTAATTCTGGCCGATAAAGCACCGGCCACGGTAGCGGGTGCGGTTCGTCGCGTGCTGGGCGATACGGAACTGAACGCGTTTCTCGTGAAACGGGGCCAAGAGCGGGCCGCTGCGTTCGACCTCTCGGTGGCGCGAGAGCAAATGAGAGAAGCCCTCACTCCGGTACTTAATCGTGACACGGAAGTTCTGTGAATCGGACATTGACCTTCGTGACGCCGCGCTACGGCGCTGCGGTGCTTGGTGGAGCGGAACAGGGCGCTCGTTCGCTTGCCGTTCGGATGGCTCGGGACGGGTGGACGGTCCAAGTCATTACGTCGTGTGCGGCCTCCTACGTCACGTGGGAAGACGACTACGAGCCGGGCTATACAGTTGAAGAAGGGGTCAAGGTTCTGCGTTGCCGGGTTAGTCGCCCACGAGACCCTGACCTTGGGGGCCTGCCCGCCAGTGTCCTCGCCACTGGCTCAATCGATGAGTCTGTCGCGTTTCACTGGATTGATTGTCAGGGTCCAGACAGTCCCGATTTGCTCGACGCGGTTGAAGCAGTGAGCGAAGGGGTGCTCGCCCCGTATCCCTATCTTTATCAACCGACCGTGCGAGGCATTCTTCGGGCCAACGTCCCCACAGCGCTCCACGCTGCTGCTCATCGCGAACCGGCGCTTGATATGGCGGTGTTTCCTCGAGTTTTTGCGGCCGCCGACGGACTTGTACACCATAGTCGGGCCGAGCAGAAACTGATCCTCGAGAAGTTCCCGAGCGCGACCACGAAGCCCCAAGTGGTTCTCGGGCTTCCGATCGAGATCGACGCACCGGTTGACCCCGTAGGTGCTCGCATCGTGCTCGGGTTGGGCGACGAACCCTTCGCGGTCTATCTAGGCCGTGTTGATCCGGCCAAAGGAATCAATGAGATGGTGCGCTGGTTCGGGGAGTTCCGGACTCGGCGAGGTGGCGGCAAGCTCGTTTTGGCCGGACCGGTTATAGAGGCGCCGCCAGCCACCGATGGTGTCGTGGTCTTGGGACCGGTGCCGTCGGAACACAAATACGGTTTACTTGCCGCGGCTGATGTCTTGATTAACCCGTCCGCGTACGAGAGTTTCAGCATAGTGGTGGCCGAAGCCCTGTTGGTTGAGACGCCGGTACTTGTCAACGGTTGGTGTGGTCCGTTGCGGGAGCACTGCGAGAACTCACATGCTGGCTTGTGGTATACGGGGGAGGCCGACTTTGAGGTGGCGCTAGCCCGTTTGTTCGACGACGCCCCGTTACGGGCCCGACTAGGATCAACCGGCCGAACCTACGTTGAGTCGACGTTTTCGTGGCCTGCGGTACGCACCCGCTATGAGGGTTTACTGGATCGCCTCGCATGAACTGATCTCGCGTACGTCCCCTGGTCGTAGTTTGTGGTTGGGGCGATTTGTCCGCACGACAAGATCGGCCAGCATTCCAACGGCAAACAACTGAACTACGGCCAAGCCGAGGAGGATGGTGTTCGCCGCGGGGCGGAGGTCCTTCTCGACAAGGTCGAAACCTAGCTTGCCAACGAACACCGTACCGAGCACGGCGGTGAGCGGTAAAATAAGCCGTAGCGGCTCATACGACAACATCATGCGAATGACTTGAAGGGCGTAGCGGTTAGTGTCGGTCAGCCAGTGAAACTTCGAGGTTCCGGCACGCGTCTTGTACTCGATGGGGGTGTATTTCACTTCGTAGCCGTTCATTAGGAACGCCATTGTGAGGGTGGTGACGCAGCTAAACCCAGGCGGCAGAGCAGGCGTGTACTGCAAGCCAATGTCGCGCCGGAAGGCTCGAAAACCTGAGTTGAGGTCGGGGATCTTGGTTTGGGTGAGATACGACGCCAACCGTCGGATTATCCACTTGGCAGGCCAGCGTAAGATCTTTAGGGTTCCCTGTTCCGATGTTCGGGCCCCCACGATCTGGTCGCTGTGCCCGAGTTCATCGATGAGTTGGGGGATTTGGTGGTTGGGGTAGCTCATGTCGGCGTCGCTCCACACAACGATACGACCCCGGGCGGCCTCGGTACCGATACGACGAGAAGTGCCAGCGCCCTGGTTTCGTTCGGCCCGGATTACGCGAGTCGAATCGTGAGCGACGGCTAACTCGGTGGATCCGTCCGACGAACCATCGTCCACGATGATGAGTTCCCACGTGTATGGCGAGGCGTTCATCGACTTGGTTATGCGATCGATTTCTTGGCCGAGGTGGCCCACTTCGTTATGGACCGGCAATACGATCGAAACGTCGAGGTCGGCGGTCGGAGTCACTGGCGCAGTTTAGGTCGTTTGACCGTCCGACGGTGGGGCGGGGTGGTCGAAGAGTCGAGGTCTGGTTGTGATCGCGGGCGCCAGAACCATAGGCCGACGAGTGCAAGCACGCTGAACGCGGTCAAAGCCACCAGCGCGTTGAGATGCTTGGGGGTATAGCGGAGCACAACACGGCTGGTACCGGCCGGAACAGCCACCGCGGCAAACAAGCCATCGGCCGTTTCGATCGGGGTCGCAATACCGTCGACTGTCGCCTCCCACCCTGGGAATGCATACTGCGAGACGATCACCGTGCCGCTCGTCGGTGCATCGACGGTGAGATCGACCGTCCCGTCGCGTATGGTATGAACAGTGACAACATCGGGGGCTAACGTCACACTCTCTGCCGTGGCGTCGGCCGGGGCAGCGTCGGTAAACCAACTCGACCGAGCGCTGGGGCGAGCGTAGAGCCGAACATCACCGGATTCAATGAGTTGAAGGCCGTCATCAGCGGGTGCAATCGCGGCCACGACGGGTGCGGCCATAATCGACGCCAACTCAAGCGAGGTCCCGGGCTCGGTAGTCCAGATACGGACCGCAGCGGAGTCGTCGGCCGCTATTGATTCGCCGATGACCGCCGCTTCACCGACAATTGCCACCTCGAACACTCCGGTGGTGATTGTCGAAAGCGAACGGGTCCCCCGCAGGACAGTGGCCTTCGTTTCGATCTCAACGATAAGTTCGCCGGTTCCCGACGGGTTACGGACGGACTCGAGGGTCACTCCACGAAGCCCACCACGAGGAACAGCGAGCGTTGTGTTAGTCTGTTTATTGGTAACGACGTGTGAGCTGATAGGAAGCGGGAGCTTCGCCCGCCACGCCGCGAATCGGTTCGTGAATGTCCTCGGCCCAGATGCCGACAGCGAAAGCATCCAACAGCGGCGATCTCAGATTGACCTCGCTGGTAAACCAGGGGTTGTAAGGCGATATCTGAAATACCGATTCATCAAGTTCAACGAACGTGCTTTTCCACTCAGGTGCGATCAGCAGATGACCGCGAAGGTCGTCGTAGCCGGTTATCTGTCCGGTGTTGGCCCAAAACGTCCGTCCGGTACCGGCTAAGCGTTCTCCCGGCTCTAGATTTGCTCGAACTATTTCGTGAGAAGCAGTTTCGTAACCCGCGATATTAGTATCCACAACAGTGGCCACGGGACGGGCGAACACTAAGAGTTCGACTGCGACTACCAACGCGGCGATGGTGATATCCCAGCGACTGGTGCTTCGTGCACGCACGCGAAGAATGATCCCTCCGACAAGAATGCCCGCCGCAAGCATCGGTACGATAGCGATGCGAATTGAATCATCAAGGTAGCCAAGCGAGCGAGCCTCTCGTGCCCAGTCGAGCAGCCACGGCGAGAACGCTACGACGATGACCCCTACCGCGATCGCTCCGTTTTTCAGCGCCCGTCGCGTGTTAATACCTACTGACTGGCGACAGGCGTCAAGCCAAAACTGTGCCCCTAGCCCTGCTAACGCCGCCACGGCAAGGTGGGTGACGATACGCGAGCGCCCAACCGAGTTTTGGCCCAGCAGTGGAATTGACTGGAGCAGGCTAGTGAGCGGTCCACCAACGTAGGAGACCCAAACCCCTAGGATCGCAATGATCCACAGCGCGGTCACGGCCGATGAGCGATGACGCGCCGCTCCGACAAATTTTCGACGCTGACCGCGTGTTAGGTGACCGAGTGTTAGCAGCGCGAGTACTAAGACGGAGGCACCCACATATCCTTGCGCCTCTATCGGGTTCGACCCTGCGGCCCAGAAAGCTGGGGGGGCGTGGCCTGCTCCGAATGCCCACGGCATGACCATCGTCAGGGCAAATCGAGTGCCGGTCGAGGAGTCTCGCGGTATGCCCTCTCTGGGTGACGTATCCCCGAAGTCGAGATAGTTGCTGAACTCCGACAGGTATAAGGATACGAGCGCCACGCCGAGGAGTGCCCCGATGATTCCCCACCACGCTGGCCTGCGCATTCGAGAAAGCGTGGCGGCGCTCAAGGGTGCGCCGAAGAGCGAAATCGCACGAACAGCGGCGTATACGCCGGTTGCTAGCAGCAGGTAGGCGGTGGCCAAGGGGAAGTTGGAAAGTAGCAAGGCGGAGATCGTCAGGGCGAGCGGCACCGAACGCCGTGGTCTTGGATCGCGGAGCAATCGCTCTGTGGCCCAGAGCAAGGCGGGAGCAAACGCGGCCACGTTGGAATGCGGCCACGAAGCCCAGATAATGAGGTACCCAGTGAATGCGTAGGCAATTCCGCCGATGGCCGCCGCTGATCGATCGGTGTTCAGCGAGCGTAAAAAGCCAAACATCAAGCCGGACGCGACTACGGCTCGGGCCGCGGCCACTAGCCCTGGAGCGTAACTGGCGGGCACCAGTAGGTAAAGCCACACGACGGGACTGGCGCCCGCCTTCAGACGCGGTAGGCCGCCGGCTAGGCTGCGGTCCCACCACGAGGAATTACCAGACCGGATCGCGTCAGCCCAACTAGCGAACTGCGTGTGAACGTCGACTGTGTCGCTAAGCCAGGTGTTGTGGATTGGCCCAGAACGCATCGCTGACCACGGTGCCGCGCCATTGAGGAAATCATTCGGGAGCAGGCTGCCGAGGCCTAGCAGGGGGCGCCAGAGCAAGATCAGTATCGCTGCGCCGATTAACAACACGACGTGTTTGGGCTGCCAGTCGTTCTTCACCTTGCCTCCCAGACGGAGCGGTAAAGTTTAGCAAACGCTGCGGCAGTTCGGTCCCACGTGAAGTTAGTCGTGCGTTGTTGCAGGCTCGGCGCGACGGCGGGCGAGTCGACCGCGGCGCGCAGAGCGTCGACAAAGGTCGACTCGTCACCGGGGCTATGCAGGGTCTGTACATCGCCGATGAGTTCGGGAAGTGCGCCGACCGCGGTGGCTACCACTGACACTCCTTCGCGTAACGCTTCGAGAGGCGGGAAGCCAAAACCCTCGTGATGTGATGGGAAGGCAAGCACAGTTGCACCCCGAATCAGGGCCGCTCGGCCTACTGAGTCAAGTGTGGCCAAGCGGAGGACCCGCTCGTTCACCCTTTGCGTCGCGATGGCCTCCGCTAGCGCCCGGTCGCCGTTGCCAATTGGTCCGGCTATCACTACGCCGACATCGCGGGGTAGGGCGTGGACGGCGCGGGCTAGGACCTCAAGATTCTTACGCTTCTCGACCGTTCCGAGGGCTAGGACGTAGCGGTCGCGGCCTGCCATGGCGCGGCCGGTTTGTGCGTCTCCAGGTCCGAGAGGGGAGAGTCCGTGGGGAATTACCGCGATCGTCGTGTCCTTGGCCGTGAGTTCGTCGGCGAGTTCGGTGCCGACCGCGGCAGAGGGTACGTGAATTGTGGCTCCTGAGCGGAGGGTGTGGCGCAAAGATCGCGCCATCCGAGCGACACTCGGCTCCACCCAGTGCTCAGCCCGCAGCGGAGTGAGGTCATGGACGGTCAGCACCGTTCGCGATCCGGGGGGTGCAAGAAAGTTGGTGCCGTGAATAATGTCAACCTCGCCCGCGATTAGTCGAGGGGTCGGCCAGCGGGTGCGAGCCCAGGTTCGTTGGACGAGAGCGGCCGGAATCCCTGATCGCCTCACGGCAAACGCCACGTCGGGGGTCCGTCGGTGTCGGGTGAGTAGCCAGCCGGTCACGTCGAGATCGGAGCGCGCGTGGGCCTCATCGACAAGGCCCCTAGTGAACTGGTAAACGCCGGAAGGTTCGCCAAGCAGTGGTGTGACATCGAAACCGACCCGCAGACTCACGGTACGTAAACGTCACTGAGGGCGAGGGTGGTGAGCGCTACCATCCCGACGGCCGACGCCGTTGGTAACCACCGGTCGAAGCTGCGATGACGACTGATCATGGCTGCCGCAATTACGAGAGGAAAGATGCTCAGGGCGTACCGTTCCATCGAATTAAGGTTTTCGGCCGCCACCACGATGATCGTTGAGGGGGCGGCATAAATCCACAAGTCCGTCGACAACCGACGGATCGAAATCACCGTAAGACCAATGATTACGAGCGCGGCCAGCGTGTGGAACGCCTCACCCTTGTCACCGGCGAAGCCATTGATCGCGCCTTGGATCAAGCGACTAACTGGCTCCACTGCATAGCCGCGCAACTCGCGTTGAGCGTCGATGGGCGCAGTCCAGTCGCCCAAGGAAGTGGCTGACCAGATCAAAAAGGTAGCTGTTCCCGCAGGTGCGGCGAGGACCGAAAGTATGGCCCGTGGATTGCGGCTTTGGCCGCTGCGCCCCACATTGACAGCGGCGGGGAGCGCTAACAGCGATGCGATTGGCCGAGTCAACCCGGCGAGATAGCCCAGCGCAGCGGCGGCTAGCCAGCGTCGCGATCGCAGCAGTAGGACCATGCCCAGTGCGAGAGCGATGTATAGCCCCTCGGAGTAAGCGAGGACCAGTACGAAGGCGGGCGGGAAAAGAGCCAGCGTTCGTACTGCTCGTTGAGCTATCGTGGGATCGTTGGTTTCTTGGAGTGTGAGCTGGTAGAGCAGCACCGCGGCGATCAGAGCACAGCCGTTGGCCAACAGAATTAGCGCGATTTCGGAACTTCCCAGCAGCCAACCCAGCCACCGGCCGAGGAGGGGGAACAGAGGGAAGAACCGAACCGCGGGGTCAGTGCTGCCCGCGTAGCCGACCTCAGCGATGCGGTCGTACCACGTCCCGTCCCACGACAGCAGGCCATTTCGTAACTGAGGGAAGGTTGGCGTCGGTTCTATTTGGTCACGAATGCTACCGGTGACCACGAACGCGGTTGCCACGTAGAGTCTGGCTTCTAGCCATGTCGTTACCGCGGTGCGGATGGGCGGGGTGATCATCGCGGCGTATATCTGATGGCGTACATGCCTTCGAACACTTCTTGGAGCCCAACGATGGGTTCTCCCTCTCGGAGGTTACCGAGATGGGAGTTGACCGCGCCGCAGTTACTGTCGATCTCTCGATAGCCAACTCCGCTGACGAACCAGACGGCGCCACCCGCGGCACGTTCGGATATCTCGGTGGCGAATGCTGCTGGATCAGTTGAGCGGACGCGGGCGAGGTAATCGCGCCAGTCCACCGTGGTTCCCGTGCCGCTGGGGTAAGCCGCTGTCTCGATTCTCGAATTGAGATAGTGAGTGGTGGCGGGGCCAACCTGGTCGGGACAAAACAACACGAGATCGGAATCCTCGACTCGAGCATTGACCGCCATAGCCACCTCTTGGCTTTGTGATCGAGTTCGACGAGCCTCATCGATATTGATCGCCAAGCCGAGGACTACTAGAAGTCCTAAGACTGCGACACGTGGTCGCGGCGTTAACACGGCGATCCCGCGTCCCGCCAGCAGGAGAAGGAAGGGCACGACGACTCCCGCGTAGCGAGCCTCGAAAGCCCCAGCGGTGAGGATTGCGGCGGTGGCCCCGAGGCCGAGTGTCCCAACGGTGATCGCAACAAGGGGACGGAGGGGACCAAACACCGACAGACCTAGCGAGAGGATGCCATCGCGGGCGGGGCCAAGGGTGAACACCCCGAGTAGGGCGGCGACGATCAGCAAGATACCTAGCGTCTCCCCCTCGAAGCGGTTGTTTCCACCAATACCCTGCACGGTTTCGATAAATATTTCGGTCGGACGGGCCCGCTTGGCCCACGGCGTACCAGTGTGAGCGAGTTGGCCTAGAAACACCGGAAGCCAAATAACGAAGGTGGCCGATCCGGCAATGATCGCCGCCAACACGCGCAGAGCCGAGCGGCGATGCTCGGCGTGGCTGCGACGGATTACCGCGATCAGGAGCAAACTGACGGCGGTAAGTAGATAGAGCGTCCAGTAGTGAGTGTGAACAAGACCCGCAGCGGCCCCCGCGACAAGTATGAGACGCCCCGGTGATGGCTTATCCCAGGCGTTTTGCGTTGCCCACCATCCAATGGCGACGAGCAGAACCACCAACGCATACATCCGGGTTTCGGTCGAATAGCGGATCGCATAAGGCGACGAAGCAAGTAGGGCGGTCGTGGCGACGGCGGTATTTCGGCCGAAACGCTGGGCGGCTAGCCACCCAAACGGCAAGCTGAGCACACCGAAGAGACCGGAGAGGGCACGGACCGCGAAATCGCTATCGCCAGCGAGATCAATCCACGTCGATAGTAGGAGGTAATAGAGGCCAGGATGGCCATCGCGTCGAAGAGCGTCGCTCAAGGAAAGGTCACCCGCCGCGATATGAACGGAAAGTGCCTCATCTAGCCAGAGCGGGGAAGCAGCCGTAAACCGCAAAACGACGCCCGCGACAATGGTCAGGCCGAAGGCAGTCCAGCCCACTACCGTCCAACCCGATACTGTCTCGCCCCGTTCCAAGCATCGCCTAGCCCCCACGGAAGCTCGATTGAACGTGGTCATTGCGGCAACGATAGTCACCTTCGTCGTCCAAGAGTTTTAGATAGCACTAGCCTGCGGTCTGTGACAGTGCGAATGGTGATTATCGGTGGTGGCCCGGCGGGCCACAGTTGTGCAACTACCGCCGCTCGGCTGGGAGCCGATGTCGTGTTGATCGAGCGTGATGTCATCGGAGGTGCCGCGCACTTACTCGACTGCATCCCGTCGAAGGCAATGATCGCCACTGGGAACGCTCGTTCATTCCTGCGTCGGTCAGTGCGCATGGGCCTGCAGGAGGTCGCGACTCAGGTCGATCTTCGACAACTCGACGAGCGCCTTCGTTCGATCGAAACACGGCTCGAGGGCACGGTCCGCAGTTTGCTCGCTAGCCAACGGGTTGAACTTCTCGACGGTACGGCGACTCTTACTGGTCCCAACGAGGTGGCAGCCGACCTAGCCGACGGTACGTCCAGAATATTTCCCGCCGACGTGATAGTTCTGGCCACCGGCAGTCGGCCGCGGATCCCCGATTGGGTTTCGGTGGATGGCGACCGCATCATGTCCACCCGCGACGCCTATCCGCCGAAATCGATGCCTGAGCACGTGGTGGTCGTAGGCTCGGGCGTTACCGGCGTGGAGTTCGTTCACATGTTTGAATCCATGGGGGCCGAGGTGACACTCGTTGTGAGCCGTCAACAAGTTCTTCCGCAAAAAGACGCCGAAGTAGCGGCGGCCCTCGAGGAGGATTTCATGCGGCGCGGTGTGCGGCTCTTGAAGGGCGCTCGTGCCACGTCAATCGAAATCGTGGACAGCGGCGTAACGGTGTCGTGCGACGACGGTCGGGTTGTTACCGGCTCACACGTCCTCCTCGCTATCGGATCGATCCCGAACTCTGATGGTTTAGGCCTCGAGAACGCGGGAGTCGAACTCGATCATGGTTACGTACCGGTTGACGACAAAATGCGTTCCAACGTGTCACATATTTACGCCGCGGGCGATCTCTCTGGCCGACTCCCACTGTCGTCGGTGGCATCGATGCAGGGTCGCAAGATTGCCGAGCATGCCCTTGGTGTGTACTCCCACGTGCGCGATCGTCGGATCGACTACGACAAGGCCGCGTCGGCCATCTTCACTGAGCCAGAGATCGCAGATGTGGGTCTCGCCGAGGCCGACGCGTTTGCGGTTGGCCGCAAGGTACGGGTTACCAAGGTTCCGTTCGTGACCCACGCCAAAGCGCTCATCAACGACGACCCTCGTGGTTTCGTAAAGATCGTGTCGGACCCGGCTACCGGCGTTGTCCTAGGCGGCTCGATTGTAGGTCGTCACGCGGCGGAACTGATCTCGATCCTTGCTGTCGCGGTGACCAATGGTCTCTCGGTCACCGACATCCACGAAAGCTTATTGGTCCATCCGACCTTGGCCGAAGCGTTGGCAGAGGCGGCCGAGTAGTTGCTACTCGATAACGGCGACGACATCGCCGCCCCCCACTGAGTCACCTTCAACAACCCGCACCTCGACAACGGTGCCTGCCTTTCCCGCGGTGACGTTGTTTTCCATCTTCATTGCTTCGAGGACCACGACGGCATCGCCAACCGCGACCGTATCGCCGACGCTCACGTGTACCTTGACGATTGTTCCCTGCATTGAGACGGTGACGTCGCCACTACCGCTGGCCGTAGCGCCGCTGCTAGCGCTTCGTCGGGGCTTGGCTGGCGCGGAGGCGGTAGGTGCTGCTTCAGGTATCCACATCGAGACGCTGAACCGCTTGCCGTTAACCTCGACATCGAGGTCGCGTTTGACCTTGGGTTCCTCCTCTGAACGGGCCGAGTCGGTAAGCGGGGCGCTTATCCCACTGAGGTCGAGCGTTTCCTCCACCCACTTTGTTGAGTGGCTCATGGAGGCGAAATCGGCGTGTTCTAAGATAGCGATGTCTGCCGGAATCGTGGTGGCGACCCCGACGATCTCGAGTTCGCCGAGAGCACGGCGCGCTCGCGCAATGGCGGTAGGACGATCGCGGCCCCACACGATAAGTTTGCCGATGAGGTTGTCGTAGAACTGGGAGATCTCGTCGCCCGCTTCGTAGCCCGTGTCGAAGCGGGTTCCGAATCCATTGGGGACTGTCATCGAGGTGATAGGTCCCGGGGACGGGAGGAAGGCGCCGCCCGCTGGATCCTCGGCGTTGATGCGGATTTCGATTGAGTGGCCGCGGACTTCGATTTCGTCCTGGGTGAAGGGGAGTGGCTCGCCGCTGGCGATACGGAGTTGCTGTTCGACAAGGTCAACGCTCGTAATCAGTTCAGTGGCTGGATGCTCCACCTGAAGGCGAGTGTTCATCTCAAGGTAGTAGAAGCCGCCGTCTTCGTAGAGAAACTCGACGGTTCCCGCGTTGACGTAGTCGCAACCCTTGGCGACCGCGACGGCGGCATCACCCATGGCGGCGATGATCTCGTCTGGGATTCCCGCCGCCGGGGCCTCTTCGATCAGTTTTTGGTGACGACGCTGGGCCGAGCAGTCACGCGTTCCGAGGTAGACGCAGTTTCCGTGCGTATCGGCGAGTATCTGCACTTCGACATGGCGAGGTTTGGTCAAATAGCGCTCTAGGTAACACTCGTCGCGGCCGAAGTAGCTGAGCGCCTCTCGCTGGGCGGATGCCAGTTGGGCTTCCGCCTCGTCGGGTCCGTTGACTACTTTCATGCCACGACCGCCCCCGCCGTAGGCCGCCTTGATGGCCACGGGCCAACCGCTATTTTCGCCGAAGGCGACGATTGCCGCGGCGTTGGTAAGAACTTCGGTGCGGCCAGGAACGCCATGGACGTTGACTCGGTCAGCGGCCGCGCGTGCGCTGATTTTGTCGCCCATGACTTCGATGGCGGCTGGGGGCGGTCCAATGAAAGTGATACCGCGTTCGGTTATTGACCGAGCAAAGTCGGCGTTTTCGGAGAAGAAGCCGTAGCCGGGGTGGACGGCATCAGCTCCGCTTCGTTCGATGGCATCGAGTATCGCGTCGGTGTTGAGGTACGACTCGGCCGCGGTTTGGCCCCCCAAGGCATAGGCCTCGTCGGCCAACCGAACGTGCATGGCCTGGCGGTCGAGTTCGCTGTAGACGGCCACGGAGGCTACCCCGAGTTCGCGGCAGGCACGGATAATGCGGACTGCAATTTCGCCGCGGTTGGCGATCAGTACTTTGTTGAACACGTACTATTGACTAGTCCAATGTGTGCCCCCAATGCGAAACCAAGCCCCGATATCTTCGTTCTAAGTCGATCGGCCGCCGCCGCGGCTGGGTTTGTGACGTTCACGCACACGCTCGAAACGGGGTCCACTAACACCGATCTGGTTACCGCGGCGCGATCGGGAGATCGCACCGCAGCCCTCGCGGTAACCGACCATCAAACCGCGGGCCGTGGCCGTCTTGACCGGCACTGGGTGGAAAATCGCTCAGCCCACAGCCAACTCCTTGTAAGTTTTCGCTTTCCGCAGATCGGACCCGCCCACGAATTGGTGACCGCAGTTTCAGTGGCGGCCCGTTCGAGCGCCGCGGAACTGTCGGGGGTCGAGATTGGCCTGAAATGGCCCAATGACCTGATGGTCATCTCCGGGCCTCGCCAGGGCAAGTTGGCTGGGATCCTCGCGGAACTGATAGACGGCGAGCCACCGGTGGTCGTCGTGGGGCTCGGACTCAATATTTATCCGGTTGACCTCGACGGGGCGGCCTCGTTAGCCGAGAACGGCACTGTGGTAGCGCGTGACGAACTACTCTCACGGATTTTGACTGGGCTACCGGACCTTCTCCGCGACCGTTTTTTGCTGCGCTTAGAGCATCGTCGGCAGTCGAGCACAATCGGGGCGCGAGTACGCGTCCTCCGGTCCGACGGCGAACTAGTTGGAGTAGCCCACGCCATTGACGATGACGGCCGGTTAGTGGTGAACGTCAACGGGAGTTTCGTTGCCGTGAGCGTCGGAGACGTCATTCATCTCCGCCTCGAGGAAGGCTGACGCCGTCATAGGCGCCGCCGAGGTTATTGTTGGCGGCAGTGGGGAGCGCAGGTAAATTGAGGATACGGAGGACTTGGCCGCAACGTCTTTTGATTATCGCGTCCCTAGGCCTGATCGGTTCGGCGTTGGCCGCGTCTTGGTTCGTCCGCAATCTTTACGTCGGGGTGGCGGAGATCGGCCGCATTCAGTTTACCGGCGACCTTCTCTTGACCGAGACCGATCCAACCGAGCCGGTCAACTTTCTTGTCATTGGGGTGGATAGCGCGTTGGGAATTGATCCCGACGATCCGGTCCATCACGATCGGCGCTACGACGATCGTGGCACGCACAACGCCGACAGCATCTCCCTAATCAGGTTTGACCCCGTAGCCCGTCAGGTGTGGTTACTGTCGATTCCGCGGGATCTTGAGGTTGCCGATCCCAAAACTGGTCAACGGCGCAAGATTAACTCGATGTCGCTGGTGGGCGGCGCGCCGCTACTTGTCGAGGCCATCTCTGAAACCTTCGATGTGTCGATTAATCACTATCTGCAATTGGACTTTCTCGCGTTTCGCGAAGTCGTAGATAAGATCGGTGGGGTGCCGCTGTGTTTCGACCACCCGGCGCGGGATCCGTCTTCCGGACTGGACATCCCTGTGGCGAAATGCACGTTGATGTCAGGGGCCGACGCACTCAGCTATGTGCGGTCGCGCCGCTATCAAGAGTTTATTGATGGCTCATGGGTGACGGTGGGCAACAGCGACTTTGGTCGCATCGACCGCCAGCAAGAGTTCGTGGTGCTCGCCATCGAGCGGGCCATCGCCCGCGGCGCGCGCAACCCCTCGACCCTGTCCGCGTTGATCAGTGCGGGGGCCGAGAGCGTTACCCTCGACCAAAATCTCACACCGAGTTACCTGCTAAGTTTGGCTTCACCCTTCACGGAGTTTAGCACTGACACACTCTCTCGGTACTCGCTAAACGTGTACGACGCGGTCAGCGACCGCGGGGCATTCGTACTTCGTCTCGGCGAGGGAAATGACGAAACCGTCGATATCTTTCGTGGTGTCTTTGATGGGGTCTCGCTCAGTGATATCGGGTTTACTGTTGCGGGGACTGATCCAGTAATTGTTGACCGCGACAGTGAACTGCTTAGTTCGCTTGGTTTCGATGTTATTGACCAGTCGGTGGTGGTCCACGCGACGCGTGCCAATGTGGTCATCTATCCGCCTAGTAGGAGAGAGGAAGCAGCAGTGGTCGCCCGCTATCTACTTCCAGTGCCCGCCCTAGTCGTTGATTCGCAGGCGCTCGAGATGATGGTTGTGCTAGGTCTCGAACACGAGGCAGTGTCCTATTCTTACCCTCAGGACAAAGGCGAGACGGATGCGGCCATTGCTGCCCACGGTGACGTGTCCGTACCTGAACTAGTTCCGGTTACTACGGCACCGTGACTAGCACCATTGCCGTAATCGGCGCGGGCTATGTAGGCCTCACCACCGCCGCCTGCTTCGCCCAACTTGGGCATCGAGTCATCTGCGCGGATGTTGTTGCAGAGAAGATCGAACAGTTGCAGCGCGGCGAGCTTGCCATTCACGAAGCAGGCCTAGCTGAAATTGTGCGCGACGGCCTCGACACCGAGAAGCTGACATTCATTTTGGGGTCAGAGAACGCGGTCAGCGAGGCCCAGTTCGTCTATCTCTGTGTCCCAACCCCGCAAGCGGAGGATGGTTCTGCTGATCTGAGCTTCCTCTATTCTGCGACGTCTGAGATCAGCGACAAACTGCGACCGGGCACGGTGGTAGTCAACAAGTCGACCGTGCCAGTCGGGTCGACCTACGTCGTCGAGCAGGCCCTCGGCCGCGCCGACATCCCAGTGGTTTCCAATCCGGAGTTCTTGCGTGAGGGGACGGCGGTCGACGATTTCCTGAATCCTGACCGAGTAGTTATCGGCGCGCAAGATCAGGTCGCGGCGGGAAAGGTCGCGTCGCTTTACCTCGGGGTACGGGCTCCGATCATGGTTACCGATCCCGCGTCAGCCGAGACCTGCAAGTACGCGGCTAACGCTTTTCTGGCCACGAAGTTGTCGTTCGTCAACGCCATTGCCGCGGTGTGTGAGGCGGTAGGGGCCGATGTCAACGACGTTTTGTTGGGCATGGGCTACGACCATCGCATTGGCCACGAGTTCCTTAGACCGGGACCGGGTTGGGGTGGCTCCTGCTTACCGAAGGACAGCCAAGCCCTCATCTCCATTGCCGACAATGCGGGCTACGATTTCTCCCTGCTGCGAGGCGTTTTCGATGCCAACCTCGAGCAGTTTAATCGCATTGTGCGTAAGGTCGAAACAGTAACCGAACTCGACGGGGCCGATATTGCCGTGCTTGGTTTGGCGTTCAAGGCGGGCACCGACGACGTACGGAACTCACCGGCGCTCGAAATCATCTCTCGGTTGGTTGCCAAAGGTGCTCGGGTGCGCGCCTTTGATCCCGCCGTTTCCGCGGTCGATCTTGACGGCCTCGTCGTTGTCACCGACGCCTACGCGGCGTGTGAAGGGGCATCGGCCCTAGTCATCGCCACCGAGTGGGACGATTTCAAGTGGCTTGACCTCGACAAGATCAAGGACCTGATGGTGAAGCATCATGTCGTCGACGCCCGGAACCTTCTCGATCGTGGGGCGGTGCGTCGCCGTGGCTTCTCCTACCAAGGAGTTGGCCGGTCCTGATGGCCCGCATCGTTATCACGGGTTGCGCGGGATTTTTGGGGTCGCATCTAGCCGACTACCTCATCGCCCGCGGCGACGAAGTGGTGGCGATCGACAATTTCAGTACCGGCAACCGGGCCAACATTGCGCATTTATTTGGCAGTCCCGGTTTCACGTTCATCGAACACGACGTGTCTAACTACGTCTGGGTCCCCGGTGACGTGGACACGATCTTGCACTTTGCAAGTCCGGCTTCGCCCATCGACTACCTTAGGATGCCGATCCAAACCCTCAAGGTCGGTTCGCTCGGGACCCACAACACTCTTGGTTTAGCCAAGGCCAAGGGCGCTACCTATTTGGTTGCCTCCACTTCGGAGGTCTACGGCGACCCGCACGAGCATCCTCAGACGGAAGATTACTGGGGGAACGTCAACCCCGTTGGCCCCCGTGGCGTGTACGACGAAGCCAAGCGGTTCTCCGAAGCCATGACCATGGCGTATCACCGTTATCACGGGCTCGACACGCGCATCGTGCGAATCTTCAACACCTACGGTCCCCGTATGCGGCCCCATGACGGTCGCGTTGTCTCGAATTTCATCGTGCAGGCTTTGCGGGGCCAACCCCTCACCGTCTATGGCAACGGCGCGCAAACTCGCAGTTTTTGCTTCGTGGATGATGAAGTGCGGGGGATCATTGCCTTGCTCGACTCAGAGGAACACGATCCGGTGAATCTCGGCAATCCTAACGAGTTCACCATTTACGAACTAGCCAAGATAATTCTGGAGATAGTCGGGTCCTCGTCGACTATTGAGATGCATCCCCTTCCCACTGATGATCCCACCCAACGCCAACCCGATATCACTCGTGCCCGTGAGATACTCGGCTGGGAACCTAAGGTTCAACTACGAGAAGGGGTGGCCCTCACTGTCGAGTATTTCGCTACCTTGATCGATCACTAGGTCCGTCGTGTTTCGGCGAGTTCTCGGTTGGCTTCGTACCATGCGATGGTGGTGCGGAGTCCGTCGCGAAAATCCGTCTGAGCCCGAAAGCCAAAGAGTTCCCTTGCTCGGCTCGCATCGACGCAGCGTCGTGGTTGTCCGTCAGGGCGGTCGCGGTCCCACTTTATGCGACCGGTGAAGCCGGTAAGGTCCGCGATGATCTCCACTAGGTCCAAGATGTTGAGTTCACGATCCGCGCCGAGATTAACCGGTTCGGCACCGTCCCAGTGTTCGGCGGCTAGCACGATGCCGTGGGCGGCGTCATCGACGTAGAGAAATTCACGGCTAACTGCGCCGGTGCCCCACACCACGATCTCTTCGCTTCCTGATTCGCGGGCCAGAACACACTTGCGAATTAGGGCCGGTATGACATGACTGACATCGGGATGAAACTTGTCCCCCGGGCCGTAAAGGTTAGTCGGCATCAGGTAGGCGCCCCGCTGACCGTACTGCTCTCGGTTTGCTTGCAGATGAACAAGTTGAGCGAGTTTTGCGATGCCGTAAGGCGCGTTTGTTTCTTCCGGGTAACCCTGCCAGAGCGAGGATTCCTTGAAGGGGACCTCGGTGAACTTTGGATACGAGCAGATAGTGCCGACAACCACTGTCTTGGCGACGGCAGCGTGTCGGGCCGCCTCGATGACATTGGTACCAAGAGTGAGATTTTCCAGATAGATGCTCGCAGGGGCGGCCATGTTGGCCCCAATTCCGCCCACCCGGGCCGCAAGATGGATAACCATGTCGGGAGCCGCGTCGCCAATCGCGTTCATAGCCGCGTTGATGTCGCGAAAGTCCACATCGGCGCTCGAGGGAGCGATAATCTCAGCGACGCCCCGCTCCGCTAGCGCGGCGAGCACCGCGCCGCCCAGAAACCCGGTTCCACCGGTGACGAGAATGCGCTGGTGGGTGAAAGGAGCGACCATCGAGAGGAGATTGTAGCCCGTCGTGCCAAACTCCGACTGTGTCTCGCCGAGTAGCTGCCGTTGTCGAACAAAGCTGGCATCGGGTTCCTGGCGGTACGGCAGCGTCCACGATTCGATCCCTCAACGCGGTACAGCGTCGCACCCCGTGGAACGTCATCGGTCTCGCCGCCTACCATCGAAGGGCACCGTTGTTCAATGAGGCCGCCGAGTTCCCCATTATCAAATCGCGTCTACCTCGCCGCTGCCTCTATCGCCTTTGGAACGGAGTTCGGCGGCCCAGAATCCGTGCCGCGGTGGGCAATGTCGACGTGGTCCACGCAACGGGAGGAGTTATCCCACCGTTTGCCTCAGCGAGGCTAGTTGTCACTGTTCACGACCTAGCGTTCCTTTTCGATCCAGGTCACTTCACCCCGCACGGTGTCCGGTTCATGTCGCGGTCGTGGGAGCTTACGCTCGAACACGCGACCGTGATCTGCGTGCCGAGCAAAGCTACGAGGAGTGACTGTGTTGAGTGTGGAGCGGCGGCGGAGCGGGTGGCGGTGGTTCCGTGGGGGGTTACGCCTGTCGCGGTTGATGAGCATCAGCGGGGCGACCTTCGAGACCGCTATGGGCTTCCTGAACGCTTCGCCCTCTGGGTGGGTACCAGTGAACCCCGCAAGAACCTCGAGCGACTCATCGCCGCTCACGGCGCCGTTGGCGAACGCTTACCTCTCGTTCTGGCCGGTCCGGCCGGGTGGGGTCCCGACCTAGGGAAGGCAATTTCTGAGGCCGGTGCGGTGCGACACCTCGGGCCGGTGCCGCCCGCCGACCTTGGCCCGCTGTACGCCGCTGCCACCGTGTTCGTCTACCCGAGCCTTCGTGAGGGTTTCGGCTTGCCGGTGCTTGAGGCAATGGCTCAGGGCACCGCGGTGATAACGAGTGCGGGTACCGCGACCGAAGAAGTTACGGGCGGGATTGGTTTGCTCGTTGACCCTTACGACGTTGCTGAACTCAGCGCCGCGCTCGTCGGCGTTGCGGACGATCCTGAAGCCTGGGACGCGCGTGGTCCGAACGCTCAGGCTCACGCCACGGGGCAAACCTGGGATGCCACAGCGGAACGTCTCGCCGCGGTGTACGACCGAGCAGCCCTATGATCCGCGTCGACATCAACTTAGCCTTTGTGCTTCCCGGCATCGTTGGCGGTAGCGAAGAGATGTCCGTTCGGCTCATCCGCGCCGTTCTTGACGACCCGTTCCACGATCTTGATCTTGGAATTATTGCCGGACGGCGTGTGTTCGAAGCCCATCCCAGACTCGACGCGGCGCGCACTACCCGTCTCTGTGGCCCCGTCAACAATCGTCTGTACAGGATCGTTGCCGAATCGGCATGGCTACCGCACCGGACCGCAGGAGCAGACCTCACCCATCACTTCGGTGGGCGTTTGCCCGCTCGTCGTAGCCGGCCCGCGGTAGTTTTCGTACACGACATCCAACCCCTCGATCTGGCCGCTAATTTTTCGCCTGCCAAGCGAACATTTCTAAGTTTTTCGCTCCCCCGAACCGTTGAGCAAGCCGATCTCATCTGCACCCCGACTCAATGGGTAGCTGATCGACTCATCGAGCGGCTAGGAGCGACCCCTGACCGTATTCGAGTGGTTGGTCCGCCGGTGGGTCGGCGTCCGCTGTCGAGCGAACGCGACGAAGTCGGACGCCGCCTAGAGGGTCGTCCGGTCATCTTGTACCCGGCGGTGACCCATCCGCACAAGAATCACCGGACGCTGCTGGCCGCGGTCCAGATGTTACGTCGTGAACTCCCCGATGTCGCCCTAGTGCTAACGGGTGGGAAGGGAACTGCTCACGGGGACGTGATGAATGCGCTACATAAACTGGATCCCACGGGCCGTACGGCGTTGCACCTTGGTCGTGTCCCAGAGCGCGAACTCGGCGCTTGGATGGCCCGTGCCGATGTGGTGGCGATGCCATCTGTCTATGAAGGGTTTGGTCTCCCCGTGCTTGAGGCCATGCATGCGGGCACTCCAGTGGTTGCCGCCAACGCAGCGTGCCTTCCCGAGGTGGTTGCAGGCGCGGGCCGTCTCGTCGAACCGCGTGACCCCGATGCTTGGGCCCAGACCTTGCTTGAGGTGCTAACCAGTCCGCTGCTACAAGCCGAACTCGCCGCCGCGGGCTCGGCTCGGGCGGAGCAATTTGGCGCAACCGCGGCGGCGGCCAATCTCGTTGCTGCTTGGCGCGACGTAGCGGCGTAGATGAGTCTTTGACCGTGCGTATCCTGGTGCTTTGCCCCCACTTCGAGCCTGATGTTGCGCCCACCGGCGTCGTGATGACCGAAATCGCTCATCACTTAGTCGACCAGGGCCACGAACTCGATATCGTCACCGCCCTGCCGTGGTACCGCGGTCACACGGTGGAAGACGGGTGGACGGGCCAACCATGGCGGCGTCAGCGTACCGAGTGGGGTTCGGTCCTTCGGGTTCATCCGTTTCCGACTGACAAGACCAATATCGTGGGCCGGGCACTGGGCTTCGCAGGTTTCACGACACTGGTGGCGATCGGTGCGGTATTTCGGCGTCGTCGCCCCGATGTAGTGCTAACCATGTCGCCACCTCTCCTTCTCGGACTAGCGGGCTGGCTGGCCGCTCGTTTACGTCGCGTCCCGTTGGTATTCAACGTGCAAGACGTCTTCCCCGACGTAGCAATCGAGGTCGGAGCGATCCGTAACCGGCGGGTCATTGCGGGGTTGTCGTGGCTCGAGCGGTTTGTCTACCGCCGGGCGGACGCCGTCACCGTTTTGTCGAGTGACCTGATGGGCAACGTGAGCGCCAAGATCGGACGCCAGGACCCCAAGAAGATCCGGGTCATTGCCAACTTCGTCGACACCGAGCGCATCAAACCCGCCGACCGGGCTACGCGTTACCGCGAGGAGATCGAAGCGGGCGACCGCACCGTCGTGATGTACGCAGGCAACATGGGCTTTTCCCAGCCACTTGATCTGATGGTCGAAACCGCGAGACGTTGGCACAATCAACGAGACGTGCTGTTCGTGCTCAACGGGGGTGGTTCGGAGCGCTCCCGCCTCGAAGCGGCCGCGGCCGGTCTCTCCAACATCTGTTTTGTGGATTATCAACCGATCGAGCGAGTGCCCGAGGTGTTGGCCTCGGCTGATATCCATGTCATAGCCTTGAAGCACGGCTTGGCGCGATCATCGGTTCCGTCGAAGCTCTACTCGATTCTTGCCGCTGGTCGGCCCGCGCTGGCTGCTATCGATCCCGGTACCGAGGTAGCCACGTTGCTCGAAAAACACGACTGCGGCGTGTCGTGTGCGCCCGAAGATCTCGACCTTTTTGAGGACGCCTTGCAAGAGTTGGTCGCCGATCCTCTTCGCTGCGCGGCTATGGGGGAGCGGGGGCGGACCTTCGTCGAGGCGTGGGTCTCACCCGCGGCAGTGGCCGAAGCCTATGGTCGATTGTTCACCGAACTAACTGAATTTTGACATCGAGTTGACGGGGAATGTGGGGGCGCGTGCGGTAGGTCCGGTTTAGCCCGCTAACGTTGCCTGCCGTGGGTAAAGCAAGTTCGTCCAAGAAGGTCCAGCGAGCGGCCAAAGCCGCGGCCTCGTCACGGGGTGCTTCCGAATCGCGGGAGGTCGGTTTTCCGCTACTCGTTGGCTTGGTTGTGGTGCTTGGCATTGGAATGGTGTTTTTTGCTAGGGAGAGCCGCGAGCCGCCGACCGCGCCCCGCGTCGGCCAAGACCACTGGCACTCCGCTTATACGGTCTACGACTGTGGCAATGAGGTTCCCTCCTTCCAGAGCACCATCGATCCTGATGGCATCCATAGCCACCAGGACAGTGTGATCCATATCCACCCGTTCAACACTTCTTCCTCCGGCCAGGACGCCCAACTAGGTGTGTTCTTGGAGGCCATGGACGTTGTTGTGAGCCGGGACTCCATCGTGACTCCAGAAGTGGGCACGATTTCTACCGCCGATGACTGCGACGGCGAACCCTCGGTAATCAAGGTGGCTCGCTATCAGGTCGAGCCAAGTCTCGAACTAGTGGCCGTGTGGGACGACGATTTTGAGAGTATCCAGTTCCTCGAGGAGGGCGAAGCATTCGTGATCGCGCGGGTTGCGGTGGGCGAGGATCCGCCGCCGCCCAGTGCCAACTCGCTCGCTCAACTCCAATCCAAGTTGGGCTCGGACCTGATCTCCACCGATACGGTGCCGCTCGGTTCGCCCACTGATACGGTGCCGTTCGATTTGTCGGACTTGCCGGATTTCCCTGAATTGCCGGAACTGCCTACCGATAGTGAAGGCACGGACCAGTAGTTCGACACAGTGTGACGGGGTTCTATGAGGGCAGTTGTATTAGTAGGTGGATTCGGAACGAGGCTGCGGCCGCTCACCCTATCCACCCCTAAACAGATGCTGCCCGTCGTGGACCGCCCCATGCTTGAACACGTAATTGGCGGGCTTAGTCGACACGGAGTAGACGAAGTCGTGCTGTCTCTAGGCTACAAAGAGGACGTATTTCGCGATGCATACCCCAACGGCAAGTGCGCGGGTGTTTCGCTGAAGTACGCCGTTGAACCCGAACCCCTCGATACGGCTGGCGCGGTTCGTTTCGCGGCAGAAGCGGCCGGAATCAACGAGACTTTCATCGTTGTCAACGGCGATGTATTCACCGATCTAGACGTGTCGGAGGTGTGGGCCCGCCACCATGAAGTCGAAGCCGTGGGTACCATCGCGCTCACCCCAGTCGACGATCCTTCCCGCTACGGCGTCGTTCCTACCACCGCCGATGGCCGCGTCGAAGGGTTCGTTGAGAAGCCACCCGCTTACGAAGCGACAACTAACTGGATTAACGCCGGAACGTACGTCCTGGAACCATCGGTGCTCGAGCGAATTGCCTACGGACAAAAGGTGAGCATCGAACGGGAGATTTTTCCCGCCCTAGTTGCTGATGGTGGACTTTGGGCAGTGAAAAGTAACGCCTACTGGGTAGATGCGGGCACCCCGGCGACATACATCCAAATCCAGTTGGATCTCATCGACGGTGTTCGCGGTCCCGCCATTCGCGCCATTTCCGCAGCGGCAACCGTGTCCCCCTGCGCCGAGATTGATCACTCGGTAGTAATGGCGGGCGCCTCGGTCGAGGCGGGAGCCGTAGTGCGAGACTCCATTGTGTCGCTCGGCGCAACAGTGCAGGCCAACGCCATCGTCGACGGTTCAATCGTCGGCCCCTCCGCGGTCGTTAAGGTCGGGGCCAAACTCACCGGCCTCACCATGTTGGGTAATCACGCCGTCGCCGTCGGCGGAGCCTTACTCGACGGAATCAAGGTCTCAGAAAGCGCCTGAAGTGAGCGTTCTTGTTACCGGTGGCGCTGGTTACATCGGCAGCCACACAGCTATTGCCCTGCACGTTGCGGGACGCGAGGTGGTGATCGTCGACAACTTCTCCAATTCCTCGCCGCTCGCGGTTGAGGCGGTTCGTGCCCTCACCACGCCAGACATTGGCTTCGTCGAAGCGGACCTGCTTGACGTCGCGGCTCTCGACCAGATCTTCGAGCAATACGAGATTGATGAAGTTGTCCATTTTGCCGCTTACAAAGCAGTGGGGGAGTCGGTCGAGAGGCCACTCGATTACTACCGCAATAATCTCGGCTCTACCATCGCGCTCGCCGAGGCCATAAAGCGCCACGATGTTCGCCGTTTGGTGTTCTCTAGTTCCTGTACGGTCTACGGGCAACCCGCGGTCATCCCGGTCACCGAGGCGGCTCCGACGGGCGCCGAGAGCCCATACGGTTGGACCAAGTACATGAGCGAACAGATTCTCCGCGACGCGTCGGCGGGCGGTGAACTAGACGTGGTGCTGCTGCGGTATTTCAACCCGGTCGGGGCACACGAGAGTGGCACTCTGGGCGAAGATCCCCACGGGATCCCCAATAACCTCGTGCCGTTCGTGATGCAGGTTGCGGTTGGTCGATTAGATCGGGTGCAGGTCTTTGGCGGCGATTACAACACCACCGATGGCACCGCTGTGCGGGATTATATTCACGTGGTCGATCTCGCCGCGGGCCATGTCGCGGCGCTCGACGCTATGGCGGACGGACTCCGCGGTTGTGAGGCGGTGAATCTCGGGACCGGCGTTGGTCGCACCGTGCTTGAGGTCGTTGCAGCCGCGAGCACCGCCGTTGGGCATGATATTGCGTACGAAATTGTAGGTCGCCGAGCGGGCGATATAGAGAGGATCTTCGCCGACCCCGCGCACGCTGAAGCGGTTCTCGGCTGGACCGCGCAACGAGAACTAGCCGTAATGATGCGCGATCATTGGAACTGGCAGAGCAAGAACCCCGACGGGTTCGCCTGAGCATTTGGTTTCCGCCTAGCGGAATAAATCCTCGGCCGGATCGCGTACGATTTCTGTGACGACCGAACCTCGGCCCAACCAATTCGGATCCAATCCGCGGACGATAGCGACCGCAACGCCCTTCGCCTTACCCATTACTAGATCGGCGGCGGCGGCAATCTCATCGACTACCGCAACTTCGGTGACTAACAACTCACGGCCGATCCCATCGGTGGTTCCGCGAAGATCGGCTAGAGCTTTAATGCCAGCACACCCGATCGCTACGTCGGTGACCCCGCGGCGCCAAGGACGGCCGAACGTATCGCTGATAACGATCGCCACCTCGACGCCGTGTCGAGCGCGGAGTCGATCCCGTATGCCCCGGGCGGAACGATCGCTGTCGACCGGTAATAGAGCTGCCTGGCCGTGCTCGACGTTGGAAAGGTCAACTCCCGCGTTAGCGCACACGAAGCCGTGTTTAGTTTCGCTGATTATCAACTCTCCGCGGCGGCGAACAATCCGGACTGATTCCTGCTCGACGAGGGGTTTATGGGACAACGGATCGGTCGGGTCGATATCGACTAGCCGCCCCTCGGCCTTAGAGACCACCTTTTGGGTGATAACGAGACAGTCGCCGTCTTGTAGCTCAGCGTCGCGTGCCGCGGCGATGGCCTCGGCGAGATCATCGCCGGGGCGGATCTCACCGATGTCGTGGACGGCGAGTATTTGCAGATCGCTCATTTCCGTCCTCGACCCCTTCGACCAATCCCGTCGCAGGTCCGGGCCAAGTCGGCGGCCACACCCGGCTGGCTCATAATGGTTGGCCTCACTACGGCTCGCATGCCGACATCTTCCACCGCGGTGGCTAGGTCGCGGTCGATCTCGTCGATGATCAAAGTGGCCGCCAAGTCTCGATAGCGCCGGGCCACGCCGACCACGGAAGACTCCTCGCCTAATTCGCGTAGCAAACGATCGGCGGGGCCTTTCAGCGCCCGTCCGCCAATGATGGGAGACACGGCAACGACGTTCTCGCGGCGAGAGCGAATGGCTGCTGCGACGCCAGGAACCGCAAGCACCGGACCAATGGACACTACGGGGTTGGAGGGGGCGATCACAATTACTTCTGCCTGCTGAAGGGCCGTCATCACCTCGGGGGTCGCCGACGCATTGTCGATCCCGGCGAAGCGAACAGCGGTTATCACCACGTCATGGGCGAGGCGGACAAAATACTCTTGGAAGCCAATCTCGCGACCATCAATCAAGGTGACCCTCGTCTCGATGAGATCATCGCTCACCGGAAGAAGGCGGGTCTGAAGATCATGGGAGACGGCGATCATCGCGGTGACCTCAGTAAGCGTTCTTCCGTTGTGAAGTTCGGTGGTGCGAAAGAGGTGGATGCCTAGATCGCGGTCACCGAGGCGGAACCAGTTCTCGCCGCCGTAGCGTCCGAGTTCGCCCATTGCGGTCCAGGTTTCGTCGACGAGTCCCCAGCCGCGTTCAGGATCTATCGCCCCCGCTAGTGTGTACGTACAGGTGTCGAGATCGGGGCTGACATTGAGACCGTGGAGCACTACATCATCGGCGACATTGACGATCGCGGTGATCGAACGGGGATCAAACGCTTGGCAGGCACCGCTCAGGTAGCGGGCCGCACCCACGCCCCCAGCAAGTACCACGTGCATTTCAGCTGATAGGCCGGAGCCGACCTTCGATGAGATCGATATCGGCGTCGACCATCGTGGTGACGAGGTCGGCGAACTCGGTCTGGGCTTTCCAGCCGAGGAGGTTGGCTGCCTTCGTTGCGTCACCGACCAGCAAGTCGACCTCCGCGGGTCGGAAAAATGCTTGATCGACCACGACGTAATCCTCCCAGTTAAGTCCGACATGGCCGAACGCGACTTCGCAGAATTCGCGTACTGAACGGGTTTTACCGGTACAGATAACGAAGTCCTCTGGCGTGTCTTGTTGCAACATGAGCCACATTGCTTCGACGTAGTCGCCCGCGAATCCCCAATCTCGTTGGGCATCAAGGTTGCCGAGCCGCAATTCGTGGGCGCTCCCGGTCTTGATTTGGGCCACCGTGTGACTAATCTTGCGGGTGACGAACTCCAAACCCCGCCGCGGGCTTTCATGGTTGAACAAGATCCCCGACGTGGCGTGCAAGCCGTAGGACTCGCGATAGTTGAGAGTGATCCAGTGGCCGTACACTTTGGCCACTCCGTAGGGGCTACGAGGATGAAACGGCGTGGTTTCGGTTTGGGGAACCTCGTGAACTAGGCCGAACATCTCCGAGGAACTGGCTTGGTAGAACCGAATCTCGGGATCGACGAAACGGATCGCGTCGAGCAGTCGAGTGACCCCGAGTGCAGTTGTCTCACCGGTCAGTACCGGCTGAGTAAAGGACGTCTGGACGAACGACTGAGCGGCCAGGTTGTAGACCTCTTGAGGGCGATACTCGCGGAGGATGTGAATCAAGGAGATCTCGTCGAGGAGATCCCCTGGTACAAAAGTGATCTTGTCTTGGATATGAGCAATCCGTTCGAAGTTGACGGTACTGGAGCGACGCACCATGCCAAGCACTTCGTAGTCGCGCTCTAGCAGCAATTCGGCTAGGTAAGACCCATCCTGGCCGGTGATACCGGTGATGAGTGCTCGCTTGGTCACGTTGGTTCCTCGTTGGTCAAAACCGGTGGTTGGGTGGCTTGATGGCGCCAGTAGTTGAGAAGGTCTTCGAGGGTTTGCTCAATCGAAATCGAGGGAACCCATCCGGTTTGCTGGGTGGTTTTGGTCCGGCTGCCGACTAAGACTGCGAGGTCGACAGGGCGAAGAAGTTCGTGGTCGGTCTCGAGGTAAACGTTAGCGGGGGAGAGGCTGATGAGGATATCGGCCAGTTCCGACACGGAGCGGTCAATACCGCTACAGACGTGGTAGGCCTCGCCGCCGAGGCCCGAGAGCATGAGGGCACGGTAGGCGCGCACAACATCGCGTACATCGGTGAAGTCTCGGCGGGCTTCAAGGTTCCCCACTCGGATCGTTGGGTCTCCTGATTGCTCGGCTGCGACGATTCGACTAGCGATCGCGGAAGCGACGAAGTTAGCGCTCTGGCCGGGGCCAAGGTGGTTGAACGAACGAACCCGAATGACGTCAAGGTGGTGGCCGACGAAGGCCTGTAGACAAATCATGTCGGCCGCGGCCTTAGTGGCGGCATAGGGGCTCACTGGACGCAGTGGTTGGGTTTCTTTGACCGGTTGGTCCACTGGGCTAACCGGGCCGTAGATATCGGCGCTAGTTATAGCCAGAACGCGCTCGATTCCGGTGAGTCTGGCCGCATCAAGAACGTTGAGGGTTCCTTCTACGTTGACCCGCAGCGTCTCCACGGGAGCGGACCAGGACCGGCCAACGTCGGCTTGCGCGGCGAGGTGATAAACAACGTCGGCGTCGCTCGCAGCAAAAGCATCCATGACCGCGTCACGATCAAGAATCTCGGTCGAGTTCGTGTCGACCTTATCACCCATCGAACGAAGGTGAGCCACGAGGTGGGTACCGACAAATCCATCGGCCCCGGTAACCAGCGCATGCACGCTAGGATGGAACTCGGATGGTCGACCGGAGCAGCATAATCAGCGACACTACCGACAAGGCCGATGCGTTTCCAACACCCCTTCTCACGTGGCGGTATTTGATGCCATGATGTCCGCCCGCAAGCGAATGTCAGCGCTAGCCTCCGGTAATCGTGGCCGAGTCAACTTCTGAATTCCCGCGCCCGTCCGATTACGAGTCGGGGATGTCTCCTGTTAGGGAGGGCCGAGCGGCCATGCCGTCGGTTACCGCGGTAGTCGTTGCACATAATCCCGGTGAGTGGTTCGAGGAAACCCTCGACAGTCTCACTACCCAGGACTACCCCCGGCTTAAGATCTTGGTGGTAGATCAAACGGGTGCCGACATCGTCAGCGAACGAGTTCGTGCATCGGTTCCCAATGCCACCGTCCTCGAGGCCACCGATACGTCTGGGTTTGCTGCGGGGGCCAACACGGTCCTCGACACGGAGGTCGAGTCGGCGTTTGTTTTGATCTGTCACGACGATGTTGCTCTCGCCCCCGATGCGGTTCGCATCCTGGTGACCGAGGCACTCCGATCCAATGCAGGCATCACCGGCCCGAAGTTGGTTGACTGGGAGCGTCCCGAAATCCTCCAGCATGTGGGCTTGGTAGTCGATCAGTTCGCGGGGGCGGCCGAGGTTATTGAACCCGACGAACGTGATCAAGAGCAACATGATGCAGTGGCGGACGTGTTTGCGGTACCATCGGCGTGCGTTCTGGTCCGTACCTCGCTGTTCGCGACGATCGGCGGTTTTGATCCTGCCATAACTCGACGCGGCGACGATGTTGATCTTTGTTGGCGTGCTCAACGGGCGGGCGCTCGAGTCATTGTGGCGCCCGACGCGGTGGTGCGTCATCGTGAGGACCTGCGATCCCGCACTGGGGTGGACGACATACGCAAAACCCGGGCTAGGCATCAACTGCGAACGGTTTTAGTGAATAGCAGTCCGTCGGGCCTCGTCGTTACCTTGCCGATGATGGCCATACTCGCGCTGGCCGAAGCGGCTATCGCCGTGGTCACGGGCCGCTTTAAACAGGTGACGGAGGTTTTCGGGGCTTGGGTTTGGAACGTGAACCGACTCGGCGAGATCCGCCGCAGCCGGCGAGCGTTGCGGCCAACGATCACTACCCCTCATAGCGACATTCGCGCCCTGCAGCAAACCGGCAGTGTCCGCATCAATGCGTTCGTGCGCGGCCAGATTGGTCGAGGAGAGAATGCCTGGGGCGGAGAGATCGTTAGCGCTATGCGCACCGGCACCACACTCTTCTCCTTTCTTGCGTGGGTCCTAGTTGTGGGGTTTGTCATTTTCGGTTCGCGATCGCTGCTGATCAGCGGGGTGCCCGCCGTGGGTGATTTTGCCGCCTTCCCTGATTCTGCAGGGGAGTTGACGTCGTCGTGGTGGTCTAGTTGGCGGACCCGAGATCTCGGTTCAGTTGGTTCGACGCCCTTTGGTTTAGGCCTCCTCGGCGTGGTCGCCTCCGTGCTCGGCGGGGCGGTGGGATTGGTTCGAACCTTGTGGGTCATCGGCCCGGTATTTGTCGGCCTGATCGGTGCCTGGCGCCTGCTTGGGGTTACGGGAAGTCGTCGAGCCCAGGTAGGCACGCTGGTTACCTACGTGGCGTTGCCCCTCCCGTGGAGCGCCATTGGATCGGCTTCGTGGTCCGGCCTTGCGGGGTACGCGGTTGCTCCATGGATCTTGCGCGGCCTACTTGAGGCGCAGTCCAGCGCCCCATTCAAGACCACGACTGGGTCGGTACGGTCGTTGCTCGGCGCCACCGTCGCGACCGGCGTCGCCACCGGGTTCGCGGTCGTATTTGACCCGTCGGCGGTGGTGGTAATTGCGATCATTGGTGGGGGTCTGGTGGCCGGGTCGCTTGTGGCGGTCAATCCCACGGGAGTTCACCGACTCGTCGTTGCCCTAGTCGGCGCGTCGATAGTCACGGCTATTCTCGCTTTGCCTTTTACCCTCGACGTGCTCGCCGTCGAGCCGTCGTGGGCCCTGATCGCCGGTGGGCGAGACGGCAGCGCCAGCGACCTTCCGCTCCTTGACCTAGTTCGGTTTGCCGTCGGCCCTGATGATCCGGGACGGTTTATCTGGGCGTTTGCGGTACCCATTGCGATGCCCTTGCTCGTAGGTCGGGCGTGGCGACTCGATCTCGCGGTGCGTTTATCGATGGTGGCGCTGGCCAGTTGGGGCGTGGCTCTAGCTGCGGTTTCGGGCTGGCTCCCCTTTGGCCTCCCCACACCCGCCGTGTTGCTCGCGCCCGCCGCGGCGGCTCTTGCGGGGCTTTGTGGGGTCGCGGTTTCGGCCAGCGAGCACGATCTTCGCCGTAGCGGCTTTGGTTGGCGTCAAGCCCTTCTGCCCGTGGCGATGGTTGCGGCCGCGATAGCGGTCGTTCCGGCCCTTGGGGGTATTGAGACGGGCCGGTGGGGTCTGGCCCGAGCCGGTTATGAGCAAACACTACCGTTCACCGACCCGGTCATCGACGGTTCTTATCGGGTGCTGTGGATCGGGTCCCCGGATCACCTGCCGGCGGACGGAACTCCACTGCGGGCGGGGTCGGCGTGGGTGGCCACGCTTGATGGCCTGCCCGACATCAGCGAACGCTTGACATCCACTGATCCCGCTTCCTCGGCCCTTATTGCCGACGTGCTCGGTGGCGTGCTGGAGGGCGATACGGCGCGGGCGGGCCGCCTGCTGGGTGGGCTCGGCATTCGCTATGTCGCCGTTATCGAACGGCTCGCCCCGGCACCGTTCAGCGACCCGCCAGACACCCTCGTGGTGCCCACGGCATTGACCGAAGCACTCGACACTCAGTTGGATCTGCGCCGTCTAGCAGGAGTGAACAGCGCTCTCGATGTCTACGAAAATACTGAATGGACAAGCGTGCGGGCAGCCGCGGCTGGCGGCTTCGACGACGAAGTTAAGACCCTTAATGACCTGCGAACCTCGCCCCTCAGCGGAACCGTGGGGGTCCTTGTCGGCACCGACGACAACATCACGGCAACGGTGCCTGATCAGACCGAAATACTCGTGGCCCAGTCCCCAGACTGGGGTTGGAGTCTCCGCGTCGACGACGTTACGTCTGTCCAACGACAAGCGTTGGGATGGGCCACCGTCTACTTGCCCGCGGCGGGCGGCGAGGCCACCCTTGCCTACGTCACCCCAGTGTGGCGCCAATACGTTGTCGTGTTGCAGCTCTTGTTATTTGTGGCTATTGGCAGTGCTTTCCTGCGGCGGCTCCTCGCAAGGCGAACGTGATGCCCGGTCTGCGCTTAATGGCTCTCATTATTATCGGCGGGTTGATCACAATTGGCGTTTTGGCCGATCAAGAACCGCGTCGGTTCGAAATCCTCGATGCCCCAGTCTCGCTGGCCACGCCGGTCTCGACCGAGCAGACCTGGTTTTGCCCCGGCGGGTCAGGCCTAGGTGGTCTGGCGACAGTCGGCCTCGAGTTGATCAATCCGTCCACGGAGGTGGCGTCAGCGGAGGTAACCACCCTTCGCTCTGACTCGGAGGCCGCCTCGTCGACTGATGTCGAAATCGAACCACGTTCACGAATGACGGTTGCTTTGGCTGACCTCGCAACCGGCAGTGACTGGGTTGGTGCCATCGTGGAGGTGACCGGTGCGGACGTCATCGTGGAGCAGACCTACGAGGGTGAGACCGGTACCGATCGGGCGGCGTGTCCAACACAGACCACGACTTCGCTAATCGTCACCGACGGCGCCACTCGACAACTGGCGAACGGCGAGCAGATGGTCATGTTGTTAATGAACCCGTTTCAAGAGGCTGCGGTGGCCGATATTCAGTTCGATTCTGATGTCGGAACTGATAGTTTGGACGCGGTGGTCGTCCCGGCTCGGCGCGTGGTGGCCATCGATGTCACCACGGAGGTCACGATTGCCAGCCGCGTGAGCGCTATCGTCACTGTTCGGTCGGGACGGCTAGTCGGAAATCGAGTGCAGGTTCGAGCGAACGACAACCAGCGCGGCCTCACGGTAACCCCCGCCGTTCACCAAGGCAGCCTCGTGTCGGTCTTGCCTACTGCGTCGCGCCTTGACGGCGTCGTCGACACAGTTCACGTAATTAATCCTTCGGCTAGCGAAATCGCCGAGGTCGATCTAGAGATTGTCACCGACGGTTCGGTAGTGGTTGATCCAATCGAACTAACCGTTCGTCCTCGTCGAACGGTGGTCGTGGACCTCTCGACCGAAGCCCGGCTCGATAAACTAAGCGGGTTCGGTATCGTTGTGCGTTCCCTCAGCGGCCTTCCGGTCGGGGCCGGACTGACTCGATTCGTGGCTACGGCCACCGACGCGATACCTGGGACGGCAGGCACGCCAGCTTTCGATGCCGCGGCTACCACGTGGTTCGCCGCTCTCGATGGAGAAGAGAGCGAGATCGCCGTGCTGAACCCGTCCTCCACCGCCATTGCGACCGTGACCGTAAGTTCGATCACCGACGTTGGGACAGTGGTCATTACCGAGTTCGAGTTAGGCCCTAGTCGACGCCAGACAGTGAGTTCAGCCGCTATTGACCATGATCGACCGCTTCTATTAATCGAGGCCACCGCCCCCGTCGTTGTCGGCCGTGAGATCATCGGTTTCACCTCGCGTCAGTTGCCGGGCGCGGTGGCCGCCGAAGGGGTAGTTCCCGTCGGCGAGGATAGTTAGCTGGGCTCTCGCGCGTCGGCCATTGCCGCCCACAACTCGGCCGCGGTGACAGGACCCAAGAATGCTCGCTTCACTAAACCGTCAACGTCAGCAATCACGAGCGTCGGGACACTATCGATTCGGTAGCGGTCGTGGATGGCCTTACTTTGTTCTACTTCGACCTGCGTTACCGTGACTTCGCTGCTCTCAAGTAGCTGCGCCCGCTCCCACACTCCCGCGCAGGTGTTGCAGGTCGCGGCGGTGAATACCGCGACTAGCCACGGGGCCTTCGGGCGCCGGAAGTCACCACGGTCGACAAGGGTAGGCACGTGCTGAGTGTTGCCGGCTGGAGCGCCGGGTTTTCGGCCGAGTAAGGCCGCTAGCGCGGCGGCGATGGTGATCGCGCCGAAAACCAGTAGGACGCGATCCACGGCCTACGCGGGGGCTTCGTCTCCGGCCGAAACGGAGGCCGGCGTGGCGGCAACGATCGGACCGGACCGCGACACGGTAATAAGACGATCAACTTCCTCGCCCGAGATCGTCTCGTGTTCGAGCAAGGCGCGAGCAACTAAGTCGAGGCCTAGCCGATATTTGGTCAAGATCTGACGGCAGCGATCCTCGGCGCCAATGAGGATGCGGCGGATCTCGTCGTCGATTAGTTTTTGGGTCGCGGGCGAGTGGTTGCGGGACTGCATCATGCCTTCACCGAGGAAAACCGGACTGTTGTCGGAGAGCGACACCGGCCCCACCGCGTCGCTCATCCCCCACTCGGTGACCATGAGGCGGGCCAAATTAGTGGCTTGGCGGAGATCGTCCGATGCGCCCGACGAAAACTCGTGGAACACGAGGGCTTCCGCTACTCGTCCTCCCATGGCCATAATCATCTGCGCTTCGAGTTCTTCTTTGTCCCAGCTGTGGCGGTCGGCGGTGGGGAGCGTCATCGTGACCCCGAGGGTCATCCCCGACGGGATGATCGTGACCTTATGGACCGGATCGGCTTTAGTCTGCACCGACGCGCACAGGGCGTGGCCGGCTTCGTGATACGCGGTGCGTTCGAGTTCTTCAGGTGTGCGAACCATTGACTGACGCTCAATGCCGAGCAGGGCTCGATCTCTGGCGGCGTCAAAGTCCTCGGCCGAGATGACATTACGCTCGCGCCGCACGGCGACGAGTGCGGCTTCGTTAACTAGGTTGGCGAGATCGGCCCCGCTCATTCCGGGCGCACCGCGGGCGATGACGTTTACATCAACATCGTCAGCCTGGCGCTTGCCTTTCATGTGGACCTCCAAGATCTTGATTCGATCCTGAAGCTCCGGGAGGGGGACTACGACCTGGCGATCGAATCGTCCGGGACGCAACAGGGCCGGGTCGAGAATGTCGGGGCGGTTGGTGGCCGCCATCATCACGACTCCTTCTGACGCTTCGAAACCGTCCATTTCGGAGAGCATCTGGTTGAGCGTCTGTTCACGCTCGTCGTGACCACCGCCGAGACCGGCGCCGCGTTTGCGACCAATCGAGTCGATCTCATCCACGAAGATGATGGCTTTGCCCAACTTGCGGGCCGATTCGAACAAATCGCGGACTCGGCTGGCACCAACTCCGACGAACATTTCCATAAAGTCCGAGCCGGTAACAGAAAGGAACGGAACTCCCGCTTCGCCAGCGACGGCTTTGGCGATCAGGGTCTTTCCGGTACCGGGAGGCCCGACGAGTAGCACCCCTTTCGGCACCCGTGCCCCGATCTCGGTGAAACGTTCTGGGAACTTCAAAAAGTCGACAATCTCGGTGATCTCTTGTTTGACGCCTTCGTAGCCGGCGACATCATCGAACATCGTGCCGGGCCGTTCCGTAGAGTATGGCTTAGCCTTGCTTCGGCCGATGGACATGATGTTGCCCATCTGGCCCTGTGCTCGCCGTTGCATCCATACGAAAAACAAGATCAGTAACGTGACCGGGATTAACAAGGGAATCAACGAGGTGAAGAAGTTCGGCCTCGGGGTATCGAATGTGAACTTGGTGCGCGACGTGATCAGGGCATGGTCGTCGTCGGGAAGAGGGGTAGGTCCGGTGGTGACGAACTCGATTTCGTTGGTGTCACTATAGGTGATACCACCATCGGTGTTGTCGTACTCGGCGACCGCGACCTCACCGTCGTTGACCTGAGCGAGGAAATCGCTGTACTCGACGGTTTCGCGGTCGGGGTCGGGAAACAAACTGGTCGCGACGAGCACCGCTATCAGCGAACCGAGGGCAATCCACACTACGTAGCGTGACCATCCGGTGGCCGCAGGCTTAGCCCCGCTGGCGGCACCGTCCCCGTCCTTCATCGGCGGGGGAGGAGGAGGGGTAGATGGTGAGGACGCCATAAGTCAAGGTTAGACGGGTCCACCGCCTTCCGCGCAGGAGCGGTTAACGTGGCGCGATGAGTCGACGCTGTGCCCGTCCGGGCTGTGGCCGCGTGGCCGACGCCACCTTGTCGTTTGATTATCCCCAACGACAAGTGTGGCTCGATGACCTCCGCGCCGAAAATCACCCCGCCCATCATGACCTTTGCCGCCAACACGCCGACCGTACCCGCTCGCCTCGCGGCTGGGAACTACGCGACCAGCGGCAGCCCAAGGTGACGGCGGAACTTCGTTACGCGAGTTAGCGGGCGCGGTGCCACCGACGCCTGCCCCTCATCGGCGAATCGCCTACGCCATTGTCGCATTTTCGGCTGGTCTTTTCTCGGCCGCCGGATTGGGTACAGCCGTATTGAGCGCGGGGGACTGGAAGTTTAGCGTCTCGACCGCCGCGGGCACTGAGTTGGGCCGAACCGCGATGCAGATCGGCAAGGGCGTCGCTCTGAACGATTTCCGCATTCCGATCCCCGTGCTCGTTTTGATGAACGCTCCGCTCTGGGGATGTCTGATCGTCGTACCGCTATGGGCTCGCAGAGACGGCTTAGACTGGCGCCGTGATCTGCGATGGTCGGTCACCCGCCGCGATATCCCGATGGGTCTGGTCATCGGTGCGATGGCGCAGTTCGCGCTCATCCCCTTGTACGAAGTGGTGTTCTTGGTCTTTGGTGAGCGCGATGTGGATGGTGTGGCCCGAGATCTTTTCGCCGGAGTGAACTCATCGACCGACATTGCCTTCTTGGTGCTGATGACGGTGATCGCAGCACCGATTGCCGAAGAGATTGTCTATCGGGGTTTGTTGTTCCATGCCCTCCGTGACGCCTGGGCCCCAAAGTCCGGCGCCATCTCGGGTGCGGTGATCCTGAGTTCGCTGATCTTTGCCGGTTCGCATTTCCAACTGATCCAGTTCCCCGGTTTGGTTTTTTTCGCGGTGATCGCCGCGGTGGCCGTGCATCGCACCGGTCGCCTCGGGACCGCTATCTGGGCCCACGTAGGTTTCAACCTCACTACACTGACCTTGCTGCTGACGGTCTGACCACGCGAAATGGCATCATGTTCAACAATATGACTTCTCCGCTGCCTCGTGAAGACCCGTCGCGACGTTGGTCCGCCGTTTCGCTAGAAACCCTCATCACCATTGGTTTGGTGGGATTCGCCACCCTGTTCGTAATCTGGAATCTCCGGCCTGGCCTATGGTTCGAGAATACGACACCGACCGGGGGCGACATGGGCGCCCACGTCTGGTCGCCAGCCTATTTACGCGATGTGCTACTGCCCGACTTCCGGCTTACCGGATGGTCTCCGGACTGGTACGCTGGGTTTCCCGCCTTCACCTTCTACATGGTGATCCCGTCGCTATTTATCGTGATGATCAATGTCGGTCTAGGCGGCGGGGTGGTCTTTGTTCTCATGGCCTCGATCGCGGTGGCTACGGGCACCTTTCTGCTGCGTGGCAAACTCGGCCCCCAGGCCAGTCCCGGTCGGGTGAGAGCCCTCTATCTCGTTGCCGCCGTGGGCTGGGTGCTGCTCATCCCAGTCCCGTACGGCGTGGCCATGAAACTCGTGGTGGTCGCGGGTCTAGTCTTGTTGCCGGTCGCTGCGTGGTCGGCGGGGCGTCTCGGTGGGCTGGCCTTTCCCGGTCCGGCGTTCATGGCCGTAATGACTCTGCCGTTCCTGTTTGACCGTAGCTACAACATCTACGGCGGCAACCTCATGTCGACCATGGCGGGCGAGTTTGCCTACAGTCTGGGCCTCACCTTCGCGGTGTTTTATATCGGTGTCGCGGCGCGGGGTATGCAAACCGGCCGCCACCGGGGGCTAGCCGCCGCCCTTCTCGCCCTGGCGGGCCTTACCCACCTTTTTGCCGCCTTCTTCGGCTTGATCGTGACCCTTGCCCTCTACATTACCGGCCCCGGCAAGCGCACCACGAAATGGCTCGCAACGATGGGTCCTCTGTCGGCGATGTTAGCTGCTTTCTGGGTTCTGCCGTTTCTCTGGAATCGATCCCTGCTCAACGACATGGGCTGGGGAAAAGAACGCCGCTACGTAGAGGCGCTGTGGAACCGGGCCGGCGATTTTGGCGGCCAGACCTTTCTCGTCAATGATCCGCCGCTTCAGCTTCTCGTAGTGGTCGCCGTTGTTGGAGCGGTGATATGTGGCGTGCGGCGGATCCGTTTGGGAATGGCGCTGTCGATCGTCGCGCTGATTTTCGCCTCGACCTTCTTGCTGTTACCGGAGGGCCGGCTGTGGAATGTGCGGATTCTGCCCTTCTATTACTTGTCCATCAACTTGATGGCGGCCATTACCGTCGCCGAAGTTGGGCGCTGGCTGGCTCGTGTGGTCCGGATCTCCAAGGACACCCCCCGTCGGGCCCTGATCGCGGCCGGCCCGGCCATCGTGGTGACCTTGGTGCTCTTCGTTTCGCTGGGGCTACCGTTGCGCTCCCTGCCCGGTGGCCGTCTCGACGATCAAGGCAGCTACAACTGGCTCGGCTTTTCAGAGCAGGAGGTGAACCTCGGACCTAGCTGGTTGACCCACAACTTCGGTGGCTACGAAGGGCAAGCAGCCTGGCCCGAGTACTCGCTTATGGTGTCCACCATGGAATCCGTCGGTGAGACTCACGGATGTGGACGAGCGTTGTGGGAGTACGAAAGCGAGCGGTTGGGATCCTACGGAACGCCAATGTCGCCCATGCTGTTGCCGTATTGGACCGATAGTTGTATTGCATCGATGGAAGGCCTCTACTTTGAGGCGTCAGCCACCACGCCGTACCACTTCTTGCTCCAGTCCGAGTTGTCGGCCTCGCCGTCTCGTGCTCAACGCGACCTCCCGTATCAGGGCCTCAACGCCGTCGACGGTGCTCGCCACCTGCAGGATCTAGGGGTGCGCTACTACTTGGCGTTTAGTGATCAGGCCGTCCTTCAGGCTCGAGCCGAGGCGGCTTTCACTGAGATCGCCACAGCGGGCCCTTGGGTGATGTTTCTGGTTCAGGACGCGGATTTGGTGGTGGGACTCGAGCAACTTCCCGTAATCGTGGACGGTGTCGGCACGGGCGGAGAGGACTGGCTGGTTCCTACGGTGGCGTGGTGGAGCGCCTCGGGTGTCCCGCTCATTGCCGCTGATGGACCCAGTGGTTGGCCGCAGACCACGCTCGACAACATCGCGGAGTCGGCGCCCGCATTCCGCCACGCGATTGACAACGATCTTGGTCGCCTGGCGGAGATAGAAGCTCTCACCGCCGCGCTCCCCACAGCTCTACCCACTGATCCTGTTGACCCGGCCGAGGTTTTCGACATCGTGGCCGATCATGCGTCCATTTCGTTTTCGGTGGACCAAGTTGGCCAGCCGGTCCTTGTGCGCACTAGTTACTTTCCCAACTGGAACGCCAACGGCGCCGACGGTCCCTACCGGGTCGCCCCGAATCTTATGGTCGTTGTCCCGACCGACACTGAGGTGTCGCTTACCTACGGCCGGTCAGGGATTGAGTGGGTGGCCAACCTTTTGACATTGGGCGGCTTGCTGGGTCTGATTGTTGTCGGTCGACGGCGATCGGCGGGCGGGGCTGGAACGGATGTTGCCTGGTGGGATTGGACGCGGCGGGCCACTGACTCGTGGCCTGGGCGCGATGAGATTCTGGACGGAGCCACCCTCGAGGCCGTGTCGGCTGAAGCGGCCGCCGCCGCGGCCGGTCAGCGAAGACGCCTCGCCGTAGCAGCAGGTGTCGTGGCCTACAGTTGTCTTACCTTCGCCGTCGTGAGCCCCGGAGCCGACGAGCCAATTCGTGCGCTCGTGCTCTCGTTGCCCGGCGTAGTGGGTCTCACTACTTTGGTGTTCTCTATCGGGCCGAACCTGCTGGAAACGCAACGTTACCGTAAGCGACTTCTTGGCTCGGTTCGGTGAACGCACGACTCTTAGCTTTAGTCGGGTTGGCGGGGGCCGCGACCATGGTCGGGCGCGCGATATTTCATCGGACCGTACACTTTCGGGATGTTCGGCGAGAGCAGTCACGGCCTAGCGGTAGGCCGGTCGCACCCGGTGAGGTTCGCCTTTCGGTGATCGTTCCGGCCTATAACGAAGAGCCTCGGATAGTGCCTTCGGTAGCCACCATTCGCGAGCAACTATCGACCCTCGACGCAGCGGGCGAACTTGAAATTGTGGTCGTTGACGATTGCTCGACTGACGCCACCGCTCAAGCTGCTTGGGAGGCAGGGGCCAACCAGGTGATAGCACTAGTTACCCACCGAGGGAAGGGCGCTGCCGTGCGGGCCGGGGTGGCGGCGGCTACGGGACGAACAGTGGCGTTTACCGATGCTGATCTGGCCTACGCCCCGAGACAACTTCTCTCCTTCCTCGACGCCATAGAATCCGGTTTTGACATAGCGATCGGCAGCCGTCATCAAGCCGGATCTTTTGCTGGTACCTCGGCACTACGTTCGTTCGGTAGCCGAGCGGTCAACCTAGTCACCAACATCAGTTTGTTGGGGAACTATCGAGATACTCAGTGCGGCTGCAAGGCCTTCCGCTCCGACGTCGCTCGGGTCGTGTTTGGTGCCGGAATCATTGATGGTTTCGCCTTCGACATCGAAGTCCTGCACCTAGCAGAACGGTACGACTTGGCTTTGGTGGAGATCCCCGTCGAGGTGGTGAACAGCGACACATCTACGGTGAGAGCTTTTCGCGATGGTCTTAGCGTTGTGGTAGATATTGTTCGGGTCCGCGCAACCGCCCAACGAGGCCGCTATCCATCACTGGGGGCGATGACTCTTCCCCCGCCAGAAAGTGAATCTCGTGACTGATTTCGACGCTATTTTCAAGGCCTACGACGTGCGCGGCACGGTGCCTGATCAACTCAACGTCGACGGGGCTCGCGCCATTGGCGGGGCCTTCGCTCGATTCGTAGCTACCCGCGGGGCGACGTCAATTGTTGTGGGTCGCGATATGCGCCCTGATGGTGAGGAGTTCACAGCCGCGTTCAGCGACGGTGCCCTCGATCATGGGGTCGATGTGGTCGATGTTGGATTGTGCGCCACTGACATGATGTACTACGCCTCCGGGGTGCTCGACATGCCCGGTGCGGTATTCACGGCCTCACATAATCCGGCCGGGTACAACGGCATCAAGATGTGCCTAGCTAAAGCAGCGCCGATCGGTAGTGAAACCGGGCTCGATGTCATCAAGGCTCTGGCCATGGCTGGACCCGACCCGGGCGGATCGAGGGGAACTCGCCGCGGTGAAAACCTGCTGGCGGGCTATGTCGACCATGTATTGTCCTTCGTCGACGTGTCGCGTCTAAAGCCGTTGAAGGTGGTGGCCGACACGGCCAACGGAATGGGCGGTCTGGTACTCCCAGCCGTCTTTGCCTCGCTCCCGTTTGAGTTGGATCACCTGTATCCCGAACTCGACGGCACCTTCCCGAATCACCCCGCCGACCCGATCCAACCCGAGAACCAAAAGGATCTCATGGCCCGAGTCCTAGGGACAGGAGCCGACATTGGCTTGGCCTTCGACGGTGACGCCGACCGCGTCTTTGTGGTCGACGAAACCGCCCGGCCGATTTCTGGCTCCCTCACCACGGCGCTGGTCGCCCGATCAATCTTGGCCCACGAACCCGGAGCGACCGTCATCCACAACTTGATCTGCTCGAAAACGGTTCCGGAGGTCATTGCTGAGGGTAACGGCATCGCGGTTCGTACCCGGGTAGGTCACTCGTTCATCAAGCAGGTCATGGCCGAAACCAACGCCGTGTTCGGCGGCGAGCACTCCGGCCACTACTACTTTCGCGATAACTTCAACGCCGATAGTGGCCTTATCGCCGCGCTGGTCGTGCTCGAGGCCCTAGGGAACCATCCGGCCGGGTTGGCCGATCTCGTATCGACCCTGGATCGCTACGCCGCTTCCGGTGAGATCAACACCACCGTCGATGACACAGCGGTGGTGATCGACCGAGTGGCCGAGGGATACGCCGACTCTCCCCAAGATCGGTTGGATGGTCTCACTGTGGAACTTGGCGACTGGTGGTTCAACCTTCGCGCTAGCAACACCGAGCCACTTCTGCGGCTAAATCTCGAAGCCTCCAACGCTGAAGAAGTCGCTCGCCGAGTCAGCGAGGTAGGATCCTATTTCGATGCTTGACACCCGACTGCTCGAAATCCTTGCCTGCCCTCTCGATAAGGGTTCACTGCTCTACTTTGCCCATGAGGGATTCCTTTACAACCCGCGGCTCAACAAGCAGTACCGCATTCACGACGGTATACCCGTCATGCTTCCCGACGAAGCCGCCGATGTCACCCCCAGCGAACACGAGCTATTAATGGCTAGGGCCACGCTTGAAGGGATTAAACCGACGTTCGGGGCTTGATATGGCGACTGATGGGCCGAGCGACGATCTTCAAACGGCTCTGCGGTATCTGCCCGATCAGGTCCGAGACATAGCGGTTCGAGCAGCCGACGTGGACGGCCTCCCCGACGTCTCCGCCATCGAGCAGATCGTCTTGCTCGGTGTGGGCGGAGCACGCGTTGCGGGCGACGTAGTGGAGGCGATTTGCGAGTTGCGGGGCAGCGTGCCGGTGCGGGCGTGCGGAGCGCGGGTTCCCGCCTGGGTTTCTAAGTCAACGTTGGCGGTGGTGATTTCCCAGTCCGGTGACGACCAGGCGGCCGTGGCGGCGGCTCGGTCGGCCCGCTCCGCGGGGGCCATGCTGATCGCTATCACCGCTGGGGGTGAACTGGGGGCTTGGGCCACCGCCGAGGAAATTTGTGTCGTGGCGATCGACCCTGCGGCCGGTACTGCGGCGGGACTCGGCGTCACCGTCGTTCCGGTTTTGGTACTCCTAGAGCGTCTGGGTTTTGTCACCGGCATGAGCCGTGCGGTGTCTCGGGCTGCGGCTCAGATCAGCCAGCGGTTAGATGCTGGCCTTCAATCGGAGCCGATCGAGGAGTTGGCCGAGACACTGATCGGCCGGCTGGCGATCGTTGCGTCGGCGGGCGCGGTGGGCAAGCATGCGGCTCGGCGTTGGGTCCAACAGATCGACCGAGCGGGGGGCGTTCCGGCCGTTCGTCGCCGGTTGCCGACCGGTCCCCGCGATATCGCTACAGGGGTTCGCCTCGCCGCGGTCACTACTAACGGCGTTGTTTTGATCCTGTTGCGCCATGACTACGAACCAGAGGGTCTCGATGGCGGCGTTACCCTCGCCGAGGATGAGTTCGAGCACGTCCACACCGTCGTGGCCGAGGGTAAAGGTCCGTTGGCCCAACTACTCGATTTGGTTGTGACCGCCGACGCAGTAGTGGCGGCGATCCGCAGCCACACCGGCACGCTCTGACCTGCACGCCCCTTTTGCGAAGGCCCGTTGATGGAATTGCTCGAAGGCATAATCCGCCACTATGACTGGGGCTCAGTATCGAGCATCCCGGCGCTGCTCGGCCGCCCTGAGGATGGTCGACCTTGGGCTGAGTTATGGCTGGGCGCGCACCCTTCTGGCCCATCATCGGTCGGGGGCGACGCTCGCCCTCTCGATGTCGTCGTGGGCGAGGATCCAGTAGCGGCTTTAGGGTCAGAGGTTGCCCAGCAGTTTGGGTCGCTGCCCTTTTTGTTAAAGATCCTTGCTGCAGCGGCACCGTTGTCGTTGCAGGCCCATCCTTCGATCCCGCAGGCCGAGGCAGGTTATGACCGCGAAGAAGCGGTGGGTATTGCCCTCGACGCGCCTCACCGTTCGTTTCGTGATCGCCATCACAAGCCCGAACTCATCTGTGCGCTTACCGAATTTGATGCGTTATGCGGGTTTCGTCACCCTGATCAAACGCTCGCCGTTCTGGCGACCATCGAAACGCCCGCCCTCGACCCTGTGCGTGCTGCCCTTGCTGTCGAACCCTCCGGCGCTGGTTTGCGGGCCATTCTTTGCACCCTGCTCACGATGGAGGCTGACGCGGCGAGAGAGTTCGTCGACTCGGTGGTAAGGGCGTGCGCCGCGGACGGGCCGACCTTCGCCGCGGGGGAGCGAGCCATGGCCGCCGCTCTCGGCCAGCGCTACCCCGGCGATGCGGGCGTGGTTACCGCGTTATTGCTCAACTTTGTTCGATTGGCGCCGAATGAAGCGCTGTTCCTCGGTCCCGGTAACCTGCACGCCTATCTCAACGGCACCGGCGTCGAGGTCATGGCCAACTCCGACAACGTCTTGCGTGGCGGGCTAACCCCGAAACATGTCGATGTAGAGACCCTGCTGGAGGTGGTCGATGTTGTCCCGATCGTTCCCGACGTGCAACGCCCGCCGGTCGTCAACGGTGTCGCCTCGTACTCGATTCCGGTACCTGAGTTTTCCCTGAAGCGAATAATCGTTGACGGCTCCGCCGTGGTTGAGGGCGGTCCAGCCATAATCTTGTGTACCGAAGGCGTAGCCGCAGCGGCGGGGGGCCAGACCCTGCCTCGGGGCACAGCGGCCTGGTTAGCGGCCTCTCACGGTTCGCTGGAAGTTCATGGCCAAGCCACTTTGTTTGTGGCTAGCTGCAGGGATCACTGAGGTTGTTGTCACGATGGGGTTCGCAGGGTTGGTTTTCGGTGCCGGTTGGGGTCGCCGCGTCGGCCTCGGTGTTTTCGCCCGTGGCAGCTCCAGCACGGTAGTTCGAGGTTGTCGATGTTGGTTGGCCCTCCGTCGGCCCATTCCTTGGTGTGATGGGCTTCGGTGCGGTCGATTGTTGCTCCGCATTCGCCACAGCCTCGATGTCGGGCGATAAGAGCAATCCACTGATCGCGACTGGCTAGTCGGGTTGAGCGTCCGAGCCATAACGGCCTTCCGTCACCGCTAAAGACTTGGCCGACGACTTCGGCGGTGGGGCCGAGTTCGATGAGCACTTCGTCGGGTACGGGGCTGCCGTCGGCTAGTTCGGTGCTGCCAGTATCGAGACAGTGCAGTAGGTGGACCATGTGCTTGGGATGCGGCTTGCCGGAACGGGTCGAGGGGGCCCCGGTGAGCAAACCCACCATGGCATCGGCGCGGCGTTGCTTCGGGCTCCGTGTGTCGTCGGGGCCGATCTGGTTGGCGATTTCGCGCAAAGCAGCCAGAGCCCGAGCGCCGTTGATCGGGTCAAGGCGGCTCAATATGTTGACCATCCCTTCGCCATCAACCCAGTCAGATACTTCACGCAAACGACGCTGCCGGGCATGGCGTTTCTCGACCGTGCCGCGAGATTCTCTGCTGTTGACCCACTCGCGTGTCTTTTTAGCAAACCGGTCGGCAGGCAAATCCGCAGCCATGGCCAGCAACTCCTCGGCTTCGCCTGGTGATACCCGCGCTGCCGCCTCAGCGCACACCGCGGCATGCTCGGCAGTGATTACCCCGCTGGCCAGCCCTTCGGCCACCGTGGGCATCTGCGCGAGTTGAGTAGCCACCTTGGCGTCTTGTTTGGACTGGCGGTTCGAGCGCCGCGACACAATATGGCCCACGCTGGCAGCATCGGCCCCAGAATCACCCAACGCGTCGATCCCAGCTAATAACGCCAACCGTCGCTCTTCGACGTGGGCGCCCACATGATCAAGGCCAGAAAGGGCTTTGGTCATCTCCGATCGGGACAGACCATCCGCAGTAACCGCATCCAAGGTTTTGTGTATCGTCTGAAACATAGATACATTGTATCAGAACAAAACTAGATAACTACCGAACATTGCGTACATATCTAAATTTCTTTTCTCGAGTCACCCTTACTGCAACCACACAGCGGTTGGCGACTCACCCGCATCACGCATACACACCGTTTGCGGTCACTACACCCCAGTGGCGGGGGCGGCATTGGTCCCGGATCCGCCCAAACCGTCTGCTGCTCACCTACACTGTTGCTACGAGGGCTGCTTTCGAGATGGTGTCAGTTGACCCCGGCCCCGTCCTTTCCATCGAATCAACCATGGAGGACCCTCGTGGGTGCCACTATCGAAGGCGACTTTAGGGTCGCTGACATTGAACTAGCCGCCTTTGGCCGTAACGAAATCCGGCTCGCCGAGCACGAAATGCCCGGCCTGATGGCCTTGCGCGGTCGGTACGGTGACGAGCAACCTCTGGCCGGTGCTCGCATCGCCGGGTCGTTGCACATGACGGTGCAAACGGCGGTGTTAATCGAGACGCTGGTCGCGCTCGGTGCCGACGTTCGCTGGGTGAGTTGCAACATCTTCTCCACCCAGGATCATGCCGCAGCGGCGGTGGCTGTCGGCCCGAACGGCACTACCGACGCACCGTCAGGAACGCCGGTCTTCGCCTGGAAAGGCGAGTCGCTTGAGGAGTACTGGTGGGCCACGGAGCAGTTGTTCCATTGGCCTGACGGTCACGGCCCGAATTTGATCCTCGACGACGGCGGCGACGCCACCATGCTGGTCCACAAAGGAATCGAGTTCGAAACGGCCGGGGCCATTCCCGAGACTGAGGACGATGCATCTGAAGAATGGGGCGTATTCCTAGACCGGGTCCGCGCTATCGCGGGCCGTGAGGAGGGCTTCTTTACCCGCCTTGCTCCCGCTATCCGTGGGGTTTCCGAAGAGACCACCACCGGCGTGCATCGCCTGTATCAGATGATGGAGCGGGGCGAGTTGCTCTTCCCCGCTATAAACGTCAACGACTCGGTCACCAAGTCGAAGTTCGATAATCTATACGGCTGTCGCCATAGCCTTATCGACGGTCTCAACCGGGCTACTGACGTCATGATCGGTGGCAAAGTGGCGGTCGTTTGTGGCTACGGCGATGTCGGCAAGGGTTGTGCTGAGTCACTGCGGGGCCAAGGCGCACGGGTCATCGTTACCGAGGTCGACCCGATCTGTGCTCTGCAGGCCGCCATGTCTGGCTACGAGGTCAACACGCTCGAAGCGGTGCTCGAAATAGCCGATATTTTCATCACCACCACCGGTAACAAGGACATCATCTTGGCCGGTCACATGGCGAAGATGAAGCATCAGGCCATCGTTGGCAACATTGGTCACTTTGACAACGAACTCGACATGGCGGGGCTCAATCGCATGTCCGACGTGCAGCGGATCACCATCAAGCCCCAGGTCGACGAGTACCTGTTCCCTGACGGCCACTCGGTCATCATCTTGAGCGAAGGTCGTCTGCTGAACCTCGGCAACGCCACCGGACATCCGAGTTTCGTGATGAGTTGCTCCTTCACCAACCAGGTACTGGCCCAGATTGAACTCCACACCAACGCCGGTTCCATCGAGATGGGCGTCCACGTTCTCCCCAAGGAATTAGACGAGGAGGTGGCCCGCCTGCACCTTGATTCGCTCGGGGTGCGCCTGACGACCATGAGTCAATCTCAGGCCGACTATCTCGGGGTGAAGGTGAACGGCCCCTATAAGTCCGATCATTACCGCTACTGATCCGCCGAGATGCCGATAGCTCTAGTCTCGGGCCGCTAACGTTTCCCTTGTCCACGCAACGTGCCGGTAGTGAAGGAGAACATCTCACGTTATGAGTAGCAACTCTGAGAGTAATCACTCTGATAATGCTGGCGCGGGCCTCAATGGCGCTGGCCTCAATGGCGCGGGCAACGTCGATCGAGGAGTTTGGTTTGCCCCCGAGGGGATCACCGGAACCCAACTCACGGCCTTCGGACTGCGGGTCGAAGAGTTGGGCTACTCCACGTTATGGGTTGGTGAGACAATGGGCCGCGATCCTTTCGCCCAATTGGCGTCCCTAGGCGGGGTAACTTCACGGCTGATTCTCGCCACGGGCATTGCGAACATCTATCACCGCCATCCCGGAGTGATGCTGCAGGGCGCCAACACCGTCGCCGAACAGACGGGCGGTCGTATGATCCTCGGGTTGGGTGTTTCCAGCCCGGCGATCGTCACTCGGGTGCGTGGGATCGACTACGACAAGCCGCTTTCCTTCCTGCGTACCTACCTCGACGTGATGGAAAAGTCCCGTTATATGGCGGTCGCTCCCGCCGAACCGGTGCCGGTGGTTCTCGCCGCCCTCGGCCCAAAGATGCTCGAGTTGGCCGCCTCTCGTAGCGCGGGTGCTCATTCTTATAACGTCACGCCCGAACACACCGCAATGGCCCGAGCGGTTATGGGGCCGGAGTCGGGCCTGTACGTCGAACAGAAGGTGATGCTCACCACCGATGCAGCGCTGGCTCGCCAGACCGCAGCCAAGGTGTTGAAGTTCTACGCTCGAGCGCCCGGCTACCGCAACGCTTGGCTACGCATGGGGTTCACCGACGAAGACATCGATGGTCTCAGTGACAAACTCGTTGACGGCCTCGTTGCGTGGGGCGACGCTGATGCCATCGAAGGCCGCCTAGCCGAACACGCTGAGGCAGGCGCTACCCACGTCTGTGTTCATCCCCTTCACCCCGAGGCGGGCCAGGGCGCGGTGGACGATGACGTGCTCTGTGCCCTCGCTCCAGCGGTGCCGGCGAGCGGATAGCTGTCACACCCCGTTCGTAAGGTTCTTCCTATGCAAGCCGTGGAGACTTACCCGTGTTGGCAACACGTGGGCCGTGCCGCCGATCTAGTTCGGGCCCTCAAGTACGGCAACCAAACCGCCGCGGTTACCGAGATAGCAGACCAGATGGCTCTCGTCGCCCCGAGGGTCGATATCGTCACGTGGTGTCCGGCCTCGCCTCGCCAGCGGCGCTTGCGCGGCTTCGATCAAAGCGAGCTACTGGCCCGCGCTGTCGCTCACCGCTTGCAGCGACCAGTTCGCCGACTGTTGCGGCGGGCGCGCAACGATCTTCCCCAAACCGCTCGCGACGCCGCGGGGCGCCGCGTCGGCCCTCGGCTCCATCCCGTCGGCCGACCGCTTCGCGGGGCCCCCACTGTGCTCATCGTCGACGACGTATCAACTACCGGTACTACTGTTGCGGTGGCGGGGGCCACTCTGCGGCGTCGGGGGGCGGGTCACACGGTGGCGGTTGTGGCCACCCAGGCTGATAGTGGAGGCTTTGAGCAGACAAGACCCTCACGATCGGTCTACAATTAGCCAAACCACAGCAAGCGGAGGAAACGAATGGAAGTCTCCATCAGCGCACGGCATGTTGATGTCACACCGCGACTGAAGGAGGTGATCCATGAGAAAATCGGCGGCCTCGATCGCTTCATCGAAGGCCTCGACCGAGCTGAGGTGCGTCTCGACAAGGCGCGCAATCCGCGGATCTCCGAAAAGGATATATGTGAGGTTGTCGTAGAAGGGCACGGACATCATCTGCGCTGCAAGGTCCAAGCCACCGACCCCTACCGGGCGGTTGAAAAGGCGACGCTAAAGCTCGAGCGCCAGATTCGTAAACTGCGTACCAAGTTGCAGATCCGTTACCACGGCGACGGTTCCACTATACGTACGAGCAACAACGTCACAATGCCCTTGGCGGAGATACCCTTGGCGGAGATACCCTTGGCGGAGATACCCTTGGCGGAGATGCCCTCGGCGGAGACGCTTGCAGCCACCGAGCAGGTCGAGGATGAGGATCCGTTGCCCACCATCGTGAAGAGCAAGCGCTTTCATCTTGGCCCGGTAACCCCCGATGAGGCGGTGCTCAAGATGGAACTCCTCGGGCACGGGTTCTTCTTCTTCATCAACCGCGACACCAGCCGCAGCGCGGTCGTGTACCGCCGCGACGATGGCGACGTTGGCCTCATCGACGAGGCCGGATAGCAACGACAATTTGATCCGTTCGGTCGCTAGACTCTTAGTCACCTATGAGCATTTTTGACCGAGTTCTACGTACCGGAGAAGGACGCAAGCTCAAAGCCCTAGAGTCTCTAGTTCCGGACATCAACGCGCTCGAACCGGAAATGGAAGCGCTGAGCGACGAAGCCCTTCAGGCCAAGACAGGTGAGTTTCAGTCCCGCCTCGAGCAAGGTGAGTCACCCGACGATCTCTTGATTGACTCGTTTGCGGTCATCCGAGAAGCCGCCCAGCGAGTACTCGGACAGCGTCACTACGACGTCCAACTCATTGGCGGAGCCGCGTTGCACCTCGGCTGGGTCGCCGAAATGAAAACCGGCGAGGGGAAGACGCTCACCTCAACCCTGCCGATCTATCTCAATGGCGCCACCGGACAAGGCGTTCATGTCGTAACGGTGAACGACTACCTAGCCACTCGAGATGCCGAGTGGATGGGTCAGGTGCATCGTTGGATGGGCCTCGATGTCGGTTTGATCCTGCCCGGCAACCGCGACCCCGCGTACAAGCGCGAGCAGTACTCGGCCGCTATCACCTACGGCACCAACAACGAGTTCGGCTTCGATTACCTCCGTGACAACATGGCCTTGTCCCAAGCCAAGCAGGTTCAGCGCGGTCACTGCTACTGCATCGTTGATGAGATCGACTCAATCCTCATCGACGAAGCTAGGACGCCGCTCATCATCTCGGGTCGCGTCGCCGACGCCGCTCAACTCTACGTGAAGTTCGCCTCGGTGGCCCGCGGGTTGCGGCGCGACATCCACTACGAAGTCGATGAGGAAAAGCGCACGATCGCCCCGTTGGAAGAAGGGATCCATGCCGTCGAACGGGCGCTCGGCGTCGACAACCTCTACGACGAAGTGTCGGCCAACTTGGTCCACCAACTCCAAGCCGCCCTGCGAGCCAAAGAACTGTACCGCAAGGATAAGGACTATCTCGTCGACGGCAGTGGGGCGGTCAAGATCATCGATGAGTTCACCGGCCGAGTCATGGAAGGTCGGCGCTGGTCGGAGGGCCTCCATCAAGCCGTCGAAGCTAAGGAAGGGGTGGCGATCAAGGAGGAGAACCAAACCCTCGCCACTATCACTTTGCAGAACTATTACCGGCTCTACGAACGGTTGGCGGGTATGACCGGCACTGCCGAGACCGAAGCTTCAGAGTTCGTGTCGACCTACGGCCTGCACGTAGTGCCGGTACCGACCCATCGGCCCCTAGTTCGCCTCGATGACGGCGATCTCATCTACAAGACGGAGGCGGGCAAGTTTCAGGCTTGCATCGACGATATTGAAGAAAGAAACGAGCGGGGTCAGCCGGTACTGGTCGGCACAATATCGGTCGAAAAGTCCGAGAAATTATCCCATGAGTTGACCAAGCGGGGGATCTCCCATGAGGTTCTGAACGCCAAGCAGCACCATCGCGAGGCCGAAATCGTTACCCAAGCCGGTCAACTGCACGGAGTTACCGTTGCCACCAACATGGCGGGCCGCGGGGTCGACATCTTGCTTGGCGGCAATCCCGAAGGACTCGCCCTGCGCGACCTTCTCGCCGAAGGAGGCGATCCGGCGTCAGACGATGACAAGGCGCGGTTGGCCGAACTAGTCGCCAAGCACAGCAAAGTCACCGACGCCGAACGGGATCGGGTGCTAGAACTCGGTGGCTTGTACGTGCTCGGCACCGAACGCCACGAAAGTCGCCGCATCGACAATCAGCTGCGGGGTCGAGCCGGTCGTCAAGGCGACCCCGGGGCGAGCCGTTTCTATCTGTCGCTCGAAGACGAACTCATGCGTCTCTTCGCCACCGGCGCCATGAACTGGGTTATGGACCGGACCCTTCCCGACGACGTTCCGATCGAGGCCAAGATGGTTACCAAGGCAATCGAGCGAGCCCAAAACACTGTCGAAGCCCGTAACGGCGAGACCCGCAAGAACGTCTTGAAATATGACGAGGTGATGAACGAGCAGCGCAAGATCATTTACCTCCGTCGAGCTCAGATCCTCGCCGGGGCCGATCTCCGCGACGAAGCCCTCGAATATCTCGACGAAGCGGTAAGCGGAGCCGTTGGTACCTTTTGCGTGTCAGATATTTTCGAAGAGTGGGACATCGCAGGTCTCGCCACCGAAGTTAAGACCCTGTGGCCCACCGAAGTAACCGTCGAGGCACTGCTCGCGGCTCGTTCGGTCGACGAACTCGAAGACCTGCTACGCGAAGAGGGAGTCGCTCATTACGAAACCCGCGAAACCGAGTTAGGGGCTGACATCCTTCGCCAGGTCGAGCGTCAGGTGATGCTTCGCGTCATCGATCAACGTTGGCGTCAGCATCTGCGCGAGATGGATCTGCTGCGAGAAGGCATCCATCTTCGAGCGATGGGCCAAAAGGATCCCGCCACCGAATGGCAGCGTGAGGGTTTTGAGATGTTCGGCATGATGATGACCGGCATTGCTTTAGATTTCGTCAAGTACGTCATGCATGTTCGGGTTGCGGCTAAGCCCGAGGCAACCCCGGACGAACCTAAACTCGAAGGGGTAACCGCTTCGAAGAGCCATACACGGGTGAAGCCCAACCAGCCCGTTTCTCGTGATCCGGTTGTAAAATCGGCGCTGGAAAAGGTGGGCCGCAACGACCCTTGCCCGTGTGGCTTGGGCAAAAAGTATAAGCAGTGTCATGGGCGGGCCGGAGCCGTCCGGTAGGTTCGCCATGCAAGATTTCACCGACCAACTCGCCGCGATCCGCTCCCGCCTCGATGAGGCGGCAAGTTATTTGCGTATTGGCGAGCTGCTAATCCGCCAGCCTCAACTCGAAACGGAGGCGTCACGCCCGGACTTGTGGGACGATCAGGACAAGGCCCGTTTGGTCACTTCCGAGTTGGCCGCGGTCAGCGAAGACCTCGGGCTTTACCACCGGCTAGCGAGCGACATCGAAGACGTTGAGGTCCTGCATGCCATGGCCCGAGAGGAAGACGATTGCTCGCTCGAACCGGAGATCACCGAGGCAGCGTGCGCCCTCGAAGTCACCCTTGACGCGCTCGAGATGCGATCGTTGTTCACCGGCGAGTTCGATGAGGGCGACGCGGTCTGCCAGATCAAGTCGGGCGAAGGGGGTACCGATGCCCAGGACTGGACCGAGATGTTGATGCGGATGTACAACCGGTGGGCGGAGCGCCGCGGTTTCGACATCGAGATCACCGCCGTGTCGGAAGGCACCGAAGCGGGCCTCAACAACGTCGAGTTCATCCTCAAGGGACGCCACGCCTACGGGTTGATGCAGTCCGAACACGGTGTCCATCGCCTGGTACGAATCTCGCCGTTCAATAACGAAGGCAAGCGCCAGACCGCGTTCGCCGCGGTGCAGACATCGCCGTTCTTCGAGGAGGTGCCCGACGAGATCGAGATCGACGAAAAAGAATTACGAATCGACACCTATCGCTCGTCGGGGGCGGGCGGCCAACACGTCAATGTCACCGATTCGGCGGTGCGCATCACCCACCTTCCAACCGGCCTCGTCACCAGTTGCCAAAACGAACGCAGCCAGCATCAAAATAAGGAGCGGGCTATGCAGATGATGGCGTCGAAACTGCTCCAACTCGAACGCAAGAAGCGCCAAGATGAGATCGCGGGCATTACCGGCGAGCAACAAAACGTTGGTTTCGGCAGCCAGATCCGCAGCTACGTGATGCAGCCGTACCAGATGGTGAAGGATCTACGCTCCGAACACGAAACCGCCCAGATAGATGTGGTGCTAGCGGGCGACCTCGATCCGTTCATGGAAGCGTGGCTACGATGGACCCGAGCGAAAGCCGATGCCACATGATGTCGACCATGGCGTTCAAACGGGGCGTCGCGGTGCTACGGTTTCGCCCGCGGGCGGTCCGCTTCTCCACCGGAGCAACATGATCAAACTTGAGAACGTCACTAAGGTCTACAAAGGGGATCAGGTTGCCCTGCGCGACGCCACGGTCGGTATTGGCAAAGGCGAGTTCGTCTTCCTTGTCGGGCCGTCAGGGTCGGGGAAGTCCACCTTCATTCGCCTCCTCAACCGTGAGGAGGTCCCAGAGACCGGCACGGTTTATGTCGCGGGTAAAGACATTGGCGCCTTGGGCCGCTGGAAGGTTCCGTACCTTCGCCGCAACATTGGCTATATCTTTCAGGACTTCAAGCTGCTGCCGACCAAGACAGTCGCCGAGAATGTGGCGTTCGCTCTCGAAGTGATCGGTAAACCCCGTCACGTCATCAAAAAGCAGGTACCAGCAATTCTTGAGTTGGTCGGCTTGTCGGAGAAGGTCAACAGCTTCCCCGCGCAGCTTTCCGGGGGTGAACAGCAGCGGGTTTCCATCGCCAGAGCGTTTGTCAATCGGCCGTTGATCCTTTTGGCCGACGAACCCACCGGCAACCTCGATCCGCAGACTTCGGTTGGCATCATGCGCCTCCTCGATCGCATCAACCGCACCGGCACCACCGTGGTGATGGCCAGTCACGACCGAGGTATCGTCGACACGATGCGTCGCCGTGTCATCGAACTCGATCGGGGGCAGATCGTGCGCGATCAGGCCCGCGGCGTGTACGAGTAGGGGATTGCTATGGCCATCAGCCCCGTATACGCCATCCGCGAAACCGGTCAGAATCTCTGGCGGAACTTTCTGCTGTCGCTCGCCACCATTATCACTATTGGTGTGTCGCTTTGGCTTTTCGGCGCGTTTTTCTTGTTCAACTATGCCGTCGACAACGCAACCCAACGCTGGGAGGGCGGCATCGAGTTCGTGGTGTGGATGAATCCTGAGGCCACGCCGGAACAAAACGACAACATTTTGGACGCCATCTCTACCAGTCCCGAGATTCGCTCCCATGAGTACGTCGATCAAGCAGCGGCTTACGAAGAGTTCAAAGACATCTTCGCCGACACCCCCGAACTAGTGGAGGTTGTCACCGCGGACGTTATGCCGCCGTCGTATCGCGTGGTGCCCGTCGATCCCGACGCGGACGTGGTGGAGGAGTTGGCCAACCAGTTCGTGGGCCGACCGGGGGTGAAGACTGTGGTGTCGGCCAACGACACGATTCGCGATATCCAAACCCTGGCCGACGATATCGGGGTCAGGGTCTTGGTCGGTTCGCTGATTCTGCTCGGCGCGGCGACTTTGCTGATCCTCACCAACATCGTGAGCGCCATTCGCAACCGGGGCCGAGAGATTGAGATAATGAAGGTGGTGGGGGCCACCAACTGGTTTATCCGTATTCCGTTCATGCTCGAAGGTATCGTGCAGGCGGTTATCGGCGCGGTTGGTGCGGCGGGTGGTCTTTGGATAATCGACCGACAAATCGCCGAACTTAGCCAACCCGACGGCCTTGAACTTATGGCTGGTTTCAAGGTCAGCGACAGCGAGTTTCTTTCCACCAACCTGCTGGTCTTGGGCATCGCCATTGTCGTGTCGGTGATTTCGTCGGCCATCGCCGTCACTCGCTACCTCGACGCCTAACCCTCCCGACCTGTTTGACCTGTCGGGGACTACATGGCCATCGATTTCACCCTTAGCGCCGAGCAGGAAGAGATACGTTCCCGGGTTCGTAGCTTCATTGACGAGGTTGTGAAACCGGGCGAGGGCGACATTGCTGGTCATGGTGGGGGACCGCCCCTCGAAGGCCGAGCCCGTGTGAATCGTCTCCTCGAAATGCGCAAACAGGCCTTAGCGCAGGGCTTGTGGCTGCCGCACATGCCCAAAGAGTGGGGTGGGATGGGTTTGGGCCATGTGGCGTTGGCGATGGTGCAGGCCGAGGCGGCACGGTCGTATTACGGCCCGTGGGTGCTTAACTGCCAGGCGCCTGACGAAGGCAACATGCATACGCTGCTTCATTGGGCGACACCAGAACAGGCCGAGAAGTACCTCAAGCCGTTATGTGCTGGCACCCAATGGTCGTGTTTTGCGATGACCGAACCAGAGGTCGCTGGTTCTGACCCGACCCTCATCCGCACCCGCGGCTACCCCGACGGTGACGAGTGGGTGCTCAACGGCCATAAATGGTTCATCTCCAACGCCCATCGAGCCAATTTCGCCATTCTCATGGCCCGCACCGAGGACGATCCCGATCTGCCCCAGGCCGCCAACACGGCTTTTATCATCGACCTTCCGGCCGACGGTTGGACTGAGGTGCGACAGATCGAAACCATGCACGGCAGTACCGGCCACTCGGAGATCAGAATTGAGGACCTGCGGGTTCACCAGTCGCAGTTGCTTGGTGGTCGCGGCCAAGGGCATCTGCTGGGTCAGTACCGACTGGGCCCCGCTCGACTAGCTCACTGCATGCGCTGGATTGCCCAGGCCGAAACTGCTCTCGACATGATGGTGGCCCGCTCGCTCGACCGTTACAGCCACGGATCGATCCTGGCCGAAAAGCAGGGCATTCAGTGGATGATCGCCGACTCAGCGATGGAGTTATACCAGTCAAAGCTGATGGTGTTGCACGCCGCCTCGAAGATCGATGCCGCCCACGCCGGTGAGAACGTCGATTTCAAGTCTGAAGTCTCGATGGCCAAGCACTTCATCGCTAACTCGCTGAACCGGATCATCGATCGAGCCATTCAAGTCCACGGCGCGCTGGGCTACTCGACCGACACGCCGCTAGCCCACATGTATCAACAAGCCCGCTGGGCACGATTCGCCGATGGTGCCGACGAGGTCCACCAGATGCGAATCGCCCAGCGCACCATCGCCGCCTACAAGGACCACGGAACAACCAAATCCGCCACCGGCAACCTTCCGCTCTAGGCCGTCGGCTGCGATCGCCGTAAACATGCTGGTCCACCGGCAGTCGAGATCGGGGCTTTGGGACGTAGTTGGAACGCTCAGCCGAGTGATCCCAACTCAGCTACCTAGCTCGCTTTCTTGCACTCGTTGCACAACGCTTTCCATTTCCCAGCGCTCTTCTGGAACCACCCACTTCGGTAGGGGAGGGTCTGTTTGCACAGGTCGCACGAATCTGGGCGCTTCGCCGTTACCCGTGAGACAGGTTCCTTCGCTACATTTCTCTTGGAATGTGAAACCGGAGCGCGGTGAGAACAACTGTTCCCATCGCCCTCAAGGCCTTTCCGCATTGCTGCCGAGCTAGAGAACTTCCTCCCGCATACGCGACATGTGGTGTCCGTAGGCCAAGCGCGCCTTCCCCAGCTCCTCCGGTTTGATCGACAGCTCTGCACTCCGCGTGGGTTGCTGAAAGCCATTATCCAAAACTCCTTCGTAAGATTGACCCAATTTCGTGGTCAATAAGGACCGTAACGATGGCCTGTGACACTCGAGGTTTCGGTAGTCGATAAGTTGACCGATAGGCATCACGGAGGCTCCGAGAGTTGCGGTAAATCCCAATGCTGCTTGAGCACGTAAAAAGGACTACATAGCTGATTTTCATAACAAGTTAAGAACTCCGTCGCTCTATCTGGTCGGTTGCGCTCAGTCGGCGACTAGGGTGACTGGTGTAACAGCAGATGCCTGCCGGAGGGAGACGATATGAGGGCCAGTGGAGGAGGTTTTGCGCGTGCGAGGGCCGACGTCGGGTTGTCCCAAGACGACGTTGCTCGCTTTATCGGGGTCAACCGCGCCATGGTCAGTTATTGGGAATCTGGCACCAGGAAGCCGAACGTGTGGCAACTCACCGCCCTAGCTCGCCTCTATCGCATCCCGATCGATGAGTTGCGTCACGACACGGCACCTGATGGATCGGACTATGCCGCCATGTTGTACCGATCCGAGGATGGCCTTGCCCCCGCCGCACTTCGAGGCCTGCGCGATTTCACCGCTTTTCTCGGGTTCTACGGCGATCTAGCCGAACAGGTCGGCTTCGAGGTTCGTGGATTACGTCACTCCCCGTTCATCGAATCACACGAGTTTCAGACCCAAGGCGACGCACGACGCAAGGCTGAAGAGGTTCGGTCGTGGCTCCGGTTCGGGCTAGGGCCAATACCCGATATTGACCAGGCGGCGGAAATGCTGGGCGTGACCGTTTTTCGAGCGGACCTCGGTGACAACGTCGGTGCGGGCATCTCTGGTGGATTTTTGAATCACGATCAGGTTGGGTTCGCGATAGTGGTGAACACGAACATGACGCCGGGTCGACGTCGTTTCACGATTGCCCACGAACTGGCTCACGCAATGTTTCACAGTCGTAGCCGAGGGGTGAGCGTCTCGACGGACCGCAAGGATGGGCGCGAGAGGTTTGCTGACTTGTTCGCATCGGAGTTCCTCATGCCGACCGAGGCACTGCGGCGTCTAACCGAAGAGTGGGGGATGGTCGGCAAGCTCACTGACCCAGCGGACGTGGTGCGCATCCAGCGATCGTTCAACGTGTCGTGGGCTATGACACTGCTGCGTTTGCGTCAGGTAAAACTGCTTACGCCGCAAACCTATAGTGAGTTTCGCCGGGTCCGACCTGTGCTTCTCGCTCGCGCCCTTGGCTATGAGCCCAGTGACGAAGAGTATGGCCATGACCTGCGAGCGTGGCGCATAGCGCGGTTCCCTCGCCGGTTCTGGCGCCTCGTGCATGTCGCGATCGCTGATGGTGCAGTTTCGGTACCGACCATCGCCTCGCAGACCCAGTTGAGCATCCCAGAAGTGACGTCGATTGTAGCTACCCCTGATATCACCGGTGATGCTGACGAGGATACTGAACGCGAACTAGCCGAGTTTGAGAACTCTCGTGTCTTTTCCGGATGAGTCACCGCTTGTTCTTGACACAGTTGTCCTTTTGTACTTCACCCTCGTTGATCGGCTAGAGCTACTAGTCGATCTCGCGCCGAAAGGCTTGGTGACAACCGCGATCGTGTTCGACCCCGACGCGGGCACGCTTTGCGAAATCGGGGGAGCCCGTCACTTCTACGAAAAGATGAGCATCGACCCTCGGGCGTCGCTTGACAAACAACAAAAGTCCCAACTCGCGGTCGCTCGCTTCGATGGAGTCTCCTCTCTCTATGACGAAGGCCGCCTAACCGTCGTCGAACTCACCGATTCCGAAGTCGACCTATTCTCCATGCTGGCGACTCGACGCACCGCCCAAGCGGCCGGGATACAGAGGGAGATCGACCCCGGTGAGGCGAGTTGTCTCGCCGTGGCGATCGAACGCTCGTGGATCTTGGCGACCGATGACACAGACGCGCTTGGGGCGCTGGAAGTTATTGCATCCGGCCACCGCTATGAACGGATCCGCAAACTACTAATCCGAGCGGCCAAGAACGGACACATCAGCCGGATTACCGCCAACGAGATCCACGCCGAGATGCGCAATTGGGGGTTCTGGGACCACACGGAACCGTTTTCCGCGGTCCAACCGGCAGACCAGAGAGGCTCGTCAGGGTGTTCTCCCTAATGTGTAGAAGTCGTCGAAACAAGGCGGCGTAGACTCGGACCGGTCGTCGTCTGGTCACCGGTCGGCGGCAGTTCCCTCGTTAGCCGCGGGGTGGGCTTTTATCTTTCGCTGGACGCGCTCAAGGAGGTCGGGCGAGAGGCCGTCCAGATCCTTGCCTTGGATACAGTTACCACCGTAGCGGTAACTGTATCCATTCGCCGAGATCACCTAGATGAGAACCAGTCGCAGTGGATCGGCCATCACGAAACCGCCGACGACAACCCACTAACCCGGGGGCGGGCTAATGGGCGGGGGTCGAGACCTTAGGCGCCTTTCCCTGAAACCAATTTCGGTGGCCACTGCAGTTAGTGAACTTCGGCGATTTCGTATACTAGCGACAGGCCTTCGCCGATGCCCTTGCCGACCGTTTGGATCGAGTTGAGCCAGAGGTAGCGCTCGTCGCTCGTTTCGAAGACCGGCGCCGTGTACACCGGTGCTGTTCCTGGTCCCTTCGAGAAATCGGCGCGGCCGCCGTATTGCATAAAGATAAGTGCGCCGTCGTTGGTTTCGATTAGCACCCGTACGTCGAGGGTGGCCACGCCGTTGGCATCCATGACCATCCAGTCAGCACCCGCTGATCCCTTCATGGTTCCGTTGAGGCGTTCGCCTTCGACTGTGCCGGTTTTGACCTCGAAGATGATGCGTCGTCCCGCGGGGCCGGAGCCGACATTGAAGATGCCGTCGCCTGCGAGGGTGATAGAGAACGTGCAGAGTGGGGTTAGTTCCATAGAGCGATTTTAGGCCGTGAGCGCCTAGGTATGACACGATGGGGCGGTGAGCGATCACGGACTCGATCTTGGCGACGATTTCTCCAGCCGTCGCGGTGCGGCGTTTGTCGTTGGCGGAAGTGGCGGCCTTGGTTCAGCGATCTCCGAAGAACTCGCCTGCCGTGGTGCCAACGTCGCGCTCACCTATCGAACGAATGAGGCGGTGGCGCAGGCGGTAGCGGAGCGCATCAGCGACCGAGGTCGGGCGGCGTGGACGATCAGTCTCGACCTCAACGACCACGCGGCCGCGTCCGCCGCGATTGACACGGTCGCGGCGGCGGCGAATGGGCTCCACACGGTGGTCTACGCCGCGGGTCCTCACGTGCCTCAGCGGTATCTGAGCACTATCGATCCCGTGGTTCTTCGTTCGCAACTAGCCACTGACGCGGCGGGGTTCTTCGCTGTGGCGGTAGCGGCCTTACCCCACCTCCGAAAATCCCAGGGCACTCTGGTCGCGGTCACCACGGCGGCAACTCGGCGCTATCCCCCACGCGACAGCCTCTCCTCGATTCCCAAGGCGGCGGTCGAAGCAACCGTTCGAGCCATCGCAGCCGAGGAGGGGCGGTTCGGCGTGCGGGCCAACACCGTGGGGCCGGGCATGATTGTAGATGGCATGGCCGAAAGGCTGATGGCTTCAGGCGATCTTGACGCGCCTACCCTCGACGCAGCACGGGCCAACACCGCTATGCGTAGCTTTGGGTCAGCGGTCGACATCGCCGAAGCAGTTTGCTTCCTAGCTTCGTCCCGGGCCCGTTTCATTACCGGCCAACATCTCAACGTAGACGGTGGTTTCTCCCTATGAGCGGCCCGCGGGTTAGAACCAAAGGCGCTCGCTGAATTACATCTCCGCTTGACTGATTATTGACACACCCAGTTTGAAGGTTCCTCGTAGTGGGTGAGGGCCCCGTCCTCGACTGCGCTCGGCATATTGCCGAGGGTCAATATGAAGAAGAGGATAATATTATGGGTATTGCTCAGTCTTTTAGGGCTATCGGCCAGGTTCTTATTACGACAGGGGTTGCCGTGTTGATGGCGCTGTTCTTCTTGCTGCAGGTTGCGTTGTTCCTCGGGATTCTCTGGTTGGGCTTGAGCGTACTATCTTGAATCCTATAAATCGACCCGTTCCGCCGTCCACAGGCAGGTCGGGTGTGGGTTCCATTTCGGGTTCAGCTAACCTGGATCACCGAGTCCGAGTACCACTTGGTCTGTCGGGTGTGGGTTCCATTTCGGGTTCAGCTAACCTCAGCCAGGCCAGCCACGTTGCCTTGGTTATGTCGGGTGTGGGTTCCATTTCGGGTTCAGCTAACCTGTAGCGCGTCGGAACTAGTAGCGGCCCCCAGTCGGGTGTGGGTTCCATTTCGGGTTCAGCTAACCTGGTCGGTTACCCATCCGGCGGGGAAGCCCAGTCGGGTGTGGGTTCCATTTCGGGTTCAGCTAACCTATATCGGCGCGATGACCCACGCCGCCCACGGTCGGGTGTGGGTTCCATTTCGGGTTCAGCTAACCTTGAAGAGGTCGTAGTCCCAGGCGTCGAGGGGTCGGGTGTGGGTTCCATTTCGGGTTCAGCTAACCTCGACCGTATGATCAGCAACCCGCCGGAGCCTGTCGGGTGTGGGTTCCATTTCGGGTTCAGCTAACCTCAACTGCCCTTCCACGTTCGCGTACCCCAGCAGTCGGGTGTGGGTTCCATTTCGGGTTCAGCTAACCTGTTTCTTATTGGCGCTATTCCGTCGTCGGGGTCGGGTGTGGGTTCCATTTCGGGTTCAGCTAACCTAGTGTCCAAGTCATGCGCCTCGCCGAACGGGTCGGGGGTGGGTTCCATTTCGGGTTCAGCTAACCTTGGGAATCCAACAGCGATGGCCCCCAGCCAGTCGGGTGTGGGTTCCATTTCGGGTTCAGCTAACCTCCCGGTCAAGCCGGCCATGCGCTCGCCACCGGTGTCGGGTGTGGGTTCCATTTCGGGTTCAGCTAACCTGGCACCGTACGTCCTCACCGTGGCGGCCCGATCGAGTCGGGTGTGGGTTCCATTTCGGGTTCAGCTAACCTCGCGCCGCCCGAGGTCCACCATAGCAACAATCGTCGGGTGTGGGTTCCATTTCGGGTTCAGCTAACCTACCGCTGGTCTACGCGTGAGCGCACTGAAACTGGTCGGGTGTGGGTTCCATTTCGGGTTCAGCTAACCTTCGCCGCCGCTGTCGCATTGAGGTGCAGGGAGGTCGGGTGTGGGTTCCATTTCGGGTTCAGCTAACCTCACGTCGCAGGCGCTACCCGCATCGACGTTGCGTCGGGTGTGGGTTCCATTTCGGGTTCAGCTAACCTTCGCACCGTGCAGCGATCCCCTAGCAGCGATGTCGGGTGTGGGTTCCATTTCGGGTTCAGCTAACCTGACGACGTTTACGGGTAACGACAAGGTACTAGTCGGGTGTGGGTTCCATTTCGGGTTCAGCTAACCTTAACGTTCGGACTGGAGGGCTGAAGCGTGTCAACGTCGGGTGTGGGTTCCATTTCGGGTTCAGCTAACCTGCAGCGTCCTGAAGCAACTGGTTAGACACCGTCGGGTGTGGGTTCCATTTCGGGTTCAGCTAACCTCACATCACCACAATGGTCGGGTGTGGGTTCCATTTCGGGCAACCGTGACCCACGACAGGTCGGGTGTGGGTTCCATTTCGGGTTCAGCTAACCTCGACAAAGACACGGTCCGCCGACACATCCAGTCGGGTGTGGGTTCCATTTCGGGTTCAGCTAACCTAGAGTCGCGGCGGGGGTTCCGGTTCCGACCGTCGGGTGTGGGTTCCATTTCGGGTTCAGCTAACCTCGTAGACACGACCACCTTGCACGTCGACGCGTCGGGTGTGGGTTCCATTTCGGGTTCAGCTAACCTCGAAAGGAGGGACTCTCCAGGCTGAGCAGTTGTCGGGTGTGGGTTCCATTTCGGGTTCAGCTAACCTCGAAAACAAGGGGTGGTTCTGAGAGTCGGGTGTGGGTTCCATTTCGGGTTCACTAACCTTTTAGGGATTCCTGGACGTGCTTGCCTTCGTCGGGTGTGGGTTCCATTTCGGGTTCAGCTAACCTATGGGACGGCCAGCATGGGTGGGACGGCGAAGTCGGGTGTGGGTTCCATTTCGGGTTCAGCTAACCTACAGCACCACCAGATGCACCGTCGTCGACACCGTCGGGTGTGGGTTCCATTTCGGGTTCAGCTAACCTGCAGACGGCGACGTAGACCTCGTCGGCGGCACCGTCGGGTGTGGGTTCCATTTCGGGTTCAGCTAACCTATGAGGACACCGTCAGGAGCGAACGCCACATTAGTCGGGTGTGGGTTCCATTTCGGGTTCAGCTAACCTGGGCTGTTGGTGGTAAACTCAGCGGCCGTACGGTCGGGTGTGGGTTCCATTTCGGGTTCAGCTAACCTGCGCCAACGTCAACGGCTCCGTCCCAGTCGGGTGTGGGTTCCATTTCGGGTTCAGCTAACCTCTAGCGAGGACGAAACCTCGACGCCGCCGTCGGGTGTGGGTTCCATTTCGGGTTCAGCTAACCTGATGATCGGCTCCGGGACAGGCCTACGACGTGTCGGGTGTGGGTTCCATTTCGGGTTCAGCTAACCTGAACGTTCCGAACGTCAGCACGACCCGACTTGTGGTGTCGGGTGTGGGTTCCATTTCGGGTTCAGCTAACCTCAACGTGTGCCGACCTGTGGGCACGGTCTTGGTCGGGTGTGGGTTCCATTTCGGGTTCAGCTAACCTACCCGTGCACACCGCTCGGGGCGTGACCCCTATCGTCGGGTGTGGGTTCCATTTCGGGTTCAGCTAACCTGACTTCGCAACGTCAGTCGGCACCGTCAAGACCAGTCGGGTGTGGGTTCCATTTCGGGTTCAGCTAACCTAGGGACGTAGTTCGGTTACGTATCGGTCAGCCTATCGTCGGGTGTGGGTTCCATTTCGGGTTCAGCTAACCTTAATGCTCAAGGTCCCAGCCGGTGTCACCGATACTGGAGTCGGGTGTGGGTTCCATTTCGGGTTCAGCTAACCTACATCCTCTCGGCACCGAACCTAAGGTCCCCGTCGGGTGTGGGTTCCATTTCGGGTTCAGCTAACCTTCGCCAGATCTATGACAACCCGCGTTGTCGGGTGTGGGCCATCGGGTTCAGCAATGTCGGGTGTGGGTTCCATTTCGGGTTCAGCTAACCTTGGGCGACACTGTCGAGTCGGGTGTTTCCATTTCGGGTTCAGCTAACCAGGTCGGGAACACCACCGGCTTCCGTCGGGTGTGGGTTCCATTTCGGGTTCAGCTAACCTAGAAGCCTCAAAAATCCTGCACTTGCTGGGGTTTGCGAGGGAGAGAGTCACCAAAATTCGAGTTGTTTGGCCGGTTTCTCGGCTGGTATTCGTCGCGTTTTTTGGAAGATGCGCATTCTGGCGAACTGGGCGTCTGTGACGGTGAGCACGCGTACCTCGCCTTCCGGCGGTACGCGGATCTCTACTCGCTTCTCCTTGGATTCGACGCGTTCTCTGGTGGCGCAGTGTCTGCCGTAGACGGAGTACTGGAGCATCGTGAACCCTTCGTCTAGCAGGAGGTTGCGGAACTGGCGGTAGTTTCGTTTGTCGAGTTTGGTGTCGGTTGGCAGGTCGAACATGACGAGCATCCACATAGAACGCCACTCGCTGATCATGCGGTGGGAGTGCGCTCGGGGTAGGTGAGGTGGTCTGTGGTTCCGGCGATGAAGTTGCGGGTGGTGAGCGCATAGGTGTGGCACGCGTTCATGAAGGTCTGGGTTGGATTGGTGTTGAACGTGGCGGTAAGAAATTCGAGGAGGTACCGCTTGTGGTGGGGTTGGAGTGGTCCTTCGAGATCTATTTCGGCTTGGAGGACGTGTCGGTCGAGTTGTGGGCGGAGTGGTTCGATGAGGTCGTCGGCGAGACAGAAGGGATTTGAGCGTGACCGGTGGTAGAAGCCGAGCGTGGTGTTGAGTCCGACTCCTGTGAGTGATCGCGCAAGGGTGGCGCGCACGAGCGCGTAGCCGTAGTCGAGGGCGGGGTTTAACGCGATGAAGGTTCTGGGTCGACGTCGCAGGCCGCCGCGGAGTCTCTGCCAGTAGATCCGCGCTGCCTGTGCTTCGAGGTTGTCGGGGTCGCCAGATTTCACGCTGTCGGCCATTGCGAGGAGGCGCGACTGTGCCGGGGAGTCGGGTTCGAGGTTGCTGGCTTGGAGGCGGATCTTGGCTTTGACGAGTTGCTGCCAGGCACGTTTCTTGCGTGGCTTTGTCATTGCGATCTGGCTGGCGAGGACGGCTGGGGCTGTGCTGATTCCGTGGAGTGAGGTCAACACCGATTCGGGCATGTGTTTGTCGTTGCAGAGCACTACGACGACGTTTGCTTGAGCAAGTCGGTTGAGCGCGTCAGCGGCAACGGTGAGCATCGGGTTGTGGTCGATGACGACGACGCCGAGATCTTCGCAGGGTGCGCTCTTGGTTTGGGAACTCTCGTAGCGGGTAGCAACGAGTTGTCGCCGTTTAACATGGATGGACTTGATGTCGATTCCAATATGAAGGACACGTTCCATCAGGATGTGCAGACGGTGCTAGTCGCTCGCAGTTCGGATCAAGCCAGCCGGGGTGACAACCACCTTGCGCACGGGTGCCCGTTTGGCGAAACCACTCGCCCCGAGTCGGGGTCCGTTTTTGCCGGACGAGTCGTACGCCGGGACAACGTTGAACCGTGAGCTTTCTCCGTCAAGGCTTTTTACCGTGAAGACTTCCTGTTCGCCCGTGTCTGGATTGCGGAGTTGGAGCATCTCTCCGATACTGACGGTGAACTCAATGTCCTCGTTAGGTTTCAGGAAAGTCTCCGCCCACTCACGTGGTAGTTGCTGGCGTTGTCGGAAGGCATCGAGTTTGGTGATGATCTTGATGCGTAGCTTTCCTGTGATGCGGTTCTTGAAAAGGATGCCGACCTGATTGCCGGCCGGGGTATGGCTTGTCTTGGGTTCTGTGTCGGGTTTGAGAACGATGTTGGATGGAAAATTGGCGTGGCAACGCACCGAGCGGATCTCGGTACCGTCGGGCATGGTGGGCCAGGCGTTTGGGTCGAACTTGACCTTGGCTGCATTCGGATCCTGCTCGCGTCGGCGAAGGTCAGCAACGAGTGCCTGCTTGACCGCCTCGTCTGCGACCTGCCGCATCTGGTTCCTTGTCAGCCCGGCAGAGAGGTCGCGGCGGCGTGCATAGAGCGTGTCGTTGTCTGGGTCGCTGATCTTTCCGTAAAGGGTGTCCTCGACGAACTGGCCGCTTACTTTGCGTTTGGGTTTGTGTGACACCACTGCGTCGTCGTAGGCGGCCTGAATCTCGTCTCGAGCGCCGGGCCACGGTTCCCATCCGCCGTAGGCATCGCCGTCGACCGTTGCACCCGCCACTTGTTGTTTGTAGCGGCGGGCGAGACTCATGGCGATTGACGGCGTGGTCAAGGCGACCATGGCGGCATCTTGGCCGTGGCGGCGGTGATCGTCGTCATTTTTATTGAGGCCCATCCGGTAACGCATGTGTGCGGTTAGTCGACCCCGGCTGACCTTCGGGGGTGATGTTGAGCAGTTCCTTGACGTAGTCACGAGCGACCGCGTTGATGTAACCGGTGGCGACCAGCAACGACGACGGGATCGTGGTCGTCGAGCACATGTTCTAGCTTGAGGTTTTTGATCAGGCCCCGCGGGAGATTTTTCTTTTCGGCTCGGGTAACGATCTCATCAACTTTGGCTTGGCCACCCCACTCGTAAATGGTCCGGTCGCCTTTGGCCTGGTTTTCGCCTGCGTACACCAGAGCCACATTGAGGAACGAATCGTTGAGGGTGCGGGCTCGGGGCAGGATGTGATCGATCTGCGTCTGAGCACCATTAAGAGCCGCCTGAACAGTGATTGGTTTCCCGCTGTAAAGGCAAGCTTCCTTTTGATTTTTCAACAGCCGGAGTCGGCGTTGAGCATCTCTGCTGTTACCCGACCCAGGTTGAAACTCCTCGATCTGCTTGACAGCGTCGGCGCGTTCTTTCTCCTGAAGGCGCTGTCGCTTGGAAGTTTCTTCTCGTTGCCGGTAGTTGGCACGCACGTCGCGGCTGAGCTCAATCCTGACCGCGTCAAACAATTCGGGGGTGTCTTGTCGGCCGTATTCGTTCGCGACCGCCTGCACCACCTTCTTGACCTGGGCAAGAGCGGTCTTGACCAGCGGATTGGTGATGTCCTCAAGGCTGAGCGGTTTGTCGGCACGGGCCTGCTCAGGAGTCTTGAACCCAGCGGCTTCGATCGCATCACGTTCGGTTTCTGCGCCGGGCAGATGTTTGAGCAGTGTCCGCAACGTTTGGCGGCTGTAATTGGAACGGCCCGTCGGGAAACGAACCTTAAGCGCATCTTCTGCTTCGGTGTCGGTCAGGCCAAACCGTTTGTCGAGTTGACGTGACACCTCGACACTGGAGCCTTGGCCCAACAGCACGCAGACCAACTGATCCTTGTCAAATTCGGCCATCTGTTGGTAAGTGTCGCCAAGGACCTTCGTAAGAGCCGTATCGGTTTCGTGACCAGCTAGATGCTTTTTCTTGCCGTCATCGAAGTTGATTGGTTCATCGGGAGCAAGGCCAATCACTTTGCGTAGCGATTTGAACGTGATCGTTTTTTGGGTGGAAAGTTTGTCGTACAGGCGCTGCCGTTGTTGATCATTGAGCGTCATGCCATCAACGCCGACACGTAGATCCACAATCGTTTTCCAGATTTTGTAAGTCTGCGATGCTCTCTCTGCGCGTGCGGCTCGGGGTTGGCCGCGCTTGGGGTTCAGACTGCACGAACCGATCGTCGACTCATGCCAGTAGACGGCGCGTTGAAAGAACAGCAGTCCGTGCAGGCCGAACTCTTCGACAATGGACGCATCGGGTCTACTAAGAAAGTCCTTCCGCTTGATGGGCCGCACAGGGTACTCAAGTCGGCCCCGGTGCCCGAATATCACGTCATTGCTCAACACGCCGTGATGAGCGCTCTGGCTCTTGAGAAACTCAATGACTTGCTGCTCTTGGCCAACAACAACGCGCTCACCAGTAGAAGTGCTGAACTGGCTTAGTCGATACGGCTTGTCGTCCTCTGCCTCGTCTTCGTCGAGAGTGGTGCTGCCCCCCGTTCGAAGCGATAAAAAACCGCGTCGGGTCGAATACCAGTACAAGACGCGACCGATCTCTCGTAGCGTCAACGCTTCACCATTAGCAGATCGTTCGAGTAGCGCCGCTGGATCTAACAGCATCAAGTCGTCGAACTCCGTAGGCTCAGCCGGCAACAAGCCGAGACGAGCGAACTCCTGACGGATTAGCGACTTACGTTTCGCACGGCGTTGAACCTGGCGCCGCATCGTTCGCTTCTGACGGCGCTCGGCAGCCTTGGTCGTCAGCGCCGCCCCGGACCGTTCAGCCCCCTCGGGGAACACCCGCGAACCGAGCGCCAGCACGGAACCGACCTCATCATCTTGATCGGGCACGTCAATGACGGCCCAGCCTACTGAATTCGTACCTATATCAAGACCGAGTGTTCGCTTCATCTAACTCTCCTAAACAATTCCCAACGCACACGGAACTCTAGCTAGGAGGTGTGACAGGGACAAAAAAAGTGCCACCCCGAAGGATGGCACTTTTGCCGGGTTGCCCCATGGAGCAGAGCCCGCGAATTGAAATCTTGTCAAATGCAGATACCAATTCGGATTCAGCTATAACGTCATTATAACGGTGGCTGATAACGAATGCAACACCGAGTCTCAGCGCCGGACATTCTGCGTTAGCGACCACGCACTCTACGACGAAGCCCGACCGCCGAGTGGTTGGGATTCAGCGTACTATTGTGGATCCTATGAGCCGACTCTTCCTGCCGTCCATGGGCGGGAGTTCCCGACACTTATCGTGCTAGACATTGAACAGCACGATCAGTTGGCCGTCTACCTGCGGGGGACAGGGCTTATCGAGGAAACGGAGAACCCTCGCTGCGAAACGTTGCCCGGCGGTGTCTCGTGTCGCACGGTGCTTGTTGAGCGAGAGAATGGCGACGACATCGTCGTGAAACAGGCGCTGGAGTTTCTGCGGGTGGCCGAAATCTGGCGCGGGGACCCGACCCGAAGTGAGCGAGAAGCCGAAGCAACGCGCGCCCTCAACGAACTGCTCGAAGCACATCAGGTTCCGCGACTTCTCTTCGAGGACCGCACCGAGCACGTGATTGCCATGACAGCGGTTCCCCCGCCGCACGAGAACTGGAAGACAGTACTGCTGCGAGGAGAGAAGCGCGATCGAGATATCGTCGACTTCGCCCAAATCTTGGGGACGATCCACCGTGGCGCCTACCTAAAACGCGACATCATGGCGCCACGCTTTACCGATCGTTCGCATTTCGAGACGCTCCGAATCGATCCCTACTACCGCTTCGCCGCCGAGAGCGTTCCGGTCGTCGCCCCCTGGTTTCAGTCGCTGATTGAGGAGACCGAACAGGTGCTGCTAACCCTAGTTCACGGCGATTTCAGTCCCAAGAACATCCTCCTCGGCGAAAGCGGATGTGTCCTGCTGGACCACGAGGTCGCGCACTGGGGCGACCCGGCGTTCGACATTGGATTCGCCACCGCGCACTTCCTCGCCAAGGCCAATCATCTCCCCGATCAGCGCGAGGATTTCGGCGATGCCGCTCGCCTGTTCTGGATGACTTACTGCGAGATCATAGATGACTTACCGTGGTTTCCGGCCCTGTCGGCTCGAGCTGTCCGCCACTCGATCGGCTGCGTCCTCGCTCGGGTATGCGGAAAGTCACCGCTCGAGTACCTGAGCAGCCTCGAACGTGAACGGCAGCGATCCGTAGCGCTGTCCCTAGCCGCCGATGAACCCTCATCCTTCAATGATCTCGTCACCCGCTTCCTGCAAGGAATCTCCCGATGACCTTCACCGTTCTTGGCCTCCAGGCCCTCGAAGTGCTGGATAGTCGGGGTCGGCCCACCGTTCGAGCCTTCTGCTGTATAGATGGCGTCAAGGCGTGGGCGACTACTCCTTCGGGTGCTTCGACGGGGAGCCATGAAGCTTGGGAACGACGAGATAACGACCCGGCTCGGTACGCCGGGTGGGGCTGCCAGCAGGCAGTGTCGGCGGTCAACGACGAGATTGCTGAACTGGTGGTGGGACGGAGCTTTGTTGACCAGCGCGAGTTCGACGAGGCGATCTGCCACCTCGACGGAACCCCCAACCTTGAGCGACTCGGTGCCAATGCCACCCTGGCGACATCGTTGGCGACCGCGGTCGCGGTGGCTGGGGCTCAGCGGATGGAGCTCCACGACTACTTTGCGTCCCTGCCCCGACTAGAGCACGCTCAGCCCCAACAGTCTCAGCCCAAACAGTCTCAGCCTAAGCACGCTCAGCCTAGACAGCCCCGACCGATGGTGAACTTGTTCAGCGGTGGCCGTCACGCGGGCGGTCAGGTAGCCGTTCAGGACCTGCTAATTGTCTCCATGGCGGACGAAATCGGCGAGCAACTCCACCAGATTGAGCGGGTCTATGCTGCAGCAACCCAGCTAGTTAGCCAGAAATACGGGATGCGAGAACTCACCGCCGACGAGGGCGGCCTCGCCCCCGACTTCGAAAAGTGCGAAGACCTGTTCCTCGACGCGGCCGGTGCGGTCGAAGCGGCGGGCCTCTCCCTCGGTAGCGACATCACGTTCGCGGTCGATGTGGCGGCCAGCGAGTTCTTCACCGCTGACCGCTACCACATAGACGGCCAGCATTTGAGCGGTGATGAACTCTCCGCGGTAATTTCTCGATGGTGCGACCGCTACCCAATCGTGAGCATCGAAGATGGCTTGGCCGAAGACGACTGGTCGGGATGGACCAAGTTGCGAACCCGTCTCCCTGCCGATGTCGTGGTAATTGGCGATGATCTACTCTGTACGAACGTGACTCGGGTGAATCGAGCAGCGATCGAGAAGGCGGCCAACGGACTGCTGCTCAAGGTCAACCAGGCTGGGACGCTGTCGTTGGCGGTCGACGCCCTAGACGCGGCTCGCCAGGCTGGTTGGTCGATCACCGTCAGCGCCCGAAGCGGGGAGACCGAAGACCGCTGGCTCGCCGATGCCGCCGTGGGCTGGGAGGCCGATTTCATCAAGGTAGGATCGGTGCGTCAGTCCGAGCGGCTCGCCAAGTACAACCGACTGCTCGAGATCGCGGCGGGAATCACCACCTATGTCTGACTTGGCATGAAAGAGCGCCAAAACCGCGGGGTCGAGATAGAGATCCTCGAGAACCAACCCGTTCAAGGCGATTTCGTAGCCGCGTCGACCGTGAAACCCCGCGGGCACCGACCCGGCCGGGCGCGCCTAGTCGTTGCCCTAGTGGGGGTGACCGCGTTGGCCTTTACGGTGGCGAATCTGACGGGGCGAGGAGGCGAGGTTCCAGTTACCGACGCTAGCCCAGACCTTCCCGTGATCCCTGAGCCGCGACCTGCTCCTGTGACCGAGATCGGCCGTGAGTCGGGCTATGTATTTCCCGGCATCGCCCCTGACGGAGAGTCGTCCAACCCCTATCCCATTCCGGGCGGGGTGGGCGGTGAGAAACTGTTCGCCCTAGCCGATCCTGAGTTGTTCATCGTGTTTGACCTCGAAACTGGGAGCTCTGAGAAGATCGTTACTCCCGAACCGATGGTGGGGGAGACGCCGGTCGTCGTAAACGGCACACTTGTGGCCATCGGGGAGACCGGCGCGTGGCTCCTCAGGCTTGGCGCCGAGTGGTCGTTGCTTGGTCGGGCGGATCAGGTCCGACCCTCGTCGTTGCCCGGCCGGGTCTGGCTGAGGGTGACCGAACCGGAAGGCAGCCCGAGCGAGTTTCGCTGGCGAGAGGTTGACTTAGACGGCGTCGAATATCGTTCGCAGCAGCGCAACGCCGAGTTGCAGTTCGCGACGCCGGAGTTGGTGTGGGGCATGGTGGGCGACATCTTCCGCTTCACCGAGGATCCCGTCGTGGCGTGGGAACTCATCTCGCCGCGGGCCTATCCATCGGCGATCGGACTCAACGATCTTGTCAGCCGAGAATGCAACATGTCGCTGGAGTGTCGACGCCAGTGGTACGACGCAACGACTGGGGAGGAGCGGCCCCCGATTTTCGCCGACTTGGCCATCAACATCGATGTCCGATTCGGGGCTCTGCTCTCCAACGACGGACGTTTCGTAGCCCAAGAGGCTCCCGACGGTGGGGTGGAGATCTACCGGGTTGCCAACCGCATCGCGCTTGTCAATGACTGCCTTTGGGGCCAGGGCATGGCGTGGACGGCGAACTCTGCGATCCTGGCATGCGAAACGACCCTCGGAATCATGCTCTATGACCTAGCCGCGGGATCGGTCCTCGGCCTAGCAATACCCAACGACACCAACGCAGGTGCCTTTACCATTGGTGCAACCGAGGCTAGTGACCTTGCGTAAGCGGCCCGTCGAGGCTCCAACGATCAGCGGCGAGGTCCTGTTCGGTGAGGCCAAGGCGGGTAAGCGAAGCAGGGAGTGAGGCGTTCATAATTAGGCTGGTTGCTGCTTGGGCCATCCCGTCGGAGGTGTGGATCCCGTAGCCGCCCTGGCCGACCAGCCAGAAAAAGCCGGGTGCGTCAGGAGCAAAGCCGACCACCGGGGTGCGATCGGCGGTGAAGGTTCGCAGGCCCGCCCAAGTCGAACGAACGTGGCGGACTTCGAGGGTGGTCCACTCGGCGAGGGTTTGGAGCCCCCGCGCCACGTCGAGTTCCTCTGCTTTAGCGTCACCCGGAGGCGAAGTAGTCTCGTCGGCGGGGGAGACCATGAGGCCCCCGGGTTCGGGTTTGCAGTAGCCCACCATAGGTCCGTGATCCGGTTCAAACGAGCACAATGGCCACCGGTTGATGTTGCCACAAGTGGCGGGAACGGCAGCGATCGCGATAGTGCGGCGGAGGGGAAATAGACCAACCGGGCTAACCCCGGCGAGCGAGGCAACCTGATCCCCCCAAGCCCCAGCGGCGTTGATGACCACCGCGGTTTCGATCGTTTCTGACGGAGTTGTCACCGCCCAACCTGCTCCCGAGGGTGTGAGGCGAACGACCGGGCTCGAGGCTGCGATCTGGCCGCCCGTGCCGCGGAACCAGCGGACATAGATCTGATGCAGGTTCGCTACGTCGATATCCATACCCAACGGTTCGTATAGAGCGCCCGCGGTTCGGTCACGCAGAATCGGTAGTAGTCGGCGGGCCTCACCGCCGTCGATGAACTCGGTCGTTGGCACGAGCGCTCGGGCCTGCACAACCTCCTCGCGTAATTGTTCGGCGCGGGCTTCACCACCGGCTTTCATCATTGGACGGGGGCCGAGGACGGTACCGTCGGAATACTCCTCTGGTGGAGTTTCTAGGAACGGGCGGCTAGCCACCGTTAGTCGGCGCACGTGGTCATTGCCGTAGTTCTCGAGAAACTGCGCGGCGGAACGTCCCGTGGTGTGATAGGCCAGCGTCGCTTCCGCCTCGAGCAACCGCACGCTGAGTCCCGCTGCGCTGAGGCGGGCTCCCGCGCTCACTCCGGCGATTCCCCCACCGATGACGATTACATCAACAGCGGACATTAACGGGGGTCAGGCATCGCGAACGATGCTGATTCGTCCGTGGCCGCTAACGGTGCGACCAATTATCGAAGCCGTGTGACCCGTAGCGATCAGTCGGCTGAGGACATCAGTGGCAGCGTCTGGTTCAACGCCGAACACAAGGCCGCCGCTGGTTTGGGCGTCGGCCAGCAAGGTAATGTCGATGTTGTCAACCCCCGCGCCAAGGTCAAGCCGATCACGGATCCAACCCAGGTTGCGTCCCGTCCCGCCGGGCACGATGCCATCGAGGGCCAGTTCGCGGGCGCCTGAGATGATAGGTACATCGTCGACGATGATCTTCAGTCCCACCTTGGATTCTTCCGCCATTCGGCCCGCGTGTCCGAGGAGGCCAAAGCCGGTGACATCGGTGGCTCCAGTGGCGCCGTACTCGACCGCGATCCGTGAGGCAACAGCATTGGTTTGGGTCATGGAGGTGACCGCAGCGGCAACGGTTTCGTCGTCGGTGACCCCCCGCTTCAGCGCCGTGGTAATCACACCAATACCGAGCGGTTTTGTGAGGATCAACACCTGCCCGGCAAAGAGTCCCGCGTTGGTAAGCATCTGATCGGGGTGAACTTCGCCAATTACCGCCATGCCGTATTTAGGTTCGGGATCGTCGATCGTGTGGCCGCCCGCAACGATGAAACCGCAATCCTCCCCGATGTCTTGTCCGCCGCGCATAACGTCGGCTAGTAGATCGGTTGAGAGGTCCTCGGTGTTCCAGCAGACCAGGTTGAGCGCCACAAGGGGAGTGCCGCCCATGGCGTAGACATCGGACACGGCATTGGCCGCGGCGACGCGACCCCAGTCGTACGCGTCGTCAACAACAGGGGTGATGAAGTCCGCGGTGAAGACGAGGGCGCGATCGTCGGTGAGGCGATACACGGCGGCATCGTCTCCGCTTGTCGCGCCTACGAGAAGGTTCTCAGAGGTAACAGGGGTTAGTTGGCGCACGACCTGCGCCAGTTCGCCGGGGGCGAGTTTGCAGCCTCAACCAGCGCCGTGACTGAACTCGGTGAGTCGTCGGGTCATTGGTGCTATCCCCCCTTCCCGAGTTGGATTTTGGGTGCGTCCGAGGGCAACTCTATGTCGTAAGGTGGCAAACATGGCCGCATCTCGAGAGGTGGACCCTCGACTTCAGACCCGTGTCACCGAATTATTTGGCGTCGACTACCCGATCGTGCAAACAGGAATGGGTTGGGTGGCGGGCCCCTCCCTCGTCACCGGCACCGCCAATGCCGGCGGTCTAGGCATCTTGGGGTCGGCCACGATGACGTTCACCGAGATGAAGGCCGCAATAGCCGAAGTAAAGGACCGCACGGACCGACCTTTCGGGGTCAACTTGCGTACTGACGGAGCCGATGTCGAGGACCGACTCGACTATCTGATCCGCGAAGGGGTCAAGGTGGTCAGCCTCGCCCAAGCCCCCCGCCCCGACATGGTCAAGAAGCTAAAGGACTGCGGTTTGCTTGTCGTTCCGACGGTGGGCGCTAAACGCCACGCCGAGAAGGTGGCCGAGTGGGGTGTTGACGCGGTGCTCTGCCAAGGAAGTGAAGGCGGGGGTCACACCGGCATGGTGCCGACATCGCTACTACTACCGCAGGTTCTTGATGCGGTCGACGTTCCCGTCATCGCCGCCGGGGGATTTCACGATGGCCGGGGATTGGCTGCGGCGTTGGCTTGGGGCGCGGGGGCCATCGCGATGGGGACTCGGTTCTTGCTCACCGTCGACAGTTTGGTACCCGCCCCGATAAAGGAGGCCTACCTCGCAACCCCGGTGACTGGCACCATAGTTTCGACCGCGATCGACGGTGTCCCGCAACGGGTGATCCGCACGGCGATGGTCGATGAACTGGAACGAGCCCGTCTCACGAAATTGCCCCGCTCGGTGCTCAATGCCGTGCGGTTTGCCAAACTTACGGGCACCTCGATCCGCGAGCTGCTGGCCGAGGGTCGGGCGATGAAAAGAAGCCATGGCCTTTCGTGGTCGCAGGTGGCCATGGCTGCCAACGCTCCCATGCTGACCCGGGCCGCGATGGTAGACGGAAAGATCGAGATCGGCATTTTACCCACCGGTCAGTGTGTTGGCGTTGTCGAGGATATTTTGACCTGCGACGAACTAATTCAGCGAATTGTTGCCGAAGCGCGCGGCCGGTTCGACGATCTTTGCCGCTAGAGTTCTGATCGTTCAACAGACAGCGAAGCCGGTGAGATTCCGGCACTGTCCCGCAACGGTGATGCTCCAAGGCTTCGGCCAAAGAGACAAGTCCGGTCGCCTTCTGGTGGACAAACGAACCGATCCTCGAGGATAGGGCGGCTCGTGTGACCGGGAGTTCCCTGTCGCTCGTGCCAAAACCTCGAGCCACAGGAGGAACTCCAATGAAAAAACTGCTTCTAGCTCTACTAGCGCTCATGTTGTTCACCGCTGCCTGCGGCGCTGATTCAAAAACGGCAGAAGGAGGGAACGAATCGCCGCAGCGCATCGTGTCAATCTCTCCGTCGGAGACCGAAACTCTCTTTGCCATCGGGGCAGGCGATCGAGTCGTGGCCGTGGACCAATATTCGTACTATCCGGAGGAATCGCCGGTCACCGACCTCGACGGCTTTACCCCCAACGTCGAGGCCATCGCTGGCTACGAACCTGATCTAGTTATCATGCATCCCGACGGCGATGCGCAGGCGGGACTCGAGTCGTTGGGGATCACCGTCTTCTCAGGCGATGCCCCGCCGACGTTGGACGACGCTTACGCTCGGATCGAACAGATCGGTGCCATCACCGGCAACATCGCGGAAGCGGCCGCCGTGGTGCTGGAGTTACAAACCAAGATCGACGCGCTCATCGCTGATGCCCCTGACGCAAAGGGTCTTACGTATTACCACGAACTCGACAGCATCCTGTACAGCGTCACCAGCCACACGTTCATCGGCAACGTATATTCTCTGTTTGGGTTGACTAATGTGGCCGACCCGGCCGATGCCGACGGGACTAGCTTTGGCTATCCGCAACTCAGCGACGAGTACATCATCGACGCCAACCCGGACCTTATCTTCATCGTTCAACCGACCGACGAAGCGTTAACCGCGGCTGAGGCGGTGGGGGCCCGTGCGGGTTGGGATCAGCTTTCCGCCGTACAAAACGGCCACATTATTGAACTCCCCCCCGACATCGCCTCCCGCTGGAGCACCCGGCTGGTCTTGTTCATCGAATTGATTGCCGAAGCGGTTGCTGATCTTGTGGTCGCCAGCTGACATTACCGCTGGGGAAGCGTCGGCCGGGGGAGCGTCGGCTGGGGAAGAGTCGGCGTTGCCTCGTGCCACGCGACTCTCTCCTCGCGCCGTCGGACTTTCCACCCTTATTTTGCTGGGGGCGGTGCTGGCCGGACTCACCTTGGGACCGGTCGACATCGCACCCCACCGGGTGCTGTTGGAACTTGTCGATGGCTTGCCCTGGATCGGCATTGATTCAGGGCTTAGCGAGCCACACGCGGCAATCGTCGAAAAGATCCGCTTACCGCGGGTCGTTCTGGGCTTGCTCGTTGGTGCAACCCTGGCGGTGAGCGGCGCCACCTATCAAGGAGCTTTCCGCAATCCGCTCGCTGATCCGTACCTGCTCGGCATCGCCGCGGGAGCCGGGTTGGGCGCCACCATCATGATTACCCGTGAACTCGGCGATGCGGCGGGTTTGTTCGATCTGGTACCACTAGGGGCGTTCGTGGGCGGTCTCGGCGCGGTTGTCATTGCCTTTGCCGCGGGAAACATTGGCGGCCGCTCAACTGCCTCGCTGATTCTGGCCGGAGTGGCGGTAGCCAGCTTTTTGACGGCATGTCAGACCTATGTGCTGCAAGCGAAAAGCGAACTGTTCCGCGAAGTGTACGGCTGGCTTCTGGGTCGGATTGCTACGTCAGGATGGTCCGAGCCGCTGCTTTTGACTCCGTACTTTTTGCTTACGGTGTTGGTGGTTCTGCGTTACGCTCGGGCCCTCGACGTGCTGGCCCTCGGCGATGACGAAGCGCTGGCGCTCGGGATTCGCCCCCAGCGGGTGCGAACAATTGTGGTTGTTGCCGCGTCGCTGGGTGCCGCGGCGGCGGTTTCGGTCAGTGGCCTGATTGGCTTCGTTGGCATCATTGTTCCACATGCCGTGCGCCTGACTTTCGGGAGTAGCTACCGCGTTCTGCTACCGCTCACCATCATTCTCGGCGGGTCTTTCATGGTGTTCGCTGACCTCGTGGCCCGCACAGTTATTTCGCCCGCTGAGCTACCCATCGGGGTAGTCACCGCTTTTCTGGGCGCCCCATTCTTCGCCGTGGTGTTGCGCACGAGTCGCCGAGAGATCTGGTGATGGCACCGACACCCACCGCGGCAATCGCGGTTCGTGACCTCCACGTCACCCTCGGACCCACCCCGGTGCTGCGGGGGGTTGATCTGGTGGTGGCACCGGGTGAGTGGATCAACGTAATCGGAGCCAACGGTGCGGGAAAGACAACCCTGCTCAGTGCCATCCTTGGCTCGGTGGAGGTCAAAGGTGAGATTCTCATCGGGGGAAGATCGGATCTAAAACCCGCCGAGCGGGCCAAAACTGTGGCCTACGTCGCCCAAACCCCCGTGCTTCCCCCGGGCATGGCGGTGATCGACTATGTGTTGTTGGGTCGCACCCCGCACCGAGGCGTGTTTGCTGGGGACAGCGCCGCCGATCTCGTCCTCGCCAGCAACGTGTTGGACCAACTCGATCTAAGAAACTTCGCCGATCGGGAAGTCCGGTCCCTCTCGGGGGGCGAGCGCCAACGGGTCGTACTCGCTCGGGCGATGGCCCAACAGACCGACGTTGTTCTTCTCGATGAGCCAACAACCGCGTTGGACCTCGGGCATCAACAAGAAGTGCTTTGCCTAGTCGATGAGCTACGCCGCGAACGCGGCCTTACGGTTATTGCGACCATGCACGACCTGACCCTGGCCGCTCGCTACGGCGACCGAATTGCTCTGCTCGCCGAAGGCAAGATTGTTCAGCAGGGTCCACCCGTCGAGATACTCACCGTCGAAAATATCGCGGCCTACTTCCACGCCAGCGTCAGGATCATTGACGACGCCGAAGGCCCTATCATCGTCCCTACTACGGAGTGAAGCCAATGACCGATACCGAGAATCCGCCGGAGCAAGACCCTCGCCCCGATGGGCTGCGCCCTCCTAAGAGTCTCGTCGTGGTCAACACCGGCGACGGGAAAGGCAAATCGTCGTCGGCCTTCGGCGTTGCGTTGCGCGCCAGAGCGCGCCGCTGGCCGGTCGCCGTGGTGCAGTTCTTGAAATCCGATGCCTGGGTAACCGGCGAACAGATGATGGCCGAGCCGCTCGGTATCGAGTTCTGGTCGCTGGGCGAGGGTTTCACGTGGGATAGCGCCGACCTCACCAAGGACGAAGCCGAAGCGCAGGCCGCGTGGGCTCACGGTCGCCGCCTAGTCGAGGCGGGCGAGCACCGACTGATCGTTTTTGACGAGATCACCTATCCACTGAACTGGGGTTGGATCGATTCCGTCGAAGTTGAAGAGACGTTCCGGAACCGGCCCGAGCGGGTATCGCTGGTCCTCACCGGTAGGGACGCGCCAGAGTGGATGATTGATCTCGGCGACACCGTCACCGTTATGGAGAACCGCAAGCACGCCTACGAATCAGGCCTGGCTGCCAAAAAAGGCATCGACTACTAACGAAGAGGCTCCCGCCGTTCAACCGCCGCTGACGAGGGCTTCGGCCCCCTTCGGCATTTGGACCACGCCGTCACGCTCCGAGAGCCAACCTTCGGGAAGGTGGACGTTTCTGGGTGAGCCTCGGTGCCCGCGAACTAGACGCATGGCACCCGGCGGAAAAGGGGTCGAACGATCGAGGGTCGAGATGATCTGTTGCATCTCAGCGAGCGAATCTATCCGGTTGAGTCGAGCGCGCATTTCGCCACCGGCGGGGAAGCCCTTCAGGTACCAACCGGTGTGTTTGCGGAAGTCGCGGATGCCGTGTGGAACGCCCCGCCATTGGCAGAGCAACTCGGCGTGTTCGACCATGCCATCGAGGATCTGGCCGAGGTTAGGGCGGTCGGGAACGGGGCGCCCGTTGAACACTTCGGCTAAGTCGCCAAAGAGCCACGGCCGACCGAGACAGCCGCGGCCGACAACGACACCATCAGCTCCGGTGGTGCGCATCATGCGTAGGGCGTCGTCTGCTTCCCAGATATCACCATTTCCGAGAACCGGAATCGAAGTTACGGCCTGTTTGAGTTCGTAGATGCGGTGCCAGTCTGCGTGGCCGCTGTAGAGTTGCTGGGCCGTCCGAGCGTGTAGGGCAACGGCCTGGCAGCCTTCATCCTCGGCGATGCGCCCCGCGTCGAGGAAGGTGATGGCGTTGTCATCAATACCGACCCGGAACTTGACCGTCACCGGAACGTCGCCCGCCGCCGCGACCGCGGCCCGAACGATCGAACGGTAGTGCTCTCGCTTCCACGGCAGGGCTGCGCCGCCACCATGACGGGTCACCTTCTTCATCGGGCAGCCAAAGTTCATGTCGATGTGGTCGACCAACTGGTCGGTAACGAGTTGCTGAGTTGCTTCGCCGATGGAGTACGGATCAGTGCCGTAGAGCTGAATCGATCGCGGCGTTTCGTCGGGCGCGAACGAGGCCATCTCGAGGCTCTTGCGGTCCCCTTCGATCAACGCTCGGGCGGTGATCATCTGGTTGACGTACAAGCCCGCCCCGTAGCGACGACACAGGGTACGAAACGCCGCATTGGTGACCCCCGCCATCGGCGCCAACACGACCGGCGGCCAAACCTCCAAGGGTCCAATCTGGAGGGCATCGAACTCGCCCGACTGAGCGGGCGGTTCCTGATAGGGATCCGGCCTAAGAGCAGCATCGAGGTCGGCCATTGTTGAAGACTAGCTGTGGCGACCGGGGATTATAGGAGTCTGGAAGCTTAGGAGATCGAGACCGTGACGGGTGAAGAGGTCGTCGACCAAGGGGAGGGGAAGCCCGATGACGTTGGTGACGCTGCCTGTAACCGAGTCGGCGAAAAGGGCGGCCGCCCCTTGGATGCCATAGGCCCCCGCCTTGTCGTCGGGTTCGCCGCTGTTGGCGTACCACCGGCGGCGGGCGTTGCTGAGCGAGCGAATTGCTACCGTGGAGCGTTCGATGGCCGACTCCACAACGGTGACGCCGTTGGCATCAGTAACCGAGACAGCCACGCCGGTCAAGACATCATGGCTCCGTCCTTCGAGGGTCAAAAGTATGGCCTCGGCGTGGGAGGCTGACTCGGGTTGACCCAGAATCTTGCCGTCGCGGATGACCGCCGTGTCGGCCGCGAGCACAACTTTTTGGGGGCGGGCCGACACCGCCGCCTTCTCGCGTGCCAACCGCTCGACGTAGTCGGGGGCCAACTCAGCGGCGTGGGGTGTCTCGTCGATGTCGGCCGGTTCTATCGCCGGGTAAATCGACAGCCGGGCTAGGACATCTCGCCGCCGCGGAGATTTTGACGCAAGAACAAGGGAGTAGGTGGTCACTACCAAAGTCTCGCCCTTCTCGGGGTTAGCGCCACCGGCGATGGATCCAAGCGGACTAGATTAGGGCCATCGAAGAGTCTAATTTCCCCCCTGACGCCAACTCGGAGCGTCAAAGTGAAGTTCCCGAGGAGAGTTTCCTCGTGACGTCCGGCTTCCTCCGCATGGGTACCGAAACCGTTAGCTTGCCGCGGGCTGCTGCTGGACCGCCGTGGAGTCGAGAACAGTCTGATCTGCGGGCCCACGAGTTCTTTGCCGTACTAGCCGCGGGGCGTGTGGTCGAGGCCATTGCCGATCCTGTGGAACACGTTCGCGCCAACGCGTTGATGCTTCTCTTCTCCGCCGATGCCGCGGTGGCGTTCGAGTCATTGTTGGTTCGCATGCCGGAGCCTCGCCAAGCCGATTGGCGCGACCTTATCGCCGGAGGAGCCCGCTCCGAAGCGTTCGGTCCGCTCACCCTACGGGAACGACTCGACGAGCGTCAGGTCGAACAGGCGCTCGTAGCGGGCCGTAAGCAGCGCATCGTCAACCTCGTTGTCGCCGCTGTTTTGGTGACGGTGTTGGGCGGGGGAATCGTCTTTGGTTGGCAAGAACTATCAAGCCGTGGCGAACGGACCCGTGGCGCCCTGCAGTTCGAGGCCACCAGCGAAACCCCATCTATCGCCGCCGAGGCGGGGGGTCCGCCGGTAGCCGAACCGGGACTAAGCGCAGCTATCTCTGAACCGGTGTCGCTAGTCGCGGGAACCGGCCCTATTGCCGAAAGGGTCACCACAGCACCGTTCGCTCGCTTTCCGTACCCGCCGGGGGCTTTGGCCGCGTCGCTGTTTCAGTACGCTGGGGCGGGCCATGTGGTGATCGTTGGCCCCAGTGGATTCCCCGATCGAGCCTGTCTCCGAGCGAGCGTAGTAACCTCGGAACTGCGCCCGCTCGACACGGTGACATCGGGGCCCTGTGCGGGGCCCGTGGGCCGAGATACCGCGATCGGCTGCTTAGGGCCCACCGCCATTCTTCTTCATCTCGACATTCCGGCCGGAGAAGTCAACCTGCCCGAAGGCGGGACGGGGTTTGCCGACGCGGTGCGCGTGCAACTCGTGGCCGACGAGACACCCGATTACGAACTCCTCAGCGTGAGAGCCACGATCGAGGTTGACCAAGAAGTCGAAGTGGTTATCCCGCGTTTCGGGGGTACGCCCGGCGATGAACTCACCTTCGACCTTGGCGGTGATCGGACGGGGACCTGTACCCTCACCGGTGATCTGCCCCCATCAGGCTGATGTGTGGACGTTTCGTTTCGGCGACACCGCCTAGTCAACTGGCTCGTTATTTCGGAGCTGTGCTGGGCTCGGACGCCATCGGTTCGGACGCCATCGGTTCGGGCGGCGTGGGTCCGGACGGTGGGAACTTCAACGTTGCCCCGACCCAACCGGTGTGGGTCGTGTACGAAGACGGCGGCGGTCGCGCCCTAGACCTCTTTCACTGGGGTCTCGTTCCATCGTGGGCCAAGGATCCCCGGATCGGCAGTCGGATGATAAACGCGCGAGCGGAGACCGTGGCTGAGAAAAGCTCCTTCCGGCGACCGTTCGCCAGCCGTCGCTGCCTCATCCCCGCCGACGGATTCTATGAATGGAAGAAAATACCCGGGCAAAAAAAGAAGCAGCCGATGTACCTAAGTCGCGTCGATGGCGAACCGTTCGCTTTCGCCGGACTGTGGGAGGTCTGGCGGGACAAGTTCCAGACAGCGGCCGACGGTGAGCCACTGTCGCTCTTTAGTTGCACGATCATCACCGGCGAAGCAAACGAAAAGGTCGCCAAGGTTCACGACCGCATGCCGATCATGCTTTCAGCCGACGGCTGGGAAACCTGGCTTGATCCCGACAACCACGACACCCACCAACTCCAGGGCCTGCTGCAGTCGGCCCCCGCCTCTGCCCCTCCTATCGCTATGCATTGCGTCTCCACCGACGTGAACAATGTTCATCACAACGGGTCGCATCTGATCCACGAGACAGCGGGGTTAGTCAGCCCGTAACCGTAGGCGGAGTTCGTCGGCCAAGGCGTCGAGCGCAGTCGGATCGGGGTTCGTGTTTGCTTGGCTGAAGTCCAACGCCGCCATAGTGTTCATCGGTACGACATGGACATGAACGTGCGGGACTTCGAACCCGGCGATCATTAGCCCGATGCGGGCCGGATCGAGCAGGGCCTTCTGGGCTTGGCCGATTCGTTGGGCGACCGTCATCAGGTGGGCGGCGGTTGCGGCGGGCAGGTCAGTCCACTGGTCCACTTCGACCCGCGGGACAATCAGCACGTGACCGTGAGCGAGGGGCCGCACGTCGAGAAAGCCGACACAAACATCGTCGGTCCACACGAAACGGGCGGGTATATCTCCGTTGATAATGCGAGTAAAAATGGTTGGCACTTCCAGATCGTAGGCTGGATGGCGTGAGCGATGAAAAAGCCAACTCGCCCGCCGAGCGAAAACCTCAGCTAGGGATCTTCGAGGACCGTATTTGGACGGTCCCGAATCTCATCTCGTTAGCCCGCCTAGCGTGCATTCCGTGGTTCCTCTGGTTGCTTTTCGATCAAGACGATCGTTGGGCCGCGGCTCTGCTCTGGGGGTTCATTGGGGCCACCGACTGGCTCGACGGTTGGTGGGCTCGCCGTTTCAATGTGGTGAGCGAGTTCGGGAAACTCATTGACCCTGTAACCGATCGAGCCGTCCTCATAGTCGGGATTCTCGCCGTCGGGTTCGACGGTTCCGTTCCCTGGTGGCTGGTAATCTTGACCCTCGCCCGCGAGGCGGTGGTGGCCCTTGCCGGCCTAGGGTTGGGTGCGCTAGGGGCCCGCCGAATAGATGTGACCTGGTGGGGCAAGTGCGCCACCTTTGGCTTGTACTTCGCCTTCCCATTCCTCCTCGCGGGAGCTAGCACCCACTCCACCGCCGATTGGTTCAGGGTGTCGGGATGGATCGTGGCGGTACCGTCGCTGATCTACAGTTACCTCTCGGCGGCCCAGTACATTCCGCTCGCCCGCGTGGCACTTCGCGAAGGTCGCCTCGACAAAGGGTAGGGTGGCGGGCATGAAGGCGGTCATCATGGCAGGCGGTGAGGGAACGAGGCTTCGCCCCCTCACCTCAAACGTTCCGAAGCCAATGATGCCGCTGGCGAATCGGCCGATGATGGAACACATCGTCGACCTTCTACGACTCCACGGTTTCGAGGAGATTGTGGTGACCGTGGCCTTCATGGCCAATCACATCCGGACCTGGTTCGGCGACGGATCCGAGTTCGGGGTCAAGATGGTCTACGCCACGGAGGACACGCCGCTCGGAACCGCCGGTTCGGTCCGCAACGCGATGGACGAACTCACCGAACCTTTTCTGGTTATATCCGGCGACGTACTAACCGATCTTGACCTCACCCAGCTCGTGGAGTTTCACGAGGCCAATCAAGCAATGGCCACCATCGGCTTAATCCGAGTCGACAATCCGCTCGAATTCGGTATCGTCATCACCCGCGAGGATGGTTCGATCGAGCGATTCTTGGAAAAGCCCGGCTGGGGTCAGGTCTTCTCCGACACCATCAACACCGGAATCTTTGTTCTCGAACCGGCGATCTTCGACTACATCGAACCCGGACGACCGGTTGACTTCTCCAGTGAGGTTTTTCCTGCCCTGCTAGCCGACGAACAGCGTCTTTTTGGCGCGGTCGGCGAAGGCTACTGGGAGGACGTGGGAACGCTCGAGAGCTACCTCAGCGCCCACAATGATATTCTCGATCGTCGAGTTCATGCCAAAATCGACGGCTTCGACCGCGGCAACTCACTTTTCATTGGCGAAAATGTTTCGATAGATCCGCTTGCGAACGTGCAGGGTCCGGGGGTCATTGGCGACAACTGCCGGATCGAAGCGGGGGCCACGATCGGCCCCTACAGCGTGCTCGGCGCCAACGTCCGGGTTCGCGCCAAGGTCAGCACCGAACGAGTCGTGGTGGCCGACAACGCCTATCTAGCAGAAGGGGTCTCTTTGCGCGGGGCCTCTATCGGTCGTGCCTGTGACCTTCGCAAAGGTGTCAAGGTCGATGAGGGTGCCGTTATTGGCGACGAGTGTTTCGTGGGGGAGGGGGCCGAGATAGGTAGCGGCGTCAAGATCTATCCGTTCAAGACAATCGAATCGGGGGCCATCGTCAACAGTTCGATCGTGTGGGAAACTCGCGGCGCTCGCAGCCTGTTCGGCAAGCGGGGCGTGTCGGGGCTAGCCAATGTCGATATCACGCCCGAACTCGTAACCCGACTAGCGATGGCGTACGGCACTACCCTCGTTCCCGGCGATATTGTCATCACCAGTCGCGACAGCAGTCGCTCGGCTCGGATGCTCAAACGGGCCGTCCATGCCGGTCTAAACGCGGCGGGTGTTTCGGTGCAGGATCTCGAATTGACTACGCTTCCAGTTGCTCGTTTCATCACTCGGCGACCCGCTGTCTCGGGGGCGGTCTCGATTCGTCTCGACGAATCCGATCCTCAGACGGTCGTGATTGGGTTCATGGATACCGAGGGCGCGGACTTGTCCGAAAACGCGCACCGTAAAATCGAGCGAGTCTTCAATCGGGAGGATTACCGACGAGTCCTACCGTCTGAGATCGGCGACATTGACTACGCCCCTCGGGCCCTTGAGCACTACGCCATCGCCGTCGAATCCACCGTTCAGCTGCCCCGGATTCGCCAAGCCGGTCTCAAGATCGTGGCCGACTACGGGTACGGGGCGGTTTCTTTCATCATGCCTAACCTCTTGGCGAAACTAGAAGCCGAGGTCATGGCGGTAAACCCGTACGCGTCCACCTCCGGCGCGGCGGCATTCGACCGCGACCGTCATGGCGCCGCGCTGCGAGAACACGTACACGCATCAGGCGCATCGCTTGGCGCGGTCTTTACTCCCGGTGGTGAACAACTCACCATCGTCGACAACACCGCTCGGGTGCTCACCGACGATCAACTGATGCTCGCCTTGATAACCCTGCAAAGCGAGGCCCTCGACGGAGCCCGTATCGCGGTGCCGGTTTCGGCGACCGGGCACGCTGTTCGTCTCGCCGAGTCGATCCCCGGCGGAAGTGCGGTGCTGACGCCCACCTCTTACGCCGCCATCATGGCCGCGGCGGCCGATCCCTTAGTGAACCTCGCCGCCGGTCCCGCGGGCCGCTTCATCATCCCGAGTTTCATGCCCGCGTTTGACGCCACCGCAACCTTTGTGACGCTTCTCGATCTTCTCGCCGGTTCTGAACGTTCTCTCGCCGAGGTCGTCGACACCCTTCCGTCGGTCCACATGCATGTCGAGACCCTGGTTACGCCGTGGGATCGCAAGGGTGCTGTCATGCGTTCACTGGTTGAACACTCCACCGGTCGTCGTGTTGACTTAGTAGATGGCGTCCGAATTCACCATGATTCGGGTTGGGCCTTGATACTCCCAGACCCAGAAGAGCCGCTCACCCGGGTGATCGCCGAAGGAGTAGATCAGGCGGTCGCCGAGGGACTCGCCGCACAGTACGCGCGTCGAATCGAACAACTCGTGCGTGACTAGCGCTACAAGCTAACATGAACGGGCGAACATAGGCTAGGTTCCGATCATGAACATTCCTGAGAATTTGCGTTACTCGTCTGATCATGAATGGGTTTTAGTGGAAGGCGATGTGGCCACGATTGGCATCACTGACTACGCCCAAGACGCGTTGGGCGATGTTGTCTATGTCGACGGGCCAACAGCGGGCCAAACCCTTGCTGCCGGTGAATCGTTCGGCGAGGTGGAGTCGACCAAATCGGTGTCAGAGTTGTATTCGCCGGTCAGTGGCGAGGTCGTGGCCACCAACGACGACCTTGAAGGTGAACCGGAAAAACTCAACCACGATCCCTACGGTGACGGTTGGATTTGTTCGATCCGACTGAGCGATCCTTCCGAAGTCGACGAACTCCTCGATGCCGCCGCCTACCGGGCCCTCGTTGGCAGCTGATTTGGCGATGGAACTCGACTGCTCGGCTTGCGGCCACAGGAATCTCGCCTCGGCGAAGTTCTGCTCGTCGTGCGGAGTGCAGCAAGTTCCTGACTCGGTCACGACAGAGACACCGGCCGTCTCGGTGGAAGTCCGTGGCATCGACCTAATCGATCGTTCCGCCTTCTCTCCTCATGAAGGACTGTTCGTCGTGGTACAGGGAAGCAAAACGGGGGCACGGTACGCCCTAGACGCCGATCTCGTGACCCTCGGGCGTCACCCGAAGAGCGATATTTTTCTCAACGACGTAACCGTTTCGCGACGACACGCCGAGGTCCGCCGCAGCGGCGCTCGCTACATCGTGGCTGATGTCGCGAGTCTTAACGGCACCTATATCAACGGCGACCGCACCGAGGGTCAAGAGTTGCTAGACGGCGACGAAGTCCAAGTCGGTAAGTTCAAATTCGTGTTCGTCTACGGTACCGGCGATGCCTGAAGCTACCCCCGCCCCCGACAGCTTGCCGATAGGTTCGGGCCCTCACCACTCGATTGGTGAGGTGTTATCGCTGCTTAAAGAAGAGCACGAGGACGTCACTATCTCCAAGATTCGCTTTCTTGAGAGTCAAGGGCTCATCAACCCGGAGCGCACCCCCTCAGGTTACCGAAAGTTCTATAACGACGATGTTGAACGGTTGCGCTGGGTCTTAGCGCAGCAGCGAGACAATTTCCTGCCATTGAAGGTCATCAAGCGACGCATGGCCGAAGCAGGCTTTGATCCCACGGCTGAGCTCCCTGCCCGCGACACCGAACTCCCAGCCCACGAAACCGAAGCGTTGCCCGAACCGGCCTTGTTCAATCGACCCGCCGATACGGTTAGCCTGAGCGCTGGGGAGTTGGCCGAGGCGGTGGGCAGCGACATCGGCTTCATCGGTGAACTCGACCGACTGGGGCTGATCGAGGCAGTCGATACCGGCGCCGGCCGGGCCTTCGATCACCAAGCACTACTCGTTGCGCAGGCCGCGGTCGGGCTTCAGAGTCACGGCCTTGATGCCCGCCACCTTCGTATGTTCAAGGTGGCGGCCGATCGTGAGTCGGGCGTGCTGGGGCAGGTGGCGCGGCCGGGTCTGAGCCGGGGAGGCGCCGCCGAAGAGGCCGCCCTAGCCGTCATCACTGAGATGGTGCGCTTGGGTGACGTTCTCCGGCACGCGGTGATTCGGCGGAATTTTGGCGCCCCGTTTGATGAGTGAAGGACTCGACGTTCTTCTTGACGAAACGGAGATTGGCGAGGTCGTTTCTCGGCTGGCGGGAGAGTTGTCGCAAGCGTACGACGATGGCGTTGTCCTAGTGGCCGTCTTGCGGGGCAGTGTGTCGTTCCTCGCTGACTTGGTACGCGAGATGACCATTCGCGCCACAGTGGATTTTGTGGCCATCACCCCATACACCCCCGAAACCGGCCGGGTTCGACTCTTGATGGATGTCTCCACCGATCTTCGCGGTCGCCAGGTGGTGATCATCGAAGACATCGTCGACACGGGCCATACCGCGTCTTTCTTGGTGGGCGAATTGGGTCGACGCAAGCCTCGGTCGCTTGCGATATGCACCCTCGTCGATCGACCGGTTCGACGGGTTGTTCCGGTCGACTTGCGCTACGTGGGTATAACCGTGGCCGACCAGTTTGTGATCGGGTATGGTCTAGATTTCGCGGGCCGCTACCGAAACGTCCGGGTTCTGGCCGTCGCCGACCGTGAAATCTTGGCTTCTGATCCCGATGCTTACGTAGAGACTCTTTACGTGACGTAGGATAGTTGTATGCAAGAAATGGAGCTTCTCGGACTGCGGGTAGAGATGCCCGCCAACGCACCCATGGTGTTGTTGCGAGAACGCAGCGCTATGGGGCGGACGGTGCCAATCTTCATTGGCGCGGCGGAGGCCACCGCCATTGCTATGGCCCTTGATGGCATCTCGACTCCTCGCCCGATGACCCACGATCTCTTCCGTGACGTGCTCGAAGAGTTGGCCGTGGAGGTGGAACGAGTGGTCATTACCGAACTGCGGGACAGGACCTTCTTCGCCGAACTTCATCTCGTGCGAGCGGGCGTCACCTCTACCGTGTCGAGCCGCCCTTCCGATGCGCTGGCTTTGGCGGTGCGTACCGGAACTTCAATCTTTGTCAGCGACGACCTAGTCGAAGAGGTTGGCGTTTTAGACCCCGACCGGCCAGACGAAGAGGCGCCAGAGGAGGTAGTCGAGGAGTTCAAGAAGCTTCTCGACAACATCTCTCCGGAAGATTTCGAGGACTAGTTGGTTTAGAAATCTTCCCCGAATCGAGCGAGGGTAATTGACCGTTCGGACTCTACGGCCTAGAGTTATCATCATCACATTGACGTAATTTAGATCGTTTCCCCTTGGCGGGTTGGCGAGAAATTAAGGGATCATAAGTTGACTGAACACGGATTCAGCGGACCTAGAGCGGCCGATATTGTCGGCATCACATTTCGACGGCTCGACCATTGGACAAGGATCAAGCTAGTTCGACCCTCACACACCGAAGCAGCGGGCAGTGGCACCCGCCGCATGTACAGCTACCGCGACTTGCTGGAGTTGAGGATCATCAAGAGGATGCGCGATTCTGGCATCAGCCTGGTGAAGATTGGCAAAGTTTTACAGTACGTGCGCGATTCGTTGGGCGGCGATCTTGCTTCGGCCAATCTGGTTATCGACGGCCCAAGATCGGTGCTGGTAAAAACCGGGGAAGAACTCATCGACATCTTACAAAACGGTCAGGGTGTGCTCAACGTTTTGCCCCTCGCAGGCGTCAAGGACGACGTTGATGTCCGCATCGTGGACCTCTACCCCGAGATGGCCGAACAGGTAATTGACCCGCTGGACCGCAAGGCCGCGGGGGACGCCTAGTTTGGGTTCGGCTCGCCGTGTCGACATCACCTGACTGTCGCCGTTCTCCACTACACGATTGTCATGTCGCGCTCGGCGCGAAAATGGTGCCTTTCGGTGGTTGGGAGATGCCGCTGAACTACGACGGTGGGACGATTGCTGAGCATCTGGCCTGCCGCCGTGGTGCGGTGGTGTTCGATGTCTCGCATCTGGGTACGTTGCGGGTCACCGGCGACGGGGCTCTGGATGCCCTGCAATGGGCGTTTACTAACGATCTGACTCGGGTGGAACCCGGCCGAGCTCAGTACACCCATCTTCTTGATCCTCACGACGCGTCGGTTCTCGATGACATCATTGTTTGGTGGGTCAGCGAAGACCGCTTCGACGTAATGCCAAACGCATCGAACACCCGCCGGGTTGCCAAGGCGCTCGCGGAGGGACCAACTCGGCCTGTGATGGTTGACGTAACTCCGACTCGGGCCGTTCTTGCAGTACAGGGACCGACCGCTCGATCGCGCCTCGCCCAAGTATCACCCGAGGCCGCCGCGGTAGGTCGCTTCCGAGTGATCGAATTGGCTATCGACGATGTCCCCGTCGTGGTGGCTGGTACCGGCTACACTGGCGAAGACGGAGTCGAGATAGCGGTTCCCGTGGCCCACGCGACGGCCGTCTGGGACTCTATCGTTGGGGCAGGAATCGAACCAGCCGGACTCGGGGCTCGCGACACCCTACGCCTCGAAGCAGGCCTTCCCCTGCACGGCCATGAACTCGGGCCTGGGGTTACCTCACTGCAAGCCGGACTCGATTGGGTTGTTCGCTTCGACAAGCCCGACTTCCGCGGTCGGGCCCCGCTCGCCGTCGAAGCCCAAAACGGTCCCCGTCGGCTACTCCGAGGGCTCGTGGTCGAGGGTCGCCGTCCGCCGCGTGAAGGCCAGCGGGTCTGGTGCGGCGATAAGGCAATCGGCGAGGTCAGCAGCGGAAATTTCTCCCCGATACGCGGGCAGGGTATCGCCTTGGCCTTTTTGACCCCCGAGATCGAAGAGGGAGCCGAGGTGGCTATCGATGTTCGCGGCACGATGGTTCCCGCCCGAGTTGCCCAACCGCCGTTTCACACCTGAACCCAGCGTGAACTAAGGCCGTTCCGAAAGCGGCGGCAAGACATCGGTGGCCCGCTGACGAAGCATATGGTCGGCCAAGACCAACCAAATCATGGCATCGACCATCGGGACTGCACGCGGGAGCACGCACGGATCGTGGCGACCTTTCGCTGCAAGGGTGGTTGCTTGGCCATCCCGGGTAACGGTTAGTTGTTCGCTAGCGATGGTACCGGTGGGCTTGAACGCCACCCGCACGATGATGTCGGCGCCGTTGGAAATGCCACCCTGAATGCCTCCGCTGTGGTTGGAGGTCGTGGTGATCGTCCCTGACGGCCCAGCGGCGAAAGGATCGTTATGGGCTAGTCCGGTGAGACGGGTCCCGCCAAAACCGCTCCCGACCTCGACCCCTTTGGCGGCAGGGAGTGACATCAAGGCACCCGCGAGGTCGGCGTCGAGTTTGTCAAAAACCGGTTCGCCTAATCCTGGCGGAACCCGTCGGGCCACCGCTCGGACCGTTCCGCCGAGCGAATCGCCGTTCCGGCGAGCCTGTTCGATAGCGGCGGTGATCCTCTCGGCTGCTACGGGATCCGGACAACGGGTGGGGGTGGCTTCGATCTCGGCCCCCGTTACCGTCGCGTCGTTGACGGCGGACTCAATTTCGTGAACCTGTTCGACCCAAGACAGTACCTCGATACCTCCGAGTTCTTCGAGGAGTCGGCGAGCAATTGCGGCCGCAGCGACCCGACCAATGGTCTCGCGAGCCGAAGCACGGCCCCCGCCCGCCCAGTTGCGGAAACCGTATTTGGCGTCGTAGGTGTAGTCGCCATGCGACGGGCGATAAACGTCACGCAGATGGTCGTAGGCCCCTGGGTTGTGATCGTGGTTGCGGACCAAAATGGCGATTGGTGTACCGGTCGTGTAACCCCCAAAAACGCCGGAGAGAATCTCTGCCTGGTCGGCTTCGTCGCGCTGGGTGACGAGTCGGGATTGTCCCGGCCGACGACGGTTAAGGTCGCGCTGAATGTCAGCGGTGTCGAGCTTCAGCCTTGGGGGACACCCATCAATGACAACGCCGACCCCGCCACCGTGGGATTCGCCGAAAGTGGAGACGCGAAAAAGGGTTCCGAACGTGCTGGCCATGACGCAAGTGTAGAACCTCGACGCCGCTGGTTAGCTGATCTTTCAGGCGTCGACGAGTCCCCGGCCGTCTACGGCCTGCCGGCGGGCTGTGGCTGCCGCCTCATCGTCGGGAGCGGTGTTAGCTAACATTTCGGCAGCTACTCGGTTGTGCCACGCCGCGACCTCATCGAGCATGACAGCTTCGTTCCAGCCTAGGTGGGGGGCAACGAGGGCGGCGACGGCAGCCGCGATGTCCGTACCGCGATCGACGGTCTCGATCGAGATCCGCATCCGGCGAGCCAGGATGTCTTCGAGGTGAAGTGCCCCTTCGGCGGTCACCGCGTAGACGGCTTCGGCGGCTATGTAGCCACCACCTGGGAGTTCTTCGAGCAGGCTTTTGTCATGTGTGGTTAGCGACAGCACCGCTTCGATTTGGGATCCGTGACGACCCAACAGTCGTTCGATGATCTTGGGCGACAAGTTGTGGCGGGCGGCTAGGTGGGGACCGGCTTGGCACCAGTGGTCCCAAGCCGCGGCGCCGATCAGTTCGATTTGGTCGGTAACCGATTTCCCGGTCGGGTGTTTGAAGTCCTCGACTGCCATGTCGACGGCATCGGCGGCCATGACCCGATAGGTCGTAAACTTACCCCCAGCGATAGAGATGAGACCGCGAACAGGTTGAGCCACCGCGTGTTCTCTACTAAGGCGAGCGGTCTCGTCGTAGCCTCCAGCTATCAGTGGGCGCAGGCCCGCGTAGACCCCTACGATGTCGTCTCGACTCAGCGGTCGTTCGAGGATTTCGTTGGCTTGGTCGAGGAGGTAATCGATATCGGTCGAGGAGGCCGCTGGATGTGCTCGGTCGAGTTCCCAAGTGGTATCGGTAGTACCCAAGAGCCAGAACTCGCCCCACGAAATGACAAAGAGCACACTGGTCGGTGTTCGTAGGATGAGACCGCTTTCGCTAGTTATGCAGGAACGAGGCACGACGAGGTGGATCCCCTTCGAGGCGTGGACCCGCAGGCCCGACGAGCCAGCCATGTCTTGGATGTCGTTGAGCCAGACGCCTGTGGCGTTGATGACCTTCTTGGCCCGGATCTCGATATCGTTGCCGGCCTCGATATCGGTGACCCGAGCGCCCACCACGACACCGTTTTCGATGATCAGGTCGCGTACTTGGGTTGAGGGGGCGATGGCCGCTCCGTGGCGGGCCGCGGTGCGAGCAACCGCAACGGTGTGACGGGCATCATCGATCTGGGCGTCGTGATACAAGATGGCGCCGATCAGCTTAGAAGGTTTCAACCCCGGTGCTAGTTGTCGGGCGCGGCGGCCGCTGAGGTGTCGGTGACGGGGGAGCGGGTTGCGCTTGGCCAACGACAACAGGTCGTACAACGCGACACCGGCACCGTAGTAGGCCCGCGACCAGATGCGTCCGGTGAGGGGGATCAAAAATGTAACCGGGCGAACGAGATGCGGCGCAATCTTCGCGGCATGCAATCCGCGTTCTTGGAGCGCTTCGTGAACGAGACCAAAGTCCCGCGTTTCGAGATAGCGCAAACCGCCGTGGAGTAGTTTCGATGATCGACTAGAGGTGCCCGAGGCTAGGTCTCGCTGCTCAACGAGGCCCACGCTCAGACCTCTGGTGACGGCATCGAGCGCGCAGCCGACGCCGGTAATACCCCCTCCTATGACGAGGATATCGAGCGACTCTGTGGCGAGGCGCTGCAGGTCGGCAGTGCGCTGAGCCACGTTGAGGACACCGGATTCGGAGGAACTCATTACACCAGCGTAGGCTTGGTAGGGATTTAGGAGGACCAGTTGCCAAACTTTGCCAGTATTTGGGAGGGAATCGCCGATGCGCTGCCCGACGCGGTCGCCGCTACGCACGGTGTTGAGTGCCAGACTTGGCGCGAGTTCGAACGCCGTTCAGCCCGACTGGCGGGAGCGCTGTTCGAAGCTGGTATCGGCCGCGACGACAAAGTCGGGCTCTACCTTTTTAACGGCATCGAGTATCACGAAACACTGTTCGCCTGCTTCAAGCAACGAGCCGTGCCATGCAACGTCAACTACCGCTATCTCGCGGACGAACTGGCTTATCTGCTTAACAACGCCGACGCTAAGGCGGTCTTCTTTGATGCATCGCTGGCCGACCGAATCGACGAGGTGCGCCATCGCTGTCCCCAACTTCGCCTTTTCGTACAGGTCGGTGGGGGAGACCTCCTCGACGGAGCGGTGCATTACAACGACCTGATCGACAACTCGACTCCGGCGCCGCGGCAAGAGCGATCAGGCGACGATCTCTGGTTTCTCTACACTGGTGGAACTACCGGCCATCCCAAGGCGGTCATGTGGCCGCACTGGGCGCTGCAACTCAGTGCAAAGGCCTTCTATCGGCCGATGGGTCGGGATGTGCCCGAGACAGTCGCCGAAGCGGTAGCCGCGGCGGTGGAACTTCATTCCCGTCAGCGCATCACCCGAGTCCTCGCGGCCGCCCCGCTCATGCACGGCACGTCGGGCATTGTAGCCCTGCAGGTTCTCTCCACGGGCGGCTCGGTCGCCACGCTGGCCAACCGGAGTTTCGATGCCGAGGAGTTGTGGCAGCTCGTGGCCACCCACCGACTAACCCTGCTAACCATCGTGGGGGAGGCGTTCGCTCGCCCCATGCTGGCCGAACTCGAGCGGGCGACCACGGCGGGAACGCCACACGATCTATCGAGCGTCTTTCAGATCATGTCGTCGGGTGTTATGTGGTCGACCGAGTCAAAGCAGGAGTTCCTTCAGTACCGCGAAATGACCCTTCTCGACAGCCTGGGATCGAGCGAAAGCCTAGGTCAAGGAAGTCAGTTGACCCGTAAGGGAGAAGCAGTACCCCAGACGGGCAAGTTCCAGTTGGGCGACACCACCACGGTGATTACTGACGATGGCCAGCAGGTCGCGCCGGGCTCGGGGACTGTTGGGCGCTTAGCGAACCGAGGTGTGGTACCGCTTGGTTACTACAAGGATCAGGCCAAGACCGACCAGACCTTCCCGACGATCAACGGTGTTCGCTATTCGATACCGGGTGATTACGCCACCATCGAAACCGATGGTTCCATCACCTTGCTCGGACGTGGTTCGGTTTGTATCAATTCGGGGGGCGAGAAGATTTATCCAGAGGAGGTCGAAGAGGCGCTGAAGTCACACCCTGACGTGCTCGATTGCAATGTGGTGGGTTTGCCTGATGATCGCTGGGGTCAGGCGGTCACCGCCGTGCTCAGTATGGTTCCGGGCGCCAACACTGCCGACGAAGCGCTGATCTCCCATTCTCGCCAACGCATCGCGGCCTACAAGACACCGAAGCGCATTCTGCGGGTAGACACGGTGATGCGTGGACCTAATGGCAAGCCCGACTACGTTTGGGCTAAACGAACCGCCGAGGAACTCGCTCGTCTGTAGAGTCGATGCGAGCCAGCTACAGGCCGAGCAGTGCCTGTTCTATTACTTCGGGGAGAGCCGGATGAATGTAGTACTGGCCGTGTGCCATCTCGTCAACGGTCTGGCCAAAGGTCATGCCTTGGATTAGTTGCTGGATAAGTGTCGAGGCTTGCGGGCCGATGATGTGAGCGCCGATCAGCAAGCGGCTCACAGGATCCATGATTAGCTTGACGAACGATTCGGTGTCCTCCATCGCCCAGCCGTACGCAGCTGAGGAGTACTCTTGGGTGTGTGCCACGTAGGGCTGAGCGGCGGCGACACAGGCGTCCTCGGTGAGTCCAACGCTCGCCACCTGCGGATGACCAAAGACGGCGTGTGGGATCTAAGCGCGGGCCTACCGAGCGCAAATCGCCGGGGTTAGCAATGTTGTGGGCTACGACACGGGCTTCGTGATTCGCAACGTGTTTGAGTTGGACAGGGTTCGTGATGTCGCCCAACGCCCAGACGCCAGCCACCCCTGTTCTACGGTACTCGTCGGTCTGGAGGTGGCCTGCTTCGTTGATGGTGTAGCCGTGAGCGGCCAGGTCGAGTTGATCGCTGTTGGGAATGCGGCCGGTGGCTATGAGTACGGTGTCGACGCGTAACTCCTCGCCGTCGTGGCGGCCCGAGAGTTCGAGGACGATTTCGTCGCCGTCGCGACGGGCGTTTCGCACCGCACTGCGGGTGCGGGTGGCGTGCTTACGCCGGTACAACTCGGTGAAGCGGGTGCTGATCGCGGTGTCCTCGCGGCGCAGGAAGGTATCGCTGCGGAGAATGAACGTGACTTCGCTCCCCAGCATGCCAAAAACGTTCCCGAGTTCGGCCGCGATGTAGCCCGCACCAATCACCGCGAGGCGCGCCGGTAGCACGTCGAGTCGCATGATGGTGTCCGATGTGTGGTAGTCGATGTCTTCTAGGCCCTGAATGCGCGGTACGAAGGGGCGTGCCCCGGCCGCGATGACAATCGTCTCAGCGGTGATGGTGGTGGCGCCGACCTCGATCTCCTTCGGCCCAACGAAGCGGGCGTGGTCGCGGTAGACGGTGACGTGGGGGAGTTCGTCGCGATAGTCGGCTCCGCTCTTGGCGATCGGGTCGATGCGGTCAAAGACACGGTCGCGGATAGCGGTCCAGTCGGCTCCCGCGAACGAGGTGCGGACTCCCAACGCAGGTCCTACTCGGTCGGCTAGTTCGGCCACCTCGGCGGCGTACACGAACATCTTCGACGGAATACAGCCCACGTTGAGACACGTACCGCCGAAGAGGCCCCGCTCGACGATGGCGACATCGAGGTCGTCGTGTTCGGCGCCGATGATCGAGTTCCCCGAACCGGCACCGATGATGATCAGGTCGTGGGTTCGCATCGTCGAGATAATACCGCCCCCGGCGGCTACGAATGCGCCCCACTCCGATGTTATATACGCGTGACGGTGAGGTCAGCGGGGGGTTGGATCGTGGTCCTAGGTCGCGGGGGTGTGTTTTCGGTGGCGGGCAGGGTCGCCACGTCGGCCTCGGTGTTTTCGCCCGTGGCAGTTCCAGCAGGGTAGTTCGAGGTTGTCGATGTCGGTTGGCCCGCCCTCGGCCCACTCTCGTGTGTGATGCGCCTCGGTGCGGTCCGTTGATGCTCCGCATTCGCTGCATCCGCGATGGCGGGCGATGAGGGCGATCCACTGATCGCGGCTAGCTAGGCGGGTGGAGCGCCCCAGCCACAACGGTCGGCCATCGCCGCTAAACACTTGCCCGACAACTTCGGCGGTGGGGCCGAGTTCGATGAGTACTTCGTCTGGTACGGGACTGCCGTCAGCGAGTTCGGTGCTGCCCGATTCGAGACAGTGCAGCAGGTGGACCATGTGCTTGGGATGAGGCTTGCCCGAACGGGTCGAGCGGGCCTCGGTGAGTAACGCCACCATGGCGTCGGCGCGGCGTTGCTTTGGGGTCCGAGTGTCGTCGGGGCCGATCTGGTTGGCAAACTCGCGCAACGCAGCTAAAGCCCGTGCGCCGCTGATCGGGTCGAGGCGGCTCAAGATGTTGACCATCCCCTCGCCATCGACCCAGTCGGAAACCTCACGGAGGCGGCGCTGCCGAGCGTGGCGCTTCTCAACCGTGCCGCGAGATTCTCTGGTGTTGACCCACTCGCGTGTCTTCTTAGCAAACCGATCGGCGGGCAAATCCGCAGCCAACGCGAGCAGTTCCTCGGCCTCGCTAGGTGATACCCGCGCCGCGGCCTCAGCGCACACCGCGGCATGCTCAGTGGTGATAGCCCCGCTGGCCAAGCTCTCGGCCACAGCGGGCATTTTCGCCAACTGTGTAGCGACCTCGGCGTCTAGTTTGGACTGGCGGTTCGAGCGCCGCGACAACGAATGCCCCACAGAGGCGGCATCGGCCCCGGAATCACCCAACGCGTCGATCCCAGCTAAGCAGGCCAAGCGTCGTTCTTGCGCGTGAGCGATCACTCGATCAAGCCCACCAATGGTTGTGGTCAACTCCGGTCGAGACATTCCGTGGAGAGCAACCTCGTCCATGTTGTCGTGCGCTTTCTGGAACATGTGTATATCGTATCAAAACGAAATTAGAATGTCAACAAGAAATCCATATAGATTCCCTTTTTTTTACCAATCTAAGTTTGGCGGTATGACTCCCTTGCTCTGACTGACACTTGGGGCGGACCATGGCACGAGTTATCCCAGATTCTCGAGGGGGCTGGTTCGGCCGAGGCTCTTGCTGACAGCGATCCCCTCTCCTATGACGAGCGTCTCCGCGCTCTGGGACAGCGGGCGCGCGCGGGGCTGACCTCAGAGCGCATCGCTCACTGGAGGGCAGTGGTGTCCGACACGCTCGCCGCAGCACCCGGCACATCCATTGTCACTGTCACCGATGAGGACTACCCGTCGAATCTTCGGCGGATCTATAACCGACCGCCATTCCTCTTCGTCCGCGGAGGTTTAAAACCACGGGACGATCGATCGATTGCCGTTGTCGGTACCCGGCAGGTGAGCGCACCGTTGCAGTGATGGGCACAGGCATCGACAAGGTTTATCCGGCCGCGAACCGAGACCTCGCCGCGCGGATAGCAAAGCGAGGGGCTCTACTTTCGCAGTTCTGGCCGGGCTCTCCGCCTCGACAGCAGAACTTCCCGATTCGAAACGTCGTCACAAGCGGGGTTGCCGTCGGCACCGTCGTTATCGAAGCCAACAGTACGAGCGGCGCCAAGATGCAGGCACGTCTCGCACTTGAACATGGCAAGCGACTCTTCCTCATCAGATCACTCGTGCTTCATGAGGAGTGGGCACGGCGATACGTCGAGCAGCGCGGCGCGACTGTGATCGACTCCGTGGACGATGTCCTAGCGGTCCTCGACGCTGAGCAGCGTCCGGCCGATCAGCTGACCTTCTTCTAGGGGTCTGTGTGTCGACCGTCGATTCCTATGCGCTCCCTCTTACCCCGATTTGCGTCCCGGTTCCACCGGCCGGGCCCGGCGTGTGTCCGATCTGTCACCGGTCACTGAATCAAGGGTTCTCGACCTGCGAAAGCTGCAATTTGGTGATGGGACAGGTCTCGCATCCATGCCGTACCGTCGTGCCAGTGAGTCTGTACCGGATTCCATCGCAGCTCCACAGCGAGCTTAAGAACTACAAGCGCTGCCCTGATCCAGAGGTCTGTAGCCAGTCGTCGCTGAATGTGATCTCTATCTTGTGTTACTTCCTTCAGTTGCATCGGCGTTGTATCGCCACCGCGGCCGGAGGCGACTGGTCAATCATCACCGGTGTCCCGTCATCGAGAAGGATCACGAGCGAGGAGCATGAACTAGTTAAGGCTCTCCGCCGAGTCCCGTCGATGTTCGCAGAATACGATGACCTGCTGGAGCGAGGCTCGACTGCGATCGACCACCGCCGGGCGAGTAATACGGGCTATGTGGCGAAACGACAGATGAAGGGTGAGCGTGTATTGCTCATCGATGACACATTTACCTCAGGGGCGAGGGCCCAGAGTGCCGCATCAACTCTCGCCCTAGCTGGGGCCAAGGTTGCTGCAATAGTTGTTGTCGGACGCTTATTTGACCCCGAGTTCTCTGAGACAACCAAGACCTTCTGGGAAGACCGCCTGGCGCATCCCTTCAGCTTCGATACGTGCTGCGTCCACACGTCGGGGGCGGCGGTCTGACAGGATTGAGGTATGGAACGCTCGGTGCGGGGTCTGTGGTTTGAGGAGTTATCGATCGGATTGGTGGTTCAGCACGCCATCCGAAGGACCATCACCGAGTCGGACAACGTTTCTTTCACCACCATGACCATGAACCCGGCCTGGTTGCACCTCGACGCCGACTACGCGGCAACCGAGACGGAGTTCGGCCGACCCCTAGTCAATTCCTTGCTGACTCTAAGCCTGGTAGTGGGAATCTCTGTTCACGAGACCACCTTCGGGACGACGGTCGCGAACCTGGGCTTCGCCGAGACTCAGTTTCCGGCGCCCGTCTTTCACGGCGACACCATTAGCGTCGAGACCGAAGTACAGGCCGCGCGGCCTTCGAGATCGCGGCCCGGCCAAGGAATAGTCACCTTTGAGCATCGAGGGTTCAAACAAGGCGGCATTTTGGTTTGCCGTTGCATTCGCCACGCGCTCATGCTTCGTGCGCCGCAAGGCGACGATCAGGTGTCGTTAGCCTGAGCGAGCACCCGGCGGGCCTGAACGGCGACCGGTTCGTCGACCATCTGCCCTTCGAAGGCAATCGACGCCACCCCACTGGCGGTAGCGGTTTCGTAGGCCACGAGCAGGCGCCGGGCTCGGTCAACTTCGGACGCCGACGGCATGAACGATTCGTTGGCGATACTAACTTGAGCCGGATGAATACATAGCTTGCCCGCGAAGCCCAATGCTTTGGCGTCCAAGCATTCGCGTCGGCAACGGTCGTCGTCGCGAAAGTCGGCCACAATCTGATCGATAGCGGCCACGTTGGCGAGGCGGGCGGCCAAGGCGACGAGGGACCGGGCAACCTGCACCTCAGCATTGTTCGATGTCCGGACCCCGCCCATGTCGGCGATGAAGTCCTCAGCCCCGAAATAGCAGGCGGTAATGACGGGATGGGCGAGCAATTCTCGGGCATCGGCTACCCCGAGGGCCGTTTCGACGCCACCCATTACGGGGAGGTCAAGGGCCGCCGCGGCAAGGTCGGATCGCAGTGCGTCGAGTCCGGCCACCGTCTCGATCTTCGGAACCACTATGCCGGCCAGACCACCCCCGCTATCGGCGATGGCGCCTAAGGCGACGAGATCAGCGAGGTACCAACGGGTGGTGGCGTCGTTGATCCGGGCGAAAACCGTCGCCCCGGCGAGATCAGGTAGCGCGGCGGCGAGATTGTCCCTTCCGACCTGCTTGGCCTGCGGCGGAGTCGCATCCTCTAGGTCGATGACGATCACGTCGGCCCCCGCGGCGGGCATCTTGGCTATGAGGTCGGGTCGAACGGCGGGAGCAAACAGGACCGAGCGGAAGCGGCGAGGTAAAGGCACGCCTTTGAGGTTAGGCGAGGCTGATCGGGAACTCGGGGGGCACAGCCCGGTTGACGATCGGATCGACCGGATGGTTGAAGTCGGGGTACTGTCGTTGGGCGTTGGCCCGGAAGCGAGTGGTCCGGTGGACGGGGTCCTTGTCGAACTCGGGGATCACGCCCTGGCCGAAGACCTCGATCATCTCTAGGGTTTGGTCGTGGGTGTAGCCCTCGTCGGGGATGGCGAAGGCAATCTGGTCGCAACCCACGTCCTGGTAGGCGACGACTTGCTGGCAAACCTCTTCGGGGTTGCCGCACAGCATGTAGCCCCCGGCGATCGCTAGATCGAGCAGGTCATCGTCGAGTTCGAAAGGGGGTCGAGGGTTGGGCCAGATGACTGCGTTAGGGCTTTGCGGCATGGAGTCGTGGTAGAGGTTGACCATGGTGACGCGGTAGCCACGGAGGTTGCGTTTGGCCATCGCCCGGGCTTCGTCGCGGTCCTCGAGACAGATCACCGCGTTGGTCATCATGACGTTGTTGTTTTGGAACTGGCCGATCTGGTCCGTGACATTCTCGGCGGCTTCTTTGTAAGCCTCAACCCGGCCTTTGAGGTTATGAATGGGCTCGAAGTTGAACGCAATGGCACCAATGCCGTGGGTCCCCGCTTTGGCGAAGGTCGCGGGATTGCCACAGGCGACCCACATCGGGGGATGGCCGCGGCCGTGGGGTTTGGGGAGGATGTTGTGCGGGGTCGGGACCGAGAAATGCTCGCCGGCGAAGGAGTAGTCCTTTTGTTCCCACATGCGCGGTATTTCGTGGATGACTTCGTTCCACATGGCTTTGGTTTGGCTGAGTTCGGTGCCGTTGAAGGTGCGAACCTCGTGGCTGCCTGCCCCCCGGCCGGTACCGAACTCGAAGCGGCCTTCGCTTAGATGGTCCATCATCGCGGCTCGTTCGGCGATGCGGACCGGGTGCTCCTTCGTCGTCGGAAGTGAGGTGATCGCCGAACCGATATGGATGCGGTCGGTCTTGGCCGCGACGTATCCCATAAAAGGGTACGGGGCCGACATGTGGCTGTACTCGGTGAGGGCGTGGTGCTCGCCAAACCATGCGTATTTCCAGTTGAACCGGTCGGCGTGAACGGCGTACTGCGTTTCGCGCATGAGCATGAGGTGCTCGGATTCGGGGTCATGGGCGGCGGGCCCCGGAAGGTAGCCGTTGAGGAAGAGTCCAAACTCCACTAAATGCTCCTAAGTAAAGCTGTCGATCGGCGGGCAACTACACACTAGGTTGCGATCACCGGCGGCCCCGTCGATGCGAGAAACCGGCGGCCAGTACTTATTGGCCCGATCGAAAGCGCCCGGATGAGCAGCGATCTGGCGGGAGTAGGCGTGGGGCCAGTCGTCTGCGATCACGTCGTCGGCCGGGTGCGGGGCGTTCACTAACGGATTGTCGTCGGCGGGCCACTCGCCTGCTTTCACCCGCATTGCCTCGTCATGAATGACTATCATGGCATCACAGAAACGATCGATTTCGGCCCGACTTTCGCTCTCGGTGGGTTCTACCATCAACGTACCGGGGACGGGAAACGACATCGTCGGTGCGTGGAAGCCAAAGTCGACTAGTCGTTTGGCAATATCGTCGACAGTGATGCCGGTGGCGTCTTTCAGTACGCGGGTGTCAAGGATGCACTCGTGAGCCACAAAACCGTCGGCTCCTCGGTACAGCACAGGGAAGAACGAATGGAGGCGATGTGCGATGTAGTTGGCGTTGAGGATCGCCATTTCGGTCGCGCGGCGCAGACCGTCGCCCCCCATCATGCGAATATACATCCAGGAGATGGCAAGGATTCCCGCCGAACCCCACGGCGCGGCGGCGATCGGGCCGATACCGGTTGGTGGCCCGGCCACGGGATTGAGGGGATGGTTGGGCAGGAAGGGCGTGAGGTGGGCGGCGACTCCGATGGGTCCCACGCCTGGACCGCCCCCACCGTGGGGAATGCAGAACGTCTTGTGGAGGTTGAGGTGGCTGACATCAGCGCCGAATTGGCCGGGCTGAGCCAAGCCGACCATGGCGTTTAGGTTGGCCCCGTCGAGATACACTTGGCCGCCTGCGCCGTGGACCAGATCGCAGATGCGACGAACTTCGACCTCGAACACACCGTGGGTGGACGGGTAGGTGATCAACAGCACCGCCAACTCGGAGCGGTGTTCGTTGGTTAATTTGTCGAGGTGGGCCAGGTCGACATTGCCTTCGTTATCGCACTTGACCACTACTACCTTCATGCCTGCCATAACCGCACTCGCCGCGTTGGTGCCGTGAGCGGAGCTAGGGATAAGGCAGATGTTGCGTTGCTGGTCGCCGCGGCTGCGGTGATACGCCCGGATCGCCAGCAGGCCCGCCAACTCTCCCTGGGCTCCACTGTTGGGTTGCAGCGAGACCGTGTCGTAGCCGGTGATCTCAACCAGCCAGTGCTCGAGTTGGTCGATCATGCGCTGATAGCCCACGGTTTGATCAACGGGCGCGAAGGGGTGGATGGCCGCCAGTTCAGGCCAACTAACCGGCTCCATCTCGGTCGCCGCGTTGAGTTTCATCGTGCAGGAACCGAGCGGTATCATGGAGCGGTCAAGGGCGATGTCGCGGTTCACCAGCATGCGCATGTAGCGAATCAGCTCAGTTTCGCTGTGGTAGGCCTCAAAGATTGGATGGCTAACCGGCGGCGAGGTACGCCGCAGGCTTTCGGGAATGGGGATGCGACCTTCGGCTTCGAGGGCGTCGATGTCGGCCTCGACCCCGAAGGCCTGCCAGATGCGTTCGATGATGTCACGGTCGGTGGTCTGGTCAAGCGAAACTGACACGGTGTTGGGGTCGACTCGGCGCAGGTTCAGACCACCGGCCAAGGCGACCGCCATGATCTTGTCCGCTCGACCGGGCACGCTGGCACAGACGGTGTCGAAGAAGGAATTGTGTACGATGTCGAAGCCCCCGGCGCGCAAACCGTCGGCCACTATGGCGGTCAGGCGGTTCACCCGTTCGCCGATGTCTCGCAGCCCTCGGGGACCGTGATACACGGCGAAAAACGAGGCCATCACCGCGAGCAGGACCTGCGAGGTGCAGATGTTCGACGTGGCCTTCTCGCGACGAATATGTTGCTCTCTGGTCTGCAGAGCGAGACGCAAAGCGGGCCGACCATGGGCATCGACGGAAACCCCCACCACCCGGCCGGGAAGCGATCGCTGGAACGTAGTCCGTGTCGCGAAGTAGGCGGCGTGGGGACCACCGAAGCCCATCGGTACGCCGAAGCGTTGGGTTGAGCCGACCACGACATCTGCATCTTGGTCACCCGGCGGGGTGAGAACAGTGAGCGCCAGGGGATCCGCGGCGACCGCGACAAGCACCCCCGCGGCGTGGGCGCGGTCGATAATCGCGGCCAGGTTAGGAATGCGGCCGGTAGTGCCCGGGTACTGCACGACTAGGCCAAAGACTCCTTCGAGATCAGCCGTCGCGGGATCCTCGACTACGGTCTCCAAGCCGATCGGTTCGGCTCGGGTCTCTACCACGGCGACGGTCTGAGGGTGGCAGGCCTGATCTATGATGAACCGGTCACCGCGGCGCTTTTTGTTGACGCGATGCAGCATGGTCATGGCTTCAGCGACCGCGGTGGGTTCATCGAGAAGCGAGGCGTTGGCCACCTCCATGCCGGTAAGTTCGATGACCATCGTCTGGAAGTTGAGTAGGGCCTCGAGCCGCCCCTGGGAGATCTCGGGTTGATACGGGGTATATGCGGTGTACCAACCGGGATTTTCGAAGATGTTCCGGCGAATAATCGGCGGCGTGACGGTCGCGTGGTAGCCCATGCCGATCAGCGACACCTGCTGGCGGTTAGTCGCGGCAATTGAACGGAGTTCCTTTTGGGCCGCCAACTGTCCGGTGGGAGTGGGCAGGTCGAGGGCCCCTCGTAGTCGGATGTCGTGGGGGACGGTTCGGTCAATGAGTTCGGCCATGCTGGCGACGCCGATCGTGGCCAGCATGTGATCTCGGTCGGTGTTCGTGGGACCGATATGGCGACTCTCGAACGGATCACGGCCCGCTTCGTCGGCGAGCGAGAGGGTTTTGTGTGGCAGGGGCACGGTTACTCCTTCGGCGAAGCACTCGACGTGAGGACAACGCTAGCAGGTCAATTGAACTGAGTGAGAAGGGCGGTCATACCGAGCGTATTGATGATGGCATGAGCGATGATGCTGGCGCCGATTCGGCCCGTGAGTTTTCGCCCCCAGCCAATTCCGAGGCCGAGGGCGAACAACACCGGCGTTCGTGTCGGTTCCAAGTGGGCGACGGCGAAGATGGCCGAGGTGATGACCAGCGTCCAATTTTCGGAAACCCCACGCTTGAGGAGGGCGCTCCACCACAAGCCACGATAAACGAGTTCTTCGATTAGGGGAACGGCGGTCGCGGCAACAAACGCAACCATGATGAGCCAGATCGTGATGCCGTGACCGTCTTTGGACTCCTCGGTGATCTCGGCCACCGCCGCCGTAGGGGTCTCGATCCCTATCGTCGCAGCGACCACGTACGCCACCGTGGCGCCGATCATCGCCCCGATAAACAAACCCCCAGCCACTGCGATATCGGAGGGCCGGATCGAGAGGCCGAAGTCCCGTCTGAGGCCCCCACCCTTGGTTCGTCCCACCCACATCACGTGCGCCAACTGGGCTACGGGAGGAGCGATCAAAGCAACGAGCAGCCAGGGTCCTCCGAGGACCGAGTCGCCGCCGAGACCGCCGACAGCAGCGATCGCGATAATGCCGACAACAAGCGATACGAGCAGGTAGATCCCGTAGCTAGCGAAGCCGTCGCCGAGACCCCAACGACCAACCGGACCAACCGGACCAAGCGCCGCCACCTCCGATTCGGACCAAGAACTCATACTCAGGTGAAGATAACCGGTACTGTCACTAGGCGTCAGACTATCGGTGGTCCAAATACTCCAAGCGGAAAGGGAGAGCGTCATGGCCAAGACCAAGGTTCCGGCCGTCGAGGGACTTTTCGGCGAAGAAAATGGATCGGCCTTCCTTATCGGGGGCAAAGTGCCGGGCCGCGAGTCGTATTTCTTCCCCAAGGATCTCGCGGGCGGTGACCCGAGCGTGCCGATGAGCGAACTCGAGGAAGTCAAGTTGTCGAATCGCGGTACGGTTTGGTCCTATACCACCAGTCATTTCGCTCCGCCGCCGCCTTTCATCGTCAATACTGAACCCTATGAACCCATCACCGTGGCCGCGGTCCATCTCGAACGAGAACAAATGGTGGTCTTGGGTCAGTGCATGAACGGGACCACCGCCGACGATCTCACAGTGGGGGCGGAGGTCGAGTTGGTGATCGACACGCTCTACGAAGACGACGACTACGAATACACCGTCTGGAAGTGGCAACTCATCCCGGTAGGAGGCGAGTGACGTGGACGAAATCGCCATACTCGGGGTGGGAATGCACCCGTGGGGTAAGTGGGGCCGCAACTTTGTCGAGTACGGCACCGCGGCAGCCCGTGAGGCGCTGAGCGAAGCCAACGTTAACTGGAACGATGTCGGGTTTATATCCGGCGCTCTCACGGTGCGTTGTGGCTACCCCGGCTACGTCGCAGGATCGACTTTCGCCCGGGCGCTGGGCTTCAATGGCGCCCAGGTTGCTTCGAGCTACGCGGCGTGTGCATCGGGGGCAACGGCCATGCAAGTGGCGCGAGGTCAGATCCTCTCGGGAGCAACCGACGTGGCGCTCGTCGTGGGAGCCGACACGACACCGAAGGGGTTCTTGAAACCCAACGAAGGCGACCGACCCGACGACATGGATTGGTTGCGGTTCAAGCTCGTCGGGGCGACGAATCCGGTGTACTTCGGTCTGCAAGCGCGGCGGCGCATGGATCTATACGGTGCCACAGCCCAGGATTTCGCCCGGGTGAAGGTAAAGAACTCTCAGCATTCGGTTCACAATCGGCGGGCTCGCTTTACTAAGGAATACGGCATCGTCGATGTCTTGAACTCACCCATGGTGTGCGACCCGCTGCACCTACTCGATATATGTACGACATCCGATGGCGGAGCCGCCGTCGTATTGTCATCGATGGACTACGCCCACGCCCACGGCCATACCGATCCGGTACGGGTCGCGGGTATCTCGACCGTCACTCCGACCTACCCGGACACCGTCATCGACCTTCCGTACCTCGCCACGGACTCCGCGGGAGCCACCCACCGCCCGCCGCGTGGTTTTAAACAATCCATTGGAGACAAGGTGTACGCCGAAGCCGGTCTGGGCCCCGACGACATCGACGTGGCGGAGGTTTACGACCTCTCGTCTGCCCTCGAGTTGGACTGGTACGAACAACTCGGCTTCTGCGCGGAAGGTGAAGCGGAGAAGCTTCTAAACGACGGAATTACCACTATCGGCGGTCGCCTTCCGGTCAACCCGTCGGGGGGATTAGGTGCGTTCGGTGAGGCAGTACCAGCCCAAGCCTTGGCCCAGGTCTGCGAACTCACCTGGCAGCTACGCGGCGAAGCGAAAAACCGTCAGGTCGCCGGGGCCCGCGTCGGGATTACCGCCAACCAAGGACTTTTCGGCCATGGCTCATCGGTCCTAGTGCGCAGATGAGCATCCACGAGACCCTCACCGCCAACGGGGCACTCGAGTTGGTGATGGACAACCCGAAGGTCAATGCGCTGCCCATCGTCGACACCTTTGCCCTGGCCGACATCCTCAACGGTGTGCATCGCCGTCCGGAGATCACCGCTGTTATCTTGACCGCCACCGGCCGCGGTTTTTGCGCGGGGGTCGACATCAAAGAGATGCAAGCCCTACCCGGTCACGAAGGCATTCTTCGCGTCAACCAGGCGTGCTTCGAGGCGTTCCAAGCAGTTTATGAGTGTGCGGTTCCGGTGATCTGTGCGGTGAACGACTTCTGCCTCGGCACGGGGGTCGGCCTTGCGGGCTCCGCCGACATCGTGGTCGCGGCCAGCGGTGTTCGCTTTGGGTTGCCCGAAGTTGATAACGGAGCCCTCGGCGCGGCTACCCACCTTGGTCGACTAGTCCCCGAGAAGCACCTGCGGTGGATGCTTTATAGTTGCGAACCGGTAGCGGCCGAACAGTTGCAAGAATGGGGCACGGTCCTCGATGTTGTTGCTAGCGCTGATCTGCTGCCCCGAGCCCGCGAGATCGCCGCAACTATCGCCGCTAAATCGGCACCGGTAATTCGTTCCGCCAAACGTTCGCTGAACGGGATCGACACCGCTCCCGCCCCGTCCTATCGGTTCGAGCAGGGTTTCACCTTCGAGTTGAACCTGCAGGGCCACGGTGAGGCGGCGCGGGAGTCGTTCATGCGTGGAGAACGCGGGCCCGCGCCCGGGTGATCGCGGGGGAGCGTCGTAGCCAGAGGAACGGGTTCTCGCTACGGTCAGGGGCATGAGCGACGCCGTGACCGTCTACGACACAGTTGGAGGCGACGAGTTCTTCATCGCGCTCGTCGATCACTTTTATGCCGAGGTCGAAGGCAACGAGTTGCTCCGACCGATGTACCCTCACGACCTGGCGGGGGCGCGTGAGCGACTCACGTTATTTCTGATTCAGTACTGGGGCGGGCCCGGAACGTACAGCGAGAGACGGGGCCACCCCCGACTGCGGATGCGTCACGGCCCCTTTCACGTCGATACTTCCGCCCGCGATGCCTGGCTGCGGTGCATGTTCAGCGCCCTAGCCGCAATGGACCCGCCGGTCGAAGTGGGCGACGCGATGCGTGACTACTTCACTACTACTGCTGATTTTATGCGCAACGTTGCCGACCGACGCGGGGTGGCACCGGATGCCTTTGGTAAATTGTCCTAGGAGCATCGTTTTTTACTAGACACCGCTAGATTGATCCTGTCTTTCCCGCGCCGCGTATTTTGCCGGTCGGCGAAAGCCGTGGAATCAACCCCCCCCCAAGGAGTACTTCAATGAAGAAGAGCGAACTCGTCGCAGCAATGGCCGAGCGGGCCGACGTCACAGCGTCAGTGGCAGGTGCTTGCCTCGAAGCGATGTTTGAGACCATCGCGGCTCAGGTAGGCAAGGGTAACGACATCTCCATTCCAGGTTGGTTGAAAGTCGAACGGGCCAATACCTCGGCTCGGACCGGACGTAACCCTAAGACTGGTGAGCCACTTGAAATGCCTGCCGGTACCCGTACCAAGCTGAGCGCGGGTTCGAAGCTCAAGGCGGCAGGCAAGAGTTGATCCGCAATCCGGAGGACATTCTCCCTCATCGGGCACCGTTTCTCTTCGTCGACGAGATCATAGAGTTGGTGCCCGGGGAGCGAGCTGTCGCTACTTGGACATTGACCGGCGACGAGGCTTTCTTCGCCGGTCATTTCCCGGGCCGACCAACTCTTCCGGGTGTTTTGATGTGTGAGGCGATTGCCCAAGTGGGGGCCCTCGCGGTCCTCGCCGACGAGCGCTACGCAGGTAAGTTACCCCTGTTCGGTGGCCTCGACGGTGCCCGCTTCCGGCGACAAGTCGGACCCGGCGACACTTTAACCCTCGAAGCCAACATGACCCGACTCAGCGCTCGCGCGGGAAAGGGCGAGGGGCGGGCGCTGCTCAACGGCAAGGTTGCGGTGAATTGCGGCCTGATGTTCGTGATCGTCGACGCTGAATAGTCCGGCGCTGTCTAGTCCGGTGGGCTAGGCGGGGCCGATCACGATGGTGCCGTTGTGGCCGCCAAAGCCGAACGAGTTCGACAAGGAAGGCCCGGGTACCCAAGAGGCTGGAGCATCGCGCACGATGTTGATGGCAGGGAGTTTAGGGTCAGGTTCTACCAAGCCAACGGTAGGCGGAATGAGTTTGTGCTGCATCGAAAGCAGCACCGCGACCGCTTCGATCGCTCCCGCTGCGCCGAGGGCGTGCCCGGTAACCCCTTTGGTGGAGGTAATCAGCGGGCGGTCGCTGGTACCAAAGACCTTGACCATGGCTTCAGCTTCCGCGGCGTCGTTTTTGTCGGTGGAGGTTCCGTGAGCGTTGATGTGGGCCACGTCGCGTACCTCGATGCCCGCGTCTTGCATGGCGAGTTGCATACAGGTGACGGCGCCGACGCCGCCGGGCGATGGTGCGGTGATGTGATGAGCGTCGGCGGTACTGGCCGACCCCAATATCTCGCCGAGGATGATCGCTTTACGCTCGACGGCCATGGCCCATTCTTCGAGTACGAGAATGCCACAGCCTTCGGCCATGACGAAACCGTCGCGGCCCGCGTCGAACGGACGACTGACCCCGCTCTTAGACAGCGCTGTCATGTTGGAGAAACCGGCGACCGCGGTGGGTGTGAAGGGGGACTCCGAACCGCCCGCCATCACTACGTCGCAGCGATCATCGGCGATCATCCGAGCGGCGTTGCCGATGGCGTGGGTTCCCGCCGCGCAAGCGGTGACCGTGTTCTCGCACGGACCCTGCCAACCATGACGCATCGAGACCGCGGCGGCGGCGGCGTTGGGCATCATCATTGGTACGAGGAACGGTGAAACGCGCCGATCGCCCTTCTTGAGGCGGATTTCGATCTGCTTTTCGAGCGTACCGATACCGCCGATTCCGGTTCCGATGAACGTACCGCGGCGGGCAGGATCAGCAGTGAGGTCGCCCGCTTGGATGAGCGCCTCGGCGGCCGCGGCGAGTGCGAACTGGGTGTAGCGATCGCTGCGACGCGCTTCTTTGGGACCATCGAAGTAGGGAGTTGGATCCCAGTCTTTGATTTCGCGGAACCCCACGGGGGCTTCGCCGAGCAATCCGTTCCAGAATGCTTCGCGGCCTAGTCCCGCTTTGGCGATGACACCAATTCCGGTAACCGCTACCCGTCGCCCGCGCATTAGAGCTTGGCGACGACCAGTTGGTACGCCCCATCGAGGGTGGTGATACCCTCCAGTTCGTCTTCTTCGACGTTGACGCCGAACTCCTCTTCGAGGGCCATGACGAGTTCAACCAAGTCAAGGCTGTCCGCGTCGAGGGACTCGAACGTGGCGTCGGGAACGACTAGCGCCTCCTCGACGGCTAGAACGTCGACAGCGCATTTTTTAAAACGATCGAAGTTGTCAGTCACTGTTTATCTCCATTGTTTTCATGGCCCCGCAGCAGGTGCTCGCGGCCGGTAGATCTATCGAACGGTGGACTAAGGCTACTCAGCCCATCGAGAAGCCACCATCGACGGGTAATACCGTACCCGTGATATAGCCCGCAGACTCAGATGCTAGGAACTCAATTGCCGCGGCGATCTCCTCTGGTTGGCCGAGGCGACGTAGCGGAACCACGCTGAGCATCGCTTGGCGCTGAGAATCGGTGAGGGCCCGCAACATGTCGGTCTCGATAGGTCCGGGGCACACGACGTTGGCGGTGATGTTACGGGTCGCGAATTCTTTGGCCAATGATTTCGCCAGGCCGATGAGTCCCGCTTTGGAGGCCGCATAGTTGGCCTGGCCCGCTTGGCCACCCAAGCCAACGATGGACGAAATAAAGATCATCCGACCCCAACGACCCCTCATCATGGCCTTCGAGACTCGGCGAGCGACCCGGAAGCCGCCGGTGAGGTTGGCATCGACAACATCAATGAAGTCGGTGTCGCTCATCCGCAGGACGAGACCGTCCTTGGTGATGCCAGCGTTGGATACCAGAATCTCGACTGGGCCGAGTTTGTCTTCGATCTCACCTACGGCGGCATCGACTGAGTCGGTGTCGGTGACATCAGCTTTTACGACGAGGAGGTTGTCGGCATTATCGGCTGAACCGAGGCGGGCGGTGATCGCCACGCGATGGCCCGCTGCGGCGAACCGCTGAGCTGTCACCAAGCCAATCCCCCGGTTGCCGCCTGTTACGAGAACAACGCGACCAGTCACCAGCGCACCACCACGGTGCCCCACGCCATACCGCCGCCAAAGCCGGTCATAAGAACGATCTTCCCCGGTTTCAAGACGCCCGCTTCTTCGGCTGCGGCCATGGCGAGCGGGATGCTGGCGCTGGAAGTATTTCCGGTGTGTTCGATCACGTTGTGAGTTTTCTCTATCGGGAGACCAACGCGCTGACAGATCGCGCCGATGATGCGGATGTTGGCCTGATGGGCGAGCACGACATCGATGTCGGCGGCGTTTAGGCCAGCCTGGTCAAGTGTAGCTTGCACCGAGGCGGTTACTGCTCGCACTGCCCGCTTGAACACCTCGCGTCCTTCCATTACGACGGTGCCACCAAGATCGCAGTAGAGGATAGATTGCAGTTCGCCGTTGACCCCGAAGTTCGACGCCAGCAGTTCGCCCTCGTCGTGTTTTTCGAGCACCACAGCGCCGGCGCCGTCGCCGAAGAGAATAGCGGTGGCTCGATCGGTCCAATCGATGATTTTACTCATCGCGTCAGAGCCGATTAGAAGGACCCGATCGGGTCCCCCCGGTGTGAGCATCATCCCGTAGGCGACGCCGTACCCGTAAGTGAAGCCGGCGCACACGACGTTGATGTCCATGGCGCCACAAGTCAGGGCGAGGCCCCGGGCGACCTGCGACGAAGTGGCCGGGAAGGTTTGGTCAGGGGTTGTGGTACACAATACCAGCATGCCGATGTCGTCGGGGGTGACCGCGGCGTTGGCTAGGGCCATGGCCCCTGCTTCGATGGCCATGGTCGATGTCAATCCCCCCACGTGGCGGGTGGCAATCCCAGAGCGTTCACGAATCCAGGCGTCGTTGGTATCCATCGACTGAGCGAGATCGTCGTTGGTGACGATCTTTTCGGGCAAGTGAGTACCGATACCGGCGATGCGAATGGTCATGGGAGGGTCCGCAGCCAAGCAATGGGTTGACGAGAGGTGACCCGTTCGCCGTCGAAGGCAAGGACGCCCTTTATCTCCCCCGCGAACGAACTACGGACCTCCATCGACCCCACTGTACCAAGAATGTGACCGACCTTGATGGTGAGGCCTTCGGCGCAGTCTTGGGCGACGGTGAAGATGCCCGCAGCCGGAGAGACGACCATTCGTTCGGTGGCGAAGAGGTGCTCACCTTCGAGGATGGGGGCCGGGGCCGCCGTGGCTTCTTTGGTTCCCGAGAGTGATTCGAGCAGGCCGTCGAGATCGGCCGGGGTTGCGACGCTGAAACGGGTGGCGGTTTTCACGGTCCGCTTGACGAGGCCGGTGAGGATCGTGCCGGGGCCCAGTTCGATGAAGGTGGTGAAGCCGTCGCGTTCGAGGGCCCGCAGGGTTTGCCACCAGCGCACGGGAGAGGTGAGCTGCGCGCCGAGTAGATCGGGCCAAGCGGTTGCCTCACGGTGCGCGGTGCCGTCAACATTGGCGTAGACGGGTTGTTCGGCGTCGCGGAAATCGACTTGGTCGATGGCTTGGCGGAGTCGGTCACGGGCCGGGGCCATAAGGGGGCTGTGAAAGGCGCCCCCCACCGGGAGGCGCATGGCCCGCTTGGCGCCGAGTTCCTTGGCAATCGCGCAAGCCTTGTCGAGATCGTCGGGAGATCCCGCGATGACAACCTGGCCCGGTGCGTTGTAGTTGGCGATCCAGGCATCGCCCGCCGCCCGCCGGCAAGCAATATCGACTTGGTCGTCGTCGAGGGCCAAGATGGCCGCCATGGTGCCGTCTTGTTGGTCGGCGGCGGCCTGCATGGCCTCGCCTCGTTCGTTCACTAGTTTGACCGCGTCGGGAAAGTCGAGAACGCCTGCCGCTGTCAAGGCGCTGTATTCGCCGAGCGAATGTCCCGCGTGGGCCACCGCCTCAGTACCGGTGCGACTCACCGCATCTAGCACCACCATCGAAGTGATGAAGGTGGCCAACTGCGCGTTCCTCGTCATCGTCAACTCGTCGGCATCGGTATCAAGCAACAGCGCCGCGATGTCGCGGTTGGTGGCGTCGGATGCTTCTTCGACGAGTTCCCACGACGGGTGGTCAAGCCACGCGGAACCCATCCCGGGGGCTTGTGAACCTTGCCCTGGGTAGGTGAAGACGATCATGAAACAAGGCCCTCCAGCCCAAAACGCCCGCGCCAAAATACACCGGGATACCTAGTCTGACTTAACTGCGGGGACTGAGGTTTCATCGAGAGCGGGGCCAGTCGTGAAGGGCGGCTTCGTGGCGGCGGATCTGAATGGAGCGCCAAACGGCGATGGCGAGTACAGCGGTGGTAAGTAGTTGCGGTAGAATCCGAGAGTCGGTGCGGTACGCCATAGGAGTAAGGCTACGCTGCGACCGACGAAGCGTCACCCTGCCCGGGTGGTGGAATTGGCAGACACGACGGACTCAAAATCCGTTGCTGGCGACAGCGTGCGGGTTCAAGTCCCGCCCCGGGCACCCCCTCGTCTGCTCGCAGTCGAGGAAGGATAGGAAATTGGAACAGGTTGCTCCCCGAACCGACAATGCAGTTCTCAGCCTTCCGCCGAAGCTCCACCTCGATCGTAATTCAACCGAAGATGCTCATGGCAACGCTACCCTCAGCACCTAGGTCGAAATTGAGGGAAAATCAGTGACCGAAGCATTCCAGTTTGCGCAGTTTCTGCGTGAAGCTAGCGCCATCACCGGTCCTCCTGAGTTGGTTATTGAGGCGCAGACGAAGGGTTCGGGAGGATTTCTTTACGAAGAAGCCGAACTCGCGAGTATCAAGGGTGCCACGGTTTCCTTCGCTGAGGGCGAAGAACGACCCCTTGTTGAGGTCGTACCGCCCCCTCACCAACCTCCGGAATCGCCCGGGTTGGAGCCCGAAGGTCCTGACTGGCCCGAAGCGTCACCAGAGGAAATTGCTGACTACCGCCGCGCGATGGAGGAGTTTCAGGCCGCGTCCGATCGTTATAAGCAGGACCTCCGAGACTACAAGCAGCATACGGAGCTCTACGAACGCCTTTTCACCGCACAGAACGAGTCGGATGGCAAGGAACTCATAGTCGGTATCGTCAGCATTCGATCAGGGCCTGGGATGAAACCCAAGATTGACCGACCGATCACGCTCCTTGAGGTTCTTGTAGATCTCGACAAAAGTTCAGGCACGCTGCAGGTCCTCCCAGCATCGCCGATTAAGCTTGAACTGAGTTGGCTGCCACAGGACCTAGCGAAAAAGTTCAGCACGGCCCGACCCGAAGTGGAAGACCTTCTGTCGGTTGATCGGGGGCAGATTCTAGAAGCCCTCTCGAGGCTGGTGAATGTTCTCGGACCAGGCTTCACCACCGGCGATGAGGAATCTGACAAGTTGGCCGTTGAGACCCGCTTTGTCCTTGCCTACCGGAAGCAAACGGCAAACGCTGTCACGGACTTGATGAACGACATGGTCGAGGCTTTTGCCGATGGCGATTCGCCTACTGATGCCTACCAGGAACTCCTCGATCCCGATTTCAAACCAAGTTTCAACGAGACGCTCCACGAGTTTGGATCTTTACCGCTGCCTTCGAGCACCGTCCAAGACAAGATCGTTCAGCACGCACTTAGCCACTCCCTCACGGTGGTGCTCGGCCCGCCGGGAACGGGAAAAACCCACACCATTGCCAACACGGCTGCCGCGTTGATCGGAACCGGAAAGCGGGTACTCGTTACTTCGGAGCGGGAGCTGCCACTTCTGGAGGTGCAGAACAAGCTTCCCGAATCCATGCAGGCTCTGCTGTTGCCGATATTTAGTAAGGACAACGTCGCCGCGCTGGCAAAGTCGGCCATCGGTATTGCTGAACACCAAACGATCGCCGGTTCGCCGCAGGACCGAGAAGACGAGATCGCCGACTTGGAGCAAAAAGCCCGGAAGCTTGACTCCGAGCAAAGGTCACTACAGCAGCAACTTTTCGAGGCAGCCGAGTTAGACGGGTCGTTGCTGGCCGTCGGGGGCCACGATCTACCGCTGAAGTCATGGATGGCCTACCTAGCTAACGATGAGCGGACGGCGTTGGTGGCACCCGGGGGTCTGTTGTCCGGAGGGGGTCGACTATCGACCGCAGAAGCACAGTCGTTTCTCGACAGGTTCAGTTCGTTGGCACTGGACCACCTAAAGCACGCGGCGTATAGTTTTCCGACATCACTATCTGAGTTCATCGACGCTGCGACTCTGCGGCCCCAGATTGAATATTTGCAGCAAACTCTCGCAAAGCTGGGCCCTTTGGAGTGGCAGGATCTTTCCGCCCTAACGGAGCACACCGAGCGAATTGCACTATGTGCTGAGAATCAGAAAAAGCTGGCCCTGCCGACCGTATCTGCGAGTGAAATACTCGGTGCGGAGCAGGCCAACTCTGACCTGAGAAAAGAAGCCGCGATAATCCACGAAGGGTACTACCGGGCCACCAAAGCGTGGGGTGTGCTAAAGGCGGATATAACGGGCTATCTTGCCCGCTACACCATCGCGACGCTTAAGTTTAAGGATCCATATCTCAGCCAACTCGTTGAGGATGCCAGCGAGTTTGAGTTCCGCCCGCCACCGATTAAAAACGTGGTCGAGGTAGAGGGCGACCATAGTCCGATCAAGTTGCTCAGCCAGGCCGCTAGTTTGCGCGGTCACCTCCTCGGGGGCGGCAAGTTCAAGGGATGGTTCCTGACACCGACCGTAGTCACCAAAGCAAGCGAGTTGCTCGATTCCGTCTTCGTTAACGATGACCGGATTTCGTCGCTCGATCTGCTTGAGGTCGCCATCGAACAACTCGAAGCCGATAGCGACCGACATGCAGCGCTCCACTGGGCAAGCAAGCATGGATTCGACCTTCCTGAGGCGGACATCCAGAAATGGGTTCAGGCGATCAGCAATCTACCTGCCGAAGCCAGGGAACTATTAACCCTCCGCCAGAGTCTTTTTCCTGACCCGCAAGAGTGGGTGAATCTAGGACCACAGGAGTCCCTAGAAGCACTAATCAAAGCGCTGCGGCCATACGTCGATCCATCCGTCAAGGCGATCGGAACCTGCAGCAATCAGCAAATCGAACAAGCCACCGCCCGTATTGATTCCGCGGTTGGGTGCCTTCCCGAGAGTTGGCAGTTCCTACTTCGACCGAGCGAAGAATTCAATATTGCGAATCTGTCTACAGCGCTCAATATCTTGGCGGAGGTACGTGCTCTCAACATTTATCAACCAGATGAGGTCAGTCCCGCCTCGCTGAAGGCGTTCGCCGACAAGATCGAAATTGATTCTCAACGCCAACAGGCTCGCGCCAAGCTTGACCAGGTTCTCGCCGACGCCCAAGCTCCACTGCAAGAGCTCAAACAAAAATCCCCCGGCGTGCAGAAAGCCTTAGTTGCTCTGGCCGCCGAAGACTCTGGAGGCTATCAAAGCGCTTGGGACCAACTCGTCACTGAATACAAGTTCTGGCTCGCCGGAACCCTGTACTATCAAGCCTTGGCGGCCGTCGACGGGGCCTTCCCGGCACTCGCGGCAGCAATCCAATCAGCCGATCATGCTACGCAACAGCAGGCCAGATATGTATTGGAAAACATTGCGGACCTCCAGGACTTCCGCGACGGATATGACGCAATCATGGAGGCCGCTGAGTCTGTGTCCGACGCAGACGAAGTTGTCCAGAGCCTACAAAAACTGCTCACAAAACGCCGTTCAGTGGAAGCCGAGTTAGCCGAGGCGCGCTGTTGGGATGCGGCCCTTTCCCGACTGGACGCTAACCCGGCGGCAATAACGGGCATTAGCTCGATGAAGGTTGCTTCCCACCAGGTGCCGAAGACCAAGACAGCGAAGTCCTATCCGTCTAAGTTGGCGGCCCTTCAAACTGCGTTGAAGCAGGCCCTACCCGGCCTTCCTGGCGTAGTGATGAACATGGAGAGATGCGCGGAGTTGATCCGGTTTCCGAAGACCGACGACCAGAAATTTGACGTAGTCATTGTCGACGAGGCCTCGCAGTCGCTCTTTACCTCCCTCTTCGTCTTTGGTCTAGCCGACAGGGTCATCATCGTGGGCGACAACTATCAGACCTCACCGAGAATCCCCTTCGGGGCCGCCGTGGGACTCAAGATGACCCAACTCGCCCTTGATTTGATCCCCGATCACCCGAACAAGAACTCCTTTGCGGCCGATTATTCGCTCTTCGATGCTGCCCTCTCGAAGTCGACGCCAATTGTCATGACCGAGCATTTCCGGTGTGATCCGCAAATCATCGAAATCTCAAACCAACTTAGCTACGAACCGAACGGGCACACCCTGCAACCGGTGAAACCACCCAATCCGGATAACCCGTCGCCGGTGACCCTTCACTATGTCGAGGACGGATTCATAGACGCCGAAGGAATCAACCGACCTGAGGCCGAGGCCATCATTAGTAAGGTGCTATCCATAGCCTTGGACGGCCCGGATGGCGCGACGATCGGGGTTGTCGTAGCCGGTACCAAAGCAGCGGCACAAGTCCGATACCTCCAACAAAAACTGCTCTCCCTGTTCGGCCCGGCGGGAATTGCTCAGCGCAAACTTGTAGTCGGTACCGCGCCGGCCTTCCAGGGAGCGGAACGAGATGTCATCTTGGTTGCTCTTCTAGATGCTCCGACCGCCGACACTCCGATCCTCAAACGCAAGCCGCAGGAGTGGGCGGGCCAAAATCGTTTCTTCGTGCAGGACCTAAACGTTGCCGTATCTCGGGCCAAGGACCAACTTCATATCTTCCACTCGTTTACCACCCAGCAGCTAAAGGAAAAAGATGTCCGCGGTGTGTTGTTAGCAGCAGGCAAAAGCAAACCGTGGGAAGAGATCGACAAGAACGAACTCAAGAAATGCGATTCACAGTTCGAAGAACACGTTTTCGCGGCCATTCGGAAACGGCTGCCAAAGGCTCGCCTGCGTACCCAAGTACCGGCGGCGGGATACAAAATCGATCTCGTGGTCGAGTCCAACGGACGGCGATTGGCGATCGAATGCGACGGAGACCAGTGGCATACTTCACCCGAAAGCGTTGCTTCGGACATGTTTCGTCAAGGTCTACTGGAGTCGCTGGGTTGGACCTTTGTGCGCTTTCTCGCCAGCCAGTGGTATAGTCCCGGCTCCCAAGTCTACTGGCTTAACCGAATCGAAGAAGCGCTCAACGAGATTGATAAGTGACCCGTGAGCGAATTTGCTGAAAGGTCGCTGAAAGCGTTGATCGACGCTTGGGCCAAGGTTCTACTTGTTGACGAAGATCCAGACCGACCTATCGACGCTGCCCTTGTTAACGAATGGCAGGCCTATGCGGAGCCCGAGATGTCGAAAAGATTGGCGTCTACCGGCATCTCGCCACGTACCGTTGTCGAAGCGATCGACCTTGGCTTTCGGCACTACAACACCGACCCTCAATCCCTCGATGTGATCAAAGCCATGGCCAACAAAGATCTTGTCCATCCGGTCGACCGCCGAACCGCTCGGTCGCTATGGGTCGCCGGAATCAAGTTCGAAGAGCCCACGGATTGTCAATACGTAGATGATTCGCTTCGACTCAAAGGTCTCCACGGTATGGATCTCGGCGATGCCGTGTTCGTCTTGCGTTGCGGGCATAGTTTCGGGTCAGTGGTCCAAGTCATCGAAGACCATGACACGGTCGACCCTTCAACAATTCGTGACCTACTTCGCCATGGCTCAAAAATTGTGGGTCCGGAGTGGAAAGAACTCGGTGCGGACGGAAAAACGCGTCGCCAACTGCAGCGGAACGGTATCGGTCCCGCGCAGTATAAATTGTGGGGTCGGCTGACCAACCCTAACCTCACCTCCGTGCTCGACGCTGAGAATCTCTGGTCGCCTAATGAAGCCGAGGAGTGGATGTTGGCACTAGGAGTTGGCTACAACGACGCCGCCGACTGGTTCAAGGCGCTAGGCGATATTCGCCTTGCACGAAGTTGGAACGAACTCGAGTACTCACTCGACATTGTAATAGCTTTAAGGAGTCATCAAGTCACCTCCGCTGAAGCGCGGCGCTGGTCAAAACTTGGAGTTCACGGACTTGCCCAGGTGCTCGCCCACCGGAAGTTTTGGAACCCGGATGAATTGTCCTTGTGGTCCGCCTGGGACCCTGATGAGGCGCTCGCCTGGGCCAAAGTGTTTGACGAACCATCGCTGGCAACGGCATGGCGGTTGCTCCCATTGCCCCTCGATATCGCGAAAGGGTGCGCGTGCATCGGATGGGATCCGGCCACCCTCGTGGGCGAACCCCCCGACAAGGTAATCGCAGCTTTGCGCTTTGCCGACGAAGGAGTCCTATACACGTTGGCCGACCGGCGCTCTAGGCTCTGGGTTGATTCTGAGGTACGCGAGGAATGGATTAAATCTATTGGACCGGAGGTGTCCCTCGACGCTTTGGACAGTTGGTTTGATTCGAGGTTGTCGTTGCCCGTAGTGATTGCTTCAATCGACTTAGGACTTGAACTGGGGGAGGCTCAAGCGTTCGCCGACATGGGGATCACCACCGTCGAGCAGTTGAAACGTTACGCTGCGCTTTGGCCCACGCCGAGTGATCTTGTCGAATGGCCCAAGGTCAATTTCAGCGTGGCAGAGGCATCAGAGTGGGCCAGCACTGGATTTTCACTGGATGCTGCCAGTGCCTGGCGAGACGTGGGCGAATCCCCTGTCAGGGCTCAGCGTTTCGAAAGCTATGGGTGTTCACCCCAGGCATGGGCGCATTACGCGAAACTCGGAATCGACCGCGATACGGCTTTCGCCTTGGTCCTAGCCGAATTCGAACCTGGCCTATTTTCGGTTTGGCAAACCAAACTTAGTGAACTCAATGTTATTGACGTGTTGGCCTGGTTTGCTGTGGACTCAGGCCTTGAGCAAGTCGCGGAGTGGCGCGCCCATGGACTTTCACCCGCTCAAGCTGCCCGACTATGAGCGGCGAAGGGTTGTTCCGTGGCGCGGTTATCGTTGTCCGAGGTCCGGTTCTTATCGGGCTTGAGCAATCGATATACGACCTCGTCGGGGCGTTTGAAACAGCCAGACCTTCGGCCCAGCAACTCCTCTCGAGACGCCTGCCATGGCCTGTAGCGGTCGAGTCGCTACGAAACGAAGTCACTGGAATCGCGGTCGTTGAACTCGGACCCACCGAATCCCTCACCGATCTCCAACGCGGCGGTACCAGTCAGAATCTAGATCCCCACGACCAGGTTCTGGAGGTGTTCATTGACCTGTTACAGCTCGGGATCGCGGTAGAAGACAGCGGGATTAGCTTTGCCGGTCTGTTCGGCGAGGAAACCGAGATTCGGTGCGACAAGAACCTACAAGTCCGCCTCTCGGCCAGCCAAGGCACCTTTGGCCAGGTGAATGAGACGGCATCCAACTGCGTTGGCCTGCTCAATAATCATGCGTCGAGTCGTAACGATGGTTCCGCCCTGCTTGCATTGATCGACGAACTCCTTGACCTGCTCCCTCAACATCGACTGAAGGAGCAAGTCGCCGAACGCCTGAGTTCGCTTACGCAAACTGATCCGATTCGGATGATGCAAGAGGCCGGAGCCGAGTTGCGCAAGATGCGCTCGCCCGAAGTCGTCCTTTCCGTTGAGGCACAGGCTAGGCATCAACCCTTTGCTCGTCTTATCGTTGACGACGTTGCCAACAGTGTTTCCGAACCGGGCCGAGACCTGCATGACCTTGCGAAAAATCAGATCGAATGGGAGTCAGACATTGATTCGCTTCGGGGCCCGGAACGACAGATCCAACTCGATTGGGCGCGAGAAAAACACGACCAGAAGGCACCCTTCGCCGAAGACTTCCGTAAGGAACCGTTTGAAGTAGGCCTTCTCGGGGCGACGAAGATTGACCCCGTTCTCTCCACTTTTATTGGAGGCCGTCGCCGAGAGGTAGTGGCACGTGCCCTCGATGGGCGACTGGGTGACGGTGTCTTCGATCCGTTGGTCCGTCATATGGTCGAACTTGAGTTGAGCGATCAACAACCACCTAGGTTCGGTCATCAATGGGGGAGTTGGGATCCTGAACGCGGGTCTTTCCCACTCAAAATTTCTGTCACGTGGCCTGAGGATCGGCAAGTTCGATCGGCTTTGATTGAAAAGAGGACGGGCCGAGCAACCGAATCGTGGACGCTAAACCGGCAACTAGATAAGCCCTCAGCCACAGTCGGTGACCTGGTGAGCCCAAGGAGAGATATCACGTATCGGGTCGGGTGGCGAGCCAATCTTCCGGGGACTCAAATCACCGCGGCGTGGAGCAAGGAAGTTGCCTTGCCAGCACCAGCCGTGCCGGGTCGCTTTCGCCGGTACGTCATAGAATTGCGAGGGCCCAGCGACCTCGACCACGCATTCGACGATGAAGAAACATTCGAACGCCGCCAGAAACGCTCGCGTGCGACACGGCGACGGTCAGCCAAGGGCGTGGCCGCTCTGTTGGCTTTGATGGCTCAAGCAGTCGCCACTTGGGTGTCTGTCGCTCTCTGGATCCGGCTATTGCCCACGTTGATCGAGCTAATTAGATGCTTCTGACCGCTTAGTGACATCTAGTAACTCGAACTAAAATATCGTATCGTTGGCGCCCGCGCCGGCAAGGAATAAAAGTGACACAAACTGAAGAAACTCAACCGCATTACCAGAGTAAGCTTGGCGAAGCCGGTGATCACCTCGAGGCTTGGGCGGCCAAGATCGATGCCTCCGACGACGCGTGTGTTCGAGAACTACTTGATGCCCTCCTATCAGATGAAGACCTTCATGCTTGGGCCGAGGTCGATATCGACCGCTGCCTCCCCGTAGCGTCGGAGAAGCCAAGCCAAAGAGGAATCGTAATAAATGGTCTGTCGCTTGCCCGCAACGTCTTGGTTTTCGTTCCTATCGTCTTGGCGTGGCTGGGGATCCGATCAGCCACGAATGGCCACGGAAAGTATCTCGCCCGATCAGGTTCCGATAAATCGGTGATGTTTTTAGAGTACTGGACGGACCCAGCACGGGGTTTTGATCGTCTGCAGAATGTCGCCCTCATGGTAGCCATTGTCGTCGGTGTCATTATTGTCACTACGATCGCTATAGCTATCTTGGAGGAATCGGCAAGCCGAGATTGGATCCGCCAGAAGCAAGAAACGGAACGCGAACGAGCCTATATTGTTCTCTACCTTCGTTTGGTCCTCGCCCCCCGCCGAAAAGTTGACGTCCAAAATATCGAGGCCTCCCTTACTGCAGCCATCGATAATTTCAAGTACTCCTCTAACCAACTTCGGGATTCGACCACCCAACTCGGAGAAATCTTCGAATCCACTGAAGCTCTCGGACCCCAACTTGAACGTACAACGGAAAGGATGAACGACATCGTGGTCCTGATGCAACGGGAGTTGAGCGGATCGATTACCATACTTACCGGCCAGATCCGAGCTCTCGGAGCAGAACTCACCGGTATCGACTCCAAACTCGGGAGTAGCCTAGACCAGCGAATCGAACGGGTTGTCACGATGACCAGCGGTGTAGTTAAAGATCTGGATCTTCTCGGGAAGAAACTCAACCAGATCTGCCTCGCGGCAGAGGGTTCCGTCAGCAGGATGGTGGCCCTAGTCGAACCCAGCCAATACGGGGGTCGAGGCACGTGACTAACAACAACGAAAGCCTTGGTCTAGCGGGGTGGCTTTTCGCTGACCTGCTCTTGGGCCTCGTGGTCATCTTCCTCGCCATAGGCTACGTCTTCCCCGGTGACGACTCCTCCGAGGCAGCCCCCACAACAACGACCAGCACCACGACCACGACGACCACAATCACCACCACGACTACAACTACCACTCTCGCCATCGCCTCGTGTGAGAGTATAGATCCTCCTGAAGGGGACACCAAATATAAAGATGACCCTGAGCGTAAGGAGGACGAACTCAAACAGGCTAATATAGATCTCGATTGGGCCTACAATGACCCAGACCGGCTTAGGGAAGAAATCGAAAACTTCCTCAACCCACTCATTAAAGTTAGGCTCGTTAACGAGGGCCTACACGATATCAAGCCGGAAGATATCAAGATAGGTTACGTATTAGTGGGAATTGGTGCCGGATTGAATCCGAGTCGAGCCGAGGAAAGAGAGGCTATAGCAAGAGCAGAGGATTTCATTGAACAACTTGGCGTAGTTATGCCGGACCGATTCGAGAGAATCTCTGGTCAAGCAAGTTGGGGCAGAAACACGAGAAACAATATTGTACTTCGGTACTTTCCTCGGGTACCGTCAACGGATTGCCCTTGATACCCGGCAGTAACCGCGACCGACTTACGCAGCACTCTAGCAAATGACTAACAACAACGAAAGCCTTGGTCTAGCGGGGTGGCTTTTCGCTGACCTGCTCTTGGGCCTCGTGGTCATCTTCCTCGCCATAGGCTACGTCTCCCCCGGTGACGACTCCTCCGAGGCAGCCCCCACGACAACGACCAGCACCACCACCACGACGACCACACCCTACCACCACGACCACCACGACCACCACCACAACGACTTTGTGCCCTGGAATAGAGTCTCCTGGCGAGGGCCTCAAGCAGGTAGGCATAGAGATCGATTGGGCCTACAATGATAAAGATCAGTTTCGAAAAGTAGTCGGAGAGTTCCTTAACAAAGGTATTGAAGCTCGGCTCGCGAAAAAGGGCCTAGCCCAGATCGAATCGGAAAAGATCGGGGTCGGTTACGTATTGGCATGGGCTGGTGCCGGAGGGAATCCGAGTCGCGCCGAGGAACAAGCGGCCCGGGATAGAGCAGTGGCCTTTATTAGGCAACTTGGCGTAGTCATGCCGGATCGATTCAAAGAATTCGAAGAGGGGGAGATAAAGGGTCGACCGGGTTGGGCCCGATGGTCGAAGAGTCTCATCGAAGTTTGGTACTTCCCGAAACTGCCGTCAACGGATTGTTGATGGAGTCCCACTGAGTACTGGGGTTTGGGACTGCTGCGTGCTTGGTGACATGTTCGGTTAGGCCGCTTGTGTGGCGGGCGCGTTTGCCAGCGTGATTTGCATGAATTAATGGTTGACATTCTAGTTTCGTTTTGATACGATATACACATGTTCCAGAAAGCGCACGACAACTTGGCTGAGGTTGCTCTCCATGGAATGTCTCGGCCGGAGTTGACCACAACTATTGGTGGGCTTGATCGGGTGATCGCTCACGCGCAAGAACGACGCTTGGCGTGCTTGGCTGGGATCGACGCGTTGGGTGATTCGGGGGCTGATGCGGCCAGTGTTGGGCATTCGTTGTCGCGGCGCTCGAATCGCCAGTCCAAACAAGACGCCGAGGTCGCTACCCAACTCGCGCAGATGCCGGCGGTGGCCGAAGGCCTAGCCAGCGGGGCTATCACTGCCGAACACGCCGCGGTGTGCGCTGAGGCAGCGGCTCGGGTATCGCCGAGTGAGGCTGAGGAGTTGCTTACGCTGGCTGAGGAGTTGCCTGCCGATCGGTTTGCTAAGAAGACCCGGGAGTGGGTCAACATCAGGGAATCTCAGGGCACGGTTGAGAAGCGTCACGCCCGGCAGCGCCGTTTCCGTGAGGTAACTGACTGGGTTGATGGCGAGGGGATGGTCAACATATTGAGCCGCCTCGATCCAATCAACGGCGCACGGGCTTTAGCTGCGTTGCGGGAGTTTGCTAACCAGAAGTGCCCCGATGACTCCCGGACGGCTAAGCAGCGCCGCGCCGATGCCATGGTGGCATTGCTCACTGGTGCACGGGCTAAGCGCGACGGCAAGCCTCATCCCAAGCACATGGTCCACCTGCTGCACTGTCTCGAATCGGGCAGCACCGAACTCGCTGACGGCAGTCCTGTCCCCGACGATGTACTCATCGAACTCGGACCCACCGCCGAAGTCGTCGGCCAAGTCTTTAGCGGCGACGGCCGGCCGTTGTGGCTGGGGCGCTCCACCCGCCTAGCTAGCCGCGATCAGTGGATTGCCCTTATTGCCCGCCATCGCGGCTGCAGCGAATGCGGAGCATCAACGGACCGCACCGAGGCCCATCACACCAAGGAATGGGCTAACGGCGGGCCAACCGACATCGACAACCTCGAACTACCGTGCTGGAACTGCCACGGGCGAAAACACCGAGGCCAACGTGGCGACCCTGCCCGACACCGAAAACCCATCCCGGCGGCCTAGGTGTAGGGACACCCTTCGCCGGTAGCCTCGTGACTCGGCGGGCGTTTAGCTCAGTTGGTTAGAGCACCTCCCTTACAAGGAGGGGGTCGGGGGTTCGAATCCCTCAACGCCCACCAAACCACGCGGCAGACCCCTGTCGAGCGGGATCCGTGTTGGTATCGAACTGTCCTCACCTGAGTTTTCGATGCGAACATCGGCGCTGGCGGCCCGGCGGTCCTGCTATTGTTCAGTATGGTGAACATCGTTCAGGACGGAGAAGTGCGTGGCTGAGAAGGCCGACGTTGGGCTGATCGGTTTGGCCGTGATGGGCCAAAATCTCGTCCTCAACCTGGCTGACAACGGCTACTCGGTTGCGGTATTCAACCGGACAACGACAACGACCGAGGCGTTCACGTCGAGCGCTAGGGGTGCCCAAGACGTGCGGGGAACCCGAACCCTGGCCGAGTTTGTCGGAGCTATCCAACGGCCGCGGAAAATTATCCTGCTGGTGAAGGCAGGCAGCGTCGTTGACGTGGTGATCGAGGAACTCGTTCCGCTGCTCAATGACGGCGACATCATCATCGACGGCGGAAACTCCCGCTACACGGACACGACTCGCCGCTTTGACGCTCTCCAACAACGAGGATTGCTTTTCGTGGGCGCGGGCGTTTCCGGAGGGGAAGAAGGAGCCCGCTACGGCCCGTCGATCATGCCTGGCGGTTCTCGTGAAGCGTGGCCACAAATCGAAGAGATGCTGCAAACTGTGTCGGCCCATGCCGGACTCGGGGGCCTTGAGCCGTGTTGTGAATGGATTGGTCCCGGTGGCGCCGGTCATTACGTCAAGATGATCCACAACGGCATCGAGTACGGAGACATGCAAGTGCTCGCTGAGGCATCCGTAGTCCTCGCCGCGCTCGGCCAAGCGCCAGCAGACATCGCTAGAACCCTCCGCGACTGGAATCAAGGACGGCTCGAGTCCTACCTCGTAGAGATCACCGCCGAGGTCTTCTCCGCCCTCGACGACTCGGGTCAACCCCTAGTTGAGCGGATACTGGACGCCGCGGGGCAGAAAGGAACGGGAAAGTGGACGGTTATTTCCGCCATGGAACTCGGCCAACCCATGATGTTGGTGGCCGAGGCGGTCGGCGCCCGCATGATCTCCTCGTTGGTCGAGATGAGGGGGCGCGCCTCACGCCTTTTGCCAGGTCCCACCGATGTGACGCCGGAGAATCTCTCGGTGAGCGACATCGAAGAAGCGGTTTACGCGTCAAAGCTCATTTCCTACGCCCAAGGCTTCATGCTTCTAGGCGAGGCGTCGGCCGTACACGGTTGGGCCCTTGACCTTGGCTCCATCGCCCGCCTGTGGCGAGGGGGTTGCATTATTAGGGCTTCCTTCCTTGACGATATTTCCACCGCCTACAATCGCGATGGCAGCCTAGAGAATCTGTTGTTCGACTCGTTCTTCTCCGCCGCGCTAGCCACCGCTCAAGCGGGTCTGCGGCGAACGGTTGTGGCCTGCGCCCACGCGGGAATCGCCATTCCCGCCTACGCCTCGGCGTTGACCTTCTACGACGGCTTACGGGCGGCGCGAGGCTCGGCCAACGTCATCCAAGCACAACGCGATTACTTTGGTGCCCACACCTACGAACGAGTCGACCGTCCGCGTGGTGAGTGGTTCCACACTGACTGGGCCGGCACGGGTGGACCAGCGACTTCGGGGAGTTACTCGGCATGAGCGACGGTGACTTGGCGCGGGCGATAGTTATTTACGGAGCCGGGGATGTCCGCGTCGAGGAGAGAACTGCCCCACGGCCCCAAGCGGGAGAAGTGCAGATTTCGGTCGAACTCGGAGGAATCTGCGGGTCGGACATCTCCTACTACAAGTACGGAGCGGTGGGGGCCTTCACCGTGACAGCACCGATGATCCTCGGCCATGAGGTCGTGGGGCGGGTCGGCCGAATTGGTCGGTCAGTCAAGGGAATCGAACCGGGGGAGCGGATCGCCGTTGACCCATCCTCGCCGTGCCTGCGGTGCGATCGCTGCCAAGACGGTCGCTGGAATATCTGCCTCAACCCGTCGTTTCTGGGCAGTGCGTCCACCCAACCACACACTGACGGTGGGTTCTCCTCGACCATCGTGAGTCGTAGCCAGAATCTGGTTCCGATCGCAGACGGCCTTGATGATGAGCTAGCGGTTTTCGCTGAACCGCTGGCGGTCACCGTACACGCAATGAAGAGAGCGGGACGGGTCGAAGGAACCAGGGTGCTGGTCGTCGGGGCGGGCCCCATCGGCGCAATGATCGTCGCCCTTGCCGCTCACCTAGGCGCCGCCGAGGTGACCGCGGCCGACGTTGAGTCCGAACGTCTGCCCATCGCCTCGGCCTTAGGCGCCCACTACACGGTGCTGGTTGGGTCGGACGATCTCGGTGGGGAATATGACATCGTCTTTGATGCAACCGGTTCGCCGCGGGCAATAACCGATGCGGTAGGGCGGGTTCGCCGCGGCGGCCGACTTGTGCTCGTGGGGCTACCCCATGCTGGTCCGGTGCCCCTACCGGTGAACCTTGCCGTCACCGGCGAGATAGACATTCTCGGCTCCTTTCGCTTCAACCACGACGAGTTCGAACAAGCGCTGGCATATCTCACCGACGGTCTCGATCTTAGGCCACTGATCTCGAACCGTTATCAGGCCCACCAGGCCGCCGCTGCGTTCACCGAGGCGGCGTCAGGCCAAGCCATGAAAGTACAACTCGACTTCACCCGAAACGACCCATTATGATTCGACCAACAATCGCCGTCACGAGGGCAGGTTTGCCGGGGGCCGGGGTGGCCCGCTTGGGCCAACTCGCCGATCTGTTGATCTGGCCAGACAACGTCGGACCCTCAGCCGCGGAATTGCCCGGATTCCTGCAAGGAGCAGACGCCCTGCTGGGTATGAGCCAGGACCAGATAACAGCCGAGTTGCTCGATGCCGTGCCGGCTTTGATGGCGATCGGGCAGGCGTCGGCGGGGTATGACAATCTCGACCTGAGCGGCGCTCCGCAGTCGAAACGTGCAAGCGTCGAACTGTCCGGGGGTTCTTATGGACACGACCGCCGATTTTACCTGGGCGCTTATCCTGGCCGCTTCGCGACGCATCGTCGAGGCTGACGCGGCCGTGCGAAGTGGGGACTGGACGACGGTGAAGTTCGACTATCTCCTCGGTCAAGACGTCGGCCAACGCACGCTCGGCGTGGTGGGCTACGGCCAGATTGGCCGCGCCGTTGCTCAACGCGGGACTGGTTTTGGGATGCGTATCATCCACGCCGATCCGCAAGCGCCTAGCGATGAGATGTCGACGCGAGTGCCGCTCGACGAACTCTTCGCCGAGGCTGACGTGATCTCGCTTCACACCGTCCTCAACGATAAGACCTATCACCTGATCAATGCCGAAGCCTTGCGCCGCATGAAGTCCACTGCTGTGCTCGTCAATGCCTCGCGGGGACCGGTTGTCGATGAGGCGGCCTTGTACGAGGCGCTGGTCAGTGGTGAAATATTTGCCGCGGGCCTCGACGTGTTCGAGTTGGAGCCCATTGGTCCACCTCATCGACTCACGACGCTAAAAAACGTCGTCCTAGCGCCCCATATCGCGTCGGCGAGCCTAGCCACCCGCGGACGAATGGTCGATATTGCGGCCGAGAATCTAGTCCACGCCCTCCAAGGCTCGGTGATGCCGAACACCTTGACGCCCGAGGTAAAACCACGACTCCCAGAACGGCAAGCCAGGCAATGAACGACCAGTTCTCACTAGCGGACCAGGTCGTATTGATAACAGGATCGTCGCAGGGAATCGGCCGAGCCCTCGCCGATGCCTGTGCCGACGCGGGAGCTCACGTCGTGATCAACGCCCGGTCCGCCGACCGGGTCAGCCATGCGGTCGACGAACTAACCACGCGTGGAGTAGCGGCGTCGGGCCAGGTAGCCGACGTAACCAATGAAGCCCAAGTCAAAGCCATGGTCAATTCGATCGAGTCCACGGTGGGGCCCATTACGGGGTTGATCAACAATGCAGGCCTTCAGCGCCGGGCGCCCTTTCTCGACTTCGAATTGAGTGACTTTCGCCACGTGATGGAGATGAACCTAACGTCGCTGTTCATCGTCTCCCAGGCGGTGGCCAAGAGTATGGCGAGTCGGGGGGCGGGAAGGATAGTGAACATCGGGTCGGTGCAGTCTCAACTCGGGCGACCAACGATCGTCCCCTACGCGGCTAGCAAAGGGGGAGTGATGATGTTGACTCGGGGCATGTGTGCTGATCTCGGTCCTTTAGGTATTCAAGTCAACAGCATCGCCCCCGGTTACTTCGCCACCGAACTGACCGCGGCGCTAGTTGACGACCCCGAGTTCTCCTCGTGGGTGGCCCGTAGAACGCCGACCGGTCGTTGGGGCGACGTTTCCGAATTGGGGGGCGCAGCGGTGTTCTTTCTTTCCGACGCCGCCAGTTTCATCAACGGGCAAACGCTCTTCGTCGACGGAGGGATGACTTCGGTTGTCTGAGCGAAGACCACTGCCTCACATTGTCATACTTGGGCTGATGGGGGTCGGGAAGTCCACGACCGGCAAGGCCTTGGCCGACGCGCTTGGCTGGTCATACTCGGACTCCGACACCGAGATTGTTCGCCTGACTGGACTGCCCGGGCGGTTGATCGCCGAACGATCAGGGGTACCTGCCCTCCACCTGCTGGAGGCCGCCGCGCTGCTCGGGGCGTTGGTTCGCCCGACCCGTCACGTGATCACAGCGGCGGCTTCGGTAGTTGAGAACAAAGTCGTGTTAGAGGTACTAGCGACGGGTGCGTTCGTGGTCCGCCTGACCGCCGCGCCGGAGGTCACCTTGGCTCGCCAACTTAAAGGCGATCATCGTCGTTCGATGACGGCCGGGGAACTTCGCGAACTTGAAAGCCGCCGCGAATCCCTCTTCGCCGGAGTGGAGGACGTAGTGCTCGATGCGGATCATCCCACCCGTGAACTTGTTGGTGCGATTATTGAAGCCCGTGGATCGGAAGGAATCGAGTAACCAATGCTGGAGGAAAAGTCGCTGTCCCCGGCCGTTAACCGTGCGGTAGCTATTCTTGACGAACTGTCGGCGGAGGCTCCGCTTGGCACGTCGGAGTTGGCCCGCCGGCTCAACCTGCCGAAGTCCTCGATCGCCAACATCTTGGGGGCCATGAATCAAACGGGACTGATCGAGCGGGTAGATCAGTCGTACACGTTGGGCCGCCGACTGGTGGAGTTTGCTGCTAGCTATCTAGCGGATAACTCGCCGGTCACCATGTTTCAACAGGCGGCCAAGGAGTTAGAAATAGCCCGTGAAGAAACGATTGTGTTGGCCGAGTTAGACGATACTGAGATCATATATCTCGCCCGCCATTACGGTTCGCAGCCCATTCGTTTGGCCTGTGATATCGGTAATCGAAGGCCCGCTGTGGTGACCGCCCTCGGCCAAGCAATGTTATCGCAACTGTCCGCGGCCGAACTCGAGGATCGCCTCAGCCGAGTAGGGGAACTTCCGCGGTTTACGAAAAACTCCTACCGGTCGTTTGACGAGTTGCGGGCCGCGTTGAAGGCGACGGCTAAGCGAGGGCATGCTGTGGATGACGAACTCAACACCGAGGGCGTGGTTTGCTTTTCTGTTCCGTGTCCCCCGTCGGCGACATCGGATCGAGAGTTCGCGGTGAGTGTCACGATGCTCAAGGTCCGTCACACCCCTGAGCACGAAGCGGCACTGGTCGCCGATCTGCACAAACTCATCGCGGTGATGCCGACCATGTGAGAGGTATTCCTGAGAGACGCTCACTCAGCGCCGCTGGCGTTCAGCATATTGAACGCTTGCCAATATACCGCACGCCTGTTTAGGATAATCCTATGGACAGAAACTGCCGTGTTGCGGTCCTTGGAATCGGGGTGATGGGATCAGCCATTGCAGGTCGCCTGTTAGAGACCGGCAACGATGTCGTTGTCTACGACGTAGATCCTGAACCGATGGCCGATTTGGAGTCCCGCGGTGCGACCACGGCGGTATCGCCCGCCGACGCGACCCGGTTGAGCGATTTTGTGGTGTTGAGTCTGAACACGACTGAGATCGTGGACACTGTGGTGTTCGGATTCGACGGGGTAGCGAGCACTGGCGACCCAGATTCGTTGGTGATCGACATGTCGAGTATCGCCCCTCGAGCCACGATTGAGATGGCCAGCCGACTCGGTGATTCCTGTGGCATGGGCTGGACCGACAATCCCTTGTCTGGTGGCGCTCCCGCGGCGCGCACCGGCACGCTTACGATCATGGCGGGCGGTTCAGAACTCGACTTCAACCGCGCCAGTGTTGTGATGAATCACCTGTCCACAAACCGGACCCACATGGGCCCCATTGGGGCGGGACAAGCCACCAAACTAATCAATCAGATGCTCGTCGGTAACGGTTTTGCCACCCTAATGGAATGCGCCGAGTTAGCCCTGAGAAGCGGTATCGATCCGACCCAGATTCCCAGTGCGATGGCGGGTGGTCGAGCCGATTCCGCGGTTCTGCAAGAGTTCTTCATCAAGATGGCCGAGCGGGACTATTCCCCAACCGGTCGGATCGACAACATGTTGAAAGACCTTACCGGGGCACAAGAGTTCGCCCGGACCGCAGCGGTCAAGACCCCCGTATTAGACACCAACGTGGAGTTACACACCTGGTTGGTTAGCCACGGGCACGGTGCGTCCGACACCGCGGCGATGATGGAGTTTTTCGGACCGCGGGACCCGACATGAGCGTCGTTGCCTACACCGATGAACTATTCCAGTTGGTGTCGCCTGACGCCAAAGTGGAGTGTCTCGGCGGCGACTGTGCCTGGAGCGAAGGGCCGGTTTGGGTGCCCGCGGCCGAAGTTGTCCTGTGGAGCGACATCCCGAATAACCGGATCATGCAATGGTCGGCGAACAGCGGAGTGGAAGTCTTGGCTCCCAACGTGGAGTTCACGAACGGTCACACACTCGACCATGACGGATCGATCGTTTCGTGTTCGCACGGTCGTCGTCGCATCGAACGTCGAACGCTGGGGGGCTCAGTCGTTTCGATCGTCGATACGTATCGCGGCCGACGGCTAAACTCGCCCAACGATGTGGTCGTCAAATCCGACAAGACGATCTGGTTCACCGATCCGCCCTACGGCATCGCGAGCGACCACGAAGGTCACCGCGCGGCGAGCGAACAGGGCGGAAACTATGTCTTCCGGTTCGATCCGGCCACGAACGAACTGACTATCGCCACCGCTGAGATCGAAGAACCCAACGGCTTAGCATTCTCGCCCGACGAGTCGATTCTGTACGTCTCGGATACGTCGGCGGCCTTGCGTGACGATGGAACCGGTAACCATCAGATCGTCGCTTTCGACGTCGTGGACGGCGCCACCTTGTCACCTCGCGGGGTTCTCGCCGTCATCGACCCAGGACTGCCCGATGGATTTCGGGTGGCGGAAACTGGCCACCTCATCACGAGTTCCGCTTCCGGCCTACAGGCCCTCACCGCAGCCGGTGAGGTCCTCGGACGCATCGACGTCCCAGAGACGACCTCCAACTGCGTGTTCGGAGGTCGAGATGGACGAACCCTATTCATCACGGCATCGACATCGTTGTATCGAGTGGCCATGAACGTTCGGGGAGCAGTGCGGCCATGACCAGCGAACCTCTGCTGTCATTTCGTAACGTCGTGAAGGTCTTCGGCGGAACACGAGCCGTCGATGACGTAAGTTTTGACGTGTACGCGGGCCGCGTCGTTGCCTTGCTCGGAGAGAACGGCGCGGGCAAGTCCACCCTTATCAAGTTGCTCGCCGGCGTGTATGAGCGCGACGCGGGAAACATCCTCTTCGACGGGATCGACGTCGATGATCCGGGCGGTCGCAACGCCATCGCGTTCATCCATCAAGACCTCGGGCTGCTCGAATGGATGACCGTGGCGGAGAACATGGCGATGGGCTTCGGGTTCGCCACCTCGAGTCGCTTCATCTCGTGGAAGAAGGTCGAGGAACGAGCGGCAGCCGCCCTAGAACTGGTTGGCGGAGGGATCGACCCGCGCTCACGGGTGTTTGATCTCACCCGAGCAGAGAAGAGCCTGTTGGCCATCGCTCGGGCGCTCGCCGTCGACTGTCGCCTCCTCGTGTTGGATGAACCCACCGCGAGCCTTCCCGCCACCGACGTGACCCGACTCTTTGAGGTAATGGATCGCCTTCGCAGCGACGGAGTTGGCATAATCTTTGTGAGCCATCGACTCGACGAAGTCTTTCGGATTGCGGATCGCACGGCGATTATGCGCGACGGTGTCTTGGTCCACCAAGGGCCGGTCGCTGAACTCGATCAGGATCAGTTGGTATTGCACATCGTGGGCCGTCCACCGGCCGATGTGTTCTCCTCGCCACCACCCCCGGCCGGAGTTTCGGTGCTTGAGGTCAAAGACGCTGTCCTCGACGGTGTTGGTCCGATCGATCTCAACGTCACCGAGGGGGAGATTGTTGCGCTCGTCGGGCTTCGCGGTGCTGGCCACGCACGAATCGGCCGAATGTTGTGCGGTCTCGAACCGTTGCGTCACGGCTCGGTCAAACTCGATGGCCAACCAGTTTCATTCTCCAAACCGCAAGAAGCGATTCGTCACGGAGTGGCGTTCGTCACCTCGAACCGGGAGGCAGAATCGATGGCCTCGTCACTAACCGTTCGAGAAAACCTATTCATCAACCCGAGGATTCGAGGCCGGAAGTCTTTCAACCTGTGCCGTCGATCTACGGAACGACTCGCCGTACAGCCCCTCATTGACCGTTTCAACGTTCGCCCGAACGATTCTGAACGAGAAATAGCCACGTTGAGTGGGGGGAATCAACAGAAGGTGATACTTGCCCGCTGGCTCGATGTGGCTGGTCGTCTAATCGTCCTAGAAGAACCCACGATGGGTATCGACATTGGAGCCAAGTCCGAGATTTATAACCACCTAGGAACCGCGCTGGCCGCGGGGACAGCGATCGTCGTAGTCTCCACCGATTTTGAAGAAGTTACCCGCATCTCTCATCGAGCACTGGTGTTCAATCGTGGTCACGTTGCTGCAGAGTTGAGTGGGAGCGATCTCAATATGGCCAACCTAGTTCGTCATGCGGCGGGCGATGGGCAGAAGCTAGCCACGCGATGACCACTTCTCTGCGTTCGACGGCACTTGAACCCGGTCCGCAAAAGTTCGCTGGCCCGCCGATCACTCGTTTCACCAAAAACCTGGCCCACAACCTGCCGCAGTATGGCTTGGTAGTTGTCATGGTTGCTCTGTTCGCCTTTTTTTCCTTTCTCTTTCCGGATACCTTCTTCACCTGGTTCAATTTCCGCGTCCTAGTCAGCGGCAATGCCGTGTTGGCGGTGATGGCCCTCGCAGCAACGGTGCCCATGATCGCGGGCAAGATTGATCTGTCGATCGGATTCGCCCTGTCGCTGTGGTCGATGACCGCCATTACCTTTCAGATTCGCTACGACTTGACTTGGATAAGCACGATCATCTTGGTCCTATTGGGCGGCGCGCTGTTGGGATTGCTCAACGGACTGCTTGTCGAACTCGCCCAGGTCGATGCCTTCATTGCCACCTTGGGCACGGGTACGGTCGTTCAAGCGATTGTGAATTGGCATTCGGGTGGGGCCCAGCAGATCGACCGCGAGGAGGAGATCCCTCAGATCTTCTTCGACATCGCCCAAAAGGCGGTGTGGGGAGGGCGCATTCCACTCGTGCTCTTCTTCGTTTTGGCCCTAGGACTGGTATTATGGATTGTTACCGAATACCTCCCGGTAGGCCGGTATTTGTACGCCATTGGGGCCAACCCTCGAGCGGCGGAACTTAACGGGATTAATCGTCGCCGCCTGACGATTCTTTCCTTCGTTGTCTCGGGTGTGCTCGTTTCCATCGCCGGAGTTCTGTTCGCGTCGCGGTTCCAGATCGGGCAACCAGGCTCGGGCGATTCGATGCTGCTACCTGCCCTAGTGGGGGCCTTTCTCGGCTCGACCACTATCCGTCCTGGTCGGGTGAATGTCTGGGGCACGATGGTCGGTGTCGCTGTTGGGGTTCTGGGTATCGCGGGCATTCAGCAATGGGGTTTTGACTTCTGGGTCACCCCGCTATTCAACGGCTTGACCCTTATCGCTGCCATTTCGATGGCGAGCTACACGGGTCGCCGTCGCCTTGACGCAAAAGAAGTCGTCGCCAGCCGTGGCGCTATTGGACGCAAGGGCTAGGAACTAGCCAGACAGGAAATAACATGAAAACACGAACCGGGCAAACGTTTAGAACTCGGCGAGTATGGTGGGCGCTTCTAGTGCTCACCGTTATGGCCAGCGCTTGCACGCGCGACACCAGCGACGAGGGCGCTGAGACAGTCGACGCTGAACCATCCGAGGAGCAAGAATCTGACGAATCCGCGGGGGGAGCCGACGAGATAGTCGAGCAAGCGAAGGCCTTTGTTTCAGCGCAACTGTCGGCGTCATCTGGATTCGACGGTCCTTCCGATGGTCCCGCGGCGCAGGTGGGTAAGTCTGTTATATATGTAGCTTCGGACTTGACCAACGGCGGTGTTGCGGCCGTTGATGAGGCGGCTAAAGAAGCCGCGTTGGTTATTGGCTGGGAATATGAAACTTTAAACGGTCAAGGCACGGCGCAGGGTCGTAGCGATGCGCTGAATCAGGCGATAGCTAAAGGTCCCGATGGGATCATCCTTGGGGGATTCAACGCCAATGAACAGCAGACATCGATTGCCGAGGCCGAAGCCCAAGGCATCCCGGTTGTGGGTTGGCATGCAGCGGCCGTTGTTGGTCCAGGTGACGGGTTATTTACCAATGTCACCACCGATCCTCTTGAGGTGTCAGAGTTTGCCGCCAAGTTGGCCATTGCCGAGTCGAACGGTACGGCGGGGGCAGTGATTTTCACCGACTCCCAGTTTGATATCGCGATTGCTAAGGCCGATGCCATTCAGGTGGAGTTGGAGAAGTGTTCGGGGTGTACCGTGCTGGAGTACATCGACACGCCGATAACCGATACTGCGGCGCAAATGCCCGCGGTGATTTCTCGGATCCTGACTGAATATGGTGATGATCTGACCTACATGCTGGCAATCAACGATGGCTATTTCGGTGGCGCGGCTCCGGCGTTGCGTGATGCGGGCCGAGCTCCCGATGGGGCCCCGTTGGCGATTTCGGCCGGTGATGGTGACCCCGCTGCGTTCGACCGAATCCGGACCGAGAAGTTCCAGTTTGGAACGGTGGCTGAGCCGCTGTTCTTGCAGGGTTGGCAGATCATCGATGAGTTGAACCGTTCGTTCGCAGGGGAAGGGCCGAGCGGTTATGTTGCTCCGCCCGCGATGGTCACTGCGGCCAACATTACCGACGATGACGTGTACGACCCCGCATCTGGCTACCGTGAGAACTATCAAGCAATATGGGCCGGCTAGCGGGCCACGGCGGGAAAAGGAACTGGGCGCTCACATTCGCCCCCAGCTTGCATAGGGGGAGGGGAGCGAGGCCGACGGCCGGTTCCAGTCCGCCCGGCGGGATGATGCCATAAGGGTAACCGCGAGGACTATCCGGGCTAAGAAAATAGCGCAATACTTGCGTTACGCAATATTTACGCTATAGAGTTCGGGAATACTATCAAGAGAGGTGGAGTCAATGCTTCGAAAGATGTCACTGCTACGCATCGTAGCTCTGCTCGCTGGGATCGTCATGCTTGCTGGCGCGTGCTCGAGCGACGAATCCGAAGAAATAGCAGAGGTAGCAGAGGAGGTGCAGTCCGAGGAAGCGCCGGAGGAGGTCGAGGCTGAGGAGGTCGAGGCTGAGGAAGTCTCGGGGGAGATCAGTGTCGGGATGATCACCACCCTCTCCGGTGGCGCCGCCTACTTGGGGGAGGACACTCGGGACGGCTTCCAACTAGCGTTCGACCTGGATTCTCGATTCACCCTAGATCTGGTGGTTGAAGATGACGCACGAGATGCCGAAACCGGACAAGCTCTAGCCGATCGGATGATTGAGCGCGACGAGGTCGACATCATGACTGGTATCGTGTTCTCCAACGTTTCCGGTGCGGTCGTGCCAACGATCGTTGAGCGCGATCGAATCTATCTCAGCACCAACGCTGGTCCTTCTCCATTTGCCGGAGCGCAATGTCACGAGAACTACTTTGTTGTCTCCTGGCAAAACGACAATCCCGCCGAGGCGATGGGGCAATACGTCAAAGATCAAGGCTTCGAATCGGTGGTCGCATTGGCCCCGAACTATCAGGCTGGGACCGATAGCGTCACCGGTTTCCAACGAATGTTTGGCGACATCGACAAAGAGATTTATACCGAACTAGGCGCAACCGACTACGCCCAAGCGATCGCCCAGATCCGCGATGCCGACCCTGAAGCCGTTTACTTCTTTTATCCGGGCGGTATGGGCATCGCCTTTGTCCAGCAGTACGTCGATTCAGGACTCGATATCCCCATTTATGGTCCGACGTTTTCCTTTGACGAGAACCTAGTTGACGCAATTGGGCCAGCCGCGGTCGGTCTGCGAAACTCCTCATTTTGGGCCCCCGACCTTGCCAACGAAGCAAACGACGCTTTCGTCAATGAGTACCGCGCCGCCTACGACCGTACCCCGACCGGGTACGCCGCCCAGGGTTATGACACCGGACGCCTGCTTATTTCCGCTTTGGAGGAAACCGGAGGCGACCCAAGCGACACCGCGGCGATGCGAGCCGCGCTGAAAAAGGCGAACTTTGATAGCGTCCGCGGGAGCTTCTCGTTCAACTCGAACAATCACCCAATCCAAGATTGGTTCCTGCTTGAAGTGATCGAAGATCCCGTACACGGTGACCTCACCAATAAGGTGATCGAAACGATCCTGACCGATCACGAGGACGCTTACGTAGGCGAGTGTTCGCTCAGCTAGATTCCGACATTCTCCAAGTGGCGGGGAGCGATGCGCCTTTTTCTTGAACAGACTCTGAACGGGCTACAGCTTGGCTTTACCCTTCTCATGGTCTCGTCAGGATTGACCTTGGTGTTCGGGACGATGAACGTCATCAATCTGGCCCACGGGTCTTTGCTTATGGTCGGAGCCTTTGTCGCCGCCGACGTCGGACAAATCACGGGTAACTTCGCCCTTGCCCTTGTCGCTGGCGTCGCGGCGGCCGCGATCGTCGGGGTTGTGGTGGAACTTCTCATCATCCGTCGTTTGTACCTCCGTAATCATCTTGACCAAGTGCTAGCCACATTTGCTTTGGTGTTGATCGCGAACGAGGCGGTCCAGATGATCTGGGGATCGAGGCCGACCTCGGTGCGACGCCCCGCCATTTTGAATGGATCAGTTCCGGTTCTCCCCGGTGTTGATTATCCGATGTACCGACTGGCCATTATCGCCGCGGGCTTGTTCGCAATGTTGGTCCTCTTCTTGGTGATTGGTCGGACTAAGGCAGGAATGTGGATCCGAGCGGGAACGACGCATCGCGAGTTGCTTGGCGCGTTCGGAATCAACGTTGCTTTGGTCTACTCGTTGGTGTTTGCGTTAGGCGCGGCTCTAGCTGGGTTCGCGGGTGTCGTTGCCTCGCCGTTTCTTTCGGTGGAGGCCGGCGTCGGCGACAACTTCTTAATTCTTAGTTTCGTGGTGATCGTGGTGGGCGGTATCGGTTCGCTGAGAGGAGCTGTCATTGGCTCGTTGCTGCTTGGTTTGGTGGATACGTGGGCGCGAACCTACCTGCCCGATCTACTGGAGTCGTTCTTCGATGCCAGCACCGCCGCTACCGTTGGATCCTCGATTGCCTCGGCCAGCATTTACGGAGTGATGGTGGTCATTTTGCTTGTCCGCCCGAACGGACTCTACGCGGTACAGCATGGATAGGCGACCTTCGCTCTGGCCTCTAATAGTAGGTGCCTTCGTGCTAATCGTTCTCGCCTTGGCCCCCACCGTCGTGGAATCGATTGATCGTGGCTATCTGATCTCCACCCTTACCCGAATCGTGATCTTTGGTTTGGCCGCGATGAGCCTCGACCTCGTCGTTGGTTACGGCGGCATGGTGAGCCTCGGTCACGCGGCGTTCTTTGGGATAGGCGGCTACACGGCGGGCGCACTGAGTTTTCATGCAATCGAGGGAAGCAAACTGCTCGGCCTGCCGGGTACCGACCAAGCGCTGATCGCCTGGCCTGCAGCTTTGCTCACCGGGGCGCTCCTCGGGTCGATCATCGGAGCCCTCAGTCTGCGGACGCGCGGGGTCTACTTCATCATGGCCACACTCGCCTTCAACCAGATGATCTTCTTTTTGTTCAATGCGTTAGAGATCTACGGCGGAGACGACGGCGCCCCACTGTTCGCCGCTGATCGACAAATTGGCCCCATAACGGCTAACAATGACTCGACGTATTTCTATATTTGCTGGGCCGTACTAGTCGCCGGGTTTGTGCTCTTAAACCTAGTCGTGAGATCACCTTTTGGTCGAGTGCTGAGGGGATGCCACGACAACGAACCGAGGATGCAGGCGTTAGGTTACTCCACCTACCGGTATCGACTGGTGGCCTTCTCCTTATCGGCCTCACTTACCTCGCTCGCGGGGGCGATGGCGGTGTCCGAATCACAATTTTTGAGCCCCAGCATGGCACACTGGACCGAGTCGGGTGAGTTGCTCGTTATGAACATCGCTGGCGGGTTAGGAACCCTGATCGGTGGAATTATAGGAGCCGCGGTGTTGCTCTTGTTGGAGGAACTAGCCGTCGACTACACCGATAACTGGCAATTCTTTGTGGGACTAGGACTATTGGCCATTGTCCTCGTTGCGCCCCGAGGAGTAGCGGGCCTCCTTCTACGGGGTAAGAGAAATGTCTGACCCAAACGGTACGAAAGTAGTTCTCGAATGTGTCGGACTGGCGAAGTCCTACGGAGCGTTGCCGGTAACGAAGGACCTCAGCCTGCGGCTATGGCGGGGCGAAGTCCATGCCTTGATCGGCCCGAACGGGGCGGGCAAGACATCCGCACTGGCTCAACTCGCGGGTGAACTGTCATCTGATGGCGGCCGGGTCCTGCTAGGCGACAAAGACGTCACAGCGCTTTCCTTACCTGAACGGGTTCACGCCGGTATCGCTCGCTCGTATCAGATTTCGTCTATTTTTTCGGACTTCTCGGCCCAGGAATCGGTTGAGTTAGCACTGCAGGCCTGCGACGGACACAGCTTCCGATTTTTCCGACCGGCTAGTTCCAACCGCGACCGGCGGAGTCGAGCGGTCGATCTACTCTCCATCGTTGGCTTAAGCGATTCCGATCAGGTCCGGACGGGAGCGTTGTCGCACGGTGAGACACGGCAGTTGGATCTTGCTATGGCCCTCGCCTCCCAACCCCAGGCGCTGCTTCTCGACGAGCCCATGGCCGGTCTGGCCCAGCGCGAGGCTGAGTCTTTGGCGGAGCTGATCTTGGACCTAGCGAAGGACCGCGCCGTGCTGTTGGTCGAACACGACATGGACATTGTATTTAACGTCGCGACGACGATCTCCGTCCTTTCCGAGGGTGAACGTATCGCGGTGGGATCCCCGTCGGAGATTAGAACCAACGATGCGGTCCAACGCCTTTACCTGCGCGACGAACGACTAGAGATAGATGGCTCCGATGCTTGAGATTTCTGCTTTGACAGCAGGGTACGGCGAGTCGCAGGTGCTATTTGATGTGAACCTTACCGTCGAAGAGGGGCAACTTGTTGGCCTCCTCGGTCGCAACGGGATGGGTAAGACAACCACGATCAAGACCATTTTTGGCCTGCTGCGACCCCGGTCTGGGTCGGTGATCTTTAACGGTAAGAGTCTTGGCCATAGCAAGCCCCGACAGATTGCCCGCGCCGGTCTTAGCCTCGCCCCAGAGGGTCGCCAAGTCTTCCCCTTGTTGACTGTCGAGGAACACCTCTTTGCGACCGAACGTCCATCGCCGACCGGTTCTCGACGATGGACGCCCAACAATGTATTTGAGTTCTTTCCTCGCCTAGCCGAACGGCGGAAGAACTTAGGTAATCAGCTTTCGGGCGGCGAACAGCAGATGCTGTCCATTGGACGAGCGTTGGTAATGAACCCGACGCTGCTGCTGCTTGACGAAGCAACTGAAGGACTTGCCCCTTCCGTGCGGAGCGATATTTGGGTCGCCCTCCGACAGTTGAAAGACGAGGGCCAGTCGATCTTGTTAGTCGACGGGCACCTCCACGAACTACTGGACCTGACGGAAAAGAATGTGATTCTGGAGAATGGCCGGACGGTATGGGAGGGTCAGTCGACGCAGTTAGCGGTCGATCACGGCGCGAAAGTTAGGTACCTTGGCGTGGGCGCGGTAGGGGACAAGTAGTCAGAGTTGATCCTGCTAGCGCAGGTCGCGGTCTATTAGGGCGGTAGCGGATTGGTCGCGTCGTCGGCTAGTGCGTCCCGACAGGTACTGTTTGGGCCATGGTTGATCGTCTTGGCCTATGTCGATGGCTGCGTTGAGAGACCAATAAGGATCGACTAGATGGCCACGAGCGATCAGGCAAAGATCGGCCCGGCCAGCCATCAGCACCGTGTTGACGTCATCGATACTCGATATTGCTCCAACAGCCATCGTGGGAAGGCCGACCGAGTTACGAATGGCCTCGGAGTAAGGAGTTTGGTAAAGACGCCCGTAAGCGGGCTCTCCGGTCAAGTCAACTTGTCCGGTGGAGACGTCGATAATGTCGACCCCGACCTCCTTGAGCAAGCGAGCAAAGGCGATGGCGTCGTCACGATCGAAACCCCCGCTAACCCAGTCAGTGGCGGAGATTCGCACCGAAAGGGGTTTTTCGTCGGGCCAAGTGTCGCGGACCGCGGCGATGACCTGAAGCGGGAACCGGGTCCGGTTGGTCAGCGGACCGCCGAATTGGTCGGTGCGCTGATTCGTAACCGGTGATAGAAAAGATGAGAGCAGGTAGCCGTGAGCGGCGTGTATCTCCAACAGATCGAAGTTAGCGGTAGCGGCTAATTGTGCAGCTTGCACAAAATTATCGATAATATTGTGCATAGTGTCGAACGATAGTTCAGTCGGGGTTTGACTGTCACTTCGGTAGGGCAGGGGTGACGCTGACACCAAAGGCCAATTGCCATGATCGAGAGGCGCGTCCATCTCCTCCCACGGAACTTTGGTTGAACCTTTTCTTCCCGCGTGGCCGATCTGAATGCCGATTTTTGCTTCGGTGTGGTCGTGGACAAAAGCGGTGATTTGCGCCCACTGTTGGGCCTGGTCGGGGTTCCAGATTCCGGGACATCCGGGAGTGATTCGAGCCTCAGGAGCTATGCAGGTCATCTCGGTCATCACCAAACCGGCACCGCCGACGGCGCGGCTTCCTAGATGCACAAGGTGCCAGTCGGTGGGCACGCCATCGACCGCTGAGTATTGGGCCATCGGTGAAACGACGATCCGGTTGTGAAGTTCGAGGCCGCGGAGCGAGAAAGGATAAAATATCGGTGGAGTGTCGGTGGTGGCTGGAGTGTGCGCCTCTGGTTGGCTCCGATGAAACCAAGTTCGGGTTTTTTCAACGTAGCTGTAGTCGCGTTCGGCGAGGTTGTCGTAGGTGACGCGCTGGGAACGAGTGAAGAGCGAGAAGGCAAACTGTTGGAATTCTCGGGTGGCGTGGTGGTCGACTTGTTGGAACCATTCCTCGCTGGTTGCCGCGGCTCGCTGCAGACTCTCGACTACCGGTCGGCGGCTGTTCTCGAACTCTTTTAGGGCACGGGGAATGTCGTGATGCTGGTCCCATGCGGCGGCCAGTTCGATGGCGTCTTCGAGCGCGAGTTTGGTGCCGGAGCCGATCGAGTAGTGAGCCGTATGGGATGCATCGCCAAGAATGACGACATTGTCATGGACCCAGTGTTCACAGGCGACGCGGGGAAAGGAAAGCCATTTGGAGTTGTTGCCGAGTAACGGTTGGCCACCGAGATGATCCTTGAATACCTTCTCGCACCACGCAGTAGCGTGCTCGTCGCTGTCGCCGGGACCAAGTCCCAGGTCACGCCCCGCTAGCCCCGCCGCCCGCCAAGTGGATTCGTGCAACTCGACGATGAAGGTGGATCGGTCCTTGTCGAACGGGTAAATGTGGGCTTGGACCCAGCCGTGGGGCGTGGCTTCGAAGATAAAGGTGAAGCGGTCGAAGGCGGCCTTAGTACCGAACCAGATGTACTTGGTGGCACCCTGCACGATCGTTGGCTTGAGGTGTTCGGCTAGTTCTTGTCGGATGCCGCTGTTGACTCCGTCTCCGGCCACTATGAGGTCGTAAGCGGCTACGTCATTGAGATTGACTTCGGTATTGAATTGGAGTTCCACGCCCAGTTCCAGTGCCCTCTCGCTTAAGATGTCGAGGAGGCGGACTCGGGCGAGGGCGGCGAAGCCGTGGCCGTCGCTGGTCAAGGCTTGGCCACCCCGGCGGACATCCATGGCGGACCAATAGCGGAACTCGGCTTCGATCGCCGCGACGCTCTTGGCATCGGCTTGGGCGATGTTGGCCAGCGTTTCGTCGGAGAACACCACGCCGAACCCGAATGTGTCGCCCCGCTGGTTTCTTTCGAAAACCGAAACCTCCGCATCGCAGTGTCGTTTCTTCATGAGAATGGCGAAGAAAAGGCCAGCTGGGCCACCCCCTATGCACGCGATCTTCATGGCTAGTTGCTCCGGTTCGATGTTTGGGAGGCGGCTATCGAACTCACGAATTGTCAGCCTCGCGGTATACCGATCGGGCAATGATCGACCGCTGCACCTCTGAGGCGCCTTCGTAGATGCGGGGTGCCCGAACCTCTCGGTAGAGGCGCTCAAGAAGATGACCTCGCTCCAGGGCGATCGCCCCGTGGAGTTGAACGGCGTCGTCCACCACCCGTTGAGCGGTTTCGGTGGCGAACAGTTTCGCCATGGCAGACAATTTGGTTAGTCCCGGTGCGTTGGTGTCATAGCAGGAGGCGGCGTGGTAGACGAGGAGTCGGGCCGCCTCAATTCCGACCGCCATCTCCGCGACTTTGTGTTGAACGGCTTGAAGGTCGCGTAACGTCTTGCCGAACGCCGGACGGGTCTGGGTGTACGCAACCGTGGCGTCGAGTGCACTTTGGGCCATCCCCACCGCGTAGGCGCCGACGCTGGGGCGAAAGAGATCGAGGGTCTGCATGGCGACTCGAAATCCACCGTTGACTTCACCGAGGAGGTGATCGTCTGGGACAAATACATGGTCTAGAGTGAGGCGCCCGATGACGTGAGGGGCGACCATATCGAGACGGGTGCCGCCGATCCCATCGCAATCACCGGGGACGGCGAAAGCGGTGACCCCGCGGGCTCCCGCGTCGGGGTCGGTGCGGGCGAAGACGGTATAAATATCGGCATCAGGGGCGTTAGAGATCCAGATCTTTTCCCCCGTCAAGCGCCATCCTGCGCCGTCTTTGGTCGCTTGGGTTTTGATAGCGGCGGCATCGGATCCGGCCGATTTCTCGGTCAACGCGAAGGCGGCGGCCGCGGTGCCGTCGACGACTCTAGGCAGCCAACGGTCGATGACTTCGCGGCGCGCCCTTGAAACAAGATTGGATAGGCCCCCAGCCCTTGCAACGCCAGAGCGGTCTCCGCCGCGGGCAACAGTCGACCGAGTTCCTCACGCAGCGAACACAAATCGGTGGCCGAGACGTGATTATCGTGGACCCCGCCCACCGACGACGGGAAGAGGTATGGCAGAAGTCTTTGACCAAGAACCCTCAGTAGGGGACGGTTGAGGCGGCCCGCTAGAGCAGCCTTCTCACAGGATCGGAGTTCCGGCAGTTCGGCCGCGACAAGTTGGTGCAGATGACCAGCCCGAGTCGAGTTCGTCGTCAATGTTTCCTCCGTCTCAGCAACGATCATTATAGCCTAGTTGTGACGATATCAATAATCAGGCTATAGTGTGATGTTGAAGTGAGCCTCGCTAAGGAGAGTGCATGACGACCGCAGTGGTAACCGGTGGCACCCGCGGCATTGGACGATGCGTCGCCGAGCGCCTCGCCGAACTAGGCCACCGCACTGTGGCGCTGGGACGTACCCCTGTTGATGACCTGCAGACGGTTGAGTTTCTGCGGTGCGACGTCAGCGATGCTCGAAGCGTGGAGCAGGTATTTGCCGAGATCGGCGTGGTCGACATATTGGTCAACAACGCCGGAATCTCTTCGGCTAACCCACTGGCAAGAACCACCGAAGAACAGTGGGCGCGAAACCTAGCCGTAAACGCCACCGGACCCTTCTTATGCTCGCGGGCGGTACTGCCCAGAATGAGAGACCAAGACTTCGGCCGGATTGTTACCGTAGCCTCGACCGCAAGCCTAGAGGGTGCCCCCTACGTCGCTGCCTATACCGCCTCCAAACATGCTGTTCTCGGACTCATGCGCGTCATCGCTGCCGAAGTGGCCGACACTGGCATCACGGCCAACACGGTCTTGCCAACATACGTACGCACCGATATGACCATCAACACAATAGAGAATATTGCCCAAAAGACCGGCACCGATCTCGCCACAGCGGAACACCGGTTAACCCTTACGACACCGCACGGACGAATTCTAGAGATCAGCGAAGTCGCCGACGTAATTCTTGACCTCATCAACACATCAGATAACGGGCGGGAAGTCCTGCTCGATGGAGCAGACGTATGAGCTTTCGAGCCACTCCACCGTTCGTCGACCACTGGAAGCACTTTGACTTCAAGATCGACGACCGAGTCGCGACCATTACCTTTAACCGACCGGAGAAACTGAACGCGCTCACTTTCGACGTGTACGCCGACCTCCGAGATCTATTTAGAGAACTGCCCCTCCGCGACGACGTCGACGCCATTGTCATAACCGGAGCGGGTAAAGGGTTCTGCTCGGGCGGTGATGTGAACGAAATCATCGGCGAACTACTCAAGTTCAACCCGAAACAACTCTTGGAGTTCACTCGGATGACGGGGGCGGTTATCCAGAACATGCGTGAATGCCAAACGCCGATCATCGCCGCGATCAACGGCACCGTGGCTGGTGCAGGGGCCGTCATCGCGCTTGCTTCGGACTTCCGCATTTGCGTACCGACAGCGAAGTTTCGGTTCTTGTTCACCAATGTTGGCTTGTCCGGCGGCGACATGGGTTCCGCCTACCTCCTTCCCCAACTGGTCGGCCTCGGTCGAGCCACCGAAATTCTCATGTTCGGCGATCCCGTACCGGCCGCTGACGCGGTCACCATTGGACTCGCCAATCGCGTCGTGGAACCCGACCGACTCCTGGCAGAGGCGTACGCCGTGGCTCGACGTATCGCCGATGGGCCACGTTTCGCATATGCCGCGACCAAGTTGCTCATCACACGCGAGGCCGATATGGGCCTATCGGGCGCCATCGAATTCGAGGGAATGACCCAAGCGCTTTTGATGAATACCGAAGACCACGCCGAGTTCCACGCTGCGTTCAACCGCGGCGAAACCCCCAACTGGAAGGGCCAATAAGGTGTACGGTCCGCACACCCTCATCAACCCCGAAACTATGCCCCCGGCAAAGGGATTCACCCACGCCGTGCTGCCTGCGGCGGGAAAAACCGTCTATCTAGCAGGACAGATCGCGGCCAACGCGAGCGGCGACGTAATCGGCGCTACGTTCTCCGCACAATACGATCAAGCACTCGCCAACGTCGTCTCGGCGCTCGCCGCGGCGGGCGCTGCCCCTAACTCGATCGTCTCGCTCGTGGTATACACAACCTCTATGCAGGACTACCGAAACGAATTGCGCGAGGTCGGGGTGGCCCATCGAAAACATCTAGGCCGCCATTTCCCCGCCATGGCAATGCTCGGGGTAACCGAACTCTACGAACCGGCGGCTCAAGTCGAGATCATCGCCGTGGCCGTCATACCTGAACTAGGAGAAGAGTGACATGATTTTTGCCTTCGTGCTCATCGCAGCAGAACCCAAGCGGATAGTCGCCCTAGCTGAGGAGTTAGCCGAGTTGCCGGGAGTCCGCGAGGTCCACTCCACCGCGGGAAGCGAAGTGTCCCTCATTGCCATGCTGGGGGTGACGACCCACGAACAAATCGCCGAGCTCGTTACCGAAGCTGTTTGCAGTCTGGAAGGCGTGAAGAGCACGCAAACCCTGATTTCCTTCCGCCGTTACAGTTCGCAGCAACTGGATGTGGCATACGACATTTTCTCCAGCGACTAACTGCTCTACTAGACCGTAGGACACCAATGCTTGGCCCAAGTTCCCACACCGATACCTTTGCGCGTGACAATCTCCCTCCGAGGGAGGACTGGCCGGACTTCTTGTTGGAGGAGTTTCCGTATCCGGATTTCCTGAACGTGGCTTACGAATTGACTGACGTCATGGTGGAGAGAGGGTTCGGCGATCACACCGCACTTATTGGCAACGGTCGGCGCCGTACCTACAAAGAACTCACCGACTGGACAAATCGAATCGCTAACGTCTTGCGTAACGACCTTGGCATCGAACCCGGAAACCGGGTCCTTATTCGGTCAGCCAACAACCCGGCCATGGTGGCTTGCTGGCTGGCCGCGACCAAGGCCGGGGCCGTGGTGATCAACACCATGCCGCTTCTTCGGGCCGCCGAACTGGAAACTATTGTCGACATTGCCAAGGTCAGCCACGTGCTTTGCGATACTCGACTGCTCGACGAGATAGAAACATTCGCTGAGACTAACAAGTACATCCGCAAAGTTATCGGCTTCGACGGGACCTCCAATCACGACGCCGAGCTCGATCGCCTCGCGCTTGAACAATCAGTACGTTTCGAGGTTGTCCCGACAGGGCGCGACGACGTTGCATTACTCGGCTTTACCTCAGGTACAACCGGCACGCCAAAAGCAACAATGCACTTTCATCGGGATCTATTGATCATCGCTGACGGCTACGCGAAGGACGTGCTCGGGGTGCAACCCGATGACGTCTTCGTCGGATCACCACCGCTGGCGTTCACTTTCGGCCTCGGAGGACTGGCGGTGTTTCCGTTGCGCTTCGGGGCCACGGTGACGCTCTTAGAGAACACGAGCCCGCCGAACCTGATCAAGATCATTCAGAAATACCAGGCCACGATCTGTTTCACCGCGCCCACGGCCTACCGAGCGATGCTGACTGCCATGGATACCGGCATTGACTTTTCCAGTTTGCGTATTGCCGTATCGGCGGGCGAGACGCTGCCCCGTCCGGTCTACGAAGAGTGGATTGCCAAGACAGGGCGACCAATACTCGACGGGATCGGAGCGACCGAACTGTTGCACATTTTCATATCCAACACCCAAGATGCTCACGCTCCGGCATCCACCGGTAAACCAATTCGCGGTTACGAGGCCAAAATCGTCGATGACGCTGGCAACGATATGCCCTGCGGCGAGGTGGGCCGCCTAGTGGTTCGTGGCCCCACCGGTTGTCGTTACCTTGGCGACGAACGACAGTCGCGGTATGTAGTTGACGGCTGGAATGTCACCGGCGATAGCTTCTCGATGGACCAGGACGGATTGTTTCACTTCGCGGCCCGCAACGACGACATGATCGTCTCCGGCGGCTATAACATCGCCGGTCCCGAGGTCGAAGCGGTCTTGCTGGGCCATTCGCTGGTGTCGGAGTGTGCCGTCGTTGGCGTTCCCGATACCGACAGGGGGGCAATCGTTCAGGCTCACGTCGTCCTGAACGATCCAGACAAGGCCAGTGACGGGACCGTCGAGTTGCTTCAGAACTACGTGAAGCAAACAATTGCTCCCTACAAATACCCGCGGTCGATTGTCTTTATAGAAGCACTTCCCAAAACTCAGACAGGGAAGGTGCAACGACACGTCCTCAGAGCAGCCGCGGTTAGCCAGAGCTCGATCTGAGGGATGACCACATTGGCGGAATGCATAACTTTGCGCTGATTCGCAAAGTTCTTATAACGCGCATAACTTTGCGTATACTCGACGTGTGGATCAAGTTGAGCTTCGACGCCTCCTCATCGAGCGCGAATCCTTAACCGTCGAGTTCAAGGGCAGGTCGGTCAACGACACTGAACTTGTTGAGGCGGTGGCGTGTCTAGCCAACGGTAGTGGCGGAACCTTGCTGGTGGGCGTTGACGACGACGGAGTGGTAGTAGGTGCTCTCCCACGCCACGGCAGCGAGACCGTGCCGCGCCGAGTCGAGGCTCTCATCGTCAACAAGACCGAACCGGCCGTGCTCGCTAGATGCACGCTCGCGGAGATCGACGGCCGCGACGTCATCGTTATTGCGGTACCGACTGCATCCAGCGTCGTGGCGACAAGCGACGGCCGCTACGTCCGACGTGCCATCGACGTCCATGGGCAACCGCAGTGCTTGCCCATGCGCCCTCATGACGTTGTAGCCCGCGCCGGAAGTGTTGGAGCGCAGGACTACTCCAGGGTGGTCGTCTCAGGGTTGACATTCGATGAGTTGTCGGCGAGCGAGTTCGAACTATTCCGCAAGTTCGTCCGAGTTGGTGGCGACGATGCCCTTCTGAACTTGTCGAACGCCGATCTGCTCCGAGCGCTGGACTTCTTGAACGCCGATAGTCAGTTGACTGTTGGTGCGCTCCTTATCTTCGGGACCTCTACCGCGATCGCTAGTTACCTTCCGGCCTACGAGGTTGGATTCCAAGAGCTAGACGGATTTGAGGTTCGGGCCAGCGAGGACGGATCCACGCCACTGCTGCGGGCCATGGTCGAGGTAACCGACCGAGTTCAGGCCCGTAACCCAGTCGAGGAGATTGAGATCGGCTTCTTGCGCGTACCGTTGCCGCGTTTTGCCGACGTGACGATCCGCGAGTTGATTGCCAACGCACTTGTTCATCGCGACTATTCGGCTAACGGACCGACGATAATCGAGGTGACCAAAGATGCGCTAGTTGTCTCCAACCCGGGTGGGCTTCCCGAGGGGGTGACCACATCGAACCTGTTGACTACCCCGCCGCGGCCACGCAACCCGGCATTGGCTGATGCCTTTAAGCGAGCCGGTGTCGTCGAGCGAACGAGTCGAGGCATCAATCGTGCGTTTGCCAGCCAACTGGCCCTGGGTCGGCCCGCCCCGGACTACAGCAGGGGTACGGCTAGCTCGGTAGTGGCGCGTGTACGGTCTGGGCCTGCCGACAAAGAGCTAGCAGGCTTTATCGCCGAAGCTCGCCGTGACGGCCAAGAGTTTTCGCTCGAAGACCTTATTACTTTGCACGAGATCAGGCTGGAACGACGCATCACTACGGCGCGGGCCGCGGAACTGTTCCAGGTTAACCAGCACGAGGCTCGGGCCGCTCTCAACCAACTGGCCGATCGAGGTTTAGTTGAGGCACGCGGCGATGGCAAGGGCCGGACCTACCACCTAGCCGCCGCCCTCTACGACCAACTCGGCGAATCAGTCCAATACGTCCGAGCACGAGGATTCGACGACATCCAACAAGAACAAATGGTGCTCACCTTTATCGATCGGCACGGCTCCATCACCAGACGCGACACATCCGTACTCTGCCAGATCGAACCCGAACGAGCCAGTCGGCTTCTTCGGCGCCTGCGCGACGAGGGAAAGCTCAACCTGTTGGGCGAGAAGCGATCCTCGCGCTACGTGAAACCAAAAGAACGCTGACCTGTTCCGTCCTCGCCCGTGGTTCGGAGCGATTCCCTGTGCGTCTGGACTCGCGAGGTCAGGTTTCCTACACTCACGAGATGGGCCGTCAGCTAGCGAGTGTTCTCTGCCGCTCTCGGACCGGTTCGCGGGCCGATGTTTGACAACGACTGGGAGTCCATTCGACGCGAACTCGACTTCGAGCACATTTTCCAATACCCCGCTGGCTCGTGGTTCCGTGTCGATGACGAATTGATCAAGCGTAAGGGTCGTAAGAGCAAGGGGACTGCGTTCGCCGACAAAACTGGCAAGCGACCCGTCCTCCTTGCTTCCCGGCCGGGACCAAATGCGGTTCTGTACTCACGATCGACGCAGAGCGGGGGCAACGGGCTACCGCATCGCGCTCATACTCACGGCGACTGTTCTATTACCAAGTCCGGGTCAATCATCTACAAAGTGCCGGTTACGGTGCCCTCGAGCGCTTTGGCTAAAGATTCCTTTTCCTGCTACGAACCTGACGAGGACCTGCTGGCGAAACTTTGGAAACTGGCCGGACCATGAGGTTCGCCGATCTGCGTAAAGAGTTTGAGGAAGTCAGGATTGGTCCTCAGATCTGGGGGTTAGTTGTCGAATTGTCGCGGGAGGTAGCGCATCGCTATCCCGAGGCCATCTACAACAACGGTTGGTCGTGGAACAGCGAGGCAATCGAGGAACTTGCTCAAGATGTGGTGGCCGATTGCCTGCTTGGCGAGGGACAACTCCAGTACATCTTCGATGAAGCCGAAACGCTGGAGAGTTTCAAGCGTTTGGCCGTGCGGCAGGTCAAACGGACGCTCTTTCGCCGGCGGTCCACGACCGTTGTCGATCGTCTGTTGCGTCGGATCAAGGAGATCATCGCCGCCCCTCCCTTCAGGGTCGATTTTGTCGGAAACGAGCGGTGGATCACGACAGAAACGTCCTCGGCGTTGCTGCAGACGTTCGACCGGGCCACCCTGCGGCGTCTCGCTGATGAAGTCGGCGATATACCTCGCCTCCCACAGTCGCCAATATCGAGTCGGGCCTCAATGGTCTACGCGTCACGCCATCTCCAAGAGTTAGTTGGCCGGGTCGTGGAGAAGACCGGTGGGGTCACCCAGAGCGACTTAGCCAAGATTCTTGAGATTCTTTTGACAGCGTGGGTGCCAACGTTCCTCGGTGGCTTTGAGGAGTCAGATATGCCCTTGACCGAGACAGTAGAAGACAGCGCCGAGGTGATAAACGTGCGCGAGTTCGTTACCAACCTTGCGACTTCCATGGACGATGCCGACTGCTCGGTGCTGCTGTGCAAAAGCCAAGGTGTTGCTGATTCGGCGATTGCGAAGCGCCTTGGCCGTTCTCGTCCATGGGTGGCGGATAAAAAGTCACGTCTACTGTCGACGATTGGCACTGCGGTCATGGCCGACATCCCAGTGGCGCGGCACGGCTTCGCTTTCGACCTTCTCCTCAGTGAGGCGGCGGCAAGACTAGAAGGTGAAAACGATGGTAATACCTGAGCGGATTCAGCGCGCGATAGAAGCGTCTAGGCCCGCGGCGGTCCCTGTTGAGGGACGGGTCCAGCGTGGCGATATTCGACTTGTTCGTCCCGTGCCTGACGGTGACGGGTCAGCGCGTTTGTGTGTAGTACTGCGGGTGGATTCTGTCGATGAGTTCACCGAGGTGATGCTCGTTCATGCCTATCTTGAACTTGCCACCGATTTCGATTTGATCGTCTGTCCGGAGGTGAGCGGACTGGCCTATCCGTTGGTGATCGAGAGCGATGTTCGCGGCGTGGTGTGGACGGCTACGCAGATTGGGCGTCTCGTGGGCCGGATCGGTGAAGATTCGCTAGGACTGCTTTCTGGGGTCTCGCGAGGCGAGCCAGACGGCGAAGCTGAACTCGGATTTCGCCTAGCGGGTCGGGCTGATCCTCGCTGGGCGTTCAAGGCGGCAGAGGGAGAGGCGCTCGCGGCTTTAGCAGGCGACTGCACGACATCCTTGCTCGAGGAGGGTTCGCCGTGGCATCTCGATCCCGGGCTCCTTTCGGCCACCCTGTTGGGCGAATCCACCGATGTTGAGTCGTTGCTGATCGAGTTGATGCAGGTACTCAGCGAAGAGGCGGTGTCTCTGACGCTCGATGATCTTGATCTGGTGGCTACTTCTGAGGCTCTCTCTTTCGAACGGTTCCAAGAAGTGTTGGGCCGTGACCTAGGCCAGCTATACTTCGCCTCGCTCGGAAACCTGATTGATTCTGCCTTGGCCCGAACCGACCGCCGCGTTCCAGTATCGGAGTCAGGCACTTGGAGTGCCCCCCGAACAGCGGTTGCCGTTGAAACTATTCCCGCGTTGCGATCACCGCGCCTGATCACCTCCGCTCACCTCTGGGAAGGTGATGCCAACACCCTTCAATATAACCATTTTGTTGACGATGAGGAGATCGTGACATCAGTTGATGTCCGCCTCGTCGGTGCGACCTAACGACTCAAGAAAGGCTGGGTAAGTTTCATGCATGAACTCAAACCCCCGTATCCACTGCGGTCAATCGAACTTCGTCACTTCAAGTCCATTACTCATACCGCACTGGAACTTCGTCCGTTCTCGGTGGTGGTGGGAGCCAACAGTTCCGGAAAGAGCACACTCCTTCAAGCCTTGCTTGCGGTGGCTCAGACGATGCGGGTTCAAAGCGACGCGGCGGAGTTCCCTCTCAATGGAGAGTTTCTGCGTCTCGGGACCCTAGAAGAGACCCGAAATTTCTTGTCAACCGATCCTTCGGAGCCGATGACCATCAAAGTCGGGATCCGCTACCACGATCGACAACGACGCTTCATACAAGGCGAAGATATCGGCCAAGCCGCCATGCTTAGAGTTGAATGGCGTCTCGATCTCACCGAGAACTCTCTGGCCGGCAGCGGTTTTGCCCGAGTCGCTGGAATCGGGTTCGAGGTCGCCGAGGAGTCCAGCGCTACCGTCGATGATTCCACTCGGTTGCTGACCCTCGACCTACAAGAGATTGAGGGCGACAGCGACGTGGCCAACGTTGAACGAGTCCGTCTGAGGTTCCGACACGCAGCTTTCTTTCGCCGTGGTGCGTCCTCTTTTCTCAACCGGGACACGCCGACGGTGGCCGTCTCCGGCCGAGTCATGGACTGGCGTTCCGGCGAATCAGTGAGTGTGGAAGCAACAACTCTTGCAGGGGGTTTGCCGACAGAGGTCTTTAGCCGTAGCGATAAGTTCAATGCCCTCTGCGGCATCTGGTGGGAGGTGGCTTCGGTCGCGCTAAGCGAGCAAATCGCTCAAGCTAAGCGGGATCATGCGGAGAGAATCGAGGAAGGCGACCAACCCAGTCGGGGTTCTCGAGCCGCGATTACCCAAGCCTATGAGGACTTCCAGCAAATGCGTGTGGGTGAAACTGAGGATTCCGAGAATCCCTTGCCTTCCTACCTGAAAGACCGTGATTTCGTTTTCCGCCAGCAGTTCATCCGACTGCCGAATAGGAAGCGCAAAAATATCGCTCAGTGCATGGTTCAACTCGGTGAGTCGACCTTCCGCCAACGCTTACGTAGGAAATTCAAGGGAGCCCCTTGGTTGGATGACGAGGTTTTGGTCGAGCCATCCGATGAATTGCTGCGCCCTTTAGTTGCTGCATCAGTTGGCTTATCCCATTCCTTCCGGTCAGTTCGATATTTGGGTCCGCTTCGAGAAGCCCCTCAAGTCTTATACGATCCGGGTCCGAGCAGGCTCGACTTGGGCGTGAAGGGTGAGTACTCGGCGGCGGTGCTCCATGCCCAAGCGGAACGCAAAGTGCTAATGCCAACTACTGAGGGTGACGCAGAAGAGCGCTCCTTGGCTGAATCACTCGATTTTTGGCTGCAGGAGTTCGGTATTGCCAAAGCGGCCGAGGCGGAGGACCGAGGACGACTTGGTATTGGTCTGCGTGTCACCCCCTTGCATGCTGACCGTTCGGTGGATCTAACGTCGGTTGGGGTCGGTGTCAGCCAAGTTTTGCCCGTCATTTTGCTTTGCCTTCTTGCCCCGCCAGGGACGATGATCATCATCGAACAACCCGAATTGCACCTGCATCCTTCCCTGCAACAAAGACTGGCCGATTTCCTTTTGGCGTGTGTCCGCTCGGGTCGCCAAATCCTTGTTGAGAGCCACAGCGAACACATCATCAACCGACTCCGGCGGCGGGTCGCTGAAGACCCCACCGACGACACACGAGAACTAGTTGGGCTGCTCTTTGCCGAACAACGAGAAGGCATCACCCGCTATCGCCCCTCTGAGATTAATCCACTCGGCGGCTTGAACGAGGACTGGCCCGAGGGTTTCCTTGATCTTGGATCTCGTGAGGCCCAGACAATGGTTCAGAGAAGCCTAGAAAAGAGACGCCGACAAACTCAGTCGCCATCGGGTTGAGAGACCCACAATGACAGATACAGAACCGTCACTCGCAAACCAACTTTGGGGGGCCGCGAATATCCTGCGCGGTGCAGTTAACGCGGCGGATCTCAGGGTCTACGTATCCTCGTTACTGTTCTTGAAATGCATCAGCGACGTTTACACCGAAGAACGGGTTGGGGCTCTCGCAGAATCCGGCGGCGATGAAGAGTACGCGGCCTTTCCCGAGCAGCACAGATTTCAGTTGCCCGCAGGTTGCCGTTGGGATGACCTGCGAGAGCGATCAACCCACGTAGGTCAGGCCATTCAGCGGATCATGCGTGAGATCGAAAATGCTAACCCTGACCTGCTGTATGGGATCTTTGGCGATGTGCAGTGGCGAACCATGATCGACTGTCCGATGCGCGGTTGGGCAATCTAGTTGACTATATCTCTGACCTTGACCTCTCAAATAAGGCGGCACCAAACCCGGAACTAGCCGACGCCTACGACGACCTTCTAGAGAGGCTCGCCGATCAAACCAACCGGAAGGCAGGCCAACTCTACACCCCTCGTCCAATCGTCAACCTCGCCGTCAATATCCTCGACCCACAACTCGGTGAAACTATTTATGACCCGTATTGTGGCACCGCAGGAATGCTGCTGGGGGCCCTGAATCACGTTACCGCGAGTGGGGGTGATGGAAGGTTGATGCGCGGAAAGCTCTTCGGTCGAGAAGAGAACTTGAACACCGTCGCTATCGCTCGGACGAATCTTTTTCTGCACGGCGCTGAAGACCACTTGTTGGTACACGGTGACCAACTGACCAATGTCGACTGTGTGCTCACCAATCCGCCCCCACAAAGTTCCTCATGGCTTTGGGTACAGGATATGCTGAGTTCGCTGGCCCCTAAGACAGGACGGATGGCGGTCGTGCTCCCCGACACTGCCCTGGTCCGAAGGGGACTTGAGGGAAAAGCCCGCCGTAAGGTTCTCGAACTTGACATGATTGAAATGGTGCTCAGTCTGGACCCAAACCTGTTCTACGGACCCAACATCAGTGCTTGTGTAGTAATATTTCAGCGTAATAAACTCAAGGACCGCCGCGATCGGATTCTGTTTATAAATGGTAATGACTTGTTCCAGCAGGGGCGTAAACACAATATCTTGGAACCCGAACACGTCGCAGAGTTGCTCGAACTGTATCGGAACTTCTCCTCGGTGGAAGGTCGGTCCCGAGTCATCAGCCTCGACAAGATTCAGGAGCAGGATGGCAGTCTTGACATTGACGGATACGTCACGAGTCTCTTTGACAGAGACATCCCTACGCTGGAGGAATCAACCGCCGATTTGAAACAAGCACTGGACGAGGTTTGGGCAGCTGAGGCGGAACTCGAACGTCTCCTAGCGGATCGGGGACAGGAATGAAAGATCGGATCAGTCAATCCGAACTCGAAAGCTATCTATGGGGCGCTGCAACACTACTTCGGGGTAAAATCAACGCGGGGGAGTACAAAACCTTCATCTTCCCGCTGTTGTTTCTAAAACGGTTGAGCGATGTGTACGATGAAGAGTTTGCCGCCGCTCTTGTCGATTCTGACGGCGATGAGAGCTACGCTGCACGGCCAGCACAGCATCGATTTCAGATCCCATCAGGGGGGCACTGGTCTGATGTGCGGGCTACCACCACAAATGTGGGCGCGTCGATACTCCAAGCAATACGAGAGATCGAGGACGCCAATCCTCGATTGTCGGGAGTCTTCGGTGATGCTCCTTGGACTAACAAACACCGCCTACCCGACGTCACCCTCCGGGACTTGATTGAGCACTGTTCGACGGTTGAACTCAGTATCGACAACGTGTCTGAAGACGAACTCGGTCTTGCGTACGAGTTCTTGGTAAAGAAATTTGCTGACGATTTTGGCCACACCGCCGCCGAGTTCTATACGAACCGTACCTTAGTATATTTGATGACCCGGATGCTCAGTATCGAACCGGGCGATACCGTCTACGATCCGACCTGCGGTTCGGGTGGGATGTTGGTTTCGGCCGCCAACGAACTGCGACGACAGGGCAAAGAGCACCGAACCCTCAGGCTTTATGGTCAGGAGTTGAACCCACTACTGCAGCCATTGCTGCCATGAATTTGTTCCTTCACGGCATCGAGGATTTTGAGGTCCTTCTAGGCGACACGCTGGCCAACCCCGCCTTCGTTGACGATAACCAGCTTCACCGCTTTGATGTGATCTTGGCCAATCCTCCCTATTCTGTCAAGAGTTGGGACCGAGCCGCATGGCCATCGGATAAGTGGAGTCGGAACCTTTACGGAATCCCGCCTCAAGGTCGGGCCGATTATGCGTTCTGGCAACACATTATCGCCAGCATGAATCCCGACGCCGGTCGCTGTGCCATTTTATTTCCCCATGGTGTGCTGTTTCGTGACGAAGAAGCAGATATGCGGAAACAAATGATCGAGGCCGATATCATCGACGCCATCATCGGGGTCGGACCTAATCTGTTCTACAACTCTTCGATGGAAGCCTGTATTGTCATCTGTCGAGCCAAGAAACCTAGGCTCCGCCGGGGAAGGGTGCTGTTCATCGACGCTAGCGACGAAGTCACGCGTGAAGGATCCCACAACTTCCTCAACCAAGATCACCAAGACCACATTGCCGCCACCTACCTCAACTATACGGCCGAGGGCGGTTACTCGGCCATTGCCACTATCAGCGAAATAGCGACTCAACAGCACAATCTCAGCATTCCCCGCTACGTAACCACCACCGACCACGGTCCCGACCTCACCACTGTTCTAACCGACTGGCGGTCATCCTCGCAGCAACTCCGCCACGCTGCATATGAGGTGCTCGCGCTGCTCGACTGTAAAGAAGGGGAGTTGTGAGCAGCAACGAACCCTCGGACGGTTGGGAACGGGTCAAGTTTACAGAAATCGTGTCGAGGATAACCGAGCGGGTCGATAACCCCCAAGCCTCGGGTCTCGATCGCTACATCGGTCTCGAACACCTTGACCCGGACTCAACGGTCATCCGTCGATGGGGAGCCCCTGATGAGGTGTCTTCGACCAAGCTCCGTTTCTATCCCGGAGACGTGATCTACGGACGTCGCCGCGCTTACCAGCGAAAACTTGGAGTGGCAGACTTCCACGGGATTTGTTCAACCCACGCGCTGGTACTGAGAGCCAAGCCTGACGTCTGCCTTCCCGAGTTTCTGCCGTACTTCCTGCACAGCGACGCGTTCCACCAACGAGCGATCGACATATCAGTTGGGTCGCTCTCCCCAACCATCAATTGGGGGACCCTAGCCCAACAAGAATTCGCACTTCCCCCTATCGACGAGCAACCTAAAATGGTGAGGGAACTAGTCGCTATTGATCGACTTGGCATTTCCCTCGATAACTTGATTCAGACGGCAATGTCGACAGCGGAAGCCGTGATGTCATGGCGGTTGAATGAGTTGTCGCCTCGTCTGCAGCGAACCCGGTTAGGAGATATCGCTTCGTGGTACTCGGGGTCAACACCGAAAGCAGGAAACCCTGATTTCTATGGGGGTGACATGCCTTTTGTGGTTACCGGCGACTTGAACGACGGATTGCTTGAATCGACCCAGCTGACGCTCACCGCCCAAGGGGTTGATCAGATTAGGCGTATTGCTCCAACCAGTTCTATTTTCTTGTCTAGGTACGGTACAATTAGAAAGTTTGGCATTAGTAATCGGCCAATGGCCACCAATCAGGCGATTACTTGGGCTGAGTGTGACACCACCAAATGCCTTCCCGAGTTTCTTCTTGAATGGCTTCGTCTGGGTTTGATGGGACGAGGGATCAACTCATAGGCCTATTAGTCGCACAATGTTGGATGAGATGTCGATTGATCTACCGTCGTTGGAAGATCAGCTGGTTTTGGTTGAGGAGTCCACTTCATTAACTTTGATGGCAAGCGCGGCGCGGAAGAATCGCCAAGAGATCAAACGGATGCGTGCCATCTTCTTATCTCAGCTACTAGGGGGTCGTGGTGTTCACTGAGGCGAACGCAGCCGAGAATCTTGTATTGGCCCGTATGACGGCGCTTGGTTGGTCCTATACCCACGGACCTTCCCTTGTTCGTTCCTCAGGTGATGTGATAATTGAGTCGTCAGTGCGTGATGCACTCGTGCGATTCAATCCTGAGATTGCTGCGGAGCCGAGGCGCGCCGATGAGGTGATCCACAAGTTGCATGGGATCATCGGCGGAGTTGTGGGTGAAGGGTTAGTTGCGGCCAACGAGGAGTTCATGGCTTGGCTTCGCGGACAACGAGACCCAGTTCGGTTAGCCGATTTCGACGACCCGATGGCGAACGAGTTCATTGTTGCCAATCAGGTCGTGTGTACCCTCGGTCCGGAGCGACGACTCGATCTAGTCGGTTTCATCAACGGCCTTCCGTTGGTTGTCGGTGACGCAAAGTCGCCCGCTCGACCCGCCGAGTCATGGGTGGATGGCGCCAACCGAGTGCGAAACAGTTATGAGAACAACGTTCCTGGTTTCTTTGTGCCGAACGTGTTCTCGTTTGCGACCGACGGCCTAGAATACCGGTACGGCACGATAGGTATGGCGTGGCGGAACTGGAGTCCGTGGCAGGGCGGGGTCGATGCGATGCTGCGACCAGACATCGTGCTTGATATCGCGCAGAACTTTACCGTCTTTGCTACTGACCGGAAGCAGCGCAAGACCAAGGTGATCTGTCGATACCCGCAGTACGTAGCAGCCAACCAGATCGTCGACCGAGTGATGGATGGCCATACACGCCAAGGCCTTATCGGGCATTCGCGGGGTTCTGGTAAGAGCGTGCTGATGGTCTTTGCCGCTAACAAGCTACTTATGCACCCCAAACTCTCTCACTCGACCGTGCTGATCGTGCTTGATGACCCCGATCTAGACTCCCAGATCACGGCTACCCTCAACGCAGCCGACGTACTTGATACTATTGCCGCACTAACTCGAGACGAACTTCAAGACCTGCTTGCGAGCGACGCTCACCAAGTCATCATCACCACTGTTCACCTATTCGGTGAAGCTGACGGGGAGCTCAGCGATCGACCCAACATCATTGCCTTTGTTGACGAAGCCCACCGGAACCCGCAGGGCGACATCGCTGGCAAATTGCGTGAGTCGCTGCCGAACGCGTTCCTGTTCGGCCTTACCGGCATTCCTATCAACGGCCAGGCCCGCAAGACGTTCGTTGTCTTCGGCGCGGACGAAGATGAAGACCGTTATCTGAGTCGCTACAGCCTCGAGGAATCCATCCGAGATGGGGCCACTCTTCCGTTACGGTTCGAGGCGCGTTCGGCTGATTTTCGTATCGACCGAACGGCTTTCGATGAAGCGCTTACCGCTGATCAACTAGCTGAGGACCGAGTCGACCTCACCCGGCGAGATGATCGGTTTGGGTTGCTCGTCAAGGCCCCGTCGCGGGTTGATGCGATCGTCGAGGACATAGCCCAACACTTCACCACAAGAGTCGGACCGTCGGGCTTCGCTGCCCTGATTGTCACCATAGATCAAGAAGCGTGTGTCATCTATAAAGAGGCGCTCGACAGAGTGCTTTCCCCAGTGGTCAGCGAAGTTGTCATTTCCGCTCTCGGCCCGGGAACGCCTCTAACTTGGAGAGAGAGATACGGTCGTAGCCCTGACGATGAAGCCGAGCTACTTGAGCGGTTCCGCGATCCCTTCGACCCGCTCAAGGTGCTTATTGTCACCGCTAAGCTCCTAAGCGGTTTCGACGCGCCGAATCTTCAATGCCTGTATCTCGACAAACCGCTGCGCGATAACTCACTGTTATCTGCGATCTGTCGAACGAATCGGCCAGCACCCGGTAAGTCACATGGCTTAATAGTTGACTATCTGGGCCTTTTCCCGGCGGCAAGCCGCGATGCTGGGGTCCTCGATCTGGCTAAGTTCGAGGATCAACTTCACCCCCTGATGCAAGCCTGTCGGGCTTGGTTTCCCGACATCGTGGCCGATCTCGAAGGTGGAGAGAGGCGGATCCCTGCTCAACGCGATCTGCTCGACAACGAATCCCGCGATGGTTTCGCTGGGAACTTCTCCGCGCTGGCTCAGGTATGGGAAGCACTGTTGCCGAATCCCGTGCTGACCCCGTATGAGGCTGACTACCGATGGCTGGCCCTAGTCTATGAGTCGCTCAAACCCCCATCGGGAAACGGGAAACGACTATGGCACGGTCTTGGAGCGAAGACCATCGAACTGGCTTACGCGAACCGGCGATTCAGACACCTGCAAGACCCTTCGGGTACGCTCAACTCCAGCGGCGCGACATTGGATGTGCCCAAATCGCTGCTTGACGACATCGACGGCATTGTTCGCCAGGTTGCTTTCCCCGGTTGGCAGCAAACGGCCGCGGGTGAACGCGAGGTACGTAGGGCGCTTCGACGCATCCTGCTTCGGCACAAGTTCCACACCGATCTGGACTTGTTCGACCGGGCCTACGATTTCATCGCTGACAACTACTGAGCACTCCCGTCCCGAACGGTCGACGTTTAGAGGCCGGCCAAAAAAATCTGGTCGATTTTTGACTTTTTCACCTTGAAGGTTCCTCTTAATGGGTGAAGCCCCTAGAGATTGGAACACTCCCATGACTTTTCACCCCAACAATTTAGCAGACCCGCACGAGAAATTGTTGTTACTCGACTGCGGTACTCCGGTAACAAACAGTGGCGGCGCTGCCGACAAGGTCCGCCTGTATTGGAGCGAAGAAGACAAGACTTTCTGGGCATGGAACAACTTCTCAGACGACTGGGAGCAGTTCGGGGAGTACGATTCATTTGAGGCTGCAAAGACGGCCTGGCGTGCATACCATTCAATTCCTGCCTACAGCGGTCGAGACTGGATTCCTGCCGAGGAACTTGGCAAGGGTTGGCCGTCTAGTGAGTTCACTGACGTTTTCGAATACGTCCAGAGCCTCCATATGTATGTTCGGTCAGAGATTGTTGTCTACTGTGGGATCATAGAATCCGAGGACAGCGACCTCCGGCACCTGTTGCGGGTCGGAAAGGCTTATTTTAGGAGCAGCGACGACTCCATCGAGTCCGCTACTTACCTTGGCGAATTCGACGACGATACAGCGGCGAAGGCGGCCGTCCCTCCCACCCCGAGGTACTTCAACCTTCCCTCGAAGAAGCAACCCGGCAAACTGTTGGATCCAGCTAAGCTTGCTCAGGCTTTCGTCGTTCGTCCTAGTACTGCACCGCCCCTTGTCAAACCACTCGGTATTGTACTCTTTGGGACCGAAGGCTTAGTCGTTTGGTGTGCAAGAACCAAACAAAAGGAAGTATTTGTTAACATGGTCTTGTTCGATAAGCGTAATCCCTCAAGACAAGAGCAGCAACAGAACAGGTCCATTTCGAAAAATCTTCCAGATCATTGGCTGGTTTCTCATACTGCTTTCAAAGAGTCAGGGACGGGCAAAATACTCAATGAGGATGAAGTACTCCGGTACGGCGATCCTCGGCAGTTGGTTGACTTGTTCGACCAAGGGTTGCTGCGTTTTTTCACACCCCAAAAAAATAATCCAGAGATTCGGCGAACGATACACACCTTGGCGAACCTCCCCGAAAACGGTAACGATACCGGGTGGCCGCTGATCGCTGTTGCGTTAACCCTAGCCGCAAACGTCTAATCGGCTCAGGCAAGCCGTCGTCGACCCCGGCGCCAAGTCCTCACCGGTCGCGCGATCGGACCACTCCCCTAGGGTGTCGGTGATGGGGTGACTCGCCGGTGAAACGGTCACTTTTGACTTTACCGCCCTGTTTGTGTTAGTAACGGGGGCAACTTCAGATTGCCTTGGTCCCAGTGGGGCCGATATTGGTTGTTCGTGCGTCCCCACCGGCGTGGTTCCTAGCTCAGCGGGTCCGCCGCCCGCTCAGGAAACCCATCTCCCACCGAGATGGTCCGTCGGTGGGGACACACGAACGCCTGATCGAGTTCGAATGCGACACTCGCGAGTCTTGAGGCTCTGGAACGGGTGTGGAACGATCGAAACCGGCCCTGTGCTCGGGAAAGTTCGCGTGGCTGAGTGAGGCGGCCAGTCGAGACGTTGTAAGAGTCGCGGCCACCATGTAGATTCCATGTTCTACCAGAGGGTCGCTTCGTCGGTGCTACAAGGGTTCTGCGCGGGGCGTTTCGTTATGAAGGAATTATGAAGAAACGTACGGTGGTACATGAAAGTAGCCGAGCCTCTAAGCTCAGTCTGTTTCAACGGTGGTTTGGTACGATGAAGACACCTCGAAACGGCAGGGTCAGTATCGGAGTCCTTCTGGTAGCAGCGCTATTCATAGCGTCCTGCTCCTCGGACGACGACGTCGCCCCACCCCTAGTAGAGGAGGCTCCGGCCGAGGAGGCTCCAGAAGAGGAGCCAATCGAAGAGGAAGTCGTAGAAGAGGAGCCCGCGGTAGAGAAAGTTGCGGTCTGTAATTCATCGGACCAGAGCGTTGCTCGACTTTGGGACGAAGCAGCCCTTGACGCAGTTCGGCGCGACTTCCCTGCGCCAACCGTCCATATCCGAAATCTTTTCCATATGTCGGTTGCGATGTGGGACAGTTGGGCATTGGTCGGTTCTGAGGGCAGCACATACCTCGAAACCTACGACGAACCCTCAGCTGAGATAGCGGCTGAAGACGTTGATACCGTCATCTCCTTTGCAGCGTATCGATTGCTGACTGATCGGTACCGCGAAGCTAAGAACGGAGATGCGTCCCTAGCGCAGTTCGATTCGCTGCTCGAAGAACTCTGTGTCTCAGGTGATGACGTCGACGTCGAGGGCAGCGCGGCCGCCTTTGGCGATCACATTGGAGCTGAGGTGTACGAGACGTTCAGCGATGATGGATCCCTCGAAGCCCAGGGCTATAAAGGACCGTACGAACCGGTGAACGATCCGCTTATTTTGGTGGAGACGGGAACCACCATGGATGAGCCCAACCGATGGCAGCAACTTCTCTTTGCCCTCGAGCAGAACGAAGACGGAGAGATTACGGAGAAGAAGGTCCAAGGTTACGTCTCGCCACATTGGGGCGCGGTTACCTCGTTTGCGTTGCCAGATTCTGGTGATGGCCTACCGATCGATCCTGGTCCTCCGCCACTGTTGGGTGGTGACTCCGAAGATGAGTTCCGAACCAGGATCTTGGACGTGATACGGGAAAGCAGCAAGCTTGATCCGGACAGCGGTGTCATGCTTGACATCAGCCCAGGAGCAGTTGGCAACAACCTGCTCGGAACTGATGACGGTATTGGACACAGTGTCAATACAAGTACGTTTGAGGCTTACGAGGAAAACCTCGTCCTAGAGGGTGATTTCCATCGAGTAATTGCTGAGTTCTGGGCGGATGGGCCAACTACAGAAACGCCAGCTGGTCATTGGAACGTCATTGCTAACGAAGCTACTGACGCTCTTAGCGAGTTGCGTATCGGAGGACAGGGTGATTCGGTCAGCCCACTGCAGTGGGACCTGTCGCTTTACTTTGCTCTTAACGGTGCCATGCACGACAGTGCGGTCGCGGCGTGGGGGGTCAAACGGGTGTACGACTACGCGAGGCCGATTTCGATGATTCGCTATCTTGGCAAGATCGGAGAACTCACGCTTGAGCCGGATCTTGTTGAGAAGGTGACCGCCAGTTCGAGTGCGGCTGGAGAGCGGCACGAACATCTGGCTGGCAGCGTTGGCGAAATCGCTATACAGGCTTGGGCTCCGGACCCAGTCGAGGGTGAGAACCTGGGCACTGTCCAATGGATCCTGGCAGGCGATTGGTTCCCTTATCAAGGACCAAACTTCGTTACTCCGGCATTTCCTGGTTACGTTTCAGGCCATAGTACGTTTAGTCGGTCTGCGGCTGAAATTCTGACCGCTATTACCGGTGACGTGTATTTCCCTGGTGGAATGGCGACCTTTACCGCTCCGGCCAATTCGCTGAAGTTTGAAGACGGTCCTACCGCCGACGTAGAACTCCAGTGGGCGACTTACTATGACGCGGCCGATCAGGCTGGTCACTCACGTATCTCTGGCGGTATCCATGTACTGGCTGATGACTATGCCGGACGGAATATGGGTGCGCAGATCGGTAAGGCAGCGTGGGCAAAAGCCAGCTCATATTTCCCCTAATAATGTGATCTCCCACGATTAGGGAACAAGAGGGCCGTGCCACGAATTGGCGGCAATCACCACGAGACCCCCCGGAAACGTAACGGTTTCCGGGGGGTCTCGTCGTTTAAGGGCGCTTCCGGTATGAGCGGGGTCGTGTGAGTTGCTCGCTGCGCGCCCTAGGCCTGGTGTGGCGATTTTTTTGGGGGGGGGTGCTGCCAGTAAGGAAATCCTCTCTGCTACGGTCCTGTTTCGACGAAATTCGCGGTTGGTTAGCGCCTTGGCAATGCTCTTGCTAGCGGTGACCCTAACAACAGCTTCACTTACGGGCGTTGCTGCGGCGGCTTGTCCTGGAGGCACTGAGGACACTTGGGCTGATAACGCCGACCGTCCCAGAGTGAGGAACGCGATCTTGTTGTTCGAGTCATAACAAACTATGCGAAAGGATGAAGAAATGACGATTATTGGTAGATTCTCCGTGCTATTGCGATTAGTCTTTTTGGTCTTGTTTCTTTCCGCGTGTTCTGGCGGAGAGACTAATGACGTCGGACTTGATATCACAACTACGCCGCCGCCGAGTGAACCCACTAACTCTTCGGTGCCTAGTGAACCCACCAAGATCACGGGGCCGAGTGATCAGTTGCTTGAGTATTTGTTTTTTATTTCGGGAGCCGAAATGGCATCTGCGAATAGTTTGGAGCTTGCGACCACTAGGGAGCGCTTTAGGGTGATGGGCGAATGTATGATCGGGGAGGGTTTCGATGTTGACTTCACCTGGAAGGTTGCTATCGACTATGTTCCTCGTTTTGGACAGTTTCCAGCCTACGAGTCACTCAAAAAATATGGCTTTGGTAGTCTTGAAGCCGAGGGAGTGCCCAGTGATTTATTGTATGTTGAGAGTTTGTACGATGTCCTAACTGGGGTGCGACCCCCTCCGGAAGGGGTAAGCCAGGGGGAGATCGACGCTACCTTGCTGGCCTACGAACTTTGTTTTGATAGTGTTGTGGACGGTCACTCGAGTACGATGGATCTCTTAAGGAACGAATACCTCGAATTCACTTATAAATTCTACGAGTATGTTTTGAGCCCTGAGGAAGTCGATCTAGCTGTGTTGGCGGCTTTCAGTGAGTTCCATCAGTGTGTCCTGGACCGTGGCTGGGTTATTGACCTGATCGACGACTACGGGGAGAAGCGTACCGATGACCAATCCTTTTTCGGCGCTGTACGCGAGGCTTGGAGGCCGGAGTTTGAGCGAGGGGGAAGAGAAGCAGCCATTGCTGTGCAAATCGAGGCAGCAGTTGATTACGCGGATTGTATGGTCCCCGTAGAGCAAGCGCGGCAACCGATTCGTGCGATCCGTCGTGAGGAGTTTATTGAACAGCATTTCGCCGAATTCATCGAACTCGAGGTGCGCTTCCAGAGTGCATTAGTGGATCTCGGTGTCGGGTAGGTCACACAACATGTGCTTCTGCCTTCAAGTTGGAAGGGTGGGTCCGGAATGAATATTGAGAACTTGGACCTATTGGCCCACTCCGCGGGTCAGTCGACACCACCAACCCCAGAGGGTTCGTTTCAACACGGCGGGCGGGACCCAACGCGTATCGCGGTTACCATCTTGTCGTTGGTCCTATTGGCTGGCGTGGCATTCTTTCTCGGCCGCCGTATCGAATCCCCTGAACAGGCGATTGCCAATGCGCAGCCTCCGAATCCGACGCTGATTTCGGTGCCGGTTGAGTCGCGAATCCTCGGTGATGAGATCATTTTTCGTGCTGATGTCATTCTGGAAGGTAGCGAAGACGTGGTTATCGCGTCGAATGAGGGGCAACCGGTCATCACTGAAGTTCTTGTTGCTCCTGGTGACAGTGTCATGGAAGGTGAGGCTTTGTTAGCTTTCAATGGCCGACGTGTAGTTGCGTTGGCTGGCGAGTTGCCGATGTATCGCGATCTTGTCCCGTTCGTTGAAGGTCCCGACGTGAGTCAACTTCAACAAAGTCTAGTTCGACTGGGGTATTCGATAGGCCTGACAGGGGTGTTTGACCTAGCAACCCAGAAGTCTGCCTTAGCGATGTTGCAGGCTGCTGGATTGGTCCTTGATGGGTCGGGTAGTGCCGAGCAGCGTGAGGCGGTGAGTATCGCACGTGAAGGATTGAAGGCGGCTTCAGATGGTGTTATCGATGCTCGCGAAGGACTGACCGCGGCCAAGGAAGGCAAGGTTTTGGCGATCGCCGCGGCCGAAGGTGGGGTTGAGGCAGCCACCGAGAATCAACGGTTTGCGGTAATCAGGGCTGACCAATTAGAAGCCGGTCCCAAGGCGGGTCTAGTGGCAGCACAGCTGGTCTTGAACGGGTTGCTCGCTGGTGACTCTCCCGATCCCGTCACAGTCGCTAAGGCCAAAGGGGAGGTCCAGATAGCGAAGGATCTGGTGGAGTTGAAATCGGCGGATGCAAATATAATCCGCCAAGATGCCCGCCGAGGTCTTGAAGCAGCGACCGCCGCAGCCGTGAGTGCGCGTGAAATATCTGTTGCTGCGTCCGAGCGCCAGGTGACCGCAGCAAAGGGACAGGTTAAAGGGGCCCAGTCAGACCTCGACGCGGCCCTACGAGAGGCAGGACTCACGATTCCGCAACACTCTATTAAGTACATATCTGCACTGCCAGCCAGCGTGGTGTCCTCGGGGGCGAGCGTGGGACTCGAACTGAGTGAGATTGAAGGACCGAGCTTTACGTTATCTAATGGGAGTTTGGTCGCTCAGGCGGGAGTTGATTTCGGTAGTGTATTGCAGCTAAGTCAGGGTATTAAGGTCGAAGCTTCCCTAGGCGATACTGTTGTGGAAGGGATAATCGCTAAGATCGTGGAGGATGACGGTCAAGATGAAAGCTATTTAGCGGCTAAAGATCAAATCCGAATAGAATTCTCAGAGCCGCCGCCAGAGGTTTGGCAGGGGGTAAATGTCAAGGTCATAGTAGCGATCAATAGAACAGATGAGCCGGTTATGGCGGTACCGTCATCGGGTATCTTTAGCGATCCTACTGGCCAAACTTATGTGCGGCGGCTTGCTTCATCTGATGTAACGGAGCAGGTTTTTATTGATGTAGGGGTGATCGCTCGAGGATACGTACAGATCAACCCAGTCACTGAAGGCGAGTTGAATATTGGTGATTTGGTTGAGGTTGGTGCTCAGTGAAAGACCAAGGTCTAGAGCCTGTCTTGGCTGCTGAGGGCTTGTGGCGTATTCATCCTGGTCCTGTTGTTGCTGTACGTGATGTCTCATTAACGGTGTACCGGGGAGAGATTGTGGCCATTACTGGTGCATCGGGCTCAGGTAAAACTAGCCTTTTGGGACTGTTGGGTCTCCTTGACGGGCCCAGCCATGGCCGTTACCGTATAGGCGGCCTAGATGTGTCCGACGCGAAGGAGTCGGAACGGGCCGAACTGCGTTCAACTGTGTTCGGTTTTGTGTTCCAATCGTTTAATCTTCTGCCAACGCGAACGGCAGTCGATAATGTCGGGACTGGGATGCTCTATCGTGGGCTCACGCGGCGCCATCGTCGTGCTACAGCGATTGAAACTCTCGATATGGTTGGTTTGGCTCATCGGCGACATGCTACGGTCAGCACGATGTCGGGCGGGGAACAGCAGCGGGTGGCTATGGCGCGAGCATTGGCCAGTGGCCCCGATGTCTTGTTATGTGACGAACCGACGGGAAACCTTGATAGCAGCAATACAGCACATCTACTGAGGATCATTCAAGAGCTCAATTCAACTGGAATCACGGTACTCCTTGTCACCCATGAGGAACCCGTAGCGGCGATTTCGTCGGTCAGGTACCACATGACTGACGGGTGTATCGAGCGAGTTGCCGGGCCATCGGTTGCAATGTGAGCTTCGAGAGAATGGTCCGCAGTGGTCTAGACATCATAGGTGAATCGTGGATGACCATCGCTCATCGTCCCGGGCGTACGCTATTGGCAGCGTCGGCTAGCGCTCTGGGTATCGCGGTATTGGTGACGACGATAGGTATCACCCAAACACTTTCTAACCAGGTAACGGATCAGTTCGACGCCCTACGGGCCACTCAGGTATTAGTCCGCAGCGCGGACACCGCTCAGGAGTCGATGCCGATAGAGGCCGACGTCAGCGTCAACCGCATCGATGGGGTGGTTTCATCGGGAATGATCTCTCGAATCGGGGCACTCGCCGTACGGCATCCCGGTAATCCTGAGAGCGCACTGTCGGTTGACATCGTCGCCGCGACTCCCGCCGCTCTGGAGGTGCTGGAGTTGACACTCAGTTCTGGGCGCCTGTACGACGGCTTTCACCAAGCCAATACACCAAACGTTGTTTTGGTGGGAAAGGATATCGCCACTCGACTCGGGTTCGCTTCGCCCGACGGCACAGCGTCGCTGACTATAGACGGTGACCGGTTCCTCATCTTGGGCATCGTCGACAATGTAGGCCGCCGCCCGGCTATGCAAGGCGAACTTATTATTCCGCTGACCACTTCGTACCGGACCCGCGAGAACAGGAACCTCGAAGAGTTCCTCGTTAAAACGACACCCGGTGCGGCCGGTGTGGTCGCGGAGCGAATCCCTTACGCAATAATGCCTACCGCACCCGACGACATAACCACTTCCGCACCCCCAGACCCCACAACATTTCGCAGAGGTGTCGAGGATAACCTACGAACCTCGCTTATCGCCATCGGCTTGACCGTCCTTGTTGTTGGACTCCTCAGCATCGCCAACGCGGCTTTTGTCTCGGTGCTAGAACGGTCCCAGGAAATTGGAGTCCGTCGCGCCCTGGGGGCTAGACCAATCCATATCTGGCTCCAGGTTGTGGTCGAGACCGCTGCAATCGGAGCGATAGGCGGCCTAGTCGGTTCTAGCCTCGCCACGATCGCCCTCGTTACGATCTCGACCGTTCAACAATGGACACCATCGATTCCCGCCATAATACCCTTTGCCGGTCCCGCTCTTGGTGCGCTCGCCGGAATACTCGCTGGCTTCATCCCCGCGCGCCGCGCTATACAGATTCACCCTACTGAAGCGCTCCGTTTGTAAGTGAGTGCAAATAGTGCAATCTTGGCGCAGCTAGTGCAATCCAGAGGGATCTGTGGTTCACTGGCAGTCATGGTACGGGATGCACCCCTTCTCGCTCTTGAGCATCTGAGCGTCGAGTTCGCGGCCCGAGGATGTCCCGTCCAAGCTGTCAATGACGTCTCGCTTGAACTGGTTGGCGGTGAGACGCTGGGCATTATCGGAGAATCCGGATCAGGCAAGACGGCGACGGCAATGTCGGTGCTTCGACTTCTCCCGGAACCCCCCGCCCGGATCGTCAATGGGCGAATTCTCTTGGCGGGCGAGGACATTCTCCAGGCCGATCCTCGAAGACTCCGGGAGATCCGCGGTCGAGAGATCTCGATGATCTTTCAGGACCCAGCGACGTCCTTGCATCCCTCCTTCACCGTCGGGGCTCAACTCAGCGAGGCCATCCGAGTCCACGATTCCACGGTTTCAGCCAGCCAAGCGCAAACCCGGGTTATCGAACTGCTTGAAAGCGTTGGGATTGCTTACGCCTCCGATCGGTTCGGCCAGTACCCGCATCAATTCTCGGGCGGGATGCGCCAGCGATGCATGATCGCGATGGCTATCGCGAACCAACCCAAGGTGATTATCGCTGACGAACCCACTACCGCGCTCGACGTCACGATCCAAGCGGAGATCCTCAACCTGCTTCGGGTCGTCAAGCGAGACACCGATGCGGCGATAATTTTCATCACCCATGACCTGCGGGTTGTCGCCCAGATCGCAGATCACGTAGCGGTGATGTACGCCGGAGCGGTCGTTGAATCCGGCCCGGTGGGTGAGGTTTTTCAGGACCCACAACACCCTTATACGGCCGCGCTTCTGAGGAGTCTTCCCGCGCTGGATGATCGGGCCGATAGGCAGATCTCGATCCAAGGCACGCCACCTGACCCAAGTGACCTGCCCGCTGGATGCGCGTTCGCCCCCCGCTGTGATGTCGCCCGAGGCCGCGACATTTGCCTGAGCAGTCGACCTCACCTGCTCCAAGTTGCTGACGGACGCCGATCAGCCTGTCATTTCGCGGCCGAGGTACAGGGCATCCCCGTCAACCTCACCCGTCACACTATGGCCGATCAGGCTCTCGCCACCGCCGTGCCCGAGGATCGTGAGGCCGTGCTACAAATACGCGGTCTGACTAAGAGCTTCACTCTAGGGGGGAGAGCGCTTGCCAGAAAGAAGCGCGAGATTCTGGCGGTCGATGACGTTTCCTTTGATGTTCATCGCGGCAAGACGCTTGCTCTGGTCGGGGAGTCGGGATCAGGTAAGTCGACTATTGCTCGGCTCTTGCTTCGTCTCCACGATCCAACCAAAGGATCGATCCTCTTTGACGGCTTAGACCTAGCCACGGCGGATGGTCGAACGCTACGTGAGGCGCGTCGCCGGATACAGATGGTGTTTCAGGACCCATTCGGGTCCCTCAATCCCCGCTTGAGCGCGCGCGAACTGGTGGCCGAACCGCTGCGGATTCAAGGATTGTGGGATTCATCAACACCCGGACTAGTGGATGGACTGCTCGACCGAGTCGGACTGCACGGTAGTCAATTCGATCGTCGACCAAAGGACTTCTCGGGCGGCCAGCGTCAACGCATCGCGGTGGCCAGAGCTCTCGTTCTTGCGCCCGAAGTGTTGGTCCTCGATGAGGCCGTTTCCGCCCTCGACGTGTCAATTCAGGCCCAAGTCCTGAACCTTCTCGCCGACCTTCAAGAGGAACGAAAACTCACCTATCTGTTCATTTCGCATGACTTGGCCGTGATTCGTCAGTTGGCTGACACGATCGCCGTGATGTTCGCGGGTCGGATCGTGGAGGCCGGTGAGGCGAAGGATGTTTACCGGTCTGCCCGGCACCCGTACACAAGGTCTTTGCTGGCGGCCATTCCTGGCGCGGACCCCTCTCACCGCGAAGAAGAGGGGCGGGTTGAGTCGGCTGACGCGGTGGTTGAAGTAGCTGAAACGGGCTGCGCGTTCCGGCTGAGATGTCCCATCGCTGCCGATATTTGTGCCAGCCAGCGACCCGGGCTTGATCCGATCGAAGGCACTCATCACGCGATCGCTTGTCACTTTGGCGACTTGCCTACCCCAGTTGCGATGAGATGAGCGCTATCGACGCTGAGGCTGGGTTTCTTGCCCCCAGCCGGGGGTTCCGGCAATGGTTAGGAACCGAGCGCCCCGCGTTGATCAGTATTCTCTTTTTGGTTGCGCTGGCCGTCGTGGCCGCGTTCGCTTCGTATATTGCGCCCTACAATCCTCTTGAACAGGACCTGTCGTCTATTCTCGAGGGTCCATCTCGCGCTCACCTCTTCGGAACCGACGAACTGGGACGGGACCTCCTTAGCCGGGTCATGTTTGGTAGCCGAATTTCGATCGCTACAGCCATCATTGCCGTCGTCGTGGCGGGTTCCGTCGGAGCGTTGGCCGGGCTCATGGCAGGCTATGTGGAAGGAGTCACTGGGGCGACGATCATGCGTTTCATGGACTTCCTTCTGGCGGTCCCGGGCATCTTGTTGGCCATCACGATCGCGGCGATTCTCGGAACTGGATTCGGTCCCGCAACAATTGCCGTGACCATCGTCTCGATCCCCGCGTTCGCCCGCCTCGCCCGGGCGAGCGTCTTGGCTGTCAAAGAAGACGATTTCGTTGCTTCGACGAGGTGCGCTGGCGCGGGGCACGGCTACCTCATGTTCCGCACCATATTCCCGAATGCCCTGAGTCCTCTTATCGTTCAGGCGAGCGTGGCGGCGGCCAACGCCATTTTGCTTGAAGCGGCCTTGAGCTTCCTCGGTTTAGGTACCCAACCCCCAGAAGCCTCCTGGGGAACGCTGCTCAGCATAGGAAAGTCCTACCTCAATCAATCGGCGTGGTATTCGGTCCTCCCCGGGCTCGTATTGACGGCAACCGTGTTGTCCATAGACACACTCGGCCGCGCCCTGCAAAGAACCTGGGGTGCCGGTTCCATTGACGAGTCCGCGGGGAGGGCAGGCTGATGGTTCGTTACATCACGATTCGGATAGCGCAGCTTATTCCGGTCATCTTCCTAGCCTCTATCGGGATTTTCTTGATGATCCACCTCATCCCGGGAGACCCTGTCGTTACGGTAACCGGCCTCGATGCCAGCCCCGAGCAGATGGCCCGCGTCCGTGCTGAACTCGGCTTTGATCGACCCCTTCCCGTCCAGTATTTTGATTGGCTTCAGCGCGTGGTGACCGGCGATCTTGGCACTTCGATCGTTAGTTCAACCCCCACCACGGACCTCATCGGTGACCGTATGCCGGCCACCATCCAACTCACCTTAGCCACGATGGCCATCGGACTAACTCTGGGGATACCATTCGGTTTGTTCGCCGCGAGCCACGCCGGGAATTGGCTCGACCGTACCGTCGCTGGCTATGCGGCCATAAGCTTGGCCGTTCCGACATTCTGGGTCGGCATCCTGTTCATTTTGCTGTTCGGGGTGACCTTAGAATGGACCCCGACAGCCTCGGAGTACATCCCGTTTTGGATGGACCCGATCGACGCCTTCCGGTCAACTATCGGACCCGCGTTCACTCTTGGCTTATTTGTCTCTGGGATAATCGCCCGCTTTGTTCGAGCGTCGATGGTCGAAGTTCTCGGGCTTGATTACATCAGGACGGGGCGAGCCAAGGGAGTATCGGAGGCGAAACTGCTGTACAAGCACGCGTTCAGGGCCGCCTCTCTTCCCACGCTCACCGTGGTCGGAATCCAGTTCGGCACGTTCCTCGGCGGAGCTCTCGTCACCGAATCAGTTTTCAATTATCCCGGCATCGGTCGCTTGATCCTGAGTTCGATCCTGCAGCGCGATTTCGTCGTGGTTCAAGGCGCGGTGCTCGTGGTTGTCGTCATTTTCGCCGTCGTCAACCTCGTCACCGACATCCTCTACAGCTTTCTAAATCCCCGGATTCGAAGCGGTTAGTCCAATGCCTAGCTGCTGTCTTCCATGCTTTCACCAACCAAGAAAAGGAAAGTAATCATGAAGAATACAAAAAAGCGCTGCTGGCCTCTAGTCGGCTTACTGCTGGTCTTGGCGCTAATCGCCGCTAGCTGCGGTGGCGACGACGACGATGGGAGCAGTTCGCCGAGCGATACCGAGGATGTCACCGATAGTTCGTCGGGGGACTCAACCGATGAGCCCTCAGAGGAAGCAGCAGAGGAGCCAGCCGAGGAGCCCGAGGCCAGCGGGGGAACGTTGCGAGTTGGTATCAACCAGGATGTGCTGAACTTCGATCCCTTTGCCCTCAACTTCGAACATTTCCCAACGATCATGGCGATGTACGATGCGCTCGTCCGGTACGATTCCGAACTAACGGCATCCCCCAGCCTTGCCTCCTCTTGGGAGGTAGCGGAGGACAACCTTTCGGTCACGGTAACCCTGCGGGACGGAGTTACGTTCCATAGCGGAGGGCCGGTTAACGCGGCGGCCGTAGTTACGACCTATGAGCGTGCCATGGACCCTGAAACCGGTAACAACATGCTCGGCTTTTCCGTTGATATTGCCTCTACGACAGAGGTAGACGACTCTACTGTTCTCATCGAGTTCAAACAGCCCCTGCCTGAGTTGGCGATCACTGACATCCTCCAGGCAATCTCGATAATCGACCCGGCCGGGATCGACGATCTCGCAACGACGGCGGCCGGGGCGGGACCGTTCATGTTCCAGTCGTGGGATCCCGGTGTCGAACTAGTACTGGCCGCGAACCCAAACTATTGGGGCGGCGGCGGGCCTCATGTAGACGAAATTGTGTACACCGTTTTCGATGATAGTGACGCTCAACTCGCGGCCTATAAGTCGGGCGCGCTCGATATTGCTTGGAACATCCCCACTAAAGACGCGGCCAACCTTCCCGAGGAAAATATCCTACGAGGTCACCCAGGAGCGCTCACGTTTGCCTTCCAGATGAACGCCAACCGGCCCCCGTTTGACAATCAGAATATGCGTCAGATGCTCCAGTTCGCGACTAACCGGCAAGGGATGGTCGATGCCGCGCTATTTGGTCAGAGTATTCCAACCGTGCTCCCTTGGGCGCCGACCTCCCCGGCTTATGACGCTTCCACCCTCGATACCTACGCGTTTGATTTAGACCGTGCGCAGGAACTGTTTGATGCTGGTGTGGCCGAAGGTGCGCCGACGTCGGCTGTCCTCAACATCAACAGCGGCACACCGCAAATGCTGCTAATGGGGCAGATTCTGCAAGCAGACCTGGCCAAGATCGGGTTCGACATGCAGATCAATAGCCTCGATGGAGCGGCGTTCGCCGATTTCTACGTGGCCAAAGATTATGGCCTGATCACGAACTTCAACGGCAACCTAGCCAAGTACCCGACCCGTCTCACCGGTAATTCAACCTTCCGACTCGCCGACAACCGCGGCTGGCCCGATGGCCTGCCCGAGGAGTATGTGGACGCCATCAACCAGGCGTCGAGCGCTCTCACGCCAAGTGACCAGAAGGCCGCCTTCGACAACCTGCGTGAAGTCTTGTTGGAATTGTCGTGGGTCATCAACATCGCCTACAACCAAAACGCGACGGCGGTAGCCGACAATGTTTCTGGTGCGGCGGTCACCGTTGACACGATGTTGATCTTCGAAGACATCCAGTTGGACGGCTAGTCCAACCGCACCTCGACTCCGTGCGAACTTCATCCGCTACGCTCGACTGCGTCGGTATCGGTGAGACCATGCTGACGCTATTTCCCGACGACAACGATGCTGCCCGCTTCCGCTGGGATGTCGGGGGAGCTGAATCAAATGTCGTGAGGTACCTCTCGAAGGCGGGGCACCGAACACGCTGGATCAGCCACCTCGGCACGGGGCCGCTCGGCGCACGAGTAGCCCAGGCAATCGCGGCCGACGGCGTTGATATGTCGAAGGTCCAGTACTTTGCTCATCTGCCGACCGGGCTTATGTTGAAGGACGGGGCCAGCGGGCAGTATTACCGGCATGGTTCCGCGGCGTCGAAAATGTCACCGCAGACGATTGATATCGCCGACTGGGGTGGATGTTCCATCGTCCACACGACCGGTATCACTCTTGCCCTATCCGAGACATGCACCGACCTAGTCCGGCGCGTCTTGGGAGCCGACATCCGGGCGTTGCGTTCCTTCGATGTAAATTGGCGGGCCTCGCTCTGGAATGAGGGCGCGGCTCGAGTACTGCAAGAAGCGGCCAACCTCGCCGACGTCGTGTTTGTCGGCCTCGATGAAGCGGAGACGGTTTGGGGGACTTCAACGCCAGAGCAGGTGCGACTGCTTTTGCCTGAGCCGAAGCAAGTCGTTGTCAAAGACGGCGAGCGAGGGGCGTACTGCGATGTCGAAGGGGTTAGCTACTTTGAGCCCGCACTACAGGGCAGCGTTGTTGATCTAATCGGCGCGGGAGATGCCTTTGCCGCGGGGTATCTTTCGGGGTTGCTTCGTCATGGCGACGATATTGGGCGATGCCTTCGTCTTGGTCACATCTTTGCCATGACAGCGCTGCGCTCGCCTTACGACGTAGGGGTCCTTCCCTCACCCCGCGAAATCGAAGGAATGCTTAACCTCAAAGGACCGGACTGGAAGACCCACGTACTTGATAAGGCTAGCGGCTAGCCGAACACCGAGGGGATGACGCGGACACAGCGCCCGCGTCATCTTCGAGGCGGTCCGCGTCTGCCCAGATCGCGTCTTGGAGCATTGCCTGCGCGGCAGCGGTATCGCCGTTGAATTCGCTGCGGGGTGGTTCGCTGAAGGGTTCTAGCGTTGGCGGATCTGGGAACGGTTAGTCGGAGATTCGTTGCCCGACACTCGCCCTCCGACTGTTCCTTTGCCGTAGACAGTGGTTAGGCTTGTCGTTACCTGCCATAATGGAGTCAATGGTTGGCGAACTCACAGATTACCTCGCTTATGAACAATGCTTTCGAATTGACCTCGACGCGAATCTTGCGGTCGCCTCGACGTACTGAAAGGCCGGAGCGTGGAAGATAAATCTTGTGCCGAAACACGGCATCTTATCGATAAAGCGGTGGATAAATGGAAGTCCCAACTCGTTGACCTCACGGGTCGGAATCGTCTGATATATTACAAAGAACTGAAGGTAGGTACCCTGAACCTCTGGGAGGCAAACCCATCGCGGGTCGCAGCCTTGTTCGAGGGAACCAAAGTGAGACTCTCCGCGTTGTATGCCACCTCGGCCCACCCCGGCGATGATGCTGCGGGCGACGAGCCTGATGAGTCAAGGCTAGATGACGCAACTAAGCGGATAAGGACCGTTGCCCGCATCGGGCTAGCCAACTTCGAAGAACGAGGAATCGGCACAGTATTTCTTACCTCGCATCTGATGACGTGGGATGCGGGGTCCACAAGCACCGCTACACCAAATGCACCGGTGTTGCTCGTTCCTTTGCAAGTACATCGACTGGGTGCTAGCCAGGGTGATTTCGAGCTTGAATTGGCCGGTGAGTGGGAGATCAACCAGACCCTCCTTATCTTCTGGAATGAAATATTCGGCGCCCAGATAGATCAAGACAGACTGAGTGAGCTCCTTGAGACTTATCCAGATGACCTCAACCGACTCGCTCAAGGAGTACTCGATCTGGCACGAGAAACCAAACTGATTCCTAGTCTCGAACTCAGCAAGGGCAACCTGATTGGGAACTTTCACTACACGAAGCTTCCTATGGTGAAGGACCTTGAGAATGCGACCGACCTTCTCGCCGCGAACGACATTATCGCGGCAATTGCCGGCGACAACTCAGCTGCGACTCGGCTGCGGAAAGACAACTCTTCTTCCGATATCAGTGACAAGATTCCCGACTCCATCCTTCCTGAGGACGAATTCCTTATACTTGACGCTGACTCTTCTCAGTCCCACGTGATTAACACCGTGGTGGCTGAGCGGTCTACGATTATCGAAGGCCCGCCGGGCACTGGCAAATCACAGACGATTAGCAACCTTGTTGCCTCCCTGGCAGCGCGGGGCAAAAGCGTGCTCTTTGTCGCGGAGAAAAGGGCCGCGATCGAAGCTGTTCTGAAACGCCTTGAGGACGTCGGCTTAGCTGAGTTGGCCCTTGATCTTCATACCACGTCAATCCGCAAGAAAGATCTCGCTCAGGCGCTCGGCCGTAGCCTAGACAACATCAAATCAACCGGTCGACCAAACCTAGGCAGTGAACACGCTGAACTACGCAGCCTTCGAGATCAACTTGTCGCTTACGAACGAGAACTCCACCGTGACGTTGAGCCGTGGGGGCACAGCAGCTTCGCAGTGAACGCGAAACTGCTCGACTTCGTTGGCGTCCGCTACGTCGAGTTAGACACAGGTGTATTAGAGCGACTCACCGACAAAGAAGCCGTAAGAGTTGACGGTCTTGTTGAGAAGTGGACGAACAGTCGTATGGCGATCGACTGGAGGAATCCATGGGTCAATGCCGACCTTGCCAAAGGTAATGGAATCGACCAACTGATTGAAATCACTCGTTCGCTAAGAAACTCGGTCCCACAGGCAGTGGAAGCGCTCACGTTGGTGGAGGATGATCTGGGCCTTGATCTCGTTGACGTTTCGATTGACGGACTTCAAGAGATGCTCAAGATCTGCCAGGAGGCCGCTGTCATCTCTGCCTCATATGGCGAAGAGCTCTGGGAACTTGACCTTCATCAGACGGCATCTATTCTCAACGCTAAGCGCCTCTTTAGAGGGTCAAGCAATGAATACCGCGAGGTCACACGAAGCTTAAAGAAGTTCCGAGTGAGGTGGGTCAACTGGTCGGACCGCAAGCAAATTGTCAATGACGCGGCGAGAGCAGTAAATGGGTGGTCTGAGCTCAGCTTGAATGGTGTCCCTCGCGATACGATTCACGGTGAATCTCTGGCTGACTTGCTCAAATCGGTGAGGTCTATTGCCACGCAGATTAAGGAAGTACTTTTCCTTGGTGTTGGTGATTTTACCCTCGAACAACTGCAAAAAGAGTCCGATCATCTGATCGATACTGAGGCTGTTGCAATCCTAGTCGGGCAGACGGAGGCCTTGCGCTCTCAACTGGTGTCTGATGGTCTCGAACCCCTCGTGATTCTGGTCGAACAGGGAGAGGTTAGCGAATCTGATGCCAAAAGTGTTCTGGAACACAGCATCTTGCGCGAATGCAAACGGGCCGTCGATTTGCGGAATCCGGTCCTGAATTCCTTTCGAGCTGAAGATCAGCATCAGCGCACCCAGCAATACGCCGAAGCAGATCGTCGGCATTTGGAATCTGCGGTAAAAAGAGTGATGCGGGAAGTGGCTGAGCGTGCTATCGAGGTACGAAATCAATACCCCGGCGAGAATGCTGTTATAGAACGCGAGTCTAAGAAAAAGACTCGTCACAAGACTCTCCGCCAACTCCAATCCGAAGCTGGCCATGTGCTCACCGCGATCAAGCCGTGTTGGATTATGTCGCCGCTGATGGTCGCCCAGTCGCTGCCTGCTGAACCACTATTCGACTACGTCATCTTCGACGAGGCATCACAGATCAGACCGGAGGAGGCAATCTCGGCTATTGCCCGCGGTCGGAACCTTGTAGTTGTTGGCGATCGACGCCAACTGCCGCCATCGGCCTTCTTTGACACGACAACCGCCGACGACGTTGACGAGTACGACGAGGACAGCGACGCGCTCACCGCGGGGTATGAGTCGATTCTCGACGTGACCATCGCTTTGCTCCCCGCGAAGATGCTTACTTGGCACTATCGCTCTCGTGATGAGCGACTCATCGCGTTGTCTAATGACCATATCTACGGAGGAAGCCTCACTACTTTCCCCGGTTCCCAGAAGATCTCGCCTATCAAGTTTTGTCGGGTTCACCACACGCCTGTGAGCAGTGTAGAGGTCAGGTCAAACCCGACCGAGGTGGCGGCGGTCGTCAATCTAATGCTTGAGCATGCGAGAGAGCGATCGGATGAGTCGCTGGGGGTGATTGCGTTTGGACAGTTCCATGCGACGGCAATCGACGACGCGCTACGCGAATGTCTCCACCAGGAAGGTTCTAGCGAACTCGACGAGTTCTTCGACGAGAGTCTACCCGAGCGCGTTTTTGTCAAGAACATTGAACGTGTCCAGGGTGACGAACGTGACGCAATCATCTTATCTGTCGGGTACGGCAAGGGTCTCAGCGGTCGGGTGCCTCATCGTTTCGGGCCACTGAATCAAGACGGTGGTGAACGGCGAATAAATGTCGCTGCATCCCGAAGTCGGTCTCGAATGACGGTCGTGTCATCCATTGGTTCTAAAGATCTTGATGTCGGATCTCTCGGCAAAGGACCGCAGTTGCTGCAGCATCTTTTGCGCTTTGCTGAAACCGGAGGTGAAGATACCGGTGCCGTTGAAGGTGCTCAGAGCCTCAACGCGTTTGAGCTCGCGGTGAAGTTCGAACTAGAAAAGCTCGGCTTCGACCCGATCTGCCAATACGGAGTGTCTGGCTTCCGGATCGATTTCGCTTTGCCACATCCCGCCAACGACGGGCGAATGGTTCTCGCGGTGGAAGCCGACGGTGCGTCTTACCACTCCAGTGCAACCGCTCGAGATCGTGATCGACTCCGACAGCAGATTCTGGAAGACAAAGGCTGGCATTTTCACCGGATTTGGTCGACTGCGTTCTTCAAAGACCCCGCAGGGGAGGCGGCTAAAGTAAAGACGTCGTTTGATCGAGCTTTACGTGGCGATCCGGACCAACCACTCGCACCCTATTCAGCAACCCCTGCTTACAACGACGTCCCAAGACGCGCGGACCTCACCAAGCCCCGGATTCGCAAGGGCGTTGCTATTGACGATCACGATCACCTCCAGTTGGTTGCTTTAGTTCGCTGGATCACCAAAAACGGCGAGAATCTCCTCACCGAGGACGAGATCAAGGAACGAATGAAAGAAGAGCTAGGCTACGCACGTATCGGCTCCAGGATCAAGATAGCATTCGAGCGCGCCATCAAAAGTTCAGGCTGAAAGAGTTCCATGCCCCCTCCCCCCACATTGTATCGAGACACCGGTTATTCGCCCGGTCGGTGGTGGCGACACTGGTAGGATCGCTAAGCATTTGATTGTGGACGGGCAGCAGCGACTGACCGCGCTGTACGCGGTACTCACCGGGCAACCAGTTCTAACGGAATCATTCGAAGAGAAGCTCATCAGAATCGCCTTTCGACCTCGCGATGAGACGTTCGAGGTCACCGACGCCGCAATCAAGAAGAACCCTGAGTTCATCCCCGATATCACTGCGTTGTGGAACGACGGCTATAGACCAACGGTTCGAAAGTTCCTGGCTCGTCTGGCTGAGGTACGTGGCGTTGAACTGTCCGAGGAAGAAGAAGATGAACTCGAAGATCGGTTTGACCGCGTTCATGATCTCCAGAGCTTTCGGTTCCAGGTTGTCGAGCTCGATGCCGGAGCCAACGAGGAACAAATAGCGGAGATATTCGTTCGTATTAACTCCGAAGGGGTGAAGCTCAAGCAAGCCGATTTCATTCTCACCCTGTTGTCGGTCCATTGGGAGAAAGGCCGCCGGCAACTAGAAGCGTTCTGCCGTGACGCGGTTGACCCTAAAGTTACGGGTTCGAGTCCGAAAAACGCTTTCATTGATCCCAGCCCTGATCAACTGCTTCGGGCCGGAGTGGGTCTGGCGTTTAGGCGGGGTCGACTACGGCACGTCTATAGCATCTTGCGAGGCAAGGATCTTGAGACTGGCGATGTCTCGATCGAGCGGCGCGACGCTCAGTTCGACGACGTGCTCAGGAGGCCGTGATCGATTTGGCCAACTGGCACGAATACATGAAATGCCTTACTTGCGCTGGCTTTCGGAGCCGACGAATGATCACGTCTGATAACGCTTTAATCTACACCTACATTCTGTGGCTCATTGGCAAGCGTGACTTCGGACTCGACTCGAAAACACTTAGAGGGGTCATCGCCCGCTGGTTCTTCATGGCCCACACCACTGGCCGCTACACGGGCTCGACTGAGACTCAGATCGAAGCTGATTTCGCCCGTATAGGTGGGCTTGAAGAAGGCGACGGTAAGGCATTTTGCGACGAACTTGACCGCATTGTTCGCGCCAGCTTCACTGACGATTACTGGAAGATTACCCTGCCGAACCTGCTCGATACGTCGGCCGCTCGATCTCCCTCCCTCTATGCCTACTGGGCTGCGCTTCACCTGCTTGACGCTGAGCTGTTGTTCAGCGATCTACGTATTAGTGAGTCTCTCGACTCGGCCGGTAACACCCCTCGCTCAATCGAACGCCGCCACCTGTTCTCCAAGTCGTATCTCGCGGCCAAGGGCATAACCGGGACCCGCCAGGTTAATGCCATTGCCAACATGGCTTACATGGATTGGCCAGAGAACGCGACCGTCAACGCCGAAGGCGGGACGCTTCTGATTGGAGTTGAAGACGGCGGGAACGTACTTGGTCTCGCCAACGACATGTTGACGCTTGGCGCCAAAGGCAACCTCGACGTATGTGTTGTCGAAGTTGCCGCGGCAGGCAGGCCCGTGTTTTCCAAGCCTCACGCGGGCAAGTCGGAGCCAACCGAGTTCTGGGTACGGGTCGGCAACGCGACCAAACAACTTCACGGCAATGACCTAGTCGACTATCAGGCTGACCGTTGGGGATGACGCGGACACAGCGCCCGCGTCATCCCTTCGGGTTACGGCGGTCAGTGAATTAGTTGCCGCCCGCGGTGACCTCTACGGTGCCCTTGGAGAAGCCGGACCCCTTCACGTCGATGCCTTGGGCTTCGAGATTCGCCACCGCTTCTTCTGCGATATCGGTGCGGAAGGCCCCGCTGTCGGGAGCCGCCGCGAGAATCTCTTGGGTAGTGGCAATATCTACGGTCTGGTCGTAGAGGGCCTGATCCATGACCCCTACGCCGCCCGGCGAGGGCCAGATCAAGGCGTTGATCTCGTTCATCATCCACGCCTGATGGCCGGGACCACCAAACGGGGTGCCAACTCCGACAATGATGTCAGTACATTCTTGGGGGTTGTCGCGGCAGTGAGCCCAACCCCGTAGTGATGCTTCAACGAAAGCCACGGCGGTGGCACGGTAATCGGCATCATCGTCGAGGCGGTCTGCGTCGGCCCAGATCGCGTCTTGGAGCATTGCGGTACCCACATCGTTCCAGTCGATGATCGCAAGATCCTCAGGTTGGTAAAGTTCACCGGTGTCGGCGTTGACCGTTTCGAGCACTTGCGCGTATTCGTTGTAGATCATTGCTTGGGCGGCATCGATATCGCCGTTGATCAAGGCCGTCATGTTGAAGTCCTGTTGGACCAAGGTGACATCGCTGGTGGGGTCGAGGCCCGCGGTCGCCAACCCAGCTAACAACTCGAACTCGTTGCCGAAGCCCCAGTTGCCGACGTTTTTGCCGTCGAGGTCGCTGACGCTGTCGATTCCAGAGTCGACAAAGGAGACCTGCAGGGTACCGCTGCGTTGGAACACCTGCGCGATGTTGGTGATGTTGAGACCTTCTTCGCGTGGCACCAAACCGCGTGGTACCCACGAGATGGCGAAATCGGCACCACCAGAATCGAGCACGGTGGCGGGAACGATATCGACGCCGCCGTCGATGATGGTTACCTCGAGACCTAGATCCTCATAGAAACCAAGTTCGTTGGCAGCGAAGTAGCCCGCAAACTGAGATTGGGGGACCCACTGAAGTTGTAGCGCCACTTTCGTAAGTTCCGCCGGTGCCTCAGTGCTGTCGGTACCCGAGTCGGTGCTTGCATCACCGCTGTCAGCGGCCGTATCGGCTCCATCGTCGTCGCCACCGCACGCGGCCGCTAACAAACTGAACGCCAAGATGGCGATCAGTATTGTCCATCTCGAATTGCTCTTCATGTTTCTTCCTCCTGTTGGGAAACTTCTAATTCGACTGTTGATCGGCGCGCATTGAGGAATGCCACGGCATGGCCGCTCGTTCCAGCACCCCGGCCAGGGTGTAGAGACCACCGCCGATTACCGTTCCGGTAAAGACCGCGGCCCAAGCGGTTGGATACCGGGTGAGGCCCGCGGATTGGGTAATGAGCGGCCCGAGGGCGTCCTGGCGGCCCCCAAAGTACTCCGCGACAATGGCTGCGATCACCGCCAGGGAGGTGGAGAGTTTCAGGGCGGTGAAAAAGTACGGCATCGCATTGGGAACCCGGACCTCGCGGGCGATGGTTCCCTTGCTTGCGGCGTAGGACTCCATCAACTCGATCTGGCTTGGATCCACTTGGGAGAGGCCCTTGGTGGTGTTGATAAAAACGGGAAAGAACACCAAGACAACCACGATGGCTTGATTCGAGCGCGGGCTAAGTAGCCCGAACCAAGCGTTGAAGATGGGGGCCAAGGCAATGATGGGAACCGCATTTAGCGCCACGGCCAACGGGGTGATGGTTTCGTTGGCGGTGCGGAAGCGGGTGACAAGCAAAGCGGAACCCGCGGCCAGCAGCACGCCGACCACGAGTCCGGTGACAATGACGAACCCGGTGTTTCGGGCCGCTGAGAAGAGTTCGTCGCTGTTGTCGAAGACCGCGCCGAGGATATCGCTCGGCGGCGGTAGCACGAAGCCGTCGGGGCTGATGACGAAGAGTGCCAGTTCCCAGACCGCGAGGATGGCCAGCCCGCCAAGCAGCGGGGCCGCCGAGCGTCCGAAGCGCCCGAGGAGTTGCGTCACATCGACTCCACAGACCGCAGGGCAACCCGGACTTCGGTGACTTTCTCGAAAAAGGCCGGGGTTTGCCGGGTATCGTCGCTGCGATCTCCAAGGTCGACGTCGATGATCGACGCGATCCGACCCGGCCGCGGCGACATCACTACCACCCGCGACGATAAGTAGACGGCTTCGGGGATGGAGTGGGTGACGAACACTACGGTTGTTTGCGTCTCGGCCCAAATGCGGAGCAGTTCGTCTTGCATGTGCTCTCGAGTCATCTCATCGAGAGCACCGAACGGTTCGTCCATGAGCAGCAAGGATGGGCTGAAAGCTAACGACCGAGCAATGGCCACCCGCTGCTGCATACCACCGGACAACTCCGCGGGATGGTGATCACCAAAATCGGGGAGCTTCACCAACTCGAGCATCTCGGTTGCCCGACGACCCCGGTCGGCTCGATTCCAACCCATGAGCTCAAGGGGCAGTTCGATATTCTTGGCCACCGTTCGCCAGTCAAAGAGTCCGGCCCGCTGGAAGGCCATGCCGTAGTCCTGATCGAGCCGCGCCTGTTCGGCGGATTTGCCGTTGACTTCCACCCGCCCGCCGGTGGGGGATAGGAGGGCCGCCATGAGCCGTAACAGCGTGCTCTTGCCGCACCCGGAGGGGCCGATGAGGGTGACGAACTGCCCGTCGTCAACCGTGAGATCAATCTGGTCAAGTGCGCGGACTTCGTTACTTTTGCCGGGGTTGAAAATCTTCGAAACTGAGGTGACCGCAACCGCGTGGTTACTCATGTGATGGCCTCCCGGCCCTGCCGACCAAGGACTAAGCGCTCGGCCCCGGTGATGGTAAGAAACACGACAATGCCGAGAATGGCTGATCCGATCACCGAAGCGTAGAGTCGTTCGGGACCGGTGGTATAGCGCTGGGCTTCGAGCAGGATTCGTCGACCGAGTCCGCCGCCCACTCCAGCAGAGATCTCGCCGACGATCGCACCGACAATGCTGGCCGTAGCGGCGATCTTGAGCGCGGCGAAGAGGTAGGGAACCGAGGCTGGTAGGCGCAGTCGCCACAGAGTTTCGGTCCAGGTCGCGGCGTAGGACTCCATTAGTTCAAGGTTCTCAGGTTTGGGGGATAGGAGACCCCTTAACCCGTTAATGGCCACGGGAAAGAAGGTGAGGAAAGCGGCGATGATCGACACCGACATCCAGTCCTGCCACTCCCACGGCATGAAGCCGAAGTTTTTGCGTCCCCAGATGATAATGATCGGCGCGATGGCAATCAGCGGTACGGTTTGGCTCCCAATCACGTAGGGCAGGAAAGCTCGTTCCATGGGCTTCCACCGGGCGAGCACAATGGCAATGGCGAATCCCACCAACGTGCCGATAGCAAATCCGATCACTGCTTCGCGCAGCGTGAACACCGCCTCGTTGAACAAGAGTCGGCCCAGCACATGGTCGGTGCCCGACTGAAGCTCACCAAACTCGGCCAGGATGTCGAGGATCGGCGGCATGTTGAGATCATCGGTGCGTGGTAAGATCGAACCAATTCCCCACCAATCGTGTTGTTTGTCGTCGATGGACTGACCGAAGGCTTTGTAGCCGGTGTAACCGAACCCTAGGGTCACGATGAACGTCGCGAAGACAACAACTCGGCGGGTCAGGCGGGTGAGCGTGTCACGGCGATCGTCGAGGGAGTTCGGCACGGAAGCGATGATTAAGGTCCGCTTGCTCTAGGGGGCTAGGGCCGGGATGATGCGCTGGCCGTAAGCGTTGAGGGTCTCGTCTTTTTGGTCGTGCATCAGGTAGATTGCGAACTGGTCAACCCCGAGCGATTCAAGTTCGCGGAGCCGAGCGATGTGGGCTGCTTCGTCGCCTAGGACGCAGAAGCGATCGATGATCTCGTCTGGCACGAAATCGGTGTGATCGTGACCGGCCTTGCCGTGGCCGTCGTAGTCATACCCTTTGCGCCCTTTGATGTAATCGGTGAGGGCTTGGGGGATGCCACCCTCGTTGCCATAGCGCTCGACGAGGTCGGCCACATGGTTGCCTACCATCCCTCCGAACCAGCGGCACTGGTCGCGCTGATGGGCGAGGTCGGAGCCAACGTAGGCCGGCGCGGCCACACATATGTAGAGGTCGTCAGGGTTACGGCCAACTTCGGTGGCGGCTTGGCGAACCGCGGCGATAGTCCATTCGGCGATGGCTGGATCGGCCAACTGGAGGATGAAACCGTCGGTCTCGCGGCCGCACAACCGGAGGGCCTTTGGTCCGTAGGCGGCCATCAGTACCTTCAGAGCGGAACCTCGGGCCCAAGGGATCCGCTGGGTGGTCCCGTTGTAGGTAGTCTCGCGGCCTTCGGCGAGGTCCTTGATGACACGCATCGAGTCGCTAAGGGTGGCGAGGTTCTTCGGCTGGTGGCCAAGGACTCGCATGGCGGAATCGCCCCGCCCGATGCCGCAGATGGTGCGATCGCCAAACATGTCATTGAGTGTGGCGAATAAACTGGCGGTGAGTGTGGGGTTTCGGGTGCCCGGATTGGTGACCATCGGCCCAACGGTCATTCGCTTGGTGGCGGCCAGTATCTGGCTGTAAATAACGTAAGGCTCTTGCCACAAGATATGGCTATCGAAGGACCAGCCGTAGTTAAAGCCTAACGTTTCGGCTTGGCGGGCTAAGTCGACGACTCGCCACGCGGGCGGATCGGTTTGCAATACGACTCCGTACTCCATGACAGTTCCTCTTACTGGTTAGTGGGGAAACCAAGATCGACGGAACTGCCCGCCGGGTCCGGCCATCGGCTAGTGATGACTTTGGGCCGCGTGTAGAAGTTGATGCCTTCCGGTCCGTACATGGTGATATCGCCGAACAACGAGTCCTTCCAACCGCCGAAGGAGTGGTAACCAACCGGTACTGGGATTGGCACGTTGATCCCCACCATGCCCGCATCGGCGTCTTGTTGAAACTGCCGGGCGGCTCCTCCGTCGCGGGTGAAGATGGCCGCTCCGTTGCCCCACGGGTTATCGGCAATGAGCTTTACAGCCTCGGCGTAGGTGGCACAGCGGACGACACAAAGAACGGGGCCGAAGATTTCATCTCGGTAGGCCTCCATATCGACAGTGACGTGATCGAGAAGGCTCACGCCGACGAAATAGCCGTCACTAGCAAACCGTTCCTCGCGCCCGTCGACTACTACCGTGGCTCCCGCATCGGCCGCCCCGCTGACGTAACCCGCTACTCGGTCACGTGCCTCGCGGGTGATGAGCGGGCCCATGTCGGAGGCCGGATCGGAGCCGTCGCCGATGACGAGTTTGTCCATCCGCACTTTGATGGCGTCGACTAGGGGATCAGCCACGTCGCCAACTGCGGCGACCACTGAGATGGCCATGCAGCGCTCCCCGGCCGAGCCGTAAGCGGCCGAGACAGCTGAGTCGGCGGCCAGGCTGATGTCGGCATCGGGCAGCACAATCATGTGGTTTTTGGCCCCGCCTAGGGCTTGGATTCGTTTTCCGTGGGCGGTGCCGGTGGTGTAGACGTATTTGGCGATCGGGGTGGAGCCCACGAAACTGGCCGCTTTGACGTCGTCATGTTCGAGCAATCGGTCGACCGCCACCTTGTCGCCGTTGACGACGTTGAACACCCCGGGCGGAAACCCCGCCGCCTGGAAGAGTTCGGCCAAAAACATCGGGGCCGAAGGATCGCGCTCGGACGGTTTCAACACGAAAGTGTTACCGCAGGCAATGGCGTTGGGCGCCATCCACAGCGGCACCATCACTGGGAAGTTAAACGGGGTGATACCGGCCACTACGCCCAACGGTCGACGCACGGTGTAGACATCGACCCCGGTGGAGGCCGATTCGTTGAGGCTGCCTTTGAGATGGTCGGCTAGGCCGCAGGCGTATTCGATGTTTTCGATACAGCGGGCCACCTCGCCCGCCGCGTCGCTAATTACCTTGCCGTGTTCGGCGGTGAGGCGGCGGCCGACCTCTTCGGCGTTGTCGACCACCAGAGCCCGAAACGCATACATCAATTTGATCCGCCGGGCGACGCTTACTTGACTCCACTCGGCGTAGGCGGAGTGTGCCGAGGCCACCGCGGCATCGACCTCCTCGACGGAAGCGAGCGCTAATTCGGCGGTCTGTTCGCCTGTGGCCGGGTTGAAGACCGCAGAGAGGCGACCCGACGTGCCGTCGACCAACTTTCCGTCTATGAGGTGACCTATTGTGTACACGAATTCTCCTGTAAGTTCTTGCGTTGTTGGTGAATCAGGCTCGATAGCCCGGCTCAAATGAGGTACTGCGACAGACCGCGGCGCTGGTATTGGCCGTGGCCTGCGGACCCGGTATAGGTGTCGTTTTCGATGATGGTGCGGCCTCGCGAGATCACAGTATGGACATGGCCGTTAATCTCGACGCCTTCGTAGGCCGAGTAGTCCATGTTCATGTGGTGATTGTCGACGCTGATATGCCAAGTGCGGTTGGGGTCGTACAACACGATGTCGGCATCGGCGCCTGCTTGGATAGTTCCTTTGCGGGGGTAGAGGCCGAACATGCGAGCCGGGGTAGTGGCACACAGTTCCACCCAACGTGGCAACGATATCTCGCCGTTTACTACCCCTTGGTAGAGCAAGTCGATCCGATGTTCGACCCCACCGATGCCGTTGGGGATCGCTCGGAAATCAGCAACGCCCAACTCTTTTTGGTCCTTCATGCAAAACGGGCAATGATCGGTGGCCACCACGCTGAGATCGTTGGTTCGCAGGCCTTTCCAGAGGTCCTCGTGGTGGTGGGCGTGCTTGGTCCGCAGCGGGGTAGAACATACGTAGCCCGCACCGTCGAAACCGGGCCGGCCTAGGTGATCTTCAAGATTGAGGTACAGGTATTGAGGGCACGTTTCGGCAAAGACGTTGGCCCCTTTATCGCGGGCGATCATCACCTGTTCGAGGGCTTCGGAGGCCGACAAATGTACGATATAGAGGGGGCAGGCCCCGACCTTGGCCAACTGGATGGCGCGATGGGTGGCTTCGCCTTCGAGTTCAGAGCGACGCACGAGGCCGTGGTTGACCGGCGCGGTCTCGCCTCGTTCCACCGCCTGTCCGGCGAGGACATCAATGGCGATGCCGTTTTCGGCATGCATCATTATTAGCGAACCGTTGCCCGCCGCTTGCTGCATAGCTCGCAGAATCTGGCCATCGTCGGAATAAAACACCCCCGGATAGGCCATAAATAGTTTGAAGCTGGAGATGCCTTCTTGTACTAGGGCATCCATATCCTTTAGCGATTGGTCGTCAACCCCGCCGATGATCTGGTGAAAACCGTAGTCGATGGCGCAGTTTCCTTCGGCTTTGGCGAACCATTCGTCGAGGCAGGCACGCACGCTGGCCCCGTCGGTCTGCACGGCGAAATCCACGATGGTGGTGGTGCCGCCCCACGCTGCGGCGCGTGTGCCATTTTCGAAATCGTCGGAGGCAAAGGTTCCTCCGAAGGGCAGTTCCATATGCGTGTGGCCGTCGACGCCGCCGGGGATCACGTAGAGGTCGGTAGCGTCGATAATCCGCTCGGCGCCGCCCTCGGCGGTGATAGCCACCTCCGAACCGGGCCACATAACCGCGGCGATCTGTTCACCGTCGATTAGGACCTCGGCTGGTTCGGCCCCCGTCGAGGTGATGACGGTTCCGTTCTTGATGAGTACAGTCATGTTGACCTCCCATTGGTCGAGTCGATCGAGTTGATCGTGTCGACAATGGCGGCGATGCCTTCGTCGATTTCGTGCTCGCTCACGTCTAGCATCGGAGTGATGCGGATGACATTTCCGTAGAGTCCGCCTTTGCCCACGAGCAGGCTCCGGTCTTTGCAGCCTTCGAGGATGGCGTTGGCTCGATCGGGGTCGGGATCGTTGGTATTGGACTGGACCATCTCGATGGCTTGCATCAACCCTTTGCCGCGAAGTTCCGCAATCCACTCCACGCGATCAACTACGGGTTGAAGTCCTGCGGTCAGTCGTTGTCCCATGGCGAGGGCGTTGGCCCTCAGATTGTTGGCTTTCGAGTAGCGCAGGGTGGCGAGGCCCGCCGCGGCCGATAGTGGGTTACCGCCGAACGTGCTGAACGAATGGCCGGTGATGGTGTCGCTGATCTCCGCTCTCGCCACGATGCCCGCGAGGGTTATTCCGTTGCCGACTCCCTTGGCGAAGGTGAGCATGTCGGGCACGATATCGTGAGCTTGATAACCCCAGAAATGTTCACCGGTTCGACCCCAACCGGTTTGCACTTCGTCGCTCACGAACAAGATGCCGTGGTTGGATAGAACCTTTTGCAGTCGGCCGAAGAAACCATCGGGTGGAGTGGCGAAACCACCCACCCCTTGGATGGGTTCGGCGATTAGGCAGGCCACATCGCCCGCCGTCATCATGTCGATTACCTGTTCGAGATCGTCGGCGCACGCTTCGGTAAATGCGGTGTCGTCGAGGTCGCGAAACGGGCTCCGCAGGCGGTACGCCCCGTGGACAAAGTTGACCGAGAGCCCCGACAAGCTAGTGGATGACCATGACGAATGAGAGGTGATGGCCTGGGCGGTGAACGAACGGCCGTGGTAGCTATTGCGCATGGCAAGCACTTGGTTGGATTTGCGATAGCTGGTGGCCAACAAGAGGGCGGTATCGTTGGCCTCGCTGCCCGACGTGGTGAAGAATACCCGAGCGTCAGGAATCCCCGAAACGGCGGCGATTTCCTCGGCCAGTTCGATCATTGGTTCGGAGAGATACAGGGTCGAGGTGTGCATCACCTTGGCCGCTTGGGCCTGGACCGCGGCGACTACGGCGGGGTTGCTGTGACCAACCATAGTGGTGAGCACTCCGCCGAAAAAGTCGAGGTAGCGGTCGCCTTCGAGGTCCCAGATGTAGCTCCCTTCACCATGATCGATGGATACCGGTTCGGCGTATAGGGGTTTCACATACGACGGTAGGACCGCTTGGTAGCGGGCCAGCAACTCGGCCGTGGAGGTCATCAGGCTTGGGTGATCACGTCGTACATGTCGGGTCGGCGGTCGCGATAGAAAGCCCACTGACTGCGAACCTCGTCGACCATGTTGAGGTCGAGATCGCGGATGACTAACTCCTCGTCGGTGTCCGACGCAGTGCCATCAACGAACTGGCCTCGGGGGTTGGCGAAATAAGACGTCCCGTAGAAGTCGTTGTCGCCTAGGTCTTCGATTCCGACCCGGTTGATGGCCCCGACGAAGTACATGTTGGCCGCGGCCGAAGCGGTCTGTTCTAGTTGCCAGAGGTAGGCCGACAGGCCGCGACTGGTAGCCGATGGATTGAACACGATCTGGGCTCCGTTGAGGCCAAAGGCCCGCCATCCCTCAGGGAAGTGACGGTCGTAGCAAATGTTTACCGCGACGCGACCAACGGCGGTGTCAAACACCGGATAGCCGAGGTTTCCGGGGCGGAAGTAGAACTTCTCCCAGAATCCTTTCACCTGCGGAATGTGGACCTTGCGGTACTTGCCGAGATAGCTACCGTCGGCGTCGATCACCGCAGCAGTGTTGTAGAGAACGCCGGGCTGTTCTTCTTCGTACATCGGCAACACGAGCACCATGGCGTACTTTTCGGCCAGTTCTTGGAAGCGCTTGGTTGTGGGGCCATCAGGAATGGCTTCGGCGTAGCTATAAAACTTGGCGTCTTGAACTTGGCAGAAATAGGGCCCGTAGAACAATTCTTGAAAGCACATGACTTGGGTACCTGCCGCGGCCGCCTCGGCCAAGTACTTCTCGTGGACCTCGATCATCGATTCCATATCGCCGGTCCAGGCGGTCTGCAAGATCGCGGCTTTCACAGTTTCGGACATGTCTTGCCTCCAAGGTTGGGATTGGGGAGCAAGGCCGCTCTCACCATTTATGAGTTGATGGTATTTGATTGTAGAGGGTCTTGACAAGGGTCTCTTTGTTCTATACAAAGAATCTATGGAGGTAGAGATCGCGGCGAGCCTAGAAGATCGTTCCGGGCCGGGGATCGCCGCCGCGATCGGGTCGCTGATTACCGGCGGGCAGATCAACCACGGTGACAAACTTCCTACAGTGCGGTCGCTCGCCGCCCACCTCGGCGTCAGTGCCAATACGGTGTCAGATGCTTGGCGCATCCTGCAAACGCACGGGGCCATCACCACCGACCGGCGCCGGGGCACGACCGTGCGTTCTACTCGCGTCGGCCTCGCCGGACGCTACTGGCGGGTGCCGGTCGAGCCTGGGACGATAGAACTCGACCTGAGCACAGGCACGCCGGACCCAACCCTGCTGCCTCCCTTGGGACCGGTGCTTCATCAGTTGCACACCGACGTTGGGGTCACCTCGTATCTTGATCCGCCGGTCCTCGTCGAACTCGAAGCAGAACTGCGCCGAAGCTGGCCGTTCGTCCCCGCCGCCCTCACCGTGGTCGACGGCGCTCACGACGCCCTCGACCGCGCTGTCACCGAGATCGTAAACCTTGGTGATCACGTGATCGTTGAGGATCCGACTTTCCCCCCACTGCTCGACATGTTGGACCTCGCGGGGGCCCGCATCACGGGGGTGCCCGTCGACTCCGGTGGTCCCTCGCTCGAACATATGGCCGCGGCCATGCGGGCCGATCCGGTTGCCGTCATCATCCAACCCCGGACCCACAATCCGACGGGCGTACACCTTTGCGCCGAACGATCCCAAGCGGTGGCCCGCCTAGTTGACGGAACTCGCACCCTCGTCATCGAAGATGATCACTCGGCGGGGGCGACGAACGTGGCGATTCATAGCGTCGGCGAGCACGCCCCCGACAACACCGTCCATATCAGAAGCTTCTCGAAATCTTACGGCCCTGATCTTCGCATCGCTGCGATCAGTGGACCAAAACCGGTGATCGCTGCCATCGCCCGGCGCCGACAACTAGGCCCTTCGTGGACAAGTCGTCTGATCCAACAGATCCTGCTCACCATGCTGCTCGATCCCGCCACTGAGGACTTGATAGCGCTGGCCGAAACCGAGTACAGCAGGCGCCGCGGTGAGCTTTGCCTTCTGCTCGCCGAGCGGGGGATTACTGTGGAACCGGGCGCGGGACTCAACCTGTGGATCCCCGTCAGCGACGAGTTGCGCGCCGTTGTGACTTTGGCGGCCCATGGAATCGGCGTCGCTCCCGGCGCTCCGTTTCGGGCCAGCAGTTCCCCCGAGCAACACATCAGACTCAGCATCGGTACCCTCCGCGGCGATTCCGAAAGAGTGGCCGACATAGTCCTCCTCGCCGCCACGCAGTAGCCAACGGCGTGGGGATAGCAGGCTTGGATGCTCCTAGGGTTACTGATGCCGCCTTGTCCACTGAGCAAAGCCAAAGCATACTGTTGACAGTATATACTGTTGATAGTATATTCCGAAGAGTGTCGAAAGTGTCGTACCATCCTAAGTTCGCCAGCCAGTACGAGACTCTGGCCACTCGGGCCGAGGGTGCCGACTACCTCATGGCGTTATTTGGCGAGATCTCAGCCCTCTTGCGCGCTTTGGAGGACCTAGGCCACGAGATCGAGGGCGACCAGCCCGAGGACGCTAGCCATCCGATAGTGATCTCTCGGTTTCAGACCTTCGACGCCCCCAACCAACTTCACCCCCTACGCCTATGCCCCGCCGATCCTGCGCATCCCCTATGTCTGGTTCGACGTGACCGGTGGCGAGCAGGTCGCGGTGGTGATGCTGATCGGTGACAAATCCGACCTCGGCACCGCCTGGTATCCCGGTATTGTCCAGCAGATTGAAGGCACCTTGATACCGGAGTGGGAACACCGAAACCCCAAGCACAAAGCCCACATCAGGAGAACACGATGACCACCAAAAACAACTCGGCCATTCCCGATGGGGCCGATACCTACACCGACGAAGATTGGGACTTGGCTACCGACCGGATCCGGTCCACCCGGGATCGGGTGCTAGTTGAGAACCAGAGCGCAGCTGACGCCGAAGAACGGACATATGCCAAGATCTCGGGGCGAGTTCAGACCCTGGCCGCGATCCGTAAAGCTCGCAGTCTTACCCAAAAGCAGATTTCCGCCCAACTCGATATCAGCCAAGCCGAAGTGTCGCGCATGGAACGGCGAGGCAACCTCCACCTCGACACCCTAGCCCGATTCATCGAAGCCACCGGTGGAAAACTCCGTATTACCGCCATCTTCGAGGATACCGAAGTCGAAGTCGGCATCGGCGATCTCCTTGAAGGGAAACCTCACTGACGAGGAGCTCTTAAGCCTGCTCATCGCTATGGCAACGAGTTGCGCAAGACGAAACGGTTCCTGCTGGGCGAGATTCTGAGGGACCGGACCCATGGAATTTTCGTTGTTGTCGGCAACCCGGCGCTCCGATGTTCAGGGCCAGCAGTTCCCCCGAGCAAACACATGGGGCGCTACGAGGCGGTCACGGGCATACGTGCGTAACGGCCTGAACCGAGCGGGCGATTCCGTGAAAGAGTGGCGCGGGACATCAACCTGTGGATCCTCGTCCGCCACGCAGTAGCTTTAGCTCAGCGACAACGCGTGCCGGGGGAGTGTCACACGCTGTCGGTACGGTTCGAGGGGTAACTAATGGGGGGAATGACCGGTGGTGTTAATCGAGGGGGAGCAAGCGGTCCGAGTGCCCGAGCAGGGCAATCTGGTTCGGGTCCGAGACCGTTTCTGGGTGGTCGAGTCGCTAAGAAAATCAGTCCGGACCGTCGACGCGTTGAGTTCGGTCGGAGCAACCCGCCATCATCTTCTCAAACTTGTGCCGATCGACGACAAAGGGCGCGCGGATCCCTTCGAGGTCATCTGGGAGACCGAACCGGGCACGGAGGTACGTCCCCAAGCCGAACTGCCTGATCCCTCCAGCGGAGTCGACGACGTGGCCACCTTCGCCGCCTTTCTCGATGCGGTGCGCTGGGGGGCTACCGCGTCGGCCAACACGAAAGCGTTTCAGTCGCCGTTTCGGGCCGGTATTGAGGTCGAAGATTATCAACTCCTACCACTAGTCAGGGCCCTCGGCCTGCCCCGAGTGAACTTGCTAATCGCCGACGATGTTGGTTTGGGCAAGACCGTCGAGGCGGGCCTTATTGCTCAGGAACTGGTGCTGCGGAATCAGGCCCACAAGATCCTTGTGGTGTGTCCCCCGAGTTTGTGCCTGAAGTGGAAGCGGGAGATGGGCGAGCAGTTCGGCCTGCGTTTTGAAGTGGTCGATACGGACTACGTTCGCCGGTTGCGCCGACAGCGTGGCGCGGGGGTCAACCCTTTCCGGTCGCATCCCCGGCTGATCGTTTCGATGGAGTGGCTCAAGTTCGAATCGCAGATGCGTTGGTTCGACGAGTTCTTGCCGCCCGATCCCAATACCTACCCGCGGGCGTTCGATCTGTTGATCGTCGATGAGGCCCACCGGATCGCCCCGTCCGCGGTCGGCCATTACGCCAAGGAATCGTTGCGGACCGAGGCCATGCGCCACCTCGCCCCCCACTTCGAGCATCGCCTTTTCCTGACCGCTACTCCTCACAACGGCTACCCAGAATCGTTCCAGTCCCTTCTCGAGATGCTCGACCCGAACCGCTTCACGAAAGGCATCAAACCCAGCGCTAGAGACCGTGACGCGGTGATGGTGCGGCGGCTCAAATCGCATCTGCGGACCTTGCTCCCCGATGGCCACAATCGCTTCCCCGAGCGCCGGATTCAGGCCATCGAGGTTGATTTCCCTCCCCCCGAGCGGGCGCTGTTTGAATTGCTCGACGAGTACACGTTGTTGCGTCTCGGCGGGGTTGGGGATCGCACGCCCGCCGAGCGAGCCGCCTACCGCTTGGTGACCCTGTTGTTGAAAAAGCGCCTGTTGTCCTCGCCCGCCGCGTTCAAACACACCCTCGACCAACACATTGCCACCCTCGAATCCACCCTGCCTCACCCGACCACCGAACAGGCGCTCTTAGAAGCGGAGGCCGCCCTCGAAGATGAAGCCGACGATTCCGAACTCGTTTCGGACCAGGAAAAAGAGGCCCAAATTCTAGTCGCCGCGGCGCTGGCCAAGGTCGACCAGAAACAAGAGGAGTCGCTACTGGCCCGGATGCGCCACCAGGCCGACCAGCGGCATCGTCGTGCCGACGCCAAGACCAAGCGCCTCATGGATTGGATCGGCGAGGTCTGCTACCCGAACGGAACCTGGAATAACGAGCGGGTTATCGTGTTCACCGAGTATCGTGCCACGCTCAACTATCTCGAAGAGTTGCTTACAGCGCCGCACCCCAACAGACCCCCGATGCAGGATCGTATTGAGGCCTTCCACGGCAGTCTCGATCAAGACAATCGCGAGCGCATCATCCGTGAGTTCAACTACGACCCGGCCCAGACCAAAGTCCGGGTGCTGTTGGCCACCGATGCCGCGTCGGAGGGCATCGACCTTCATCGCCAATGTCACCGGCTGGTCCATGTCGATGTGCCGTTCAACCCCAACCGGATGGAACAACGCAACGGGCGCATTGATCGTCACGGCCAGAAGTCGTCCACCGTCGACATTTTCCACTTCGCCGCGGCCACCAACGACAACTCCACTGTTGCCTACGACCATTCCTTTTTGTTTCGGGTGGCGCGAAAGGTGGACGACATCCGTGACGACTTGGGTTCAGTGGCGTCGGTTCTCGCCGCTCGGATCGAGGCTCGGATGTTGGGTGACGGCGATCACCGCCTCGACGATATTGACGCTCGCAGCGCCGAGCGGCGAGATCAGCTCCGAGTCGACGTGGAGAGAATCAAACAGCGCTTCGCGTCTGATATCGAAAAGGTTCGCGACCAGTATCTCACCAGTGCCCAGGAACTTGATCTCACCCCAGAGCGTGTGCATCGGGCGGTTGCGGTGGCGTTGCGGATCGACGGTCAGCCTCCGCTGAGCCCAACACTGCTCAAGCGGGGCGGAGCTACCGTGCCGGTGTTTGAGATCGGCGAGTTGACTGGCACGTGGGGCGAGACTCTGGTGGGTTTGTATAACGAGGTGGAGAGGTTCCGACTCCCAGCCACTTTCGACCCGGCGGTGGCCCACGGCCACCAAGACGTTCTCTACCTCCACGTTGGTCATCCTTTCGTGGCCCGCGCCCTAAGAACGCTGCGGGCCCAGGTTTGGGGCGCCTCGGCAGACAACAAAATCAACCGGGTCACCTTGCGTTACGCCGACATCAACGAACCTGTGGCGGTGGCCCACGCCCGGATCGTGGTTAACGGTGCCGATGGTTCGACCCTCGACGAGGTGATCGAACCGGCCGCGGTTCGTATCGGCGGTCGTCACGGACGTTTAAACGTTGGCGAAACCAGAGAAGCGGTGGACGCCGCGGGTACTCAGGACCCGCCGTCTCACGTGCGCGCCCGCTACCTAGATCAGTGGGGGGGGGGGGTCGGCTGCAGCCTTTGTTGGAAAGTGCGTTGGCGGCCCGCGCCGAAGAGGTACGCGACCAGCGTGGTCGGCAGATGGATGCCAAGCGCGAGGCGGAAGAGAAGCGACTCCGCGAAACGCTGCGCGACCTCCAGGAGAGCATCCGACGCGAACTGCGAACTATTGAGGGACCCGAACGGGTTGAGCAGATTAGCTTCTTTGACGCCGACGAAAAGAAGCAGTACCAAAAGGACCTTGCCGCTTTGCGCGAACGTGTCGAGCGCATCGATGACGACATCGCGGCCGAGGTCGACATTTTGCGCCGTCGCTACGCGGTGCGCGACCACAACTGGTTCCCGGTGGCTATCGAGTTGCTTATCCCGAACGGGGAACGCTGATGGCCGTGTCGCGCCGGGTGGCGGCCCAACACGAAGACTGGCTCACCCTTATCCGCCCGGAGGCGCCGTGGTTCTCGCTACCGGTGCTCAAGCGGGTCTGGCCCAACGGCCTCGATCGTACCGACCCAAAAATACGAGCCGAGAACAAGGTTCGATGGTGCGGCGACGCTAACGATCGCTCTGGGTATCTCGATTGGCTACTCCGTGATGTGCTCGGCTGGGGGGTCGATTACCGCACAGGAGACGAGTTAGCCCCCGACTTGGCGGCTGGGGTCACCCGCAAGGGCATCACCGTCACCCCAACTGGCGTGTATGCGCCGATCGCGCCAGCTCCGGTGGGTCTGTTCGATGCCACTGCCGACACGGGTTGGCAAGAGACCGACTCCTCCGATGGTTCGCCCGTGGCTCGGCCCCGAGTGCTGGTGTTCGTGGTCCCGGCGGGCACTGATCCGCAGCGCAGTCCGGCGGGCGATACCTGGTCGGCCACTTGGGTGCAGCGCGCCGCTTTAGTTGGTCGTCACTTCAAGATCCCGCTGGCGCTAGTCACCGACGGCGATCACCTAACCTTAGTACATGCTCGCCACGACGGCGCGCCTGGGGCGGGAACGTGGCGTGCCTCGGAGTTCGTGACCGAACCGGTTCTTCTCGACTCGTTTCGTTCCGTGCTACACGCCGGTCGCTTTATCGGGGTGGAGGAGAACAACACCTGCGAGGCCCTGCTCGTCGAATCGGTCAAATCGCAGGCCGATGTCACCGACGGTCTCGGCCGTCAGGTTCGCCAAGCCACCGAACTGCTAGTCAACGCCTTATCACGGGCCAATCTAGCCCGCAACGGTCAACTCCTTGACGGGATCGAACCGAACGAGGTTTATCAGGCTGCGGTCGCGGTGATGATGCGTACCGTGTTTTTGCTGG
>CBDEVU010000007.1:0-277784 GCA_965243715.1 Candidatus Aldehydirespiratoraceae bacterium
TGTGTTGGCATTCAACACGGCACCGGATTTCGAAAACCCGGGTTCTGCTGGCGGTAATAATGTCTATGTGGTTGTGGTCACCGCAACCTCCGGCACTCGGACCGCCTTTCAGACGGTGACGGTCACTGTCACTAACGTGGACGACAACGCTCCAGTATTCGCGGCATCAACCGCAACCTATAGTGTTGCTGAAGGTCAAACCGTCGTAGCTACCGTGATTGCTACCGACGGCGATGGCGACACTATCACCTACACGCTGACAGGCGCTGACCAAGACGACTTCGAGATCGACGCCGCCTCAGGTGTGTTGGCATTCAACACGGCACCGGATTTTGAAAACCCGACTGATGCTGGCGGTAATAACGTTTATGTGGTTGTGGTCGCCGCAACCGCCGGAACTCGGACCGCTTTTCAGACGGTGACGGTCACTGTCACTAACGTGAACGACAACGCTCCAGTATTGGCAGGAACCGCAGCCCACAATGTTGCTGAAGGTCAAACCGTCGTAGCTACTGTGATCGCTACCGACGGCGACGGCGACACCATCACCTACGAACTGACAGGCGGCGCCGACCAAGACGACTTCGCGATCGGCGCCGCCTCAGGTGAGTTGGCATTCAACACGGCACCAGATTTCGAAAACCCGGGTTCTGCCGATAACAGTAACGTTTATGTGGTTGTGGTCACCGCAACCGCAGGCGGCGAGATCGCCTCTCAGACGGTGACGGTCACTGTCACTAACAAGAACGCTCCAGTATTCGCGGCAGCAACCGCAACCTATAGTGTTGCCGAAGGTCAAACCGCTGTAACTACCGTGATCGCTACCGACGACGACGGCGACACCATCACCTACGAACTAACAGGCGGCGCCGACCGGTCAAGCTTTACTATCGACGCCGCCTCAGGTGTGTTGGCATTCAACACGGCACCGGATTTCGAAAACCCGGGTTCTGCCGATAACAGTAATGTCTATGTGGTTGTGGTTACCGCAACCGGGGGCGGCCAAGCCGTGACTCAGGTGGTGACGGTCACTGTCACTAACGTGGACGACAACGCTCCAGTATTGGCATCAACCGCAGCCCACAATGTTGCTGAAGGTCAAACCGTCGTAGGTACCGTGATCGCTACCGACGGCGATGGCGACACTATCACCTACACGCTGACAGGCGTTGACCAAGACGACTTCGAAATCACCGACACAGGTGTGTTGGCATTCAACACTGCACCGGATTTCGAAAACCCGAGCGATGCTGGCGGTAATAACGTTTATGTGGTTGTGGTCGCCGCAACCGCGGGCACTCGGACCGCTTTTCAGACGGTGACGGTCACTGTCACTAACGTGAACGACAACGCTCCGGTGTTTGCGGCAGGAAGCGCAGCCCACACTGTTGCTGAAGGTCAAACCGCTGTAGCTACCGTGATCGCTACCGACGGCGATGGCGACACCATCACCTACACGCTGACAGGCGCCGACCAAGACGACTTCGAAATCACCGACACAGGTGTGTTGGCATTCAACACCTGTGTCGGTGATTTCGAAGTCGTCTTGGTCAACGCCTGTCAGCGTGTAGGTGATAGTGTCGCCATCGCCGTCGGTAGCGATCACGGTACCTACGACGGTTTGACCTTCAGCAACATTGTGGGCTGCGGTTGATGCCAATACTGGAGCGTTGTCGTCCACGTTAGTGACAGTGACCGTCACCACCTGAGTCACGGCTTGGCCGCCCCCGGTTGCGGTAACCACAACCACATAGACATTACTGTTATCGGCAGAACCCGGGTTTTCGAAATCCGGTGCCGTGTTGAATGATTTCGAAAACCCGGGTTCTGCCGATAACAGTAACGTTTATGTGGTTGTGGTCACCGCAACCGCGGGCGGCCAAGCCGTGACTCAGGTGGTGACGGTCACTGTCACTAACGTGGACGACAACGCTCCGGTGTTTGCGGAAGGAAGCGCAGCCCACAATGTTGCTGAAGGTCAAACCGTCGTAGCTACCGTGATCGCTACCGACGGCGATGGCGACACCATCACCTACACGCTGACAGGCGCCGACCAAGACGACTTCGAAATCACCGACACAGGTGAGTTGGCATTCAACACTGCACCGGATTTCGAAAACCCGACTGATGCTGGCGGTAATAACGTCTATGTGGTTGTGGTCACCGCAACCGCCGGCACTCGGACCGCCTTTCAGACGGTGACGGTCACTGTCACTAACGTGAACGAGAACGCTCCAGTATTGGCAGGAACCGCAGCCCACAATGTTGCCGAAGGCCAAACCGTCGTAACTACCGTGATCGCTACCGACGGCGATGGCGACACCATCACCTACGAACTTACAGGCGGCGCCGACCGGTCAAGCTTTACTATCGACGCCGCCTCAGGTGTGTTGGCATTCAACACTGCACCGGATTTCGAAAACCCGGGTGATGCTGGCGGTAATAATGTCTATGTGGTTGTGGTCACCGCAACCTCAGGCACTCGGACCGCTTTTCAGACGGTGACGGTCACTGTCACTAACGTGGACGACAACGCTCCAGTATTGGCATCAACCGCAGCCCACACTGTTGTCGAAGGTCAAACCGTCGTAGCTACCGTGATCGCTACCGACGGCGATGGCGACACCATCACCTACACGCTGACAGGCGGCGCCGACCAGGGCGACTTCGAGATCGACGCCGCCTCAGGTGTGTTGGCATTCAACACTGGACCGGGATTTCGAAAACCCGACTGATGCTGGCGGTAGTAATGTCTATGTGGTTGTGGTCGCCGCAACCGCGGGGCGGCCAAGCCGTGGCTCAGGTGGTGAGGGTCACTGTTACTAACGTGGACGACAACGCTCCGGTGTTTGCGGAAGGAAGCGCAGCCCACACTGTTGCTGAAGGTCAAACCGTCGTAGCTACCGTGATCGCTATCGACGGCGATGGCGACACCATCACCTACACGCTGACAGGCGGTGCCGACCGGCCGAGCTTTACGATCGATCACCGCCTCAGGTGTGTTGGCATTCAACACGGCACCGGATTTCGAAAACCCGGGTTCTGCCGGTAACAGTAACGTCTATGTGGTTGTGGTCACCGCAACCGCGGCACTCGGACCAAGCCGTGACTCAGACGGTGACGGTCACTGTCACTAACGTGAACGACAACACTCCAGTATTCGCGGCAGGAAGCGCAGCCCACAATGTTGCCGAAGGCCAAACCGCTGTAACTACCGTGATCGCTACCGACGGCGATGGCGACACCATCACCTACGAACTTACAGGCGTCGACCAGGGCGACTTCGAGATCGGCACCGACACAGGTGACCTGGCATTCAGAACGGCACCAGATTTCGAAAACCCGGGTTCTGCCGATAACAGTAATGTCTATGTGGTTGTGGTTACCGCAACCGCGGGCGGCCAAGCCGTGACTCAGGTGGTGACGGTCACTGTCACTAACGTGGACGACAACGCTCCGGTGTTTGCGGCAGCAACCGCAGCCCACGCTGTTGCTGAAGGTCAAACCGCTGTAACTACTGTGACCGCTAGCGACGGCGATGGCGACACCATCACCTACACGCTGACAGGCGTGGACCAAGACGACTTCGAAATCACCGACACAGGTGAGTTGGCATTCAACACGGCACCAGATTTCGAAAACCCGACTTCTGCTGGCGGTAATAACGTCTATGTGGTTGTGGTCACCGCAACCGCTGGCACTCGGACCGCTTTTCAGACGGTGACGGTCACTGTCACTAACGTGAACGACAACACTCCAGTATTCGCGGCAGGAAGCGCAGCCCACAATGTTGCCGAAGGTCAAACCGCTGTAACTACCGTGATCGCTACCGACGGCGATGGCGACACCATCACCTACGAACTAACAAGCGGCTCCGACCAGGGCGAGCTTCGACTATCGACGCCGACACAGGTGAGCTGACATTCAACACGGAACCGGATTTCGAAAACCCGGGTTCTGCCGATAACAGTAACGTTTATGTGGTTGTGGTCACCGCAACCGCGGGCAGCCAAGCCGTGACTCAGGCGGTGACGGTCACTGTCACTAACGTGGACGACAACGCTCCAGTATTCGCGGCAGGAACCGCAGCCCACAATGTTGTCGAAGGTCAAACCGTCGTAGCTACCGTGATTGCTACCGACGGCGATGGCGACACCATCACCTACACGCTGACAGGCGCTGACCAAGACGACTTCGAAATCAGCGACACAGGTGACCTGAGATTCAACACTGCACCGGATTTCGAAAACCCGGGTGATGCTGGCGGTAATAACGTTTATGTGGTTGTGGTCGCCGCAACCGCCGGCACTCGGACCGCTTTTCAGACGGTGACGGTCACTGTCACTAACGTGGACGACAACGCTCCGGTGTTTGCGGCAGGAACCGCAGCCCACACTGTTGCTGAAGGTCAAACCGCTGTAGCTACCGTGATCGCTACCGACGGCGATGGCGCCACCATCACCTACACGCTGACAGGCGTCGACCAGGGCGACTTCGAGATCGACGCCGCCTCAGGTGTGTTGGCATTCAACACGGCACCGGATTTCGAAAACCCGACTGATGCTGGCGGTAATAATGTCTATGTGGTTGTGGTTACCGCAACCGCGGGCGGCCAAGCCGTGACTCAGACGGTGACGGTCACTGTCACTAACGTGGACGACAACGCTCCAGTATTCGCGGCATCAACCGCAACCAATAGTGTTGCTGAAGGTCAAACCGTCGTAGCTACCGTGATTGCTACCGACGGCGATGGCGACACTATCACCTACACGCTGACAGGCGCTGACCAAGACGACTTCGAGATCGACGCCGCCTCAGGTGTGTTGGCATTCAACACTGCACCGGATTTCGAAAACCCGGGTGATGCTGGCGGTAGTAATGTCTATGTGGTTGTGGTCACCGCAACCGCCGGCACTCGGACCGCCTTTCAGACGGTGACGGTCACTGTCACTAACGTGAACGACAACACTCCAGTATTGGCATCAACCGCAACCCACAATGTTGCCGAAGGTCAAACCGTCGTAACTACCGTGATCGCTACCGACGGCGATGGCGACACCATCACCTACACGCTGACAGGCGGCGCCGACCAGGGCGGCTTCGAGATCGACGCCGACACAGGTGTGTTGGCATTCAGAACGGCACCGGATTTCGAAAACCCGACTGATGCTGGCGGTAATAACGTCTATGTGGTTGTGGTCACAGCAACCGCGGGCGGCCAAGCCGTGACTCAGGCGGTGAGGGTCACTGTCACTAACGTGGACGACAACGCTCCGGTGTTTGCGGAAGGAAGCGCAGCCCACAATGTTGCTGAAGGTCAAACCGCTGTAGCTACCGTGATCGCTACCGACGGCGATGGCGACACCATCACCTACACGCTGACAGGCGCCGACCAAGACGACTTCGAAATCACCGACACAGGTGAGTTGGCATTCAACACTGCACCAGATTTCGAAAACCCGAGCGATGCTGGCGGTAATAATGTCTATGTGGTTGTGGTCGCCGCAACCTCAGGCACTCGGACCGCTTTTCAGACGGTGACGGTCACTGTCACTAACGTGAACGACAACACTCCAGTATTGGCATCAAGCGCAGCCCACAATGTTGCTGAAGGTCAAACCGCTGTAGCTACCGTGATCGCTACCGACGGCGATGGCGACACCATCACCTACACGCTGACAGGCGGCGCCGACCAGGGCGACTTCGAGATCGACGCCGACACAGGTGATCTGGCATTCAACACGGCACCAGATTTCGAAAACCCGGGTTCTGCCGATAACAGCAACATCTATGTGCTTGAGGTTACTGCAACCGCGGGCGGCCAAGCCGTGACTCAGGCGGTGACGGTCACTGTCACTAACGTGGACGACAACGCTCCGGTGTTTGCGGCAGCAACCGCAGCCCACACTGTTGCCAAAGGCCAAACCGCTACCCAGACAATAACGATCGATGTGGCTGATTTGCGTGAACTCGAACCGGCTTGCATAGAGGAGGCCAACTCTGATCACGGGTTTACCGACGTTCCACGAACGTCATACGCTTACAGTGACGTTGGCTGCATCAAAGACCTCGGCGTCACCCAAGGCACGTCACCCACAACGTACTCACCACAACAAACGGTGACTCGTGAGCAAATGGCAGCATTCCTCGCTCGCCTCTACCGCACCGTTACCGGAAACAAGTGCGGGTCCACTAACCACGGATACAGCGACGTTCCACGAACGTCATACGCTTACAGTGACGTTGGCTGCATCAAAGACCTCGGCGTCACCCAAGGCACGTCACCCACAACGTACTCACCACAACAAACGGTGACTCGTGAGCAGATGGCAGCATTCCTCGCTCGCCTCTACCGCACCGTTACCGGAAACAAGTGCGGGTCCACTAACCACGGATACAGCGACGTTCCACGAACGTCATACGCTTACAGTGACGTTGGCTGCATCAAAGACCTCGGCGTCACCCAAGGCACGTCACCCACAACGTACTCACCACAACAAACGGTGACTCGTGAGCAGATGGCAGCATTCCTCGCCCGCCTCTACCGGGTAACATTTTGATGCAGAGACTCGCTCCACCCGCTCAGTTCATGAACGCTTGGCCGGCACCGTCGACTAGAGTTTCGACGACAACGGTGCGGTCAAGGTAGCGGTTGGCATGGTCGCAGGACGTCTCGGGGACGTGCCCGCAGTTCCTTGGTTATTGGATCATTTTGGCCCTCATCGTGGTAGCGGTGGTAGAATTTCGTGATCCCTTAGTTAGCCGCTACGAATTGATCAGCGGTCGGATTGTCCGTCGCCCGCAAACTGCCCGGGAAGGCAAAAGTTGCGAAGCAATCACTAGGTGCGTATCTGGTTCTGGTCTCGAGGGTTGACGTCTCCCAGTTGGTATGTCGGATCCGTTTGTGGTGATCGGTCCAGAATCGTAGGTACGAGGTCAGCGCTTGACGGTCGTCTTGCAGGCAGCGCACCGCAGCCGGGAGGGCTTGGTGGTGCCGATCGCGTTGATCAATCCGGCGGCGCCGTCGGTGGATTCTGCCGCGGCGGGCTCGACTGCGACCCGTCGAGAAACAGGTAGTCCAAATCGATGCCGGTCAGGTCGCGGTTCTGGAACACTTCGGAATCGCCCTTGAGGACCTGCTGAAGCACAAGCCGCACCGAGTGGCGCATCAACTCCTCCAGACACTCCTCAACCGGTTTCCCGAACCGAACACAGTGTCGATGTCGGCGCGGATCGTCTCAATAGGCGATACTCGTTTGGGCATGGCGTGGGTCTCCTTCGATGAGTTTGCAGCTCTTGAAGGAACCTACGCCAGGCCTCGTATTACACCGCCGATGGGACGCCACCAGGAGCTACGGCGACGGGTTTAGTTGCCTAGGGCGCATAAATAGTGTTGACTCGGAGTTTCGCGCGGGAGGGGAGAGTGTCAATGAACTTGCCGCAGAACCTAGAATTGGCCGCCCAAGCTGATCGCCATCTCTGGGGTCACTTCTCCAGTCTTGGTCGCAGCATCGACGGCATGCCGATCATCGAACGCGGGGAAGGGTGCTACGTCTGGGACAACCAAGGCCACCGCTTCCTCGACGGCCTGGCCGGTTTGTACACCACACAGGTCGGATACGGTCGAACGGAACTGGCCCGAGCGGCAGGCGAACAAGCCCAGACGCTTGGCTTCTTTCCAATCTGGACCTATGCCCACCCCAAAGCGGTTGAACTCGCCGCCCGCCTCGCCCATCTTGCCCCCGGTGATCTGAATCGGGTGTTCTTCACCAGTGGCGGGTCCGAGGCGGTGGAGTCTGCGTGGAAACTCGCCCGCCAATACTTCAAACTCAAGGGAGAACCGCTTCGGACCAAGGTCATCAGTCGCGATCTGAGTTACCACGGCACCTCGATGGGCGCTCTGTCGATCACGGGACTCAGCGCTGTAAAGGCCCCGTTTGAGCCTCTAGTGCCGGGGGCAATCAAGGTCCCGAACACTAACCGTTACCGGGTGCCCGAATGGATCACCGACGAGAGCTACTTCGCAGAGGTAATCGAGGAAGCCATCTTGCGCGAAGGAGCCGAGACTATTGCGGCGGTATTTCTCGAACCGGTACAGAACGCGGGTGGCTGTTTCACCCCACCACCGGGTTACTTCGCTCGGGTCCGCGAGATATGTGATACCCACGGTGTGCTGCTCGTGAGCGACGAAGTTATTTGCGCCTACGGCCGACTCGGCACCATGTTCGGCTCGCAACGCCTCGGCTACCAACCCGACATTATCACCAGCGCGAAGGGCCTGACCTCAGGCTACGCCCCGCTTGGTGCCATGCTTGTCAGTGACCGAATTGCGGAGCCTTTCGTCGACACCGACGAACAATTCTTGCACGGCTACACGTTCGCGGGCCATCCCGTGAGTTGCGCGGTTGCGCTGGCCAATCTCGATCTCTTTGCTGCTGACGACCTGCTAGGCAACGTGATGACCAACGAAGATGCCTTTCGGGCGGCGCTTGATGATTTAGCTGACCTGCCAATAGTGGGCGATGTCCGCGGTATGGGTTACTTCTACGGAATCGAACTGGTGAAAGACAAGGCCAGCAAGGAATCGTTTAACGCGGCCGAAGCGCATCACCTGCTGCGCGGTTTTCTGAGCCACCGAATGGCGGACCTAGGGTTACTTTGCCGAGCCGATAGCCGGGGCGAACCCGTGATTCAGCTGGCGCCGCCCCTTATCGCCGGCCCCGAAGAGTTTGAGGTAATAAACCGAGTGCTTCGCCAAGCCTTCACCGAAGCCATGGCCGAGATGGGAAAGCTATGAACGATCACGCTGTCGAGTTGACGGGGATCATCAAGCGGTTCGACGATGTCGTTGCAGTCGATAACATCGACCTTTCGATCGCTGATGGTGAGTTCTTTGCCATGCTGGGGCCATCCGGGTGCGGCAAGACCACAACGCTGCGCATGATCGCCGGTCTTGAGTTTCCCACCGAAGGCAGTCTCAAGATCTTCGGCGACGAGGTGGGGACCTTGCCGCCCAACAAACGCTCTGTTAATACCGTCTTTCAGAACTACGCCCTCTTTCCGCATCTCAACGTGATGGACAACGTGGCGTTTGGACTACGAATGCAACGGATTGACAAAAGCATCGCCCGCGCTCAGGCGGCCAAACTCATCGACATCGTGCAACTCACCGGCTTGGAGCAACGCATGCCGTCGCAGATGTCAGGTGGGCAGCAGCAGCGAGTGGCTTTGGCTCGGGCTCTCGTAAACGAACCCAAGGTGCTTTTGCTCGACGAACCGCTAGGTGCGTTAGATCTTAAACTCCGCCAAGAGATGCAACTCGAACTCAAGTCTTTGCAGCGTGACCTTGGAGTGTCATTCGTTTTTGTGACTCACGACCAAGAAGAAGCCCTCACGATGAGCGACCGGATTGCGGTAATGCACGAAGGCAAACTTCTCCAGGTTGGTTCACCCGAAGAGATCTACGAACGGCCCGACAGTCGCTTCGTGGCCGATTTTATTGGCCAGACTAGCTTGCTCGAAGGAACTGTCGAGTCGGCCACGGTGGTTTGTTTGGCCAACGGTGCCCGGGTTGCGGCCACGAGCAACCGCCGACCCGGTACCGCCGTTGCGTTGAGCCTGCGACCCGAACGAGCCCATATCGTTGAACAAGGCGCGGCCCCTGAAGGCCACGCAAGCGTCGATGGGGTCATCGCGCTGGCGACCTATCTCGGGAACGCCCGAGTGTACGAGGTGGCTCTCGACTGGATGCGGATCGAGGTCCGCGAAGAAAACCGTCCAGGGGCCATTTTTCGCCAACCCGGTTCTCCCGTGTCGGTAACCTGGGACCCTTCGGCGGTGTCGGTGGTGGCCGACTAATGAACAAGGTCGAGGTTGCCACTCCCGAGTTCGAAGCGGCGGCAATTCGTCAGGAATCTCGTCGCGGGTTCTTGTTGGCGTTGCCCGCCTACGGGTATCTCATCTTGTTCTTTGGGGTTCCGCTCCTAATCGTCGTTGGCTACTCGTTCGCCACCCGCAACCGATTCGGCGGTACTGATCTCTCAGGTTGGAATCTCGACAGCTACGCCAAACTGGGCGAGCCGATCGTTCGTGACATCCTCTTTCGCTCGCTCAGTCTGGCCCTAGTCACCACGGTTATCTGTTTGTTGATCGGTTACCCGTTCGCCTACTTTCTGGCTACTCGTAGTCCGGTGGTTCGCAACCTCATGTTGGTCTTTGTGATGATTCCGTTCTGGACCAACTTCTTAGTTCGCAACTACGCCTGGAGAGTCATCTTAGGCAACGACGGCCCCCTTACCAAGACAACCGAATTCCTCGGCTTGGGGGAACAGGAGTTCTTGTTTACGCAAACCGCGGTGGTTATTGGCTTGGTGTATGGGTTTTTGCCGTTCATGATACTACCGCTCTACGCCTCAATCGAACGCATCGACCCTCGCCTACTGGAAGCGAGCCGGGACCTCTACGCCAATGGTTTTCAGTCCTTTCGGCGCGTTCTGTTGCCCTTGTCAATGCCTGGCGTTATCGCTGGGTCGATCCTGTGCTTTGTGCCGAGCCTTGGCGCTTACGTGACACCTGAGATTCTGGGCGGAGCGAAAACTACTCTTCTGGGGAGCTACATAGTCACCCAGTTTCTCACGGCCCGGAACTGGCCTTTCGGAGCCTCGCTGTCGTTCGTGCTCATGGCGATCATGCTTACAACCACCATCATCTACTTCCGGAAGGGAGGAAGGACACTGTGAGCACCGTCGTCGAACCCCGCGGCTGGACCAAGTTCGGTCTGCATCTGAACGGCTGGTTCGTCTATCTCTTTTTCTACGCGCCCATTCTCCTTCTGGTAGTTTTTTCGTTCAGCGCCAGCCGCAATGTCGGCACTTGGGGCGGTGCGACGTTGGATTGGTACCGCGAGTTCGGCGATAACCAGACCGCCAAGGACGCTTTGTCGGCCTCCGTGCGCGTCGCCCTCTTCAGCACAGTCGTCTCCGTTGTGCTCGGCACGATGGCGGCGTTGTCGCTTGAACGCTTCACCTTCAAGGGAAAGCGAGTGTTCGATGCCTTGTTGTATCTACCGATTATTATCCCCGACGTCACCATGGCGGTGATGATGCTGCTGTTCTTCTCGGAGTTTTTCTCCGTCCTAGACACTGTGTTCGGCCTCGAACTGCGTAAGGGCTTCACCTCCATTGTGGCGAGCCACATCGCCTTTAGCATCAGCTTTGTCTCCGTGGTGGTCCGAAGTCGACTGGCGGGGATGGACACCAAACTCGAAGAAGCCGCTTTTGACCTCTACGCCACTCGATGGCAGGCGTTTCGTCATGTCACCCTGCCCCAGATATTGCCGGGTATTTTGGGCGGTGCCTTGCTCGCCATGACTCTGTCGCTCGATGACGTGGTCATCACCCAGTTCGTGGCCGGACCCGGCTGGACCACGTTGCCTGTCTATGTCTTCGGCCTGATCCGTAAAGGGGTTACGCCTCTCATCAACTCGATTTCTGTTGTAATGTTGGCTGCGTCGATGACCCTCGTAATCCTCTCGCTCGTGGTTGAACGGGTGAAAGGGGTCGGTGGGAAACAATGAAACCCTCGATTCGACCCTAGGTCGTAAGGAGAAAGCAATTATGAAAGCAACTTGGTTCCGGCTCTTAGCGAGCCTGTTTGGTCTGGCCCTTTTCGCTGCCGCGTGCGGAGGTGACGATGAGGCGGGCGACGACACTGCCAGTTGTGAAGTCGGGCAAACCGACGGCGACCTCGCTCTGTACAACTGGGCCGAATACATCGACGAAGAGCAACTAGCGGAGTTCGCGGCCGAGCACGACATTAAATTCTCGCTTGATAACTATGACTCCAACGAGGCCATGCAGCCCATTGTTTCGGAGGGCAACAGCGGCTTTGATGTGATCATTCCTTCGGATTACATGGTGTCGGTGATGATTGCGGCGGGGTCACTCATGCCGCTCAACTTCGATCTCATCCCGAACTCCGATAATCTGTCGGTGGATTTCTCTGGTCTGTACTACGACCCGAACGGAGAGTACTCGCTGCCTTACCAGTGGGGCACCACCGGCATCGGCGTGAACACCGCTGTGGTCGGCACCGACTTTCCGCGTTCCTGGGGCCTGATTTTCGATCCGGCCATCTCGGGCGAGTTCGATGGCAAGATTCAGTTGCTCAACGATCCGCGCGAGACGCTGGGCGCGGCCCTGAAGTACCTCGGCTACTCCAACAACACGACGAACATCGATGAACTCAACGAGGCGAAAGATCTGATCTCCAATACGGCGAGTCGGTTGGCCGCGTTCAACACCGACTCGGCCGATGAGTTCATAACGAGCGGCGAGACGGTAATTGGTCATGGCTACTCCGGCGACATGTTCGTGCAGTACCTCGAGACCGACAACCCCGACGATTACGTATACTTCGTTCCCGAAGAGGGCGGCACCCGTTGGATTGACAATTTCTCGATCCCCTTTGATGCTCCGCACCCTTGTACGGCTCATACGTTCATCAACTGGATGTGGAGCGGCGAACAGGGCGCGGCGCTAACCAACTTCAACTATTACAACACTCCTAATGATGCCGCGCTGGATGGCTTGGACGCCGAACTGCTCGACTTCGTGAATGATCCGACCCTCCTAGCTGGTGGCGTAAAGTCCTTGGAGGCGTTAGAGGACACCGGCGAATTCGAGACTAACTACTCGGACGCTTTTGTCGAAGCGAAAGGCTGATCTGTTTTCGACGCTTTCACGGACGCGGCAGAGCGGCACCCTGGTTCTCTCGGCTCGCGCGCGGGTCATCGGTGCCAGCACTACCCGATGGGACAAGTCGTGATGACCGACGGTAAGGGATCGGAAAAGATCGTCTATGCGCTAGAACCTAGCCATGCCCAACCCGCACGGAATCGATGTGAGCACCGCGATCGAGATCGTTGGTTGTCACGCCGAGGGCGAGGTTGGCGATGTCATCGTGAGCGGGGTTCGGCCACCACCGGGGGCCACCATTTGGGAGCAATCGCGCTGGATTGATACTGACGGCCAACTCCGAGACCTAGTTCTAAATGAGCCCCGAGGCGGCGTGTTTCGGCACGTCAACCTGCTGGTGTCGCCGGTTCATCGTGATGCGGTCGCGGGTTTCATCATCATGGAGCCTTGCCATACGCCACCCATGTCGGGGTCGAACTCGATTTGTGTGGCCACCGTTTTGCTGGAGTCGGGTCGGGTCCCGATGATCGAGCCCCGCACCCGGTTCTATCTAGAAGCGCCCGGCGGGCTCGTTCACATCGACGCTGAATGCCGCGCCGGTAAGGCACTGAATATTACGGTGACCAACGTGGCGTCCTTCGTCCACCGCCGCGATGCGATGCTCGATGTGGCCGGGCTCGGCTCGCTGCGGGTGGATACCGCCTACGGCGGGGACAGCTTTGTGCTGGTCGACGCCGCCGACCTCGGGTTGGAGATTGGCCCGTCAACCGCTTTTGAGTTGGTTCAGTTCGGGCGGAGTATCACCGACGCGGCGAACGAACAGTTGGGATTTGTTCATCCCACGAACCCCGAATGGCGCCATATTTCGTTTTGTCAAATAGCGGGACCCCTTACTCGCCAAGCCGACGGTGTTTTCACCATGCAGAGCACGTCGGTCATCGCACCGGGCAAACTTGACCGCTCGCCGACCGGTACCGGAGTGTCAAGTCGACTAGCGCTGCTCCGAGCCGGTGGGGAGATGCAGGTGGGCGACGCCCTCAAGGTGCGATCTGTGATCGGTTCGGAGTTCGTCGGGGTGATCCAACAAGACACCGCAGTCGCGGGGGTCCCCGCGATTGTTCCACAGATAACTGGCCGGGCCTGGATTACGGGCCTGCAGCACCATCTCGTGGATGCCAGTGATCCGTGGCCGCGGGGATATCGAATAGCCGATACTTGGCCGGGGGCGTAGCTACGTGGCCTAGGCTCCGACGATGACGCAACCCTTTCGCTTCGGCCTCCAACTGCATAGCCCCGTCGAATCCATGACCTGGCTAGATACCGCTCGCTTCGCCGAAGACTGCGGATTTTCGTCGATTCTGGTACCTGACCATTTCCATCACCAGTACGGACCGATTAGCGCTCTGGCGGCTGCCGCGGCGGTCACGACGACGCTAAAGGTGGGCGCTTTAGTGTTCGGCAACGATTACCGCCACCCGGTGATGCTAGCCAAGGAGATTGCCACCCTCGACCACATCGCGGAAGGTCGTGTTGAGTTCGGGCTCGGCGCTGGGTGGATGCGCACAGACTACGACCAAGCCGGTCTGCGCTACGACCGACCAGGGGTGCGCATTGAACGGATGGTTGAGAGCCTAGAGATCATCAGGTTGTGTTGGGCGGGCGAGGGGTTCGACTACCACGGCGAGCATTATCAAATTGCGGGCTACGACGGGCACCCGAAGCCCTACACGGAGGGCGGACCTCCAGTAATAATTGGCGGCGGCGGGCCGCGGATGCTCGGTGTGGCAGCCGAACAGGCCGACATTGTCGCCATTACCGCCAACCTCGGAGCCGGCGAGGTCGGAACCGATGCTATTGCCGATTCGATGCCAGCGGCCTACGACGCCAAGCTAAAGCGAGTGCGCGAGGTGGCCGGCGAGCGTCTCGACTCGATCGAGATTAGCTCCCTCACGATGAATTTGGCGGTGACCGACGATCCGGAGGAGACCTTCGATCTCTTCGCCCAACTGTTTGGGGTGCCCGTAGATGTGGTGGCCGAATCGCCTGCCCTCATCGCCGGTTCGGTTGCTCAGATCATCGAATTGCTGCAGGCCCGCCGAGAGCGATGGGGTTTCAACTATGTCGTGGTCCAGTGCGACGGGAGTCGAGGCTTGGATCAGTTCCCGGCGGTCATTCGCGCCCTCAACGGCAGCTAGCCGGTGGCGATCCTTTTGGCGGTGGGCGTCTCGCTCGCCGCGGGGTGTAGTGACTTCATCGGTAGCTTGGCGACCCGTCGGGCCGCGGCGCTAACCGTAAGCGCGGCAGCCCATGTTCTCGGGTTCGTCTTTACTGTCTTGGTGGCCTTAGTTATCGGCGGGGATCCCACCGGCACGGACCTGCTGTGGGGCACTGTCGCCGGAGTTGGATCGGCGGTGGGATTGACCGCTATCTACCACGGCTACGCCCACGCCCGTGTCGGAATCGTTGCGCCGATGGTTGGCGTATTCTCGACAGCTTGTCCGCTAGCGGTGTCGGCTCTGCAAGGCGACAAGTTCGGCCCGACCGCTCTTTTCGGAGTTGGACTAGGTCTGGCAGCCATTGCTCTAGTGAGCGTCGGCAGTTCTGAAGGGCCCGGCACGGTTACTCACTCGATCGGGTATGGCCTCGTCGGGGCGGCGGGCCTCGGTCTCTTGCTCGTAGCGTTCGCCCAAACAAGCAACGACGGCGGGGTCTGGATAGTGGCTCCGTCACGGTTGTCGGGCCTAGTAGTGCTGTCGTTAATGATGGGAGTGAGCCGGACTCGGGTAACGGTTCCTCGTTCGGTGTGGCCGCTAATCGGGTTGGTCGGAGTGTTGAGCGTTTCCGCCAACGCGATGTACGCAATCGCCACCACCCTAGGGTCTCTCGGTACCGTGGCGGTTGTTGCTTCGATGTTCCCCGCGGTGACGGTCGCGATGGCGTGGCTGGTATTTCGCGAACGGATAAGTCGTACTCAACTCGTCGGTTTCAGCCTAGCGGTGGCGTCGGTGACTTTGATCGCCACCAGTTGAACCTCATAGCGAGATAGCCATCAAATCCCGACAACGATGAGGTCAGTGGGTTCTTGATCCTCGGCTTCAGGAAGCGTGCTAATCGTCCGGCGCCGCCCCACTAGCTGCACGAGAAGCCGTTCACCGGTTTCGGTCTCGGCGACTCCTTTAGCCCTCACTGTGTCGGCCGGAAGGTTGTCTAGGATCTGCGCCAGCACCGTTTCGGAGCAGGGGCGGGGGAGGACGTGTCGTTCGATTCGATGCGGGTCGAAAAGGGTAGGCGGTGCCGTGACAGCAACGTCGCGGCCGCGTCGGGTACCAAGGTCCAAAAGCGTTGAGGCGCCCGCCCGCTCGGAGCGAACAATGGGTGCATCGGGTACAAGTTCAGCGAGTCGAGCGGTGACCTGGCGGGTCAACATGGTCCCCGCAAGGTCGGTTTTCGACAGTACCAGGACGTCGGCGGGAGTCAACTGGCGCATTAGTAGCGGCGCCGTTCGCTCGTCGTCGATGCGATCGAGGAACTGGTCGGCATCGACGACAACGACGACCCCTTCGAGGCGAAAGCCGTCACTGTTGCTCCACGGGAGGACCGCTAACGGGTCGGCCACGCCGCTCAGTTCGATGATGACGTGGTCGGGTGCGGTGTCGCGGTCGCGCAATGACTGCAAGGCAACTCCCAGTCCTTCACTAAGCGAGCAGCAGACACAGCCGTTGGTTAGCTCGATGGTGTCGGCCTGGCGACGGCGCAACAGGCCAGCATCGATGTTGATTTCTCCCACATCGTTCACCAAGATGGCAATCGGGCGATCGGTACGGGCTAGCAGTTCGTTCAATACGGTGGTCTTCCCGCTTCCTAGGTAGCCGCCGATGAGGGTCAGGGGGACTCGGCGACCATCCCAAGGGGCCAGCGGTTCGTAGGCGTCATAAGCGGTCACGAGGGAAGCGGCGTTGGCTACTGCAAGTCGAGTTCGTCGTGCGGGTCGGCGTAGACGATGTCGGTGCTCCAGTCTTCGATGCAACGCTCAGCTAACGGCATCGCCATGTTGACACGAACGGCGTCGCGGTGCGAGACGTGGATACTGGGTGGGATCCGCGGCTCGAACGACTGGTTGAACGCCTTGGCACCCTCGGCGGCAGGTCCGAGCGTGTTCTGGGCCATCCATCCGGTCGGACCAACGATGTGTCGGATGGGCTTATAGAGTTCGTTGGGCATGGCCCGATGGCCCGCGCCCCGAGCTTTTATTTCGTCCCAACCGTTACGGAATTTGCTCCTGAGCCATTCGATGGCAGATCGCATGGTTCAAGGGTACCCTACCGAATCTGCCTAGGCTGCCCGTAAGGACTAACCGTGACCATCATTCATCAAAGCCGCCTTCCCCGCGTCGATATCCCCAACGTGTCGATCACCGACTTCGTCTTTGCCCAAGCGAGTGACTATCCGGATCGTATGGCTATCTCCGACGGAGCGGGAACGGCTTACACCTTCAGTGAGATCTACGACGCCATTCGTCGGTTCGCTGGTGGACTGCAGGCCCGAGGCATCGGCCCGGGTTCGTGTGTCGCACTGATGGCTCCCAACGTTCCGGAGTACCTGACGGTGTTTCACGGCGTGGCTACCGCGGGAGCGATGCTCACGACGGTTAATCCGACGTACGGGGCCGACGAGGTGCGCCTCCAACTCATAGATGCCTCGGCGACTATTTTGTTTACCGTCGAAATGTTCCTTGAGACCGCCCGCACGGCGACTGAGGGCACCAGCGTCACCGAGATTATTGTGATTGGCGGGGCGCCCGGGGAGCTATCGCTAGAAGACGTCTACGGTGACCCGATTGACCAAGTTGCGATTGATCCGCGCCACGATGTCATGGTTTTACCTTATTCGTCAGGCACGACTGGCCTGCCGAAGGGGGTCATGCTCACCCACTACAACCTAGTGAGCAACATTCGACAATTCAGTCACGTGGTTCACTACGATGGTCACGATATTGGCCTAGCCGCCCTGCCCTTCTTTCATATCTACGGTATGCAGATTCTGCTGAACGGCATGATTGCCAACGGCGCTGGGGTGATCACCATGGCCCGGTTTGATATGGAGCAGGCGCTTACCTTAGTCCAAGACAACAAGATCACCCGCTTCTTCGCCGTTCCGCCCATGGTGTTGGGCTTGGCTAAAGCCCCGATCGTTGACCAGTTCGACCTTTCGTCGCTGAAGCAGATTTTCAGTGGCGCGGCCCCGCTGACTGCTGAACTGCAGGAGGAAGCCGCCGCTCGGGTCGGCTGCCAGGTGGTGCAGGGCTACGGCATGACCGAACTCAGCCCGGTTTCTCACGCCACCCCGGAAGGTTTCAACCGGGCCGGGACGAGCGGCTTAGCGGTGAGCAACGTAGAATCGCGCATTGTTGATCCCGAGTCCGGCCTCGATCAACCAGTGGGGGAGCGAGGCGAACTTTGGGTTCGTGGTCCGATGGTGATGAAGGGCTACCTCAACAATCCCCAAGCAACGGCGGAGACTATCGACGCCGACGGCTGGCTCCACACTGGCGACGTGGCAATCGTCGATGATGACGGCTTCTTCTCGATCGTGGACCGCATCAAAGAACTCATCAAGTACAAAGGGTTTCAGGTGCCGCCGGCCGAACTTGAGGGACTCATCGTGACCCATCCCAAAGTCCTCGATGTGGCCGTAGTTGGGGTAGCTAACGAGGAGGCAGGCGAACTGCCCAAGGCGTTCGTCGTGGTTGCGGAGGGTGAATCGCTTTCGCTGGAAGAACTGCAGAGCTTCGTCAGCGAGCATCTTGTGAGTTACAAGCAGATCCGACTGCTAGAAGCCATCGACGTAATCCCGAAGAGTGCCTCGGGCAAGATCTTGCGGCGAGAACTTCGTGATCGGGCCATGTCGTAGGAGGTTCCGCGGTGTCAATTCATAGAACATTGCTCGCCGAGCAGGGGGTGCTCCTCGTCGACGGTGCGACTGGGACCCAACTAATGGCTTCCGGGCTCGAGGCTGGTGACGCCCCCGAGCGCCTCAACCTTGATCGCCCCGAGGTGGTCTGGGGATTACATCAGTCGTATGTCGATGCCGGTTCAGACATTGTTCTCACTAACACGTTCGGGGGGAGCAGCTACCGATTGGCGCTGCATAAACTCGACGACCGCGTCATCGAAATCAATCGCCAAGCTGCCCGCCATGCTCGCCATGTTGTCGACCAAGTGGAGCGTCGGGTCCTAGTCGCGGGGTCGATTGGTCCCACCGGTGAACTGCTGGCGCCGCTCGGTGAACTTCAGCCTCAAGATGCGGTTCGGGCCTTCGCTGATCAGGCCCAAGGTCTGGCGGAAGGGGGGGCCGATCTACTGTGGATCGAAACGATGAGTTCACTCGCTGAGGTCGAGGCGGTCGTGGCAGGCGCACGACAAGTGACTGATCTGCCGATCGCGGTGACCTTGAGCTTCGACACCGCGGGCCACACCATGATGGGGGTAAGTGGCACGGCTGCCGGGACTCGGCTGCGAGAACTCGGCGTCGACGCCATGGGAGCCAACTGCGGAAACAATCTGGCCGACACGGAGGCCGCGCTGGCGGAGATGATCGAGTGCGCGGGCGACATCCCGGTTATCGCCAAATCCAACGCCGGTATTCCTGAGTGGCGCGGCGCCGAACTTGCCTACTCGGGTTCGCCCGAGGTGATGGCCGCCCACGCCCATCGGGTACGACAATCTGGCGTTCAGATCATCGGCGGTTGCTGCGGCAATAATCCTGAGCACATTGCCGCCATGCGGGCGGTTCTCGACGGGACGTGCCCGGTCCCTGAGGTGGACTTCACGCCCGCGATACGGCGGACGAGTTGCCCCGAAAGGCCTCGCCGCTCCCGTCGCCGCCGCTAGGGGTCGAGTTTGGATCGGGGGGGGGCTACCAGGTGTCGATCATTGGCCGGTGACCGCCGGGGTGAGGCGGCATTGCACGGAGCAGGTTGACGACTCGGGGCCGGGTTGTCGCGGGGTCGATCACATCGTCGATTTCATGGTGGGCGGCGGCATTAAGGGCGTTGGAGTGGGCGTACATCTGTCCTACGAGTTCATCGTAGAGTACTGTTCGCGCCTCCGGCGAGGCCGCGGCGTCGAGTTCGCGTCTAGATCCGAGGGTGACCGCGCCTTCGATTCCCATGGCGCTGACCTCACCCGTGGGCCAAGCCAGGGTCATCACGGTGGCGTGGAAACTCCCGCCGGACATGGCCATCGCCCCTAGGCCAACTGCCTTGCGGAGCACGATAGTAATCAGTGGCACCGTCAGGCTCGCCCCTGTGACAAAAAGTCGCCCGAAGTGGCGGACTTGCGCGGACTTCTCGGCAACCGGTCCGACCATGAAGCCCGGCGTGTCGCACAGCGAAATCAACGGCAGGCCGTGGCCGTCACACAACTGCATGAAACGGGCACCTTTGTCGGCGCTGTTGGCGTCGATGGCACCGCCGAGGTGGGCGGGGTCGTTGGCGATGATACCCACCGGGCGGCCCTCGATCCGACCGAGAACGGTGATGATCGAACGCCCGAAAGTGGGTCGCAACTCGAGCACTGAATCCACATCACACAAGATGTTGACAGCGCAGCGAACGTCGTAAACCCGCTTCCGGTTCTCGGGAACCACGTCACGCATGGCGTCTTGACGATGAGCGGTCCAGCCGACGAGCGGGCCCTGAAAGTACGAGAGATATTGCTTGGTGGTGGCCACCGCGGCGGCGTCGCCCTCGACGAGCAGATCGATCACGCCATTGGCGCATTGGATATCGACCGAACCAATTTCCTCCGCGGTGAACACGCCGAGTCCACCCCCTTCGATCATGGCTGGTCCGGCCATTCCGAGGTTGGCATCGGGGGTGGCGATGATGACGTCGCACACCGCGGCGAGGGCCGCGTTCCCCGCGAAGCAACGTCCAGATACGACGGCGACTGACGGCACTTTCCCGCTAAGCCGAGACAGCCACGCGAACGACATGATCTCTAGGCCCGACAAATCAGGCGAATCGGTGTCGCCGGGCCGGCCGCCTCCGCCCTCGGCGAATAACACGATGGGGAGACCTAGTCGATCGACGACTTCGAGCAGGCGGTCCTTCTTTTGGTGGCTGCGAAATCCTTGGGTTCCCGCAAGGACCGAGTAGTCATACGACATCACCGCACAACGGCTTGCCGCATCGTCGAAGTGATCGCCGTTGATGCGGCACAACCCGCCGACGATCCCATCAGCGGGAGTAGTAGCGATTAAGTCGTCGACGGTGCGACGCTTGGTCTGGCCCGCGTACATCAACCCGCCGTACTCCTCGAAACTGTCCGCGTCGACGAGGTCCGCAATGTTCTCGCGGGCGCTGCGACGACCGCGCGAGTGAATCTTGGCCATTGCTTCGGGCCGAGCGCCGTCGGCGAGACGGGCTTGGCGACTCTGAACATCACGAAGGTCAGCCCTGACTTTGCGGGGCGACTCGGCCACAACCGCATCAGCAGCAGCATCGATGGGGCCCGGTTCCATGGACGCAATCAAGGTTCCCGCCGCTATGACCTGGCCGGGCGCCACTGCGATCGAGATAACGGTGCCATCGACGGGTGCCGCTAGGAGGTGTTCGATCTTCATCATTTCGACGATTGCGATAGTGTCGCCCCCGCGTATCACGTCGTTTTGGCTCACCTCGACCAACACCACAGTGCAGTCGGTTTTGGCTCGGATCTCTATGCTCATCGGGTTGCTAGTCGATACTAGGGGTCCACGGATCCGCTCGGTGAATTAGTTCACCAAGCGAAGCCGCGGCGTTCACTTCAGGCCAAGGTTCGGTCTCCTGGCGGGCTAGGAGGCTCAGTCGGTAAAGCTGATCTACAAATCCGAGTGCGGCGAGCGGATGTAGGTCTCCTTGTTCGGTTGCTTCGCCGTTGATCTCGAGGCTCGGGATTGGATCAACAACCACGCTGACCACCCCGTTGGCGTCGGCCACTTCGAAATCCAACCGAGCGCTTCCCGGCCCCCAGACGCTTTCGACTCGCGCAGTGCGACCAGAGGGGAACCGAAGGGTGACCGTTGCCGCGGTGGTTGTTTCATCGCGGGCGGCGGCGATATGGACCCCAGCCACGATCTCGCGCCCCGCCGCGGCTAGCAACAGCGCATACCGGGCGCCTGGGTCTGTGGCGGGCCCACCGAACGCTCTGGTGCCGTGTTGCCCCCACGTTGGAGCCGGTTGGGTTGCCCGTATTACAAGATGATGGGGCTGACCCATGGAGCCAATGGCGGTGAGCGCGTCACGAATGAGTGGTGCGTGAAGGAGGTTCGCCCCCGCGACCATCGGGACTCCGAAATCGGGCAGGGGAGCCAGCAGAGGTGTTTCAACAAGCACGGCCCGCACTGTTCCCGGCCGGGCTGCGATCTTGCCTATAACGCTCGGCGCGGCGCAGGGGGGAACGGCAACGACCAGCATGTCGGCAGTGGTGAGCAACTCTTCGAGGCCGACGTTGGCGATGCCGGTTTCCTGGGCGAAATCGTCACCGGAACGGGCGTCGCCCCCGACCCCGACCAAGCTGACGCCCCGAACCATTTGGGCCGCCGCGGCGTGGAGGGCCGCGCCCTTTCCAGCCCCGACGATACCGACCCGAAGTTCTGTCCTTTTGATTCTCGACTCGGCCTGCGAGCGACGCTTGGTTCGATGACGGGGGCGTAGCATTTGTCTCACCCCGAGATCGTCTCACGCGAACGGTCCCCGTGCCGCGGCGGCCTTGTCCTACTGCTCCGGTACGGTTCTTGCGTGCGTGGTCTTGTCGGGTTAGTTCGGTTTGGCGTCATCTTGGTGGGCGGCGGATTGGCGATGGCGTTCACGGTGGCAGCTCTTGCCTCCCGCGTGGCGGAGGTTTTTACCGCTAACGAGTCAACCACCGTCGAGATCAAACTCGATGATTTATCACTTAGATCCATAGTTTATGACAGCAACGGCGACGAGTTCGACATTCTCTACAACGTCGAGAACCGGGCGTTGGTAGACCTCGATCAAATCAATGTCACGATGATCACGGCCCTGATCGTGCTGGAGGACGAAGGCTTCTGGGATCACAACGGAATTGATGCCAAAGCGCTCGGGCGGGCCCTTATCGAAAACGTCAACTCGGGCGGGATCAAACAAGGTGGCTCGACTATCACTCAGCAACTCATCAAGAATGGAGTCATCGGTAACGACCAGAATCTCGAGCGCAAGATTCCCGAGGCGGCCCTCGCCATTCGACTCGAAAGCCAGTTGACCAAAGAAAGTATCCTAGAGGCGTATCTCAATACCGTCTATTTCGGGGCGGGCGCCTACGGCGTTATGGCAGCGGCCGAAATCTACTTTGATACCGAACCGGAGGCTCTGACGTGGCCCGAGTCCGCAATGTTAGCCGCGCTCATCTCGAATCCCCGGGCCCATGATCCCACTCTTTTCCCCGACGTGGCCAAGGAACGACGCGCCGTGGCGCTTGGTCGCCTCCTCGAAACGGAACACATCTCCCAACTCGAACACGACCGCTTTCTCGACTCCCCGCTGCCCACGTCGCGCACCGTCTCCGCCAAATGGGAGCCGTCTAACTATTTCATCGAGGAGGTGCGGCGGAGGTTGCTCAAGGACCCTCGGCTAGCCGAGACCCAAGAGGAAAGGACTGAGATGCTCTTCAGCGGTGGCCTACGGGTGTACACCACCTACGATCCGGTCACCCAGGCCGCGGCCGAGGCGGCGGTGGAGGCCTTCATGCCGGACGATGAACGGGCCTTTGCCGGCTCTCTCGCGTCGGTCGAACCAGGGTCAGGGAAAGTACGGGCGATCGTTGGTGGTCCCGGTTTTGACGTGTTCGAGTTCAATATTGCCACGCAGAAAGGTCGGCCTACCGGCTCGTCGTTTAAACCATTCGCGCTCGCCGCGGCGATGGAAAAGGGATTTGTTCCCTCTGATCAGATTAGTGGCATCGGGACATGTGAGTTCGAAAACCGCGGTGGCACTCCGAATCCCTACCGTGTTAACAACTTCGGTGGTTCCGGAGGCTCGGTCGCTTCGCTGCGATCCCAGACCCTCGCATCATCGAACTGCGCCTATGTTCGTCTTGGGGTCATTGTTGGTTTGTCGAACGTGGCCGACACTGCAAATGCCCTTGGCGTCACGACCGACCTCTCCGATTTGCCAATTTCGATGCCGCTGGGACCAAAGGACGTCACCCCGCTCGATATGGCAACCGCTTATGCTACGTTCGCCAACGACGGACTACATGTTGACCCGATCTTCATCGAGCGAGTGGAAGATCGCGAGGGGAACATCATTTTAGAAAATACACCGTCCCCTGAGCGAGCGATCTCGGTCCAGAGCGCCCGGCTAGTTACCAAGATTCTGGTCGCTAACGTCCGCGGCGGAACGGGCACCCGGGCGCGCCTTCCCGATCAGGTCGCGGCAGGTAAGACCGGTACCGCCCAGAACTTCGCTGACGCCTGGTTTGTGGGATACACGCCTCATCTCGCCACCGCTGTCTGGATGGGAAACCCCGACGAACAAATCCCCATGCGCCGGGTAAATCGGGGAGTTTTGGGTGTCGGGAGCGTTACCGGCGGCTCGATCCCCGCGATGATCTGGGGCCATTTTAATAAGGCCTACCACGAGGGACGCGAACCACTTTCGTTTACTGACCCAGAGGGCACCCGTGGCGGACGGCGTCTCCGCACTGATAGGGAGAGGGACGAATACGACGAAGTCATTAACAGTCCTTGTGGAGATACTCGGGTTGAAGCCGACACCGACGGGGATGGTAAGGTCGACTACTGTGGAGAAAACGGTTCTGACTTTGAGTTTGATAAGGAGATCGGCGAGTGCCCAATCTTGTACACGGCCGTCGACACTAACGGTGACCGCCAAATCGATGGCTGCCTACCGCCGACAACCACCACTACCACAACAACGACTACCACTACAACGACCACAACGACCACAACAACGGCTCCGTCATCAACGGTTCCGTCAACAACCGTGGGAGTTACAACTCCGAGAGTTCCAGCTACAACGGTTTTGTCTACAACGGTTCCGTCTACAACCGTGGGAGTTCCAACTCCCAGTACACCAACAGACACCGAGCCTGAATGACCGCTGATCGCTTGCTTGATATACAACGTCTCGATGTCGAATCCGATCGGCTCAACTACCGGCGGTTGAATCTCACCCAACGACAAGAGTTGGCGGTGCTCCAAGCCGATCAAGCACGTCAGCAAGCCGATATAGATCTCGTCGCTGCGGCGCGCGTTGAGGTCGCTACTCGACAACGTCGCTGCGAAGCGGAAGCGCAAATCGCGTTCGATCGGGCGGCCACTGACGAAAGCCGCCTTTACGGCGGCGAGGTCCAAGGGGTAAAAAACCTTCAAGCCCTCCAGCACGAGATAGTGGGCTTACGTGATCGGCAGCGTCGATACGAAGATCAAGCCCTTGAAGCCATGGAAGAAGCCGAATTATTTGCGGCGCAGGGTGCGGCACTCGAGTACGCCCGTGCCGATGTTGATCAGAGGGTCGCCAAACTCGAAGACGCCATAGCCGCGATTGACGCCGAGATCAACGACGCGATGGAGCGAATTACCGCCGAGCGAAGCGACGCGGTAAGCCACATCGAGGGAGCCCGCTTGGCGGAGTACGAGGGTCTCCGACCTAGGTTTGGGGCGGCAACCGTAGTCCGCTTTGACGGATCGAAGTGCGTGGGTTGTCCGTTAGCTATGCCCGCGATGGAGATCGATCGTATCAAGCATCTTGGGGAGCACGATCCGACCAACTGCGAGGAATGCGGACGAATCGTCGTGCGCTGACATGCTGGTTATAGTTCGCCACGGCCGCACCCCAGCCAACGCCGCGAAGGAGCTTCTTGGTCGCCGTGACCCCGACCTTGATCACGTTGGTCGCGCTCAGGCGGCGGCGATCGCCACAGTAATTCCCCTTGGATCTCGGGTGATTTCCAGCCCCTTGCAACGCTGCCTTCAAACCGCTGAGGGCTTTTGCGATCAGGTCGAGGTGGACGAGCGCTTGCTGGAGATCAACTACGGCGAACTCGAGGGGACCCTAGTGACCGACGTGCCCGCGGCGACGTTGGCGCAATGGCGCGGTGACAACACTTGGAAGCCGGCGGGTGGGGAGAGCCACGATGAGTTGGCTCACCGCGTTTGGGATCTGCTCGATGAACTGGCAGAGCAGGCCGCCCGCGAAGACGTCGTGCTGGTGAGTCATGTTTCGCCCATCAAGGCCGCGGTTGCTTGGGCCCTCGAGGTCCCAATTGACATTTTGTGGCGCTGTTTCGTGGCCCAGGCCTCGATTCTTCGTATTGGCGTGTCGCCAGCGGGTCGGTCCCTGCGTTCGTTCAACGAAACCAGCCATCTCGCGAAGGAGAAGCCTGAGGTCCTACCCCCGCCAACGGTTTCATTATGAACCAAGGTTGGGAGGTCCCCGAAACCGAGATCGAACTGCGATTTATTACATCGGGTGGTCCGGGCGGCCAGCATGCCAATCGTTCGAACACCAAAGTGGAAGCCGTGTTTCGAATCGCCGAGTCGACTACCATGCCGCCGCGCCTGAAACAGCGGGTGATGGAACAACTCGGCGAGCGCGTTCGGGTCACGGCCGACGACGAGCGCTCACAACTCCGCAACCGAGCTTTGGCTATAGCCCGACTGCGGAGCCGGGTTCGCACCGCCGGTCATGTCGAGTCACCACGAAGAGCGACCAAGCCCACGAGAGGGAGTAAGCGCCGTCGCGGGGAGGCCAAGCGGCGTCGAAGTGAAGTGAAACGCGACCGCCAGCGACCAACTCGCCACGATTAACCAAAGCGGGGGATTGTCGATATCGGTCGGGCCCCGCTTTAGGCCGCCGCTCTAGTCCGACGAAGGATTGGATCGGCGAGCGCGAGGGCCCGATCGGCGACTTTCAGCACGCGTCCTGAGGCGCCGGGAGTTTCCTCATCGACCAGGTTGCCCATGACTTGGAGGGTGATGTTGGCGATTCCTTCGGTGCCGACGGCGAGCCGGAGACCGGACCGGAGAATCCAGGGATGGCCGATAAGAAAGCTGAAACGCCGACCGGTGCGCAGGAACGAGTCGTAACGAGCACCGACCGCTTGGTCGTAGTTAGCCGGAGTACGGGCCGGGTCCGAGAGGAACAGTTCAGCTGCGAGCATGCCGGATTCGAGGCCGTAGTCGATGCCTTCACCATTCATGGGATTGATAAGACCGGCCGCGTCGCCAATGGCGACCCAGCCCTCGCCGTGACGCCGTTGCACGCTCATAGGAAGTCGCCACGCCCGAGGCCGTTCGAGATCAGGACCGAGATCCCACTCGTCTTGAACCAGAGTGCGGTAGGAGTTTTGGAGATGGTTGAGGTTCAGCTTCTTAAACCCCTTCATCGTTGACAGGGCTCCGACGCCGATATTGACAGTGCCGTCGCCCGCCGGGAACAGCCACCCGTAGCCGGGTACCGGGGTTCCTTGGTCGTCGCTCAATGTGAGACAAGCCTCGAGATGGCGGTCGGCGTGGCGGGGACTGGCGGCATAGGTACGAATCGCTAGGCCGAACGGTTCATCGGCGGATCGTTGCGCCCCGAGCATGCGTGCAACCGCGCCGGGCGCCCCAGTGGCCACGATGACTAGATCAGCAGACCAGCGAGTGCCGTTGGCTTCCACCCCAGTCACTCGGTTGCCGTCCATGGTGGGTAGGGCCTCGGCGTTCCATTCGAGCTCCGCGCCAGCCGCTTCGGCGACCGAGATCAACCGCTCGTCAAGCGTGCGTCTAGGCCAGACCGCGCCATGCGGGGCGAACGGGCCGTTGGCGGGCCACGGGAGTTCGCGTCGCGTCGCGCCGGCAATCATTCGTAGCCCGGCGATATGGTGCGCTTCGGTCAGGTCTATGCCTAAGACGTTGAGGGCGCTGACCGCCCGAGGGGTTAGGCCATCGCCGCACACCTTGTCGCGGCCCCGACTTGCCTTTTCGAACAGGCGAACGCTCGCTCCGCCCCGCGCCGCGCCGATCGCCGCCGCAGCCCCAGCGGGCCCGGCGCCGATCACGATGATGTCACGGTGCTCCATGCCTTTAGCCTGCCGGATTAGATGGTTACGGGAGTTGGCCGACGTGGGCCAGCGCCCAGCGAAGCAGTCGATCGTGGCCACCTGTCATCTCTGCTCGCATATCGACACTAGCGGCTTCTTGCGGGGTGACCCAGGCTAGGTCGAGGGCGTCGACTGAGGGTTCTGGTTCGCCGTCGATCACCACGACGTAGGCGAGGCTGATCGCGTGCTGCCGCGGATCGTGGAACCCCGAAACGTCAGGATCGGGGAAGTACTCGGCTACGGTGAACGGGGTTGGATTGGCGGGAATTCGGGGGAAGGCCAGCGGTCCGAGATCCTTGGCGAGATGGCGGAGCAGGGCTTGGCGAATGCGCTCGCCGAACAGTACCCGACCGGTAACCAACGCTCTACTAACCGTGCCGTCAGCCATGGCTCGTAGGAGCAAACCGATGTGTGTTACGGTACCGGTCGAGTCGACTCGCACCGGGACGGCATCGACGTAGACGATCGGCATGCGACCACGAACAGTTTCGAGGTCTTCGCTACTCATCCACTGTTCGGCGGTTTCGAAGTCGACGTTCATCTCACTCACTGAGACGCAGCCACATTGAGGCGGGTGTCGAGTTGGGCGAGGAGCGAGGCGTCCTCGTCCGTGCCGTAGTTCTCGGCGGTCAACAATCGATCACCGAGGAAGATACTGCTGGCCCCCGCGTGCAGGCACAAAGCGTGCAGTTCCACCGACATCGTCGACCGCCCCGCCGATAGGCGAACAACCGATGTGGGCATTGTCAGTCGGGCCGCGGCGATGGTGCGCACCAACTCCAGTGGTTCGAAAGCGGGGAGGCCATCGAGCGGGGTTCCGGGCACTTGGATCAAAAGATTGATGGGGACACTTTCTGGGTGCGGTTCGAGGGTGGCTAGTTGAGTTAGCAGGCTGGCTCGTTGCCGACGGGTCTCGCCCATCCCGACAATTCCCCCAGTACACAGACTGATCGATGCCTCTCGACACGCTTTCAGGGTGTCGAGTCGGTCCTGATAAGTACGGGTCGTGATGATCTGGCCGTAGAAATCCGGCGACGTATCGAGATTATGGTTGTAGAAATCGAGTCCGGCATCGGCTAAGCGTTGGGCTTGACTCGCGGTGAGCATGCCGAGAGTCGCGCACGTCTCTAGGCCCAGTTCACCAACCGCCTTGACCGCTCCGGCCACCCGCTCAACCTGGGAATCGCTCGGCGAACGCCAAGCTGCGCCCATACAAAAACGTGTCGCCCCTTCGGCTTTAGCCTGAAGGGCTGAGGCGACGATCTCGTCGGTCGGCATCAAGGGCTCGGGCTTTAGATCGTTGTTGTGATGAACGGACTGGGGGCAATAAGCGCAGTCCTCGGGGCACGCCCCGGTTTTGATGGAGAGCAGCTTCGCCCCCTCGATCGAATGGGGATCGAAGCGCTCTAGGTGGCAGGCGTGGGCGGTGGCCAGAAGCGTATGGAAGGGTTGCTCTATAAGGTTGAGAACTTCGTCGATCGTCCAGTTGAAGCGAGGGGCGGGCATGGTACATAATGGCCGCCTGACCCTCGAACTATCAACCTGGAACTCGATTCTTCGTTCCGAGTTTGCCAAGCCCTACTGGCGAGACCTGATGAGTTTCGTGGCCGAGGAGCGCGTCACTTACCAGGTTTTCCCTCCCCCCGATGAGGTCTTTGCCGCCTTGCACCTCACTGCGCTGGCCGATGTCAAGGTCGTAATTTTGGGCCAGGATCCCTACCACGGACCGCACCAAGCCCACGGGCTTTGCTTCAGCGTAAACCCCGGCGTGCGGCTGCCCCCTTCCTTGGTCAACATCTACCAAGAACTAGAGGCTGATCTCGGTATTGAGTCCGCGGCGAGCGGTGATCTTCGTCCCTGGGCCCGCCAAGGGGTCCTCTTGTTGAACACTGCGCTCACCGTGCGTGCTCGTGAAGCAGGCTCTCACCAAGGGCGGGGCTGGGAGACCTTCACCGACGCGGTGATCGCCACGGTCAACACTGAGGCGGCACCGTCGGTGTTCATCTTGTGGGGGGCCAGCGCGCGCCGGAAGCGGAGCCTGTTGGACCTCGACCGCCACCGCGTGATTGAGTCGGCGCATCCGTCGCCCCTCTCCGCTCACCGAGGGTTCTTTCGCAGCGCGCCCTTCAGTCGGGCGAACAACGCGTTGGTGGAACTCGGCCGCCCGCCGGTCGAGTGGCGGCTCTCCTCATCGTAAGCCACAATTCGGGGTCAGAAATACCAGGGGAACGGGGACCAGTCGGGTTGGCGCTTCTCGAGGAACGCATCCCGGCCCTCAACCGCCTCGTCGGTCATGTACGCCAGTCTGGTTGCTTCGCCCGCGAAAACTTGTTGTCCCATGAGCCCGTCGTCGATGAGGTTGAGCGAGAACTTCGCCATGCGTTGAGCGGTTGGACTCTTCTGATTGATTCGCCGAGCCCAGTCGAGGGCCGTGGCCTCAAGTTCGGCGTGGGCCACGACGGCGTTGACCATGCCCATCTCGAAAGCTTCTTGGGCGGTGTAGCTGGCACCGAGGAAGAAGATCTCGCGGGCCCGCTTCTGCCCGACCTGGCGGGCGAGGTAGGCCGACCCGAAGCCGCCGTCAAAACTGGCCACATCGGTATCGGTCTGTTTGAAGATGGCGTGTTCTTCGCTGGCCAGGGTGAGGTCAGCGGTGACGTGAAGGCTGTGGCCGCCGCCGACCGCCCAGCCGGGCACAACGGCTATGACAATTTTTGGCATGGTGCGGATGAGTCGCTGCACTTCAAGAATGTGAAGGCGACCAGCGCGGGCGGGGTCAATGGTGTCGGCCGTTTCCCCTTCGGCGTACTGGTAGCCGGTCCTACCGCGGATGCGTTGGTCACCTCCGCTGCAAAAGGCCCAACCGCCATCTCGGGGGCTCGGTCCGTTGCCGGTCAAGAGCACGCATCCAACATCGCTGGTCATCCGGGCATGGTCGAGGCATCGGTATAGTTCATCGACGGTGGCTGGCCGAAAGGCGTTACGAACCTCGGGTCGGTGAAAGGCGATTCGTACCGTGCCTTGGTCGATAGCGCGGTGGTAGGTGATATCGGCGAGGTCTCCGAGTTCGGTGACCACCGTCCACGCGTCGGGGTCGAAGATCTCAGAGATCAGATTATCGGACATTCCGTCACGCTATCGGCTCAGCTACTGCTGGAACGGGGCCAAAACGCTAGGGGCGTCATCCGCAGGGAGAAGCACGTCGGCCCCACCGTCGGTAATGTAACGCTTGGTGGGGATCGTCGCCGCGGTCGGGGTCGCCCCACGGAAGGCGAGCGCAAGGCTAATGACATCGGTCGGCGACATTCCTTCGTCCACCCGCAGATCGTCAGACACGCCGCGCATCACTGATACCAAAGTGAACGGATTGCTGGTGGAACCGAGTTTATCCATGACGGCACCGATAAATACTTGCTGGCGCTTCACCCGTCCCAAGTCCGAGGTTGGATCGGTCACCGTTTGCCCGTCTATCAGTTCGCTATATCGGCGAGATCGGACATAGGCGAGGGCTTGATTGGAATTGAGATTCTGGGGGCCTCGTTCGGTAATGTTCAAGCCCGAGCGGTCATCGGTGGCGGGATGGGGAAAATCGATCGTGACTCCCCCTAAGGCGTCTACGAGACCGAGAAACCCGGCGAGATCAACTTCTAGGTAATGGTCGATGCCGATGCCTAGTTCGGCTTGCACGGTCTTCACGAGCGCTTGAGGCCCGCCGGACCCGAAGGCGGCGTTTATGCGCCGACGATTGCCGCCGTCGATCGGCACGTAGAGATCCCGAGGGATAGCAAGCAGCGACACCTCGCCGGCCTCGACCCGAAGAATCGCGATAGTGTCGGTCCGTTCGCCGCTAATTCCCTCGCCGAAGATATAACCCGCGTCGGCGCCGTCGGGGTTGACGCCCGCACGAGAGTCGGTGCCCACCACCAGATAGTTCGTGCCGGTCCCGCCGCCCGCCAGTCCTCCGTCGAAGTTGACCCGTTCCACCTCGTTCCAAGTGCCCCAAGTTGTTATCGCCAAGGCCATCACAGCAAGGGCAAAAACGATGGCGACGAACACCACTATCCACGGCCACCGCCGGCGGCGTTTGCGCTGCGGTTGCGGTGCCTCCGGTTCCAGCGTACGGATCGGCGCTGCGGTGGTGTGGACCGCGACTGGGACCGCGGCGGCAGCGGGGATGTGCAGAGAACGCGGATCGCGGGAAAGGGGGGCCACGACCTTAGTGAACCACGCGGCAGGGAAAAGGCCGACGCGGGTGGCATCGCTACTGGGGTGCCTCTCGCTATTGTGACCGGTACGGGCGTACCCCTTCTCGCGGTATGTTCGCCCTAGCTCTATGCCCTCTCTTCGTCACCTTCTCTTTCGAGCCATGGTCGCCTCGACCTGTGTCGTAGCTGTCTTGGTGGTGCCGTCAAGCGCCGACGAGACCCTCAGCGACCTGCGCCGCGACCGCGAAGCGGCGCGCGATGCCGAACAGGCCGCGCTAGCCAGCCTCGATCTACTGGCCGAGGACGATGCGGTGATCCAGTCCAGCCTCGATGAGATGCAGTTGCTCGTCGATGCCCAGGCGGCCCGAGTCGAAGGGGCTCGCCAGGCCCTTGCCGCGGCCGAAAGCGAAGTTGTTGCCAGGGAGGCAGGGGCCAGCGACGCCGCCTTGGCCATCATTGACACTCGCGCTGAAGTACAGGTCCGAGCCATTGAAGCCTATGTAGGAACCGACAACTCGGTCGATCCGTGGTTGGAGTCGGGCAACGTAAACCAGACCGTCATACGCCTATCAATGCTTGACTTCGCGGCGGGCAACGAGCGCGACCTACTCGACGATCTGCGAACCTTCCGTGCCCTCCAAGAAGAAAACGTTCGCCTTGGCGAGGCGGCCCGCCAAGAAGCAGACCGCCTTCGAGTCGAAGTTGAAGTTGAACTCAACACCTTAGAAGAACGCCGTTTCGTACAGTTAAAAGTCCAGACTGAGTTGCACAACAGGATCGAAGCCGAAGAGGCGCGGGCCGCCGACTGGGCGGCCACGAACGATGACCTAACCGCTCTGATTAAGGCCGAGACGGTGTCGCTCACCGGTATCGCCGCCGGTTCCGCTTCGCTGGAGGGTTTCATCTTCCCGACGACCGGTAAGATTGGCTCATCGTTTGGGCCTCGGGTCCACCCCATCTTCAGAACCACGCGGCAACACACCGGAGTCGATGTCGCCGGGGCCACCGGAAACGCAATCTGGGCAGCCAAGGACGGGCGGGTTATTTTTGCTGGCTGGAAGGGTGGCTACGGCAACACTGTCCTGCTCATCCACGGCAACGGAAGCGTGGTGACGCTGTACGCCCATATGTCGAAGATTCGTGCTTCGGTCGGCGATCAGATTGACCAGGGGGAGGTCATAGGTGAAGTAGGCTCCACCGGGTGGAGTACTGGTCCGCACCTGCACTTCGAGGTCCGAGTCAACGGCGTACCGAAGAATCCAGTGGCGTTCTTGCCGTAGGATTACAACATGGCCACCTCGAAGCCAATGTCTCGGAAACTCTTCAAGCGATCCCTGTTCGGGTATCGCCGTAGAGCCGTTAATGCCCATCTCGCCGCCGTCGATCAAACAATGGCCGAACTACGCGCCGAAGTTCCCGCCGAAGCTCGCCACGATCTGGTCCTGCGGGCCACCCGCCGGTCGGTAGAAAATGTTATGGCCCGAGCGCACGCCGACGCGGCGGTGATTCGGGCTAAGGCCCAGACCGAGGCGATCAATACCCCACCTCCTTCGGCCGAATAGCTGATTCGCAATGTTGTTGACCATTGGTGACCTGCTGGAAGAGATTCTTATCCAGCTAATCCAGGCGCCGGTCCGCGGGACCGACACGGTGGTGAGATCAGCACGCGTTCGCGGCGGTAGCGCGGCCAACGTGGCGGCCCTTGACGCGGAAGGGGGCGGGTCTCCCCGGTTCGTCGGCCAGGTGGGTAACGACGCGATCGGAGTCCTGCTCAAAGATGAACTTAAAAGTCGAGGGGTCGATGTTCGTGTGTCTCATTTGGGAGGCACCGGAGTAAACGTCACTACCGTGGGTCAAGGAGAACGTAGCCACTTGATCGATCGTGGTGCATCTCGTGGTCCGAGCCGACTCGAACCAGAGTGCCTCGACGGCGTAGCCCAAGTTTATCTCGCCGCCTCGGCCTTTACTGAGGACCCCTTGGCCACCGCGGTGGACGGACTTTTGGCCGAGATCAGGGATCGTCGTATTCCAGTTGTATTGGGTGGGCCATCGGCGGCCGATCTCGACTCACTCGGTGTGGGCCCGTATCTCCACCTAGTTGAGGCCATTGGTCCTGACGCGGTGGTTCTCAACCAGCGAGAACACCTTGGCCTCGGAATGCAACCGCGGACGGGCCTGCCTGGGGCTCAAGCCACTATCGTAACCGCCGGTTCGCGTCCGACCTTTGTCATGCGGCCGGGCGTTGATTCGGTGTCGATTACCGTCGACTCCACCAAAAAGCTCAGAGATCGCACCGGCGTGGGAGACGGCTTCCTCGCCGGTTTCATGGCCAGTCGGCGCACTGGTGCCGATGCGCTTTCTGCCTGCCACGCCGGTCATCGAGTCGCAGGTCGAGTGCTGGGCTATCTGGGCCCTACCTCAATCGGCCGGTAGCCGGTTTCGCGAAACTAATCGGCTACGATGGTGCAGGCCGCCTGTCTGGTCGGTAGCTTCAACTGGTCTTTTCAACGCGCAACGACAGGAGAAACTGTGAGCGCCGTTCCCTACCTAGCCCTCATCTCGGCCCTAGCCGGGTTGGCTGTGGCTGGTTTTTATTTCAAGTCCGTAAAGAGTGCCTCACCCGGGAATGACCGGATGGTCTTTTTGATGACGGAGATCCAAAACGGCGCCAAGGCGTTCCTGAAGCAGGAGTACACGTGGGTTTCGGTCTTCGTTGTCGCGATGATGGTCCTCCTCGCGATCGTGATCACGCCGTTGGCGGCGGTTAGTTACCTACTCGGCGCGGTTCTCTCCGCCTTGGCGGGCTACGTCGGCATGACCGTTGCGACGATGGCCAACGCACGCACCACCGAAGCGGCCAAGGACGGCCCGGCCAAGGCCTTACCGATTGCCTTTCGCGGTGGCGCGGTGATGGGATTCTCCGTCGCTGGCTTGGCCCTTGGTGGCCTGATGATTGTCTATATCTTGTTCGTCACTATTCTCGAGGTTGACCAGGCGTTCGAAATCGTTACCGCTTACGGCCTCGGGGCTAGTTCCATTGCCTTGTTCTCTCGCGTCGGCGGGGGCATCTACACCAAGGCCGCCGATGTCGGAGCCGATCTTGTGGGCAAGATCGAAGCGGGCATCCCCGAAGACGATCCCCGCAACCCCGCCACCATTGCCGACAACGTGGGCGACAACGTGGGCGACGTGGCGGGCATGGGTGCTGACCTGTTCGAGTCCTACGCCGGTTCGATCATTGCTCCGGTGGCGCTTACAGCCTTTGCCCTTGGCGGTGGTTTGAAGGCCGCCGATGCCGCCGAAGCCGGCCACATCGAGTTCCTCGTCTTCCCGATGGCCATCGCCTTCGTCGGGATGATTGGTTCGATCATTGGTTCGTTCCTCGTGAAGGGCGGCGACAGCACCGACTCCAAGGCCCTGAGCCGGGCCCTCCACCGGGGAACCAACGTGGCGATGGGAATCACCATCGTCGCCACCGTAGGGGTCGCCCTGTGGCTCTTCAGCGACATTTCCGACAAGGCCGGTGGTAACGCCATCGGGCTAGCCATCAGCGTTATCGGCGGCTTGGTGATTGGTTGGGCGCTCGGCAAGACCGCCGAATACTACACCTCGGACCATTTCCGTCCCGTCCAAAAGATTGCCGCGCAGTCCGAAACCGGTCCGGCCACGACCATTTTGTCCGGCATCAGCGCCGGCATGGTCTCGGTTGCGGCGTCGGTTATCTTGATTGTCGTCGGGGTTGGGGTTGCTTTTTGGGGCGGCGAGATGGCGCTTGGTTCGACCAACGACTTCGCCGGGATTTACGGAATCGCCGTCGCGGCTATTGGCATGCTAGCCACCACCGGTGTTGTCGTGTCCGTCGATGCGTACGGCCCCATCGCGGACAACGCTGGGGGCATTGCCGAGATGGCCGAACTCGATCCCTCGGTCCGTGAGGTCACTGATGCCCTTGACTCTCTTGGCAACACCACCGCCGCCATTGCCAAAGGTTTTGCCGTTGGTTCGGCCGCTCTCACCGCGTTGGCCCTCTTCAAGAGCTTCGAGTTCGCGGTAATGCAAGAAGGGGCCACCTTGTCCCTCGACGTGGGTCAAGTCGATGTCTTCATCGGCTTGTTCATAGGCGCGGGGCTTCCCTTCCTCTTTGCCGCCCTCACTATCGATGCCGTGGGTCGGGCGGCCGCGGCCATGATCGAGGAAGTTCGTCGTCAGTTCCGAGAGATCCCCGGCCTTCGAGAAGGCAAGGAGGGCGTCGTTCCGGACTCGGCTCGCTGCGTTGCCATTTCGACAGACGCTTCGCTCAAGGAAATGGTCATCCCAGGTTCTCTCGCGGTAGTTGTTCCCCTCCTCGTTGGCTTCATCGACGTCGACGCTCTCGGCGGCCTGCTGGCCGGGGCCCTCGTCACCGGCTTCGCCTTAGCCATCTTTATGGCCAACGCCGGAGGAGCATGGGACAACGCAAAGAAGTACATCGAAGCCGGCGCCCACGGCGGCAAGGGTTCCGAACAGCATAAGGCCGCCGTCGTCGGCGACACGGTCGGCGATCCTTTCAAAGACACTTCCGGCCCGGCCATGAACATCTTGCTTAAGGTCATGACCATCGTGTCGCTAGTTTTCGCCAGCGCCTTCGTCTAAAAAACGCCATGACCGATCTCGCCGCTCGGCGTCGATCCATGCGCCTCGCTCTTCGCGACCAGCGGGCCAAGCTCTCTGCCGACGACCTAGCTGCGGCATCTCGGGCGGTGGTGGCGCGCTTGCTTAGTCAACCACAAGTGCGTAAGGCGACCATTATCTCGGGCTATCGAGCAGTACGCGGCGAGATCGACATCGACACGGCGTTGCTTCGGTTGCGGGACGGGGGCGCCACCGTCACGGTGCCACGGGTAGCGGGTGAGGGGATGGAGTTTCTGCCCTGGATCCCCGATTTAGTCGCTGCCCCGGGGAGTTTTGGCATTCAAGAACCGGTCGGCGGTGAGCCGATTCCCTTTCGTCGCCACGATGTCGCACTTGTCCCGTTGGTCGCCTTCGACGTCACCGGTCAACGCCTTGGTCAAGGCGGCGGCTTCTACGACCGTGCTATCGCCCGCGCCGGTGCCGATCGTCCCCAACTGATTGGCATCGCCCATTCCTTTCAGCAGGTCGACGAAGTTCCCACCGAACCATGGGACCAGCGACTCGACGCGGTCATTACCGAAGAACAAGTGATGGAGTTCGCGTCTGGCCACATCGACACCTTCCCCTCCCCAAGCGAGTAGACAAGGGTCGTGCATATAGTCGTGGTTGGCGCCGGCGAAGTTGGCCTATACATAGCGGACCGACTGAGCAAAGAAGGACATGACCTAGCCCTCGTTGATATCAACGCAGAGAAACTCCGCAAGATCGAGGAGGCCTTCGATGGCTTGACCGTGTGCGGTTCGGGAACTCATCCGAAGGTTCTGGAAGCGGCCAAAATTGAGCACGCTGAGCTTTTGGTAGCCGTCACCGCCAACGACGAGGTAAACCTGATCTCCTCGATATTGGCGAAGTCGTTCAAGGTGGAGCAAACCATCGTTCGCATCGAGGCGGCGGAACTACAAACGCCGCAAGCTAAGGCCGTCCGGGATGCCTCAGAGGCGGATCTTTTTATTGATCCCGATCGCGAAACGGCGGAGGAAGTTCTTGATCTCTTGGACTTTCCCGGGGCAGACGAAGTGGTGAAAATGGTCGGAGACGAGGTCGTGATTATCGGTGCTCGCCTCTCGCACAAAGCAGAACTCGTGGGCAAGACGCTTGCTGAAATTGCCGAAGAGTCAGGGGCCGACTGGGAGTTTATGATCGCCGCGATCAGTCGCGATGAACAGGCCATCATCCCGCGCGAAGATCATCACCTCATTGAAGTGGGCGATCATGTCCGCATCGTGGCTAAGCGTCGAGCGCGTGAGGAGGTCCTGCGACTCCTCGGCCTAGATCGAAAACCGCCCAAGCGCGTTTTGCTCCTCGGCGGAGGAAGGACGGCGGAGATTCTAGCCAAGGGGCTCACGGCGCGTGGTATCCAGTCGACCATCGTGGAGCGTAACAAAGAGCGAGCTAGTGAACTAGCCGAAAGCCTCCCCAACTTACGGATAATCGAAGGTGACATCACTGACGACGAAGTGCTTGAAGAGGCCGAGGTTGGCCGTTGTGAAATGGTGGTGGCCCTTACCGGCGAGGACGAAGACAATATCCTCGCCTGCTTGTTTGCCAAGGCGAACCACTCGGTTATGACCGTAGCAGTACTGCATCGGCTTGCTCTGCTGTCGCTGCTCAGCGGGGCCGGAGTAGATGTTGCGTTGACCCCCCGCACCCTAACCGCCAACGGGGTATTGAGATTCGTCCGGGGTGGGGTCGCCGCGGTGGCGACCTCCCTGCACGGCAACGTAGAAGTCCTCGAGTTGGAGGTCGAAATGGGAAGCCCAGCCGATGGGGAACTAATCGGAGAACTCGACCTGCCCAAAGATGCACTCGTGGCGGCGTTTGTGCGCGACGGGAAATCTCAGATCGGCCGCCGTTATAGCCTTCTTCGCAGCCATGATCATGTGGTAGTCGTGGCTACTCCGGACGTGGTCGAAAAGGTCCATCGAGTCTTCGGGTGATCGCGTCGCGATGAGGACGCCCACCGAGCGTCCGCCGGGCGAAACACGGCGGGATTCATTCAGCCGTCTGGCAATATCTGACGGTCTAATTGGCTTTGGCGCGCTCACGAGTGGGGCCGCACTAATCGGCAGTTTCGCCGCACCGGGAGACAGCGTGGTGATGCTGTCGGTCGCCTGCGTGGCTCTCGGGATCGGCGTAGCAGGCCGGCGCACGTTTGTGTACCGTCGCCGGGTTCCGGCGGGCCGAGTGATTTCCGGCTTGGCTTCCACTTGGGTGGTGCTCGTGGTGGCGGGGACGGTGGTTTACCTGACTAGCGGAGCCATCACGACCCTCGACGGAGCACTCTTTGAGTCCGCGGCGGGCTTCAGCACCGTCGCTCTCACCACGATTGATCCGGCCGAACTTTCCCTGCCCCTTGCGCTCTTTCGCGGTTCGACCCAATGGCTGGGGGGAGCGGTGGGTCTCATCGCGGGGGCGGTGGCTCTACCCGCCACGATGAAAGGCAATGTGCAAATTCCCAAGGGATTGGGCCGGCGTATTGACCGACTCTCGCCCACCCCTCAGGTTGGACGGCGTCGAGTTCTCGCCATCTACGCCACGCTCACTACTCTTTGCGGGCTCGGCTATTGGGCCACCGGCATGTCCGGTCGCTCGAGTGCCGTCCACGCGATGACTACCTTGTCCACCGGCGGAATGTCTGATTCGTTGTCGTCGTTTTCGGGCGCCGGGGTGGGTTCTCGCGCCGTCGCCACCGCTTTTATGATCGTGGCGGGCATGAGCTACTTCGCGATCTGGTGGCTCTTGCGCGGTAACACGCGACGATTCTGGCGCAGTCCCGAGTTGAGGACCTATGGCGCCATCATCGCGGTGACTAGTTTGGTTGTCGTTTGGGCCGCCGACGACCTGTCTTTTGCCGACGCGCTATTCACCGCGGCGAGCGCTTCGAGCACGACCGGTCATGCCGTCACCGACTGGACACTTTTCCCCGCCAGCGCCCTGAGCGTTCTACTCATCGCGGTGGCCACTGGGGCCATGGGTGCATCCGCGGGCAGTGGTCTGCGAGTGGTTCGCGTTCATATGCTTTTCGCTTATGTTCGCCGCGAATTGCGACTCCAACTCGATCCCTACCGAGCGAGCGTCGTCAGACACGGTGGGCGCACTGTTACCGAAGCGGAACTTGGAGGCCTCACTGGCTATCAGATCGCCCATTTCGGACTCTGTGGCTTAGGCGCTCTCTTCCTTGCCTCGACCGGTGTTGACCTGCTCGATTCGATTTGGGCCGCCGTCTCCGTCGTGTCGACGGCAGGTCCATCGCCCGCCACGACCGCCTTTGGTAACGCCGACCAACTCGGTCGGTACGCCCAACTACTTTTAATCCCCGGCATGCTCGCTGGACGGTTGACCATTCTACCCCTACTCCTTGCAGTCGTTTCCGTCTTGCGGCTCAAGCAGGGACTCGCCCTCGTCGTGAAGCGAACGGTTGCGGAGCGAGCGGTCCGGTCACGCTTGTGAATCGACTCGATCACCATCGGGAGGGGGTAACCGTGGAACTTCGCAAGGTTCGCCCTCGCGTGGAGAGCACCACCCTGCACGTCATGGGTATCGCCCTCGTGGCGGTGGCCGCGGGTATGGGGATTACCGGTGTGGTGGAGTTGGCATCAACGAACACAGACACCGAGGCCTTGTTGATCAGTGGCGGAGCGGCGTTGCTACTCGGGGGAGTGCTCTGGTGGGTTACGGTCCCCGGCTCGGTTCGATCGCGCGACGTGTTCTCGGCGGTCGGTTGGACTTGGCTGGGGGTCACGCTGGTTGGCGCCCTGCCGTTCATCCTCGGTGCCACGTTCGCCGTGCCCGGCGCGGACATGTCGGCCCAGATCGTGAACTCGATCTTTGAGTCGGCATCGGGTTTTTCGTGTACCGGCTCGACCGCCCTCACCGATTTCGAGTCCCCTGGTCGCGGGCTGATGATGTACCGCCAAGCAACACAGTGGTATGGCGGCATGGGCATCGTCGTCTTGGCGGTTGCGGTCTTGCCCTTCCTCGGCGTTGGTGGCCTGGACCTCATGACCGCCGAAGCCCCTGGTCCCACGTCGGATCGACTCACCCCGCGCGTGTCAGAGACCGCCAAGCGACTATGGGGCACCTACGTGCTGTTCACCATCGTTGTTGCCGCCGTTCTCTTCGTAGTTCCCGGACCATCGCTCTACGACGGCATCGCTCACGGGTTGACCACTGCCTCAACCGGCGGCTTCTCGCCGTATTCCTCCTCGATTGGTCACTTCGATAGTCTGGCTGTCGAGATAGTCATCATTGTCGGCATGATCGTCGGTGGGACCAACTTTGCCCTGCACTGGCGGGCCTTGCTCGGCGATACCAGAAGCTACGGTCGCGATCCAGAGTTTCGCGTGTACCTCTTTATGCTCGCGGGGGCTAGCGCCCTAGTTGTCGGGTTCTTGTGGCTCGATGGAGGTTTCGGCTTAGGAACAGCCGCCCGGGCGGGGATTTTCAACGTAGTCGCGCTCGGTACCAGCACCGGTTTCGGCTCCGCCACTGGTCCGGCCAGCGCGGGTGACTTCGTATTGTGGGTACCGGCTGCGCAGCTAATACTTTTGGCTCTCATGGTCGTGGGCGCGTCCACAGGGTCGACCTCAGGAGGCATCAAGGTGATGCGCATGCAAGTGCTTATCGCCCACAGCATCCGCACGATCCGACGCAGTCAGCACCCTCGGTCAGTGATCCCAGTAAGGCACGGCGATATCGCGGTTCGCGAGGACATCGTAAGACGGATGGCCGGGTTCTTTGTTATCTATTTGCTTTTGATGATGAGCGGAATTGTGGTGCTGACCGGGCTGGGTGCAGGCCTGATCGAGTCGATCGGTGCCACCATCGGGGCCCTCGGCAACATGGGACCGGCCTTGGGCGAAGCGGGACCGACGGCTTCCTTCTCCGATGCCTTCAGCGAACCGGCCCGGCTCGTGCTGGCGCTCTACATGATTATTGGCCGACTCGAGATTTTCCCCATTTTGTTGATGTTCGCCGTGCCGTTTCGACGGATTAGTGATCGGCTCACCTGAGCAGTTCGCTCAGTACGGCCAAGAACATCGCTGGATCGGCGCTACCGGCCATCTCTCGGGCAGAGTGCATAGCTAGCTGCGCACAGCCCATATCGGCCACCGGGATACCTAGTTGTCCGGCGGTGGCGGGACCAATCGTTGACCCGCAGCCCAAGTCGGTGCGGTTTACGAAGCTCTGAACCGGTACGGAGACTCGTTCGGCCGCCAAATGAACCGCGGCTGCGGTAACGGCGTTGGTGGCGTAGCGCTGGTTCGTGTTCAGCTTCAGAACGGGCCCTTCGTTCAAGTAGATCTGATGCTCTGGTTCGTGACGGTCTACATAGTTGGGATGGGTTGCGTGGGCCCCGTCGGCGGAGATAAAGAGACTGGCGCCACGACTTGCGGCAATGTCGTCGGCGGTGGCGCCAAGAGCAGTCGAAATGCGGTCTAGAAGCTGGCCCAGAAGGGGAGACGCCGCCCCTGTGGCCGACACGCTACCCACCTCCTCATGGTCAAAAAGGGCCATCATCGCAATTCCCGCTCCCCGTGGGGACGCAGCCTCGGCCCGCATGACAAGTGCGCGGGTGGCAATGAAGGTCGATAGTAAGTTGTCGATTCGAGCGGAGATGAGAAACTCGTCGTGCAGGCCGCCCATGGTGGCTTTGGTCAGATCGTGAGCCATGATGTCCCACGCCAAGACGTCGTGTTCCGCTACGCCCGCTAGGGAGGCCAGGTAGGCCCGAAAACCGACCGGATCACCCAAACTCCACACTGGGACCATATGGAGTTGCCGGTTGAGGAGGAGTCCCTGGTCGCGGATCTCGCCATCGAGATGGATCGCCAGTTGGGGGACTCGGAGAATAGGTCGATCGTCTCGAACAAGTACGAGGTGGGAAGCGACCCCCGCACGAATGGCCACCCTCCCAGCCAATCCTAGGTCACGATCGAGCCAAGAGTTGAGCAAGGCACCGCCGTAGACCTCCACCCCGAGTTGGTTGAATCCCGCCCTCTGCACCTCCGGATTTGGCTTTACGCGCAGGTTCGGACTGTCGGTATGGGCCCCGATGATCCGAAACGGTGAGCGGCTGTCGTGATGAGAGTCAACGCACCAAGCCACCAAAGCGCCACCACTGCTCCAATACCAACGACCCGTGGTCGGCATCGGGTTGTCCGCGGGCAGGGCGGAAAAACCCGCTTCACGGAGCTGGGCAGCAACGTGTTCGACCGCGTGATACGGCGAGGGTGAGGCGTCGAGGTCGCCACAAAGCGTCCGGACGAAGCTCGTATCGGTGGGTGGTATTGTGGGCGAGGGCATGACCCCAGTTTGGCTCGTCAGGCGCCGAAGTTGGCCAATTAGCGAAGGTACTGCTAGCGTTTGTCCCGTTGGAAGCTGGGCCAACGTCGTCCCTGTTCCGAACCTATGGACGTTTCGCGCCCGCCGTTCAGGAGATCACGGCTATGTCATCCACCTTACCTCTAAACCAGACCCTGCCGCCGCCGCAAGGGCTTTACCATCCCCGCCACGAACACGACAGCTGCGGGGTGAACTTCGTCTGTGATATTCACGGCCGGGCCAGCCACGAGATCGTCGCCCACGGAATCGGAGCACTGTGTGCGATGGAACACCGCGGGGCTCGAGGGGCTGACATCAACACCGGCGACGGAGCGGGGATCCTGATTCAAGTCCCGGACCGCTTCCTGCGCGATGTGGTGGATTTCAGACTGCCAGCACCGGGCGAATACGCAACCGGCATGGCCTTTCTTCCCCGCGATCTCGCCCTCGCTGAGGTGGCAAGGCAAGGGGTTGAGCGCATCTTCCGCGAGGAGGGACTTACCGTGGTCGGTTGGCGCTCCGTTCCCATCGACGAGTCGATCCTCGGCTCCGCCTCGCTCATGACTATGCCCACGTTCGGGCAGGTTTTCGTTACCGGAGTCAACGGCTGTGGATCGCCGCTTCACGGTATTGATCTCGATCGACAGGTTTACATCGCCCGCAAACGGGTCGAGCACGAGGTCAGTTTCAGCGCCGCGACCGATCAGGTCACCGATGCCATGGGAGGCGGCTCAGCGGCCCACGACGGCGTCTACTTCCCTTCCCTGAGCTCTCGCACCATGGTCTACAAGGGCATGCTGACTACCCCCCAACTATCGGCTTTCTTCCCAGACCTTCTCGATGAACGGGTAGAAAGTGCGCTCGCGCTGGTGCATTCACGCTTTTCTACCAACACGTTCCCGTCGTGGCCGTTGGCTCATCCGTACCGATTCGTGGCCCACAACGGCGAGATAAACACGATCCAAGGAAACCGCAATTGGATGCGGGCCCGTGAGGCTCTGCTCGGCACACCCCACCTCCCCGGACTGGAACGAGCCTTTCCGATCTGCACTCCAGGGGCGAGCGATACCGCCGGTTTTGATGAAGCGTTGGAGTTGTTGACCCTCGGCGGCTATCCGCTCGAGGAAGCGGTGCTAATGATGATCCCCGAACCGTGGGAGCACCACCAGGAGATGGCGGCGGACCGCAAGGCGTTCTACCAGTACAACGCAACCCGACTAGAGCCATGGGACGGACCGGCCTCGATCGCTTTTACCGATGGCACGGTGATAGGGGCTGTGCTTGATCGAAACGGCCTCCGTCCGTCACGCTATTGGGTCACCCGCGATGGTCTAGTGGTGATGGCGAGCGAGGTTGGAGTGGTCGATCTTCCCCAAGATACAATCGTTGAGAAAGGCCGCCTCCAACCGGGACGTATGTTCTTAATCGATACCGGCCAGGGTCGCATTATCCGCGATGACGAACTCAAAGAACGCATCGCGGGGGAGCGCCCCTACGCCGAATGGCTCGACCAGGAACTTATTACCCTGGACGACTTGGCGCAGGGGACGACGCGATCAAAAGGCGAGGGGAGTGTCACCCAACTTCAACAGGAGTTCGGTTACACGATCGAAGAAAAGAAACTGCTCATCGCCCCGATGGCACTCTCGGCCAAAGAGGCGATCGGGTCGATGGGCACCGATACCCCGATTGCGGTCTTGTCGTCTCGTTCTCGTCATCTCGGGGACTATTTTCAACAGCTTTTCGCTCAGGTCACTAACCCGCCCCTCGATGCCATACGTGAAAAACTCATTACGTCTCTTTTTGCCCGCATCGGTCCAGAAGGCAATCTGTTCCACCCGACGGCGGCATCGTGTCGGACAATTCACCTCGACAATCCGGTAATCACCGATAACGAACTCGCCCGAATTGTTGCCTTGGACGGGGCTGATGGACCAGTTGGATTCCGCACCGCTGTTCTCACCGCTCGATTTGATCCCCAAGGCGGAGGAGGTGCCCTAGAGGCGGCCTTAGAGCATCTTCGAGCGGAGGCGGACGCGGCGATCGCTAACGGCGCGACCGTTCTTGTGGTGTCCGATCGCGGCGACGGCCCCGCTGATGGTCCAATCCCATCAGTACTTGCGTCGAGTGCGGTGCATCATCACCTTGTTCGGCGCCAGACGCGCACCCAAGTCGGGATCGTGGTCGAGGCCGGTGATGTCCGCGAGGTCCATCATATTGCCTTGCTGCTCGGGTACGGGGCGAATGCGGTCAACCCCTACCTGGCCTTCGCAACGATTACCGACATGGTCGAAAAAAACGAGTACGACCTTGGCGCTCTCGACACAGAGACGGCGCAGCGTAACTATATTGAAGCGGCCGGAAACGGGCTGCTTAAGATCATGTCGAAGATGGGCATCTCAACTGTCGCTTCTTACACGGGGGCCCAGATCTTCGAGGCGATTGGCTTGTCGGCGTCTGTTGTTGAGGAGTACTTCACAGGCACGGTTAGCCGCTTGGGTGGGGTCGGGCTTGATGTCTTAGCCGAGGCCGTATCCGAGCGACAAAACCTTGCTTACCTAGACAATCCGGCGGGACGGGCCCATCGCGATCTCGAACCGGGTGGCCAGTATCAGTGGCGCCGCGAGGGTGAATATCACCTTTTTAACCCTGACACGGTGTTCAAACTCCAGCACGCGACTCGCCAGGGCCGCTACGACATATTTAAGGAGTACACGGCCGCGGTAAACGACCAGTCGGAACGCTTGGGGACGCTTCGTGGCCTGTTTCGTTTCCGCGCTAGCGAACGAGTGCCTGTACCGTTGGCCGAGGTCGAGTCGGCGCAACGAATCCTGCTGAGGTTCTCAACGGGGGCGATGAGTTACGGATCGATTTCGGCTGAAGCGCACGAGACGCTCGCTATTGCCATGAACAGACTCGGCGCCAAGTCCAACACCGGCGAAGGCGGCGAGGACGCCGATCGCTACACTCCCGACGCTAACGGCGACCTTCGGCGCAGTGCGATCAAGCAAGCGGCATCGGGTCGATTCGGGGTCACCAGCGAGTATCTAGTTAACGCCGATGACATTCAGATCAAGATGGCCCAAGGGGCTAAGCCCGGTGAGGGAGGCCAACTCCCCGGACACAAGGTGTACCCTTGGATCGCCAAAACCCGGCATTCCACCCCCGGGGTTGGCCTCATCTCACCACCGCCGCATCACGACATTTATTCGATTGAGGATTTGGCGCAGTTGATTCACGATCTCAAAAACGCTAATCCCTTAGCCCGCATTCATGTGAAGTTGGTCGCCGAAGTGGGCGTAGGTACTGTTGCGGCTGGCGTGGCAAAAGCCCATGCCGACGTGGTTCTCATCTCCGGCCACGACGGTGGAACCGGAGCCTCGCCCCAGACCTCCATCAAACACGCCGGTGCGCCGTGGGAACTAGGTCTAGCCGAAACCCAGCAAACCCTGCTTCTCAACGACCTCCGCGACCGGATCGTTGTGCAAACCGATGGGCAACTCAAGACCGGGCGCGATGTCATGATAGCCGCCCTCCTCGGGGCCGAAGAGTTTGGCTTTGCCACCGCTCCACTGGTCGTCATGGGTTGCGTAATGATGCGGGTTTGTCATCTCGATACCTGTCCCGTAGGGGTCGCCACTCAGAATCCGGAATTAAGAGCGAAATTCCGCGGCGAACCCGAGTTCGTTGAGAATTTCTTTAACTACATCGCCGAGGAAGTGCGTGAACTCATGGCTGAACTTGGTTTCCGAACCATAGACGAGGCCATTGGCCAAGTTGAAGTCCTAGACACCAGCGACGCCGTGAACCATTGGAAAGCCGAGGGCCTCGACCTTCGCCCCATACTTCATCTGCCTGAAATTGCTCGGGAGGCCCGGCGCTATCAGTGGAAAGAACAAGATCACGGCCTTGAGATGGCCTTAGACCAAAAACTCATCGAGTTGGCGGACAGCGCCCTAAAGCACCGACGATCGGTCACCATCGACACCCCGGTGCGAAACGTCAACCGGACCGTCGGCACCCTCCTTGGCTATGAAGTGACAAAGGCTTTCGGTGGCGCGGGCCTCCCCGATGACACGATTGTCGTAAACCTGACCGGCTCGGCGGGCAACAGTCTCGGTGCGTTCGTGCCGAGCGGGATCACCCTGCGCCTCGAAGGCGACTCCAATGATTATGTGGGCAAGGGCCTATCGGGGGGCAAGATCGTGGTTCGTCCGGCCCACAACAGTTCGTTCGTCGCCGAGGAGAACGTGATTGCGGGCAACGTCATCCTCTACGGCGCAACCGGCGGCGAGGTGTTCCTACGTGGGATAGTGGGGGAGCGGTTCTGCGTACGCAACTCGGGTGCGGTCGCAGTTGTTGAAGGGGTTGGCGATCACGCCTGCGAATACATGACCGGCGGACGGGCGGTGATCCTTGGACCGACCGGGCGCAACTTCGCCGCGGGGATGTCCGGCGGACTGGCCTTCGTTCACGATCCTAATCAACGACTTGCCTCGCTCACCAACCATGAGATGGTCGTTCTCGAATCCCTTGACGGAAGCGACGCGGACTGGCTACTAGAACGACTCAGGTTGCATCGCCGCGAAACCGGAAGTGAAGTAGCTGCTCGCCTGCTGGCTCGGTGGCCGGATGCAGTCGCTGAGTTCACCAAGGTGACGCCCACCGACTTCAAACGGGTTATGGCTGCCGCCGCGGCAGCGCGCGCCGAAGGGCGAGACGAGATCGAAGCCGTGATGGCCGCGGCGCGGGGCTAAAGGAGACACCATGGCCGACCCCCGAGGATTTATGAACCATGGTCGCGATCTGCCCGAGCGGCGACCGGTGTCCGTTCGTTTGCGGGACTGGAAAGAGGTCCACGAACCTTTTCCGGAGGCTCGCCTGCGCCAGCAAGCGAGTCGCTGCATGGACTGTGGGATTCCCTTCTGTAACCACGGATGCCCCCTCGGCAACATCATCCCCGATTGGAATGATCTGACCTACCGAGGCCGCTGGCGGGAGGCCAGCGAGCGACTCCATGCCACCAACAACTTCCCCGAGTTCACCGGGCGCCTCTGCCCCGCCCCGTGCGAAACGGCGTGTGTGCTTGGCATAAACGAGCCGCCGGTAACCATCAAACGCATCGAGGTTGAGATTGTCGACCGAGCGTGGCAAGAAGGCTGGGTACGGCCTCAAACAACCACCAAAGTGTCCGGCCAGCTAGTGGCCGTTGTCGGTTCCGGTCCCGCGGGGTTAGCGGCCGCGCAACAACTAACTAGAGCAGGCCATCTGGTTGTGGTTTTTGAACGAGCGGACCGGATTGGCGGTCTGCTGCGTTACGGCATTCCGGAGTTCAAGATGGAGAAGCGGCACTTGGACCGTCGGCTAGCCCAGATGACGGCGGAGGGAACGCAGTTCCGAGTGAACACGGCGGTGGGGAGCGACGTCACTGCCGCGGAACTGCAGAGCGACTTCGACGCCATCGTGTTGGCATGTGGGGCCACCCAGCCGCGTGATTTGGCAATAGCAGGTCGAGAGCTAACGGGAATATACCAAGCAATGGAGTTCCTCCCGGGGGCTAACCGAGTTCAGGAGGGCGATTTTGGTGAAGCTCCGTTGTCGGCTGCGGGGAAGGACGTGATCATCATTGGCGGTGGCGACACCGGCGCCGACTGTCTAGGGACCGCCCATCGCCATGGGGCGGCATCAATTCACCAATTTGAGATCATGCCCCGGCCCGCCGACGAACGTCCCGACGCTAACCCATGGCCTACTTGGCCCCTGATCTACCGGACTTCCTCGGCTCACGAGGAGGGCGGCGAGCGGGTCTACGCCGTCAACACGACACGCTTTGTCGGCACTGATGGCGTGCTGAGCCACCTTGAGACGGTTGAGGTAGAGCAGGTCATCGAAGATGGGCGGATGCGATTTGACTCCATTGAGGGCACGGAACGGATGTTTCCCGCCCAGCTGGTTCTTCTGGCGATGGGATTCACCGGACCGGAGCAGGGTGCCCTGACCGACCAGTTTGGGGTGGACCTTGATGCCCGGGGAAACGTGGTGCGCGACAACGATTGGGCCACCAATGTTGACGGAGTTTTCGTGGCCGGCGATATGGGTCGCGGGCAGAGTCTAATTGTTTGGGCCATTGCGGAAGGTCGCAGCGCGGCCGCCGCTGTCGACAAGTGGTTGATGGCCTCAACCGATCTTCCGGCTCCGATTGGTCCGACAACAGCACCGCTGCGCTAGTTCGTAACGTCATGGGGTTGCACGGCGGAGCGGAGATAGTCCCCGGCTACTAGCAATATGACGAGGACCCCCATCACGTGGACGTCTTCGAACTGTTGTGGCCAAATAAAATCGGGCGGATGTCTTCTCATGATCTGCTCGACCAAGATGAAGAGCGACACCGCGGCGAAAGTAATCGTTGCGAGGGCGATAGGGCCCCGTCGTAGCGTTGCTTTACGCAAGGCCACGCCCACGCTGACCGCTACGAGCGCCGCGGTCCAGCGCGCTGAGGGCAGATTAAGGAGGGCGAAACTGCCCGCCGCGAGTCCCGCCCCCGTCGCCCAGCCAATCCCGACCGGCGCGGGGTTCGCACTCCACAGGCCCCAGTCCAGTAGGGGACGGCTCGGACCGTCGCTGCGCGGTGCCTGTGGGTGTGGTTGATCCCTTCGGCCTCGCCCGGCCAGGACAATGGCGACAAGTACGGCAAGGGCAGAGATTCCTAGCGCCCAGTTCACCAAACGCTGGGGTGTCCACTCGAGGGTGACTGTGCCTGTTTCGCCAGCGGGGATGAACCACGCGTTCGCTAGACCATCGATCAGGCGGCCGCGCCCGAGGTCTTGGCCGTCGAGTTTGGCCTGCCATCCCGCGTTGAGCGACTGGCCGAGGACCAGCCAGCGGTCGTGGTCCGCGGCTTCGATGGTCGCGGTGACCTTGACGTCGCTTTGCCAGCGCACAACCGGTGCGACGCTCGCCGGGCTGGCGGGAACCGGCCGGGCACTGCGGAGAACCAACTGATCGATAGCGAAGCCGGTGGCCGCGAGTTCGTTGGTCCCCGAAGTCACAACCGCGACAGGCCCTGCGGCGGCCACCACCGGCTCACAACCCGCGACTACGAGGGCGTCGCCCGAGAGCGCCTGTTCGGCGGTACCCGACAGGCGCACCGGTACGGCGACTCCGTTGAGGCGCAGTAGGTCGACGCGACAGCCAGTGTCGATATCGGCCGCCGGATTGACCTTCCAGTCGTCGATAGCGACCTCGGCGAGGGCGAACGGCATGGGGATCATGGCGTTGCTGTACCAGTCACGGGTAAGGCGATCGGCGCTCGAAATGACCTCGAGTCGCACTGACGTGACAGCGGAGTGGGTAACCGGTAGGAGAACGGTCCGTGTCGAACCGCGGGGGGCCTCTTCTAGGGTTAAGTTCGTCGGATAGACGACGGCGGGTTCGTCATTGATCTGTAGGGCGACTTCAGTAGGAACGGAGTGGTCTTGGTCGACGAAGAATGTCAGCGCCACTTCATCGATCGAAGTGAGTTCGGCTGATTCAACCCGCCAGGCTTGACTACTTTGCGGGCCGAACGTACCGGTGAAGGCGGTAGTGACGTCTCCGTCTAGCGCCGCGCTGGGCCGAGAGCGGAGGTCACCGGCGAGTGAACCTGTCGAGGAGAGCGTAAGACCGGTGTCGGTCGTGAGGCCAAGCAGTTGATCCAGTACGGCCGGTGAAGCGGTCGATCGTAGGCGGGCTTGGCCTCCGACCTCGAACGTGCGCTCGGTGCTGAGCGAGAAGAGGCGTCGCATGCCGAGTTCGGGTTCGTCGCGGACCGGTTCTTGCGGGTTGCTGCGTTCACGGGTCAATACGACGGTGACCCCGTGACGGTCGAGGTCATCACCGAGCGAAGCCAAGAAGGCCTCCGGTAGTCGAATCCACTCGGTCGTAGGTCCGGTAGTACCGAGCCGGAGTTCAGCGAAGCCGACGGGTGAAATCCCGACGGGATATGTAGTGCTGACGGGATAATCAAGGTCGGTGATCTCGAGGACGAACTCCGAACCGGTCAACGGCGTGAAGTGGAGGGTTTCGCCGTCGGGCTGCCACGACGCGGGACTGAGCGTCAGAGTGGTGGCCGATCCACCGTCAACACGTATCGTGAACTCGGTAATGTGTCGATTGGCCCGGTTCTGAGGCTGCACGGCTAGCAGATGATCGATAGTGATTGGTTCCTCAGAATGCAGCTCGAGCCACTCGCCGCGTGCTTCGGCGAAATCGGCCACCGTCCACGCCGTAGCCACATTCCCATCTAGGACGTGGACTACCCGATCGTCGAGGGTGTAGGTAACGGGATTGCCGTACCGACTGGCGATGACCTTGAGCGGACCGTCTTGTATTGAAACGGTTCGGGTCGAGTTCGGGTCGAGTCCGGCGACATTCTTGACGGCGGGGAAGATCTCGAGCCGATTATCCTGAGGGTCAAATAGCAGCGGTTGTTCGCCTGCTTGTTCGGTGTAGCCCACGTTTTCTCGCAGCGTTCCCCAGCGTCGGGCTCGGCGTCGGTTGGTGTCTGTGATGATGATCTCCACCGCTGACGACAGGGTCAGCGCGGCCAATTCAGGGTCGGAGACGAGGTCGGCGGCGAAGAAAGTTGGGCGGGTCAGGTCAAATACTCCCGCACCGGCCGCGTCGACGATTCCCTCTCCGTCGCCGACCAGGATCTGCGCGCCGCTGGCCGCTCGGAAGCGGATCACGTCGAGCGGGTTATCGACTCGGTACGCAGTAACCGGTGCGGGATCAGGGAGGCCGAGAGATCAATGGCGAGGTACACCTCATCGCGCAACGTTTGTTGCGGACCCGCAATATTGGGCACCGGCTCACCAAACGTTACCCCATCGGAAAGGCCCTCGATCTGCTCTAAGAACGCCGCCGTGGGGATCGGCCGTGGCGTGCGGAACCGTTCGAATGTTAGGTCAGCTCGATGGACAATCTCGCCGACCGAGAAAAGCTGGGCCATCGGTACTACGGCAGTGGGGGAGAGCGTTCCTTCTTGCATTTTGCGATCAAATGCTGTCAACAGGTTGGCCGACTCGGGTGAACCAAAGGGCACCAACTCGCGTGACACGAAACCGCGTTCGATGAGACCGGGGGTGATTGGATCAACCGTGTTGCCCCAGCGATACGAAGCAAAGTCACTCCCGGGCATCTCCCAAACGCGCGTTCCGTCGTCGTTTTCATCGAGCCACTCCGTGGCGTCAAGCCAGTAAGTGGGAAGATTTTCGTCTCGCTGCAGGTGCTCCTCAATCATCCGAATGCGCCACATTGCCGGATTCGCCAGGATGATCGCGGCGATGACCAGCCATCCGAAACGGCGACCATTGATTGGCCAGCGGCGTTGCCCGGCCCCGACCAGCGCCCCCAAGAACACCGCGGTTGCGAGCACTACCAGCGGAACCGCCCGGGGGGTGGAGCGTAACGCCAAGCCAGCGTCAGTTCGGGTGAAGTCCTTAAAGATCGAGCCGAGCATTGAGGGACTGTCGTAGGGATGCGCGCCGATACCGACAAGGGCGCCGACCACGAGCAGGAGCAGAAAGAACGAACGGTGTCGCCAGCGCACCACGGTGGCTGACACCAGCGCCAACCCGACTAGGCCGAACGATAAAAAGAGCAGCCACGCCCCCTGGGTGTATTCGATGCTTGGCTGGATCCAGGCCCCAAACTTGTCGTTGCCGTAGAAGAACCAATAGCCCAACCCGCGAAGTATCTCCGCTGCCGTTGCTGCGTCGGCTACTACCTCGTACGTCTCGGTGTAGCGGGTCACCGGAAGGCTATAGCGCCCCTGCAGGACCAAGCCGGCTACCCACCACAAGGAGGTGACCGACGTGAGCAGCGCGATACGCAAAGCACTCCCGATCGCGTCTTGAAGGCGCACTGATCGTTCCACGAGGACAACGTGACCAATCCAGAGTACGGGCGCTAGGCCAACGAGCAAGAGGGCGGTCGCGTTGACGCTGCCGACGGTGACGGCAACTAGCGAGAACAAGGCGGGATAGCGCCAGCCGCCTGCTCGGACGGCTTTGATGGTCAGGGCAAGTAGCCATGGCAGGCCGACCCAGGGCAGCAAAACGGCGGAGATACGGGCGGAATAGTCGAGGAGGTAAGGGCTCAGTTCGTAGGCCAGCACGGCCACGATGAGCCCTGACCCTTGCCAGTCGAGCGTCCGGAGAAGGAAGCTAACCCCGAGCCCGGCCAAGAAAAGGAGCGAGCCGATCCAGATCCGTTGCGCTAACCAGTCGGGACTACCAACCGCATCCAGTAGCCAGTAGAAGGGCCCCATAGGCCATAGGAAGCCAATGTTTTGGTGGGTAACCGTGCCTAGTGCTATGTCGCTATCCCACAATGTCGAAGCGTTAGCAAGAACCTTGCCCGGGTCGAGGTAAAGGTATGTTTTGGTGTCGGCGCCTACCGCGCCGGGACTCGAAAACACCACCGGAAGGTAGGCAATCAAGGCCGCGATGATCCCGATGTGATGACGAGCGATCCAGTCGCGAACTGCTCTCATCGCCGTCGTTGTTTGGCGAGGACGGCGAGCGTCTCGTAGGCCGTACGATCCCAGGTCAAGGTCTCGGCCCGGCGTTGGGCAGCACGGGACAGTCGGGTCCGGAGCGCGTCGTTGCTAAGTATCTGGGATAGAGCTCCAGCCAACTCATCGGCGGTGTTGACGAGAAGCCCTGTCACTTGGTCGTTAACCGCGTCGGTGTGGCCCGGAATCCGAGTCGCAACCGCGGGCGTACCGCACGCCGCGGCCTCCGTAAGCGTCATGCCCCAGCCCTCAGCCAACGACGTGCTAGCTACGGCCCACGCCCGGCGGTACCAATCGATGAGGGCGTCATGGGAGACGCGCCCCAGCAATTCACACCACTTTGTCGCCTTGAGGTGCGCTATGTGACGTTCAATACGGTGGCGGTCGTAACCCTCGCCGATAATTACCAACCGGGCGTGGGGAATGCTCTGACGAACGATGTGCATAGCGTCCACAAGAGCGGGAAAGTCCTTGGCAGGCATGAGTCGCCCCACTGCCACCACTAGCGGAGTTTCGCTCAGCGTTTCACCCGGTGTGAACTCTGGTCCTACACCGGGGTTGATAACCGTCACCCGGGAAGCCTTCAGCGCCATCCGCTGAAGAATGTGGGCTCGGGACGACTCTGACAAAGTCACGATGGGTGTCCGTCGGTAAAAAGGCGGGGCGAAGTGCCGTTCGAGGATCTGCCCGGCCCGGGCAAGGCGAGGGGGGAGCACCATGGGCCACATATCTTCGTGGACGTGATGTAGCCAGGTCGCACGAGGTCCTCGCGCCCAGATAGGGGAAAAGAACGGGACACCGTTCCAGACCTCCACTAGGGCATCGCGGTGTCCATGACGGCCCAGAAGCTCGGAGGCAACCGCTCGCGGAAAAACTAGGTAGCGGCCGGCGCGACGGACCACGGTGTAGCCATCTCGAACGGTCTCGGGTGGTGCGCCTTGGGCGTAGGACGTGCGCATCATCACCTCGAGGCCCGCTTTCGCCCATCGCGCCGCCACGGCCGAGGCATGCAACTCCGATCCGCCTGCTTCCACATCGGCTAGGTCCCGCCACGCCAGTATGTGGATACGCTTGATCCCTGCCTTGTGGCCAAGTTCGCCGATCGTGGCGACATTGTCGTACACTGGGTGTCCTCCTAAACCACGCCACGAACGGTGCCAGTCTACCGGTCGGGCGTCGTGGCTCGATTTGGCCGCGGCCGGTTAGGGTTCAGAAGGGACCATCGTTTCGTGGTATTCGGCCTCAACGTTCACGTCCCACACATCGTGGTTCGTGCCGGTGGTGATGTTTTCGACGGTGAGCATTGCGGTGTACATCGAGTGATCTTGGTTGTTGTAGCGATGCATGCCGTTACGTCCCACCGGATAGACGTTGGTGGCGTTCGTAGCGAGCCATTCTCGCAAGATGTCGACGTTGGCGCGATAAGTCGCATCGTACATCGGGTAGGCCTTTGGCATTCTCACGACGAAACCCTGCCTAACCGCGTCGGGTTCAAGGAGACCGAGTCGCTCCATCTCAGCCGTACCTAGCTCGACGAGATCAGCGTCGGGCATTGACCACAGTTGATCGCCCTCATCAACGAAGTACTCAAGACCAAGGCACGTCATGTCCGGTTCGGGGACCATGTCGGGTGACCATGCGGCAAAGTTCTGCACTCGGCCCACCTCCACCTCCGACGAGTGGATATAAATCCAGTTGTCGGGAAAACCAGAACTCTTGGGAACGACAAGGGCGATAGTGAGAAAGTCTCGAAATTGCAACCCTGCCGCGGCAGCCAGAACCGCCGACGGGGGAAGTGGATCCATAGCCTGAACTAGGCGCGGAATTGGCATCGACGATATTACGTGACGGCAGTCGTGGCGCACCGACCCATCGTCTGAAGTCGCCACGACAACTCGCGCCAAGCCGTCAAGATGTTCGATCCGCGTGACCGACTGGCCAAATTCGACTACCGAACCTTGAGCTGTCACCAGTTCGTGGCAACGTTCCCACATCATCCCCGGACCGTGGCGGGGATACTCGAACTCCTCGATGAGGCTAGTAATGTCGGTCTGTCTACGACGGGGGGTAAGAGAGTTCATTATGGCTCGAAACAGGTTCAGATTCTTAATGCGCTGGGCGGCCCAGTCGGCCTGAATGTCGGCGGCGGGCACCCCCCAAACCTTCTCGGTATAGGTCTGGAAGAAGATGCGGTACAGGCGCCAACCAAACTTCGCCGCGATGTAGCCCTCAAACGTGGTCTGGTCTTTGGGGGGCCGTATCCGAGCGCCAACGTAGGAAGCCACGCATCGAACCGCTTCGATCGGGCCCAGGTTGCGTAACGCGTTCATGGCTCGCAGCGGATAGTCGTAGAAGCGTCCTTGATAGAAGATGCGACTCATGCGGGGAACGAGGAGGAACTCTTCGTCGGGCAAGATTTCGTGCCAGAGATCGCGTACGGGCTTGACCTTGGTGAAGAAGCGGTGGCCGCCGATGTCGAAACGCCACCCATCGATCTCGACCGTGCGGGAGATGCCGCCGACTACATCGTCGGCTTCAACAACGACGACGCGTTCGCCCGCTTGGCCAAGTTGGTAGGCCGCGGTGAGACCCGCCGGCCCCGCCCCGATAATGATCACCGGTGGCTCGCGGTAAGCACTGGGATTACTCACCTTGACCCCTTCTAGGCAAACGAAATCAACCTGCTAGCGGGTAGCAGCAATTTAGCAACGGTAAGAGTCTAGATAGCGAAATTGTGCAACGCTGCATAAATGAGCGATGAATCAACAGTATGCCCGCGGTGCGGGGTCGATTCCGTGATGACCTACTACGGGCCGTGCGTGACATGTCGCGACGAACTCCGAGCTACGTTGGGCGGCGACTCACGCGATGTGGATAGCGTCGAGTATGAGCCGAAAATGAACGTAACCCCCAACGCCGTGGCTTTCAGAGATGACTAGAGCGGCGGCGGCGTCGCCGAGTCGTTAGCAAGGCCAGAGACCTCGACGCATGTACACCTCGCGTAGGGTTTCGGGTTGGTCGGTCATGATGCCGTCCACGCCGAGATCGAGAAGGCGGTCTATCTCCTCAGGATCATCGATCGTCCACACATGGACGGCTAAATCGTGGCGATGGGCACCGGCCACGAACCGTCGGGTTACAATCGGTATCGACCCCGCGGCGACCGGTACCTGCAGCGTCTCGAATCGTGGGCTCCGGATCGGGACCATGTAGCCGGCCAGAACGGTCCCCAAGACTCCGAGCGGACCGGCCCCCGTGCAAAGTCCGGGCCCGACGATCTCCTTCACGGCCCGAGTTCGGCGACCGCTGAACGCGGTGACACAAACGCGATCGAGTATCGGCCGAGGCGAAAGTGCGGCGGCGAGAGGCTGAATGGCCTGATCGTCTTTGGGATCGATGTTGATGCGAGTTTCGGGGAATGCTTCGAACAGTTCCTCTAATCGCATGACCGAATCGGTGCCGTCGACACGGGCTCGTTTAACCGCGGCCCAGGAAAGATCGCTGATGAGACCAACCTGATCGGTAACGCGGTCAAGTTCTTTGTCGTGGAAAACAACCAACTTGTTGTCTTGGGTGACGTGGACGTCAGTTTCGAGGTGGGTAAATCCCAGTTCGACTGCGTGACGAAAGGCCCGCTCGGTATTTTCGGGGTAGACGCCCGCACCGCCCCGGTGGGCAATGGCGAGCGGGCCGTGATGATCAAGGTAGGGATGTACCACACCGCGAACACTAACCGAGTCGAACCGTAAGGCAGAGGGGAATGAGGTCACGAAGGTAACCTGAAACGATGAACCGACGCACCAAGATTGTCGCCACAATTGGCCCCGCTTCCGACGACCCGGCGACCCTGCGGGCGATGATTCACGCGGGAATGGATGTGGCCCGCCTCGGTTTGGCCCACAACACGATCGACGAAGGCCTCCAGCGGTACCACCGGATCCGTACCGTCGCCGCAGAAGTTGGTCGCCGGGTCGGCCTACTGGTCGACCTTCCGGGGCCGAAGGTTCGGGCGGGGAGCTTCGGTGAGTCGGGCATCGACATCGAAACCGGCTCCTGCCTAGAACTTCGCGTGGGCCAGTCCCAATCGACCGCATCGGTGGTCGAGGTCGACTACGAATGGCTCCTGCGAGACATCCAAATTGGCGATCATCTCACTATCGGTGATGGCGGGGCGGGGCTGGAGGTGACCGACAAGCAGGTCGACAAGCTTCTCGCTACTGTCGTTCACGGCAGTCGACTGCGCGGTCGGCCGGGGGTCCACGTACCGAGCGATCGACTCCAGATACCGACGCCCACGCCGGAAGATTTCGTGGCCCTCGATGCCTTCGTCGAAGCAGGCGTTGACATGGTTGCAGTGAGTTTTGTTCGCTCCGCCCACGATATTCGGCGGGTTGGTACCGAGTTGCATCCCCGAGGCCCGCTAGTCATTGCCAAGATTGAGACGAAGGCGGCCGTCGACAACCTGCCGGGGATCATCGAAGCTTCGGGGGCGGTCATGGTCGCCCGGGGCGATCTCGGTAACGAGTGCAGCCTCGAGGATCTTCCCCACCTACAAAAGCAAATTATTCGGCAGTGCATTGCTGGCGGTCGACCCGTAATCACCGCGACGCAAATGTTGGAGTCGATGGTCACCAGTCCGTCTCCGACCCGAGCCGAGGCCTCTGACGTTGCGAACGCGGTTTTCGACGGTTCTTCGGCCGTCATGCTCTCTGGCGAGACGGCAATCGGGCGAGATCCAGTCAACGTGGTGCGAACCATGAGCCGTATTGCCCAGCGGGCCGACGAAGAGATGGACTACGAAGCGTGGGCCAAGCAACTAGCTGACCTTCGTATGACCAACGAGGACGCTGATGCTGCCTCGGTAACCGACGCCATGACGATGGCGGCGTGGAGGGCCACCGGAGAACTCGGCATCGACAACGTGATCTGTATCTCCGGCTCGGGTTTCACGGTCCGGTCAATGGCTCGGTTCCGCCCCGAGGCCAACATTCTCGGATTCTCCGTCAATGAAGCAACCGTTCAGCAACTCACCTTGAGTTGGGGAACCACGCCCATGCTTATGGATTCGGGCGGATCCAACGAGGAGATGGTCAAAGAGGCACTACGCCTCGCCAAGTCATCGGGCCACGTTCGCCCCGGTGAACTCGTGGGCGTGCTCGCAGGCTCCGACAGTCGCTCTCGCAGCACCAATGTGTTGCGTATTGAGCAGGTTCCCTAGTACCCCAACCAACCGGCTAGGAGACGTCCTCCCATTCTTCTCCGTAGTGGAAGCACAACTCTTCGTCGGCCTCAATGGCGTGTTTGGCGTAGAGGTCAGGTCCGTCGAACTCGACGTTGGGATTGCTCGAGTGGTTGAGCCACCGCAAGACGCTGTCGCCGTCGATACCACAGTACTCGCCGTTATTGCCTTCAACCCACAAGACGTGCGTGCCGTTGCTCTGCGTCCGGCGTCCCGTGTATCGACCTATGAAGGCCCGGGCTCCGATGCGCTGGGTGGCGAAAGCACCGCGGCCATGGATCGGCGATTCTCGGGCCTCGACCATATCGATCATTCGTCGTCTATGGAGTCGATGGCGACCGAGTCGGGGAAACTCATCACGAGAAGCGCATCAGCGGAGGAAGGACCGCCGTCGACGCGATGAACTCGTCGGGTGAACTGACCCCTATGGCGGGGGAGGAGGTCCGTGAGCGCTTTGATGTACTCCTCGAACTGCTCGGTTGCGCCGGTTCCCCACAACCGCACGGTGAGTTCAATGTTGCTACCTTCGGCCACGGACTTCACGCTACCCGACCCGCCCTAGTAGGGCTTTCAGGTAACGGCCATGCACGAACCCGATTGGGTGATCGACGGGGTGACCCGTTCGTTCGATTTCGGTCAGCGAGACCGAGCGACTCGCTGCGACATAGTGAATCCCGGCGAAGAACGAGTCGGCATCAACCCGACTCGAACACGAAGCCTGCAGCAAGAGTCCGCCGGGAGTGACCAGACCAATACCGAGATGAGTAAGACGCTGATATGCCCGTTGGGCGCGGCCAATGGAAGCCCGGTTGGGCGCAAACGATGGCGGGTCAATGACAACGAGGTCGTAACGTGATCCCGCCACGGTGAGGGCCTCCATGACCTCGAAGGCGTCGCCCACCGTCGTGCGGTGTTTGGTCGGGTCCGGGAACGCCGACCGATTGGCGACCATGTTGTCGGCTGCCGCGTCGATGGCGTGAGGCGACAGGTCGGTGCTGTGGACGTGGCGGGCCCCACCAGCCGCTGCGTGGACACTAAATCCCCCATGTCCGCAGAACACGTCGAGCACTCGGCCTCCTGCGCTGTGGTGTCGCACCAACTGACGGTTGTCGCGCTGATCGAGAAAATAACCAGTTTTTTGACCTATCACGGGTTCAGCTTTAAAGGTCAGGCCGTTTTCTAAGAACGCCACTGGGTCAGGCAGAGTCAGTCCATAGAGAGTTTCGCCGTCGGCAAACGCAAGGCCGGTTCGACCCGAAACGTTGCGGGCGAGGCGCAAGACGATCGACTCCAACTCGACGAGTTCGAGCAGCGCCGCCAACACGTTGCGCAGATGCGGGAGCCACGCTTCGCTATAGAGTTTGACGACGGCGACGTTGTCGTATTGGTCGATGACCAGCGAAGGAAGCAGATCGTTCTCTCCGTGGACAAGACGATAAGCGGTGGTACCGGCCGAGTCGAGCAGAGACTGTCGCCGAAGCAAGGCGTCGCTGATGCGGGTTAGCCAGAAGTAGTGATCGATTGGGGTTGGTTTTCCGTGGTGGAGAATCCGGACGCGGATAGGGGATAGCGGATCCCACAAGCCAATCGCGACGAAGCGGCGATCTTGATCGAAGATGACCGCAAGGTCGCCCGCTTTGCCCGCGTGTGAAACCGAGGTGATGGCTTGGTCATAGATCCACGGATGCCCGCCGCGAATCTGTCGGAGAGCGTCCTTGGAGACCCGAACGGCCAGGCGACGGTCATTGGGGACCAGCCAGTGACTAGCGTCAGATAGATCGTGCGGCAACGCAGACTATTCTACCAAGTTGAGCACGTTCAAGACCATCGACGATATGACTGAGCCGCGCGTCTGGCATACCGAAGTTCGTGAGCCAAGGTAAGCAATTCATCAGTTACTTTACATAACCTATATTTCCGGCGGCCTCCAAGGGGAGTAGATTCGGGCAAACTTAGCGGATGAGCAATCGGCCCGCGTCCCCTGTGCCCCCAGAGCCTCCGGATGCCGCGACGCGCCGAACGGTCGACCTTGTGGTTTCCTACGATGTCGACCGCCTCCCACCCTACGACGAGGCCTGGTTCGCTAACGCTCGCCGCCGTCTGACGAAACTCACAGAGGTTTGGGTGCCTCCGAGGGAGGCCAAAACGTTTCGAGTCGATGCCGGACAGTTCATCCGCATAGTAAGTGTCGAACGGCCTCAGGTTGGCGATCTGAACCTCTGGAACGCCCACGATCTCCAAGAACGCTTCTTTAGCGGTAAGACTCGCCAACTTCACGCCACCCATGTGACTACAGGCGATCGACTATGGAGCACCATGCCCGGCCTGCGCCCGCTTGTCACCATTAGCCACGACACGCTCGGTTGGTACGGCTTCGACTCCGATGGCGGCGGCGTACACGATGTCATTGGTACTCGCTGCGATCCGTACACGCAGAAGTTGCTAAACGGCACCGACTATCACCATTGCTGTCATTCCAACCTTACCCGAGCACTCGCCCAAGAACTTGACATAACTTTACCCGAGGCCGAGCTTCATGTTCACGACGTGCTGAACGTATTTATGTGTACCGGATTTACTCGCGACACGAATCAGTATTTCATGCGAGCATCTCCCGTTCGTCCGGGTGACTATCTGGAACTATTTGCCGAGACCGATTTGCTCGGTGCTCTATCGGCTTGTCCGGGTGGCGACTGTAGCGCGTCTCACTCCGATGACGAGGCGGTCTGTGCTCCCCTGCTCATCGAAATCCACGCCCCTCACCCTGACGACCTCACGGACTGGGTTCGCTTCCCCGCTAATAGCTACGACGGAACCCACGGGATCTAACCGGCAGTTTCTTACGATTTTCGTCACCACTGACCCTCAAGGCAACTTAGCCGACAGCGATCCACGTAATCTCGGCAGGTAAAGGTCGCCGACTGAGTGGCGGTGCGATACCGTTTCACCTGTGGCACGACGGCTTGACATAGAATTAACCTCCGACCGCGGCGACGGGACTTGGACTTGGCGCGCCGCGGGGGCTAAGCAGCCGAGGGGCGTAGTGGCGGCTTCGCTGATTCCTACTGCGGTTTCGCTGGGCGATGTAGTCAAAGTCGAGGCCGACGCCGATCTCGAAGGGTTGACGATCACTACCGTTTTCGCGCCCAAGGGTCCGCGCAAGGAACCCGAGGTAATTCAGTTGCTCGGATCGGGCCGTGACATACCCCTCGTCACCCAAGTACTTGTCCCCAAAGGCCGCAAGCGTAGTCGCGACAGTGACGATCGTAAACGCGACAGCGACGATCGCAAACGCGGTGGCGGACGAAGCCGCGATGGAGGCCCAAGACGCAGCCTCGACCGACGTGATGACAGTCGCGACCGGAGCGACAAGCAGAAGAAAAGCCGCCCCCGAAGTGAACGGCCCCCACGCCGTGAAGCGCCAAAACTTCCGGATCGTCCAAGGGTTCCTCGCCTGCGACCCGCCCGCACCCACCGTAAAGCCGCGCTCGAGGCCTTGCCTGCTCTCCAGCATGCGCTAGCTGAAGTAGTGCTTAGGGCGGGCGTTCCGGGCGTTCGTCAGGCAGTCGAAGGCATGAACGAAAAGGCCGTGGCCGACGGTATTCCCAAGATCAAGGCGCTTCCGTTAGTTACCCTCGCGGAGAAACTCGCGCCGAGCCTCAAGGCCGCGGAATGGCGTGATCGGGCCGAGGCGGCAGTTGCGGGAATCGACACGGTCGATCTGCGCGACATTCGCAGCGTCGTCGTTGCTGCCGATAACGCTGGCCGCGACGACGAAACTCGTTCGCTAGCCGATCAGTTGCGGGTTGGTTTGGCCCACCGGGTCGAGGCCGAGCATCGCTTATGGCTCAACGAAATAGCGACCATCCTCAGCGACGGTCGCACTGTTCGTGCCCTGCGCCTGAGTTCGCGGCCCCCTAAAGCGGGCGCACCTTTGCCGCTAGACATGGCCGAGAAGTTGGCCGCAGCAGCCGCCGCCGCGCTTACCTCCGACGTCAACTCCGAACGTTTCGCTACCGTTATCGATGCAGTCGCGTTCTCCCCGGTACGGGCTCAAGTTAAACCCGTTGGCATCCCCGCATCCCCGTCGGCTGAACTCTTGCAGACGGTAAAAAAGTTCGCCTCTCGTCTGCCTCAGATTGCAATCTTGTTCGAGATTGTTGCCCCGGCGCCGCGCAAGCGGGGCGCCAAGCCTCCCCCAACCCCTCCCCCGCCGCCTCCGGCCGAGGTCACCACCGAAGAAGAGTGAATCACTGAGCAATCGAGCGATACACAGAGATCGACCGAGCGACAAGGCCAAAGGTTTCGAAAAAGTTCTTGGTGGCTCGGTCGCCCGGCAAGGCTAGCGAATCCACCCCCTGCCACCCCCGCGCCGCGGCCTCGGTAACAATTCGGTTCATAAGTTCTTCACCCACCCCGACCCCTCTGGCCTCGTCGAGCACGTAGATATCGGTGACTCGCCCTATTACCCGCCCGTTGTGAAGCGGGGTGGGCCCCACCACTGCGTAACCGACTGATATCTCATCAATGAGGCCGACCGCGACATAGTAGTTGGGATCGTCGATCTCGGTGCGGAATCGAGGTTCATAAGGTGGTGTTCTCGCGTCGAGTTGAGACCAGACGGCCCCGCCGCGGTGGGGCGTGAGTTCGGCAATAGCAGTCGCGGCAAACTCGGACAGTTCCGATACATCGTCTGGACCCGCCGATCGAGTGCTGATGTCCATGATCAGTCGGCCGATTGGTCGGTGGGGAGGTCCCCACGAGGCGCCGATTCCGCGGGGTCAGACGGAACGGAACGCGGTGCGGTGTCGGTCCCCATTATGACGTTAATGGCGGTCTTGATCTCGCCGACAATCGAAGACGGATCAACTCTCCCCTGCTGGACCGCGACTCGGCCCGCTAGACGGGTCAGCGCCACTTGGCCGCGGCCCCGTTCGGCCAGCTTAGGAAGGAGGTTCTTTGCATCGAGGGCGAACCCGAGAGGGGCATAAAGAAAAATGTCGAGTAGTTGTTCGGTTAGGTCATCGTCGGCCATGGAAGAATCCCTCCTGCTTACACATGCAGCGGTAGACCGCAATTCGGGCAGTCGCCGTCAATATCTGAACCATTTGCGACCAGCAAGAAACAGTGCGTACAAGAGAACTCGTGATCCCTGCGGGCTTGGACTGGTTCGGCATCTCCGGGTGCTATTGCAGGCTTCTTGGGGACAACTGGACCGTCATCGTCATCATCGTCGTCATCATCATCGTCGTCATCGCTCGCCGCAATTCGATCTTTTAGTATCGCGTCGAGGTCAGCTTCCACCTCGTCGTCGTCTTCTTCTTCGTCATCGTCAACCGACGGGCGATCAGGGGTATCTACGTCGTCGTCCTCATCGTCTCCGTCGTCTTCGGAATCGCCATGGTCACCATCGTCGTCGTCTAGATCCTCGTCTAGATCCTCGTCTAGATCCTCGTCTAGATCTTCGTCTAGATCCCCGTCGTCGTCGTCGAACGATTCGGAATATTCAGGGTTGTTGTTTTCCTCAGACATGCACGCGCCTCTGGTCGGGAGTAGTGCGGCGGATCATAGACAGTTAGCATCAAAGTGCAACACCGACTAGTCAACCTATTATTCGGCCGCCGCGTTTTTTCTCCGCTCTCCGTTCAGCATCAAGGCGGCCGAGGGCGGGTTCGAGTGAATGATCGACAAAGGCCATGCTGGCCGCAACAGCCTTGTGGCCCGCCTTTTCGGCGATTTCGGTGTGCATCCTCTGGGCGACGCGACGGTACGCCTCGTGTCCCTGCGGACTGGTCCGAAGTTCGAGCATGTGCATAGCCTGGCGAGCATTGAACTGCATATAGTAGCGCACGCGGTAAGCCAAAGACACGGCGTAGGCGGCTTGGTCGGGGTGTTCGACCATGAGCGCGTCGTGGAGCGCCGCTGAGCGAGCCATAACCTCGTCGAATTCGGTGCCGAACCCCGCCGCATCGACCGACGGGGGTCGAACAAAGCCGTGTCGTGGCGACAGTGCCTGCCACTCAATGCTTAGCATTCGGTGGCGTTGAAGATCTCGGAAGGCACCGTAGTCGCTCAGTATGTCGAACCGGTAGGCAGTGCGTTCAAGTGCTCTACCCGGTCGCTGGCGCCGATTGGTTCGATTGCCGGTGTAGGCGGTTATGACACTGACTCGTTCCTCGGTCGTCATTTGTCGCACTCGGGCCTCGATCGAACTCTCCGAGAGCGAGGTGTACGGGTAGAGCATCGCCGCGACCACTTTGATCTCACCGTCGGGATCGAAGTCGACTAGGTCAACCACATCGTTGTCTACCTTCGCGCTGACCTCGTCCCCAAAGACAAGGTCGGTCACGGCTTCCATCGAGTCGCGAATGTCCGCCAGGTAAGCACTGGTGCGGACGCCCCGCTCCGGCAAATCGACGCGCTTGAGAAAGGAGGGAACTACCTTACGCAACTCGGTCAGCATTAAGTCGGCGTAGCCGCGGGCTTCGGGCAACGGGTGGGACCGCATGCGAAGCAGCAAGGCTTCGTAAGATTGGCCAGTACCGTACATTCCGACATTTGACAACGACGCTGCGGGCAGTAGGCCACGAACGGAATCAAGCGCCCGGGCTTTGATCGCGCCACGGTAGGCGAAGTCGCTGTCGCTAGGGCCCTTAGGTGCCACCGTGCGAAAGAACTCCTGCATCCGCGGGATGAGGCCGCTGTAGGAGTCAAACATCCGGTCCATGTCAGACACATAGCGGGCGCCCCGCGACGAGTTGAGAATCACTGGATCGCGGTAATAGCGGTAACGCCCGCCGAGGCGTTGGTCGTACGCGATGTAGCGAGTGGATTGCTCGAGGTAGGACATGATGCGGCCCCATTCGAGAATCTTAGTAAGTACGTTCGATGCTTGTTCGCACGCCAGATGCACACCACCGAGTTGGGCCACGCTGTCGTCGCCGTACTCGAAGAAGATCCGGTCGTAGAGTTCCTCGGCTCGACGCAGCCCGATCGTGGCGTCGATCGACTGGTCACCTTCGATATCGAGTTCGTCGACAAATTCTTCCAAGAAGAGTCGTCGCAGGCTCAACGTGGTGCGAGAGTAGCGAGCGAACAAGGCGCCCTTCACAACTTCAGGGAGGTTGACCAGAGCAAAAACAGGCTGATCGAGGTTGGTGAAATACCGACGCAAGATGTCTGCTTCTGGCCCAGTAAACTCTTCAGCGATATAGACCGTCATCAGCTGCTGATCTTACGCCATGCGGTGGAAGTCGCCGCGGACCTACAGCCACACCTCTAGGGCGTTCGGCTCCACGCGGATAGCGAGATTGGTGGCCTTCCCCGACGCAACCCCGTCGAGATACACGGTAGGGCGGGGATCGAACTCAAGCTGAACGGCACCGACGCGGCGCTGAATGATCCCCGGATGGGGGACGTGGGTACCTGTCCGTGCTCGACGGCGAGCCTGCCCGCGTTGGCGGACCGACATCTCGGTGATGTCTAAAAGGTCGAACTTGCCGTCGTTGGGATGAGCCCGCGGGGCAATATTGCGCTCACCAAGAAAGGCCGCGTTGGCCACGATCGTGATCCGACCCCGCAGCCATCCGTTCCGTGCCACGAGATGGCTCAGGAACCAGCGGAGCTTGCCATCGAGCAAAACAGCACCGAGGTCGATGGTAAACCGCACGTTCCCCTCCGCAGGAGCACCTCCTAGCGTCCGATACAGGTCACCGCCGGTGAGTCGAAAGGGTGAGACCGGTTGATTGTCACGGCGGGCCGCGGTGATGGCGGTGATGGCGTGGGCATCGCCGGGGTAACTTGGTATCCCATCGGGTAACGGGGCAACGTCACCCCAGTCCACGTTGCGCTCAATGCTCATACTTCGCTCACTGTTCCCGAACTCGCGACCACGCCGCGATGAAGGGCGTCGGCCGCGGTGCGGGCGGTGGATCTGGTTCGACGGGTCGGGGCAACAGCCGCGATCTGACCAAGGAGGTCGATAAGTTGCTTCACGTTGCGCACGAAATCCCCCGCAGTCAAATCATCGTCACTATCGAGCAGCACGGAGAGCGATTCGCCCGCTGCCCACGAGTGGGCGATCGGAGCAAAACCAGCCTCGGGTCGCCTAGTTGCCGGAAGGCCCGCTTCCCTCTCCACGAGACCTAACTCCAAGGCGAGGTGATCGAGTTGGTCGAAGCGGATCTTCGTTTCTTGGGCCGGAAACCAAGGCTGGGGCGGCGGTGACGGGCTGCGATGTTCGTAAGTCAAACACGACGCCAAGGAGGCCAACTGAACTGGTGTGAGGCGGTCAAACAGCCCCTCAGCCAACGCGTCAACGATGAGAAGGTCGACTTCGTGGTAGATAAGGGCGAGCCGAGCGCCGCTCTTGCTAACCTTCCACTTTGAGAGATGGCCTCGGGCCCGCAAGACATCGCAGGTCGCGTCAAATCGCCGTCCGATCGAGCCTTGTTCACGATCAACTCGCCGCTCGAGGTGGGCTATCTCGAGCCGGGCTCGCTGCAGTTGAACCCGTGGATTGTCGTTGCGATGCTTACGCCGTTCACGGCGAGCCGACGTCCGTAACCCCGAGCGACGCAGACGGGTCGCCACATCCTCGCGATAGTCGATGCGTTCAGGAGCCATCGGGAACGGCAACTCGATTTGTCCGATCGTGGTCGGTAGGTGATCGAGTTCTGCGAGGTCCCAGCGAACTTCGTGACCGGCTTCGCTCACCAGCCGGATCCGCGCCCGACCGCCCTTTCGCCAGCTTACGCCCAGCACGGCCATGCTGACGCCGTGAGGGTCAATGATGACGTCGCCTGGTCGGAGTCGGCTCACGGCGTCAGATATTGCCGATTCGTCGAACCCTGGGGGATGTTCTCCGAGGCCCGGTAGTTGGTCGACAACTACTTCGAGTTCAACTACCTTGGCTCGCTCACGAACGAGGCGCTCCTCCAAACGGGCGATATAAGCATTGGTTTGATACTGAGCAAAGGAGCGGGCCAACAACGCTCGGGCGCGGTCAGGTTCGTGGCGCTGCAAAAGGTTGGCCACCATGTTGTAAGTCGGCCGAAAGGCGGAACGAAGCCGGAAGCTACTGCTGGCGGCCAGACCTGCCACCTGCTCGAAGCGACTAAACGGCGACCAAGGCACAAGGGCGTAGCCGCGATCGTCGATCCCTCGCCGACCGGCTCGTCCTGTGAGTTGAGTGAACTGGGCCGGGGTCAACACGTCGTGGCCTTCGCCGGTGAACTTGGTGAGTTTGTCGATCACCACGCTGCGGGCTGGGAGATTAACGCCGAGGGCCAATGTTTCGGTGGCGAAAACTACACGGACCAGGCCCTGGGCGAAACACAACTCGACAGTTTCTTTGAAGGCTGGGACCATTCCCGCATGGTGGCTGGCGATCCCACGTTGTAGGCGGGCCAGCCAGGCCACACTGTCGAGGACTGCGAGGTCAGCCGCTGGGAGGCCCGCGATTCGCCCTTCGGCGATCTCACGGATAGCCGCGGCCTGATCCGCGTTGGTGAACCGTGCCCCGGTTCGCTCCAGGGTCCGGGCCGCCTGATCGCTACCCTTGCGACTAAAAACGAACCAGATAGTGGGTAAAAGATCGCGTTCCTCGAGATGATCAATGACTTCGACATAGCTCGGGGTGGTCCACGGACTCTTTTCCCGGAACCGCCGGTAGTTTCGGCCGGCGCGAATTTCTGCATCGAATTGCGCCCCTTCACTGTTGGCTTGTCCGTCGAGCAACGTTTCGATCACGTGCAGTCGCTGGCCGCGTCGATCGCCGACTGCGTAAAGGTTGGTAAGTTCGACGGGTCGCTTCCGTTCGACAACTAATCCCGTCTCGCCGCGGATTGACTCCAGCCAACCCACTAATTCGTCGGTGTTGGATACCGTCGCGGACAAGCAAACGAGAGAGACGTGGACCGGCAGGTGGAGGATGACCTCCTCCCAAACAGGTCCGCGAAACGAGTCCTCGAGATAGTGAACCTCGTCGAGTATGACTACCGCTAGATTGTCGAGGTCACGCTCCTCGTAGAGCATGTTGCGCAGGACTTCCGTTGTCATTACCACCACCTCGGCGTCGGGGTTGATGGCGTTGTCGCCGGTAAGGAGTCCGACCCGACGAGAGCCCAGGCGGGCGGCGAGGTCTCGGTATTTCTGGTTCGACAGAGCCTTGATCGGGGCCGTGTAGAAGGCCCGCTTATGGTGGCCGAGCGCCCGATCTATAGCGTGTTCGGCAATGAGCGTCTTGCCGCTACCCGTCGGCGCGGCGACGAGTACCGACCGGTCCGCATCTATATGACCTACCGCGTCGAGTTGGAACTGATCGAGAGCGAAGCTTCGACTCGGCGATGTAGTCACGCCGCGGCGGCGTTCTTGGCCGCTCGTCGCAGGCGGATACGGCCGAACAAGATCGCCACCTCGTAAAACAAGTACATCGGGACAGATAGCACCATCAAGGTAAACGGATCGCCGCTGGGAGTGATGATCGCCACCAGCACCACAATGCCGACGAGTGCGTAGCGGCGCCCCGAACGGAGCGTTTTGTTTTCCACCACCCCAAGTATCTGCAAAAAGATCAAGACGATTGGAAATTGGAAAGCGACACCAAAGGCCACCATCATTTTCACCACGAAACTGATGTACGACAGCGGACTGAGTAGCTCCTCAAAGTTGTCGGCACCCAGTCCGATCAGGAACTCGAGGGCTCGCGGGATGCTCCAGTACGCCAGCGAAACCCCCAGAGCGAAGAGCCCTACGCCCCCCGCGATGAACGGGATTGCGTACTTCTTTTCGCGGCTATATAACCCAGGGGCGACAAAGCGCCACACCTGCCACAAGATCACAGGTATCGCCGCGCCGAGACCGCTGTAACCAGCCACCGTGAGCTTGAGGGTGAAGGGTTCGAACGGATCGCGTACGTAGAGAGTGCATTCCTGTCGGGCCTCCAGTATTTGACAATACGGGTCAAGCAGGAAGTTGATGATCTGGTTATAGAGCAGCCAGCCTCCGATGGCGCCCACCCCGATAGCGATGAAGGAGATGATGAGCCGGCGACGGAGTTCGGTTAGATGCTCCATCAAGGTCATGCGAGCAACTTTGTTCATTCGGGATCAGGCACCGTTGGTTCGGGATCGGGGTCGGCCTCTCCTTGGAGCAGGCGGCGGGTCTTCTGCGCCTCGGTCCGAACGTCGCTGATCGGCTCTTGCATTGCTTGGCGCATCTCGCGTTGAAACCCCGCCGAGATGCGGCGCACTTCGCTGACCACGTGACCGACCTGGCGGGCCGCCTCCGGCAGTTTGGATGGTCCGAGGACAATTAGCGCCAGCACGAAGATGACTAGAACTTCGGGGGCGCCGAGGTTTCCCATGCGGGGACTCTAGCGATGTTCACGTGTCTGCTGGCTATCCCGGCGAGGCGGGAGCGCAATTCGACGTTTGGCATCGGCTTGGACTTGCTCGATGCGGTTCCGTACCAGCGCCGCGGATCGCTGCAGTTCGTCGGTAGCTACCGCGGCGGCTCCGCTTCGACGCCGCGACTCGCCCAAGGCCACTACTTCTCGCTCGACCGCACGCAACGCCACGATCAAAACAATGACGGCTACCACAACCGCTGTTGGCGGACCTAAAAGAAGCCAGGACACGTCTTTACCGTAGTGCGTTTCAGACCTAGGTGTGTCGCCCGTGGACGGCGCGGCCATGATAAGTAGATGCCAACTCGTATTGCCGCCCTCTGGTCACCGCCGATCCTCTTTGCTCACCGCGGGGCGAGAGCCCACGCCGATGAGAATACAATTGAGGCCTTCACCCTCGCTCACCAACTCGGTGCTACCGGTCTCGAAACCGATAGCTGGCTAACCGCGGACGGCGAAGTAGTGCTCGATCACGACGGTTGGCACCGTTGGTTTCCCCGGCGCTGGATCGCCGCGACCGATCGCTCCCGCCTCAAACCTCACATCCCTACCCTGCGAGAGTTCTACGAAAAAGTAGGTACTGACCTGCCACTGAGCATCGATATCAAAGACCTGAGGGTCTTTACGCCGCTTATTGCCGTGGCCCGCGAATTCGACGCGATCGATCGCCTCTGGCTTTGTCACCCAGACCTTGCAGTGTTGCAGGCTTGGCGTGAAAAGGACGCTGATGTCCACCTAGTGAACTCCACTTCGCTCGATCAGCTAACGAACGGGTCCGAAGCGCGAGCGGCGGAACTAGCAAAAATGCGAATCGAAGCCATCAACTTGCGCCAGCAGTTTTGGACTGGGGGACTTACTACCCTCTTCCACCGCTTCGGGGTGTTGTGCTTCGGGTGGGATGCCCAACACGAACGACAAATTGCCAACCTCATCGATTTAGGAGTCGATGCCGTGTACAGCGATTATGTGGACCGGATGGTGGCGGTAGCCGCGGAGTACCGCTGAGCGGTCCGACTACAGGAAACCGAGTTCTCCCAGCGGCCACACTCTCAGAAAAGCTCGACCAGCAACAGTGTCTTCCTCGATGGGCCCAAATACTCGGCTATCGGTGCTGTTGTTGCGGTTATCGCCCATAACGAACACCCAGCCTTCGGCCAAGGTGCAGCGGTCCGCGGCCAGGGTATTCGTACACCCCTCGCTGACGATCGCGTTGTAGTTGGGCCGCGTGGCGAAGCCGTTGACATAGGGTTCGTCAAGCAGCATGCCATCAATAAAAACCTCGCCATCGACGAACGCTATGGTCTCTCCCGGTAGCGCAATTGCCCGCTTGATGAAGTCGTTGATGACCCCACCGGCACCCGGGGGCTTTTTGAACACGATGATGTCGCCACGACTGATGTCCCCGGTGTGGTAGCTCAGTTTGTTGACCAGCAGGCGATCATCTATTTGGAGCGTCTCTTCCATTGAGCCTGAGGGAATATAGAAGGCTTGGAACAAGAAAGCCTTTATCAGCAAAGAAACAGCAAAAGCACCTACCGCTACGCCCACCCATTCGATTAACGACCGGAGGCGGGCTTCAACGCTGCTGCGGCGCGGCAGAACCTCAGGTGCGAGGGAACTCTCTAGCCCAGACAAGTGCGGCGAATCGTCGTGGTTCATAGCGCGACCTTAACCGTCATGGTGGGACTAATTTGCGCTTTCGGCGTGGTAACGGGCGAGGATACGACGAGCTGCGGCACCCCGGACATCGGCGTCGAACACTTGGTCGGATTCGAGCAGTTCAGCCGTATCGCCCAGGCGAAGGAGTAGCCGTTCGAGCCATTCTCGTGATGTCGCCACCAGCTTTACTATCTGAGCCTCACCGTCAGGTTCCGCGGACTCATACGGGTACTCATCGAGAACCCAAGAAGCCGAGGGTTGCAGCCGGAGAGTAACCCGCGGGTCGTCCTCCTTCGGGGAGAAGGCGCGTGCGTCGCTGATGTCGGTCTCACCGATAACCGTTGTAGCGACTACGGCTGAGCGGATACGGTCGACCCGAAACACTCGTGCGTCGTTGGCCTTGTTACACCATCCAGCCAGATACCAGTTGCCATTCTCGCTAAAGACGCGAACGGGATCAACTAGGCGATAAGTGAACTCATGGCGCCCGTAGGTGTAGTACTCAAGCTCAATTTGTAGTTTCTTGGCGACGGCCCCTCGTACGGCAGCAAGGATTTGGTTATTGGTATCACCGAGGTTGAGATAAACCGCCTTGAATGCGTCTTCACCGAGGCTGGTACCGAGTTTCAATAAGGCGCGTAACAGCGGTGAGGGCTCCTCTTCGTTGGGGTCGGGGCCGATGGTTGCCTCCAATGCGGCGGCTCCGGCGGTAAATAACCGGACTTTGTCCTGGGAGGATAGGCGCGGCGGGTGCATAAACCAGTCTGAGTCCGGACAGCGTATAGATACTGCTCCGTCGTCGATACTGACATCAATGAGGTCACCGGGGCCGAACGGGTAAACGCCTACGAAGAGAAGGATATGCTCAAGATCGGCGATCAACTGATCTCGAGGATAGTCAAAGCAGCTAACGATTTCATCAAGTTCCGCTCCCCCTGGTTGTTGAATCACCCAAGGGATAATCGACAGCAGACGGGCGAGGCGTTGGTGGGCGGGGAGAGAGGATGTCATCGCAGATTTTCCAGCCATTTGATGAAGTCGGCTCGAAGGTCGGGAGGCTCGAGTACCTCGGCATGTTCGAGGAAGTTTAGGACAAAAGCGCGAAACGCTCCCCGGTTGCGGACCTCCAACGTGGCAACGACACTACCATCATCTTGAGCCTCGACCTCGTTGAGAATTTTACCGACCCACTCCGCTCGATCGCGGTCGATACGAACCCGAGCGACCTCCACCGGGCCATCCCCTAACTCCCAACCACGGAAATCAAGCGGGTTGGGAATCTCTCCGACCTTCTCGGTGGCCGGTCCCCCCAACTTGACGGCTCCTTCGAGTCGGTCGACACGATAGATACGCACGCCCTTGCGAGTATGGTCCCAACCTGCGAGATACCAACGGCCACGATTAAACGACACCCGCCATGGCTCGACCTTTCGTTCGATATTATGGTACTTGAAGGTCACGGCTTGTCGATTAGCGGCGGCCGCAATAAGCGAGCCTACATTGTTGTCGAAGGGAAGTTCGCCTACCGGATCAACCGAGGTTATGGCGGAGCCCGCGCCGAGTTTGATAAGTCCGGTATCGTCACCGTCGAGGGCGATCAACGAGGTGGCGAGATGCAGCGCCGTTAACTCGTCGGGTTCGAACTGCATCTCGGTGCCCTTGTAAGCGTCCTGGCTGAGCCGGTAGCCCTTGACTGGGGGGTCGGTGTAGAAAATGTCCTCGAGAGAGATCTTTAGTCCTATGCGGCGGAGGTCGTCTTTGTCCCTCGCGAAGCATCTCAAGAACGCCTCATCCCCGTCGGGGTAGCCCCCCACCTTTTCACGTAAGTCTGAGGCGGTAAGGGGTCGCTTAGCGTTCAACAGGGCGGTGGTAAGGTTGAGAAGACGTTCAAGTTTGTTCATTACAGTGTCGCAATCAGTTTGTCGACTCTATCATCTTGCGCCTTGAATGGATCCTTGCACAACACAGTTCGTTGGGCTTGATCGTTAAGTTTTAGATGAACCCAGTCGACGGTGTAATCTCGCTTGCGTTCCTTAGCCCGCTTAATGAACTCGCCTCGGAGCCTGGCTCTAGTCGTGGATGGAGGGGTCTCAACCGCAATACTAATCTCTTCGTCGGTAACCATGCGGTCGACCAAGTCGCGGTCTTGTAGCCGATAGAACAAGCCCCGGTCACGATTGACATCGTGGTACTGCAGGTCGATTAGGGCCACCCGAGCATCGCCGAGGCTCAGATCATGCCGCTCGCGGTAGCTCTCGATGAGGTTGTGTTTGATGACCCAATCAAGTTCACGGTCCAGTTTGAGCGGATCGTTAGCGAGGTTGGTGAGGCAGTGCTCCCACATTTCGAGCGTTAATTGTTCCTCCGCCGAAAGATCGTGATGCTCGGCGAATCGTAGGGCCCGAGTCAGGTACTCGCTTTGTATGTCGAGGGCGGAAGCCTCACGTCCGTTGGCCAACCGAACTCGGATGGTGCAGGTCATGTCGTGGGAGATTTCGCGGATGGCGCGGATCGGGTTTTCGAGGGTCATGTCGCGAAGAACGACTTGGGGTTCTTCCAGCATACGAAGCATGAGAGCACAGGTGCCGACCTTCAAGAAGTTCGTGTACTCGCTCATGTTCGAGTCCCCCACAATGACGTGAAGTCGCCGGTACCGCTCGGCATCAGCGTGGGGTTCATCACGAGTGTTGATGATCGGGCGACTACGGGTCGTGGCCGAAGAAACCCCTTCCCAGATGTGTTCGGCTCGCTGGCTGACACAAAACCTAGCGCCGCGTGCCGTCTGGAGGACCTTTCCTGCCCCGGCGTAGATTTGGCGACTGACCAAGAACGGGATCAACACATCGGCGTACGAGGACAACTCATCTTTGCGGGTCGTGCAGTAATTCTCGTGGCACCCATAGCTGTTGCCCGCCGAGTCCGTATTGTTCTTGAACAAGTAGACGTCGCCATGCACGCCTTCGTCACCGAGTCGCTGCTCGGCGCTCGTGAGCAGTTGTTCCAGAATCCGCTCCCCTGCCTTGTCGTGAACCACGAGTTGACGCACCGAGTCACATTCTGGCGTTGCGTACTCGGGGTGGCTTCCAACATCAAGGTACAATCTCGCTCCGTTGGCGAGAAAAACATTGCTGCTGCGACCCCACGACACAACCCGGCGAAAAAGGTACCGCGCGACTTCGTCGGGGCTGAGTCGACGTTGGCCGCGCAGGGTACAGGTCACCCCGTATTCATTCTCGATTCCGAAAATTCGACGCTGCACTCCGACAACCTAACGGCACCGCGAGATGACCGGTGAAAGTTTGGCCTAGTCAGGCGTTGAGGAAGGCGGCAACTTCAGGATCGTCGAGTCGCCGGAAAGTACGGCGTTCGGGCCCCCGCTCCAACACCGCAACTTCGAGCGAGGGGGCCTCAAGGCCGCGATCGGGGCCCGCGAGGGCACTGACCGCCCGTTGAATCCCTACCAGCAGGGTCGGTATGACATCGTCGACGTCGAAACGATTGGAGATCACCTCGGTCTCGCCACCGAGAACCACCGACCGGTCCTTATCCATCACCGTTCCGTCGTACAAGATGTGAAAGAGTTGATCATCGGCTCCGTCGCTGGCGTGCCCAATCTCTGCGACGAGAATCTCGACCTCCATCGGTTTCATCTCGTGGGTGAAGATCTGGCCGAGACTTTGGGCGTACTGGTTAGCCAGACTCCGCGCGTCGACATCCTCGCGGCTAAAGGAATAGCCTTTCGTATCGGCGTGGCGCACGCCCGCAATGCGGAGTTGGTCGAACTCGTTATATTTCCCGACCCCAGCGAAGGCGATGCGGTCGTAGATCTCGCTGACCTTACGCAGAGTTGACGAAGCATTCTCGGCGCAAATAGCGATGCCGTCAGTGAAACGGAAGGCGATGAGGCTGCGGCCCCGGGCAATACCCTTGCGAGCGTAATCGGCTCGATCCTTCATCACCTGTTCGGGAGCGACGTAGAACGGCATGTTCATGGTGACAACTCCGAGTTGGCCTGGTTGGTACGGCGACGCCGACGGATGAGCTTGGTAGTTCGTTTGGCGAGATCTTCATCGTTGACACGGTCATAGCCTTGGGCCGAGATGGTGGCCACGACGGGATAAATGCCCCGGACCGGATCGGGTCCCCCAGTTGCTGCGTCTTCGTCGGCTGCCTCGAACAGCGCCGAGAGGGCAAGGTCAATGACATCGCTCGCGCTCATGGCGGCGCGGTAACCGAGTTTCACGACCGTGCCAGCGTGGCCGCTACCTGAACCGATGCCCGCGTGCTGAATCTCTTCGTAGCGGCCTCCGGTTATGTCGAACTCGAAAAGGCGCCCCTCGTCTCGTTTGCGATCAAAGCCGGCGAAGATCGGAACAACAACGAGGCCGGTCATGGCTGCGGGTAGGTTGGCTCGGACCATCTGACTCAATTGGTTGGCCTTTCCCTCGAGGCTCAGCGAGGTACCCTCAACTTTTTCGTAGTGCTCCAGTTGGAGCTGAAACAGTCGGACCATCTCGACAGCGGGCCCCGCGGCACCAGCAATGGCCACACCGCTAAAACGATCTGCTGGGAAGACCTTTTCGATCGTGCGATGGCTGATCAAGTTTCCTGATGTGGCTCGCCGGTCGCCCGCGAGGAGTACACCGTCGGCGTAGCGGATAGCGACGCAGGTGGTGCCGTGCCGGTAGGACTCAACGGGTATCTCAGACGCGACAGGCCGCGGCGCAGCAAGACCACGGCGGCGGAGGAGTTCAGTAAAGTCGGGGCCGGGATCATCGTGGCTCCGAAACATCGGCAGGTTCACGGTATTATTGCCCGCCTTTTTGGATGTAGCCCTTGACGAACTCCTCAGCGTTGCTCTCGAGAACCTCATCGATCTCGTCGAGCAAGTCGTCGAGTTCGGCCCTGCGTTCCTCGCCACGAACGGACGCGGCTGGGGCCTCGGCAGCCTCCGACGATCGTTCGGGCGGTGAGGGTTTGCGTTTCTGTTCACGTTCAGGCATTTCGATCTCCCACGTGTGTTGCCATCAGTTACCAAGCCGTTGTAGTAGTTCTAGCGCGGTCGTGCATTCTTCAAACAAGGTACCGACATGATCTTCAGTCCCGCGCATTGGCTCCATCATGGGTACCCGTCGGAGCACATCGCCTCCCACATCGAAAACGATCGAATCCCAGTTGGCGGCGACCACCTGATCAGGAAACTTCTGTAGGCAACGACCGCGAAAATATGCCCTCGTGTCGGTGGGTGGTTCGGTGCGTGCTAGCTGAGCTTCGTCGTCGGTAACGAGTTGTTCGAGTCCCAGTCGCCAAGCTAGGCCCTTTTCGGGACGCATGTCGCTGTATTGGATGTCCATCGCCCGCAGGCGGGCGTCGCCCCAGCCCAGACCGTGTCGGTCGCGGTAAGCGGTGAGCAGCCGGTACTTGGCGACCCAATCGAGTTGGCTGGCTAGATCCATGGGCTCGCGCTCGAGGGTAGCCAAGACGTGTTCCCATCGGACGAGGACGTCTAGGGCCGCGGCTCCGCCCACTAACTCCGTGCCGTGTTCGTCGACGTAGCGCTGACTGAGGCGCAGAAACTCCCACTGAACATCTAGGGCGGTGATTGTGGTGCCGTCGGCGAGCGGGAGTGGGGCGCAGAGCGAAAGGTCGTGGCTTACCCGCCGCAGCGCCGCGACCGGATCTTGGAACTCGAACTTCGTCGCCATTTCGTCGTTCTCTATCACAGCGAGAACTAGCGCCGTGGTGCCGACCTTCAAAAAGGTCGCAACTTGGGATAGATTGGCGTCGCCGACGATTACATGCAGTCGGCGGTACTTGCGAGCATCGGCGTGGGGCTCATCGCGGGTGTTGATGATCGGGCGTTTCAGGGTGGTCTCTAGGCCAACTTCTTCTTCGAAGAAATCCGCTCGTTGGGTTAGTTGGAAGCTCACGTCGTTGGTCCCGGGGGTGGGCGGTTCGGTGCCGACCTTCCCCGCGCCGGTAAAGATCTGACGGGTTACAAAGTGCGCCGTACAGTGGCGCACAATACGATCAAACGGGGTGTCGCGACAGACGAGGTAGTTCTCGTGAGTGCCGTAACTGTTGCCTTTACCGTCAGAGTTGTTCTTGTAGAGAACCAGTTCTTCACCCACCGGCAGTAACTCGTTAGCCGCCGTCATCGATTGTTGGACGATTAGTTCACCGGCGCGGTCATAGCGAACGACGCTGAGCGGGTCGGCGCACTCGGGCGTGGATACCTCGGGGTGGGCATGATCCACGTAGTAACGGGCGCCGTTGGTGAGTACCGCGTTCACGAGGTGGGTTTCCACCTCGGGAGGAAGGGCTCCCCGCGGACTCGATCCGCGTGCGTCTGCCCCAGGGGACTCATCGGCAAAATCCCAGGCCACGAGATCAGACCGAGCGTCCGGTTTGTAGCCTGCCGCGGCCAAGTAAGCGTTGATGAGCAACGACGAGGCGGTAATTGGGTTTAGCTCGTCGATCCCGCGGTGAACAATCCCGTACTCGGTTTCGATACCGAGCGTCTTGATGATGGCCATCAGGTTCGGATTCTAGTTACTCCCGCCCGGCAACCAAACAATCAGAGGATCTGTGACAAAAAGAGCTTCGTCCGGTCTTCTTCGGGAGCGACGAAAAAATGCTCCGGTGTGCCGGTCTCAACGATCTCGCCCGATTCCATGAAGATGATTCGATCGGCGACCTCGCGGGCGAAGCCCATCTCGTGGGTGACCACCATCATGGTCATGCCCCCCTCGGCCAGGTCCTTCATGACATCGAGAACTTCTTTGATCATTTCGGGATCGAGCGCCGATGTCGGTTCGTCGAAGAGCATCACCCGAGGTTCCATCGCCAAAGCCCGAGCGATTGCGACTCTTTGCTGTTGGCCGCCGGAGAGTTGGCCGGGATACTTCTGGGCCTGTTCGGGAATGCCGACTCGCTCAAGTAGTTGGTTTGCCAACGTTTCAGCCTCGCCGCGGGGCTTCTTACGAACCCAAATGGGGGCCAAGGTGATGTTGTCACGCACGCTTAGGTGGGGAAACAGGTTGAACTGCTGGAACACCATGCCAACTTCGGATCGAATCTTTTCGATGTTGCGCACGTCATTGGTGAGTTCCACGCCGTCGACCACAATGGTGCCGCCTTGGTGCGCCTCCAGTCGATTGATGCAACGAATCCAAGTAGACTTGCCCGATCCGGAAGGACCGAGGACAACCACCACCTCTTGCTCTTTGATGGTGGCGCTCACCCCTTTTAGGGCCTGGAAGTCGCCATACCACTTGTCGACCCCGTGGCACACGATCATGTCGTCGCGGGCCTTGAGTTTGTCGGTAACAGCGGTGGTGGCATCGGCAAAGCTCATGCGCAGGACTCCTAATAGTCGCGAACGTTGATGATAGTCGTCGTGGGGGCTAGAAGGGCTGGCATGGTCACCGCTCCCCTACCCCGAGTCGCTTCTCGAGCGACTGGCTGTACTTCGACATACTGAACGCGAACACCCAGTAGATAATCGAAATGAACAACAAAGCTTCTCGCTTGATCCCAAGAAACTCGCTTTGGGCAGGAATGGCCCGGTTGGCGATGAACAAGATGTCGAACACGCCAATGATCGAGAGTAGCGAGGTATCTTTGAAGGTGGCGATGAGTTGACCAACCAGCGGCGGGATGGAAACCCGCAACGCCTGAGGCAACACGATGAACGTGGTGCGTTGGGCGGTGGTTAGGCCCAGAGCATCGGCGGCCTCATATTGGCCGCGCCGAACGGCTTGGAGACCGCCTCGCACATTCTCCGCGAGGTAGGCCGCGCTAAACAAGGTGAAGCCGAGAGTTACCGCGGCGAGATTCCCGATCGACATACCGGTCGGGAGGAAAAGGTTGACTATGTTGGCGAAGAAGAACAACACCGTGATGAGCGGGACGCCGCGTACGGCTTCAATGTAGAGTGTGGCTAGGACTCTGAAGATGGGCATCTCCGACGTACGGGCCAAAGCCAGCAGAACCCCCAGCGGGAACGAGAAGAGTATCGTGAAGACTGCGACGAAGATCGACACGCTGAAGCCGCCAAGGAAGCTCTCGCTCGGCGTCTCGATGGTAGACGGGGAGTTCACCAGCGTGACGAGATAATGCATGATGAGAACGGTGAACACCCAGGTCCATACCAGTTTCATGCGCTGGCGAGTTTCGGTGCTGGCAAAGTTCGGGGCGGCGAGGGCAAAGAGGGCCAATAGCAGAAAACTGAAGCGAGCTTTCTGCAACATTGGATACAGGCCAGCGAAGCCGGCAATCCAGTTGAAGGTCGCCACGAGGGTCAGAACCACCGCGACTAGTCGTCCAATTTCGCCCACGTCAACCCTAGTGAGCGCCCACAGGATTACACCGCCGAGCACGGCAAAGGCGAGGCCCATCGGAAGGTCGGTGGACCAGACATGGTTGTAATCGATATCAGGGTCGCGCAATACCACCCAGAACAAAAAGAACGGACTGGCCAGCCAAAGTCCGTTGAGTATCGCTCGCACCGAAGCGGCAGCGGGCTTGGTGGCCACGACGCGACCCAAGAAAAAGGTACCGACGAGGAGTAGCCAGATGACCGTCCAAGGAACCCTCGTAGTATTGCTTACTGCCGCGCCGGGATCAGCCAGAAAGCCGTCCTCGCTGAACGTGTAGCTGCCCCACGGGTAGATCCAGCCGCTCAAGACGGCCAAACCGGTGACAGTGAAACCCACTCCAGCCAACGGAACGAACGTATTACGCCGTTTTTTGTCGCCGAGGCCGAACCATATCGCCGCACCCGCGCCACTAAAAACGATTGCGGTCAACCACCAACCCCCCCGGTTTGACATTGCTTCGCTGAAGGACTCCCTCACCGGCGACGAGATATCATCACGAAAGGCCCACGGACCCAAGACAAAGAGGGTTAGCAACAAGACACCACCCGTCCCCGCCACCAGCGAAATCAGGCGTGTTAGTCCCTCGACCCAAGCGTGTTTTATTTCCCACCAACGTTGCGCCAAGGAGTACAAGACCCGAGCGGCTACTCCGACGAGAGCCAACGTCCACGCGATGACACCTAAGGTTCCGGTGCCACCGCCGACCGATTCGGGAACCTCCACTAGGACCGGTAATCCGTCGGCTCCCACCAACGCGCTTGGTTCCCGCATGATGATGGCTAAGGCGATGAAACCGCCGAGGCCCGTGAGACCCATCGACAGCTTCTTGAGCGAGACGTGACCGGCGCGGGCACCTAACCCGACACTGAGACCGGCGAGAACAATGACGACGGCAACCGAGACCCAAACCCGGACGTACTGTTCCGACGGATACGCCTGGGTCATGATCAGGCGAAGGTTGAACCGAACAGAGTTCCAGTCTCGTTCTTCGCTGAAGATGAAATTGAGAACGCCGCGGATCGCCCAGAACGAGAGCCAGAGCGACGCCACGCTCATAGCGCCGTTATTGAAGTTTGATAGGAGGTTTTTCTTCAACCAAGCGCCCGCGGGCAGGCTCGGTTCTTCTGGTGGGAGCGTAGTCATATCAGCGCTCCACGATCTTTAGCCGGACGTTGAAGAAGTTCACGACCACTGAGATGGTCAGAGAACAGGCTAGGTAGAAGCCCATCCAGATCGAGAACACTTCGAGTGTCTTTCCGGTTTGGTTGAATACGGTCTGGCCGACCTGGACCACCTCCGAGTAGCCCACCGCGATTGCGAGGGATGTGTTCTTGGTGAGGTTGAGGTACTGGTTGCCGAGCGGAGGTAGAATAATGCGAAACGCTTGGGGCAACACAATACGGCGGAGCATGGTCACCCGTCGTAGGCCCACCGCTTGAGCCGCCTCAGTCTGACCCTTGGGTACGGCCAAGATGCCGCCCCGGACGATCTCGGCGATGAATGCGGCCGTGTAGAGCACTACGCCGAAGTAGACCGCGGCCATGCCCTGGGAGAAGTTGAGGCCCGCCACCCCGTAGTTCGGGAAGTTACCGGCTTGTTCGATATCTGGTAATTTGGCGTTGATTGGAATGCCGTCACGACCGTCGCCGAACTTGTCCCCAAGGACCTCAAACAGATCGCGACTCGAGTTGACGAGCCAACTGGAAAGGCCGGGCCAGCCAACCATAACCACGAATACCGCGATCAAGGACCCCACCCCAGCAAAGATCATGCGGAAAATGTCGTCGTCTGTAAGTTTGGCGAGCCCAGCGGGAGTGCGTTTGGTGTTGAGGAACCGCCTAATCCAGAGACCGGCGATCGTCACCGCTCCCACGCTAAGAACAATCTGAAGCACTCCGGGGGGGACCGAGTCGATGCCATCAGCAATCAGGTCGAAACCGTCGCCTACAAACCCAAAGACGGGATGGAGGAACCAGCCAACGAAACCAAAAACCGAAACAACGCCAAGAAGAGTCAGCAGCGGGTAAGTCTCGGCGCCGGTGGCGTCTTGGAGGGTGCGTCGCTTTTTCTTTACTACTCGTCCGATGACGAATCCAATGAGTAAGAAGACAGCCCATTGATAGAAGCCGTCGCCAATAAAGACGCGGGGAACAGACAAGCCCTTATTCGATATGTGGAGCCAACCGTTTATGGGGCCTTGGTCGGCGCTTACGTGACCAAGGGAAGCAATGATGGCGAAGATCAAGAAGATGTGGACCAGCAACGGGATGTTGCGAATGAACTCGATGTAGGTGCTCGCCATCTTCTTGACGATCCAGTTGTTGGACAACCGAGCCACGCCGATGACGATGCCGAGAATTGTCGCCACCAAGATGCCGCCGATGGACAGTCGGATAGTGTTGACCATGCCCACCCAGAGAGCTCGTCCACCAGTGTCGGGGCTCGTGTCGATGCCCTCGGACAAGTCGATACCGGGATTGCGTTCGAGGAAGTCGAATCCAGTGGGGATGCTCTTGGCTTCAAGATTGTCGCCTGCGTTGGTGGCCAAAAACCAAGTTGCGCCGATGAGCAAGATCAAGGCCACAACCTGAACGAGCCACTTGACGATAGTTGCGTCTCGGTAGAACGGCGGTCGAGCCGCGGCTTGGAACGACAATGATGAATCTGCGGTGTCGGTCACTACTTCGAGTCCCCCAACTCAATCGATCTCGGTAGTACTAAAAACATACACCAGACGGTGGCAGGAAGGCTGGGAGTCGAAACCCCCAGCCCTCGAGTCATCGTCTGAATGCTTAGCGAGCGGGCGGAGCGTAAATGAGACCGCCATCGGTGTAGGGCGCATTGGGCGAACCATCACGGGTCAATCCGACCGGTCCTAGATGACGCACATAGACGTCGTTGTAGTTGCCCACCTGGCTAATGACCTGGAAGAAGGCGTCAGCCTCGAGTCCCATAGCAGTTTGCAGTTCATCTGCACCGCCCAGCAGGCGATCAGCTTCGGCGTCTGGGGGGCTGGCGGCGGCGGCATCCACGTTGTCTTGGGTGATGCCCTTTTCGTCAGCGATAACCATCGCGTAGACGGTCCAGTTGACCGCGTCGGCAAAGCCCGAGTCGTTCTGCCCGTAAGTTGGGCCCAGTGGCTCCTTGGAGATCGCGGTGGCGGGGAAGATTACCCACTCCTGATCGGTTGGCTGCTGCTTAACCTTGCGCCCCACGAGGGCCGAGCCGTCCGTGGTGATGACGTCACAAGCCCCTTCGATGAAGTTCTGCGTGACGATGTCGAAGTCCTCGAAGGTATTGAGCGTGATGCTCACCCCCGCGGCCTTGGCGGCGTCGGCTATGTTCTTTTCTGTAGTGGTACCGGCGTTGGTACACACCACGGCGCCGTCTACGTCAGCCACGGTAGAAGCGTTGTCGAAACCGCTGCTGACCCGAGCCATGAGCTGCTGACCGTCGTAGTAGGTAGTCGGACCGAAATCCATACCGACATCGCTATCGCGGCTCTGAGTCCACGTGGTGTTACGCATCAAGACATCAATTTCGCCGGTCTGCACGGCGGTGAATCGCTCGGCTGCGGTAAGCGCAACAAAGTTGACTGCCTCCGCATCGCCGAGAATCGCCGCAGCGACGGCTCGGCACATGTCGGCGTCGAAGCCAACCTGGCTGCCATCAGGCTGGGTCTCGGAAAAGGCGACCGCAGCGCCGGAAACGCCGCAGTTTAGTTCACCTCGGTCTTGAACCACCTGCAACAAGTGAGGGCCGTCATGGGTCGCTTCGACAACGTCTTCAGAATCGCCGGAATCATCAGAATCTGTGGATGTGTCCTCGCCGCTGACCGCTTCGTCGTCACTGTCGCCGCCGCAAGACGCGGCGAGCAGCGTGAATCCAAGCAGTACGGCAAGTAGCCGCAAAAGGTGCTTATTATGCATGGTTGGTAGTCCTCCAGTAGTCCCCTGATGGGATCGCTACCTACACTACACGGTTTGTCACTGCTCTGAAAGTATCAACCGGAGGTTTATACCATCACGGGAAGATTCCCCGCATGCCGTACACCGAGGCGAGGAGTTCGGATGCTTCGATATACGCACCCTGGCGGCGGGTGCAGCCACGATTCTTGCGCTGCCTAGCCACTCGATCTGCGGCATCCCACATGGTTTCGCGCAATCTGTTGTCGACATCAACCGCCGACCATTGGTCGCTGGTCTTGTTCTGGACCCACTCGTAGTAAGAGACGATCACTCCCCCCGCGTTGGCCAAGATGTCGGGGATGACTTCGACCCCGCCCTCCTCTAACACCGCGGCGGCAGCGGCAGTGACCGGCCCGTTGGCCGCTTCAAGAACGACGTCGGCTCGAACCGTCTCGACGTTGTCGGCGGTAATTTGCGCTTCAATCGCCGCTGGCATCAAAACATTAACGTCGAGGGCGAAGAACTCCTCGGTGCTGATGGCCTCGGCGTCGGCAAAGCCCGCCACTCCTCTGTTCTGTTGGACGTAGACCTCGAGTTTTTCGATGTCGAGGCCCGTCTCGTTGTGGACCGTACCGCTGGCATCACACACGGCCGTGATCTGCATCCCCAGTTCGACCAGGGCGTGAGCGCCGTGACTGCCCACGTTGCCGAAGCCTTGGATCGCCACGCTTTCCCCGGCCAGCGTTCGGTCAAACTCGCCATAGAGGTGACGTAACGCATAGGCCGCCCCTTTTCCGGTAGCCGCGGCCCGACCCTGACTGCCTCCGAGTTCGATCGGCTTGCCGGTGACGACCCGCCTAGAATCTTGTCGTTCGCCCGACCCCCGACTGTTGAGGTAGGTATCCATCATCCATCCCATAGTGCGGGCGTCGGTACCAACGTCGGGTGCCGGAATGTCGTACTCGGGGCCGATGTTGTCACCCAGGCTGTGGGTAAAGCGACGAACGACGCGTTCGAGTTCGGCATCGGAGTATTTGTTCGGGTCTATTGCCACCCCACCCTTGGCTCCGCCGAAGGGCAATCGCATGAGGGCACACTTGAACGTCATCCACGTGGCGAGGGCCCGCACCTCGTCGAGGTCCACCGCTGGGTGGAACCGCAGGCCCCCCTTGTACGGGCCCAAGGCGTTGTTGTGTTGGATTCGGTATCCCTGCAGCAACTCGTACTCGCCGGCGTCTCTTTGCACCGGAAAGTTCACTATGAGTTCACTGTTCGGACCCGACAGTATGGCTTGGATTTTGGGGTCCATTCCGATCGCCTCGGCCGCGTCGGCCACGTTGGCCGCGGCCTCTCGGTAGAGGCTAGCGCTTGCTGACATGTGGGGCTCCGTGGTTCTTGTTACAGGTACTGTCCAGTGGCAACGGCGTCGATTGACTTGCCGCCTTCGCCGTCGTCTTGGCTGCCGATGAGGGTCCGGACGTAGACAATTCGCTCACCCTTTTTTCCCGAAATCTTCGCCCAGTCATCGGGATTGGTGGTGTTGGGAAGATCTTCGTGTTCTTTGAACTCTTGACGAATCGAGGCCAGCAGATCGTCGCTTCGAATACCCCGAGGGCCATCGCCTATCTCCCGCTTGATGGCAAGTTTCTTCGCTCGGCGGACAATGTTCTCGATCATGGCCCCCGACGAGAAGTCCTTGAAGTACATGATCTCTTTGTCGCCGTTTTGGTACGTGACTTCGAGGAACCGGTTGACATCGTCGTCTCGATACATCTCTCGGACTGTGTCTTCGATCATACACTGTACGGCCTTGTCCGGATCGCCGCCACCGATGGTCTCTACCATCTCTTCGTCGATCGGCAGCTCAGCCGTGAGGTAGCGGCCAAAGATAGCCGTAGCGGCTTCCGCGTCGGGTCGCTCGATCTTGATTTTCACGTCCAAACGCCCGGGTCGCAAGATGGCCGGGTCGATGAGGTCCTCACGGTTCGAAGCGCCGATCACGATCACATTTCGCAACGTCTCAACCCCATCGATCTCGGCTAGTAGCTGAGGAACGATCGTCGACTCGATATCTGAACTGATGCCACTGCCACGAGTCCGGAAGAGCGATTCCATTTCGTCAAAGAAAACAATGACCGGCCAACCCTCCTCGCTTTTTTCACGAGCGCGCTGGAAAACTTGGCGGATCTGGCGTTCTGTCTCGCCGACATACTTGTTGAGCAGTTCCGGGCCCTTGACGTTGAGAAAGAAACTGCACGCCCCAACGTCTCCGGAAACCTCCGCAACCTGCTTGGCAAGGCTGTTGGCGACGGCCTTGGCGATGAGCGTCTTGCCGCACCCCGGCGGACCGTACAGCAGGATTCCCTTCGGCGCGGGAAGGTCGTAAGCGGCAAAGAGTGCCTGGTGCAGGAAGGGCAACTCGACGGCATCGGTAATCTGTTCGATCTGGACGTCAAGACCACCGATGTCGTTGTACGACACAGCGGGGATTTCTTCAAGGATCAACTCCTCAACCTCGGGTCGGGGCAGTCGTTCAAGAACCATCCCGGCCCGGGGGTCGATGAGCACAGTGTCGCCGGTACGCAGCGGCTGAGCCATCACCGTGTCGCTGAGTTCAACCACACGCTCTTCGTCGGCGCGGCCTACTACCATGGCTCGATCGCCCTGCGGCAGTACTTCTTTGAGTGTGGCAATCTCGCCCGTGCGGTCGGGGCTACGAGCGAGAACAACATTGAACGACTCGTTCAAAACGACTTCTTGTCCCCGTTCGAGCCCGCCGTCGAGGTCGTGGTGTACGGCCACCCGCATCTTGCGGCCCCCGGCGTGAACGTCGACGGTGCCGTCGTCGTTGTGGCCTAGGACGGTTCCGTAGCCCGACGGGGGTTGGGTCAGTTTGTCTACTTCGTCGCTCAGGGTTGAGATGTGTTCTCGTGCTTCTCGCAACGTGTAGGTGAGCTTTTCGTTCCGCGAGACGGCTTGGGCGAGGTTCCCTTTAGTCTCGAGGAGTCGTTCCTCCAGGGAGCGCACCTGCTTGGGTGAATCTTGGGCGCGGCGGCGCAAGGCGGTGACTTCGTCTTCTAGACCGGCCACGAGCAAACGCAACCGGTTGATTTCGCCCTCAACATCGTGTTCGTCCACGGAAACCTCCTGTCGGCTTGCCTAGAGCGTTAGCCTAGAGCGTCATGGTGGTACACTAATCGATAGAACCGCCGAGCCCCGAAACCGGGTGCCTACCAAGTGAGGTCTAACGCACAATGAAGGTTTGGATCGACCAGGATCTCTGCACCGGCGACGGTCTTTGTGAAGAGATCGCTCCCGATGTGTTCACTCTCCTCGACGACGGCTTGGCCTACGTCAGAGAGGGTTCCAAAGTTTACTCCGATCCCGGTGGCCCCGATGGTCTTGCCGTGGTGAAGGAGGGCCAAGAAGAGGCCACGATCGAGTCCGCCGAAGAGTGCCCGGGCGAGTGCATCTTCATCGAAATCTGATTTCTTCTAGTCGCCCACTGGACGGCGCCCAGTCCGGCTAGCTGTAGCGGTCTGCGGTTGTGCGGGTTCGCAAAATCGCACAGGATCGTGCGAAACCTAACGTGCGGAACCCAATCGACTCGAGCTATCGGATCATCCACCGAAGTATGGGAGCCTGCGCTAGCAGTCTGGTACAGTCAGTTCGTCGTCGAAGCCTTGGGCTTGGAGATCCTCGAGGACCGAGGCTCGAACGGCATACCCCACGCGATCGGCTCGGGTCGTGGTGGCGTAAGCAATACCGATGACCGTGCCGTCGTGGTCGATCAGGGCAGCCCCTGAGTCTCCCGATTCAATATCGGCCGCGATGAGCCACGATGGCCGACTAATGCGTTGGTCAGAACCAACGGCTTCGATGCGGACCGTGACTGGGCGATCGACTCGGAAGGGAACGATCTCTATCACCGGTCCGGAATCCCAGCCGAAAACGGCACCCTCCGTTCCTGCTCTCGCCTCACCGAGCGGTAGAGGGCTAAGTACTGCCTCGGGCGTGCGGAGGATGGCGAGATCGTTATCGGCGTCGAAGGCCACGACAACAGCGTGGATCTCTGTTCCATCGGCGAACTTAAGGCGCGGGTCAGCGACGCCCAGCAGCACATGGGCGTTCGTTGCCACGAGGTTCTCAGCAATCGCAAAACCACTCCCCTCGCTGGTCTGCCCGCAAGCAATACCCACGATCCGCATCGTCGATAGAGCCAGAACCTCCCGCTCTCGTTCGGTGAATCCGTCGCTGGTTGGAACCGGACCGGGATCGGGCGGCGAGTCGAGCGGCAACAGACGGTTGGGGTCCGCGGTCTCGATCGAACCCACACACCCGCTAAGTATCAGTGTCGTCGCCACGACTATCGCGGCAACTCCCCTCATTCGGCGAGAAGTCGAGCGTGGGTTAAAAACCCGGTGTGTGCAACCATTCGATGGTCGGGCCTCACCGCCGCGCCTTGGACGTGCCAGCCACGGTGCAGCACCTCCATCGTCTCGGCCATCCCAAAGGTCGACGCCTCGAACGCGTCGTGAAGCTGGGAGGCTTGGATGATGCTGGGGGTGTAGGCGAGCAAGATCCCGCCCCGCCGCAGAGCGTTCTCGGCGTGGGGCACGACCTGCCATGGCTCTGCTAGATCGAGCACGATGCGGTCAAGGTCGATCTCGTCGATACCGGCGTAAACATCGCGAATCTGGGTCTGGTAGTTGTCGAGGGACCCCGGCCCAAGGAATCGGGCTACGTTTTTGCGGGCGGTGGCCTCGAAGTCGGCGCGGATTTCATACCCAGTTATCCGAGCCCCGGCCCGAAGAAGTCCAGTGGACAGCGCGCCACTACCGAGTCCCGATTCAAGTACGCGGGCACCAGGAAAGATATCGGCCTGCACGAGAATCGGGCCGATGTCCTTCGGGTACACGACCTGGGCCCCACGCGGCATCTTCAGCACGTAGTCGGTGATAGTTGGCCGAAGGGCGATGAAAACCATACCCAGAGTCGAGCGATAGGTCTCTCCTTCGGCCTTCCCGATCAGTTTGTCGTGGGCCAAAACGCCGGAATGGGAGTGAAACTCCCCTCCTTCGGCAAGGTCGATGAGATAACGCCGTTTCTTACGGTCGATTAGCAGAACAGGCTCGCCCGCTTTTAGGCTTCCGCCGCGAGTCATTGTCGAGTTTTTCGGCGACCGCGGGTAGAGCCAAGTTTGGTTGGACTCGGCGAATTGGGGTCGAGGTGGCGAATGAGAAACGATTCGCCGGGTTGGAGTGACTCGGTGAATCGAATGGGCATAACGCCGCGCTTCATCACCTTGGCCGACCCGCGAAGCAGCCTCTGGGCGACGAACATTATGAGCCACACTGACGAACCGCCGAACACCCCGCGCCAGCCGGTGTGGCGCCGGAGAGTGCTGCTTACGTAGCTACCGCCGATGGATCGTAGACCCATCAGATACGCCGAATCTCGACCACGGTGGATTTCGTGATCCCGACTCTTCGACCCGCGAGGTACGCCAAGACCAGTACCAACAGGCCCGCTGCGGCGACAATCGGGAGCAACTTGGGGGCCGCGCTTTGGACTCGACTTTCAACCTCACCTCGCGCCTCTCGAAAGGAATCGGCGAGTTGCTGGCGGGTTATGGGTTCGTCGCGTGGTTGCTTGGCCATTAGAGGGTCTTTTTCGTGATTCGCCAGCCCAACAAGCCGAGAACAACGGCAACGGCAAGCAAGGTGAACAGGTACGGCAGCCAGGAGAGGTTGCCTTCGAAGGTGGAACCAGCTTCTTCCTGGATCGCACGGAGAAAGGCAAGGGTTAGCCCGATGCCGCCAATCATTAGGAGCAGCGAACCCGCCAATCCGAACCCAATCCAGCGCCCGGCGGGCTTGAGGGGATCGATGGTTTCTTGCTGGGCGTAGCGCTTGACAAGATCGAAGACCTCAGCGAAGCCCTGTTGTTTGCCCATGGGCGATAGTCAACTTTCCGAACGAAACGTGGCTGTCATCCTACCCCTGCGAGCGTGGTTCCAGCGGGGCCAATTCGGTGAGGGCGGGACCGTACGGGTGACCGACAATTGCGCCAACCATCGCGGCCTGCAGTGGGTCGCAGAACTTGTAGGGGCCAAGTGGTTCCGCGCCGTCGACCGATTCGGTGCGAGAAGAATCGGCGGCCACCATGGCAAAGGTGATCCGTTCGTTGTTGGGGGCGGTGAAGTGGCCCACCAATCCGGTGCCCGTGGCAAAAGCGGTGGCCATGATCCGCAGGTCGCCGTCGGTACCGCCACACCCCATCACCGGCGACTCGGAGCGCTCCGGGATGATCTTGGCCCCAATGCCGATGGGATTGGAAATCGTGGCGTGGAGCATCCCACAGCTGGTGGCGTTGAGGGCCGAACGGCCCGAGCCGTCCACGTAGACGGTGGAAGATTCGTTGACTACGAACGGCAGGCCCGCGGCCGCGAAACCGAAGGTGGCGAGGGTAAGGGTGGCGCTACCACGCTCCGAAGAACCACCGCCGCGGATTCCGTATTCCTTCAGAAGCATTTCGGTGGTGGTTGCATCGCGGAGGCTGCGAGCGATGATCTCGGTAAGTACGGGGGAGTCGACCACGGCCAGCGTCTGGCGTTCGGCGAGTCCGGGGGCCGCTTGGGCCCGCGGCCCGCTGCGCACACTGATCCCCGCGGCCTCCAAGAGGTCGTCAAAGGTGGCAGCGACACTCACCGGTGGATTGGTCGAGCGTTCATTTTGCGCCTGATCGAACTCGTCGGGCCATGAGTCGAAGCCATCGTTGAGCAGGAGCGCGGAGAGTGGCCCCACCGAGTGGTCGCGCCCGTCTTTGCGATCCCACACCGGCAAAGTGAACTCGCCCACGGTGACCAGGTGTTTGTAATAGTCACGCTCGGCGGGGCTGTACTTTGTTTCGTCGCCGATTACCCGCCCCCGCACGGAAACAATCTTGCGGTCCTGAAGCGCAGAAATTGCTTGGGCGGCTAGTTCATCAAAGGAGGTGTACGTGCGTTGATAACCGAAACGATTGACGTACTCCTCGGTGGCCAACGTAGGATCTCCTCCACCGATCACATAGATGTCGCCGTTGAGTACCGCTGTTTGGGTTTCTTCGTCGAGAACAATCTCGGCGTCGGAGGCAATCGCTATTTCGGTACGAAAACCAGTGCCGGAACCAACACTGTCGATGGCCGTCGCTGTTAGGAGTCGGTGTAGATCGCCACTCGCGATTGCTGCCGTCACGTTGTGAGACACAATCTCGACGCCGTCGCGCTCTACGTGGACACATAGCTCGGCCGGAGCGTCAGGACCGACTAGGAGGTCTCCGACTGATTCGGCGAGCAGGTTGTCGGCCTTGGGCGAACGCAACCATTCGGGGGTACGGCGAGCGCTCAGGATCGGCGTTACCAGTGACGGGTCAGTCGTTGCGGCCGTGGCCCGACCGGGGTCCGCGGCCTCGTTGGCGCGCCCCGAAAGCACGAACGCGGTGATTGCTATAATCACCAAAGTCAGGGGGAGGAGCAGGCGACGCATTCTTAGTGCAGGCTAGGCGCTTGATCCCCAGACTTTGCCGCGCGGCCTCAAACGGCGTCCCGGGCGGGCTCAAGGGCGGCACGAAAGAAGGCGCGTACGTGGATGAGGCGGGCGTTCATTGCTGGTTCGCCCCGCGGGTCGCGATCAAGCAGACCTTCGATAAACGGCATATCGCTAAAGTATGAAAGCAACGCACCGTAACCGGTGAGGAGTAGCTGTTTGGGATCGTGTTGGCGAAAACGACCCGCGTCCATTTCACGCTGAAAATAATCCGTCGCCCTATTAAACAGTGGTTGCAACGCTAGGCCGAGTTCGATGTGGCCGGTGCCCTCTTCCGCCAGAGCCTCGCGACGCACCAACCGGACGAAGTCTGGGTTCATGCGGAAAAACTCAAAACCGGCGGTGAGAACATGGTCGAGTTGTTCCCAACCATCAGAATCAGATTCGGTAGCCGCCCCCTCGACCCGCTCATACCATTCGGTGAGCGCCCGTTCGAAAACCTCCTGATACATTGCTTCTTTGGTGGCGAAGTGATGAAGCAAACTCTGCCGCCGAATCCCCACCTCACCCGCGATTAGATTGAGTGAAGCGCCCTCGAACCCCCGCTCGGCAAACAGATGCTGAGCGGCGTTGATGAGTGCTTCTTTGGTTGCCGGTCCACTCACAGGCAACATCCTAGTACTGTCGATGCGGTGGCCCCGCTAACCTTCCTCCCATGGAGATCATCGCGGCTTTGTTTATCGACGAAATCGACCTCCGCCAAGTGGCAGGACCGACAACACGAATCGACCTCACCGGGATTCAGTTCAGCGCGCCTGCTCCTGGCCCGCTTCCATTTACTTGGGCACCGCATTTGGTTGTCATCATTCGCTGCCCGGAGGACGGATCAGGCAGTGGCGTGCTCGAAGTGACCTACCACCGCCACGATGAGCAGATTGCTCGTAGCGTTCAGCCGTTCGATGTTGAACCCGGCCGCTTCACCTACCGGCTAGTCCGAGCGGAGATGGATTTCGAGGATTACGGCACAGTTGAAGCTCGTTGTCGCCTCAACCAGGGCGACCATCTCACCGTTCCGTACACCATTCTTCGGCCCGCGGCGGAATAGTCATAGACAAGAGCGGTAGTTTGCGCCGTTAGGATTCTCACACCGCGGAATTGTTCGGATGCCGGAATGTAGGGGGAAAAATGATCGACTTCGATGCGCGTTCTATCAGCGTGATCCGTGGGATCGCCATGGACGGGCCTCACGCAGCGCGTAGTGGCCATCAGGGAACTGCCATGTCGCTCGCTCCCCTCGCCCACGTCCTCTTCACTAGAATCATGAACTACGACCCGTCACGACCACTGTGGCCCGATCGTGATCGTTTTGTGCTGTCGGCGGGCCATGCGTCGATTCTTCAGTACGCCCTTTTGCATCTCGCCGGATTCGGGCTCACGACCAACGATCTCCGCGACTTTCGTCAGTGGGCGTCGGCCACTCCCGGTCACCCCGAGGTGGGTCATACCCCCGGCGTGGAGGTCACTACCGGCCCGTTGGGGCAAGGGGTCGCAAACCTAGTCGGGATGGCCATCACCGAGGCGCAACTGCGGAGTCGCTACGGCGCCGAGATTGTCGACCACCACGCCTTTGGTATCGCGGGCGACGGCGATCTCTGCGAAGGAATTAGCCATGAGGCGGCTTCCCTCGCAGGTCATCTAGGACTCGGAAAAATCGTCCTGTGTTACGACGACAACCACATCACGATCGATGGGGAAACCGAATTAGCGCTCAGCGACAACGCCGCCGAACGCTTCCGGGCCTACGGCTGGCATGTCCAAGAACTCGGAGCGGTCGGCGAAGACTGCGATGCCCTCGAAGCCGGAATCCGTCGAGCCATGGCCGTCACCGACCAACCCTCCCTTGTCATCGTGCGGACTATCATCGCCACGCCCGCCCCCGAGTCAGCCAACACCAGCGGCGCCCACGGCTACGCCATCTTCGAGGATGAAATTGCCGCGACCAAAACCACGATGGGCATGCCACCCACTGAAACGTTCCATGTACCGGACGATATTGCGGCTGCGTACCTCGCGGCGGGCGGGCGCGGTCGATCGCCTCGTGAAGCGTGGGAAGGTCGCGTGGCGGGCTTTACTGGCGATCGCGCCAACCTAGAAGCCCAGTTCGCCGGAATTGGACTCCCCGGATGGCAAGAAGCGCTCCCGACCTTCGAGGTTGGCTCGTCTGTGGCGACGAGAAAGGCCTCCAACATGGTGCTTCAGGATCTGGTGGACTTGCTGCCGGGTCTCACCGGTGGTGGAGCCGACCTCACCGGAAACACCGGCACGGTCATCAAAGATCACGGCGTGTTCTCGGCCGCAAACCCCGGCGGGCGCCAGATCTATTTCGGGGTCCGGGAGCACGCCATGGGCGCCATCGCCAACGGTATGGCCCTGCACGGCGGGGCGATTCCTGTCGTGGGTACCTTCTTGGTCTTTGCTGATTACATGCGCGGCGCGGTGCGCTTGGCCGCGTTGTCCCAGGCCCGGACGATCTTCGTCTGGAGTCACGACTCTGTTGGGGTGGGCGAGGATGGACCAACCCATCAACCCGTCGAACAGATTGCGTCGCTGCGAGCCATGCCCGGCCTTCGCGTTATACGACCCGCCGACGCCGCGGAGACAGCACACGCGTGGCGGGTGGCCTTGGAGTCCGGAGGTCCGACCGCCCTGATCCTCTCCCGCCAGAACCTGCCAGTGCTTGAGGGCACCGCCGATGGCGCCGTTCACAGCGGGGCTTACGTCTTACGTGAAGCCGACGAGGCCCAGATCACCCTGGTAGGAACCGGCAGCGAAGTAAGCCTGTGCCTCGACAGCGCTCTTCACTTGGCCGGACAAGGGATAACGGCCCGTGTGGTCTCCTTTCCTTGTTGGGAACTCTTTGCCGAAACCGCTGCCGAGTATCAATCCGCGGTTCTGCGACCAGCTATTCCCTCCCTCGCCGTTGAAGCAGGGGTGGCCCAAGGATGGCATCGCTTTGTGGACGACGTTGTGTCCGTCGACCGGTTCGGAGCATCCGCGCCTAGTACCACGGTGATGCGCGAACTTGGGTTAACTGTGGACCACGTTACTGCCCGCGCCCTAGCCTTACTAGGCGCCTGACTCTCTCGGAGCAACATGTCTCGATTGCACAATCTGTACGACACCGAAGGGCAGAGTCCCTGGCTCGACAATATCCGCCGGGGTTGGATCACCGGTGGCGAACTCAACTCGTGGATCGAACGCGGGGTGCGCGGGCTAACCTCCAACCCTTCGATCTTCCAGAAGGCGATCCAGGGTTCTGTCGAATACGACACCGAGTTCGCCGCCGCGATCGGCGATGGTCTCAGCGTGGAGGATTCGTACTGGCAGTTGGTGACCTCCGATATCGAGGCCGCTCTCGCCATCTTGCGGCCGGTGTACGACACTTCCGCTGGCCTCGACGGCTACGTGTCGGTTGAGGTTGACCCCAGCCTCGCCCACGACAGTGCCGGCACCGAAGCCGCCGCCCGCGCCCTCGATATACGCTTGAACGCGCCTAACTTGTACGTGAAGATCCCGGCCACGACAGCGGGCCTTGCTCCTATCCAGACCATGATTAGCGAGAAACGTTCGATCAACGTGACCCTGATTTTTTCGCTGCAACGCTACGCGGAGGTTATGGAGGCTTACATTGCCGGACTCGAAGCAGCTGAGGGTGACTTGAGCGACATCAGCAGCGTGGCTTCCTTCTTCATTAGCCGCGTCGATGTCGAAATCGATCGAAGGCTGGCCGCCATCGGGACCACGTCGGCGCTCGCCTTGCGAGGTAAAGCCGCCGTCGCCAACGGCAAACTCGCCTACGCGTTGTTCCAGGAGACGTTCCGAGGCGTTCGCTGGGAGGCTCTCGTTGCCCGAGGCGCACGCGTTCAGCGGCCTCTGTGGGCGTCTACTTCAACCAAGGATCCCGCTTTTCCCGACACCTTGTATGTCGACGAACTAATCGGGCCCGACACAGTTAACACTCTGCCTGACAACACCCTCGATGCCTTTGCTGATCACGGCACGGTGGCCCGAACCATAGATGCTGATGTCGAGGCGGCTCGGGCGGTCATAGCGGACCTAGCGGAGTTGGGAATCCACATGGACGAAGTCACGCAACTGCTCGAGGACGAAGGAGTTGCGTCGTTCGAGAAGTCTTTCGACGAATTGCTCGACGCCCTTAGTACCAAAGCGGACGCCTTGTCGTAATTTCTTGGCGCGGCTAGTACACTGGCTCGCTACGGTTCGGATCGATGCGGTAATCCGAACCCACGATCACCACGCCTGCTACGTGTAGCGCACGAGCGCAGTGGCTAAGGCTGTTCGGCTAAGGAGTTCATCGTTACTATCATCCACGACCGGGCCTATCTGACGCCGACACAGTTTGACGCCTTGGCTCAAGCCCACGTTGACGGTCGCGCCACAACAACGGAGCAAGCAACCCTCAAAGCGAACCTTGGGGCCTGGATCGGGAGTCTGTGGCGTCTGCTTGACCAAGCCGAAGAAGCTCTCGCCTCCGCCCGCCGCACAGTGAAAGGTGCAGCGCGAGCCTCCGTTCTCACCGATCTCGACGAAGAGTGCTTCCGCATCGACGCGGTAATCACCTTGCTCACAGGAGCACCCGACGAGTCTGAGCTATGGCCGCTCGAGGTCGACTCCCCCGCCGACCACGAGATCGAGTCCGTACCGTACGTTGGCTCGGTTCAACTCCAATTGTCTCGCACGGACGGCTGCATCGTTGCATGGGCGGCTGGGAACAAGCTTCGCGGCGAGTACCACGACGCCGTTCTCGAGCGGGTTAAACAACTCGGCGGCGGGGCCATCGAGTGGGACGCCCAGGCCACGATGAAAACTCCCGGTACCGGCCGAGTCTCGACCATGTCGGTCTCACTCGCCCATGCGCTGGGCTGGCTCGTGGCACTCAAGGACACCGCCGACGACGAGTCCGTGGGCGCGTCAGCAACGTGGATGGGGCACGCCGCCGCGCTGGCGGTAGAACTTGTCGCCCAGGGTCGTGTAGTGCCGCAGTTGGTTCAATCCAAGCGCCGCCGAAAGGATCCCATGACACCGAATTACAGTTCGTTTAGAGTTCGTTGGGTTCCTGCACTGATCGATGAAAGTCGCCTCGCGACACTTATTGCTTCCGTGCCCGGCGCAGCGATGGCCGCCAGCCGTGAACAAGAGCGCAAGAAGTTCACCATGGCCGCACTCACCGACCTAACCGACGCCATTGTCTGCGTCGCGGCCAGTCAACTCGAAATGCCTGCCGCGCCGCCCCTGATCGAAACTAGGGCCGATCTCGGTGAGGCCACGCTTTGTCATCTTGACGGAACAACTTTCCAAGCTCCCACGAAGACGGGCAGCGAATTGCTACGGCGGCTAACCCAATGGGGACACGCAGTGATCGGCCCCGCGGAGAACCGGCTCGTTGTTCAACTCGACCCGCCCGACGACGCGGGCGCTTGGCTGGTTGCCATCTTGGCCGTATCCGACGACGGAAATCTCGAACCTGTCGAAGTCACCCTTACCACGAGTTCCAAAGGCCGAGCCAATCACACCGCGGCTCACCTCGCTCGCCTCGAACGGTTGTTCCCTGAGCTTCTTCGCCTCGGGGGCCGCCGTCGGGGTGAAGTGATCCTCTCCCAAGACGAGGCGTGGCAGCTCATGACTACCTCGGGCGACACCCTAAAGGCGTGCGGTTTTGATGTGCGGGTACCCGCGCTCAAACGTCAACGAGCCGTTGCCTCGCTGCGTCTCACCTCGGAGGCCAACGAAACGGTCGTAGGTGCCCAGCAGTTGGCCGATGTGCGATGGAGCGCCGTGTTCGAGGACGTCGAACTCACCGCAAGCGAGATCTCGAAGCTATCCGCCCAGGCTCGTCCCCTCGTCAAGTCACGCGGCAAGTGGGTCGAAATCGACAAAGCTGATCTCGTCGAAGCGGCGACCGCCCTCGCCGATCGAGCCGATAAGACCAAACTCACTGGGGCAGACATTCTTCGTCACGCCTTGGGCCTCGAAGGTTCTCCGCTGTCGGGCGGGGTGGGCATCGTCGGCGACGGCTGGGCGGCGGACCTTCTTCGTAGCGTCGAAGCAATTCCCAAAGTACCTACCACCACCCCCGAAGGATTCGAAGGCGAACTACGTAGCTACCAAGCCGAGGCGCTCGCCTGGCTGAACTTTCTTGACGACGCGGGGTTGGGGGGCTGTCTGGCGCTCGATATGGGTCTCGGCAAAACCCCGACCGCCCTCGCGAACATCGCCCAAACCACCGAGAACGGAACCGCCCTAGTCATCGCCCCACCGGCGGTGGTCGGCAACTGGGCCGGTGAGGCGGCCCGGTTTGTTCCTGGGGTTCGAATACTGGTTCACCACGGGTCGAACCGAGCCAGAGGGCCCGCTCTAGGTACTGCGGTGCGAGCCGCCGACTTGGTAATCACCACCTACGGAACCGCTGTTCGCGATATGGACCAGTTGTCACAGTTGTCGTTCGGTAAGGTCATTATCGACGAGGCTCAGGCCATCAAGAACCCAGTAGCGGAAACGTCCATGCAGCTTCGCCGCATAAATGCTCGGAGTCGCGTCGCCCTAACAGGGACGCCGATTGAGAATGGTCTCGGCGATCTGTGGTCGATAATGGATTGGGCCAATCCTGGCCTGTTAGGTCCTCGAGCACCGTTCATTTCTCAGCTTACGCCCGACCACAAGAGCCGAACCGGCGACGGCGAAGCGGCGCTACGGGCGCTCAACGGTATTCTCGTCCACCGCCGCACCAAAACCGAACCGAGTATCGCCGCGGAACTTCCCGACCGGATTGACGAACTCGACCACTGTGCGATGACCAACGAGCAAATCGGCCTCTATCAGGCGGTCATCGATACGCTGATTCTACAAACCACTAAAGCCGAGCCGGGAACTCCGGCGCGCAAGGGAGCAGTGCTGACGGCCATTACCGCGCTCAAGCAAATCTGCAACCACCCGCTCAATTACCAACCCGACGACCGTGGCGTCGCGGGGCGCTCCGGCAAGTTGACCAGACTCAACGAGATCATCGAGACGGTGTTTGCCGCCGACGAAAAGGTGCTGGTTTTCACCCACTTTGCGTCGTGGGGGGTCCGCTTGGCCGACTATCTCAGCGATCGCTGGGGCACCAAGATTAGTTGCTACCACGGCGCCCTTGGTCGCGGCGCACGCGATGCCCTAGTGGCAGAGTTCGAGTCGGCTAAGGGTGCGGGGGTCATGGTCTTGTCGCTCAAGGCGGGCGGCACCGGCCTCAACCTCACAGCGGCCAATCATGTCGTGTTGTACGACCGTTGGTGGAATCCCGCGGTCGAAGATCAAGCCCGCGATCGTGTCTGGCGCATCGGCCAGAAGAACACGGTCATCTGTCACCGACTGATCTGTCCTGGGACCATCGACGAACGGGTCGAGGAAATCGTCGCGGGCAAGCGACAGATTGCCGATCTCACTCTGCCCAAGTCTAAGTCCATTGGTGACCTCGACGCCGGTCAACTCCAACAAGCCTTAGGAATTGACGTGACCCAGTTGCTCGATGTCGACGATGAACTCCCGACCGCAGAGGTGCCTTTATGAGTGGGCAAAATCGTAATCGCCGAAACAGCGCCGGAAATCCTTCATGGAACGGTGACAGGCCGAAGAAGAACCCGAAGAGCACCAAACCGTGGGCGCCAACCGTCGATCCTACGGACTTCTGGGGGGACCCCGATCTGCTACCCGAACCCATCACCACGATCCGAAGCGTTCCTGACGTGAATGCCGTTGTCTCCTCCCTCGGCCGTGTTCCGATTGCTGGCCAGGAGACCGCGGCTGAGCACTGGTTCACCATGGTCTACGAGCGCGGCGCTGTCTTGGCCAACGCGCTCGCAGCGGCGGGCGGGATCGAGATCGAGGTCCCACCCTCCTAACTTGGTTGCAAATTGCAACTAACTGTTTTAGGGTCTTGGGCGTGGGCCCCTCCTCGACCACTTGGCCGCTGGCTAGTGACTGCTCCATCCAACGAACCCTTGATGTAATCGGTGATCGCTGGACTCTTCTCATCCTTCGTGACCTGTTTCGCGGGGTACGCAGATTCGGACTACTGGAAGCCGACCTCGGCATCGCCAAGAACCTCCTCGCCGACCGACTGACAGCCCTAGTCGAAAATCGTCTCGTCGAGAAGGTTCCCTATCAGCATCGACCGCTCCGCTGCGAGTATGTGCTGACGGCCAAGGGACGGTCGCTCAGCCCCGCACTCGTCGCCCTTATGCGCTGGGGCGACGACTGGTACAGCGACGGGCTCGCACCGACCGAGCTCTTCCATGATGACTGCGGAACGCGACTCGCCCTCCAGCCGTGGTGTACCCACTGCAACGTCCCCGTCGGCCCAACCCACATCGCCTCTCGGCCCGGCCCAGGCGCCGTCGACCCCAGCCAAGGAATGCACCCATGACAACTCAAGGTGTTCGTGACCTGACGACCGCAGAGTTGCGGGCCGAAGCCAGCCGCATCCGCGACGCCCAATTCGGTCGGGTAATCACCTTCTCGCCCAAGGTTTTTGTTCCTCTCACCATGTTGTGTCGAGATAAATGCGGGTATTGCACCTTTGCCCGGCCCCCAGCCCGCCTTGATGCGCCCTATCTAGCACCGGAGGATGTACTCGAAGTCGCCCGGGCGGGGGCCGAACAGGGCTGCCACGAAGCCCTGTTCACGTTGGGCGAGCGGCCAGAGTCGCGGTATCCGGTGGCCCGTGACTGGCTCGATCGCCATGGCTACCGATCGACCGTCGAGTATGTCGCGGCTATGGCCCGCCTTGTACTCGACGAAACCGGGCTACTCCCCCACGCCAATACGGGCGCCATGTACGCTGGCGAACTGGCCCTGCTGCGGCCCGTCTGCCCCAGCCAAGGCATGATGATCGAGTCCCTCCGCGCCGATCTTGACTGCCACCGAGGTGCCCCTGACAAAGCGCCACAACGCCGTCTTGACACTCTCGAAAGGGCCGGTGAACAGCAGATTCCGTTCACCACAGGCATCCTTATCGGGATCGGTGAGCAACGTGACGACCGGATCGTGGCGCTCGAGGCCATAGCGGAGTCGTACCGACGTCACGGGCACGTGCAAGAGGTGATCGTGCAGAACTTTTTGCCTAAAGCAGGCACCGCGATGCACCACGAGCCAGCCTGTCCTCGCCACGTGTACCTCGATGCCATCGCCCTCGCTCGGGTGATTTTACCCCCCGCGATTCATGTACAGGCCCCACCGAATCTAAGCGACGAATTCGAGGACCTGCTCGACGCTGGGGTCTCTGATTGGGGCGGGGTTTCGCCCGTTACCATCGATCACGTCAACCCCGAACGTCCCTGGCCCGATCTTGACCGATTGAGGGATGTGACAGAGGCGGCCGGGTACACGCTCGCCCCTCGCCTCACCGTACACCCGCCGTTTGCTCGTGACCCAAAGCGTTGGCTCGATCCTGGTCTGCACTTTGCCGTCGCCGATCGTTCCGACAGTGACGGATTGGCCCGCGACGATCCCGGATCGGTATGGCCGGAACGAACCATGGAACGGGCCAAGGTCGGCGATGGCGCCGAGTTCGAACTCACCGGCTCGATTTCTTCACAGTGGTACGTCGGCGCGGGTGGCGATCCGCAACAACTAATCCCCGGCTCTGCTGCGGCTCACGGGGCGGTCGGCGAGGTACTCGACGGCGTGCGCGCCGGACAAGACGTCGAGTTCGATGAAATCCTGACTCTGTTTCGCGCCCGCGGCCCAGAGGTCGCGGCAGTGGCGCAGGTCGCGGATGAACTGCGTCGGCAGGCGGTTGGCGACGAGGTCACCTGGGTCGCCAACCGCAACATCAACTACACCAATGTTTGTACGTTCAAGTGTCGCTTCTGCGGCTTTTCGAAAGGTCCGCTTTCCTTGAACCTGCGGGGCACTCCCTACTTGCTCACCCTCAACGAAATCGCCGCACGAGTTATCGAAGCCGCGGCTCACGGGGCGACCGAAGTTTGTCTGCAGGGTGGTATTCACCCCGACTTCGACGGCGACTACTACATCGATGTCGCCCAGGCAGTCCACGAAGCCGTACCCGGTATGCATATCCACGGTTTCACCGCGCTCGAGGTGACCGAAGGAGCCAAACGCAACCGTGAACCCTTGGCCGACTATCTCATCCGCTTGCGTGATGCGGGTCAAGCCTCGCTCCCGGGCACCGCTGCGGAGATCCTCCACGACGACGTGCGGGCCACCCTATGTCCCGACAAAATCAACACCGAGGAGTGGCTCGTTGCGCACCGCACAGCCCATAAGGTTGGTTTGAAGTCCAACGTTACGATCATGTTTGGCTCGATCGAACGGCCTGAACATTGGGTCCATCACATCCTGCGTACTCGTGCGCTGCAGGAAGAGACCGGCGGGTTTACCGAGTTTGTGGGGCTTCCGTTCGTCCACATGGCCTCGCCCATCTACCTGCAGAAGCGCTCTCGTCGAGGTCCCACGTTTCGTGAAGTGATCCTCATGCATGCCGTGGCACGCATCGCCTACCGAGGACGCATTCATAATATCCAAGGATCGTGGGTCAAGTTGGGGTTCAATTCCATAACCCAACTGCTGCAATCGGGCGCCAACGATCTCGGCGGCACCTTGATGGACGAAAACATCTCCCGGGCCGCGGGAGCCACCCACGGTACAGAAGTCACGGCAGAAGATTTCCGTCGCATCGTGGAGCCCTTGGGCCGTACCCTGGTTCAACGCACCACCTTGTACGGACGCCCCAATTTCTCGGAACTTCCGTTACGGCCTAAGTCATCCCAAGGGGTACCGCTAACATTACTCCGTGGATGAGTTCACCTCCCGGTACCGAACCGGCAACAAAACCAGCCACGGTGACCACGAACTGGTAGCCAACGCCATGAAGGAGTTCCGTTACTCCTTCGAGGTCTTCGCTCCCTACCAGGACAAGCCAAAGTGTACGATCTTTGGGAGCGCCCGAATCAAATCGGGCGATCCTGCTTACCAATGGGCAAAGGAGTTCGCCGCCGCCATAGTGGCCCGAGGTTGGATGGTCATTACCGGTGCCGGGCCGGGGATCATGGAAGCGGGCCACGAAGGAGCAGGGGTCGAAAATAGCTTCGGCTTGAACATCATCTTGCCGTTCGAGGCCGAGGCCAACCCGATCATTGCCGACGACCACAAACTCATCAACTACCAGTACTTCTTCACCCGCAAGGTCATGTTCATGAAGGAGTCGCACGCCTACGTCCTCCTCCCCGGCGGCTTCGGCACCATGGACGAGTCCTTCGAGTTGTTAACCCTGATCCAAACCGGCAAGAGTCCCATCGCCCCGATCGTGTTGCTCGATCCCCCGGGGAGTACGTACTGGCAGCGTTGGTATCAGTTCGTAACCTTGGAATTGCTCGACGAAAAGCTGATTTCCGCCGACGACATGCGACTCGTATCTGTTTGTTCGTCGGTAGACGAAGCGGTAGCTGAAATCTGCGGTTTCTACCGGACGTATCACTCCATGCGCTTCGTCAGTGATCAATTAATCCTTCGCCTGCACCGCCTTGTCGGCGACGACGAACTGGCCCGCTTGAACACCGAGTTCGCCGACCTTCTCACCACTGGTCCGATCGAACGCATCGCGGCGACCGGCGTCGAACAGCGAGACGACGACTTGTGTCACCTCGATCGTCTCGCCCTTCCCTTTGATAGGCATCGTTGGTCTCGGATTCGTCGCCTAATCGACGCGCTCAACAATCACCCAGACAGTCCCGCCCTAGTAACCTCACCCTGAGCGGAATCTAGATATCGTTCGGTTCTTGCAGCAGGTGCACGGCCTTGTCAACGGCGCGACGGGCCCTAGTTAGTCGCTTCTCGTCCACCGGGATCTCGGTACCGCCCGCGTCGATTGATTCGCGGAGTCTGCTGATGGCCAGATCAGCCAACTCCTCACTGATTGCCTCGAGTCGTGATCGGATGTACTCGAATTCTCCCGCCATGCAGGACACCGTAGCCGTTCACCGCTACCCTCCCCCGTCATGAGCGTCATACCCGAGGACGTCCATGAATGGGTGACCTTCGACGACGACGAAGGCAACACGTGGCAGTTTGACTTGACATTTTTGACCTCCAACTACGGATGTATCTATGGCAAGGGCTGTCCTGGAGTATTTACCGAACGCGCCGCTGAGTACGAACACGGATGCTGTACCTACGGTGCCCACTTCGTTGACGAAGACGACCGGACATCAATCGAGGCCAAAGTCGCACAACTTGAACCCGGTGAGTGGCAACTAGCCGACCAGGCGGCCGAGATGGGCGGCCCCATCTTCTGCAACGACGATGGGGAATGGGTGACCAGGAGCGTCGACACGGCGTGCATTTTCCTGAACCGACCCGGTTTCGAACACGGCGCGGGGTGCGCCCTTCATCAGGCGGCGCTACGGCGAGGCGAACGCCCCCTCGATTGGAAGCCCGACGTTTGCTGGCAGTTGCCGGTGCGCTTCGATGAACACACCGACGACAACCACCACAGCACCTACATCTTGCGCGAGTGGAAACGCCGTGACTGGGGGGAAGGGGGCGCGGAGTTCGCTTGGTGGTGTACCGACGATCCCCTAGCCTTCAACGAGGACCGACCGGTGTGGAAGTCGCTTCGTGATGAGATCGTGGAATTAGTCGGTGACGGACCCTACGAACGTCTAGTCGACTACATCCACGCCCGATCCGATCTAGATTCAGGGGTAGTGTTTCTCCCGCATCCCCAGGTTCGGTCCCGTTCGTGAAAGCGACGCTCGTCTCGCTCGTGCGAGGCAACGACATTCGCATTCTGGCCGCGTCGGTGGGCACTGGCGTCATCGTCGCCGTAGTGGTGGCCATCTTCGACGCGACCACGGTCGAGGTAATCTACGAATGGCTGCTGCATCAAGACCTCTGGGTTCAGATGATCGCCCCCGCCGTCGGCTCGGTCCTCGCCTTTGTCATCCTTCGATATCTCACGAACCGGGGGACCCCCAGCACTTCCGATGAGTACATCAGAGCCTTTCACGAACGTCAGCCGCGGATTCCTATTCGTGAACTTCCCGGCAAACTCATGGCTGGCGCGGCCACTATTGGCATGGGCGGCGCCGTTGGTCTCGAGGGTCCGTCGATATATGCCGGTTCGTCACTCGGTTTGTGGCTCCACGACAAGACCGGCTCTTTACTGCGCCGCGACGGAGCCCGGATTCTGCTAACCGCGGGTGCCGCGGCGGGGGTCGCTGCCGTGTTCAAAGCCCCTGCCACCGGCGTAATCTTTGCTATGGAGGCGCCGTACCGTGACGACGTCACTCCCCACGCGCTACTGCCGTCGCTTTTGGCCGCCGCCTCCAGTTATGCCACCTTTGTCGCCCTCGTCGGTACCGAACCGGTGATCCCGTTCTTTGCTGAAGGTAGTGTTTTGGTGAACGAGGGCAGCGTCTCGGTGCTTAGTGTCCAAGCCGTTGATCTCCTCGGGGCGTTACTTCTCGGCATCGGGGCGGGATTCGGTGGGCGAGGTTTCGCCTGGCTGGTCCGGCGAGCGAAGACACTCGGAAAGGTCCTTCCGGTCGGTCGCCGTCTCGCCCTCGGTGGAATCTCCATGGCCCTGCTAGCACTGACCTCCTATGAAGCGTTTGGTTCCGCGCTAACCCTCGGCCCGGGAACCAACGCCATGGCGTGGGCGGTGCAGGATCGAACGCTGCAACTTATTGCCCTTCTCTTCGTGCTGCGAATAGCAGCGACCGCCGCCACGCTCGTTGCCGGTGGGGTTGGCGGCCTCTTTATCCCACTCGCCGCACTCGGGGTGGTAATGGGCGAGTTTGTGGGCCAAGCCTTAGGCCAAACGGAAACCAGGTTGTACCCAATCTTGGGGTTAGCGGCCTTCCTTGCAGCCGGCTACCGAGCGCCTATCGCCGCGGTAATGTTCGTAGCTGAGTCAACCGGTGGAGTGGGTGCGTTCGTGGTACCGGCGCTGATCGCGGCGGCCGTATCACAGATTGTTGCCGGACCATCAACGGTCGCCGATCATCAACATGTCCATCGCTTAGGGCACCTCGAACGGCGCTTCACCTTGCCACTCGCGTCAATCTTGAGTACCGATACTTTGACCGTTCCCTCCGACGCTACGGTCAACGAGTTCGTGTACTTCCATGTCCTTGCTCGGCGTGAGCGAATCGTTCCCGTGGTTGACGGCGGCCGTTATGTCGGGATGGCCCGACTCGAAGACATTGCCGAACTCGATCGTGACGCTTGGGAAACCACTACCGTCGGCGAGCAGATGGCCGTTGACCTCCCCACAGCGCTACCATCGTGGACCTTGCGCGATGCCGTCGCGGAAATGGAAACCGCGGGACTCGACATGCTGGCGGTTACCGATGCCGAAGGCGTCTTTATCGGCGTGGTGACCGGAGACGATATTATTAAGCTCGACGAAATTCTCGACGAGACGGGCGCCTAGATCATTAGTCCACGACGGCGAGGTTAATCCTCGTCGGCGGAGTCGAACTCGTCGGCCCACGCCGCGTGTTCGGGCTTTATGTCATCGTCGTCGGGACCAAGGTCTTCGAGGAGGGATTCGAAATCGCCATCATGTGAACGTTTCAGCTCACGGGCTTCCTCATAGCGCCGGTGTCTTCCCTTCTTCACAGCTGTAACTCCCTGTTGAAGTCCTCAAGAATGCTAACTATAACAACCTTTTCACCTTGACCCACGTCACCCACCCAGAGTGATTGGCAGAGTTCATTGGATGAGCCGGTGGCTTCGTTCCTCTAAGACGATCGCATCTTGGTGAAAAGCTAGTGCCGCATCCCCTGACACGAGGCGCGAAATCAACCCACCGGCCATCTCTGCCCGCCAGCCAAGGCAGAGGCGAGCGTTCTCGTCACCACGCACCAGAGCTTCTACGTCGGCTCGTGTAGCCAGCAAAGTCGTATCAATTCGTTGATCACGCGCCACCTGTTGAACCCACACCGAAACCAGCGCGACCGCGGGGCGGAGATCGCGATTGTTGTTGCGTCGCTTGGCTGGAGAAGGGGGCCGCCAGTCCTCGGCCACCCCTCGGGCGATGGCCGCCAGAACCTTTTCGCCGAGCACACCACGGAGCGCGCCTTTGTCGACGCCGCGAACCTTGCCCAACGCATCGCGTGAGGTCGGGGCGCTCTGGGCGATGGAGACGATAGCGATATCGGACATCACGAATCGGACCGGTTGGTCGATGGTCGCGGCCCGGCGTTCGCGCCACGCAGCGATAGAACGGGCAACGCTCAAAGCGGTGCCTTTGAGATGACGAGCCTCTTTGATCTTTCGCCAGGCTTCGTCAGGATCCCGCGGACCCCGGTCCCGCTGCCGTAATTTCTCGGTCTCCTCTTCGGCCCAAGTAATTCGCCCCAACCGTTGCAGTTGGTCGACGAATCGGTCGTGGATCTCGAGCAGTCGATCGACATCGGCTGCCGCGTAATTGAGTTGAGCGTCCTGGAGGGGTCGTTCTAGCCAGTCCGTGAGCCGGTTCGACTTGGCTAGTTGGACTCCAAACTCTCGCTCGTGCAGAGAGGCCAGCGATGGCGTGCTCATACCCAGAAAACCGCCAGCGATTTGGGTATCGAACAAGCGACGCGGTATCGCTCCACACGCGAGTTCAAGCACCTCGAGGTCCTGTGATGCCGCGTGTAGCACCGCCAAGCTATCGCTCTCCATCAAACCACGGAGGGGGGCAAGGTCGACCGAGAGAGGGTCGATGAGTACAAGTTGTTCCTCCCACGCGATCTGCAGGAGGGCAATCTTGGGCCAGTAGGTGCGCTCGCGGTGAAACTCAGTATCGAGGGCGTAGCGATCGATACCGTCAAGTTGTTTGAGAACGGCGTCGAGACCCGCGTCGGTGTCGATATATCGGTGGGGAATCACCGGATGGTTACGCTTGTGATCTCTTAGGCATCAACATCAATTTCGGCCATGTCCATCGGTCCTCTCGTAGTGCCGTTCGATCGTAGCGACCCGAACGGGCAGGTCGTCGGGATAGTCGGCATCCGCGTACCAAGCGGGATCCCCGTCGAGGACTTGAACAACGGTCAGGTTCTCAACGGCTCGCCGCGGTGCGCGCTCACCTGCGGAGAACGCCTTAGCAAGTTCACCGAGCGCGCCCCGACGCCAAACGGAGTGCAACCACTGGTGATGTCCACCCACCAGAGGGACGGCAACGTCGGCGGGGCCCAAGCGCTCGGCAACGGCGCGCACGGCGAGTCCGGAAGGGTTGACGAGATCGCAACTAAGGACCGCAACGGTATCGCTTAGACTGTGCTGGAGCGCTGAAATGATGCCCCCGAGCGGACCTTGGCCCGGAAAGGTATCGGGGATTGCGTCGAGGCCGAGCGTTCGCCACGCGTGATCATTTCCGCCCACCACCACCACTCGAACCGCACCGCCTCGGCGAAGGGCGTCGACCCCGCGAACTACCAACGGCTTACCGTCAACCTCAATGAGAGCTTTGTCCCTCCCCATTCGAGAGCTTGCCCCTCCCGCCAGCACCGCCCCCGACAGCGAGATCACGGGGGCGGCCACTGCGGATCGAGTTGGCGCAAGAAAAGCGCACACCGCTCGTCTTCGTCGTGTTCGCCAATAGCCGCGGCGGTTTGTTGCAACCCACTTAGGGCGCGCAGAAACCCTTGGTTGGTTCGATGCTGCCAACGAACACATCCGCTCCCGCGCCAGCCGTTGGCGCGCAGCCGATCGAGTCCCCGGTGATATCCCGTGCGGAACGCCGCGTAGGCAAGGGCGGGCTCTTCGACCGACTCGCCGAGGCTTGCCCATGCCGCGATAAATCGCGGCCACTTTACGCACACCTCCCCGATTGCCGTCACGGGATCGGCTTTTGTTTCGGCGATTGCTAAGGCTCGCAGTGCGTCGGCGGGTTCAGAGTCAAGGACCGTCTCCGGCGGGCCTGACGGTGACAGGTTAACGGGTAGGTCAGACATGGTCCAAGCCTAGGTCACTACGCTGCACGCAGTGTTACCAGACTGGTTAGACGCCGATCGACTCCAGTGGGTGCTCTTGGCCGCTGCTAGTGGCCTTCTCTATTTGATGTACGTCGTGGCGCGCTTCGTCAGGCGCACGATCTTCAAGTTCTTATTGTTCGTCTTGCTTGTGTTCTTCGGATTCTCGCTGTGGGTTCAGCGAGAAAACCTCACCCAGTGCGCCCAGACCTGTTCGTGTCAGCTTTACGGCGAGGAAGTCAACCTCCCACGCGCAGTTGGCGGGACTACTTGTGATTCGCTAGAAGCCGCTCCGAGACGCTGATCGGGCCGGTTCCCGCGAGCCCCGCCCAATGGATCGTGAGCGGCGATCGTCGCAACAACAAAAACCGGGGCAAGAACCATGGAAAGGGTGGTGCCACACGCGATGATAAGAGGATGCGAACGATCGGACGTCATCTCGTGGCTACACCCTCCCCGATCCAGGACCCACGTTTCGCTTTCACGGTCGTGTTTGTCCTCGAACATAACGAAGAAGGAGCCTTGGGGGTAGTGCTGACCCAGCCGAGTAAACTACCGGTCACCGACACCTTCGACCGATGGGTAGACGTAGTGGCCAGTCCAGAGGTGCTGTTCCGGGGTGGGCCCGTGGCGCTCTCATCGGTTATTGCCGTTGGCGTAGCCGCTGAATCCCCGGCCCCCGGTTGGAACCCGATTCAGGGATCAATCGGTACCGTCGATCTCGATCTCGACCCCGAAGCAATCCCCGAGTTGCGTGGCTGTCGGCTCTTTGGCGGGTACGCCGGTTGGACCCCTGGCCAGTTGGAAGCCGAGTTAGCCAATGAGGCCTGGTTCGTCGTCGACGCAAATCCCGACGATCTTCTCGACAACGATCCCCAAAACCTGTGGTGGAGAGTGCTGGGGCGTCAAGAAAGCAAACTCCAGATGCTCCGGCATTACCCCAAGCAACCCTGGCTCAATTAGCCAAGAAATCCCACCGCTGCGTTATCGCGGCAAACACCACCTCGGCGACCCACGACGCGCCCGCCCGGGAGAGGTGAACACCGTCGCCAACGCGCGCGAGGATTGTCTCCCCTGCCGAGTCGGTCAACCGCTCGTTGTAGCCATCGTTGCCACCAAACAGTTCCCATATCTCGACCGCTGAGACTTGATCGCGCGATTCAATCACCGGAGCGGCGAGGGAATTGATGACTGTGACGCCTTCGTTGAGGGAGTCATCGCGCATCGGCGGTTGGGTGACCCAATACACGTGGCGATCGTCACCGGCGAGTAAATCGAGGGTGACTTCGAGACGGGTTGTCCATTCGGCCCGCCACGCTCCGGTCCCTTCGACAAGTCGGTGTCCATCCGCGGTTGTCATGTCTTGATAGTCGTTAGCCCCGATGAACAACACCACGGCCTCGGGTGGTTGGTCGGAGGCTACTTGAGCGGCGAGTTCGGCGGGCCAGTTGAAGTAATCGGGTCGGGCCAGGCTGGTGGAGATCCGATGATCGACCAGTACCTCGAGGGAAAGATTAGCGGACTCTGTGGTAATGGCGTGGCCGAGGTATTCGGCTTGGCTGTCGCCCGCCACATAGACACGGAGCGGTTCTGTAGCAGTGACGGTGCGGAGTGGTGCCCGTACGGTCGTCGCAGTGGTGGATGTAGCAGTGGTGGATGTCGTAGTGGTGGATGTCGCAGTGGTGGATATCGTAGTGGTGGATATCGGGGAAATGCTCGCCGGGTTGGTCGTTGCGGGTGGCGTAGTGGGCTCCTCGGTGATCTCGACGATGGGGTTGACTTGCTCCTGCGCGGTCTCGCCCATCTGGCGAAGGTCAAGAATCGCATCGTAGGGGCGGTTGAAAGACACGAAGTTAGCAACCCGATCTAGGGCTTGGGCGGCCGCGAGGTTGCGGTCACGTGCGTCACCAAATTCCTGGCGCTCAGCGATTTGTACGATCTTGGCTGAGGTCAACAGGGCGGCCAGTAGCAAGCATGAAAGGGTGGCGATAACCGTGGCACGACTATTGGCGGTTGGCTCGGCGAAGTCCTTGTCTCGAGCCGCGCGAAACTGATCGTCGGTCCATAGACCGCCGCTGGTGCGTTGTTTGGTAGCTCGTTCGAGGGGGTCGCTGTATTTCATGGTTAGAACTGGAAGTAGATGAAGTCGCTTACCCCTTCAGGGCCTAGGGCTACAACGACCATGATCCAAAAGGCGAAGCCGACGGCGATAACGGTGGGAGACAAACTTGAGAACATCACCGACCACTGGCGGGCCAATAACGGAGGCAAAAACTGCGCGGCGATCGAAGCTATCAACACCAGCGCGACCAGTGGATTGAGCAACACCGGACCGACAGTCCAGCCCGTGGCTAGGGCCGCGAACACATCGAACGCGGAACCGAGACCGCCGCCGGGGATCGTTCCGGCGTAGAAAACCACCCAGCCAACGCACACGAAATGAAAGGTCACGAAGCGACCTAACCAGAGTCGTCGAACGGCGAGCGGTGACAGCGGTACCGGCGAGGTTGCGTCTTCTCGCCAAGCATCGACTTCGGCCCCGCGGTGTAGCTTCGCCAGTTCACGGATACGAACATCCGCCGCTTCGAAAACCACCTCGGGTTCACCCCGAGACTCAGCCAGCCATCGTTCAACTGCGAGTCCGAGGCCTTGATAGAGCCCCCACACTACAAAAGTCCAGGCGGCTCCGTGCCATAAGCCCCCTAGTGCCATCGTGATCAACAAGTTACGGTAGGTGAGGACGCGGCTCTGACGACTTCCGCCCAGTGGTAGGTAAAGATAGTCGCGGAGCCACCGCGAAAGCGTGATGTGCCATCGTCGCCAGAAGTCCTGAATCGAGACAGCGGCGTAGGGTCGGTCAAAGTTCTGGGGGAACCGGAATCCGAGCAATAAAGCGAGGCCGATCGCTATATCGGTGTAGCCGCTGAAGTCGGCGTAGATCTGTATCGCGTAGCCGTAGATGCCCGCCAAGATGTCGAGAGCCCCGTACTCTCCTGGCGTGGCGAAAGCGTCTTCTACGATTGATTGAGCGAGAAAGTCCGCGATTACGACCTTTTTGAACAGTCCTCGGCCGATCAGCAACACAGCGCGTCCCGCCTCGACATTGCTGGGAACCCGTTGGGAACGCAACTCGGGGAGAAACTCCGTGGCCCGAACGATAGGACCGGCTACGAGTTGGGGGAAGAAGGAGAGATAAACGGCAAAGTCTAGGAGTGGCGCAGGGCTCGAATCGCCGCGAAAAACATCAACGACATAGCTCACGGCCTGGAAGGTAAAGAACGAGATACCGACGGGGAGAATTAGATTGAGGGCAGGACCTTGTAGCCCGAATGAGTCATCGAGACTCGAAATGAAGAAGCCGTAGTACTTAAATAGGCCGAGAACGACCAAGTTGAAAGCCACGGCGATGGTCACGATCATCCGCCGGAGGCGGGGGGAGGCCGTGCGGTGAATCGCGACCGCAGCAATCTCGTTCACTAGGGTCATTCCGGACAGCAGGCCGAGGAATTTCCAGTCCCAGTACCCGTAGAACAGGTAGGAGGCGGCCAGGATAAACGTCTTCCACGCGACCGCGTGCTTACGCAGCACCCAACTAACTGGGAGCACGACGGCAAAAAACGCCGCGAAAGTAAAAGTGGGGAACAGCAATGCTAAGGACCTAACCGCCTTCTGCGCTGCGACCTTAGTCTCACCGCGGTGGCTACCCGCGCCGCGGGCAGTTACTCACCGTGGCGGCCAGCCCCCGCCGCAAAACGAGTCGCCCCCTCACGTGTCTCGCCCGATAGCACCGTCGCTCGACCTAGTTCGGTCTCGTGAAGCAAAGCGGCGCTTACTCCCATCGACCACTGATCCTTGGAGGAGCGCAGATCGGTTCGCAGACACCGTTGCGGAAGGGCCGCCAACTCGTGAGCGAGGGCCACCGCGGCGAGTCGGGCGGAACCTGGTTCAACAATCCGGTTCGCCAGACCGATTCGGTGAGCTTCGTTGCCTTCTACGGCGCGACCTGTGAGGATCATGTCGGCGGCGTGTGACGCACCAATTAGGCGCGGCAACCGGATAGTGCCGCCGTCGACGAGAGGCACGCCCCACCGACGGCAATAGACCCCGAAGGTGGCATCGCTGGCAGCGACCCGAAGATCGCACCACAACGCCAACTCCAGTCCGCCCGCCACAGCGAAGCCTTCCACCGCGGCAATCACCGGTTTGGTGAGATCCAGACGAGTCGGACCCATTGGTCCGCGGCCATCAAGGTTGATTCGGTTGCCCTTACCGGCCGCGATGGCCTTGAGATCGGCCCCCGAACAAAACGTGTCGTTCGCACCGGTGAGCACCGCTGCGTGTAGTCCGCCGTCAGCATCGAAACGTTCGAAAGCCTCGGCCAGCAGCACGGCGGTGGGACCATCGACGGCGTTGCGTCGCTCGGGTCGGTCGATCGTCACGATCAGTACATGGCTGTCAACTTCGGTGTGAACCGTCATAGGCTAAACAATAGTTCGTTAGACTGGAAATATGTCGATCGCTCCCCTGTTTCAAGCGTCGCTATTTGGCGCAGGCCCCCTCGGCGTCGATCACTCAACGCACTTCGACCGTATCCCCCTCGATGAGATGTGTTGGCTCGATTTCGGACGAAACTGGCTCCACGGCGCCGATGACTTGCTGGCCGACTTAGCCTCGTCGCTGCCGCTCGCTCGGAGTTCTCGTCCGATGTACGGTCGCTTGGTCGACGATCCTCGGGTGCATGCGCCGCTGACCGACGACGATGTCGACCGGCGTCCCGTACTGGGGGAGATGCGAGACGGTCTTGAGGCGCGCTACGGCACCGGTCTGGCCCCCGGGTTTGTTAACTACTACCAAGACGGCAACGACTCGGTGGCGTGGCACGCTGATCGAATCGGGGTTCACCAGGTCAATCCGATTGTCGCCATCGTCTCCCTCGGCGGTCCCCGCCGTTTCTACCTTCGGCCCATGGGCGGCGGCCCGGCCTTCCGCCTCGTACTCGCGTCGGGTGACCTAGTAGTTATGGGCGGAGCCTGTCAGCACGCGTGGGAGCACACCATTCCAAAGATGGCCAACGCCGAGCCCCGAATGAGCATCAGCTACCGCCACGTCGAAGATGTTCCCCACGATCGCTGGTGGTATCGCAACACGGCGTCTGAATAGACCCATTCGCTTCGCCGCTATATTATCCGCCGTTATGACACGCTTCATCGGGAAAGTCGCCCTCCTTACGGGAGTGGCGTCAGGAGTCGGCCGAGCCACCGCCTTGCGGTTGGCGAGTGAAGGCGCGGACGTTTTTGGCGTCGACATCAACGACACGGGCATGGAAGCCACGCGCGCCGAAATCGAGGCACTAGGAGCCAACTTCCAGACCTGTCACACCGATGTGAGCGACGTGGCGGCAATTCGTGCCGCGGTAGAGACCTGCATGGCCACCTTCGGACGGCTTGATGTCGTTGGCAACATTGCTGGCATTGCCAACCAACGCCACCTCGCCCACGTCACGGAGGACGACTGGGACCTCATGAACAACATCAACCTCAAGGGACCGTTCTTCGTCGCCCAGTCCGTAATGCCCCACCTAGTCGAGAGCAACGGCACACTAATCAATATTGCGTCAAACGCGGGCCTTATGGGCCAAGCTTACACTGTGCCGTACTGCGCCACAAAGGGGGGAATCGTCAACATGACACGTGCTTTGGCGATGGAGTTTGTCAAAACCGGAGTTCGCATAAACGCAATCGCGCCGGGCGGCATCGATACCCCGCTGTTACACAACTTCGAGATAGCCCAAGGCATCGATCCAGCGCTAATGCAGAACCATGTCGGCTATCGCCGAGCGAGTACGGCCGAACAGATCGCGGCTTTCTTCGCATTCCTCGCCAGCGACGAAGCTGCCAACATTCATGGGTCGATACTGAGTGCCGATGGTGGACTGACTGCGGCCTGACATGGCTGACCTCGACGCCTTTGTTCTCGGGGTTGACCTCGACGGAGTATGTGCCGAGCACACCCTTGGCTTTCGAGACATCGTGGCCCAACGGATCGGCGTCGATGCGACCCTTTTGCCGTTAGAACGAGACTGGGGCTTTACCGAGTGGGGCTTTGGACCAGGGGACTTCGAAGACCATCATCGTTTCGCAGTGGTCGAGAAGCGGATGTTTCGGTCACTGGCGGTCATCCCCGCGGCGGCCGAGACGTTATGGCGACTCAACGACGCAGGAGTGTGGATTAGGATCATCACCCATCGCCTATACGTGAACTGGGGCCATCAGGTTGCCGTGACTGACACCGTTGAGTGGCTTGACGAGGCCCGGATTCCGTACCGAGACCTTTGTTTTCTGGGCGCTAAACCCCAGGTGGAGGCAAACCTGTACGTAGACGACTCCCCAGCCAATGTCGTGGCCCTGCGCGGGGCAGGTAACGAAGTCATCGTCTTTGATCAACCCTACAATCGAGCGCTCCTTGGGCCACGGGCGACCAACTGGGCCGACGTTGAAGAGATCGTGCTGGACCGTTACACCGATTGGTCGGGGATTCACGGCGTTCAATCCACCCTGCCTGGCCTAATCGAAGGAGATCGACTCCACGGACGTCGACCTGATAAAAAAAGCCAACGGTGACTGGGGCGAGGAAACGCTACCGTAAACGGGTGATCGACGATCTCGACCTAACCGACAGTGCCCTAATCGATAGTGCCTTGCGCCGCGACATTCGCCGCCTCGGCAATCAGTTGGGCGACGCCCTCGTTCGCCAGGTCGGCCCTGAACTGCTGCAGCGGGTCGAGACGATACGGACACTGGCCCGCGGTCTGCGCCAAGATGACCAGACCAGTACCCGGTTAGCGGAGCTTCTGGGACAGAGCGACGTCATCGGGGCCATCGAACTTGTTCGCGCCTTCACCACCTACTTTCATCTGGCCAATACCGCCGAACAGGTCCACCGCATAGAGGACCTCGCGGAGAACCGAACAACGACCTCAAATCGCTTTGCCGAAACGGTCAATCGGCTCTTGGATGATGGCTTTACCCGAGCCGAGATTATCGCCGCGGCAAACAACTCTGACCTCCGCCCAGTGTTCACCGCTCACCCCACCGAGGCCTCGCGGCGTTCAATCCTAGACAAGTTGGCCGAGATCGCCCAACTCACCGAGCGGCGATCCCATACGGGCGCCAACCGGGCCTCGGTGGCGCGAATCGACCGTCGCGTCGACGAACTCATCGACGAGATATGGCAGACCGATGAATTGCGCCGCGAGCAACCCGATCCGGTTGATGAAGCTCGATCGATTCTCTACTTCCTCGGTGAGATTGTGACTGAGGGGGTGCCTGACCTGCTCGCTGACCTCGACGCCACTCTGCGGTCGCTCGGTGGCGAACTCAACCCCGACAGCGCGCCCATCCGTTTCGGTTCATGGGTTGGTGGCGACCGCGACGGTAACCCGAACGTAACGCCAGGCACAACAGGCGAGGTTCTCGACTTCCAACGCGGTCGGGCGCTGCGTATCGTGATTTCCGAGATTGAGGGTCTCTCCTCGGAGCTTTCGGTCAGCACCTCTGTGAGGCCCATCTCCGACGAACTACGTGAACAACTCGAAGCCGACCACGACCGGTTCCCAGGAGTGCAGGCCCGCTTCCGCGCCCTGAGCGCGGGCGAGCCGTACCGCCAGCGACTGGCCGTGATCCACCACCGCCTGCTAGAGACCGCGGCGAACCCGCCGGGGGCCGATGCGTTTGTGAGCCACCATGAGCTAATTCACAACCTCGATGTACTTAGTCGCTCCCTCGTTGCCTCGCGCGGTGAATTGATTGCCCGCGGGCGACTCGCACGAGTCCGCCGGATCGTGGCCATGATCGGCTTTCACCTCGCGGTGCTCGATATCCGACAACACGCCAACCGCCATCACGAGACCCTAGCCGCTTTGTTTCGCGGTATCGGTGTGGACTACGCATCCCTCTCTCGAGCCGAACGCACCCTACTCCTAGCCGAGGAACTCGGTTCGCCCCGACCCTTGGCCGCTCCGCAATCACAGCATCAGGACGAAACGCGAGAACTCTTCCAAGTGTTGCGGGAACGCATGGACGCCCACGGTGATCACCTAATCGATAGCTATATCGTGTCAATGACCCAAGGGGTTGATGATGTGCTGGCACCCGCAGTTTTGGCCCGCGACGTGGGCTTGATTGATCTCAGCGCAGGGGTCGCTCGACTCGGTTTCGTTCCTTTGTTTGAAACTATCGACGATCTCCGCTCCATTGGCGAAGTGCTTGATGCCTTGCTCAGCACTCCGGCCTACCGCCGCCTCGTGGAACTTCGTGGCGGGGTTCAAGAGGTCATGGTTGGCTACAGCGATTCGAACAAGGACGGCGGAATCGCCACATCGCAATGGGAGATCCACAAGGCGCTACGCACTATCGCGGAAATCTCCGAGGAGACGGGAATCCGCATTACGGTCTTCCACGGCCGAGGGGGCACAATAGGCCGTGGTGGCGGTCCGACCCACGCCTCCATCTTGGGCCAACCGGCCGGAGCGGTGAACGGTTCGGTGAAGATCACCGAGCAAGGTGAAGTGATCGCCGACAAATACGGCTTGCCCGAGATCGCTCGCCGTAACCTCGACCTCGCCTTTGCCGCCGTTGTTGAAGCGTCGGTCGCTCACCGATCACCGCGTCACGACCCGGCTACGACAGTTCGTTGGGATGGCGTCATGGAAGTTCTCTCGGGCGCCGCATTTGATCAATACCGTTCCTTGATCGAAGCCCCTGGCTTAGTCGAGTACTTCCAAACGTCGACCCCGGTTGAGGAACTTGGCGCGCTAAATATCGGATCACGGCCAGCGCGGCGCAGAGGAGCAACCGGTGGTCTCGCCGACCTGCGAGCCATTCCGTGGGTTTTCGGCTGGACCCAATCGCGCCAGATCATACCGGGATGGTTCGGGGTGGGTACCGGCCTAGCTGCTGCTCGCGCTGCTGGTAAGGGGGATGAACTCGCGGCCATGCATGGCGGCTGGCAGTTTTTTCGCACGTTCATCTCCAACGTCGAGATGACCCTCGCCAAAACCGACCTAGCGATTGCCCGCACCTATGTCGAAACGCTAGTTGACCCCGCGCTGTGGGTCTTCCTCGACCGCATCACCGAGGAACACGAGCGCACGCTCATTGAGATTCGTGCCCTAACCGGCGGGGACCTACTCGACGACTTGCCTATCTTGCGGCGCACTCTCGCCGTTCGTGATGCCTATCTCGATCCCATCAACCTGCTGCAAGTGGATCTGCTGGCCCGCAGTCGGTCGGTGGGAACCGACGTGGCCGAACAGCGACGGCTTCAGCGAGCTTTGCTTCTCACGGTGAACGGGGTAGCGGCCGGTCTTCGCAACACGGGCTGAGACCGGATCCTACTCACGAGGGCGGCGGGCCCGTCGACCTTCGACAGAACCAAAGAACTGCCCCGCCGTTTTCTGGATGCCATAGGACCAAGTTGGGTAGGCGTGAGCGGTTTGCGCCAACCGCCCCGTGAACATCTGGGTTCGCATGGCCAGCGCAACTTCATGGATCATCTCCCCGGCTCGGGGGGCGACGATGGTCGACCCTATCAATGTCCCTCCAAAGAGCCGACCGGTCCCCCGTCGAGGCCCCGCGATTAGTTTGATAAACCCGTCCTCGCTACCGTCGGTAATCGCCCGGTCCATCTCGTCGAGCGGCAACTCGGCGATCCGCACCCCGTCTCGGCTAGCCGCCTCTGCTTCGGTGACGCCAATACGGGCCACCTCCGGGGAGGTGAAGGTGACCCACGGGGTGCGATCCGGACGGTATCGTCCCCGCATGCCTTTGCCCAGCGCGTTTCCCGCCGCGAGGCGCCCCATCTCATCGGCAGCGTGGGTAAAGAGCAGCTTGCCAGTTACGTCACCGGCGGCGTAGACCCCGCGCACATCGGTTCTGAGTCGATCGTTAGTCAAGATGTCGCCTTGATCGGTGAGCGTGACCCCGATGTGCTCAAGACCAAGCCCTTCGGTGTTGGCCTGGCGCCCCGCCGCAACGAGCAACTGGTCGACATCGAGGCGACTGTCGTCAACCCCGGGGTGACTAAAGCGGATGTTCACTCGGGCGGCGATACTGGGTTGGCTCACCGCTTCGATGACCACTCCGGTGCGTACGGTGATCCCGAGAGCAACGAGTGAGCGTTGCACGATGGCCGAGGCTGCGGGTTCTTCTCGGTCTAGGAGTCGATCTCGGTCGGTGAAGATCGTGACCGCAACACCCAGGCAGGCGAATGCTTCGGCCAGTTCGCAACCGATCGGTCCCCCGCCGATGATTCCGAGCGTGCGGGGAGCGTCGGTAAGGGAAAACACCGTCTCGTTGGTGAGGTAGGGAACGTCGGCCAGTCCGGGAATCGGGGGCCGGGCAGGGCGACTGCCTGTGGCGACGAGGATCCGGGGGGCGGTGATGCGTTGTTCGCCCACCACAACGGTGTCGTGAGTAACCAGGCGGGCGCGATCCTCGATGACTTTGACGCCACGAGAACGCAACACATCGGAGTTTTCCGTTGCCGCTATCCGCTGCACAATCTCTTGCACCCGCACCATTGACTCTGTGAAGCCGATGCCGCTACGTGCCGCGTGCAGCAGAGCCTTGGACGGAACGCACCCCGTAAAAGTACAATCTCCGCCTAGCGGTCCGTCATTGATGAGTAAGACATCGGCCTTTACCCAACACGCCGAGAGGGCGGCGGCCAACCCACCGGCGCCACCGCCGATAATAACGAGATCATGATCCACAGAGCTGAAACCTAACTAAAGAGCGAGCGCGGCCCGGAATTCGCTGACCCGTTCGGCGACCCCTTCGGGACCCGCACCATCAATCATGCGCTGGACAATGGCCGAGCCGACTACTACCCCGTCGCTGACTTCGCTGACCTCGACGGCTTGGGCTGGCGTGCCGACCCCGACACCGATCAGCACCGGTAAGTCGGTGATGGTCTTGAGTCGGGCGGCGATCATTGTGGCAGACGAGGAAAGTTCGGCACGAACACCGGTGACGCCCAACAGTCCAACGCCATAGACAAAGCCGTGCGACCGGGCAACGATGCGGTCTAGGCGAGCCGCGGGGGCGGTTGGAGCGGCCAACATGATCGTCTCGATACCGGAGCGGTCGGCCGCGTGAGCCCATGGTCCGATCTCCTCCAGCGGAATATCGGGAAGAATGCACCCACTCACCCCGGAGTCAGCCAGCGTGGACGCAAAACGTTGCCAGCCCATGCGGTAGGCAATATTGCCGTAGGTCATAACCACGAGCGGCACTCCAATGTCGGCCCCTCTCAGCGTGTTAAGAATCGACTCGGGTGTGGCACCCTGGGCGAGAGCGAGATCGTTGGCCGCCTGAATAGTCGGACCATCCATGACCGGGTCAGAAAAGGGCACGCCGACTTCAATCACGTCAGCTCCCGCGGCGGCCACGGCTTGGATCGTCTCGAGCCAGTCAGGGCCGAGTCCGCCGCTGAGGTACGGAACGAGACATTTGCCGCCGGAGTCTCGTCGCCAGCGAAGGGCTTGTTCGACAGCACCGGTCATCGCAGGATTTCCATCATCTGATCGACGTCTTTGTCGCCGCGGCCGCTGAGGTTGACCAGCACTGACTTGCCCTGTAGTTCTTCTCGGGCCTTGCTAATCCAGGCTATGGCGTGGGCTGATTCAAGGGCTGGGATGATGCCTTCGGTCCGCGAAAGCAAGCTGAACGCGGTAACGACTTCGTCGTCGGTAACTGGTTCGTAGCGGGCTCGGCCGGTCGCCGCGAGGTGGGCGTGTTCGGGACCGATGCCGGGATAATCGAGTCCGGCGGAGATCGATTCCGCTTCCAGCACTTGACCCCATTCGTCCTGCATGAGGTACGACCGGGAACCGTGAACGATGCCGGGCACCGCTCGACCGACCGCAGCCCCACCGGCAGGTTCGACACCGATCAGCAATGCGTCGGTATCGGCAAAGCCAGCAAAGATACCCGCGGCGTTGGATCCCCCGCCGACACACGCCACGACCACCTGGGGCGCCCCGCCCAGAATTGTCTGACACTGCTCTCGGGCCTCGTCGCCGATCACCCGCTGGAACTCGCGCACCATCCAAGGATAGGGGTGCGGACCCATGACCGATCCGAGGCAATAGTGGGTCGACTCCACCACAGCAACCCAGTGACGCATTGCTTCGTTCACCGCATCCTTGAGCGTCCGAGAACCGGAATCAGCCGACCGGACTTCGGTGCCGAGTAGTTGCATCCGAAACACGTTGAGTTTCTGGCGCTCTATATCGACCGCTCCCATGTACACGACGCATGACATGTCGAACAAGGCGGCGGCCGTCGCGGTGGCGACCCCGTGTTGACCGGCCCCGGTCTCGGCCACTAAAGAAGTTTTACCCATTCGTCTGGCGAGCAGTGCCTGCCCTAGGACGTTGTTGATCTTGTGGCTGCCGGTGTGGTTGAGATCTTCTCGTTTGAGCAGGATCTGGCAGCCCATTTCCTGGCTTAGGTTCTCGCACACCGTGACCGGCGTTGGGCGCCCCGCGTAGTTTCGCAACAAATCATCAAGTTGGCTACGAAACTCAGGGTCAGCCCAAGCGTCGCGAAAGGCGCGGTCGAGTTCTTGACACGCAGGTACGAGGGTCTCGGGCACGAACATGCCACCGAACTCGCCGAAGCGGCCGTCGTTGGATGGATCGGTCATGGTCATTGCGTAAAGTCCTCTTCCCAATTGTAGGGACCGGTCGAGTCGTTGTCGTCGGCCCCAGGTGACCCGTTCGAGGCCGAATCGTCCGCCTGTATTGTCTTGACGGTCTCGATAAATTCGCGGATCTTTACCGCGTCCTTGATGCCTGGCGTTAGTTCTACTCCCGTTGACACATCGACGCCCCACGGCTTAACCCGACGAATCGCCGCGGCCACGTTGAGCGGGGTGAGTCCGCCCGCGAGGATGACTCGGCGAAGGGTATGGGGGGCATTTTCGGCCAATCGCCAATCGAAAACCTTGCCACTGCCCGGCGTGGCCGAATCTACCAGCACCGCGTCGGCATGGTAGGACGCGATGTCGCTCAGACCGGGATGGCCGGCAGGGAAGGCCTTGATTACCATTGGAACGCGGTCACGAACGCTGTTGGTCTGCTCGGCGCTCTCCTGGCCGTGCAGTTGGGCCGCCCCGAGGCGAGCACTGTTGACAATATCGACCACGCGGTCGGGTAGTTCGTCGCGAAACACCCCCACCGTCAGGATATGGCGCGGTAATCGCCCGACGATTTCGCGGACCCGATCGACGGCGATCTGACGGCCCGAGGGAGCAAAGACGAACCCCAATGCATCGGCTCCGAGGGCGACCGCGAGCAGCGCGTCTTCCTCGGTCGTTATCCCACAAATCTTGACGAACACTGGTCTGACGTTAGCGGTCACACCTGACCTCGCAAGCGGCGAACCTCATCGGCGGGCGAATCCGCTGTTACTAGGGTCTCGCCCACAAGTAACGCATGATATCCCGCGGCGTGCAGGGCAGCGGCGTCGGATCGGTCGCGTACTCCCGATTCAGCAACCCTCACAACCCCGGTGGGCATCAGGGGCGCCATCCGCCGCGCCCGCTCCTGGTCGACCACAAAGGTCACTAGGTCGCGCTGGTTTACGCCCACGAGGGTGGCCTCGACCGCTAGGGCCCGCTCGAGTTCAGCTTCGTCGTGGATCTCAACTAGAGCATCAAGTCCCAAGTCGAGGGCGAGTTGGTGAAAGTCGATTAACTCGGCTTGATCAAGGGCGGCCGCGATGAGCAAAACACAGTCCGCGCCCATGATTCGGGCGTCGACAATGTCGCGCTCGTCGATGGTGAAATCTTTCCGCAGGACTGGCAGCGCGGTGGCGGCTCGAGCCGACTGGAGATCCTCGACCGACCCGCCGAACCAGTCCTCATCGGTGAGTACCGATAAACCGCTTGCCCCGCCTGCTTCGTAGGCTCGGCCGAGTTCGCCGGGGTCGAGGTCAACAAAAAGGTTGCCTTTGGATGGCGAGCGCCGTTTAATCTCGCCGATCACGGCAATGGGATCTCCGTTGGTCTGCGGGCGCAGGGCGGCACAGAATCCCCGGGTAGGCGGTAACGAGGGGACCTGATCGAGTAGCACGTCTAGCGAACGATTATCAGCCAGTGCCGCCTCACGATGGCCAGCGATAATCCGGTCTAGGTAGGTGGGGGCGGGCGGAGTCAATGCCGTTAGCCCAAACGCTCATCTCGGGCGGATCGACCTAAGGCCACGATCGGCGCTACGAAGAAGAATACGGCCGAGAAGATCACCGAGAGCAAGCCGAAAACCATAAGGGCAGCGGCGCCGAAAAGGAGGCCGATGAACATGGCGCCGAACCCACTGAACAGCAGCAAAGTCGGGGCCAGCGCCAGCCACTGAGGCAGGACGCTTTGGGTAATCGGAGTGTCGTGGCGTGGGTCGAACCCGAGGTCGTCACCGACTTCGTCGACTTCGTCAAAGGGGCGAAACGGCTGTTCGACTACCGTCTGGGCTTTAGTCGTGACCTCGAGTCGGCGAGAATCGTAGACCGATCGTTGGTCGGCGTTGCCCAACACAGCCCAGGCCTCGTTAAGTAAGCGCATCCGCTCCTCCGCCGCTAGTCGGCTCGCTTCCGATGAGCGATGAAGATCAGGGTGCGAATGGCGGACTAGCGCGAGGTAGTGGTGTTTGATCTCGTCCACCGACGCATCCGGCGCGACGCCTAGGAGTTCATAGTGACCCACCGTGTTAGCTTCGCGCCGGTTCAATAATTCGGGCGGACACCTCGCCGACGAAGACCGTGTCGCCCACTTCGTGTTTGCGTCGGATCACCGCTAGGGCTACGTCGGCGTCAGCTGAGGTGATCTTCCCGACCGTGTCGCCGTGGGCGGTGACGGCATCTCCGGCGCGGACCGGAGCAGCGGCTTGGAGAACCCGGATCGGACGGGGAACGTTGCCGCCCCGACTATCAATGCGAGCCACTAACTCCTGTCCCGTGTAGCAGCCCTTGGTGAAGCTCACCGATACGTCGATGAAGTACTGGCCTCCTTCGCCTGGAATGGTCGACTCGGTGAGTTCACAGCCCATCCGCGGCATCCCAGCGAGGATTCGTTCCCGCTCACTGAACGACGGGGGAAGGTCTCGCCATAACACCGGGGTGGGAATAGCGCCCTCTGGTCGGAGAGAAATCGTAGCCTCGGTGCGTAGCTTGAACCGTTCCAGACGGGCGATGAGCGCCTCGGCGTGGCCCGCGTCGATGTCGAGAAGGAAGGTATCGTCCTCGACCCGGTGAATCCGAAACCAGGCCACGACCTTGCCGTTAGGTTGCAAGACGAGTGACCAAGCCGTTGCGCCGACCGATAGCGCGTCCACATCCTGGGAGATCTGCCCTTGAAGATAGGAAGCGGCTTGGGGGCCAACTACTTGGACGACCTCTCTGGTTTTCATGGTTGCTCCCTAGCGGCTTGGCGAGCAGCGGTCATGCGCCGAGCGGCAGGAATTGCAGCCAGCAGCGCCTTGGCTTTGTTTTGACACTCGAGGTGTTCATCGGCGGGTACTGAGTCGGCCACGATACCCGCTCCGGCCTGAACCGAGCCGCGGTTGTTGCTGATGAGCATCGTGCGAATGGTGATGGCAGTGTCGATGTTGCCGGAGAAGTCGAAGTAGCCGACAACCCCGCCATAGGGACCGCGTTTGACCGGTTCGAGTTCGTCGATGATCTCCATGGCCCGAACCTTAGGTGCCCCGGACAGGGTGCCCGCTGGAAGCGTCGCCCGTAACACGTCGATGGCGGTCTTACCCGACCCAAGGCGGCCAGAGACCTGCGACGTTAGATGCATGACGTGGCTGTATTTCTCAAGGGTCATCATTTCGTCGATTTTGAGGCTGCCAAACTCCACCACTCGACCAACATCATTGCGCGCTAGATCCACCAACATGACGTGTTCGGCGATCTCCTTAGGGTGAGTGACAAGTTCCGCGGCTAGGCGACGATCGTCTTCCTCGGTTTGACCTCGGGGGCGAGTACCGGCGATCGGTCGTGAGATCACCCGACCGTCGAGGAGTTGAACCATGGGTTCTGGTGATCCCCCCACGACTTCAAGGTCGCCATGGCGAAAGAAGTACATGTACGGGCTGGGGTTGACTTGGCGGAGCACTCGGTAAATGTCAAATCCTTCCGCGTCCAGCGTGAGGTCGAAGCGTTGCGAAAGAACGACCTGGAAGATATCGCCGGCCAAGATGTACTCACGGGCCGCCTCGACCGCGGCACAGTACGTTGCTTCGCCCATCGACGAGGTGGCCTCGGGGAGTTCATCCTCGGGATCGGGCAGGGCCATCAACGGCTCGTCGATGGCCCGCGCTCCGTCCGCGGTCAAGCGCCTGACCCGAGCGATGGCTTCGTTGTAGGCCTCGTCGAGGTCGGTGCTGTCATCGACAATGACATTTGCGATGAGGTTGACCCGTTGACGCCAATGGTCGTAGACAGCGAGTTCGCCAATCATCGAAATCACCGCATCCGGATAGCCCAAATCGTCGGTTGGCGGGTCGGGCAGACGTTCCACCTCGCGCACCACGTCGTACCCAAGGTAGCCAACGAGACCCCCGTGCATCGGCGGAAGCCCATCAATCTCTGGCGCTCGGTAATGATCGAGCAGGACCTCTAATGCGGTCAATATTCCGGCATCAGTCGGCACGTCGATGCCTAAGTCGCCGATGATCTCCACCGACCCGCCTTGAGCTACGAGAGTGCCCTGAGGGGCTCGGCCGATGAAAGACCACCGACTCCAACGATCGCCATTGTCCACTGACTCCAGCAAAAAACCCTCCCCCTCGCCCACGACGCGCGAAAAGGCCGCTACGGGGGTAGTCAGGTCGGCGAGAACCTCCGTCCATACCGGCACAACCGTGTACTCGGCCGCGAGTACCGCGAACTCCTCACGTGTCGGGCGGAACTTCATGCTAGTTGAATCGTAGGGTCTCTCCGTCGGTTACGGACCGGTAGTAACACGTCGGACGAGTAGCGCCGGTAGCGTCGGTCGTGTGGCAGACGCCAATCCCGGCCTTGCGCACCCGGTACAGCAGGCTATTTTGCTCACAGTTCACCGCCACCTCAACAACCTCGAGAACATCGCCAGAGGTTGCCCCTTTGTGCCAAATAGTTTCCCGCGAGGTGCTGTAAAGGACCGCCGATCCCCGCGCCAACGTCTCTCGGTACGCTTCTTCGTTGGCGTAACCAATGAAGAGAACCGCGCCGGAATCAACGTCTTGGAGAACAACCGGCACTACCTGATGGCCCGCTCGACCAATTTTGGCGACTTTGTCAAAATCCAACTGGACCGCTTGGCCCTCTTCTAGTTCGTGGCTCATGGCAAAATCCTACGGGCGGTTTAGGGCTACAGGTAGAGGCCGGTCGATCCCTCGTCGAGTCGTTCCGCGGCGACAGCGTGGATATCGCGTTCGCGCAAGATGATGTAGTCGGTACCGCGTACGTCGATCTCGTAGCGATCTTCTGGATTGAACAACACCTGATCGCCGGGTTCTAGGTTGCGCACGTTGGGACCAACGGCCACCACCACTCCCCACGTCAAGCGCTTTCCGACCTGAGCGGTAGCCGGAATTACGATACCACCGGTGCTGCGTCGTTCGCCTTCGGCATCGCTGAGATGAACCAAGATTCGATCGTTCAACATCTGAACGGGGAGACCTTCGTCGTCGGCCAGTTTGGATGCGCTGAGGGGACGCTCGTTCTTCACGGACGACAACGCTACCGCCGCCGTTGCGCCATGTAACCCGAATCCGGTGGTCGTACAACAACTCCGGCGGCGAGCAATTGCGTCTTGGCCTCAGCAACGGTGTGTTCGCCGAAGTGAAAGATACTGGCCGCAAGGACGGCGTCGGCGTGCCCCTCGACCACCCCCGCAACTAGATGTTCGAGAGCGCCCACTCCCCCACTGGCGATCACGGGAACCGCCACGGCGTCGGCCACAAGGCGAGTTAGCGTCAGATCGAATCCGTCTCGGGTGCCGTCTCGGTCCATCGAGGTCAACAATATCTCCCCCGCTCCGAGCTGAACCGCTTCTTCGGCCCACGCCAGCGCATCGAGTCCGGTGTGGGCTCGTCCCCCATGGCTGAACACTTCGTAGCCAGAATTGGTTTCGGTGCTGCTCCGAGCGTCGATGGCCACCACACAGCACTGCGCGCCAAACTCCCGACTAATCTCCGCCACGAGTTCTGGCCGCTGAAGAGCAGCTGTGTTGATGCTGACCTTGTCGGCCCCGGCCCTTAGCAGGCGGCGAGCATCGTCGACGGTTCGGATCCCGCCCCCGATGGTGAAGGGGATGAAGACCTGTTCGGCGACCGCACGCGCCATCTCTACGGTGGTATCACGGTGGTCCGAGGAGGCGGTGATGTCGAGGAACACCAATTCATCGGCCCCCTGATCGTCGTAGCGGGCCGCTAGTTCGACCGGATCGCCTGCGTCCCTGAGCCCAACGAAGTTGATCCCTTTCACCACCCGTCCGGCGTCGACATCGAGGCACGGAATTACTCGCGCCACTTTCATAGGCGCTCTCGCAATACAGCGACCGCCTCGGCTACGTCGAGGCATCCTTCGTAGATGGCCTTGCCCGCAATCACGCCAGCTAACCTTCGTCCGTCGGCCTCAACCGCCGCCAGATCACGTAGATCGCCAAGACCACCGACCCCGCCCGAGGCAATGACGTCTAGCGGGGTGGCCGCGACCGCGGACCGAAGCCCTACCAGGTCCGGTCCGGCAAGGGTTCCGTCCCGGGAAATGTCGGTGACCACGAAAGCGTCGACGCCGATATCGGCTAGGGACCGGGCAACATCAACCACACGGCGGCCAGACGCCACCAACCAACCGTCGGTTGCGACTTCGCCCGCTTTGGCGTCGAGACCAACAGCCACCCGGTGGGAATGGGCTAACTCCTCCACCAACTCGGGGTTAGTGAGCGCCGCGGTTCCGATGACAACGCGTTCGACACCCGCGGCAAACAGCGAGTGGGCGGCCCCGATTGAACGCACGCCACCGCCGGTCTGAACCGGAACATCGACCGCACTAGCTATGGCGGAAATAATATCACGGTTGGTCGGGCACCCAGTTCGGGCTCCGTCGAGGTCCACTACATGGATCCAGTCCGCGCCCGCCGCGGCGAACGCGAGGGCTTGGGCCACGGGATCGTTGCCGTAGATCGTTTCTTTGCCGTAGTCACCTTGGTAAAGGCGGACACACTTTCCGTCGCGCAAATCGATGGCAGCGAAGAAGTCCATGGCTAGGTACTCGTCTCGGGGGCGTTGCGGTAGGCGCGGGCTAGATCGACGAAGGCTTTTAGTATTTCGATGCCGTTGCGTCCCGACTTCTCTGGGTGAAACTGACACGCCCACAGGTTGTCGCGGGCGACCGCCGCGGTGACGGCCCCGCCGTAGTCGCAGGTTGCGAGGAGGGATTCCCCTGGATCAGCGGCGTACGAATGCACGAAGTACATCCATGGATCGGTATCGAATCGGCTCAGCATCGGATGGTTTCTGTCGGTGGCGTGAACCTGATTCCACTGCATCTGGGGACGTTTCTCAGTGGGCGGAAGTTGACGGACATGTTCGGGAAACACCCCGAGTCCGGCTACGCCGGGCGCTTCGTCGGAGCCTGCGTACAAAACCTGCATCCCGATACATACGCCGAAAAACGGCACACCGGATTCGATGCGTTCGCAGGCCACTGTGGCGAGCCCGGTCTCGGTCAGCGCCGCCATAGAGGGACCAAACGCGCCCACCCCAGGCAGGACTATGCCATCAGCCGAGAGGATCTCCGCGGGGTCGGCGGTCAGCCGCGCGTCGGCCCCCGCGAGGGCAAACCCCTTGTGTGCCGAGTGCAGGTTGCCCATCCCATAATCGAGGATGGCCAGCAGCGGAGGTGCGGCGTCCAGCACTTAGAGAGTGCCTTTGGTCGACGGCACTACATTGCCCTCGATGCGAACCGCGTCGCGGATCGCGCGCGCCGCGGCCTTGAACGTGGCTTCGATGATGTGATGGGTGTTCTTGCCCCGCTGACTTTCGACGTGCAACGTTATGGCCGAGGCCATGACAAACCCACGCCAGAACTCTTCCACTAGCTGAGGATCAAACGGTGGGTTACCCAGGATTTTCTCACCGGGAAAGTCGACGTCGTAGTGCAAGTACGGCCGCCCTGAAAGGTCGAGGATGACCTGAACAGCGGCCTCGTCGAGGGGCACCGTGATCGACGCGAAACGACGCACGCCCCGCTTGTCGTCGAGGGCAGCGCGAAACGTTTCTCCTAAGGCAATGCCGACATCTTCGACGGTGTGATGGGCATCTATGGCGAGGTCACCTTGGGCGGAAATGGCGAGATCAAAGCCGCCATGGCGACCGAGTTGATCGAGCATGTGATCGAAGAACGGCAACCCGGTGCTGATCGTGGTCGAACCCGTGCCATCGAGATTTAGGGAGATCTCGATGGTGGTCTCTTTAGTTTGACGTTGAATGGTGGCGGTACGGGTCACCCGAGAACCTCCGTGAGTGCGGCGATAAAGCGATCGTTTTCGGCTGGGGTGCCGACCGTGACCCGGAGAAAACCAGCCAGCCGAGGCCATGAGGAACAGTTGCGAACGAGAACTGACCGATCGAGGAGACCCTGCCACACGCTATCGCCGTCGTGGTGGTGGGCTGCGAAGAGCACAAAGTTGGCCCCCGATGGTAAAACATCAACCGCCAACTCCGACAGCGTCAAGACAAGGCGCTCTCGCTCTTTGACGAGTCGGGCGACTCGGGCAGCCATCGCCGCTGTGTGATCGAGAGCGATGGTACCGGCGATCTGCGTCATGGCCCCGAGGTGATAAGGCAAAACCACCTTCTCCAAATCCGCCACCACCCAATCCGGACCGATGAGGTAGCCGAGTCGAAGGGCGGCTAAGGCGAAGGTCTTGGAGTAGGTACGGCTCACCACTAGGGGAACCTCTGGGCCCAGTAGTTCGGTGGCTGAGTGGGCGGCAAACTGGGCGTAGGCCTCGTCGACACACAGCAGTCCGCCGTTGGCTACCACCATCTCCAAAACATCGGCAATTTGTTCGGGAGAGTCGACTACCCCGGTCGGGTTGTTGGGGGAGCATAAAAAGACAACAGCGGGGTCCGTCGATGTAATGACCCGGTTGACTTCGTCAAGATCAAGGGAGAAATCGGCTCGACGGTGGCCTTCGACCACGCCCGTGGCGGTGATGTAACTCAGGTGGCTGTGCAGCGCGTAGGTCGGCTCAAACATTGCCGCTAATCGCCCGGGTCCGCCGTAGGTAAGCAGCAAGGTCTGGAGTACCTCGTTGGAACCGTTTGCCGCGAAGATCTGTTCAGGGCCCACGTCGTGGAGCGCCCCGATCGCGGTCCGTAGACCAAGCGCCGAACGATCGGGATAACGATTCCAGGCAACTGAAGCAATAGCTTTGGTTAGTGCCTCAGTGAAGCCCGGCGGTGGCGGTTCCGGGCTTTCGTTGCGGTTGAGGCAAACGTCGACCACAACCTGCGGCGAGTGATAGCCCGCCGTGAGCGCCACACTCTTGCGAGGCATCGGGCGACTACTCATTGCTGGCCATGCGGCGAATCCGGATCGAGGCGGCGTGGGCGTCGAGGCCCTCGGCCTGCGCCAGCACCTCGACAGTGTCGGCCATACCGGCGAAGCCGTATTTATCAACGCTTACAACGTGGATGTCCTTCATGAAGTCTCGAACGGTGAGGGCGCTGGCGAAGCGTGCCGTTCCGCTGGTAGGTAATACGTGACTGGGGCCCGCGGCATAGTCGCCCAGCGAGGCAGGAGCGAAGGGGCCACAAAAAATTGCACCGGCGTGCTTAACTAAGGGAACGAGAGCCTCTGGGTTTTGCGTTTGTAACTCGAGGTGTTCAGGAGCGATGAAGTTGGCTACCTCGATCGCCTGCTCGGCGTCGCGGCACACCACGACGCGGCCCGCCGAGACCAAGGTGGCGGCAATGTCGTCGGCCCGCGGCGCATCGGTTACCAGACGCGAAATCTCGACCAGGATCTGCTCGGCGACGACATCATCCCAGGTGACCAGCCAGGCCAACCCATCGGGTCCGTGTTCAGCCTGCACGATGAGGTCGACAGCGGCAAAGGAGGCCGGGGCCGAACCGTCGGCGATCACGACAATTTCCGAAGGTCCGGCAAACGCGGACGGCACACCAACAAGGCCCGCCACTTCTTGTTTCGCTAACGAGACATAGACGTTGCCCGGTCCAACGATGACATCAACAGCACGGATGGTTTGCGTACCGTAAGCAATCGCGGCGATGGCCTGGGCTCCGCCAATGGACAAGATTTCATCAACCCCCGCGACGTGGGCGGCGGCCAAAACAACATCGGGTACCGAACCGTCGGGGCCGGGCGGCACACAAACGACCACCTCACCCACCCCGGCGACTTTGGCGGGCAGTGCTGTCATAAGCACAGTTGACGGGTAGACGGCTCGGCCCCCGGGGACGTAGCAACCGGCACGGTCGACCGCTCGATGCAGGCCGCGTATGGACACACCGGGTCGATCAACGCGGACATCGCTCGGCCGTTGCTCGCGGTGATACGTCTCGATTGAGTCCGCGGCGTGCTGTAAGGCCCGGAGTACGACAGGGTCCACTCGCTGCGTGGCTGCCATCATCTCGGCGGGGTCGACGGCCAGAGGACCGAGACAAACCCCATCGAACTTCTCGGTGTAGGCCCTAATAGCGGCGTCGCCCACCGCTTGTACCTCCGCCATGATCTCGCGAACCGCGGCGACCGGACCATCGCGAGGGCGCCGGGGTCGAGGCAAAACCGCGGCCAAGTCTTCGTAAGACTGGCGAAGATCGATCCGCGAAAGCACAGCTTTAGGTTACCGGCAGCGCCCGCCCGCTCCGGCGGCAATTCGGGCACACTGCAGCATGGATTCAGATGCCGCGGAGCTTTCGTCGATCACTACAGTCATCGCCGATGTCGCTCGCCGCATGGGCGAACTGGCCGAGCGGCGAACCACCGACCTTGATGATCCGGTTATCAGCCGCATGCACGAGATCGAGCGAACCCTAATCACCGCCGAACGTCGACTACGCGACGTGACCCGCCTCCTCGATTGATCAGACGTGGCTACTGGGGCAAAAATCGTTCAGCACACACTCAGCGCACTGCGGGCGGCGAGCAATGCAAACCCGGCGTCCGTGCAAAATCAGCCGCAAACTGAACTGCCCCCGCTCCATCGCCGGCACCATAGGATTGAGTTCTTTTTCAATCGCTACCGCATCCTTGGCGTGACTGATTTTGAGCAAACCGACGAGACGCGTCACGTGAGTGTCAACCGGCAGACCCGGTTCGCCAAGTGCCACACTGCGCACCACGTTGGCAGTCTTGCGGCCGACCCCCGGCAAGCTAACCAGATCCTTCATCGCCCGCGGCACCTGTCCGTCGTGCTGGTCGACTAGGCGGCGGGCCATGCCGACTAGGCTTTTAGACTTCTGGCGGAATAGTCCGATTGTGGCAACGTAAGGTTCGACCTCCTCTGGTTCGACCTCTGCCAACGACCAAGGGTCGGGGAAGCGAGCAAAGAGTCCAGGGGTGGCCTTGTTCACCCCCACATCAGTGGCTTGAGCCGAAAGGATCGTCGCCGCTAGGAGTTCGTACGGGTTGCGATGATCGAGTTCGCACTCAGCGGCAGGATATTCCCGACCTAACCGCTCGTGGGTAACCCGCGCCCGGCCCTTTGGTGATCGCGGCTGTGCCATGGGCTTATCCTAGCTATCCTGCACGGGTGGAGTTGACCGTCGAGGGCCCTAAGTCGGGCCAGTTTCGTTGGACTGTCGTGGTCGACGGGCCGCGCCGTGAAGTCGATCTGCGGCACCGACTCGAAGTCATCCTCGACGAGTGTGACGGCGGCGACATGCAGTTGTGGGTTCGTTCGGTTGACCCTGACGCGGACCGCGCCGTTAGCAGTATGGGTTTTGAGCGCTACCGCGACCTCTGGCAACTTCGCTGTCCCCTGCCGAATGAACCGGCCGAATTGGTAACCCGTCCCTTTGTCAATGCCGATATCGACGACTTCCTCATGGTAAACGGGCGAGCATTTGCCTGGCACCCAGAACAGGGCGCCCTCGACCGGCAAGCGCTAGACGAGTTAATGGCCCAAGCCTGGTTCAATCCTGAGGGCTTGCGACTGCATTTCGTAAACGAGCAGTTGGCGGGATTTTGTTGGACCAAGATTCACGCGGCTACCGAACCGCCTCTCGGCGAGATCTATGTCATAGCGGTAGACCCCGCTCACCACGGTCGCGGCCTAGGTAAACCAATGACGCGGGCCGGACTCGACTGGCTGAGCGCACAAGGCCTACGTCACGCCATGCTTTATGTCGAATCCGATAATGATCCCGCCAACGCTACGTATGCCGCCATCGGGTTCACCCGCCATCACACCGACCGGGCCTATGAACTGAGGTTGTCATGAGCTTTTTTGATGTCCGGGGACGTTCTCACCGAGATGCGCCGGTGCTGCGCTTTGACCCCACGCGCGCCGAACTTGCTGACTGGCTAAGTGAGGAACCACGCTACCGCCTTGACCAGTTGTGGGACGGGCTTCATCAGCGCGGCGACGATCTCGACGATCTCACCAACCTGCCGCAAGCCCTCAGAAGCCGCCTAGCCCGTGACCTTCCCGCGGGCCTTCAGCCCGAACAAGAATCGGTGAGCGACGACGGCGAGACCGTCAAATGGCTATGGAAACTCTATGACGGGCACACCATCGAAACCGTTCTCATGCATTACCGGGATCGCACAACCGTGTGCGTCTCCTCGCAGGCAGGATGCGCGATGGCGTGTGGATTTTGTGCGACCGGCCAGAGCGGCTTTGACCGCCACCTCTCCGTCGGTGAGATCGTCGAACAAGTCGTGCGCGCCCGGCGGGCGTCGGCCCCCCGCCGAGTGTCAAACATCGTGTTTATGGGTATGGGCGAACCGTTCGCCAACTACGACCGCACGTGGCAAGCGGTGGAACGCATCAACCACGACCTCGGGATCGGCGCTCGCCACATCACCATCTCCACGGTAGGCGTGGTTAGCGGCATCGAGCGCCTCGCCGGGGAGGACCTTCCGGTCAACCTCGCCGTGTCCCTCCACGCAGCCAACGACGAGCTACGCACCGAACTCGTGCCGCTCAACGCTCGGTACCCGCTAGCGGCTCTGGCCGATGCCTGCGAGCGTTACCTCGCGGCCCAGAACCGCCGGCTTTCGCTGGAGTGGGCCATGATCGACGGCATCAACGACCGTGGCAGCGATAGCGCTGAGCTAGCGGCCTACGCCACGCGCCTGCGGGCTCACGTCAACCTTATCCCGCTCAATCCCACGCCGGGCTACCTCACGAGAGGAACACCGTTGCCTCGGGTGTATGAGTTTCGCGACGATCTACTGGCTCGGGGCGTCAACGCTACCGTCCGCCGCACCCGCGGTACCGAAATAGACGCGGCGTGTGGCCAACTACGAGCGAATCGCCAAGCTGTCGATCCCCCTCGCCGCCGTCAAAACTGAACACGAATCTGCATACTGGTACCATGGCCCCGACGATTTGGTTTAATCCCCGTCAACCACAAACCCTCTACCTGTCGCAGCTGCTGATGTACATGCGGGGTGGTATAGCGATTCTGTTCGGCGCCTTGCTGAGCGTGGGCCGTCTTAGCCTCTTGGGTTCGACGATTATCGGGACGATTTGGCTGCTCCTGCTCACCGTTGGCATGGTGGTGGGGGCCGTCGGAATCGCCAATGAGAAGCGCTGGGGGTACCGACTCGGTGTCATCGCCGCGTTCACTCCCTTCCTGGTTCGCCTAATTGTCTTGGCTGATTCCGGCCCCTTCGACGCGTTCTACGATCCCATCAACTTGATGTTCGACATTGCGTTGGTGGCGTTACTCCTTCACCCAACGAGCGTCGAGTACCAGAAGGTTTGGTTTCGATGACCGAGAGTTCATCGCCGATCCTCGACGATGGGGTAACGCTCGATCCGAACCAACTCCCTACCGGTGACGCCAAACGACACCAGATTCGTTCCCTTTTCGACGCCATCGCCCCCCGCTACGACCTAGTAAACCGCATCATGAGTTTCGGGCTCGACGTGCGGTGGCGAAAGGCGTCCATCAAGCAACTCAACGCCCCCGCGGGCTCGGTAATCATCGACCTGGCCTGCGGAACCGGTGACTTTTGCCGAGAGATCGCCAAGTGCTCGATGGTACCCATCGGACTCGATTTGTCGATGGGGATGCTCGCCGCGGCACGAACCGAAGCTCCCCTCGTCCACGCCGACATTTTGTGCCTGCCCCTGCCGGACTCATCGGTCGATGGTGCAACCTGTGGCTTTGCCTTACGCAACCTGGTTGACCTTCGGAGTTTCTTCACCGAAGTCGCCCGCGTCGTTCGGCCCGGTGGTCGCATAGCGTTTCTCGACGCGTCGGAGCCCGATAATCGGGTTCTGCGGTGGGGCCACCGCATCTACTTCAACAAGGTCGTTCCCGTGATCGGCGGTTTACTGAGCGAACGACGAGCGTACAGATACCTTCCGAAATCGCTTGCCTACATGCCCCCGTGGCCCGAACTCCAAAAAACCCTTGCCGCCTCGGGCTTCGTCTCTATCGAACGCCAGGTTTTCAGCGGTGCGCATCTAATCACCGCCACTCGGAGTTAACCGGAAAGCGCTAACCCGGCGGCCATGGCCAACCCGCCAAACATTTGGGCGCGTCCGGTGAGGCCCAGAACGGGGATCAGTTGAGCGCCCGTCGCTCCCGCTCGCACCACGCGCCGCGCCTGTAGGACAAACGGAACCGCCGCCACCGCCGCCACCGCCGCTCGACCCGTGACTAAAGTGATGGCAACCGCCGTGGCTAGGGCAACAAGGTGCAAGGCAACGTAGAGGTGACGGGTCGCCCGGTCACCCATACGCACGGCGAGAGTCAACTTGTTCGCCACCGTATCGCCGGGAATGTCGCGGAGATTGTTAATGACGAGCAAGGCGGTCGCCCAAAGGCCAACCGAGACGCCCGCGGCGAACGACAGTCCCGTCACCCGCTCGACTAGGACATAAGTCGTGCCAACGGTGGCCACGAGCCCAAAGAAGACGAACACGAACACCTCACCTAAGCCGAGATAGCCGTACGGCTTCGGCCCGCCGGTGTAAGTCCACCCGGCGAGGATTGACGCCGCCCCGACGACGAAGAGTTCGGGTCCGACAACAAGCGCGAGGACCGAGCCGACCACTCCCGCCCCGACAAACGACAGCCCCGCCGCCCGTCTCACCGCCAGTGGTGAAGCCCCGCCTGAACCAACTAGGCGCAAGGGTCCGACGCGGTCGGCATTATCGGTACCGCGGATCCCATCGGAGTAGTCATTAGCGAAGTTGACGCCTAGCTGCAGGCAAGCGGCGACCAGTAAAGCGGCCACGGCTCGCCACCACGGCGTATCGGCGCCCTCCCCGACCGCGGCCGCGGCCCCCACCGCGACAGGAACGATCGCCGCTGGGAGCGTGCGGAGTCGGGCCCCCGCTAGCCAGAGTCCAACCCCGGAAGGTGGCGAACCTGAGGGTGTCATCGGCCTTGGAGATATGCCGAGATGGTTGTCACCAACAATTCGTGTTCGACTTGTTGGATACGCTCCTTGAGCGAATCGCGGGTGTCGTCCGCCCTGATTGGCACCGACTGTGAGGCCAGCACGGGACCGTCGTCCACCCCTTCGTCTGCGACCAGGTGGACCATGACGCCGGTTTCTGAGATGCGACCGACCCCAAAGGCCGCCCACGCCTCGTCGATGGCGTTCGGGCCAGGGAAAGTCCCTGGGAGGGCGGGATGAAGGTTCACCACTCGCAGCGGAAAGTGGGCGAGAAAGGCTGAACTCAGAACGTGCATCCAGCCGGCTAAGACGACGAGATCTGGGGCGAAGCCCAGTATCTCTTCGGCCAGGCCGCGGTCGTAATCTAGCCGTTCGGCGCGGGAGCGATTGGCGGCTTCAATCGGCGGCCAGGGTCGAAAAATGGCGGGCACCCCGTGGGCTTGTGCCCGGTTAAAGGCCGGCGCGTCACGACGGTTAACCACTACCAACACCACGGAGGCGTCGAGAGCGTCGTGCGCCGCGTTGAGGAGGGCCTGCAGGTTGCTTCCGGCCCCCGACGCCATAACGACGAGGCGCCCTGTCACCGCCAATCCCCGACCAAGGTCACCCTAGACTCGACGTTACTTTCCACGAGCTGCCCGATAAGCAAATGGCCCGCCGCGGCGGCGGCCGCGGTATCCGCGGCGTCGATAGCGACAATCAATCCGATGCCCATGTTCCAGGTGCGAAACGCTTCATCGTCGGCAAGTGAGGCCCAGTCGACCAACGAGCAAAATCCGCTCGGCACCGGCCAGGATCCGAGGTCGATCTCAGCGCCTATCCCCGGCGGAAGAACCCGCGGAATATTCTCAAAAAAGCCCCCGCCGGTAATATGCGCCAGCGCCTTGGGTTCGAGGCCGCTGGCCCGAAGATCATCGACATTGCTTAGGTACGATTTGTGAGGGGTGAGTAGCCACTCCAGCAGTTCGTCGTTCACCTCGTGGCGCTCGAGTAGCAGGCGGATCAGTGAATAACCATTGGTGTGGGGACTAACGCTGGGCAATCCGATGAGGACATCGCCCGCCGCGAGGTCGGTGGTGCGCGGCCAGAGATCGTCTCGGTGTACGGCCCCGACGATGGTGCCCGCGATATCGACCGAACCGGGGGTGTAAACCCCGGGCATTTCCGCCGTCTCGCCGCCGAGGAGAGCGCAACCGACCGCCCGGCAGGCCTCAGCCATGCCAGTAACGATCTCGGCGATGATCTCGGGGACTAAGTGGGCGGTCGCAATGTAGTCGAGGAAGAAAAGCGGGCGGGCTCCCTGAACCAGGATGTCGTTGACGCAGTGATTGACTAGATCTTGGCCGACCCCGCGCCATCTCCCATGGCGAGCAGCCAACTCCACCTTGGTCCCCACGCCGTCGGTGGAGGCAACAAGCACTGAACCGGCCCGGAGCCCGTCGGTCGAAAAAAGCCCGCCGAAGGCACCCAACTCCGAAAGCACCGCCGAGGTGCGGGTCGAGGCCACCGCCTCCCCCATCAACTTCACCGCTCGGTTCCCAGCGTCGATATCGACCCCCGCTTCGAGGTAACTAGTCATTGCCGAATCGCCGCGGTGGCTCGAGCAATGTCGCCGCGGTGCTGCGCCCCGGCAAAGGAAATGTGCGATACCCCGGTGTGCGCGGCCTCGGCGGCCTCGGCCAGGTTTGGTCGCACCGCGGTGACCGCAAGAACCCGCCCGCCGGTTGCGAGCACCCCACCGTCCTCCCTAGTCGTTCCGGCGTGGAAAACGATGCAGTCGCTGGCTGTGGCGTCGGGGAGGCCACTGATAGGGCAAGGCGTCATGGCTGATCCGGGGTAACCCGAGGATGCCATCACGATCGTGACCGCCGCCTGACCCGACCACAAAATGTCGATGCTCGCCAAGTTCCCGTGAACGCAGGCTTCGCATGCTGCGAGCAAGTCTGATTCCAGTAAGGGGATGACCACCTGGGTCTCCGGATCGCCGAATCGGCAGTTGTATTCGATGACCTTAGGGCCTGCCGGAGTGAGAATCATGCCCGCGAATAGTACCCCTTGATAGGGCCGTCCCTCGGCTGCGAGGGCGGCCAGAGTCGGGGCGATGACCGTGGCACTGATCTCGTCGATCAGCGAGGCATCGGCCACCGGCGACGGATGAAAAGCCCCCATGCCGCCGGTGTTGGGGCCGGTATCGCCCACCAATAGGCGCTTGTGGTCCTGGGCCGGGGGCATAACGACAAAGTCCTGGCCGTCACAGAAGGCCAGAATAGACACCTCAGTCCCGAAGAGTCGTTCCTCGAGCAACACTTCGGCCCCCGCGGCACCGAAGCGTCCGTGGAGGAGGATATCGATGATGGCCGTCTCTGCTTGGGCTATGGTTTCGGCGACGATGACCCCTTTGCCCGCCGCCAGACCACTCGCTTTTACGACCGGTGGAGCGTCGAGTGTTCGGAGATAGTCCAACGCTTCTGGCGCACTAGTGAACGACGCGGCTTCAGCAGTGGGAATGTCGTTACGGACGAGGAAGTCCTTGCTATGCGTTTTGGAACCTTCGAGTTGGGCCGCCGCCGCCGATGGCCCAAATGCGGCAACGCCAGCTTCGACGAGCCGGTCGACCAGACCAGCAACGAGCGGCCCCTCGGGTCCGACGACCACCAAGCGCACCGCTTCGCTAGTAGCTAACTTCACTAGCGAGTCGAGGTCCGACACGGCAACCGCCACGTTGCGACATCGAGGCTCGAGTGCGGTACCCGCGTTGCCGGGAGCGACCAGCACCTCGCGCACCAGTGGCGAGCGGGCTAGGCCCCACGCCAAAGCGTGCTCGCGACCGCCCCCACCGACCACCAAAACAGTATCTCCTAAAACAGTGTCGCCTAAAACAGTGTCGCCCATAATTAGTCACCCCAAACGTTGGCGAACTGTTCCTTCGGCCTCAGTTGAAGTTGCACGAACCGCTCTGATTCGAACGGATATGCCCCAGTGAAGCAAGCGTTGCAGTAGCCCTCTTCTGCCTCAAGGGCTCGCATCAGGGCGTCGATGGAGAGGAAGGCCAGCGAGTCGGCGCCAATGTCTTTACAGATCTCGCTGACGGTGCGGTGACCGGCGATCAGCTCGTCACGAGAGGCCATATCAACCCCCATGTAACAAGGATCGGTGATGGCGGGGCAGGCCACTCGGACATGAACTTCGCTCGCACCCGCGTCACGGAGCAACTCAACTAGCGGACCCGCGGTGGTGCCGCGGACGATGGAGTCGTCGACCATCACCACCCGCTTCCCACGCAAGTTGTCGCCGAGGGGGTTGAACTTCATTCGTACGCCGGCCTCACGAAGCCGCTGAGTGGGTTCGATAAACGTGCGTCCGACATAGCGATTCTTGATCAACCCTTCGGTGTAGGGAATCCCAGATTCCTGGGCGAAACCAACAGCGTGTGGGGTTCCCGAGTCGGGCACCGGCACCACGAGATCGGCGTCCGCGGGGGCTTCACGAGCAAGTTCTCGACCGAGGCGCTGCCGGGTCGAATGCACCAAGCTTCCGCTATGCACGGAATCGGGGCGCGAGAAGTAGATTACCTCAAAGGTGCAGAACGCCTTCTTCTTGGGATCCGCACCCTGTTCGATGGCCAGACCATCACTATTGATGCGAACAATTTCGCCTGGTTTCACCTCGTGTACGAACTCGGCCCCAATCGCGGAAAAGGCACAACTCTCTGACGCCAGCACATATCCACCCTCGAATTTCCCCACCACCAAGGGCCGAAAACCCCAGGGATCGCGCACGCCGTAGATTGCGTCACGGGTGAGGATCGTGAGGGCGAAGGCACCTTCGGCCTGAGTCATCAGGGACTTGATACGACTCATCCAATCGCCGCGGCCTGTGGTGAGGATATGGACCATGACCTCCGTATCCGATGAAGTCTGCAAGCCCACGCCGCGTTCTAGGAGTTGGCGCCGCAGGGTATGGGCGTTGATCAGATTGCCGTTATGGGCCACCCCGAGGGGACCGTCGAGCGTCTCGATCACCTGCGGTTGAGCGTTGCGGAGGCCCGAACCGCCCGTAGTGCTGTAGCGGGTATGGCCGATGGCGAAGTCGCCCTTTAGTGTCTGCAGGTTGGCCTCGTTGAACACCACTGAGACTAGGCCCTGGCCTTTGTGGATATGGGCAATGCCTTCTTCGCAGGTGGCAATACCCGCCGCCTCCTGGCCGCGATGCTGCAGCGTGTATAGGGCAAAGAAGGCCAGACGAGAGGCGTCCAAACCGGGGGCATAGATCCCGATGACGCCGCACTCCTCTCGGGGATGATCAGTCGCTGGAATCACCGTTACCGTCCAGTGAGCGCCGCACGTGCGTCAGTCGCTCGTTGTCGTGCCTGATCCGGGTCAGCGGCCAGGCAGGTCAGGTGTCCCATCTTACGACCGGGGCGGGGTTCATCCTTGCCGTACAGATGGAGATGGATATCGGGCTGGGCGGCCACGCTGGCCCATGCTGGTTCGCCGTCGTTCCAGAGGTCGCCCAAGAGTTGCACCATCGCCGCGGGGCGACAGGTCGAGTCCCCCAGCGGGAGACCGCACACAGCCCGGAGTTGTTGTTCGAACTGACTCGCCGCAGCGGCCTCGATAGTGCAATGCCCGCTGTTATGGGGCCGTGGGGCGATCTCGTTGACGTACAACGTGGTGCCCGCCACAAACAATTCTACGCAGAGCACACCGACGAGGTCGAGGGCTTCTGCAATCGAGTGGGCCATGGTGACCGCCTCTTGTTGGATGGCGGGGGCAATCGCCGCGGGCACCATTGTCGAGTCAAGAATGTGGTTGACGTGATGGTTCTCCATCACGCCGTGATCGGCTACGGAGCCATCGACGCCACGGGCCACGACGACCGAAAGCTCTCGATCGAAGGCGATGACCTTTTCGACTACTAGCCGTTGGCCGCCGAGGGAGGCCCACGCCGCGGCAAGGCCAGCGGTCGAGCGAATCGTGACCTGTCCTTTACCATCATAGCCCAACCGCGCCGTTTTTGCTATCACCGGGAAGCCGAGCGTGGCCGCAGCGGTCGCCAGTTCGGCGGCGGTTTGGACCTCGCGCCACTGTGCTACCGGCACACCAGCGGCGATGAGGGCCCGCTTTTCCAGCGCCCGATCTTGGGCCGTGGCCACGATCGAGCCACTCGGGCGGACGGGCACGCCAACTTGTTGGGCCGTGTCGGCCAGACCGGAGTCGACGTTTTCGAACTCCCAGGTGACGACATCGACTAAGGAAACGAACTCCTTGACCGCGTCGAGATCATTGAAGGATCCACACACTTCGCGATCGGCCAGCACCCCCGCAGGAGTGGCTCGACTACCACCAGTGAACACGACCACACCATAGCCGAATCGGCGAGCGGTCAGGGCCAACATACGACCCAATTGACCTCCACCGACGATCCCAATGGTTGCGCCCGGGAGGAGTGGCGTAGAGGGCACGATCATCGTCTCAGAGTTCGAGTTCGATCTGGCTTACGGTTTCGGCCCGCTCGGCGCGATATCGACGAAGAGCGGCGGCAACGGCGTCATCGTGGCTGGCAAGAATCGCCGCGGCGTACAGGCCCGCGTTGGTGGCCCCGGCATCGCCAATGGCCATGGTGGCCACCGGAACTCCTGCCGGCATCTGGGCGATGGACAACAACGAGTCCAGGCCTCGCAGGGCGCGACTCATTATCGGTACCCCCACGACAGGGACAATCGTATGGCCCGCAACCATCCCCGGAAGATGCGCTGCGCCACCTGCCCCCGCGATGATGACCCGCAAACCACGACCCTCCGCCGCTTCGGCGTACTCGACCATTTGGTTCGGAGTGCGGTGGGCCGACACGACTCGGCATTCGTGAGCGACGCCGAAATCGGTGAGGATCACCGCACAGCGGTGCATCGTCTCCCAGTCAGAGTCGCTTCCCATGATCACGCCAACTAGCGGATCTTCAGCCATCAGATTGTCCCTCATGCACTGGTTTAGTCGAGTCTGGCACATCGCGCCATCGTCGAAGAGCGGCCAACACCCGAGGCGGGGCGGGGTAAGACGCGGGTTCTAAGGCTTGTCCGGTGAGCATTGAGTAAGTCTCTTGGTAAACCCCGGCTGCCTCGATGGCCAACTCGGTGGACAAAGGGGCAGGAACGCCGACACCGCGGTAGCCGTTTCGTAGATAAGCCAAGCGCACGTACTCCTTGTCAAGGTTCTCTGGTTCTTGACCAGAGGCGCGGCGATCCTCGAGCGAGGACGCTCGCCAGAACCGTGAACTGTCGGGCGTGTGGACCTCGTCGATGATCGTGAGTACACCATCGGCCGCTAAACCAAACTCGTATTTGGTGTCGACCAGTATGAGGCCCGCGGCGGCACAAATCTGACCGCCACGGGCAAACAGGTCCAAGGCAACGGTGCGAACCTGATCCCATAGGTCCGCCCCCACGAGCCCCCGTTCGATAATCTCGATTTCGGTGATCGGCTCATCATGGCCCCCAGCTGCGGCCTTGGTGGTCGGCGTGATGATCGGTGAGGCGAGTTGATCGTTCTTCCTCATCTCGTCGGGGAAGACCATACCGTAAATATGGCGCTTTCCCGCCGCGTACTTGGTCCATAACGCGGTCGAGGTAGAACCCGACAGATGACCGCGGACTACGACTTCCACCGGCAAGGGGGTACACTTTTTGGCGATGGTGACGTTGGCGTCGGGCACCGACTCGAGGTGCGACGGCACCACATCAGCCAGCCGATCGAACCACCAGGCGGCCAACTCGTTGAGAATCTGGCCTCGGTACGCAACTGTTCCGAGGACGTGATCGAACGCCGAAATGCGATCGGTGGCGATCAAGGCCAGCGAATCTCCTAGATCGACAAGGTCCCGCACCTTGCCCTGAGTAAGCGGCCCGAATGGCACCACGTCAGCCGAGTCGACCCCAGTGAACGGGTCAGCCAACGCCGAGGCTAAGTCGATACTCACCGCGCCGCCGCGACCAACGCTTCGAATAACATTAATCCTTGCCCTCCGGTGGGGCCCGATGGCCGCTGCCAATCAAAGACATGATCTTCGGGATGGGGCATCAGGCCGACCACGGCCCCCGACGCATCGCCGAGTCCGGCGATATCGCCAATCGAACCGTTGGGATTAGCCGGATACGCACCCGCCGCTAACGCCCCGTTGCCGCTCGACGGTCGGGGGCCATCGGCCAGATAGCGAAAGGCCACCATTTTGGCCCTTTCGAGGTCGTCGAGGATCCCTGGTTCGGCCACCGCCAGGCGACCCTCGCCGTGGGCAACCGGGCAACGAATGGTGAGGCAAGCCAGGTCAGCTAGCCAGCCCCCGACGGTGGGTTCTACCCGCAACGTTACCCAGCGGCACTCAAAGCGCCCGCTCGCGTTCGCGGTGAGCGTCACTTGCCGACGCTCCCCCGCCGGTCCCGGCAAGAGGCCCGCCTTCACCAACACCTGAAAGCCGTTGCATATCCCGAGTATCGGGCGACCGGCGGCGACGGCGGCGGCCAGTTCGGGGCCAAACCAGGTCCGTAGCTCGAGAGCGAGGCGGCCGCCAGCCCCCAACGCATCTCCGTAGGAGAACCCACCGGGTAACAAGATCGCGGCGTGAGCGGCGATGGACACGGACCCTGACCGCAATTCGTTGATGTGAACGATGCGTGGATCACCGCCCGCGAGGTCGATGGCTTGGGCGGCTTCGAGGTCACGGTTCGTGCCCGACGCGTGCGGAATAAGGACTGGGGGGCGGCTCATCGGGATCCACTCGCCATGGGTGATCCAGAGTTGGCTTCCACCGCGTCCTGAATCGAGATTTCGAGGGTTTGAGCGGTGACTCCTTCAGCAAAGCCAATCACGATCGAGTCGCCGCCGGTTACCTCTCCCATCAACCGAGCATAATCGCCCACCACACGTTCGATTTGGTCTCGATGGTGGCGAGCGGAGGTGAACACGATGCGGCCGGGGGCTTCGTTCACCAGCGAGGCGAACGCCGAAGCGCCGTCGGCGGGGGTAGTAATCGCCATCCCGAGCCGTGCCCCTAGCGCCATCTCGGCCGCGGCCACACCAAGTCCGCCCTCGCTGCAATCGTGCGCCGCGGTGATTAGACCCGCCGCGATGGCGGCGTGAAGCGCTCGGTAGCGGGGCAACGGGTCGATCAGCGGCGCAGGGACCACCGTTGCCCCCAACTCGAACACGGTAGAGGCCAGCGAGCCACCGAGGTCGTCAACCCCGTGGCCGAGGAGCCAGATGTCGTCGCCGATCTGCATCCCGGCTGAATGGATCGCCCGGTGAAGATCCGGGAGGAGGCCAACAGCCGAAATCAAGAGCGTCCCGGGAATGGCTTGCCCCTCGTACTCGTTGAAGAGACTGTCCTTGCCGGAGATAAAGGGCATGGCATAGCGACGGGCTCCTTCGGTGCAACCCTCTACGGCTCGGACCAGCGAACCGAGTCGGTCGGGCTTGGTAGGGTCGCCCCAGCAGAAGTTGTCGAGGACCGCGACCCGATCAGGATCGCCACCGACGGCGACGAGGTTGCGGACCGCTTCGTCCATCGCATGTAGTGCCATGGCGAACGGATCGTGATGCCCAATCCGAGGGCAGATTCCGTTACTCAGCACCGCGGCTCGAGTTCCCGCGGTGCCCAGAGGCTTGATAACGGCGGCATCGGCGGGACCGTCCGCCTCGGGTCCGACATAGGGCCGAACAACGGTACCGCCGCGTACTTCGTGATCGAAACGGCGAATGATAGCTTCCTTCGAGGCAACATCGGGATGGGCTAGGAGGGTCAGCAGATCGGGGGCTGTAATTGCCTGCTCGGCCACAACCGTGGGCGGTGAGTCCGCCCACGCCGCTGCCATCTCTCGTCGGGGTAAGCCGTCGTGTAGAAACGACATGGGCAAATCAACGACCGGGGTTTCGCCGTGGCGGACCACTAGACGCTTACTTCCCGTGAACGTACCGAGATCAGTAACTTCGATATCCCAAGCCCCGCCGAGGATGCACAAGGCTTCGAGATGGTCGGGCGGTACCGCGATGACAATACGTTCTTGGGCTTCAGACAACCAGATCTCCCACGGTTGGAGACCGAGATACTTGAGCGGCACGACCGCAAGGTCGATTTCGACGCCAAGATGCTCCCCCATTTCACCCACCGCAGAGGATAATCCACCGGCCCCGCAGTCTGTTATGGCGGTGTAAAGGCGGGCGTCACGTGCCCGTTCGATGACCTCCAGCAAACCCTTTTCGGTGATCGGGGCACCGATCTGTACCGCCGAACCAACAGTGTCGACCGTCGATGCATCCATGCCCGCCGAACTAAACGTCGCCCCGTGAATACCGTCGCGGCCGACGCGGCCCCCGAGTGAGACGATGCGGTCGCCGACGCGAGGTTCGGTTGGATGACTGCCGTGGGGTAGCAGGCCCAGCGCCCCGCAGTAGACGAGAGGGTTCCCCACATACCCGCGATCGTAAAGGACAGCCCCGTTCACGGTCGGAAGGCCTAATTTGTTGCCGTAGTCCCCGATGCCGCCCACCACGCCGTCTCGAATGCGCCGCGGATGTTGGACCCCGACTGGAAGTTCTGCGTCTGGAAGGTCGGCGGGCCCAAAGCACAGGACGTTGGTACAGGCAATCGGGCGCGCCGAGACGGCAATGACATCTCGAACGACGCCCCCCACTCCTGTGTTGGCCCCGCCGAACGGCTCAAGGGCCGACGGATGGTTATGCGTTTCCACCTTGAAGGCGAGGTCAAAATCGTCGTCGAAGGCAATAATCCCCGCGTCGTCAACGAACGCCGAACGCAACCACCATGGGTTGAGTTCTTCGGTGACCAGGCGAAGGGCGGGCAACAGACCGTCGTGTTGGCGGACGGTAACGGTGCCGTCGGCTGTGGTGTAGGTGAGTTCGATGCTGGCGCGAAACGTCTTATGGACGCAGTGTTCTGACCAGGTCTGGGCCAACGTTTCGAGTTCGGCATCTGTGGGCGGGCGTCCCACACAGTCGAAGTGAGCCTGAATGGTACGCATCTCATTCAGGTCAAGCGACAGCACTCGATCACGGCTCAAGGCTTCGAGTTCGGGCGTAGAGAGGCCAGCTATAGCAACGTTGTACACCCGGATGTCGGTGGCTGCATTGCTCGCGTCAGCGAACTCCGGCGCCAGTTCTCCAAGGGCAAAGTGCTCGATCGTGTCGTTGGCTAGGAGGCGCCGGGAGAGAACCGCTATGTCGTGGTCGGTCAGGTCGCCGATGAGGTCATAGCGCCGCGCAGTCGCCACCTCGATGGGCGGGAGATCGAGTTGTGCTGCGGCTCGTTCGAGTTCGCGGGCGTCGGCATCAGTGACCCCCGGCCGCGGCGCGACCTCAACTGAGTGGCCAATAGTCACCGGGTAAGCGCCGATAGAGCAATGGTCGATCACCGGGTCGACCAAGACTTCGTCGCACAGTCGCTGGATCTGTTCGCCGAGGAGATCGCCACGGATGTGGTGGACTCGGGTGACTCGACATTCCCGCAAACCGTTGACCCCGACGAGCGGGGCGTCATGTACGACCCGGTGGCCGACAGGGTCATCAGCGGCGCGGACGTCAATACGTACGATCATGGCGTGAACCTAGACCGGCTGCTCGCCCGACAAGCCTCAACCGTTACTTTGTGAAGGTCAACTACAGCGTTGGCGATAGCTTCAAGCGTTGTTTCCCAGGTCCGCCACATCGCCGCTCGATCGGTAATCTCATCGCCTGCGGCTTGCAGCAAGCCCATGACATCGGCCGGGCGACGCAGTGCCACCGTAGTACCCACACACTCGCCGTCGACGTGGGCGGGGGCGGGCCACGAGCCGGGACCGGTTATTCGCTCCACAATTGCTCGTAGTTCGCAGAGGTCATTGACCCCGCGATAGACAGCACCGGCCACACCCGCCGACCCGAACCGTTCATCGGGGGCGCCGGACTCAATCCAGGCTCGCGCAGGGTCTTTGTCGGCTAGCAACGCACGGTACGCCGCTTGACAGGCCGTAGCCGGGGTTTGATTCATGGCCTACCAATTCCCTCGATGGATGATTGTTTCGAGGGAGGGTCGGGGTCTCCCCGCCGACGGCGAAGAGCGTTCCGGCCGTGCCCGTCCGAGGGCGATCGTGGCCACGGCACGGTAGTTGTTGGGAACGCCGAAGGTCTCACGCACGGCTGTCTCGTGGGCAAAGAGTCCGAACAATAACGCTCCTAATCCTGCCGCCTCGGCCCCGAGCAAGATGGTCATCGCCGCGGCGCCCCCGTCAACAAACCAGTACGGAACTGCCCACGCCGCCTGGTCCACGCCCAGGCCGGTGTGTGCCTTATCGACCTCGCGGTAGCGCTCAACGTAGGCTTCGGGATCGACCCACGGCACAACCAGCACCGGCGCGTCGAGCAGGCCCGGCCACGAAAAGTTGCTCCGGCGTTCATCGGGCAATGTGATATCCCAGTAGCGCTGCGTTTCTTGGCCTTCCAGAACCAAAAACGACAATGCGGCCGTGTTGCCCGCCGACGGAGCTCCTCGTGCTAGATCGAGTAACTCGTTAACCTGGCTCGGATCGAGGCGATCGGGGCTAAAACAGCGCGTCATGCGGCGCCCCCGAACGAGCGAGGAGAAGTCGGTCACGACAACGCCCTCGAAGGTCTAGAGAAGCTTCTCGAGGTCCTCCGCCCGCGCCCAACCGAAAACAATCAAAGAATCGCCGTTAAGAACATTAAGGTCATCGAACTGGGCCGCCACCTCGGCTTTGACCTTCTCTGGATCGGCGCTGGCGTGATCTAAAACGATCGCTTGCCCACCGTCGCCGCGCACGGTGAAGGCACGGTCTTCGTATTTTGAGTTGCCAATCCCAAAACGCTTGGCCAAGCGACGGCCCCACGCTCGCTCTTCACCCGACGCCTTGTGGGCAGGTCGGGGTATGACGTCGTGGAGAGTCGAGTAAGCCTCGAACGCGCCGGGATCGTTGATCTGTGATCCGACGAGAACATCCTCGTCGGGAAACGACATCACCGAGCGTCGCCGCTGGTCGGTAACGAGCGCCCGCAGCACGCTTTTGCGCCGGTTGTTACGGACAACGTGAGTTGCGCCGACCAAGATGCTGGGCGTACCACCAATGCGTTCGAGGGTGCAATACGAAAAGCCCCGTACCTTGCCCCGTTCGCTAGCCACCGTACACAGCACCCATTCTTCGGTCTGTTTCGACAGCATCTCGAATTCAAACGCGTTAGGCGAATCCGCACACAGATCGGCCATCTCGGCGAGTTCTGTATCGCTCAGTGCGGTGCAGTCCTTGGTCTCAACCTCAATGGCCATGCGATCGTCTCCACTTTTTGCCGAAAACCCTTTCCTCTAGCTTTCCGTTGCGCCGAGCAATTCGCAACCTCAGGAGAGAATCGCTTCGGGACCAAAGAGCACACGCAGTTCGGCCACTACTCCATTGGCGTTGTCGACAGCGTAGGCCGCGGGCAACCGCAGCACCCGCCGGTCGCTGAGATGTAACTCGACCGGGGAATCTCCGGGATGGGCGGCGAGAATCGCCTTGAGTTCGGCAATGAGGTCAAGGTGCTGGTACTCGGGGGCCAACTTCAACCGGACGGGAGGATTGTCCGGTTCATGGTGGACGAGTTCGATGCCTTGAAGAAAGAGCTTAGGCAGATCATCGCCGTTTTCGATACGACCTCGAATCAGCACAATCTGGTCGTCTTCCAGTTTGGTGCCGTGTTCTTGCATCGACTTAGGAAACACCATCACCTCTACCGATGCCTCTAAGTCCTCGAGGTCGAAAACCGCCATAAGGTCGCCTTTGCGCGTCCATTTACGTTGCAGGTTGGTAATGATGCCGCCGACCTTGACTATCGCCCCATCGGCGGTATCGGCTAAGGCCGCGACCCCACAGTCAGTCTTGCGGCGCAAGTGCGACTCGAAGCCCAACAGCGGATGATCGGAGATGTAGAGCCCGAGCATGTCCTTTTCGTGGCCGAGTCGCGCCATCTTCTCAAACTCGACATCGGGCACGAGGGGGCGTTCATCGAAACTCTGTTGCTCGTCGACCGCGCCGAACAACGACATCACGCCCATGTCACGTTCGCGCCGCTGGCGAACGGTGAGGTCAATGATCTGCTCGCAGACTTGGAGCAAACCCTTCCGAGGATGCCCGAGCGAATCAAAGCCACCGCCTTTGATCAGTGATTCCACGGTGCGCTTGTTAAGAACGTCAATGTCGACTCGTTCGACAAAATTGACAAATGACTCGAAGGGCCCGCCCGCCTCTCGTGCCGTGATCACCTCGGCAACGAAAGCTTCGCCGACATTTCGAATAGCGGAAAGGCCAAAAATAATCCGCCCCGGACCCTCCGTCTCGGGATCGAGGTTCGGCGCGGGGGTAAAGTCCGAAGCCGAGTGGTTGACGTCGGGAACCACTACCTCTATTCCCATACGGCGGCATTCGCTGAGGTACACGGCTGCCGACTCGGCCTTGGTTTTGACCGAGGTAAGCAGGGCGGAAAGGTACTCGACTGGGTAGTTGGCCTTCAGGTAGGCAACTTGGTACGCCACGTAGCCGTACCCGTAGGAGTGCGACTTGTTGAAGGCGTAGTCGGCAAACAGGGCAATAATGTCGAACAACTCCACCGCTAGGGATGAGGCGTAGCCGTTAGCGACGACGCCGTCGGTGAACCGCTGGCGCTCCTCCTCCATTGCCTCACGGATCTTCTTGCCCATGGCCTTACGTAACAGGTCCGCATCGGCCAGGGAATAACCAGCAAATTTCTGCGCCATACGCATGACGCTCTCCTGGTAAATCATCAACCCGTAGGTGTCGCCCAAGATCTCCTCGGCGTCGGAGTGGATGAACTTGACCGGCTGACGCCCGTTCTTGCGGTCGGCGTAGTCGTTGTGCATGTTCGCCGCCATCGGGCCGGGGCGATACAGCGCCACTAGAGCGGCTACATCGTCAAATGATGTGGGCGTGAGCGAACGGATGAGGGCTCGCATCGGTACCGACTCGAGTTGGAACACGCCAATGGTCTCGGCTCGGCCGAGCAACTCGAAGGTCGCAATATCGTCGAGGGGAACGGCATCAATGTCGAGGTCAATGCCTTGCGTCGCGCTGATGAGGAAGAGGCAGTCCGAGATCACATCAAGGTTTCGCAGACCCAAAAAGTCCATCTTGAGCAGGCCGAGGGCCTCCACGCCATGCATCTCATACTGGGTAACGACTGGCGCCTCTTCAATAGGTTTGCCTGCTTCGGGTTTGCGCTGGATGGGCAGATACTTGGTGAGCGGTTCCTTGGTAATCACCACCGCGGCGGCGTGGATGCCGTCCTGGCGCCGCAAACCCTCGAGACCCTTGGCCACCTCGACGACGCGAGCGATGTCGTCATCACTACTGACCATGTCGCGCAGTTCACCGGCGGCCTTGTAGCCATCTTGGTATTTCGTATTCTCTTCGAAGCAGTATTTGAGGGGCGTATCGCGGCCCATGATCAGCGGCGGCATGGCCTTGGCCACCTTGTCGCCCACGATGTATGGATAGCCCAGCACTCGGGCCGCGTCACGCACCGCCGCCCGCGCCTTGATCTGGGAGAACGTCACGATCTGGGCCACATTGTCTCGGCCGTAGCGTTCCGCAGCGTAGCGGATCATTTCGTCTCGGTAACGGGTGTCGAAATCCATATCGATATCGGGCATGGAAATACGCGACGGGTTGAGGAATCGTTCAAACAAAAGGTCGTACTTGATCGGATCAAGGTCGGTGATCCCCAGGCTGTAGGCCACAGCGCAACCAGCGGCTGAACCACGGCCCGGCCCAACCCGAATGTTGTTGTTGCGGGCGTGCTTGATGAGGTCCCAGGTGATGAGGAAGTAGGCCGAGAAACCCATGTTGTCGATGACAGTTAGTTCGTAGCTGAGCCGTTCCCCTACCGCAGGGGGAAGATGATCGCCCCACCGTTCGCGCGCACCGTCCATCGTAAGATGCTTGAGGTAGTCGGTATCGGACGAGAACCCTTCGGGAAGGGGAAAGTTCGGCAGTTGTGCCTGGCCGAACTCGATCTCGACATTGGCCCGTTCGGCAATCCAGAGGGTGTTATCGCAGGCCTCGGGAACCTCCGAGAACAGGCGCCGCATCTCCCCCGCCGATTTCAGATAATGCCCATCGCCGTGAAACTTGAAGCGATCGGCATCCGACAACAACGCGCCGGTCTGCACACAGAGCAACGCATCGTGGGCTTGGGCGTCGTGTTGATGGGTGTAGTGGCTGTCGTTGGTGGCCAAGATCGGTGCTTTGATCTGGCGAGCGATTTCCAACAGTTGTGGGTTGGTCTGGCGCTGTTCGGGTATGCCCTGATCTTGGAGCTCGATAAAGAAGTTGTCGCGCCCGAAGATATCTTGGAAGCGGGAGGCCTGCTCGAGGGCGACTTGGTCTTTTCCTTGCATAAGAGACTGAAGGATGTGACCGCCGAGACAGCCCGACGTGGCGATGATCCCCTCGCTGTGCTGGTCGAGGAGTTCCCAGTCGGCTCGGGGCTTGTAGTGATAGCCCTCAAGGTACGCCTTGCTCGAAATCTGGATGAGATTGGCGTAGCCGATGTTGTTCTCAGCCAGCAAAATGGCGTGGTAGTATAGTTTTTGTCCGCCTCCGATGTCGCCCCCGGAATCGTCGGACTTGCCTCGCCTACTGGGGCGTTCGAGCCGCGACTCATGTGCCAAGTAGATCTCGGTTCCGATCACCGGGTTGATGCCTTTGTCGTGACAGCCTCGATAAAAGTCAAGTACGCCGTACATGTTGCCGTGATCGGTGATAGCCATCGCTGGCTGACCATCGGAGGCCGCCACCGCTATGACTTCGTCGAGTCGAGATGCGCCATCAAGCATCGAGTACTCGGTGTGGACATGAAGATGGGCAAACGAGTCGGCCATGATATTTCCTTACCGGCCCGGATAGGACCCAGTCCATTCGGTCATGGCAAGACTACAGGTAGGTTCCCGGCCGCAGGTCAGGAGTCGTCGATGGGGCATCGCTGTGGCCGCCCGCCGCAAGTTCGCCGCGCATCGACTGTAGTTGGTGTTGGGCGGCCATCTGCTGGGCGAAAAGCATGGCCTGCATTCCCTGCACCAACCCTTCCAACCACCCGACAAGCTGAGCCTTGGCGATCTGCAGTTCCGCCCGGCTCGGAATCTCGTCGGCGGAGAACGGCAGAGCGAGGCGTCCAAGTTCATGCCGTAGATCCTCGCTAAGCGCCGATCCAAGTTCGTTGAGCGATGTTTCGTAAATATCGCGTAGTCGGTCGCGGCTGGGTTCGTCGAGGTCAGTTGAGCGCAGTTCATCAAGCAGTTGCTTCATCATGGCGCCGATGCGCATTACCTTGGCCGGGTGATCGACCGTTTCGTCGATTGTGTCCTCGGACCGTTGATCGGCCTCGACGAGTTCCACCTCGGCTCGTTCGACGGAGGGGTTCTCTGCTGCGTCAGTCACGATTGTCGCTTCCTTGTTTACGGGTGATCTATTTTGACTACGAATGAAAGGTCAGGAGCGGAACGTACATTTCCGCCGCCGTAAGTGAGCCATGACGGCCGATAAGAGATTTTTGCTTCCCTTCGGTTCGGTCGATGAAGGTCCAGTGGTCTTGGGCCACCAACGCTACGTCGCCTAGGCGCTGCCGGGCACAGGCGGTGACGGTTGGGCCGAACCACTCCTCGTCGAGAATCTGCTCAATCGACCGGACCCACGCCCGATCACCGTGGGCCTCTTGGGCTGCGGCGAGTAGGTCGTGTGCCGCGCCCAGATCGGCGTGAAGCCAGCGGAAGCGACCTTCGCCCGACGTTCGGTCGGTCAAGGACAGGACTCCAGGGTCCATGCGCAGGTCACCGTTCGTGCAGTCGACCAAGCCGTGGTCGGCCGTGACCACGACCGCCGTTCCGCGCGGCAAGGCCAACAAGAGATCGCCGACCATCCTATCGCAGGCCGCTAGTTCGGTGTCGTAGTGCTCGCCGAAACCGAACTCGTGGGCGACCTTGTCGATCCCGTCGTAATAGGCGTAAACGAACGGTTCCCCGCGGGCCACCGCCTGGCGGACTTCCACACCGAGGGTAGGCATCGTAAGCCAGCCCCGTTTACGGGTACCAGCGAGGTGCGCCCGACTAAAACCAGTGTGCTCGAACGAAGCGTTCTGCACGACAACGGGGCGCTGACCTAAGAACGCTGGCACGGTCTGGAAATCCTCGGGCACGATACGGCTCCGAGCATCGCCCGACGAGGTGCGCCACGACAAAACGTTCAGGATCTCTGCGTTGACATCGATCCGGTAGCCAACAATGCCGTGTTCGCCTGGCGTCGTACCCGTAGTGATCGATGTCAGCGCGGCGGCGGTGGTACTGGGGGCGACGGTGGTGATCGAACGACCGGTCATTGACGTGAGGGTGGGCGTAAGGTGGGGCCGAGCGATGAGTTGTTCCCAACCCAAACCATCGAGCACTAACAACACAACTGAAGTTGCGTCCACAACCTCGTCGGCCAGCAGGTCATGATCATCGCCGGGTTCAAGAAGGGCCGGAACGATCTGAGTAACACTTCCGTCGGTCCACTGAGGCAAGACAGCGGAATTGGCGCTCATAGTCGGACTCTACCGATCAACTGACCGACTGATCGCCCGCAGGTGCATGACCTTCCGCTTCGGCGCGTAGAGTTCGCCGTATGCGTGTATCGACCAGAGGCGACTATGCCGCCCGCGCCTTGTTGTCGTTGTCATTGCATCCTGATGTGTCGCCCACCTCGGTTCGTGAGATTGCTGAGCGCACCGTCCTTCCGCAACCCTACCTCGAACAGATCCTCTTGGCTTTGAAGGGTGCCGGAATCGTGCGGTCAAAGCGCGGGGTAGGCGGCGGCTACGTGCTTGCTCGCCCCACCGCCGAAATAACGCTTTCGTCGATCATCCGAGCGGTGGACGGTCCGATTACGGCGGGGGATTTTGGTGAACCCCACACTGACGGAGCGTGTGACCACGAAGGCCAGTGTGTTTTGCTTGCTATCTGGGGCGCCGCGGGTTCCCACATGCGTGACTTCCTTGAGTCGTTCACCCTGGCTGACATTGCAGACATTGCCCAGGGCCATCGCACCTGGCCAGCGTCAGTCGCCGACTCACCCGCATAAATCCAGCACTGATTGCAGTTCAGAAGGCAGCGGAGCGGTCGCGCCGATGTTCACATCGGTGACGGGATGGCGAAATCTCAGTTCCGCGGCGTGGAGGAAGGGTCGGTGTGGATCCAGGCCGGGGCGACCGCCGTTGTAGGCGCGATCGCCGACCACGGGATGGCCGATGGCGCGCAGGTGTACCCGAATCTGATGGGTCCGTCCTGTCTCCAGTCGACACGTTAGGCGCGAGCAGCTAACGGGTGAATCGAACCGTTGTTCGACAGCGTAGTGGGTGACGGCGCGCCGACCCTGAGGGCTAACCGTCATCCGGGTAGGGTGACGCGCCGATCGGCCAATTGGCGCGTCGATGACTCCATCGTCTCCGCCGGGTTGACCCCATACCAGTGCCCAGTAGACGCGTTCTGGTTCATGGGCCGCCATCTGAGCCACCAACGCCTCATAGGCGACGGGCGTGCGAGCGACGACCATCAGGCCCGACGTGCCCCGATCGAGACGGTGGACGATTCCGGGGCGATGGGGCTCGCCAACCGTAGTCAGTTCGGGATAGGCGGCGAGGAGACCGTGAACTAGGGTGGCTTCGGCCCGACCTGTGCCGGGATGCACGACGAGGCCCGCCGGTTTGTTGACGATTACTAAATGTTCATCCTCGTGGGCCACCGAAAATGAAACACTCTCGTCGGGTTCGAGGTGAGGATCCTCTGGTTCGGGCACCTCGACGCGTACGACATCGCCCGCCCGAACCTTTACCGACGGGGCCTTCGCTCGTCGCTGGTTGATTCGTACCGACCCGGTGGACACCAAACCCGTCACCATCGCCCGACTCAGACCCGTCATCGCGGCGACGATGCGATCGACACGATCACCGTCAAAGGCCTCTGGCGTGTGTTCTTCGATAACCCTAGGCTCGGGTATCACCGGCGTCCGAGGCCGCCCGCTTTGTACTCGACTCGCTGATCGGCCCACGGGATTGCTTCAAGCCTTGCTCGCAGAATCGGGCGACCCGACGTGATACAAACTCCGTAGGTGCCAGCCTCAATACGATCTAGGGCCGCGTCGATCTGATGGACAGTCTGTCTGGCCTGATTGGAGAGGGCCAGATACTGATCTCGCTCAACCTCCATCGTGTCGCCTTCGCCTGACTCTTCGTCGAATTGCACGTCGCCTGGTTCACGCTCCTCCACTAGAGCAGTGGCTTTGGCTTGGCGGTCATTGGCGGAGTTGAAGTACCGACTTCTCTCGGCGGTCAGTTTGACTTTCATCTCGGCGATGAACTTCGGGCCAAACGGCGATTTGGCCGCTGCCTTCTTTTTGACAGCCTTCTTTTTGACGGCCGCTGCCTTCTTTGCTGGTGCCTTCTTTGCTGGTGCCTTCTTTTTGACAGCCACTGCCTTCTTTTTGACAGCCTTCTTTTTGACGGCCACCGCTTTCCTTGCGACCTTCTTCTTTGCCGTCGCCATGGCTGGTAATCCTTTCAGTACCGGACAACCGCAGATAGCCCGGTTAAGGATGCGAGTCTAATCCAGCGAGCGGTGAAATACGCGCTGCCCATTTAGCAACTGATCCCTCAGCGACGGCGATTGAACCAATTGCGACCGCTATTGGCCTCATCATGATCAAAAAACTCCGCTAAGGCATCGTCGCCGAGGTCAAATTGATCATCGGAAGCCGCCGCATCCCGCAGTTGGTCGAGGAAGGGATCGTTGGACGTTGCAGGTCCGGGCTCCTCAAACAGCAAAGCGTTGTCACTGCTATCGTCGGTAACTGTCGCATCGTGAGCAACATCTTGTGGTGCTTGCGTCGAATCTTCCTCGAGGTCCGCGGCGGTGACAATCCGCAACGGTGAGGCAGGTACCTGTGGATCCGGGCTAGGGGTCGAGTTGTCGCCGGACCATGACGATGGCAGCGGACTGATCGGCGGTGCAGGATCAGGAATCACCGCGACCTCTACTGTCGGTTCTCTGAGTAACTCAACCTCGGGAATTGGGTCAACGGCATCCTCGACTACTTCCGCGACCTCAACTGGTTCAACTACTTCCGCGACCTCAACTGGGCCTGGTTCAGCCGCGGCACTGGTGGTGGAAATTGCGATGTCCATCTCCGCCCCACTTATGGCCGGGGCGGCGGACATACGCAAGACGCCAGGCTTTTCTAGCAAGCTGCTGAGCGACGCCAGCGACTCCGCGAGCCAGCTACGCTGGTCCGCGAGGAAGCGTTCGAGAGTATCCACATCATCGGCTAAAGACTTGCGGTGCTGTTCGAGTTCAAGAACTTCCTTGGCCAACTGGTTCCGCTCTTCGGTTGCCTTAGTTGCTACTGCAGACTCGGTTTGGGCCACAATTCGGCGGCGATCCGTCTCTGCTTCCGCGAGCACGCGCGACGCGTAGTCGTTTGCCTCACGCTTCTTCTGCTCCCCTTCCGCTTCGGCCGCGGCGATAGCCGCGTCGGCCGTTTTCTGGGCCAAAAGTAAGGTTCGGGTGAGCGTCGCCTCGGTCTCCGTGGTAGCAACGCGAGCTAGGTTCGCCTCGGCGGCCGCGGCGCGTTGTTGCAGTTCGCCTATTCGACCCTTGACCAAAGCTGCGACCTTGGCCACCCGATCAACGTAGGCGTCAACGTCGTCAGGTTCGTAGCCCCGAAACGTTAAGTTGAATTTAATATCTTGAAAGAGAGGAGAAAGCTCATCCATAAGATGATTGTAGATCGAATGCCCCCCCATTACGTGGATACACGACGTGATACTTCTGACGAAGTCGAAAAGTCGCTAACCGCAGAATTGCGACTGCAGCAATTGGGCCCCGAATATGACAATAAACGGCGAGATGTCTAGGGCCAAGGCGCCGATACGCACGGTGGGAATCGCCCGCCGTAATGGTTCAAGGATGGGGTCAGTTACGAGATAGAGAAAACCGGCCACGGTGGCCCATAATCCGTCGGGATTCAGAGGAAACCAACCCAGTAAGATTCGAGCAAAAATAAGGTATACGTAGATTGCTAGGCCGCCACAGATGATGTCAACCATGAACTACGCCTAATCGAACACGCGCTGAGCTTCGGCCTCAGGCACGACAACATCGGCCGGGGTCAAAAGGTACACCTGATCAGCAACCCGATCCATCTTGCCGCCAAGGGCATAACAAAGACCGCTGGCAAAGTCTACCAACCGGCGACGGAGGTCGAGATCGGCCCCTTGGAGGTTCACTATGACCGCTTGGCCCTGCTTGAAGCGATCACCGATGGACTGGGCATCGTTAAACGTGGTTGGGCTCAACGCGTGCGGACTCGGCGGGCGGGACTCGACGATACGAACCGCCGATGCGAGACCAGCAGCCTTGGTCTGAGGAGCCGGAATCTGAGGCCCGGGGACCGACTCAGACGGCGGTCGGCTTATCGGTCGGACGGTGTTGGATACAGGATGCGGCGACGTTGGTACCGCACGAACGGACGGACGAACCCGCTCGGGAGCTTCTGTGGCGGCGTGGGGCGCAGAATTGGGGGCATACTCGTCGAAGGAGTCGTATTCTTCATCGGGGCCGAGGCCCAGATAGAATAGTGTTTTTTTAAGCATGGACACCCTCGTGCCTCCTAGGGCCAAGGTTACAGTTAGGTTAGGCGTTTGCCGAGGATATCACGACCAATTCGTACCATTGTCGCGCCTTCCTCCACCGCGATCTCGAGATCGTTCGTCATTCCCATCGAACAGTGGGCCAACCCATAGCGATCAACCAAGGAGCGTAACAACCGAAACCCGGGCCGCGCTTGGGCCGGTTGGGCTAAAATCGCCATACCCATCAAACCTATAACCTCGAGACCGAGGCCGGTTGACCAATCGATCAGTGGCCCTAACTCGGTCGGCGCAATTCCCCCTTTGGCCTCCTCGTCTGAGATGTCTACCTGCAACATCACACTTGCCCCGGGGGATCGTTTGGCGATTTCGGTGGCGAGTTCCGCCCGATCGACGGTCTGCCAGACATTTACCCAAGGAGCGAGGACGCGCACCTTGTTGCGCTGGAGACGTCCGATAAAATGAACGGTCGCACCAACGGGCCTATCGCTCAACTTGGCGACCGCCTCTTGGGCGTAATTCTCGCCAATATCGCTCACCCCAGCCCGCACAACCGCGTCGACGGCGTCAGCGCCAAACGTTTTGGTGACCGCGATTAGCTTCACGGTATCGCCACCCGCCGCGGCGAGTCGATCCCGCACCGCTTGGACCCGGTCTGCGATCTGGTCGGGGTCGACTGGGGTCATGGCGAAACTAAGCGGGCCGCGGTTACTTGCCGGCCGCTATCGCCTCGTAGGCGGTGGGAGAACCAGCGGTCCTCGGCCGTATCGAACCCTAGATCATCGACCTCAGGTACACCGCACCGGTGTAGCACCTCAGTGGCGGCCACCCCCATGTCGAGCGCGAGTGATCCTTCGCTGGTCCAGGACCGTACTTGGTCTCCGGCTACCCCTGCCACCAGAGTCAGTTCTGGTTCACCAAACTCATAGGCGTGGGGACGAATGCACGGCCCGATAATGGCCTTTTGAGGTGCAGACCCCTGGGCCCTCATGGCATTAATGGCTCGGGGGATCACGCCAGCAACCACTCCCCTCCACCCGGCGTGAACCACCCCGAGCGAACCATCGCCGACAAGTACGATGGGGACACAGTCCGCGCTTTGCACGCACAAAACCGCGCCGAGGACCGTAGTCACTGACGCATCGGCCTCAGTTCCGGCCTGTCCGCCCGGCGCGTCTACGATCGCGACGGTGGCACCGTGAACCTGTCGTAGCCAACTCCATTCTCCACGGAGGGCACCCTGGCGAAGTTCACCCAATAAATCGTTGTCGTTGTCAATCCGAAAGTCACCATCATGGCGATCGGTTAGACAAAGTTCTACCGCCGCGCTACTCCCCGCGGGGAGGCGACGAAACAGCATCGGCTACTTTAGAAACGACGGAACGTCGAAGTCGTCGTCGCTCAGGTCAATATCGTCGTCTGTGGCAAAGACGTCGGCAATCGGCATTTCGCGAGCGGGTTCACCGGAATCGCGCCGAGAGGTCGCCCGACTCGCCGGAGTGATCTTGCGGCTTGGGCTTTCGTCCCAACGGTCGAATCCGGCGGCGATGACGGTGACGCGGACATCGTCGCCCATTTCATCGTCAATGACGGTACCGAAAATAATGTTCGCGTCTTGGTGAGCTACGCCGTGAATGACCTCCGCTGCCTCGTTCACCTCAAGAAGGCCCAGGTTGGGACCACCAGAGATGTTGAGCAAAATACCGCGGGCGTTCTCGATCGACGCTTCGAGTAGCGGACTCGATATGGCGGCGCGGGCCGACGCTACGGCTCGCCCTTCGCCGCTGCCGTGACCGATTCCCATCAGGGCAGAGCCAGCATCCGTCATTACGGTCCGGACATCGGCGAAGTCGGTGTTGATCAATCCCGGCGTAGTGATGAGATCGCTGATTCCCTGAACCCCTTGGAGTAAGATTTCGTCGGCCAATTTGAAGGCATTCAACACCGAGGTGTCGTTGGTGGCCACCGACAAAAGCCGATCGTTGGGGATGACGATAAGGGTGTCGACTTTCTCCTTGAGTAGCTGGATGCCTTGTTCGGCCTGCACCGAACGGCGCCGCCCTTCAAAGGCGAACGGGCGGGTGACCACGCCTATAGTTAGCGCGCCTTGGCTCTTTGCCACCTCGGCAATGACTGGGGCGGCTCCGGTGCCGGTGCCGCCACCTTTACCCGCTGTTACGAAAACCATGTCGGCGCCCGCGATCGACTCACGAATATCGTCGATGTTGGCCTCGGCGGCTTGCCGGCCGATTTCTGGATCGCTACCCGCCCCGAGCCCCCGAGTGAGTTCGCGCCCGATGTCGAGTTTTTCGTCGGCGTCGCTCATAAGCAGTGCCTGAGCGTCGGTGTTCGCGGCGATGAACTCTACGCCCTTAAGACCGGCGTCGATCATGCGGTTTACGGCGTTGACACCGCCGCCACCGACGCCAATCACCTTGATGACGGCCAAATAGTTTTGCGGATCAGACATCACGTTTGCGTCCTCGGAACGATCTTTCGGCTAGATGGGGTACCGCCACGTACAGGCTAGACCGGTACCACACCTGGTGACGGTATCCGCTTCCAACAAAATGTGGGGCGGCAGTACCCTCACACATGGGGTTTAGGCACAGCACGGGCTAGCTAACGTCCTCGTCGGGTCCACGCGAACACGCAGGATCCGAGGTTACGGTTGTCGTGTCCGGAACCCGAACGTCGATCATCTGCACGCACCGTAAATCGATCCCGCCGAGAATGGTACGCAAAGATTCGAACTTGTGGGGGACACCATTTGGGGCTCCGAACTCCGCCGTGGCGCGCCCCACCAAATCCAGGGTCAGATAGGGCGTCTCGGTGCCCCGGTAATCGAGCGAAATGTGCTCTACCCACGGACCAACATCACCGGGCATGGCTTGGGCGACCGCCAGAGCGGGAAGGGCTTCGGCTTGCACCGAACCAAGTTCGCCGTCGGCGACCAACCTAATGAGCGGAAGATCGCCGATTTCGCCCGCCGCGGCCATCGCCACTCCGGTCTTGTCAATTAGTACGAATCCACCCGATCCATCTGCCATCGCGGCGGCGGGCGTTCGTCGAACAAGGTCGATAGTGACCTGCCCAGGCCAGTCACGGGCGATAGACGCTGATTCGACCCAGGGGATGGCGCTAACCGCGGTCAACGCACTGTCGAGGTCAAGTTCGACCAAGGGGGTGCCGATAGCCAGCGCCGCGGCGGTCCGCACCTTGTCTGCTTCGGAACCAAAGGCCCCTTTGACGTTCACCGCGTCGAGGTCCAAAAGTGTTGACTGGCTTAGGCCGTAGCCCCCTACCGTCAGCGCGCTGACTAGGCCGATGCCGATTAGCACGTGGAGGCGACGACGCCCTTCGGCCCGACGCACCGCGATACGGCGTTGGCGTAGTCGTGGATCGATAAGCCCAGGTGTGTTCACGAGTTCGAATCCAGTCCTCGAATCGAAAAACCAACAAAGTGAGTCTCGGGATGAAGGACGACACCGTAAGCGTCAACTACTAGACGCTTTACTTCATCCATGACGGCGACTACATCGGCGGCCGTGCCAGTTTCGTCGGCTTGGATGAAGTTGGCGTGTTTTTCCGAAACGGCCGCGGTGCCGATGCGTAAACCACTAGCTCCCACCGCGTCTATCAGGCGACCTGCACTATCGCCCGGCGGGTTGGTGAAAACCGATCCCGCATTTTGACCACCGGGTTGGTTAACGCGACGCCATTTAACAATTTCCGCCATGGCTGCTTTACCGGAGTCGGGTGAACCAGGGGCGAGGGCGAAGCGCGCCCCGATCACCGTCTCGGTGGCGTTCAGCGCTGACTGTCGATACGAAAGCTCTAGCCCGGCCGCGGGTCGGATTGCCCGTTCACCAGAGGCGAAATCCACGACGTCGGCATCGATTAGCGAATCAATGATTTCCGCGCCGTGACCTCCGGCGTTCATTCGGACGGCTCCGCCGATCGAGCCGGGGACGCCTACCGCCCACTCGAATCCGCTAAGTGCGCCCTGCACAGCGGTGCGCGCCGCGACCGGTAGCTTAGCCGCCGCGCCCGCGATGAGGTGAGAGCCGTCGACCCAAGCGTGGGCAAAGACGCCTGCTAGGTGAATAGCAATACCTTCGAATCCCGCGTCGGCGACCAGCAAGTTAGACCCTCGACCAACCGTTAAAATGGCGACCCCGGTTCCGGCCAACAACTCCACGACGTTGTGTAACTCCGATTCGGAACTAATAGTGACCCGCGCCCGTGCAGTGCCGCCGACGCGATACGTGGTCATCGCACCGAGGGGTGCATCGGTAAGCACCGCTCCGCCGAGGCGTTCGATCAACGCCGCGATAACACCGTCGAGTGGATCGCTCATCGTGTCTCTAGGGTCGTCCGACGGGCAAGGCGGACCATGACCTGGTCGGGTAGCGAGGTGAGATCGCCCGCGCCGAGGGTCAAGCAGAGATCCCCGGGGCGGAGGCGCGTCGTGAGCCACCCCGCCGCGTCGTCGAGACTCGGCATCCAGGCCACCGAATCCCAAGGCCTCTTGTCAAGCACGGCGTCCACAATGAGTTTGCCCGTTACGCCAGGTAGAGGGGTCTCGCCCGAAGCGTAGACGTTGGTAACGACCAAGATGTCGGCCTGTGAGAAGGAATCGGCGAAATCACGCCAGAGCGAAGCGGTGCGACTGTAGCGGTGGGGTTGAAAGACACAAATCACCCTGTCCCAGTCGCCATCTCTGGCCGCGCTGACTGCCGCCTCGACCTCGGTGGGCAGATGGGCGTAGTCGTCCACAAACGAAACTCCGCTAACTTCACCCCGGAACTCGAACCGTCGAGCCACCCCGCCAAAACGTGCGAGCGCCCGAGCCACGTCGATGATCGAGATACCAAGCCGATGACACGTGGCCACAACCGCCGCGGCGTTGCGAGCGTTGTGCATTCCGGGCGTGGGAAGTTCGATCCCGACGAGGTCGGCTCCGCAGTGTCGGACGGTGAACGAAACACTCGAACGGGAACGTACAACGTCGACTATCCGGTAGTCGGCATCGATGCTAGTCCCGTAGCTGACCCCGGGAGCCGCGGCTGCGACCTGCATTGCACCCTTGTCGTCAGCGCAGTACACGCGGGTCGTGGCTTGACCGGCAAACTCAACGAAAGCTGCCATGAGTTGGGCTGGGTCGTTGTTGTAGGTGCCGAGATGATCGGGTTCGACATTGGTGATGATTGCCACCTCGGCCCCCAGCGCCAGGAAAGTACGGTCCGATTCGTCGCCTTCTATGACGAACCACTCACCGTCGTCCCACACCGCCCCTGACCCGACCTCATTGACCTCGCCGCCGATGATGAAGGAGGGCTGCAATTCGGCCTCGACTAGCGCAAGAGCAAGCATTGAACTTGTGGTGGTCTTGCCGTGGGTTCCAGCCACGACGATCGTACGCCGCTCGGCGGAAATGGCCGGAAGGATCCCCGAGCGGCGAAAAATCGGGATACCGCGGGCTCTAGCCGCCTTCACCTCGACATTTCGATCAGGAATTGCGGTGCTGATGGCGACGAGTTCTGCGTCGGCGAGGTTGCCTTCGTCGTGGCCAATGGTGATGTTGATGCCGTCAACGCGGAGCCGCTCGACGATGGGTCCGTCTTTGAGATCTGAGCCACTAACCGTATGGCCCATACGATGCAGGACCGCGGCGATCGCCCCCATACCGGCACCACCGGCACCAACAAGATGAATGCGACGAGGAGTACTGAGATCAGGGCTCATGTCTCGCGGCTCGCCTTCACGGGCGAACCCGGGGGCGGAAGGCGACGACGAGCGTGGGCGAGGACCACATCAACGACGGCCGCGGCCGCGCCTTGTCTGGCGACCAACGCCGCCGCTTTTCTCATCGCCGCTCGTTGTTCGGGGTGATCGATTAGTTCGTCAACGACCTGTAGCAACCGTTTTGGGGTGAGTGAATGGTCGGCCACAAGAACCGCCGCGCCAGAGTCGGCTAACGCTTTGGCGTTGGCGGTTTGGTGGTCGCCTGGTGCGCCGGGAAGGGGTACTAGGATCGAAGGAAGCGAGACAACAGCCAGTTCCGCCACCGAACTGGCTCCCGCCCGACACAGGATCAGGTCCGAGGCGGCGTAGACGGTGGGCATGTCGGTTTCGTATTCAATGAGGCTGAAATCAAGCGCGTCAGAGTCGTTTATGGGAATCCGGGCGGCCAACTCACGATGATCCCGCGATCCGCAAACGTGGCGGACAGCGAGATCACGGCGCGACCGCCAGGCGGGTAGGGCTTCGAAAAGCGCCTGATTTATCCGCCGGGCCCCCAGCGAACCACCAAAGACCGTAAGCAGGACCCTGTCGGGATCGACACCTAGAGCGGCGCGGGCATCGAGTCGCGACAGTTTAGCCGCGTCAATGACTTCGCCCCGTACCGGATTGCCCGTCCACACTGTACGGGGCAAATCAGTGTCGGGGAAGGAGACCGCACACGCTTTGGCAAAACGACCCGCAAGCCGGTTAGCCGCTCCCGGCACTGCGTTCTGCTCCGCCACGACGATCGGAATCCGCCACAGTATCGCCCCGAGGACACAGGGAACAGAGGCGTAGCCACCAAGGCCGATAACCACCGCCGGTTGGAGACGCCGAACCAGGCGTACGCCCGCGACGGTTGCCCGCAGAAGTCCAAAGACTGCGGCGATGTTGGCTACGGTGAAGCGCCGCTGAATCCCCCGACCAGGAAGTACGGTCAGCGGGAAACCCGCCGCGGGTACGAGTTTTTGCTCGATGCCTCGTTCACTCCCGACAAAGGGCAAACTGTCCGCGGGAACGCCCCGACAACGGAGTTCTTGGGCTATGGCGAGACCGGGGAGAATGTGGCCAGCGGTACCGCCACCGGCAAGGATCGCGAACGTTGAACCCATGCTTCAGCGGGCCTGACGGGCGATATTCAACAACACGCCCATCGCACCGAGGGTGACCGCCAGCGAGGATCCGCCAAACGACAAGAACGGCAAGGTGACGCCCATAACCGGCAAGAGCGACATTACCGCACCAAGGTTAAACAAGGCTTGGGCCACGATCCACGTTGTCAACCCCACGCCGAGCAGCAGGCCAAAACGATCCGGCGCCCGCAACGCGGCGGTAAACCCGGCAACAGCGATGATGACGAATACAAAAATGACCGCAGCCGCCCCGATCAAGCCAAGTTCTTCGGCAATGATAGCGAAGATGAAGTCGGTGTGAGCGAACGGCAAAAAGCCCCACTTGGCCCGACTAGCCCCCAGTCCCACCCCGTTCCATCCACCGACCGTGATGGCGTGTAGCGACTGTAGAGGTTGGTACCCGACACCGGACGGGTCGGCCCACGGGTTACGAAATGCGAGGAACCGCTGGCGGCGCCAAGGGGTAGCCACGACCATCAGCGCGACGAAGATTCCGCCTATTCCGCAGATCCCGGTCAGGTTCTTCAGCGGGGCCCCAGCCAAGAACAACATGGCGACAACGATGGTTCCAATGACCAAGATTGCGCCGAGATGAGGCTGGAGGGCGAGTAGGACAATCAACAAGCCAGTGACCACCAAGATCGGTCGGATCGTGATGGCCGTCTTGTCCATCGGGCGCGACGGACGGGCCAACAAGTCGGCCACAAACAAAACAATGGCGAACTTCGCTAGCTCAGAGGGCTGGAAAGTGAGCGATCCGACCCCGATCCAACGGGTCGCTCCGTTAGCCGTAGCGCCGATCCCGGGGACGTTAACTAAAATCAGCAGCAGGATCGCCCCGACCATCGTCGGGACAGCCAAGACCCGCCATCGCCGGTAGTCCACCCGCATGGTGATCAGCATTGCGCTGGTCCCGACGCCAACCCAGAGGATCTGGCGGCGGAACAAACTCCAAGCGCTATCGGTGTCGTTGAGGCTAACCGCGGCGCTCGCCGACAACACCATGACCGCACCCAGCAGCGTTAGCGCCATTGCCGCCGCAAACAAGACAAGAAAGAGCGGAGTTCGGCGACCGCACGGACGGCGCGGCCCCCTCCCGTCAGCCTTAACCCTCGACGACGGGTGGTGTCCTTTGGCCTGGGAACGTTGAGTTGCCCTGCTGCGACGCGACGTGGCGGTCATGGTGCCTTCTCGTGCAGCGCTTGCACGACGCGCCTGAAGTCCTCACCTCGTTCTCGGTAATTGGCGTACCAATCGAACGAGGCACACCCCGGTGAGAACAGCACCGGAGTAACGCCTAAAGACAGGACACGGGCCGCGGCGACTGCCTCTCTCATGCTGTTGGCCCGCACTACATCGCACGTGGCCGAAAACGCTTTTTCGATCTCCGCCGCCGCCTCACCAATCGCTACTACGGACTGCACTCTCGCCTGTTCCTCGGCCAGCGGCGAGAGGTCGACTCCCTTGTTACGGCCGCCGGCAATCAGGACCACTTTATCGAAGCCACGAATTGCGGCCTGTGTCGCGTGAGGCGATGTTGCTTTGGAGTCATTGAAGTAGCTGACCCCGTCGATGGTGGCAATCGTCTGCACCCGGTGAGGAGCAAGCGTAAACGACTCACAGGCCCTGACAATCGCGGCGATATCGACGCCGAATGGGGTAACGGACGCCGCGAGGGCCAAGGCGTTATCGATATCGTGGGGCAACGAGCGCCAGAGCTGACTAATGGTAACGAACGGACCGTCGGGTCCGACCAAAGTGTCACCGCGGCGATGCCATACTCCCCCGTCACCAAACGTTACCGCCCGACGGCCCTTCGGTTGACGTGACATGACCACCGGGTCTTGGGCATTGGCGACCACGAAGCCGAGTTTGGCCGTCATCTCAAAGAGTCCGGCTTTGGCATTCTCATAGCTCTCTAGGTCGCGGTGTACGTCAAGATGGTTCGGTGCGAAATTGAGCCAGGTCCCAACGAACGGCCGAAAGCCGCTACTCCGTGCTAGGCGAAACGACGAAGCCTCAACCACGAACACCTGTGCCGCCTCGTCATCGATGGCCGACACCATCGGTACGTTGGTATTGCCCGCGGCGAGCGCGTAAACCCCCGCCTCGGCGAAAGCGGCAACCGCCAACTCAACCACCGTGGTCTTGCCGTTGGTTCCCGTGACGGCAAGGACCGGACGATCATCCCACAGGGCGGCCAGATCGAGTTCGGTGATGACTGGCACGCGGGCCTTGTCTGCCAGCTGAAAAGCCCGGTGCGCTTCGGGCAGGCCTGGGGCGGGGCACAACACATCGGAGCGGTCGAGGAGGCGGGCTAGTTCGGCTTCATCGGGGGTCTCAACGAGCATGATCCCGAGCGCTTCCGCGGCGTTTCGCAGCGAGTCGTCGGGGTGATCGTCAAGGGCCACCACCTTATGGCCACGACGGATCAGGGCCCCCGCGACAGCGCGGTTAGTAACCCCCATACCGACCAAGAGCACAACTCCGGGGTCGGAGCGAAGGGTCTCGGCTAGGGCCCGCATCAGCCGGTAATCCCCGTTTTTATAGCATCGTTGTAGAACAGTCCGAGTCCGACAGCGGTACACAGCCCCGACACGATCCAGAGTCGGACAATTACCGTCGTTTCTGGCCACCCCGCCAACTCAAAATGGTGGTGGATTGGGGCCATACGGAAAAGACGTCGCCCGTTGAACCGCCGGAATACGATGATCTGCAAAATCACCGAAACAGTCTCGGCCACGAAGAGACCGCCAATAATCGGCAAGAGCAGATGGGTGTTAGTAGCCAACGCCAACGCTGCGAGACCGCTGCCGATGGCCAGTGATCCAGTGTCGCCCATGAAGATCTGCGCGGGTGAGGCGTTCCACCAAAGAAACCCGATAATTCCGCCGACCATCGCCGTGGCGACCACCGCTAGGTCGAGGGCATGGGGATTCCCATAAACGCCAAGGTGGCGAAATTGCCAAAAACCAATGAACGTAAACGCCGCAAAAGCGAAAGCCCCCGCCCCCGCCGCCAGACCATCAACACCATCGGTCAGGTTCACTGCGTTGGTCGTGCCCGTAATGAGAAGCAGAGCCCACGCCATCCAACCCAAGCGTCCGATCTCCCAGCCGGGATTATCAAAGCGGGTGAAGCTGATGGTCGTGTGGACGCCGGTGAACTGAGTCATCAGCCACGCGAATCCGACCGCGAGGATCAACAATCCCAACATCTTCGCCCGCTTATTGAGCCCTAAGTTTCGTGCGGCAACGACCTTGATCCAGTCGTCCATGAGTCCAACCGCGCCGCCGAGGACAATGGTCCCCATGACAATCAAGCCGGTGCGGGTATAGATACCGCCAACGATGTCCGACACTACGTAACCAGTTACCGCGCCGATAACAATGGCCAGACCACCCATGGTCGGTGTTCCCGCCTTGAGGTGATGACCTTCGGGTCCGTCGTCACGGATTGGTTGACCTATCTTGTGAACACTGAGCCAACTGATCAGGGCCTTGGTACCGAACAGGCTCACCGCCATCGAGATCGCACCAGCAAAAAGCAACCGAGTCATGAGGCTGTTTCTAGGAGTCGTTGAATCTCTTCGCGCGCCACCACGCGGTCATCGAAATCCACTACATCAGCCCCGATGGTTTGCGTTGCCTCGTGGCCTTTCCCTGCTATCACTAGGACATCGCCGGAGTGGGCTACGGCAAGGGCGTAGCGAATGGCCGTTCGCCGGTCGGGTTCGATCAACTCGGGCGGACGGTTCATGCCCGACACGATTCCCGCGATGATGTCGGAGGCAGATTCGTTACGGGGATTGTCGTTGGTGAGCACCACACGATCGGCTCGCTTACAGGCCACCTTGCCCATCCGGGGTCGCTTTGAGCGGTCGCGATCACCGCCCGCGCCAAAGACCACGATGAGTCGCCGTTTGGTGATTTCGCGTGCCGCGGACAAGACGGCATCGAGCCCTTCAGGGGTGTGTGCATAATCCACCACCACCGCGAACGATTGCCCGGCGTCTATGCGCTCGAAGCGACCGGGAACGCTCTCCACCCTAGCCAAGGCGGCCAGTATCTCGGCCTCCGAGAAACCAAGGGTGGCGACCATCTCCGCGGCGATAGCCGCGTTCATCACATTGAAGGCCCCGCCGAGCGGAAGCAGTCCTTGCTGACCCCGCCATATAAACGTGCATGCCTGCGGTGATACGTCGATAATCGGGATCTGGGCGGACTCAACAGCGACAATGGTTACCGACGCGGTTGTCGCCAACCGACGGCCATAGGAGTCGTCAATGTTCACTACAGCAACCGGCGTTCGCTCGGGGACGAACAAAGCGGCCTTGGCCCCGAAATAGGACTCGAGGTCGCCGTGATGATCGAGGTGATCGACACCTAAGTTGGTAAAGGCCGCGGCGTGGAAATAAACACCGTCAACCCGACCTTGTTCGATGGCGTGGCTCGACACCTCCATGGCAACGACTTCGACCCCTTCGCTGCGAGCATTTGCGAGGAGGCGTTGCAACTCGGGAGCTTCTGGGGTTGTCCGCTCGCCCGTGAGTGTTCCGATCTCGAGCACTGACCCGCCTAGTGCTCGAACAAGGGACGCGATCATCGACACGGTCGTTGTCTTACCGTTCGTGCCGGTGACGCCTAGAACGGCGAGTGACAGGCTCGGTCGATTATGGACGGCGGCGGCGGCGGGACCCAAGGCGCGACGAACGTCTCGCACCACAACCTGAGGAACTTCCACGTCGAGACGCCGCTCCACGACGAGCCCGGCGGCGCCCGCGTCAAGCGCTGCGGCGGCGAAATCGTGACCGTCCGAAGTCGCCCCGCGGATACAGGCAAAGAGGCAATTCGCCCCAACCCGACGCGAGTCGTGCTCGACGTCACTCACCATGGCAGGCGAGCGATCAGCATCGAGAACTCCGGGAAGAACAGCTACCACCTCATCGAACCGGGTACTCACTCGCCCGCAACCTCTTCTACAGACCCGCCATCTTCGGTGCGGGCCACCGCGGGCAGCGCCCGGACTCGCCCCTGCGTTGCGCCGTCGCTTACGGGAGGGATCCGCAGCTGGCGAACGGCGGAGGTGGCGATCTCGGCGAACGCGGGCGCAGCGACCGAACCGCCGTAAAAGCTGGCGCCGCGCGGGTTGTCAATCACGACCAGAATAGAAAGCGCGGCGCCGAGATCGTTGTATACCATCCCCACAAAGCTGGCCGTGTAGTGGCGCGACTGATCGTCACAGAGATAGCCAGATTTACCGCACACCTGCCACGCCGTACCCGTTTTTCCAGCCACCCGAAAGCTCGGCACTGCGGCCTGTGTTCCTGTACCCTCGTCGACCACGGCGCGGGTCATCGCGATCACTTGGTCGGCCACGTCTTGGTCCACAACGCGACGCGGTTCGGCCTTACGCCCGTTCGTTACGGCCAACACAGGATCACGATGTACGCCGCCGTTAGCCAGGGTGTTGAAAGCCTGGATCATCTGCAGCGGGGTCACAGCTATGCCCTGTCCAATACTAACCGTGGCCAGTTCAAGATCACTATCGATGGTGTCGAATATCCCTCGTGCCTCGCCCGGCAACTGCAAGGCAGTCTGTTGGCCGAAACCAAACGAGCGAAGGTTCTTCTCCAAGTTGGCCGCGCCAAGGCGGTGGGCGAGCGTGATCGTGCCGATGTTGGACGACTTGACGATGATTTCGGTCGGAGAGTAGGTCGCCTGGGTATGTGGGAAGTAATCCTTGAGGGTGTGGGTAAGGCCGTCACTGAGGGGATACGCCAACCGGTCCGGGAGAGCCAACTGCTCGTTGGGAGTAGTGAGTTGGGCTTGAAGTACTCCCGCCATGATGATTGGCTTGAGGATCGAACCGGGTTCAAACGTCCACGTCGCGGGAAGGTTGGTCGTGGTGCATTCTGCGGTCCCGGTTTCAGAATTGCGGGTAACGCCTACCGCGGCGAGGATTTCACCAGTCGAGGGGACGGTGATGAGGGCCACCCCGAGTTCGGCTTGGGCGGCCTCGACCGCGGCCACCATAATCTCTTGGGTCTGGTACTGGGCGTTGCGGTCGAGCGTCAGGGCGACGTCGCGGCCCGGTTCGGGTGCATGCACAGTGTACTCGCCGCCGGGGATGGTCGCTAAACCATCCGCGCTTGCCTCGCGTCTTTGCACCCCCGCGATACCAGTGAGAACATCGTCATAGGCGAGTTCAATCCCGCTGATTCCGTTCTGGTCGCTATCGACGCGGCCAACGAGGGCCAGACCTGAACACGCCCCGTTGGGATGTTCGCGACGGGGTTCTTCATCGACCCAAACTCCGGGCAGGTCAAGGGCGAGCGCCGCGTTTCCAATTTCGATATCGACCTGACGATCCAAAATTACGTAATGCCGGTCGCTTGACAGGCGACTTTCGATCGTTTCGGGTGTAGTGCCGAGGATCTTCGAAAGAGCAGCCACTGCCCCCGGGATCTCTTCGGCGCGAATCAGACGGGGGTCGGCGACCACGGTCGCACTCGGCAGCGAGAGGGCGAAACTGCGGCCCTGTCGGTCGACTATTTCCCCCCGCGCTGCATCGAGGTCAGCAACGTGAAACCGTGTACCTAGTGGCCCCGCCAGAGCCGGGTCAGGTGTCAGTTGGAGGTCAACTAGCCGATACCCGAACGTCGCAATCGCGAGGACAAACCCGACTGCAACAACGCCAACCCGGTAGGCACTTACCGACGGCTGTCCCACGACCGTCCGAGAGCGTTTCGAGCGGGACCGATTATTCTGGCCCATCAACTACTGCCCGCGCCAAACGGGTCCGCGCTCTGCGGCGGCGCCAACTGTCCCTCCGGTACCGCGATGAGATTCATCACGTCGGCCGCGGGGACAAAGCCCGCCGCGGTCGCCAGTTCAACTAGCCCTTCGGGCGAGTCGATCCAGGAGAGTTCGGCCACTAAGCGGGTCTGAGCGGCTTCGAGTGTTGTGTTTTCCACCCGCACGGCGTCGATCTCGGCCTGCGTCTGGACCGACAAAGCATGAATGCCAGCGACCGCCAGCATTATCGCGAAAATTAATAGGGCGATGGAGGTACCCAGCATCCCCGTGGGTCGCGACTGCGTCGCAGGCCGGACAACGCGAAGTGACCGAGGAAGGACATGGACCTGGGGTTCACCGTTGTGAGGGTTCGTGGTGGCGACCATCAGGCAGCCTCCAACTTCTCTACGGCGCGCAATCGGGCCGCTCGGGCCCGAGGGTTGCGTTCAAGCTCGGCCTCCGTTGGCCTCTGGATCCCGCGCCACAGCGGTCGTACGCTGGCCGTGTAGCCGGGAGGGGATGGCAGGTCCGGTCGCGGGGGCGGCTTTTCGCCCGCAGCGTCGCGAAAGCATCGCTTCACGATGCGATCCTCACCGGAGTGATAAGCCAAAACGGCCACCCGCCCGCGCGGTACGAGGAGCCGGAGGGCTTGGGTCAAGGCAGCGTCGAGGACTTCAAGTTCCGCGTTGACCTCGATACGAAGTGCTTGGAATGTCTTGCGGGCGGGGTGGCCACCGAGACGACGTGCAGGGGCAGGCACCGCATCGCCGATGACATTGGCCAATTCCGACGTGGTGAGAATGGGGCGGGCCGCAACGATCGCGCGGACAATTCGCGGCGCGTAACGCTCGTCGCTGTGGCGACGTAGGATCATGATTAGCCTCGCTTGGTCGGAGTGGTTTACGAGATCGGCGGCCGTTACGCCTTGGCTTTGATCCATCCGCATGTCGAGGGGTCCGTCGTTGCGGAAGCTAAAACCTCGCTCGGCCCGATCGAGTTGTGGCGAACTCACCCCGAGATCGAAAAGGCACCCCGACACTTGGGCGTGCCCGAGCGAACGGACGACGGATTCGAGGCCGTCGAAGCGGGTGTGGCGAAGCGTTACCCGATTGCTATGAGGAACAAGTCGATCCCGGGCCGCTGCCAAGGCCGTCTTGTCTCGGTCCAACCCCAAGATCGAAAGGCCGGTATTTGCGGCGAGTAGAGCCTCGGAATGCCCCGCCCCGCCGAGGGTGGCATCAACCACGACACCGTCGGGGACTAGGGACAGAACCTTGATCACCTCTTCGAGCATGACTGGGTCATGGTCAAAATCGAGACCATCGGCGGCGGCAACCTTTCTCTCCATAGGAGGATCGTCGCTTTTTCGGCTGGAGTCAGCTTGGGCCAAGGCCATGACCCCGTTCGATTGCCTGGGCGAGCCCTTGGGCCCCCGCAGGGGAAACTTCCGCCCAGCGGGCCGGGTTCCAGAGTTCGATGCGGCGAAGCGCACCTGTAACGATCACCGCGCGATCGAGTCCACCTAACTCTCGGAGATGGGGAAGTAACCTGACTCGGCCCTGAGCGTCGGGGGTGACCTCGTCGGCTTGGCTGGCGAAATGGCGCAGCGCGTTCACGTCGACCTCGCCCGCCGCGACCTGAGCTTCGAGACGATCCGCCATGCGGTCAAATTCTTCGGCGGGAAGAATCGCCAAACAGCGATCCAGCGGGGTAATGAACGCACCATCGGCCAACTTGGGACGAAACGCGGCCGGAAGAATTAGTCGTCCCTTGGCGTCTAGCGTGTGATCGAAGTTTCCCACGAAGCGTGCCATAGCGTTCCCCCCTTTCGCAGTAGGTTGGTTGGAACCTAGGTAACCCTAAATGCTCCACAAGCCACCACTGTACTCCCTTTCCCCCCACTTCTGCAACCCCAATCTTCACGTAGAGCGCGAATGAACGTACGTATGGCGCGAATCAGCCCCTAAGTTCAACTCTCGATCACCGTCAACTACGGCAGGGCGAGGACTACGCGATCAGTAACGTCACAGTCGCCGATTCCCATCACAAAACGAGCCAACCGGTCGTTGGCAGTAGCGCGTTCGGCGTCAGTGAACGACAACAACGACAGCGTGGCGGCGGCGTTCCAGCGGCGGTAAGCCATCGATTGCACACGGATCCAGTCACGAGTGCGACGTTGACTAATGCCGACGAGTTTGGATCCGTTGGGAGCAAATACTTCGCCCGGACCGCGCCCCGCAAAACAAACAAGTCGTCCCAACCGGTCGGCTTCAGTCGAAACTCCGCCGCGATGAACCATTAAGGAGTTGTTCGGGGCCAATGGCTGTTCGGTGGCCGCAAGGGCACAAGCCCATGCGTCACCAATCGGAAAAGCCGCCTTCACGACATCATTGGACCAAAGCCGGTCACCGGCCGGAATCCAGATGTCGATCCAGACTTGCCAACCGGCCCCGACAAGTACCACTCCCCCGCCGCTGCGCCGCCGAATGACCTCAATTCCTGCTGCTTCAACCGCATCTCGATCAACCACATCGGCGGACTGCGTACTGCCGAGAACGAGAACGGTGTCAATCACCTGGTTGACCACCACCCTCGGCACTGGTTCGGTAGGCGGCGGGCAATGATGGATCGACTGCACCGACCCCCGGACCGTCTCGACCTGCCATCGGCCGAGAACTCGGTTCACGTAGCGGACCGCTTCCGTTCGTTTTTGCACCACGCCAGCCAGAGGACAAGGTCGCGCCCATCGACAAGATGAGTGGCGTCGCCGTACTGCGTTTCGGCGCGAAAAGCCAATAAGGCCGAGTCCGGCAACGGAAGGAACGGACGGGTCCGCCACCAGCGATCGGGAACAAAGCGGCGAAACTGGCGGGCCGCGGTAGTCCATAGGCGGGGGCGAACGGCAACCATCAGGGCGGCCCTAAGGGCAGTCCGCTGGAGATTCACCGAGCAACTCCAACATCGTGTCCCAGACCGCGAAAACCGACTGCGGCCGCGCCGATGATGGGACCATCGCTACCCAAGGCGGCTGGGATAATCCGGGTCCCAGTCGAGTGTTGCAAGGTTGCGATGCGATCAATTTCCGCCTGGGCCGCACTGAAGAACATCTCGCCGTAACCGAGGGCGACCGACCCCGCAACCACCGCAAGCGGAAGGTCGAGCAAGTTGGCGACGGAGCCAACGGCGCGCCCCACCATCATTCCGGCTCGGCGCCGTTCGTGGTCGTTGGCGTTGATCGCAGGCTTCCCGAGGCGTGCCGCGATGCCCGTGCCGCTCGCTTCGGCTTCAAGCACCCCCCGCACATGTGTGGGTAAGTCAATTCCTTCCGGATCAACAACGATGTGCCCAATGTGGCCAGCGTTGCCGTCGGCACCGTCAAGTAGGCGACCATCAAGAACGATGCCGCCGCCAATTCCGGTGGAAACAACCATCGCGATGAAGTTCTTTTCCCCCCTCGCCGCGCCCTTCCATGCCTCGCCTAAGGCAAGCGCCTTGGCATCGTTGTCCACGAATGTCGGCTTGCCGCTAAGATCAGCCAACCGAGGGAGCAACGGGAAGTTCCGCCACGCCGGGATATTGAGGGGACTCACTTCCGTACCCCCGCGCCGCATTGGTCCCCCCGAACCCACGCCACAGACCGAGATCATGGTGGTGTCGAGGGTCTCGATGATTCCGATTAGTCGCTCGAAAAGTTCGTCACAGTGGATCGCGCCGCTAGAATCGATCCGTTCTCGGTCAAGAATCGTGCCTTTAGCATTCACGATCGCGGCTTCGAATTTCGTGCCGCCAATGTCGACAGCGAGCGCTAGATCCATCACTACCTACCAATGTAAGCACCGCTCGTCTAGTTGGATACTATCTTGTGCGTTGAGATCACGCGGAGGCCTCGTGACTACTACTGAAAATCCAAACGTGGTGGCCGACCACGGGGCCAGTAACGGCTTCGCCGAGAACTTCGCCACCCTGACCGCCAACATCGGCCAAGCCATTCGCGGCAAGTCGAGGGTGATTCACCTGCTCGCCCTGGCGTTGGTTTCCGACGGCCATGTACTCGTCGAAGATGTGCCCGGAGTCGGTAAAACCAGTCTCGCCAAAGCACTGGCTCGCAGCGTCGATGGCCACTTCGGCCGCGTCCAGTTTACCCCTGACCTTCTTCCCACCGATGTGACTGGGGTTAGCGTTTGGAATCGGTCAGTCAATGTTTTCGAATTTCGCCCTGGTCCCATATTCAGCGATATCCTCCTCGCCGACGAAATCAACCGGGCCTCACCCAAGACCCAATCAGCCCTGCTCGAGGCAATGGCCGAACGACAAGTCACAACCGATGGGGTTACCCGCCAACTTGGCGCGCCGTTTATGGTCATCGCGACCCAAAATCCCATCGAGCATGAAGGCACCTACGCCCTACCCGAAGCACAATTGGACCGCTTCTTGATGAGGCTAGAGATTGGCTATCCGGATCGGCTGGCGGAACTCGAGATTCTGGACACCCATGGCACGTCATCGGAGCCGGCCGACCAACTCAAACCGGTGTTGACGGCTGCTCAGGTAGTCGAAATGGCGGCATCGCTTGACCGAGTCTATCTCGCTCCGGTCCTTCGAGGCTACCTACTCGACCTAGCCGCGGCCACCCGCAGCCATCCCTCATTGGGGCTCGGTTTATCCCCGCGCGGCGTGGTTGCCCTCCAGCGGGTCTGTCGCGCTCACGCCGCGGCCGAAGGGCGAGCCTTCGCCACCCCCGACGACATCAAGACCCTGGCTAAATACGTGCTTCCGCACCGACTTCTGGTCACCCCGGAGTGTCGGATGCGAGGAGTTCGCCCCCGTGACGTGGTGACAGAGATCCTAGATGGTGTGCCGGTACCGCGACCCGGGGGCAGTTGATTCGTGCCCACTCGCTCGGGTTGGAGCGTCTTAGTTGGCGGTTTGGGCTTCATTGGGGCGGGCCGGCTCTTTGGTTCGGTTAGTTTTCTCGTCGTCGGTTGCGTAGCAATCGCCGCGGTGGTGCTGGCCGTCGCCACTCGGCGATTCCGGCCCAGCCGCGTAGCGGTCGCCCGTCATCTCACCCCTCCTCGTGTTCAGGTAGGCGACTCGGCTCGAGTTGATCTCGAGGTGGTGAATCGCGGTCGGTACCGAACTCCGCTCATGCGCCTCCACGACACCGTTGCCGGCACGGGCGGTGTACAACTCTCGCTCGCGCCACTGGCCGCCAAGGGGGGCACCGTTCACGGCGCATACCGTTTCCCGACCGAACGTCGAGGGGTCCTTCATCTCGGCCCGATCCAGATCGAAGACGTCGACGCACTTGGTTTGGCCCGGCGACGCCACCACGTCAATACCACGGCTCGTTTGATCGTTCATCCGCGGGTCGAGACCCTCCCCCCGACTCGACTTCCGGCCGGAGATGATTCTCTGCTCGGAGCGGGGGTGCTTGCCTCGCTGGGGTTGAGCGATGAAGAGTTCGATGGACTGCGCGACTACGTACCAGGTGACGACCCGCGCAAGATTCACTGGCCGTCGTCGGCCCGACTCGATGAATTGCAGGTTCGCCAGTTTCGACCCCCCAGCCACGGCCAGTTGTCAATTGTCATCGACACCCGACCCCCGTCGGACAGCGCCGAAGCGCAAGATGTCACCACCTCGGTTGCCGCGTCGATTGCTTCGTCGGTGCTTCACGCGGGTGGCGCAACTCGCATCGCAACAACCGACGGGCACGCCACCCCCCTCGTATCGGGCTGGGCGCAACTCGGTCCGTTACTCGACTTCTTGACCTTGCTCGACGGGGGTTCGCCAAATTTCCATCCAGGAATCTCGCGCCCATCGGGATCGGTTATAGCCACCACCGCTGATCCCTTGCTCTCGACCGACCACGCCATGCGTCAGCGCTTCGCGGCTCGCCTTCGAGCCTCGGTCGTCATTACCGTCGATGTCGAACATTGGGGCGATGGCCGACGTGAGGCCGCGGGAACCGGAGACTGGATTCATCTCACCGGCCCCGGTCAATTGCCGAATCGGTGGCGCTTTGGCCGCAACGCCACGCGAGCGGGCGCTAAGTGAACACCCGACGCCTTCTCGAGGTTCTCGGTGAGGTCGCAGTTGTCGCGCTGACGTTGGCCGTTACCGTAAGCCTTGACCGTTTGTTTCTGGGCCGTTCCTTCTGGGCCGACTTGGTGTTGTTGGTGATTGCGTCGCACGGACTGGCGATCGTGATGCGCCGGGCTGGGCTGGCGACGTTGATCTCGCTACTGCTTAGTGCAACTGGCTTCTTGATAGTGATCAACCTTGTCTTGTTCCCAGAGACGGCGGGGACCTTACTTCCCACCCGCGATACAGTCGAACTGCTGCGAGCCGACCTCGATCTGGCGTGGCTGATATTCGAGGCGGAGAGCGCCCCAGTGGAACCGGTTCGGGGTTTTGTGGTGCTGGCCGGGATTGCCTTATGGTGGGTTGCTTTTCTCGCCGATTGGGCGGCATTTCGCCAGCGCTCAGTCTTGGAGGCCATCGCTCCCGCCACCATCATTTTCGTGTTCTCTACCTTGCTCGGCGCGTCCGAGTCCCCAGTTCTGCACGCGGGACTCTTCGCCGCGGCCGGGGCGGCGGTGCTGCTCACGATACGAGCCGAACGTCAGGCACGCGAGGAGATCTGGATGGATTCGTCGGCCCCCGCGGGGCTATCAAGTACTTTGCGGGTGGGCGTGCTGGCGGTCGTTTTGTCGATTGCTTTCGGCGTGTTCGCTGGGCCCGCCTTCCCCGACGCGGGAGAGGTGTTCATCGATCCGGCAACATGGGACAACGACGATGAAACCCGCCACGTCATCAGCCCCTTAGTTGGGATCAACGCCACCTTGGTCAATCAGTCGCGCTTTGAGATGTTCTCGGTGAAGGTGGCGGACCCGGTCGCAGATCGCTCCTATTGGCGTCTCATGGCCCTCACCGACTTCACGGGGCGCCAGTGGGAACGTTCGAGCAACTTTGACCAAGCGCGTGGATCACTCCCCACCGACGTCGGTCCGGGGGTTCACCGCCGCACGATTACCCAAACCGTTACCACGCGAAGCCTGGGTGGAATCTACCTTCCGGCGGCCTATGAGGTCTCCAATGTGATTGCTTCTGACGGGGTCAGACTCGAGTACGAAGTGGCTACCGGAGCGCTAGTGGTCGAGACCGGTTCTGAAGCCGCCGCCGCTCGCGGCTTTACCTACACAATTGAATCTGCTGTGCCGCTCTATTCTGCGTCGAACCTCCCCGACGACGCCACCGACGGACTCGACCAAGACTTTGTTCAAGAACACACCCAACTCCCCGTCGACTGTACCGGCAACGAAGAGATAACCGACCAGTGCTGGCCCGATGGCGTGACGAAGTTGGCCGAAGAAATAACCGCCAACGCTACGAACGACTACGAGCGGATCCTGGCACTGCAGAACCATTTCATCGCCCCAGGCAATTTTACTTACGACCTTGACGTGGCCCTGCGACACGACGTCAACTCGATTGAAGACTTCCTGCTGGTGGTTCAGCGCGGCTACTGCGAACAATTTGCGTCAACTTTTGCGTCTATGGCACGCTCGATCGGCATCCCGGCGCGGGTTGCGGTGGGTTTCACATGGGGCGAATTTGACCCTGCCCGCGGCGAGTTCGTAGTTCGCGGTGAGCACGCCCACGCCTGGCCAGAGGTGTACTTCTCGGGCGTGGGCTGGATTGTCTTTGACCCGACTCCAGGCCGGGCCCCGACCCAAAGTCACGCCATCACCGGTTTGATCCCCGCGCAACTCAACGAAAACGACGCGGCCACCGAACCCGACCTCACCCCGACTACCGTGCCCAACTTAGCGCCCGCCCCGCGCCCCGACAGCGGCCCGTCCCCCGACAGCACCGCCACACCAACAACTCTGGCTCTTGCGTCAGACAACCCGCTCAACAATGGCTCCGATGCCCGCCTCCCGTTCGACGTTCGCGTCCTGCTCCGAGCCCTCGCCGCCCTCGCCGGTATTGCCTTGCTCCTCGCAACGATCCCCCTTACCCGTCTCGACCTTCACCGCCGCTGGGTGCATCGGGTCGGAACAGACCCGGTTGGGCGGGCCGAAATCAACTGGTACACCGCGACCGATGCGTTGCGGCTCGTTGGCTTGACTCCCACGCCCTCGGAAACGGCCTCCGAATTTGGCCGACGAGCCGTTGCTTCGCCGCTTCGGGTGGGTCCGGTGGACGATTTGGCCGAGCATCTCACAGTCTTGCGCTACAGCCAAGCCACGGACTCGGCCGCTCATTCGCTGGCTTGCCGCGACGCTGCGAGAGCGGTGCGTTTCGCGTGCCGAGCCCAAGTCAGCCGGTCTCGGTTGTGGCGTGACGCTATAGATCCGCGAACTCTGAGGCGGCGCTAACCCTCGGAGTGGCTACTGGCTTGGCCCGTTCTTGGGCTGGTTGAAGCGATCGCGCATACGGGTCCCCGCGCCGCCCACTACGTCACGAAGGCCGCCGCCTCGCATCTCAGAGGTCATCTGTTCGAGTCCGGCCTTGCCAAGCTTTTGGGCATTGTTGAAGAACACAAGCAGGCTGGCGAGCATGACGAGTACGCCGCAGAAGGCGAGAAGAAACGATACCGACAGCATGGTCACCATCATTACCGTGCCGACGATGAACCCCGCGGCCGCCCACTTCAGATTGCGAAAGGCGTGGGTGTAGATCGTGGTTTGCGAGACCTCACGGGCGAGCGCAGGGTCGGACTTGTAGAGTTGATCCTCGATTTCAGTGAGGATTCGCTGCTCGTCTTCAGACAACGGCACCAGAGTGCTCCTTGGTCAGATATTTCATATTGGCACAGCAGCTATCTCTTAACAACGCGGCATACGAAATCATGCCACATCGTTTGGCCCCCACTGCTGTTGTCCTTTCTCCATCCGATCGAGCGCTTTGCCTGACCGGGCAAGTGTTGCCGACCCGATGGAAGAGCCACCGAAACGTTTTCGGATCTCCCCTATAACGTTATCGGCAACGTTCCAGTTTTGTCCGCTGAGATCATCAAGGGAGAGTTGTTGCGCTTCGAGAGGCGCCAGTTGGTTCACGCTCACGCCGAGCAATCTTACCCCCGAGGAAATGTCGACTCGGCTGAACAAGGCGTCGGCCACGTCCCTAATAGTGTGTGCGCCCGCCACTGGTACGGCTTGGCTTTGGGAGCGGGTGATCGTCGTAAAGTCGGCGAACCGCACTTTGATCGTGACTGTCCTTCCCACCAGCCCGGCTGACCTGAGGCGGGAACCAACCGCATCGCTGAGGCGCACGATTTCACGCCTGAGCACCGCTTGGTCGACTAGATCACGGGGGAACGTCTCTTCGCGCCCAATGGACTTCACCCGCTGGTCGACGATCACTGGGCGCTCGTCGATGGCGTGGGCCAGACGGTGTAGATGGCGGCCAACCGAGTTCCCTAACCCGTTCATGACCCGAGCCGCGGGCTGTGCGGCTAAGTCCGCGACCGTCTCGATTCCCATCGCAGCAAGCTTAGCAGCCGTGGCCGGACCCACGCCCCACAGGTCACGTACCGGATGTGGATGCAAGAAGAGGAGTTCTTCTCCTGGGGCAACAACGTGGACTCCCGATCCAAAAACCGGACCTTGTTTACTTGGACGAGGTTTCGCTCGTTCGGTGGCGAGTTTGGCGAGGAACTTGTTCGTGGCTACGCCAATCGAGCAAGTCAAGCCCTCTTGTTCGAGCATCCGGGCGCGCAGTTCGCGGGCGATGGTCAGACTTCGATTGCGTCCGTGCAGGGCACCACGAATGTCGAGGAAGGCCTCGTCGAGCGACAACGGCTCAACGAGCGGTGTGACGTCGTGAAACACTGCCATGATCCGAGCACTGACTTCGGCGTAGTGGTCGTGGTCTCCCTCCAGAAAGATCGCATGAGGACAAAGGCGCCGCGCCTGGATGGCGGGCATCGCCGAGAAGATGCCGAACGACCGAGCGATATACGAGGCCGCCGCCACTACCCCCCGGTGACCCGTTCCGCCGACCACCACCGGTTGGTTTCGGAGTTCGGGTCGTCGAACGAGTTCGCACGAAGCAAAGAAGGCATCCATGTCGACGTGTAGGAAGCCGAGCCTGCCGTCCGGCGCCCGCCCCGCCCGGCCCTCTATTCCTCGAGCGGCCACGGCAAATCAACGGACCCTGAGCACTCGGTCGCGGATGCCCCACCATGTCACCAGGGCTAGGGCTTCAACAATAATTCGGCTGGACATCTTTGATTCGCCCCGAACTCGATCGGTAAACGAGATCCCCACTTCACTGATCGATCCCCCCGATCTCAGCACGCGATAGGCCATTTCGATCTGGAAGGCGTAGCCGTCAGCATGCACAGAGGGTAAGTCGATTAGCGCCAAGACATCGGCCCGGTAGGCGCGAAAACCGCTCGTTGAGTCGGTGAGGGGGAGGGCAAGCACCTTGGCGGCGTAGCGGTTACCCCAACGAGATAGGGCGCGGCGGTGCCACGACCAATCCGGGATTGAACCACCGTGGATGTAGCGACTCCCTAGAGCTAGGTCGGCACCGGCCTCCACCGCGGCCAGAAGTTCCGGCAGAACCTTCGGATCGTGGGAGAGATCAGAGTCCATTTCGACCATGACCGCAAACCCGTCGGCGAGGCCCTGTCGGAATCCTTCTCGATAGGCCGAGCCGAGGCCCGATTTCTGTGGACGGCGCAAAACCCTAATCGTGCCTTGCGAGTCACTAGGTCGAGCGTCGCGGATTTGCTCGACCAAATCGGCAGTCCCATCGGGGCTGGAATCGTCGACGACCAAAACCGACACCTTGGGACACGCCTCAAGGAGTCGTTGCAGCACCTCTTCGATGTTGGCCGCCTCGTTGAAGGTGGGAAGAACAACCAGAGTACGCACGGCACCGGCATCGTAGGCGTCGGTGACGGAAGGGATAGCGCCCACCGCTAAGATTCTATCCATGACCCCGATTCCTTCATCGTTGGGTAACGAAAGTTCCGCTCCGGCGCCCCTCGCTCGGATTTTGGCCGTTCTCGCCATCGTGATCGCCGGACTGTGTGGCGGGTTCACCGGGTACGCCGTCACCGATCTTCAGTGTCTCAACGATTGTTCGACCATCGCCGGAATTGTCGGCGTTGTCAGTGCCTTAGTCGCGGCCGGGGGCGTGGCGATTGTTGCGGTGCTTACTTTGCGGGCGATGAGCGAATGGCACGCCATCGAAGCTCAGCGAGCGGACGCCGACTCGTGAACCAGACTCTCACCGCGGAACTAGCCGAGTTAGCTGACGCGGCCGTGGACGCGGTACTGCCGACCCTCATCGCACCCGAAGTTCGCACCAACCTCGCCACCGACACCAAGTCCAGTGCAACCGACATCGTAACCGCGATGGATCGTTGGGCGGAAGAAACCATCGTGGGGGTCATACTTGACGCTCGTCCCAACGACGGCCTCCTCGGTGAGGAAGGGAGCTATCGACCGGCCACGTCTGGAATTACGTGGGTGATCGACCCGATCGATGGCACCGTAAACTTCGTTCGTGATCTGCCGGGATTCTCGGTCTCGATCGCGGCCCGCGTCGATGGGATCGAAACCGTAGGCACCGTCCACGACCTAGTGCGAGGGGAGCGTTTCCGCGCCATCCGAGGCGGAGGCGCCACCATCAATGGTCGGCCCATAAAAGTGAGCAACGGCACTGACTTGGCACGTTCGTTGATCGCCACCGGTTTTTCCTACGACGGGATACGGCGGCGCGAGCAGGCCACCGCGCTCGAACATTTACTTCCGGCGGTGGGCGATATCCGACGCTTCGGCGGGGTAGCCCTTGACCTTTGCAGCGTGGCGTGTGGTCGAGTCGATGGCTGTTTCGAGCGAGGCATCAATGAATGGGACGTCGCCGCCGGTGGCCTCATTGTGCGCGAAGCGGGGGGCCACACCGAGGACCGACTGGCCGACGAAGGGGCCTATATCGCGGTTGCGCCTGGCATTCAGACTGCGTTTTTGGAGCTACTAGGTAGGGTAAACGCCCATGGCTTCTGAGCAAATATCGTAATCCGATAGCCGCGCGGCGTCGGAATCTGGCAACATCAAGGCAATGGGAACACGAATCCTTACCGTTGAAGACGACGAACGCATCCGCACCGCTGTCCGTCTCGCCCTTGAAGACGAGGGCTGGGCAGTAGACGAGGCGGCTACCGGGGAGGAAGCCCTCGAGGCCTTCACACGTGATATGGCCGACGTCGTACTCATCGACATCATGCTTCCCGGTATCGATGGCTTCGACGTTTGTCGAGCCATTCGCCGAGCGAGCGATGTCCCTATCGTGATGGTCACGGCTCGCGCCGACACCCATGATGTCGTGGCCGGTCTCGAAGCCGGAGCCGACGACTATCTCACCAAACCGTTCGCTCCTAAGGAACTCTCGGCTCGCATCCGCGCACTTTTACGTCGAGCCCGGACCGTCGAGTCTGACCCGGCAAAATTGGTGTTCGGCGATCTGGAGATCATCCCCGCCGAAGGGGTGGTGCGGTTGGCGGACAAGGAAGTCCACCTCACTAAGACGGAGTTTCGGCTCCTCGTCGAGTTGGCCAACAATTCCGGCCGAGTCCTGAGCCGCGAGGTCATCTTGGGGCGGGTCTGGGACTACGACTATTTCGGCGATGGTCGCCTTGTTGATGTTCACATACGTCGCCTTCGCACCAAGATCGAACCTGATGCAGCCAACCCTCGTCACGTCATCACTGTTCGCGGGCTCGGCTACAAGCTGCAGTCCTGACTACGACGACCAATGCGCCGACTCTGGGCCCGACTGGGCATTCGATCCAGAGTCATGTTGCTGTACACGTTGGGCGGGCTTTCGCTCTCGCTCGCCATTGCCGTGACGACGCTCACACTCGCTCGGCAAAACCTAGTCGCCGACCGCGAAAATCGAGCATTCTCGGTCGTTGTACGCAACGGCGAACGAGTTGAGGGGCGCCTGGCTGACGAAACCGAGATTGATGATGTCAGCTCAATCTTTGACTCGCTCACCATCACCGACCGGTCTTTCCCCTTGATTCGACTCGGTGACGAATGGTCAGCATCCAATCCACAAGTTTTCGACGCCGATGGTGTCCCCGACGAACTCATCACCGCCGTTGGGGCTAATCGTGCCGGGCGTATGCGGGTGCGCCTCGACGACAAATCGGCGATCGTTACGGGCCTGCCCATTCCCGATATCGATGCAGCCTATTACGAAGCGGCGCTCACCGACGACGTCGAGGTTGCGCTACGGACCCTCGGAATCATACTCTTGGCCGTGTCGGGCGCCAGCACGGTGCTCTCCGCGGCCTTAGGTAGTTGGGCGTCACGCCGCGCCCTTTCCCCCCTGGCCGATGTCCGCTTTGCCGCCGAATCCTTGGCCGCCGGTGAACTCCAAACTCGCCTTGATCCCCCCGCCGATACAGACCTTGCCTCGCTCGCCGATTCGTTCAACCACATGGCTCAATCGCTCGAGGATCGGATCGAGCGAGATTCTCGATTCGCCTCAGAGGTCAGCCACGAACTGCGTTCGCCGCTCATGACCCTCAACGCGTCCATTGAGGTGCTAAACAACTCCCGCCGTGACCTCACGCCGCGAAATCAGACCGCTCTCTATCTGCTCACGGGCGAGATCAGTCGCTTTACGATACTGGTCGAAAATCTGCTCGAGATCAGCCGGTACGACGTCGGAACAGCGTCCCTCCAAGCGGAACCCATCGACCTAGTCGAGTTTGTGCGCCAGTCGGTTCGTCATAACGCAAACTCGGAGGTTCAGGTGGACGTCGGCGACCTCGATCATTGTGTTATTATCGGCGACAAGCGTCGTTTGGCTCAGGTTCTTACCAACCTTTTCGACAACGCGGCCAAGTACGGCGCGGGGGTGATCCGGGTTTCGGTGCGCGCCATCAACGAAACTGCCCAACTCACGGTGGAGGACGAAGGGCCAGGGGTTCCGCTAGTCGAACGCCATGTTATCTTCGACCGCTTCTCACGCGGCAGTGCCAGTAGTCGGCGGGGGCACAGCACCGGATCGGGGCTCGGATTGTCTTTGGTCACCGAGCACGTCGGACTCCACGGCGGGTCCGTTCATGTCACCGATCGCGCCGATGGCGGGTCTGGTGCGTGTTTCACGGTGGATCTACCGATCGGTAACGCCCTAGCCGGACACGACCCACTATGAAGAAACTCCTACTGCTCATCATCGCGGCCGGGTTGACGGTGAGCGCCTGTTCTCTGCCCACCGACGAGGAAGTAGTACTAATCAGTCCCGAGAAGTTGCCCGATGTGCTACGCAGCGATCTTGAGGTCACGACTACCACGATTGCGGCGGTCCCAGCGGCGATTCCGATTCAGGTCTACTTGATCGCCACCCATGCTGATCGCAACATCGTTGTTCCGGTGATCCGTGAGGTCGATCCCGCGGCCTCATTTCAGGACCGGATTAGTCTCCTCTTCGGTCAAGAAATTCGCAGCCAGGATGAGATCGACCTCGGCTGGGGAAACCCGCTACGCGCCTTCGATCTCACCGAGGCGTTCATCAACGAAAACCAAGTCGCCATCATCGACATGGTCTCGCTCGACATCGGCGGTGATGTGGTTGCGCCCGAAGCACAAGAGTTGCAGGACGCGGCAGCTCAACTGACCTACACCGCTACTGGATTCGACGGCATTCTTGCCGTTCGCATTCGGATCAACGGCGAGTCCGGATTCCTTCCCACTGACGAGGGCGACAGCGACGCGGTCGTCACCCGATCCGCCTTTGAGACCTACGACGCGGAGTTTGTGGTGGCAACCACCACAGTTCCGCCGACCACTTTAGTCGAAGAGGGGTGAGGTTCTACGCGAAGAAGGTCCGAGCGGTTCGTAGCAGGGTAGGACTCGCATATTTGAGGGAGGCAACACATTCGGCGAGCGGAACCCGAACTACCTCGCCGCTGCGATAGGCGACCATGGTTGAGAAGTCCCTATCGGCTACTGCCTCGGCGGCTGCCACGCCGTACCATGTGGCCAAAACCCGATCAAACGACGTGGGTGTCCCGCCGCGCTGAGTATGGCCCAGCACCGTGACCCGAGTCTCGAATCCAGTGCGCGCCTCAATCTCGGCCGCCACCACATTACCGATCCCGCCGAGACGTTTGTGCCCGTATTGATCGACCGCCGGTTCGACCATTTCGATGGTTCCCGGTTTTGGCAACGCCCCCTCGGCGACAACAACAACCGAGGCGTAGCGACCCCGTTCGTGGCGCCGACTCAGCGACTCACATACCTCGTCGATATCGAACGGTACTTCAGGCACCAACGTGACGGTGGCCCCGCCCGCGAGTCCGGCCCAAGTGGCGATGTGACCGACATGACGACCCATGACCTCGACCACCATGATCCGGTCGTGGGATTCCGCGGTGGTGTGTAATCGATCGATTGCCTCGGTGGCGATCTGTACAGCGGTATCGAAACCAAACGTGCGCTCGGTCCCCGCGACGTCATTGTCGATCGTCTTAGGCACACCCACTACCGCTATGCCTTCTTCGGCCACCCGGTTAGCGGCAGAAAGGGTACCTTCGCCCCCGATGACCACCAGCGCGTCGATCGCCCGACGCTTGACAGTGGCGCGGACACGATCCATGCCGTCGTCGTACATAAACGGTTGATAGCGACTCGTCCCGAGGATCGTGCCACCGCGGGGAAGGATCCCTCGACAGACTTCGACAGTGAGCGGCATGGTCCGATCCTCGAGCAGTCCCCTCCAGCCATCGGCAATACCGATGGTCTCATAGCTGAGGTCTCGCTCGGCTTTGCGAACCACGCCTCGGATCACCGCATTAAGTCCCGGACAGTCGCCGCCGCCGGTTAGCACACCAATACGCATCGTTTCTCCACCCTGTGAGAGTTCGTTTCGATTCTACCAATACGACCCCCTTCTCAGGTCTTGCCTTAGCCAAGTTGGCATTAGTCCAATACATGGTTAAACCAACGAAGTATGGTCAGCGGTCATGGCAATTGTTATCTCCATAGATGCGGGCACCACTGGGGTTCGATCGTTCGCCGTCGACGAAAATGGCGTTCCGCTCGGCTTTGCCTACCGTGAGTTTAAGCAGTATTTCCCCCGTCCCGGTTGGGTCGAGCACAACGCCGCCGAAATATGGACGGCGGTCGTGGCCACGTTGGCTGAACTCACCCAATCTGTCACCGATCCCATCGCCGCTATCGGTATTACCAATCAACGCGAAACGGTGGTTCTCTGGGACAAACGCAGCGGCGAACCACGGCATCGGGCCATCGTCTGGCAAGACCGGCGGACCGCTGCCCGCTGCGAGTCACTCGAATCCGACGGTCATCTTGATTTGGTGCGAACTACCACTGGCCTAGTCCTCGATCCCTACTTCTCGGGCACCAAAGTGGAATGGCTACTAACCGAGGGCGGGGTCGAAAATGATGCTCACCTTGCCTTTGGTACCGTCGATTCGTGGCTCGTGTGGAACCTCACCGGCGGCGCTCACGTTACTGATACCACCAACGCCAGTAGAACGATGCTGTTCGATATCTGTACCACCGAGTGGAGTAGCGAGCTGTGCGCTCTGCTCGGTGTTTCGTCCCGTACCCTGCCCGAAGTTCGTGCGTCGTCAGGCCGCTTCGGCGAGACTCGGACTGGTCTGCCGATCCCCGCTGGCATCCCCATAAGCGGCATTGCGGGCGATCAACAAGCGGCGCTGTTCGGACAGGCATGTTTTGCCCCAGGCCAGGCCAAAAATACTTATGGCACTGGGTCGTTCGTGCTGATGAACGTGGGGGCGACCTGTCCCGAACCGGTCGAAGGGTTGCTAACTACTATCGCCTGGACCCTCGATGGAGCATCTGGTCCCAGCACGACCTACGCCTACGAGGGAGCGATCTTCGTCACCGGGGCCGCGATTCAGTGGCTGCGCGACGGTCTCGGTCTGATCGATGAGGCGGCCGAGATTGGCCCGCTCGCCGGTTCGGTTCCTACCAGTGGCGGCGTCGTGTTTGTTCCCGCCCTCACCGGTCTCGGCTCGCCCTATTGGGATCCCCGAGCGCGCGGAACCATCGTGGGCCTTACCCGGGGGACGACTAGGGCCGAGTTGGCGCGCGCCACTATCGAATCAATGACGTTTCAGACCCGCGACGTCGTTGCTGCCATGACCGCAGCGAGCCAAACCGTGTTACAGGATCTCCGGGTCGATGGTGGCGCATCAGTGATGGACTTGCTGCTGCAAATACAGGCGGACCAACTCGGGGTTGTCGTCAATCGCTCCGCGGTGGCGGAAACAACGGCGTTGGGAGCGGCCTATCTTGCGGGACTAGCCGAAGGGGTCTGGTCGTCGGTAGATGAGGTGGCTGCCCATTGGATGGCATCGGCCCGCTTCAATCCGGCCCCGAACCGGACGGCTGCCGAAGCCAGCTACGCCCTCTGGCAGCGGGCGGTCCAACGCAGCCGAAACTGGGACCTGTTCGACTAACACGAGGAAGCTATTGCGGCCATTTACCGCCTAGGGACGCGGCGACCGTGTCGAGGAGTGTGGTCCACGCCTGTGCCACATGTTCTCGCGACTGGGGATCTGCGATGACCTCTGATACAGCGGCTACCGTTCGCTGAACCGCCTCGATCAACTCGACGAGGGCATCACTGAGTTCTTCGACCGGTTCGGAGGTCACGGCGAAGGGTCCAACCCCTCCACCCAACCGGTGAAATCGTTGAGTGCGGTGCGAACAATGCGTGCTTCTGCTCGTCGTTTTACAAACCCGGGGAGCGGAACCGAGAGGTCAACTGCAAGGTGATAAACCATGTCGGTCGAATCGGGATCCGCGGCAACCGGCAGAAACTCGTATTCACCGTCGAGGCGGCGGGTTATGTCGCCCGCTTTAAGGCGCCAAGCGAGGCGTCGCGGATTGGCACCGTAAAAATACCTCAAAGTGTAGGTCGTGGAACGACCCATGGCGGCGGCCCGAAACTCCACATCGACGGCCCGACCTTCGTCGTCGCGCGACAACACGCGGGCCATCTTGATGTCCGTCGCCCAGTCGGGGTACCGCTCAAAGTCGATGGCCATGGCATAACACGCATCGGGCGACGCCGAGACCGTGGTGCGCTCTGTTGTTTGGTCAAGCATTTCCACCTGTTTTCGCTGGCCGTTCCTAGACCCTAACAACTACGTATCGGAGGTGTGCTCATCGAGTCGATCTGTGGGCTCGAAAATTCCGTAACGAGCGGTCCAGAGGCCCATCATACCGAAGCCAAATATCGGGACTAGTGTGCCAAACGCCAGCGTCGTGAACACTCGCGCCGAGGCCGTGGCGATCCCAATAATGATCTGAACACCAAGGGCGCCGAGGAGATGAATCCGCACCACCCGAGGGGCACTTCCGGCACCGAAGAAAAGACCCCCGACGCCAATGGCATCCACTCGGCTGCGTCCTACGGCGATGAAAAAGGCCCACAGCATCGTGACTATCCCGGATCCGAAGAGGCTAAGGGCAACCGCTAGAGCGAGACCTTGAAATGTTGACAACGCCACGGTTGCCAGCGTGGCGGTGGTGACAAACGCACTGGTCGCCCACCAGGATGTCGCGATGAGTCGGCGTCCGCTCAGCGGGGGCGGGCTCACGGGCTCACTATGGCCTTGATGGCGTCGTGCAACCGAGCGGCAAGCACGTCGTAGTTGAACTCAAGTTCAGCTCGTTGCCGCGACGCCGAAGCCATGTCGTCTGCTAGCACGGGGTCACGCAGGATGGTGGCGATTGCTTCGGCGGCGGCGGTAGCGTCTCTGGGATCATCGACGATCAACCCGGTCGTGGCGTGATCGACCGCTTCGTGCGCTCCCCCGCTGCGGCCCGCGACTTGAGCCACACCAGCGGCGGCCGCTTCGACGAAAACTATGCCGAACCCTTCTTGTTCCAAACCCAACCAGCGACTCCGACACAGCATCGAGAACGCATCGCTCGCCGTGTACAGGTCCACTAGGTCATCGTCGGGGACCTGGCCGAGGAGCGTAACCGGTGCGCCAAGTTCGGCAATGAGGCGGGTTAGGCGTCGAGAGTCCCGTCCCGAACCGGCGATGGCTACCGTGAGATCGGGGAACTCCTTACGTAACACCACAGAGGCGCGAATCAAAGTATCTAGGCCTTTGCGTGGCACTAGCGAGAAACCGACATTACCAGCGGTCCGTTGGTAGAAAGCCCAAGCCGAGCCCGAGCGGTACGCTTTTGGTCGGCGGTCAGCGGAGTAAACCGGGTGACATCGACACCCGGCGGAATGATCGTGCAGGGGGGCAACGCTCGACGTAGGGACCGTGCGGCTTCCTGGGCCGGATAGCCGCCCGCCGCGATGATGGCGTCGGCGTTGCTGAGGACCCGATTCAGCAGCTGTCGCAAACCAGGTACCCGCCCGGGGATCGTGACTTCGGCGCCGTGCAGTACCACGCCGTAGGGACGGTCGAGATGGGGACCAATGAGCCCCGCTGGTAGGGCCGGGTCAAGGATCACCACCGCCGCCTCGTACTGAGCGGCGAGGCGATTAACACGGCGAATAAGCAAGGGGTTGGGCAAGAGCCACGGCTCTCGGCTCCGTACGATAGTGAAGTCCTGCGCGGCGTCGAACGCAGCGGCGCCGTCATGGGGGGTAGTGTGGACGATGACGTCATCGGGTGGAAGCCGTCGCCACAACTCCCAGAGATAGCTCTGGATGCCACCAACCTTGGGCGGGAAATCGTTGGTGACGAGGAGGTGCCGAACCACGGGTCTGACCTTAGGTTCTTTCGAACTCGGTGCGGACGTCCTCGTCGACGTCAGTGGCCATCGAAGGCGAAACTGTGAGGCCGAGTTGACGGGCCGTCCAGACCGCGTGGGCCCGCAATAACCCGACCCGATGAGCGAGGTACCGCTCTACCGTGCTCGCCACCCGAGCGTCACTTGCCTGTCCCACGTTGGCCAACACGACGAGGGCGTTGCGCCGCAGGTAGTTCGGGTCACGGTTCGGGATATACCACCGGCCTAGGCGGTCGATGAGTTCACGGTCCGAGGCCGCTAGGATATCGAGCAAGCTCACCCAAGCCTCATCTGCACCGGCCGCCGAACGGCGGCGGAGCCGAATCTTGTTAGGGGGGCAGACATCCTGACAAACATCGCAACCATAGATGCGATCGCCGAGCGCGTGCCGGTACTCAACCGGGAAGATGCCCTCGGCCTGAACGAGCCACGCCAAACAGCGACGAGCATCAATAACACCCGGCTCGATGATCGCACCGGTGGGACAACCATCGAGACACTGGGTGCAAGCTAGGCAACCGTCATCGACGGCAGTGTCATCGACGGCTGTGTCATCGGCCACAATCACGGCATCGGTAAGGACCGAGCCAAGGACGACGAGGCTCCCAACCCCGGGAACTAAGACGTTGCTGCTTTTGCCCCACCAGCCAATTCCAGCCCTATGAGCGGCCGCGCGATCAACAAGATGGTTTTGATCGGCCAGCACCGTCGCCCTATGGCCCGCCTCTCTCAGCGGAGTCGCGACTAGCTCTAGAGCGGCGCGCAAAACGGCGTAGTGATCTTCCCAGGCGTACGACGCGACTCGGCCGATTGGTTCGCCGGTTGGCATTGGTGGTGCTTGGCGATGGTAGTCGTAGGCCCCAACGACGAGCGAGCGAACGCCAGGCAGGGAGCGATCCGGATCTGTGGAGCGCGCCGGATTGCGAAATGTAAACTGCATGCCCCCGTGCAGACCACGGTCCTTGCGCCGCTCTAGTTCCACACGCACCGGCACGAAGGGCCTGGCGTCGGTGACCCCCACCGCACAAAGACCCGCGGCAAGCCCCACCGCTCGCAGGTCGTCGATAGTGGCCGTCACAACCCCCATCGTGGCACGAGGACCACGCTAGGCCACCCTCCCCTTATCCACCCCCACCCGCGCAAGTGGCGAAAACTACGGTCAGAACGGCGGGGGTATAGGCGTGGGGAGGACCTAGGGCCACAGGTGCAACTCAGGAGAGGATCGCTCGGTCGCTCAGTGTTCCGCCGATCTGACGGAAGCGGGAGATGAGATCGGCAACGCTCAAGGCCTCGCGTTCGCTCCCCTCGATGTCGAATAACACCTCACCGCGGTGCATCATTATGGTTCGGTCGCCGGTATCGGTTGCCTGATCCATGTTGTGGGTAATCATGAGAGCGGTGAGGTTCTCCTCAGTGACAAGATCGTTGGTCAACTGCAGCACCCGCTCAGCGGCACCCGGATCCAAAGCGGCAGTGTGTTCGTCCAACACCAACAGATCCGGCCCGCTCATGGCGGCCATAAGCAAAGCGAGACCTTGTCGCTGCCCGCCTGATAACGAACCCACCGGATTGGACAATCGGTCCTCGAGTCCCATACCTAGCCGGGCCAACTGCTCCCGGTATCTGTCAGTTCCGCGGCGGCCAATCCGGCGAAACCGCCTACCGCGTGATCTACGCTCCGCGAGAGCAAGATTTTCTTCAATAGTCATGGGCGCAGCAGTTCCCGCTAAAGGATCTTGGAACACTCGACCAATCCTGCGAGCCCGTCGGTGCTCGGCGTTGTCGGTAACGTCGACTCCATCGAGCAGGATTCGACCCGAGTCCGGCCTGTATCGGCCGCATACGAGGTTAAGCAGGGTCGACTTTCCGGCCCCGTTGGACCCAACGATCACTAAGTGTTGCGATTCGGTGAGTTGCAGATTGACCGACTTGAGTGCTCGTACCTCGTTGTGTTGCCCCGCGTTGAAAGTCAACGAGCAATTTTGGATCGAGAGCTTATGGTGCGGACTCATGCCCTAATCCTTCTTCTCGCTTGCTCGGATCGATGCTCACGAATTCTCGGCGCTGCGAGCATCACCACGACAACCGCCGCTGTGGCCAGTTTGATGTCGCTGGCCTCAAGTCTGAATCCGTCGGTTCCGGGAAGACGCAAATCCGCATTCAACGCCAGCGCGATGGCAAAGCGGTAAACCAGCATTCCCAACGCGACCGCGGCGAGACGTCGAGATATCGAGGTCGACTTTCCACCGAATAAGACCTCGCCGATTATGACTGCCGCGAGACCGGCCACGATCAGGCCCGAACCGGCATTGATGTCGGCGAAACCGGCGTGCTGAACGAACAACGCTCCCGTAAGTCCAACCAATCCGTTGGATAATGCCACGCCCGAAACGAGGTACTTCGAGGTGTCGATGGCCTGAGATTGGCTCATCTCTCGATTCGCTCCGGTCGCCCGCATTGCCAGTCCGATTTCGGTTGAGAAGAACCATCTCAGCGCGATGAAGGCGGCCAGCACGATCAGAAATGTCATGAGTGCGGTAGTAACGGAGCGATGAACCTGTACGCCTGCAGTTCCGAACCAGCTATCTAGCTGACCTTTGATTGGTTCCAGCCATCGAGAAAAAATACGATCGTCATTGAGCAACGAAATATTCGCCGATCCCTGAATCCGCAGATTGACGGTGAAAGCCGCGGTCAAAGTGATGATCGAGGCGAGGAGGGAGTTTATCTTCAACAAGATGTGCAGCAAAGCGGTCACTAGGCCGAGCACTGCCCCGAGCAACATTGCCGCAGGCAACGCCAACCAGGCCGAAATGTTGTTCGTAATCAGCACCGCGGCGATCGCGCCGCCCGCCGGGAACGACCCGTCGACGGTCAAGTCGGGAAAGTCGAGAACTCTAAACGTTAAGTAGATTCCTATCGAGGCAGGGGCAAAGACGAGCCCCAAAGCAATGGCCTCGAGCCATTGCGGAGCTCCCATCGAGGTCAGCGCTCCCCAGATCGTGGGGGTTATCGCCAAGACCACCAGTAGCGCCAGCAGTCCGACGAGGATCGACTTAGATCCTCGCCGGGCGGGCAATCCCCGGATCGGAGAACTACGCCCAGATTGGGTTTCGTGTCCGGTCGCTGAGTTGCCAGCATCCATTCGGGTCAGCCGACCTCAGTGCCTTCGTCGATGATTGATGCCGGGATCTCAAAACCTTGGGCTTCAGCCGCGCCCGGGTTGTAGGCAATCAAGGCGGTCTCGAACTGCTGAATCGGGAAGTCAGCCGGGCTGGCGTTGCCTTGCAGAATCTCACACGCGTACTCGGCGTTACGCATGCCGTCACCCTCATAATCGAGGCCGGTTCCGATCGCGGCCCCCGCCCGAGCGATGCCGGAATCCTGAGCGATCATCGGAATATCGAAATCGTCGGCTACCTGCACCATGCCAGCAAGACCGTTCACGAGGATCGAGTCGGTGGGCACGAAGAAGAAGTCAATATCGCGTGACGCCAAAGAGTTCGCGGCCGTTCCTACCTCGCTGGAATCTCCAATAGTTGCCGTTTCGACAGTCCAACCTCGTTCCGTTGCCTCGGCCTGCATCTTTTTCAAAGCCAGTTCGCTGTTGACCTGAGACGGGTCGTAGGCCACGCCAATCACCTTTGCTTCAGGGTTGATTTGCAGCGCTATGTCGAACATGCCCTCAACGGGAGCATCAGCCTGCCAACCGGTCAACCACTCGGGCTTGTCATTGGGACCAACAGCAACGCCGGCTGCAAAGGGATCGGTGACCGCACCGAAAAGCACCGGCGTTCCGCGGCCATCAGCTTCGTTCGCTGCGACTGTGGCCTGAAGAACGGGAGTGGAGATCGCCAAGATTAGATCGACATCCGAATCAAGAAACTCAGCAACGATCGGCCCGAGTTGTGATCCGTCACCTTCTGCGTTTCGGTAATCTATCGTTGCGTCAACGCCGTCACATTGAGCCATTGCATCGGTGAACCCTGTGTTGACCAACTCTAAAGCGACGACGGGGGCGATGTTGACGATGCCAATCGTGGCGGTTGTTGGACCGGCCTCGCTATTAGTGGCGTCGCTTCCGCAGGCCGCCCCGATCAGCGCGAGAACACACACAATTGGGATAAGCCAGTTGCGCGTACCGATCTTTCCTTGGTTCTTCTTCATTGTTAGTGCTCGCCTTCATAATTTTTATTAACGGACGCTAGTAAGTTTAGTTTAGCTTGCGCCAGACCGTCGTCGATTGCCGTAGCGGCCGCGGCTACGCCATCGCCGAGTTCGTCGCACACTCCGGCCGCTATGAGTCCCGCGGCCGCGTTGAGGACCACCATGTCGCGCGCAGGCCCCGGGTGGCCAGCTAAGACACGTCGAGCGATCACCGCGTTGGCCTCGGCGTCGCCGCCCGCAATGTCGGCGGGGGTGGCGCGGGCTAGGCCAAAGCGGGTGGCGTCGACTTCGATCTCGGTAATGACATCGTCGACGAGTGACAACATGTGGGAGGGGCCGGTGATGGTCAACTCATCCAGTCCACCATCGCCATGCACGATCAACGAACGCACCGACCCGGTTGCTCGCAGGGTCTCCGCCATCCGCCGGGCCAGACCCCAATCAGAGGCGCCGACGACCTGACGGGTGAGACGGCCAGGGTGCGAAAGCGGGCCAAGAATGTTGAACACCGTAGGAATGCCAAGTTCGGCTCGGACGGGGCCGACGTGGCGCATCGCGGGATGGAACTTACGGGCGAAGGCGAACCCGACTCCGTGATTAGCCACTTGCTGTTCTAAATGTTTCGGCGAGACATCGACCGCAACGCCGAGCGCTTCGAGAAGGTCGAAACTGCCTGATGTCGAGGATGCCTTGCGGTTGCCGTGCTTGCACACCGACGCCCCCGCCCCCGCGGCAACGAAGGCCGCCATCGTGGAGACGTTGAGCGCGTGACGCCGCCGGCTCGGAGCGCCGCCAACCCCCACGATGTCGATGGTGTGGGCCGGTAGCGTCAAGGGCACCGCCGCGGCGATCATTGCCCGCTGAAGACCCGCCAGTTCAGCGACCGTCTCGCCCTTAATCCGCAGGCCCACGATAAGGGCACTGATCTGGGCGTCGGTGGCCTGGCCATCGAGGATCTGAGCCAGTACCGCGGTGCATTGGTCGGCCGACAGGTCGCGGCGATTGGCGAGTAGACCCAGAGTTTCGGGCCAGCCGCCGAATTCAGGACTCGTAGTCATCAGGTTTCCTTTCCGGCAGGCAGTGCACGGCATCGACCATCGTCGCTACTCTAGGCGCCCTGTGCGTTCCGTCCTTGTTCCTGCCGCCCTCCTTCGAGGGGCGATCCGCTGCTTGCTGATCGCTACGCCCGCGGTGGTGGTGATCGCGTGGATGGCTAACGACAGCGGGAGCACCGAACAAAGCAACTGGGTATACCTTTCCCTGCTCGCCATCATCGTGGCCTACCTCGTGGGTGGCGCCGGGGCGGGGGCGTGGGCTCCCGACTCGCCGTTCACGAACGGTGCCGTTGCCGTGTTCGGCGCGTTTGTAATCGTCCAAGGCATCGCGCTCATGATCAACTTCATCCGAGGCGACAGCATTTCCATAATCAGTTTTATCTTCAATGGCTTGCTTGCCGCATCAATCGGAGCTGTCGGTGCCGGAATTGGAATCTGGCGCGGCACACTAGATACCGGTGACGGGGAGTCGGCTAGATGACTGCGACCCACTTTGGTGGGTTGAGGAAAGTCGGGGCTCCGAAGGACAGGGTGCTGGCTTGCGCCAGTTGAGGTGACTCAAAGGAAAGTGCCACAGAAAACAAACCGCCGGCGGATCGCTTCGTCGGTAAGGGTGAAAAGGTGCGGTAAGAGCGCACCAGCACCTCGGGCGACCGAGGTGGCTAGGTAAACCCCACCCGGAGCAAGGTCAAGCAGGGAGAGGGCAGTCCGTCCGTAGACACTCCCGGGTCGACCGCACAGATGGATGGTCATCCACGGTCTCAAGTGCTTCCACCAGTTGAGACCCGGACAGAACCCCGCTTACAGGCCAACTCCCCGCCACCACCCACGAACTACGCAGAGTCGGATTCTCTAGACGAACCTTCCGAGCGGTTCGTGGAATGATTCGTATCAGCGGGGTTGGCTCGTAGTCCTAGGCCGCGGGGATGGGTTTTCGGTGGCGGGCGTGGTCGCCGCGTTGGCCTCGGTGTTTTCGGCCGTGGCAGTTCCAGCAAGGCAGTTCGAGGTTGTCGATGTCGGTCGGCCCGCCGTGGGCCCATTCTCGTGTGTGGTGGGCTTCGGTGCGGTCTGTTGAGGCTCCGCATTCGCTACAGCCGCGATGGCGGGCGATAAGGGCAATCCACTGATCGCGGCTAGCCAGGCGGGTGGATCGCCCGAGCCACAACGGTCGGCCGTCACCGCAAAGACTTGGCCGACGACTTCGGCGGTGGGTCCGAGTTCGATGAGTACTTCGTCGGGTACGGGGCTACCGTCAGCGAGTTCGGTGCTGCCCGATTCGAGACAGTGCAGCAGGTGGACCATGTGCTTGGGATGAGGCTTGCCCGAACGGGTCGCCCGAGCACCAGTGAGCAAGGCCACCATGGCATCGGCGCGGCGTTGCTTAGCCGTCCGTGCGTCGTCGGGGCCGATTGGTTAGCAAACTCCCGTAAGGCAGCTAGAGCCCGTGCGCCGTTGATCGGGTCGAGGCGGCTCAAGATGTTGACCATCCCCTCGCCATCGACCCAGTCAGTTACCTCGCGCAAACGACGCTGCCGGGCGTGGCGCTTCTCAACTGTGCCCTGAGATTCTCTGATGTTGACCCACTCGCGGGTCTTCTTAGCAAACCGGTCGGCAGGCAACTCCGCAGCCAACGAGAGCAACTCCTCGGCCTCACTAGGCGATACCCGCGCCGCGGCCTCAGCGCACACCGCGGCATGCTCAGAAGTGATAACCCCGCTGGCCAAGCTCTCGGCCACCGCCGGCATCTGCGCCAACTGTGTAGCCACCTTGGCGTCTTGCTTGGACTGGCGATTCGAGCGCCGCGACAGCGAATGCCCCACGCTGGCGGCATCAGCCCCGGAATCACCCAACGCGTCGATCCCAGCCAAGCAGGCCAAGCGTCGTTCTTGCGCGTGAGCGATCACCCGATCAAGCCCACCAATGGTTGCGGTCAACTCCGGTCGAGACATTCCATGGAGAGCAACCTCAGCCATGTTGTCGTGCGCTTTCTGGAACATGCGTTTATTGTATCAGAACGAATCTAGAACGTCAACAGGCAATCCAGATAGATCGCGAAGCACGCATTAGCGAACGAGAAGTCGACTACCGCCCGCGGCTACCTGAGCGTGGAGGGTGAGCACATCGTAAGCTTCGTCCTCTAAGTCGGGCGGGGCGTCGGGCGTTTGGGCGTCGGGGACAAACCAACCCTTGCGATAATCGCCACCGCGCCCGCCGTCCACGAGGGGCTAAGGGAGCGCACGATGAATCGGCGTAGTGGCGGCGGAAGGGCTCCGAAGATCCGCAGGGCGACCCGCTTCTCCCACCACCGGACACCACAGTGCCATCAGCGCAGTTCCTGTCGAGCCCGCCGTAACGAGTCAAACACCGGGCCTGGACCGGCGATCGGCACGCGCCGAGCTGAGTAATCAACTGTGGTCAACGATCTGCCAAACGCGTCCTCCACCGTGACGCCAACCTCCTGACAAATCAGCATTCCGCCAAGATAATCCCAGGATCCGAGGGCGTCGTCGTCGAAATCGATAAAGGCATCGAAACGGCCGTCCGCCACCGCGCATAGGTCTAGGGCCGCCGCGCCAAAGCACCGGAACTGCGCCCATCCGGGGTTGGCCCTCGGCAGGCCGTTGATGGCGACGATCGCGTCGGCGAGGTCAACCGGCTGCCTCGGCGGTAACCGAACACCATCGATGCGTGCCCCGTCACCTCGGATCGCATCCCAGCGAACACCACTGACATGATCGTGGACGACCGCCACTCGAGCAACACCGTGGTCGATGACACAGATACTCGTGGCGAACCACGGCAAGGAACGCGAAGCATTCGTGGAACCATCAAGAGGGTCCAGTACGGCCACGATCCCATCGGTTTCGACGCCACCGCTTTCCTCGCTCAGCACACCAAGCCCGGCCTCTCGTAGCACCGCGACGGCCGCTGAGTCGGCCACCAAGTCACTAGCGTACTGGCCCTCTCTGTCGCCCGAAAGACCCCACTCGTCGTGGCCGTCGAACGACTCAACCACGGCATCGACTGCGGCATGTAGCACGCTCAATAGCTCGGCGGAGGGCACCATGGTAGTGAACCACGCCCAAACGTGAAAAATGGGGATGCTTTCCGCGATGAAATCAGCGCGAAATCTGGCAAACTTAGAGCAATGGCAGTGATCGATCTTCAAGGGTTTGTGGCCGATCTAAAGGAGCACCTCGCCGAACACGGATTTCACGTACACGACGAACGGCACTTTATAGAGACCTACACCAACCGCCAGACCTGGGAGATCGACCTTCACCCCGATCGGGCCTGCGACGGACCTGTCGACATGCACCTAGCCCTCGAAGTCGATTCTCGCACTCTGATCACTTTCGAAGATGAGGTTCTGCGGGTGGGCGAAAACGGCGAGCCAGACGATTCGCTCGTCCTCCCCATCATCTTGTCGTTTGCCTTGCCGCCACTCCCCACCGGCCCCGATCTGTTGCTGCTCGCCACCGACCTAGCTGGCATCGGAGGTCCCGACCTACCGCTCGAAGTATCCGCTATCGACAGTTTCGCGGCGGTCACCGACGCCCCCGAACGCGCCGTGTCCATCGTGTCACGACTACAGGTAAACCTTGCTCGTATCTACCTCGGCCAAGAAGTCCTCTGCGACGTCCTCGACAAGTGCCAGGTCGTGGCTGACTTCTTGCTCGATCAGGCGCCGCACTGGCTCGACGAAACGCTCAGCTAACCGACCAGACTACGCAGCGTTGCTAGCGCCTCGTCGGCGTGGGCCAACATGTTTGTCTCGCTCCGAATCGACCTCACCAGACGGCGCTCTTGATCGATGACAAAGGTGGCGCGCTTGCCTGGCAGACGTCCCAACCGACGGGTCCCGAACTGGCGATGAACCTTACGCTCAGGATCGCTCAGCAACGGGAAACCCAGCCCATGAAGTTCATCGAATTGGTGTTGCCGATCAACCTGATCGGCGCTGATTCCCAGTCGTGACGCTCCGAGTTCTTCGAACTCCGCCGCCAGATCACGGAAATGGCAACTTTCTTTAGTTCAACCCGGGGTCATGGCCAACGGATAAAAGAAGAGGACAATCGGACCCGTCTCAACGAGACTAGTGAGGGTCACCAACTCGCCTCTTTGATCCAGCAACGCAAAATCGTCAACAATGTCACCATTCTTCACGGCTCCCCCTTCCCTTGGATTAACCAGACACTAGTCGCGGCTCGCCCAAGCCGGGCAAAGAGTGGGCCCGGTGGGAATCGAACCCACGACCGAGCGATTATGAGTCGCCTGCTCTGACCATTGAGCTACGGGCCCGCCGAAACCCTACCGCGGTGTGAACCGACTGGGCGCGCAACGGCCCGCACCGAAGTGCAAGCCGTTGGTAACGCTCCGGGGGTGGGGATCGAACCCACGACCTGCGGATTAACAGTCCGACGCTCTGCCAGCTGAGCTACCCCGGAAGGTCAGTCGAGGATAGCATCGCTGGCCCCTAGCCCATCATCTTCTCAGTACGAGAAATTCGAGAACCTAGCTTTATCCGAGGTAGTCATAGAGATGAGCGCTACGCAGCCAGTGACGAAGTTTCACCAGCGTCTTGAATTCAATCTGACGAACCCGTTCGCGAGTCACGTTGAAATGACGGCCCACTTCCTCCAGCGTTCGGGGGTGATCATCGTCAATACCAAAGCGCAGACGCATGATTTTCTGCTCACGCATCTCTAACTCACCAAGCACCTCACCCACGGCAATGACGAGCATACGCTGGGCCACAATATCGACGGGGGAAACGGCGTCTCGGTCCTCGATAAGGTCACCAAGCCTAGAATCGTCATCCTCACTGAACGACGAGTCGAGCGACCACGTATCAAGGCCGATGAGCAAAAGCTCACGAACCTTCACCACCGATTCCTCGAGTTCAGCAGCAATCTCTTGGACCGTGGGCTCGCGCTTGAGGTCTTGATGCAATTGACGCTGGACACGATCGACCCGTTTCATTGCATCCACCATGTGTACTGGAATACGAATCGTTCGGGCCTGATCGGCGATCGCACGCATCGTCGCCTGACGAATCCACCACGTGGCATAGGTGGAAAACTTGAAACCCTTCGTGTGATCGAACTTCTCAACCGCCCGCATGAGTCCAATACTGCCTTCTTGCACGAGGTCAGACAGGACCACCCCTTGCCCGACGTAGCGCTTCGCGATCGCGACCACCAAGCGCAGGTTGGCACAAATAAGTTCTTCGGACGCCCGCTGACCGTTACGGATTACTCGGTCGAGTCGGGCGACCTCAGCCGGACCGAGATCAGCGACCGTGTTGGCCTCGACTGCCTCTGACATCGCAACTTCGGCGTTCAGGCCGCGGCGGATACGGGCCGCAACCATCACCTCTTCACGGGCGCTGAGCAACGGGATCGCACCGATCTCCTTAAGGTACAACCCGAAAGAGTCATCGGAGTAGGCCCCTGACCCGCCACGGGTTCGGTTACGGATCGGCCGGCGCCTAGTTATTTCAACATCGTCACCGATCGAGGCGGCATAGCCAGCAGCTCGATCGACGCGTCCTTGATCGGTCACCGGTGCGTTCAGGTCCTCGTCGAGGATCACGCCCTCCGCCGCACAGGCCTTGCGTAAAGCCACTATCAGCTCAGTATCGAACTCCACATTGCTAAGGGTTTGCACCAAAGCGTCGAGGCTGAGATGCCCCGACGGACGCGCCGAGTTGAGCAAGGCACGAAACTTTACCGCCTCCGACTCTGGCAGAGGCAGTTCGGGCTCGTCATTGGTCATACGTCTCCCCTATCGCAGTTCTGGCTATCTAGGTCTTGACTATCTAGGTATTCGGTGAGCCACGGTAGCAATTCGGCCAGAGCGGCTTCTCGTTGCGAGGACTCCAGTCGTTCCTCCTGGGTCTTGAGCCAAGGTATAGCCGACACTAGGTCCTGTCGATCTTCAGCCGACGGGGAGACTTTCACGTGGCGCATTAGGTCGCTAAGAATCCATCCCGTGGCGGTGTGGGCGAGTCGGGCGAGGGCATCATCTGTAGTCACGTCAGACGAATCGACAGCAAGGCGACGTAGCAGACCCGCGGCCTCCGGCCCAACCAGATCAGCCGGGACCAACACGCCGTATTGCTCAAGGGCGGTGAACGCTTCACGCCGCACCGGGTCAACAAACAGCGACGGAGAAAGTCGGTTCGAAACCTCATCAGGACGGTGAATAGCGACCCTAATTGCCTCATCCTCGGGCCGGATTTTCAATGGAGGGGCCGTTCCGCCCGACGGGGTAGCCGTACGGACCCCGCCCTTGACCATTTTACGTGTCTCCTCGCGGTCGAGGCCCAACTCGTCAGCGAGGTCAATCGCATACTTGTCACGCACAGCTCGTTTGGGATGCTCCCGAATGATATCGATGCATTGCTCAGACGTTCGGACCTCACCCTCGTTCGTACTGCGGTCGCCGCTTTCTAAGACCCGTTCGAGTCGAAACTGCAGGAAGGGTACGGCATTGTCAAGCGCCTGCTGAAGCGCGGCTGGATTTGTGCGAGCGAGGTCATCGGGATCAGAGTCCCGCGGCAACGCGGCCACAAATATCTCCAACTCGTACTGCTTTTCCCATGCGTAAACCCGTTCCGCGGCGGCAAAACCGGCCGCATCGGCATCGAACGACAGAATCAAACGATTAGCCGAGAACCGTTTGAGCAACTTGACGTGCTGCTCCGTCAACGCCGTTCCGCAGGTGGCGACCGCTAGGGGAATGCCCGCCGTGGCGTAAGCAATGACGTCGGTGTAACCCTCGCAGATGATGGCCTGACCAACTCTGACGATGCTGGCGCGATGGGGATGGAGACCGTACAGGACGCTGCTCTTGTCGTACACCGAGGCCTCGGTGGTGGTGTTTTTGTACTTCGACCCTTCGTGGCCGGGGAGAATGCGACCGCCGAAGCCGACCGAGTTGCCCTGGTCGTCGGTGATGGGAAACATGACACGCCCACGGAAAGCGTCTTGCTGGCGGGCTGCTTTGTTGACGAAACCAAGACCGGAGTCACGCAAGTCGTCGTCGCTGAGTTTGACGTGACGAGCGAGTTGATCCCAGTCGTCGGGGGCCCAGCCGAGTTTGTAGCGAATAATGAGGTCGCGGTCATAGCCACGATTTCGTAGATAACGTCGCGCCTCGCCCGCATCTGGGCCCTTGCGAAGTCGCTGGTGATAGAACTCAACCGCTTTGTCAACCGCGTCAAGCAACGACCGCTGACGCGAGCGTCGGGCACCCTCGTCCTTCGTCGTGTAACGAAGGGTGACGCCATAACGACCGGCCAGTGACTCAACCGCCCCCACGAAATCCAGATTGTCGATCTCTCGAACAAAGGTGATGGCATCACCGCTGCGCTGACAACCAAAGCAGTAGTAGACGCCTTTCTCTGGACTTACCGATAGCGATGGCGTGCGTTCGCCATGTAAGGGACAGCGCGCCATCCAACTACGACCGGAGCGCTTGATCTCCGTATGCTCGCCGATGATCTGTACGAGATCAGCCGCGGAGCGCACTCGCGCAACATCGTCGTCATGGATCCCCATATCCAGAAACCTAGTACAACGCTCCAGCGGGATACGTACGGCAAACGGGGCGGCCCGCCGACATCAGGCCAACTTAGTTTAGGCGAGGGGTTAGGTAGGATTCTAGGTGGTCGATGGCTACGCGGTCTTGGGCTCTGGTGTCACGGTCGCGGACCGTTACTTTTCGATCCTCGAGCGTGTCGAAGTCGACGGTGACGCAAAACGGCGTACCTATCTCATCTTGACGGGCGTACCGCTTGCCGATCGACTGAGTCTCGTCGTAGTCACTCATCCACCGGCTTTTCACGATGTCAAAAATCTCGTGCGCTGTCGGGGTCAGCGTGTCCTTCTTCGACAGCGGCAGCACGGCAATCTTGTACGGCGCGAGTCGATGGTCGAGGCGTAGCACGGTACGGGTGTCGTTGTTCACCGTCTCCTCCTCGTAGGCCGCCATCAAGAACGCCATCGCAGTCCGAGTAGCCCCAGCGGCGGGCTCAATCACGTGCGGCGTGTAGCGCTCGCCTCGGGCTTGATCGAAGTAGTCGAGTTTTTCGCCCGATGCGTTGGCGTGCTGGAGCAGGTCGTAGTCGCCGCGGTTAGCGATGCCCTCGAGTTCGTCCCATCCCCACGGGAACAAAAACTCGATGTCGCTGGTGGCCGACGAGTAATGACTGAGTTCATCGGCGTCATGAGCCCTAAGCCGCACCTGGTCGGGATTCATGCCCAGATCGAGATACCAGTCCATCCGAGCCTGACACCAATACTCGTACCACTCCCCTGATTCGGCGGGCGGAACGAAGAACTCCATCTCCATCTGCTCGAACTCACGGGTACGAAAGACAAAGTTACCTGGCGTGATCTCATTACGGAACGATTTACCGATCTGGGCGATGCCAAACGGTGGCTTTTTGCGGGTCGTGTTGAGCACGTTGGCGAAGTTGATGAACATGCCTTGAGCGGTCTCGGGGCGGAGGAAAACATCGGCAGCAGTCTCGGCCACCGGACCCGCCTGCGTCTTGAACATCAAGTTGAAATCGCGCGCCTCAGTAAAAGTGCCCTCGTTGCCACAGTTCGGACACGTATCAGCATTGTCGAGTTTGTCAAGACGGTGACGAGCGTGGCAGGTCGTGCAGTCGACTAGCGGATCAGAGAAGTTCGCCAGATGCCCCGATGCCTGCCAGACCTGAGGGGGTGAGAGGATCGACGCGTCGAGGCCGACGACATCGTGGCGCAACTGCACCATCGAACGCCACCACGCCTCTTTCACGTTGCGCAGCAGCAACACGCCGAGCGGACCGTAGTCGTAGGTCGAACGAAAACCGCCGTAGATCTCCGCCGACTGAAACACGAAACCGCGGCGCTTCGAGAGGCCGACGATCTTGTCGAAAAGGGTAGGATCGAGGGGAGACGAGGACGTTTCCGGGGACATAGCGATGAAGGCTACCGACGGGCCCATGTTCCGAGGATTAACCCGTTACTAGATCTGCCCCATCACCACGACAGACCGCAGTCGACGCTCAATATGGTTCTCCATCAAGGCGACCGCCAAAAGGTCAACTTCAGCAGTGGCGGGCCCGACCGGTTCGCTAAGTGCGCCAGCCAGATCACCACCCAGAATACGCCGCAGGAGATCAAGCGCGCCCGCACTGATGGGCCGTCCTCGCCGACACGAGTGACACAACACGCCGCCGTCGACAAGGCCGATAGCTTCGAGAGTTTCGACGCCACCACACGAAACACAGCGGTCGAGTTGGGGCTGTACGCCTTCGTGAGCGAGCAACTTCAAGAAGAAAGCGGCGATAACCAACGCACTATCGTTCTGCTCCATGGTGCGAAGGGCCCGCACCAACATGACGTGGAGTTCGGGATCGGGCTCTCGGTCTTGGGCGACTTGATCGACCGCTTCGAGCATCGCTTCGGCCCGCGCCAAGCGGTCGGGGGAGGTCCGCATCGACACAAAGCGGTCAACAGTTTCGACCTGACAGACAATGTCGAGTTCGCCGCGCCCTCGATACAGTTGGATTGATACGTGACTAAGCGGTTCTAGGCGGGCCCCGAACTTCGACTTGGTCCGGCGTACACCCTTGGCCACCCCGCGCACCTTGCCGTGATCGTGGGTGTGGAGGCTGATAATGCGATCCGCTTCGCCCAGCTTCCAACTCCGCAACACCACGGCATGGTCGCGGTAGAGCTTCACCTCAGCCGCCGTTGCCGACTCCGCCGAACCGGCGATCGCGGGCCTGATATTCGTGAATGGCGCCGAGTAAGGCGTCTCTTCCGAATTCGGGCCATGGCGTGTCGGTGAACAGCAACTCACTGTAGGCGAGTTCCCACAGCAAAAAGTTGGAGATCCGAAACTCACCCGACGTGCGGATCATCAGATCCGGGTCAGGCATTTCTGGGTCATACAGATTCCGCGCGATCGTCTCCTCTGTGACCTGATCGGCCGGTATTTTATCGGCAACAATCCGGCGCACAGCGTCGACAATCTCGGCCCGACCGCCGTAGTTAAAAGCAATGGTGAAGGTGAGTCCGGTGTTGTTCTCAGTGAGGGCGGTCGAGTCGTCCATGCGTTTAATCAAGCGCTTCGGCACCCGCCAGTCGCGGCGACCAACGAATCGAATGCGGACGTTTCGTTGATGCAGTTCTTGCTGACGACGAAGTAGGATTTCTTCATTGAAGTTGAGGAGGAACTTAACTTCGTCGGCGGGGCGACGCCAATTCTCGGTACTGAAAGCGTAAACGGTGAGCCAGTCGACACCGACGTCATCACAGGCTTCGACGACTTCGAACAGAGAGTGCTCCCCTGCCTTATGCCCCTCGGTGCGGGCCAACCCACGGGCTTGAGCCCAGCGACCATTGCCGTCCATCACGCACGCGACATGCCGCGGGATTTGTTGAAGGTCGAGATCGGCAATCTGCACCTTGGAAACCTACCGTCCGCGCACGTAGGCTCCAGCGATAGATCAGTCGGAGCCTGCGTGTCGTTTGCCAAAAATGTCTTGACAACCTTGGAGACCGTCACCGCTGCCCTTCCCGACGGCGGCGAACGACGCGAAGGCCAACAAAAAATGGCCGAAGTCGTCGCCGACACGATCGTCGTGGATGGCCATACCGTCATCACAGCGGGCACGGGTATCGGCAAGTCGCTCGCCTACCTAGTACCGGTCGCCCTCGCCCGGAAACCAACGATCATCGCCACCGCGACGAAGGCACTGCAGGATCAGTTAGCTGACAAAGACCTGCCGTTTTTGATCAATCAGCTCGATGATCCGCCCAGCTTTGCCGTGCTGAAGGGGCGATCCAACTATCTGTGTCTCCAGCGCCTTGATGAACTCGGCGGCGAAGCCACTCTCGATCTTGACCTCCACGACGGACCTTTTTCTAGCCAGAAAATCGAGCGACTCAAAGACTTCGCCGCCAGCAGTTTGGCGAACCCAACCGCTATCGCTGACCGATCCGAACTATCCGATATCAGCGATCAGGAGTGGCGTCGAATTTCGGTAGGCGGCGACGAATGCCCAGGGGCACAACATTGCCCGCAGGGCGAAGATTGTTTCACCGAGAGGGCCCGCCGCATCGCCGCGGAAGCCGACATCGTCATCGTGAACCACCACCTTTACGCCCTGAGCATCATGATGGAAACGACCCTGCCAGACCATGACATAGCGGTCATCGACGAGGCTCACCAATTCCATGACATCGTGGCCGAAGCGGCGGGCCGCCAAATCTCCCCCGCCCGGGTATCTGACGCCTCACGAGCCGCGGCCTCGGCGGTAGCAGACTCAGACAAGTCGGACGCGACCGAACAAGCCGCAACGGAACTCTGCGTCTGCCTCGAACCCCACCTCGGCCAGCGCCTGCCCGACGGTCCCGACGAGTTGATCATCGCCGCGCTCGAGAAAATCCGCTCGGCAGCAGAAAATCAATTGGCCGATTTACGCTCTGTTCCTGACTCGGCCACACCCGACACGAAGGCCAAAGCCATTCGTGCTCTGCAACTGCTAACTTCGCTAATTGACGACATCGACGCGGCCCGCCAGCCAAGCAACGAAGTGGTCGTGTGGGTAGACAGTTCAACGAAAAATCCGGCTCTGCGGTCCACCCCGATTGATGTCGCGGAGGTTCTCTCCGAGAACCACTGGGAGGACCACGCCGCGATTTTGACCTCGGCCACTTTGCCACCCACCACACCTGGACAACTGGGACTCCCCGACAAAACCACCGTTATAGATGTGGGCAGCCCTTTCAAGTACGAGGCCCACGCCCTGCTGTACTGCCCCAGCAATATCCCGGACCCGAGGCAAGACGGGTTTAGAGAAGCCCAGCACGTCGAGATCGAGGCATTGATCGGGGCTGCCGGAGGGCGCACGCTGGCCTTGTTCACCAGCTACTCGGCGATGAATGAAGCCGCCGACACACTTAAAGGCCGCCTGCCGGGGCCGCTGTTGGTCCAAGGTAATGAATCGAAAAATGCCCTGCTGGAAAAATTCGTGGGCGATGAAAAAACCTCTTTGTTCGCCACGATGTCCTTCTGGCAAGGCGTCGATGCCCCCGGCTCAACCTGCCAACTGGTCATCATCGACCGTCTACCGTTCCCCCGCCCCGACGATCCGGTGGGCCAAGCCCGCCGCGAGCATGCGGATCCCGGCGGGTGGTGGCTCGTCGATCTCCCCCGAGCCACCACCTTGCTCGCCCAAGGCGCGGGCCGGCTAATACGAACCGCCACCGATAAAGGCGTTGTTGCGGTGCTCGACCCACGGCTCGCTACTAACAAGTCCTACCGGTGGGATTTCGTCAATGCCTTACCGCCGATGCGGCGCACTCGGGAGCGCTCAGAAGCGGAGAAATTCTTGCGCCAGTTGCGCGGCCGAGGCGGCTAGTAACCTAGTTCGGCTACCGACTCGGGCCGCCGCTGCCAGTTCTTTTCTACCTTGACAAAAAGCTCAACGAACGCGCCGGCGGGCAACTGCTTACGTACCGCCGTACCGGCCTTCTTCAGAGTTTCGCCGCCCTTGCCGATGACCATTGCCTTCTGGGATTCTCGCTCGACTAGGATCTCGCACCGAATCCGCGGCCACTCCCACTCCACCACGCGGGTCGCGATCGAATGCGGTAGCTCCTGACGGGCCACGGCCAGCAACTGCTCTCGTACCAGTTCTGCCACCCAGAACGGACCGGGCACGTCGCTCACCATGTCCTCGGGGTAGTACTGCGGTCCCTCTGGTAGCCGACCTCTCAAATACTCCAGCAAGGCGGAAATGCCCTCGCCAGTACGTCCGCTCACTGGGAACCAGGCGTCTGCTTGAAGTCCAGATGTGGCCGACAGTTGAGCCAGCATCTCCGCCGGCTTGGCCAAATCGGCCTTGGTAATAATCACCACGGCGTCGGCTGGCAGCGACTGGGCAATGAACTTGTCGCCTCGGCCGTACGCCGCGGTGGCGTCGACTACGAAGCAAACAATGTCGACGTCGCGGCTGGCCTGTGAGGCGGTGGCATTGAGGCTGGTACCGAGGGCACTGCGGGGCTTGTGAATACCCGGCGTGTCGACGAATACCACCTGATCGGTAGCGGTGGTAAGCACGCCTCGCACCTGGGTGCGGGTGGTCTGGGGCTTATCGCTCACGATCGAAACCTTCTGGCCAAGAATCTGGTTGAGCAGAGTGGACTTCCCCGCGTTGGGACGACCAACGAGGGTAACAAACCCGCTGCGGTAGCCCGCCAACTCCGTCACGAAACGACCCTGACAAGCCTCACGCGGGTAATGCGTCGCCCTTCCATACATTCGACATGAAAAATCACGCCCCCCGACTCGATCGATTCACCAACTTCAGGCACATGGCCCAGCGTATTGAAGATAAAACCGCCCACCGTGTCCCAGTCGCCATCGATGAACTCCTCGTCGAGTAACGCTCCGAGTTGATCGATGGGCATACGCCCGTGGACCAGCAAATTTCCGCCCGCTAGGGGCTGATACAGCGGTTCTTCATTGTCGTACTCGTCGACGATCTCGCCCACCAACTCCTCGACGAGATCCTCGAGGGTGACTAGCCCGGCAGTACCGCCATACTCGTCGACAACGATGGCAAGATGATATTTTGCGGACTGCATCTCCCGCAGAAGATCGTCGGCAGCTTTGGTTTCGGGCACGAATCGAGGTTGACGCATAAGCGAATTGATCGGGCGATCTCCTTCTCCCCCCCGCTCCGCTTGGCTGAGGTCTTTCAGCAGACAAATCCCGATAATGTCGTCAATACTGTCCCCACAAACCGGTACCCGGCTGAACCCTCGTTGGGCGGCCAAGTCGAGCACTTCTGTGATAGTGGCCTCGCCGTTGGTCGTGGTCATGTCCGTACGCGGGACCATGACTTCGCGCACGACGGTATCACCTAGGGCGAAGACCGATTCGATGAGGTCGCGTTCCTCGGCGTCGATCGCGTCGTCGGCCGCCGCGGCTTCCGTCATAGCGATTAACTCGTCTTCTGACACGACCGGGGCACGCCCTGGGCCAGGCAAGATAGCGTTTGCGATGCCGTTGAGCACCTTGGGGAGCACCCGAATCGGGGCCAAACGCAGCAACAATCGCAGGAAGCGGGCCGAAACCAAGGCTGCCCGGTCGAGGTGCTGCAGGGCCCAGATCCGCGGGAGGGCTTCGGCGACCACGTAGAGGCTGAGTACGGCGGCGGCCGTCACCACCACGACGCCCGTCGTTGACGCCCGGCCCGCAGCGAGACGCACGATGATGACCACAACCGTGACCTGACCGGTCACCCTCAGCAACAGCAGGGGGGCCAGGCTCGACTCACGATCAGCCAGCACCGCCAGCAGATCGGCCGCTCCGGGTACGTTTTCATCGACCGCTTCGGCTCTCGCCCGACCGATTCGGGTTAGGGCTGTCTCCGCAGCGGCCGCCATCGCGGCAATCACCGCGATAAGCGCTACCCCAAGCAGGCCAGCAAGAACGGAGGCGTTCATTGGTGGTGCGCGGCGAGGAGTTCCTGTTCGAGTCCCTCCATAATTTCGGCCTCCGCGTCGGCTAGGTGATCGTGGCCCAAGATGTGCAACACGCCGTGTACGACAAGGAGCGCTACCTCGTCGGCGAAGGTTCCCGAGTGGTGATCTTGGCCCGCGTGGTCAGGCGCGTTAACGGCTGCTATTTCCGGGCAGATGACGATATCGCCGATCAGGGCATCATCTGAGTCTGCGTCGCGACCATCGAGCGGGAACGACAAAACATCGGTCGGTTGGTCCCGACCCATATGCTCACAGTTCAGCGCCTGAATCTGAACGGTGTCAACGAACAACAAGTTGAGTTCACCGGCCCTTATCCCTTGGGCGAGGAGGGCACCGCGTGCTAAATCCGACCACCGTTGAAGATCAATAATCACCCGGGACTGCTCGTTTACCCCAATGACACGCAGCTCCCCCACGCTCATCTAGGCCCCGACTCGTTGCTGGCGGCTTTTTCGTAGGCATTCACGATGTCTTGCACAATCCGGTGGCGCACCACGTCGCGTCCGCTGAGGCGCACAAAGCCGATGCCGTCAATGCCGCCGAGGACCGGTTCAAGACCGCCGAGCCCACTTTTAGCGCTCTGCACGTCGACCTGAGTGACATCGCCGGTAACCACCGCCCGGGAACCGAAACCAATCCGGGTAAGAAACATTTTCATCTGCTCCGGGGAGGTGTTCTGCGCCTCGTCGAGGATGATGAACGAGGCGTTGAGGGTGCGACCCCGCATGAATGCGAGCGGGGCAACCTCCACCGTTCCCCGTTCGAGTAGTCGCTCCATTCCGTCGGCTCCAAGCATGTCGTGCATGGCGTCGTAGAGCGGGCGCAGGTACGGATCGACCTTGGCCATCAAGTCGCCAGGCAAGAAGCCCAAGTGTTCCCCGGCCTCGACCGCGGGTCGGGTCAAGACGATCCGCTCGACCTCGCCTGCGTGCAGCGCCCGAACCGCCATCGCCACCGCCAGCCAGGACTTCCCCGTACCGGCGGGCCCGATGCCGAAGGTGACCACGTTGGCTGCGATGGCCTCGACGTAATCCAACTGGCCGCGGGATTTAGGCCGGATGACGCGCCCCTTCTCGGCTCGCAGGATCTCGTGAGTCAAAATCGATGAGGGTTTTTCGTCAACGAGAACCATGTCGATCGTGCGTAGCAACGTGCGGTCGTCGAGGGATTGGCCCCGCCCCACTAGAAGAACCAATTCCTCAAAGAGTGTGACGACGATGGGCGCATTGTCTCCCGCGACGCTAATCTCGTTGCCGCGCACGGTGATCTCGGTAGCGGGGAACGCTTCTTCGATGATACGTAGATGGCTATCGTGCTCGCCGAGCAATGACCCCATGAGGTGGTTGCCGGGCACGCGTATGGTAGTAACGGGTTCGATCATCTTTTGCGGCAATGCTAGCCCGGATAGGCTCTGATCGTGGAGTCCAACCCCCGTCCTCCAATTTCGCCGGTCACCCTCGGCGGCACCAGTCCGCTTATAGCCCTCCACGAGTGGGTGGCCGAGGGCGTAGTTGACGAGGCCGCCCGTTCGCGCACTCGGCAGCGCTGGCTGGAACGCCAGGCCAAAGAGAGCGCGACACTAGCGGGCATCTTGAGCGACCTCGCCGAACGGGACTGCCCCGTCATGCTTACCACCCACGGGGGTCAGCAAATCCGCGGTTCGGTGACCGCGATTGGTGCCGATTTCGTCGTCATTGGCGAAACCCGGCGGGGCGACGTGTTTATCCCCCTCGGCCGTCTCGCCGTCGTGCGATCAGCCCCCGGTGAGGAATCGCCAACGGGAGACCGGCTGGCCAACTTCACCATGGTCCTAGCCGCCGCGCTAGTTGAATTGGCGCCGCAGCGTCCCGAGGTCGTTGTATCGGTCGGCGCTAGTCAAATCCGCGGCGAGTTACGTTCCGCGGGGGCCGACGTCGTCGCGGTCAGCCTCGACGGACCGCGACGCGAAGTTGTTCACGTGGCGGTAGCCGCCATCGATCATCTGGTTATCGTCGGGCGCTGAACTCAGTTGCGACGGCCCCGGCGTTGGCGTTCGAGGAAGCGGTACACGTCAAGCAGGTCGATCCCTGGAAAGGGGCTGAATTCGCGTCGAGACGGAGGCAGGGCCGAGAGAACGTGGCTTCGTTCGGCCGCGGACGGCCAAGCCTGATTAGACCACTGCTCAACAAGAAGCGGATCGGGCTGGATTTCCCGCTTACGGGCGTACTCACGCCGCAGCGTCGCACTCCCCCGAAAGCGGTAGGCGTAAGCGATCGGACTCCCGAGCGAGATGGCGTACGGATGACGACCTGTCTCGGTCTCGATGTACGTTGTGCAAAAGTACTCGCCCCCATCGGTAACCGTGTATTGGCTGTGGAGCAGAAAACTCCCAGTGGCGTTCCAGGCTTGGCGACTTCCCCATTGACGCGGGACACGTTCACCTTCGTGACCGCCATCGCTGGCCACGGGAAAGCCGACACCGTCGTTTTCGTAGGCCTTGTCGATAACCCCCTCGCTATCAGTCCGCAGGAAATGGCACGGTATGCCAAGGTGTTCAGTGGCCAGATTGGTGAATCTATGGGCCGCCATCTCATAGGAGATGTAGAACAGTTCCTTGAGGTCCTCGACCGAGATGTCTTCGGCGGCATCGGCTTCGCGCAAGAAGTCCACCGCGGGTGCTTCTGGGGCCAGAACCGCTGCGGCGAAGTAGTTCGACTCGATGCGTTGGCGCAGATAATCACCGAAGTCACGGGTGTCGCGGTGATCGAGGGCGAAGTGGCCGAGGGTCTGCAAGACGACGCTGCGAGCCTGACGAATCTTCAGTCCACCACGATCGGGAATGAAGATGATCTTGTCACGTCGATCGGTGATGCTTCGCGCCGACCGTGGCATCTGATTGACTCGTTCGATCGTGAAACCCCAGTGGCCAGCGAGATCAGTCAGCACCCTTTCGCTGATCGGGCCGCTACCGTTGTAGCCCGCCTTGTCGAGGGCCCGCCGAGCAATCGCCTCGATCTCAGCGAAGTAGTTGCTGTGATTCTTCATCTCGTTGCGTAACGAGTTGTTGGCCGAGCGGGCTCGCGCCGCGAGATCCGGGACCGGCACGGCAGGCTCGATGTCTCGATCTCGCACTAAGCGCCACAAGCACACTAAGTGTTCGAGAACATCGTTGCTTACTTTCGCGCCCAGTTTGAGGTTGGCGAGTCCGAGCGCGCGATAGCGAGGGTCTTGTTGTGCCCGTTCGATCTCGATCTCCAACTCGGAGCGGCGGTCGGGCGGCTCGTTGGAAAGGATCGCGGCCGTGGTCGTTTCGAGAACGAAAGCGAGATCTTTGATCAAGCCCAGTTTGGGTTCGACCTTGCCGTTTTCGAGTTGAGAAAGGTAGGGCACAGGCCGGCCAACTAGGTCACTGACCTCAGCTAGGTTCGCGCCCTTCGCCCGCCGAGCGGCGCGAACGTGGCGACCTAGGAGGAGGAGGTCTAGTTCTTCACTCATTTCGTCTACCTAGCTTCAACGGTATCATAACTTTGACATATTTTTCGTAAAACGTAAAGATCGTTTTCACTATATTCGCGAAGAGTTGTTGTTGTTTCTATTCTTACCGGCCATCATTAAGAGATGGCGATGGCCCTCCAACACCAAGACGGGGTCACCGTTGACGATCACCCGTTTGCGCCCGACGTACTCGGCCCGCCCGTACAGCGGTTTCTCGGCCAACTTCATCGCCGGTTCGAACCATCTCGTCGACTTCTGCGACGAAGTCACGAGTGCCAGCACCGTGAGCACCTCCGCGGTGTTCTCCCCTGCTTTGATCCGGCCACTGCGCCCATCCGAGCCAACGACTGGCACATCGCCCCCGCCCCGCCGGACCTAGTCAATCGCCGCACTGAACTAACCGGTCCCGTCACCCGCGCAGCAATGGTCGAAGCGCTGAACTCTGGGGCTCGGGTGTACATGGCGGACTTCGAGGACACCACCACCCCAACCTGGTCCAACTGTGTCGATGGCCAACGCAACCTACGCGACGCTTACGCGGGTACCCTCAGCGCCGATTTTGATGGCGAAATCCGCAGGCCCAACGCGACCGCCGCCACCCTCATGGTTCGCACCCGCGGCTGGCACCTGCTCGAACCGAGCGTCACGATTGACGGCGAACCCATGTCGGCCTCGCTGTTCGATTTCGGCGTGTGCGTCTTCAATAATGCCCGGGCCGCTGTTGCCGCCGGTTCGGCGCCGTATTTTTACCTGCCGAAGTTCCAAGGGGCGAGCGACGCTTCACTATGGCGCCAGGTCTTGGAATGGACCGAGGACGAACTCTCCCTCGGCCGCGGAACTATCCGCACCACGGTCCTGATCGAAACCATCGGAGCCGCCTTCGCCATGGAGGAGATTCTCTTTGAACTTCGTGATCACATAACCGGGCTTCATACCGGTAACTGGGATTACCTATTCAGCATGGTGAAGACGTTCGCCAACGATCCATCGTTCATCATCTCGGACCGAGCCGATCTTACCGCCACGACCCCTTTCATTCGAGCGTTCACTGAGTTGCTGGTATCGACCTGTCATCGTCGCGGCGCGCACGCAATCGGCGGCATGTCGGGGGTCATTCCCGATATTATTAATCCGGCACGCACCGCCTCGGCGCTCCGCAAAGTCACCGTCGATAAGCGTCGCGAAGCAGGCGATGGCTTCGATGGCACCCGCATTGCTCAGCCCGCGCTCGTGGCCATTGCCGAGCGAGAGTTTGATCGGGTGCTCAGCTACCGTCCTCATCAACTCGAAGTCCAACGCGACGACGTTTACGTCACCGCGGGCGATCTACTCGCCGTTCGTACCGCCCGCGGAAACCACACCGAGGCCGGATTGCGACACAGCATCAAAGTTGCCTTGCACTACCTCGGTGAATGGCTAGCCGGTACCGGTGCGGTGGCCATCGACGATCATCTCGAAGACACTGCGATGGCCGAACTCTGCCGCTCGCGGATCTGGCAATGGCGCCGTCACGAAGTAGAACTCAGCAACGGCTGGATCGTGACCGATGACCTCCTGACCCGCTTCTTAGCAGAGGAGGCCGCGGCGCTGAAAGCAGAACTCGGCTCCGAGACGTGGCGCAGCGGTCGGTTCGACGATGCCTTTACCCTGATCCAAGAACTCACCTTTAGTGACACGCTCGCGGGCTTTGTGCCAGTAGAGGCAAGTCACCTCATCAGAGGAAACCCCCAAGGAGAATGCCAATGAACCCGACCTTCACCGACCAAGTCGCCGCGCTGGAAAAGGACTGGTCCGAGAACCCGCGCTGGAGCGGCGTTACTCGTGACTACACCGCTGCCGACGTTGTTCGTCTACGCGGCTCGGTTACCCCAGAGCATACGCTGGCCCGTCAAGGGGCGGAAAAGCTGTGGGAGCGTGTCAATGACATGGACTACGTCCACGCCTTGGGGGCCATGACCGGCGGTCAGGCCATCAACTACGCCAAGGGTGGCCTGCCCGCCATCTACCTATCGGGTTGGCAGGTCGCGGGCGACGCCAACCTCGCCGGTCAGGTTTACCCCGACCAGTCGCTGTACCCCGTGAACTCGGTACCGTCGGTAGTGGCCCGAATCAACAACGCCTTGCGCCGAGCCGACCAGATCGAGTGGAGCGAGACCAACGGTTCGCCCAACATCGACTACCTGCTCCCGATCGTCGCCGACGCCGAAGCGGGCTTTGGCGGTCCACTCAACGCCTACGAACTAATGAAGGCCATGATCGAAGCGGGCGCGGCGGGCGTTCACTGGGAGGATCAACTCAGTTCGGCCAAGAAGTGCGGCCACATGGGGGGCAAGGTCCTCATCCCCACCCAACAGCACGTGACCACACTCACCGCGGCCCGGTTGGCGGCCGACGTGGCCGACGTACCCACCATCGTGTTGGCCCGCACCGACGCCCTCGCCGCCAATCTGATCACTACCGACGTCGACGAGAGGGACCAAGAGTTCCTGACCGGGGAGCGCTCCGCCGAAGGCTTCTACTACACAGAACCTGGCATCAAGACGCCAATCAAGCGGGCCCTCGCCTACGCCCCCTACTCTGATCTGATCTGGTGCGAGACCGGTACTCCGGACCTAGAGCAGGCCCGCGAGTTTGCTGAGGCGGTCAAGGCTGAGTTCCCCGATCAGATGCTGAGCTACAACTGCTCGCCCTCGTTCAACTGGAAGGCACATCTCGACGACGGCACGATCGCCAAGTTCCAGCGTGAACTCGGAGCGATGGGCTACGCGTTCCAGTTCATCACCCTGGCCGGATGGCATGCCCTGAACGCGTCAGCGTTCGACCTTGCCCGCGGCTACACCGCCGAAGACATGACCGCCTACGTCGAACTCCAAGAGCGCGAATTCGGCATGGAAGGCGACGGCTACACCGCCACCAAGCACCAGCGCGAGGTTGGGGCTGGCTACTTCGACAACATTGCGACCATCGTCTCCGGCGGCACCGCATCAACGCTCGCCCTCACCGGCTCCACCGAAGAAGAGCAATTCCACTAGGACGCGTCGCGATTTCGTCCCTATCTTTATAATCGACGGAGCAATCCATCCGTGTCGTAGACCGGATGGCGTTGCTTCGCTTTCGTGAACACTATCTGAAAAAGCTGAATCGCTCGCACTCGAAAACCGGCGGCCGAACCCAAGAGGTAATACTCCCACGTCCGGCGGAAATGTTCGCCGTAGTGCGGAATCTCAGACCAGCGGTCATCGATATTGGCATGCCACTCCATGAGCGTTCGGTCATAATCTGGTCCGAAGTTGTGAACATCCTCGATAGTCCACGTTCTCTCCGCCGCACGACAAATCTGACCAAGCGACGGGAGCACACCACCAGGGAAAATATGGCGATCGAACCATGGATCGGTGTGGGTCTTCCACTCGTTGGAACCAATCGTGTGATGAAGCATCAACCCGTCCGAGTCGAGCAATTCATCGCACTTCGCGAAGAACGAGCCGAGATTTCGGGGGCCGACATGCTCCATCATTCCGATCGAGGTGATGCGGTCGAAATGGCCTTCGAGGTCACGATAGTCGGCTTGTTCAATGTGGACCGGAAGCCCCGCCGTCCGTTGCCGGGCTACGGTGACTTGTTCGATGGCCGGACTGATGCCCGTGACATGGATGTCGTAGCGTTCGGCCACGAACTGAGCGAACCCTCCCCAGCCACACCCAACGTCGAGCAACCGCATCCCCTGCTCAAGCTTTAGCTTGCGACAGATCAGGTCCAGTTTCGCCTCCTGGGCGGAGTCAAGGTCATCGGCGTCTCGCCAGTATCCACACGTGTAGATCATGCGCTTGTCGAGCATGCGCTCGAAGAGGTCGTTGCCGATGTCGTAGTGGGCGGCCGCGTTCTTCTTGGCCCGCCGTTTGCTCTGCCGGTTAGCGAAGCGACTCGCGATCACCAGCCGAAGGAGGGCCGGACTGGGCCGAACGTGGTCAGCCAGGTTGCTTTCCTGAGCCACGGCGAGAAACTCGTCGAGTTGGTTAGCTGTCCACCACCCCGCCTGGTACGCCTCACCGAGCCCAAGTTCGCGGTCGCGAAAGACCCGTTTGAAGACGCGCTCGTCATGGACGTGGATGTCCGCCGGTGCGTCGCCGCCGACAGTCACCCCCACCGCCGCTAACGTTTCTTCAACGAATTTCGCTGCATCCATCCGAGATCCCCCATTACATCATTAACCTAGCTTGCCGTCACCGCGCTTGCAGTATGGCACCTCCGACAGGACTCGAACCCGCAACCGTCGGGGTAGAAACCCGATGCTCTATCCAGTTGAGCTACGGAGGCAAGAACAGGGTAGACCTATTGGGTCCCAAGCCGGTACACTACGGATTCGTTCGTCTCTTGAGACGGGCCGTCGCCGGACCTTCGGGCCCCGCGTGGTGGGCGTAGCTCAGTTGGTTAGAGCGCCTGGTTGTGGTCCAGGAGGTCGGGGGTTCGAGTCCCCTCGTTCACCCGATAGAATTGTTCCATGGATCAATTCCTGCACCTCTAGCTCAATTGGTAGAGCATCGGACTCTTAATCCGCAGGTTCTGGGTTCGAGTCCCAGGGGGTGTACAAAGCAAACGAGCCTCCGCTGCCGACCACGGTCAGCCAACGCCTTGACCGACTACAATCCGGCGGATTCTCTTGAGGACATAAGTAGTCAAGCAACGGTCGCAGTCGAAGCCACCCTTGTCGATGTCGAAAATGGCAGGCGCTTTGGACCCGGTTGTTGAACTACTCGATGGCCCACACCACGTTTTTCGCGTCCGCGTCGATGATCGGCCCCGGCACCAAAATCAAGGGGCATTCCAAGGAGGTGGGTGCCCCGCCGGTTTCCGGGTTCCTTCCCGGCGGGGCATGGGGAATGAGGCGGTAACAGGGCAAGGAGAGTTGCCCTCACCCGGACCCCAGGCTTAAACCATAATTCCCAAAGTATTCTGAAACCGTGTGCTCTCAGAAAAGAGAGCCCTCCTACCACACCTAACCATATGCAGGGGGTGTGACATTCCTAGATTGGATTCGATATGGCCCGCCCTCTTTGAGGAACTCCGGCGATGTCCCCATCCCCCGCGATTTTGTCCACCGCGACAACTCGACCCGTTGCCGCCGATTCCTTGACCGCGAGGGCACCCGCCAACGCGGCCAAGCCAGCTTCGCCGGTGACCGAAGGGGCGCCGTCCCCCGCAACGGCCAGTCGGAACTTATCCAATGCTGCGTCGTAGAGGTCGCGCCGGTCAGAAACTTGGATTTCTTCGGTGGATTTACCCACGGTCCGCCACAACGAACCGACCGGGTCCTGCGACATAATGTCGACGCCATGGACCGAGGCCTCGGTTCCAATCACGGTGATTGAAGTCGGAGAGTGCTCGACGGTAAACGCGTCGTGCAGTTGTACAAGAACGTCGCCGAACTGAACCACCGCCATAACGGCGTCCGGCACAGTGAAGTCCGATCCATCGCTCCACTGACCCTGCCGGACAGCGATGGCGGTAGCCGCTGTGGCGGTCCGTCCGAGGATAGCTTGGATGGCGGACAGGTCGTGTACGGTAATATCAAGAATTACCCCACCCCCCGCCGGATCATCAAGACGCCAGCCGCGGAGACGTTCGGGCAAGAGGACGGCGTGTGCGACTCGGACCGCGAGAGGCGTCCCGAGGGATCCCGAAGAAACCAACTTCATGAGCGCTTTGTGAGTGCCCGCGCCGGGCAGGTGATGATTCGTGGCTAAGACCACTTCGTTGTCGGCGGCCGCCTCGATCATTTTTCTACCGTCGGCCATGGTCAAGGCCAGCGGTTTCTCGCACAGGACGTGTTTACCGCTCGTGGCGGCCGCGATGGCCTGCTCCGCATGCAGGTGGTTGGCGCTGCTGATATAGACGGCGTCGATATCAGGGGACGAGCAAACGTCGCCGATCGCGGCCGTCGACCGCGCAATTCCGTGGGTAGAGGCGAACTGTGCGGCCCATTCGGGAGTGGTGCTCTGTACCACCTCGACCGTGTCGCCCCCGCGGCGCAGCGCAGGGATCAGCCGTGTGGCCGCTATATCACTTGCTCCAATTAGCGCCCACCGAAGCGATAATTTCATCAGTACTCCTAGAACCACCCTATGTGTATCACAGAATATCGCCCGCGCGGATGATAGCAACCCCTTTTTCGCCGATCATAATGGATGGAGCCTGAGTATTGCCGCTGATCAACTTCGGCATCACCGAAGCATCAACCACCCTCAAGCCATTTAGCCCGCGAACTCTAAGACGAGGGTCGACAACTGCGGTCTCTCCGGTACCCATCGAACACGATCCGACGGGATGATAATCCGTTTTTGACCACTTTCTGATGTAGTTTCTCACCTCCTCGTCGCTGTCAACGCCCAACCCAGGCATGAACTCGTGCTTGATGAAGGGCGCGAACGCTTCGGACTGCAACAACCGTCGACCCCAGCGAAAGCCCTCTATCGAAACCTTCCAGTCGTGGCCGTCGACGTCGCCGCAAAAGTTTGGGTCGATGACAGGAGGATCGGCAGGGTCAGGGGAACGAAGCGTGACCGCGCCAATGCTGCGGGGGCGAAGGTTGCACGTATTTATAGTGACGCCATGACCCTTCTGTCGTTTTCGACCATGATCGATGACGTAGGCAGGTAAGCAGTGGATCTGAATGTCAGGTGACTCAAGACCACCACCGCTGCGGACAAAAGCCCCCGCCTCGGCGACACACGCGGTCATTGGACCGGTCCGGTAGAGCAGATACTGGATCAGGTGACGGAGGGCTCGATCCGGACGGTCTTCTTGGTTATAAGAGACTGGTTCGGTCTCGGCCGTCAAGTATACGTCCATATGGTCTTGAAGATTCTGACCCACCCCGGGCAGGTCGTGGACGACGGGAATACCCACGTCAGTAAGGTGCCCCCCGGGGCCAATACCAGACAAAAGAAGAAGGCGGGGGGTGTTGATCGCCCCCGCGCTCAACACCACTTCGGCCTCGGCCTCCGCTCGTTTTAAGTGGCGTCCATGCTGATATTCGACGCCGACCGCACGACCGTTAGCGACGATGACCTTAGTCGTGCGGGCTTTGGTAGCCACCGTTAGGTTACGTCGGTGCATAACGGGCTTTAGGAAGGCGGTAGCTGCGCTCTCTCGCCGCGCGTCGCGTTGAGTGACGTCATAGAAGGTCACTCCGTCTTGTTGAGCCCCGTTCACATCGGGGTTGAAATCCAATCCAAGTTCCTGGCCAGCGCGGACGAAGGCCTTGGTCAACGGATTGTGTTGAACTTGCTGGGTGACGCTCATGTCACCCCCTACACCATGAAACTCGTTATTGAGTCGACTGTTGTCCTCGGATTTCCGGAAATACGGAAGAACCCCCTCGTAACCCCAACCCGGGTTACCTCGCCGTTCCCACTCGTCGTAGTCGCTTCGATTACCTCGGATATAGATCATGGCGTTAATCGAGGTCGAACCACCCAGCGTCCGTCCCTGAGGATACCACATCTCCCTGTTGTTCATCTGAGCCTGAGGAGCGGTAGAAAACCCCCAGTTGACCTTCTGTGAGGTCAGCTTTGTAAAACCCACCGGAATGTGAATAAGCGGGCTGCGATCCCGTCCTCCTGCCTCGATCAAGAGTACATTATTGGAAGGGTCTTCGCTGAGTCGGTTGGCGACCACGCAGCCAGCGGCGCCTGCGCCAACAACCACGTAGGTATAGCGACCGGCAACGATTTCGGCCTTGCTCATCGGCTCAGATTCTGTACAATAGTCACAGAGCAATTTATACCACAGAAAGCAGCCGTTGATCACCCAAAATGCTGATGTCGTGATCGTAGGAACCGGAATGGGCGGGAGCACCGCCGCTCTTGCGCTGGCCACGACTGGCGCATCCGTTCTCATGCTCGAACGGGGAACTTTCCTCCCTGTGGAGCCGCAAAACTGGTCACCGATAGCCAACTACACCGATCACCGTTACAAAAATGCCGAGAAGTGGCATACCCCTACCGGTGAAACCTTTAGCCCTGGCGTCCACTACTACGTAGGCGGTAACACCAAGGTCTTCGGTGCGGCTTTGCCGCGTTGGCGTGCCCATGACTTCGACGAGACCGTACACATCGGCGGCATCTCGCCAGCGTGGCCAATCTGCTACGCCGAACTCGAGCCGTTCTACGCTCAGGCTGAGGAGATTTACCGAGTCCGCGCCTTAGACGGCGAGGATCCTACCGACCCGCCGCGCCGCTCTCCATTCCCCTATCCCGCGGTACCGCACGAACCAACTATCCAACAACTTTCCGACGACATCGCGGCACAAGGACTTCATCCAACCCATCTCCCGCTCGGTATCGATTTGCGTCCGCAGGGCCTCTGCATCCGGTGCGGAACCTGTGACGGATATCCCTGCCAGGTGGGAGCAAAAAGTGACGCCGAAATCTGCGCCGTGCGACCCGCTCTCGAATCGGCGAACGTTGAACTCTGGACTGGGGCCTACGTGGAGCGGCTTCAGATTGGCTCCGGCGGTCGGCGCGTCACGGCGGTAGTTGGCAGTCGCAACGGTGAACCATTCTCCGTTCGCGCCCACCACGTCGTGGTGGCATGCGGCGCGGCGAACTCCGCCGCACTGTTACTGCGATCCGACTCGAGCGATCATCGCCGTGGTCTTGGCAACGACCACGACCAAGTCGGCCGCAACTACATGGTCCACAACAACACGGTCATGGCGGCTCTCTGCCCGTACCGCAAAAATCCCACCGTATTCCAAAAGACGCTGGCGGTAAACGACTTCTACCTCCCCCGCAACCGAGCTAGCTCGTATCCGCTCGGCAACCTGCAACTCATCGGCAAAATGCACGAAGGCACCCTCCGAGGCGCCCGACCCCGACTCCCGCTGTTCTTGCGAAACTTCATTACGGCCCGCTCCGTCGAGTGGTGGGTCATGTCCGAGGACTTACCAGATGCCAACAACCGCGTCTCGCTATCTCCTGCGGGCGGTATCCAGGTTCGGTGGCACGCCACTAACACGCAGGCCCATGACCTGCTGCTTCGCCAAGCTAAGAAGATGATGCGCAAAGCTGGCTATCCCCTCATCGCTACCCAAACCATGGGCATCGAGACCAACTCGCACCAATGTGGGACACTGCGCATGGGCACCGATCGGCACACCTCCGTCGTAGATCCCGATCAGCGGATTCACGGTATCGAAAACGTTCTAGTGGCCGACTCGTCGGTATTTCCCTCCTCGTCGGCATCCAACCCCGCCCTCACCATCGCCGCTCTCTCGTTACGCGCCATAGACCGGCTTACCAAAGGGTGGTAACCGTTCAATGGGTTACCATGCTACACGGCAGTCGCCTACCGCTCACTTTACTGATCCGGCCACTAGTCCACGAACAAAGTACTTACCGAGCACAACGTACACCAGCGCGGTCGGGGCGGCGGCGATCAAGGCCCCCGCCATCACTACATTCCACTGGATTGACAGACTTCCCGATAGATTATTTAGGGCCACCGTGATGGGTTGCTTAGAGGGATCAGGAATCACGGTGATGCCGAATATGAAATCATTCCAAATATTGGTGAACTGAAATATTCCGGCCACCACAAACCCAGGTAACGACAACGGCAGCATCAGACGGGTGAATATCTGGGTTGTTGTTGCCCCATCGACCTGGGCCGCCTCTAGGATCTCATCGGGTATCTGGGCGTAGTAGTTCCGAAAGATCAACATCGTGATAGGGATGCCGTAGATGACGTGGACCATAATCAGCCCCGTATGTGTGCCGTAGAGGTTGAAGTACTGCAGGAAGCGGACGATGGGGATCAGAACGACCTGGTACGGAATGAACATTCCGAGGAGTAATGCGGCAAAAATGCTGTTACTGCCGCGAAAGGGCAACTTCGCGAACACGAAGCCGTTAAGGGCACCAATAATCGACGACAGTACCACCGCCGGGATGACGATGATCAGACTGTTCTTGAAGTTCGAACCAACTTCATCCCACGCTTCGCGCAGACCGCCAAAACTCACTGACTCTGGTAGTTGCCACATGTAAAGGGCGTCGGCTTGGTTGGGCGGTTTCAGGCTCGCCATGACCATGACGTATACAGGTATGAGGAAAATTATGGCAAGTATTGTTAGGGCCATGAGTCCCGGAAGTCGCGTCTTGCTGTACGCGGCCGGTTCCGTTGCGCTCACGCTTTCGATCCTAGGTAAGTCCGGTACAGGTACGGGACTATCACGATGGCGACGAGCAGTAACATGACCATTGATGCGGCCGCCCCCGTATTGAACCTGAGCGAGCGAAAGGTCTGTTCGAAAACGTAGATGCCCGGCACGTCGGTAGCGAACCCCGGTCCCCGCCCCGACATCGCAACTACTAAGTCGAAACTCTTGAGACTCACATGACCCAGAATCACTAGCACCGTCACCAACATGGGGCCAAGATGAGGTAAAGCTATGTACCGGTAGTATTGGTGGCTCTTGGCCCCGTCCAACGCCGCGGCCTCCGACAGTTCTTCGGGGATAGTCGCTAGACCGGCGAGGAAGATTGCCATAGCAAACCCGGCCAGTTGCCATGATGCCGCGATGACTACCGGGATTAGCGCCAACGGGATCCCGAGTTGAGTGTTAATGAACGGACCGCCCGGAACAATTGCCTCCAACGCCGCCGAGAGGTCTCCAACCACCGTAGGGTCAGTGATCCAACCAGGGCGGGCATCGATTCCTATTACCTCGAGAATGCGGTTAGCGCCCGTAGAAGGTGTAAATATCCACCGCCACACTACGCCCGTGATGATGAACGACAGTGAGTACGGAAATAAGAAGACCCCTCGAAAGAACCCCCTGGAACGCAAGGTATTGTGGACTAATACCGCTAGGACGAATCCGAGCACTACGGCGAGGCCCAAGAAAAGCACGGTGAATACCGTGATATTTCGCAGGTCGGCCTGAAAGCGCGGCGACCTGAGCATGTCGGCATAGGTTTCGAGCAGTGGATCATGGGGTTGGAGATTGATGGTTAATCCCTCCCACTGAGAGACAGAAACCGTTGCGGTATAGGCGATGAAACCGTAAATAAATAGGCCCAGCACCACCAAAGTTGGGACCGTCACCGCAAACCTGAAGCCGTTACGGGCCCAGAATCCATTCCGACGGGGTCTGACCATCGTTTCGCGTGAGATCCCTAGGGATTTGGCGGAGGTTGCGGTTGCCATCGGGTTACTCCTCGTGGCCGCTACTGCCCGAACCGGCCTCGGCTGATCCTCGTGAGGGGCCGAGGCCGGGGGTGACAAGTCGTGCTAGCCTTGGGCTAGAGCGCTAATGAACGCATCAACATTCTGGTCTTGCGCGAAAACGGTCACCGCCTCCGACATCGCCGTCTGAAAGCCAGGTTCGCCGTGATGAACGATCGACAAGGCGGTGGCGTCACTTCCCAGCGCCATCGCCGCGCCCTGCTGATAGCGAGGCAACGACGACACGTCGACGTCAGTACGTACCGGACTTGAACCCTTGGCCAGGTTAAACGCCAACTGTGTTTCCGGCTGTCCCATCTCTGCCAGCCAAACCTTGACTAGCTCCCAGTTCGGCGTGTCCTTGGCCACCACGAATGCGTCGACCACCAGCATGAAGATGCCGTCGGTGCCGGGATGATTGACGTAACCAAACCCCTCGTTGTCAACCGCGCCGGAGTTGACTAGTTCACCGTAGGCCCAGTCCCCCATGCTGTTGAAGGCGCAACCATCGTCGGCCAACCGCAGAATTGCCTGATCCCATGTCAATGCGCTGGCGTCTGGATCAACGAAGGCCAATATGGCGGCGAAGTGTTCGGCAGCTTGGCGGACCTCTGGGTCGTCCCAGGAACGAGCACCGTCTCGAAGATCGGCCCACCCATCGGCTCCAACGAAACCTAACAGCGCGTTCTCAAAGAGTTCGTCGACCGCGAAGGCTTGGTTGGCGCCCAAGCAAAGCGGGATGATCCCTGCCGCGTCGAGGGTGGCCAGATCGTCAATAAACTGCTGGGCGCTGTAGTCGCCCTCCGGGGCGGCCACGCCCGCCTGTTCCAGCAAGGCCACGTTGTACCAGAGGTTGTTGCCCCGATGAGCGCCGGTCGCGACGGCATAGATCTCACCGTCGGAGGTCAAAGACTCGATCAAGCCCGCGGGCATTACGTCCCGAAACCCGTTCTCGTCGTAAACTTCGGTCACTGGGCGGACGACATCGGCTTCCAAGTACGGCGTCAAACGCCCACCGGGACCAGATTGCCAAGTATCGGGAAGGTCATTGCCCTGAATCCTCGTCGCCAACACCGCTTGAGCGTTGGCCCCGCCGCCGCCGGCAACAGCTCCGTTGAGAATGTCCGCGTCCGGAGCACCGGACTGAAACGCCGAGATCAGCGACTGAAGCGCGGTGTCTTCGGAACCCGACGTCCACCAGCTAAAGATCTCCAGTTCACCGGTCAACCCATCGCCGGTGGCAGCTTCGTCAGGGGCGTCGGCTCCCTCGGCCGGTTCAGCGACGGAACCGTCAGCGTCGTCGTCATCGCCACACGCGGCGGCGATCAAGGAAAAGGCCGCCAATACGGCCAGTAGTCGGCCCATTGAGAGCCATCTTTTATTTGAATATTTTGAAGAACCAGTCATTGCTAGTTTCCTCCTCATTAGTTGTTCATTGCGGTGTTTGTTCATTGCATTGTTTGTTCATTGCATTTGTTGTTGATTGCCCTTGGGCGCTAGCTCTCGGTCGATACCCACCTCCCCCCTAGGCACTTGTCCAGCGCTTCGACAAAGAAGTACTCGCCCCACATCACGCTCTCGTCCACGCCCAAGCCCAACCGTTCGTGGTAGGAGCCGTGCTTCAAGATTCCCTCCCACTGCGGGTCATCGGAGGCCAAGAAATCGCTGCTACAGAGGCGACGGATTATCCCGAACGCGTAGTCCCGATAACGACACGCGATCGGCGCGTCGTCAGAGAGTGCAGCCAACTGCAGCAAGCCGCTGGCGGTGATCGCGGCAGCAGAGGATTCAGTTTTGACGATCGGGTGGGGCTCATCCCAGTCGTTAGGCGGAACGTTTACATCCCCCGTCCGCTCGATGAAGTAATCCGCGGCGGCCTGGGCAGTCTCGAGATACTCCGGCACGCCGGTGAAGGCATACATCGTGCCAAAGCCGTACAGCGCCCACGCCTGGCCCCGGGCCCAACTCGAATCCGACCGCCAACCCTGCTGCGTGCTCTGGCGGAGGAACTCGCCGCTGGCGGGGTCGAAGATTCCTTCGTGGGCGGTACTCCCGTCACCTCGTAGGAGATGACGGCGGGTATTCATGCAGTGTCGTTCGACGATGGCGGCCAACTCGCCGTCGCCGTCGCGTTCGGCGGCGTACTGAATGATGCCGACGTTCATCATGATGTCGATAAACGTCGAATCCGGCGCAAGGAACGAACGCAAGAAACCCGCTCGCTCGTCGAACCGTAGCGCCATAGTCCGACCCGCCTGCACGACGACCTCGTCGACTTTGACGTCGCCGCTCAGCCGAAACCACCTCCGCCAAGTCGGCCAGAACGTGAACCCGAGGTCGTGTACGTTACGGTCAAACTCACGGCCCCGCAGCGCTTCGGAGTACTCCACGGCACTATCTCGCCAACGCGACTCTTGGGTTTGTTCGGCGAAAATCCAAAGCTGCCCGCCCAGAAATCCCTCACACCAATTAGTCCAAGCAGGCGAAGTGTGATTCCACCGACCGTTCTGGGTGACGAGCGGAAAGAGCCCCGGGTGCTTCTTGATAAGAGCGCCAACCTTCAACTGTGCCACACAAAGAGCCGTTTGGGCGTCGGCGGTCACCTCGGCGGGCACACGGAAAAGTTCGTTCGTCGTCATCGGGCGGTGAACCTCGGAGGCCGTTTCTCAACGAAGGCTGCCATTGCCTCGGCTAAGTCTTTGGTAGTGGACAGCAACGATCCGGCGAGCATCTCCAAGGCCTGCGATGCCGACAGTTCCTGGTCAAGGGCGCCCAGCACGACCTTCGCTACTTCCTGGGCTAACGGTGCCGGGGTGGTGAGATCGTGGACGTAGCGAGCGACCAACTCGGCAAAATCGAGGGGTTGGGCTACTTCGTTGACTAGACCCCAACTCGCCGCGGTGGTCGCGTCGAGGGGGCGCCCAGTCAGGATCAGTTGGCGCGCTCGAACCGAGCCGATGGCATTGATCAAACGAGCGGTGCCACCCCAGCCGGGGACGGTACCTACGCTGACCTCCGGGTGGCCGAAGGTGGCCGCCGGTGTCGCCAGGCGGATGTCGCAGGCCAAGGCCAACTCCAATCCTCCCCCCAGCGCGGGGCCGTCGACGACAGCCAGGGTCGGCCGAGAGAAGGTAGCCAGCCGGGCGAACGTACGATGACCTGCCTCGACCCAAATTCGGCGCATCGACTCGCGTGTCTGCTGGGCGAACAAGGTCAGGTCGGCACCGACGCTGAACGCTCTCCCCCGGCCTGCCACGATGAGCACACCGACGTCATCGCGGCTTTCGAGATCACCGACCAGGTGCTCGATGTCGGCCAGCATTCCCGGGGTCAGGGCATTGAGTTTCTCATCGCGCTGGAGTTCTAATCGGGCCACGCCGTCGACCACCTCGCAGCTCACGTAGTCGCTCATGAGATCAACCCGCGTTGGATAACCCAGTATTGGATAACCCAGTATTGGATTACCCAGTGTCGGATTACCGTGTCTTGGATCGATCTAAAGTGAGGGCCTGGATCGATCCAAATCATGACCCGAAAGATGTGGCGCTTAGCCATCGGCAGGCTCCTGGAAGAGAGACGTCGCCATCAACCGCACGTCGTTGGCGACGAGTAGTTTGACCTCGGCGCAGCCTAAGATGTCGCGTTCGAGGTCGATCCCCGGCGCGATTTCTGTCACCACCAACCCCTCCGGACGCAGCCGAATCACACAACGTTCGGTTACGTAGATAACCTCGGCACCGCGTTCGAGGGCCCGACGACCGCTGAAGGACACTTGGTCCACGTCCGGCACGAACTTGGGTTTTCCTGCATTCGACTCGATCGCTAGTTGACCATTACCCACCACTAGGCCGTTATTTCCGGCCATGAAGGTGCCCACGAAGATCAGTTTGGAGGCCGCTTCGGTGATGTCGGCAAAGCCACCGATCCCTGCCGAGACGTGACTGCGACCAGCCAACCGCGACACATTGACGTTGCCGAACTGATCGACCTGCATGAACGACAAACACGCCGCGTCGCATCCGCCCCCCTGCAACAGCGTGAATTGACTAGGCGCGGGGAGCACTGCGTCAGGGTTCAACGCACACCCGAATCCCGGACCGGTTACCGGGAATCCGCCGACCGCTCCCTGCTCGGTCACCCAGGTAACGTGGTCGCCGCGACCTTCCTCGTGAAATACCCGGGGAATGCCCGAACATATGCCAAAGCCGAGGTTCACAATCCAGCCTTGCTTCAGTTCGCCACTGGCTCGGCGGGCAAGTACTTTCTCGATTCCCCACGGGAGCGGTTCGATATGATCAACGGGGCCCATGATCTCCCCCGACAGCACCGGGTCGTAGCGGATCTCGGTCGTTTGCATCTGGTCCGGTACCACAACAACTGCGTCCACGATTGCTCCGGGAACCCTGACTCCTTGCGCCGCCAGGCTGCCCGCTTGTGCGAGGCGCTTGACTTGAGCGACGACGATTCCGCCGTTGTTGTGGGTGGCGAGTGCTTGTTCGAGGATTCCCAGCGGCGCGCCCTCGTGTTCAGTAGTAATATTTCCGTGCGTGTCGGCGGTAGTACCGCGAATCAGGGCTACATCGGGGCACAGCGGCGGGTAGTGCAACCACTCTTCGCCAGCGAACGTAACGACCTGGACCAAATCGCGGGGCGTGACATCGTTCAGCGCTCCACCTGCGCGTCGAGGGTCAACAAAAGTGTCGAGGCCGATCTTGGTGAGCACGCCGGGTTGATGCGTTGCCCCCGCCGCGTGCATCTGAAAGAGCACTCCGCTGGGCAGATTCCAAGCCGCAACCCGGTTTTCGTCGATCATGGTCCGAATCCGGGGCGGGGCCAATGACGAGGGTCCACTGGGAAAGGAGCCCGCCAGAACTTGGCGCAGTAGTCCATCGCGGGCGAGGTGGTCGATGCCACGGATCCCGAACATGTCGCCCGCGGCAATCGGGTTGATCACGGTTAGATCAGCAGGTGAACCGGTTTCACCGAAGGCATCGCCGAGGACGGCCAGCAAACGGTCAGGACAAGCCAACCCTGACGATGCACTCACCGACACCGTCGCGCCGGGGCGAACTAGTCTCGAAACGGCCGCCGGGTCGAGAACGGGTACCGTCTTGCCCTGGCGTACCGGCCGCTCATAGTTCATGTCGAAGCCACCGAGAGAGGGCAGCCGCAACTGCGCCGGACCTGCAGTGACGAAAAAACGATGCGATCTTGAGGGGCGACCACATCGCCGCGGTCTATCAAAGCGACGAGCATTTCCGCCGCGGCCCGCCCGATCTCCTTGGCGGCGACTCGAACGGTAGATAAAGGGGGTTGTTCGAATTGAGCGGCTTCAATATCGTCAAACCCCATCAAGAGTGCGTCCTTGCCTACCGTCACTTCGCGGGCCCGTAGCGCTGACGCGACCCCGAGGGCCACGACATCGTTGTAGGCGAACACCGCTGTTGGTTGGGCGGGCAACGTGTCCCAAAACGACCACGCTGTGTCGTAGGCGTCGGGGCGAGAGACGGCGGAGGACAAGGTAATTAGCTCCTCGGGATCACGACCCGCGGCTACCAGACCTGCCCGCAAACCCTTGCATCGTTCCAGGTACGGCGATCCGCTCGCCCATCCACCAATAAAGACGAAAGAGGCGGGCTGGTGTACTGAAGCCATATGGTAGGCGGCTTCGTAAGCGCCCTGAGTGTTGTCCGACCCGACATAACTGGCGGTGGCGGCGTCCACCCGTCGAGAGCACAAAACGATCGGTATCCCGGCCGCGGTCAAGCGGTCCAGAGCCGGGGCGGTCGAACCGTGGGCTGCGGTCACGATCACGCCATCAACTCCTGCCTCCATCAAGCGATTGAACAAGGCGTCTTGGGCAGCAATGTCCTCGGAGTGTTGCCCTAGAATTGCGGTTCTCCCTGTCACCGAAATTGTGGACTCGATGCCATCGACTACCTCGGCGAAGAACGGGTTTCTCACCGTGGTCACCACCACGCCAACCGAACCCGTCCTTTGTGCTCGCAGACTCGATGCCGCTCGGTTGTAGACATAACCAAACTCTTCGAAGGCCTTGAGGACTTTGGCTCGTGTCTCATCGGCGACAAGGGGGCTACCGCGTAACACCAAACTGGCCGTTGATCTAGAAACTCCGACCGCGGCCGCGACATCAGCTAACCGAACCCGTTTACGGCTGGCCGTGTCCTCGGCCTGCGGATTTTTCACTACTCGACCTCGCCTTCTTTGGATCGATCCAAGGTTAGGAGCCATGGTGTGGGATGTCAAGGATCTCCGTCGGGGTAAAACTGTGCGAGCCGGAACTCTGAGAGTCTTTACTCTCAACATTTCGTTAGCGGGTAACACGGGCTCCCCTTGCCTCGACCGCGGCGAGCACCTCGGCGGCGGTCATCATCGACGTGTCGCCAGGGGTTGTCATCACCAACGCGCCGTGAGCCGCTCCGATCTCCACCGCCTCCGCCGGGGTGCGCCCTTCGATCAAACTCCATATCGTGCCCGACGCAAAACCGTCGCCGCCACCCACGCGGTCAAACACCTCGAGACCGTCACGAGTGCGGGCCTCGTAGAACTCTCCGCCTGCGCAGAGCACAGCGCTCCAGTCGTTAGTAGTGGCCGTTGACGCCGTCCTCAGGCTCGTACCGACAACGACAAGGTTGGGAAAGGCAGCAATAACGTCGTTTATCATTGCCTTGAAAGCAGAAGTGTCGATCTCGGAGATGTCGTCATCGAGTTCTTCGACTCGAAAACCAAGCGCCGCGGTGAAATCCTCCTCGTTGCCAAACATTACGTCCACCAACGAAGCGAGTCGCCGGTTCACCGCAACCGCCTTAGATTGGCCGCCACGAGAGGCCCACAGCGACGGGCGATAGTTCAAGTCGTAGGAGACGATTGTCCCCGCCGCTCGGGCTGCCTGAATTGCTTCGAGCGCCACGTCGGCCGTAGTTTCCGACAAAGCGGCGAAAATGCCCCCCGTATGCATCCACCGGACCCCCTCCACTTCGAAAATCTGCTGCCAGTCGATGTCCCCCACCCGCAACTGCGATACCGCTGTGTTGCTGCGGTCGCTCACCCCTAGGGCGGGCCGGAGCCCATACCCCTTCTCGGTAAAGTTCAGCCCGACCCGACCCGCCTGGCCCGTACCGTCATGGGGAATCCACCGGACGTGGCGTAGGTCAACGCCGCCCGCCATTATGAGGTCCTCAAGGAGACGGCCTACCTCGTGATCGACGAGACTCGTCACGATGGCGGTGCGAAGACCAAACACCTTCCGTAGGGCTCGGGCGACATTGTATTCGCCGCCACCTTCACTCACACGAAACGTCCTCGTAGTCCGCACTCGACCCCATTCCGGGTCAAGCCGCAGCATTACTTCGCCCAAGCTGAGACAATCCCACCTACAGTCTTGGCGGCTCAAGATATTGAGCCCGCTCACGCCGCGTCTCCGTTACGAGCGACCGATACCGACTGCACCGCCGCTGTCAAAGCATCGCCTACAGCCAGCCAATCACGCTTCGCTATGTGTGTGGGCGAAAAGAGTTTCGAGCCCATACCAACCGCGGGCGCGCCTGCCTGATACCACGCTGCCAGCGATTCTACGGTGGGCTCCACTCCGCCGGTCGGGATCGCCTCCACCCACGGACAGGGCGCTCGAACGGCGGCGAGGAAGGCCGGGCCGCCCAACGCTTCCGCGGGAAATAGCTTCACCATGTGGCACCCGAGATCGTAGGCCGTCTGAATCTCGGTCAACGTTGCACATCCGGGAACGTACAGCACCCCCTGACGAGCACACGCTCGGCTAACATCGACCCCAAGCGAGGGAGCAAACACGAAGCTCGCCCCCGCGCCGATTACCCGGGCCGCGGTGGGTGCGTCGGTTACCGTTCCTACTCCGATGGCCACCTCGGGAAGTTCGAGGCGACCCCACGAGAGAAGTTCCACGACAAGATCAAGCGCACCAGGGCCACGGTTGGTGAACTCCAGGCAGGACAGACCACTTGACGCCACCAGGCGCGCTAGTTCTTTGGCTATCTCCAAGTCCCCCACGGAACAGACAGGGACCAAGCCGTCGCTTTTCATCCTCGCCACGACCTCATCCGCTCTCAACATTTACACTCCTGTTTTGGATCGATCTAATGGATCGATCTAAAAGTACTCAAGATAGGCGGTGTCGTCAAGGGCAATACTGATATTAGGACTGTCACACCGTACAAATACACTGCTGTCATGTTTAGCAAAACGCACCTCGCAGAGCATCGCCTCGTTTACACCGCGGCCATCGACGCCCTCGGCGACACCGGGGATGACGCAGTCGAGCAGACGTCGCCGGATGAAGCCGAGCAAGTTCGTAGCGTAAATCCAGATGGTGGATAGTTAATGATCGAATTAGAAAAAATGCTTGACGTTTTAGTTTCGTTCTGATACAATAAACGCATGTTCCAGAAAGCGCACGACAACTTGGCTGAGATTGCTCTCCATGGAATGTCTCGACCGGAGTTGACCACAACCATTGGTGGGCTTGATCGAGTGATCGCTCACGCGCAAGAACGTCGCTTGGCCTGCTTGGCTGGGATCGACGCCTTGGGCGATTCTGGGGCTGATGCGGCTTCTGTGGGGCATTCGTTGTCGCGGCGCTCGAACCGGCAGTCCAAAGAAGACGCCAAGGTCGCTACACAACTTGCGCAGATGCCCGCGGTGGCCGAGAGCTTGGCCAGTGGGGCTATCACTTCTGAGCATGCCGCTGTGTGTGCTGAGGCGGCGGCTCGGGTATCGCCTAGCGAGGCCGAGGAGTTGCTGGCCTTGGCTGCGGATTTGCCTGCCGATCGGTTTGCTAAGAAGACACGCGAGTGGGTCAATATCAGGGAATCTCAGGGCACGGTTGAGAAGCGTCACGCTCGGCAGCGTCGTTTGCGCGAGGTAACTGACTGGGTTGACGGCGAGGGGATGGTCAACATCTTGAGCCGCCTTGATCCGATCAATGGCGCACGGGCTCTAGCTGCCTTACGCGAGTTTGCTAACCAGAAGGGCCCCGACGACACTCGTACGGTGAAGCAGCGCCGCGCCGATGCGATGGTGGCGTTGCTCACTGGTGCTCGGGCGACCCGTACTGGCAAGCCGCATCCCAAGCACATGGTCCACCTGCTGCACTGTCTCGAGACGGGCTCCACCGAGCTAGCTGACGGCAGCCCCGTCCCCGACGACGTACTCATCGAACTCGGCCCCACCGCCGAAGTAGTCGGCCAGGTATTTAGCGGCGACGGCCGACCGTTGTGGTTGGGGCGCTCCACCCGCCTAGCTAGCCGCGATCAGTGGATTGCTCTTATCGCCCGCCATCGTGGCTGTAGCGAATGCGGCGCAACAACGGACCGCACCGAAGCCCACCATGCTAGGGAATGGTCCCACGGCGGGCCAACCGACATCGACAACCTCGAACTACCCTGCTGGAACTGCCACGGCCGAAAACACCTTGGCCAACGCGGCGACCCCGCCCGCCACCGAAAACCAACCCCCGCCGCCTAGGACCGTGCAGCCTAGGACCCGCCACCTAGGACCCTGCCACCTAGGACCGTGCCGCCAACCCGAACCGATGCGGTGCTGGGGTCGGCCAGTGGCCCACCGTCGCGACTAGCTTCTTGGTATGGCTGCTGTCACCCCCAACGAAGAGGACCTGCCTCTTATCATCTCGGTCGACGATCACGTGATGGAACCGCGCGACTTGTGGCAACAGCAACTCCCACCGAGTTTGCGGGCCCGGGGGCCACGAGTCGTGCAGGAAAAGGTGCGGTTGAAGTTCGAGGGCGGCCATTACGGCTTCGAGCGCAACGATCCTGACGGCCACCTCTGCGATCTCTGGCTCTACGACGACCTAGTAACCCCGACAGGGTTTCTCCACGGGCCAGCGGGTGTGCCGCGTGAAAAGCAGCGCAACGTTGCTGCGACTTATGAAGATCTTCGACCGGGAACGTGGAACCAGGCCGATCGGTTGACCGATATGGATCTCAACCATGTTGAGGCAGCCATCAACTATCCGAACATCTTTCCCCGCTTTTGCGGCCAGGGTTTCCTAGAGCGAGAAGACAAAGGCCTAGCCCTGCAGTGTCTTCAGATCTACAACGACTGGATCATCGACGATTGGGGTGGAGGCGCGGGCCGGGGTCGACTCATTCCATTAACCCTGCTGCCGTTGTGGGACCCCGCGCTGGCCGCTCAGGAAGTCCGTCGCTGCGCGGCCAAGGGCAGTTATGCGATTGCCTTCTCCGAGAATCCATCCAAGTTGGGGTGCGCCACGATGTACAGCGGTGAGTGGGATGTCCTTTGGCAGACATGCTCTGAGACCGACACTACAGTCTCGATGCACATCGGATCCTCTTCGTCGATGCCCACCACCTCCGCCGATGCCCCGCTGGCGACCTCAATGTCGCTGTACGCCCAAAACGCCGAAGGGTCGATGGTTGACTGGGTATTCTCCGGCACCCTCTCGCGGTTCCCGACGATCAAAATTGCCTACGCCGAGAGCCAGGTCGGTTGGATGCCGTTCCAAGTGGAACGCATGGATAGCGTATTTCGCGAAGGCCGGGGTGGGGTCGGCGGTGCCGGTCCCTTGCCTAGCGAAATCGTGCGTGGCCGAGTCTATGGCTGCATTTTTGACGATCTAGTAGGACTCAAGCAGCGTGACGATGTTGGTATCGATCAGATTCTGTTCGAGACCGACTATCCGCATTCCGACGGAACCTTCCCCGACAGTCGCAAGGTGGCCCACTCACTGTTCGCCGCGGTCGCCATGAACGCCGAGGAATGTACCAAGGTGATGCGGGGCAACGCCATCCGCGCCTACGGCCTAGAACGGTTCGCCATTACGCAGTGACAGGGCCGAGAACCCGGTCGAGGTAGTCGTTGGTGAAACGACTCTCGGGGTCGGCAAGTTTTCGAGCCGCGGCGAAACGGCTCCATTCGAGATAACGGGGTTCGAGTGATGCCGCTGTTTCGGAATGAAGTTTTCCCCAGTGAGGTCGACCGCCCGCAGCCCGAGTGATGTCCCCTAATCCGTTGAAGTAGCTCTCGTACGGCGTTTTCCAGTAAACGTGAGCGGCGAGGTAGCCGGTAGGGCGACCATAGGCAGTCGAGAGGGGAATATCGTCGCCAGCGGCGCAGCGAACCTCGATCGGAAAAGTCACCGGCGAATCGAGCGTGCGAGCAAAGTCACGGACTTCGTTGATGACATCGATAAGGGCATCGAGGGGTACAGCCCACTCGGTTTCGTAGAAGTGAACCCAGCGGGGGGTGGTGAAAACCCGGTAAGAAACATCTCGGTAGTCACGGGCTCCGGTGCTGGCCTCAACGATTCGAGCAATCGCTGGCGCAGTCCGCGGCGCTCGCCTAGCCACTCGATTCACCAACCCAAAGGCCAGGTTCTCACCCCCGAGCTTGTCGAGGACGTATCTATGGCGCGGCAACGGTTCCGCTATGTCTTGGCTGCGGGTGTTGATCTTGACCGCGGCCTTACGCCCGCTGGGCATGAAGTAGAACTCGGTGTGGTCGTGGGTGCCGATGAGTTCAGGCCACTGCTCGAGGACGGCTTCGAGGGGTTCAGTCTTTTCCGATGCGTGGAGGCGAAAAGCGGGCACGGTCTGCAAGGTGACGCGCGTCAGCAAACCAAGAGCGCCCAGGCCGACCCGAGCGCAGGCCCATAACTCGGCGTTGGTCGCCGGGTCGATATCGAGCGTTTCGCCGGTTCCGTCGATGATTCGCAGGCCGCGTACCTGCGTCGCCATCCCACCGTATCGGAGTCCCGTGCCGTGGGTTCCAGTGCTGATAGCCCCTGCGATGCTCTGCTTGTCGATATCGCCCATATTCTCGAGAGCCAAGCCGTGAGCGTCAAGCAGATGGTTAAGGGACCTGACGGTGATGCCCGCGCCGACCGTGACAAGGCCCGAGGCCGAGTCGATGGCGTGTAGTTGGTTCAGTCGTTCGATGGTGACGTGAACGTCGGTCGTCACGGCAATTCCGGTAAAGGAGTGACCGGCCCCCATGACTTTGACCCGTCGGCCGTCGACCGCCGCTTGGCGCACCAGCGCCGTCAACTCGTCTTCGGATTGGGGCCGCGCAATAACCGCTGGACGGAACTGTTCCAGCTGACTCCAGTTGGCCACCGTCCCGCGTCGCATCACCAATGCCGCAAATCAATCGGCAAAACGTCGATGACTTCTGGGCCGTCGACTAGCCACATCACTTCGTGGCGGGCCACCGTCGGATCGAGGTGGGCGGGGGCCATTCTGATGCGATCATTGAGAGTGATCGAGTCGGGGAAGTCGGCCACGACCGTGGTGTGTTCGTCGCTCACAATGAAGATCTCGCCGTTGGGCCAGTGGGGGTTCCCGTGGTCCATACCCAAGGCCTTCAACCCGCCGTTGACGACCTGCCAACCCTTGGGACTGGTGGAGATCACGGAACACTCGAGAAAGATCGCCTGAACGAAAGGCAGATCGAGGGTTGCGTATTGGGTGTCGCCCAGCAAGAACGTGCCCGCTTGAATCTCCGTGGCCCACGTGTTCGTGTCGTAGGTGCCGGTACCACCGGCGGAGATAATGTCGCCGCCCACGGCAGTAGCCGCCATCAGCAGATCAGCCATCGACTCCTCGACCCGACGGACCCGTTGGACGCGATCTTTAACCATCATCAGGTGACCCTCGTAACCCATCACGCCCCGCACATGGAGGCCACGCGAACGAGCCTGATCCGCCAGACGTCCCGCCGCGGCCGGATCGCAACCCCCGCGGGGCAGACCAACCTCGACGTCGATCAGCACCTCTTCTACGCCGGCGGTAGCGGCTCGTTGGATACCGAACTCAGAGTCAACAGCGAGCGTGACCCGAGCGTCGACCGCGGCCAGACGATCTAGCAAGTCCGGATCAAGTACCTCATTGGCGAGGAGCAGATCGTCGCCGAGGCCCGCGTCGGCTAGGCCTTCGACTTCGCGCACCGTCGCACACGTGAAGCCACGGTGTCCGGCGCTAGCTAGGCGGCGGGCCAGCGCTGTACACTTGAAGGCCTTGACGTGGGGGCGCAGGCGCTCACCGGGAAGGGTTTCTCCGATGGTTTGGATGTTGTGGTCAAGCGCGGCGCGCTCAACGACTAACGCCGGAGTCGGAATCGCCATCAAGTCACCGTACTAGTAGCAGCGAAGCTCAGCCATAGACCTGCTCCAGAGCGCTTAGTGGATCGACATAGTTGAGATTCTGGGCCTGCGCGACATGGCTTTCGGTGACTAGGCCACCGCAGAGGTTCAACCCTCCTAGCAGATGCGGGTCGGCGAGAAGGGCAGCTTGAGGGCCACGGTCGGCGAGGGCAAGAGTAAACGGCAAGGTCGCGTTGTTGAGGGCGTAGGTAGAGGTACGGGGAACGGCGCCGGGCATGTTGGCCACGCAGTAGTGAACGACATCGTCGATGACATAGGTCGGCTCGGCGTGGGTAGTCGGGCGAGACGTCTCAAAGCATCCTCCTTGGTCGATGGCCACGTCGACCAAAACCGAACCCGGCTTCATCTGTCTCACCATGTCGGCCGTCACCAACTTAGGGGCGGTCGCCCCCTTCAGCAGAACCGCTCCGATCACTAGGTCGGCGGCTAGGACTAGCTCCTCGAGCGCACCCCGCGTGGAGTAAACCGTCTCGAGTTCAGCCCCGAAGCGACGGGCCAGACGATCGAGCACTTCGAGGCTGCGGTCAAGCACCGTGACTTGCGAGCCCAAACCAATGGCCATCTCGATGGCATTCTCGCCGACCACCCCACCGCCGATCACCACGGTGAGCGCGGAAGCCACACCGGGGACGCCGCCGAGGAGCAAGCCCGCGCCGCCGTTGGGCGCCTCGAGGCAGGTGGCCCCAGCTTGAATCGACATCCGGCCAGCCACCTGGCTCATCGGCGCCAGCAACGGAAGACCGCCCGCCGCGTCGGTCACGGTCTCGTAGGCAATACAGGTCGCCCCGCTCGCCATCAACTCGTCGGTCTGGGGAACATCGGGAGCCAGATGCAGATAGGCGAAGAGCACTTGATCGCCGCGCAACATTGCCCGTTCCGCCGTTTGGGGTTCCTTGACTTTGACGATCATCTCGGCCGCCGTAAACACGGTTGTCGCGTCGGCGCCGATCGTTGCGCCAGCCGTTTGGTAGTCAATGTCTGGAGCCCCGATGCCGATGCCCGCTCCGGTCTCAAGCATCACGGAGTGTCCGTGCGCCACCAGTTCGCGAACCCCGGTCGGGGTGAGTCCAACGCGCCGCTCGGCCACTTTGACTTCCTTAGGCACACCGATTTTCATAAATACTTCTCCCGTGATAGAACAACCGAGGATCTAACCGACCCCGTTCGCAGTTTACTCGTCATAGTCGGCGAGGTAGGTAACTCGACGCCCACGCGGTGACGAGGGCCGCCGCACTTAGCACGAAGTAGAAAACCCAGAACGGGGCGATCAACAGAGTTAGGGCGGCTGCCCCCGGCCCGGCCATGGAAGACATCTCGCGGTAAGACGAAAATACTGTCATCATCGCCGTGCGTTCGCGTGGCTTCACCGTGCGCATAAAAGGAATATTGCCGAGTACATCGAGCCATGTGGCCCCCAGAGCACCAGTAATCCAAAAGACCATGCCGTACGTTTCTGCTTCTCCCACCGCCCCAAGCGCCGCGGTAGATACTGCTATAAGCAAGAAGCCGACTACGATGACCGCTCTGGTGCTGGTGCGATCAACGACTCGCAGCACTAACGGACTCAGCAACAACAGGGCCGCGACCACAGCAACAATTCCGCCCGCGGTCCACTGCGGCAAGCCTGCCTCCAGCGCGTAAAGCGGGGCGTAGATGAACAGCGAGACCCAAAAGGTCCCCCGCACGAGCGTTATGAGGTAGGCGATACGAAGGTAGCGCTGGCGAAAGTAGCGTGGGATGTTCTCCAACGGACTCGGCGCTCGACTCTTCGGCGTGGAGAGGGCCGGGTTGTCCCCCAAGCGGATCACCCAGAAGTAACCCAAGGCCAACAGGGAAACCCCGCCAGAGAGCCAAAATGGCAGGGTTTCGCTCACCTCGGTATAGATAAAGATTGAGACCAGCGGCCCAACCATCCAGGCCACCCCGCTGTGGACCATGCGTCGACTCTCGTTTCGAGCCAACTCCCGCTTGCCGATGTAGTCCATGATGAACAGTGAGATGCACACGGCGAAGATCGCAGCCTCGGCGCTGATCAGTCCAATGGCGAGGGCCAGGGTCGGGCCGTTGGAGACTACCGCTATGAGGTTGGCCCCAACGAACGCGGCGAACGCCAGCGTTACGACCCACCGCCGAGCCATCCACGACTCGAGGCGCCCCACGTTGAGCGTCGCCGCGAGGGCAATAAACGACCCGGCAAAAAAGGCGTTCGTTACCGCTGCTTTGGACTCCAAGGCTGAGAGTGCAGCGAGTGGGAGCACGGTGACCGCCATCGACCGGGCGAGCCCCTCCAACCCTCCGAGCCGGGCCAGCGCACGGCCTCGGTCGTCGCGGATGACTTGGTTAATCGCATGGGGCCGATTGAACAATACGTTCTAGCCCTCTCCGACAGTGTCTGAGGCGACACGGACGTCACCCACTAGCCGAGGTGATACATCGGCGCGGCGGGCTTGAGCGGTCGGGAATACCACAGCGGACGTCGGAGCCCGTCGGGACCTGGGGCGGGGCGGGTGTGGGCCATCCAATCGAGGTAAGCCTGTCGTGATTTGGCCGTATCGACCTCCACATCGCCGTACTGATCGTCGGATTCGGCCGGGGTAACAGTGACCCGCTGGTGCCAGCAATGCATGCCGGAAACGGGATCGGGTTGCACCGCGAAGGTCAGGTTCTGATGCACTCCCGAATCGTGCCACCAGATGCGCTCGGTGTCGGCATCGTTGGACTTCCACTTGCGAACCCCGTCGGTACGCCTGAGCTTCCACAACGTAGCGTCCTGAGTTATCTCCGCTTGGCCGGCACCCCACGAGCGAGCCTGGTCGGTTTCGAGACGCCAGCGGCCCATGTGATGAGAGGCCGCCACCACGCCGGGACGGATGCCTTCGGTGCGCCACGCCCGGATCACGAAGTGGCCGATACGGGTGGTGATTCGAACCAGACCGTTCTCGTCGATGTTTAGCTTCTCGGCGTCCTCGGGGTGAATCCAGAGCGGATGACGGTGGCTCAGTTCGTTAAGCCACTTCGAGTTGCTGGAGCGGGTATGGATCAGCGTGGGGATGCGAAACGTCGGCAACAAGATGCGTTCGTTGCCCGCTAAGTCGAGAGTTTCATGATGGACGTGGGAAGGAATCCAGGTCGGGGTGGCGTATTCGGGCCAACCCCACTCCTTGAGCGTGGAGGAAAACAGCTCCAACTTGCGAGACGGGGTGGGGAATCCTTCCTTGACTTCACCGTCGATCTCAACTCCGGGCGAGCCGTCGCCGAGTGGGGCCAAGGCAATCTCGTCGAGACCCTCAGCCGTTCCATCCCAAGTGCCGATGGTGCCGGGCTGGCGATAGACACCTTGGTCGTCTTTTACACAACCTTCGATGGCTGCGGGCGAAACGAGGCGCTCATATGGTGTGACGACATCGCCAGGCACCGCGTAGCTGCCCACGTCGCGCATGTATTCGAGCGGGGTCTTCTCGGCGCGGGCCGCTTCTTGGGCCAGACCGGGCACCGACTCGGCAAACAACGTGGCGTAGTACTCGTCGACGGTGATCGGCGTGCCGGGCCGTTCAGTGGACTCAAACCATTGGCGAATACCACGGGCACCGTCGGGATCGATGTGCCAGGAAAGGTCGATCAGAAACTCGTTCTCTTCCCAGACCTCGCCCGGGTTGAACTCGTGAGTGCGACTCTCGTGGGTGATTTCTTCGCCGCGAATTTCGGCGTAGCGCCGCAGCACGGGTTGGCGGAAACCAATCCAGCGGCCCGCGTGGGTCTCGAAGCTGGCCAGATCGTGGCGTTCGGTACCGACTCCCATCGGCAGGACGTAATCGGCGAACCAGGCGGTTTCGGACCATGTTGGGGTGAGCGCGACATGGCACTTCACCTTGTTTTGGTCCTTCAACGCCTCCAGCCAAGTAAACCCGTCCGGGTTGGTCCAGATCGGGTTATAGACGCGGCTGAAGTAGACGTCGAGGCTACCTCGGCCCTCGTTGAGGAAATGAGGCAAGAGGATCGACATCTCGTGATGAGAGAGCGGGAACTCCTGGGGCCAGGTCAGTTCGTTCCACTGATGCAACTCCGGCGCCCCTTTGGGTTGGCGGGGCTTGAATTTGTTCCACCCCGCGCCGCTCGTGCCACCCACCGTGGCGACCGACCCGGTAAGGACGTTCAGGAAGAACAAACAGCGCGCCGTTTGCCAACCACCCAGGTTGCCCGCCGCGGAGGCGCGCCAATTGTGGGAGGCAAACTTGGTTGGATGCTCGCCGATGAGTTCGGCGATGTCGCGAATCTGAGCCGCGTTAATGCCACAGACTTCCTCGGCCCGCTCTGGGGTGTACTCGGCGTATTCATCGAGCCAGGCTAGTTTCAGCGAAGCAAACTCGACCGGTAGATCGGGGCGGGTCTCGCGCAGGTAGGTTTCCCAGTTCACCCAGCGGCGCACGAACTCTTGGTGCCAGTCATTACTTTCGATAAGCAACCGGGCGATGGTGAGTAGCAGGAACGGTTCGGTGCCCGGCCAGGTGGGCAACCAGTGATCGGCCTTGGAGCCAGTGTTTGATAGCCGCGGATCGACACAGATCACTGTGGCGCCCTTGCCTTGAGCTTCGATGATGCGTTGGGCGTGCGGGTTGAAGTAGTGACCGGCCTCGAGGTGTGAGGAGATCAAGAAAATGACTTCGGCGTTGGCAAAATCAGCCGACGGACGGTCGTGCCCCATCCAACTTTGGTAGCCCATACGAGCATTCGACGAGCAGATGTTGGTGTGGCTGTTATGGCCGTCGACGCCCCACGCTTTGAGGACCCGTTCGGCATACCCGTCCTCCCCCGCCCGCCCAACGTGATACATCACGCCGTCGTGGCGGCCAGCGTCTAGCGCCACGCCGATGCGGTGGGCGATGTCGGTGAGTGCTTCTGACCAGGTCACCTTCTCCCAACGGCCGCTACCGCGCTCGCCGACCCGGCGCAACGGGTGGAGGATGCGTTCGGGGTCATATACCTGATTAAGCGTGGCCGGACCCTTGGCACAATTGCGGCCCCGACTCGCCGGATGGAGCGGATTACCTTCAATTTTGTCGATCTCGCCGGTGTCGTGATTGACGTAAGCGAGCAGGCCGCACGCCGCCTCACAGTTGAAGCACGTAGTCGGGATGAGGCAGTGATGCTCTTCGGCCCGGTTAGGCCAAGCCTGTGGGTTGAGGGAGGTGACGTCGTGCCAATCCTCGTGCGGAGGGTACGGGCGGAGGGGGCCATGATTGAGGTCAGTCATCAGGGTGGAGGACTCCTAGGAAAGCGGCACGGACTGACCGGCGCGAACGAATGAATCTTCATACGACCACATTCCGCCGATCGCCGCGATACCCGCTGCAGCAGGCAGGAGCGGTCCCGATTCGGTGATGAGGGTAATAATGACGAGGGCGGCGGGCAGGAGCAAGCCGACTAGGACGCCGATACGGAACCGAGTGCGGTAGGTGCCAGCCGTCATCTGATGAATCGCCGCCTCAACGTGGGGCGTACCCGCTGAGCTGACTTCCACAGCAACTAGCGAAGCGGTGGCGAGGGCGCCGCCCAGCAACGACCAGCGAACCGGGTTGGTGGCGGGCAGGTCCATGAACAGGTCCATGATCGCGTAGCTCGCGCCTCCCGCTGTCACCGTCTGCGCCAGCAATGTCGGCAACAAGAGCGGGGTCTGCCACAAATCTCGGCCCTCACACTGGCCAAACAACATGGCGGTGTAGCCCGCGGTACCTGCCGCGAGCACCACTGTGGGGATAGCGATGACCTTGATCAAAGTCTCGTTCTCGGTGAGTCCCGCTACCCACCAAACGGCAACGCAGAGGGCAAAACCCATAAGAATATACGCCCCCTTGACCAGCCAGGATTCCCAACTGCCTCTAGTGATGAGGTAATGGAAACGGGTGGGCTGCTTGAGGTCGGCGATCAACAAGATGCCGGTGAGGCCGAGGAAGGCGCCCGCGATCATCGGGGGAACTATCCCCACGGCGGCCTGTTCGCGACCGTGTCCCATAAGGACGAACAGGGCGGCCACCAACATGACCCCCGCGGCGATACCTTTGGTGACGAGATAGCCCGAGACTTTCGCTTTCCAAGTCATCGGGTGTGGGGTGGTGTAGGCGGTGCGAGCAATCACCCCAGGTGACCCCACGGGCATAGTCGGGTGATGGGGAGTAGTGTCGGCCCAGATCAGGCCATCGTTGGCGATAGCGGTCCGGAGGGGATTGAGCGACGCCTGATCGGCGCCACGGTAGTACACCTTCGGATTCGTCCCCTGTTCGGGTGAGCGCACGGCAACATCTTCGCTAGCAATGATCTTGGTGGCCTCGTTGAACGGATTATCGAGATCGGCGACCACGATGGCGTGGGTGGGACAGACCACAACGCACGATGGCTCAAGGCCGACCTCCACCCGGTGGTTGCAGAAGTTGCACTTCTGGGCTGTGTTGGTGGCCGGATTGATGTACAGCGCGTCGTAGGGACAGGCGTTCATGCAACCCTTGCAACCAATGCAGTGATCGTCGTTGAAGTCGACCACGCCGTTATCGGCTCGGTAAAGTGCGTTGGTCGGACAAATCGACATGCATGGGGCGTCTTCGCATTGGTTGCAGCGCATGACCGAGAAGTGGCGGCTGACGTTCGGGAAGGAACCCGTCTCTATGTATTTTACCCAGGTGCGGTTCACCCCTAGGGGTACATCGTGTTCGCTTTTGCACGCCACAGTGCAAGCGTGACAGCCAATGCACGATTCGCTGTCTAGTAGGAATCCCAGTCTGGTCACCCGCTCCCCTCCCGTGCCAATCCTACCGTACGGTTAGAGACTAGCGCAGTATCGTTAGAGGGTCTAACCGATCGCTCTCAACCAGTTCCCCCGAAGGCTAGGAGGGCGGTCGCAACCATGGCGGTTACGAAACCCGCTTGGCGAACCGGAGTCAACCGTTCGCCCAAGAAAACCCGGGCCAGGAATACGGTGGCCACCGGATAGAGGGCCGACAGTACACCCACGACCGTGAGCGATCCCCGCTGTTGGGCGTAGAGGAAGACGGCGTTCGCCGCGGTGTCGATAAAACCCACCGCTACCACGAGGAGGAGTGACGGGCGGGCCCGGGGGAACATCTGCCGCCGCTGACTAACAAAAAAGATGACCAGCGCCGACGCTGTCACCAGGCGAGCGCCAACGATCGGCCATGGGGCCGACGCGGCCTCGGTTTGGGCCAAAATCACGAACATGAAACCGAATCCGACTCCACCCAGCAGGGCCTCGCCGATCCCCGCCATGGTGATGTCGGCGTCGTCGGCCTCGTCGCCGTTCGTCGACCACGAAACTAGCCCGATAGCCAAGAAGGCAGCGCCAATACCGGCCCAAGCCGCCCAACCGAGCACATCGCCTTCCAGTAGGATTCCCCAAAGGGCCGGCACCGCGGCGGCCATGATCGCGGTGAGGGGCGCCACGACACCCATCGGACCCCGGGCCAGCCCGCGGTAAAGCAGAGCTAGGCCAACAAAACCCGCTATACCGGCGAGGCCACCCCAGCCCACATCGACGGCGCTGAACTTCCCAGCCGCGGCCACCGATACCACGGTGATGCTAGCCAATCCCACGATGTGCGACCCGACCATGACCTCGAGGATTTTCAGTCGGCGGCCAAGTACTCCAGCTAGGAAATCACTCGTGCCAAACAAGGCCGCGGTGAGCAGGCTGAGCAGGGTAACCACGCCACGAGGCTAGGGCGTGGCCGCTACGGCGGCGCCAACAATGCCTGCGTGGGGGCCAAGATGGGCGACCCGGATTGGTTTGTCGAGGTTTATGTGCATGAAGTAATCATCGAAGGAACCGCTGAGTCCGCCCGCCACTATCCACCGCCGCGGTCTCAGCAGGCGATCAAGTTGGTCAAAATAATGCTGGGCGCGGCAGGCCCAATCATGGGGGGTGAGGGCTTGTTCGGTGATCGATCGACCCGAGCAGGTGTGCTCGAACGTGCCGCATGGTCCGCCTAGTTCGCCGAACTCCGCGTTGGGGATGAGTCGGTCCTCGTGAAGTAAGGCGCTGCCTATGCCGGTGCCAAAGGTCAAGACAAGCGTAAGCCCCGACGTTGGCCCTAGGCCGTAGTGAATCTCGGCCAAGCCAACGGCGTCGGTGTCGTTCAAAAGAACGGTTCCGGGCCCGAGTTGTTCAACCAGCGGGGTCAGCGCTCCTTGGCGGGCCCAAGCCTGCGTGAGGTTGGGGGCTCTGCGAAGGCATCCGTCGTCCACGACGCCGGGCAGGGCACAGCCTGCCTGTCCTGCAAAATCGAGGTCGGCCCGTAGGTTGGCGATCAGCGAAGCGATTGCGGCGGGATCCGCTGTTGGCGGGGTGGGGGCGGTGGCCACGTCGGTGACCAGTGATCCGGTGTCAGTGTCGACGACGGCGGCTTTGATTGACGTGCCTCCAACGTCGATCCCGAGGCGATGTGAATTGATGGTGTCCATTGGCGGCTAGACGGTACTTCTCGCGCCGGTAATAAAGGCCACCAGGTCGTCTTTGGTGACGTCAGCGACGTCGACCTCAGCTGTCTTGCGGCCTTGATAGAGCACAATTGCCTGATCACACACTGAGGTGACTCGGTCCATGTTGTGGGTTATGAGCAGCACCGCGACTCCAGCGTGGCGCAAGTTGCCGATGAGATCGAGGACTCGTTGGGTCTGTTCAACGCCGAGCGCCGCGGCGGGTTCATCAAGGAGGACGATCTTTTGCCCCCATGTGACGGCACGCCCGATGGCCACGGCTTGACGCTGCCCCCCGGAGAGCGAACCCAGCGATCGGTGGAGAGAGGGAAGGCGAATGTCAAGGCGCGAGAGAGTAGCCTCGCAATCGTTGCGCATTTGTTTCTTATCGAGCCAACCAAGTCGAGCGCCTAAGGTTCCTCCTCTGGTAATTTCGCGGTTCAGATAAAGGTTCTCGGTGACGTTTAGGGTGTCGATAACCGATAGCGCTTGGTGGACTGTCTCGACCCCGAGTTGGCGTGCGTGTTGTGGCGAGGAGATGCGCTGTTCGGTGCCTTCAATGTTGATGGTGCCGTGGTCAGGTTGGTAAACCCCGGCGAGGCATTTGACCAAAGTTGACTTTCCGGCTCCGTTATCGCCCAAAAGAGCGGTGACCCGACCGTGGTGGAGTTCGAGAGAGACATCATCGAGAGCTTGAACTGCACGAAACGATTTGACGAGACCAGATGCGACCAAGGCTGGTGTGGTCACTGTTGAGACCCCCGAACCGAAGGGTGGCCGTAAACGTCGGATACTGCGACAACCTGCGGGTTTCCGGTAGTCGTTCCAGCGATGGCGGCCACATGGGCCCGCGTGACAAAAGCTTGAATCCGAAAACCAAAGATGACCGACGCACCCTCCTCCACGGTTCGTTGGTGACCGGGATGCAGTTTGGCGTAATAGCCGATGCTGGCCGGATCGGGGATGTCCACTGGAACGGGCGCGGTAGTTGCTTCACGAGGATCATGGGCGATAACTGCGGTGGTGTTGTAGGCACCAAAGACTGGATCGATGTAGAGACCACCTCCGAAACAAAACGGCACGCCCTGGTGGAGGTGGGCGACCTCACTGAGATATAGCACTGCCGGTTGCTCGGGAAGATCGACCACCGCGTGAAGGGGCGTGGTGCCGGTCAGTCCGTGTCCGGGCTCGACCTGGGTCGCTCCCGCGGTCTGGAGTTGAGCGAGTACGGCCGTCGAGGTGGTGCCTGGCGCATTGACTTGGATCGGTCGGTCGAGATGACCAAAGTAACGTTGGGCAATCTCGACGGCTCGGGCCAGCGTTTCGATGTTGGAGGTAGCGCGAACCGATTGAGTTGCAGGATCGAACAAGACTGCCGGGAACGTTGTAAACCCAGCGAAGTTTACCCCCGGTAGCCCCTCGATATGTCCGAGAACGGAGGTCAGATCATCGAGGGCAACACCGCCTTCGTGGCCGGGATAGAACTCGTCGCCGGAGTCAAAGACCCGCACGAGGAGGTCTTGTTCACGACCGATAGCGCTAGCCGCGGTGGACACCGCAGCGGCTTTGTGGGGAGAGAACACGGTCCAATAGTCTGGTTCCATCCCTGCCGCCTCGACCGTCTCGGCCAACGGGACCTGCACGAGGTGCCCGAGATGGCCGAGGTTGTGACCGTGGCAGGAAACGGCACGAGCGCCCGTCATGTCGACGGCCACATAGCCATCGACTCCTGCCGCGGTGAGGGCATCAAGCACGCTCGGGGATCGTCCCAACTGTTTGGTCATGGCGTACACCGTGAGATCACGCAGGCGGGCTTCGGTCAGCAAATGCGTCGTGTTCGCGGTGAGGGTGTCGAGGTCGATGACGTAGCTGTTGGCCGGTACTGATCCAGCCTGGTGCAGGGCAATCGTCGCTTCAACGAACCGTCGGTTCTTGGTGAGGAGCGGGGCGAGAAACATGGTCAGGTTTCTCTATCTTCTCGCATGCTGACAGCGACGGCCAAGATGATGATCACCCCGCGTGCGATCAACTGATCGGCGACTTCGAGGCCCATAAGGATCAAGCCGTTGTTCAACATGGACATAATCACCGCACCGGTCACCGCACCGGTCACCGATGCTCGTCCGCCGAACAGGCTGGCTCCCCCGATGACTACGGCAGCGATCACGGTGAGTAGATCGTTCTCCCCTAGATCATGGCGGCCAATGGCCAACCGACCCGCCAAGAGCACCCCCGCGAAACCAGCAGCGGTCGCCGATAGCACCAAAGCTGAGATACGAACACGGATGGTGTTGATACCGATCGAGTTAGCTACGGCGCGGTCGGCACCGGTGGCGAGAACGTGTCGCCCCCAGCGCAGGTGGTGAAGCGCCAAGTGGCCTAGGACAGCAACGATAGCCGTCCAGATTAGTAGGGACGAGATAGGGCCGATTGCCCCAGCCCCGAACAGGTTGGTGAAGGTGTCGTTGCGTATTGGCAAGGACTGGAGGTTGTTCCAGTTGCGGGCCAGTCCGCTCACGATGCCGAGGGTACCTAGGGTCACCAAGAACGACGGGATCCGCATTTTTACGGTGATGAAACCGTTAACCAATCCAATCAACATTGCCACGCCTAGAGCGCCTATCGTGGCCGCGGCAAACCCGTAATTTCCGATCAGGTCAGCCGCGACCAGCGACGACAAAGCAACAGTGGAACCGACCGAGAGGTCGATCTCCCCCGCACCTAGGGCGAAGGCCATTCCAACGGCCATCACCGCAATCGGTGCTGCTTGGCGTCCGATGTTGAGCAGGTTCGAGGCTGTGAGGAAGCCATCGTCACGAAGGAGGATGCTGAAGGTCACGAAGATCAAAAGGAGCGCCAAATAGACTACGTACTGGCGCAAGCCCCCTTCCCTGCGTTGCTGGGCCAACGTACCCACGATGGCTTCCTCGGCTCGCTTGGTGTGGAACTCAGCCGCCGATGGCGTCAAGAACTTCAGGGGGCGGATCAGCGGCTAGGGACCTCTTGTACGCTTCGACGATGGTGTCAGCCGTGGCACCGAAACCAGGCACAACAACGAACGGGGGAACCGACTTATCCAAGAGACCAAAAGCCCCCTCGGTAGCCATAGTGCGACCGAGTTCATAAGCCTCGTCGGCAGCAATTCCCACCACGTTTCCTCCCTCAACCAAATCAAGGGACACGTTCGTGTCAAGGTCCATCGTGACGACCGCTACGTCGCTGGCGCCAGCCGCCCGCAGCGCGGCCAGCACGCCGTCGGCCGGTCCCGCCGACCAGGGGGCGTAGATACCATCGAGGTCGGGGTGGCGGATCAACAATGTCGAGGCGATTTCCTCGGCCGCAGCGGGATCGGCCAATCCTTGTTCGGCCACGATCTCGATACCGGGATAGTTGATCTCGATCCAAGACTTAAACGCCTGATCGCGCTGATTAGTCACGTAGAACGCGGCGTCGTGGAAGATATAGCCAACTTTGCCTTCTCCGCCCAGCGCTCCGCCAAGCAGGTCCGCGGCTGCGATGCCCATGGCCGCAAGGTCGTCGGTTACGAGTCCCACATAATCCTCTCCTTGAACAAACCCTTCGGGAGTCGTCGACAAAAACACCAGCTGGACTCCGGCATCGACCGCGGGTTGGAAGGCCGCGGCACCCGAAACCGGGTCGATTACTAGGCTGAGGATGATGTCGGGCTTCTGGGCCAGCACCGTTTCCACATCGTTTGCTTGCTGTGCTGCGTCAAAGCCCGCTTCGGTCTCGGCGATTACTTCGATGCCGAGTTCGGCGAAGGCATCGCGGGCCCCTTGGGTGACGGCGTCGGTGAACGCCCCCGATGTGTGCCACAACAAAGCCGCCGTGTAGCCCCCACCGTTGACCGTAGCTACCTCGTCGCTCGTAAGTACAATCTCACTTGACGCGCTGGCGGGCTCGCCATTCGGTCCCTGGGTAACAGGTACATCAGCCGCGGTTGGTTCCTCAGCCGCTATTGGTTCCTCAACCGTGGTTTCACCGTCGGCACTGTCGGTACTTTCGCCGCACGCACCGGCAGCGAGGCCGAGGGCAGCCATCACGGCAATGACCGCGAGCCTTCTCGATCGTATAAGGGTTTTCATGGGTTCCTCCAAGATAGGGAAGTGTGGGATAGCTCTTCGAGACCGCACCACGACGCCACAAAGTGGGTAAGGGCACGTGTCGCGGCAATGAGTTCGTCAATCGCGACCCGCTCGAACGGGGTATGGCAATCGGCTATGTCGCCGGGGGCGAAGTAAACGCCAGGAACCCCAAGGGCGGCAAGGAACGGCTTCTCTGACCAGTAGGGGGCCGCTTCGATTCGGGCGGGCTTCCCCGTCGTGGCCCTAAGCGATTGAGCGAGCGCTTCGACTCCGGGATGGGTCGGGGGGATCTCGTCAGGGTTTCCGCCGAGTGGGTGGTCTCGTGGGGCCGAAAAATCAACGAGTACTTCGACTTCATGCCGGGCAGCGACTTGTCGCGAAATGTCGCGGATCGCCGCGGCCGCATCATCAATGCTCTCGGCGGGGAGAATCTTGCGAATCAAGGACAGGTCGAACTGTCCCGGCACGGCAATGTTGCCACCTGATTGAACGTCGGTCACGAGAAGGAAGGCTTCGCCGATTAGGTCGTGTGGTTCGAGTCGCCGCAATGCCTCGGAGTGATCCCACAGAGCGGTAAGCAGAGCGTGCCCCGCTCGAAGGGCATCAACACCGAGTTCTGGCCGCCCGAAATAGGCCGACCGGCCGGTCAGTGTGATATCAGCGATAAGAAAGCCCATCTGCGCGGTGTAGATCGCGGAGGTCGTTGGCTCGGTGTAGATCAGAAAGTCCGGCGGAGACTCCTTGTCGATGAGGTGACTGTCGACCAACGCTCGCATTCCAGCCGATACGCCGCTACCCGTTTGCCCAGACTCCTCGTCACACACGAACAAGGCCTGGATTAAACCCGCGGGCCGATAACCGGCGCGGTGGATAGCTCGTAGGGCGGCAATAATCGAGCAGATTCCGGCCTTTTGATCGGCGACCCCTCGGCCCCAGATTTCGCCGTCGATAATCGGAGCCGCGAAAGGATCAGCGCGGTCGCTGTGGCGCCAGTGTTTAGTCCAGTCCTCGGTGTGTACAGTGTCGAGGTGCCCGGCTAGAGCGAGTGACCGCCCATCGCCGTTACCTACCGACCCGTAGACATTGACCCGTCCTTCGCCGATATCGACGAGTTCGGCTTCGTTCCACCCCTCTTCCAACTGGTCGTGTACCCACTGGCCGAAAGCTGCCTCGTTGGGAGTAACACTGGGGATTCGGGTGGCGGCCTGCACCAAGGCCACCAACTCGTCTTCATCAACGGCATCTGCCACAACTCGAGCGGCGTTCATTAGCGCTCTCCCAGATTCTGGGTTACCAGGGTTTCGTGCAAGGCGCCCAGGGCGCGTGAGATAGCACCAAGGAACGTTGCTCGGCGCGCCAGCGTTGAGGCCACGATCTCAACCGGGTGAGGAAGCAATCGCTCGACCTCGGCTTTTACGGCTTGAACAAAGACCCGATTCGCTCCGACACTGCCACTCAGGATGACTCGCTGAGGGTCAGCAATGAAGCACACGTGAGAAACCGCGGTCGCCATCGCGGTCGCCGCGGTGTGCAGCACATGAGTGGCCGCCGCGTCACCAGCCGCGGCCGCCGCAAACAGTTCCGAGACCTCGACGCTCTTGTGCAGCGCGGTTTTGTGCCCAGCCTCGACCGCTTGGTTGAATAGCTTTGTAAGGGCCGGGGCTGACGCCAGATCTTCGAGGGTCACGCAAGATCCGCCGGGACTCAAAGCATGAGACAGGATCAACGATCCGAGTTCCCCTGCCGCTCCGGTCCCACCACGGTAGAGTTCGCCGTCAACGATAAGACCCATTCCGATGCCGGTCCCGACCGAGATGACCACGAAGTCACTCACTTCGTAATCATCAGCGAAACTATCGGCCTCACCGAGGGCGGCTAGGTTCACATCGTTGTCGACCTGAACATCAACACCGAAAAGGTCTCCGAGTCGAGCCTTAACTGGGAGTTGATCGAACCCCGGAAGGTTGAGAGCCTGCTCGACTCGGTCCCGATCTGGCCGATATACCCCTGGCACGCTCACACAAGCGGCCCCCGCGTTGGCCCCAACGTCGGTCATCATCTCTCGGGCCGCGGTAGCGAGTCTCGCCAGCGCCGTTTCGGCATCTGGCCCCGTTTCGAGTTCGCGTTCGGCCACCACCGAACCCAACAAATCCGCCAGACCGACGGTGATTTTGGTTGCGCCAATGTCAGCCGCCAGCACGTAACCGGCTTCGGGGACTACCTCGTAGTTGACCGCCGGACGTCCCACGCCGCTGTGCGCAGGCGCGTCAGCGGCCAAGCGAACTAGGCCCGAGGCCTCCAGATCGCCAACCAGAGCTGACACGGTCGGCTTGGACAAACCCGTCCCCCGAGCGATCGCCGCCCGGGAGATCCCCGATGGTGCGGCCTCGAACATCGCGTCCACAATCCGCTGGCCATTCAATAGCCGCAACAGACGTGAGTCAGACGCTTCCCTCATTGGTTCGTTAGTCTAACTTACTAATCTAGGATGTCAAGTTCCGTCGTTGCGACTACGCCAAATGGCTTCTCCCCCGCTCGGCGGCCAAGATGAAACCACTAGCCGTCTCCGACGAAGCGAGCAGCAATCATGCAGGGACTCATCTGCGAAGGCACAACCGAGGACAGTGTGCGCTTGTCTCCCCACATCGAACTGGTGGGGAACTTGTCGCACCGCCAAGTGCGGGTCGAGATCAAAGCGGCAGGCGTCTGTGGCAGCGACATGAGCTGCATCCACGGCAAGTACTACATGCCCACCCCGCTAGTTCCTGGCCACGAAGCGGCGGGCGTGGTGGTCGAGGTTGGTTCGGCCGTGACCTACACCGCTGTCGGGGATCACGTCATCTTGTCGACCTTTGCCAACTGTGGGCACTGCGGGGACTGCGAAAGTGGCAACCCCGGCAATTGTGCCGTTGGGATGGGCGGGCTCTCCCAGCCCTACACCGAGGGCGACCAGTTGCTGTACAACTTCGCCAACATCGGCGCGTTCGTGCAAGAAACTGTGGTGAGCGAGAATCAGTGCATACCCATCCCTAAAGAAATGCCACTCACGTCCGCCTCGCTGATCGGTTGTGGGGTCATGACCGGTGCTGGCGCGGTATTCAACCGTGCCCGAGTTCAACTCGGTGACACGGTTGCGGTAATCGGTGCTGGTGGGGTCGGCCTCAACGTCATCCAAGCGGCCAAGTTGGTCGGGGCCCGCCAAATCATCGCCATCGATCGAATCAGCGAGAAAGAACGACTGGCCACCGAGTTCGGCGCCACCGATTTCCTGCTTGCCGACGGCGACGATTTTGATGCCATCAACGAAGTCAAGAAGCTAAGCGGGGGCGGTGTGAACCACGCGTTCGAAGTGGTCGGCCACACTGGGCTACTGGCCGACGCCATCCAAATGACCCGGGCCGGAGGCAACGTGTGTGCCGTGGGTGTGCCGGACCTCACCGCATCGGTCACCTACAACTTCCAATCGCTGCACCAGAACAAGAATCTTCTAGGCATCCGCGCCGGTGGTGCTCGGCCTCGCCAGGATTTCTTGATGTTGGCGAACCTTTATCTGAGCGGCCAACTCAAACTCGACGAGATGATCTCCCACACCGCGGGCCTCGACGGCATCCACGACGCCTTCGACGCAATGCGAACCGGCGTCGGAGCCCGTACCGTGCTGCTCCCCCACGGCTAAGTACCACCTAGGCCTAGGGGTCGATGCCTTGGTCGGCGGCGTGGTCAAGATCGTGGCAAAGTTGGTCGTAGTCAACGGGGGCCGCTGTTTGGAAGAGTTCGATAGCGGCCGCGGCTTGCACGAAGCGGTGACGGCGAGGGAATAGGCTCACGGAAGCCAACCTACATCGAAAAATCACCCCGCTTCCCTAGTTCCCGCTCTGCTCGGCTAGAACCGGCGGGTGGATTTCGTCACCGTTACCGGCCTCGTGATGTTCGCCTTGGTCGTGGGCGCTTACGGAACCATGATCGGGGCGGGAGGTGGGTTCGTACTCATCCCGGGGCTGGTAATTCTCTTCGATCTCACAGGAGTAGAGGCCGTCGGCACTGGTGCGATTGTCCTCGCCGCGATCGGCCTGGCGGGGGCTCGTACCTACCAACAAGCTGGCATGGTGGACGTTGGTGCCGCGGTCTGGTTCGCCGCGGGAGCGGTACCAATCGGCCTAACGTGCGCGGCACTGCTCGCCAATCGCATTGACTCGTCGCTTTTCATCCGCGTGCTCAGCGTAGTCCTATTAGTTTTGGCTGGACTCGTGCTATTTGGCCCCCAGCCGCGGGAAACCGGCGACACATCCGCCAGACCGCCCCGCCGCCAAGCGCTCTATATTGGCGGAACCGGTGTCGGTTTCGTTTCGGGCACTTTCGGTGTGGGCGGCGGCCTACTAACCGTGCCGTACCTAGCCACAGTGCAACGCCTCGACCCGCACCGGGCAACGGCCACCACCGCGGCAACGGCGATGGCAATCAGTACCGCCGGAGCAATCGGCCACACAATAGCGGGCAACATAGTGTGGGCAAAGGCCCTGGTATTGATGATCGGTGCGGCGATCGGATCGACGTTAGGCGCACGATTCGCGGGCCGACTCCGAGCCCGAACCGTGCAACTCCTCCTAGCGACCGGTCTGATCGGTGCGGGGGTGCCTCTATTTGTCCAGGGCGTCTAGCGTTAGCCGTGTACCGACATCGAGGAATGTGGGTTGATAGGGCGATTGCGGCGGAAAAAGCCTACGTCCAAGGGCACCCCCGAATAGCGACCCGCGACGACTAGCGGGTCGTTATCGTGATCGTGTCCGTTTTCGACCGCCTCGATGAGATCGGCCATCAGTTGCCCAACCGAACCAGCGTTCTTGTACTGATTGCCGCTCGTCCCGATAGCGACATAGAAACCGTCGAGGTCGGTCCGGTCGTAGATCGGGATCCAGTCGTCGCTCACGTCGTATAGGTCAACGATGCCCTTTTTTACGTGGGGGACGCCGAGGGACGGGATCCGGCGATTCGTCCGCAGCACCTGAACCTCCCACTGCTCCTCGTCGATAGATCGGTCGTAGTTGTCGGGGTCGACGAACTCCCTCTCATCGCAGACGGGATCACCCGAACCAATAAGAATGTTGTTGCCAGCCTCCGGTCGAAAGTAAATGCCCAGATCGTCGTCGGCCGCGGTGACTCCGTCGCGCATAAAATCGACGCCTTCTGGAGACGGAACGTGATGAACTTCGTGCCGCAACGCTCGAGTTTTGATGTTCATCGACTCATAAACGCCCGCCAGTTGGTTAATCAGATACGAATGAGGCCCCGCCACGTTCACGACAACGGGTGCCGTCGGGGTGCGACCGTCGGCCAGAACCACGCCGTCAACTCGCCCGTTGGTGGTAGAGATACCAGTGACTTCGGTACCGAACCAGAACGTCGCCCCTCGCTTTTCGGCTCCCCGCTGCAGGTTATGGCACGAAAGCTGAGGGTCGCTCACATAACCGGCATCGGGAGTGAAGTAACCCGCGGTGATTTCTCCGGTCGCCTCCGACCAGAACTCGTCATCGTCGGGCCGAGTTGGGGGGCCAAAGAGTCCAGTGTCGATATAAGGCAATCGTTGGCGTAACTGCTCGCTGTTCCACACCTCGTGGGGAATACCGAGTTCGTCCCAGAGCATCTTTACCCGACTGGAGTGAGTACCCTCCCCCGCTGGCTGTAGCACTAACTGCCCGATCTGGTGGTACTCGATGAGGCCAAGTTCATCCTCAGTAGCGATGTAGTTGGGCCAATCCTTCCAATAGTGCATGCCTTCCCACGCCAGGTTGATGCCCGCAACCGACGAGTAACTGAACCGCACAATGGCGCACGAGTTAATCGTGGAACCGGCGCCCGCGGCAGCGGCTTTGTCGACGGTGAGGGTGCGCCAACCCCGACCGGATAGTTCATGGGCGACGGCGCCGCCGATGACACCGGCCCCGATGATGATGGCATCGAAGTTGGCTGCTGTGTCAGACATGAGCAGAACGTAGCACTACTACTATGGCCCAACGTGAATCTGCTGGTCGTCCATCATAGCCCGCCGGGGTCGTTGACCATGATGACCGAAGCGGTCGTGCGCGGGGCCTGTCACCCGGACTTGGCGGGCGTCAACACCCGAGCGGTCGCCGCCCTAGACGCCACCGTCGACGATGCCCTCGGCGCCGATGGGTTCATCTTCGGCACCCCCGCGAACTTGGGTTACATGAGCGGTGCTCTAAAGCACTTCTTCGATCAGACGTACAACTCATTATTGGGCTCCAGCCGGGGTCGCCCGTGCGGGATGTATGTCCACGGCGAATCCGACACCCACGGCGCGTTGCAAGCGTTGGCGAAGATCGCCACCGGTCTCGCCTTGCGGATGGCCACCGAGCCGCTGTCGTGTATCGGTCCGCTCCGCGACGCAGACATCGCCGCGTGCGAGGAACTCGGCGCGGTGGTGGCGGCCAACCTGCTCGACTAACGCATCCCTAATCGGAGATCGTTCCAGAGATCTTCGAGGTGTTCGATGCCCACGCTCAGCCGTAGCAGCCCTGCTGGGAGGTGCTCTTGGCCGTTGATTTTGGCCCGCCGTTCGATCGTCGATTCCACCGACCCGAGACTGGTCGCGTGGCTGATGATGGTGACGGATTCGCAGAGGTGATCGGCCGCCTCTGCATCGGCTAGGTCGAAGCTAATCATGGTGCCAAAGCCGGGATATCGCACGACCTCAACCGACGGCTCTCGGGTTAGCCGGTCGGCCAGTTCACGAGCGTTGGCCGCCGCCGCATCAAGGCGCAACGCCATCGTACGGAGCCCCCGCAGAGCAAGAAACGTCTCCAGCGATCCCGGGAAGGCACCGTTGAGGGTGCGACTCGCACGAAGCGCATCGACGAGCCGCGGATCGGTCGCCGATAAGACGCCACCGAGCAGGTCGGAGTGTCCACCGATGAATTTGGTTGATGACTGCATCGCGATGTCAGCGCCGAGTTTTAGCGGCTGTTGGAGCAACGAGGTGGCGAAGGTGTTGTCAACGGCCAGAAGAGTTTCAGCCGAGCGCGGGGCACGGCCGATGGTTTCGAGATCGGCCACCGTCAGCAGCGGATTGGTGGGCGATTCGAGCCACACGAGGCGGGCGGTTTGGAGGGCGACCAACCACGCATCGGTCGCATCTACCGCGAGACGGGTGAGCGTCCAGCGGCCCTTAGTCGCGCCCACTTCGGCGAGGTGTACAATCCCTTGGTAGCAGTCGTCGGGGATGACCACTTCGCTACCGACCTCGACTTGATCAAAGACGGCCGCCGCTGCGGCTAAGCCCGACGAAAAGCAAAGGGATTGTCCCCCGTCGAGTCCGCCGAGGGTGAACTCGAGCGCCTCGAGGGCGGCGGTTGAGTCATCGCGGGCGTAGGCCCTTCCCCCGCCCGATTTGAACGTGGAGACTGCTGTGATGGGATGGTTGAGGGGTTCGCCTGGTTTGGTTGGTCGACCGGCCCTCACCAGCCAGGTTCGCTGATCAAAGTCGGTGGGATCAAGGTCGGTGGGATCAATGGGGAGCGATGCATGGGCCACCGCGGCACTCTAATAGGTGAGACTCCCGATGATGATCCGACCCAACTGAATGGCGAGAGGCAGCAAGTGCAATATCGCGTAGATCAGCGCAGCGGCCTTCAAGAGCGTCCAGCGGCCGCTCCGTTCCCGATCGGTCCGAACGACCTGACCGAAGCAGTGCGACGCGCCGGTGAGATGCACGCCGAGCGGATCGCGATTATTGGGGCGAACCGTTCGGTTACCTTTGGCGAGTTGCTCACCGATGTCGATCGTTTGGCGGGCAAACTCGCGGCCATCGGGATCACGCCCGGTGAGCGAGTCGCAGTCGCGGCCGCGTCGGGTCTCGATGCCGTGATCCTATTCTTGTCGGTGATCCGAGCGGGCGGAATCTGGCTCGGGCTTCATCGGCGAACTACGGCCGCCAACCGGGAACGGATTCTGGCCGAAGTCGGAGCGAAAATCGTGTTGAGCAGCACGGCAGAGGTCGACCAGATGAGCACCCGGGTTGCGCCGCGGCCCGCGATAAACCGGTCGTCGCCCGCCGCGCTGGGTTTCACATCGGGCACGACCGGGCTGGCGAAGGCCCTAGTCCACAGCCAGCAACAACTCCTGTATCCCGGTGTCGTCAGTCTTCACACCGAACCGACTCCTCTCAACGAGCGGATCGGTACTCCGTTGCCACTGTCGACGCTGAACATCATGTTGCTCGGGCCGATCACGGCTCTGGTGCGAGGGTCCACCTACATCGACTTGACGCTCACCGAGGCCACCGCCTTGGCCGCCGATGTTCACCGCCACGGCGTCACCAAAACTGTGCTCGTCCCCACCCTGATCCACGATCTGGTCGCCCAGGCGACGCCGAAGCTACGAAATTCGCTATCGTCGCTTACGACCGTGCTGGTGGGCGGTTCGAAAATGCCGCCCGGGATGATGGCTGCCGCCCACGCCAAACTCGGGTTGATCCTCACCGCCAGCTACGGCCTTTCCGAAGCACCGACCGGGGTGCTTCGTCGCACCGCCGACTCGCCCGCTCAAGTGTTGCCCGGGATCGACATCGCCGTCGATGCGGTAACCCACGAGATCACCCTCGCCCCCGACTCAACCGGACCCTGGGCCCGATGTTGGGCCCCCACTCTCGGCTACTGGCAGCGTCCAGCGGCGACCGAGCGACTCTACGCTGGGGGACGGCTCCACACCGGCGATTACGGGTCCGTCGATGCTGATGGCCACATCGAGGTCATCGGCCGCGGGGTCGACATGATCTCGCGGGGCGCCACAATCATCGCTCCGCACGAAATTGAGCGAGCCCTTTTGCATAATCCGGTCGTGGAGCAGGCAGCCGCTTTCGGCCTTCCCGACCCCCGACTGGGCGAGCGAGTCGTGGCCGCCGTTGTCGTCAACGCCCGTTACGCGGGAACCGACCCTACCGACCTAGCCGACCCTACCGACCTAGCCGACGCCACTCGACCTCACCTAGACGCCTACAAGGTCCCAGCGGAAGTCCACATCGTGAAGGTGCTGCCCCACAACACCGCGGGGAAGGTCGATCGTCAGGTTCTGCGGCAGTGGTTCACCACGGGGCTAGACGACTAAAGCGACCGCGTGTCGGTGGGTAACCCGAACAGGGCCCGTCCCAATGGTTCATAAATACGCGGCGCTACCATCGCATGCTGGCGCGCCACATGGACATCACGAAAAACCCGCTGAATCGGCGCGGCTCGGTAAACGGCAGCGCCACCGGCAGCGGAGTAGCACCGGTCGACGACGCTAACCGAGGCATCCATAGCGTGGTTTGCCGCGGCACGAAGGCGCAGTTTGTGCTCGTCGGGGAGACGGGGTTCGTGGTGAGCGATTTCCCAAGCCTCGGCCACGACGGAATCCACCCCGGCACGGGCGGCCCGGATGCTCGCATCAGCTCGGGCCAGATCGGCCTGAACGGCGGGTCGCTCGGCGAGGCTCCGACTGCTCCCTTGGGGCACCTTCGCCGCGTAGGTAAGCAGTTCTTCGATTGCCCGCCGGGCCAACCCCAGGCCCACCATCGCTACCCCTAGGGCGAGCGCGCCAAAGGTTGAAAAGCGGTACAGAGTGTCATCGACTACCAACTGCCGCTGGTCCATAGCCACGAGTCGGTCGAAGGGCACTCGGGCGTTTTCGACCCGGTAATCGGTCGAGGCGGTTCCTTGCAGGCCCGCCACCTGCCAGGTGTCGAGGAGTTCAACCTCGTCCGACTCGAAGAAGGCAAAGACATAGCCGGAGCCGTTCGGAAGGGTCGCCGGTTTGCCGTCGGCATCGACGATTCGTACTCCGCCTCCCATCGTGGTGGCGTGAGAAGAACCACTCCCCCACGCCCAGCGACCGCTCACCTCGAGTTGGCCGCCCACGACCTGGCCGACGCCAACGGGCGCGGCGAAACCGCCACAAATTGCGTCGTCGGCTCCGAAAATGGCCGCCCCTTGGACTGGCCCCAACGAGGCCGATAGCAAGGCCGTGGTGTTAGCAATCATTATCGACCAGCCGGTTGCGCCGTCGTGGAAAGCGCCCTCTTCGGTCGCCGCGAGTCCTTCGGCCAGCGTGGCGCCCGCGCCCCCGTACGCCCGCGGCACCCACAGCTTGAACACTCCGCTAGAGGCAAGGTCGGCCACTAGATCGGAACTAAGCCGACCCTCCGATTCGGTGCGGTCAGCTTCCACTCGGGCCCTGATAAGTACGGGCGAGATGCTCATTTAGGTCACTCCCCTTCTTCTTAGCGTCTAGCGATTACCAACTTGCTAGAGTTCGCCGAAGCGAGCTTCGTAGGCTTCGGCGATCGCATCGATGAACTCCTCCCAACGAAGACCAGAGCCGACAGGCGGAAGGTCCTTTTCGATCAACCCTGTCTCCCAATCGAACGCGACGACAGCGATCCCCTCAAGGAGATGTGAAGCGTCACCTTCGGTCTCTCGGCCGCCAGCTCGCATGAACCGACCGACCGACCGATCGACAAGATGTGTCGTAGATTTCCAGTGGCAGTCATCGCCAGACTTCGTCCGTTCCATTGTGGGTATCGTGAGGATGCCACCGACCACTGCGAAGGGGAACTTCAGGTGAACGTTGACCGCAAATGTTCGGACATCGCCGAATCGATTCCAGATCGCTCGACCCACAGCTAGGTGGACGGGCTTGATCTCGACAGCCACGATTCCCTCCAGGCGCAGCCCCTTCTCACGAAGGTCCGCAACCATCACGCGCGCCAGGCTGTTCGAGAGCCGGATCTGGGCCGCCTTGCCCTTCTTGGATCCGACGACGGTTGCTTCACGTATGTACTCCGCGGCGGCCGCGCAATAATCACCAATCGTCGGCCGATCGAGCAGACCAAGCCCGTCCACCAAGGCGAGCCCGATCGGATCGTCGATACTACCCACGTTCAGGCCGTAAGATCGAGGGCTGTCTGGCGGGACGACCGGACGACTTCGCTAACTCGATCGACACACTGATCGAAGTAGGCGGGGTCGACCTCACACCCAATGCTGTTGCGGCCGCAGGTCGCCGCCGCGGCCGAGGTCGTGCCGGTCCCGAGGAATGGATCGAAGACGGTATCGCCAACGAACGAAAACATACGTATAAGTCGTTCGGCCAGAGGAAGTGGAAAGGGAGCGGGATGGTCGCGGGTCGACGCGCCGCCGATCCGCCAGATCTGCTGGAACCACTCCGAATGATTCTCGGCGGCCAGAACGGACATGAGTCTCGTGGCCAGATCGGGCTTGCGGTATCCCCCCGGCTTGCGCTGGAACAAGATGTACTCAATGTCGTTCTTGATGACGCCGTTCGGCTCGTAAGGCTTCCCGAAGAATCCGCCTGCTCCCATCTCGTACTGCGCATTGGCGATCTTGTACCAGATGATCGGAGCAAGGTTGTCGAATCCAATTGCCCGGCATCGCTCCTGGATGCTCGCATGAAGCGGGAAGACTAGGTGCCGCCCGAACGCCTTGCGGGAGACGTTCACGTCGCCGACCACAATCACCATCCGTCCCCCGGGAACGAGTGCCTCGTACCCACGCCGCCAGACCTCATCGAGTTCGTCGAGGAAGTCGTCGTAATCTTTGACTTCGCCGAGTTGTCGCTCGTGATCGTTGTACTTCTTCAGTGTCCAATATGGCGGCGAGGTGACAACAAGTTCGACGCTCTTGGTATCGAGGTAAATCCGACGGCTGTCTCCCTGATAAAGCCGATGAGCACTGGGGAGGCTGCCGACAGCCTCTGCGATCCGGGCACAGGCGTCTTTGTCCTTGGCGATGGCGGGAAATGCCTTCTGAGGCTCCTTTCGTACCTGCTCAAGAAGTGACGGTGGCGCGGCTGAGCCGACAAGGGCATAGTCGAGCGGCACGCCCAAGTTGACCGACTTCTTGATGTCTGCACCGAGCTTTTGATTTCCCATCGGGCTAAACCTCCGATCGAATGTATGTATAAGGTATGTGGCTAGTTCAAGTTTCTAAGCTATACACTGCCAGCAACATAGCATGGGAAGGTTCGTCGGTGAACATCCACTGTCTGCGTCGGGTTTGCGGTCCCCGGTTGCATCCTGGCCATGTTAGGTTGATTTAGATGATCAGACGGTTTGTGAAAACCCTTTTGGCCGTACGGCTTACAGGTAGCATCTTCGACCGTAACCGTTTCGATATTCCTCCCGACCAAGACTTTGACAAGGTCGTCGTAAATATTCCCGATATGAGCAAGCGCCGGATGCTGTTATCTATGGTGATGATACTTGGTTGTGCGTATATTGCCGGCAAGCTTACCGGGTTTATATGGAGCATGTTCCTTGGGTGATTTATCGGCGGACATGTCTTCGACCTGATCGTTTTTATCTATACTGATAAGATACCGATACGGATCAAATCATAGCTGAGTCGACACTGCGTGAAACGATGGACTACTATCGAACCTATGGGTGAACTAGTTGAACTTGGCGGACCCGATGACGGACGCGGTTATCTCGCGCTCCCCGACTCACGGATCGGTCCGGGCGTGGTGGTTATCCAAGAATGGTGGGGGCTCAATCCACAGATGAAGGCAACGGCGGACCACCTAGCCGAGAATGGTTTCGTGGCCCTCGCGCCGGATCTGTACCGCGGGGAACTCGCAGGGCATGACGAGATGGACAAAGCCGGACATTTGATGATCTCCCTACCACCGGAGCGAGCCGCCGCGGACATGAGCGCCGCGGTGGACTTTCTTCGCTCCCACCCCGCCGTTACGTCACCCCAACTCGGGGCGATCGGATTCTGCATGGGCGGGATGCTCACGATGATGATCGCGGCCCTGCGGGGCGACGCGATTGCGGTCGCGGTTCCCTTCTACGGCTACCCGGTGAGCAACGAACCCGACTGGAGCGGCCTTTCGGCGGTGGTACGCGGCCACTTTTGTGCCGATGACGAGCACTTCCCCGCCGCCGGTGCCCGCGATCTAGAGCAGCGACTACAGGCAATGGGCAAGGACGTTCAGATCACGTTTCACGACGCACCACACGCGTTCATGAACGAGACCAATCCGTTCGGTAGCCACGACCCGGAACTCACCGGCCAATTGTGGCCCGAAGTGGTAACCCTGCTCGCCGATACCCTCACCTAGCCTAGGGCCCTCGGATGCACGAACCGGAAGCCGAACGACTCCACCGCAAGCAGCGCCTAGCAGCCGGTTTGCGGGTGATAGGGCGGCTCAACTTAGCCGAAGGGGTCGCTGGGCATGTCACTGTTCGCGACCCCGAACTCACCGATCATTTCTGGGTGAACCCGTTCGGCCACAACTTTAAGCTCATGTGCGTCTCGGATCTGATTCTTGTCAACCACGAAGGCGAAGTCGTCGAGGGTGACCGTCCGGTAAACAACGCCGCGTTCGCCATCCACTCCCAAATACATGCCGCGCGTCCCGATGTCATCGCGGCCGCCCATTCGCATGCCATGTACGGGCGTACCTTCTCGACGTTGGGCCAACCATTGAGGATGCTCAGCCAGGACGACACCATGTTCTACAACGACGTTGCCATGTGTGACGCCGGAAGTGGTGCTGTCGTGTTCGACCTCGAGGTGGGTCGGGCCATGGCTGAGTCACTTGGCGACCGCAAGGCCCTCATTCACCAAAACCACGGCATCATCACCGCGGGCGGATCGGTGGACGCGGCCGTTTGGTGGTTCGTCGCCCTCGAGCGTTGCTGTCAGAGCCAATTGCTGGCAATGGCCGCTGGCGAACCAATCGAGATTCCCGACGAGTTGTGTCAAAGCGGCTACGAGGTGCAAGGCCACGACCTAGCTGGTTGGTTCCAGTTCCAACCATGGTGGGATGAACTCATGCGAGACGAACCGGAACTGCTGCACTAGGGCCGAGATTCCTGACCGTCAAGAGGCACGAACCTCAGGCTAGGGTTTGTCGCCGTGATCGAACTTCAAGTCCGCAAGATCCAGCTCGTGGTTCAGCGCGTGTTTGCGGCCGGTGGACGCCCTCTTCCTCGGCCTCATCGGACGGGCTCAATCGCCGCCGTGCTTAGCAACCCATTCTGCGGACGCTTCGCCGACGGCGACGAAATCGCGGCCTGGATGGACGCCTTGCAGCCGCTGGCCGATGAAATGGCCATCGATTTGCGCGACACGTTGGCAATCAACGACTACGAAATCCAGACCTACGGCAAAGGGGCAATCGTTGGCTCTAGTGGCGAACTCGAAATCGCCGCGGCCTGGCATATTCCCGGCGGTCAGAGCCTTCGTAACGCCCTCAACTCACCGAAGGCCATGGTTCCATCCAGCAAAAAGATCGGCACACTCGGGTCGCAGATCGACGTCCCTTTAGTGTACATCCACGCCTCGTATCTACGTTCCCACTACGACGTGCAACCGGTGGTAGTGCCTGACGGACCCCGGCCCAACGAGGTCGTCTACTGCGTGGTCATGTCGACGGGTGAACGACCGCATCCGCGCCTTGCCGGTTTCGGAATCGACGAGGTTTCCGGTACCGACGGCTTGCGATAGTCGCAGGGTCCGTGGCCATTTGCTAGGTTCAGAGACTGATGAAACTAGCAATATTATCCCGCTCCCCACGCTCCTACAGCACTCAGCGTCTCGCCGCGGCAGCGCTTGAACGCGGCCACGAAGCGGTCAAACTCGACACTCTTCGGTTCGCCATTGATCTCTCGGGCCGAGAACCCGATCTGCAGTATCGAGGCCAACCCCTCGACGACTTTGATGCTGTCTTGCCCCGCATCGGCGCGTCGATCACCTTTTTCGGTCTCGCCGTCGTGCGCCAGTTCGAACAGATGGATGTTTACACCCCCAGTCCGTCGAACGGTATTGCCAACTCGCGGGACAAACTGCGGGCTATCCAAGTACTTTCCCGTCACGAAGTAGCGATCCCGGCCACCACGTTCGTGCGTGATAGGGCCGATGTTTTAGCGGCCATCGAGCGCGTCGGCGGTGCCCCTGTTGTCATCAAACTCCTCGAGGGCACCCAGGGTATTGGGGTCATTCTCGCCCCCGATACCAAGGTCGCAGAGGCGGTCATCGAGACGCTTCAAAGCACCCGCCAGAACGTGCTCATTCAGCGTTTCGTCGCCGAGAGCAAGGGACGCGACGTGCGTGCCCTCGTGGTCGGCGATCGGGTGGTGGCCGCCATGCGTCGGATCGCCCGAGGGGACGAGTTTCGTTCGAACGTTCATCGCGGCGGCGTCACCGAGGCCGTCGAACTCGATGCGGAGTACACCGAGGTGGCGGTGAGGGCGGCCCAGATCATGGGGCTGCGGGTTGCGGGGGTCGACATGCTGGAATCCAACGACGGTCCGGTGGTGATGGAGGTCAACTCGTCCCCGGGATTTGAGGGCATAGAGAAGGCCACTGAACTCGATATTGCCGGGGCCATTATCGACTACGTCGCCAACCAGGTGTCGTTCCCTGAGATCGATGTGCGTCAGCGGTTGAGTGTCTCGACCGGCTACGGGGTGGTTGAGTTATCCATCAACGAAGGGGCCACCATCCTCAACACGGCGACCACCATTGGTGAACTCAGAGACCAAGACATCTCGGTCCTCACTTTGCATCGGGGGCACACCGTGATTCCCAATCCCCGTAGTAATCGTGAGATCGAGGTAGGCGACCGCTTGCTCTGTTTCGGCCCGCACGAGACCCTGCGGGGACTCGTGCCCGCCCGTCGTCGTCGACGTCTTAGGGTGCAACCACTGCCCGACAACCGACTGCCAGAAACGCCGCCGTCGGGTCGCCAACCAGGCGAAGATTAGCGTGGCTCGTCGGCCCCCCTTTGTCATTGCGGGCACCGTGGCGGCCACCGGCCAGCGAACTCAGGCCGAAATCCCGATCGCTCGTCTGATGTCGGGGACACCGCTCGCGATCCCCGTTGTCGTGCTCAACGGCCGGTCGACGGGACCGACTATCTGGCTCAACGCCGCCACCCACGGCGACGAACTTGGCGGGGTGGAGATCATCCGCCAGGTGCTCGACGCCATCGAACCTAAAACGCTCAGCGGCACAATCATCGCCGTGCCGATAGTCAACGTCCACGGCTTCAACACCGGCGACCGTTACTTACCTGATCGCCGTGATCTTAACCGTTCGTTTCCCGGATCGGCCCGCGGTTCGCTCGCGGCTCGGATCGCCAACCTGCTAATGACTGAGGTCGTAAGCCACTGCGAGGTTGGCATTGATCTTCATACCGGTTCCGATCACCGCATCAACCTGCCCCAAATCAGAGCCGATCTTGACGATCCCCGCACTAGCGACCTCGCCCGAGTGTTCGGCGCACCGATCGCTATCCATTCCCGACTCCGTGATGGTTCCCTACGCCAGGCCGCTACCGATGCTGGAGCTACGTGCCTTGTCTACGAAGGAGGTGAAGCTTTCCGCTTCAACCGCGACGCGGTTGAGGTGGGAGTGGGAGGAGTACTGCGGATCTTGCGGTCGCTTGGGATGATAGAACACGACTTCCCCGCGGGGGCCAGTACCGACTTTTCGCGAAGAACCCGGTGGGTCCGAGCCCCCCGCAGCGGCATCATCGAATCGGCTTGCAGGTTGGGCGATCACGTCGAAAAGGGACGCTCTCTCGGCACACTGCGCGACCCGTTCGGAAAGCGGGTGGGGAAGCTCACGGCTAATACATCCGGCGTGGTAATCGGCACGTCTCTGCATCCGTTGGTGAACCGGGGCGACGCGGTGGTCCACATCGCCGAACTCACATAGCGCCACTTGGCGGCCTGTTTCTTAGGGCTTCGCCGACCACCGCTGCAGCCGCTTCAACCCCCGATCCTGCGAGGGGTGCGCTAAGCGAACGAAGGGCTCCCTCGATCGTCGCCAACGTGCCCAAAATCATCGGTGGATTGAGATGCCCCATGTGAGCAATCCGAAACGAGTGCCGTGGCTCAATGATTCCCAACCCGACAGTGAGACCGGCCTTCTCGCAGCGAGCGGCTAAGGCCCGGGCGTTGACGATCCCCGTGTGCACCGCGGTGACCGCGTTGGACTGTTTCGAGGGGTCGGTGATCCACAAGTTCAAGCCCTCGGGGGTGGACCAGGCCATCACCGCAGCCCGAACCGCATCGGCGAGCACTTGGTGTCGAGCCCACACCGCATCGAGTCCGCCTTCCTCATCGATCATGCGCAAGGCCTCACGCATTCCGTAGAGATGCGATACCGGGGGCGTTCCCGAGAAACGCTCGTAAATCTTGGTGGCCTCACCCCGACGCTTCCAATCAAAGTAGGAACTACCGAGACCTGACTGTTCCACCCGCTGATAGGCCCGGTCGTTGACCCAAACAATGCCGAGTCCTGGCGGGGTCATTAGCCCTTTTTGCGACGCCCCCACCGCTAGGTCGACACCCCAAGCATCCATCTCGAAACGTTCGCACCCCATGGAGGCAATGCAGTCGACCATGAGCAAAGCCGGATGCCCAGCAGCGTCGAGGGTTGCGCGCAGAGCGGGGATGTCGTTTCTCACTGAGGTCGCGGTGTCGGTATGAACGCAGAGAACGGCGACCAGTTCGTGATCGGAATCAGCATGTAGCGCCGCTGCTGTGGCCTCTAGATCGATTGCGCCGTTGGCGCCCGCGGGCAGTTCGTGGACGTCTATACCCGCGAAATCTGCTGCTTCGCCCCATAGTGGCGCGAAACGCCCAGACTCCAGAACTAGGATGCGATCTCCTGGACTGAGCGTGTTGGCCAGCGCTAGTTCCCAGGCGCCGTGGCCGCTCGAAATCGACAGAAAGGCCTGGCCGGACGTTCGGGCCATAGCCGGGAGGCGGTCGAACACTTCATTCGACACGGCGAGGATTTCACGGCCGTAAATATCGGGCATAGCCGATGCCATAGCGGCCAGCACCCTATCGGGCATAATGGACGGACCCGGAATCGCCACCATCGGCCGCCCGTAACGCAGCGGCACCTAACCGGTCCGCTCTGTTCGGCGAGACGTGGGACGAAACTTTGGGGCCACCGCGGCTGTTATCTCACGGAGCACAACTTCGACCCATTCGTCTCGCGTCTGTGACGAATCAACAACGATTTCGGGCGAATGGGGTGGCTCGTAGGGAGCGGAAACCCCGCTGAAGTCAGCTATTTCGCCCGCTCGGGCTTTTGCGTAGAGTCCCTTAACGTCACGCGCTTCACACACCTCGATTGGCGTGTCAACAAACACCTCAATAAATCGCCCAGGCGGATGCAAATCACGCACCGCCTGTCGGTCCACTAAGTAGGGGGAGATAAAGGCGGTAAGTACCACGATTCCCGCATCCTGAAAAAGCCGACTCACCTCACCGATACGGCGAATGTTTTCGGTGCGATCCTCGGCAGAGAAGCCCAAGTCTCGATTCAACCCGAACCGGACGTTATCGCCGTCGAGTACATAAGCAGCTATTGCTTGGTCGATGAGCGCCCGCTCTACGGCATAAGCTAGGGTCGACTTTCCAGACCCGGACAACCCAGTGAACCAGACGGTCGCCGATCCGTGTCCGAGGTGAAAGGCTCGGTCGGTTCCCGAAACCGAACCAAGGGCTCTTACAATGTTGGTCGCTACGGGAGCGTTGTCATCAGCCACGGAGAATACCTCGCTCTACCAAGAGCGACAAAATAGCGGCAACGCAGTCAGCGGGCGAACCCGCTGAGCTATCAACTCGAAGATCCATATCGGTCGGCCGCTCGTAAGGGGCGCTCACGCCCGGAAAGTTCTTTATCTCACCTGTGTCGGCCGCGGCGTAAATGCCGTGAGAATCACGCTGGCGACAAACCGCAACCGGCGTATCGACGAACACTTCGATGTAGCGCGCCGCCCCGACGAGTTGACGTGCTCGAGCCCGCACCTCGCGGTGGGGGGCAACGAGCGCCGCAATCACGATGAGGCCTTGGTTGTTGACGAGATGGGCTACTTCGGCGACCCGCCTAACGTTTTCGGAGCGGTCATCGTCGCTGAACCCCAAATCTCGGCTTATCCCGAGCCGAGCGTTCTCACCATCGATACGCAACACGACCTTGCCTCGGTCAAAAAGTTCACGTTCCAACATGGTCGCTATCGTGGACTTGCCCGCCGCGGTGAGCCCGGTTAGTAAAATGGTGACCGGCTTTTGACCGAAGCGAATCGCTCGCTCTCGAGCCGACACCTCAGACGGGTGACCAACCAGCGAAGCTTCCGACGTTGCGTCCCAACGCGACGAGGCCGCTAACAACATGCCCGCGGCAACGGTTGCGTTAGTCAGGTGATCGACCAGAACAAACGACCCCGTAACCCGGTTATGGTCGTAAGGATCAAACACCAACTCGCGGTCGGCGTTGACCGCGCATCGGGCGATATCGTTGAGCCTCAGGGTGTCAGCCTCGCTCTCTTCGAGGGTGTTGATATCAACCCGAGCCCTGATCGCGGTCACCGAGGCGTTGCACAGACCACCACTTGACCGCAGCAGGTATTGTCCGCCCACTTCGAGATGATTCTCCGACAGCCACACCAGAGTGGCTTCTACGCCGTGCGACCGTACCGGATGGGCGTCGGGACCAACCAGAATATCGCCGCGGCTGACATCAATCTCATCCGTGAGCGTAACGGTTACCGCTTGACCGGCTTGGGCATAATTGAGGTCACCATCAAAGGTTACAATTCGTTCGACGGTGGAGGTCATCCCCGACGGGAGTGCCACAATTGGATCGCCCGGTTGCAAAGTGCCGCCGCTTATCGTTCCGGCGAATCCGCGGAAATGAAGGTCCGGTCGGGTAACCATCTGTATTGGCAGCCGCAAAGGGCCGGTCTCGGTTTCCCGAGCGATCGAAACAGTTTCGAGGTACTCCATGAGCGTCGGGCCATCGAACCAAGGAAGGTTCTCGCCCTGATCGACGAGATTATCGCCACAAAGAGCCGATATGGGCAGGAAATACCGATCACCGAGTTTCAGATCCGACGCAAAGGCACGGTACTGCTCACAGATACCGTTGAAGGCTGCCTCAGACCATTCGACGAGATCCATTTTGTTCACCGCGATCACAACGCTACCAATGCCGAGCAGGCTGGCGATATAGCTGTGCCGCCGGGTTTGCGTGGTCACGCCATAACGGGCGTCGATTAAGATGATGGCCAACTGACAAGTGGACGCGCCGGTGACCATATTGCGCGTATATTGTTCGTGGCCTGGCGTGTCAGCAATAATGAACTTACGGCGGGCCGTCGAGAAATACCGGTATGCAACGTCGATAGTGATGCCCTGCTCTCGTTCGGCCTTTAGCCCGTCCATCAGCAAAGCAAGGTCGACGGCCTCACCGGCTGATCCTTGGGTAGTCGAGTCTGCCGCTAATGCTGTCAACTGATCTTCATAGATCATCTTGGAGTCGTGAAGCAGGCGACCGATGAGCGTTGACTTGCCGTCGTCAACCGAACCGCAGGTCAAAAAGCGGAGTAGATCCTTACGTTCGTGGGCCGCAAGGTAAGCCTCGATATCGGTCGCGATAAGTTCGGATTGGTGACTCACTAAAAATACCCTTCCCGCTTCTTTTCCTCCATCGAACCGGACTGGTCGTAGTCGATTACCCGCCCCTCACGTTCGGACCGAGTCGCTAACAGCATTTCTTGAATGATCTCCGGCAGTGTTGTCGCGGTGGACTCCACTGCGCCCGATAATGGATAGCAACCCAGAGTTCGGAATCGGATCGACCGCATCTCAACCTGCTCGTCGGGCTCGAACTGGAAGCGTTCGTCGTCCACCATAATAACGACACCGTTCCGTTCGACAACGGGTCGCAGAGCCGAATAATATAGCGGCACGATCGCAATGTTTTCGAGGTGGATGTATTGCCACACATCGAGTTCGGTCCAGTTACTAATTGGGAAGACTCGGATGCTCTCTCCGAGGCTCACACGACCGTTGTAGAGACTCCATAACTCAGGTCGTTGGTTCTTAGGATCCCAGCGATGGTGCCGGTCACGGAAGCTGAAGACCCGTTCCTTGGCTCTCGATTTCTCTTCGTCACGCCGAGCACCGCCAAAGGCCGCGTCGTAAGCACCCGCTTCAAGAGCCTGTTTGAGCGCCTGAGTCTTCATAATATCGGTGTAATTCTTAGAACCGTGATCGAACGGATTAATACCTTTGGCCACACCATCGGCGTTGGTGTGGGTGATCAGGTCGAAACCAAGTTCGCTGGCCATACGATCACGAAATTCGATCATCTCACGGAACTTCCACGTGGTATCAACGTGCAGTAGCGGGAAGGGGATTTTGCTGGGGTAGAACGCTTTGCGGGCAAGATGAAGAAGAACCGAGGAGTCCTTGCCGATCGAATAAAGCATGACCGGACGTTCGAACTGAGAAACGACCTCGCGCATGATGTGAATGCTCTCGGCTTCGAGTTGCGCCAGATGGGTCAGCCGGTTCGCACTGTTCGACCGGTTCGCACTGTTCGACATCGAGGCACCATACTAGCGGCGGACCGAGACCGGCTCACCGGGATCCGATGATGAGGCTAGAACGTCGCTCGGTACAGGCGGGCCAGGAACGCCGCCATCTGCTCCCGCGTCACAAAGTTCTGCGGCGAATACGTCGTCGCCGAAGTCCCTGTAGTCACCCCGAGATCGTTGATACAACCAACATCACGATACGCATACGACGACACCGGCACGTCGGTAAACCCAGTAGGAACAGACCGACACACCTCACCAGTCACCTTCCGGTACAGGCGGGCCAGGAACGCTGCCATCTGCTCCCGCGTCACAAAGTTCTGCGGCGAATACGTCGTCGCCGAAGTCCCTGTAGTCACCCCGAGATCCTTGATACAACCAACATCACGATACGCATACGACGACACCGGCACATCGGTAAACCCAGTAGGAACAGACCGACACACCTCACCAGTCACCTTCCGGTACAGGCGAGCCAGGAACGCCGCCATCTGCTCCCGCGTCACAAAGTTCTGCGGCGAATACGTCGTCGCCGAAGTCCCTGTAGTCACCCCGATGGCCTTGATACAACCAACATCACGATACGCATACGACGACACCAGCACATCGGTAAACCCATGATTAACCGCCGCGTCCCTCGCACAAGCTGCCACAAATTCGACCACGTCGGTAACCGTGACCGTCACCGTCTGGGTAACGAGCGACGATCCATCCGACGCGGTGACCACAACCTCATAGACGTTATTACTGCCGGTATCGGCCGGAGTCTCAAAATCGGGGGCTTGCTTGAATCGCAACTGGCCTGTGACGGTCTCAACTAGGAACCGATCACGGTCGGCGCCGCCGGTCACCGTAAACGTAACCGTGTCGCCATCAGCATCCGTGGCGGTCAACCGCACCGCTGTAGTCCGACCTTCGGCAACCTTCACCGCAATCGGGGACGTCACTACCGGCGCGTTGTCGTTAATGTTGGTAACCGTCACCCGCAACGACTGAGTAACCAATCGGGTGACGTCCGACGCGGTAACCACCACCTCATAAACGTTATTTCTGTCCGCATCGACCGGAGCCTCAAAATCGGGGGACCGCTTGAACGACAACACCGCCCTCGCGGGATCAAACACGAACCGCCCACGGTCGGCACCGCCGGTCACCGTAAACGTAACCGTGTCGCCATCAGCATCGGTTGCGGTCAACCGCAGCGGTGGAGTCTGACCCTCGGCGACGTTCACTGACGCGGGCGAGGTCACCACCGGATCGTTGTCGTTGATATTAGTAACGATGACAAGCATCGGTTGGGGAACCGACAGGGTTCCATCCGATGCTTGGACCGTCACCTCATAAATGTTGTTGCCACCCACATCAACCGGGTTCTCAAAATCGGGGGCCTGCTTGAACCGCAACACATTCGTCGCGGGATCAATCTCGAACAGGTCATGGTCGGCGCCGTCAGTCAGCGTGAACGTCACCGTCGTTTCAGTGTCGCCGTCAGTGCCAGTCAATTGAACCACCCGCGTGGTGCCCTCTTCGAGGGACACCGTCGGCGCCGACGATACCCGCGGGAAGTTGTCGTTCGCGTCAGTAACCGTCACCGTTATTTCCTGGGTTACCAACGCCCCACCAGAATCGGTCGCGGTGACGACCACCACATACACATTGGTACCAGCACCAGAACCAGGCGTCTCAAAATCGGGAGCGGTTTTGAACCTCAACTCACCCGACATGCCATCAATCTCAAACAAGACCCGATCGGCACCATCTGTCACAGTGAACGACACCGTGTCACCAACATCACCATCAGTCGCGGTCAATCGCTGTACCGAAACCTGACCCTCCGCCACACTCACCGTCGCAGGCGAAGTCACCACCGGCTCGTTGTTGTTCACGTTAGTGACCGTTACCAGCATCGGCTGCAACACCGACCGGGTGCCGTCCGATGCTTTGACCGTCACCGCGTAAGCATTTCCGCCACCCGCCGCGGACGGAGACTCAAAACTCGGAGCAGTTGTGAATGACAACACCCCTGCCGTGTCAATCTCAAACAAGCCCCGATCGGCACCACTATCAGCCACACTGAATGTCACCGTGTCACCGGCATCAGCGTCAGTTGCAGTCAAGGCAACAACCCGCGTAGTGCCCTCTTCGATCGACACCACCGCATTTGAGGTCACTTCCGGCGTGTTGTCGTTCGCGTCAGTAACCGTCACCGTTATTTCCTGAGTTACCAACGCCCCCTCAGAATCGGTCGCGGTGACGACCACCACATACACATTGCTACCAGCACCAGAACCAGGTGCCTCAAAATCGGGAGCGTTTTTGAACCGCAACACCCCGGCCGTGTCAATCTCAAACAAGCCCACATCGGCACCACCTGTCACACTGAACGTCACCGTCGACCCGGCATCAGCATCAGACGCAGTCAACCGCTGCACCTGCGTGTTGCCCTCTTCGATCGACACCACCGCATTTGAGGTCACTTCCGGGGTGTTGTCGTTCACATCAGTAACCGTCACCGTTATTTCCTGGGTTACCGGGTTCTCAGTATCAGTCGCGGTGACGATCACCACATACTCGTTATCCCCACCCACTGGGAATGGCTGCTCAAAATCGGGAGCGTTTTCGAACCGCAACACCCCGGCCGTGTCAATCTCAAACAAGCCCACATCGGCACCACCTGTCACGGTGAATGTCACCGTGTCACCAACATCAGCGTCAGTCGCAGTCAAGGCAACCACCCGCGTAGTGCCCTCTTCGATCGACACCACCGCATTTGAGGTCACTTCCGGGGTGTTGTCGTTCACATCAGTAACCGTCACCGTTATTTCCTGAGTTACCGGGTTCTCAGTATCAGTCGACGACCACCACATACACATTGGTACCAGCACCAGAACCAGGCGTCTCAAAATCGGGAGCGTTTTCGAACCGCAACACCCCGGCCGTGTCAATCTCAAACAAGCCTTCATCGGCACCACCTGTCACGGTGAATGTCACCGTGTCACCAACGTCAGCGTCAGTGGCAGTCAAGGCAACCACCCGCGTGGTGCCCTCAGCCACACTCACCGACCCCGCCGACGTCACCACCGGCGCGTTGTCGTTCACATCAGTAACCGTCACCGTTATTTCCTGAGTTACCGGGTTCTCAGTATCAGTCGCGGTGACGACCACCACATACTCGTTATCCCCACCCACTGGGAATGGCTGCTCAAAATCGGGAGCGTTTTCGAACCTCAACACCCCGGCCGTGTCAATCTCAAACAAGCCCACATCGGCACCACCTGTCACACTGAACGTCACCGTCGACCCGGCATCAGCATCAGACGCAGTCAACCGCTGCACCTGCGTGTTGCCCTCTTCGATCGACACCACCGCATTTGAGGTCACCACCGGCGCGTTGTCGTTCACATCAGTAACCGTCACCGTTATTTCCTGAGTTACCGAGTTCCCACCAGCATCAGTCGCGGTGACCGTCACCACATACTCGTTATCCCCACCCACTGGGAATGGCTGCTCAAAATCGGGAGCGTCTTCGAACCTCAACACCCCGGCCGTGTCAATCTCAAACAAGCCCACATCGGCACCACCTGTCACACTGAACGTCACCGTCGACCCGGCATCAGCATCAGACGCAGTCAACCGCTGCACCTGCGTGTTGCCCTCTTCGATCGACACCACCGCATTTGAGGTCACCACCGGCGCGTTGTCGTTCACATCAGTAACCGTCACCGTTATTTCCTGAGTTACCGAGTTCCCACCAGCATCAGTCGCGGTGACCGTCACCACATACTCGTTATCCCCACCCACTGGGAATGGCTGCTCAAAATCGGGAGCGTTTTTGAACCTCAACTCACCCGACGAGCCATCAATCTCAAACAAGCCCTGATCGCCACCAACCTCAGGCACACTGAACGTCACCGTCGACCCGGCATCAGCATCAGTGGCAGTCAAGGCAACAACCAGCGTGGTGCCCTCAGCCACACTCACCGACCCCGCCGACGTCACCACCGGCGCATTGTTGTTCACGTTAGTGACCGTCACCAGCATCGGCCACAACACCGACCGGGTGCCGTCCGATGCTTTGACCGTCACCGCGTAAGCATTTCCGCCACCCGCCGCGGACGGAGACTCAAAACTCGGAGCAGTTTTGAATGACAACACCCCGGCCGTGTCAATCTCAAACAAGCCCCGATCGGCACCACTATCAGCCACACTGAATGTCACCGTGTCACCGGCATCAGCGTCAGTGGCAGTCAAGGCAACAACCCGCGTAGTGCCCTCTTCGATCGACACCACCGCATTTGAGGTCACTTCCGGCGTGTTGTCGTTCACATCAGTAACCGTCACCGTTATTTCCTGAGTTACCAACGCCCCCTCAGAATCGGTCGCGGTGACGACCACCACATACACATTGGTACCAGCACCAGAACCAGGTGTCTCAAAATCGGGAGCGGTTTTGAACCGCAACTCACCCGACGGGCCATCAATCTCAAACAAG
>CBDEVU010000008.1:0-9428 GCA_965243715.1 Candidatus Aldehydirespiratoraceae bacterium
TGTGTCCTAGACTCGTCCCTATGGCTGAGTATGAGTCTCCGGAATGGCATCCCGCCTTCGAGGAGTACTGCGAAACAATCTACGAACTAGACGAAGACGACCTCGACGTAATCCAGGCTCGCATCGCGGACCGACTCGAAGTGTCCCGCCCCGCCGTGTCGGAGATGGTAAAGCGACTCGAATCTGAAGGATTCATCGAAGCCGGACGCCAGATTGTCCTTACGACCAAGGGCCTAAACCTCGCCGAAACGGTAGTCCGACGACATCGCTTAGCCGAGTGTTTTCTCACCGACATCCTCGGACTCTCTTGGGCCAACGCCCATCAAGAGGCCGGCAAGTGGGAGCACATCATCTCTCCGCTCGTCGAAAAGGCAATGATGGAACGACTCGACGACCCAACAACATGCCCGCACGGCAACCCAATCCCGGGCAGTGCCTACCAGGCTCCCGCCCTCGTCCCGCTCGACTCTCTTCCCATCGGCGCCGAGTTCGTTGTCCACCGCATTCCTGAAGAACTTGAATTCGCCCCGGGCATGCTCGACTTCCTCGAGCAGTCGTCGATCACCCCAGGTTCGCGGGGAACGATCACCGCAATGTCGCCCGACGGGACCGCCACCCTACACATCGGTAACGGCGCTATCGGGGTCGGCGGATTCGCGGCCTCGCGGATCCAAGTAACCGAGGGCTAGTAGTTCTCGATCCGCCGGATCACCACGAGCCACGTCATCACCGCGGAAAGAGCAACCAGCACCAAAGAGGCCAACGCTCCCTGGGCTAGCGCGCCCACGTCGCCTGCCTGCCAAATCTCGGTAGCTAGCGTGTCAAAGCCGATCGGGGCGAGCAGCAACGTAACCGGCAGTTCTTTCATCGTCGAGAGCATCACGAGACCGGCCCCGGCGAGCAGCCCGGGGGCCATTAGCGGCAACTCGATCGAGAGGAAGCGGCGGGGGCGTCGCGCTCCGAGTGACGCCGCGGCATCGCCAAGTTGGCGCGGTGCGGCCTCCACCGCCACATGAGCGGCCCGAGTGGCTTGAGCACCGAAGTGCAGCACGTAGGCCAAAATCATAAGCGGCAAGGTCTGATACCACCGTTCGATTATCGGCGTGTCGATCGCCCAGAACACCAGCGACAGCGCAATGACCACCCCTGGCAACGCGAAGCCAGCGATGACCATGGAGTTAGCCCCGACCGCCACTCGACTGCGATAGCGACTTCCCGCCCAAGCAACCGGCAACACCACTACAACCGCCACCGCCGCGGTGACCAGTCCCGCCTCAGCCGAGTGGATGGTCGGACCGACAAGATCGCCCAGATTAGTACTAAGGCCAATCGAGCCCACCTCGGATCGCAAGCCCCGCCATGCCCAAAAACCAAGCACCGCGACCGGTCCGAGTAGGGCGTTGCCCAAGAAGGTGGCCACCAGAACGGTGGTGGGCCAGCGCCAGTGGCCGAGGGGCACCACCAGCGACTGACGTGACCTAACAACCTCAATCGCCCGACGGCGTCGATCAAGGGCGCGTTCAGCCACCACGACAGCAAGCGCGACCCCTCCGAGGACCAAGGCTAGGCCCATCGCTCTGGGTTGATTGAACAGGCGATCGGCATAGATCTGTTCCGTGAGCGTGTCATAGCCGAGGAGGGCAACCGCGCCGAAGTCGCTCACCGCGTAGAGGAATACTAAGAGGCCCCCAGCCCAGATCGCACTGGCCGATTGGGGGAACACGACCGTCCTAAAGACACCGAACGGGCGCCGGCCCAGCAAACGAGCGGACTCCTCTAGTGATGGCGGCAGTGAGGCCATGCGGGCCGCAACCGGCAGGTACACGTAAGGGTACGTAAAAAGGGTGAGGACCAGCCACGCTCCCCGAAACCCGCGCATGTCTGGCAGGCTGACGATCCCTAGCGGGGCGAGAAGTTGATCAGCGAGGCCACCGGTCGCAAAACCCGCCAACAAAGCGGTCGCCCCGACGAAGCTAGGAAAGACCAGCGGGAGCGGAGCGAGGATCTGCCAGATACGCCGACCGAGAAGGTCGGTCCGGATAGTGACCCAAGCCAGACCGGTCCCAATAACTGAGGCACTCACGGCGACGGTGATCGCCAACCGCAGCGACCGGAGAAGGGGATAGAGCGTGTTGTCGTCCCAGATGACTGAGCCGATGTCAGTCCCGAGATCGACGTTGCGCCAAACGACGTAGGCAAACGGGCCTACGAAGAGCAAGCCGATTACGACAACCGCGACCGACAACCCAAATGGTGCCCGATCGCGGGCGCTACTGCTCGAGCCCACTTTCTCGAATCAGGTCAATCGTGCCCGTTAGGCCATCGCCGAGGAGGTCGTAGTTGATCGTGTCGACCGCTAGCCCATCGAGGGACGGCACCCCTGCCGGACCGCTGACCCCGGCCAGCAGCGGATACTCCCTAGTCTCGGCAACGAACTCCGCTTGGCGTTCAGGGCTGAGCAGATGCTTGAGGAGGTCCTCGCCGATCGACGTGGCGTCGCTCGAAGCCAGAACAGCACCGCCGGTGACGATGACGAGCGAACCAATATCGCCAGACGGAAGGAAGTGATTCACGCTCATGACCGACGGATCGGCTTCGAGGGCTCGAAGGTTGTAGTAGTGGTTGACGAGGCCCATATCGACCTCGCCTCGACCCACCGCTTCAACAATTGCGGAGTTCTTCGGGTAGTTCGGGGATTCGTTTTCGGCCATGCCTTGGAGCCATGCACGGGTGGCGTCGTCGCCGCGTTCGTTACGCATCGCGGTCACGAAGTCCTGGAAGGAACCGTTGGCGGGCGCCACCCCAACCCGACCGGCGTAGGCGGCGTCGGTGAGATCGAGTACCGACTGGGGCAGATCGGCCTCGTCGACAAGTTCGGAGTTGTACACGAGCACCCGGACCCGCCCGGTAAGGCCAACCCAGGTACTGTCGTGAGCCGCGAACCCTGCATCGACGAGGCCGATGATCGACGCATCGAGTTGGGCTAAGCGATCTTCACCGGCCAAAAGACCGAGAGCGCCGGGACTTTGCGAGATGAAGATGTCAGCTGGGCTGCTGTCGCCTTCGGTCTGTATCAACAGAGCCAGTTCCGCGGAATCGCCATAGCGGGCCTCTACTTCGATACCCGTCGCCGCGGTGAAGCCCTCAAGGAGGGGCGCAATGAGTTCTTCGGAACGACCCGAGTAGACAGTGATGGAGTCGGCCGAATCGTTACCGGTGCTACACGCCGTCGTTGCCATGGAGAAGCCGGCAAGGACGACAAGGGCGACAAGCAAAAGCCGCGGAAATCGTTTCATGAATCTGATCCTTTAGGGTATGAGATAGTTGCCGCACCGCAATGAGCGACACTCACTAGGTCGCCGACGACAAAAGGAGGAGTACCGGTCGAACGGCTACGAACAACCGCGCCGAGCCCGGTTCGTACCGTGGTGACCGCATCGTGGCCGAAGTACTCAACCCCCACGACCGTGGCATCGCCACCGACCGCGAGTAGGACATCTTCTGGTCGAACTAGGACCAAAACGTCGCCGGTGGCGTCAGCCTCCAGCGGAATCCGGCCCACCGCCGTCGTCGCACAATCGCCTCTACCGTCGCCCGCCAGCACATCGGCGTCGCCCACAAATCGAGCCATCCAGGGATCGGCGGGATGAGCGTACAACTCTGCTGGCGGTGCCTGCTGGACTACCAACCCGTCGCGCATTACCGCGACCTGATCACCAAGCACGAAGGCTTCGTCTTGATCGTGGGTTACAAATACCGCAGTAATGGCCAGTCGACGAAGCAGGCCCGCGACTTCCCCCCGGACATCGGCTCGCAGGTTGGTATCGAGGCTCGAAAATGGTTCGTCGAGCAGTAGAACCGACGGGCGCGGGGCCAAGGCCCGGGCGAGCGCAACCCGCTGCTGTTGACCGCCGGAGAGGGAACGGGGCAGTCGATCGGCCAGTTCCAAAACCCCAACCATCTCAAGCAGATCACTGACCTGAGCGCGCACCTTGTCCTGCCGGCGCCGACCAAGGCTCCGACCCCCACGCTCTTGGCCGGAGAGTCCGTAGGCCACGTTAGCCGCCACAGTCAAATGCGGAAACAAGGCCCAGTCTTGAAAGACCAAGCCGACACTACGCGCCTCGGCCGCGATGTGAATATCGGTACTCGCCACGAGTTGACCGGCTAGGTAAATTGTGCCCGAATCGATACGCTGTAGTCCAGCTAGCGCACGCAACAGGGTGGTTTTACCGCAGCCGCTTGGGCCAAGGATCGCGAGTTGGGAACCCGGTGCGGTGTATACATCAACCCCGCGCAGGACCGACCCGCCCGCAAGCGAGACGTGAACGTCGCAGACGTCGATTCCCCTGGCTGCGGGAGCAGTGTTAAGCATGCTTTACACTATATCGGCAGTAAGGCTTACTTCACAACTTGACGTAAGCCGGTTACTAAATACTCACGGCTCCACTTAGCGGGTAGCCCGCCTTGTTCACCGCACGTAATTGTCGGTACGGTTCGGCCGAGGGCGACCCCAACTTCCCATTCGTCATCGCCAACCGTGACGAGGCACCGCCACCCGTCGGCTACGACCTCAGTGGTGATGGCCCGGGGCTGATCGTCAAAATCCCACCCCTCAGATCGGGCGAACAGCGCTCGTTCCGCGACTTGACCCGGGGGATCGGCACCCAGCCAACCACGACACCGAGCTGCCACCTCGCTCGGTTGGCCCCGGCAATCAACGATCGCCAACATCTCCGCCACGGTAAGAAACCCCCACATGCGACCATCGGGGAAGGTGGCACCCGTGGGAGCGAAGCGATGACCTCCGGTGTGGCTCACTCGGCGCACGCTTACTTGGGGGAGGGCATCGCTCAGCGCGTCGGCCAATCGGCTCCCTCTCGAGCCACAACAGGCATCGTGGGAACCCTGTGTGCAGAGCAATACCTCGCGCTCCGGTACCGAACCGTGGTATTCGGCCGAAGCAAGCACATCCGGGCCCTCGGTAAGCAATCGCTCGGCGAGTCGGCCTATCTCCCCCTGAGCACTGCGAAACTCCCGCCGCACGAAACGGGCGGCGCCCCGCGCCCGACGGTGAACCACGACGCGATGAACGTCGGCGAGATTCGGCACTCCGGCGAGCGCCCGTACCTTGCGTCCCTTCGCCGCGGCCGCCATGACCGCCTCAGGAATCGCGGTAAAGCCAGCGGCTGCCCACACCGGTTTAGGCCAAGGCAAGGGTACGTCAATGACCATGACTTCATCGACGGTAAGGGCCGAACCGACCGGATCAAGGTTGATCAACTCGGCGTGCGGCGCGCAACGCAACGATTCCTCGGGCTTGGGTAGCAGCGTATCGTCGTTAATCACGAGCGAAGCATGGCCGGTAACGGCTCCGAATGCACGATGGCTACTCGCTTGGTTGCTCGGGTCAACGCGACATAGAGCGAACGGACGCCTTGGGCTTCTTCGATAACAATACGGGCCGGTTCCACCACGACCACCGCGTCAACCTCGAGGCCCTTCACGAGACGGACCGGCACAAGCGTGAGCGACTGGTCAAGACCGTTACGGTTAGCGCCGCCGATAGCGACTGAGGCCCGCTCGAATAAGGCACGAACAGACTCCACCAACGAGTCCGGAACGATCACCGCGACATTGCCTTCGCCAACCGCCCGTAGTTCGGAACAGGCCACGTCAACTAGACGCGAGTCAAAGACATCGAGGGCCACGATCGAGGGAGGATCGCCGTCGTCGCGGACCGGCGTCGGTGGCCTCAAACCCGGCGCGGCGATCGGCAGGACCTGATTCGCTAGTTTCATCGCCGAACCGGGAATGCGATAACCAATCGACAGTTCGCGGCGTTGCCCCGCTCGCTTGTGAGGAAGATCGGCCAACACACTCTCCCAGCCCTCGTTCGCCCACGCCCCCGTGGCCTGGGCGACATCGCCGACAACGGTCAGCGACCCGTTGAGCGAGCGACGCGAGATCATGCGAAGTTGCATCGGCGAGAGGTCCTGCGCCTCGTCGATGCAGATGTGGCCGTAGGTTCGCACCTCGTCTTGATGGCGCTTATCGGGCCGGTACCCGAGATAGGCGCGGGCTTCATCGAGTAAGGGAACATCGCTAACCCGCCAGACGACATCTGCGACTAGGTCGGCGCGGGGACGGTAGAGCCGCATGACCTCTTCATCGGTGAACGAGCCACGATTCGCCGACCGCAAGAGCGCCCGCGACCCAAAAAGGTCGTGCAGCAGTTCGGCCGGAGTGAGTATGGGCCACATCCGCTCGAGAAGTTCGCGTAAAGGCAGGCCGTGAAGTAGCCGCTCCTTCACCGATGACGAGTCGACCGGTCGGCGGGCGCTCGCCGCTAGAGCCTCAAAGACCAACTCTTCGACAATCTTACGACCGGAGTTATGACCACGCGAACGCCGGCGGGCTGTCCTGAGGATCTCGCGTGATTCCTCACACGTGAGGCGAAGGCGCTGCAAGCCGAAACCAACGGTGAAGTCCTGGCGCAGGGCGCGCTCTCGGTCATTAACCGCGCGGCCCAGCAGTTTGGTCATACGGCGGTCGCCCTTCACCAAGGCGGTGGGTTCGTCATCTAGTTGGTCGACCTTGACTCTCGGCCTAAGCAAATCGCCCAGCACCGCAACGTGTACCCCCGCCTCGCCCAACGACGGCAACACCTGTTCGATGTAGGCGAGGAACAATCGGTTAGGGCAAACCACCAGCACGCCCTGGCGTTCGAGCGGGAACCGATGCGTGTAGAGGAGGTAGGCCGCACGGTGCAGTGCCACCACGGTTTTGCCCGTACCCGGACCACCCTGCACGAGGAGCACTCCCGGCATGGCAGCTCGAATGATCCCGTCTTGTTCGCCTTGGATAGTTGCCACGATGTCGCCGAGTCGGCCTGTGCGAGAGGCTTCAATCGCCGCGATGAGCGCACCCTGACCTCGAAGCTCTCTCGTGCTCGTACTCGAAGACAAATCGCCAAAGAGTTCATCGTCGATATCGAGGAGCGTGCGGCGCCGTGTGGCAAAGTGGCGGCGGCGCTCGATCCCCAGGGGTTCTCGCCCGGTGGCACGGTAGAACGGCTCAGCAATAGGAGCTCGCCAATCGACCACGACAGGATCATGGGTCTCGTTCCACACCCCCATGCGGCCGATATAGAACCGTTCGCCGGTTCCAGCGGGATCGATCCGGCCAAAAACTAGCGATCGAGCGCCGAGATTGAGTTGACTAAGTCGGTTGACCGCACCTTCGATAACCGACTCTCGCTCGTGGCGGGCTTGGGTCGTTCCCCCTGCCGCGGGCTTATGACCCGACATTATCTGCCGGGCCCGTTGACGCGAATCGTCCAGACATTCGTACGCGTAGTCTAGGTAGGCTTGTTCGGCGTCAAGGTCGAGATGATGTTCAGACACGGTGCGACGGATCAACTGAGTCCGCGGCGCGGACATTCACAAAAGAGGGGAGTTACGAGCATAGCGGCTTACGCTCGCTACCATCCAAGGATGTTCTCCGTTGGTTTGGTTCTAAGTGCTGGAGGCGACAAAGGGGACCCGTGGCACAGTGCGGTCGTGAGCAGCCTCGCCTCAGTCACGGGATGGGACGCTCGCCACGCTGACCTCATCGTGGGTACCTCTGCGGGATCAATCACCGCCACTGCCTTACGAGCGGGGCTCTCCCCCGCCGATTGCGAAGCTCGTCATCTCCGCCTTCCGCTAAGCGATGAGGGCCGCTCCGTAGTCGGACGTATCACCACCCCCTACGACGAACCGCAGGTCGCTGGATCCAATCTACCCTCGGCCCCCAAGATGTCACTGCGGGCGGCTTGGCCACCCTGGAAGGCCGATCCCGTCCGATTGGCCTACGGCCTGCTCCCCGACGGCAAACGTTCCGGCGCAGCTATCCGGACACGCGTCAACGAACTGCTGCCCGACGGTTGGCCCGCTGAGCCGACATGGATCGTCGCGGTACGTACCAATGACGGCCGTCGGGTGGTATTTGGCCGAGACGATGTCAACGGCTCTCCCGGCGCGGCATGTCAAGCCTCGTCGGCCATTCCCGTCGTTTACACACCGGTCACCATTGGAACCCGCAAGTACGTTGACGGAGCCGTACATTCCTCCACTAACGCCGATCTTGTCGCCATGCTCGGCTTCGATCTGGTCATTATCTCGTCGGTGAAGTCCGCTGTTGCGGAGGCTCGAAGCTGGACCCGCGACCCTGAGCGGGCCTGGTTCAGCACCAAACTCGACGCCGAGGTCGAAGCTATCCGCAGCAGTGGCACCCCCGTGGTGGTGATCGAACCCACGGCCGACGAACTTGAGCTGATCAGCGCCCGCGGCGACAACATCCGCCAGCAGGTATGCCGGGCGGGCCGTCAAGCCACCGAACGGGTCCTAGCCGGGCGTCACAGTGACGGGGTTCGCTCCCTGCTGAACTCGGCGAACTTCCGGTCACCGTAACCGCAGGGCCGGTAGCCTCACAGGGTGACCGGACGTTACGACGATCATTGCTTCATACGAGCCTGCCGTAGCCTCCCGCACGATCGGGTACCCGTGTGGTTCATGCGCCAGGCCGGGCGATCGCTTCCTGAGTACCGTGCCATTCGTGGCTCGGGCACCATCCTTGACGCCATCGCCGACCCCGATCTTTCCACCGAAATAACGCTGCAGCCAGTGCGTCGCTACGACGTCGATGCGGCCATCTTGTACTCCGACATCGTCGTTCCCGCTCATGCGGTCGGATTTGGCCTCACCGTCACGCCTGGGGTGGGGCCCGAAGTAGAACAACCCTTTCGCCATGAAGATGATCTTGCTCGCCTGCGCCCGCTCGATCCCGAGGCTGACACCCCCTACGTGCTCGAAACGGTCCGTCAACTCGTCGCCGAACTTGACCGACCGCTCATCGGTTTTGCGGGCGCTCCGTTCACGGTTGCGTCGTATCTCGTCGAGGGTCGACCCTCGAAGGATCACGTCCTCACCAAGGCGCTGATGTTGGGCCACGAGAAGTTATGGCACCAACTCTGTGACCGCCTCGCCGACCTAGCAATCACCTCGCTACGTTCCCAAGTCGACAACGGTGCCGCGGCGATTCAACTCTTCGACTCTTGGGCCGGTGCGCTGTCCCCCGCTCAGTACCGCCGCTACGTGTTCCCGCACTCCGAGAAAGTACTGAGCGCCATCGGCGATACCGGTGTCCCCCGCATCCACTTCGGCGTCACCACCGGCGAACTACTACCCCAAATTAGCGCCGCGGGGGCCGACGTGGTCGGCGTCGACTGGCGGGTTCCGCTCGACCAAGCCCGCCTGCGGGTGGGAGCCGACAAAGCACTGCAAGGCAACCTCGATCCGGCGGTGACGTTCGCGGGGGCCGAGGTGGCCTGCCACGCCGCCCGCGACGTCATTGCCGCCAACGCCGGACACCCCGGCCACGTGTTC
>CBDEVU010000009.1:0-647605 GCA_965243715.1 Candidatus Aldehydirespiratoraceae bacterium
CGTCATATACGGGGTGCTCGGTGAACCAACTCCGAACCAAGTCAACGATTTGGCCGTACTTGAGCGGATTGCCCGAACCCGATGCGATCTGCACTACGTCGGGGGTGTGGTGGCCTTCGTCGTCGTAGTGTGCGCCGCGCGCCGCGACGGCGATGATGGTGGCCACGACGAGGTCGACGGGGATGACGTCGATGATCCCTTCGGGCACGCCGGGAAATTCCTTGAGCAAGCCGCGGGCGTAGGCGGCGATGACCGGCTCGGCCATGCGAAAGCCGCGAATCCATCCGGGGACCGGCTCAGCCAGCGCGGACTCGATAATAGACGGGCGCACGATGGCCACCGGCACACCGTTGCGGGTCGCGCACAAGCTGCGTTCGCCGAGGGCCTTGGTAAAGGCGTAGGCATCGGGAAAGCCGAGACTGTTCGCTCGGGCTCGGCCCGCGTCGGTCATCTGTTGACTGACCCACTTCTGACGGTTCTGTTCGGTTCGGTCTGCAATAGCCGGAGTGCCCGCCGCACCGAGGGACTGCACCGCTGCGGCCCTAAGTTCTCGTAGTCGCTGAGGGGTTCGGCTGGCCTGTTCGGTGTCACGGCGACTTTGGTGAGCGTTGTGTACCTCGGCCCGCCAATCAACGTCGACGAAAAACGGTGAGTCTTCGACGAGTTGTTCGGGCGCTTTGCCTCGTCGACTGCCCGCCACGTAACAGGTGGATACGGCCACGAGATAGCCCGGTTCGCCGGGTTGTAGCCCGCCACGGGTGAGTTCGGTGCGTTCGTCGGCCGCGACACGCAAGGCGGCGGCAACTCGGCCAGGTCCGAGGAGGTTGATATCGACGGCGTCGTCGAGGGCGGAATCGAAGCTGACGGTGGCCGCGCTGTGGATGGCAATGTCGACCGTGGTCATGGCTTCACGGCCCGCTTCGTCTAGGCCGAGTCCGTCTGCGCCTACGTCGCTGGCCACGGCGGTGATGCGTCGTCGACACATCTCTTCGAACGTTTCGTGTTCTAGACCACCGGCGGAGAGGGGGTCGCTTTTGAAACTGGCCCGCAGAGTGTCGAAGGCGTTGTTGCGGAGAATGTCGCGATTGACGCGGTTCTTTGCGCCCCGTCGGCCGGGGCGAACGAGGAGCACGAGTTCGCTCTCGGGGACGGCCCGCAGGAGGCGTTCGACCAACGCGGTGCCTAGAAAGCCGGTCGATCCGGTAATGGCAATGCGCTTGCCGTTGAGTTCCTCGCGAATCACGAGTCTTGTTCTAGCACTTTATCGCCGACTTCTCTACCAATTGGTAGACGATATGGTTGTGACGGTGATAGCAACGGGTCCAATGGCCGACTCGACCCCCGATCGAATCCTCGTTGCCGCCCTCCGGGCCTACGGCACCGACGGCTATGCGGCAACGTCTCTCGACGCCCTCGCTCACGCCCTTGATATTCGTAAACAGACGATACTTTATTGGTTTCCCTCCAAGCGGGACCGTTTTCGAGGCGGTCATTGACGCCGCCGCCGCTGACTTAGTGCAGATATTTGAAACCGAAGCCTCCCGCGGCCTGCGGGGGTTCGATCAGGTCGAGGCTCTGGTCCGGCGGGTCTTTCGCCTCGCGGTGGCCCGCCCCGAACTGTTGGGCCTAGTTCGTGAGGTCACCCGCCCCGGTTCGCCTTCGGTCAATCGACTCACCTCCCATGTTGCTCCCGTGTTTGACCGGGCGCGTGACTTTCTCCACCGAGAGATGAACGCAGGCCTGCTCCGCCCATCGGACCCTTCGATGCTGCTGCTTTCGATCTACTCCACCGTGGTTGGCGTGGCGACCGAATTGGAGGTGCAGCGAACGATGGGTCTCGCCCCGAACCTGCGCGGTACCGTTGGCCGTCGACAGGAGTTGATTCGATTCCTGCGAGCCGCTCTCGAACCGGCGGAACTGCGTTCTCCCTAGGTGGCCCTCGCCGCCGTCGAGCTAGTGATCGGTGCGGGTGTGGCGCGCTTGGCGTTGGTAGCGACCAAGGGCAAGTTCAACTAGTGCGTCAATTAGTGACCGGTAGTCGAGTCCAGCGGCGGCCCACATCTTGGGATACATCGATATAGGGGTGAATCCGGGCATGGTATTTATCTCGTTGACTAGCCAGCCACGCGCCGTTTCATAGAAGAAGTCGACCCGGGCGAGACCTTCGACTTTGCAGGATCGGTAGGCGCTGATGGCGAGGCGTTGCATCTCGGCCAAGTGCTTGTCTGTGAGGACGGCCGGTATCTGCAGATCGGCGCCGTCTTCGTACTTGTCCCGGTAACTGTAGAAGGCAGCGCCGGGCCGGACCTCGCCTGCCACACTCGCCCGTGGGTCTTCGTTGCCTAGGACGGAGATCTCCAACTCGCGGCCGATGATTTCCTCTTCGATGATGACCTCTCGGTCATAGGACGCCGCTAGTTCGACGGCTGCGATTGCCTCGTCGACGGTTGTGGCGCGTGAGACACCAACCGATGAACCCATGTTGGCGGGTTTGATGAACAAGGCCAGCCCAAACGCCGCGGCGGCGGCTTCTACTTCAGCGGCTATGGACGTAGTGGTGCCGTCGGGTCGACGGACAACGTCATCCACGGTGACCCACCGGTACCGGCCTTGAGGGATGCCGTGGGCGGATAAGTGATCTTTGCACGCGACCTTGTCCATGCACAAAGCCGAGGCGAGAACCCCCGCGCCGACATAGGGGACGCCGGCCATCTCCAAGAGTCCCTGTACGGTGCCGTCCTCGCCCATAGGGCCGTGAAGGAGGGGCCAAACAACGGTTGGGGCGGCGCTACTTTGGGCGAGGACGGATAATGCATCGACGGATGGACCCGCCGCGGTGAGATGGTCGGGATGGTTCTTGGCGTCGGGGGCTACGGCGGCGGCCGCGCCTTCGACAAGAACCCACGAACCATCCCGGGTGATGCCGAGGGCCTCGATGTTGTAGCGTTCAGGATCGGCCGCCGCGAGCACATGGCGGGCCGAGACACACGAGATGTCGTGCTCGGCAGATCGGCCGCCAAACACGACAACGAGCCGGATTTGATCAGTGGCGGTCATCAACGTGACCGTAGCCGTGCCACACTCAGCCCATGCGTTGGCTTGCCTCCGAGATTGCTGCCGCCACGAACGGCACCTTGCACGGCGACGACGCCGAGTTGTTCCACGTCACTCAGGACTCGCGTGAGATCCAGCGGGGGCGGTCGTTGTTTGTTCCGCTGATCGCCGAACGTGACGGGCACGATTTCATTGACGCGGCCGCCGCCGCGGGGGCAGTGGCGACGCTTTCGCACCGCACGACGGTGGCGGCCGACCTTGCGACGGTCGTAGTGGAAGAGACGGCTGGCGCGCTGCGTGCACTCGGCCGAGCCGCTCGGTCGCGTTTGGCCGACGCTTCGGTAATCGGAATCACCGGTTCGGTGGGCAAAACCACCACGAAGGATCTTTTGGCCGCAGTTTTGAGCATTGATCGCCCGACTCACGCCAGCACTCGTTCGTTCAACAACGAGATCGGGGTGCCGCTTACTTTGTTGGGGGCTTCGGAGGACGCGGCGGCGATCGTGATCGAGATGGGAGCGCGCGGCATCGGACACATCGCCGAACTCTGTGCGATTGCTGCGCCTTCGATCGGCGTCGTGACATCGGTCGGAAGTGCTCACACCAGCGCCTTTGGTTCCGTCGAAGCGGTGGCGCAAGGTAAGGGCGAACTAGTGGAGGCGCTGCCCCCGGACGGGGTCGCGGTTCTGAACGCCGATGTTTCCTTGGTGGCAGAAATGGTAGCGCGTACGAGGGCTCGGGTCGTGACCTACGGCGCGGCGGGCGATGTGCGGGCCTCGTCGGTTCGTCTCGACGATGAACTCATACCGCGGTTCTTGTTGCATTCGCCGTGGGGGCAGGTCGATGTTGTAGTGGGCGCCCGCGGGGTGCATTCGGTCGACAACGCCCTAGCCGCAGCTGCGGTGGCCTTGTCGCTGGGCGTGTCCCTTGATGCCCTAGCGGCTGGTCTGGCTCAGCCCGTACGGTCGCCAATGCGGATGTCGTTGGTTCGCTCGGCGGTCGGAGCGCGGGTCATCGACGATACCTATAACGCCAACCCGCTGTCGGTCGGAGCGGCCCTGCGATCCCTCGCCGCGGTGCCCGCCACACGCCGGCTCGCGGTTCTTGGGGTGATGGCGGAACTAGGCGAAACTTCCGAAGCGGAGCACGAACGGATGGCCCACCTTGCCGCGGAGTTAGGCATAGGAGTCATCGCTGTCGCCGCGCCCGGGTACGGCGGCCAAGCCCACCACGTCGCTGATATTTCCGCCGCGGTTGAGGCGTTGGGCGATTTGGCCGCGGATGATGCGGTGCTGGTGAAGGGTTCTAGAGTTGCCGAGCTAGAAAGGCTGGTCGCCCGGCTTACCGCGGGTCGACCGGCATGACATCGGGCGGCAGCGCCACGTTCGAGTCGAGGTAGCGGCGGAGTTTCTCGGCATCACAGTCGGGGCACAGCCACACTACCTTTAGCGACTGGATCGATAGTTGCGTGCCGCGGCTCTTGTCGAGGATGGCTTGGAGCGCGTCGCGAAGATCGACTCGATCACACTTCGGGCAGCGGGGAGTGAGGTCGCGATTCCAAGACGTTTCGCACTCGCCACAGGTGATCGTGATCGTGCCATCGACATTGCGACCGTCGAGGTTCTCATCCTCAGAACAGTTCGGGCAGACGACGAGGGGCATAGCTTGAGGGTACCGGTCGGGGATGACCTCCCTCGCCGCCGTAGGCTGGTGCTATGACTTCTGTTCCTGATTTTCGTTCGCTCACTGTTGAGGCGCTGGCGGGACTAGTGCAGACCGGCGAATTATCGGCTACTGCTGTGGTGACGGCCGCCCTTGATCGAATTGAGGAGTCCAATCCGACGATCAACGCGTTCGTCGCGGTGGATGGGGCAGCGGCTAGAGCGGCGGCGGCTGAGGTCGATGCACAAATCGAGGCCGGAGCCGATGTTGGTCCTTTGGCCGGGGTGCCGTTCGGGGTAAAAGATCTCGCGGACGCGGTCGGCTATCAGACGGTGAAAGGGGCGATGCACAGAAAGGACCTAGCCCCCGCGACTACCGACGCGACGGAGGTGGCTCGGCTGAAAGCGGCGGGCGCGGTGGTGGTGGGGAAGACGAACACGCCGGAGTTTGGCTGGACGGCCGATACCTATAACCCGGTTTTCGGCCCGACGTTGAACCCGTGGAACCTCGAACGTTCCCCTGGCGGATCATCGGGCGGCACCGGCGCGGCGATCGCCGCGGGAATGGTTCCGCTCGGGACCGGTTCTGACGGTGGTGGGTCTATCCGGATTCCGTCGGCGATTAATGGCCTCTCCGGTTTTAAACCGACACAGGGAGTGATCCCGTCGGGGCCGTCGGCGTTGGGGGCAGCCGACCTTTCGACGGTCGGTCCCATGGCTCGGCGCATCCGCGATGTGGCCCTCGCCCTCGACTGCGTCGCCGGTCCGTCGGCGGCAGACCTTCGTTCCCAACGTCGAATCGTTGGCTCGTTTCGCGCCGTCTGTGAAACGCCGCGGGCACCGTCACGAGTGCTGTGGTGTCCATCCCTCGATGGCTCAGCTGTCGATACGGAGGTTCAGTCGGTGGCTGAGGGCGCGCTCGCTGAAATACGGGCCGCCGGGGTCGAAGTCGTCGATCAGGACCCGTTCGTCGAAGGCGCGATATTGCCGTTCCTGCTCCTCTTTTTTGGCGGCATGGTACCCGGCTACCGCGAGGTGATCGATTCTCCCGCTTATGACGACATCACGCCGGGCTTGCGGTCCATGCTTGACGGTACGGTCCCGCGCCTGTCGGTTGATTCCGTTGAACTCGCCCGTGAGAAGGCCCAAGCGGTGTCGGTCCGACTCGCCGAGGTGATGGCGGGATTCGACGCCCTGCTCAGTCCGGTGGCGTCCGGGCAGACCCCTCGATCGACAGGCCACGGCACGGTGAACGGTGAGCCAACACCGTTCTGGGTCGCTAACTGCTATCCGCTCAATCTGGCCCGCCGGCCCGCGGGGTGTACCCCGGCCGGTTTCGTCGCCGACGGAATGCCGGTCAGCCTGCAAATTGTCGGCCATCAACACGAAGACTTACGCACGGTTGAACTCACCGCGTGGGTCGAAGACCTACTCGGACTCGATCTAATCGCCCCCGAGCTAACGGCCTGATTCAGCGACGAACGTGCTATCGTTAGCCATTCCGGGCGATTAGCTCAGCTGGCTAGAGCGCTGCCTTCACACGGCAGAGGTCGAGGGTTCAAGTCCCCCATCGCCCACCATCACCGCCCTCTGTGCCGGGCTCACAACCACCTCCTTACCGTTTAGGAGGCGCTGACGTGGTCGCGTTGTATCGACGACGCTGCATTTACTGGTTGTGGAACGACTGGTTACAATACTGGGGTGAACTAGGGGAGTACGCTTCGAGAGTGGTAGAATCCAAATTTGATCGAGTGTCGCAGTTTGTTGCTCCGGCGCGGCGCCAAGAGTTTCTGCGGACAAAGATATGGGCGGTAGTTAACGGCGACGTCATGTCGGTTGCGGACCTCGCTAAGAGCAGCGGCAAGTCCGTTTTTGTTGTCACGGCTCATAATCCGCTGGCGAAGTGTCTTACTAAAGATGAAAACGATGAGCGTTCTCGGCGGTTGGAAAGCGAACTGCAACGTTCGAAACGTGTGTATTGGCGGGCCATCGGAGCCGACCCGTTCTCCGATTGTGCCGAGGCTTCGTTTGCCATAATCGGTATCGACCGAGCCGAGGCCGAGAGTTGCTTCCGCTCCTTCGGGCAGTTGGCGTACTTCAAAATCACTGAGAAACAACAGATCGTGTGCGGGGTGTATTCTCGTTGGTCGTTGGGCCGCGCTCACTCGGACCAGAGCCTTTCGATGGGAGACAGCACGCTGTCGATGGCAGCCGCCCCGAACATCGAGGGCACCGTAAATGATTCACTGAAGCGGGTCCGTTACCGCGGTTGGCTTCACGTTGCTTCCTCTTATCAGGACTGCGCTCGCTGCGACGCTGAGGCCCATCTCTATGCAGCCGTACACCAAACCCGCCACGGGAAGCTAGACGAACACCTGGCTCTGGTATGTCACCAATGTGGGTGGACGGTTGCCGCAAGCCAACTTCGGCACGACCAAGAGCGGCTCCTAGAACTCTGGTACGACTACCAAGTGGCACTCGCAGACCGCCGCGCCCTACAAACAGAACACGACAACGACGGACCATCCGCCCCAGACGAGATGTCTGCTCGCACCTACGATGCCTACTTAGCGGCCAAGCCCAAGATCGGCGGGGATGAAATTGTGCCCTTGCGGCGGGTGAAAGGGGGATCAGCGCTCTCCGAAAGGGAGATCACTGGCTTGCTCTGGTCGGAACTCGAGGAGGTCATCAGCGTTCCCCTTTTCCTCGTGGCACGCCAACCTCCGCTTAAGTCGGGGCTCCGACCTGACATTGTTGCGCTGGATGCCGAGGGCCATGTCCACGTCGTAGAGGTCAAGCGAGACGTCGCTCCACGGCAAGTCCCACGGTTCCGAGAATACGCGAACTGGGCACAAGGGACCAGCTTGGATGAGTTGGCAGGGGTGTTCCCCGCTGGGGAGCGAGCATTTTTTGACGCGTGGACCGAGTTCACCCATACCGATTCACCACGCCCCATTCAGCGACCCCCGCATCTTGTTATGGTCGAGCACGATTTCGACGCCGAGACTCGCGCCGCGCTGAGCAACCTGACCGAGAACGACCTGTCGATCACCGTTCTGGGCGTCACAGCGTATGAGGATTCAAAGAGTCGGCGGTTCGTCGACGTTGGCACCGACTATCACATCGAGTGCTCCGCGCCAAAAGCAGTCAAGAACGACGCCCCGCGTTCATATACGAGTTACAAGTTTAAGGGACGCAAGGCATTGGTCAGGGACTTGATCGCTGCAAACTTGCTCGCGGTGGGGCAAACGCTTTTCTGGACTCAGCCGCAAATCGGCGTTACCCATCGTGCCCGTGTGTTGAGAACCGGTAACCTCGAAGTCGACGATGGCCGGATCTTCGACTCGCCCTCTGCCGCGGGAAAAGCAGTCGCTGTCCTGGGGACGTGCAATGGATGGGTCGTTTGGTGTACCGATACCGGTGACTCACTCGCCGCCCTCCGCGACCAACTGCTCGCCCGTTAAGCTCCGTCAAGACGCAAGGTGGCGGGTGACCGTCTGTTTAGTGGTCGGGACGGGGAGATTTGAACTCCCGACCCCCTGCTCCCAAAGCAAACACGGCAGGCGGCGTCGACCAGGGGTTTCGCACAAAAGCGCTGGTCAGAGCACCTCTCGGACGTAGCGGTGGTGTGCGCTGTTACTCGCTGTTGTTCACTGCTAGTTGCACGCCTGTTGCACGGTTCCGGGTGTTGGTTCTATCGCCGCGGATCCAGCGAACTGTCTCACTCGATTCCGGCCGTCGGTGAAACTGATGTCGGCCAAGGCGCCGCTGCACACATTATGCAACGGTCCCCTTTCCGGGCAGCACAGGCACCCACAGGCGTGCCAGGATGTCTGCATCTGCCCTGGTCAGTACCCACGCGCGCACTTTCCAGCCCCGCAGGTATGCGGCTTCATCAATGTCGGGTTAGTGGGCCTCGGACGAGTTCTTGGCCACGGGGGCGCCGAACTTCAGACAGACCGGGGTGGGGACCGATGCGGTGTGCAGGGTCTCCGCCGGGAGGCCCGACTCGGCGTCGACCGTCATCACCACCACCGTGTCGCTGTCCTGGTTGGCGGCGAGGACGTGCCGGCCGTCGGGGGACAGCGCGAAGTTGCGAGGGGTTGCTCCCTCGGTGGATCGGTGTCCGCAGGGCGTCAGGCGGCCCTCGGCTCCCACCTCGAAGACAGCGATCGAATCGTGACCCCGATTCGACCCGTAGACCCATTTGCCCGACGGGTGCACATGGATATCGGCACAGTGGCTATGTCCGGTGAAGTCCGCCGGCAAGGTGGAGTAGTCCTCGATGAACCGGAGTGATCCGGCATCGGCGTCGTAGGCAAGCAGCCCGATCCGGGACTCGAGCTCGTAGATGACGAAGCCCACCTGCCCGTTCGGATGGAACACGAAATGCCGAGGCCCGGAGCCGGCGGGGAACGCGACCTCGCTGTGCGGGATCAGCTCGCCCGTGTCGTATTCGACCCGGTAGCCGAAGACCCGGTCGGCACCGAGATCAGCCGCGAATGCGAATCGATCGTCGGGACTCACCGCGAAGCAGTGCGCATGCGGGCCTTCCTGGCGCTCGGGATCGGAGCCGCTGCCGGCCTGTTGGACCACCGAGGTGGGCTCTGCGAGCGATCCGTCCGGTCGAACAGGGAACAGTGCCACCGTGCCGTTGAGATAGTTGGTGACGAGACAGCACCGAGAGCCGCTGTCCATCGTGCAGTGCGAGGTGACCGAACCCCGAGCGCCCTGAACACCGCGGTAGGTCAGCGATCCGTCCTTCGGGTTGATCGAATACGAGCTCACGAGACCCTCGGGCCAGTCGAGGACCTCCCAATTGGCATGCAAGGAGCGGCCATCGGGCGCCACCGTCAGGTAGGACGGGTTCTCGATTCCGGTGACGGTCTGGGTGGCGCTGAGCTGACCGGTTTCATCGTCGAAATGCATCACATGGATGCCGTCGCCGTTGGTCTCACCGAGGTAGATCGCATCGTCGCATGGCTAGCGGCTGCAACAGTCGCAGCGCTCGCGATCCTGGCCGTCACCGGCTGGCCGGTTGCGGCGGCCGCCACGTTCGCTATCGGTCATCTACGGCCGGCGGCCGGCGGCTGGTGGGCGGCAACGCGGAACGGGCAACGAGCATCGCCCGGACCCAGGCCATCGCGTCATGGACCGAAATGATCCGCGACAACATGGCAGGAGCAGCCGGCCTCGAGCAGGCACTCATGGCGACCGGGCACCTCGCACCAGACCCGATCGCCGCGGAAGTACACCGGTTCAGCCGTCGCCTCGAAGACACGGCCCTACCCGATGCCCTGGCCCTACTCTGCGACGAGCTCAATCACCCCTCAGCCGACCTCGTCGTCGCTGCCCTAGCGAACGCAGCCCGCATGGAAGGCAGAGACCTCGGTCCACTGCTGAGCCGACTCGCCGAATCAATCCGCGGCGACGTGCGCATGCGGCTACGAGTCGAAGTCGGCCGCGCCCGCATCCGCACCTCGGTCCGAATCGTGATGGGCGTCACCGTCCTCACGACCGTGTTCATGTACCTGTTCTCGCGGCCGCTGCTGGACGTCTACGACACACCCACAGGTCAACTCTGGCTGCTGGTCGTACTCGCCATATTCGGGCTCGGGGGATGGATGCTCGGCCACTACTCCCAGGTCGAGATGCCCGAGCGGTTCTCCGCCCGTCGAGACCGAACTGCCACGGCGGGGAGCAGGCCATGAGCAACACCTTCATCGCCATGCTTCTCAGCGCCGGGGTCGGCACCGGTGTATGGCTCATAGTCCGAGCCCTCCAACCGCGACCAACACCCCTTGCCGTCACGATCCGGGCCACCCAAGAGCCCGGCCGGTCGGCAAACGCCACACCCTTTGACGATGGGCAGTGGGTGTCGAGCCCCTGGCATCAACGCCTTGGACGACTCGGCACCCGGTTTATGGCGCCGGTCGGCCTCGGTGAAAGCGAGACGCTCCTCGAACAGCTTCGCGTCCTCGACAAACCGATCGAACGTCACGCCTATGAAAAACTGTTCGGCGCGACTGCGGGACTGCTGCTCCCGACCCTGCTGTTCTCGGCCATGGCCGCCGGTGGTGTGTCGACTTCACCGCTGGTCGGGCTGGGTCTTGTCGTTGTGATGACCGTTGGCGGGTTCTTCTACCCCGATGTACCTCTCTCCGAGTTGGTCGAGAAACGACAACAGGCATTCCGGCACGCGCTGTCGAGTTGGCTCGACCTCGTCACCATCATCCTGGCTGGCGGCGGCGGGATCGAAACCGCCCTCGCGGGAGCTGCCGACGCTGGCGAAGGCTGGGCCTTCGATGAGCTTCGCAAAGCGCTACGCCGGGCCGAGCTCACGGGCCGCACGCCATGGGACCTCCTCGACGAACTCGGGACAACCCTCGGCATCGATGAGCTCCGAGAACTTGCCGCATCGGTCGGTCTCGCCGGGGGGAGTGGCGCCAAGATCCGCCAGTCCCTCGCGGCCAAAGCAGACGCCCTGCGGGCCCAGCAGGCAGCCGAGATCGAGACCAACGCCGAAGCCCGCACCGAAAAGATGATCGTCCCCGTGACCGTGATGATCGTCGGCCTGACCCTGTTCATCGGGTTCGGAGCCGTCGACGCGATCAGCACCGATGGCGGCGGCACGTTCTCAACACCCACCACCCAGCCATAGGACCAATCAGGCCCACCCGGCCACTCCCAACAAGAAGGAACAAACCCATGGAAACCATCAAGTCCTACGTCGAGTTCATGCACCTCGCCGTTGAATACAACATGACCCGCCTCGGCGTCAACGTGCGCGACGAACGCGGCGCCGTCTCCACCGAGATGGCCGTGCTCATCGCCGCCATGGTGGCAATCGCAGTTGGCGCCGGAGCGATCTTCATCGCCAAGGCCCAGTCCAACGCCAACAACATCCCAGACACGGTGCCAGCACCCGCGTGAACCAGCCGATGTCAAGACCAACCGCGACGAGGTATCGAGCCTGTCGGCGGGCGCGCCTTGACAGTGAGTCTGGTGTGACGTCGACCGAGGTGGCCGTCATCATGCCCGCGCTCATCGTCGTCATCATGATGGTCTTCCAGGTCGGCCTGTTCTGGCACGCCAAACAGTCCGCCGATGTCGCAGCAGAGGAAGCGGTTGAAGCGGCCCAGGTCGCCACCGCGACCGAATCCGACGGTCACGCAGGCGCAGCCACCATCCTCACCCAGACAGGAAACCTCAGAGACACAACCGTCATCGTCGATCGCAACGAAGCCACCGGCATCGTCACCGTGACCATCACCGCCAGAGCGCCCTCGATCATCCCGTTCGGTTCATGGGGGATCACATCCCAGGCCCAAGGCTCGATCGAACAGTTCATCCCGGCGGCCGACAGATGAGACCGCGCACACTTGCCTCCGAACGCGGCTCGGTATCAACCGAGTTCGCAGTCTTGATGGCCGCGGTCCTTCTCGGCTTCGTGGCCCTCGCCATCTACGGCGGACGAGTCGTGCAAGCCGAGAACGACGTACGCAGCGCGGCACACGAAGCAGCACGAGCCGCCACTCTGACAGGCTCACCCGAGGCCGCCGACGCCGCGGCCCGGACCGTGGCGGAAACGAACCTCAGCAGGTCCGGGGTTGCGTGCGGCCCCGCACCCGACCGTCACAGTCGACGTGTCCCAGTTCGCACCAGGCGGACAAGTCACCGTCACCATCACGTGCACCGCATCGTTTGGCGATGTCGGCAGCCTCGGTGTCGCCAACTCTCGGGCCTTCACGGCATCCGCCACAGAGGTCATCGACAACTACCGGAGCCGTTGACATGCACGGACGGCGACACGACGAAAGAGGCTCGGTCTCGATCCTCATCGCCGCGCTCGGCTTGGCGCTGCTCATGGCCACCGGCCTTGCCGTCGACGGCGGCCGAAAGCTCGGAGCACTCTCCGAGGCCCGAGACATCGCCGACAACGCCGCACGAGCTGGTGCCCAAGCCGTTGACACCGACGCCTACCGAGCGACGGGCGTACCGACGGTGAATCCCGCCGCGGCCACCCAGGCCGCCAGCGCCTACCTGTCGTCGCAGGGATTCACCGGAACGATCGTCATCAATGGAACCACCGTGACCGTCACCGTCTCGATCACCGTCGATCCGACCTTTCTGCCCGGATCAATGACTGCCACCGCCACCGAATCAGCCTCCGCCTTCGCCGACATCTGAAAGCAACGATGCAACGACTAACCGATATCACCAAGGGCCTCGCTGGACTGGCCATCACCCTCACCCTCCTGGTCGGGCTGCCGATCGCCCTGATCGCCGCGATCGGGTGGCCGCTGCCCACCCAATGGCCTGGGCTCGACACCATTACCCGGCATGCCACCGATGGCGACATCCCCGACCCGTTCGTCATCAAACTGATCGCCACCATCGTCTGGGTCGCCTGGGCGCAGCTCACCGCCGCGACGGTCATCGAGTACATCTCGATCCTGCGGGGCAAAGCAGCGACCCGCAGCCCCACCCTTCCCGCTGTGCGCATGCTCGCAGGCAAGCTCGCCACTTGGACCACACTCATCGTCACCGCCATCGCCCCCATCCGCCCGGCACTGGCCACACCACTCAACGCCGTATCGGCAGTCAGTCCGCTGGCCGTCGAATCAGATTCGATCAGTTCACCACCCCCCCCGTCAGCGCTCCTACTGTGACGGTCTCGCCGAACCAGTACCGCACTGTTCGTGGCGACACATGGTGGGACATCGCCGACAGGCTCCTAGGCGATGGGATCCGCTGGAACGAAATTCGCATCTTGAACCTCGATCGGCAGATGGCAGACGGCGAGGTCATCAAGCCAGCAACCGACATCGTCAAGCCCGGTTGGACACTCGCAGTCCCCGTTGACGCGCGTCTTCCCAGTGGGACCGAACCCAGCCAGCTGTCAGAGATGGACACTGTCATCGTCGACTCGGGAGATCACTTCTGGGCTATCGCTGAACAAGCACTCGTCGACGCCTGGGGTCGCCAACCCACCGACGCCGAGATCACCCCCTACTGGGTCGAGCTCGTCGCGGCGAACAAGGATCGACTACTCCCGCCAGAAGACCCCAACCTCATCTACTCCAGCCAAGCCTTTCTCCTACCAGAGACTCCACCCAGCCCCGACACCGGCGTCGATCTCAACGGATCGGCCGTGCTCAACCCACCGCCCGTGCCCGCCGTCAGCACCGAAGCCCCTCCTCGGACGCCGAGCGAACACCGACCCGATGATCTTCAGCCGGTCGAGTCGGCTGACCCAGCCGCACCACGGACCGAAGTGGCCACACCGACGCCTGCGAGCGAACAACACACACCGCCCGACGGGGAAGGGGCACTCGCTGGCCTGACCGACGACGCAAAGCCCATAGCGGCCATCGCCAGTGGTCTATCGCTTCTTGGAGCGACCCTGCTCTTCACCCTGAGGCGTCTACGCCACATGCAAGCGGCCAGGCGACGGCCGAACGCCACCATCGAGCCGCCCGACGACGCGGCAGCCGCCTTCGAAGAACAGGTCCGCGCCATCAGTACCGATGGCGAAGACGTCAGGTACATGGCCGCCGTGAACTCCTACCTCAGCCACAAGCTTGAGAACGCGGCCACACCAATCCCGTCGATCGTGGCCGCGATGGCCGGCCAGTTTGGCCTGGAGTTCCTCCTCGATGATCCGTGCGACCCCGTCGAGGGCTTCGTGGCATCAAACGACGACAACACCGCGTGGCGACTCCGAGCCGACATCGATGCAGAGACAATGGAAAGCGCAGTCAACAACGACGCACACCCCCTTCGCTCCGGCGCTCTGTGTCGCCGGATCGACCAGCGCTGGCGCAGTGCTGCTCGACCTCGAACAACTAGCGGCAGTCTCGGTGGAAGGGGACCCCGAACAAGTCGACGACTTTCTGCGGGGGCTCGTCGCATTCGCGTGCACAGCCCCATGGGCCGAGCAATGCGAGCTAGTAACAATCGGGCTCGACGGGATCGGCGAGGAACATCACAGCCGAGTCACCACCCCGACTGAGCCGGTGGTCTGGGCCGAACAGCTCGCCACAAAGATGCGCGCCTTCGCCGACAACCTCGACCGAAGCCCCTACCAAGAACGGATTGCCCACGGCGAAGTCCACCACCCAACCATCGTCTTTCTCGGCCAGCTGATCGCCAACGCCTCGGAGACATCCGCAAGCCCACCCGCAACCGAATGGGCCCATGAGCTGGGCGAGGAGCTCGCCGCGCTCGGCCGGCGACCACCTCGTGAGGAACGGTCACCGAGACCGGAGCAGCCTCGAAGTGCCGGACGAAGTTGAGCAGCGGGACAACATCCTCGAACCCGAGCCGTCGCAGGCGACCGTTGACGCGATCGCGATGATCCTCCAGGCCAAGCCGGTCGAGGCGCGGATCCTCGGCCGACAAGCGTCCATCGACGGCCTCGAAGGCGACGCCAGCCCGAAGATCAAGGCAATCATCGCCTACATGGCCTACCACCGAGAGGTCGTCGGACAGCGACTACGCGACGAGTTCTGGCCCGGATCCGAAAGCCGCCAAGCCTGCGACAACGCCATGGTCAAGGCCCGCTCAGTCCTCGGTCTCGGGGCGGGAGGCCAGCAGAGGCTCGAAACCGTCCGGGCAACGAGCAGCTACCGCATCAGCGATGATGTCGGACTGGACTGGCACCGTGTCGAGCACCTGATAGCCGCCACAAAAGAGCAGCCTCCCGCCGACGAAGCCGCGTACCTCGACGCCGCATGTGAACTCATCGACGGCCACGTCGCCGCCGATGCCAAGACGGACCTCTACGGATGGCTCCTCAACGACCCCACGACTTACACCCTCATCGAGACGACCCTTGTCGACGCCGCACACCGCCGCGGCCAAATCGCCCTCGCTATGGGCGACATCGAGCGAGCCACCTGGGCCGCGCAGAAAGGACTCGAGATCGTCGAAGGTCAAGAAGCCATGTACCGGATGAAGATGGAAGCCGCATCCGAAGCCGGCGACATCGACGGCGTGAACTCGGCCTACCGGCAAGCTCGACGGGCTGCCGAATCGTACGGCTATGACGAAGAGGTCCAGCCTGAGACGCAGGCGCTATTCGAGAAACTGACCCGGGCCAGTCGCAAGGTGATCGGGTCGGACCTGGCTCAGTCGTAGTCCCTGCACAGCGCGAAATACTGCCGGACCCAGAGCGGCACCGGGGCTACAGGGTCGCCGCGAATATCGGGGACCGCAGTTGGGTAGATATCGGGTGGCTGTGGCTGCTTGCAGACGGTGATTCTGCGCTCGGGTTATCGGGTGGCCGTTGAAGCGGTCCATTTGACGATGGTGTCGAATCGGCTCTGATCGAGTTCATGGCCGCCCGGGTAGCGAAGCCCTGTCAGCGCCGTTTCTGCCCCGTGCGCTCGGTAACTGTCGATGGCTCTGCAAAACACCGCCGGCGCGTCACGTGAGTACTTGTCCTCCCGCCGGAGACCAACAAAAGCGGGTTAGGAGCAACCGCTCTCACGAGGTCATCGACAGACTGGCTCTAGTCGAACCCAACTTCCAACGGCAGATACCGAGATAGACCCCGCGTATCCAGCGAGCGAGGAGCGCTATCGCGCCTTGCTTCCGACAAGCCCGACGATCGCCCCGAAGCCCATCTTGTACGTCGTTGAGCAGGTCTCTGCAGCAGCCTTGACCTGGTCAGTGTCGCTGCCGGACAGCGCCAGCAGAACGTTGAGCAGCAGCGCGACGACGGTCAACGTCGCCACCGTGGTGAAGATCAGCGTGAAGTGAGGTGATGCTTCGGGCTCATCGCCAGACGTTTCGGCTCCAATGTGCTCGAGATCGCCCGGCCGCGCTCCTTCACGATTGAGATCTCGACTGTCCATACCCCCGTATACTGCCCCGATGGGACATTGGGCTGAAAGCCTAGCGGACGAGGTTGAACAGAGGGTCGGCGGCACCATAGACGGGCACCTACTTCGTGAAGTGCTCGGCGCGGCCGGCCACGAGATCGAGGTGTTATCCGGCCGTACCTTCCAGCCAGCTCGTCGTGCGACGTCAGTCTTCGAGCCGAACGGCTTACCCCTCGTGGACGTCCCAGACCTGCATGTCGACTCGACCGAGAGCCAGCGGGACGTGTGGGAGATCCCAGACCCTGTCAACCCAGCCCATGCGACGGTCCTCCACACTCCTTCCCTTGGAACCTCCTGTGAGAAAGGCTGCGCCTATCGCTGAGGCGCTGCTGGTTGCTGGCCAGCTTGTTGCGCAGGTCTCGCAGACGGGTGGCCTGACGGCCGACTACGTCCGCAATTGGATCGTCGCATCCTCGGAGGAGCCCACGCAGCAGTTGTTCCGCCGGGTCATGGATCCTGCCGTGCGGTATCACGTCCCGGTTCTCGGCGTGTCGATCGCCGGATGGTGGTTCCAGATTTCCCGGCGTCTCCTCTGGCCGACTAGCGAGACCGAGGACGAGGGTCGGCTCCTTGAACTGCTACTGAGTGATCTGACAACCGATGCGACGGCGGTTGCCGCTCGCAGCTGCCGAACCCGTTCTGATCATGGCCCGCATGACACAACAGCCCGTCGACTGGGCACTTGCAGCTCGCATCTGGCCCGAAACAGTCCAACGTCCAACCGATCGACGATGGAGCACCCTCGCAAAGGCTGTCCATGGGCACGGCATGCCGACCATCACCGTCGATCTGAACTCGACTCCCCCCGAGATCGCATGCCAAGTGATCTTGAAGGGCTACTGGCACGGCTACATCGAAGGCCGACGAAGCGGCACTGCCGAGGGCCGTCAAGATGGCCTACCCGCGGGCAGTTGAGCGCGTTCGCCGTCAAACCGGTGCTCCCACCGCAGCGTCGGCGGCAGCGATGCTACTGGAGCAATTGATCCACCCCGGATTCGACCCAGCACAAGGTGCGGAGGCAACACGCCGGTACGTCCGCCGGAAGGCGAGCATCGTGGTGATGGAACACCGGAAGCAAGAGGATCCCGGACGGTACCCGTGGACCCAGGCGGGAATCAGTGAGCGCCGCTTCTACAAGCTTCGGCCTCGGTTCGCTCAAAAGGTCAATGGCCGCTACGACTACCACCACGACGAAGTCGTGGCGCGCATGAAGGCCCACCTCGACGAGCTTGACAACAAGCGGGCCATTCGAGCGGCCGCTCTTGACCTACTCCGGTCGCGTGGCTTTCAGGAGGAAGCGGCTCGAAAGTGGCTCCAGCGGCATCGACCCGAGGAGGCTGTGGACGCATGGCCGCGAGGTCAACGACCTGATCAACCAAGTGCAAACGAGCCCCAGCAACAGTCCCCTAGTCCGATGGTTGGGGCACCTGACCACAAGGAACTCAGCGGGGCCGATAGTGCGTAGAAGGCACTCGGGATCGTGGTGCGGACAGCGATCCCTGAAAGCATCGGTTGACGATCGATGTGTGGCAAGGTCATTGCGATCGGAGGTAGACGGTGGAAGTCGTCATCAGCGCAGGCGTCTCCGTGTTGGTCGGAATCGGGCTCTGGGCATTCCTGCCCCGGGGAGCGATCTTGGTCCGGTCACCCCGAGTCGATCTGCATGACACGTGGGAGATCGAGAACGCCTCGGCCGTGCCTGTTCGGCTCCGTTCGGTAAAGGTCACGAGCGCCATCTCGGCATGGGATGAGAAGAGGGAACGCTTCGTACCGTCGGACGTCCCGTACGGAGGCATCTTTCGGGAACAGTCTCGAGAGGACCGATTTCGTAGGTGAGGACCCGCCAGCCGAATCTCTATGGGCCGGTGCTGTTCTACGCCCTGGAGAGAAGCTGCTCGCCCGCGTGCAGCTCAACTCCGACATGGTCATCAACTATCGGCGCGAGGGGTGGACTGGGCATCTCGAGCGCCGTTCGGTCGACGTGAACGGATACGCCTGAGCAGCTCAGAGAGGAATCGGGCAGCCCGGCCGCACGCAACGCGAACACCGATCGTCACCAACTGATCGCTCGTCAACGGGAGTATGCGGCGCCGCATCAGGGCCGTTCCCGAGTGGTCATCTGCTCCGACAGCCCGAGATTCTGCTCGTCGTTATCGGGGGTACTCTCTGCCGTGACGAATTCACCCGACTCCCCCGAACCGGCGACGTCGTGTTCGGTTTCGCCGCCGGCATTTACACGACCGACCAGCCAACCCTGCCCGACCCCGAGGAGACCAACGATGACTGACGTGCTGCTGCTACACCATGCCCTCGGGGTGACACCAGGGATCGGGGCGATCGCCGACGCGCTGCGGGCCATCAGGTGACGGTGCCTGACCTGTACAACGGCGCCACCTTTGACACCGTCGAGGCCGGAGTCGCCCACGCCGAACAAGTCGGCTTCGACACGATCATTGACCGCGGGGTCGCCGCCGAAGGGTTCGACGGCGAGCTCGTGGTGATTGGTTTCTCGCTGGGCGTGTTACCGGCCCAGAAGCTGGCACAAACCCGCCCCGGCGTGGTCGGCGCGGTGCTGTGCCACGGCGCCGTGCCGCTGTCGTTGTTCGGCGAGGGTTGGCCCGACAAGGTCGCTGTGCAGATCCACCTCGTCGAGGCAGACCCCTTCGCCGAGGAGGACCTCGACGCCGCCCAGCACGTCGCAGGCGCTGCCCCGGATGGCGAGCTGTTCCTCTACCCAGGCTCTGGGCATCTCGTCACCGACTACAGCGCCTCGGACTACGACCCGGTCGCCGGCCGCCAGATCATCGAGCATATGCTCACCTTCGTCACAGCCCACTCAGAGAGCACAACGGGCGAGGCAGGTTGACGTATGGGGGTGACCGCTCGTCAGCTGGATCGGGCAACCCTCGCCCGCCAGATGCTGCTCGAACGCCAGCCAGTGACGCCGGCGGACGCCGTGCGCCGGGTCGTCGCCCTACATGCCCAGGATCCAGCAGCCCCGTATGTGGCGCTGTGGAATCGCATCGCCGAGTTTCAACCCGACGACCTCGACGCCGCCTTCAACAACCGCGCGCTGGTCAAGGCGCCACTGATGCGGATCACGTTGCACGCCGTCACCGCCGAGGACTACCCGACGTTCCACGAGGCGATGCTGCCGATCCTGCGGGCGGCTCGCCTCAACGACCGCCGCTTCCGCAGCACCGGAATGTCGATCGCCGATGCCGACGCCCTGGTGCCACGGCTCGTCGAGTTCACCACAGTGCCCCGCACCAAAGACGACATCGAACACATGCTGGCAGGCCATCTCGACGTCGCACCCGAGCGGGGACTGTGGTGGGCACTACGCACCTTCGCCCCACTGATCCACGCCCCGACCGGTGCGCCGTGGTCGTTCGGGACCCAGCCGTCCTACCTCGCCGCCCCCACCAACCCACCCCGACCTGACCCCAATCGAGCCTTGCGAGGTTTGATCCGACGCTACCTAGAGGGATTCGGCCCGGCGACAGCCAACGACGTCGCCCAGTTCTCCCTCCAGAAACGCACCACGGCCCGCAACACCCTACGAGCCATGACCGACCAGCTCACCGTCACCGAGGGCCCCGACGGAGCCGAACTATTCGACGTTCCCGACACTGACCTACCGGACGACGACACGCCAGCGCCTCCCAGGCTGATGGCGATGTGGGACAGCACCCTGCTCGCCTACGCCGACCGCAGCCGGATCATCCCGCCCCAATACCGTCCCATCGTCACCCGCCGCAACGGCGACGTGCTGCCCACCCTCCTCGTCGACGGCCACGTCGCCGGCGTGTGGCGACCCGTCGACGGCGGAATCGAGGCCACCGCGTTCCACCTCCTCCCCGACGACGCCTGGGACGGTCTCGCCACCGAAGCCCAACAACTCACAGCCCTCCTCACCGATCGCGACCCCGGCGCCTTCTCCCGATACGCGCACTGGTGGTCCACACTCCCCGACAAACACACCCAACTATTCCCAAGCTGACGCAGAGACCGTCAGTCGCCCAACAGGACCGTCCACGGTTCAACGGACCGCGTGACGAGCACGCCGCCTGCCTGCCACGGATCGCCACCAAGGCGCCCACGAACCTCGTCCCAGGGTCTCGCCGCTGGCGAGCGCTTGAGCCGACGAGCGCTAGGGGAGGCGCCGCTGAGGCACTCGGTAATCCCGACCGCTAGCGCGTCGGCCCGCGCCGTATCATCATGCGATATGTGGTGCGTTGAATGGGCTGGGACCCGCTCGGTATTCACCGGAGTGAGCGCCGGCCGAACCCGCCCAGTACAGCACCTCCTGGAATCCCTGCCGTGCTCGTCGTTAGGCGAATGCGAGAGCTCGGGCGCTCAACGCGAACGTGCTTGGCGAGTTCTCAGCTCCGGGCTGAAAGGTGAGGCCGCCGATGGCAGAAATCCGGGAGCGTGCTGGTGGGTCGAGTGGAGCTGTGGTGCCGGAAGTCCAATGCTCGACGTCGATATTCAGCCGACCGGTCTTGCTTCCTGCTCGGCCGTCACTGATGCGAAGGCGCGAGATGGTGCCGGAGGTGACCTGACGAGGTGGGAGCACGTGGTCGATCGTTCCGTGCAGCAGAACTGAGTTCGGGATCAGAGAGAGTGGTTCTTGGTCTGCGGGTAGGAGGTCGATGTCGGCAGCGGTCACGACATAGCGACGCCGGGCATCGCCGGTGGCCTTGTCTCGCCAGGTCTTCTGGGCAAGGCGCCCGCTCAGGCAGACCGGACGACCGCCTGCGCCGTGGTGGGCGATTGTTCCGGCGAGGTGGCCCCAGCACTCGACATCGATCCAGAGCTTCCCGCCCCTGGGAGTAGCGGTTTCGAGACGGAACGTGGCGAGGACACCATTGCGGGTTTCGCGGCGGACGATGTCGTTGCTGATGGTCCCGGTGGCGATGAAGAAGGCCATAGCTACGTGCCCGATTCGGGCTCGTCGAAGCCAGGCAGTCGATCCTGTGCGGCGGGTGTCGGCCTGTCTTGGCTGTGGTTGGCGATGAGGCGCAGTCGTTCGATGGCGCTGACGACTTCGCTGGGTGAGTGTGAGCTGCCACCAGAGGCGACGAGGTCGATGTCTTCGCCGAGGGGACCGGGGATGGCCGGAAGCTTCTGGATCTGTGCCATAGCCGGTTCGAGGTCGGTGATGGTCGGTAAGTCGCCGGCGATTTGTCGGTCGTACCAGTTGATGAGTCGCTGGCAGGCGTCACCGATTGGTACGAGGTCGATGACGTGGGCATCGGGTTCGCTGTCTTCGGCCTGGGTTTCCATGCTTTACCTGTGACCCGTCGTGTACTGCGATTGGGACACCGAGCCAGGAATCTCAAGAAACTTCGGAGCGTCTGTCCCAATCGGCTCAGAGCTCGGGCCACAGGTGTAGCGAACGTCAACGACGACCTACTGGAGGCCCGACGTGCATCACCTCATCCATCTTCAATCTGTCCTTGCGCAGATCAAGGTCACCCCGAGCAACGCCGGTCTCCCCGGTGCAGCGTTCTGGCAGCAGGTCCTTGGCTGGTTGGCGTGGGGAGGTCTGGCCGGGTCGCTGGCGTCGATGCTGATTGGCGGCGCGGTCTGGGGGCTGTCGCATGCCGGAGGCCGGTCGCACGGTGTGTCCAAGGGGAAGACCTTCGCGCTCGGCGGCATGGCTGGAGCGATCCTTGTCGGACTGGCGGCCACGATCGTGAACACGCTGTCAGGCATCGCGTGATGCGGCCGGTCAGCTGGATGCGGCCGGTCAGTTGGATGCTGGTTGTCGGTGTGCTCGTCGTGAGTGGCGGACTGCTGTCGATGGCGATGAGAGGAGGTGGCGAGTTCCCCCGTGAGCCGGGCTCGGAGGTACCGAGCCCGCCCCAGCGGGGCCGCACCGCCGGTTCCTGCGGCCGCACAGGCCGACGCACGGTTCGAGGTTGACCCGATCGAGACCCAGGCAGCGAATGTGAACGTGCTCGTTCCAGGGACCAGATTCGAGCGGACCGAGGTGGGCGCCCGAGCTGCTGCGGTCGCCTACCTCGAAGCGACAGAGGAAGTCGTCGCGCTGGCTCCGGCAGACGCGGCCTCGATTCAGCGCACGATTGCCACAGCCGATTTCGCGGTCGAGTTTGGAGAAGACGCCGAACAGCGCATGGCGGAACTGATTGCCGCTGTGCCCGGAGGGATCACTCTGCGAGTCGCGCCCATTGCCGCCCGTTCCGTCGCTGACGGCGAGGACTGGTTGGTCTCGGTCTGGTATGTGCAGGCCATCACGCTCGTCGGTGAGGGGGTCGTGGACGACTGGCGCACGGCGAACTACCGGATGCGGTGGGAAGACAACACTTGGCTGATCGGATCGTTTGAATCGAACCGCGGCCCCATACCCGGACGAGGTAGCCAGCCGGCCTCAGCAACCCCCATCGAGTTCGAAGCCATCCTGTCGGGCTACAGCGACGACGGACTCAGCTCATAGACATCCCCGGGATCGACATCCCAGGACCAGGCGACATCGTCGGCGGAATCGGCGGGTTCTTCGGCGGCCTCGCTTCGGATGCCGGGCTGGCGATCATCGAGTCCGTGCTCGAGTTCATCTTCGGGCTCATCGCTCAAGCGGTCGCGTCAATCACCGGAGCCCTCGCTCAAGCGTTCAACGGCGCCTCAACACGCGTCGATCTCACCGGCGGCTGGTTCTCCAGTGAGAGCGGCTCGACGGTGACAGCCATGACCTCAGTCATCGCCGGGTCACTCGTCTTGGTCTTCCTATTCATGTCGCTGATCCGGGCGATGCTCGCGGGCGAGTACTCCACCATGTGGCGAGCGGCTCTCGTGGATGTACCGACGGCCTTCCTGGCCACAGCTTTGACGGTCGTGGTGGCGTCCGCGCTGCTCGCGATGGTCGACGAAGCATCGGCCACCCTGCTCGGAGCTGACGGCGAACAACTAGCGGCCTTCGGTGACTCACTTGCCGACGTCGAACAGCTCTCATTGGCGGGCCTGTTGGGCATTCTGTTCGGGCTCCTGTTCGTCGTCGGCGCGGTGCTGGTGTGGATACAGCTCCTCGTGCGAGCGGTGCTGATCTACATCGTCATCGCCTTCGCCCCGATCACCTGGGTCACCCGGGCCTACCCGGGTACCCGCGGCATCGCCCGCCGAGGCGTGGAGATCGCGGTCGCGCTGATCCTGTCGAAGTTCGTGATGGCCATCTCGTTTCGCCTCGGTGCCGAAGCCCTCGCATCCTCCAGCGTCCCATCAGGCGAAGCTGACCTATCAGCCATGCTGGTCGGCTCGGCGATCATGCTGATGACAGCGTTCATGCCTTGGATGATCTTCAAAATCATCCCCGCAGTCGAGAACGCGACCTCTGCCGCCGGCCCTCAAAGCGCGGCCATCGGTGCAGCGGTTGTTGGCGGCGGGCTGGCGATCGCAGGCGTACGAAAGCTGGCCGGTGGCGGAGGAGGTTCGGGCTCAGCAGGTGGGGGAGCAAGCGGGTCCTCTGGGTCCGATGGAGGGCGTCCGGGAGGAGGAGGGGCCGAAGGTGCAGGCAGCTCCTCTGGCGGCGGAGCCGGAGCGGCTGGGTTGGTGGCTGCGGCTGCCAAGACCACCGTCGACACGGCAACCGATGCCGTCGAGACTGGCGGAGAGGTCGCCTCGTCGACGACACGTAGTGCCGGGTCTGGCCGAGCGGCGTCGGGTGCCTCGTCAGGATCGGGTGGTTCGACGTCTGGGAGCAGCTCTGGTGGCGGCTCCTATCCGTCTACTCCGGTGCGAGGGTCACCAGGCGTTGCGGTGATCGAGATAGAGGTCGAAGAACCTCCACAGCCGACCCAGCCAACGTCCTCATCGTCGGGTGCCCAGCCACTGGCTCGCCAACGGAAGCGCCGCGATCAATGAGCGCAACCGCTGCTCCGCAAGCTCGAAGGTTTCGGCTCTCACCACTCGACCCCACCGGCCTGATGTTCGGCCTCGGGTTCGTTCAGCTAACGCTGGTCGCGGCCGGCGTGCTCGCCGGGTCGATCCTGATGGTCACCTACTCGGTCTCACTCGGGTTCATCGTGCTCATCGTCGGCTCAGGGCTCGGTCTGTTTCGCTTGCACGGCGCAAGCGTCGTCGACCTCGCCCCCCAAGGCACCCGCTACCTGCGCCAACGAACAAGCGGACGGGGAACTTGGTTCTCGGTCGTGCCACTCATCCACGGCAACGATCAAGCGGCCCCACCCGCTCTCGTCGACCAAGACGTGATCGTCGTCGACCCCGGACCACTCGGGCTCGGTCAGCCGGGCGCCGAGATCGCCATATCCCGCGACCGCAAGGCCGGAACCTACGCCGCAACGCTACGAGTCGCCGGACGACAGTTCGCACTGATCGACAACGCCGAACAGGATTGGCTCGTCACCCAATAGGGTACCGCGCTCTAGGCCTTCATCGCGGAGCGGACACCGGTGGTGAGCGTTCGCTGGTCCGAATGGGCAGCACCCGCCGGGCTCGAGGAACACCGGCGCTGGCTCACCGAGCACCTCGACGATAACCCCCCTCCATGACGTGCGCACCGCCTACGAGCAACTCCTCACCGAAGCCGGATCGAGCAGCACCCGCCACGAAGTATTGGTGACCGTAACGATCGACGGAGGCAAGGTCCGCCCCGGCCGACGCCACGAAGGTGACCGCATCACCACCGCAGTCGAGCTACTGCTCACCGAGATGAAGCTGTTCTCACAGTGCCTCCAAGGAGCCGGGCTACTCGTGTCACAGCCGTTGTCGCCGGGGGAGTGGGCGCGTGCCATGCGACTTCGGCTCGACCCGACCTGTCGCAACCGACTCGATGCACGAAGCCGGTCACTCGCGGACACCGCAGGTGAAGTGTCGCTGGCCAATGCTGGGCCGATCTCGGCTGAGTCCACCTGGACGGCATGGCACACCGACGGGGCATGGCATCGAGGTCTCTATGTTGCCGACTGGCCTCGCCTCGACGTACCGGCGGACTGGATGCGAGACCTGATGCTCTACAACGGCGCTGTCCGCACCGTGTCGGTGTTCTTCGAACCCATCCCTCGATCGAAGTCGCAACGCAGCATCACCAGAGAAGCGGCCAAGATCGAATCCGACGCCCAACAACGAGCCGAGAAAGGCTTCCGAGTCGGCGCCCATCATCGACGGGCCGCCCGAGCCATCGAAGAACGCGAAGAAGAACTGGTGGCCGGATACGGCGAGTACTTCTACGCCGGAGTCGTCTGTGTATCAGCCACCAGCATGGATGAACTTGAGGCAGCCACCGACGAGATCACCCAAATCGCCGCCTCCATCGGCATCGAACTCCGACCACTCCACGGCAGACACGACCAGGCCGTCGCCGCCGTGCTCCCTCTCGCCCGCGGCGTCGCCCCGAAAGGACGATGAGCATGGCCGCCCACTTCCGCCGCAACTCCAACTCGAGCCGCACTGACCAGGAGCAGGGCATCGGTGGAGCGGTGTTCTCGCCCGGACTTCGCGTCCCACGGCACCGGGCCACGACCGCACACGTCAGCGCCCTCTACCCGTTCCATGCCGACGGTGGGCTGGGCCCACGCGGCATGTATGTCGGAGAGGACCTCTCCGCCGGGGGAGCGTCCTGGCATTTCGACCCGTTCCAGCTCTACACCGATGGCGTCATCACCAGCCCCAACATCCTGGTCCTTGGCATGGTCGGAGCCGGCAAGTCCTCAGCAGTCAAGACCATGCTCTACCGGATGGTCGGACTCCTCGGATCCGACGGCAAGCCCCGATGGGTAGCGATCCTCGACCCCAAAGGCGAATACGGCCCCCTGGCCGAAGGCCTCGGCTTGAGCCGCCTCGCTCTGTTCCCGGGAGGACCCACTCGGCTCAACCCGCTCAACGCAGGGCCATATGCCGAGTCCGGATCTGAGCTGCGGGCCCGACGCACTCAGATGACTGCAGCGCTCGCAGCATCAATGCTGCGCAGGGAACTCTCCGCCACCGAAGAAGCCGCGCTGAGCTGGATCATCGACATCATCACCGACGCCGAAACCGACGGGCAGACACCCACCCTGCGCGATGTTGTCGATCTCCTCGCTACACCCACTGATGAGATGCTCGCCCGGTCAGCCGAGGAGAGCACCCGCGAGCTCGCACGGTCGGTCGCCGAAGTCCGCCACGGTCTCGGCAAACTCCTCGACGGCCCACTACGCGGCATGTTCGACGGCGCATCAACGGTCCGCCTCGACTGGTCCGGCCGCGGCGTCGTCATCGACCTCTCCGCTGTGCACCAAGACCCTGACGCACTCACCGTCGTGATGATCGCCGCCACGGGCTGGCTCCAAGCCCTACTCGCCGCACCTGAAAGCGAAGACGTCCCCCGGCGGATTCAGGTCCTCGAAGAGATCTGGGCGCTGCTCGGATCCGAGCGGGTGGCGAAGTACTACCAGTCATGTCAGAAGCTCGCCCGCGCCTACGGCGTCGCCAACATCTCGGTCGCCCACCGTATCTCAGACCTACGAGCCCAAAGCGACGACGGAACGTCGGCGGCGAAGGTCTCGATGGGCCTACTCGCCGACACGCAGACTCGAATCCTCTTCCGCCAATCCAGCGACCAGGTCCCCGAAGCCACCAGCCTGCTTGGCCTCACGAAGGTTGAAGCCGAGTTACTCCCGAAGCTCGCCGTAGGGCGTGCGCTCTGGAGGGTGGGCGATCACACCGCCATCGTGCAGCACCGCATCGGATCGGCGGAATGGGACATCTGCGACACCGACGGAAGGCTGAAGGTATGAGGCTCCGACGAAGGAGAGCGAGCTTGGTCGACCGGCTCCGACCGCACGTCGACACCGGCCCACCGCCCGAACCGCTGGTCTCCGCCGACCGGATCCGTATGTTCTTGTTCCGATGGATGATCGAAACCGGTGACCCGATCGATGTCGTGGCGCAAGGATTCGATGTCGACGTCGAACTCGCTTCTGGAGTGGCGGAAGGCAGGGTGCACTCCTTGACTTCGGACGAACGGAACTCACTCGAGGCGAAGCTTGGGCTTGAGCGATCGGACCTTCTCAGGCAAACCGGCCGGCCCGCCTCGTGATGGGTTCTCACGACGAGTGATCCCATGGTCGTGGGAGCCGCGAGGTCGATGTGCCGTCAGCCCAGGTAGAAAGCCCCGCGCCCTGCTCGTAACCTTGGTCACCAAGCAAGAGACGGCGAGGGCGCGGCGAGGGCACATGACGGATGGTTCGACGAGCGGAAACCTGCGGCAGTACTGAAGCACGGGATCCTGGCGCGGTACGCGTACTACTTCTCGGGTTGGGCCGGTCGGGCGACAGGAAACCAGGTCGCGTTTGTTGACGGGTACGCGGGCGAGGGCCGTTACAACGACGGCAACCCGGGCTCGCCCCTTCTGCTCGTTGATGAGGCGCAGAAGGCAACGCTGATCGATCGCCAGGTGCAGCTGGAGTTCATCGAGGCAGACGGTGAGCGGGCGACGAAGCTCGAGTCAGTTCTCGAGCAAGCCGGGCTCCCGAACCCGAGCGTGTGGCGCGGTGTCTTCGGTGATGTCCTCACGGCAGTACAGGCCGCCATCGGTAGGAAGGCAACGCTCTACTTCGTTGATCCGTTCAGCCTCGGGTTGCCGTTCGAATCCTTGGTCCAGCTTCTTTCGGAGAGCCCGAACCGGCATCCGGTAGATGTCATCTACCACTTCAGTTCCGCGTCGGTCGCCCGGATGGCGTCGAGAATCGTGAAGGCGGACATTGACGACTCCCTGAGTGACATGCCGGAGAGGCTGAGTCTGGCTTTGGGCCCCGACATCGACTGGAGGGCCTCGTTCGAATCGATCGCCGATCAACCCAGCGGTACTGCATACCCGTTGGCTGTTGAGCTATTGCGAGCCTTCTCCGCGTCCGCCGCGGCGGCTTCGGGTGTGCGGAGCACAGTGGTCGAGGTTAAGCCGCGCCCGAGCTCGGCCACGATCTACACGCTGGCCCTATTCAGCAAGGACGCGCAGGCCCACTGGGACTACTGCGATGTCGCTGGTGCCTCGTACGTTGACTGGCTGCATCGCTGCGACCTTGATGACTACGAGGCGAACCTTGCCGCCGAGACAGCCCATGGCATTGCACGGCTTTTTCAGCCCGACGAGCCTGATCGCGATGACCTCGACGAGCGGCTCGAACAAGAAGCTGTCGAGTATCTACGGAGGCATCTTGAGGATCTTGTGCGGGCGGGCGAGGTGCGCCGGTTCGTCGAGGATCCGCCAGTCGTGTACGGCAGCTACCTCGGGCGAGCGCGCGAACGACATGCGCGTGCCGCGGTCAAGGCCATGCACCGCGATGGCATCATCGATGACGATGGCACGGGCGACTTCTACAAGCGGGAGATCACGCTGAAGCTGTGACGGGCATGTCGTCCCACGTGCGGCCACTGAGTTCTCGTCCGCCAGCCTTGGGCGTGCGGCCGCCCCATTGTTTGAAGAAGAACTTGGTGTGGGACGCTTCGCAGTCGTCGCGGATGGAGGCGACCCACGTCTCTTCGATGGGGCGAGCGCCGGGCCCGGACTCACCGCCAACGATGACCCAGTCGATGCCATCAAGGTCGAGTTCGAGCGGCCCAATCAGCGGCTCGGCAGACACGAAGCGGACGGCGGCTGGGACTCTCCGGAGGTGGTTGAGTCGGAACGCGTAACGTTGGGTTTCCACCGAGACGCCAATCCAGGCGTTCTCGGGCCAGTCCAGGCGATGGGCGAGCTTGCCGAGCCGCTGCGCTCGCTTGGTGAGCACCTGATAGGTGTGTTGCGGTGTGTCGCGCATGACGTCGAATACTTGCTCGATGAATTCGATCGGGACCTCAGGGTGAAACAGATCGGACATGGAGTTGACGAAAACCGTGCGCGGGTTCCGCCACCGGCGAGGGTCATCGAGTGTGTCGGGGTGGAGCGTGAGCGCGAAACCAGGACCGGACGTTTCCGGGTCGCCATCGATTTGATACTTGGGCTGGCCCATTGCCTTCAGGCGCTTAGCGAGCGTCATCGCATAGCAGTTGTCGCAGCCGGGAGATGTGCGGTCGCAGCCAGTTGTGGGGTTCCACGTGACTTCGGTCCACTCGATCGCTGACTCTGCCATAGCCACTACCCTTCGAACCCTGAGCGAACGTACGATGCTAGCCGACTGCCAGCGCCGTTGGTTTCAGCCTTGCACATGGGACCGATCGCGGCGTGCCCGATGGCCCAACCGCTCGACAGCCGAGCGGACGCTTGCCGAGCTATCCGGTCGGGCTCGCTCGCAATGACGGCCTGCACGTCAAAGCCCGCGCGCTCGAGTTGGCCGCGGTAGTAGCGGATGAGCTCAAGAGCCGTTCGTCGATGACGTCGGCCCCAACGGCCGCGCTGGGCGAGGCCATGGCCAGCGTGTACGTGTTCGGTGGCGAAGCCGTGGCCGTCGCGTCGGATTGCGCCGTCGTAGACCGAGGCGAGGTACGCAATGGCCTCGTGCGGGGTCGCGTAGCTTGGTGAGATCGGCCGTCTGAGTCCCATGGTGCACCTTTCCGGCCGGTGATCGACCTATCCGTGGACCTATCCATTGTCTCCCGCGGGTGTGACACGAATGGCTCTGACGTACGAATGGCCTGGTCACGGCACCTATCCGTCCGTCTGGCAACAGATAGGTCGAGAAATCCCCTTCGGATAGGTGCTTGTGAGGTCGCGAGGTAGGTCGGCGAGTAGGTCCGTTTCGGACGCTGTGACCATGAGAGAAGCAGCATGCAACAGTTTCGGGGCGGCGTTGAGAGACGAGTGGTCCGTCATCTCTAGCGGTAGGTGGGCTCGCGCTCGTCTCCGACGATGGGTCGAAGAGGAGCCGGTACTCGGTGACTTCATGTCTTTGGGTGAGGTGGTCGAGGCGATCGCCGTCCCGGTCGGGCACTCTGCGGAGCTTTCGGTGGAGGTGACTCGAGCGGTGCTTCGCCTGGCGGTCGAGGATCCGTTGGCGAGCCGGCTGCTGTTGCAGGTGATGGTGCCGATCATGGCCAAGGAGTGCTTCCGGTCGCTGCGGATCCTTCAGTCCCAGGCCATCGCGGTTGATGACGCCGAGCTGGTGACGCTGGTGCTCGGCTCCGCAGCGGACGCGATCGCATCGCTGGCGGGTCTGCACCGCGTCTATCCGCTGCGGGTGCTGCGCCAGCGGACGCTGAAGCGGGTGGAGCGGCGCCGAGATCAGTTGATCGCCCATGCCCGTGAGTTGTCGTCAGAGGATCGGATGGTCCACGTTGCGGCGCCGGAACCTTCGGTACCTCCTGCGGTGCTGCTGGCGCGCACGCTTCGTGTCGCGGTGGGGAAGGGCATTGTCTCGGCGCAGGACGCTTCGTTGGTGTGGGCGAGTGTGCATCGCGGGGAGACCAGTCTGTCGCTCGCTGCTGGTGATGCTCGTGAAGCGGAGCGACTGAGGCGGCGCAGGTCGCGGGCTCAGCGACGGTTGGCGCAGTACCGGTCGGACCTGGTGGAGGCGATTGCGATATGAGTCAGGAAGCCAGACCGGTGGGTTCGCTTGGTGGCGACGAGTTCTGGATGTTTGCCATTGTCGGAGTCGGTCTGGCGGCGCTCGCCAACTGGGCTGGAGCACAGGCGGCTGCGATCGTTCATTCCGGTGCGCCCATGGCCGCCTCGCCGGCGGATGGGCTGAGCGCGATGGTTCGTCTCCCGTCGAACGGATCTGACCCGCGCCTGGCCTGGGAACCGGCTGTCGCTGAGTCGTTGCCCGGCCCGATTCTGTATTGGTCGATCACCTCCGTCGTTCTTCTTCTTGCCGTTGGACTTGTGGTCGGGCTGTATCTCCGGTTCTCGTCGGCCAGAGTGGGTACGTACCGCGAGGACCGGCTGGGGGTGACCCCCGAAGCGCGTCTGGCTCGCCGACGTGATCTGAAGCCGCTGATCGTGAAGCGTCCAACCGAGGGCCGTTTCGTGATGGGCCGGGTGGGTCGAGATCTTGTGGCCACCGAGGACCGAACCAGTCAGACGGAGGCGGTGCAACGCAACCGTGAGCGCACGCGGGTCGGCGATCGCTCTGCGGTGGTGGTGGTGGGCCCTTCGCGCTGTGGCAAGGCGGCGAATGTGACCGCCGGGGTTCTGGACTGGGACGGGCCAGCGGTCCTGTCGTCGGTCAAGGACGATCTGTACAACGCCACGGTCGGTCGCCGGCGTCAGCTGGGGAAGGTGTTCGTGTTCGACCCGTTTGGGGAACTGCCGGGCGAGCTGGGCGAGAACGTGCAACGGGTCGGATGGTCGCCGCTCCAGGCATCGACGTCGATCTCGGGGGCTCAACAAGCCGCGGCCACGCTGCTTGATGCAGGACCGACCGAGGGAGTTACCAATGCCAACTACTGGTCTACGAAGGGTCAGCAGTTGCTGTGGCCGATGCTGTTCGCCGCGGCGACCAACAATCGAACCATGGGCGATGTCGTCAGGTGGCTCGCACTTCAAGATGGCGAGAAGCAGGCCGAGAGCCAGGTGGCGCTGCTGCTGTCGACCCTGGCCCGCCAGGCGGATGCCGCGGTGAACGTCGAGGCTCGCCATGCGCTGACTGCGTTCTCGGGGTTCTGGATGCTCGAGCCTCGCACGCGATCTGATATCTTCTCCACCGCCCAAACGGTGATCACCGCCTGGGAAGACCCCTACGTCGCTGCCGCGTCGGCTACACGCGTCGTTACCCGCGACGGTGAGGTTGTGGAGCAGCCGGCGATGAACATGGCGATGTTGTTGGAGGGCAACAACACGCTGTACGTGGTCCAACCTCTGAAGTCGAGCGAACGGTTCTCGGTGCTATTCGGTGGTCTCATCGGCGACCTGCTTCGTGACCAGGCCTACGACATCTCCAAGCGCGTCGGCGGGCCGATCCCGGCAACATTGGCGGTGATCGACGAGGCGGGCAACACACCGCTGCGATGGTTGCCGGAGGTGGCGTCAACCTGTTCGGGGATCGGCATCCAGCTTGTAACGGTCTGGCAGTCGCTGGCCCAGATGCGAGCGATCTACCAGGCCCAGACCGACTCGCTGCTGACCAACCACGGCTCCAAGATATTCTTCTCCGGTCTCTCCGACAAGGAGACCCTCGACTACGCCAGCTACCTGGGCGGCGAGGAAGAAGTCGCCCAGCAGTCGCTGACGACCGACGTCGGGGGGCGCGGCGATCGGCGCTCAGTCGCTGCGTCGACGGCCCGAATGAGGTTCCTCCCGGCCGACCTGATGCGCCAGGTGCCTCCCGGCTCCGCGTTGCTTCTCCATGGGACCCTGCCACCAGCACATCTCGCGGGCCGACGGCCGTGGGAGGAGCGACGGCTTCAGGAATTGGCAGCTGGTAGAGCTGCAAAGCCGGAACCGCCCGAGCGGTCCAGTCACGTGTTGAGCGCGCTCACCACCAAACACGAGGTCTCCGAGTTCGTGTTGGCCCACATGGCGTCGGCCCCGGTCCCGCCGATGCCGAAGGTGGATGAGAAGTCAGTCCCCACCACAACCGGAGATGCCCCACCCGATCAGCAGAGCGACTCCGAGCCCGAAGTCGAGATGATTCCCGCGAAGAAGATCGATCCGACTGACCCGCGCTACCTCGCAACGTTGCAGTCGCTCGAGAAGCTCGACAGCTCGCGCCGTGAGGGGCCCTCCATCGCCATGGATCGGTGACCGCCGGTCGCTGTCATGCCAGGGCCAGAATGAGCCCCCGCTAGCACGACTATCAGCGCAACCATTGCAGCGACGGCACCGACCGCGATCGAGTGCGTCCGCTCGGCTCGATGTTCGGCCAGGGTCGCGGCCTCGACCCTGATCTCTGCGTGTCGTTGCGCCGCGGCGGCTTCGTGTGATCGGTTGGCCGCTCTGGCGACGAGCTGTGCCCGTTCTTCGTGACGGCGTCGGTCGATGAGCCAGGTCGCGGCCGCAGATGGCGTTGGCAGGCTCGTATGGCAGACGAGATCGGCAGCCGTTTGATCAGTGGCGTGCCCCACCGCCACAACAATCGGCAGTGGTGCTGTGCAGATCGCTGCCAGCACCTCCGGACTGTCGAACATCGTCAGACCTGAGCGGGCGCCTCCTCCTCGACAGATGAAGATGAGTTCGCTGTCGGTGACGGACAGTTCTTGGATGGCTTCGACGATTGACGCGATTGAGTCTGGTCCTCCCATGGGGACGTAGCGCGAGTTGATATGAACGAGTTCAGTGGCGGCCCTCAGCCGATCGAGGAAGTCGGTGCCGCCTGCACCGCCACCGAGTGGAGCGATGAGGCCGACGCGATTTGGTCGGGCCGGAAGCCTGAGTGCCCGGTGAGCATGGATGGCGCCGCTGCGGTGCAGTCGCTCGACCGTCTCCTGCGTGCTGATGGCTGCGGCTGAGCGGGCCGCCTGAACCGTGACGAGCGAGGCGATGAATTGGAGCGGTCCGTACTGGGGGTGGATATCGAAGCGGCCTATGACGGCAGCTTCTGCTCCTTCGAGCTCATCGGCAGGGCAGGGTAGGGCGACGATGGGCGGGATGACTAGGGGGACTCGGGCGACGATCGAGCCCGACTGTTCGCTGACGAGTTCGCCGCGCCGCCATCGGTGGGCAGTGGTGATCCCGTGGATGGTCCCCACCAGTGTGTGAGTCCCTATGGAGGAGTCGATCAGGATTCGGAGCTGATCGAGGGCCGATGTCACCGACAGCGGCTCGTTGGTTGGGTCGGGGCTGTTCATCGGGTTCGTTGTAGAGGGTGCTCGCGCTCGATCGGTGGGGAGAGGTGCTCTTCGACGTGTCGTTGGGTCTGCTTCCAGAACCGGAGCCGTAGCGCGTGATTGTCCGGCTGTGCGCCAATCGCGGCGTGGAGACCACGGCCGCGCCGGGGACCGTCTTCGGGTGAGATGCCGAGATGGTGGTGGCGGTAGGTCTCGATGCTCGTGGCCGCCTTGTCCCACCGGCGAGACTCGTTCTCGGTTCTGGGCCGTTTGCCGAGCGTTTCGATCAGATAAGCGGCGGGGCGCTTCCCGGCGTTGTCGATTCGTCGATCCAACGCTCGATCGATCGCCGCTATGCGGGCCTGCACGACCACACGATCGTCGCTGTTGCCACGGCTGGCTCCGACGTGCCCGGTGGCTGTGCTCACGGCCCGCTCGGCTTTCGCAACTCGGGATGTCGCCTCGTTGCGATCCCGGCGGGAGGCTTCAGCGGCGTTCGGGTTTCGGCGCCGTCGAGAGGATCCCGCTTGGGTGGAGTGGTAGTTGGCTTGTGCGACCTCGAATTCAGTTTGGGCGACGGTGAGGTCGGATCTCGCCGCGGTCAGTTCGTCTTGTGCCTGTTGAAGGCTGTGAGTCGCTGACGATGGGAGGGCCGTGGATGCGGCGTGGCGTTCGGCGAGTAGCTGGCCAAGGGGGAGTCGCGTGAGGTGCTCGATGCCGGCGGCGCGTACCGCCGGTTGCACCCGACCGAAGTGCTTGTGGCGGGCCGGCCCGTCGCTTGACAACGGTGGCTCGACAGACCCATCGACCGAGACCACTTCGGTGCCCCAGCGGGCGTGGTAGATGGCGGCGTCACCTACAGCGGCATCCCATGTGGTGCGGTGTTGGCCAACGGTCGGTCGAGGACCGAGTGCAGCGACGGTGCTTGGGTCGGGATTGTTGACGGCGGACGAGGCGATCCGGGACTCGGCGAGGCTCAGCGCTCTGCCGCCGATGTCTGCCTGTGCGTGGGTGAGTTCGTGGAGTGTGGATGCGGCTTGGGGGTCGGCAACGGTGGCGAGGTCGGCTCCTCGTTGCTTGGAGAGCGACTGGGCGAGCGCTTCGATCGCGGTCCTGTCGTCGGCGATGACCGGTAGCTCAGGGCGTTCGGCGACATGATCTTCAGGTGCGATCGTGTAGGTGCGCTGGTCGTTTCGTCCCCTGGTGAGGGCTACATACATGCCCTCGGTATTCACCGCCCCTGGGGCGGCGAGATTGCGGCCAGAGTCATAGGTCTGGCCCTCCGCCTTGAAGGAGGTCACTGCGTAGGCGGGTGTGACCCCTCCGCCTCGCCCAGGCCCGACTTCGGTGGCGATGAACTCGTGTGGCACGCGGATGGTGCCGAGGTCGTCGAAATCGACCACCAGGCCAAACCCGGCCGGTTGACCCTTGATGGCGGTGACCGTGCCCTGCGAACCGTTGATCACATGGTCACGCTTCGGGGCGCCGTCGGCGTGAAGATCAGAGTTGCGGGCTTGGGCAACGACGCGGTCACCCACATGGAATGGGGTGCCCTCGATGAGCGCTGGATCGCCGATGAGTTCGGCCTGGTGGAGGAGAGCCTGAGCACGGCGGTTGAGGGCGTGGCGGTCGCTGTTGCGTTCGGCAATCATCTTTGACTCGGAGCCCGCGCCAGCCTGGTGGCGCTGGTGGTCGACGAACCAGTCCGTGGCCATGGTGTCGAGGAGTTCCTCCCAGTTTGTTGCGGTGACGATGCGGGAGTCGTTGTCAAGACGTTGCATGGCCGCGGAGATGAGGCCGTCGCGGTATTCGTCGAGAGCGAGACGAACCTCGCCCATGTCGGGGCCGGACTGTCGCCGGTTGATCTCGAGTGTCGGTGTCCGCTGGGGGTGTTCGGAGGTGATGTGCTTCCAGAGCCCGCCCGCTTCGACTGACTGATGCTGATGAGGGTCGCCGATCGTGCGAACCGTGGCCCCTGTCTCTGCAGCGTGGCGGTAGAGCCGGTCAAGTTGCCGGTTCCCGATTGTCGATGCCTCATCGACCACGATCACCGCGTTGGGGCCGATGACGGTTCGGGGGTCGCCAGCTGTTTCGATCCGGGTCAACAGGCCAGCGAGGGTCGTGGAGTGCAGTCCGGTCTCGGTCTCGAGGTTGCGGGCCGCTTCGGCGAATGGAGCTGCGCCGATGACGCTGAAACCGGCGTCCTCCCAGGCCGCCACAGCGGCACGTAGGGCGGTGGTCTTGCCTGCGCCGGCTCGGCCGACAACAGCTTGGAACTGATCGCCGGACGTGCAGATCGCCCGGACCATCGCCGCCTGATCCGCCCCGAGCTCCACCGTCGACTCAGAGATCGCCGCCTCCACAGTCACCGCATCTACCACTCCGTGGCCAGTGTCGATCCCACCCCTGTGGCGATTCAGGGTGCGTTCTTCGAGCTCGACCATCTGTGGGGTCGTGTAGCGCTGCTCGTCGGGTGTCAGTGAAACCTGCGCTGCGCCGAGCCCGATCGTTTCTCGCCGCGCTCCGTCGTTCACCTCCAACGGAATCACAGCTTCGGTGCCGAGCCACTGGTCGGCCAAGTCCTCAATCTCGACCGCTGGCAGTCGGTCGTTCGCGTAGGTCGCGATCGCCTGGAGAACATCGCGCCGATCAAAGATCGCCATCTGCTCAGTCACGCCACGATGACTGGCCAGGTGGCTGAACAGTGCTTCGGTGTCTATGGGCGACCAGAGCTGGAGTTCGTCTCGCCCTCGAAGTCGCTCTACAGCGGCTGCGTCGAAGCCAGCTTCGGCGAGTACCCCTCGCCAGTGATTATGGAGCTCGGCCGCATCGACGGGCTGTTCCTTGCTGGGGCGGGTGGCGAGGGCGGCCTTCTGGCGGCCGGCGGGCGTGAGGTACCCCATCTCCTCGGCCAGGGTCATCAGAGCTTGGCGTCGTGAGGAAATCGCCATGATCGTCGATCTGTCGACACCGCTGATATCAGCGATGCCCTTGTTTACGTCGGCCCACGTGACGCCGAGCCGGTCCGCAAGCTCGGTCCGCAGCTCAGCCGCAGCGAGGTAACCGGCCGTGGTCGCGTGAGCGAACAAACCTCGGGCATCAACCGCTCGGGTCTCGCCGAGGCTGTTGCGAGCCATGTTGGCGACCACGACATGCTCGTGCAGGTGAGGCTCAAGCGCCCGGTTGGTGTAATGCCGGTAGGACGCGGCGACCATCTGATCGGCCCTTTCACGAAGGCCGTTGCGGCGGACGTGGAATCCTTCCCGCTCGAGGTAGTCCATCCCCGCAGTGACCGCGGATTCGATGGCTTCATCGATCGCCTCTCGATCCTTGTCGGTGCCCTGGGCGTACACCGCAGAGACCGACTTCGGGACCGACCAGGTGATGTCGTATCCCAGCACAACCTGGGGTTCGCTACGACCGGCGGCGAACCGTTCCGCCTCGCCCCGAGTGGCGATCCATCGGCCTTGAGCGTCCTTGTGCGCATCGAGGAACGACGCTGGCGTTTCGGGGCCGACCTCCCCAGACCGGTTCGCAGCCTCCTGCGCCCGTCGCACCTCGGCGGTGTTCGCAGCGAGCCGGCGAACATAGGACACGTCAACCCCGGCGATCTGCGCGACTTGAGCCATCGTGAGCATCTCGGTGGGGTCGGACCCGAGCTTGGACGGACCGCGGGCGTGACCCCGCGACCGTCCCGCTGAGCCTGCCGCCGAGAGGAGCTGCTCGCCAGAGTGCGGATCCTGACCGAGAAGCACTCGTCGAAATGCCTCCGCCTCGACATCGGTACCGAGGTCAAACCCATCAGTGGCAGCGCCTCGGCCGCGCCACCTCCCGGATGCTTCGGCAGAGTCGGCGTAGTAGCCGTGTGCCTGGCCACTGGTGGAGAGCCCGCTTGTGATTCCATCGACCTCGGGTGGGGCGCTGCCTCCTCGCGAAGGCGAGTCGCTAGTTCGCTGCCGCTTGGATGCCTGGTCACCCTCGAGATAGCCGACGATGTGATCAGCGGCGCGGCCGACAGCCCCGGCCTTGGCGCCCAACGTGGTGACGCTGACGATCACGAGACTGAATCACCGAACATCCACCACCTGTGACCCGAGCCGTCCGGCGATTGGGACAGCGTTGAGCGAATTTGGGTCGGATAGGGGGCTGGCGACCTATCCGGCACCTATCCGCCGACCTATCCCTCGCAGGTCCGCAGGACCTGCAGTTGTGTCTCAGGTTTTTCCGTGCGGGAGGGGACGGATCGGATGCCAATAGACCGTGTGGCAGGGATGGGGCGCTACGCGTAGTCGCCGGTCAAGGTTCGCTCTCGGTTGTTGGTCGAGAACCCTTCTGGTGCCAAGCATCTCCGATCACAGTTCAGAACGACCGGCTAGGTACCTTCATTGAGATCGCTCGCAATGGACACGTACTTCACGGCGTTAAGCAGCAATAAGGGAACCTGGACCGTGGCGGCTACGGCGGCGGCGAATTGCGTGTAGGGGATCGAGCCCTTCGCCCAGGTGACATCGCCTGTGCTCAGATCATGTATGGCCTCAGCATGCCCGATGGCGTTGCGTAGCGGCCGGTCGAGCATGCTCTCGATCTCTAGCCCCCAGTGATCGAGTTGGACCAAGAAGTCACCACGATCCCTAGCGCTAAGTCGAGCCAGTTTAGATATTGACGCCGTCCGTCCATCTGGGAAGCGAGCCGGATCGCCCGTCGACGCAGCGTTGTGGAAGCCCATGAGCATAGGCAAGTGCTGGTGGGAGCGCTCGAAGATCGTAATGAAGAGATCGCGGAGCGAACGAAAATCGTCTCTCATCAACCTCCAGTCGTCGCTGAACGCAATGCCAGCGTCCTCGTACTCGTCTCGAAGTTGCGCTCCACGCCATTTCGCACGTTGAGCGACGAATTGATCCAGCACGTCAAACAGACGGTCCCGGGCGTCCCGGATGCGCGCCGCTGTGGACCACGCCTCGGCAAAGTCTCCTACTGCATGCATATGAGTGGCGCTGAGGTCACCAAAGATCGAAATCTTCCAGCGCACGTACTCACCCTTGGGGTAGAGCGGGATGAAGAGGCCCTCGACAAGGCGGTTGATCGAGTCGTGGCGCGCGATCATCGGTGGATCGACCGGCCAGGCATTGCCGAAGAGCTCACGGGCCACAGCGTCGAACCGCTCCCAGTCCTGACGCGCGTAGAAGCCCCACCAGCGGCGAAGCTCGTCCCAGCCGCCATCGACCGATTGGTCGAATTCTGCGCCCGTCTGCCGCCAACGGTGGAACCGGTCCCCCAGATTTGCAGAGTGCATGATGAAACCGGAACCCTCGACGGACTCCTCAGATGTTGATGAGAAGTGCATCGGGAACTCAGTATTGATATTGACGACCGGTGTGTCCGTCCCCAGACACATGAAAGCGGGGCGGCCATCGATTTCCAGCCCACGGATCTCGCCTTCATCTTGGTCGGTCTTCAGGCAGCCGCGTACTGCCGACTCGCACGCGGGGCACACGAAGTAGAAGTCCTGGTTCTCCTCGAATCCGACTGCAATTCGGAGGGTGACGCCGCTCTGACAGCCTGGACATTCGATACTCATTCTGCTCGTAGCCACGGCTGCTCCTATCGATGCGGACTTGAACCGATCGTCCGAGTGAGTAAGCGATGCTCAGTGCGATTCGTCGTGAGGGACCGACTCAGCCTCCGCGGCCAACGCTTGGCGGATCTGCTCGCCTAGCTCCTTGAGGGCCCCCCACCCGTCGTGCGCAGGGTGTTCCGAGACAAGTCTCTCGGCTACGTACCGGGCACGCAGAGCCTTTGAGCGACCGAGTAGGGCGGTGGCCGCGGCATCTAGGCGTTCGTAATCATCGCCGAATAGCTGCTTCATCGCTGCCTCGAAGTTCGCATCAAGGCTGGCGAATGCGCGCGTGGCATGAATCGGGCTCCCTTCAGTGCGCAGAGCGGTCGTGGCCGGCAGGCCCATCGCTGCGAGTAGATCGGCATGAACTATCTCAACGGCTTCCAGCTGTTTGCCCGTCTTGTCGCTGTCGGTATCGACTACGGCATAGACCGGGATCTCGTGTGCAGCGAAGTAGCGGATCCACTTCGCGAGGTTGGGCGCGCCTTCTTTCGGCAAAGGCGCCCGGACCTCGGGTCCGCGGCCGCGGTGGGTCCCGATGCTGGACGCGACCCCAGACGTTCTGCGCTGGTATGTCGAAGACGTCCGACCCCTGTTCAGCCCGGACGGCGACGCGTTGTGGGTGGTGCAACACGGTGGGCGGATGACGGGGAGCACCCTGCAGAACGAACTGGCCCGGATGTTGGACATCGAGGGCGGAGACCGGTTCTCGCCCCATGATCTGCGGCGAGCGTGCGCGACCCATAACTACGAGCGAGGCGTGGACCTGGTCGCGATCCAGCAGATGCTGGGACACTGGCATATTGGCACGACGATGCGGTATGTGATGCCGTCGGCGACGTTCATCGAGGACGCCTATCGGCGAGCGATCTCAGACACCTTGGGCCACCTCGCCAACACAAGTGACAACCCTGATCAGGAGGAAGACTGATGGAGGTTCGCTGGAAACTGCGGATGGCGGCAGCCGAGCGCGACGTGTGGACCGGTGCAGAGCTGCGGCGCCTGTTAGTCGATCGGGCTGGCCTAGAGTTGTCCAAGCCATCGGTGTCTGCGTTGATGACCAAGCAACCCAAACAGGTGAAGCTCGAAACCCTCGTCGCGTTGTGCACGGCGTTGCAGTGCACGCCCAACGATCTCTTCGAGGTTGACACGACCCCGATCGAACCGGCCGTGCGGCCGGCTGCCAAGCGGCGGAGTTCGCCGGCGGAACCGGCGAAGCGTTCGCTGCCCCCGGCGTGAAGGCCGAGGGTCCGTGTCTGGAGTGCGGACGTTGGGTCGTGTTCTACGGCCGGCAACGCTGCCAACGCTGCAACCAGCGAGCCCGCAGAAACACACCACCCGCTCGGTGTCCACGCTGCGCCAAGATCGGCATGGTGTGGCCGGAGGTGAACTGCTGTGGCCGCTGCGCGTTCGTCCAGTGGAGGCGCTCCAGCGTCAACCGCGCTCGCGAGTGTCTCGGTTGCGGTGAGGTCAAATGGATCTGCGCCCGAGATCTGTGTGTCGCGTGCCGTCAACGTGACCCGCAGTGGCCCTATCGCTACGCCGCGAACCTCAAATCACGCCTCGATGAGACCCCGGCATGGCTTGACGCCTACGTGGACTACCTCTCCGACCGCTACGCCCCCTCGGGCAGCCTCGCCCATCTACGCAAGCTGTCGGCAGCGATTTCGTCGACAGGGTCGGTCAGGCCCGACACGGTCGCCGAGGCCATGCCCGCTGGCGCTCACCGGCTCGTATTCGGCGAGTTCTGCGCCAGCGCACGAATCGGGTTCGTTTAGGAGTCCTCAACGCAGCGCGCCGCGACACGACGCCAGGCCCGGATCGACGCGACGCCAGCGCGATGGCGACCAGCATTCGAGGCCTTCGCTTTGGCGATGCTCGCACGCCAGAACCGCGCCCGCCGGCTCGGCACCCGAGCCGACCAAGACCGAACCATCGAGGCCCGCCTCAGCGTCCTCTGCGACTTCGCGCTGTTTTTGAGGTGAACCGGCCGAGTGTCACGGGACCAGAACTCGTCGCCACCGGCGAGATCGAGGCATTCCTCGCCCAACCCGACCTAGGCAGTCGCCCTTCCACCGCTCTCGCATACCTGCGACAGTTCTTCCGATGGGCACGACGCCGCTCGCTAGTACTTACCGACCCGACCGAGGGCTTGTGGCGCGACTCCAAGCCGATCTTCGCCGGTCGGCTTCTTTCCATCGACGAGCAACGACGGCTCTTTGCTCGCTGGTCCAACCCGCCCGACGGCGCCCACCCCTACGAGCCGTTCGTCGGATTGCTCGCTCTGCTCCACGCCGTCCCCCGCTCGGACATGATCTGTCTGAAGGTCAACGACATCACCGCCGAGGCGCTCATCCTGGCTTCTCGACCAGAGCCCCTGAGACTCGATCCGGTGACCAGCGCAGCGCTCGACCGGGCCCGAAGGCACCACGCCTCGGCCCAGACTCAAAACCCGCACCTCCTCGTGAACCACTCCAACCGGCGCACCGTCCGACCCGCCGGAGTCGGTTGGCCGAGCACCCTCATAGCGCAAGGAGCCGCCACGACCTTGCGGTCACTGCGGGCCACCCGGCTCAGCACCCTTGTGGGTGACCTCGACCCGATCACCGTCAGCGCTGCTACCGGCATCGACGCCAAGGCCCTTACCTACTACCTCGGCGATGAAGCTGGCACTCGCTCAGATGCAGGATTACCGGCGGTGTGAGCCGCAGCTGATCACGCACGGAGACCTCGGCGCCCCTCGCCGACCGCATAAGCCCAGCTGCGCCGCCGACCTGCTCCAGCACGGTCCGTCCACCGCCATAGAGGTCCTCGGTCAACGTCGCGTCGCGGTCCCGTCTGCCCCGCTGCCGGGGAGCTCCACTGTTGGCATGGACGGGGTCCCTCGTGACACCGTCCGACATCTGTGAGGACGTCCTTCGACGCCAGGTCCGTCGCCGACCTCGGTTCGGCAACACAACCCCGGGGCCGCTTGATCAGAATGAAGTCACGTGTAGCGAGATCGAGCTGTCTCGTTCCCTTGATCCGCCGGCGCGATGTAACACCGCGACGACTTTGGCAAAGAGCAGGGTGCGAAGGCGATGGACAACACCGTCCACCGATTCCATGTGTGGCACCTGCCGCATGTGGTGATCGGAAACGCCGCCCGAGGGCGGAGAATTGAGGTTTCGTATGCTTGCCAAGGACATTGAGGGTCGTCCCCCAGATCGTCGTCTCAGGCGACCCGCTGTAGCGGTCTTGCTGGTGTTCGCGGTGCTATCGCTCGCCGCACCCGCTTCAGCGGACCCGTTCGGCGTCGGCGGGTCGAGCACGGGTTGGTTGGCCGACAACCACGATCATGACTACTGCTGGTCCACCAACTTCACATGGCAGAGTCTTCGCGATATTGCTGACGATGCGATGGACTACCTGGAAAGTTCGACCGACTTCAGCGGCGGCTCGCACCAATCGTGCAACTCGGGCACCGACGTCTACTTCCAGCGATTCAACACGACGGCGTATCGGGGTCAGTACCAGTGCGACGACCGCAACGGCAACGAGTGTGACAATGCTGATGTGCGGATCTCGAGCAACACCAGCACGCTACCTAGCGCCGAGCGAGCGAAGACGACCTGTCACGAGGTCGGGCACTCTGCCGGTGCGACTCACCATTCCAGTGGCTATGGCTGCATGGTCAGCGGCGCTTCTACCGTGGAGACCTACTGGGCCCACACCCGCAATCACATGGACGACTTGGAGGTAGCGACATCATGAATCCCAGACCAGTTCAAACAGGCTTGTCAGAGCGGCGCCCCGGGCACTTCTTCGTGTGGCTCGCCGCACTTGTGGCGGTGGGACTTGTAGCAGCGAGTTGTGGCTCCGACAGCGATTCAGACGAGGTGTTCGTCGATACGTACGACTCGTACTTCCAGTCCTTTTCGGCCAACTACAACCCGTCGCCGAGTATCGAGGATCTAGGCTCCCGATCAACCGTCGCCGTCGAAGCCACCCTTGTCGACGTCGAGGATGGACGATTCTTCGGCGCCTCCGAGACCGAGATCGAGGGAGTAACTCTCAACCTTGTCTTCCAGACCGACGACAAGACTCAGTACTACGTGCAGCTGTCGCGCCCCATGGACTCATCGGTAGATCAGCTGCGGTCTGTCCTGCCAATCGGTGCTCGAAGTGTGATCTATCTCCAGCCGAACAATGACCCCCTTGAAGGGGTGTGGTTCAACGTTCGAGAGGATGGCAACGAGTGGCACTTCACGACACCTCAGGGCTGGATCCTCGACCACCCGGAGCGCGGAATCGTCTTCCCGTTGGAGGAGCAAGAGAACGAATCGCCGTTTACCGAAACACCGGGGGCGACAAGGGACTCGATAGGAGACTGGCTCGTAACAGAGAAGCAGGGCTAGCCATCACGAGATCAAACTCCATGCTGCTGGTGACAGCAGCAACGCAGCGGTGCGTTTCGGCCCGACGCGATGTCGGACGAGGCGCACCGGTCGCGCACTTGTGGGCTGTCCAACACGCCACGCGTCCCAGAGATTTGTAACGGCGGATGGAGTCGGGCATAGAGCAGTGCAACACGGAGAGTGGAGGATGGCTGTGGGGCCAAGGAGCAATAGACGAGTTGACCGGGTGGTTCGAGCGTGGGCGTTGGGCATTGCCGTGTCGTTGGCGATCTTTGTTTCGCCAGCGGACGCGAGAGAGGTTGCAGAGCCGGAGACACACTGTGTCGTAGGGCTGGTCGGCGAGGGTTCAGAAGTCGTTGCCCTGGGCTGTCACTCGACACGAGCGGCCGCGTTGGGTTCCGCCCTGCAGGCCGGGGCAACGTCGTCGCGGGCGAGTTCGAGCGTGCTCGGTGTGCACTTCACAGGCCAGAGCTTCACCGGCTCGTCCATCACGGTCACAGGATCAGGGTGTACTGGCCTCATTTGGCAACCGAGCGGCCCGTGGAACAACAACATCGAGTCCAGCTACCACTACTGCGGCGGTTCGGCCACCCGGTTCTACGATTCGAGTTCCTGTTCGGGGACCAGCAAGTCAATCTTCTCCGCGGCGACCAGCCTGATGTGGATGAACAACCGGACGTCCTGTGTCCGGTACGGCTAGACCACCCGTTCGTTGGGCGCCGCGTCCAACGCCCTGACAGCGTCCACACTGATCGGGTGGAAAGCGTCGAGGGGAACGAGGACCTGGAGATACCCCATGTATTCAGCGCGTTCTATCAAGAGCGGGCCGAAGGGCTGCTTCGCTACTTCTACCGTCGCACCGCAGATCCAGACGTCGCCGCTGATCTCTGTGCGGAGACATTCGCAGCAGCGCTACAAAATGTTCGTCAGTACGACCCTCAACGTGGCGCACCGGCACAGTGGCTCTACGGAATCGCGCGACGTCAGCTTGCTATGTTCTGGCGACGCCGCAAGGTCGCAGACAAGGCGAGACGGCGCCTCGGTATTCCGCGCGAGCCGATCGATGAGGCTTCAGCGATCGAGCTGCGGCGGGTCGAGGACATCCTCGATGGCGCAGATGCCATCGAGGCTCTCGACACGCTTCCGACCAATCTTCGATCCGCTGTCGTCCTGCGAGTCGTAGACCAGCTCGAATACTCAGAGATCGCTGCGGAACTTGGGTGCAGTCCTGGCGCGGCGAGGGTACGAGTGTTCAGGGGCCTCCAACAGCTCAGCGTGGTGCTCAAGTGACCTCCGGCAACGGCGACGCAGCGTTCCTCGACCGGCTCGGAGCACATCTCGAGAGAGCCGCTACTGAAGGCGTACCCAGAAGTCGGCGTCCCCTAGCTGTGGTTGCGCTCGTCACTCTCGTGGCAATCGGCACGGCCGGCGTACTCCTGTTGTCACGGCAGAGCCCCGCCGAGGCGATGGTGGTCACTGTCGCCGGGCAGGACGTCCAGGTTGAGCTGCGCTCCCCGATTCTCGACCCCTTGCTCCCCGTTCGAGAGCTAGACGCCGTGGGTGTGACTGCACGCGTGGTAGAGGTGCCCGTGCCCGACGAGCTCATTGGGCGTATCACCGCCGTGTCGTCTCTCGCCGGAGATGCAGACGTCCGATTCGACGGGCCAATGGTCGTCTTCTTCAGCGTTGATGTGGGTGACGAACTTGTCATTGAGATTGGCCGTGAAGCCACCCGTGATGAGAGCTTTGTCGGAACCGACTCCGACTCGGTCTGCGCGCGATGGCGGAACAGGCCGACAGACGATGTCCTGGGCGACATCGAGGCCTCCATCGATACCGTCCGATGGCAGCTGTTCGACGGGACGGTCCTGAGCGAGATCGAGGTTCCACCCCCAGAGTCATTCGTTCAAGATGTGATCCCGATCGATTCATCGACATCGATTGTGGTTCTTGCTCTCTCTCCAGATGCACTCCCCGAGTCTCCGTCGTGTAAGCCCGAGTCCTAGAAGGTCGGGCGACGAGTGTGCCCCACAGCACAGCCGGAGGGGCCCGGCATCTTGCCGGGTCCCTCCGTGCGGCATCGGTCGTATCAGACACGGCCAGAAAGCACGGACTTCCGGACCAGGCTGTCCCCGAGCCCTGGGCCGGAGCCGTGCGCGGCTGACAGCGGACTGCCGCCGAGCCTTGGGCTGCGCCACCGGCTAGGCGGCACCCAACCTGGGGTGGTTAGGTGCCGCCTTACCCAGGTTCACTCGGACGTGGGGAATCTAGGTACCCGATGAGTGAGGCCACGATTTCGTAGCGTTCTCGGGGTTTGCCGGTTTCTTTGCCGGTTCACTGGGAGTGGGCGAGTCGGCCAGCGATCGAGATGAGTCGGCCTTTGGTGAGGTACTTGTGGTGTTGTTCGGCGGGGGTACCGAAGCACTTGATGGGGATGAAGTCGGCGCCTTCGGTGCGGCCTCGATCGACCGCGATCCGGAAGGTGCAGATGGGGTTGGCGTTGGTGGGTTCGAGTCGGGGGTCGGTGGCGAGTCGGCCGACGAGTGAGATGTTGTTCATGGTGTGTGCCTTTCTGGTTGGAGACCCCTTGGTCGGGGTGTTCGGGGTGGCACAACCACCGGGAGGCAAGCGTCGACGCAGCCCGTAGGGCCGTGACCTTCTTTGTCGGGGCCTAGCGATGCCGAACGTCAGTGAGGGAACCCGTCAGGGCTGAGTGGTTTCGGCAAAGGGGGTTGCGTCGCCGCGGTCCCGGTGGAGCATGACGCCTTGACAAACCCCGGCCCGAGGAGGTTCGAGCCAGCACATTCACTGACGGCGGTCACGGTCGGCTGGGGCGCGTTCGGGGCCTGGCGATCCCGGCGGGGACTCCGTGCTGCTAGCTGGCGTCGTGTCGTCTGGCTCTACCGACGGTGCGGTGTTCCGCTTCGGGTGCTTCGGCTCGACTGAAGGCGCCGCTGGTTTCACCTCGGTCGATGTCGGTCACCGGCTGTCTGCTCTCGGTGTGTGGAGTGCGGCCGGCGACCTCGAGGCTGTGAACCTCGTGGTGGCGGTCGGTGTCTGGTCGTTCCCCGGCCGGTCGAGCTGGCCGGGGTGGTGAGGCTCAGGTGAGGATGTGCCAGTGTTCGGGCCAGAGGCAGGCGGGGTGGGTGCCGACTGCGATGGCGGCGCGGTCTGCTTGGTTGGCGGGGATGCCATCCGTCGGCTCGGCGATCGAATCGACATCGTGCACCTCAAGGACGAGGTCGGATTCCCGACGCTACGCCAGAAGAACCACATCTGGTTCGGCGGCGGCATCGTCGACTTCGCCGAGGTCCGACAAGCGCTGGACGACGTTGGTTTCGAGGGAGTTGCGAGTGTCGAGTGGGAGGGTTGGGTAGCTGGCGGGTCACTTGGCGTCGGTGAGCCCTCTGGTGTCGGTCTTGCGGATTTCGACCGCGTCTGTGTCGAGGCCGCGGCATGGGTCGGGCGGTACGGATTCAGCTCTTCAAACGAAGGTAGACGATGAACCGCAGGATACCGGACGTAGCCGTTTGACCCCGTCTCCCTCAGCGCACCGCAGTGTCCGGCCACGCAGCCCTTCGTTCGCGCGGAGGCTGTGGCGCCAAGAATTGCTGCCTGCGCGAGCGTCTCCGGCTCACCTTCGGGGAGCGCTGCGCTACGAATCAGCGTCAGACCGCAAACTCGCCGCCCGGTGGTGCAACGAGTGCCTAGTCAATCCGGTGCGAGTCGAATTCAACCCAAGACAGGCTTCGACCGAAGGCACTACTTAGGCCGACCTTCCATGAGTTGTATCCAGTTGCGCGGTCGATCTCGGCCCGCGCAGCGTCAACTGATCAGTGGCGCAGCAGCACGAACGACGCGTCATCTAGGTCGCGCTGTGTTCCGCACCACCGAAGGCGTGGGCGACTTCCGTACCGCATGCCTCGGCGCTGGAGGTCGCCACCCGACCCGCACTACAACTCGCAGGTGGACATTCAGGGCAACAGGGATCGATCTGAACCTCATCACATCGAGACGCGGCGCAGCCACCGCTTGATTGGGTCTACCGCGGGAGCGGAGACAGCTGATCTGCCTTGCCCAGAGGCTCGGGACAGGCGTATCCCATCCCGCATCCCATCTACTCGACGGACTCGGCGGGACTGGCCGGACTCGGCCGCACGAAATCGCCCGTGTTCATGCGGGCTGGACGGTTGTCGGAGTCCTGCCAAGGTTGAGCGTGGCGTCGCTGGAGCGACTTGCTCGCGGGTTCGAACCCGGTCGGGGGCTCCACAAAAACCCCAGGTCAGAGGCCCCGCCGCCAACACCTGGGGTTTCGTCGTTTTCGCGGCGTCTGTCCCACTCCGGCCGTTCGGTTCGCCGGGCGTTTCGGCTTCGAATAGGAATGCGGACGGGTCAATGCGTGCGTGGGTTGTCAGATGGCTCTCGAGTTCCTTGGCGAGGTGTTGTGAGATGGCGACGGTGCGAGCGCCAGCATCCGTTTTTGGTGGTTGGAGAATGAAACCGGCCGAGTCGGTGTGGACGAGCGACTGCTCGACAGTGACCGTCGGTGGCGTGGCTGAAAGATCGAGGTGCCGTCGAGTTAGGCCGAGGCATTCACCTCGGCGCAGTCCTGCGAAGGCGGCGAGGAGCACCATCGCACGAAACCTTGGATCGATGGCGTCGGCTAGGGCGAAGACGTCCTCAACGGAGGGGATTGTTCGTGGCTTGGACCGCTCGACTGATGCTCCTTTGATTTGGCACGGGTTTCTTGCGATCAACCGATCGTCCACCGCGCCCTGCAGAATCTGTCGCAGGAGCCGGTACGCCTTTGCTGCGGTGGTGGTGCTTCCTATGCGTCCGGTGCGAAGGTCAGCGTTCCAGTCGCGGATCGTTCCGGCAGTGATGGCTGTCAGGGGCGCTTCGCCGAGCGGCGGGAGGATGTGATGCTCGAGGAGATAGCCGTAGAGTTCGCGCGTTTTTGGCCGTAGGGCTGTTTTCGTGGCCATGAAGGAGTCGGAGTACTCGCGGAGAGTTTTCTTTTGTCCGGCCCGATCGAGTACGTCACCGCGTTGCAAGGCCAACTCGACTGAGGACAGCCAACGGTTCGCGTCAGCCTTGCTGGCGAACGTTGACTCTCCGGGGACTCGCTTCCGTGTGATGGGATCGAGATAACTCGCTTGCCATCACCCGGAGGTCAACTTTCGGATACCACCAAACGTCCGCCGGTTCGCCAAGACCCTGCTCCCTGTTGTGAGCTGCTAGTTGCACGTTAGTTGCACAGAGATGAAGGTACAGGAGTGGTGTTTGGCGCGTTCAGGCTCTTGACCAGGTCTTTCTTTGTCGGGACGGGGAGATTTGAACTCCCGACCCCCTGCTCCCAAAGCAGGTGCGCTACCGAGCTGCGCCACGTCCCGTGTCACCATCATGAGGCTACCGTGGCCGCTCCCCGAGGCCTCAGCGGGCGCGAGGAAGTCCGAGGAAACCTTCGGCCACGAGGTTTCGGCTGATCTCGCTCGTGCCAGCATAAATGGTGGTTACCGGGGAGTGGCGCACGTTCTCTTCGATCCGTCCCCCGAGGTGAGCGGCGGGGTCGGCATGGGTTCGTAAACCGTCGGCTCCCATCAGATCCTGGAACTCACGACAGTGACGCTTGTAGCTCTCTGACGCGAACAGCTTGGTCATCGAGCCCTCGACGCCGAACATCTCCCCTCCGGCGGCTAGCGATGCAGTGTGATACGCCAAGCCGCGACAGACCTCGACGTCGATCATCGCCCGGATGAGCTTCTCGCGAACCCCAACATCGTCGATGGGGCGAGAAGCGTCGGCTCGCTCGCTCGTTGTGGCCCAGTCAAGCGCCGCGTCGATCACCGGCGGCGATGGGAACTGCCCGCCCGCGATGCCGCGTTCGTACTTGAGGGCGGTCTTCATCACGGCCCATCCGCCGTTGATGTCGCCCACCCGGAACGTGTCAGGGAGTCGGACATTGTCGTAGAAGGTGGCGTTGGAGCGTTCCCTCGCCATGGTCGGCACACCTTGGATCTCGATACCGGGCGTGTCGAGTGGGACTAAAAAGAAGGTCAAGCCCTGGTGTTTGGGGACATTGGGATCGGTTCTGGTCAACAAGATCACGTAGTCGGCGATGTGGGCCAAAGTGGTCCACATCTTGGAACCGTTGATGACCCATTCGTTGCCGTCTTTGACCGCGCGAGTCCGAGCCGCGGCGACGTCGCTACCTGATTCGGGTTCGCTATAGCCAAAGCAACACAGCATTGAGCCGTCGAGAATCTTCGGTACGACGGTTTGCTGAAGGTGGTCGTTGCCGTGCTCGATCAAGATGGCAGCCACGATCGTGGCGACGCTCATCGCGTCGATAGGCGCCCGGGCGAGTTGCATCTCTTCGTTGAGAACAACGGATTCGAGAGCGCTGCGACCCCCGCCACCGAGTTCGGCTGGCACCGGCCCCGAGAGCCAGCCCAACTTGGCCATCGCAGCGTGAAGTTCGGGGGAGTGGATGGTGCCGTCGTGGGTGCGTTCGATCATCTCCTCGGTGAGCGTGGCGGCGAGAAAAGCTCGAACTTCTTGACGGAACGCTTCGACCGATGCGGGGAACGAGAAGTCCATCAGGCGGCGCGCCGCGGTCCGAACTCTGCGTCGGCGAGACGGGCGTACTCCAAGCCGGGCTCGCCCAATTGCAGGAGCCAAGCCACCGCGTGGCGATAGTAGAGTTGAATGTCGTACTCCTCAGCGAAGCCGTAACCGCCGTGGTATTGCAGGGCCCGATCGGTGGCGAAGCGACCGGATTCGGCGGCGAACAGCAAAGCCATTCCCGCCAGCCGCGAAGCGTCTGGTTGATCGGTGTCGAGCGCCCACACGGCGCGATGGGCGAGTAGGTGAGCACCTTCTGTGCGTGTCGCGGCGTCCGCGTAACCGTGCTGAATCGCCTGAAAGGTTCCGATCGGCACGCCGAATTGGATCCGTTCCTTGGCGTAGGCGACCCCAATTTCGATGGCCCGCCGGGCGAGACCGACGTAAGCAACAGCCATCAGGGCACGCCATTCATCGACCGCTCGTTGCCAGTCGGTTGCCGTAATAGCCAGCGCCTGACCGTTACTTAGGTGGCGATCAGCTAGAGGCAAGTCCGCGGTGTTTGAGACGGAGAGGCCGGGGCCGGGAGCGCGAAACAGCGTGCCGTTCTCACCGTCGAACGCCACGATCACGTCAGCGACCGCTCCCGCCGGAAGCATCGCCGCGACCCCTGACCGCGGCGCCCGCAGCGCCAGCGTGGCTATGGTGGCGCCGGAGACAACGTCGGCGAGCACGTCGGTTGGCGCGGTGCCGCGACACAAGAGTCGTGCCGCGGTTGCGTGTTCGACGAGGGGGACCGGAGCTAGCGCCGCGCCCCAAGCTTCGATGACAACGGCGAGGTCACGCAAAGAGCCATCCCCGCCCCCCGCCCTAGCGGGAAGGGCCATCCCCGGTCCTCCTATTTCGCGCAGCTTCGTCCACAGGCCTGCATCGTGGCCTAGTGGCGCGGCCGCCCGAACGGTTTCGATCGGACTCTCGTTGGCGAAGAAGCCCACGAAGAGGTCCCTAATCGCCCCTTCGTCGTCGGTTAACCGGGTTCGCATACTGATGATCCTTGCCGCCAGGGCTGGTCCTTGGCGAACCCCGGCTCGCGGGGCAGGCCGAGCGCTCGTTCCCCCAGGTTATTACGCAGCACCTCGTTGGTTCCTCCACCGATCGAGATCACGAAACGGCCCAGCAACTCGATTTGTGACCAGTAAGTCTCGGGTCGGTCGCCGATGAGTCCGTGGGCGCCGGTGATCTTCATGGCGAGATTACCGGAGCAGACCTTGTTGACGGCCGCCATCAACTTGATCAGTCCGGGGTCCATTGGTGGCACCTCACCGCCGCGGATTGCCTGCTGGATCTGTTCGGCCATCCAACCAGCAACACGCTCTCGAATGGCGAAGCGCATCAGTTCTTGACGGACCGAGGCGTCGCCAATTCGGTCGTACCGGCGAGCTAGGGCGTAAAGGTTGTCGCTCGTTGGTGCCTTCGTTCTGCCGATGAACGCCGACTCGTTGGCCAGCACGGTGCGCGCTGGGCCCCAGCCTCCGTTGATTTCGCCCACCACGTTGGCGACTGGGACGCGCACATCGGACAAAAAGACCTCATTAAAGTGTGCGGCGCGATTTATCTGCACCAAAGGTCGAACCTCTATGCCCGGGGTGGCCATGTCTAGCAGGAGGAAGGTGATGCCCCGATGCTTGGGCTGGTCGGGATCAGTACGCACTAACAAGAACGCCCAATCGCAATGCTGGGCGGAACTGTTCCACACCTTTTGGCCGCTGATGATGAAATCGTCACCCTCGCGCACCGCCCGACTGGCGAGGCTGGCGAGGTCCGAGCCCGCGTCGGGTTCGCTGAACAGTTGGCAAAACGTGAGTTCAGCGGCGAGTAGTTTCGGGAGGTAATCGTGTTTTTGTTGTTCCGACCCGTGGCGTAGCAGCGCCGGACCTAGCATCGCGGTGGTCGCGCCAGGGAATCCGCTGGTCTCCTCGTAGTCACGAGAAACCTCCCGCTCAATACGGGTCATCCACGCCTCGCCACCCCCTCCGCCATATTCGGCTGGCCACGCAATTCCGGTATAACCCGCGCTATGAAGGCGGCGTTGCCACTCTCGGCACTTATCGAAATGGGTCTGGGAATCGGTGATGTTGGTGTGGACGTTGACCGCCCACGGATCATTGTCTCGGCGACGCGTAGCGTTGTTGTCGTACCACTCACGCACGCTGGCCCGGTACGTTGCGTGGGACTCGGGTTCGGGTTCGAACTTGCGGGAGCCAGCCTCGGTCATAGCCTGATAGTAGCGCCCACCGCCCGACCGTCTCGGTTCGAACCATCGACCCGGCTAGGTCGACATCAGTACCTATCGGGCAACATATCGGCCAAGATAGAGGCTATGAGTGACGCCTACATCGTTGACGCAGTCCGTACCCCCACCGGTCGTCGCGGCGGCGGCCTGGCCGGAGTTCACCCCGCCGATCTCGGGGCGGCCAGCCTTTTGGCGCTCATGGAGCGCACCGGGGTGGACCCATACGCGGTGGAAGACGTCATCTTCGGCAACGTTGACTCGGTTGGCGGCCAAGCGGGTGACATCGCCCGAACCTGTTGGCTCGCCGCGGGCCTGCCACAGCAGGTGCCGGGCACCACCGTCGATCGCCAGTGTGGCTCGGGCCAGCAGGCGGTGTCGTTCGCGGCCATGGGCGTAATGGCTGGCGTGCAGGACCTAGTTGTGGCGGGCGGCGTGCAGCAGATGTCGCAAATCCCGATCGGTTCGGCCATGACCTTGGCGGACGGGTTGGGGTTCGACGATCCGTTCTCCGGCTCCGAAGGCTGGATCAAACGCTACGGCACGCAAGAAGTTAGCCAATTCCGAGGGGCGGAGATGATGGCCGAAAAGTGGGATCTCTCTCGGGTCGAAATGGAAGCGTTCGCGTTCGAGAGCCACCAACGTGCCATCCGGGCTATCGACGAAGGTCGCTTCGAGAACGAAATCGTTCCGGTCGGCGCGTGCATGATGGACGAGGGTCCTCGCCGCGGGGGCAGTCTCGAAAAGATGCAGCAACTCAATCCGCTGGTTGACGGGGGACGTATCACTGCGGCCTTGGCTAGCCAAATTTCCGACGCTTCGGCTGCGCTACTCATTGCCTCCGAACAGGCGCTCAAGGATCACCACCTCACGCCCCGGAGTCGAATCCATCATATGAGCGTGAGAGGAGACGATCCGATCTACATGCTCGCCGGACCCATTGCGGCCACCGCCCATGCGCTCGAAAAGACCGGAATGTCGATCGACGACTTTGATCTTTTCGAGTGCAACGAGGCTTTTGCTTCCGTCCCGTTGGCGTGGATGAAGGAGCACTCGATCCCACACGAGAAAGTCAACGTGAACGGTGGCGCGATCGCCCTCGGCCATCCGCTGGGGGCCACCGGTGCGAAGCTCCTGATCACCTTAGTTAACGAACTCGAACGCACCGGCGGTCGCTACGGCTTGCAGACCATGTGTGAAGGCGGCGGCCAAGCCAATGTCACCATCATCGAGCGTCTCTGATGCCGCAGCTAGCCCTCGACAAGATCGTCTTGGTGACTGGCGGCGCGAGCGGGATTGGGCGAGCGGCGTGCCGGCAGTTCGCGGCCGAAGGTGCAGCCCATGTCTGGGTGGCCGACCTCGACATTGACGGCGCCGAGGCCACCGTGGCTTCCCTCGCCGGGGCAGGGTCGTCGGTTCACCTCGATGTTTCGGACCACGAGGCGGTTGGAGCCGCGGTGAACGACGTGGTGGCGGAGCATGGGCGGATCGATGTTGCCTTCAACAATGCCGGAGTGAACGACGTTCCTCGTCGCTTCCATGAACTCGACGGCGACGCCTGGGATCGGATGATTCGCGTCAACCTCAGCAGCGTTTTTTACTGCATGCGGGCTGAGTTACGCCACATGGTCGCCGCGGGATCAGGAGCCATTGTCAATACTTCGTCGGGCGCGGGGATCGTCGCCGCGCCTGGCCTGCCTCATTACACCGCGGCGAAACACGGAGTTGTAGGTCTCACCAAGGCCGCGGCTCAGGAATACGCTCGACAGGGCATTCGTGTCAATGCGGTGCTGCCAGGCTCGACCGATACCACCATGTTGCGCCGGTTCATCGCCGGAGACGAAGCCATGGCGAAGATCATTGCCGACTCTAACATTCAAGGTTCGTTGCTTGATCCCTACGACATCGCGTCGGCGGTGGTGTGGCTCGGTTCTGACCAAGCAGCAATGGTCAACGGTCAGTCGCTGGTGGTGGACGGTGGTGGAATTGTCCGTTAGAAAGCTTCGGCGCTGGTAACGAACCGTATTGCTTGATCAGACGAGAGCGCCGTCGATCCTGTCCATCGCGGTGTCTTCTTCAACTTCGAGGGCGAAAGCCAACTCCGACACCAAAACGTTGCGAGCCTTGGTGTATAGCGACTTCTCGCCTGCCGACAGCCCTCTGCTCTGATGGCGAAGGGCGAGGTTCCGCACGACTTCGGCCACTTGGTACACGTCGCCGCTTTTGAGTTTCTCTTGGTGGTTCTTGAACCGACGCGACCAGTTGGATGGTTCGCGCACGTCGCGCCGGGCGAGGACCGCGAAAAGGTCGTCCACATCTTCGTGCGAGATCGGCCAGCGCATGCCGACTTCGTCGACCTTGTCGACGGGAACCGACAGTGTCATATCGCCGTGGGCCATCCGCAGCACGAAGTATTCGGTCTCTTCCCCAAACACCATGCGCTTCTCTTTACGCTCGATCACGGCCGCGCCGTGGTGAGGGTAAACGACTCGATCTCCGGGCTTGTAGCTCATTGGGGAAACCGTCCTAGAAGGAGCGCTCATAAGGGCTAATCAATTATGCCTGAAAACGCCTCAACCTCCAACTCGTGAAGCGATAAAATTGCTGTTGGCGGGCTTGCGTTGTGCTGCCGTACGATCAACGGATGCGGCGTGATTGGATCTTGGCGGGCATGGTCTCGCTCTGCTTTGTCGTCGGTGGAGGGATCTACGTTGCTCAGTCGAGGGCCCCGGCGACCCCGCCGCTCTCCGTTTCGGTGGCGATAGAATCACCCGCCGCCCTGGTCGGGTCCTTGGCGATTCCCGATAAGACCGTTCGCACGAGTTCACCATATGACGGCTACGGCACGTGGGTTGATGTGTTTGACTTCTCGCCGCCGTACGCAGGGACCGAACCGCCGGTGTCGGCCGCAACCGTGGCCGAGATGGCCGCCTTAGGGGTGCAGACCGTGTACCTCCAAGCAGCGCGACTCGATGATCGCTCGCCGAGTGGGCTCGAAGACCGCTGGTTGTTGGCGAATTTCTTGACCGAGGCTCACTCGCGCGACATCGAAGTCGTCGCTTGGTACCTGCCCCGGTTCGCTAATTCGAGCAGTGACCTTGACCGGGTATTGCAGATGGCCGAGTTCAGCGTGCTTGGCCAGCGCTTTGACGGGGTCGCAGTCGACATCGAATGGACCGGTGACGGTATCGATCACGAAACCCGAAGTGAGAGACTCATCACACTGTCGGCCGGAATTACCGCCGCTTTGCCCGATGACGCCATCGGCGGGATCGTGATTACCCCGGTACAGCTGGAAGTCGTCAACCCCGACTTTTGGCCCGGGTTCCCATGGGCGGAAATCGCCGAGAACTACGACGTCTGGTTGCCGATGGCTTACTGGTCGTTCCGCAGCACATCGTCGGGCTACGGGGATGGTTACGCCTACCTCGAAGAGTCAGTGCGGCGATTACGGACCAATATTGGTGACGCTGATGCTTTAGTCCACGGAATCGGCGGAATCGGCGGGGTCGATGGCGTGGACGATCCCGTCGATCCGCCAGAACCGCTGGCTACGTTGGGCGAGATCGAACGCTTCGTGGATGCCCTCGACGTCTCCGGCGCGGTCGGCGGCTCAATGTACGACTGGGTAACCTTAGAACCGGCGGCCCGGACCCGTCTGCAGGAACTGTTCGCTAGTTCCTGATAGGTGGTGTCTTCGGCCTAGTATCGCCATCCGAACTAGGAGCAGGGTCGTGACTCAACGCAGAAAATCAACGGCCACGACCGCCTTCGGCGTTGGTCGGCGCGAGAACCACGATGCGGCCGATTTTTATAGCCGCTTCAGCCCGCCCGACATCTCTTCTGACGATGTTGTTAACCACGTACCGGACGACCTCGCGGCGATCCATCAACGCGATAGCCGCGAGGTCAACCAGGTGTTGCCGGCGAACTCGGTGGCCTTAGTGGTTACCTCGCCGCCGTACTTCGTCGGCAAGGAGTACGAACTCGCGGTTACCGCTGACACTGGGGTGCCGACGTCGTACCTCGCCTATTTGGAGATGCTGCACGATGTTTTTCGGTCGTGCGTCGAGGTGCTGGAACCCGGCGGTCGCCTAGCGGTGAACGTAGCCAACCTCGGCCGTAAGCCGTACCGAAGTCTCTCCGCCGATGTCATTTCGATCCTGCAAGACGACCTTGGTTTGTTGCTCCGCGGCGAGATCATCTGGCAAAAGGCCGAGGGGGCCACCGGATCAGTGGCCTGGGGAAGCTATCGCAAGGCGACCAATCCCGTGTTGCGTGATCTCACCGAACGGGTCATCGTGGCCAGCAAGGGTCGCTTTGACCGCGTTCACCCGCAGGGACGCACGAGCACGATTTCGGCCGATGACTTCATGGAAGCCACGCTCGATGTTTGGAAGATCAGCCCCGAGTCAGCTCGAAGAGTGCAGCATCCCGCTCCGTTTCCGGTTGAACTTCCCCGGCGCTTGATCGACCTTTATACATTCGAAGGCGATGTCGTGCTTGACCCCTTTCTTGGTTCCGGGTCGACAATGGTGGCTGCCCAACGCACCGGTCGGCGCGGCTTCGGGTTCGACCTTGATCCCCAATACTGCGAGATCGCCCGCACTCGGGTCAAGCCAGCGAGCGCCGACAAGGGTCCTCAGGAGTCCTTTCAGGCTCGGGCCACGAGGGAAGGCAAAAAGGCCGCCGACATCGCCGAAGAAGTGTTGCGCGCTGCTGGCTTCGAGGTGCTCAAGAAGCCGTTCAAGGTCCCCCGGGTCGGGGTTCAGTTCAACTTCTTAGTCGGTGACGCCACGGGCGGTCTGTGGTCTGTCGATGTCGCGGGGGCGTTCACCACGGTTCGTCCGGGCCTGATGCGCACCGACACCATGTGGAAGACCCTGGGGCGCATCCATGTTCTGCGCGCCCAAGACGACCCTCAGAACCCCAGCCGGGTGCTCATACTCACGTCGAATCTACCGAAAGCTGGCAGCGAAGGCGATAAAGCGCTGCGAGCCGTTGGCCCCGGTCAGGTTTTCGATGCCGTCGAGATGTTCGACCAAGAAGGTGTTAACCGCCTGCGGGACTACGCCACCGGCCAGGTCCCGCAGCCGCTTCCCGGATTTTGGTCCGGCAGCGACATCGACGAGAGCTGATCGATCCAGGCGTCGGCGTTGGGGCGGCGGTCGACTAGTTGCCGGGCAAGGTTCGCATCGCTGGCTACATAACTTCGACGGGTGTCGGAATCGAGAGTGTGAATCAGATTCCGATCGACCTCTACGACCGGCAGACCAACGAAGTGAGCGAGCGACTTCAAGCCACAGGGGAAGCCTTTCGAGTCACTGGAGAAAGCCAAGGTGCGGCGGACATCGCTGCTGTAAACTCGGTATCCATCGAGATGGCTGTGGTGATGCCAACGTCCCCGGTAGGTTACTTCGGAACCGAAGTCGTCCGGGGCTGCTTCGATCGTAAGGCCAATCTCGACACCGTTGATCTTTGCCCGCTGGTCTATAAATGGCAGGTCGAACCCGCCCCCGTACCACGTGACCAGTACCCCCTCGGGCAACTGACGAAGCTTGTCGTCGGTCTTTTTGAGCATGGCCGCTTCGCTTTCGCCATCGAGTATGAGCTCGACACCGGGACCGATTAGGGCAATGGAGACGATGGCGGCCACCTTTGCGTTGAGTCCGTTGATGGTGGTATCGGTTTCGATATCGAGGCCGTACCGGGGAAGCGGGGAAGTTCCGATCTCCAGACCTTAGATGCCTACGGGGACAAAGGGTGGATCTAGCTCGCGGGGGCGACGAAACGAACGATGAAAAAGGTTGGCCAGAGCTTCCCCCCGAGCAGGAACTCGTCGCTGCCGAGCCAAGCAATGCCGTTGAGTACATCGCCTTCGGGGTGGTTGCGGTTGATCTCGTCGACTAGTGCGGAGGCATCGATGTTGGCCACGACAGCGCCGTCGCCGCGCACCATGACGATCGTTGACGACTGCCAGATATTGGCCAGCACGTAGCCGTCGACGCATTCAAGTTCGTTGAGTTGGCTTACTGGCTCCCCTTGGCGGGTAACGGTCACCCGCCGTTGGGGTTCGAAGGTGACAGGATCGCGCCAGGTAAGTTCGCTCGAACCGTTCGACATCACGAGGCTGTCACCGCTCGCGCATAGGCCCCAGCCTTCTCCCTCGTAGGCGAAAGAGTCGAGTGGACTCAGGTCGCGGAGCTGCCAACGATACGCGGTCTCCGCCTTCCAGGTGAGTTGCACGACGGTGTCGTTCCACACGGTGAGTCCCTCACCGAAAACGTCTGCCGGTAGGTCAACGGCGGCCACCGTCGCCGCGCTATCTCGGTCGTGGAGGCGAAGCTCAGACTTGCCGACTAGTCCGGTCCCTTCGATGATGACAGTGTCGGTGGCTTCTAGGCCTTGCGTGAACGCGCTGGGATCGTGGGAAACCCGATGCACAATCTCGACTGTCCAACGAACTGGCACCGCGGGATCGACTGTTGCGAGTTCGGTAGGCCACGGCCCTGCGGTAACGATTTGAGGTCCGACAGTGGTCGTAGGCGCTGTTGTAGGAACTGTGGTTGGCGCTGTGGTTGGCGCTGTCGTTGGTTGGCTATCGGGGGCCTGGCCTCCACAGCCCGCGATGGCGATTGCCAGAACGAGACCCGGCAGAGCCACAGTCCATCGAGGCGGGGTCGGGAGGGGCATGGCGATCAGGGGAACAGTCGCTCTTCGAGATTGGCGAAGGTTTTCCGTCCCATCCATGGCTTATCGGGGACCTCGACTCCGCACAGGAACGACACCATTCCCCGACTTGCTTCGAGGCCCTGTGCGGGGCGGGTAAGGAGTTGTTCGAACTTCTCTTTATCCCCCTCGAGGATGACGCTCGACGTATTGAAGTCGTGGGGCTCAGCGATGTCGATGTAGCTCTGGTAGTAGCGGACCACTGCATCAATTTCGATCACCGCCGTCTCGATGGCCACCGCCGACAGGTCGCTCCAATAGGAGAGGGCAAGACGTGCCAGCGGGCCGGGGTTCGTGGCTTCGGCGAGGAGATCGACTTCCGCCAAAAAGGCCTCAGTGCGGGCACATGTGGCAGCAACGGCCTGCTCAGGGGTGGTGGTGGTCGTAACGGTGACGGGTGGTGCGGTTGTGGTAGTCGAAGTCGTAATTACCGTGGGGGTAGTTTTGACAGGTCGAGCCTCGATCCACTGCCATGTGTAGGCGATCGTGCCCACCGCGAGGGTAAATACCAACAATCCTCGAATCTTCGCCCACAACATGGTTAATTGAATAGTACAAACTTGACGGTAATTATGGTCGAGGCACCATATAGACGAGGAGAAGCCGATGATCGGAATTGACGGTGCGAGTCGCTTTGCGGCCGCGGCCGCGGCCATGGGCATCGCTGTTGAGTCGGTAGTCTACCCCGAAGGTACTCGTACGGCGCGCGACGCAGCCCAAGCGATCGGTTGCGCGCTCTCACAAATTGCCAAGTCTTTGTTGTTGATGGGTCCCGATGGGTCGATCCTGGCGATCACCGCGGGCCACAACCGAGTGGACCTCGCCCGAGTCTCCAACTTAGTGGGCGGTTTGGTTCGTTTGGCCAACGCCGACGAAGCCCGGGCCGCATCCGGCTACTCAATCGGTGGAACGCCTCCGTTCGGGCACCCTGAACCGATTTCGGCCTACCTCGACTGCGATTTGCTCCAGCATGAAACCGTATATGGCGCGGCTGGTGCGGCCGATCGCTGCTTTCCGATTGCTTCGGTCGACCTACAGCGGGTGGCGCGGGCCGTAGTGGCCGATTTCGTGGTTCGAGAGCTACCCCCGTCCAAGCCGCCTGGGCTAGAGAGGTAGGCCATGGGATCAAGCGACGGACGGGTAGTCATTGTTACAGGAGCGGCGCGAGGACTCGGTCGAGCCCACGCCTTGGCGTTCGCGGCAGACGGCGCACATGTCGTGGTCAACGATCTCGGTGTAGAACGCGACGGATCGGCGGGCACCACCGACGCCGCCCAAGAAGTTGTCGCCGAGATCGAGGCCGCTGGCGGAACGGCGGTGGCCAACGCGGCGGACGTAGCCGACTGGGATCAAGCGGCGGCGCTGGTACATCAGGCCATCGACACCTATGGCCGACTCAACACGGTCGTGCTCAATGCGGGCTTTCTTCGCGATCGCATGCTGGCCGGGATGTCAGAAGATGAGTGGGATTCCGTGACGCGTGTGCATCTCAAGGGTCATTTCGCGCCCGCCCGCCACGCCATCGAATACTGGCGGGATCAGGCTAAGGCCGGCGTTGACCTCGCTGGTCGCATCGTAAACACGTCATCGGGGGCCGGACTGAACGGATCAATCGGCCAGGGAAACTACGCCGCGGCCAAGGCGGCCATTGCTTTGCTCACCATTCAGCAGGCGGCGGAGTGGGGCCGGTACGGGGTTTTGGTCAACGCGGTGGCCCCTGATGCCCGAACCCGTATGACAACTGGCGTCTTTTATGACGAGGATGTTCCGCCTGGGTGGGACCCTAAAGCGCCTGAGAACGTGTCGGCGCTTGTGTTGTGGCTGGGTAGCCCGGCGTGCGATATCAGCGGGCGGGTTTTTGAGGTCAGCGGCGGGCAGCTTAACGTTTGTGATGGCTGGCAACCTGGGCCGGTGGAGACGGTCGGCGAACGTCAGATGTCGATCCTCGAGGCGGGGGTGTTGGCCCACCGCTCGATGGCCGGAGCGCCGGTGTCCGCCGTTGTGTACGGTTCGTCGCCCTGACTCGGGGTGGTGTTACTGCAAGGGAAATCACGATGATTTGGGTAGCTCACGGTTGGCCGCGTCGCGGAGCGCATCAATGGCACCGTCGACATCTATCCCCAACCGGGCCGTGTCGCGAAGGTAGCTCTCGGCCGCTCGCGCAATCTTCTCTCGTCGCTCGCGGAGAGGCTCTGAGTGTGGCGGTTCGTTGGCTACGAACGTTCCCCGTCGCCCGCGGGTGACGATGATGGACTCGGCTTCAAGTTCGCGAAAGGCGCGGGCAACGGTTCCAGGGGCGAGCGAAAGTTGCGCGGCGAGCGAGCGAACGGTGGGAAGTCGACTGCCGATTTCCAATCGACCAACTGCGACCATGACCGAGAGTTGGGCTCGGAGTTGTTCGAACTGAGGGACCACCTTGGTCGGGTCGAGTCGAATGACTAGCCGGCGTTCACGGCCTAACTGATCGAGGAAGGAGACCACGCGGGCTCGTTCGGCTGGTTCGTTGGCCGGAGAATCGGTCATCTGCTGATCCTAGTCATAGTTCTATTGTATTGATACAAAAACTGAAACGCAAGCACTAAAATTCACCTCGAAGCTAGCTAACAAAGCAAAGAGCCAGAAAAAGTTCTGATTAATTTCGACTACGAGTTGACACAATCGAGCAGAGTGGCAGTAGTGTATCACTATTCGGCAAAGGCCGATCATCTAACTAAGACACAAGGACACAATTTCATGAAACTAGTTACTGCAGTCATCAAGCCGTTCAAGCTCGAGGAGGTCAAAGCCGCCCTTGACCGGATCGAGGTCCAAGGAATGACGGTTTCCGAAGTCCAAGGATTTGGTCGACAGGGTGGGCACAGCGAGACCTACCGGGGCACGGAGTACCGAGTGACGTTTACGCCCAAGACCCGCATCGAGATCTTGGTTGACGACGGCTTGGTCGATGGTACTGTCGAGTGCATCATCGCCGCGTCCCGCACCGGCAAGATTGGCGATGGCAAAGTGTGGGTAACCCCGGTGGAATCCCTGGCTCGCATCCGCACCGGCGATCGCGGTCCCGACGCCGTTTAAGCGTCCCAGCCAACTAGAGTCCCCAGCGGTTGAGGAGTGTCAACATGGCCCAATCGATGATTCACCCGATCCTCGATGCGACATCGTTTTGGGAACTCTTACAGCGCCGCGTGGCTGATTCGCCCGATCAACCCCTCTTGTTCGACGATGCGGGACGCACCCTTACGTGTGCTGCGTTCTTGAGTCAGGCGGAGGCAGTCGCGGCGGGCTTCGCGGGCCTCGGAATTGGTGAAGGCAGTGCCGTCACGTGGCTGCTCCCCACTCGATTCGAGACTTTGCTTTCGAGCTTTGCCCTCTGTCGTTTAGGGGCGATCCAGAATCCGATCATTCACATCTACCGTCACCGAGAGGTCGGCTTTTGCCTGCGACAGACCGGCGCTTCGTTTGTGCTTCACCCAGGGGAGTGGGGCGGATTCGACTATGAAACGATGATCGACGAGATCACCGCCGAGTTCGAGACGAAGCCGGTGGTAGTCAATGGCTACGCCGATCTTCCCACCGCTGATCCCGCCTGCCTACCGCCCGCGCCGGTTTATCCGCCGGGCGCGGCGGCGGTGCGTTGGCGCTACTACACGTCGGGCACTACGTCGGAGCCAAAAGGCGTCCTCCACACTGATCAAACCCTGATGGCGGCCGGAATCGGACTCGGCAAAGCGCTCAAGGTCTCCGCCACCGATGTTGGTTCCATGGCCTTCCCGTATGCCCACATTGGCGGCCCCGATTACATCGTGATGATGCTGGCGTTCGGGCATCCCGCCGTCTTGATCGAGAAGTTCACGCCGAGCGGTGCAGTCGCTGCCTTCGCCGAGCACGAAGCGACGATGGTGGGCGGCTCGACTGCCTTCTATCAGATGTTTCTTGGCGCCGATCAGGCCGTTGAGGGCCGAGTTATGCCTGCCTTGCGGCTCATGGCGGGTGGTGGTGCGCCCAAGCCGCCGGAGATCTATCACGCGGTCAAAGACGAGATGGGAATCCCGATCGTTCACGGTTACGGGATGACTGAATGTCCAATGATTTGCAACGGGTCTCCGTTCGACACCGACGATCAACTCGCCCACACCGACGGAGCTCCCATCGAGGGATGTGTCGTTTCGGTCGTTGCTGCCAACGGCACGGATTTGCCCGCGGGCACTGAGGGCGAGATCCGCGTCGCGGGGCCGATGCTCTTCAAGGGCTATACCGATCCGTCATTAGAGACCGACGTTTTTGATGCCCATGGCCGTTTTTGCACCGGCGATCTCGGAATCATGCGTGTTGATGGTCATGTCACGCTTACCGGTCGTCTGAAGGACATTATTATTCGCAAAGGCGAAAATGTTTCGGCCAAAGAGGTCGAAGATGTCCTCTACACGCTCAACGCAGTCGAGAACGCCGCGGTCATTGGACTCCCTGACGCGGATCGCGGGGAACGGGTGTGCGCGGTGATCGAGACCGCGGCCAACCACGATCCGTTGACGTTTGATGCCATGGTAGCGGCCTGCCGCGAGGCGGGTCTGATGACACAGAAGATCCCAGAGCAGCTAGAAATACATCACGGTTCGCTCCCGCGGAACGCGACGATGAAAATCCTCAAGTTCGAGTTGCGGACTCTTTACGCTGATAAGTCTTGGCCGTAGGAGGCACCAATGACCACGACGATTTACCATAACCCTCATTGAAACTCATCAACGAATGCCGTGGCGGTCGCTACGGAGATGAATGTCGAGTTCGAAGAGGTTCGCTACACGTTGAACCCGCCCGACGAAACAACGTTGCGTGAACTCATCGCTAAACTCGAAGACCCTGTCGAGAACTTGGTGCGCAAGGACTCTCAGTTCAAGAAACTAGGTCTCAACGAGGACGACTACGTAGCTAACATCGACGCGGTGGTTGAGGTCCTAGTGCGCTATCCTCGGCTGCTGCAGCGTCCGATCATCGTGACCGACGAGCGAGCCATCATTGGCCGTCCGTTGGGCGGGACCAAGGCGAAGGAGCGGTTGGCCGAACTCTTCGGCTAATTTGGTCGTGGTCTCCACCCCCGCTGGCACTAGCGTCGGAGGTATGCGAATCCTTGTGGTCGACGATGAGATCGAATTCGCCGAGGCAGTAGCGCGTGGGCTTCGCCGCGAAGGATACGCCGTTGATTTGGCTCCCGACGGTTTTTCAGCCCTTGAGAAGGCGGCTTATACGCCCTACGACCTTGTCTGCTTGGACCTCACGATGCCGGGCATGGACGGCCTCGAGGTGTGTGAACAACTACGTGTTGATCCGCCAAGCGACGTCGCGCCGCGTGTGCTCATGCTCACCGCCCGCGACAGCATCGACGAGCGAATCGAAGGACTCGACCATGGGGCCGACGATTACCTCGTCAAGCCATTCGCCTTCGGGGAGCTCACTGCTCGCGTGCGCTCGTTGCTGCGTCGCGACGCGGCCAAGCCCACGTCGGTCTACCGAGTGGGCGATATCGAACTCGACGACACCAAGAAGCGGGTTCGGCGTGCCAACCGCGAACTTGACCTCACCGCCAAAGAGTTCGCCCTGCTGCGGTATTTTATGTCTCGCGTCGACGAAGTCCTGTCCCAAGAACGACTGCTGGAGCATCTCTGGGACGAACACGCCGATCCGTTCACCAACACAGTGCGAGTCACCGTGGGAACGTTGCGCCGCAAGCTTTCCGAAGACGATGAAGTCCAGGCCATCGAGACAGTGATCGGATCGGGCTATCGCCTTATCAATCCTGATCTCAAGGTCACCGATGTCTGACTGTACCGATGCCTGATAGGGCGGTCGTCGCCATGGCTGATCGTTGGTCGGGTTGGGCCGGTTCGATCCGCTTCCGGCTGATGGTGTTTTACTCCCTCCTACTGTTTGGACTAGCAACGGTGCTGCTTGGTGGCATTTATGCCAGCCTGGCTCGGAGCTTCGAGAATCAAGTCATGTCGGACACCGAGGCCGCGGCGATTTTGTTCCAAGACCAAGACGGCCGAAACCTGATCGGAACGGTTGAGTTCGAGGTCTCTGAGCCCCTTGCGGTTTTCGAGCGCGAGGTCAACGAACGCACGCTCGATCAACTTAGAACCTATGCCTTCGGTGCGCTGGCGTTGCTGTTTGTGTGCAGCCTCGGCGTGGGCTGGTTCGTCGCCGGTCTTGTTTTGGGACCGGTGGGCCGGATTACGTCGGTAGCCCGTGAGATCCAGCACACCGACTTGAGTCGCCGTATCGAACTTGATGGACCTGACGATGAACTCAAACAGTTGGCCGACACCTTCGACGGCATGCTCGGCCGCCTCGACGACGCCTTTGAGTCACAGCGAGAGTTTATTCACGAAGCTAGCCACGAACTCCGAAACCCGTTGGCGGTGATTCGCACCAATGTGGATGTCGCGCTGTCCGACCCTGATGCAGAGGTGGCCGAACTCCGTTCGGTAGGGGAGGTCGTACGACGATCCGCCGAACGCATGAGCACCCTAGTCGACGATCTCCTCATCTACGCACGTCACGGGACGCGGATCATGCGTGAGGAGGACTTTGATCTCGTGGAGTTGGCCCGTGATCTCACCGAAGAGTTTGCCGCGCCCGCCGAAGCCAACCAACTCCTGTTGGCCCACCAACTGTCCGAGGAAGCCCTGCCGCTTTGTGGCGACGGTCCTGGCGTGCGGCGGGCCGTGGCCAATTTGCTTGCCAACGCGGTGCGGCTAGCCCCGCCGGGTTCGACAGTTACGGTTTCCGCCGACCGCTTTAATGACTGGAACTTCGTTTCGGTTGCTGATGAGGGTCCAGGAATCGCGCCAGAGAATCATTTGCGAATTTTCCAGCGTTTCTGGCGGGGTGACCGCGACCAAGCCCGCCAAGCGGGACGCTCGGGTTTGGGCCTCACTATTGTACGCCAGATCGTCGAAGCGCATGGCGGGCGGGTCGATTTGGCGTCTGATGTCGACCGAGGCGCCACGTTTGTATTGTGGTTGCCACGCCACGCCAGCTGCCCACTCGACTAGCTCAGCATCTGCCCTTTCTGTCGATTTTAGGGCGACCTTACTCAGCCTTTCGCTCCCAACCGGTATTGTTTACTTATGGAGCAGTACCCCATGGACGAATCGCCCGACGAAGGTCCACCGGCCTCGTCGAGCAGGCCCGCCGCTGAGCGGTCCGCTGCATTTGACAGCAACGGTGATGACCACCCTCAGGCTTCACCGTTTCCGTTTACCCTAGCGGAGCTAGCAGTGGATCGCCCGGTGGGCCACAACCCGCCCCTTCCGCCGCCTATTTCTCCCCGCTCGTCGGGCTCTTGGTGGCGGGTGGCGGCGGGTGCCCTCGGCGGTATGGCGCTTAGCGCGGTGCTAGTCGTGGGTGGTTATGCGCTAGGCCAACGAAGTGACAAAAGTGTGTCGGATGGGGCTACTCCGGCTTTTCAATCCACCGTTCTCAACGCCGACGATGCAACTAATAGTGCGTCCCGCACTTTGGCGCCCGCCCCGCTCGCGGGCGTCGATGCGGTCGAGCCCGTTGCCGCGGTGGCCGCGGTTGTGTCGCCGTCCGTTGTGCTGATCCAAACCGGCGCTGGCCAAGGGTCAGGAATCGTGTGGGACGCCGAGAACGGCTACATCGTAACTAACAACCACGTGACCGCGGATGCCACCACCGTTCGTGTCCTTCTCCACAACGGGGTGGAGGTTTCTGGCCTCGTGGTTGGTGGCGACAGCGCCCGTGACATCGCCGTGGTCGAGGTCGATACGGTCGATCTCGAGTTGGTGCAGGCGTCGTTTGCCGCCACCGAGTCGGTCAAGGTTGGCCAGTTGGCCGTTGCCATCGGCAGTCCGTTCGGGCTCGTCCAATCGGTCACCGCAGGTATCGTTAGTGCCGTCAACCGCATTTATCCGTTCGGCGGTAGAGATCCGTTCGGCGGTAGCGATCCCGCCAATCCGGTACCGGTCGCAGTGATCCAAACTGATGCGCCTATCAACCCCGGCAACTCGGGCGGCGCCTTGGCTGATCGCGAGGGCCGAGTCATTGGCATGAACACCTCAATTCGTACCGGCGGTTTTTCGGCGGACAACGCCGGTGTCGGCTTTGCCGTCCCCTCGGACACGGTAGTGCTCATCGCCGAGCGCATAATTGCTGGTGAATCTTTGGAACTGGGTTTCCTCGGAGTTTCGGGCGACACGCTCACCGATGGAACCCTCGGCGCTCTCGTTACCGACGTTGTTGCTGGCGCACCCGCCGAAGCGGCGGGCATCGAGACTGGCGATCTCATCATTTCCGTCAACGGAAAGGTGGTGGCCACGATGGAAGAGTTGGCCGCCGACTTCAAGTTCTACCGCCCCGGCGAACAAGTCGAGGTCGAGGTGCTGCGAGACGGCACCCGAATCCCGCTTACGGTTACGGTCGGCAGTAACTAGCGCCTAGGAGCGCCGGTAGGCTGTCGCTCTTATGCTGTTTGTCGTCGTTGTTTTCATTGCGGCACTGGTCCTCATCGGTGTCTCGCTTGTTGTTCTTCGTCGCGGCCGCAGCGAGGGACTCGTTGTTGATCCGCCCGCAACCGTTGACCTCGCTGACGAACCAGAACCGAAACCGCGCTTCTATGAACGTCTTTCTAGCGCCCGCTCTGCGTTCTCGGGACTCCTCGCTTCGGTGTTTTCCGGTTCGCTCAACGCCACCACGTGGGACTCGCTCGAAGAAGCCCTGATCCGGGCTGATATTGGCGTGGCAACGGCTACGGAAATCATGGAATCGGTCAAGGCGCAGGCGAGTGAGAGAGGGATTGAAGAGGCTTCGGACCTCTTGGGCATCGTGAAGTCCGAACTGGTTAGCCGTTTGACTGGCTTTGACCGTTCTTTGGCTGTCACCACCGAGTCTGGCCCCGCGGTATGGCTGTTCGTGGGCGTAAATGGCGTGGGCAAGACCACCACTATCGGCAAACTGGCGGCCCGCGAAAGCGACGCCGGTCGCACCGTCTTGCTGGCCGCTGGCGACACGTTCAGAGCAGCCGCAGCCGAACAACTCACGATGTGGGCCGCTCGACGCGACGTTGACATAGTTCGCGGCGCCGAAGGGGCGGACCCCAGTTCGGTTATATTCGATGCGGTTGAGGCGGCCAACGCTCGGGGTGTCGACTTGGTCCTAGCCGACACAGCGGGCCGCCTGCAGAACAAGACCAACCTTATGGAAGAACTCCGGAAGGTTCGTCGGGTGGCCGAAAAAGGGGCCGGTTCGGTCACCGAAACTTTGCTGGTCATCGACGCCACTACCGGTCAAAACGGGATGAGTCAGGCCCAGCAGTTCGCCGACGCGGTCGACGTCACCGGTGTCGTGCTCACCAAACTCGACGGCTCCGCGAAGGGTGGCATCGTGGTGGCCATACACTCAGAACTCGGCCTGCCGGTGAAACTGGTCGGCCTAGGCGAGGGAATCAACGACCTAGTTGAGTTCGACGAGTCCGAGTTCGTCGACGCCCTCTTCGGGTAGCGAGTCGGCGAACCCCAGCGGGTCGCTCCCGCAGGCCACGAGCGCGGCGCTGACTCGGTCGAGGGCTTCGGCCACCTGAGCCTGATCGGTCTGTGAGCGGCCTTCCTTCACCGCTATCTCGAGGTTACCGAGGTCTCTGAAAGCGAGATCGGTGAGCATCACGAAGTCGAGTAACCGGGCCAGGTCAACCTTGAGGGCGGACGGCGCAACCGAACGCGCTTTGGTGAGTGTTTCTCGCAGGTTGGCCACATCGTCGCCCGTATCACCGTCGGTTGAACCGTCGAGAATGCTGCGCCACACGCTGATCGCGTTCGCACTTTCGCACCATACCACCTCGTCGAACTGCGAAACACCATCGACGCCTCTGCGGTTGCCGTTGCTCACCACGATTGCCGCGGCGATGAAACAGGCGGCAATGAACCCGATGATTAGCCACTGACGCACGGTGAGGTTCATAGAGGCGACCTTATCGGGGACTAAGCGCTGGACCGGTCCGAGATGGTCCCGCGGCCGCTAGCCTGAACAGACCATGTTCGAGACACTTTCCGATCGCTTCGAAGGTATCTTCGGGCGCCTGCGGAACCGCGGCAAACTGAGCGAAGCCAATGTCGATGAGGTGCTCCGCGAGATCCGGATGGCGCTCCTCGAAGCCGACGTCAATCTCGATGTCGTCAAGAGCATCGTCGGTCGCCTCCGCGAGCGTTGCGTGGGCGAAGAACTCTCGAAGGCGCTGAACCCGGCGCAACAAATCATCAAGATTGTCCTCGAGGAACTCACCGACAGCCTCGGGGGCGAGTCGATGAAGATCAGCTACGCCTCCAAGCCCCCCACCGTGATCTTGATGGCCGGTCTGCAGGGTGCCGGTAAGACTACGAACACCGGCAAACTCGCGGCCTGGTTTAAAAAGCAGGGCCGCAACCCGTTGCTTGTTGGAGCTGACCTTCAGCGTCCGGCTGCGGTCGAACAGTTGCGCACGCTCGCCCAACAGGTGGGCGTCCCCGTCTTCTCCGAACAAAGCGATCCGGTCAAGGTGGCGCGTAAGGCCATAAAGCACGCCGAACGCACCGGACGCGATGTGGTCATTGTCGACACCGCGGGTCGTCTGGCGATCGACGAAGCGCTCATGGCGCAGGTCCGCCATATCTCCGACGCCGTCAACCCGCACTACACCTTCCTTGTCATTGACGCGATGACCGGCCAGGACGCCGTCACCACCGCTCACGAGTTCAACCAAACGCTTGGACTCGATGGTGTCATTCTCACCAAACTCGACGGCGACGCTCGAGGGGGCGCCGCTTTGTCGGTCAAAGAAGTTGTAGGCAAGCCCATCGCCTTCGCGTCGACGGGCGAGAAACTCGACGAGTTCGAGACCTTCCATCCCGAGCGCCTCGCTAGCCGCATACTCGGCATGGGCGATGTCGAGACGCTCATCGAAAAGGCCGAAGAGGTCTTTGAGAAGGAAGAAGCCGAAGAGACCGCGGCTCGACTCCTAGAGGGCACGTTCACCCTCGAAGATTTTTTGGCCCAAATGCAGCAGATCAAGAAGATGGGACCCTTGGGCAACCTCATGGGCATGATGCCCGGTTTGCCTAAGGAAGCCCGCGACGTCGAAATAGACGACCGCCAGATCAACCGTATCGAGGGAATCATCCACTCGATGACTCCCCCCGAGCGCACCAACCCCGACATCATCGACGGATCGCGTCGCCAGCGCATCGCGGCCGGTTGTGGTCGGTCATCGGCTGACGTGAAGGCGCTGCTCGACCAGTTCGGGCAGATGCGTAAAATGATGAAACAGTTCGCGGGGTTCGGAACTAAGAAATCCAATCCGAAGAACCGCAATCCGAAGAACCGCAATCCGAAGAACCGCAAAGGCGGCCGTCGCAAGGGCGGGCGGATCACCCAAAAGGGGCCCGCCAAAGTGTCCAAGACGCCTTTGTCGCTCCCCGGGTTGGAAACAGGGGACTTTCCCCGGTTTAATTAGTCGTTCGCTCGGCGCTTTGGTCGCCCTTCTCCACTGAGCTAACCCGCCACAACCCGTTACCCACGAACCCCACCCGTTCACCTCGAACACGGAAGAAAAAGAGCACTCATGGCCGTCAAACTCCGCCTCATGCGAATGGGCAAGAAGAAGCAACCCACCTACCGCGTCGTTGTTGCCGACTCTCGCTCGCCCCGCAACGGGCGTTTCATCGAAAATATCGGCACCTACGAACCCCGCCAGGATCCATCGGTTATCAAGATCGACAACGAACGGGCCGCGTACTGGCTCCAGAACGGGGCCCAGCCCACTGATCGCGTCGCCAAGTTGCTGAAAATTGCTGCTGCCTCCGCTGCCTCCAGTGAAGTCGTCAGTGAAGCCGTCCGCTGAAGCCGTCAGTGAAGCCTCCAGCGAAGCCGTCACTGAAGCCGTCAGTGAAACCGTCGAGGCGGCAGTTGTCGGGGGCGACCAGTGAGCGCCGACGCTGCAGTTTCAGTTTGTGAGTATGTCGTGCAGCAGATCGTCGATAACCCTGCCGCGGTTTCGATCGCCACGCGCAACACGACCAAAGGTATTCGTCTCGATGTCACCGTCGGCCAAGGTGACATGGGTCGCGTCATCGGCAAGCGAGGCCGGGTGGCCGGTGCGATTCGTACCGTGGTGCGGGCCGCGGGTATTGACGAAGACATCGCCTCGATCGAGGTCGAGTTCGTCGACTGAGTCGTTGGCTTGGTCCCGCCATGCTCGAAATCGGCCGCATCACTCGCCCGCACGGCGTGGGCGGCGAAGTGGCGGTGCTTCTCACCTCCAATCGCACCGAACGCCTCGCCCCGGGTTCGGTGCTCACCACCGCTAACGGGCGGCTCGAGGTACGTTCGTCTCGACGGCACAAGGGTGGTTGGTTGGTCTGGTTCGACGGGGTTGCTTCACGCGAGGCCGCCGACGAACTTCGCAATGTCATACTCCTCGGCGATCCCATCGACGATCCGGACGAACTATGGGTTCACGAACTGGTTGGTTCGGTAGTGATCGACGGGGATGGGGTCAGCCGAGGCACGGTCACCCAACTCATCGAGAACCCCGCATCAGACCTCCTCGAACTCGATTCAGGGGCGTTGGTTCCGCTCCGATTCGTCACCCGGCACACCCCGGGGGAGACGATCGAGGTCGATGCCCCGGCGGGCCTGTTCGACCTCGACGACCAATGAGCCCGCTTCGCATCGACGTGTTCACCATCTTCACCGCGATGGTCGAGCAGTTGACGAGCGCGTCCGTCATCGGGCGGGGCCGTCGCGATGGTCATCTCGATATTCGCAGCCACGACATTCGCGCTGCCACCACTGACGTTCATGGCAGCGTCGATGACGCTCCTTACGGCGGGGGAGCGGGCATGGTGATGATGCCCGGTCCGTTGTTTGCTGCCATCGAATCCACCGATTCACCTCGTCCTCTTTACTATCTCTCGCCGGCTGGTAGTCCGTTCAATCAGTCCATGGCGCAGGAGTTGGCCCACGGCAACGGGTTCTCACTGCTGTGCGGACGCTACGAGGGCATCGACGAACGAGTTCGCGAGCATCTCGTCGATGGCGAAATCTCGGTCGGCGATTTCGTGCTTGCGGGCGGCGAGGTGGCGGCAGCGGTGGTGATCGAGGCGGTTGGGCGACTCGTCCCTGGGGTGCTCGGCAATTCCTCTTCGGCCGACGACGAGTCTTTCGCCGATGGCCTGCTCGAGTACCCGCAGTACACTCGGCCCGCGTCGTTTCGGGGTTGGGACGTTCCCTCGGTGCTGCGTTCGGGCGATCACGCCAGAGTTAGGCGCTGGCGTCGGGCGACCGCCATCGAGCGGACATTCGTGGCCCGGCCCGATCTTTTGCGGGGCCGTTGCTTGAGCCGGGACGATCGAGACGCGCTTGTCGAGTTCGGCCTCGAGTCGGTCGTCGCGGGAATCGAGCGGCTTAGGCGCGGTGGCGTCGGCGAGTCATCCCGCTAGGCTTGATGGTCGGTCTGGGTTCATCTTCGACCCACCGATGTACGATTAGCCAACGAGTCTCACCTCCCGATCCGCCGAGGCAGCCATGCAGCCCACCGACCTCATCGACAACCAGAACCTGCGTGACGATGTCCCCGACTTTGCCCCGGGCGACATGCTCAAAGTTCACGTCAAGGTCATCGAAGGCAACCGCCAGCGCACCCAGTTGTTTGAGGGTGTCGTCATTCGTCGCCAAGGTGCGGGGGTGCGTGAGACCTTCACTGTCCGAAAGCTCAGTTTCGGGGTCGGGGTCGAGCGGACCTTTCCGGTTCACACTCCAATCGTTGAAAAGATCGAGGTTGGCGCTCGGGGAGATGTTCGCCGAGCCAAGCTCTATTACCTTCGCGATCGCGTTGGTAAGGCGGCCAAGGTCAAAGAGAAGCGCTACAACTAAGGGTCGCTGTCATAGCGGGTTCGTAAGGTTGTCCCTATGGATCAATCACGAGTTGCTCTTGGACGTTGGGGTGAACGGCAGGTGGCGCGCCACTACGAGTCGGCAGGTTACGTCGTTCTTGATCAGAATTGGCAAGTGCGAGGCGGGGAACTCGACTTGGTGCTGAAGCGGGCTGGCGAACTTGTGTTTTGCGAGGTGAAGACGCGATCGTCAGACCGTTACGGGTCAGGTTTGGAAGCCGTTGATTCGCGCAAGCAGGGGTTCTTGCGGCGTACGGCGATGCTGTGGCTAGATGCTCACGATCATCGGGGGCGGTTGAGGTTCGACGTGGCGACGGTGAGAGGCCCGCGTATTGACGTAGTAGAGGCCGCCTTCTAGTTACCCTCGTCTACTGGTGAACGGTTAGGTCTCGATGTCGAGAAGTCCTCGGTCGATCACGTGGCGAAGGAAGTTCAGATGGCGTTCCGACGGGGAGCATCTTCACCCAACTCATGCTTGGGACGGTGGCCCTAGCGCGGGGCACGCCTAGTTTTACGCCCGTCCCAGCAGCCGCGATGCCAGTGGCGGCGAAGGTCGGGGGCGTCTACTGGCACGACTGCGTAGTGGGCGGTGCCGACGGTGATGTCGCGGTTGCAATTAGGGCAGAGGTAGATTTTGGTGGCTTGGTAGGGTTGCAGGAACCGTACTTCAACCTCGCCGAACGCTTCGGGGTCCTGCATCAGCGGAATCCGCTCAGAACCCAGACCAAGAGCAACACGCTGGCGAGGCAGGCGGCGCCAACGAACAGATAGTCGCTTGGTCGGCGTCGGTGGGGGCGGGTGGGGTCCATTCCCATCTGATCAGTATTATCTCTTCTGCTTAGTTTGCCACCGTAGGAGTTGATGTGTCCCGTTGGAATGTAGCGCTTTGTTCTTTGTTGTTCGTGATGGTGCCTGGCACGGCCGCGTGTGTGAGCCCGCCCCCGGAGGTTCCGCTAGGTGCTGACGGTGAGCCTGATCGGCAGTTGACGCTGGGGCGCGACGTGTATTCCGATCGTTGCGCGACGTGTCACGGGACTAGCGGGCAGGGCGGAACCGGCCCGAAGTTGGCCGACGGCGCGGTCGTTGACGCGTACCCGGTTCCCGCCGCCCAGCGCCAGATAATCGCCGACGGTCGCAACGCTATGCCATCGTTCGCGGGGAGGCTTTCAACGGCGGAACTTGACGCGGTCGTGCGCTATACCCGTGAGGTCTTGTCACTACCGTGAGGTAGATTTACATTGCGCTCGTTGCTGGCGTTCACCGGCGACCTCTATACCCCCCTCTTTCTTCGAGGGGTTCACGCTTTGGAGGTCTCATGTTGGCAACAATTCCGTCCGCCACCCTGCGCGGGGTGGAGGGCAGTCCGGTCTCGGTTGAAGTTCACGTCGCCGATGGTCTGCCCAGCTTCACCATAGTTGGTCTTCCCGACGTATCGTGTCGCGAAGCGCGCGATCGGGTTCGTGCCGCGATCGTGTCGTCGAACGCCTCGTGGCCCATGAAACGCATCACGGTCAATCTGGCCCCCGGCGGCGTTCCCAAGGTTGGCGCGGGCCTCGACTTGCCCATAGCCCTTGGCGTGTTGATCGCGTCGGGCCAACTCGACGGTGAGACAGCGGGAGACTTGGGGGCTTTCGCGGAGTTGGGCCTAGACGGTTCGTTGCGTTCGGTACCTGGTGCGTTGCCTCTGGTCGACGCGATCTCGGCCGATCGGGTTGTTGTTGCCGCGGTCGATGCCGCGGTTGCGTCGCTGGTCGCCGGGGAGCGGGTGAGGCCAGCCCGCACCCTCAACGACATACGGTTGGCCATCGCCGAAGGCGCTCCGTGGCCCGATCCGCCCCCCTTGAGCGAATCCGGGCCGGGGCTACCGGTGCCGGATCTCGCCGATGTCCGGGGTCAGCCGGCCGCCCGAGCGGCTATCGAAATCGCGGCCGCGGGTGGCCATCATGTATTGCTCGTTGGCCCGCCCGGGGTCGGAAAGACCATGCTGGCGCGGCGTCTCCCGGGCCTGCTGCCCGATCTCGCGCCCGATGTTGCCCTCGACGTCACCCGCGTTCACAGCGCCGCGGGCTTGGCGCTTCCACCGGGCGGGCTGGTGCGCCGTCCACCGTTTCGTGCCCCGCACCACTCCGCGTCCATGGCCGCTCTCATCGGCGGCGGTTCAGGGCGGGCCCGTCCCGGGGAGGTGAGCACTGCCTCGGGGGGAGTTCTTTTCCTAGACGAGTTGGGTGAGTTCGCCCCGTCGGTCCTCGACGCCTTGCGTCAACCCCTCGAAGAAGGCGTAATCCGGGTCGCCCGCTCGGGGGGAACGACCCAGCAACCGGCGCGGGTTCTGCTGGTCGCGGCGATGAACCCGTGTCCGTGCGGTGCGGGTGGCGATATCGGGTGCCGCTGTCCCGCGGCGGCGCGGGCGAGATACGCCCGGCGGGTCTCGGGTCCGCTGCTCGATCGCCTTGATGTCATGGTCCACGTCGATCGTCCGTCACCGAGCGCTTTGCTTGGCGACCCCGGCGAGCACACCTCGGTGGTGGCCAAGCGAGTGGCGAAGGCCAGAGTGACGGCCAGAGAGCGGGGCGTTCGCTGCAACGCGGAGTTATCAGATAAACTCCTCGACCAGCACGCGGTTCTTGAGTCGGCTGCCCGAACGGTGCTGGCCACCGCAATCGAACAAGGTCGGCTGAGTGCCCGGGGGTTGCGCCGAGTTCGCTGCGTGGCCCGCACGATTCGCGATCTCGACGACGGCGGGTCCGCCCTTCGGGTTACCGACGTGGCCGCCGCTTTGGCCTTACGGGCTCGGCCGTTGATCGGCGGGTCCCATGGTTAGTTCGGCTGTATACGCCACGGCGTTGGCCCAACTCGACGGTCTTGGTCCGAAGCGACTCGCTCGCCTCCTTGCTGACGCCACCCCGCACGAGGCGTTTGTTTCCGTGCGGCGCGGTCACCTTCCGGTCCAGTTGGGAGCGAGGGAGGAAAGATCGGCGTGGCCTGCTCAGTTAGAGTCGATTGATCTCGACCGAGTGGAGAACCAACTGGTCGAGAACGGGGTCACAGTCACGACTTGGCACGACTCGGCCCATCCGCGCGCTCTAGTCGACGACATCGACCCCGCCCCCGTTCTTTTTCGTCGCGGCGCCCCCGTCAACCCCGACGCGCCCGCGGTTGCCATAGTGGGAACGCGAAGGTGTACGGGAACAGGCCGCGACGTGGCCTATGAACTCGGTGCCGCGCTGGCCGCCGCGGGAGTCGTTGTGGTGAGCGGACTGGCCCTCGGTATCGATGGTGCCTCGCATCTAGGGGCGTTGTCTGTCGATGGTGTCGCTCCGCTGGCGGTGGTGGGAAGCGGGCCCGATGTTGTCTATCCGCGCCGTCACCGTGTGCTGTGGGAGCAAATGGTTGCCGACGCAACCCTCTGTACCGAGGCGCCACCAGGAACGGCGCCTGCCCGCTGGCGCTTTCCCGCTCGCAATCGTTTGCTCACCGCGTTTGCCGACATCGTTGTCGTGGTCGAGTCGCGAGCCGCCGGTGGCTCGCTGCTCACCGTCGATCATGCGATCCGACGCGGCCTGCAGGTTATGGCGGTGCCGGGGAGCACGCGAAACCCCGCGGCCGAGGGAACTAACTCGCTTTTGGCCGACGGTTGTGCTCCGGTACGCAATGCCGACGACATCTTGTGCGCCCTTGGTTTGGCTGCGGTCGAGTCGGGGGCGCGGCGACGATCCGAGCCGGTTCTTCCTATCGGCGAAGCGGCGATAGTCTTGGCAGCGATGGACGACGGGCCCGCCAACGCCGATGACCTCGTCGGCCGTACAGGACTCCCCGCCCGCGTGGTCTTTGCCCAACTGGAGATCCTGATTGGGAGCAAGCACCTTGTTGCCGACGGGGCTCGCGTGCGTCGGGCCTGATGGAAGACCCCTCGGTGGTTCTACCGCTAAGGTGCCGCGAGTGGCTTCTTGGGACGTGTCGATCTGGCTGGACTCGCTGACGCGAGTCGCCGACTCCACTCGCTCGGTGTACTCGCGCGATATCGAAGCCCTTATCCGTTGGCTGCACCGCAACGGCGTGCCATCACCGGATGCGGTCAACCGCTGGCACCTTCGCCGGTACCTCGCCGAACTCGGCTCAGCTGACTACGCTCGGCGCACGATCGCCAGGAAGGCCTCGGTCGCCCGCCGCTACTTTGATTGGGCCCGTCGAACGAACCGGGTTGAGACCGACCCCGCCGCCGCGCTCCGGGCGCCGAGCGGTGCGTCGACGCTGCCGCGAGTGCTGAACGCGGCCGAAATCGACGGGCTCATAAACGGGTCCGCGGTAGCCGACGAAGATCCCGCTGTTGACTTGCGCGATCGAGCGGTTATTGAATTGTTGTACGGTAGCGGGCTTCGGGTTAGTGAGCTTTGTGGGCTCACGGTGCGCGCCGTGGCTAGGAAATCCGGGAGCATCAGCGTCTGGGGGAAGGGTTCCAAAGAGCGTCGCGTTCCGTTGAGTGAACCGGCTAAAGCGGCCCTCGCCGAGTGGCTCGAGCACGGACGCCCGTCGATGAAAACCCCGGAATCTCCTGACGAGTCCTTGTTCTATAACCGTGTTGGACGGGCGCTTTCACCGCGTGATGTGCGACGCCTGATCGACCGGCGATCGCTGGTTCCCACCCACCCGCACGCGCTACGCCATACCTTTGCGACCCACCTCCTAGACGGCGGGGCAGATTTGCGGGCGGTACAAGAAATGTTGGGTCATGCCGATCTCGCCACTACCCAGATCTATACGCGGGTCAGTCGAGAGCGCATGCGTGACGTTCATCGCACAACCCACCCCCGAGCCTAAGATTCACAAATATAAGATCATTTCCTTAACCGCAATCCAGAAGTAGGTCGCTAAGATCGACCCTGTCGATACGTCGGCGCATCACTTCCCCGTGAACCTTTCGAGATTCAGGGGTACGTATGCGCCGATTTGTTGTTTTGCTTCTGGTGTTCGCCAGCGTCGGGGCCGTCCTAGCCCCAGCCGCCGACGCCCAAGCCGAGGTAGCACTGAGATCCCCGGTGCGCGCACCGGTGCTCGATCCCTTCAGACTCCCCGACGGCCCGTACGGTGCGGGCAACCGGGGCATCGAATACGACACTAATCCCGGTGATGCGGTCGTTGCCGCCGGTCCCGGCATTGTGGTTTTCTCCGGCCCTGTCGCGGGGAACATCTACGTCACTATCGATCATGGCGGCGGCCTGCGTACTAGTTACGGTCCGCTTGCGGGGACTGAAGTCCCCTTCGCTCGACAGGTACAGCGTGGTGATCGAATCGGGCGGGCGGCCCACTCGTTGCACTTCAGTACACGGATCAACGGGCAATACGTCGACCCGGCCGGACTCTTCGGCACCCGCCGAATCGACGTGCGTCTCGTGCCCCACGACGACCATGACTCGGGGCGTCAGTGGCTCGAACTGCAACGCCGAAGCGAAAGGCTCCAGTTTCTTGAACAACCCAAGGGCGGAGGCTTTGGGTCAGCGCTAGTTGGGGCCATCCGAGCATGGGGGAAGCTGAATTCGCTGGCGTACAGAGTGGTATTGGATGAGCTCGACAGTTTGGTCCACCAGATTGAGGTCATGGCCCACCTCTGGATGAAGACGAATGCCATTCACTGGGCTAGCGTCATTGCCGAGGGGCTTCATCAACTTGTGTTCCCCGATCCTTGCACCCCCGAAAGCGTGGGGGCGGATCTCGGCCCGCCCCCGGAACGGCGTATTGCGATCACCGTGGCGGGCCTCAACTCGTCATCCACGTCGCATGTCGGTATCGAGGATCTCGACCTTAGCCAACACGGCTACGAGACCGACGACGTGGTGCGCTTCAGCTACGAGGGCGGTCTGATCCCCGGCGGCGGCCTCGACTGGGCGGGCCACGTCGAACGAAGCCACTACACAGACACGGATACCCGGGCCGACATTGAGCCCGCTATCGATCGTCTACGGGAGGCGATCGAGGACGTCGCGGCCGCTAACCCAGGGGTACCTATAGATCTTTATGGGCATAGCCTCGGCGGACTCCTCACCCGTCACGCCCTCGCCGAGATCGATTTGGAGACCGTTGATGTTGGTGTAGCGATGACTTTCGCGTCTCCTCACGGTGGGAGTCCCGTTGCTGAGTTGGCCCAAGCGGCTGAGTTGACCGCCATTGGATCAGCGGTATCCCTCGGACTTCAGGTGGTCGATCCTGACAATATTTTCGTGTCACCAATCGTCGAGGACCTGTCCGAGACAGGTTTCGCGGGCGACACAGCAGACGTGGCCTTTCCCGAGGGTATCCAAGCGGTCACTATTGGCGATCGAGGCGATCCAGTTGTTCCCGCCACCTACGCCGATGCCCCCGGCGCCGCTCATTTCGTGGTCGGAAACGGAAATCCGTTCGGTGGCGCCCACGGTGGCTTGCCCGGCCATCCCGATGTGGTACGTGAAGTACGCCTTGCCCTGGCAGGCTTACCGCCGACGTGTAGCGGCATCGGGGACCAGATCCTCGACATGGTGGTACCGGAAATGATTGCCTACGGCGAACATTCCCTCGCTCTCGGGATTCTCATCGCTGATCAAGTCAAGGGAAAAACACCGAAGGGCCCTAAGCGAGGACCCAGCAAACCGGAGGGATCCTGAGCTAGTGCCGCTACACTATTCGCTGGTCGTCATGGCCTCTCTCGCGATCAGTTCCGACCGCGGAGGATATGTTTCGGTGCTGGCAATACCCGGTCGTTTCGACGTCCTGTCGGCTCGCAAAACCGGGAGAAATTATTATGGCAGTCATTTCTATGAAGCAGTTGCTGGAAGCTGGCGTCCACTTCGGCCACCAGACCCGTCGCTGGAACCCCAAGATGCGGCGGTTCATTCACGGCGAAGCGAGCGGCATTCACATTGTCGACCTGCACCAGACTCTAAACCACCTCGAGGCGTCGTACGTGTTCGTCCGCGATCTCGTCGCCAATGGTGGCACGGTGCTGTTCATCGGCACCAAAAAGCAGGCACAAGACTCCATTCAGTCCTACGCCGAGCGCTGCAACATGCCGTACATCAACGAGCGTTGGCTAGGCGGCATGCTCACCAACTTCCAGACCATCTCCAAGCGCGTGAGCAAGATGCAGGATTACCGCCGCATGCGCGACTCAGGCGAACTCGAAGAAATGCCGAAAAAGGAAGCTCTCCTTATCAGCCGCGAACTCGTCAAACTCGAGCGCAACCTCGGCGGCATCCGCGACATGGACAAGCTCCCGCAAGCGATCTTCGTGCTCGACACGAAATTAGAACACATCGCGGTGACTGAAGCTCGCAAGATCGGTATCCCGATCGTCGCCGTAGTTGATACCAACTGTGATCCTGATCTCATTGATTACGCCATTCCCGGTAACGACGATGCCATTCGCGCTGGCGAACTCATGAGCCGTGTCATCTCTGACGCCGTTCTGGAGGGTCGCTTCATCCGCTTGAAGAAAGCCGAAATGAGGGGCGACGCGCTAGCGCAGCGCAACATCCTCGAAGAGGCTGAGGTGGCCGAGCAACAAGCGGAGGCTCGCCAAGCCGCGGCGGCCGAAGCGGCCGAGCGAGAAGTTCGAGTTGCCGCGGCCCAAGCCATCCCGACCGAGGGCGAGTCTGAGGGCGAGTCTGAGGGCGAGACTGAGGGCGAGACTGAGGCTGGGGTCGAGGCCTGAGTGCCGCATCACCGTTTCACCCGATCAACTCTCACCGAAAGAATACACTGATGTCGATTACTGCGAAAGTTGTCAAGGCCCTCCGTGACGCTACTGGCGCGGGCATGATGGATGCCAAGACGGCGCTCATCGAATGCGACGGCGACATGGAAGCCGCCACCCAAATTCTCCGCGAGAAGGGCTTAGCCAAAGCCGCATCGCGAGGCGACCGCGACAACGATGAAGGCACGATCGCTCTCGCGGTAAACGGTAACGTTGCAGCGCTAGTCCAGATCAAAACCGAGACCGACTTCTCGGCCAAGAACGAGGCCGTAACCAGTCTCGCCGCTCGCCTCGCGGCGGCGGTTCTTGTCGACGGCGAGTCAGCGGTAGAGGCGCAGGCCGCGGCGCTAGAAGATCTACAGGTCACCATCAAAGAAAACATCGCGCTCGGAGCGGTGCATCGCATTGAGGCAGCCGAGGGCAACACCTTAGATACCTACCTCCACGTACAAGACGGTCGCGGTGTGAACGCCATTGTGGTTGAGGGCGCGGGTGTCAGCCAAGACGACCTTCACCAAGTCGCCCTACACATTGCGTTTGCTAAACCAACTTTTCTAACGGCGGACGAGGTTCCCGAGGACGAGGTCGCCCGCGAGCGCCAATCCCTGCTGGAGATCACCAAGGCCGAGGGCAAACCAGAGGCGGCGTGGGACAAGATCGTCGACGGTCGTATGCGCGGCTGGCTTGGTGAGCGAGTGCTGCTCGAACAGGGGCTACACGGCGACAAGACGCCAGTAAAAAACAGCTTAGGGGGCGGCCATATTGCCCGATTCGTGCAGGTTATGATTGGCTCGTGAGTCAATGAGCGACGGCGATAGAGTCCGCGGCTTGCAACCCGCCCGTTGGAAGCGCGTGTTGTTAAAACTCTCGGGCGAAGCCTTTGCTGGGCCGCTCGAATACGGGATCCATGGTCCCAGCGTCTTTGGAATCGCCCAGGACATTGTTGCTGCTCAACGAGCGTTCGCGGTCGACATTGCGATCGTTGTCGGTGCCGGGAACATCTGGCGGGGCATTCATGGTGCCGGTATGGACCGAGCCCAAGCCGACTACATGGGCATGCTCGCTACGGTCATGAATGCGTTGGCGCTCCAAGACACTCTCGAACAACTCGGCCAACCCACCCGAGTTCAGTCGGCGATCGAGATGAACCAAATCGCCGAACCCTATATTAGGCGCCGCGCCACTCGTCACCTAGAAAAGGGCCGGATCGTCATCTTCGGAGCTGGTACCGGGAATCCTTTCTTCACGACCGACACCACGGCCGCGCTGCGGGCGGTGGAGATTGAGGCTGAGGTCGTGCTCAAAGGTACCCACGGTGGGGTGGATGGCATCTACAGCGACGATCCCCGCCGAAATCCCGAGGCGGTCAAACTCGGCCATGTCTCCTATATGCGGGTGCTGAACGAAAGCCTCAAGGTCATGGATTCCACGGCAATCACCTTGTGTATGGATAACGACCTGCCCATCGTGGTGTTTGACCTGATGGGGGAAGGAAACCTACAATCCCTACTTCGCGGCTCATCGGTCGGTACTCTTGTCGATGATGAGGGGAGTGTGGCGTGAGTGACGAAGATCTAGAATTAGTCATCTTGGATGCGAAAGAGAAGATGGAAGGGGCGCTCAGCGCATCTCGTCGCGAGTTTTCCAGCGTCCGCACGGGTCGAGCCTCGTCAGCAATTTTTGAACGACTCACCATTGAGGCCTACGGGGTTGAGATGCGACTGCAGGAAGTTGCGAGCTTCTCGGTTCCGGAGGCTCGTCAACTCATTGTCACCCCGCACGACGCGAACAATCTCCAAGCTATCGAACGCGCCATCATCAATGCGAACATGGGTCTGACTCCGAGCAACGATGGTCGAATCATTCGTCTCAATTTCCCGCCCCTCAACACTCTTCGTCGTCGCGAACTCGTCAAGGTAGTGCGTAGTATGGCCGAGGAGGGCAAACAGCAGGTCAACGGCGTTAGGCGGCAGTGTCGTAAGGATCTTGACGACTTGTCGAACGACGGCGGTGTCTCCGAGGACGCTGTTCGAGTGGCGGAAGGTCGTATTGATACCCTGAAAGACGAGTTTATTGTCAGGATTGAGTCTGCGCAGGCCCAAAAGGAAGAGGAGTTGCTCGAGTTCTGACCTTGAGTCACACTAGGAGAGCTAAACCTATGACCGACGATTCCAATGATTTCGAAGGCTTCCGAGTGGTCGACGGCGGGGGACTGCCCGACGACGAAGCCGCTAACGACGAGTTTGCCGCGCCTGGGAGGTCGGTGTTTGGCGATGACGACCCCTCGTTTGAGGCCGACGACGACGCCATCCCACACTGGAGCGAACCGGCGACTGGAGCGGTTCCTCAAGTCGGCGGTGGCGCCGACGCGGTCAGGTTCGATCCCGGTTCTGCTTCGGAGTCGGGCAACTCCAACCCTGACGAGTTGAACGCTTGGGCCGAACTTTCATCGACTCCCCGGTGGGCCGACGAAGACGCCGGTCCAACTGGTTCGACGGCGGAAATCGGCTCCGATCCCGGCGCGGCCGATGACTTCTTTGCTTTTGAGGAACCGGCCAACCGTTCGCGCTTGGCGGCCCCGCCGCCCGCCGCGTCAGCGGAACATCCATCGGTCGCCGCGCAGTTGGGGTCGACCGTGGGATCCGACCACGAGCGCGATATCCCAATGTCGATCATCGTCGGTTTGGGACTTGCGGCGCTGATTCTTGCCGCCATGGCAGCGGGCCCCGTCGCCGCCCTAAGCGTGGTCACGGCCGCGTTGCTTCTAGGCGCGGTCGAGTTCTACAACGCCGTTCGGGTTGCTGGCCACCAACCCGCGGTACTGCTGGGCTTGACGGGTGTCTTGACCCTACCACTGGCTGTTTATTGGCGAGGCGAAGCAGCCATCGGTCTCGTGCTGGTTCTTAGCATCGTCTTTGGTTCGCTCTGGTACCTCATGGGGGTGAGTTCCGACGGAGTGATGAAGGGCTTTGGCGCCACCATGCTCGGCATTGTGCACATCGGCGTGCTGGGTTCGTTCGCCGCGCTCATGCTATCCATAGAGGGTCACGGCACTGGCTTGCTCACCGCGGCGATCTTGCTCACTGTGGCTTACGACGTGGGGGGACTCATCATCGGAAAAACCATGGGAAAGAACCGGCTTTCACCGGCCAGCCCGAACAAGACAGTCGAAGGGTTGGTAGGTGGAATTATCGCCACTTTGGCGGTCGCGGTCGTGATGGGGGTCATGGGTCAGCCCGCCCCGTTGGCCTCGGCGACGACCGGTGGTGGATTCGTTACCATGATTATTCTCGGTATCGTGGTCGCGGCGGCGGCGCCGATTGGCGATCTGGCTGAGTCGCAGATGAAGCGCGACCTTGGAGTCAAGGACATGGGCTCGATCCTCCCCGGCCACGGTGGTCTGCTCGATCGATTCGACGGTCTACTCTTCGTGCTGCCCGTTACGTGGTACGTGGCTAGTGCGGCGCTGTTCTCCTGATCTGACCCTCGGTGCCTATTTCCGTCGCGGTTCTTGGATCTACCGGTTCGATCGGTACCCAAACTCTTGAGATCGTGCGGGCGGAGCCTGAGCGTTACCACGTCTCGGCCTTAGGGGTCGGGTCTAGCATGGCTGTTATCGACCAAGCGCGGGAGTTTCGTCCTGCGGTGGTGGCCGTTGCCGATGGGGCGCGAGCCCGTCAGATCGGTCCTGAACTGCCCGCGTCAACCGAACTTCTCGTGGGTAGCGATGCACTAGCCGATGCCGCCCGAACCGGCGACGTGGTGATCAACGGGGTGGTCGGGTTCGCGGGCTTGCCGGCGACACTAGCCACCTTAGAAGCCGGAAAACGGCTGGGGTTGGCTAACAAAGAATCGCTCATCGCTGCCGGACCGGTCGTTCAGCGGGCCTGGCGCACGCCTGGTGCGGAACTCATCCCAGTCGACAGCGAGCACTGCGCTGTCCATCAATGCCTGCGCGCCAACGACATAAACGGCAAAATCGGCGCTACCGATCGAGTCCACAAAGTTGTATTGACGGCTAGCGGCGGTCCGTTTCGGGGGCGAAACCGAGCCCAACTCGCCCACGTTTCGATCGACGATGCCCTCGCTCATCCCACTTGGAAGATGGGGCCCAAGGTCACTATCGATTCCAGCACACTGATGAATAAGGGCCTAGAAGTTATCGAGGCTCACGAACTCTTTGCCGTTGATTTCGACGACATCGATGTTGTGGTCCACCCGCAGTCGGTGATTCATTCGATGGTGAGCTACACCGACGGGGCCACCATGGCCCAACTCTCATTGCCCGACATGCGCCTGTGCATTGGCTACGCGTTGGCGTACCCCGACCGATTAGAAGTTCCGTATGGCGCAATCGATTGGAACGAACTCACCCGACTGGATTTCCAGCCCCCCGATCTAGATGCTTTCCCCTGTCTGCGCCTAGCTTATGAGGCTGGCCGAGCAGGCGAAACGGCGCCTGCTTGGCTGAGTGCCGCCAACGAAATTGTGGTCGAAGCTTTCTTGGCCGGTCAACTTCGTTGGGTCGAAATTGCCGACGTGGTCGAAGCGGTCATGCAGGAGTGGCCCGGCGACGCGGCCACCGATGTCGATACCGTTTTGGCCCTTGATGCTACAGCACGCGCGGTCGCCAAGGACTGCGTAGCGAGGAGAATGAGTCGATGAACGTAGCTACTGCCTCCACCGAATCCAAGAACGACTGGACTGGTTTGGTCCTGCTCGTGGCTGCCATTTTGGCCCTCGGTTTTTTCGCCAGTTGGAACTGGGCGTTCATCGTTGTCGCGATCGTTTTCATGATCTTCATGCACGAGATGGGTCACTACTTGACCGCCCGATGGACGGGCATGAAGGTCACCGAGTTTTTTATCGGTTTTGGCCCGCGATTGTGGTCGTTTCGCAGGGGCGAGACTGAGTACGGGGTCAAGGCGATTCCCGCGGGGGCCTACGTTCGCATCATTGGCATGAACAATCTCGATCCAGTGCCAGCAGGCGACGAGGAACGTACCTACCGAGCGAAGTCCTTCCCCCGAAAGTTGCTGGTGGTAACCGCGGGCTCGGCCATGCACTTCATGATGGCGATTGTGCTGCTGTTTAGTTTCTTGATGTGGAAGGGGACCCCTTCCGCGGACGGCGGTTGGCGGATTGGTTCTATCAGCGATCAGAGCGCGGCGGCCTTGCTCGACCTTGAGGTGGGGGACAAAGTCATCTCGGTCGACGGCATCGAAATCACCGACTTTGTCCAGTTCGGTGAGGTTATCGCCCCTCGCGGCGGGCAACCAATCACGATCGTCTACGAATCCGACGGGGAGCCCGTCACGGAGCAGGTTGTCCTCGGAGCTCGGCTTACTTTGGCCGGTGCGCTAGGGATTCGCGGTCTAGAAGAACGTGATCGTATCCTGCAGATCGACGGTATAGACGTGGCATCTTGGGCCGATGTCGAGGCGGTGGCCGCGGACCGGATCAATACGCCGGTTGAGATCGTGTTTGATCCGGCCCGGGGAACAAGGCTTCAGGTGGTGTCAAACGCGGTGATCACCGAACTCCGACCGGCCGCTCAGGCAACGACCGGATTCTTTGGTGTTTCCGCCGAATCCGAGCGCGATAGTCACGGCCCGATTACAGCGGTCATCACCGCGGTTACCGAGTTCGAGAATCTGTTCCGCCAGGTCACCGTCGGGATGTGGCACACGCTCACGGGTGGCGCCTTGCCCACCTTTGTGGGCGAAACCCTCAGCGGCAACGTCGACACGGTACATGACGACATCACGTCAACTGACGCGGGGAAGCGCGAACTCGCCAGCCGAGCGCTCGACCAAGGTGACCCTGACGAACGACGCATTATTTCGATCTATGGCGCGGCGCGCTTCGGGTCTCAAATCACGGGGGACGGACTTGACCGCACCCTATTGTTCCTAGCCGGATTGAACATCTCGGTCGGGTTCCTCAACCTGTTGCCCCTGCCTCCGCTCGATGGCGGACACGTGGTAATTGCGACCTACGAGCGCATCCGCAGTTTCGGCGGGCGGCGCCACGAAGTTGACTACAACAGGGTCTTGCCCTTCACTTATGCCATCTTCATGCTGTTGAGCGTGGTCGGCCTCGTGGCCATAATTCGTGATGTCATCGACCCGATAAATCTTGGCTAGGCGGTTAGGATTGCCTATGGAGTTCACCGCGAGCTTTCCCCGTCGACCGACACGCCAGATCATGGTGGGTGCCGTTCCAGTGGGGGGAGGAGCGCCGATCACGATCCAATCGATGACGGTTACTAAGACCGCCGATCACGAAGCGACCCTCCAGCAGATCTACGCCCTAGCCGCCGCGGGGGCCGACATTGTCCGGTGTACCTGCAACGAACGCGAAGCCGCCGAAGGCTTGGCCCGCATTGTTCCGCGCTCGCCCGTGCCCATAGTGGCCGACATTCATCATCAGTATCGACGGGCCCTCGAAGCCCTAGAAGCCGGGGTCCACTGTCTCCGCCTGAACCCCGGCAACATTAGAAATCCCGATCACATTAAGACCGTGGCGCGCGAAGCCAAAGACCGCCAAGTGCCGATCCGTATCGGGGTCAACGGCGGTTCGCTACACCCCGACCTCTACAAAAAGTACGGCGGCAAGGTGACCCCGGAGGCCATGGTCGAGTCGGCCCTCGATGAGATTCGTTACTTCGACGACGTTGGCTTTGATCTGATTAAGATATCGGTCAAGGCTTCGAGCGTGCCGCTGATGATTGAGGCCTATCGCCAACTGGCCGAAGTCACCGATTATCCCCTGCATCTCGGTGTCACCGAGGCCGGTCCGCCACCGATCGGCACGCTCAAGGCCACGGCGGGCCTCGCTACCCTCCTCGCCGAAGGAATTGGCGATACCATTCGTTACTCGCTCACCGCTGATCCTGTGGAGGAAGCTAAGGCTGGGCGCCAACTTCTCGAAACCTTGAACCTACGGGAACGAAAGAACGTTGATTTGATCTCGTGTCCGAGTTGCGGGCGGGCCGAGGTTGACATCTTTACTATCGCCAAGAAAGCAATGGACGCGTTCGGCGAGCGCGAGATTCCCCTTCAGGTTGCTGTCATGGGATGTGTAGTTAATGGTCCAGGTGAAGCCCGCGACGCCGATATCGGCATCGCCGCGGGTAACAAACGCGGGCATCTGTTTGTCAAAGGTCACAACGTTATGGTCGTCCCCGAAGACGAGATGGTCGACACGCTCATTGAATGGGCTGAGTTCATTCACGAACACGGCGCCGACGCCGCCCTGAAGCGCGCGGTCGCTACTAAGGACGCGGCGAAGAAGGCCGCCGCCGAGGATCGCGCCCGTAATCTCAATGACCGAGGCGACGACGCCAACGAGACCGAGGCCGTCATTGCCGAGATCCGCCGCGATCGGGCACCCAAGGACCGGACCTTGGCCGTATCCAAGCCGAAACCCTGCTAAGCTTTCGTTGACGTTCGGAACCGGTATTTGGGTGAGGCGTGGCCTTAGGCCACGCTTTTCTTGATTCAGGGGTCGATCGAGTTACTTAGTTCGACAACCCGCGGATGAGGAGGCAACGCCATGGCCGTTATAGATCGTGTTCGCGAGTTGGTGCTGCCCATCGTGGCCGATGCTCAAGCCCACCTGTACGACATCGAGTTAAACCGCGGCGTCCTGCGGATTCTGGTCGACGCCGACGATGGCGTCAGCATCGACGCCATCAAGGTCATTAGTCGGGCCGCTAGTCGCCTGCTCGACGAAGTCGATCCAATTCCGGGGCGCTACACGCTTGAAGTTTCGAGTCCCGGGCTGGAACGCCGGTTGAGGACTCCGCAACACTTTGTATCGGCGATCGGCGAAATAGTGAAGGTGAAAACCGAGGTTGGAATTACCGGCGCTCGGCGCTGCCGCGGCACGATTGTGAGCGCGAACGACACCGGGTTCTGTCTCGACGGGGATAGCTTGGGCGAAGCTCTTTTCTTTCGATACGACGACATCACTGAGGCTCGCACCGTCTTTGAGTGGGGCCCGAGAACCAAGTCGGGCGGACCCAACCATCGAAACGTAAAGAATCGTCCCAGCAAGGAGACTTAGCCATGAACCAGGACAGGAAGGAAGCTCTGCATGCCCTCGCCGCTGAGCGAGGCATCACCCCAGAGACCCTGTATGGAGCGCTCGCCGATGCCCTCGAACAAGCATACAAGCGCAGGCCCAATGCCCGTGAGGACGCATGGGTTACTATCGACCCAGAAACTATGGATTTTCGCGTCGTCGTCCAAGACCTCGACGAAGATGGCGAGCCGGTGGGATCGGAAAAAGACGTCACCCCCGGCGACTTCGGCCGCATCGCGGCTCAGACCGTGCGTCAGGTAATGACCCAGCGCATTCGCGAAGCAGAGCGCGAGCTTAAATACGAGGAGTACGCGGGTCGCGAGGGCGACATAGTTACCGGAATGATCCAGCAGACCGATTCTCGCTACACGCTGCTGGACCTTGGTCGGGTTGAGGCGTTGCTCCCGCAGGCCGAGCAAGTTCCCTTCGAGCGGCCTGACTCCAACGTGCGTATGAAGGCCTACATCGTTGAAGTGCGCAATACGGCGAAGGGTCCCCAAATTGTGGTTAGCCGCACCCACCCGGGCCTGATCAAGCGACTCTTTGAACTTGAGGTTCCCGAGATCGCGGATGGAATTGTCGAAATCAAGGCGTGTGCCCGTGAACCAGGCCATAGGACCAAGATTGCCGTGTATTCAAACGACTCCAACGTCGATCCCGTCGGTGCGTGCGTGGGGGCCCGCGGTGCTCGGGTGCGCCAGATCGTCAATGAGTTGCGAGGCGAGAAAATCGACATAGTCCCGTTCCATGAGGATCTCCAGGAATTCGTTACTCGCGCCCTGAGTCCGGCCAAGGTTACCGAGGTTCGTTCCGACGAATTGACTGGTGACTGCGACGTAATTGTTCCGGACTTTCAGCTCTCACTGGCGATTGGCAAGGAAGGACAAAACGCCCGACTGGCGTCTCGTCTCACCGGATGGGGTATTAACATCAAGTCCGAAGCCCAGTTCGCGCAGGAACAGTCTTACGCAAGTGGAGAGTGGGCCGCAGGTGAGTGGAAACTCGACGAGGGGACGGGCGAAAATATTTGGCAGCCCGCCGACGGCAGCGCGCCGATCTCGGAGTCCGACTACATCGCTTCGCAAGAAACCGCCGCCGATTCGGGCGAATAGGAGTAGTCGCGGGCGGACCCGTTCGGGCCTGCGTCGAGCTTGTGGTGCGGCGGAATGCGATTTCTACCGGCCTCCGGTTCGAGGTTAACGCTACGCCGGTCGCTAAACTCTTAGAATTGTGGCCGCAGTGGCCTTCCGCGTGTTTGCACGGAGGATGCTGGGACCACTCCCTCCCGCGCACTGTCGAGTGAAACAAAAGGAAATCGCAACCCGTGCCACCGAAGATCCGTGTCTATGAGCTTGCTGGCGAGTTGGGCCTTAGCAACAAAGAAACTCTTGATCTTGCCGATTCTCTGGGAATTGGGGTCAAGAGCCATTCTTCAGGCATCATCGAAGCACAAGCCGACCGCGTTCGCCGCAAAGCCAAGCGCGAAGGCCTGATCCGTACTAAGCCGTTGCCGGCACCGAAGCCCGCATCGCCGCGGGTCGAGGAAGCCCCGGTGGCAGAGGTACGCGCCCCCGAACCAGCCACCCCCCCGCCTGCCGCCGCCCCGCCTGCCGCCCCGTCCGTCTCGCGGCCCGTGGCCCCCGTGAAGCCCAAGCGAGTGATCTCCTCGAGTGGAAGTGTCGGGCCGCCTAAGAACCCGGCGAAAAGTCCCGGGATTCTCCCGCCTAGCGCGGCGCCGGTGAAGAAGGTAGTCAAAAAGGTTGTCAAAAGAATCGCTATCGACCCGTCGAAGCGTCCGCCAATGTCAGGGTCGGGCAAGCCGATTCCACCCCCGCCTCGCTCCCTAACCGGGCGTGCCATTCCGCCCCCGCCTGGGGGTCGTGGAGTCCGGCCCAAAGGGCCCGTCCCCTCTGGCGACACGCGCGCCCGTCCCCCTGGTGCATCTCGGGGTGGTCCGTTGCCGAGCGGTGGTCGGCGTTCTGGTGGACCCCGTGATTCAGTTCCTGGCGCCGGTGCCCCTCCTCCGGGTAGGGGTGGTCCTGGTGGTGGAGGACGTCCCGGTGGTGGTCCTCCGGGTCGGGGTGGTCCTGGTGGTGGAGGACGTCCTGGTGGTCCTGGGGGTCGTCCGCCTCGTCGTCGGGGTCGTCGTCGTCGCAGTCGTGAAGAACTCCAACCAATGGACGCTCCGTTGTCCACCCCGATCGACACACCGGTGCCTGAGGGTGTCATCGTCGTGGAGCGGGCCTCGACCTCACTCGATCTTGGTCCCAAACTCAACCGTACCGCCACCGACGTCATTCGTTTCCTTATGCAGGCGGGCGAAATGGTCACCGCTACGCAGTCGCTGAGCGACGACATGATCGAACTTTTCGGTGCAGAAATTGGCGCCGAGATTCGTCTCGTTGATCCCGGCGAAGAACAAGAAGTCGAGCTTCAGAAGTTGCTCAAACTCGACGACGACACTAGTGACGATGCGCCGTTTCGACCACCTGTCATCACTGTCATGGGTCATGTCGACCACGGTAAAACCTTGCTCCTCGATCGGATCCGCGACGCCAATGTCGTCGACGGCGAAGCGGGAGGTATCACTCAACACATCGGGGCCTACCAGGTCGAGCGCGATGGTCACGCCATTACTTTTATCGATACTCCTGGCCACGAGGCGTTTACCTCCATGCGGGCGCGCGGCGCTAGTTCGACCGACATCGTGATCTTGATGGTGGCCGCCGACGATGGAGTGATGCCACAAACCATCGAAGCAATCAATCATGCCAAAGCGGCCGACGTTCCGATTGTGGTGGCGGTGAACAAGATCGACCGCGAGAACGCTGATGTGCAAAAGGCGATAGCGGGAGTGGCCGAACACGGACTCGTACCGGAGGCGTGGGGCGGTGAGACCATTTTCCAGGAGATGTCGGCCCTCAAAAATATCGGGGTCGACGAACTTTTGGAGCAATTGTTGGTCGTCGCGTCGGTCGAGGAGCTACGGGCCGATCCCAACGGGCGCGGGACGGGAGTCGTTCTGGAATCCAATCTCGACACTGGTCGGGGGCCGGTGGCTACTGTTTTAGTCCAGCGAGGCACGCTCCGAGTCGGCGATCCCATGGTTGCGGGCGCCGCGTGGGGCAAGGTCCGTGCGCTCATCAATGATCGCGGCGAACAAGTCAAAGAAGCGGGGCCGTCCATGCCAGTGCAGGTGCTGGGCCTGTCCGATGTCGCGATCGCCGGGGACGACTTCGTTGTCGCGCCCAGCGACAAGGTCGCCAACCGGGTCGCCGACCGGCGCGAACACTGGAAACGCCAAGCGAATCTGGGCCGGGAAGCTCATGCACTGTCGGGAGGCGCCAAACTCGCCGACATCTTCGAGCAAATCCAGCGAGGTGAAGTCGCAACGCTCAACTTGGTTGTCAAAGCAGACGTGAACGGTTCGCTCGAAGCGGTCACCGAGAGCCTTCGTAAGCTCGAACGAGAAGAAGTCAAAGTCGGCTTTGTTCACCGCGGGGTTGGTGGCATCACGGAGAACGACATCCAATTGGCCAGCGCCTCTAACGCCACCATTATTGGTTTCAACGTGCGCCCCGATCGCAAGGCCCGAGAAGTGGCCGAAGGCGAAGGTGTCGAGATCCGTACCTACGAGATCATCTACCAACTGCTCGACGATATCGAGTCCGCAATGGTCGGCATGCTGGCACCGGAGTTCGAAGAGATAGTCACAGGAGACGCCGAAGTCCGCGAGATCTTCAGGGTTCCGCGCGTGGGGGCAATAGCGGGTTGCTATGTGCTCAACGGCGTCATCACCCGCGGTTCTAAGGTTCGTTTCCTGCGCGATGGCGGCATCATTTGGAAGGGGACGGTCAACTCTCTGCGCCGTTTCAAAGATAATGCCCGCGAGGTGGCGGCCGGTTACGAGTGCGGCATTGGTTTGTCGGACTTCCAGGACCTGCGAGCCGGTGACATTATCGAAACCTACGAAGCGCGAGAGATCGAGCGCACGCTCGATTCTTAACGCCGGTGGCCCGTGCTCGCCGTCAATCCAACAACCGAGGCGGTGGCCAAGCGGCTACCCGTACCGCTCGGGTTGGTGAACTCATTCGTCGGGTGGTGGCCGAGGGCCTCGATCGCTTCGAGGACGATCGCTTCGACATGGTGTCGATAACAAGCGTCGATGTTGATCGCGATCTTCATCGGGCCGTTGTCTGGTTCACGTCTCTCGCCGACGATGACGACGATCCGGAGATTCTCGAGGCGTTCGGGGAGTACCGTGGCAAACTGCGCCATGAAGTCAGTGTCCAGACTAGGCTTCGTCGGGCTCCCGAACTAGATTTTCGTCCCGACACAACCTTGCGCGCCGCGGCTCGTATCGAAGAACTTCTTCGAGTTGACCGTGAACCACACGGCGAACCACACGGCGAAGCAGATCGTGGCGAAGAAGCGTAGTCAGGGTCCCCACGGTGTCGTGGTGGTCGACAAGCCCGCCGGTTGGACCAGCCACGATGTGGTGGCGAAGATGCGGGGAATCATCGGCACGGGCAAGATCGGCCATTCGGGCACGCTTGATCCGGACGCGACTGGAGTGCTGGTCCTTGGCGTGGGCCAGGCCACCCGCTTGCTTCGTTATCTTGTCCCGTTGCCAAAGTCCTATGAGGCGGAGATCGTTCTCGGTGTCGAAACGTCCACTCTTGATGCCGCGGGGGTGGTAACCGCTCACCATGATATGGCGGCGGTGACCGACGCTGAGGTCCAGCGAGCGGCGGCGACCCTTTGCGGAGAGATAATGCAGATCCCGCCCATGGTTTCGGCGTTGAAGGTTGACGGCAAGCGACTCTATGAGTTAGCTCGGGCGGGCCAGACAGTCGTCCGCGAGCCCCGGCCAGTCACGGTTAGTCGCTACGACGTCACCCCGGTGGAGGGCGATCGGGGGGTCTGGCGCTGCGTGGTTGATTGTTCGTCGGGTACTTACGTGCGAACCTTGGCCGCCGATCTGGGTGCCGCCCTCGGCGGGGGAGCCCACCTGCGCTCGCTGCGCCGTACGTCAGTTGGGGGCTTTGGGCTCGATGCGGCGAGTACGATAGAAAAGCCGACTCTGTTGCCGGTCAGTGCCGCGGTGGCGCACCTCGACCGAGTTGAAGTGGGCGGCGAACTTGTTACCGGCATCAGCCATGGCCGGATATATTCCTGTGAGCAACTGGGAGCGACCGGCGAGGGCCCGTGGGCTGTCTTTGATCAGACAGCGGCCTTGTTGGCCGTTTACGAGGCTCACCGACACGGCGCCAAGCCAACCGTTGTTCTCGCTTAGTAATGCTGGGATTTGACGCCGCTCCGGTAGCGTTCTGGGGACTCCCTTACCTGACTGATTGAGTTATGGAACTGCTCCACGACCGCCGTGATCATCTCCCTGAGGCTGTCTCCGTCGCGTCAACGATCGGGGTTTTCGATGGTGTTCATCTTGGCCATCAGGAAGTCTTCCGCCAAGTGCGTAACACCGCGCAACGGTTGGGGGTGAAATCGGCCGTCGTCACCTTCGATGGCCATCCGGCCCACGTCGTGCGGCCCGAGAGTGCCCCGCGCCTTCTTACCACTCTCGAACAAAAGTTGGAACTCATCGAGGCCCAGGGAATTGATTACGCCTATGTGGTCGCGTTCGATGAGGAACGGGCGGCTACTCGGCCCGAAGCTTTCGTCGAGCAGGTCTTTGTCGAAGGTCTCCACGCTCGAGCGATCATTGTGGGTGAAGATTTCCACTTCGGTGCGGGCCGTGAGGGCAATGTTGAGGCCCTGTCTCGGATCGGTGACCGGTGGGGTTTTGCCGTGTCGCCGCTTGAGCTCATTCGTCACAACGACGCGGCGCGCGAACCGGTCTCCTCGACGAAAATCCGGCGGGCGCTGGCGGGCGGCGACGTTGCCCGCGCGTCGGAGATGCTGGGTCGCCCCTACGAGGTGCGGGGCGTGGTGGAAGCGGGCGATCAGCGCGGTCGCCAGATCGGCTTTCCTACGGCTAACATCCCGGTGCCTACGGTCATGGCGTGGCCCGCTGATGCGGTTTACGCCGGTTGGTGCCAGCGATCGAACGGCGATCGCCACCCCTGTGCCATCAACATCGGGCGTCGGCCGACGTTTTACGAACACGCCGAACACTCGCTGCTCGAAGCGCACTTAATCGACTTTGAGGGCGACCTCTATGACGAAGAAGTTGCCGTATCATTCGCGGCCTTTCTTCGCAGCGAGCGCAAGTTCGAAGGAGTCGGTCAGTTGGTGGCGCAACTGAAGTGCGATATCGACGACGCTCGCACGTTGCTGGCCGCTCCCTAGAACCTACGGCGGGAAAATGTTTACTGGACTCATCGAAGAAATAGGAATCGTTCGATCGATCACTTCGCAAGGCAATGGTGCCAGGGTGGAAATCGCGGCCGCGCTCGTGCTCGACGATGTGGTAGTAGGTGCATCCCTGGCAGTAAACGGGTGCTGCCTGACCGTGGTTGCGTTTGGCTCCGAATGGTGGGCCGCGGATGCGGTTCCCGAAACCCTCGAACGAACCAATCTCGGTCAATTGGCCCCCGGCGATTTGGTTAACCTCGAACGCCCACTCGCCGCGAGTGGTCGCTACGGGGGTCATGTAGTGCAAGGCCATGTCGACGCTACTGGAACCGTTGCCCTGATCGACGAGCTAGCTGACGGGTCCTTCACCTACACGTTCGACCTGCCATCGGAGTTGGCCAGCTATGTTGTGGCAAAAGGATCGATTGCCGTCGATGGGATTAGTCTCACGGTTGCCGCGGTTACCCCGTCGTCGTTTTCGATTGCCGTGATTCCTCATACCCATGCAGTGACCGCCCTCGGCCAACGCCGGGTTGGCGACACGGTCAACCTCGAAACTGATGTTTTGGCCAAGTACGTCGAGCGCCTCGTGCGTCGCCCCCTTTGAATAGGATTGCCTTGCCTGACTTCAACACCATCCACCAAGCCATCGAAGCACTCACCGCGGGTGGTTTCATTGTCGTTCTCGATGATGACTCTCTGGCGAACGAAGGGGTCCTAGTCGGGGCGGCCAGTCTGCTCACTAGCGAGCGTATGAACTGGATGGTGCAGCGCACCAGCGGAATGGTCGGTGCGCCGCTGACCGAGAAACGGGCCCAAGCCCTCGCCTTGCCCCTCATGGTCGCCGATCCGGAGCATGAAGGATCGAGTGCGTACACCGTTTCGGTAGATTTAGTCCCCGGGAACTCGACCGGCGTTTCGCCCGCCGACCGTGCGCGAACGTTGGTGGCTTTGGCGACCGGCGACTATGACGCGTCGTTCTTTCGTCGCCCCGGTCATGTGTTTCCCCTTCGCGCTCGCGACGGCGGCGTTCTCAAGCGGGCGGGACACACCGAAGCAACCGTTGATCTCTGTGGGCTGGCGGGGTTGCCTAAGGTTGGGATAATGAGTGCCCTCATCTCCGCCGATGGCGAAGTGCTCGATCGGGAGGCCTCCTTCGCCTTCGCGGCCGAGCACGGCCTCGTCGTTATCAGCATTGCCGACCTAGTTAGGCACCGTCGTAAGAAGGAGATTCTGGTTCAGCACTTTGCCGCTGCTCGCCTGCCGACCACCTATGGCGAGTTCATGGCGCACGCTTACCGGTCGGTCGTCGACGGAGAGGAGCACGTTGCGTACGTGATGGGTGACATCGAAGGAGGTGACCCGCCGCTCGTTCGGGTTCACAGTGAGTGTCTTACAGGAGACATTTTGGCTTCGATTCGCTGCGATTGTGGTCCGCAACTCCATCTCGCCCTACAGATGATTGCCGACGAGGGTCGAGGCGTGTTGATCTATCTGCGAGGTCACGAAGGGCGCGGTATTGGGATCGGGCACAAGATGCGGGCGTACGCCTTGCAAGACGACGGACTCGACACCGTGGACGCCAACGAAGCGCAAGGACTTCCGGTTGATTCGCGCGAGTACGGGGTGGGTGCCAACATGCTGGCCGATCTGGGGGTCAGCCAGATGCGCATAATGACAAATAACCCGGCCAAGCTCACCGGACTGGCGGGCTACGGTCTAGAAATCGTGGAGCGAGTCCCGATCGAGATTTCGTCCAACGCGGAGAATCTTCGTTACCTCGAGACGAAGCGGACCCGCATGGGGCACACGCTGGCGGAGGGATCTAAATCGGTCCGTTGATCCCCGAGTCGTTTATCGCAGGGTGGCACTGAACCGGTCCCGCTCTCGGGCTCGAAGGTCGGCGTTTATTTGCTGCCGTTCGAGGTGCTGGTCGATTTGCTTACCCGCCGACGGAAGGCAATGGTGGCCGAGGAAGGCTCGGGTTTGTTCGACCAGGTCGGGGGTGTCGAGGGCCGTGATGCCGCTCAACATTCGAGGGATCGAACTCGGCGGGTAGGCGGCAAGCATCGAGTCCCATTTGGTGGTGATGTACTGCCACGCCCTCGCTCCGGCGACCACGTTGGTGAGGGCCCGGGCGACCACGAACGGTGCATCCTGGGAACGTATCTCCCCGGCGTCGATGGTGGCGAAGAGTTCCTCGATGAGACCGATTTCGGGGAAGTTGGCGAGCGCTCGCAGGTTACGGATCTGCGCCTGGGGGTCGGTGGCGGTTTTCCACGACTCGCGAACGCGGTCGAACTCGACTCGACCGCCATTGCTGCTGGCGACGGTAAGGGCCGCGGCGGCGATTTCGGGCGAACTATGATCGAGTCGATCGGCGGCGCTGGCAATAATCACCTCGTCGTGACCAACGGTGCCCAATAGGCGGATAAGGGTGGCTCGCAGCTCGCGTGAGCGATCGTCTTCGCCCGCCGCGGGCGTCAGACCCCGCCTCTCTAGGACCGGTCCGGCGAGCAGGCGAACTCGTTCGGCCAAGGCGGGACGAGCTTCGTTGGTGACTAGTCGATCAAGGCCGTGGAGTCCGGTACTGAGGGCTTGCCAGACGTTGAGGTCGGTCTCGCCGGTGAAGCAGACGACGAGGCGGAGGTACTCGGCGGCGTGGAGATGGCCCGCCACGGTAAGGCCCCAGCCATCGTCGGCGAGGGTTTGGCGTTCGGTCGCCGATCGGTCTCCGAGTCCGAATCGTTCTAGTTCGCCCAACTGTTCCGCGCTGATCATTTCTCGCATGAACCCCGAGGAGTCGCCGTTGACGGTGATGACCCTGCTACCAGCCAGTCCCGTATGCAGCAGCGACGGCCCGCGGAGCAAGAACCTGGCTTCGTCTTGATCGGTGCGTACCGCCAGCGGGACGTCCCACGTGCGGTCATCGGCCATCGCGGGATCGAGCGTGAACTGGCGTTGGCTGATCTGCACACCGTGGGGTGTGACACGGGATTGAATCAGCGGATGACCGCCTTGGAAGATCCAGTTGTGCATCAGCGTGCGGACGGGCGCTTGACTGACCGCCTCCAGCGAGTCCCACAGGTCCGTGGTCTCGGTATTGCGGTAGGCGTGGGCTTTGAGATAGTGACGCACGCCGTCGCGAAACATTGTCTCACCCAAGTATTGCTCCAGCATTCGCACCACAGACGCGCCCTTTTCGTAGGTGAGGAGGTCGAACATGGCGTCGGCGTCATCGGGAGTTATCACGGGGAACTCGATCGGGCGGGTCGAGGCGAGGGCGTCGACGTCGAACGCCGCGGCCCGCATCCGGGCGAACGAATCCCAAACTCGCCAATCGGGACGGTAGGCATCTGAACACGCAACCGCCATGAACGTTGCGAAGGCTTCGTTCAACCAGATGCCTTCCCACCACCGCATGGTGACGAGGTCTCCGAACCACATATGGGCCAGTTCGTGGTTGATGACATCGGCGATTCGCTGCAACTCGGGTTGGCTCGCCTCGTTAGGGTCAACGAGCAACAAGACGTCGCGAAAGGTGATGCACCCGAGGTTCTCCATCGCGCCCGCCGCGAAATCGGGGATGGCGATGAGGTCGATCTTGTCGCCCGGGTAGGCGATGTCGAAGTAGTCGTGAAACCACGGCACGGCGTGGGTCGCGACGTCGAGGGCAAAGGAAGTCAGATGGCCTTGCCCGGGTTGATGTACGACTCGGACGGCAACGCCGTTGGCCTCCACCGGCGCGGTAATCTCGAGTGGTCCCACCACGTAGGCCACGAGGTAGGTGGACATCACCATCGTGGGGGCGAACCGCACCCTCCGTCGCCCGTTGCTGAGTGTGGCCTCTTCGACGGGTGCGGTGTTGCTCACCGCGACGTGGGACGCGTCGACCGTAAGCGTGGACGCGAACGTTGCTTTCCATTCCGGTTCATCCCAGCACGGGAAACACCGCCGTGCGTCCGTCGACTGGAACTGGGTGGTGGCGATCGTGTGCTCAGTCCCCGCCTCGTCGGTGAAACTCGACCGGTAAAAGCCGCGCAGTTGGTCGTTGAGCAGGCCAGTGAACGAGATGGTCAACGTAGCGAAACCCATGGCGAAGCGGTCAGGGTGGGTCAGGGTCAACCGTTCGTTGGTTTCATCGATCTCCCAGTTGAGGTTGGTGCGGATGGAGCCAGCGTCGATCGACGCGGTATGGATAGCTAGTTCGGATGCGTTGATGATGACGGTGTCGGTCCGGTCGGTGATCTCGACATCGATTTCGACGGATCCGGAGAATTTGTGCTGTGCGATGTCTGGGGTGAGTTCGATCCGGTAGGCGCGGGGTACCGTGTGGCGGGGGAGACGAGGGTCCGTGGACATCTACCGAGGTTAGCTAGAGCCCCCGGCCAAACCGGAACTCAACACCGTTTGCGTTAACCTTATGGGTCCGCGGTTTTACCGCAGCAGGGAGAAGTTCGTGCGCGCCAATCCAGATCTCGCCCTTCGTGTTGTTGGTATCGGCAACGCAATTGTTGATGTCATAGCCACCGTGAGCGATGAGTTCATCACCGACCACGGCTTGGTTAAAGGGGCGATGACCCTTATTGATGCGGAGCGGGCCATTTCGCTTTACGCCGCTATGCCCCCAGGTATCGAAGTGTCGGGGGGTTCGGCAGCCAACACCATGGCGGGGGTAGCCAAGTTGGGCGCGTCGGCGGCCTACATCGGCAAGGTTCGTCACGATCAGTTGGGGGAAGTTTTCAGACACGACCTGCGCGCCGCGGGGGTCGGCTTCGATGTTGTGCCGACGCCAGCGGGGGAACCAACGGCTCGTTCCCTCATCCAGGTGACACCGGACGCCGAACGTACGATGAACACCTTCCTAGGCATATCTGCCTTCTTGAACCCCGACGATGTCGACGAAGAACTGGTTGCGTCGGCCGCTGTCACGTACTGCGAGGGTTACTTATGGGATCGTCAAGAGGCGAAGGACGCTATTTGCTATGCGATGACGGTGGCGTCCGACGCAGGACGAATCGTGTCGCTTGCACTCTCCGATTCGTTCTGTGTGGATCGTCATCGGGCGGAGTGGCTCGACTTGCTCGCCGACCGGGTGGATCTCGTGTTCGCCAACGAGGCCGAGGTTTGCTCGATGTTTGAGACCGAGGATTTCGATGCTGCGGCGGATCAGATTGCGGCGCTGGTCGAAACAGCGGCTCTCACTCGCGCCGAGGCCGGATCGGTCGTGATGGCTAACGGCGACCGCATCGATGTGGCCGCTACACCGGTCCCGAAAGTGGTCGATGCCACGGGGGCGGGCGACCTTTACGCGTCCGGATTCTTGTTTGGGTTGGTAACCAACGCCTCTTTTGAGCGGTGTGCCGAACTCGGCAGTATCGCGGCCAGCAAGGTTATCTCACACCTTGGCGCTCGCCCTTGACCGATTGATAATAACTGTTATCATTGAAATCGTGAATGTTGCTGAGACCATTCCGTCTGTAGAACGCGCCCAACTTACCGACCGGTTGTTGGAGGCCGCGGTAGAGGTTTTCACCGAACGGGGATTAGAAAAGGCTGGGGTCGCGGCGATCGCCCGTCGCGCTGGGGTGACGACCGGTGCGATCTACTCGCGCTGGGAGGGCAAGCAAGCGATGCTCCTCGATGCCCTTGATGTGGTGATGGTCGCCCAACTCGCTCGTTTGTTGGCTGCCCCGATCAACGCCAGTGTCGCCGATGTCCTCGGCGGCCTCGGGGCCGATCTTCTCCTTCGCGACGAGTCCGGTGATGCCTTGCTCATGGAAGCAGTGGCGGTTGCTCGGCGCGACCCCGAGTTCCGGGCTGTCTTCAATCAGCGGATGGCGGAGCAAGAAGTCCATCTCCGACAGTTGGTGGAGAACGGCAAACTCAGCGGGGTTGTTGATCCCGAACTGGCCACCGCCGCCATTGTCACCTTATGTCACGCCGTGTCGTTCGGGTTCATGGTGATGGCCGTTCTCAAGAAACCAACGGCCTCAGCCGATGAATGGAATGCGGTCGTTGACCGAATCATCACCGCAGCCCGTCCGCCTACCGTCCCCAATTCCCCGCCCACGAAAGAAACTCCGTAATGGCAATAACCGAAAACAACCTGAGTGGTTACGACGACGCTAACGACGTCGACCGGATCATGGACATCGCCCAAGCCAACACCACTCCCGATGAGGTCATCCATTTGGTGCAGGACAACGCCGACGCTATCTTTACCTGGAACTACGGCAAAGGTGAACGAGTAAAACTCGACAAGCTATACGAGAAGGCCAAGACATCGCAGTGGAACGCAACCACTGATCTCGACTGGTCGATCGAGGTTGATCCCCACACCGCGCTCAACATGGAAAAGGAGCTTCTCCTCTCCGACCCCGGCCTCTCCGACGATCCGACTTCGCCGTTGTACAAATGGGGTGACAAGGAATGGAAAGAGTTCGGCTTGCAGGCCGCGAAGTGGCGCCTGAGCCAGTTCATGCACGGCGAGCAAGGGGCTTTGCTCTGCACGGCCAAGATCGTCGAGACGGTTCCGTGGATCGACGCGAAGTACTACGCCGCCACCCAAACCCTCGACGAGGCTCGCCACGTTGAAGTCTTTTCGCGCTATCTCGAGGAGAAGTTGGGGGGCGGCTACGCCATCAACCCCCACTTGAGGTTGCTGCTCGACGACATCATCAATGACTCTGACTGGGACATGACCTATCTCGGTATGCAGATCATGGTTGAAGGCCTCGCTTTGGCCGCCTTCGGATTCATGCACGAACTCACTGATGAACCTTTGCTCAAGAAACTCCTGCGCTACGTAATGAGCGATGAAGCTCGCCACGTGGCGTTCGGTGTGCTCAGTCTGCAAGAGGTCTACCAGGACATGACGCTGGCGGAGATTCAACACCGACAAGAGTTCGCCTTCGAAGCGGCTTTGCGAATGCGCGACCGCTTCTTGCAACAAGAAGTGTGGGAGTACATGGGTGTCGACACTCGCGAGATGACCAAGCGGTTGCTCGATGCTCCTGAGGAGACGAAAGTCTTCCAGCGCATGCTCTTTTCTAAAATCGTGCCTAATTGTCGCAAACTTGGCTTGCTCGACGGGGGTGAAGGCTGGTTGCGTAAGAAGTTCACCGAGATCGGCGTCATCGAGTTCGAACACCTTGCCGACACGGGAGCGGAGTTTATCGATTACGACCTCCACGCCGAGGCCTGACCTTCTACGCTAGACCAATGGGCTACACCTGTTTTGAAGTCGACGAAACCGATGGGGTGGCCCACATCGTGATGTCACGGCCCGATCAATTCAACTCTATGATCGTGGAGTTCTGGTCCGAGCTTCCCCAGATCGTGGACGAGATCTCCGACCAGGGCCGGTCACGGGTTATCGTTTTGTCGTCAACGGGTAAACATTTTTGCGCGGGTATGGACCTCGCGGTGTTTACCGACGGGTCCTCGCTCGACTCCGACTCCAGTTCCGAAGTGGGTCGCCAGCGGGCCAACCTCCGCCTGAACGTGTTGCACCTACAGAGCGCCTTTAGCAGCCTAGAGCAGGCTCGGATGCCCGTTCTGGCCGCTATCCAGGGTGGCGCGGTGGGCGGCGCGGTCGATATGGTCACTGCGGCCGATTGTCGCTACGCCACCGCGGACGCTTGGTTTTGCATTCAGGAAATCAACCTTGGCATGACCGCCGACGTGGGCACGCTGCAGCGGCTACCGAAGCTGATTCCTGAAGGCATCGTGCGAGAACTGGCCTACACCGGTCGGCGCATGACCGCGGCCCGCGCGGCCGAGGTTGGTTTGGTGAACGAGGTGTTCGCCGATCAGGAGGCCATGCTTGCAGCGGTACACGAAATTGCGGCCGAGATAGCCAGCAAGTCGCCGTTGGCGATTCATGGCACCAAGGAGATTATCAACTACAGCCGCGATCACTCGGTTGATGATTCGCTCAAGTATATGGCGGCTTGGCAGTCCGGAATGTTCCAACCCGCGGACATGGCCGAGTCGTTCGCGGCGCAAATGGAGAAGCGAGATCCGGTGTTCGACGACCTCAACGAGGTCCGTCGAGGGCTTTAGCGTTCGGCGAGAGTGACGTCGCCCACGCTCACTAGCGTCGCGGCAATCCATCCGCCCAACTCGGCGAAGTGTTCGTCGAGGGTCGAGCCGTCGGCGAGGCCCTGCTCGTCGAGTTCGTATGACCCATCGTAGCTAACCTCGATGGCGAAGTCGGTGTCAGTGAGATCCGCGCCGTAGATCGACTCGACGGTCGGGCCACTCCGGCTTAGCGGGGCACGACCGATGCGGGGCGAATTGAGGGGCAACACGTTGATCACGGCCGCGGGATCGGGCGAGACAACGAGGCGTTGGCGGCGAAAAACAATTTCGATTTCGATCACCGGCGGCTCGGTGAACTCCTCGTCGACATACCAACTTCGGTAGGCGGTTTGGGACCAGGTTGGCCACGTGCACGAGATGTCGGCTTGGACGCGGGGCGGCAGTCCTTCGCCGGGCAACCCGTAAGAGGTCTGCCAAGTGAGATCGCCGAGCAACATGTCGCTCTGGAAGCGTTCCTCGAACGCTTGACGCTCGAGGCGGGCTCGCTCGAAAGCATCGCGCAAAGCGCCGATGGCATCGGTGAAGACGTGATCCAGCATGGCGTGAGACTAGTACCGGGTCAACGGTTCATTGGCTAGTAACCCGTGGCCACGTCGATCAACCCCGCCAATGGGCGCCCGGCGATCCAGCGAGCGACGTTGTCACGCACCCGATCCGCGATGAGTGGTAATCCCATCTCCGGCGTGTTGCCGACGTGGGGGGTGATGAGACAGTTATCGAGGGTCCACAAAAGGTGACCGTCGGGCAGCGGTTCAGGATCGGTGACGTCGAGCACCGCGCCCGCGATGGTGTGGTTGGCCAGGGCAGTGGCAAGGTCATCAGTAACAACATGGCCGCCGCGACCGACATTGATTAGCCAAGCGTGGGCTCGCATGGATGACAGCACCTCGGCGTTGATGACGCGGCGCGTCTCGTTGGTCAGCGCGAGAGCCACAATCACCGCGTCGGCGCCAGCTACCGCCTCGTGGATGCGGTCGAGGGGCAGGACTCGGTGCGCGCCAACGGGTACGGTGGGGGAGCGGCGAATGACGGTGACCTCGCAACCCCATGGTGCGATGAGCTTCAAGAACTCGTTGGTGATTCCCCCTCCGCCGAGGATCGTGAGACGGCTACCGAGGAGGTTGCGACCCCCTTGTTGTGACCACGACGAAGCTCGGGCGTAGCGAGGGATGTCGCGAAAAGCCGCTAGCAGAGCCGCCATGATCCATTCGGCCACCGGCGGCGCGTAAATGCCTTTGCCGCAAGTCCACACTCGCTGGTGATCGAGATGAGTAACGAAGGTCTCCACCCCAGCGTAGGGCAACTGCACCCACTCAACTTGGCTTCCCCGTTCGATGAGCGACGGGAACTGATCGGCCCCGCCGGGGTCGGCGAAGATTAGCGCCTTCGCCTCCTCGATCGGCACCACGATTCCCCCCGCCTCCCGCACTGCATCGACGAGCACCTCATGCATCGCCGGTCGGGTAGTCGGCTCAACCGCGATCGCCGCCTTCGCCTTCGCCTTCGCTGGCGCGGTGGCAACGAGATGTTTGAGCGCGTCGAAAGGCACGGTTGGAGCATGCCATGGCAGGGCGGCGTTTGAGCGATCTAGCGACGGGTTGTTTCGAGGTAGGCGTCGAGATCAAAGAGGCCGATTGTAAGGTCTTGCACGTCTCGCTTGGTAACCCTTGCTAGGTGGATGTCGCGGTTAGCAATGTTGAGATACCCGGTTTCTGGCGATCGGATAGCGTTTAGGTTGTCGTAGATGAAATCGAAGTTATCGATGAACTGGTAGTCGTCGTTGATTACCGCAAGCGCTCGGTTGAGTTCGTCGGCCGTGGGGCCGTTGTCGATAATGTCGGCTAGTTCATCGAGGACCGACGTGCGGATTTCGTCGATGCGGGACGGATCGCCGTTGATGATGACGACGGCTTCGAGGCGACTGTCGGGACGGTCGCTGGTACTTATGATCGCCTGGCCGCCGTAGGTGGCACCGAGTTTTTCACGGACCGTTTCAAAGATTCGCGTGGTGAGGATCGACTCGAGTACCTTCCCCGTCGCCGCATCGTCGGCCGACCAGGCTCGCTCGCTCGACCACAGCATGGTGATCGCACCGTTGTCGGTACCGTCGTTGAGTGGAATTTGGACGGCCTTGATCTCAGTGGACGGGGAGGGCAAAGTGTCGACGAACGTGTCGCTTGGCCCGGCGGGCAGCGTGGCGATGTAGCGGGCGGCTAGGTCTTCGATGGTTGCGCTATCAATGTCGCCGCTGATGGTCACGATAAGGTCGTCAACCCGGCCGAGTCGAGCCGTGTAGAGGTCGAGGAGGGAGTCGGCGGTCATGGCTTCGATTTGTTCCGCGGTGGGTATCCATGAGTGGGAGTCGTCACCGTAGATGAGCCTGGTCAGGGCGAGACCGGTGAGGGTCTCGGACTCGATTTCGCCAGCCTGGGCCATGATCTGCGCGTCGGCGACGGCCGCGGTGGCAGCGGTTGGATCGACCCGCGGTTCGGTCACGAGTAGGTGCAAGAGTTGGAACATCACCTCGACATCTTCGGTGGAACTGCTGCCGCTAAATCCCTCCGTTTCGGGCCCGATGAACGGGTACAGGCCAACCGCCGACTTGGCTAGGAACAGGTTGAGATCTAAAGCCGAGACATCGCCCACCCCGGAACTCGCGACCGCCATTGTTGCACTGTTGACGAGCCGGCCTGAGCCGTCGGGCAGGGTCGTGTAACCGCCGAGTGATTCGGCGTAAAGGTCGATCACTCCCGCCGAGATATCCGACGGTTGAAACACGACCGTAGTGCCGTTGTCGAACTCGAGGGTCACGATGCTGGCATCGAATTCGTTGACCCGACTGGTTCGATCCCGGGGGGTGATGGGATCGGGCGGGTTCATCAATTGGTTGATGGCTGACTCAACTGTTGTTGGCTTCTTTGCCGCGGCAGTGTTGGCAATCTCGACTAGTTCGTCGGGTTGGGGCAGCGTGTTGCCAGCCGCGCCGACCGCGGCCGCTAGGGCCCCGCTGGAGTTCATAATCCAAGTCCAGTGGGCAGTGAGTTGTTCAGGGGTCACCGCCGCTAACACCGCCCGCTCTCGTTCGACGGTATCGCCCAACGATTCCCCTCCCGCTCCGGTGAGGAAAAAGGACGTGTACTGATCGGCGAATTGTTCGTCGGTGACGGTGGCGAATGTTCCTTCCCAAGCGTCAAGACTCGATTCAATGGTTGCCCGAGCGTCGGCGAGTTCGGCCGGGGTGAAGCCGTTCTCGGTAACGCCGCGGATCACGCCGAGGTGGCTGCGGAAGCCTTTGGCCAGGTCGGGGGTACGAATGTTGGTACCAACAAAGCGTAGGTTTCGGTTGATGTTGAAGGTGGCAAAGTTGGGTTGGGCGTCGGCATCGAGTTCGCCTGCGAAGTAAGCACTTTGTAGGCGGGTAGTGATTAGCAAGGTAATGAGTTCTTCCCAGATCGCTAGCTGGGCCCCGCCCACGGTTCCGAGATCCCAGACCGGTAATTGCCAGTCGACCGACAGGTTGTCGACCAAGTTGTCGGGGTGTGTGACGTGGAACCCAAGATTTTCGGGGGAGGGGAACGTTGCCCGCGCGGTGGGGGGCGGATGGTCGTTGCCGCGGGCGGTCATGGCTTGGAAGCGGTCGACGACTAGGGCCTCCATGTCGTCGAGAGTCATGTCGCCGACCACGATGACGGCCATGTTGTCTGGGCGATACCAGCGGTCGTAGTAGATGCGAAGGGCGGCAGCTTCGGTTGCGTCGATGTCGGCTGAGGATCCAATGACCCCGTAGCCCTCGTACTCCGTGCCTGCGGTATAGATGTCCTCGAACTCGGTGTAGATCTGGCCGTCCACCGATTCGCGACTCTGGCGGCGTTCATCTTGGACTACGCCGCGTTCCTCTACAACGGCGGTGGCTTCGAGAGTTGTGTTCATGGCCCACTCGGCTAGGACATCGAAGGTCGTCTCGACCGCCTCGTTTTGACTGGTGTTCGCGGTGAGTAAGTAGACGGTTTCGTCATAGCTCGTGTAGGCGTTGACGTCGGGGCCAAAGGCGATGCCCAATCCCTGCAGCACGCGATCGAGTTCGTTGCCTGGGAACGCTTTGGTTCCGTTGAACAGCATGTGTTCGAGGAAGTGGGCGGTGCCGCTGTCGGGATCGTCTTGTTCGGCGGAGCCTGCGTTGACCACTAGGCGGGCATGAATCGTGCCGCCGGGCGCTTCGTTGTGGCGCAGATAGTAGGTGAGCCCGTTGTCGAGAATGCCGATCCGGAGGTCTTCGTCGACGGAGAGCGGGGTGGGATCAGGCGATGGCGCGGCCGGGTCGGTTTGTGAGTTCGTGCCAGGGTCGGTTGGGGTTTGGCTGGTACACGACGACACACCGACGGCGGCCAGTGTCAAGAGCGCGACGATCCGTCGAGGGTCAAGGCCACGCCAGAATGTCATACCCCTATAGTACTGTAGTCAACAGTGGAACATTGTCAAGTGAGTTCGATAGTTGAGTAAAAAATGAGCACCACCGCAATAAAAAGTGAAAGGAACGACAATACCTACAACTGCTGGGAGACCTTTTCGCAGCTACTAAACGCTGGGGTCAACCGAATAATCCTTCACGGTCCTCCGGGAACGGGTAAGACCTACTCTGCTCTTCACAACAATAAGCGAGATGAGCAAGACAGCCATCGGCTTACCTGCACTGACGACATGACCAACATGGACGTTACTGGCGGTTTTCTGCCCTCCGCCGATGGAGGGTTCCAGTGGATCGAAGGGGTGGTAATCAAGGCCCGCCGTACTGGAGCTCGGCTAGTGATCGACGAGATCGATAAAGCTGGGGGTGATGTGTTTGCTACTTTGCTAAACATGACCGACTCTGACGAGTCAGCTATGTGGGAGCATCCAATCACCGGCGAGAAGTCTCTTCCGACGCATGGATACTCCGTCATTATGACTACCAACGAAGATCTCGACATGCTGCCCGAGGCGCTACTGGACCGCTTCTCTATTCGTCTTCGTATAGATCGACCGCATCCCGACGCCTTGTATCTACTCCCCGTTGAGTGGAGAGATTACGCGGATCGCATGGCGGATGCCGGTTCGGAACGCATGTCAATCCGCACCTTCATTACTATGAAGGATTTGACTCGCAACATGAGTCTAAATGATGCCGCCCGAATTGTTCTGGGCGATAGGGCCGACTCATTCATGCAGGCCGTCCATGTCGATCAGTTCAAGCCACTGTTATGAGCGATTTAGTTTCTCGATACCAAAAACGCGAAAAAATTCGCGCCCGGAATCGGCCGATGCCAGAAATCTTCAGCCGGAAGGATATCCGTAATTCTGGAGAGTGGAGGGTTGTTAGCGCCCGCGCAGTGCGAGGTGATCCACGTGTCGTAATGTCCCAACGCCTAATGCGCGTCCCGTTGGATGATTCGGAGCTGTCGTTAGCTATCCGCGGCCACGAACAAATTCACGTAAAGATATCACCCCAAGACCTCACCCCGTACATCAACGAAGCCACTCCTCAGTTGGCGCTCGCCGCGGCGGAGGAGGCGAGAGTTAATCTAATAGCTAAAACGTTACGGTTTCCCCTGGAGCGACTGGTCACCGGTACCGAAGAAAGCGATGGTCAAAATCTGGCCAAATCTCAGGCGTGGTCTGATGCCGTTTACGCCATGGCCGCCGAACTGCACACGGGGGGACTCAAACCACTGCTCGCTGGAATACGACTTGAATCGCCGGTCTGGGCGGATGAACTAGCTAAGATCGTGAGTGAGTTTTGGCAGTTTCAGTTAGAACAAATCGGGAAGATTGAACTCGATATCGTAGCTGAGCGCCTATCTACCGAATGGAAGGAGGTCGGCCTTGGCGACATTCTAGGCCGATACGGGTCGACTGAACCCTGCCGGGAGAAGCCTGAATGGATCGTAGGAATGTACTACACGGTGGCGTTCGCTTCCCTAATCGAATCCATCGCCACCTCCGATCCTCTACCGCAAGAGACAGAGGATGAGGGCATTTCGGCATCAAAGTCCGAGTCGGGCGACGGTGAAGCCAGTGATAATGAGTCCAGTACCTCAGCAACGACCTCTCAATTGGGCGAGAAGCAAACTAGTCCAAATGAGAGCGATGAAGTTAAGCCGCGTGCGCCCCTCGACTGCTCCGTTGGTTGGTATAGGAAACATCCAGCGCCTGTCGCAGGCTCGCTAGATCCGTGGAGCGATGTCGATGAATTGAAAGATAAACCAATAGACGACGAAGCGAGAGTTAAACGTGACGATGACATTCATAGGGTCCGTATGTGGTTTGGCGATAGAGAAGAATGGCTGCCAATTAAGGTAGCTACGATGCCTCTCACCGTTACGGTACCAGGTATGGTCGGGAAGAAACGAAGTGCCACCAATGTCGGTCGTAATCCTCGCCGAATACATAGACTTATTACCGATCCAGAACGTCGCATATTTGAAAAAACTACGAGAGGGCGCGGAGGGATAATACTATGTGATGTGTCGGGTTCCATGAAACTGTCAGTAGGTCAGATTAAGGACACGATGTTAGCCGCTCCTGGCTGCACCATCATTGCCTATTCTTGGACTCAAGGTACTAACACGTTTATCCTAGCTGATAAAGGGAAAACCTGTTTAGAATTACCATTAGTGGGAACTTTTAATGGCAACGATCTACCTGCCATCAAATATGCCGTCAGTCGAAAGACTTCTATCAACACCCCGGTTATCTGGATCACTGATGGTCTAGTGTACCGGTCGCATTGTGGGGACGGTGGCGCGATTGAATGTGCGACTTACGCCAAAAAGAATAAGATTCGGATGGAACCTAACCCCGAGTCTGCTATCGAATACATGAACGGGCTAAGGCAAGGAAAGGCCCACAAGCCACAGATTCTAGAAATTTGGAAGGATTCCCGTTACCTGTCCAGTCTCCAGACCAGTAAGGATTACATGGAGTGGCGAAACCGTTAACTACGCACTGGGCGGGAGAACCAATGGCGCATATCGAGGTTTGATGATTTGCTCAATGATCTGGAGACGTTCCCGGAACGGCAGAAAGCTGGATTTCATCGCGTTTACGGTTAGCCAGCGTAATCGAGCCCAGTCGTAGTCGAACGCTTCGACGAGCGCGGCCATCTCCGACGACATAGTGACGCCCGACATGAGGCGGTTGTCGGTGTTGACCGTGACCCGAAAACGCAACTGAACCAACTCGTCGATCGGGTGATTCTTGAGCCGATCCACCACACCGGTGTTTACGTTGCTGGTCGGGCACACCTCGAGTGGAATACGGGCATCTCGAAGATAGTGAGCTAGCCGTCCCAGCGTGGGTTCGCCGGAGGCATCGCGTTTCATGTCTTCAATGATGCGGATTCCGTGACCTAGTCGGTGGGCCCCGCAGTACTGGACCGCCTTCCAGATCGAACGGGGACCGTAAGCTTCGCCAGCATGAATCGTGACGGGGAAATTCTCGCGGTGGCAGTACTGAAAGGCGAGGAGGTGATCGTCGGGCGGGAAGCCGTCTTCGGGTCCGGCGATGTCGAAGGCCACTACCCCGTGGTCTCGGTGACGCACCGCGGCCTGAGCGATTTCAAGACCCCGATCGAGGTGACGCATGGCGACGCAGATCACGCGAATGGTGAGGTCGGTGCCCGCCGAACCAGCGCGGCAGCCAGCGAGGACGGCCTCGATGACCTTATCGAGCGACAGTCCGTGTTCGGTGTGTAGTTCCGGTGCGAAACGGACCTCGGCGTAAACGACGCCGTCGACGGCAAGATCCTCGGCGCATTCGCGCGAAACGCGTTCGATGGCCTCGGTGGTTTGCATCACGCCGACGGTGTGGGCAAATGTCTCAAGATAAAGGGTGAGGTTCTTGCGGTTGGCCCCCCTTAGCATCCACGCCGACAACGCCGCGGCATCGGTGGTGGGAAGGTCGCGGTATCCGGTGTCGTCGGCGAGTTCGATGATTGTTTGTGGGCGTAAGCCACCGTCGAGATGGTCGTGGAGTAGCACCTTCGGGGCGCGACGGATGCGTTCGAGGGTGGGAGGTCCACCGTTGGGTCCGCTGCCGATGCTTTCCATTACGTCAGGATACCGCGCCGAACCTAGCGGCGAGCGAGAGGCAAGTAGCGTGTACTGATGCCGCTACAACGAGGTTCACTGTCGGTGCTCCTCGTCGCGGTGATGATCGCTTCGACGTTTCAGATCTTTGCCTTGGGTGTTCTGGCCTCGGCGATTATCGACGACCTTGGGGTTAGCCGGACCATGATCGGAACGATCGGCGCGGTCAACACGGGGGTCGGGGCGCTCACCGCGCCGTTCTCGGGTCAACTCACCGACCGCATTGGTCCGCGTCGAGCGGTACTCACGGTCTTGTTTATCGCCGCCGCTGGCCTCATCTTGATGGCGGTTGCGCAAAACGTGTGGGTCTTGCTCTTGTCCGGGGTGATTTCGGGAGTTCCCCAGGGATGGGGCAACCCGGCCACCAATGCGCTGATCGCGAGTGCGGTGGAACCCGGCGGTAGGGGAACGATGACCGGCATCAAACAGTCGGGGGTGACGTTGGCGGTGTTTTTGGCCGGAGCGGCGTTGCCCTCGTTTGAGAACTCGCTCAGCTGGCAGGGTGCCTCGGGCCTGTTCGCCCTAGCTTTTTTGCTCTTTTTCCTCGTGGCTCTGGTTTTGCTCCCTCGCTCGGTTAGTCATCTCGCGTCGATCCGCGAGGCTGACTCCGCGACCGCGGCTCACCGACCGACTCGCACCCCCTTGCCTGCCTTTGTGTACCGGCTTAGCTGGTTTGCGCTTCTCATGGGACTCTCCTCGGGCGCTATTGGTCGCTTTCTGGCCCTCTACGCCGAGGAAGATCTTGGCTTTTCCACCGAACGAGCGGGGGTTGCGGTGGCACTGTCGGGACTGCTCGGGATGGCGTTTCGTATCGGCGCGGCCCGCCTAGCCGAGAGCCGCCTGCGGCCCGACACGATGCTGGTGCAGTTAGCGGGGATCGGCCTAGTTAGCTGTATTTTGTTGGCCCTCGCCGCGCCCATTGCCCCTTGGCTCGTGTGGCCGGGAGTGGTCCTCTATGCCTTGGGTCACACGGCGTGGAATGCGGTGGCGAACCTGGCCATAATTATGACGGTCTCGACCGGTCAAGCGGGTCGAGCCTCGGGCTTGGTCATGTTCGGGTTCCTCACCGGTCTGACGGTCTCGAGTCCGATCACTGGTTTCATGGCGGACACGTTCGAGAGCTACGCCCCAGCGTGGTGGACGAGCGGAGTTTTCGCGATCGGCGCGGCGGCGATACTGTGGCCGACTAGTCGCCAGAGCCGCGACACGTCGCTCGCCGACTGACTTCAGACGAACCCTCGCAGCGGCAAGTCCGGACCGCGTTGGAGCCAGTTGTCGTCCAGATAGTCGGCGGTGCCGTCGATGACGTGGAGCGTGTAGGCGTGGCGGCTCTTCTCCGACCGGTTCGGGGCACTCCAATGGGGGAGCGAACCGTGCAACACAATCAAGGTTCCCGCCGCAACCTCCAACGGAACCAGATCAGTCTCGGGATACGGGGAGTCGTCGAGAATGTCGTTAGTAGTCCCGCCGTGGCCGTCGAGTCGGAACCGAGCCTTCACGGGCAACCGATGGCCACCGGGGATGGCCCACATACAACCATTTTCGCGGCTGGCGTCCTCGATGGCGATCCAGAAGCCGACCACGGTCTGGGGCTCGGTCCATAGGAAGGTGTGGTCGCAATGGCTAACGACCTCACCGCCAATCCCGGGTTGTTTGAAGATGTACATCGACTGTAGGAGTCGAGGCTCCACGAACCCGATGTCGCGAGCAACTGCGGCCAGTTCCGGGGTACGAGAGAAGGCGCTGAACCTAGGATCAAGGTCATGCATTGCGTGACCGAGTTTGTTGACGGCCAGAGGGAGAGGCCGGTTTAGTTCGCCATCGGCGAAGGCCCCATCCTCGAAGAACCAGCGGATAGTGTCACCCGACGAGGTGAACCATTCGTCTCGGGCATGGGTCTGTTTGGTGGTGGAGAACACGGTGGCCGAACCGTCCGCCATCGGATCGATACCGTTGAGGAGTTCGCCGACGTGGGCTCTGAGTTCATCGCAGCGCTGGCGTGAGACGAAGTCGCGTAGCACCAAAAAGCCGTCTTGGTCCCAGTTCGCTAGTTGGTCCGCCGTGAGCACGTTTAGGTTTCGCCTTTGCGGTACGGCATTCCGTCGGCGGCTGGGGTGCGGAGGCGTTGGTTGAAGAAAACGAGCACCACTAACACGATGAGGAACGGCTGAATGTCGATCCACCATGAAGGCACGGTCTGAGCCGCGACGTACCAGTAGATGGCCCCAATGGAGATTACGGCGGCCAAGACCGTGTCGAGAATCTTTTGGCGCTTCCAGGCGAACAGCGCCACGAGGGCCAAAACAATCACGATTACGAGCAACGTGCCGTGGGTGGCCGAGCCATCGAGGTCCCGCTTGCCGAGCGCCAAGGGATAGGCAAAGAGCAACGAACCAGCGAGAATGCCCGCGGGGCGATAGTTGCCAATGATTAGAGCCGCCAAACCGATAAAGCCCCGGTTGAGGGTCGACCCTTCAAGATATATGCCGTTCAACTCGGGCGAAGCAATGAAAGCACCGCCAAAGCCTGCGAGAGCGCCGCTCAATAGTACGCCGATGAACTTGTAGCGGTAGACGTTGATGCCTTGGCTCTCCCCGGCGAGCGGGTTCTCGCCGCAGATTCGCAGTCGCAGACCAAACCGGGTCCGCCACAGCACCCACGCCGAGATCGGCACTAACAAGAACGCGATTACCGTCATCTGGCTCAGGTTGAAGGTGAGCCCGCGCACGAGGCCGGCGAGGTCGCTGAGGAAGGGAAGCTCTTGGTTGTCAAACCAGCCGAGAATGTCGGGCGAATCCCAGTTACCGATGGGTCCCCCAGCGAGAAACGGGAAACTGAACTTACCTACCGCGTCGAGTCGTGGGGATTGGGTAATCGAGCCCCCGTCATAGCCGGTGAAGATCTCCGACGACAAGAAGCGGGTGATCCCAGGAGCGGCGATGAGGATGGCCACACCGGAGATGATGTGGTCGACCCCGAAGGTAACTGTGGCTAGCGCGTGGACCAGAGCGCCCATGGCGCCGCCCGCGATGCCGATCAGTAAGCCGGTCCAAGGGTCGTAGTTGAGGGTACCCCAAGCCCCGAACCACATGCCCAAAAGGAGCATTCCTTCGAGGCCGATGTTGACGATCCCGGCTCGTTCGGAGAACAGACCGCCGAGGCCAGCTAGGAGGATCGGGACGGTCCAGCGCAACATCGCGCCCGACGTAGTCCCGCTGGTGAGGCTGTCGGTGCCCGCAAACTCTTCGACGACCGATAACACACCAACGCCGAGCACGCCGTAGATCATCCAACTGGCCCATTTGGGCAGGCGGGCGATGGCCTGGCCCAGCGTCGGCGAGGGGGTCGACGCTGTCGATTTCGTGGTCGACGTCATGACGCCACCTCCTTCAATCGAGCGGCGGCTCGGGCGGCTTCATCACGCATTCGGATTCGGCGCACGATTTCGTACCCAATGACCGCGGTGAGAAGGATCACTCCTCGCATGATGTCAACGATCTCCTTGGGCGCGGTGCCGGTAACTTGGAGGATGTCCGACGAGGCGTCGAGGAACGCCCAGAGCAGAGCACCAACGGCGATACCGGCGGGATGATTGCGACCGAGGAGGGCCACCGAGATTCCGTTGAAGCCGAGGAAGCCAACGAAGTTCGGGTCGTAGCGGCCCTTGTTCATAATCTCGGCCATCCCGACCAGACCGCCGATGGCGCCGGACATTAACATGGCAATCATCACCATTCGCCGGGGCGGGATCCCCCCAGCCCGTGCCGCGAACGGGTTAAGGCCACTCGCCCGAAGGTCGTAGCCAAAGATGGTGCGGTTCAACAGCACGTGGTAGGCCACGCCAATAACGATGGCGATGATGAGCACCCCGGTGAGTTCAACCGAGCGCAGATCACCGAAGAGTTCGGGGATGAAACTCAGGTTGGGGATGAGGCCCGAACTAGCAATCGGCTCAGTACCCACCCCGACCGACACCACTTCGCCCTCGGCCTGCCAGGCGCGAACGAGAAAGGCAATGAAGCCGAGAGCGACCCCGTTGAGCATGATGGTGGAGATGACCTCGTTGATGCCGCGGGTGGTATAGAGCACACCGGCGATTCCGGCCCACGCGCCACCGACTAGCATGGCGACCAGAAGGATCAAGCCGATATGAAATACGCCGGGAATGGTGACCGCCCCGCCGACGTAGGCGGCGAAGATGGCGGCCATACGGTATTGGCCTTCAACGCCGATGTTGAACAGGTTCATCTTGAAGCCGATGGCCGCCGCCACACCGGAGATGTACAGCGGCGTGGCGCGATTGATCATCGAGACGATGGTTTCGAGTTTGCGAGCGTGGCTAAGCATGTCGCTTAGCGCCGCGATCGGGTTGCTGCCTGCTGCTATCAAGATCAACGAGGAAGCTAGGAGCGATAAGATGATGGCACCCACTGGGGCGACTGAGGCGACGATGAAGCGCCTCATTCGGGTATCAGTGGTCATGCGTGGGCTCCGAGGTCGAGGGTGGCGCCCGTCATGTAGCTGCCCAGTTCGCGTGGGGTTACCGAGGCGGGGTCGAGGGTGGCGACAAGCTTTCCTTTGTACATCACCACGATGGTGTCGCTGAGCCCAATGAGTTCGTCAAGGTCAGCCGAGATCAGCAGCGTGGCCATGCCATGGGCCCGAGCTTGGCGAAGATCGTCCCAGACGGCTGCTTGGGCGCCAACGTCGATCCCCCGCGTTGGATGGGCGGCGACGAGGAGCACGGGGTCACTTGACATCTCTCGTCCGATGATGAGTTTTTGCTGGTTGCCGCCGGACAAGGCGTGGGCGGCCACATCAATGTCGGGAGTTCGTACGTCGAATCCCTTACGGACCGCTTCGGTGCGATCGCGTGCGCCTTGCTTATCGAACCAAAAGCCGTTAGCGAATGGTGGGCCGGTCTGATGGCCGAGGGCGGCGTTCTCCCAGAGCGGAGCGGTGAGGAGCAAGCCTTCCTCGTGGCGGTCCTGGGGGACGTACCCGATGCCGGCTTCGCGTCGATCGCGAACGGATGTGTGGGTGATGTCTTCGTCGTACAGTCGAACCGTGCCAGCGCTGGGCGTTTCGGTGCCCATGATGGCGTTGACGAGTTCGGTCTGGCCGTTACCTTCGACCCCGGCGACGCCGACTATTTCGCCCTTGTGGATCGTGAGCGATACGGCATCAACGGCCGGCCGCTCGTCGTTGTCAAAAACGGTGAGATCGGTCACTTCGAGGGCGACTTCCGACGTGACCGTTGACCTAGTTGTCTGGGGCGTGGGTAGCTCGCTGCCGACCATGAGTTCGGCGAGGTCAGCGGCCGAAACAGTAGCGGGCTTCACCGCCTCGACGGTCTTACCCTGGCGAAGAACGGTAATAGTGTCGGCAATCTCGAGCACCTCTTCGAGTTTGTGGTCGATGAAGAGGATCGTGGCGCCCGCGGCTTTGAGTTCGCGCATGTTGCGAAAGAGTTCGTCGACCTCATCGGGTACGAGCACGGCTGTGGGTTCGTCGAGGATGAGGATCTTGGCCCCGCGGTACAGGACTTTGATGATCTCGACTCGCTGCTTCTCGCCGACTTCAAGCGTTTCGACAAGATCATCGGGTTCGATTGTGAGGCCGTAGTCCTGCCCTACTTCCGTTAGGTGAGATTTAGCCGCGGCGAAGTTGATGCGGTTGCCGCTATTCATCGGCTCGGCCCCCAAGATGACATTTTCTAGCACGGTAAGTTGGCCTGCCAGCATGAAGTGCTGGTGAACCATGCCGATACCGGCCTCGATGGCTTCGTTGGGGCCAGAGAAGTTCACCACTTGGCCGTTGACGCGCATCTCGCCTTCGTCTGGCGACTGCATGCCGTAGAGGATCTTCATCAGCGTGGACTTGCCGGCGCCGTTTTCGCCGCAGATTGCATGAATCTCGCCATTTTCGACAGCCAGATTCACGTTGTCATTAGCGATCACACCAGGGAACCGTTTAGTGATTCCTGTGAGTTCGATGGCGAGTGCCATCCTTGCCTCCCTCGTTGATCCGTGCTGCGAGCTAAAACGCAGGCGGGGCCGAGAATGTACCTCAGCCCCGCCATCACGTCACATTCATAACCTGTTTAGTGTTGCTAGGCGTTGATCATGTCCTTTGATTCAGGCCTCGTCCGGATCGGTCGGAACGACGATTTCGCCCGCAATGATCTTGGCTTTGAAATCTTCGAGTTGGTCGACGATGTCGTCGATGAAGCCACCGCTGATGGAGTAGCCCACGCCATCGACCGAGAGGTCGTAGCGAGTCGTGCCAGCCGCGAAGTTGCCGTTGACCTGATCGGCGATGATCTCGTACACGGCGACGTCGACACGCTTCAGCATCGAGGTGAGTATGTACTCCTTAACGTCGTCGTCGGCGGTGTTGTACTGATCGGAGTTAACCCCGATTCCCCAGACCTTCGAGCCCGTCGCCTCAGAGTGCTCCTTGGCCGCGATGAAGAGTCCAGTTCCCGTGCCACCAGCAGCGTGATAGATGATGTCGGCGCCCTGTTCGTAGATGGCGAGACCGGTTTCACGGCCTGAAGCCGGGTCGTTGAAACCGTCGAAGTTGGGGAACTCGGTGATGTAATCGGAGATGATATTGATGTTTGGATTGATCGCCTTGGCCCCCGCGATGTAGCCGGCTTCGAACTTTTCGATGAGGCCGAAGCAGCACACGCCGCCGATGAAGCCGATGGTGCCGGTTTCGCTCTTGAGGGCGGCAGCGGCACCGACGAGGTAGGAGCCTTCCTGCTCTGCGAATACGAGGCCAGCTGCGTTGTCGCTGAGCGGTGACGGTGGATCGGTGTCGAAGTTCAACATGGCGTCGTCGATGACCGCGAAGTTCTTGTCGGTGTTGGCCTGCGAAACTGTGGTTGCGTCGCCTTGGAACAAAAAGCCCACCGCGATAACGATGTCGCTCGAGTCGGCTTGGAGTTGAAGCAACTCGGCACGGTTCGAGCCATCATCGTTAGGGGCAACCTTCGAGGTTTTGACACCGAGGTCCGCCGCGGCACGATTCAGGCCCGCCACGGCGGAGTCATTGAACGACTGGTCGCCCTCACCACCGAGGTCGAAAACGAGACCGACGCTGATACCCTCACCGGTTGTTGTGTCGCTGTCATCGTCGCCGCACGCGGCGGCCACGAGTGAGAACGATAAAAGAATGGATAGCAAGAGAAAAAGTCGCTTGCGCATGAACCCTCCAGACCGCCCTTGCGGCGGCAAATAGTTTTGATCATCCGAATCTATAGCCGACATCGGAAGTCACGCCACCGTATCCGGAGCGAGTGCCATCCTTGCCTCCCTCGTTGACCCGTGCTGCGAGCTAAAACGCAGGCGGGGCCGAGAATGTACCCCGGCCCCGTCATTACGTCACATTCATAGCCCGTTTAGTGTTGCTAGGCGCTGATCATGTCCTTTGATTCAGGCCTCGTCCGGATCGGTCGGAACGACGATTTCGCCCGCAATGATCTTGGCTTTGAAATCTTCGAGTTGGTCGACGATGTCGTCGATGAAGCCACCGCTGATGGAGTAGCCCACGCCATCGACCGAGAGGTCGTAGCGAGTCGTGCCAGCCGCGAAGCTGCCGTTGACCTGATCGGCGATGATCTCGTACACGGCGACGTCGACACGCTTCAGCATCGAGGTGAGTATGTACTCTTGAACATCGGCGGCGGCGGTGCTGTACTGATCGGAGTCAACCCCGATTCCCCAGACCTTCGAGCCCGTCGCCTCAGAGTGTTCCTTGGCCGCGACGAAGAGTCCAGTTCCCGTGCCACCAGCAGCGTGATAGATGATGTCGGCGCCCTGTTCGTAGATGGCGAGACCGGTTTCACGGCCCGACGCCGGGTCGTTAAAGCCGTCGAAGTTGGGGAACTCGGTGATGTAATCGGAGATGATATTGATGCTCGGATTGACCGCCTTGGCCCCCGCGATGTAGCCGGCTTCGAACTTTTCGATGAGGCCGAAGCAGCACACGCCGCCGATGAAGCCGATGGTGCCGGTTTCGCTCTTGAGTGCGGCAGCGGCACCGATGAGGAACGAGCCTTCCTGCTCTGCGAATACGAGGCCAGCTGCGTTGTCGCTGAGCGGTGACGGTGGATCGGTGTCGAAGTTCAACATGGCGTCGTCGATGACCGCGAAGTTCTTGTCGGTGTTGGCCTGCGAAACTGTGGTTGCGTCGCCTTGGAACAAAAAGCCCACCGCGATAACGATGTCGCTCGAGTCGGCTTGGAGTTGAAGCAACTCGGCACGGTTCGAGCCATCATCGTTAGGGGAGACCTTCGAGGTTTTGACACCGAGGTCCGTCGCGGCACGGGTCAGGCCTGCCGCGGCGGAATCATTGAACGACTGGTCGCCCTCACCACCGATGTCGAAAACGAGACCGACGCTGATACCCTCACCGGGCAGGGATGGGGCTTCCTCGGCCATGTCGTCGCCTGCATCGTCGGATCCGGCTTCGGTTGTTGTGTCGCTGTCATCGTCGCCGCACGCGGCGGCCACGAGTGAGAACGATAAAAGAATGGATAGCAAGAGAAAAAGTCGCTTGCGCATGAACCCTCCAGACCGCCCTTGCGGCGGCAAATAGTTGATTGTCCGAGTCGATAGCCGACACCGGAAGTCACGACACCGTCTCCGGCGTCCGTGTAGCAAGGCTAGGGCCGTTGGGCTGGAATCCGGCGCGCTTGTCGCCACGCTCCATATTGGGCTAGGTGATGCAGCGATCGTACGGCCCGCCCGGCGGACGCATGGCAGAGTTTCCCCGCGGCGCGCAACGCTGCGGGAGCTGGGTTGGCCGGGTCGGAGGTGGCCAACTCGGTAGCGACAACGATCGGGGTGCCGGTGCGGGCGCTAACCTCGGCTGCCGCTTCGCCGTACCGCGTGTCCTGGCGCTCGTGGAAACGAACGATTCGCTCCAACCCGTGGTCGGGAAAGAACTTACCGGAGCGCATCATGGCAGCGGTGTTGGACTGGATTCCGACGCCGAGCAGTACCACGGCATCGACCCCCGGATGGCTAGCCACGAGTTGGAGGATCTCGGGGATGGTGTCGCGGGGTTTCACCGCCCGCCCATGTCGATCGGGTTGTTCTTGCTCCATCGGGGCGGAAGCAACTGATCGATAGTGGTCAGCAAATCCTCGGGCAGTGGGATCGGATTGAGGCGACTTTGGGCTATAGCGTCCATCGCGGCTACGCCCCACCCGCCCGCCGAGGTAACGACAACCGTGCGGTCGCCGGTGGGGAGGGGTTGGGTAGCGAACGTCGCCGCCGCCTCGAAGGCTTCCTCAACGTCTCGGGCGCGGATCAGGCCCGCTTGGCGGCACATCCCATCGAAGACGGCATCGTCACTCGCTAAAGCCCCGGTATGAGAGGCGGCGGCGCGGGCGCCTTCGGCCGAGGCTCCGCCTTTCACCACGACGATCGTTTTCGTTCCGAGAGGGGACGGATGCGATTGAACAGCCCGCGGCCATCTTCGACCGATTCGATGTACACCAGACTGACAGCCGTCTCTGGGTCGTCGGTGAAGTACTCGAGGAAGTCCGCAATCCCGAGCACGGAGGCGTTACCCGCCGCCACCGCGCGTGACACGCCCACTCCGGTATGGCGAGCCAGGTTAAGGAACGCGGAGACGAAGTTGACCCGACTGGCTGGCGATGGCGATCTTTCCGGCGGGCCGCGTAGGGAGCGACGATCTGGGCGCACATCTTTGACGGTGTCGAGACCACCCCTTGGCCGTTAGGCCCGGCTAAGGCGATGCCTAACTCGTCGCACAGCGTCACTAGTCGTTTCTCGGCTGCCGCGCCTTCTGGTCCGGCCTCTCGGTAGCCACCGGCGGCACAGAAGGCAGCGCTGACACCCTTGGCCGCGGCCTGTCGAAGGAAGCCCTCGTTGATCGCGGGAGGCGTGCAGATGAAGAGCATGTCGGCCGCGCCGTTGGGTACGTCGTCGATTGACCCCAGCACAGCGGTGTTGAGGACTTCGCCCGCTTCGCGCCCGATCGGGAACACCGCTCCTTGGTAGCCACTGGTGAGCAGGTTGTGAAGGGTGACAAAGCCGAATTTGCCGGGGTGATTAGAAACGCCGGTGATGATGATGCCCTTAGGATCAAAGAGGGCGCGGAGATCGGTATTCATCGAAAGAACTCGACGGGTTCGTCGTCGACCTCGACTAGGGCGTCGACGGCGACCGGTAGCCCATCAACGATAATCAGCGGGTTGAGGTCGGCTGATCGTAGGCCAGGTTCGTTGGCACCGACCTCGGCGAGCGCAACGAGAGTGGCGACGAGAGACTCGCGGTTGACGGGAGGTTCTCCCCGGAAACTACCGAAGAGTCGTTGGGTGGCTAGGTCGTCGATCATCTCCGCCGCGTCGATTGGCGTGATTGGCACGAGTCGGAAGGAGACATCGCGGATCGCCTCGGCCAGGATCCCCCCGATTCCCACCATGATGGTCAGGCCGAACTGGGGATCGTCGTTGAGTCCCGCAATGAGCTCCCGATTGCCGGCGACCATGCTCGAAACTAGGAGTTCAACCTCGCCATCTTCGGGGCGTGCCGCGGCCAGTAGTTGCTCGCATGCGTTTCGCAATGCGCTTTCGTCGGCCAGTTGCAACTTCACTAGGCCACGCTCGGTTTTGTGGGAGATGGCTCGCCCGCAGAGTTTGGCGACTACTGGATAGGCGACCGCCTCTTGGTTTCGCGCGGTGAGGATCTCGTCGGTGGTTGGCCCAGTGACGAAGGGCGAAACGGGGACGCCGTAGCGGGCAACTAGGCGCCGCGATTCGGCTTCGGAGAGAGTGGTGGTCACGAAGTGAGGTCTAGCAGGACGATGTGTGGCCGGGGAGACGGTGGCGGTAGCGGGCGACGAGGGCATAGCCGAGACGGGCGATCCAGGAGACGGGCGGGGTCTTGATGAGCCAACCCACCGGGCGCCACGCTCCGCCAACCGCGATGAGCGCCCAAGCGATGGCGACATGACCGCGGTGGGTCCCGCCGTCGGCGTCGACCCAATAGACTGCCTGCTCGGTGTCGGCGGACGTCAGGCCGAGCGGTTCGAGGTTGGCGAACTGTCCCGCCACGACCGGACTACGGCCGTCGAGGCGGGGCTCGACCCACCGCGCCGCCATTGTGCAAAACCCGCAATCGCCGTCAAAGATAAGCACGCTCGCCCCTGCCTTCCTGCGTGGCGGGCGCGGTTCAGCTGTTGCGGCCGACGTTGGGCTTACGCCCGTGGTTGGCCTTGGACCGGCGAACCTTCGCCTTCTTCTTGCTGGTGCGTTTCGACATAGCCAAAACACTACCGCCCCATGGCCGCACTTCCCCCGACCCGTGTGGCCCCTTGGGGTCTACACTCTTGGTATGCAAGACGCTGCGGCTGCTCAAAGGGGGGTTGCTTGGACCGAGATGAAGTACGGAACTGGCGAGGATTATCACGAACTCAACGCCACGTTCGAAGCCCACGCCAGAGGAGCGCTTGTCGATAACCTGTTCAAGCTGTTGGGGTTGCTCAAAGGTCCCAAACTGGGCTATCAGTGCGACCGCTTCTCGCACTCCTTGCAGTCCGCTACGCGTGCTGTTCGCAACGGCGAATCCACCGACTTGATCGTTGGGGCATTGTTGCACGACATCGCCGATGGGTTCGCACCGGAGAATCACTCCGACGCCGCCGCGGCTCTGCTTCTACCGTACGTCGACGAAGAGACGCATTGGGTCATCAAGCATCACGGCATCTTCCAAGGATATTACTACTTCCATTACTTCGACGGCGACCGCTATGCCCGTGAGCGCTACATGGCGTCACCGCACTACGACAAGTGCGTCCAGTTCTGTGCCGAATACGACCAGAACTGTTTCGATCCGTTGTACGACGTCATGGACCTCGAAGAGTTTCGGCCCATGGTCGCGGAGGTCTTTTCGCGCCCTTCACGGGTCGCCGGTATCGCCCCGCTCGCTGTCTAACTGGTCAGGGTCAGCCGAAAAGCTCAGCCCCGTCGGTAATTACCAACACGGTGAGCAACCCGATGATGCCGACGTTGATGGCGGTCATTGGCCACTTCCAGCGGTGGTCGGCGCGGTGGAAGCGGCGAACGCTGACAACGTTGGCGATGATGGCGGCCAAGCCAATTGGCAGGCCAATCCAAGGCCCGACGCCCGCGCCGAAGCCGATAAGTGGAAAGACGAAGGGGACCAACACGTAGGTGACTGTGCATCGGGTGGCGGAGATGCGAATCGACTTAGAAAAGGCCCGTTCCGCGTCGGCGGTTTCGGCCGATGCGGTCGAGGTGGACACGTCGCTCATGGCCCTCCACCGTATCCTCGGCGTAGTCGCTAGCCTCGATCTTCTAATGGAACGTTTTGGCTTCGTAGGCCTCCCCAACGCGGGTAAGAGTTCGTTGTACAACGCGCTAGCGGGCGGCGGGGCCCACGCCGCGCCCTATGCTTTTGCCACCACCGACCCCAACGTAGGCGTAGCCAAGGTGCCCGACCCGCGCCTCACCCAACTAGCGGTCATGAGCGCCAGCAAGAATGTGATCCCTGCTGCGGTGCAGTTCACTGACATTGGCGGCCTAGTCGAGGGCGCCAGTCACGGCGAGGGCCTTGGTAACGCCTTTTTGAGCCACATCCGCGAGGTAGACGCCATCGTGTTCGTCCTGCGGGCGTTCCCCGACGAGGATGTGCCCGGTTCGGTAGATCCCCTCGAGCATCTTCGGGTGGTCGAGATCGAGTTAGCGTTGGCGGATCTGGCTAGCGCAGAGAAGGGCCTCGACAAGACCAGTCGTATGCTGAAGAGCGACGCAGGCCTCAAACAGACGGTGGCGTTGCTGGCTCGGGTCGTGGAATCGTTGAGCGACGGCACGCCGCTGTACCGAGCGGGCCTCTCGGCCGAGCAGCGCAAGGAACTCAAGGAGTACTTTTTCCTCACCAACAAGCCGGTAATGGCCGTGCTCAACATCGGAGAGGATCAACTCGGTCAAGTTGACGAGTTGGCCGCCCCCGTACGCTCCGAACTTGACGGTGCCGAGGTGGTACCCCTGTCGATCCAACTAGAGGCCGAAGCGGCGCTCATGGACGACATCGAACGGGCCGAGATGCTCGAAGCGTTGGGTCTCGGTGACGGCGCGGTGTCCCAGTTCCTCACCAGCGCTTATCACCTGCTCGGTTTGCGCACCTATCTAACCACCGGCGAGAAGGAAAGTCGGGCGTGGACCTTTCGGACCGGTTACACCGCCCCCGAGTGCGCTGGTGTCATCCACACCGATTTCCAGCGCGGCTTCATCCGAGCGGAAACCATCCAGTGGGACGAACTTCTTCAGGCCGGGTCGTGGTCGGCGGCGCGAGACATTGGCAAGGTCCGCTCGGAAGGCAAGGACTATGTTGTCCAAGATGGTGATGTCATGGACTTCCGCTTCAATGTGTAACGATGGTGTTTCCCGCCGAAGGTGGGTTCCCTGCCGACCGGTAGGTAGGCTGCTAATACCATGGTAAATCCGATCGATCTTCCCCTTGTCGAGGCACTCGAATCCACCGCAGAGCGCCTCTTGGAGCGCCATCTCACAACCGCCGTCGAATGGTTCCCGCACTCCATGATCCCTTGGGGGCAGGCGGAAGACTATGAGGACGATTTCGAGTGGGCGCCTGAGGACGCCGTTGTGCCCGCCGAAGTGCGCAGCGCCCTGTTCGTCAATGTGCTCACCGAAGACAACCTGCCCTACTATTTTCGTGACATCGAGCGGATGTTTGGGCGCGACGGCGCGTGGGGCGAATGGGTCCGCCGTTGGACTGCCGAAGAGGGCCGCCACGGCATGGTCATCAACGGCTATCTCATGGCCACCCGCGCCATCGATCCGGTCGAGTTGGAGCGGGGGCGCATGGCCCAGGTGCAGTCCGGTCAGGTCCCCGAACCACCGACCGCGGCCGAGGGATTGGCCTACGTCTCACTGCAGGAACTCGCAACCCGCATCTCGCACTTCAACACTGGTAACATGCTCGACGATCCGGCGGGCAAGGCCGTGATGCGGCGAGTTGCCGCCGACGAGAACCTGCACTACTTGTTCTACCGGGACGCGATGCAAGCGGTAATCGATGTCGATCCCTCGATGGCTGTTATGGCGATCGAAAAGCAGGTCCAGAACTTCGCCATGCCCGGCGTTGGCATCCCTGGCTTCGCCGCTCACGCCAAGGCCATCGCCGAGGCAGGGATCTACGACTTCGAAATCCATCACGACAAGATTCTTCGGCCGGTGATCTTGCGCGATTGGGGAGTTGAGCGTCTCGAAGGACTGAGTCCCGAAGCCGAGCAAGCACGCGAGCGACTCATCAAGCAGATCGCCCGCATCGGCAAGATTGGGCGCAGGCTCGCGGCTCGCCGCGCCGAACGCGAAGCGGTTGGCGTTTAGCTTCCACTGCCTCGCTCTCCCTGGCTAGGATTTGCTGACTAGGTTTTGGTCATGGCCTGGTTGGTGCATGACGGGAACGTGGTCGCTTCGCTGGAGATTGCCCGCGACCGTCGTGCTCGGCGGGTTGGCCTGTTGGGGCGGGACGGAATTGACGGCGCTCTACTGCTGTGCCCCGCCCGATCGGTCCACACTATTTCGATGAGGTTCGCCATTGATGTGGCCCACCTGAACGCCGAGAATCGGGTCATCGCCATGACGACGATGGAGCCAGGGCGAGTCGGTCGCTGGAGTATCCGTTCTCGTTCGGTTCTTGAAGCCGAGGCGGGGTCTCTACGGCGCTGGGGGATCTCCGTGGGCTCCGAACTTGAGATCCGAGAGTGACCGGCGCGCTGGTTCTAGTGGCGACCCCGATCGGAAACCTTGGTGACCTTTCGCCGCGGGCGGTTGACGAACTAGCGAATGCCGCGCTCGTGTGCTGTGAGGACACCCGTCGAACAGGGATGCTGCTGAAACACGCGGGCATCACCGCCAACCGACTGATGCGGGTCGACGACCACACCGAGTTCCATGCTCGCTCCGTGGTGGTAAAGGAGATCGCCGCGGGGCACCGGGTGGTGTTGGTGAGTGACGCGGGGACTCCGGGAATCTCTGATCCGGGCGAGCGCTTGGTGGCCGCGGTGATCGAAGCGGGGCACGACGTTACCGTAGTGCCGGGGCCCGTGGCCGCAGTGGTTGCTCTCGTGGCGAGCGGACTGCCGACCGGTCGCTTTGTCTTTGAGGGTTTCTTGGCCCGCAAGGGTCGCGCCCGCGACGAACAGTTGGCGGCCATAGCAAGCGAGCCGCGCACCGTTATTTTCTACGAGTCAGCTAAGCGCACCGCGGCGACCCTAGAAGAGTTGGCGAAACGGTGTGGTCCGGAGCGGGCGGTCGTGGTGAGTCGAGAGCTGACCAAGCGCTTCGAGGAGCACGTGCGGGGCCCGCTGGGCGAGGTAGCAGAGTGGGCCGCGGGTGGTCTAAAGGGGGAGGTCGTCATCGTCGTGGCGGGGGCCGATGCGGTGGCCGACGTCACCGATGATTCCCTACGCGTCGCGCTCGCCGAGGCACTTGACGCGGGCGAGTCTCGCCGAGGCGCCGTCGATCGCGTAGCGTCGCGGACGGGTGCTCGCCGAGGCCGGGTTTACGACCTTGCCCTGAAGCTCCCGCGGTAAGACTGTCACACCCCATCTATATCATTCGGCGATCATGGATCCAGTAATTGCTACTGCCTTAGTCGTCGCCTTTGTAGTCGTTGCCGCCATTGGTGGCGGGGTCGGGCTTTACGTCGCCCGCACCCGTCAAGACACCGCCGAGAACACCGTCGCCCAACTCGCCGCGGCCCTAAAGGCCGAACAGGACGCCCGAGTCGCTGGGGTGGTGGAGAGCGTGGTGAACGTCGCGGGGGAGAGCTTCGACAGCCGACTTAAGACCGGCACCGCCGAACTCGAAGCTCGTCGTGAGGCCATCGACAATCACCTCGACGGCACGCAGAAAAAGATCGAGGAACGACTGAGTGCCGTCGTCACTTCCATGACCGAGAAAGTCGAGGCCGTCGACAAACTGGTCGGCGAGCGGGTTGGTGGCATGTCGAAGAACCTAGGGCAGCAGGTCACGACTATGAACGCCGAGTTGTCGAAGGTGCGAGGGCTTGTCGCCGAACTACAAAAGGAAAAGGCCAAGCAACACGGTGAGTTTGTGGCATCGCTGGAAGGAGTGACCCAGCAGCAAAAAGCCCTCGGCGAGACCACCAGTCAGCTACGTGAAGCGCTGTCCAGCGCGCAGAAGCGCGGGCAGTGGGGCGAACGGATGGCCGAGGACGTCTTGCGGATGGCGGGGATGAGGGAGTTCGTTAACTACCGCAAGCAACAGCAGATCGAGGGCGGAACGAGGCCGGATTTCACCTTCTTGCTGCCTGACGACATTTGGCTACATATGGACGTCAAGTTTCCATTCGACAACTATCTGAAGTTCCTTGACGCGTCAACCGAGGCCGAAGCGGGCGCTTATCGCAAGAGCTTCTTAGGCGACGTGCGTGAGCAGGTAAAGGGTCTACTCAAGCGCGGCTATACCGATCCTGAAACCACCGTTGGCTACCTACTGCTCTTCATTCCCAACGAGAGCGTGTTTGGCTTCATCAATGAAAACGACGACCAACTGCTCGACTACGCGCTCGAAAATAAGGTCGTGCTGTGCTCCCCGACGACCCTGTTTGCCGTGCTGTGCGTCATTCGCCAAGCCATGGACACCTTCTCCCTCGCCCGAGACTCCAGCGAGATACTGGAGTGCCTTGTTCGGGTCAAAAAGCAGTGGGAGATGTTCGCCGACCAGATTGACAAGGTCGACCGCAATATCTCCACTCTCTCTAGCAACTTCGGGATTCTTGCTGGGTCGCGCCGCCGCCTACTAGAGAAACAACTCGACCGCATCGACGAGATTCGCCAACCCGACGCGCTCGGCGACCGCGCTATCGACGACAGGTGACCGGTCCCGCCGGTAGCATCGGCGGCCATGTCCACTCCTGTTCTCGTCGCCGTTGCTTGGCCCTACGCGTCCGGCAGTCGTCACCTCGGGCATCTCGCGGGCGCTTACCTACCGGCCGACGTGTTCGCTCGCCACCAGCGCATCAACGGCCACGAAGTGCTGATGGTGAGCGGCTCTGATGTTCACGGCACCCCTATCACCGTTCGGGCCGACGAAGAAGGCGTGTCTCCCGCGGATATTGTCAACCGCTACCACGCCGAGTTTGTCTTGCAGTGGGAGCAGGTCGGGATCTCGTGGGATCTCTACACCACGACGGGCACGGAACATCACGCTCGGGTGACCCAGGCCATGTTTTCGGCTCAACTCGATAACGGCCACATCGACAAACGCACTTCGGATCAGTTCTTTGATCCCGAAGCTGAGCGTTTCTTGCCCGACCGCTACATCGAGGGCATTTGCCCGCACTGTTCCTCCGCCGAAGCACGCGGCGACCAGTGCGACAACTGTGGCCGAACCCTTGACGCCATCGACCTCATCGAACCACGCTCGAAGCTTTCCGGCGCCACCCCCGTTCTGCGAGCCACCGAACACTTCTACTATCGGTACTCGGATTTTACCGAGAAAGTGGGCGCCTTTTTGAAGGCCAAGCAGGGTTGGCGCCCACACGTGCTCAACTTCTCTCTCAGTTGGATCGAGGAAGGACTGCTCGACCGAGCCATCACCCGCGATCTCGATTGGGGCGTCGAACTGCCGGTTGACGATCTCGGACCCGGCAAACGAATCTATGTATGGTACGACGCGGTCATCGGCTACCTGTCAGCATCGCAGGAATGGGCGGCCAACCACGGCGACGCCGACCGCTGGAAGCACTGGTGGACCAACGACGGCTCTCGCCATGTCTATTTCGTTGGCAAGGACAACATTCCGTTCCATTGCCTGTTCTGGCCCGCTCAGTTGATGGGGGCGGGCGACTTACACCTTCCCGACGACGTCCCCGCGAACCAATACATCACCTTCAAGGGTGGAAAGGCATCAGCTAGTCGTGGGGTGGGCCTAACGATTGCGGAAGGACTCGACCTTTTTCAGCCCGACGGACTCCGTTACGCGCTTGCCGCCAGCTTTCCTGAACAAGCCGACACCGATATCTCCGTTGAGGAGATCGCCCGGCGGATCAACGAAGAGTTGGTGGCCACCTGGGGGAACCTGGTCAACCGAGTGCTTTCCATGGTGGCCAAGAACTTCGGTGAACAACCAGACACTAACAATCGCGAGGCGGTCGACGTTGCCGTCCTCGCCGCGGTCGATGCGGCGCTGGCCACCGCCAACCAACAGATTGAGAAGGTCGAACTGCGGGCTGGTCTTCGGGTCGCGATGGAAGGGGCGCAGGCGGTCAATGCGTATCTGAATGCGACCGAGCCGTGGAAGGTCGTTAAGGTTGACCTAGCGCGGGCGGGGGTTATTCTTGGCTCCGCTCTCGACGCCATCAACGGTGTGCGAATCGCCTTCTCTCCGTACCTGCCTTTCAGCAACGCGGTCTTGGACACAATCCTTGGTCCCAACGTTGGGTGGGTTCGCCAACCGGTACCCGTCGGAACCCCCATTGCCCCGCCGACCCCGCTGTTCACCAAGGTCGATATCGACGCCTTGCTCGGCGAGGGCTGAGCCGTGGCGTGGGTCGATCAGCATTGTCACTTGGCGCCGGGCGACGAGGGGGCTGTTCAGGTCGCCGAGGCCCACGCGGCCGGTGTTCTGCGCATGGTGTCGGTCGGCTGCGACCTCGACCAATCGCGGCAGATGATCGACGCGGCCCGACTTCACGCGGGCGTTTACGCAACGGCCGGAGTGCATCCCCACGAGGCGGCGGGCGGATTCGATGGCATCGAGGCCCTACTTTCACTTCCGGAGGTAGTAGCCGTGGGGGAAACCGGTCTCGACTACCACTACGACTACTCGCCTCGCGATTGCCAAGCCGTTGTGTTTGCTGCCCAGATTGAGATGGCCAACCGCCACGACATGCCTTTAGTGATCCACACGCGTGCAGCCTGGGATGACACCTTTGCGATTCTTGATCGGGAAGGGATCCCCGATCGTGCCGTTTTTCACTGCTTCACCGGTGGGCCCCAAGAGGGGGACGAATGTCTTGCACGGGGAGCCTTGGTGTCGTTCTCGGGGATTATCACTTTCCCGAGCGGCGGTGAACTGCGAGATGCGGCCGCCGTCTGCCCGCTCGATCGGTTGCTCGTTGAGACCGACTCGCCCTATCTTGCCCCAGTCCCGCACCGCGGGAAACCAAATCGGCCCGCCTTCGTTCCCCTAGTCGGGGCGGCCGTAGCCGATGCCAAGGGCGTGCCGGTGGCCGAGGTGGAGGCTACCACCTGGGCTACCGCCGAGCGCTTCTATCGCTTCAGCGATTAATTGCATTCTGAGCAATGACCTGGGTAGACTTTTGTTTCTATGGCTGTGGTCTCGTCAGCGCGTAGTCGCGCGGCAACGGTGTTTAGCGCTGCCGCGCTGGCTTGGCTAGCCGTTTTCTTCGTCGGCACAAGTCCGGTGGTAGGGCAGACGGCCGCCCTTTCGGTCGGGGTTGATGTCGCAGTGTTCTCCCAACGAGCTGAAAGCTGGCGACAAGCCAACATCGTGCATCGTCAACAAGCGTTGGTGCGGGCCGAAGCGTTGGGCGAGCAAGCCCAAGAAGCGGAGCGCATCCGAGCAGAACGAGCCGCCGCAGCGGCCGCCGCGGCAGTAACCGTTCCTTCGTCCACCGCTGTGTCGTCCACCGCTGTGTCGTCCACCGCTGTGTCGTCCACCGCTGTGTCGTCCACCGCTGTGTCGTCCACCGCTGTGTCGTCCACCGCTGTGTCGTCCACCGCTGTGTCAGCCCCCGTCTCGACGGTCGGGGATTCGCCCCATGGCGAACGACCAACCGCGGAGCAGTGGGCGGCTCTGCGGCACTGCGAGTCTAGCGGGCAGTACGACCGACTTAATCCCAACGGTCGCTACCGCGGTGCCTATCAGTTCTCTCGGGCGACTTGGGATTGGATCGCGTCCAAGGTGAACCAAGCGCTTCTTGGCGGCGATCCGGCGGCCGCCTCCCCCGCCGACCAAGATGCCATGGCGGTGGCTTTGTACGACCAAGAAGGTGCCAAGCCGTGGCCGCAATGCGGCCGTCACCTTTTGTGACACACACTGCCACCGACATCCGAAAGCTGTTGGACCGCCACGGTTTCGACGCCCGTCGGGCGCTCGGTCAGAACTTTGTCGTCGATCCCAACACGGTTCGCAAAATGGCGCTGCTCAGCGGGGCGGGCGTCGATTCCCCCGTAGTAGAGATCGGCCCCGGCCTCGGCTCGCTCACCCTTGCGTTGGTTGAGGTCGGAGCACGTGTCACCGCAGTCGAAGTCGATCCTGGTCTCGTGGTGATTCTGCGCGCCGTGATGGCCGAGGCGGGCGCGGGGGATAAGGTCGAGATAATCGAAGGCGACGCACGGGCGGTCGACTGGCCGACCGTGCTGGGCGCTCATCCCCGCTGGCAACTCGTCGCCAACCTGCCCTACAACGTGGCCACCCCGATGATCTTGGATCTTCTGCGCGACGTCCCGCAGATCTCGTCGATGCTGGTCATGGTGCAGCGAGAAGTCGCCGAACGTCTAGTCGCCGGTCCCGGTGATGCCGCGATCGGTATTCCATCGGTGGTGGTGTCATATTTTGGCACGGCTACCATCGCGGCCCGCGTCCCCGCCACCGTGTTTCACCCCAAGCCACGGGTGGAGTCGGCAATAGTGCGCATCGATCGCCATGTCGCGGCTCCTATCGGCGTGGCGATCGACGAAATCGATCCCCTCGTCCGAACCGCCTACGGACAACGACGCAAGATGTTGCGCCGCTCCCTGGGTAACATCATCAGCGGAGCAATGTTCGCCGCCGCAAGAGTTGATCCCGAAGCTCGTCCAGAAAAACTTGACATCGAGGCGTGGGGGCGGCTCGCGGAAGTCAAATCACGCTGATTTGTTCTGCTCCCAGCGTTAAAGGGGCGGGTTCCCAGTCCCACCGCGGGCACTGTACCTTGCCCGTTGTAGCGTGTGCAGTGTGGACACGATCATTGCGCCCGCCAAGTTGACCCTGAGCCTGAGGGTGGCCGGCGTGCGAGACGACGGCCTTCATCTGATCGACGCCGAAATGGTGACTCTCGACCTCCACGACACGCTGGAAGTGCGGTCCGGCGATGGACTCGAACTGGTCGGGCCCAGCGGGGTAACCGGTGGCGAAGTCGATGCCGGTCCCAACAACCTAGTGAACCGGGCTCTGCGACTAGTCGGGCGTCGCGCCCTTATTTGTTTGCGGAAGGAGATTCCGGCTGGTGCGGGGCTCGGCGGCGGCTCAGCAGATGCCGCGGCGGTGCTGCGCTGGGCGGGGTTCAGTGATCTAGAAGCCGCGGCCCGTCTGGGTGCCGACATTGCGTTTTGTCTCGTTGGCGGACGCGCTCGCGTCACCGGGATCGGCGAAAGGGTGGAATCGTTGCCGTTTCAACCCCGAATCTTCACCTTGGCCACGCCACCGATCCATTGTTCGACCCCGGCCGTTTATCGGGCTTGGGACGAGATGGGCGGCCCTACCGGCGCAAACGGCAACGATCTCGAACCGGCGGCTCTTGCGGTGGCCCCAGATCTGTTGCGCAGGCGCGACGAACTAGGGCACGCCACCGGTCAAACGCCGCGCCTCGCGGGCAGCGGGAGTACCTGGTTTGTTGAAGGTTGCTATCCCGAAGCGGGGCGCGTGGCGCGCACGACTCCCGCGGTGGGGATTACTTGCGCTGGTGACGCGTCCGGCGGAGCATCTTCTTGTGCTTCTTCTTACGCATGCGCTTGCGGCGCTTCTTGATGAGTGAACCCACGACACGTAATGCTAGCGGTAAGTGTCGGCTGTGCCACTGTGGATGGGAAATCTCCGGATACGGTGACCTCAACCTTGATAATACCCACCAAGCTATGGCCCGTAGTTCAATTGGTAGAACACCGGACTTTGACTCCGGATGTTGCAGGTTCGAGTCCTGCCGGGCCAGCCATGAAGTTGCTCAACCAAAAAAAGCTCCACGTCGTAGCGGGACGAGCGACTCAAGTCCTCGCGGGGGAGATCTGTCAAAAGATTGGGGTTCGCCTCGGCACGCCCAACATTACCGAGTTCGCCAACGGCGAGATTCATGTGAAATACGGCGAGTCGATTCGCGGGTCCGATGTCTTCATCGTCCAAACCCACGCCGAGTGGGAAGGAATGTCCATCAACGATTGTCTGATGGAGCACCTGATCATGGTCGACGCCGCCAAGCGGGCCTCGGCCAAGCGGATCACCGTCGTAGCCCCCTTCTACGGTTACAGCCGCCAAGACCGGAAAGCTTCGGGGCGCGAACCCATCACCGCTCGACTCGTGGCCGACCTCTTCATCGCCGCGGGGGCCGACCGACTCATCTCCGTTGATCTCCACTCCGGTCAGATCCAAGGTTTCTTCAACGGTCCGGTCGATCACCTCACCGCTATGCCGGTCCTCGTTGACTACCTAGCGGGTCTCGACGAAGACGACATGGTCATAGTGTCGCCCGATGCGGGCCGCATGAAGGTCGCCGAGCGCTACACCAACCTGCTCGATGCCGACCTCGCGTACGTCCACAAACGTCGCTCAAGCACGGAGAAGAACACGGTGGAGGCAAAAGAGATTATTGGCCACGTTGAGGGCCGCACCTGCGTGTTGATCGACGACATGATCGACACAGGCGGCACCATATGTGCCGCGGCCGAGTTGCTGCACAAGTACCAAGCCAAGCGCATCATTATCGCCACCACCCATGGCGTCTTTTCGGGGCCTGCCATCGACCGACTCAAGAACGCACCCGTTGAGACGGTGCTCGTCACTGACACTTTGCCGCTTCCGAGTGAGAAGCAGTTGGACAAAATCAAGGTGCTGTCGGTCGCCCCGATCATTGCCCGAGCCATTACGGCGGTATTTGAGGACACGTCGGTGAGCGAGATTTTCCAGGGCAACCACCTCGCCTGAATCCTCTCGGCTATCGGGTGGAACGGCGTGGCTTAGGCGGTAGACTGCTTCGTTGGCTCCGTGCGGAGCCTCGTTTGTCGATGGGCCCTGTTCAGGAGTCGAAAGCCTATGTCTGAAATGCTGCTGACCGCCGAAACCGGTCGCCAAGAGGGCACCCGCCCGTCGCGTCGCCTCCGTCGCCAGGGCCAAGTCCCTGCGGTGGTTTATGGTCTCGATGCTCCTCCCGTTTCGATCTCGGTGGCTTGGCCTGCCCTGCGAAACTGTCTCACTACCGAAGCGGGCCTCAACGCGCTCATCACCCTTGAACTCGAGGGCAACAAGCACCTGTGCATCATCAAGGATCTCCAGCGTCACCCGGTGCGCCGCGACGTCATCCATATCGACTTCATGCAGGTCCGCGCCGATCAAGAAATTGAGGTTGAAGTTCCGCTGGTGCTTATCGGCGAGGCTCTTGAAGTAACCCGCGCCGACGGCATGGTCGACCAAACCATTTACTCCCTCACCATCTTGGTGAAGCCCACCGAAGTGCCTGACGAACTCAAAGTCGACATCTCCGAACTCGAACTTGGTGGCTCAATTAAGGTCGCCGACCTAGTGTTGCCCGCAGGTGTTTCCACCATGGTCGACGGCGAGGAGGCAATCGCCACCGCACTGATCACCCGCTCTACCCGAGAAGCAATCGCCCGCTCCGATGAGGCCGACGCCGAAGCCGATGACACGGCGGCGAGTGGTGCTAATGCTGAAACCAGCGACAACTGAGTCTTGGGCCCGACCGGCTGATGGTCCGGCGTCCCTCTGAGCCGCGGTCCGGTACGCCCGCTGACCTTTTGGTGATTGGTCTTGGCAATCCCGGCGAGGAGTACGCCCCAACCCGACATAACGCTGGCGTTTGGGTAATCAACGAACTCGTGCGCCGCCACGACGGTCGCCTGCGGCGTGGTCGTCGTGATCAGGCAGCGTCGGCTGAGATTCGGATCGCGGATCTACGTATCGCCGTTGCGGTGCCGCTTACGTATATGAATGAGTCTGGTCGTGCGGTTGGGCCGCTGGTGAAACGCTTCGGTATCGAAGACCTCTCTCGCCTCGTCATTGTGCATGATGAACTCGATCTCGAAGTGGGCCGAATGAAGCTGAAATTCGCTGGTGGCCTGGCGGGGAACAACGGACTCAAATCGATTCGGGCTCACCTTCGCTCTGATGCCTTTAGTCGGATTCGTTTTGGGATCGGTAAGCCCGAACCGGCAGCCATGCGAGGTCGTGATTATGTCCTGCGTCGGCCCAGTCGAGCGGAGCGCCCCGTCCTCGACCAGGTTGTGGGCCAAGCCGCCGATGCCATCGAGTATCTCGCGGCAACCGATATCGAGACGGCGATGAATCGGTACAACAGTGCCTAACGCTCCGCTCGGCGATCTCGTCGACCTGCTCAGCGATGAACCTACGATCGAAACAGCGCTAGCTCGACGCGTGCAGGTCATTGCCATTCCTGAAGCCGGGCGAGCGCTCCTGCTCGCAGCTCTGTCCGCGGCATCCGAACACCGCCCGGTCTTGGTTGGGGTCGCCACCCAGGCTGAAGCTGAGCGAGTGGCTGCCGATGCCACAGCCGTGCTCGGCGACGACCGCGTGTTGCTCTTTCCCGCCTGGGAAACCCTGCCCTTTGAGCGGATCAGTCCGGGGGTCGAGACGATGGGGCAGCGCCTCCGAGTCCTGGACCGGCTGCGGACCCCGAATCGCCAGCCGAGTTTGGTGGTGGCATCGGCTCGGGCCCTCATTCAGCGCCTTGACCCGGCGGCCGTTACCGCGCCGATTGTGATCCGCCCCGGCGATCACGTGGACCCAACCGAGTTGGTTCAGCAGTTGGTCCGTCTCGGTTATCGCCGTGAGGCCCAAGTCGAACATCGCGGGGAACTGGCCGTCCGCGGTTCGATTGTCGATGTGTATCCGAGTACCGCGGCGGCTCCGGTTCGGATCGATTTGTGGGGTGACGAAGTTGATCGGCTCACCGAGTTCGCGGTCGCCGATCAACGCTCAACTGAATCGCTGACCGAGGCGGAGGTTTACCCTTGCCGAGAGTTCCGTCCGACCCCAGAGCGCCAAGAAAAAGCCGCCGCCCTCGTTGCCTCCGAGCCGTGGGGTCGCGAACAGTGGGACCGCATAGCCGACAATGCCTTGTTCGATGGTATGGAATCGTGGCTGCCGTGGCTGGTGGATGAGGAGTTGCTCCTCACCGATCTCATCGACTCCGACGGGCTCATTGTGTTTGTGGAACCACGTCGCGTACGTGACCGAGCGGGGGAGATTCTGGCCGAGGAAGCCGACCTAGCTAGTTCTCTCGCCCGCACCTGGGGCGTAGCCGCCGACGATGTCCACCGACTTCATGTTCCGTTCGATCGTCTGTTGGCGAAGTCCGCCGCGCCGAGTTGGAATGTGCTGGCCACCCCAGACGGTCCCGACACTCCGGTAGTTAGGAGTTCGGCCTGGGAACCCGTAGTGGGCGATATTGGACCCACCGTGTACCACCTTCGGAACCTGCTGGGGGAAGGTTACCGCATTGTTGTGGCCGCCGATGGTGAGGCTTCGGCCAACCGACTCGCCGCGCTTATAGGCCAGCACGGAGTGGACTTCACCGTAGTTGACACCGTTTCGGTTTCTAGTCGTGGGCGGGGGATTGTAGTCGTCGCTCCCCTCGATCGGGGCGCCTTGTTTTCTGAAATCAAACTGGCGGTGCTGGCTGAATCTGATCTTACTGGTCGACGGCGAACCCATCGGCCGGTTCAACGCCGCAAGCGTGACCCTCAGCGATTCTTTGAAGACCTGCAAGTGGGCTCTTACGTCGTGCATCACCAGCATGGCGTGGCTCGCTTCGGCGGCATGGTTACCAAGGCCATGGGGGACAACGAGCGTGATTATCTACTGTTGGAGTACCGAGGCAGCGATAAACTCTACGTACCCTCCGACCAGATCGAATCTATCCGGCACTACACCGGAGGCGATACGCCGACTCTGTCGAAAATGGGGGGCTCGGATTGGCGCACTACCAAGGCCCGGGTCCGTTCGGCCGTTCAGGAAATCGCCCAGGAACTCGTCGTGCTGTACCAAAAGCGGGTCAGCGCGCCCGGGTATCAGTTCGGACCAGATACCCCGTGGCAGCACGAGTTTGAAGCCGCCTTTCCGTTCCAAGAGACCACCGATCAACTCAACGCCGTAATCGATGTCAAAAACGACATGGAGTTGGGATCTCCAATGGATCGACTCGTGGTGGGCGACGTTGGCTTCGGCAAAACCGAAGTCGCCATGCGAGCGGCCTTCAAGGCCATCCAAAGCGGCAAGCAAGTCGCGGTGCTGGTACCGACCACCCTCTTAGCTCAGCAGCACTACGCGACTTTCTCGGAGCGGTTGGCTCCCTATCCGGTCCGAGTCGAGGTTCTGAGTAGGTTTCTTACCCCGAAGCAATCCCGTCTGGTCGTTGAGGGGATCAAGGGCGGCGAGGTCGATCTGGTCATCGGCACCCATCGACTCTTATCCAACGATCTCGAGTTCAAGGACCTCGGCTTGTTGGTTGTCGACGAAGAGCAACGTTTCGGCGTTTCCCACAAGGAGCAAATCAAAGAACTTCGACACGATGTTGATGTGCTGACTCTGACCGCCACGCCAATTCCGCGCACGATGGAGATGAGCCTCACCGGTATCCGTGATATGTCGTTGTTGCAAACCCCGCCCGCTGACCGTCAGCCGATCTTCACCTACGTGGGCGAGTTCGAGGAACGACCGGTGGCTGAAGCGATTCGGCGCGAACTGCTCCGCGAAGGGCAAGTCTTTTTCGTCCACAATCGGGTTCGCGATATTGAGCACGTGGCTGCGGGCTTGCGAGACCTAGTTCCTGAAGCGCGTGTGGCGGTAGCCCACGGTCAGATGGACGAGGGCACTCTCGAACGGGTCGTCATTGACTTCTGGGAAGGCAAGTACGACGTTTTGGTATGTACCACCATCATCGAATCTGGGATCGACATGCCCACGGTTAATACCCTGGTCGTCGACCGAGCTGAACTTCTCGGTCTGGGTCAACTTCACCAGTTACGTGGTCGGGTGGGCCGATCGGGGCAAAGGGCTTACGCCTATCTCTTCTATCCGCGCGATCGGGTGTTGAGCGAGGAGGCCTACGAGCGGCTTAAGACCATCGGCGACGCGACAGAACTCGGTTCCGGGTTTCGTATCGCCATGCGAGACCTCGAGATTCGGGGTGCGGGTAACCTGCTCGGCACCGGCCAGAGCGGCCACATCGCGGCCGTTGGTTACGATCTTTATTGCCAGATGGTCACCGAAGCGGTGAATGAACTTCGCGGCGAGTCGCTCCCCGACCCAGTAGAGATAGCGATCGAAGTGCCCGGCAACGCCCACCTTCCCGACGACTACGTGCTGAAAGAAACCAACCGCCTTGAGGCGTACCGCCGACTCGCCTCTATCAGTACCGTCGAAGCCCTCGACGATGTTCGGGCCGAGTGGATCGATCGATTTGGTCCGATTCCGGACTCGGCCGAAGCGCTGCTTCAAGTTGGCCTTCTTCGTGTCGAGTGCGTGCGCAGCGGGGTGCGAGATATCACCGTCACCAAGGGCTCGGGGTTTGGCGGACCTGATTTCGTGGCCCGCCTCTCCCCCGTGGAGTTACCCGATAGTCGCCAGGTTCGACTCGGGCGCCTCTATTCGGGCAAGGGCGCGGGCAACGCCGCGGTCTACAAGGAGGGCATGGGGGAGTTGTACTTGCCGCTCCGCAAGCGAAACGGCGAGATTGTCGATCAGTTGGCGATGATCATGGCCGACCTGCTCCCCGATGCCCATCCTGTGACCGTTACCGCCGCTCGTTCGTGAGGGCCAAAATCACCGCGGTGGGGCTTGGCCCCGGCGATATTGGCCTTCTCACGCCGCAAACCCGCAGCGCGATAGCGGCGGCCTCCAGGGTCTTTTTACGTACCCGACGACATCCCGCGGCCGCTTTTGTGTCTGGCCGAAGCCAGCCGGTTTTTTCCTTCGACGAGGTGTACGAACGAGCCGATCGCTTTGACGATGTCTACGAGGAGATTGTCAACACTTTAATCTCCGAAACCGAGGCCGGGGCTCTTGTCTACGCCGTCCCAGGATCGCCTCTGGTCCTCGAGCGCACGGTGGAACTCTTGCGGGAGGCAGCCGATGCCGGGCGAGTCGAGTTGGAGATTCTGCCCGCCATGTCGTTCCTCGATGCGGTGTGGGCGGCCCTGCAGATCGACCCGGTGGAGGAGGGGGTACGGCTGGTGGATGGCCACCTTTTCGCCACAGCGGCCGCCGGTGAGAGCGGCCCGTTGCTGGTCGCTCACTGCCATGCCCGCCACGTTCTGAGCGACATCAAACTGGCAGTCGACGAACCGCCGTCGTCGGTTATTGTGCTGCAGCGGTTGGGGCTCCCCGATGAACACATTGCTGAGGTGGCGTGGACCGATCTGGATCGTTTGGTTGATGCCGATCACCTCACCTCGATTTATATTCCACACCTCGCCGAACCGGTCGCTCACGAGTTCGCTCGGTTCGACGAGTTGGTCCGGACCCTCCGCGGGCAATGTCAGTGGGATCGAGAGCAGACCCACTCCTCGCTGCGTCGCCACCTGCTAGAGGAGAGCTACGAGACGCTCGAAGCCCTCGACGCTCGCGGGTCTCTCGACGACGCTGAAGCTGACCCCGACCTCGACGAGCATCTAGCCGAGGAGTTGGGCGACCTCCTGTACCAGATCTTTTTTCATGCCCGAATCGGAGCTGAACGAGGGGCGTTCACCGTTGCCGATGTCGCCCGGGGCATGCACGACAAACTTGTCCTTCGCCACCCTCACGTGTTCGGCGATGTCGATGCTGGCGACACCGAGACCGTGCTCCGGAACTGGGAACTGATCAAAGCCAAGGAAAAAGGACGGGTTTCGGCCATGGAGGGCATCCCCTTGGGTTTGCCCGCGCTCATGTTGGCGCTGAAAACCCAGAAACGAGCGGCCTCGGCCGGGTTCGACTTTGCCGAGGGTAGTCCCGAAGTACGAAACGATCCGTCGGAAGCCGAGTTAGGCGACTGGTTGTTTGCTGTCGTGGAGGTAGCCCGGCGACTCGATCACGATCCAGAAGCGGCCCTGCGCGGGGCCGTCCAACGCTTTGCCGCCCGCGTTGTTAGGGTAGAAGAACTGGCTGCTTCGGCGGTTCGAGCAGGAGAGTCGCCTCGGCGTGACGCCGACGAATAGGATAAAATTACCCATGAGCATCATCGAGGACGTCCACGGTCGAGAGGTTTTTGACTCTCGGGGAAACCCGACTGTCGAAGTTGAAGTCACCCTTTATGGCGGTTCCATCGGGCGGGCAATCGTGCCGAGCGGCGCGTCTACGGGTGCGTTTGAGGCCGTTGAACTTCGTGATGGTGGTGATCGCCTCATGGGTAAAGGGGTCTTGGCCGCGGTGGCCAACGTCAACACCGATCTAGCCGACGCTGTGGTTGGTCTCGATGCCTTGGACCAGCGACTAGTCGACACCGTGCTTCGTTCGACTGATGGCACCGACAACAAGAGTCGGTTGGGGGCTAACGCGATTCTGGGCGTCTCGCTGGCTACGGCTCAGGCCGCCGCGGCCGAACTCGTTATTCCTCTGTGGCGCTACGTGGGGGGAGCCAACGCGCACGTGCTGCCCACACCCATGATGAATGTGCTCAACGGTGGCGAACACGCCGACAACAGTGTCGACTACCAAGAGTTCATGTTGATGCCCGTCGGTGCGACCTCGTTCAGCGAGGCTATGCGCTGGGGGGTCGAGTGCTATCACGTACTCAAGTCGGTTCTTAGCGAGCGGGGGTTATCAACCGCGGTGGGGGACGAAGGCGGATTTGCTCCGGATCTGGCTTCCAACGAAGACGCCCTCAAGTTGTTGATGGAAGCCATCGAACGAGCCGGTCGGGTGCCAGGCACCGAAATCGCCCTGGCGATGGATGTTGCTTCGACGGAGTTCTGTCATGAGGGCATCTACACTCTGGCGGCCGAGGGTCGAACACTCGATTCTGACGCGATGGTGGCGGAGTTGGTTGGACTTAGCGAGCGTTACCCGATCGTGTCGATCGAAGACGGCATGGCCGAAGACGACTGGGACGGTTGGCGGTCGCTCACCCAAGCGATCGGCGATCGGGTTCAGATTGTCGGTGACGACCTCTTCGTTACCAACACCGAACGTTTGGCTCGAGGAATCAGGACCAAAACGGCGAACTCGATCCTCGTCAAGGTAAATCAGATTGGCTCTCTCACCGAAACCCTCGAAGCCGTCGACCTCGCCAACCGAAATGCCTATACGGCGGTGATGTCTCATCGCTCCGGGGAGACCGAGGACACGTTCATCGCCGACCTTGCCGTTGCCACCAACTGCGGCCAGATCAAAACCGGTGCGCCCGCCCGCTCCGACCGAGTCGCCAAGTACAACCAGCTACTTCGGATCGAAGAGCAACTCGGCGAATCGGCCGTCTTTGGTGGCTTAGGCGAGCGGGCCGGGAACTGATCAGTGGCTCGCGCTGCGACGCCCACTTCAACCGGTCCACGCTTTCGCACGCGCCTATTGGTGCAATCTTTTCTGATCTTGGTGACGCTCGGGGCGGGAGCCGTGCTGGCCGCGATTCCCGTTACTGATTTGCTCGACCAGCGCGCCGAGTTGTCCGAGGTCGAAACGGAGCGTGATGAACTGCGGGCCGACATCAAATCCATCGAACTAGAGATCGAGCACCTCACCGGCGCCGACGGAATCCAACAACGAGGCCGATGCTTTGGTCCTTACGTTAAGCCAGGCGAGGAAACGTACGCCATTCCCGGCGTGGACGGCTGTGCATCCGGTTCTTGAGCTTCCCCGCTGATCAGTAGTAGCGAACGTGACGACGTTGGACCGGGGTTGAGGTCACGATATTGGTGACGGTGTCGCCGAGACCCCAGAATTGCTCAACTAGCTGACCGAGGTGTTCGACATCGCGTAGCCAGACCCGCAGGACGTGGCTTTCGCCGCCGGTGACTCGGTTGCACTCGATGACCTCGGGCATGGATTCGGCGAGAATATCGATGTCGGCCGCTTTAGGTCCGGCGGAGTGGACTCGGATTATGGCGTGGATGGGGTGTCCGAGTGCCGCCGGATTGACGATGGCCGTGTAGCCGGTGATGATGCCGTCGCGTTCGAGCCGTTTGACCCGTTCGGTGACTGCAGGAGCCGAGAGTGCTACCCGTTCGCCGAGGTCGCGGTAGCTGACGCGGCCGTTGTGTTGCAGTTCTTCGAGGATCTGACGAGAGATGGAATCGAGCATTCGATTATCGTACTTGGATAACGAAGCCTCTAGCGCAAATAGACAATTGAATCCATTGCTTACAGCTAAAATTAGCCTATAGAACCACGGCTTTCATGGTGACGTTCTCCTTATGATCTATCCATGAACACATCTAACTCCTTCCCCATCCACGGCGCTCCTTTGGCCAGCCTTCCCGCCCTCCTGAAGGCGTGGAACCATCACCAAGATCTTCGCTCGGGGGGTGCCACCGTTTCTGAACTCGCTGCATCACGCGGCGTGCTCGACCTCCTGCGCGCCACTCGCTGAGCTTATTTCCCGGCATGCTAGTCGGGTGAAGGAATTGTTCGACGCTCTTGACACGTGGGCGGCCACCAACCAGGCCGTCGCGGTGGCTCGAGTTGTTGACCTTGACGGATCGGGGCCGCGCCTTCCCGGCGCGGCCATGGCCGTCACCGAATCGTGCGACGTTCGCGGGTCGGTCTCGGGTGGGTGCGTTGAAGGCGCCGTAGTCATTGAAGCGCAGGCCATTCTCGATGGAGGCCCATCTCGGGTCGTCACCTTCGGCTTTAGCGACGACGAAGCTTTCGCCGTGGGCCTGACCTGCGGTGGAACCATCCATCTGTTCATAGAGCCTTTCGTGCCGGGGAGCGATGATGGCTGGTACGCCACCCTGAAAGCTGCTATCGAGGACGAACAACCGGTGGCGCTAGCGACAATCATCGAGGGCCGTAACGTGGGCGCCAAGTTCGTTGTGCGCGGGGTCTCGATGGGAACTGCGGGGTCACTGGGTGACCCTGAACTCGACCGCGTTGTTGAGCGCGATGCCTGTGGTGAGTTGGCGGCGGGTCGGTCGGGGATGCGCCACTACGGTACCCACGGAGAGGCTCGTGAGGGCGACGTTTCGGTGTTCATCGAGAGCTTCGCCCCGCCGCCCCGTATGTTGATCTTTGGCGCGGTCGATTTCACCGCCGCCTTGGCGCGTGTGGCCAAAGTGCTTGGTTACCGCGTTACCGTCTGCGACGGCCGTGCGGTTTTTGCGACGGCCGAGCGGTTCCCGATGGCCGACGAGATCGTTGTCGATTGGCCCGATCGCTTGCTGGCTGCGGTCGGTTCGGACCTTGGGAGCCGAGATGCGGTGTGTATCTTGACCCACGACGCGAAATTTGACATTCCGGCGGTCACTGCTGCGCTAGCCACGGAGGTTGGCTACATCGGGGTGATGGGCAGTCGCCGAACTCACGCCGATCGAACAGTTCGCCTGCGTGACGCGGGAGTGGACACCGCCGGGCTAGCGCGACTTCGTTCGCCGATTGGTCTCGATCTGGGCGCTCGTACCCCGGAAGAGACAGCGGTTTCGATTATGGCGGAGATCATTTCCCAGCGCACTGGCCGTTCGGCGGGGATTCTCACCGACACCGCGGGCCCCATTCACGATTAGCCGATGGTCCCTGACACCGGTCCGTTTGGGTTTGCTGGCACTGCCGGGCGGACATGAAAACTTTGGCGCCAGTCGAGGTGGCTGGAATCATCGATTGACAACTGCCACGTATAACTCTTCCCCGGTTGAACCGGCAGTGTGGGGAAGGTGATGGCGACGGGTACGGCCAACGGCGTTCCCGCTTTGGTACCGGCGGGTCGTCCGGCCTCGAATCGACCCTGGATCACTAAGGGGCTTTTCTTGACCATCACTGGATGACCGTCCTCGTCAAGGAGGTCGAGGCGCCACTGATGGCTGACGTTGGCCCGATCCCAAGGCACTTCGATCCGTATCGCTAGCCCTAGGGGTTGCGAACGCGGTCCAATGGCGTTGAGTCCGCCGCCCAAGATGTACAACTTGCCGTCGGCCACCTGAGCTGAGTCGGCGAGCAACATAGTTACCCGTAGCGCGGGTGGCATCGATGGTACAGAATCCATTACCTGGCACCCTAGGCGCATTACTCGGGAATTAGCGGGCCAGACTGGACCGATGCCAACCCGTGCCGAGAATGATCCGCCGCATTCGACGTCGCAACGTTGTGGCGCGTCGGAAGGCTATTCCACGTTTGAACGCTACTCCTCGGTTGCCGCGGTGATCCTCGCCGCTGGCGCGGGGTCCAGATTCGCGGGCGACGAGCATAAGCTCCTGACTCATCTACAGGGCAAGCCGATCGTCTCTCACGTCATCGACGCCGCCCGCGCCGCGGGGTTCGAAGAGGTTATCGTGGTCAGTGGAGCGATCGACTTGACCGAACTGGTGCCCGATGACGTGACCCTTCTCCATAACGAACTTTGGGCAGAAGGTCAGGCCACCTCGCTGCAGGCGGGGGTTGTCTACGCGGATTCTCGAAATCACACAGCCGTCGTGGTTGGCCTCGGCGACAGTCCCGGGGTGACCGCTGAGGTCTGGCAGAAGGTGGCGAGCGTTGATGCGGACTTGGCCGCCGCGATGTACCGAACCGGTCGCCGGCCACCGGTGAAGCTGACGGCCGCCATGTGGCCGAGCCTGCCGGTAGGCGGCGACGAAGGAGCTCGGTCCATTTTGCGGGAACGTTCCGACCAGGTTCGTCCGGTGCCCTGTGAGGGAGATCCCCGTGATATCGACACTTTGGGAGATCTGCGCCGGTGGAGTTGACCGACTCGTTCGCTGTCGATCGCTCCCTCGATGAGGCTTGGACGGTTCTGAACGACATCCAACGGATCGCCCCCTGCATCCCCGGGGCCCACCTCACCGAGATCGCTGACGAGGAGTATCGCGGCGTGGTGAGCGTGCGACTCGGTGCTCTCTCGGCGCGGTTCACCGGCTCGGCAACGGTGACTCCCGACCTAGACCGCCGTCGAATCGTTGTCCTCGCCGCGGGCAAGGGGAACCACGGCGACGCCGAGGCCCACATCACCGCCAGCCTCGAACCGATCTCCGACGCGGTCACCCAGGTGAACGTCGACACTGATCTGCAAATCGCCGGCCGGGTGGCCCACCTAGGCCGCGGCATCCTTCCCGAAGTGTCGTCTACCCTAACCGCCCAATTCGCCGCCAATCTTGCCGCCAATCTTGCCGCGAACCTAGCGGCGGCGGATGAACCCGAACCCGAAGCACTCGATCTCTTCGATGCCGCCCGGCGCCCCATCATGAAACGGCTGATTCCTCTGCTGGTGATTGTTGTGGGACTGTTGGTCAACCAGCGCACCCGACAAGCCCGTCGAGGTTTCCCTTGGCGGTCATCGTGAACGCCTCGGGGGAGGATCGGGCCCGTGTGGCGGCGCTGTTGGGCCGCCAGCCGGGCGGGGCCTTCGAGGTTGTCGTGCGCAATAAAGCGGGCGATCCCGTGGTCCTGCGCAATGCTCCGATTCTTGACTGCGGTCGTCCTATGCCGACCCTTTATTGGCTGGTGGGGGAGCACGAACGTCGTATCGTGGGCCGCATGGAGAGCGCTCGCGGTGTCCGCCGTTCTGAGGCCGACGTCGACCCGGATGAACTGACCGGCGCCCATCGCCGTTATGCCGAGGAACGCGAAGCGGAGATTCCCCCCGACCACACGGGCCCCCGCCCTTCCGCCGGGGTTGGAGGTACCCGGCAGGGGGTGAAGTGTCTTCACGCCCATTACGCCTATTATCTCGCGGGAGGCAACGATCCGATCGGGCGGTGGGTGGCAGAACGATTCGAGCATTACGAAACCCATCCCGATCCGGCTCCGACCCCGACCCCGGCCAAGACCGCCGAGGATCGCCCGTGACCACCGTTGCGGCCATTGACTTGGGTACGAACTCTACGCGTTTGCTGATCCACGACGGAACTCAAAGACTCGAACGGTTGATGACTATCACCCGATTGGGCCAAGACGTCGATGCAACCGGTCGGCTGGCTGAAGCGGCCATTGATCGGGTGATAGCTTGCCTCACCAGGTTCAAGGCGGTGATGGATTGCCACGGGGTCACCAAGGTGCGGGCCGCGGCTACATCGGCGGCTCGCGACGCCGACAATCGAGAGGAGTTCTTCGACGCGGTACGGGCCGTGATCGGGGTCCGGCCCGAGTTGCTCAGCGGCCTCGAGGAGGGTCAACTGTCGTTTCGGGGCGCCACGACAGGCCTCGACATTGCGCAAGGCCCTTTCCTCGTCTTCGATATTGGCGGTGGATCGACCGAGTTTGTCTACGGGGTCACTGAGGCCGAAGCAACCATGTCGCTCGATATCGGTTGCGTGCGCTTGACCGAGAAGTACGTCGAGCATGATCCTCCGCTCCCCGAGGAGTTGGTGATGTGCTTGTCGATGACCGAGGTCCATGTTGACGACGTCTTGCGCCAGATGCCGCAACTGCATAACGCCCGCACCGTGATTGGCCTCGCTGGCGTGGTATCGACGGCCGCATCGGTGGAAATCGGATTACTCGAGTACGACCGAGATCAAATCCATCACTTCATCCTCACTAAAGAAGCCGCGGAGGACGTGTATCGCACCCTTGTCACAGAGTCTCGTGAGGATCGACTCCACAATCCCGGCCTTGAAGAAGGGCGAGCCGATGTGATCGTGGGCGGAATGTGCGCCTTGGTGCAGGTGATGCGTAGTCTTGACCTCCAGCAGGTACTTGTGTCGGAGGCGGACATCCTCGACGGCCTCGCCGCCAGCCTCTTCGACTGATCCGACCCGAGTCGCTCATGGCGCTCGCCCAGTGGGAAACGGTTCCCATGCCGCAGGTGTGGGTTTTCGGTGGCGGGCAGGGTCGCCGCGTCGGCCTCGGTGTTTTCGCCCGTGGCAGTTCCAGCAGGGTAGTTCGAGGTTGTCGATGTCGGTTGGTCCGCCATTAGACCATTCTCGTGTGTGGTGGGCTTCGGTGCGGTCGATTGTTGCGCCACATTCGCTGCAGCCGCGATGGCGGGCGATAAGAGCAATCCACTGATCGCGACTGGCTAGTCGGGTTGAGCGCCCGAGCCACAACGGTCGGCCGTCGCCTGCAAAGATCTGGCCGACGACCTCGGCGGTGGGTCCGAGTTCGATGAGTACTTCGTCGGGCACGGGACTGCCGTCAGCGAGTTCGGTGCTGCCAGTTTCGAGACAGTGCAGCAGGTGGACCATGTGCTTGGGATGCGGCTTGCCGTCGCGCTTAGCCCGTGCACCAGTAAGCAATCCCACCATCGCATCGGCGCGACGCTGCTTAGCCGTCCGAGTGTCGTCGGGGCCGATTTGGTTAGCGAACTCCCGTAAGGCAGCTAGAGCCCGCGCGCCGTTGATTGGGTCGAGGCGGCTCAAGATGTTGACCATCCCCTCGCCGTCAACCCAGTCAGTTACCTCGCGCAAACGACGTTGCCGGGCGTGACGCTTCTCGACCACTCCGCGAGATTCTCTGATGTTGACCCACTCGCGGGTCTTCTTTGCGAACCGGTCGGCGGGCAACTCTTTAGCCAAGGCCAGCAACTCCTCGGCCTCACTCGGCGATACCCGCGCCGCGGCCTCAGCACACACAGCGGCGTGCTCAGAAGTGATAACCCCGCTTGCCAACCCTTCGGCCACCGCGGGCATCTGCGCGAGCTGTGTAGCGACCTTGGCGTCTTGTTTGGACTGGCGGTTCGAGCGCCGCGACAACGAATGCCCCACAGAGGCCGCATCAGCCCCAGAATCACCCAACGCGTCGATCCCAGCCAAGCACGCCAAACGACGTTCTTGCGCGTGAGCGATCACTCGATCAAGCCCACCAATGGTTGCGGTCAACTCCGGCCGAGACATTCCATGGAGAGCAACCTCGTCCATGTTGTTGTGCGCTTTCTGGAACATGTGTATATTGTATCAAAACGAAATTAGAATGTCAACAAGAAATTCATACAAATCGCGCCGACAGTCGCGCATCCCACACAACCGACCGAACCCAACCTGTCACCAAACCCGCACTCTCCGAGAGTTTTGTAACGGACCAGTCCCGTCAACAGCGGCCACGAGTTCAGGTTCTAGGTGGCAATGTTTGAAAAACGAGTACCTGTGTCGACTCCGACTCTTAGCGAGATTCGTCAACCCGGTCGGCTTAGCCCCGAGGTAGTGGCGGAGGCTCAAGATTTGCTGGACCGTGTCGGGGGATTGGTGCGCCCTCGGCAGTGTGTTGGTTCAGGACATCGGAACATGATGTGTCAAGACATCGGAACCTTGCCGGGGTGCAGGGTGGGCGATGTCGAAACGTCGTTTGGTCATCACCGCTGTTGTGATTGAGGGCCGCACACACGCCGATGTCGCTGCCCAGTACGGGCTTTCCCGGTCGTGGGTGACTCGGCTGGTCGGCCGCTACCGCAGCGAAGGCGATGCCGCGTTCGAACCTCGATCACGCCGGCCACATACCTCACCGGCCCGGCTTGCAGATGTGGTGAACAAACAGATCGTGAACCTGCGCGTCGACCTCACCACACGCGGCCTCGATGCTGGTCCCCACACGATCCAATGGCACCTCGCGAACCAAGGCCACACCGTGTCGGTCTCCACCATTCGCCGACGCCTCGTGACCGCCGGACTCATCACCCCGGAACCCAAGAAACGACCCAAGAGCAGCTACATCCGTTTGAGGCCGATCTCCCGAACGAAACCTGGCAATCCGACTTCACCCACTACCGGCTAACCGGCGGAGCAGACACCGAGGTCCTAGTCTGGCTCGACGATCACTCCCGCTACGCACTCTCGGTCACCGCCCACCAGCGTGTCAGCGGCCTCATCGTTGTCGAAACATTCACCAAAACCGCAGAACAACACGGCTTTCCTGCCTCGGTCCTCACCGACAACGGAATGGTCTACACGACACGTTTCGCCGGGTTCCGAGGCGGCCGCAACGCCCTCGAGACCCGGCTCGCGGAACTCGAGATCCAGCAGAAGAACTCCGCCCCGAACCATCCCACCACCTGCGGCAAAGTCGAACGCTTCCACCAAACACTCAAGAAATGGCTCACCGCCCAACAACCCCAACCCGCCTCCATCGCCGAACTGCAGACGCTGATCGACGCCTTCGTCGATGAATACAACCACCGACGACCCCACCGATCCCTCGGCCGAACCACACCCGCAGTCGCCTACCAACGCCTCCCCAAGACTGGCCCGGCAGGCACTGACGTCGGCCCGCACTACCGCATCAGACGCGACCGCATCGACAAAACCGGAGCCGTCTCACTCCGCCGCGCCGGACGCATGCACCACATCTCCATCGGCCGGCCACTCAAAGGAACAGCGGTCATCATGCTCATCAACGACCTCGACATCCGCGTTATCAACACCACCACCGGAGAACTCCTCCGACACCTCACCCTCAACCCAAGCACCGACTACCAACCACGCTTCAAAACATGAAGAAACCCCCGAACCGCAGGTTCAGGTGTTTCCGATGTCGTGAAACATCACAGTGCGCCCTCGGCAGGACTCGAACCTGCGCACACGCCTCCGGAGGGCGATGCTCTATCCGCTGAGCTACGAGGGCTGGTCCCGGGGGATCCATCGTCATCCTAGCGGCTATCGACGACAGCGCGCGGGGTGCCGCCGGTAGGATCGTTGCCTCTATGGACGTTCGAGATCATCTCCGTGCCGCCCTAGCCGACGCCCTAGCTCAAGAGGGCCTAGCCACACGCGTCGAGGAGATTGTCCTTGAGCGTCCGGCCAAGCGCGACCACGGCGACTGGTCGAGCAATGTTGCCCTTGCTCTAGCCAAGCAAGCGGGTCGAAATCCCCGTCAACTTGGGCAGCAACTCGCCGCAACGATCAGCGCCAACCCGCCCGCCCACGTCACTAGCGTTGAGATTGCCGGTCCCGGGTTTGTGAACTTCTGCCTCGCCGACACTTGGCTGCATGCGGTACTGACCGATGTCCTAACCGCGGGGGTCGAGAACTACGCTCGCCACGATTTAGGGGCCGGTGTTCATGTCAACATCGAGTTCGTATCGGCGAATCCCAACAAACCCCTGCATGCCGGTCATGGACGGGGCGCGTGTTACGGCGACTCTGTTGCCCGGCTTCGGGAGCGCTGCGGCTATGAAGTAACGCGTGAGTATTACATCAACGATCGCGGCGTGCAGATGAGCAAGTACGCAGAGTCGCTAGCCGCTCGTAAGCGGGGTGAGGAACCGCCCGAGGGTGGCTACCACGGCGACTATCTCATCGGTTGGGCGGCGGAGATGCCCGACGATGCCGACCCTTTCGAATGGGGGCGCGAGCGGGGTTTGGCCAGCCATCGAGCCACCCTGGAAGCGCTCAATATCCACCACGATGTCTGGTTCAGCGAACGTTCGCTAGTCGCGAGCGGCGCCATCGAAGAGACCATCAACGACCTCCGTTCGCACAACGCCGTGTTTGACGCCGACGGTGCGACTTGGCTCCGTAGTACCGACCAAGGCGACGACAAGGACCGTGTTCTCGTGAAGAGTGACGGCGATCTCACCTACCTCACACCCGACATTGCCTACCACCGTGACAAGTTCTCGCGAAGCGACGTGTTGTTCAACGTGTGGGGTGCCGACCATCATGGCTACGTCGCACGAATGAAGGCAGCGATGTATCTACTCGGTCACGATCCTGGCGAACTCGACATTGCCATTACCCAGATGGTCGACCTCATCAGTGACGGCGAGCCGGTCGCCATGTCGGGGCGCACTGGCAACTTCATCGAACTCGACGAGGTCATCAACGAGGTGGGTGCCGATGCGGCCCGCTTTACTTACCTGATTCAGTCGGTCGACAGCCGCCAGACCTTTGACCTAGACGAGGTCGCGTCGCGGGGCATGGACAATCCTGTGTTTTACGTTCAGTACGCTCACGCCCGCATCTGTTCGATCATCGCCAAAGCGGCCGCGGCCGGAGTCGAGCCTGCCCCGTTGGCTGACCTCGATCTGTCGCTGTTGGTCCACGTTCGAGAGCTGGCGATTCTCCGTTCGCTGGAGACGCTGCCCGACACGGTGATGGTGGCTAACGCGGATGATGGCCCGCACCGCATTGTTGCCTGGGCACGCGAGCAGGCCGCGGCGCTCCATGGCTTCTACCACGACTGTTACGTGATGGGCGATGGCATCAGCGCCGAACTTACTCAAGCCCGTTTGGCGCTCGTAGCGGCATCTCAGGTCGGTCTGCGGATCGCCCTCGACCTTCTCGGCGTATCCGCGCCGGAGTCGATGTAGCGGTAGACCTAGCCGAATGCGCCCGATCCCTCTCCGCCTTCTTCCCGACTACGCCGACGTCATCGACGATCGGTTGTTCATCGGTGGCTGCGATGTCCTCGAACTGGCGGCCGAGTTCGGTACTCCGCTTTTTGTATACGACGAGCAGCACTTGCGCGATCGCTGCCGGGAAGCCGTCGCGGCCTTTGGTCCAGGGGTGGCCTACGCCACCAAGGCGTTCCTTTGTTCAGCCATGGCCAAACTTGCCTACGAAGAAGGTATGCATCTCGATGTGGCTACCGGCGGGGAACTCCACATCGCGCTCAACGCGGGCGTGGCCCCCGAGAAACTCGTTATGCACGGTAACAACAAGGCTGCGTGGGAACTGCGCATGGCTATCGAGGCGGGTGTCGGTCGCATCGTCGTCGACAGTTTCGACGAACTTGATCGCTTGGTCGAGATTCATGCCGAGACGGGAGTGGTTGCTCCGGTTCTGCTCCGCCTCACACCTGGGATAAAGGCCGAGACCCACGACTTCATTGCTACAGGCCAAGACGATTCCAAGTTTGGCTTCACGGTGTCGACCGGTGCCGCGGCGGCGGCCATCGAGCGGGCGGCGAACGCTGATTCGGTTGCCTTGATGGGGGTACACGCCCATATCGGCAGCCAGGTTTTCGCGGTTAGCTCGTTCGCCAAGGCGGTGGCGATCATTGCTGAAGTCGCGGCCCCGTGGGGTTTGCCAGAAATGTCGGTCGGGGGCGGCCTCGGCGTCGCGTACATCACTGACGAGCGAGCCCCGACGATCAAAGAGTGGGGCCGGTCGGTTCGCGATGCGTGTGAGGCGGCGGGCGTCACGGCTCGCGTTATGGCCGAACCAGGCCGCTCGATCGTTGCCGCGGCGGCGGTCACGCTCTACACCGTCGGCACTATCAAGGAGATCCCCGGTATCCGCACCTATGTCGCGGTTGACGGTGGGATGAGCGACAACCCGCGCCCGGTACTCTACGGCTCAGGCTACGAGACCTTCGCTCCCCGCGCGGTGGGCGCCGACCGTCCGCGACTAGCGACCGTGGTCGGAAAGCATTGCGAGTCGGGCGACGTTCTTGTGCGCGATGCATTGCTTCCCTCTGACCTTGTGGTTGGCGACATTATCGCCACGCCTGTCACCGGCGCTTACGGTCACTCCATGGGATCCAACTACAATAAGGTGCTGCGACCCCCGGTCGTGTTTTGTCGCGAGGGCGACGCTCGCCTAGTTGTGCGGAGGGAGACCTTTCACGATCTCACCCGACTCGACGTCTGACCCTACGCCCGCCAGCCACCCATCAGCCGACTTTCACTAACCTCATTGCCGAGTACAATTAATACTGAAACGAGTCAGCGCCGTAGCGAGCGAAGTAGTAGTGGACGGCCCTTGAAGCGACCTCGAACATTAGCTCGTACATCTCATCGATCGACCAAGGATTTTCGCGGAAGAAGAAACTGCCGCGATTGAACGAACCCTTCTCGCCTTGGTTGACGACGTTGACCTGGTTGAGTGGACCGAACATGGCGATCGTGCTTACGCGATCGAGGATTCTGCTGTTTTCAGCAAAGTCACACCCGTAACCGAAGCAGAGAAACGGGACGATCGTCTCTGTCATCATCGCGGTACGAAATCCAATCACGTTCTTGCCCAACCGCTCAATGGCGTTGCCCTTGGCCTGCTTCTTTTTGCCCTCAGTTGCTCGGAGTTCATTTGTTCCTTGATTCTTGACTTCTGTGGTCAGGATCGGATGGGGAGTCCCGTCCCGATCCACGATCGACAGAAACCCGCCGTCAGGCCTCATCGATGACGTGTTGAAGTGGCAGTGGAAGTCCACGTCTGGGAAGGACTCTCGAAGCGCGCCGACCACGTCGGCTACCTTCCATTGCGAATCGTGTACTAACTTAACCCCGAACTCGTTGATCAGTCGATCCACGACGCGCTGGAGCGCAACACCAAGATCCGACTCCTGTTTCTTTGATGTAGTGTTGATGACCGTGCCCGTGCGTTGGTTCCTGAGGTCTGCCCTGCGAGCCATGCCGTCTAGCCCTTCTTACGAAGCAGGAATAAGTGTTCGGTTACATGCGTGCGTCGAGCGCGCAAGTTGCGACTACCTCTGAACGTGTTGTGTTTGAGATGCACCTCACGTACGGGACCGAATTCGGCAAGTAGTTCCCTCAATTGTTTCGGGCTAATAAAGCCTTCGTCGTTGAACGACAACAACACGTATCGCGTGTCGACTCTGCTAATAAGATCAGCGAGCTGTTCGAAGGATCTGCGCTTCTGGTTGTAGAGCGACCGGTTCCAGTCAGGCGGGATACCGGACACTCGTGATATTTCCTCCGGCTCGGAGTATCCAACGAGAAGATTCAACATGAAGTAATTGGAGCCATATGGGTGTTGGTTATACGGCGGATCGAGGTAGACGAGGTCGAAGTCGCCGACATTAGAGATAAGATCGTTCGCGTCTGTCTGGCGCACGTCCACCTCGCATTCGAAGTTGCTCAGGACGGGCGTATGGAGCCGGATTTGTCCCATGATTCGTTCGAGCGCATCGGAGGCTGAGCCCCCGAACTTGCCCTTGCCGGTATCTTTATCCTTATAGAATCCCTTGAAGACTCCTGCCGTGTTTGCATGAACGGACGCGGCGGACAGGAGCGGACCTAGCAGTAGTTCGAAGAGAGCGGGGTCTTGCTCTCCGATAAGCGTCCTGAACTGATCCAGCCTTCTAGCGTTATCGCGGGTGTAGAAGACCCGTTCGCCGAACTCGATTGCTTGGTCGTTCTTCGGAGAGTATAGCCGTTCGATGAACCCAGACTCGCCGATTAGACCGGAGTCGACTGCTCGGTTCAAGTTCTCTACGAGGCTCTCGAGTTCGCCGCAGTCAACCTCGGAGCGGTTCGCGAGGTAGCAACTCGCCACCACGCTGGCGTAAGACTCGATGTCGTTCACCACGAGTTGCGAAGCGAAAGACTTGAAGAGTCGTGACACCACTCCGGAACCGGCGAAGGCATCCAAGACACGCAGCTTCTCTTTCCCGAGTTCCGTACAGACCTTGGCGGTTGCCTGACTTATCGGTTTGAGGAGTTGTCGCTTGTTTCCTATGTACGTGATGATCTGTCGGAGGTAGTACTCGGAGTCCTCACCAAGCGATTCCCCCGGTTCGAAGAGCTCTAGCTGAGATTTTGCATTAACCATTTCAGCGCAATCCTTCCATCGCGGCACGCTACGGACACACCTACCCTACCTCGATCAGACCCTCCCATGAGGACAAAAATGAGCCACTGTCGAAGGTTGTCCGGTGAGCTAACGAGGGACAAGATCGAAATCGCGAGTGCGGACTCGGCGCTTCGTGAGAGGGGCCAGGCGAGGTGTTCTCCGTTTTGTGATACACCTGAGTCTGGGGAAATGTTCCGGGGAACGAATCCACGATGCGAACACATCGATATCTTGAGGAGTTCCGCCGCGAAACGGTGCAGCTATATTGAGGCCATGATTGACGAGATTGTCGAGCGGCTATTGTGGGGGAACTCTGGACGCTGCATGTTGAGGGATCGAAGACCGAGGGGTCACCAGCACGGATGGCTGTCTGCTCTCCACGCAGACAACGAGTAATGTTTCGCTGAACCCAATAGTGAACAGCTTTCGCTCCTGCTCAGCTGGGTATTCTGGAGCGTAGAAGTTCGTCAATCGGGTGGTCATAAAGAAGGCTACGGTGGGCGAGCGCGCTGACCAATATGCGACTATGGTGAGGTGAGTGACGACGACCTCGAGTCGTTCGGCTGATTGTCACTGTGGGAGGAAGCGTAATGCGTGCAGTGTTGGCTGGCATCGGCCTTGTTCTTCTATTGTCGGCTTGCGGTAACGGTGGGGACGACGGCGGCAGGTCTTTGCCTCCGATTGAGGCATACTTCTTCAATGGATCCGACAACCTGAAGACCAAAGAGCGTATCACCGAACTCTGTGAGGGAACGCCGGAACGGCTGGTTAACGTGACGTTCCAAGGCAAAGCGATCTACGGGTTTACTGAGTTCCACGCAGGATACATCGCCGACCGTGAGCCTGACATCGTGCAGTCGTATACGTGCGGGAGATAGCTGGAACTGGCGACCGCAGACGCTACCAGACGAGGTCTGAAAGGTAGCTCACCAGATTATCATCTGGCTCTTCGGCTAGATGATAACGCTGATTTGGTTCGCAATGGCTGGCTTTGCGGAGTAGAAGTTTTTCTATTTCGCGCTGGACGAGTTGATGCGGTGGGCGACCGAACTGGTGAATCTTTACCCAGGTAACGGTAGCGAGTCGGTATCCTCAACGCGGTGACCGAACTCACTCTTGGACTTTTGGGCTGTGGCAACGTCGGCGGAGCGTTGGTTGAACTCATTGAAGAGCGACGCCAGGCCATTCAGGCTCGAACGGGCCTTACCCTTCGCGTGGGTGCGATTGCGGTGCGATCCGTCTCGAAGCACCGAGATCACGTTATTGATCCGTCGCTTTTCACTACCGATGCCCGGGCGGTGGTGGAAGATCCCGCCGTGGACATCGTTGTCGAACTAGTGGGCGGAATCGAACCCGCTCGAGAACTGATCCTTCGGGCCCTCGAGTTGGGAAAGCCGGTAGTCACCGGTAATAAGGAACTTCTCGCCAACCACGGCGCCGAGATCTATGCCGCGGCTGATGCAACCGGTGTTGACATACTCTTTGAGGCTGCGGTCGGCGGCGGCATTCCGATCATGCGACCGTTGCGCGAGTCGCTCGCGGGTGAGGATGTCAGCCGGGTCATGGGCATCGTCAACGGCACCACCAATTACATCCTCACTCAGATGTCTCACCACGGAGTTTCGTACCTAGACGCACTCGTCGAGGCTCAGCGCCTTGGCTACGCCGAGGCCGATCCCACCGCCGACGTGGAAGGTTACGATGCAGGGGCGAAGGCGGCGATAATCGCCACAATTGTGTTCGGCGCCACTGTGGTAGCGGGCGACGTTTATCACGAAGGCATTTCTCGAATCACGGCCTCTGACATCGAGATGGCCCGTCGACTCGGCTACACCATCAAGGCCGTGGCGGTTATTGAGGGCGACAAAACCGCGGGCGATGGCGGTGAGATCGCGGTGAGCGTCTACCCCGCGATGATCCCGACCGGGCATCCGTTGGCCAACGTCCACGATAGCTTCAATGCGATTTTTGTGGAGGGCGAATCGGTTGGCGACCTCATGTTTTACGGCCGCGGCGCCGGTGGCGGCCCCACCGCCTCCGCGGTTCTCGGTGACATCATCGATGCCGCTACGAATCGTGTCGCGGGTACTGCGGCCCGGATTACTAATTTGCGGCGGGCCCGCATCCGGCCCATTGATGAACTGATCACCGCCTACTACCTGTCGATGCATGTCGCGGATCGACCCGGTGTCTTGGCTCGAGTAGCCAAAGAGTTTGGAGCCAACAACGTCTCGATTCGCTCCATGGAGCAACGCGGAGTGGGCAACGAAGCCGAACTGATATTTATCACTCACGTATCACGCGAAGCGGAAGTTCAAGCCACCCTCCGTGCGTTACGCAACCTCGCCGAAGTCAGCCGGATCAACACCGTCATTCGGGTGGTGGGCGACGAACCATGACCCCAACCCCGATGCAGTACCACAGCACGCGGGGTCGGGCGGATGCGCTCGAGTTTGGCGACACGCTGCTCGGCGGATTGGCGCCCGACGGTGGATTGTATCTGCCTGAGTTCTGGCCCGTGCTCACTGGCGACGAGCCCGCCAGCTACGCCGAAACAGCGGCCTGCGTGATGGCCCCGTTTGTTGCTGGCACGATCGAGGCCGACGATTTCGCCGCCATGGTCGGCGCTGCCTACGAGTCGTTTGCGTCCCCCGATGTTTGCCCCGTGGTCGAACTTGAACCGGGCCATCATCTGCTGGAACTCTTCCACGGTCCGACGTTAGCGTTCAAAGATGTCGCCCTGCAGCTAGTGGGTCGTCTCTTTGACCACGAACTGCGCCGTCGCCAGGGTCGGGTCACCATCGTTGGCGCGACCTCCGGCGACACTGGATCCGCCGCCATGGAAGCGGTACGCGGCAGCGACTTAGTCGACATCGTGATCCTCTTTCCGCGGGGTCGCACCTCGGAGGTGCAGCGCCGCCAGATGACAACATTGGGGGCGGCGAACGCGCACGCGGTAGCCGTCGACGGCACCTTCGACGATTGTCAGGATCTGGTGAAGGCCATGTTCGCCGACGAAACCTTCCGAAAGCGCACCCAACTTTCGGCGGTAAATAGCATCAACTGGGCTCGGGTAATGGCCCAGACTGTCTATTACGTCTGGGCGGCCCAGTTGCTGGCCCGGCGCAACAAACCCACCACGTTTTGTGTCCCTACCGGCAACTTCGGCAATGTATTTGCGGGCCACGTGGCCCAGCGGATGGGACTGCCCGTCGGGCGCTTCTTGGTGGCCTCGAACACCAACGACATCTTGACCAAGCTGATTCATACCGGTGAGTTGGTGGCCGAGGAGGTCGTGGCGACATTGTCGCCGAGTATGGATATCCAGATCTCCTCAAACCTCGAGCGCTTGTTGTTCGAGTTGCTCGACGAGAATGGCCCGCTCACCTTGGAGGTGTTGTCTGACTTTCGCACCTCGGGTCGAGCGAGTTTGACTAAATCCCAACACGAGCGGTTGCGCTCCGAGTTCGCGGGCGCTCACCTAACCGACGACGACACCTTGCAGGTGATGGCCGACGTGTATAACGAACACGACATGTTGATCGACCCGCATACCGCGGTTGGGGTTGGCGCCGCCCGACGACTACGTCGATGCGATGAGACGATCGTGACTTTGGCCACCGCGCATCCGGCTAAGTTCCCTGACGCGGTTCAACGAGCCACCGGGGTGCTACCGAGTCTGCCGCCGCATCTGGCTGATCTTTTCGATCGTGAGGAGGTAGTGACCGACCTCCCCAGCGATCTCGCCATCATCGAGGACTTCGTCGACGCGGTGCGCCGACCATAAAAATGGCCGAAGGTTGATGTTGTGGCGTGGATGCCGTAGCTTTAGTTCGTCGCTGTAGGCATGTGTCGATTCCGATCGTGCCCGGTCCGGTCTCGGATACGCGGCAATTCCCAACCAGAGGAGCTTGGCCGTGGAAACCGCGGAGATGCGCCGTTCGACGCTGCAGCGTAAAGATCGTGACGAACTGACCAAGATCGCGTTGGCGCTCGGGGGGAAGCCGTCGACGCGGGCCCCCAAGGGCGAACTCATAGATCTCATTTTGGACCTCGCCGCTGGGGGCGACGCGCCACCGCCGGCCGAGGGATCCGAGACGAAGAACGAGCCGGGAGCCGACAATACTGAGGCGGCCAGCGACGATAATGCCAACGATAATGCCAACGATAGGCCGGATCCGGGCAATCGGCGGCGTCGTCGTCGAGGTCGCGATAGAGATAATCGCGACGTTGAGGTGGAGAACTGGGACGGCGCACCGATTCCGGTGGCTGGTCATCTCGACCTCCGCAGCGAGGGTTACGCCTTTTTGCGGGTCAACGGCTTTTTGCCGAGCCGCGATGACGCGTATGTACCGGCGAAGTTGGTTCGTCAATATGGTCTCCGGAAGGGCGATGTCATCGCCGGTCCGTCTCGGCCTGCCAACCGCAACGAAAAAAATCCGGCCATCGTCTCGGTTGAGATGGTCAACGGCGCGGCGCCCGATGAGGCCGCGCAACGACCGCATTTCGATGATCTCACCGCCGTGGCGCCGACTGAGCCGTTGATTTTGGCCGCGGGTGAAGAATCGGGGAATCTCACGGCACGGGTCATCGATTTGATCGCTCCGCTGGCCAAGGGCCAACGTGCGTTGGTTGTCGCTCCGCCCAAGACCGGCAAGACGACGATGCTCAAGCAGATCATCCGCTCGCTGGAGGCAAACCATCCCGACGTGCATCTCATTGTTTTGATGGTTTACGGACGTCCCGAGGAGATCACCGAAATGAAGCGGGCCGTCACCAATGGCGAGGTGGTTGCTTCGGCCTTCGACCGACCGACCGACGAACACGTCCTGATCGCCGATCTCACCATCGAACGGGCGAAGCGCATGGTCGAAACGGGCCGCGATGTTTGCGTGATCCTCGACAGCGTCACTCGCCTCGTTCGGGCTCATAACATTGAAGGCCCTCAGTCTGGTCGTTCCTTGGCCGGTGGCCTTGACGCAGCCTCGACTTTGCCAGCCCGCACCGTGTTCGGCGCCGCTCGTCAGGCCGAGGAGGGCGGTTCGATCACGGTCATCGCCACCGCGTCGGTGGAAACCGGTGCTGCTATGGATGATGTCATCTTCGAGGAGTTCACCGGTACCACCAATATGGAGATTCGCCTGTCGCGTTCTCTTATGCAGCGACGACTGTTCCCGGCGATCGATATTGCCGAATCGGGTGCCCGCCAGGAGGAGTCGCTGTTCGACGACGAACGACGGGCCAAAATGGCGACGCTTAGACGAGAGTTGGCCGATCTCGGCGAGTCATATTGGGAGAGCCTCGAGTCGCTACTTAGTCGCTTGGCCGCCACGCAGTCTACCGACGAATTCCTCGCCAGCGTCGCGTCGACGCCCGACGCCTCTTAGACTGGACCCGCTATGAAGTCTGACATCCACCCCGAGTACCGCCCAGTCGTTTTCCAAGACACGTCGGCCGGTACGTCGTTCATCACCCGCTCCACCATCGTGACCTCCGATACTGTGAAGTGGGAAGACGGCAACGAGTACCCACTGGCCAAGGTGGAGATTTCGAGCGAGAGTCACCCATTCTTCACCGGTCAGATGAAAATCGTCGATACAGCGGGTCGCGTCGAGCGCTTCGAGAAGCGGTATGGCCGTCGTAAGCCACTGGTAGCGCCGGTGGCCGCGGTCGACGAGAGCACCGAGGTCGACGAGAGCTAAGTTCGCGGTGAGCCTCGACCCGGCTCAACGGGCGGGACTCGAGCGAGCCCGAGCGATCGCCCTCGGGCGCCAACATTTTGATATTCACGATGGGAGCGTGGAAGCGCTTCCGTTCGGCGTAGTCGTTAGCCGCGCATCGGGCCCGGAACCGGCGCCGACGGTGTGCATCGTGTCGTCGAGTGCGGATCTAGCAATGCTGGGCGGGGTTCTTGCCTGGCTGAACAAGCGTGACATCGCTCCCACCACTACCCACCTTGTTGTTGAACATCATGCGGGTATTCATGCTCGGCGGGTCGCCGTGCTCGGCGTCGCGGTCACCGTCTGGCAACTCGACGGTGCGGCGGTGCGTCATGCGGTTGTCGCGGCTATCGAGCCACCCTGTCCTACGACCCCTGATATTGGTGCCTTAGTCGCCATGATTGAGCGCTCTGGGGCCGAGGTGGTGATCGAGGACGGCATCGTTCGCGCCGAGGTGGCCGGTCTCGAAGTTGGCCGCATTGTTGAGGCCGCAACCGGAGCGGTTTTGGAGGTCGGGGTTGGTCGGTTCGATCGTGAAGCCTCGGTCCTACTGCATGCAAGGGAGGCCACCGAACCGGCGCTCGTCGACGTAGTTGCGCGGGTTCGTCCGCATCGCCTAGTGGGTGCGCACGGTCACGCAGTCAATCGAATTGGGCGCGAACGATGGCTTCGACACCTCGTCCACCACGACCCCCGACGATTCGGTCTGAACCGGCCGATTCTGGTTGACCCTGTCCCGCCCCGTTCTTCGCTACTCGATTCGGGGCCCGCGTCGTTGCTGGCCGAGGTTGACGGCCACCGGTGGCTGGTCGCGTGTACCGTGGGTGTCGACTTGGGACTGGTACCCGAACTCGCCGATCTAGTGGCCGTACACGAACCGGTTTCGGTGATCATTTTTCTCCCAGCGAGGGATCGGTTTGCCTACCTCGAACCTCTCTTGGCTTGGCTTCCCGTGCCCGCGGAGGCTCGGCCAATTGAGGTACCGTGGGTTGATTAGTACCCCGCCGCAAGAGTTTGAGGTTGCAAAATTAGTGATCCTAGATTAGCTTGTGACTGGATTCACGAGCGTCGTGGACCAGTGCGGTTTTTGCGGTTGCCGTGCGAGAGGCCTCAAGTGAATGATCGGAATCAGCGTGAGATGCGCCAAGCTGGTGGCGACGCCTTCTCGGCCGCGTTCGAACTCATTATCACACCGGTGATCTTCGGCCTCGTGGGTTGGTTCGTCGACTCGCGGCTCGGCTTGTTCCCTGTTTTCACCCTTACGCTCGGCCTTGTCGTGCTTGCCTACCAAGTCTGGCGACTCTGGTCGCAGTACGCTACGGCCATGGATGCTGAACTCGAGGCGCGCCGGGCCGCTTACGGTCAGCGACCCTCACCATGAGCGATAAGTTTGCGGCCTTTCCTGCCAATGTCGACGATGTCGCGCCGGAACGAGCGATTGCGCGCGACTTGGCGATCCGAACCGTTTTTGCCTCGCCGATCATGCTCACGGCCGGTGCGGCGTTTTGGGGTTGGGATGGATTTTTCAGTGCGGGCTACGCTCTCGTAATCGTTGCCGCCAATTTTATTTTGGGCGCCGCGGCGATTACTTGGGGTGCGCGAATCTCTCCCGCGGCGATGTTTGGTGCGGTCATGTTTGGTTTCGTCGTTCGACTTGGCATTATTACGGCTGCGGTGCTACCCTTCCGCTCCAGCGAATGGTTCGAAACCGTCCCGTTCGCGATTAGTCTCTTGGTTACCCATCTCGGGCTTCTGGCTTGGGAAACGCGACACGTTGCGGCGTCGCTTGCGTTCCCCGGCTTGAAACCCGGACACGAAATTCTTTCCACCACCGATTCCGCCGCGGAGCGCTCAGTATGAATGTCCTCGCTCTTGAGTTCCCACCTGTCAATCACCTTTTTGACTGGCCGAGCATTTGGCTCGAAGGAACTCCTTTCGCGATCAACAAGACTGTCCTCATCTACTTGGGCTCGACGCTCATCACGATGGTGATCTTCTTGCTAGCTGGCCGCCCGAGGGAATCACTTGTTCCTGTGGGCGTGCAGCACGTGGCCGAATCCGGTGTGAACTTCATCGAAGAGTCTGTCGTAATGCAGACCATTGGTCCAGAGGGCAAGAAGTTCATGCCTTTTTTGACCACGATGTTCTTTTTCATCTTGTTCTCGAACATCACCGAAGTCATTCCGTTCCTGCAGTTCCCCGCCAACTCCCGCATGGCGATGCCGATCACGCTGGCTCTCGTGGTGTGGGTGATCTACAACTTCGTTGGTATCAAGGCCCAGGGCGTGTTCGGCTACTTCAAGAACTCGCTCTTCCCGCCCGGTGTGCCCAAGGCGCTGTACCTCATTGTTACTCCGATCGAGTTAGTCTCGACTTTCTTGGTCCGTCCCTTTTCTCTGGCCATTCGTCTCTGGGCCAACATGGTCGCCGGTCACCTCCTGCTGGTTACGTTCGCCATCTTGTCGGCCACTATGTGGTCCGCTGGCGGCGTGGGTTGGGCTGGGGCGCTCCTGCTGTCGTGGCCGATGCTCATCCTCATGACCGGATTCGAGATTCTTGTCTCGTTTCTACAGGCCTTTATCTTCACTATCTTGACCGCCGTGTACATCGGCGGCTCGATGCATCCCGAGCACTGAGCCACGGCTCCGCTCAATCAATCGCAATAATCCCACAGTCGCAATAATCTAGATCTCAATAATCCCCACCTCAAAGAAACAACAGGAGAAACTCAAGTGCTCAACGTTCTTGCACAGGAGGCCGCAGGTACCGCTCCAGGCGAGATGCTCGAAGGCCTAAAGGCCATCGGCGCTGGTCTGGGCTACGGCCTAGCCGCTATCGGCCCCGGTATTGGCATCGGTACGGTGGTTGGCAACGCCATCTCTTCGATGGCTCGTCAACCCGAGTCCGCGGGCATGGTGCGCACCACCATGTTCCTCGGCATCGCCTTTACTGAGGCCCTGGCCCTCATTGGCTTCGTGGTGTTCATCCTTTTGCTCCCCTGAGCAAGACGATTGAACACCGATCGCATCTACACAAAGGCTCAACTATGAATCGAAGGATCCGGCCCATCGCTGGAGCACTTGGCTTTATCGCAATCCTCGGACTCCTGAGCGCGGCACCCGCGTCGGCGTCGGGCGAAAGCATCGGCGGATGCGCGCTCCACGCCGCGATCGTCGTGGAAGAATCTCTCGGCAGTTTGCATGCTCTCGAGAATGACGGGTTCCTCCGATCAGCGCTCGAGGATGAGATGGAGGCGTGCCTTGAGGCCCCGAGCGCCATCATCCCCGAACTTGACGAGATCATCTGGGGAGGCAGCGCATTCCTTGTCTTGTTCTTCTTTATGGTCAGGAAGGGTTTCCCTGCGGTTAAGGGGGCAATGGATGCTAGAGCGGACAAGATCGCTGCGGATCTTGACCAAGCAGAGCAGGCCAAGAACGACGCGGCTCAGATCAGAGCCGATCATGCCCTCGCCATGGCGGGAGCCAAAACTGAAGCGGCGGGGATTATCGCCGACGCCCGAGCGCAGGCTGATCAACTCAAAGCTGACCTGCAAACTCGAGCCGAAGCCGATATTGCCGAGATGCGTTCCCGAGCTCAGGCCGACATGGAGTCGAGTCGGACCCAGGCCATCAGCGATTTGCGGGCCGAGGTTTCCGAGGTCGCGGTCGGCGCGGCCGAAGCCGTTATCAAGGCCAACCTCGATCACCGGACCCAGAGCGCGCTCGTTGATGCCTACATCGACGAGGTGGCGAGCCGTGGCTGACGATCGGCTCGGCGGCTACGCCGATGCCCTTCTGTGCGTGGCGGCCGCCGAGGGTGCTAGCGCAGTGGTTGAAGACGAGTTGTTTCGGTTCGCCGAGGCGCTCCGCCGCAGCAACACACTTACCGCGACGCTCAGCGACACCATGTTGCCCGTAGAACGTCGGGTCGGCATCGTCGAGGAACTCCTCGGCGCGAAGGTGTCGGCGACCACAACCGCTCTAATCTCGATGCTGGTCGCGACTGGTCGGGGGGCCGACATTTCGGCGATCATCGACGAGACGATCGCCCGGGGCGCGGCGGGACGGGGCCGGGTTTTGGCCCGAGTTCGCTCCGCGATTGACCTCACCGACGACCAAAAGACTCGTCTGGCCGCGGCGATCAAGTCAGCCACGGACAACGACGTCGAGATCCGCGTGGTTATCGACGAATCCGTCATGGGCGGCCTGATAACCGAGATCGGCGACGACGTGCTCGATGGCAGTGTCCGCCGCCGCATAGCGCAACTCCGCGAGAACTTTTCCTGATTGTGCTCATCTGAGCATGTCCACCTCACCTGAACGAAAAGACTAGAGACACGAAATGTCGGATCTTACGATCAACACCGCTGCCATTGCCTCAGCAATCAAGAGCAACCTTGACGGGTTCGCCCCCGCCCTCGAGCAGACCACAGTCGGTCGTGTGCTGGAGGTCGGCGATGGTATTGCCCGCGTGTCGGGCCTTCCCGATGCGGCTGTCAACGAGATGCTCCGCTTCGAAAATGGCCTAATTGGCTTGGCCCTCAACCTCGACGAGGATTCGATCGGAGCCGTGGTCCTCGGCGATGTCGACGGCATCGAAGAAGGCCAGACGGTTGTCGCTACCGGCGACATCTTGTCGGTACCGGTTGGCGATGGTCTGTTGGGTCGCGTAGTCAACCCGTTGGGCGAACCCATCGACGGTAAGGGTGCGCTCACCAACGTGCAGTTGCGCCGTATGGAAATACAAGCGCCCGGCATCACGGGACGCAAACCGGTCCACGAACCAATGCAGACCGGTATTAAGTCGATCGACTCGCTTATCCCGATTGGCCGGGGTCAGCGTGAGTTGATTATCGGCGACCGCAAGACGGGGAAGACCACTATCGCCCTCGACACGATCCTGAACCAAAAGGGTTTGGGCGTGAAGTGCATCTACGTCGCCATCGGGCAGAAGGCTTCTACCGTTGCCCAAGCCGTGGCCACCCTCGAAGAACTCGGGGCGATGGAGTACACCACAGTGGTGGTCGCCCCGGCCTCTGACCCGGCCCCGTTCAAGTTCCTAGCCCCTTACGGCGGTTGCGCCATGGGTCAGCACTGGATGGAAAACGGCGAGCACTCGCTCATCATCTACGACGATCTTTCTAAGCAAGCAGAGGCCTACCGCCAAGTGTCGCTGCTACTGCGGCGTCCGCCGGGCCGTGAGGCCTACCCGGGCGACGTGTTTTACTTGCATTCGCGCTTGTTGGAACGGGCGGCCAAGCTTTCTGACGAGCTAGGCGCCGGTTCTTTGACCGCTTTGCCGATTATCGAAACTAAGGCCGGCGACGTGTCAGCCTTCATCCCCACCAATGTGATCTCGATCACAGACGGCCAGATTTTCTTGCAGGACGACCTCTTCAAGTCCGGTATTCGCCCGGCGGTCGACGTGGGCATTTCGGTGTCGCGGGTTGGTTCGGCCGCGCAGGTCAAGGCTATGAAAACAGCGGTGGGCACGCTCAAGGGCGACCTTCAGCAGTTCCGGGAACTCGAAGCTTTCGCGGCTTTTGGTTCTGACCTCGACGCGGTGTCGGCCGCCCAACTCGAGCGCGGCTACCGCTTGACCGAACTTCTTAAGCAGGGCGTGAACTCGCCGGTGCCAGTTGAGGAAATGACGGTGACGATTTACGCGGGCACCCGCGGCTATCTCGACGCCTTGCCTATCGAAGACGTTCCTCGGTTCGAAGCAGAACTTCTGGAGTGGTTCCGCACACGGCACTCGGGGGTTCTCGACTCCATCAAGAACGACGGGGTGATTTTGGACTCAGAGTCGTTCGACGCGGGAATCGCCGCGTTTGTTGATCAGTTCCAGTCATCGGACGCCTCGGTTGGTTCTGAACCCGCGGCCGAAGCACAAGGCGAGGCCCACGTCGAGATGGTTGATTCGGACACCACGCTGCCCGAAGAAGACATCACCCGAGACGAGGGCTGAGGTAAGTCGTGCCCGGAGGCAAGGAGCGCGAGCTTCGTAGGCGCATTTCCAGCGTCCAGTCCACCAAAAAGATCACCCGTGCGATGGAACTCATCGCCGCAACCCGGGTGGTCAAAGCCATACATCGTGCCGACGCCGCCCGTCCGTATTCGCGCCAGATCACCTCGGTCATCGAGAACTTGGCCGCGGGTGGCGCGGAAGTCAATCATCCACTGCTGCGCGAGGCCGAGACTGTCAGCAACGTAGGTTTCATCGTTATGGCAGGCGACCGAGGCCTCGCCGGTGCCTATAACTCCAACCCGATTCGGGCCTGCGAGCGTCAAGTCATGGCTCACCTGACGGAGGGAAAAGGCTATTCGTTGTTCTGCGTGGGCAAGAAGGCCAACGCCTACTTCAAGTTCCGTAACTACCGCATCGATCACAGCTACGTCGGTTTCACCGACAACCCGCGCTACGAAGATGCTCGCCGAATCGCCGACGATGTGGCCGCGGCTTTCATCAATGGCGAGATCGACGAGGTGGAGTTGGTTTACACTGAGTTCGTCTCGCTGGGCACTCAGCGAGTTTCGGTTCGCCGCTTCTTGCCCCTCGAAAACACCGCGGTCATGGCCGAGGCGGGGGGCGGTGACGCCGCTGCGGCGGCTTCCTTTGAGTTCGAGCCATCGCCCGAAGCGGTCCTCGAGTCACTCCTGCCGCGCTACGTCGAGGCCCGTTTGTTCGGGGCCCTCCTCGACTGCGCGGCATCGGAGCACGCCAACCGGCAGCGGGCTATGAAATCGGCCACCGATAACGCCGAGGACCTCATCACCAAGCTTTCGCGTGAAATGAACTCCGCCCGCCAAGCCGCCATTACCACAGAGATCATGGAGATTGTCAGTGGGGCCGAAGCGCTCGGTTCCGGAAGCGACCAGCCGGTAGTTATCGACGATTTCGCCCGCGACAATTTCCAATCACTCTCACCCCAGACCTCATAACGAGGAGCACTAAACGAATGACTATTATCGAGACCGATTTCCAGCACGGCCGCATCGTCAGTATCGCGGGTCCAGTGGTCGACGTTGAGTTCCCCCGCGGGAGCCTGCCGGAGATCAACACCCAGATTGAGTTCGACGTTAACGTCGAAGGCGAGATTATCAACGTGCCCGCGGAGGTAGCTCAGCAAATCGGCGATAACCGGGTTCGGGCGATTGCCATGAAACCGACCGACGGTCTGACCCGCGGCACTCCGGTGATCAACACCGGACACGGTGTGCAAGCGCCGGTGGGCGACGACACGCTGGGCCATATCTGGAACGTAATGGGTGACTGCCTCGACGCACCCGAGCGCCGCACCGAAGAGCGCTGGAACATCCACCGACCGGCACCGTCGTTTGATTCCTTAGAGCCGTCGGCCAACATGTTTGAGACCGGCGTAAAGGTCATCGACCTCCTCACTCCGTACAAGGAAGGGGGCAAGATCGGCCTCTTCGGTGGGGCGGGCGTGGGCAAGACCGTGCTCATCACCGAGATGATCACCCGGGTGGCTTCCAACCACGGCGGAGTATCGGTCTTCGCGGGTGTGGGCGAGCGCACTAGAGAAGGCACCGACCTGTTCATCGAAATGGGCGAAACCGTAATGGGCGACGGTGAGACCACGGTGCTCGATAAAGCGGCCCTCGTATTTGGCCAGATGGACGAACCGCCCGGTGTGCGCCTTCGTGTGGCTTTGGCCGGGGTGACCATGGCGGAGTATTTCCGTGATGTGCAGAACCAGGACGTGTTGTTATTTGTCGACAACATCTTCCGTTTCGTGCAGGCCGGTTCGGAGGTGTCTACCCTCCTTGGCCGGATGCCGTCGGCGGTGGGTTACCAGCCGACCTTGGCTGACGAGATGGGGGTGCTGCAGGAGCGCATTACCTCCACCCGGGGCAAGTCGATCACCTCGTTGCAAGCGGTGTACGTACCGGCCGACGACTACACCGATCCGGCGCCGTTTACCTCGTTCACCCACTTCGACGGAACCACCGAACTGAACCGTGATATCGCGGCCCTCGGTATCTACCCGGCCGTGGATCCTCTCGCCTCTACCTCCACCATCCTCGATCCAATGGTCGTCGGCGATCGCCACTACCAGACCGCTCGAAGAGTGCAGGAAGTCCTCCAGCGTTACAAGGAACTGCAAGACATCATCGCCATTCTTGGTCTCGATGAGCTTTCCGAGGAGGATCGCATCACCGTCGACCGGGCCCGCAAGGTGCAGCGGTTCTTGTCCCAGCCTATGTTCGTGGCCAAGGCTTTCACCGGCCAGGACGGCATCTTCACCTCCGTGGAGGAGACCGTAGACTCGTTCTCTGCTCTTCTCGACGGCGATCTTGATCACCTGCCGGAACAGGCGTTTTACATGGTCGGCGGTGCCGAGGATGCCGAGCGCAAGGCAGCGGAACTTCAGGCCAAGGACTGAGTCGATGCTTAGCGTCGAAGTTGTCTCGCCCGAATCCGTGTCGTACACCGGCGAGGCCGCGATGGTGATTGCCCGCACGGTCGAGGGTGGCGACATAGCTTTCCAACCCGGTCACGCGTCCTTTATTGGCACGCTAGCCGTATGGTCGGTGGACGTCATCAAAGCCGACGGCGGGCGCGACACGTTCGCGGTTCATCGGGGGTTTGTGCAGGTCACCGACGATCAGGTAACGATCCTCAGCGATGTGAGCGAGTCGGTAACGGCCATTGACGTGGAACGGGCCAAGGCCAGTCGGGCGACCGCTGAAGAGGCCTTGCGGGCCAACGCCGACGATAGCGACGCCGCGGCCGCGGCGGCTCGGGCGGAGCTTCGGTTGCGGGTCGTGGCGGGCGCTGAAGGCTAAGGATCTCCCCGGCGGGGTTAGTACTTGACCGCGGCGAATTCGTTGAGTTTGTCGAGTTGGTGATGTGCTCGAACCTGACGGACGGTGCGTGACCGTGAGCGCATAACCAGGCTCTCGGTGTGGCAGCCTGTCTCGTCGAAGTGAACGCCGCGCATGAGTTCGCCGTCGGTGATGCCGGTAGCGGCAAAGAAACAGTCATCGGATTGCACGAGGTCGTCTTGGGTCAAGATGCGATCGAGGTCGTAGCCCTGCTCGATGGCTTGACGGCGTTCTCGCGTGTTGCGGGGCCAGAGCCGCCCCAACTGCTCGCCCCCCATGCACTTGAGTGCCGCAGCGGTGATCACCCCTTCCGGCGTGCCCCCGATTCCGATGAGGATGTCGGCCCCTGCTTCGGGCCAGGCCGTCGAGATGGCCCCAGCCACGTCGCCGTCGGGGATGAGTCGGATGCGGGCGCCCGCGGCGCGAACTTCCGCGATGTGTTCAGTGTGGCGATCGCGGTCGAGGATCACGACTGTGAGGTCGCGGACTGACTCTCGCTTGGCGTGAGCCACGGCCCGCAGATTCTCGGTAATGGATTTCTCTAGACTGATGGCACCGCGAGCGGAAGGACCGACCGCGATCTTTTCCATATACACGCACGGGCCGGGGTCGTACATGGTGCCGCGCGGCGCCACCGCGATGACCGCCAGCGCGTTGGCTCGGCCGAGCGCGGTGAGGGTGGTGCCGTCGATGGGATCGACGGCGATATCGGTTTTAGGGTCAGAGCCGTCGCCGATTCGTTCGCCGTTGTACAACATCGGGGCTTCGTCTTTTTCCCCCTCGCCGATGACGACAATGCCGCTCATAGGCACACTGCGGAGCATGGCCCGCATGGCGTCGACAGCGGCCCCGTCGGCGCCTTCCTTGTCGCCGCGTCCCATCCACCGTGAGGCCGCCATCGCCGCCGCTTCGGTAACCCGGACCAGTTCTAGCGCCAAGTTACGGTCGGGCACGATAGGTAGATTCGCCATTCTCGGACAATAGCCGACTAGGCGGACGGGTTCGTTGTTGGCCATGGGCGTGCGGCCCTCGATTCTGTGCGAATATGTCGCGGTGGCTCCCGCATTCCAATCCCCATTTCGCCGAAACTCTCAACCCGCCCCAGCCGACAGTAGCGCGGAGGTGAGCGCCGACGACGACACTGTTGACGATGACATTGTTGACGAGGACATTGTTGACGATGACACTGTTGACGATGACATTGTTGACGATGACATTGTTGACGACGCGTCGGGCGAGTGGCTGGCCTACGAACTTCACACGTGGGCTTCGCAGACCCGAACGATGCTGGCCCAACTCCTGTTAGCTGACAAGGTCGTACACTCGTGGCAGGGCACCACGCTTTTGGCCCACGAGTCGCTCGAGGAACAGGTGGACGCTCTTCTCGAAGAGGCCCAGGCGGCGGAAAACCTAGAACTTGAATCAGATAAGTCCCAGGTCGGCTTTGAGATGGAAGGCTGGTCGGGGGAGTTGCAGGCTCTCCTCGCCGAACGCCTCGGTGTGGCGGGTGTGCCCCACGGGTTCGACGCCGAGGGCGACTTGGTCTGCCACGAAGAGGACGAGGACCGGGTGGAGTTGGTCATCGAGGACTTGTTGGCACACAGTGCCGACGATGGTCTTGAAGTGCTGGAAGGCCTCCAAGCAAACGAACTGCTCTCGGCGATGTTTGAGGCGGTCAACAAACTGCGCCGCGACGTTCACGACGGATCAGCGGTTCGGCGGGCGGTCGAACACGGACACCGACTGGCTGGAGTGGCCACCCCGTTTGGCTTCTCGGGCCCAGCCTTCGCGCTGATCCGCGAGCGTTGTGGCGAATTCGCTGACTTGCTCCAATCCGAGACAGCGAGCGCGGAAGATATTACCGACCTTGCGTCACGGCTCCGTGACGGCCTTCGGCAGGTGATCTAGTAGCCTGGGGGTCGAATGCTGCTCGCCGAACTCGAGGTTTACCATTCTCGACCGATTGCGCCGACCCGCCGGGTCGCGCTCGGTGCGCTGACACTTCCGTGCGAGCCAGCACCGGGGGCGGGGGGCATTCTTCTGGGGGCGGTTGCGGCTCGTTTCACGCCCGAACTTGATCCTGACCTGACTGCGGATTTGGTGTCGTTGACCCGCCAAGTCGAGGCTGGTCAGCGGATTCCCCAACCCCGGCTTCGCTACCGTCTCCAAGATGATCGGGTGGGTCTTACCCGGAGCACTCACCGACTTTTTCGTCACGACGACGATGGGGACCTCAACGTGACTTTTACCTCCGACAAGGGATTGCCGGGCCAGATGGTCCTCGGCGCGATCTACGCCGCGTCTACCATTCCGGGCCGATCTCGGGGCCGGGTACTGGCCGCGATTCGTCGCGGGATTGCCTGGAGGAACGACATCGGACCCGCGTTGCTGATCAACCTTTCCGGCACCGGCGCGGCGGTCCTTCACGCCGACGCCTTGGCCGATCCCGTTGGTTGGGCATTACGCACACTTGGGCTCAATTCATTGGGCACATTGCCCAAACGCGCCGTAGTGCAAAGCTGTTTTCGACAGTCCCTGATCGACGTACATCCTGATCACGGCGGCGATCACAACGACGCGGCTCGTCGCATTGCTGATATCACCGAGGCGCGGCGGATCCTCCTCGCCTCATGAGCCCACCCGCGGGGCTTCTACTCACCCACGGGGCGGGCGGCGGGGCGCAGCACCGACTCTTGGTGGCCCTCGACGAAGCGCTTGATCTGCCGGTTCGACGCATGGAGTTTGCCTACCGGGCCGAAGGTCGTCGAGCCCCTGACCGAGCGCCCAAGCTAATTGAGTCGGTGGTAGCAGAGGCGGCACGGTTCGCCGCGGCACTCGATGCCGATCCGGCGGCCATCGTGTTCGGTGGTCGATCAATGGGAGGCAGGATTTGTTCCCTGGCGATCGCTGAGGGGCTAGCCGCCGCGGGCGTGATCTTGCTTAGCTACCCGCTGCATCCCCCCGGTAAGCCCGAGAAACTGCGGGTCGCTCATTTTGCTCAACTGACTGTGCCGACGTTGTTCGTGAACGGTGACCGCGATCCCTTCGGGACCCCCGATGAGCACTACGCCCAGGTTGGGGCTATTCCCGGGCCGGTGGTGACCCATTGGCTGGAGGGTCAACGTCACGATCCGTTGCCCTCTTTTGACGAAGAGATCATCACGATCGTCGGTCGGTTCCTCGCTAGCCTCTAGCCTCGATACATGCTTGACCGCATCCAAGGATTGGAGCACGAACTCCGCGAGGTCGAAATCCGTCTCGGCGACCCTGCCGTCCAAGCCGACTCAACCCAACTCGCCGAGTTAGGCCGCCGCTTCAAGCAACTCGATGAAGTGGTGTCGGTGGCGAACCGGCTGCGTCGTGCCAGCAGCGATATCGTCGACTTCCGCGAGATGATGTCGGCCACGGAGGGCGACGAACGCGAAGCAGTCCGAGCTGAGATCGAGCTACTCGAAACTTTGGCGGCCACGACCCAAGAAGAGCTTCAGGTCCTGCTCTTGCCCCGTGACCCCAACGATGAACGAAACGTGATAATCGAAATCCGCGGGGCGGCGGGCGGAGAGGAAGCGAACCTGTTCGCCCGCGATCTATTCGTCATGTACGAGGCCTTCGCCAAACGGATGGGATGGCGGCTCGAAGTGATCTCGGCTTCCTCCTCCGATCTTGGCGGATACAGCGAGATCATGGCCCTGCTGGCGGGCGACACTGTGTGGTCGCGAATGAAACACGAGGCGGGAACCCATCGGGTTCAGCGAGTACCGGTAACCGAAAGCCAGGGCCGAGTTCACACGTCGTCGGCCACGCTGCAGGTCATTCCGGAGGCCGAAGAGATCGAGGTGCAGGTCGACGAAAACGAGTTACGTATCGACACCTACCGCGCTTCGGGGCCAGGCGGACAATCGGTGAACACGATGGACTCCGCGGTGCGCATCACCCATATTCCGACCGGTGTGGTGGTGGCCATGCAGGACGAAAAGAGCCAGCTAAAAAACAAGGTGAAGGCGTTGCGGGTGCTGCGGAGTCGCCTCCTGCAACTCGAACAGGAAAAGGCCGCGGCCGAGGCGGCTCGGTTCCGGGGGACCCAGGTTGGCACCGGCGACCGTTCCGAGAAGATACGCACGTACAATTTCAAAGAGAATCGAGTGAGCGATCACCGAATTGGTCTCACCATCTACAAACTAGACCGAGTTATGGGCGGCGAACTCGACGAGATCAGCAACGCCTTGGTTACCGAGGAACGGCGCCGGCAACTAGAGGCCGTCGATAGCCCATGATCGAGGAGGTGAGGGGAACCCTTTGCTGGGCGACTCTTCTCCACGAGGCCACGGACCGTTTAGCGGCCGCGGGGCATGTCTCGCCTGAGGTCGACGCCCGCCGCCTAGTCGAAGAAGCGGCGGGGCGCGAGCCAGCCGAGTTCCTTGCTACCCTCGGGGAAACCCCGACCGAGCGAGCAGTCGCCCGATTCGATCACCTTATGAGTCGGCGCCTAGCGGGCGAGCCACTGCAGTACGTGGTTGGTCATTGGGGATTTCGCTATCTCGACCTGTTGGTGGACGCCCGGGTCCTGATCCCTCGACCGGAGACGGAAATCGTGGCGGGCCTGGCGATCGACGAGGTCATCGCTCGCGGTGAGCGCGAGGTGGTGGTCGTTGATCTCGGTACCGGCAGCGGCGCGATCGCGCTGGCGGTGGCTACCGAGTGCGACCGGGCGCGGGTTCTCGCCACCGATCGCTCTGCCGCGGCGTTGCAGGTGGCGCGGGCAAACCTGGCGGGTGTGGGGTCAGTTGCTCGCCGAGTGACGTTGCATCACGGTTCATGGTTCGCGGCCGTGCCGGATTCGGTGCGCGGAAAGGTCGATGTCTTAGTATCGAATCCACCCTACGTTGCTCACGACGAGGTGTTGCCTAACGTGGTGGCGGATTGGGAACCCTCCACGGCCTTGCGCGCCGGACCCGTCGGAACCGAAGATCTCGAAACCATCATCGCTGGGGCTAAAGACTGGGTCGTCCCCGGCGGGGTAGTAGTGCTGGAGATGGCACCGGAACAAACCGCACCGGTGGCCCGCCGCTGCATCGACGCGGGCTGGACCGCAACCGTGCATCAGGACCTCGCGGGGCGCGAGCGAGCGGTCGTGGCTCATCGACCTTGGCTATGAACGTGGCGCGGATCGCCGCGGTCATGAGCCGGGGGATTCCCGTAGTCCTGCCGACCGACACGGTGTACGCACTCGCCGCTCGAGCCACCGACCCGACGGCAGTGGCGCGCCTGTTTGGACTCAAGAACCGACCCGTTGAAACCCGGATTGCGGCCTTAGTTTCGGACTCGGCCCAAGCCGAAGAACTTGTCGAACTCGGACCGATGGGCGACACCCTGGCCCGCGCCTTTTGGCCAGGTAGCCTTACCATCGTGGCCGCCCGACGCCCAGGGTGCGATCTCGTGGTCGGCGATGAGTTCACCGTCGGCGTTCGCTGCCCGGCGTGCGTCCTAGTACGTCAACTAGCCGAAGTCGTGGGACCGATCGCGGCGACGAGCGCCAACCGTCACGGCGAACTGACCCCTTCGACGGCCGCCGGAGTGGCGGCGGTATTTCCGTCGGTCGAGTTGGTAGTCGACGGCGGCCGACTGGCAGGTGGGGCGTCCACGGTGGTCTCGATCGCCGACGGCAAGGTAACGGTTCTACGCCAAGGTCCAATCTCTGGGACCGACATCGACGCGGCTGTGTCCGGCGGGTCGTAGGATCGCCGAGGTGCGTATAGCAGTTGGATCTGATCACGCGGGCTTCGACCTTAAAGAAGCGTTGGCGGCCCATATCCGCCATCGAGGACTCGAGGTTGTCGACTGTGGCACCTACTCGGCCGAACGGGTCGACTATCCCGATTTCGGTGCCGCGGTGGGGCGGGCGGTCCGCGACGGCCAGGCCGACGCGGGTTTGTGCGTCTGTGGGAGCGGAATTGGTATTGCCATGGCAGCCAACAAGATCGCCGGAATCCGGGCCGCGACCGTTCACGATGCCACCAGCGCTCGCCTCAGCCGAGAGCACAACGACGCTAACGTGATCTGCATCGGCGAGCGTATTACTGGCCCGCAGGTGGCCCGCGACGCGCTCGATGCTTGGCTCGAGGCTCGTTTCGCCGGTGGGCGCCACGCGAAACGGGTAGCAAAGGTCAACGAACTAGGCGGCGAGACGTACTGAACCCTCACCTCACGGGTACGATTTCGTAGTTCGTATCTGGAGGTTTCCACCATGTCATGGCCTAGCAGCGCCGCTGACCCTGCCCTTGATCTGATTCGCGCCGAAAAGGCGCGTCAGAACTCCACTATTCAGTTGATTGCCAGTGAGAACTTCGCCTCGCCCGCGGTGATGGCTGCAACCGGTTCAGTACTCACCAACAAGTACTCCGAGGGTTACCCCGGCAAGCGGTACTACGGCGGGAACATGGTGGTTGACCAGATCGAGGAACTAGCCCGCCAGCGGGTGTGTGCCCTCTTTGGGGCGGATCATGCCAACGTGCAACCCCACGCCGGGGCGATCGCCAATATGTGCGTCTACCAGGCGTTGCTAGATCCCGGCGACACCATCCTCGGCATGAGCCTCGATCACGGCGGGCACCTCACCCACGGTTCGCCGGTGAACTTTTCGGGCCTGATGTACAACTTTGTTGACTATGGCGTTACTGCCAGCGACGAGCGGATCGACTTTGAGGAGATGCGGGCGAAGGCCTTGGCTCACCAGCCCAAACTCATCGTTGCCGGGGCTACCGCCTACCCGCGCCTTATCGATCCGGCCCCCATCCGCGAAATTGCCGATGAGGTCGGTGCCATGGTGATGTTCGACGCGGCCCACATAGCGGGGCTCATCGTCGGTGGCGTACACCCCAACCCGGTGCCTTATTCCGACATCGTGACCTTCACCACTCACAAAACCCTTCGTGGTCCCCGTGGGGGCTGCATCTTGGCCCGCGCCGAGCATGCCGCGGCGATCGACAAGGCCATGTTCCCTGGCCTGCAAGGTGGCCCCCTCGAGCATGCCATCGCGGCGAAGGCTGTTGCCTTTGCCGAAGCAGCAACCGATGAGTTTCGGACCTACGCGGCCCAGATTGTTGCTAACGCGGCGGCTCTGGCCGCGGCGCTGTCGGGGCACGGCTTCCGGCTCGTGTCGGGCGGCACCGACAATCATCTGATGTTAGTTGATCTGCGATCGTTCGACGCCAACCTCACCGGCAAGGAAGCCCAAGCCGTGCTCGACGACGCGGGGATTAGCTTGAACAAGAACACCGTGCCCGACGATCCGCGCTCGCCGTTTGTGACTTCGGGGGTGCGTATCGGCACGCCCGCGGTCACTACGCAAGGCATGGGCCCCGCCGAGATGGTCACCATTGCTGAGTTGATTGCCCGGGCGCTTCACGGCCGAGCCAAGGCAGGCGAGGTGGAGTCAGTGCGAGCCGAGGCTGCGGCTCTGTGTTCGCGCTTCGAGCCGTACCCGGAGACTAGGGACTGACGGTTTAGTCTCGCAGATGCCTTCGCTCTCGGCGTATTTCATCGTCGGAGCGACCGCGGCCATTGTTACTTTTGCCCTGACCCCGCTAGTCGTACTCATTTCACCGCGTATTGGCGCGGTGGTGGAGCCCGACGCCCGCCATGTTCACGACCGTCCCACTCCGACCGCGGGGGGCGTGGCCATGATCGTAGGGGTCGTCGTGGCGGCGATCGTGGCTGCCTGGCATCCCGAGTTTGCCAACGTGGTGGCGGCCCGCACCGAGATGGTTGGCGTGGTGCTGGCCGCGGTTGTGATCTGGAGCGTGGGCTTGGTCGATGATCTCCGCGAAATTTCGCCCCCAGCGAAGGTGGCGGGGATGGTGCTCTCAGGGAGCATCATGTCGCTCACCGGCGTGTCGATCCTAGTCTTTCGCCTGCCATTTTTTGAACTGCTATTTCTCTCCGTCGACTTGTCGTACCTAGTTACCGTCGTCTGGGTCATTGGTATGGCCAATGTGGTGAACCTCATGGACGGCCTTGATGGGTTGGCGGCGGGCATTATGGCGATCGCCGCGTTAACGTTTTTGCTGTACGCCCTTCGCCTTGGCGACCAAGGCGTGCTTGACCCGGCCAATCCGGGGGCCTTGTGGGCGGTGATTGCCTTAGGTGTGTGCCTAGGGTTCCTACCGCACAATGTGCATCCAGCTCGGATCTTCATGGGCGACAGCGGTGCCCTTTTGCTGGGTCTTTTGATGGCGGCTTCCACTATGAGCGTGGGGGGTCGAACGAGCGTCAATTTCTCGGGTCAGACGTTTTTCTTCTTCGCCCCGATTTTCATCCCGTTGGTGATCTTGGCCGTACCCGTGCTCGACGCGATCTTTGCCGTGCTGCGCCGGACGGTGCGGCGCCAAAGTCTGAGTTCAGCAGACAAGGAACATTTGCATCATCGGTTGATGAACTTAGGGCACGGCCATCAGCGCGCGGTTCTGATCCTGTGGGGTTGGACGGCGTTGCTTTCGGCCTTCGTCTTGTATCCAACGTTCACTGGCGACGGTGATGCGGCCGTACCCATCGGTGTCGCCTGCCTCGCCTTGGGCTTATTCGCGGTGCTACATCCCCGCTGGCGGCGTCTTGGGGATTGATCTCTTCGAGTTCCATACCAGCGGTCTCGGGAAACTTGGTGAGGACGAGACCCGCGACGATCAACGGGCCAACGGCGAGTAAAGCTAAAGCGGGGCCGAGTTCGCCACCGAGCGAGTCGGAGATTGTTCCGACGGTGATGAGACCGACAGCACTTCCCATGACGCCGATTGTGACAATGAGGCCGTTGGCGCGGCCTCGGTCGTGGGTGCCAAACAACTCGGGGCCGTAGACGGCGAGGGCGGGAACGGCCACCCCACTGGCGATCACTCCTAGGAGGGTTAAGAGCCACAGGGAGAAGCCGTGGGTGAAGAAGGCCGCGGTGGCGAACAACGTACCAAGCGACAGGCCCGTGGCGCCAACAATGCGACGACCTCTAGTCTCCGCGAGATAACCCCCGACGAGTACCCCGAGGCCCGCGGGGGTGCTCGTGACCAGCGTGAAGAGCGTGGTTTCGGTGGCGCTGAATCCGCGCTCGTCTTTTAAGAAGTCGTTGTGGAATCCGCTGGCGGGGGCCACAAACATGGCGATAAGAAAGGCGGAGACGGCGAGAAGGGTTAGCCGTTCACGCCGACGCTGGCGCGATTCGACGGCCTGCGGTGAAGGCGTGTGGTTGGCGGCTAGGAAGCGCTGTGTTTCTGGCAGTCGTGTGCCCGCCCAGCGGACGATAAGTATCCCGAGTCCGGCCGCGAGGTAGATAGCGCGCCAGCCGCGCGGGCTAGTGTCGGCGAGAGGGAGAACCCATACCGCCATGCCCGAACCAAGGCCCGCGGTGAGGACCAGTACCGACGCGGCCCAGGCGCGGGATCGCGCGGGCATTTCCTCCGCCGCGATAATGACGATGAGGATGCCGAGCGCGGTTGATAGACCGCGGGCTATGACCTGTGAACCACCGAGGAAGATGAGGTTGGGCGATAACCCACCAACAACAGTGAACGCGCAACTCCCAAAACCGGTCAAGAGTAAGAGTCGGCGACGGCCTTGGCGGTCGGCGAGCGAAACAGCGATAAGGGCAATCAAGACGCCGAACCGAACGGTACCTAGGACGTAGCCTTGGGCGGTGTTGCCATGGTCAAACTCGTCGGCGGCAAAGGTCAGCGTCTGGGTGAGTACGGTACCGAGGTAGCCATCGACGAGTTGTATTGCACACAGCAGGCTGAGCACCGTGGCCGTGTGGGCATCAAGTCGGTCGGGGGGAGCCCACCAGTACGAAAAGTCGGTCTTTCGGGCCTTGAGCGCTTGGCGAACCGGAATGGCGAATAGCCAACCCCATATCGGTATGGCCACACGGTAGGTAGTTGTCTCGTGGACCCGCCATGAGCCGTCGCCGAGATCGGTGGCCTCTAGCATCCGGTGGTAGTGGCGGAAGGGCCCCTCTGCCAGGGTCCACTCGTCGGATTCGGTGGCTCGTTCGGCCACGATGTCGGTGCGGGCCGTCCGGCGGATCGCTAGTTCGTCGGCGTCGCAAACGCGGACTTCGTGCAGGACAGTCACGGCCAGTGATGCTACGCCCCTATTGTTGGCGTCCAATGGGGATCTCTTCGCATGACGATCCGACGAGGGTGGAACTTTCTGACTCGGCCCGGCGATTGCTTCGTCGCCCGCGCCCGCGATATCGGGGCTGGCTGCACCGTGCGGCGGCTTCGTTGTCGATACCGCTCGGGATTTTAATGGTGATCTTGGCCAATGGTGGTCGAGCCAAGGGAGCGACGGCTGTCTTTGCCCTAGGGGCGATGGTGATGCTGGGTACTAGCGCTATCGTACACATTCGCGACTGGCCTCGAGAACGCGTTGAACTGCTCGTCCGACTCGATCATTCCGCAATTTTCTTGGCATTCGCCACGTCGGCGACGCCGATCGCCCTATTGGCACTTGACGGGAGTCGTTCAGCCACCCTGTTTTGCTTCGCCTGGGTTGGCACACTGTTAGGCATCACCGCCGAGTGGGTCCCGATACACCCGCCCGCCGGGGTAGTGAATACCGCCTACCTGATCTTTGGCGGCAGCTTTCTTGGGTTCATTCCGTGGCTGTGGGACTCCCTCACCGTCCCGCAACTTATTTTATTGCTCGGGGGCGGTGCGGCCTACGCGCTCGGAGCTCTTATCGTGGGTTCACAATGGCCCAATCCGTGGCCTGACTCATTTGGGTATCACGAGATCTGGCATGTTTTGGTGATCGTCGGGGTTGGTTCGCACTACGTGATTGCTTACCAACTCGTCTTCTAGAGGCAATGATTGCCTCGGTCGGCCACACTAGACAAATGGACTCTACGCATCGTCTGGACCGACTCCGTGTTGAAGGTAGCCGTCTGATCGAAGTGGCGGGTCAGCACCTCGAAGCGCCGGTCCCGGCCTGCCCCGAGTGGACCTGCCGCAGCCTGCTCCATCACGTCACGGCCGTTTGGCAAAGGCTCTCGTTTATCACCGAAAATAACAGTGACCGTTTCCCGACCTCCGACGAAGTGCCGGCCCGCCCCGATCGAGGGAACGAGGTGGCCGAGGCGACCGTGGCGCTCGATCGCCTTCATTCCTCGTTGAGTTCACTAGCCCCGGACGCCCCCATGTGGTCGTGGATCGTCACTCAGTCGAGTTCGTTTTACTTCCGCCGAGCCCACCAGGAAACTTTGGTTCATCGCATCGATGCCGAGCAGGCGGCAGGCATCGAGAGCATCATCGACAGCGACGACGCGGCCGATGGGGTCGACGAGCGTTTCTTTGAGTTCGTTAAGCAGCGGGGAAGGGATTTGGCCGGATCGTTTCATGTCCATCGAACCGATGGTGAAGGGGAGTGGACGCTAGTTTGTGATGCCGAAGGTCGGGTCCAGGTCAGCCGGGACCATGCCAAGGGCGATGCTGCGATCCGCGGGACGGGCGCCGATCTCTTGTTGACGCTGTGGGGGCGGCGACCGCTGGATGGCATGGAGGTCTTCGGTGACCAAGCCGTAGCCGAGGCGTGGATCGCCGTCGGCCCGTGAGTAAGCTTAAAACCGTGAATCAGCCTTCGGGTCTACGCCCGAGGGGCTTACGTGGTGGGTCGAACCTCGACCAACTCATGCCGGTCCTGCTCTTTTTCCTCCTGTTCAATCTGGTCAATATCATCGCCGCGGTGATCGCGGCCACAGCGTGGTCGATAAAAGCCGCGCTGGGCCGCAAGCGCCGAGGGCTCGAGATTGGTTGGTGGCTGCCCGGGATCACCGTCTATCTCGTCGTTCGGGCCACCATCACGATCGCCGTTGAACAAGAGTGGGTCGACTTCGGGATTAGTCCAGAGGCAGTCTATTTTGGTATTGGCTTTGGGACCAAGTTTCTAGTGGCAATCGTCTTGGCCATCACTATCTTGCTCGGCAAGCCGTTCCTTGCCGGGGCCATCCCCAAGGTCGTGACGCTCGCACCCGCGTTGATGGCCGATATTCGTTACCAACGGACGATGGCGCACGCCACGTGGATGATCGTGGCCTACGAAGCCCTCTCGGCCGTGTGGGATGTCTGGCTGTTCAACAATTCCGCCTTCAACTTCTTCTTTTTGGCCCGGACCGCTTCAAACTTTGTCATATCGTTCATCTGCATCACAGCGGGACTCATGTACATCGACTGGAAACTCGAACCGATTGAGAGCTATCCAGGGATCACCCACCTGATGGAGTCGTCGGGGAGGTTGTCGTGACTAACGACGGTGAGGTCGTTTTGTCTCGCCTTATTCACCTTGCCGCACGCGACCAATGGAAGGCCGCTCAGGCCGCGGGGGAGTACTGGCCCGCGGAGTATGAGCGCGAGGGTTTTATCCATCTGTCTGGTCTGCATCACGTTCTTACGCCCGCCAACGCGTTTTACCGAGGCCGCAACGACCTCGTGGCCCTCGTCGTGGATGCGCGGCTCCTCGCGAAGGACATAGTTTGGGAACTCGGCCCGGATACCGAAGAGCTCTTTCCGCACCTCTACTGCACCCTCGAAACCAATGCCGTACTACACGAGATTGATTTCGCCCCCTGTGCCGACGGTACCTTCGCACTCCCTCCGGAACTTGTCCGAGCGTGCAGCACCGGCTAGCGGCGGCGAGCGCTAACTAGCCGCACCACCGCCCGCTCTTCGGCATCAGAGGCGGCAAGATCGATTTCCGCTTCGAGAACCCACTCGTTGAACTCCTTGGGATCGCAGATGGTTTGCGACGCGGTAGCCGTCTCGTAGTCGACGGAGAACCACTCGGCCGCACGTGCTGAGGCATCGGTGTGGATGTGATCGTGTTCTTCCCAGTAGGGCGCCAGATCGTCAGCTAGGACGTTGGTTCGTCGGTGGGCAATGTCAGTAACGAGTCGGAAGAGTTCGTTGCGGACGAGAACGGTGAATGCTCGTCGGTTCGCGGTAAGGTTCGTGGGCTGTGGTGGCTCGACCGGTTCGGCTTCCGTGGCCGGGTTACGTAGCCGTTCCCACTCGTCGATCAGACTGGAGTCAACCCGCCGGATCATCTCCCCTAGCCATTCGGTTAGGTCGTCTAGTTCGGAACTCTCCACGTCCATCGGGACGGTCTGAACCAAGGCCTTGTAGCAGTCGGTCAGATAGCGCAGCAACAGTCCCTCGGAACGTTTGAGGCCGTACCGGGCCACGTACTGGTTAAACGTTTCGGCGTGTTCGAGCATGTCGCGAACAACTGACTTCGGGTTTACCCGATCGTGACCGACCCACGGGTGGCGGTGGGCGAAAAGTGCAAACGCTGGTTCGAGGAACTCGGCTTCTGGTCGGGGCCACGTCACCTCGCTGAGTCGGGCCATGCGTTCTTCGTACTCGACCCCTTGACGTTTAAGATCACCTATTAGTTCGTCTTTGGCCTTGTCGAGTTGGGCGAATAGAACAACCATTGGATTCTCTAGGACTGACTCGACCACGCTGAGCAACTGCCACGCGAAATCGGGTGCCTCATTGTCGAGCGCCTCGATGGCTTCGATGGCAAACAGCGACAAGGGTTGGTTGAGCCGGAAGTTATCTTGGAGGTCAAGATTGATGCGCACGGGACGACCCAGATCGTCCGGCTCGGCGAGCGTTTCGAGGACTTCGGCTTCGATGAGGGATCGATAAATCGCGATAGATCGCTTTATATGTTGGCGTTGGCTCTTACGGGTTTCGTGATTGTCGGTGAGCAGGGCTCGCATTGCCTTGCAACCGTCGCCGGGGCGATCGAGGACGTTGATCATCATGGCGTGGCTCACCGAGAAGCGGGACCGCATCGTCTCGGGTTGCCCTTCACAGAGCCGGGTGAGGGTCGTGTCGTCCCAGTGGGAGTAGCCCCGTTCAGGAGGTTTACGTTTGACGAGCTTCTTTTTCTTTTTGGGGTTAGTGGCGGCTTTTTTTTCGGCAACGATGTTCTCCACTACGTGTTCGGGCGCCTGAACAACGACCGACCCCGCGGTGTCAAAGCCCCGTCGTCCCGCCCTCCCAGCGATCTGCTGAAATTCGCGCACTGAGAGCTTTCGAACCCGTCTACCGTCGTACTTGCAGAGTTGGGTGAACAGCACTGTTCGGATGGGGACGTTCACGCCGACTCCGAGAGTGTCGGTGCCGCAGATTAGGCGAAGCAACCCCGCCTGGGCGAGTTTTTCCACCAGTCGGCGGTACTTCGGCAGCAAACCCGCGTGGTGTACGCCGATTCCCGCTAGCACGAAACGTTTAAGGTCCTTGCCGACGGGAGTATCGAAGCGAAACCCGCCGACGGCTTCCTTGATCGATTCTTTTTCCCCCTTGGTGAGCACATCGAGGCTGGTGAGACTCTGGGCGCGGGCCGTGGCCTCTTTCTGGGTGAAGTGAACAATGTAGATGGGTTGGCGGCCGCCGTTGAGCAGATCGCTGATGGTGTCGAGCAGGGTCGTTGTGCGATAGTCGAAGTCCAACGGCACGGGGCGAACGGCGTTGGCCACGACGGTTGTGCGACGCCCGGTACGATTGCTTAGGTCAACTTCGATCGGCGTGGTGTCGCCCAACGTGGCCGACATGAGCAAGAAGCACGGACGCGAGAGTTCGAGCAGTGGGACCTGCCACGCCCAGCCGCGATCGCGGTCCCCGTAGTAATGGAACTCGTCCATGACCACGAGGTCGATATCGGCGGCGGCCCCTTCTCGCAACGCTCGATTGGCGAGAATCTCGGCCGTACATACGATGATTGGCGCCCCGGCATTAACCGCCGCATCGCCGGTAACCATCCCGACATTATCTGCCCCCAGCGCGTCGGAAAGTTCGAAAAACTTCTCACTGACCAGCGCCTTGATCGGCGCGGTATAAACCGCTCGTTTTCCTTGGGCGAGCGTGGCGAAGGCACCGGCGTAGGCGACTAGCGACTTTCCCGACCCCGTCGGCGTGGCCAGTACTACGTTTTCGCCGCTCAGGAGGGCGATGATTGCTTCTTCTTGGTGCGGGTAGAGTTCGAGGCCTGTTTGCTCCGCCCATTCGAGGAAGGAAAAGAGCAAGTTGTCGCTGGTGGGGTTAGTCGGAACGAAATCGGCGAGGGCCGGGCTATCCATAGGCGGGTTCAGGAGTGGAAGGCGACATGGGCTTCTTTCAGGCCGAAAACGAAGGCGTTGGGCATCTCAACGACAGGCGAGTCGGCCATGCGCTCGATCCGCTCGACGCGTTCGACAAGGGCGCGAAAGAAGCTGCGGATCTCGAGTCGAGCGAGCGAGGCGCCAAGGCAAAAGTGGGTGCCGAACCCAAAGGAGAGGTGATGGTTGGGATCGCGGGTCACGTCTAAACGTTCGGGGTCGGTGAAATGCACCGGATCGCGGTTGGCGGCGCCGTAAGCTAGGAGAACCTGCTGGCCTTTTTTGATCGTTTGTCCGTGGAGTTGGTAGTCATCGGTGGCGACGCGGCAGAAGTTGTGAACGGGCGTGACCCAACGGATGAACTCTTCGGTGGCGTTTTCGATATCGGCGCCGCCGCGAAGTAGCTGCCACTGGTCGGGGTTGTCGGCTAACCCGAGCACGGTCCGAGCAATGACGGTGCGGGTCGTTTCGGCCCCACCGTCAAGCAATAAGAGGCAATCGGAGATGATCTGGTCGACTCCGAACGGTGCCCCGCCCACCTCGCCGTCGCGTTCGGCTTCGATGTTGATCCAGTGGCTCATTACGTCGTTGGCAGGGCAGGCCTTCTTCGCTTGGTAAAGATCTGCACAGGCTCCGGCGAACTCCATGGCCGAGATGATGCCCGCCTCTTCGAGGTAGCGTGGCCCGCCCCCGAGGGCGACGGTGGTCTCCGACCAGTGTTGAAGCTTCGACCACATGTCGTCGGGAAACCCGAGCAGGAGGCCGATCATCATGGCGGGTAGCGGTGCGGCCAATTCGCTGACGATCTCCCCGTGCCCACGCGCCAGCACAGGATCTAGTAGTTGGCGGACGGTCTCGTTGACTTCGTCTTCCCATTTGGTCACCGCCCGCGGCGTGAATCGGCGAGAGACCAGATTGCGGCGGGCGAGATGGAGTGGATCGTCGCAACCAATGATTGACGAGTCGGCGGGGATGTTGGGTCGGTACCCGCCTTTTTCCGTGTCGGAGTTGATAAAGAGGTTCTTTTGTTTCTCGATCTCGATTATATCGTCGTAGCGCGACACCACCCAGAGTTCGTTGATGTCGTCCCAGTGGCACGGCGAGTTCTCCCGCAGCCAGGCGTAGCGAGAGTACGGGTCGTCGACGTAGAAGTTACCGTCGAGAATGTCGAGCGGTCGCGGGTCGGTGGACACCATCGATGAACACCTTAGTTCAGCCGTTCGATGACCATCGCCATTCCCTGACCGCCGCCCACACACATGGACTCGAGACCAATCGTGGCCCCGGAATCTTTCATGCCGTTGAGTAAGGTGGTCATGATGCGAGCGCCCGTCATCCCGAACGGGTGGCCCAGCGCAATTGCCCCGCCGTTGGGGTTCAACTTGTCGGGGTCAAGTCCGAGTTCGTCGGCTGACCCGAGGACTTGGACGGCGAACGCCTCGTTAATTTCGGCGTGATCAATATCGTTCACCGTCATACCCGCCCGACCAAGGGCTTGCTTCACCGCGTCGATGGGACCGAGGCCCATAATTTCGGGGTTCAACGCCGAAACACCACTCGAAACGATGCGAGCGATCGGCTCAATCCCGTGCGCTTTGGCCAAGGTGTCGCTCATTACGAGAACGGCCGCGGCGCCGTCGTTTAGCGGGCAGGCGTTGCCAGCGGTGATGGTGCCGTCGGGCCGAAACACCGGTTGCAGCGTCGAGACCTTCTCCAGAGTAGTACCGGCGCGGATGCCATCGTCTTGGGTCACGACCGTGCCATCGGCGAGGGGATATGGGGTGATTTCTTGTTCGAACAAGCCGCGAGCGAGGGCCGCTTCGGCCCGGTTCTGGGATCGAACGCCCCATTCGTCTTGGCGTTCACGGCTGATACCGGAGGCCTGAGCGACGTTCTCTGCCGTCTGGCCCATAGCGATATAGATGTCGGGCACTCCGTCAACTGCGCTCCACACGGGAGTTTCGCCTCCAGAACGCTGCTTGGTTCGTGCCTCGGCATCGCTGAAGGTCTCGTTATGGGGACCGGTATCGGCCGCGCCGTGCATGTAGCGGCTCACGGTCTCTACTCCGCCGGCTACAAAACAGTCCCCCTCGCCCGCCTTGATGGCGTGGGCCGCCATGCGGATAGTTTGCAACGACGAAGAGCAGTAGCGGTTTACGGTGACCCCCGGGATTTCGAGGCCCAGCATGGCCGAGATGACGCGGGCGATGTTGTAGCCGCCTTCGCCGCCGGGTTGACCAATGCCCCAAAGGACGTCTTCGACCTCGTTGGGGTCGATGTCTACCTTGTTGAGGACATCCTTGAGGATGAACGCGGACATGTCGTCGGGGCGGACCTCGGTAAGCGAGCCCTTGTTGGCTCGGCCGATAGGGGTACGAGACGTTGCAACGATCACAGCTTCTGCCATGGCTCCTCCTGGATCAGGTAATTGCGCAAATGCGGGTAAACCAACTCTACCTATTGATTTCTGTTCGTTCATATTGTTTCTGATTCGGTCGCAGTTGTTCTTTAGATTTAGGCTCCGGCGTATGACTGCTATCGACGGCGACAAGGAATGGCGATTGCTCATCGACGGCGAGTGGGTCGCGCCCGAGTCAGGCAGCTACGAGATCATTGATCCGGCCACTACCAATGTCGTGGGCCACGCACCAGAAGCAAGCGTTCAACAAGCCCACGATGCCGCCGCGGCGGCTCGGTTCGCCGCCGCAGCGTGGAAGAACTTGTCGCGTGCGGAGCGCTGCGTCCACATCGGCAAACTCGGTGAGGAGATCGCTCGGCGGTCCCCGGATTGGGTCCCGACGGTCCAGGCCGAAACCGGTGCTCTGCAAAAGATTACCGAGACACTGCAGGTTGGGGGACCCGCGGTCGATCGCTTCGGCTACTACGCCCAACCCATCAACCTCGATGAGAGCCTCGCCCCAGTCCCGGTCGCCAAGGGTCCGCTAGGGCCCGCGGGCCTAATGAGCGCCCACGTCAAGCGTCAACCGGTTGGGGTCGTGGCCTGTATCACGCCCTACAACTTTCCCATCACTAACGTGGCGGGCAAACTGGCTCCCGCGCTCGCCGCGGGCTGTACCACCGTGATCAAACCGGCGCCCCAAGACCCGCTTGGCGTGCTGTTGCTCGGCGAAGCGGTGCAGGCCGCCGGTTTGCCCGACGGTGTGGTCAATATCGTGACTGGTTCGGGGCCCGAAGCGCCCGCTGCGTTGGTCGAGTCCCGCGACGTGGACATGATCTCGTTCACAGGTTCGTCACCGGTCGGCGTCAAGATCATGGAAAACGGTGCCCCGACGATGAAGCGCCTCCTTATGGAACTAGGGGGCAAGGGGGCGTGCATCGTTGCCGAGGATGCTGACATCGGCGCCACCGCCCAGGCAATCGCCACCGTCTGGGGCTTCCACTCTGGTCAGATATGTACCGCACCAACCCGGGTGATTTGCCACCGCGGCGTTTACGACCAGATGGTCGAAACGCTACAGACCTTCGCTGCCTTCTTGGCTGTCGGCTCGCCGACCGACCCCGGAACTATTGTTGGGCCAGTCATTAGCGAGGTCCACCGTGACCGTGTGGAGGAGTTCATCAAGGCTGGCACCGACGCGGGAGCGACCCTCGTGTGCGGCGGTGAGCGCCCCGACCTCGACGGCTACTTCGTCGCGCCGACTCTTTTGGCCGATTGCACGCCAGACATGCATGTCGTGCGCGAGGAAGCGTTCGGGCCGGTTATCGTCATCATGGCCTACGACGACGATGACCACGCCGTGGCCCTCGCCAACGACTCCGATTACGGGCTGTACAGCTACGTTTTTTCCGGCGACACTAGCCGGGCGTACCGCATCGGTCAGCAACTCGAAACCGGCAATGTTGGTCTCAACGTGATCCAACCGCACATGGAGGCACCCTTCGGGGGTTTCAAGATGAGCGGCGTGGGCAGAGATCGGGGCAAATGGGGGATCGTTGCCTACAGTGAACTGCAAGCCCTCACCTGGATCGGTTGACCCCCCATGATTGCGCCGCTAGACGGTCTCAGCGTGATCGAAGGCTCGGCTTTCGTCGCCGCTCCGTCAGGGGGCATGACCCTCGCACAGTTGGGGGCCGACGTTATCCGATTCGACCAAATCGGCGGCGGAATTGACTACCAACGCCCACCGCTCACCGCGGCTGGCAACTCGATCTACTGGGCCGGTCTCAACAAAGGAAAACGTTCGGTGGCGGTCGATCTGCGGTCGGACCGGGCTAAAGAGCTACTGAGTAGTCTTATCGCCGAAGCGGGCAACTTTCTCACCAACTTTCCCGCCCGCGGTTGGATGAGGTACGAGGCTCTCGCTGCCGAGCGGGCGGATCTCGTGATGCTGGCCATCACCGGCAACCGAGACGGTTCCACCGCGGTTGACTACACGGTCAACTGCGCTGTTGGCTATCCCCTAGTGACCGGTCCGGTTGACGACCCCGCTCCAGTCAACAACGTGGTACCGGCTTGGGATCTGATCTGTGGCCAGACCGCGGCGTTGGGGATTCTGGCTGCTGATCGACACCGCATGCGTACCGGAGTTGGGTCGTCGATGTCGTTGGCTCTCTGTGACGTGGCCCTCGTTGCGGTGAGCGCACTTGGTCATGTGGCGGAAGCCCAGATCAACGGCTCCGAGCGTCAGCGCTTCGGCAACGACCTTTACGGCGCGTACGGTGCGGCCTTTACCTGCCGGGACAACACCATGGTCTACGTGGTTGCTATCAGCCCCAAGCAGTGGTCGGGTTTGCTCAAAGCAACTAACGCCAGCGAGGTGGTTGCGGCTATCGAAACCGCACGCGGGGTGAGTTTTGGTGACGAAAGCGAGCGCTTTTCCTATCGAGGGGAGATCAGCGCGGCCATTGCGCCGTGGTTTAGTGCACACACAATCGACGAGGTGGCCGAGCGTTTTGATTCTCTGGGCGTGTGCTGGGGTCGGTACCAGTCGTTCAAGGAGTTGGTGGACAACGACCCTCGCTGTTCGACCGATAGCGAACTGTTTCGCGAACTCGCCCAGCCAGGCATCGGGACCTACCTCACGCCCGGTTCGCCGCTGTCGTTTTCCGGTATGCTCCCTGCTGAACCGAGCACCGCTCCCCAACTGGGCCAACACACCGAACAGGTCTTAGCTGACGTGCTTCGTCTCACGCCGCGAGAGATTGGTGAACTCCATGACGATGGGGTCGTGGCCAGCGCGCCAACGGCTTAAAAACGGTCGGGTGTATTCGTCGGTTAGTCGTCTAACCCATGGTCTATCTGTATTAGAGATCACCAGTAGCACTAAAAATCATGACCATCTACGGGAAAAATCGCTCATTGTTTCCTAGATTCGGACTGGTACCCAGGGCCCCCGGGGAAACGAGAGCGAAATATGATCGAGATGTTCGACGAGACCACCACTGCCACCGGACAGGTTGGTTCGACTGGTTGGATGGAGTCCGCGCCGTGTGCGGGGAACAGCCAACTGTTCTTCGCTCCGTTCGCCGAGCGTCCCGAAGCCCGCGCTCGCAGGGAGGTATCGGCGCGAACAATCTGTGTTAGCTGCGAGTCGGTCTCCGTCTGCCGCGACTACGCTCGGACCAACCGTGAACTTGGTTTTTGGGGCGGCGAGTCGGAAGCAGAACGAGCAGCTGCGGGCTTTGCTCCCACCACCCCGATAATTGGTCACCAACGGGTAGCCGAAGAACGAGCCCGCCAAGCTATGGCCTCGGCTATCTGACAATTACCCCTAGCCTACGGCTTAGATAGCAACGCGTATCGCCGCGGGTACTACACGGCATATTGTCGTGCTTGCCGTGGTGGAGCCAACCGGTTCGCCATCGCCCCAAAGGGCTAGATCGTCTGCTTCGATACCGACTTCGGCGCCGCTCAGGGTGTGAACCTTGGGGTGGCTCAAATGGGTGCCGCGAAAGACTCGGTTGAAGAACCACAGCAACTCCAAGCGACCAACGTCGGCGACGACGGTGATGTTGAGGATGCCATCGTCGGCCGCGGCCGACGGACTGATCCGCATACCTCCACCGAACCAGGGGGTATTGGCGATCGCGAACAGGGTGCAGTCGAACTGATGGGTTACCCCGTCTAGCGTCAGTCGAAGCGGGCGGGGAGCTAGTCGGGGGAGTTCGCGCAAGGTGGCGAGCGTGTAGCGGGATTGGCCTCGGGGAAAGCGCATGGCGTTCGCTCGCTGGTTGACGTCGCCTGAGAATCCACCGGTGAGAACGGATACTACGAACCGATCGCCGATCTGGAGTAGATCGATTTCCCGGCCGGGGCCGAGAGCCCGTTCGGCCAGCGGTACGGCCGGGCCGGGCTGTGAACCAAAGGCCCGAGCGAAATCGTTTCCGGTTCCCAACGCAATGACGCCGAGTATGGTCTGGCTTCCGGCCACGGCTTGAGCGGCGAGGTGGATCATCCCGTCACCGCCGATGGCGATGAGTCGTTTAGCGCCTTGAGCAACGGCCGATCGGGCTGCTTCCAGCGAGGCTTCGGCGTTTGATCTGGTGAGATCGACGACTTCGGCTTGGCGCTGCAGAGCGGCGATGATCGCATCACGGGCTTTGGCGGCCCGGCCCCGCCCGCCGTCAGGGCTAATCAGTACATGAACCGGCACCGCGGTCCCTTAGCTTGGTTATTGCTGTGATGGCGACGGCCCCGACCCCGCTAGCCCCCACGATGGCCCACCAAGCGGCGCCCGGTGGAATGTCGAGTTGGAAGTACTCGCGGGTGAACGGGATGGTCATATTAAGGGCGTAGAGCGCCGCCATGGCTGAAGCGAGGAGCACCTTCCATGGTTTCAGCGGGCGACTGATAAGGAGCAGGATCGCCAACCCAATAATCAACAACGTCACCGTGGCCGAGGTGCGGGCCTCCGTGAGGTTCACCTCATCCATCCGACGCACGATCTCATAGAGGGCAAAGGTCACCGTGCCGGCTATTGCCCCCGCGGGAATTGAGAAGCGAAGTACCCGATTGAGGAAGCCGGGGCGTACGAGGGCTTCGTCGGGAGCAAGGGCGAGGAAGAAACCGGGGATACCGATGGAGAAACTGCCGATCAGGGTGAGTTGGCGGGGCAGGAACGGAAACGGTGACCCGGCGATACCCACGAGGGCGGTGAGCAGCACAGCGTAGGCCGCCTTGGTGATGAACAGGTTGGCGACCCGTTCGATGTTGTTGATGACCCGGCGCCCTTCGGCGAGCACGCGGGGCAGGGTGGCGAAACGATTGTCGAGTAAGACGAGTTGGGCGACAGCGCGAGTTGCCGAAGAACCGGACCCCATGGCAATACCCATGTCAGCGTCCTTTAGGGCCAACACATCGTTTACCCCGTCGCCGGTCATGGCGACCGTGTGGCCGCGACTTTGCAGGGCGTGGACCATCGCTCGTTTCTGGTGGGGCGTGACCCGGCCAAACACCGTGGTGGCGTCGAGTTGGTCGCCAAGAGCTGCTTGATCGTCGGGTAGGTCTCGAGCATCGAATCCGCTTTCGGCCCCTTCGATGCCCGCCCGTCGAGCCACCGCGGCGACGGTGGCCGGATTATCGCCTGAGATCACCTTCAGACGGATCCCTTGATCGCGGAAGAAGCCGAGGATCTCCTTCGCATCAGGGCGAATCGTGTCCTCGAGTAGCACAAGGGCGACTGGTGTGCGTGACGGGGCCAAAGTGTCGCCCATCCAGCCGTCGTTAGCCCGGGTGACGAGCAGAACTCTCGTACCGGTCGCTGTTGCTTCGTCGGTCTGAGCGTAAGCGCGAGACTCGGTGTCGTCGACGTTGAACAAGATGTCCGGCGCGCCGAGGTAGAAGGTGCCCCGGTCACCGAATTCGGTGGCTGCCCATTTGCGCGCGGAGGAAAACGGCAGATTGTTGGTTGTGGTCCAACCGTCGGGCGCCGGGTAGTGCTCGATGATGGCTCGGAGGGTGGCGTTCGGGGCCGGGTCGGACGCGCCCAGCGCACCAAGCAGCGCGGCGGCTTCGGCTTCGGAGGTGGTGCCCAAGGGGGTAACCCCGGCGAGGGAGATGTCGCCGGTGGTGATGGTGCCGGTTTTGTCGAGGCATAGGGTGTCGACTCGGGCCAATAGCTCTACCGACGCTAGTTCCTTGGCCAGCGCCTGGCGACGGGCCAAGGCAATGACGCCGGTGATGAAACTGAGGCTGGTGAGCAGCACTAACCCATCGGGCACCATTGCCACCGCTGCGGCCACAGTGCCTTGCAGAGCGTCCTGCCAGCGGTCCTCGGTGTCGAGTTGACGAAGGAGAAGCAAGGCGGCCGACGGCAAGATGATGAACGTGAGCCAGCGCAGAACGGTGTTGACGCCCTGGCGGAGTTCGCTGCCCGCTAGCTCAAACCGGCGCGCTTCTTCGCTCAGCTTCGCCGCGTAGGCGTCGGCACCGACGCTGGTGGCGCGGTACAGGCCGGAACCAGCCGAGACGAACGACCCAGACAAGACCTCGCTGCCGAGACCCTTTTCGACCGGATCGCTTTCGCCCGTGAGCAGGGATTCATCGATTTCGAGGCCCAAAGCGTTGATTACCTCACCGTCGACCACGACCTGATCGCCGGGGCTGAGTTCCAGCACATCGTCGGCGACTACGCCGCTCACTCCGATCTCGTGGCTTACCCCGTCGCGCCGGACGCGGGCTTTGGGAGCGGACAGCACCGCTAGCGCGTCGAGGGTGCGGCGGGCTTGGATTTCTTGCCCAATGCCGATGATACTGTTGGAGATCACGACGCCGGCGAAGAGGGCATCGCCGGGATAGCCGGCGATCAAAATTAAGATGAACAGCGTACTGATGATGGCGTTGACCGGGGTCAAAACGTTGGCCCGCACGATTTGCGGGAAGGTTCGAACCGGGGCATCTGGGACGTTGTTGACCCGCCCGTCGTGAACCCGTTCCGCAACCTCGGCGGTCGTGAGTCCAGAGGGCAGGGTGGTCACTAGTCCGCTCCGGAGCCGCTGACACCGGAGTCGAGATAGCGGTATCCGCTCGGTGCCATCTCGAGGCGATGTCGTAGGCCTTCTCGACTGGGGTCGTTCTCGACGTAGCCGGCGTCGCCTTCCCATAAGGCAACCGGGCCGTTGTCGGTGGTCACGATCCGGGTGGCGTGATGGCGAGCCGGGCGATGGTCGAGTTTGGCCAGCGCTTCGGCCACCGAGGTGAACTCGGCGATGAGGTGAAGGGTGACCCAGGTGGGAGGGGCCAGTTCGATTTCGCCTTCATGGTGACGATCGAGACATTCCTGGGCGGTCAGCCACTCCATCTCAACGATTTCGCCGTCGTCGATCACCGCTACTTCGTTGGCTGCTTCGGCCGCGAAAAACCAGGTGGCGTAGCGCCGAGGGGCCCCCAGGGGTGGAGTCCAGTGGGCGAACAAGACCATGCGGTCGGTGCTCACCGTCATCTGGGCTTCTTCGATGGCTTCGCGCCGAGCGGCCGATCGGGCCGCTTCTACCTCGTCTTCGGCGCCTATTCGGTCTTCGTCGTCGACGCGACCGCCCGGGAAGACCCACATGCCGCCGAAGGCGATCTTGGAGTTCTTTTTGAGGAGCAATATTTCCGGTCCCGATGCGCCCTCACGCAAGATGACCACAGTGGCGGCGGGCGTGGCGGGGGTGTCGCCGTGCTCGCGGGCCAAACGAGCCCATTCGGCAAAGCGGATGCGGTCAGCGGCTACACGATCCTCGGCACTCATCGCCCGTGACCCTACCCGGGGGTTAGCGAATGAGTTGGTTTGGGCAAGGATCGCCGTTGAGTCCGGCCACGGTAACGGTGATGCTGCGGCGAAATAAGCCCGCGGTGGTAGAGACGGTTATCTCCAGCGGCAGGGGCAGGAGGTCAGCGTCGAGAAAAATCTCGACGTCGCGGAGCGGACGCCGAACCAAATAGGAGTCAAGTTGCCGTCCGGTTATACCGGTGTCGACCGACACCTCGAACTTCGTGCCTCAACCGTGAGGTTCGAGAAGATCAATCACGGCCCGGCCCCCTTTGCGCCGAATTAGCGCCGCGGCCTTCTCAGTCACATAAAGTTCCAGCGCATAAAGTTCCATACCGGCATAAACCCTAGGTCAAGGTGACGGTGAAGCCGCGACCCGGGAATCTGCCAGCCATAACAGTGACTGCCAGTCGGCCTCTATAGAGTCGGATCGATGAGATCAAAGACCGATAGGCTAGACGACCCGGTCCTCAATTCACCCTATGACCCGCCGGAGGCGTATTTCGTGCTCGGGCCGAAGGGGCCGACCGGTGAGGTCAAACCGGGGCGTCGCCCCAGCGAGTCTTTCATCCCAGTGCCGGTTTCGAAGAAGATGAAGCGAGGTCACAAAAAAGATCACCCCGCGGCAGCCGAAGAAGCGAGCCTCGATCTTTTTGATATTACCGGTGAGCGGCGGGAGCAAAACAGCCTGATCAACGACATCAGGAAACGGGTGGAGCTTTGGCGAGCCCGGGGGTATGTCGGGGTGACACCGATCAGCCGGAAACTGATGGAGCATTGGGCTGACGAGACTCGCCAAGAGAGGGTTCTTTTCTGTCAGCGTGAAGCAGCCGAGACCGCCATCTATTTGGCCGAGGTTGCTGGTAGGCACGGCGAGCCGGACTTTCGGGCCCGTATCGAGCCTCACAACATTGAGCACAATAACGGTCTGCCCAGGGTCGCGTTGAAAATGGCGACCGGCACCGGCAAGACGATCGTGATGGGCATGCTGATCGCGTGGCAGACCTGCAATAAGGCGTACAGCCCGCGAGACGCCAGGTTCACGAACCGGTTTCTGGTCGTCGTTCCAGGTATCACGATTCGGGACCGGCTGCGGGTGCTGTTCCCGCACGACGATTCGAATTATTACGACCTGCGCGGCCTAGTGCCCCACGATCTGCGCTCAACGCTAGATGATGCCGCGATCATGATCACGAACTATCACACCTTTTTGCCGAAGACGGCGAAGGAGATGCAGGGAGTGGCCAAGAACACTCGACTCCTTTTGACGTCGGGGAAGAAAACGGATCCGTTCTTGGAAACCGAAGAGGACATCGTCGATCGGGTGATGCGAGATTTTTCGAGCCGTGGCAAAGGCGGGATCCTTGTTCTGAACGATGAAGCCCATCACTGTTATCAGGACAAACCGCTTGGTTCGGATCAGCCCGACAAGCTCGATCGGGAAACCAAGGAACGCAACCAAGGGGCCCGGGTGTGGTTCCGCGGGCTCGATGCCGTCGCCCAACGGGTAGGGGTAAAAGCGATTTATGACCTTTCGGCGACTCCCTTCTATCTAGGCGGGTCCGGATACCACGAGGGCTACATTTTTCCGTGGGTCATAAGCGACTTCTCACTAATGGATGCCATCGAGTCGGGAATTGTCAAGGTGCCGAGGGTGCCGGTGGACGACGACGTTGTTGCCACTGATCAGCCAACATATTTGAACCTTTGGGATCACGTCGGCGATCAACTTCCGAAACGTGCCAACAAGAAAGCTCAGTCCGACGCAACCTGGGTGCCTCCCAAAGTACTCCAGGGTGCTCTCGAGTCGCTTTACCGGAGCTACGACAAGCGCTTCCGGGCTTGGGAAAAAGACCTCAAGCCGCACGGCGAGTCTCCTCCGGTGATGATCGTGGTTTGCCCCAACACGATCGTGTCGAAGCTCGTGTTCGACTGGATCGCCGGTCAGGCCATTTTGTCGCCGGACGGCAGCGAAATCGTCCGCAAAGGCAACCTCGCGTTGTTGTCCAACGCGGTCGAGGGTCGATGGCTCGACCGACCTCCCACGATCATCGTGGATTCGGCCCAACTCGAATCGGGTGAGGTGCTGAAGCAGGATTTCAAAGCCGCGGCCGGGCGCGAGATCGATACGTTCAAGCATGAATACCGGCGGCGAAATCACGGCGCTGATGTTACAAAACTCACCGACGAAGACATCCTGCGAGAGGTCATGAACACGGTGGGTAAGAAAGGTAAGCTAGGGGAGACGGTCCGCTGCGTGGTGAGTGTGTCGATGCTGACCGAGGGCTGGGACGCCAACACGGTGACGCACGTTCTCGGTATTCGGCGGTTCGGTAGTCAACTGCTGTGCGAGCAGGTGGTGGGTCGAGGTCTCCGCCGCCGCAGTTATGAGGTCAACGCCGATGGGAGGTTCGAGCCGGAGTACGCCGAGGTGTACGGCGTCCCGTTTGCTTTCATCCCCACCGATCGCACGATCGACACCCCGAAACCAGCTTCGCCAGTGATCGAGGTTCGTTCTTTGCCTGACCGATATGACCTTCGTATCGAGTTTCCCAAGCTCGACGGTTACCGAGTTGAGGTCCCCGAAGAGCCGATCGTGTTCGATCACGAAAACACTAAACAGCTCCATATCGACAAGGACCAGGTGGCGATCTGGGTCGAAGTGGGTGGCCTCGTCGGCCGGGCCGATGAGATCGACCTGTCGAACGTGCGCAACGCCCGGCGACAGCACATCATCTACGAGATCGCCGCGGAGGTGCTGCGGCGGTTCTTCTGCGGGCACGACGAAGCGCTAAAGCCGTGGCTGTTCCCGGCGATTCTCGACGTGACCCGCCGCTGGTTTGAATCGAAAGTCGATTTCGGGGCCGATACCCCGCCCGGGGTGCTGCTGCTGGCCCAGTGCAAGATTGCCGCCGCGGCGGCTGTCTACGACGCTGTCATCCGTTATCCCGATGCTCGGCGTGAGATGATGCTGCCGCTTTTTCGTCGCTTCGACCGGTTGGGGTCCACCGATGAGGTCCTGTTTTTTACCCGAAAGGCGGCGATCGAGACGCAACGGTCGCCGGTGAACTACGTCGTGCTCGACGGCATTAAGGGCAATACTTGGGAAGAAACCGTCGCCGCGATCCTCGAGGCTGATACTGAGCGGGTCGTGTCTTACGTCAAAAACGATCACCTCGATTTCGACATCCCCTATGTCTATGAAGGCAAAAGCCACCGTTACGTGCCCGATTTTTTGGTCCGGCTTGCTCAACGCGACGATGACTCGGTCCCCCGCACGCTCATCATCGAGGTTTCGGGCGGTCGAAAGAGCCCCAGTCTCACGGCCGCGAAAGCCGCCACCGCGCGAGATCAGTGGTGTACGGCGGTCAACAACGACGGCGGCTTCGGCCGCTGGGGTTACGTAGAGATCGTTTCGATGGTCAACGCCGCTGAACGTATCGGCGACGCCCTCGACGCTCTCTACGCTGACGATCCCGTCATTGGCGTACCGGTCAGCTAGGAGACTCATCATGGCCCGAAAGCAAACTCCCCAGCAAGGCCCGACCGCAGTCGAGGCTATCACTCATAGGCAAACCCGGGCCAACATCCCGACCGCCGACGCCCATAATCTGCTCCCGCCCGATGTTGAGGAGATCATCGAGGTCACTTACCCCCGCGAGATCCGCTCGCCGATGCTGGTCTGGAAAGGCAAAGAAGAACTCGATGATGAGGACCTCTGTGTTGACGCCCCCCCGATCTACATCCAAGAAAAGATCGACCCTCGGGTGCTGATCGAAAACCTGCGCAAGACCGTGGCTGCGGCGGGTGAAAGCGAGCCTGAGCAGACGTTGTTCGAAGCGTTCGACGGGTTGAACGAACTAGACCTAGTAGAGTTTTATAAGCATTCGGCCAACTGGTCGAACCGGGTGATCCTCGGCGACAGCTTACAGGTCATGGCCAGCCTGGCCGAGCGGGAGCGACTGCGGGGCAAGGTCCAGATGATCTACCTGGATCCGCCTTACGGGATCAAGTTCGGTTCGAACTGGCAGGTATCGGCCCGTAAGCGTGAAGTCACCGACGGCAAAACCGATCACGTGGCCCGCGATGCTGAGCAGGTCAAAGCTTTCCGGGACACTTGGGAGCTAGGGATTCATAGCTATCTCAGCTATCTGCGTGACCGGTTACAGGTCGGGCGGGATTTGCTGACCGAGAGCGGATCGGTGTTTGTCCAGATCGGGGCCGAGAACGTCCATCTTGTGCGTTCGCTGCTCGATGAGGTGATGGGGTCCGAGAACTTCGTGAGCCTGATCTCGTTCGTGACTACCAGCGGTTTCACTAGCTCGACAACCCTGTCGAGAAACGGCGATTACCTTGTCTGGTACGCCAAAGCGATCGATAAGGTCAAGATCCGGCGGCAGTGGGTGGCGGCACCGGACCGGCAGGGTTACCGATGGCTCTGCTTTGCCGACGGTACCAGCAGAGGTATGAAGCGAACCGAGACTCTCGAGGATTTGCCAGCCGGCTGCCGTCTATACCAACCAGATAACTTGAAGTCACAAGGAGGAGCTGGGACCGATCAGACGTTCGAGCATTTGGGCAAGACGTACACCCCGGGGGCCAATTCCCATTGGAAAGCTTCGTTACCCGCGGGCATGGCCCGGCTCGCGGCCGCCAACCGGATTCATGTGGCTCGAAACATCATCAGGTACCGGCGGTTCGTGGATGATTTCCCATATCAGGTTCGTGGCAACTTCTGGACTGATACAGGTAGTAGTCTCGGTGGCGACAAGATCTACGTGGTGCAGACCAACACCAAGGTCGTAGAGCGCTGCCTGCTGCTAGCGACCGATCCCGGCGATCTGGTCCTCGACCCGACCTGCGGTTCGGGCACCACGGCGTTCGTGGCTGAGCGTTGGGGCCGACGGTGGATCACGATTGATTCCTCTCGGGTCGCGCTGGCGCTTTGTCGTCAGCGGCTGGCCGGAGCCCGGTTCCCGTACTTTATGCTCGCCGATTCGCCCGAAGGTCGGGCCAAAGAAAGCGAGGTTGCTAATAAGAAACTGGCCCCCGCCGAGACAACGAACGACGTTCGACAAGGGTTTGTTTATGAGCGCGTCCCCCACATAACGCTCAGTTCGATCGCCAACAACCCCGACATTCACGCCGGGATGACCCCGGCCGCAATCGACGCCGCGATTACCCGCCACGCCGACTCCGAACTGCTCTACGATAAGCCTTACTCAGACCCGGGAAAGGTCCGGGTGACCGGCCCGTTCACCGTCGAGAGCTTATCCCCGCACCGCAATCTGGCCGGCCTTGACGACCGGTCGAACCCGGCCTGCAGCGAGCGGTCCCGGCCGGGCTATGCGGAGGCGTCCTTTGAGCAAATCATCCTAGAGAACCTGGGCGCAGCCGGGGTGCAAAATGGCCGCAAGGCTGAGCGTATCGAGTTTGATCTCATCGAGGGTTACGCCGGTAGCTACGTGCAGGCGATCGGAATACGACAAGAACAGGGGGGGGGGAGGGCCGAAGCGGGTTGGTCTGTCGATCGGGCCGCAGTACGGAACGGTGGCCCCGCAGTTCGTCAAGAACGCGGCCCGCGAAGCCAGCAAGGATAACGATCTCGACCTTCTCTGCATTCTCGCCTTCGCCTTTGATCCGCAGGTACTAAACACCGACGAAGATTACGTCGCCACCGACGAGAGTTTCGACGTGGCCGGCAGCCGTTCGATCGGTAAGATCCCGGTGCTGCTAGTGCGGATGAACACCGACCTTTTGATGGGTTCGGACCTGAAAAAGACGGGGCGGGGGAATCTTTTCACCGTTTTCGGAGAACCCGACATCGCGGTCAAACAAAAAGGCGACAATATAATTGTTGAGTTGCTCGGCGTTGACGTCTATGACCCTACTACGGGTGACGTGCGCTCGGATCAGACCGATAAGGTTGCGCTGTGGATGATCGACACCGACTACGACGAAGAGAGTTTCTTCGTCCGCCACTGTTACTTCACCGGCGGTCAGGATCCCTATAAACGACTAAAACTGGCCCTCAAGGCCGACATCGATGCTGAGGCGTGGGAGACCCTATATCAGACGGTTAGCCGGCCTTTCCCCAAGCCGTCGACGGGGAAGATCGCGGTGAAGGTCATCAACGACTACGGCGACGAAGTGGTTAAGGTCATCAATGTCATCGACTGAGCAACTCTGTGGCGCCGATTTAGGCACAAGGTGATTCAGGTGATCCCAGATCGTAGAGCAGTTATTGGTTCAACTCGCGAAGCTTGCCACGCCGGATAGAGCCCCGCGATTAGTCCGGTCAGGGCGCCTGCAATCGGTGCCAATAGCGGTAGACGAACCGCGAGTACCGGCGTCCACGACTGCCAGGCAGAAACGGCAACGATCGAAAGAACACCCACCGACGAGCCGACTATGCCACCAAGCAGACCAACAATCGTAGACTCTGTGGTGAATTGCGACGCTATATGCGTTCTAGACGCGCCAACCGCTCTGCGAAGTCCGATCTCTCCAACGCGTTCGGTCACACTCACGAGTGTCACATTAGCGATGCCGATCGCTCCCGCGAGAAGGCCGACTCCTCCAAGCATTAAGAACAACGCGTTGACATCGCGTCTGAGCCCAGCTCTGACCAGTCTGGAATCAGAGCCAGTTAGCGCCTCTAAGGATTCTGGTTTTGTGGCGTTCAAAGCGAGCGGAGCGACGTCCGCTATTGTGGTATTTGCACCAACCTCAGTCCGCAGATAGACCTCGGCGATACCTTTCAGCCCAAACTTTTCCCGAGCGAGACCATTGGGCACGAAAATTGAAGCATCCAAGCCGCCGCCCGCATCCGCGGAACTGACGATACCCACGACCGTAACACGGGCGTTTCCCATGAGAATCGTTGGGGCAACATCGATACGGGCGACGGCTAGTTTCTGAGCGGCCTCGGCGCCGAGCACCACGACCGGATCGCCGCGAACGTTGTGTCCCTCGTCGAACAGACGGCCAGATATCAGGTTCGCATTCGCGACGTCAAAGTATCCTTCGCTCACCGCAAAGACGGGTAAGAGGTGCCCGGCCGACGCTAAAGGATCGATCACGGCAACGCCAGACGTCCGCAAAGATGCGTCCTCAATAGAGGTTCGGCTACCGGCGACCTGAACGCCGTTCAATCGCTCGATTCGTTCCGCTGCGTCCCATGGGATACTCCCCACCCTGGAACCTCCAAGGTTGTCAGATCCGTCAGAGTTATCCGCGTGCCTCACGACTACCCGTGTAGCAGAGACTTCGTCGAAGCGCGTAACAATTTGATTGCCAGCCGTGGCCGAAAGTCCAAGAGTTGCTACGAGGGCAGCCACTCCAAGCACAGTCCCCATCGCCGTCATGGCGGTGCGTCCGGGGCGGGTCATGAGCCCATCAATGGCCTCGTTCACGAGGTCACTGACGCCAAGTCTGCCCTCGATCAGATCAAGATCGGTAGCTTGTTTAGAGCGCATTCACTCGGTCGCTCACGACGCGGCCGTCGACCAAAGTGACGACGCGTTCGGCCCGGTCTGCAACTTCTGGATTGTGGGTGACCATGACAACGGTCAGCCCGCGGGCGTGGAGGCGATCGAATAGGTCGAGCACGCCGGTGGCGGTGTCTTGATCGAGGTTCCCGGTGGGTTCGTCGGCCAACAGCAACGAAGGCGAAATCGAGATCGCCCGGGCGATAGCCACTCGCTGACGCTCGCCACCAGACAGCGTCGGAGGAAATGACGTCAAACGGTGACCTAGACCCACGAGTTCTAACGCCTCGGTGGATTTTTGGCGCCGGACACTTCGTGGAGTCCGGTGATAGACGTGAGCGATTTCCACATTAGAAACAGCGGTCCGATTGGGAAGAAGATTGAACGTCTGGAACACGAAGCCGATTTTTTGTCCTCGAAGGATCGAACGGTGACGCTCGGCAAGGTCAAGCGTGTTGGTGCCGTCGAGGTAGTAGGAGCCAGATGAGGGACGATCCAGCAGGCCCAAAATATTGAGCAGTGTCGACTTGCCGGATCCGCTCGGACCCATAATTGCCACGTATTCACCCCGGCGAAGTTTTAGGCTCACCTCGGCCAATGCTGTAACCATCACTTTTCCGCCGAAACTCCGCGCAATTGAAGTGACGTTAATTAGGTCCCGCTCGCTCTCAGGCGATCTCATCGGGTACCGACAATTACCGAGTCGGCCTCAACCAGTAGGCCTTCGTCGGTGGGCGTCACCTCGGCCAGGCCCGCCTCGGGGTCGAACAACCCGACAACGACTAGAACCTCCTCCTCGATCCCACCCGGGCGGAGCACCTGAATCCTGGTGGAGCCATCGCCGGAGTCATAGAGGGCGGCCAAAGGCACAGCCAGCACGTCGCCTGAAGTAGAGGAGAGCGCAAGAGTGACGCGAACGCTGATGTCAAAGAGTTCCGTGTCAGGAACCGAGGCCAACTTGAGAGTCACCAAAACCTGTTCCGTGCTGCCAGGCAGAGCCGTCCACCCGACGACTTGAGCCGGTGATTCGTAGTCGTAGGAGTCGGCTTCGACCAGCGCTGTCGCCCCCGGTTGGAGCAGATCAACGTCAGCGCGAGCGGCTTGCACCTCGACGAGAGCGTCCGTTGTAGCGAGTTCGATCACCGGACCTTCAGTAACGTCGTCGCCGACGTCGAGCATGACTCGGGTGACCCGCAACGGCAGTGTAGGTAGGAACATTATTTCGCTTGAAGGTAACCAGCCGTAGACGGCGTCAAGCAGCCCAGACTGTGCATCCTGAGCAGCGCCGAGCGCGGTTCGGGCATCGTCAACGGCACGTTGAAACAAGGTCACGTCCGTTCCCGCGATAGCCTCGTCGCGGGCGGCTTGGGCAATCTTAAGATCAAGCTGAGCGACAGCTACCTGATCCTCAGCGACCGGTTTTAGGTCAGCGAGCATGACCTCGGCCTCAGCGGACGTCGACCTGGCTTCGGCACGAGCGTTTTTCGACCGGTCGATCGCAGAAATCAACTCCTCGAGTTCGGCCTCTGTCGGCTGCTGGCCGGTATCAGGGTGTCTCCCAGTAGCGGCGGTTTCCAACCGCTCGCGCGCGGTGACGAGGTCTGTCTCGGCCGCTTCCAACGCTTTGGACGTTGTGTCCACCGCAGCCCGGGCAAGCTTGAGTTCGTCCGTCGTTGTTTTGATTGTCGACGCGAGAGCTATTTCCGACGACTGCACGTTTCGATCAAGCGAGAGTCGTTGCGACTGTGATATTGGGGCCGATGCGCTGGCGAGATCTGCCTTGGCCGCGGCGAGGGAGGCGGTGGCCGCGGTGACCGAATCCGAGGCCGCGGATAACTGCTCCTTATCGGCCGGGTTGAGAGGGGGACGAAGGAATCCGGCCCGCTCATAGAGACGGCCTACCGCGGCGCTCGTGTCCACGTCAAACAGCCCATCAACCGGGCCGGGATTGAGGCCTAGCCGGTCGAGGGATAATTCGACTTGACGAACATCGTCGCCAACGAAACCTAGGTGCAAGTCACGGAATGCGGGCACTGCTCCTTGCAGAGCGAACACTGGCCGGCCCCCGACTTCGATGAGAAGATCGCCTTCGCCAACCGAGGAATCAACCTCGGCGAACGTCTTGCTGAGCACAGTCACGCCTGAGACATTCGGACCCACCGAGACGGTTTCATCTACTTCCGCAACGATGGAACCTCGCAGCACTAACTGGTTGGTAAGGGTTAGCTTCTCAACCGGCGCCGTAACAATTATTGCTGCCGGTTCAGCATTGCTGAGCCGAGCCTCCCCCGGAGCTTTCAGCTGCGCTCCGAGTACGACTCCGCCAACCCCACAGGCCGCCGCGAACGCGACCGCGGCTAGGAGGCGATGTTTTGAGTTCATAACGTAGGCCAGCCGCAAAAAGAGCGTCTAGTGGGTGGCGCTATCGACGAAGTCACGTAGAATCGACTGTCTCACTGCTGTCTTTGTGGCAGATAGCTCTTCTATACAACTTCCCAGTTCGCTCGCGAGGCGGATTTCTAAGGATTGCAGCCCGCGCAACTCAGCCAGATCGGGTGGATCAAGAATGTCCTCGAATCGAAGATCCAGTGCTTCGTCTTTCCGGTCAACGGCTAACAACTCATTGACCGCCTCGTCCATTGACGAAGCGAATGGCTCCATCATTTGGCCCAGGTCCGCGAACATCTCCTCGGGATCGTTGTAGCGGTAGCCGAACCCACCCGCACAGTCTCGCCAAGTCTCCGCCGCTTCGATGGTGCGAGGGTCGGCGGCGGTTAGGTCATCGACGTCGGCAAGTAACAGGCTTATGTCTTCGTCAAATCGAACTACGTTGTTTCGATCGGGGTTGATATTGCTGAGGGCATCTCGAAAGCAGTTGTCGAAGGACAAGTCGTACTGCTTTAACGTAGCGTTGTCTTGGCGATCTCTGATCAGTTGATTAGGATCGTCGGGGGGCGCATCGTCGTTGAAACGTGGTTCTAGCGTCGTGGAAATACCGAAGCCGTAGACGACCGCGAAGTCTGGCGATTCAAAGAGTTGCTGCCATTCCGTGGACGGAGCGACGGGGACGTATTCGAAGCCGTCCGACGCCATACAGTTGCTAATCGACTCTTGACGTTTCAGCTCGATATCGGCAACGATCACTCGTTCTTCTTCGTCGGTGGGGCTGTTTATGATCTGTGACAGCACTTCTGCCTGATCAGTCGAGATGTCGAGGCTGCCGTTACTTGAGTTGGCGCAGGCTCCGGCAAGTAGGGCTACTAGGGCCAACAATGGGATCATGCGACCTCTAAACATCAGAATCCCCAGTTGGATATATGCGCGGTGTTGTTTCCCGCGCGATACATCTTTAAAGTCCCGTTCGTATCCGGATTATCGTATAGCTTGTTCACGTAAGTGGAACTGCAGGCCGTGATAGTCATGCGCCACACGCCCGAGTCGTAGTAATTTACTCGTCCGCAGACCCCGTCTTGGACTGGACCGTCGTTCAGTTCGGCCCAGTACCATGTGTCGCTGTTACACGTTGCTCCGTGGGTTCTTTCGGTTCCGTATCGGTTCCCCCTAGAGACATAGGCCAGACTCGAGGGGTTTCCGTCCCCCTTGCATCTTGCTTCGATTGGTGCCTGCGAATCAATGGTAAAGAGCGTTACCAGCAAAGCAATCGCCAGCATCAGTTGCCTTAGTTTTTTCATACCGTACCTCTTCCATAGTCGTAACTTTTTACATCGTACTTCTTCCATAGTCGTAACGGGTGTCGGCAATCACGAATTTCGGGTATCAACCAACTCAGGCCACTGGCCTGAAGTGGCTGACCACGACATCCCCTATTGTGCTATTTGCACCAACCTCAGTTCGCAGATAGACCTCGGCGATACCTTTCAGCCCAAACTTTTCCCGAGCGAGACCGTTGGGCACGAGAACCTCGACACCGGCCTCGCTGAGGGCACTGCCTGGACGTATGAGGTGAGCGTCAGTGGGGTGGATTCTTACGGCGCAGCGTTGTCCAATTTTTCATCGTTCTGTCGAAGCAACAGGTGGACCATAGCGACTCCTTTAGGTTGCAGTTCAGACCGACTCAGAGCGTGAGTTTTGGCCTGTGGCGATCCTTCGTAGCGACGATGGTGGCAACCACGTTTGCCCCGACAGCCGAAGCGATCGCGAATAGAGCTTCGGTGTTGGTCACGATATTGCTCGAACCTTCGGGTCCATCCGGTCCTGACCACTCCGCAGGATCCTGATGGAATACCGTGAGTGCGAATGCTCCGACTAGCACTACGAGAATTAGGGTCGGGAAGATAAACGACTTCGGCCCGTGAGCGGTATTGCCACCATGCGCGAGAAGTACGATGGCTGGAAAAAGTAGAGGTAGGAGAACGATTGACACTACGCTCATTGGTATGACGGCTGTGCCAGCGGCGAGCATCAAAGCTCCGTGGCTGCGGCTTGCCCCGATCAGTCCGACTAGGCCAGCACCAAAGATGGGTGCCGCGAACCCGATGGCAGACAGCCATCCCTCGGGACGGCCCGGCGATCCAGATCCAGCGTAGTAGTGGACCAATGCCACTGCAGCGCCGCCGACACAGACGGCGATAGAGGAAATAGTTGCTACTCTGCTTGGTCCCATAGCTACATAAGTGTAGGTGGCACTGTTGTTTTGAGGGTTCGGCTCGGTCCGGGACGAAGCTGTCGAGATGAGGTATCACTAGAGTCAGCAGCCACCTGTGGACCGCTCGAGTCTGCCGCGGGTAGCGGTGACAGGTTGGTTATGCGGCCAAGACTGCCGGTGGGGTCATGATGGTTTCGTATTCATCGGGGGTCAATCGGCCGAGGGCGTCCTGTCGGCCGCGGTGCCGACCTAACTCGCCGGACTCCTACGTTGTGCTGGTCGATCACCCGTTTGTGTCGGGCATTCTCCTGTCGTACCCAGGCGTTGTACTGGGCGGACGTCATCTACCGGGTCGGATGTTCCGGAGCTCGGTCTACTCCAGGAGAGCGCTCAGCGTTCGTCCCCCAGAGCTTCCAGTGAGATCCAGCTCGACCTCGGCGTGGGCGACGGTGTTGCGTTGGTTGTAGAGGCGGCGGAGCGACTCAGTGACGTATGCCTTGATGCGAGCGAGCTCGGCGGCTGGATCCTGGATTATCGCGACGATGCGGTCCTGCGCTGCGGCGTCGCTGCCGTCGACCAACTCGAGCCGGTCACCCGCTCGAAGGTGGCTCTCGACGAGTTTGACCTTGTCGAAGTTGGTCGGCGATTCGGTGAGCGCTCGAGCTAGGTCGTCGTCGGCGATCTCCCTGGTGGCGGTAGGCCAAGGGCGTGAGCTCGGCTCTGGGGAGCGAGCAGGCGATGAGTGAGGCGAGTCGATCGGCTGCGAGGTAATGGCTACCTTCGCCGGGCCTGATGAGCAGCGCCTCGATGGCTGACCATCCCCCGGTGACTGCGGCACCCGCCGAGGGTGACTCCATGTACGACGCCAACTCGAGTGCGTCGTCGGTCGCCGGTGGTAGCCCACCATCGAATCGGTAGACGGCGCCCTGACTGACGAGGCTCCCAATTTCGATTTGCCGGGGCGTCGGCCGGATCTTGTAGTGACCGACGGTGGCCAGCGACCCGTGCCCAGCCGTCGAGGCGAATCGCCTCGTTCGACGGGCTAGCGACCTTGGCCCGAGCCTCGGCGCGAGCCACCGTGACGCGAGCCTCCCCGACTGCAGACCAGGGATCTCGGCCTTTGATCTCCACGAGGAACCCGCCTGCGTGTCGACGTGGCTCCGTGCTCGGGAGGCTGTCACGTAGCCATGTGGCTGCAGCGTTGCCGTCGAGCCAGCGGACCCTGCCTCCGTTGTGGGCGGGCTTGTCGAACGGGGCGGCGCAGGGAACGAAGACGTGGTAGGTCCGGATTGGCATCCGTGTGACCATCTCCATAGTCGCCGCTGCGACCTGCGAGAGGCTCGTGACATCGCCCCTGACAGCGGTGATCCAGCGGTGCAGGTGAACCGGGCTGAACCCGAGGTCAAGAAGATGCGCCGCCAGTGCCCGTGCGGTGAACTCGACTGGCGGCTCAGTGGTCGCAACTGTCCAGTTCTGGAGGTAATCGGAGCTGAGGCGCCGAACGAGCTGTTCGAGTTCGTCCCGGGCGGCCACGGGGACCTTCGACGGAGATGCGACCTTGAGGGTATTGAGGCGAGTCAGGATCTGCGCAGCGAGCGGTGCCGCACCCGGGTCTCGGTCGACCTCCCGCTTCGCAGTGTCCAAAGCGAAGCAGAGGCCTTTGGTGTTCGGAACTGAGCCGCTGATGCAGGCGTCTGCGTACTCCACAGTCTCTTGGAGAGCGAGGCAAGTGCCGACGTTCCAGAGGCGCCGGTGCCAAGGGGTTCGGTGGCCGAAGAAGTCGAGGAGGCGAGCGTGCACCAGCATCGCCTGGGAGATAAAGGGTTTCGGTGCAGTCACGTTTCAAGTATGCTGTGGGCAGACCTTGATGCGTAGGTGTCGGTCACCGTCTACAAGGGAGGAGCCGCCTTCGGGCCGCTCCTCCCTTTACCTTTACACCGCTACGCTAGGGCGAGGCCGCTGCAAACTGGAGGTCTTCGACGACCTCGCACTCGCCGCCCGGTCGGGTTCCGTGACCGGCCGGTGGGACCGAGCGCATCCGAGGGTTCGCTCTCACGCTCCGACCACGACGAACCAGCCGTTGGCGTAGCACTTCTTTGAGAAGGCTCGGCGTTCCGATGTTGAGGGGCCGATGGGCGATCGTCCGTGCGATGCTCGTGAGGTCGTTACGGTCTGCGCCGTCGACGAGGGTGAATGCGTGGTCCGTGGCTGCGTCGAAGGCGAGCGAGGCGAACAGTGCAGTCGGGTCGGCGTTGAGGATTCGTAGCCGACGCTCCAAGTACATGGCATGGTCCTCGCGAGGTGCCGGGGTGAGTTGGAGATGGCTACAAGCAATGGCTGAGCCGAGCTCTGCGACGAGTTCCTCGGCGGCGCCGGCGTCATTGCCGAAGCGGCCCGAGCGTCTCGCTTCAGATCTGACGCCGGACCGATGGCCCGTCGGCGGTACCGACTTTGCTGTTGGCCTTGCCGCAAGTGCTGTTGCCTGCGCCGTTCGCTGAGCGGTTGTCCGCTGGATGTTAGCTTTCCTGCCGGTACAACTTGGCGAGCTTGATTGCGTGCGCCTGCTGGAGAATCTCCGGCCAGTTACGGACCAGTCGCTGTGGGACTAGGCCAACCGTGCGGTACAGGGATCGCAGCTTTGGCCAGGCTCGACATCGAAGTGCCCGTACCCGAACTGAGTGAGCCGGTCGAGTGACCTGATCAGCGGGGGACTGCTTGCCGGTTCCTTTTCCGAGTTCGAGGGTGATAGCTGGTTCCATCGCTGGAGTGATCCTCTAGGTCGAGTCGTCGTGTTTGTCGGCGAGGTGGTTGAGGATGCGGGTGGCGGTTGGTCCGATGATGGGGTGCCACCAGCGGGCCTGGTAGGGGTGGTCGATGGGGACGTCGCCGGGTGCGGGTCAGGGTGGGCGGTGAATCGGGTGTTGATGTGCTTGATGTTCATGCTGGGTTCCTGGGTGTTGGTGTCTCCGATTGGTTGAGGGCGAGCCCCGACTTCCCCGATGAGGCTCGCCCTCTGATCGGTCCCCGGTTTGGTTCGGGGTTCGGCTGTGGAGTCGTTGAGCCGTGCGGTGTTGGTGGGCGTAGCAAGGTGGAGCCCTCGCAAGCGCAGCGCGAAGGAACGACCTTCGCAGCCCGACGGCCCGTGGGGTAGGGTCCATCAAGAGCTGAGGTCCCGGCCGAGCCTTAGAGCGGATGGCGAGTATCGTGGAGTTGTGATTTCACTTCGACGGTTAGAGGCTGGCAGCCCAGAACGCCCTCGCGGCTGGAGTGGCTTCGTTGGCTGATGCGACGTGCCTACGGCGACTGCGGGTGCTATGTCGAGCGGAACTTGGAGTTCATTGGGTAGCCACCTCGTGTTCCAGCGATTGGCATCCCGCTCTATTCAGCGACGGCATGAGGTCAGGTAGGTACCCGCATAGGTGATTCTGGGGACAGAATGCCCGTGACATGCCACGAACTCGGGCCGCAATCGGACGCGAAACCCCGTCACAGTCCGCAGCGCTTCGGTGGTCAGGTCAGCGGCCTAGTTGTTGGTGAGGGGTGTTGTCCTGCTAGTGGTTCTGCAAATGGGGATCACCAGCGTGGCGGTTCGAGCATCCGAGCGCCGGGGACGGTCGGTCGACAAGATGTGTGTGTATCGAGGGGTTTGCCGCTCTCCGCCGGGCTGGCGCCTGTGGGGGTGGGCCAAGAGCGATAGTTGTTGGTCTAGATCGGCTAGCGCGATCGCGGTGCTGCGTAGCCTGTCGATTTGAGCGGTTACCGTCAACTCATGGTCGCCGGCACGAAGTGGTAACGCTCGTTCGGAGTCCCTTCGCAGCGGACTGCCACTGAGGACGCTGTGGGTCGAAGTGGCGGACCGAATGGATCGGTGCCACTCGATAGGAACGCCGGATGCGCCTTGCAGTCTCCATTTGCCTTGATCCAGCGAGAACCTGAGCAACGATTTTCGCCAATGGTTCACCTCGCGGCTGCGGACAAGGGCCGCGCTCAGTGACACTTGGCCTCGTTGGGAGATGACTCTCAGGGTGCTGAGGTTTTGGGGTCGTCCGTTTAGTGACTGCATCCAGCCGCGAGGCATGAGCAGGGCTGCCGCGATCTCATCGCAGAGTCGTTCCTCGTCGTCGCTGCCGCCGGTGCGGCGGTAGGCGATCGCGGGTGCGTTTGGGTGGATTAGAGCGCGGTGGGCGAGTTCGTGGGCGAGAGTGAAGCGTCGGCGACCGTGGCTGAGGCCGTGACGCAGATACACGATTGCTCGCCTACCGTCTTGTTCGAGTCGGCCATCTTCGGCCATGTCGGCGTCTCGTATTTGTTCGACACCCATTCGCGAGGCAACTACCTCGAGATCGATCGGGGGGCGGGTTGGTAGCTCAAGCCGGTCGTACAACCACGTGGCGAGTGCGTCGGAGCGTTCGGTCATGGGAAGACATAGCGTCGGGCAAACGTGACCCAGTCTTGTACAGAGGTCAGGGGGAGTCTTCGAACACCGCCCTTCGCCAGTTCAAGACGGGCTCGAGACTCGACCTGAAGTATCTGTGGCGGCGACCATTCGTACTCCTGGGCGGCGATCGAAAGACCGGAACGCTGGTTCGATGAAAGCTCAGGGATCGGGTTGGGGTTCAGAGCCTCGCCGGCCTCGAGGCCGAGAGCTCCGGAGAGCGCAATCAGCTCTGACACCGACCTGTCCAGCAGCGCGTCGGGGATGAAGAGTTCAGAAACTCGCTCGGGGTTGAGACCGGCGACGGCCGCGATGGCCTCTATGGAATCTGGGGAGACTGCAAAGGCTCCCTGAAGCCGGTCGGCGGCCCGGATCGCGATGATCAGCTGTCCTGTCCCGGAGCGTGCCCGCGACTCGATGGCGCGTCCCCACTCTGTGACCCACTCGGTGGCGGCGGCGCGTAGATCATCGTCCGTGGCGACGCGCCGGACAGACATCTGGGCGGGCGTCCCAGCGATCTGTCGACTCAGGGGTTCATCGCCAGTGAGAAGGACGAGCACGGGCAGCCTGCGGGCGATCGCCCAGGCGAACTCTTGGCCGGCGCCAAGGCTGCCGCCGTGGTCGCCGAGCAGAACGAGCCCGGACGCGCGCCTGACGTGGTCACGGTTGAAGTTGTAGATCTCTCGCGGTGCCCGGTCGTCACCTGGTCCTGGCGCCGACCAAAGGATGGGTAGGTGTACGGTCCATGGGGTCTCCTTCGGCTCCGGAGGATGCGACGACGGTTTGGTCGATGATGTCGCAGCGCCGCGAGATCTCCGACAGTTGAGTTGGAGTGAGCGCGGTGAGGGCCGAGGCTACGTATATGTGGGTGTCTGGCCTGTTGTCGAGCTCGAGCGCGAGTTGTGCGGGTTCCGCAGGTTTGTGATCGGTCATGTCACTCGGGTCTCCACCCGGTCGATGAAGGTGGCCTCGTCAAGGGTGGCAGCGGCTGCGGCCAGCATCACTTCGACGGTCTCATCACCTTCAGGGTCATCGGCCGGCTCGCTCCGTTGCGCTCGGCCATCTCGATCATCGCAAGGAAAGCGACTCTCTTGTTCCCGTCGGGGAATGGATGGTTCCTGACGAGGCGGTACCCGAGGACGGCGATCTTGCGCACAAGGCCCGGGTGGAACTCGACGCCATCGAACGATGCGCCTGGAGCGTGTACCGCGGACTCGGCAGTGTTGATGCGGCTTGTGCGAAGGAGTACTTCGGGCTCGATGCGTAACACCTTTGATGCGATCAAGACGACGTCACCGAGCCCGAGGTGGTTCCACGCGGCCTAGCCGGCCAGCCGATCGAGGATTCGCTGGTGGCGTTCCATCGACGCAGCAAGACGCTCTTGGAAACCATCATCGGTTCGGCGAGTCTCGATGTGGCTCTCGATTGCGTCTCGGATGGCCTCGGACATGCTCACGCCGTCAACCTCGGCGATGAACTCGAGGGCCTCGGCTTGTTCAGCTTCAAGTCGCAGTGTCATTGCTTTCTGGGTGTCTGCCATGGCGTGCTCCTACGGTCGGTCTCCTTCCACCATACATGATTGGCTTCCCATTGATAAGATACCGTGATACCATACTACCGCATGAGAAGCTCAGGAAGGAGCATCATGTCAACAGACAACAACCGCCACGTCGTGCCCAACCCCGACGGTGGATGGGACGTGAAAGCGCCCGGCAACGACCCCAACCCGCCTCGCGACACGAAGCACTGACCAGCCCACGAAACCCGCAGTACCGTCAAGCCAGCGGAGCAAGCGATGGCATCAAATCAACAGAGTGAGCGCTGGAGCGCTGGTGCCAGGGTCTCGGTTCGCGCACTGTGGGCCACTCACACGTCCGACAGCGGCAACACCGCACGACAACTCGTGATCCCGCCGGGTGGTAGGGCCCGGCGATGGGGGCGAGCCACTTCTGACCGGCGACATCGGCACACGAAGCCTTCTTCGTTGCGATCCGGATCGGTTGCGCTGGGCCAAGACGCCCGACCCGAACGATCCGAGTACCGTCTGCAACCGGCTTCGGGGCCGCTTCCAAATCAGGGAGGCGTCAGACACCTCGCCGGGATTTCGGCAGCCACAGGTCGGCGCAATTCACTCTGTGCTCGGCTACTGGACCACCGAAGCGACTCGCGACGCCACCGTTGTCATGCCGACCGGGACAGGCAAGACCGACACGATGGTTGCGTTGTTGGCCGCCTGACCAAGGGGCTGAAGACCGCATCGGACGCCAGGGGCTTCGCGCGACGCTGCAACATAGTCATCACTACACCGCACGCACTCAACGCAGGCACAGAAGAAGCACGTCTCGCGTTCACCGCAGAGTTCGACACGCTCTTCGTCGACGAAGCCCATCACGTCACCGCCTCCACCTGGTCTGCGGTACGAGCCAGGTTCGAAGACAAAAGAGTCGTGCAGTTCACTGCCACGCCCTATCGAGAAGACCGCCAGGACCTCGGAGGGAAGATGCTCTACGTGTTCCCACTGGGCCTCGCCCAGGAACAGGGCTACTTCTCGGAAATCATCTACCGCAGCGTGAGATCGTCGGCGACGAGGGCCGGCTTATCGCCCAAGCAGCACTGGACCAACTCCAATCGGACCTCGACGAAGGCCACGACCACGTCCTGATGGCGCGCGTCCGTCGAAAAGGCAGGGCCGACGAGATTATCGAGATCTACCGCGAGTTGGGTCCCGAGTTCGCGCCGGTTGTCCTATACAGCGGACAGAAGCCGGCCAGTGAGCGCACCGCCTCCCTGAAGGCACTACGTAGTCGTTCGACACGGGTCGTTGTCTGCGTGGACATGCTCGGCGAGGGCTTCGATCTCCCCGCACTGAAGATCGCCGCGATTCACGACCCGCACAAGAGCCTGGGCATCACCCTGCAGTTCGTCGGCCGCTTCGCCCGAGTCAAAACCGGTGTTGGCCCAGCGACCGTTGTCGTTGGCCGTCCAGATGCCCTCTATGACGAGAACCTTCGCGCCCTATACAGCGAAGACTCAGACTGGAACCTGCTGATCCGCGATCTATCCGAACGAGCGACCGAGGCCGAAGAGGAAGCTAGCGAGTTCGACGAAGGATTCCGTGACGTCCCCGTCGGGCTCAGCGCCCACGACATCAACCCAAAGATGTCCACAGTGGTCTTCCGAACACGCTGTGACGAATGGGATCCCCAAGCGGTCCTCGAGCTGGTCGGGAACAAGCGCCCGCTCACCAACCCCATCCCGCACAACCAAGTCGCTGGCGTCGCCTGGTTCATCAGGCGATCTGAATCCCTGACCTCGTGGGGCCCTGACCCCGGCTACGTCGACGTAGCCCACGAGCTCTACGTCATGTACTGGGACCGCGACCGTGGCCTCCTCTACATCAACAGCTCCAACAACGACTCATCTGATAGCCACCACGAGCGCCTCGCCGCCACCATCACCGGCGACCAAGCGACGCTGATCCGAGGCGAAGACGTGTTCCGGATCTACGGCGGCGTGCAGCGGCTTGTCGCAACCAACCTCGGTGTGCTGGACATCCGAAACCGCGCTCGCCGATTCGCCATGTACTCCGGCACAGACGTCACCGCTGGCTTTCCCGACGCCGAGAAGGAAACCAAAACCCAGACCAACATCTTCGCCAATGGCCATGACAACGGTGACCGCATCCACCCCGAAGTCCTCACCGCCCGACCAGCGCTCGTCGTTCTCGCTGTCGAATGGCCAGCCTACGTCTACGGCAGCCTCACCGGAGACCTGCGCGTGACCCACGACGGTCGAGACTGCGCCATCATCGACGCCGAGCTTCACATTGTGGAGCACAGCGCAAGCGGCCCGATCAAGATTGCGGTCACGACACCGGACTGGGTGGTGCCCTACGAGATCCAGATCACCGACGAGGGCATGGTCGCCGAACCATCGACCCATTCGAAAGTGAGGGTGACCAGCGCTTCGCGCGACGTTGACTTCTCCGACTTCGTCGCCCAGAAAGGTCTCACCCTGCTGCTCGAACATGACGCAGTGATCGAACCGCCAGGCGTCCTGCTGCAGCCAACCCGAGAGATGCCAAATTTTCCCCGATCCGCACTTCGAACTCACCTCAACTGGAACGATGTCGACCTCACGGTGGAGTCCCAAGGACCGACGAAACGGGCCGACAGCATCCAGAGACGCGTCATCGAAACCATGACAACTGCCGGTGTCGGTTGGGCCCGCCCCGACGCGGACGTCGAATCGTGGGAAGTCGTCATCGACGACGATGGAGCCAACGAACTCGCAGACGTCGTCGCTATGCACCGCCACGCAGGCATACTTCGCGTCCAACTCGTCCACTGCAAGTATTCCTCTGACTCCACACCTGGCAAACGAATTGGTGACCTTTACGAGGTCTGTGGGCAGGCGCAAAAGTCTGTTGCTCGACGTAGAGACCTCACCCTCCTTGTGCCACATCTTCTACGCCGGGAACGCAATCGCCAGCGGCGTGGCGTCAGCGGGTTCGAGGTCGGTGACGCAGAGATCCTCTACGCCATTGAATCCGAACTCCACACCCTCAAGCTGGAGCTGAGCATTGTTATCGTGCAACCGGGTGTCGCGGCTGCACTGGCAAGCAATGCCCAGCTCGACCTACTTGGCTCAACTGAGATGTACGTCATGGAGGTCGGAGGGGCCGTTTTCGATGTCGTCGTCAGCGAATGATTCGACTACCACGAGGAGAAGACGTGGCTGGTTAGAGATCGAGACGCTGTTGGGCGTTCCAGGCAAGAGGCGCAGCATGACTACGGTCCCAGGATCTCCGCGTAACCCGAGTCGAGGGGGTGTCGCTTTGCTAATGGTTTGCTAATGGTTTGCTAATGGCATCTGGCGTCCTGGAGCGGTATTGTCGGGGGCGGTGGTCGTTGTGGTGGGACACGAACTCCGAGAGGAGTTGGTGGAGTTGGAGCTGGTTCCAGATGAGCCTCCGATTGAGGAGCTTGTGGCGCTACGTGTACGCACTGACCGCCCACGGGCGACCCGCTGAAATCACCACCGATCTGGCTGTCGCCCTTGCTCCGCGTTATCGATGAGCCGATCTTCGAAGCTCTGCACGACACCGAGCGACATTCGAACAGCCCTATCGAGACCGGCCACGGACGACTCAAGGCCAGTCTCCGGCTCCGCGTGGACTACGCAGCGATCGCACGGCCTCGATAGTGATCCGCGGTCACGCATTTATTCAGACTCCGCGACGAGGACACCACGCTTTCGGCGTCGAAGCCCGACATGGACATTTGCGTGTCACGGCAGCGTTCGACGGACTCGCTGAAGCGATCTGACCGAGCATGGATACCAGGGCGCTCAGGCGCGGCCACCGCTCAATCAACGCAACGGTGCCCTATCCGGCCCGACGGGTTGCATGGCTAGCTATTCGCACGAAGGCCATGTATGACATCGACCTATCACCCGCCATCCAGGAGTTTCGCTCCCTCCGTTACTGCCCTGGCTCGGGAGCAGGGTCATGAGGTCTCGTCGCACGGCGAGCCGGGCCCAGGGCGGCGATGGGTTGGTGCAGAAGTCGAGACACAAGTGTCAAAATCGGCCGCGTTCGCCTTGGTTTGCCTACACGCCGAGCACATTCGACCCCAGTGTCGCATGGGCCTGATCGCTCGGCTATGGTCTCGGCAGTTCCTGGAAAACACCAGGACTGGCGGAAGGAAAGATAATGAAGTTGAGAATCACGCGATCAATCGCGGTGCTCGCGCTGGCTGTGTCATCGCTCGTGTCCGTGGGGGCATCGCCCGCGGCAGCGGCGTGTCCGACCGATTGGCACCGAACTCAGTACCGCTCGGCGCAGTACCGGGTATCGTTGGCACAGACGATCCCATCTTCGAGTACCTGCAACGACGTCAACCTGACCTGGGCGTCATCGCCGGGGTGGGTGTCGGGGCAGTATTACAGCGGTAGCTGGATCACCGGCTCAGCCGGATGGAAGTACGCGCCATTTGGTAGCCAGTCACCTTGGCAGGTGCTGATCAGTAATCTGTCTAACGGCACGTGGTATCGCCTGCGAGGGCAGATCTACAACCAGGTCTTCACAACCGCGGTATAGCTAACCAGGCTGCGGGGGTAGGCTCTCTCAGCGCGAACCGACTTTAAGGGATCTATGTTAGGAACCTACCCCCGCCCGACCGCTGCGGCTCTACTGGTCTTTGCACGCGCGTTGCTTGCGGCGACGTTGCTGCTGTCGGGCTGCAGTTCGGCGACAAACTCCGACGAGGCAGTAGCACTATCAGGTAACACCGATTCCGTATCAACGAACGCGGATTCTGCCGCACCAACTGACACCAACCCGACGAGAATTCGAACTGAGCTGGTGGCGGCGCTCTTCCCCGCCTCGGCACAAGACACGAAGAGCTTGGCAACACTGACCGTGTCGGAGGTCGAGCGACGAAACCTCCTAATCGAGGGATGTATGTCTGATGCCGGATTCGACTATGCCATTTTCCGCGGCGACTCTGCCGGGGATCGCTACTTCGACTTCCCTGACCTCCCCGAGATAGCCGAAACTGGCTTTGGGCTAACCGCACCGACCGCTCGCGACACTCAGCTGAACCCGTACGACGGAGTCCCTGAGGAGTTGCGGGATCAGTTTCTCTTGGATCTCGACCTATGCACGGCGAATGCGGTGGATGCAGTCGCAACTGACCCCGACTCAGTGTCCGCGGAGGAAGTCTTTGCGGCCGCAGCGCCCCTTCAAGACCTCTGGTTTGCAGAGATTGCTGTAATTGACAAGCTCTCGGAAGTCGTACAGGCCTTCGAAGACTGGAAGGGCTGTATGTCGGCTAGCGGCTACAACCCAACCACCCACGTCGGTTTCTTTGTTGACGTCGACGAGAACGTGATCCCCCTTCTGGAGACGGACTTTGAGGCCGCTAGGCAGGCAGAGATGGCCGTCGCGAACACCTACGCGCAGTGCATGGAACCGGTTGAGGCGATTAGACAGCCGATCCGCGACGATGCTAGGGCCGCCTTTCTGAGCGACTACTCAGAGGAGATCCGAGCGCTCGAGGAACTGTTCGACTCCGAGTCGGCGGGATGACCGCATGACCGCCAACGCGCGACAGAGACAGCTCGCTCTATCGCTTCTCACTCTCTTGTTCATAGCGGCACCGGCCGCGGCTTTTCAGGTCGGGCGATCCGTTTCAACACCAGAACAGCGGTTAGCAGATGCGGCGCCACCAACTCCTGCGCCCATCACCGCCGCCGTTGAACCTGGTCCACTGGTTGACAGCGTTGTCGCCGCGGGGTTCGTTGAACTTTCGGGCGTCGTGGGCCTTCAAGTTGCTACGCAAGGTCAGCCAATCGTGACTGCCCTTCCGCACGCGGTGGGCGCAACAATCCGGTCCGGGGATGTTCTGTTTGAAGTCGCCGGGCGACCGCTGTTTATCGTGGCGGGCCGGTTTCCATTCTACCGCGACCTTTCGACGGGAGACTCCGGACCTGACGTTTCTCAACTCCAGGCAGCACTCGCAGGTAGCGGCCACGACGTCGACCAAACGGGAGTCTTTGACGCTGCGACAGGCGAAGCTGTTGAGAAACACTACGAGGAAGCCGGCTATCACCCGCTGCGCGCTACCTCCGGCGAAGCGCGAAGAGTAGAGGTCGAGCAACAACTGGCCGGGCTGCTTGAACAGCTCAAAGACGCTGAGGTGTCGCTGGCCTCGGTCCGAAGCGGTCTTCCGACGGAGGCTGAGCTCGCCGAGGTCGTACGAATCCGTGAGTTGGAGTTAGATCAAGCGGACCTCAGTCGCGATCGACAAATCCGCGATGCTGAGCTAGCAGTCACTGACGCAGAAGAGGCGCTTGCGGTCGCCGAAGCCGGCGGGGCTGAGGCAGAGATCAAGGCGGCCCAGCGCCTGCTCGAGGATGCGAAGGGAAATCTCAGTCTGACCATTGCTTCTGTCGATCTGGCTGTGTTGTACGCGCACGCGGCACTGTCCGATTCACGCGCAGCAACAGTCGATCCGAACGGTGAGGAGAGTCGGGCACGGGCGTTCGTAGCGGGGCTTGGCGACGACATCGACAAGCTGGCGATTGAGCTGGATGGCCTGACCGACCCCGGGCCTGTCGTACCGGCAACAGAGATCGCTGTCATGCCCGAAACCGTCGTGACCCTGAGCAAGCTTTCGTTGGAGGTTGGTCATAGTCTCAGCGAGGTTGTCCTTGCAGAGACTTTCGAGCTGAGTCCGTCCGCGCCCGTCATCCGGCTGCTGCTGCCACAAGCAGATGCAGGCCGGGTCGTCGAGGGGCAGATCGTAGCCATCGAGAGCGCGACGGGCGATGAGCGCAACGGGACAGTCGGTTCGGTGCTGAGCGAGGGCGAGCTCGTCTACGCCGTCGTGAACGATGCGGCTACAACGTTGGCCGAGCTGGGCGATACTGTTCGGGCCCGAATAACGGTCGCGTCTAGCGAGGAGTCGACTGTGGTGGTGCCAGCTCTAGCGATTCAGCAAGCTCCTGACGGCGAGCTCTTCGTCAACCGACTTGAACCGAGTGGTCGAGTCGAGGCCGCGATTGTCATGGCGGCTGGCGGCTTGGTAGCCATCCGGAGTGAGGGACTCGCAGCCGGAGACTTAGTTGTCGTCGGATAAGGGCAGTTCGCTGCTGGACCTGCAGGGGATCCGCAGGTCCTTCACAGCCAGTGGCACCGTCGAAGTCCTCAGATCGATTGACCTTTCCATTCGCGCGGGTGAGATCGCAACGATCGTTGGCCGTTCAGGCTCAGGCAAGTCAACACTCCTGAACATCATCGGCCTGCTCGACCGGCCGACGGCGGGTCTGTATCGCGTCGCTGGCGTCGATACAGCGAAGGTACCGGCGGCCGACCTTGATCGACTACGAGCACGGACATTTGGCTTCGTATTCCAGAACTACCTGCTCGTCGACGAACTCTCAGTTCTTGAGAACGTCGCAATGGGCCTCTATGCGCGGCGCGTTCGTAGCATCAAGAACGCCCGAATAGTTGCCGCCGAGCTTGTTGCCCAGCTCGGCATGGCTGATCTCATGGAAGCCGAAGCGTCGACGCTCTCCGGCGGGGAGCGCCAGCGAGTCGCGATTGCGCGGGCACTGGTCGGTGCACCCCAGGTCCTCGTGTGTGACGAGCCGACCGGAAGCCTCGACAGCCGAACCGAGGCTGATGTAATGGAACTTCTTGTTGAAGCAAACAGGAGGGGTGTCACGCTCCTGATAGCCACCCACAATCCTGACATCGCCGAGTTCGGAAACGTAAGGATAGAGATCGCCGATGGGACGGCGCGACTTGAGTAGAGGCAGTCGGCAGGGAAACTACACCGCCCGTGCGGTTGGACATCAAGTTTTGGCGCGGGTCCTCGCACGTCCATGGAGGACGGTTGGCATTGCCCTAGCAACGGCCGTCAGTCTCGGCGCAACCTTTGTGAGCGCGGGACTGGCCGAGAGCGGCGCGGCCCGAGTCTCTGATCGTTTCGACGCCCGCCGGGCAACCTTCGTTTCCGTCGAGACCCAACTCGATCCGGCCACCGAGCTAGAGCTGGCGCTCACCGCTGAGAGCCGGCTCCATCAGATTCCTGGCGTTGAGCGAACGGGCTTTCTCGTAACGATCCAGCAGGTCGGTATCGACGCGGCCGGTGCGAGCTATCCCGGGTTCATCATCGGCGGAGTGGGCGGCGATGCGGCTGAGATTCTCGGGATCGGGGAGTATAGGTCGACAGGACTAACACCGTACGTCCTTGATGCTTCATCGGAGGTAGTCCTTCTGGGCGCTATTGCCGACGAAGAGATCACCGCCCGTTCTGGGAGTGCACCCCGGACGGTCGGGATCGCAGGAGTGCGCTATCGCGTCGAAGGCTCGTTTGGACGGGCCGATCTTGCTCCAGAGTTGCTCCTCGGGGCGGTGGTTCCGTTCAATCGACAGCTGCCCGCGGGCAGGACCCGGATCGTTGCTCAGGTGTCGCCAGGCGCCGCCCAGCAAGTTGCCGACGCAATACCGACGGCACTCTTTCCTAGGGATCCGAGCGCAGTGCGAGCGGTAGCGCCACCGGATCCGCAGTCCTTGCGACGGGATGTCGAAGCAGATATTCGCGCTCTTCTGATAGTGCTTGGCGCCACGGCGGCACTGGTTTCTGCGGTAACAATTGGGACCATCTTGATCATGAGCAATGCGGCTCGGATTCGTGAGTTTGGTCTTCGACGGGCGATGGGCGCGCGACCGAAGGACATTCGAAGACTTGTCCTGCTAGAGGCCACGTTTGTCGGCGGTCTTGCAGGCTTTCTCGCGCTGAGTCTTGGGCTGCTGGTTCTCGCAGGCCTGACGGCAAGCCGTGGCTGGACATTGATCGTCGACGGTCGGATGTGGCTCATCATCCCATTCCTTGGCGCTGCTAGCGGTATGGCTGGTGGAGTCATTCCAGCCATTAGAGCTGCCCGCGTGGATCCGATCGTTGCACTCCGAGGCTTGTAAGCCTAGGCAGAGTTCCATCGAGTGGTGGGGTTCCGAGTGTGTTGCTCGGTGTGTTCGGCCCTCGAGTTGGGGCTGGGTGTCAGTGTAGCGCGTTTGGGCGAGTTCGGCCATTGAGGTGTCGGATATGTGAGGTGAGACTCCGGTAGTGGTCCACTTGATACGTGCCCCAGAAGATGATTCTGGCTTCTGCGAGTCAGGCGACACTTTTGAGTTGGCGGTATCGACGCTCGGATTCCATCGGGGAGATATTCCCAAGGGCTGAGTGTCGACGGGTGGGTCTGCCGCACGCTTCTTTGTCAAGCCGTGATGTGGGATTCGCTGAGTCTGGCCTTTTCGTCTCGCCACATGCAGTGGCGGATGACTTGGTTGGTTGGAGTTGACCCGGTTTGGTTGACACCTCGATTCTGGAATCCTTGGAGGGTTCTAGAGAGGAGTCATCATGGGAGGACATACTCGTGCGCCGTATCCGCCGGAGTATCGGGCTGAGCTTTGTTCGCCTTGTTCGTGAGGAGGGCCGGTCGCCGTCCGAGCTTGCTCGTGAGTTCGAGCCGTCGGGCCAGTCGATCACGAACTGGGTCGCCCAGGCCGAGAACCGGGTGTTGCGGATGGAGAAGGAGATTCGGGAAAAGCAGCGGCCTTCTTCGCAGCGAAGAGCCACCCGACCCGGTGAGGGTGTTTGGGTTCATCGAAGTGGAGAAGGCCAACTATCCAATCCAGATGCTGTGCCGGCTGTTGGGCGTGACCCGTCAGGGCTTCTACGCGTGGCGTCGACGTCCGCCGTGTCAGCGCCGGATCGTTGACGCGGCGTACACCGCGGTAATCAAACGCATCCACACCGAATCGCGTTGCAACTACGGAGCATCTTGGAATCTGTGCGGAGTTCGCCGATGACTACAACATTCGCTGTGGTCGCAAACGTGTCGCCCGCCTCATGCGCTAGGCCAGCCTAGTCGGGTGTCACCGCCGCAAGAAGACGTGGACGACACGGCGCGACGACTCGCAGTCGCCGGCCCCTGATCGGGTTAACCGTGACTTCACCGCGGCTGCCCCGAACGAGCTTTGGGTAGTCGATATCGAGCGCCACGAGGCGTTCCCCAACCGTGCGATGGTGAAAGGACATCGCCTACAGCTCGTCGCAGCGAGCTGATTGAAGCTGAGGGCACCCTGAACCGGGGAACGCCGGGGAGGGTGGAAGCAGCCCTGACAACGACGGGACGGGCCAGTACTGCCAGATGGTCCGGGTCCGGCTAGCAAGACGGAAAGGCGTACGTGAGGAACCAGCGACTGAACGCTCCTCAAGAGACCCAGCGGCTCGAACCTGGTGGATCTGGGCTGTGTAGCAACGCGCACCCGCATGGCTTTGCTGTGCGGGGAACTCTCCGGTTGGGTGATGTCGCTGACCGGGAGGCCATGGTGAATGTCTGCGGTGTAGCCGTGGCGATGTTGCAGGGGAATAGCTGGGCGCCGACCCCGTCGAATGGTTGGAGAGTGAACGTGGGAACCATCTTGTCGGTCCCGTCACCGGCCAGCAGCCTGCTGGTCGGCGGGAAGGTCCGTTGTCGGCTGATGCTGACGAGATGGGGCGGAGGACCCGTAGTAGTCCGAGGCCGGGAAAGCCGGTCACATGGCGAAGGGGTCCAGTGTGTTTGCAGCGGAACTGCTGATCCTGGCCGTTGCTTTGATGATGTGTTCAACCTCGTGTATGACCCGGCGTTTCTCACCGTTGCGTGGCGTCGGGTGCGGGGCAACAAGGGGGCACGAACTGCCGGAGTCGATGGAGTGACACCTCGCTCGATCGTCGCCGGTGTCGAGTCGATGTTGAACGGGCTGCGAGATGATCTCAAAGCCCGCCGGTATCGACCCAACGGGTGCGACAAAAGATGATCCCGAAAGGGGGCGGCAAGGTCCGTTCGCTGGGGATCCCGACTGTTGCAGACCGGGTCGTGCAGTCCTCGTTGAAGCTGGTGCTCGAAGCGATCTTCGAGGCGGACTTCAAGCCGTGTTCCTACGGTTTCCGCCCGAAGCGCCGAGCCCAGGACGCGATCGCTGAGATTCACTACCTCGGATCACCCAACAGGAACTACCACTGGGTGTTCGAGGCAGATATCAAGGCGTGCTTCGATGAGATCGACCACACCGCCCTGCTGGGGCGGGTGCGAGATCGTGTCGGAGACAAGCGTGTTCTGGGTTTGGTGAAGGCATTCTTGAAGGCCGGTGTTCTCACCGAGGACGGCAGTCGACGAGCAACGATCACCGGCACACCCCAGGGCGGGATCCTCTTGCCGTTGTTGGCCAACATTGCCCTGTCCATCCTCGACGAGCACTTCACCCAAAAGTGGGAGAACCTCGGCCCGGAATGGACTCGTGTGAAGCGTCGCCGTGCCGGGGAACCGGTCATGAAACTTGTCCGCTACGCGGACGACTTCGTGGTCATGGTCCACGGAACCCGCGAGGATGCCGAAGCGCTATGGGATGAGGTCGCGGCGGCGCTCGCTCCGATGGGTTTGCGCCTACCCCTCGAAGAAGTCATTGGCTTCGATCGTGGACAAGGTGCGGCGGTTGACCCGCCGAGCACAACATCGAACGCTCGCAGATCTGCTGCGCCGGCTCAACCCGGTGCTGCGGGGCTGGTGCACCTACTTCCGTCACGGAGTGTCGAAACGGATCTTCGGTTACATCGATCACTTCGCGTTCTGGCGCGTTGTCGGGTGGCTGAAGAAACGACACCTCGGACTGAACATGCACACCCTGGTTCGTCGCCACCTCCCAGGCTGGGAGATCAGCGACAACGGGATCGAAATGTTCAGGCCCAACCGGTTCGCCGTCGTGCGCTACCGATACCGGGGCACCAAAATCCCGACACCATGGACAAGCGCAACCACAGGACAAACCGCACCAGCGGCATGAACACATGGAGAGCCGGATGCAGTGAAAGCTGCACGTCCGGTTCGGAGGGCGGGCCGCAGAAACCCACCAGCAGAAACGCTGACAGGGCGCTGCGGTCCGACCCCTACACCTACGTGCCAACCTGGTCCGGGTTCGGCTACCTCGCCACCGTGCTCGACGTGTTCAGCCGCCGCATCGTGGGCTGGTCCTACGCCACCCACATGCGCACCGAGCTCATCATCGACGCCATCGACATGGCCATCGAAACCGGACGTCCACCCCGCGGTTTGATCCATCACAGCAACCAGGGAGCCCAATACGGAGCCATCGATTTCGGGCGAAGATGCCGCCGCGCTGGGATCGTGCTGTCGATGGGATCGGTGGGTTACTGCTACGACAACAGCATGACCGAATCGTTCTTCGCGACCCTCGAGTGCGAACTATTCGACCAGACCCGATTCCGCAACCACACCGACGCCCGCACCGAAATCATGAGCTTCATCGACTGGTACAACCATCGCCGCCGACACACCCGCCTCGACAACCAATCACCCGTCCACTACGAACTACACCACCAACCCGCGGCTCACGCCGCATAGCCACCCGGTGTCAACCAAACCGGGTCAGCTCCAACTCGACAGCGGTTGGTGGTCTGCCCATACGGGCAGCCGATGGCTGGGCCAGTGCCGGGCGATACGGTGGCGATGCCAGCGCAGCAGCGTGTCCGGGGTGATGAGCCAGCCTCGCCGGAGCCGACGGGGGAGGGCAGCGGCGACCGCGCCGAGAAGGGTCCTGTCGTCGTCATTGATGGCTGGTCGGTCGACTTGGCGGCGAAGCACGGCGAGGTGGTGGCGTAGCACGATGATCTCGAGGTCTTTCGAGCGTCCAGAACGGACTACGAGCCAGGCCAGAGCGGTCAGAAAGCGGTAGAGGATACGAAACACAAGGAACCAGGATGGCGGCATCGCCCCTAGTCAACGCCCACGCGCCACTTTCCGGTCAGTACAGGCCCGAGTATTCAAACAAATTCGAGAATGGCGGCCCGAACATGGGGGCCGCGACGTCGGGCAGTTATCGCCGGTTCGACGTTCCCCTGAATCTAGCCCGGTTGTTCTGCGAGAATCGATCGGCGTCGAGCGGCTGCCTTCAGTTCCGCCATCGCCCAAGTGAAGCTCGGATGCGAGAGAACGGCAGCCTCGCAGTCTTGCTGCGTAGCGCCCAGTTCGAAGAGCACCAGACTCCGGATGATCCAACGAATTGCCTCTGCGAAGAAGTAGCGCTCGGGCGTTTGAAGGGCTCCCCTAGATCCGTGTGAGAGTCCGCCCCTAGTGCTCGCCAGCATTCGAGCGAAATCTGCTTGAGCGTCGATGACGCTTGCCCCGATTCCTCCTGAGTGATCGACGAGGTTCTGGATCTTCTCCTTGAGCGTCTTGTCGTTCCGGGCGCGGAGCAGAGCTTCGGCCCACTCGCGGTCGTCGGAGTTGACCCCAGCGCTCTGCGAGCGCAGCGACCACCTGTGCGACCCGTTGCTTGTGCTCTGGCTTCGACTTCTGCTTGCCGTCGCACAGTGCCCGGTGGGTGGCCTCGGCGCTCCAAAAGGAGCTGACGAATCTGAACTCATCGAAGATAAACGATGAGCGGTATGGGGCGCTGAGAGTCGTAATCGCTGGGCCTAGATCGCCGTTAAGAAGTGCGAACCAAGCTGGCAGCAGTTGGTCGAAACTCAACGGCCCTTGTCTGGCGTGGCGATCGAGAAAGCGGTCGGATGCAACCGTTTGATGGTGGCTGGGAGGTTGGACGAAGTCTGCGACGAGCCAGACGTCGGGTTCCCGCTCGTCCGAACCTGCCACTCTCAGACTCATCGACTCGAGCCGCACGCTGTGAGCAGTGAGCAGGACCATGAGGTCCCAAAGCGGACCCAGAAATCGCTCGCCGATTGATTCAAATGAGGATGGCGATTGGAGCAACACATCGAGAGTGACTATTCTCTCGAGTTCGACACGAGACGGACCGGCGACCCCTACTGTTCGCGCGGTCAATTCCACGGTCGCGTCGGCGAGGTCTGCCGTCTCCAAAGTCACTTGCCGGATCGGGCCCTCGCTACCCCCCTCGTCGTCGAGTATCGATGGCGTCGGTCGCCAAGCTGAAAGACAGTCGAAGCAAAACGACACCGATTCGAATAGGTCGGTGGCGTCGAGATGACCACCGACAATAACGCCCCGAACTGAGTACGTCTCAGTACCACCGACGACGGCCTCAAATGGCTGCTGGAGCACCAGACCGTTGGCGTCGAGAACTGTCAGCATCTCCTCGCCTTCGGTGCGGATGGCGGTGCCGTGAACCACCGGATACGAGACGCGTGTTGTGGAGGCGCGAATGGCAACCGTGTCTGAAAGTTCCAGCGGTGCGAGCTGGCCGCAAACATTGAGGCGAATACCTTCGGGTGATCGCCTTAGCGTGCCAGCAACACGGTGGTCGGGCCGTTGAGGCAGCCAGAACGTCCCGGAGACGTCCAATGCGTCGACGTCATGTGCTCTGGTTCTGCCGTTTGACTCGTTGAGCATCTCATGCCGCCGTCTCGAGAAAGTGTCCGACCGCCCGTGCCACTAGGCGCGGGAGCGAACACGTCCCTCCGACACTAATCGATTCATCTGAGATCGACCCCGCTGCCAGACGCTCGCAGCGGTCTTGGCCCACGGGCCGTGCTAATCGATGACTCGGTACATTGCACTTCCGGTTTCTGCGGCGTGGCGGCGCTTTCGTTCGAGAACTTCGTCGAAAGCGACCCTGCCTTCGAGAATTGGGAAGAGGTCGGAGCCGTCCATGAGGATGAGCGGTGTCTGCGGTTGCGAGTGTTGCTGGACAGCTCCGTCAGTGAATCCTGAAACCGAGACACACAGGCCGAGCGTGTTTCGTGCCTTGCCGTCGACCTTGACTTTGAAGTCGTTGACTTCCTTCGGCCCGAGTGGTGCGGTCCACCATCGCGCTTCGAGGATGTAGTGGTCGGTGTGGAATGTGAATGCGCCGTCGACTTGTTCGTGGTCGAGGGTGTAGGCGGCGCGGGGGTTGAGGTCCCATAGCTCAAAGAGTTGGTTGAGAAATGATTCGAACTCGTAGCCCCGAGCATGCGGGTCTTCGGATGATTGATGCATGGCCAAGAAGTGTTGCCGAAGCTCGTCAAGTCTTTTCTCGTGTAGCTGTTGGGCGGCGCGCCTCGTGATGGCTTCGGCTGCTTCGTCGCGTGCGGCCTGGCGTGATGCCGCGAGTTCTGAGTATTGCTCGGTGACCTGTTGGACCACGTGGAGCGCATGGACGGCCTCGGCGACCTTTTCGGCGCCGTCCTCGAGACGTGCCAGATGGGGGAAGTCCGGGTCGACTTCAGCGAGTGCAATGAGGGCGTCGATCACTACTCCTTGATGTTTCTGCTCGTTGAGACGGAGGGCCATGATCAGCTGGCTCGTTGCTTCGCGCTTGGTGCCGTCGAAATTCACGCGGGTGATGGCCTCGGGTGCGTCGACGAAGCGGGCTCGTACGAGGGTTTGGAAGTCGTTCTTGTACCAGTGATATGTGCGGAGCGCGTCGGCGAGCGCGGTCCATGCGGTTTCGGTGAGTTTCTTGAAGGCTGTCATGTCGTGGGTTGCTCGCTGGAATAGTGCCGGAGAGGTGCGATGAGGGGGTGTGGCTGCTCGCCGAGAATGATGGTGACGTGGCTCCTTGCTCGGGTCAGGGCCACGTATAGGAGGCGGGAGCTAGATTCGTAGGGTTCCGAATCGCGACCGAAGTATTCGCCGTCGCGAAAGACGAGGATGGTGGCGTCCGCTTCTCGCCCCTTTGTCTGGTGCAGGTTCATGACTTGCACGGGCCCCCGTGCGTCTTCGTTGATACCGACGAGTGAGTTGGCCCCGTTCTGCTCCAGACCGGCTCTCGTATCGTCGATCCAGGAATTGCCCGTCCGCGAGGGGTGCGAGGCGGCGGTCGCTTTGAAGACTTCCGCGGCGCGGGCCCACTGCTGGTTTCCGGTCGTGATCCCGAGGCGCGGCCAAATCTCAGCCGCTAGCTGCAACGCCGCTACTGGTTCATCGCAGGCATCGCAGTCGGCGGCCAGCTCTGCTAGGCGTGCTTCCACAGCTGCGGGTCGGGGTTCGTTCCCGCAGAGCATCCGTGCGAGGCGCGGCGGTTCCTTCGAGCGACTGAGGGATGCGGCGAGTACACCAAGGCGAAACTCGACCGCATCCCAGGTTCGCAGGCCGTAGATGTAGCTGAGGCTTTCTACCATTACCTGAAGGGATTGACCGAACGCCTCGGGAAATCCGACAGCGACGTTGGCCACGCCGCACGATGTCAGGTTTGCCGACAGCTCCGCCGCGGGGCCGTTGCCGTGTACGTAGATTCCAAACGAGGCATCGCCGTGACCCTTCCGGATCGCGATCGTGTCGGCGACTACCTGACCGCTGGCGTCGAACGAAACGCCTGACAGGACTGTTAGGCGATTCTGGTTGATCGCTGTGGAGACTTCCGGCACCTCGAATTGTCTCTCGCGGATCTTGGCGGCTGCGGTTGGAAGTATCTGTGAGGGGTCGCGGTGTGACGCGGGCTGGAGTTGGACGATCCGGGCTTCGGGCCGAGCCAGCGCCGCGCTGAGGCGGTGTGCGCCGACGCCTGCTACAAAGCCGTCGTAGATGAGCTGGTGGGGGTCGGCCAGGAGCAGTAGTCGAGCTGGGGGAGCGAGGCATTCGATGAGCTGCCAGTGATCGTCGCCGGTGTCTTGGAATTCGTCGCAGATGATCATTGGCCAACGCTCGGTGAGGAGTGAGCGAACGAAGTCGTTGGTGAGCACTCGTAGGCAGCCGGGGAGGAGATCGTTGAACCGAAGTGCCGGCCCGTCGTTGGCGCGCATGCGCGCCTCGGCCTCCCCGATGAGCGGAGGTGGGGTTGGGCCGAATCCTGCGTATTGGCCGAAGTCCATGATCATCCGGTAAGCGAATCCGTGGAACGTCATGATTTCGACGCGGTCGTCGAGGCTATCGAGTACCGGTCCCGCACGATCAAGGATTTGGGCTACTGCGGTGCGGGAGAATGTGAGGAAGAGCACTCGTTGGTGGGGGGCGGCTCGATGTTCGATTTCCGCCCGGGCCGCGTAAAGCGCTGCGGTCGTCTTGCCAGTCCCGGCGCTCCCATACGCGATCAACGTGGGGTCCATTGAGTTGACTATCTCGTTTTGGGTGTCCGTGAGCTGCGGACCTTTCATATCTGTTTCAGCCCCTTTTCTCCGTTCAGTACCGAGTTGATGACGCCCGCCAGGACCTTGACAACGAGAGCGGGCACAACCCTCTCCGGCAGAGCGTCGACGAAAGCTTGGTGGAGGCCGCCACTACCGGATTTCAGTATGTGGCTGATGGCATGACGCTCGAGTTCTGGCCGCTCCATGCCATCGGTCGACGGTACTTTCAGCTCGAATCCTCGGGCGACAGCAGTGAGAGCAGAAGCGATGTCGTCATCGTTGAGACCGTCGAGAAGCGCCCGTTCGATCGCCATTCCGAGAGGTAGACGAAGGACGACATCGCAATTCGCTTCTAGAAGGCTGAGTGCGCGTGCGGCCTCAGCGTCATCCCGATCCCAGTCGAGGATCCCAACAGTGACGAAACCGAGGCCTCGTGCGAGCGCAGTTACCTTCCACATGTGGTCCTTGCCGCCGCCGTCGACGAATTCGATCCGGTGAGCGATGGGCGGTGATGAGCCGTCGATTGACTCGAGGCGTCTGCTGACAGCATTGAAAGACGAGACGTCGTGTGGGCCCTCGCAGACGACGACAGAGCGGGCCGTCATCGCGGGGAGGAGCTGTAGCTGGAAGTGACGCGTGGCACCGCGGGTGGTCTTGTCTCTTGTTCGATCGGGCTGGTGGCAAGCGCGATTGGCGCCTTGCCCAGTGAGGCGGACGAGATCCTCTACTGCGAACGAGCGCGCGACCTCAGGTCTGCGGGTGGAGACCCAGGCTTGGCCGACCTTCTGCCGGAACAGCGATGCCAGGCGGGCGCTAGCGGGGCCATCCAAGCCATCCCCGAAGTCATCCACCGCGACGACTGCGTCGCCGCTGTGGGCCCACCAGATCGCCTCAGAGGTCGAGAGCAACGACCGAAGCGTGGATCCGTGTCGGTGGAGCGGCAGGTGTCCCGCTCCTTCGCCAAGATCCAGGGCCGCAGTGAGGCTGCGGAGAAGGCCACTAACTGCACCCCCTTCCGGTAGAAACCTCACAACCTTGGAAGCGTCGGCGTCCAGTCCGAGTGGTTCCCGCAAGGAGCTGAGAACCTGATCGAGGCCGGCCACGATGGCGGGATCGGCAGATAGTTCGGCAGAGAGACCATCAACTCCGTCAGCGAGTCGCCGGATGGCTTCGAGCACGTCCTCGCTTCCACTGGACTCGAGCATTGCTCGAAAATCACCTTCGGAGCGGACCGCCAGAGGCTCGCGCTGTCGAATCGCTCGGAACGGGAGAGCGACTCGGTCGTCACGCGCTACGCGGTTGGCGTTTGCCCCAGAATTGGCAAGACGCTTGACATACTCGACGCGCTGTTCGCCGCGTTCCTCAATATGGTCCCATGTACAGGTCCAACGAAGCCGCAGGGCTGGCTCGTGGTCGGCAACGTCGCCTGTCAGATCAGCCGCTTCCACGATCTGACCAACCCCTGGATCCCACGGTTCGAGCCTGCGAAGGAATCGTTGTCGTAGGGCCTCGTCTAGATCCGTAAGTGTCACCTCGATTCGGACTTCCCGATCCAGGTCACCGCCATGAAAGTCCCACTCTCGGACCTGCCAACGAGTCGCATCCACATGAAGGACTCGCTCCAGAGCCAATATCACGTCGGATCGGCCGGCCCGAGGCTCGCCCACCAATGCGACATGCCCTCTTGGGCGTATCACTATCGAATCGAAACCGCGAAACCCATCGATGTATAACTCTTCAACCCGCACTGGCTGTCCTCCACCTCATCGTGGCCCTTGTGGCCCGGATCTTGGGTGTGTCTCCGACGGCCGGTGCCATAGGGTGCTGGCCGGTAGGGCCCAAATTCGATCGTCGAGTTGGAATGGGATCGGTCCTGTGTAGATGATGGCTCCGTAGTGGAACGCGTCTCCTAGTTTGTCTCGCAGCCAACGCAGGCCCTTTGCGTCGTGATGGTCGACTTGGGTTGAGGATTTCACTTCGAGCCCGACGATCTGTCCGCGTCTTTCGAGAACGAGGTCGACCTCGTTGCCGTCGCGATTTCGAAGGTGGAATAGTTCGGTTGGGTGTTCAACTGTTTCGATGTGGGTGCTCAGCTCGGTGGCGACGAACGTTTCGAAGAGCTGACCGACGAGGGTGGCGTCGCGTTCAAGGGCTGCGGTGTCGAGGTTGAGTAGATGCGTGGCAAGTCCGGGATCGGCGATGTGGATCTTTGGTGATCGGTTTAGCCGCAGAAGGCGTTTGGTGTGCCAGGCCGGTACTCGGATGATGATTGAGAGGTCCTCGAGAAGTGTGATGTAGTTGTCGGCGGTGCCCTTGGCGACGTCTGCATCGCGGGCTGTGGCCTCCTTGTTCAGTTCCTGCGCGGTTCGGGCGACGCATGATGTCAGCACGGCCCGCAGCTTTCTTGGCCGTGGGTTTGAGCCCGCTACTTGTGCTGCGTCTCGGTCGACGAGTTGCTCGATGTAGCTATTGAACCAGCGTGAACGGCCTCGGTCGGATCGTTGGACAACGTCGGGGAATCGGCCGGCGACTATTCTGTTGAGGTAGTCGTGCCGGTTGAGGTCGGAGCGCCCGAAGCTCGGGGGTTCGTCCGCGAAGAAGGCGTCAATGGGGTTGTAGGTGTTGTTGTGTTCGAGTTCGCCTTGGGTCAGCCCGAACATCCGCACCCGAATAAGTCGTCCTGTGCCTGGCCACGTTGCAGCTTGATGGGCGGCACGCACTGAACCTGTCACGATGAAGCGCCCAGCGACCCCCGAGAGGTCTGCATCGATGGCACGCTTGACGGCCCCGAGAATCTCCGGCGATTCCTGCCATTCGTCGATCAGTACCCGTCCTGGAGCATTGGCGAGGATGCCGTCGGGGTCTTCCTTGGCCGCTGTCCGCACGCCGGGGATTGACAAGTCCAAAACTGTGTCCGCGAACTGGAGCATCGAGGTTGATTTCCCACAACCACGGGGGCCCACGAGCAGGACGGCCGGGAACTCAGGTAGGAGCTCGTCGGCTATCAGGCGATCGACGACGCGGGGAAATAGGCGCTGAACCACCCCAGAAGCTTACCGCACCGCCGCACAAGTTGACTGATATGCGGAGCGGTAATTGACCGATCTGCGGAGACCGAACTGTCTGATCGGACGAATGAACACTGAGCGGCGTACCTGACATGGCGGTGAATCAGGGGTGTCGCCGTGCTAATGGTTTGCTAATGGCATCTGGCGTCCTGGAGCGGCATCTAGCGGTAGAGAGCGGTTTTGGTGGTCGCTGGATGCCGCTCAGGGACGCTGGTTACCGCAGGACGACGCCCGATGCCTGGTGGGGGAGGGGAAGTCCCCCCTCCGACACCAGCACAACCCCTGGAAACAGTGGGCACAACGGGCGAAAAACGGCTGCAGGGGTGTCGTTTGCTAACGGATTTGCTAACGGCAGCCAAACCACCGTCCCGAACCGGCCTCGAAACCGCTGCCTGCTGCAGCATTCCGCCCTGGTCAGAGCGACGCCTACAGCACCGAGCAGTCGCGGGCAGCAGCGGCGCGCTTCCACCACACCGTGGGGGAACGCGCCGGCAGCGGCGACGCGAGCTGCGGTCCGCACGACCGCGCGCCCCGGATCAAGCCGGTCGGGTCCAGCGGGAGTAGGTAATCGGGGAGCGAGTGTCCCAGCGGCACCGCAGCGTGCCCCACAGGAACCCTTCATGCAGCTCCGCCCGATCCCCGTGGTACTCCTCATCGCCCTGGCAGCAACAGGCTGCGCGACGCCGGAGACCGAATCGAGTGATCAGGACCAGCCGCCCACAGCCAGCGTAGAGGTTGAAACGCCCCCCCCATAACGAACCCAGCGTTTGACGCAGCGGCTGTCGACCCATCACATCTAGGGTCACTCTAGGATCGGGACGACTCCGAAGGGCTAGCTGACATCGTGAGCCCACTCGGTCCCGTCGCGGACTCGGCCGATCAGCCAAAGGCGCACACCGCATCGGCGCGCCTGGCCTCGGTTGGAATACGCGACGAGGTAGTAGAACCCGCAGTCGTCGTGCCACCGGCCAATCGGCGCGGTGGCGTCCCATCGGCGGTGTAATACGAGGCCTAGCGTAGGTTCCTTCAAGAGCTGCAAACTCATCGAAGGAGACCCACGCCATGCCCAAACGAGTATCGCCTATTGAGACGATCCGCGCCGACATCGACACTGTGTTCGGTTCGGGAAACCGGTTGAGGAGTGTCTGGAGGAGTTGATGCGCCACTCGGTGCGGCTTGTGCTTCAGCAGGTCCTCGAGGACGACGGCGGGGGCGGTGGGTCTGAAACGGCCGAAGCTGCGTAACACGATCGAGACGTACGCGTCGCAACTCCTCGGGAAAAGGGGTGGTGCGCTCTGCGCCGTTGGAGGCGCTCGGCCCCGAAGCGGCTCTGTCGAAATCGACGGCTTCTCGGATCTGTCAGGTCCTCAAGAACGATTTCGAAGTGTTCCAGAACCGCGACCTGACCAGCATCGATTTGGACTACCTGTTTCTCGACGGGTCGCATTTCAAGATGCATGACGGCACCAACGCGGAGCCGGTCATGGTTGCCTACGCCATCACCACTGTCGGCCAACCGGTCCTGGTCGCAGTCGAACCCGCCGCGGCAGAATCTACCGACGCATGGGCCGATCTCCTCGCGGGGTTGACCCGGCGAGGTTTGACCGTTGCGTTGTTGACGATCACCGACGGCGCCGCCGGTTTGATCAACGCTATCGGCACCCAACTCCACGGTTCGCTGCCTCATCCATCGGGCCAGAAACGTACTCGCCAAAATCCCCACCAATCATCAACCAACAATCAACGGCGAGTTCTAGACCATCTTCGATGACATCGATGTTGAACCCGACCAGAGCGCCGTCGACGGAACACAACGCCGCATCGACGCGTTCGCTGACCGCCACACCAAGCCTTCCCGGCCGCGGTGCGCTGCCTGCAACACGACCGTCAAGCCCTGACCTCGTACCTACGATTCTGGACCGAGCACCACAAACGGATCCGACACACCAACCTCATCGAACGGACCTTCGGCGAAACCCGACGACGTGTGAAAGTCATCAGCCGGCTCCCCGGCGAAGCATCCTGCCTCGCTCTCCTATGGCCTGTGCCCAACCGGGCATCGGCGAGCTCGCGAGGACCGCGCTACACCCCAGCCATCACCCGACACCTCTCCAACATCCGCCACCAACTCAACCGACCTACCAGCAAGGAGAACCCAACCACCACAGCCCCCGACGACACCGCCACAGCCGCCGCCTAGAATGACCAACAGGAACCAACACCCAGGCCCCGAGTTACACCAAACCTGGGACGCCACCCGTGACTGCGATCCCAAGGTCGAACAGCGATGGTCGCCGACGCAACGACTCGCCTGGGTCCGGGGCCAGCAGTCTGAACCAGGCGAAGCCTTTCACAACAGTCGAGCCTAGGTCACCATGCGGCCTGCGAACCTCGCCGGCTGCGGGCCCGGTCGATGAGATCAACGGCAGTACATGAGCAGTGAAGCGCCGGCAAACTCAAGTCCAAGCTCACTGAGTTCCAGATCGAGCAGACCCGCAACGGTTGAACCGCTGATCGAGGCCATTGAGATGTTCTGAGATTGGCCAGGCGCGAACTCGACAAGCGTGAGGGCGCCTGCGTCACCATCGATCGTCACGCTAAGGACACCAAGGTCCGGAGAGACCAGGTCTGCATCGACTGTTTGTCCATCGACCTCACACGATTGCACCGTCGCCTTGATGAACGCCGAGTCCGGAAGATCGATGTAGGCCGAGGATCGACCGACAAGCGAGGCGGGCAACGGTTCGACCGCTGTCTCGGTCACCAACCCGTAGGAAGCGATCTCCTCGTCACCCATGCGGTGAATAGCGTCGAAGGGAGCAGCTTCGAGCGTGTACCAGTAGAACCGGGGCCCGGCCTCATCACCGAGCATCACTGAGAAGTACTCGAGCTGGCTGCGGTGAGCCGGATGATCTGCGGGCAGATCGATTGCGGTGACATCGCCGTCAGGCGTGCCCCACGAGTGCACGCCAACCCAGCCACTCGGCTCAATAACGCGCCGGACGCCGGCGACAAACATGTCCACGCCGCCCGATGAGATGTCGCCGTTGGCCGGAACCCACGTTGTCCAGCCCGCCTCGCGGATCAGCCGTGCGCTGTGAACGTTGATCTCATCGTTTTCAGACCCCTCGACATTCACCATGACAAGCGTGTCCACCTCCGGATGATCGCGGATCGTGTCGCGCAACTGAACATACGTGCTGGTCCCGAGCACACCTCGAATCAGCGCATGGTTGCCCACAACGTCAATGGTGGAACTCCCCCCGCCAACGAAACCCACATCGAACGACACCTCCAGCTCGACGGGCTCCAACCCGACAGCGGCTTGGATCGGGGCCACGAAGTGATAGATCGTGCCGTTAGAGGAGCCGTCGAGCTCGGCCGGCACAGCCTTCACCTCAGCTACAGCCGCTGCGTCTTCGAGAAACCAGAACTCCTCGCCCTTGGACACCAAGATCGTGTCGAGTTCGTCATCGTCCAACACGATGACAACGAGCATGTCGCCAGCAGTGACGCTGAGCGAGCCATCCTCGAACGAAACTGCGCCCATATCGACCGGGGGTCAGCGTCGCCGAGGCGAACGAACGACGCAGCTGCGCCAACCTCATACGCAGCAACGTACGCGTTGACATTCTCAGCGGCCAGATAGCCATCGTCGGCACCAGATCCAGATGAAGAATCGCCACCACACGATGCCGAGACCACCGCCACCGCCAGCAACGCCGGGGCAAACCAACCTACAGGTCTGGGCATCGAAACTTTCTCCTTCGTGCGACGCGACAGCCGCCACCTGCGGCACCACATCGATCCTGAACGGAACACCCCGACCCCGCTACCGGCCCAACGTCCAGTTCCACCAGTACTTTTAGCCGGGTATCAATGGCAGCGACTGAAAGGCACAGGCGGAGCGTCTGAGTCTTGGCTGCACGTCCGCGCAATGCGATGCTGCATCGGCCATTGCTCGCGATGAATCGAGGGAAGCGAGCATCCAACCGTTCGGTGTTGACCCAACACTGGCCTCGCCACGCAGAGTTTGCCTACGGGGGCCGATCACGATAGCAGTACCCGCGAGCGCCGTGCAGCTCCACCCAGATCGCACGGTCATCCTTGACGAGGTCGCCGCAAGCGCGCTGACGTTCAGTCTCGGCGGGCCAGCGAGTTCACCGGAGATCGTGGATGCAGGGACAAGGCGTCCATCTCAATGACGGCAACCTGTCACCCGCCACGTCTATGGTTGGTCCGTGGATCACGCTGCACACCCGATCCCAGACTCGGGAGCCACCGGGTGTCGCTAACATCACGCCGTCAGCGAAATCGAGTCAGCTCCAGTCCTGGTTGAGGGGTCGGTTGGTTTGTCGCCTGCGATGGTGCGCGACGCGACGACATGGTTGCGTATTCGCAAGCAATGGTGTTAGTGGTCAGTCGTACTATTGGGGCATGGCTAGATGCACAGCTCCGGTACAGGGACATCGCACAGAAAGCGGCGCAGCCGCATGCCCGATGCACGGCGGAAGGTCCACGTATGGGGATTACTCACAGCGTTCCTACTCACCTGTCTCTCGATCGCCGACAAGTAGGACAAGAGCGAGCGGTGGGACCGGGCCAGCAAGACGCGCAACGCGGCCGACGTGGTCACCGAGCAACTCCGCTGTCACTTACACCGCCGACCAGGTGCGGGCGCTAACTTCTTATCGGCGCGCAGTTGAAGCCCAGGGTCAACTGCCCGAACTTCGAGACCTCTTCCTCTGCCATGCATGGGACGATCGGCGCGATGCCGCTACGGAGTTGAGTGACCTGCTCGAAGCTGAAGGCGTGTCGGTCTGGTTTAGCGAGAAGGACATCCTGCTGGGTCAGCCGTTCATGCGAGAGATCGACAGAGGTTTGGCGAAGTCGCGGGCTGGTCTTGTCCTCGTCACCCCTGCGCTCCTGGAGCGCGTCAGCAACCGGGGGATCTCTGACAAGGAACTCTCAGAGCTTCTGGCACGCGACCAGCTCATTCCCGTTGTGCACGGAACGACCTACGACGAAGTTCGGAAAGTCAGCCCCTTGCTGGGTAGTCGAAACGGGTTGGACACTGCGGAGGATTCGATGACAACCATTGCCGTCAAGATCGCCGAACTGGTCAACCTCTAACCTGGCGAGTCAGATCATGGCATCGGCCACTGGGGGGTCTCGTTTTGCTAACGGATTGCTAACGGCAGCCTGTGTCGTGGAGCTGTAGGGGAGTGCAAGGAGCGGTTTTCGGTCGGACTTAACGCCGCTGGATGCCGGATCCCGCCGCTTGGTGCCTCTGGGCGCAATGTTGAGTGGGTGAGTTCAAGTCCCCCTCCCACACTTTTTGCATAAGCCCTGGTCAGAGGGTGTGTGCGGCCGGAGGGGTGTCGTTTGCAGTTGGATTTGCTAGTGCTTGTCATGGATCGCGCGGTGGCGACGGGTGCTAAGCGATGCGTTTGGACCTCATGCGCGGGCCTCGTGAGCCCGGAGTCGAGCCGATCTAGTTGTAGATCTCAGTGAGGTTGTTCAGTTGTCTTTGTGATGAAGGCGGCTGATGGGGGTCTTGTGGCCGAGGGCGTTGTGGAGTTGTTGGTTGTTGTATCGCCAAAGTCATGGTTCGAGTGCCTAGCGGCGCTGATCTGAGTTCTGGTAGACCGCAGCGTAGGCCCATTCGCGCAGCATCGTTTGAATGAATCGTTCGGCTTTGCCGTTGGTGCGAGGCCGGTATGGGCGGGTGCGCAGGTGCCGGATTCCGATCTCGGTGCAGTGCTGGGCCTAGGCGTGAGAGATGTAGGCGGAGCCGTTGTCGGTCATGACTCGTTCAACGGTGATGCCGTGGGCGGCGAACCAGGCGATGGTCCGATCGAGGAACGCGATACAGGTGGCTGCTTTCTGGTCGGGCAGGACCTCGATGTAGGCGACGCGGTTGGTGTCATCGACACAGACGTGCACGGCTTCCCAGCTGACGCGATGGTTGTGGTTGCCTGGTCCTCGGCCGGTGACGTGGTGGCCGGGTTTGTTGAAACGGCTGAGCTTTTTGATGTCGATGTGGATCAACTCGCCTGGATGGCGGTGGCAATACCGATTCGGTGGCTCTGGCGGTTCGAGTTTGGAGAGCCGGTTCAGACTGATCCGTTTCAACACTGTGGTCACCGTCGACAACGCCATGTCGAGTTTCTCGGCGATCTGGGGGCCGGTCATGCGCAGCTGGCGCAACTGTTCGATGAGCGCTTCGGTTTCGGCAGATGTGCGCGTCGGCGACGTGCGTTGCCGCGCATGACCGATCCGTCATCGGCTCACCCGCGTCGAAACGAGCCAACCACTTCTGGACGGTGCGCTCACTGCACCCAGCAGCACCAGCCGCGTCAGCGACCTTCCAGCCGTGCTCGCGAACTCGAGCACACATCAGCTCGCGCTGAAACGGACAAAGACGGGCGTTACCGTGAAGATCCACGGGTCTCCTTGAGGTGTGAGTGACTAAGCACCCTCATTCTCAAGGAGACCCACCAAACCGAACAACGTCCTCAGGATCTACAACTAGATGCCTCCGCATGGACCAAGCAGTGCACCCGAGACGTGACGGTGCCGAAAACTCGTCTGTGTGCTCTGGCCTGGGTTTCGCGGGATGCCAGTCGAAAGCGGTGGCGCTGGAAGAACTCCAAGTATTTGATCTACTGATCTTAGGCATGCTGATTTCAAGGCACGACAGGGCATTCGCCCCCCCCAAGTCTGACCCCATCCAACGGCCGTCAACATATGTTGACGGCCGTTGGCTTGTCGGTAGTCTGTGGATGTGGACATCGAGACAAGCGCTCGCAAAAATGGTGTCTCGGACAAGGACATGATTCACGCACTACGACATCACCGGAGGGCATTCGAGACTGACGACCCGGCTGTAACCATGGTCGATCGCCCGAAGTTTCTGAAGGGAGGGTGGAACAAGTGACGAACACACGCGCTCAGCGCGCCGAGGCCCTTGAGGCCTGGACGGACAGGGTTGACTCCGCTGAGTTGAGAGAAGCAGATACTGAGACGCTGAGAGCGATCGCAGAGTTGGCCGAGACGCGTAACGCCGTAGAGGAGCAGTTGACAGACGCCGTGCGTTCCGCCCGCCATGCCCACCGCACTTGGTCGGAGATCGCGACGATGCTGGGCGTCTCTAAGCAAGCCGCGCAGCGCAAGTACGGCCCCAAGATCCCCGCATAGCCCAAGCCGAGGGGTGTCGCCCTACTAGTGGTTTGCTAACGCTGTGTTTGAGGGCGATCCGGGAACCTGTGGGGAAGGTCAGCGCTAGGCGATTTCGTGCGACTTTCTTTCGTTTTGCGTTGCTCTCGTCGCCTGGGTTGCCGCTTCGTGGAGCGATTAGCCGCGAAAACTTTCACTCCCTGGCGTATGACTCCGTGGCGCCGGTGATGTAGCGTCCAGATTGGCTGTGTCGCACGACTGCTCCCGAATGATGCTCTCGGCGCTTGTGGTCGTTAGGTAGCGAGAGCGGTACAACGTAACGTAGACTTGGTCTGCGCGGCGCGCGAATCTCCCGTGAGTCGACGTACGCAAGACCGGTTGCCGCATTGCGGCACGTTTTTGCTAGTCGTCGAGTTCGCGGCTCATGCGGATCGCGTTGTAGATGTGTTCCCAACGCTGTGGTGTTTGGGGTCGGATTCCGCGGAACTCGATTCCTGCGAGCATGGCGACATCGGTGTCTGGCAACTGGCGGTCGTCAGCGAATTTGCGTAGGCTCTGGGGGATATCTGTGCGAGGTGTAGCGAGTAGCCGCCGCCCAAGTAGGGAGCTGATTGTGACGCCCAGGGCTTCGGCGATGGCGTAGAGCGTTTCGGCTGATGGTCGTTTGTCTTCCTTGTTCTCGAGCGTCGAGAGGTAGCCTTTGCTCACCTCTGCCTTCGCTGCGAGCTGGCTCAGGCTGAGTCCGGCGTCCTCTCGGTAGCGGCGGATGCGACTTCCGATGGTCCCTTCCTCTGTGGTGGTCATGGCGAGGATGAGTTGTGTGGCTGATGCATGTGGTCCCCCATTGGTTAGTGGTGTGCTCGGCGGTAGAGCGCGAGTACGCGTCGACGGCCCTGGCGCGGGATGAGCCGGGCCGATACTTCGACGTTGCCGATTTGCTCTTGGCAGACACCGTCGAGCGTGGTGAGCTCGTGGATGACTTCGCCCTCTAGGGCACGACCAAGTGGCGAGTCCTCCCTGGCTGACTTGTGTTTTGGGATGAAGGGCCACGCTCCGCGGCCTCGTGCCGATCTGACGCGCAGCTTGGGTACGGCGTGTGGATCGTTGCGCTCGGCTGGCTTGCTGGCCTCTTCGAGGACAACGAACAACGTTGGGTATGGAGCGAGGTCCACGATGCGGTGCCCGGTTGCTTCGAGGCTCGCTTCGTACACGCTGGACATGTCGGTGAGTGTCTGGATTCCGAAGTCGGCGTTCGCGAGATTGTCTCGAACGTAGGACTGCGGTAGGAGCAAAGCACTCGCTCCTTGGTCGCAGAGTGACTCAAGCTCGGCGTTTTGACCGAGCGTCGTGGAGGGGGCACAGCGATATCGGGGCTGGCGTTCGAATCCTTGAAAGAAGGTGTGGGAGCACTCGTGGAAGATGGTGAAGCGCTGGCGGCCGGGGCCGTCGGTTTTTCTGACCTTGATGGTAACGTCTGTGCCGCTGCAGATGAGACAGCCCGCGACGTCGATGTCCGCGGGCTCGATCTTAGAGATGCCTAGGTAGGAGGCGACGATCTTCGGGTCGATCGGTGGCGTCAAGGCGAGCTCAGTGATGATCGTGTCGGCGAGCGCGGCGACATCGCCCGGGAGCGGCTGGTGGAGTCGATTGAATTCGAGGAGAGAGAGCTGTTTCATGTTCTTGAAAGAATCATAGTGCGTTTCCGATCGGGAATGGATACAGTGTTCCCGATCGGGAACTATCCGATCTGATAACGAAACGGAGAACATTGTGGCCAAGCGAAATGAACGACACATCAGCCCTCATCTCGATGCTGGTTGGCAGGTGACCCGCCCGGGCGGCAGCCGAGCGTTGACACGCACGGAAACACAGGATGGAGCGATCGATGCCGGCCGCGGATTCCTGACCAACGATGGGGGCGGCGAACTCATCATCCATCGTCCCGACGGGCGGATCCGAGACGCAGAGACGATTGCCCCAGGAAACGACCCGTTCCCTCCCCGCGACGACAAGTAGGAACGACCTTTATATGCTCGCCGCCGACCCGAGTGCCTCTGCTTTGCCCGCCGAAGGGCGTGACGAACGCGGGTCAGCACTGCAAGTCCTGAGTCTCGATGGCGGGGGCTTGCGGGGAATGTTCGCGGCCGCCGCGCTGGCCGCGTGGGAGGAGGACTTCGAGACCTCAGTTGGGAATCACTTTGATCTCGTGGTCGGCACCTCGACCGGTGGTCTCCTCGCGCTCGGGCTGGGATTTGGCATCGCCCCGGCCGAGATGCTCTCCATCTATCTGGAGCACGGCGACACAATCTTTCCGCCGCAGCGCCGACGAGGAATGCTTCGCGGCCTCACCGGTCCGCGGTATGATTCTGCTGGTCTGCGTCGTGTGCTCGAGGAGCAGTTCGGCGACACCATCCTCGGAGACTCCCGAGTTCGGCTCGCGATCCCGTCATACGACCTTGCCGCGGATCACGTACACCTGTTCCGGACGCCTCATCACCAAGATCTTCGTCGCGACTGGCGCGAAACGGTCATCGATGTAGCTCTCGCGACCACCGCCGCTCCGACCTACCTCGCGGTCGCCCCTCTTCGTGAGCACCGGCTGATAGATGGCGGCGTGTGGGCAAACAACCCGACCCTGGTCGGGGTCGCGGAATGTTTTGATCGACTTGGTGGCCAAAGAGACAGCATTCGGGTACTCAGTGTGGGTACGACAACCGAAGTCCGTCACCGGCATGACAGACTCGACCGAGGGGGGCTTGTCGTATGGCGCCGTGATGGCCTTGACGTTGTCATGCGCGGTCAGTCGCTGGCGGCGACGAGCCACGCCCAACTCATAGTTGGTCGCGACAATGTTTTTCGCTTCAACGTGCCAACCCCGCAAGGTGTCCACTCCCTCGACGATGTGTCACCACGTGATCTCATCGGACGAGCGCACGCTGAGAGCCGAACCCGGTCACCCGCGCTCGCCGGCTTCTTTGACCACGTTCCGCAGCCCTATCAACCCCACTACAGCAAGGAACCCGCTGATGCCCACGCCTGACCCCTCCATCCTCTCGAGGCTTCTCAGCGCCTTGGTCGAGTGCCTCGACATCTCACCGGAGCAGTACGAACTGGCAGTGCGCAGGTACGAGGATCTCGCTCGCTGGCTCGTCGACCGAGGTATCGGCGACCCTGATGTATATCCCCAAGGCTCATTTCGGCTGGGAACGGTGTTGCGCCCGACCGCGGATCATGGATTCGACATCGACCTCGTCTTCTTGCGGTTCCTAGCCAAGACCTCGATCACCCAGGGGGAACTCCGTGAGGAGGCCGAGGAGTTGTTGTTGGTATACATCTCGGAGCGGGGTTCCGCCAACGGCAATCCGATTATCGAGGAGAAGGGGAGGTGTTGGACGCTGGTCTATAAGGACGACTCGTTTCACTTGGACGTCCTGCCCGTGATCCCTGACGAGGACGGCACAGAGGACGCTATCCTGCTGTCGGACCGAGATCTTCGTGAATGGCAACACAGCAACCCGATTGGCTATGCCGACTGGTTTTGGACCCGCATGGGCGAAGCCGCAGTCAAGGGAAGGGCGGACCTAGCCAAGACGCTCAACCGGGACATCGAGGACGTCCCGCAATGGCTGGTGCGAACAACCCTGCAGCGAGTAGTTCAACTCTTGAAGCTCCATCGAGATCTCTTCTTCTCCGACCATCCTGGAGACAAGCCTGCCTCCATCCTGATCACCACCCTGGCCACACGAGCCTACGGAGGAGACCACGATCTGTATACCGCATACCGCAAGGTCGCTGCCGCGCTGGTGGACCACATCGAGGTTCGCGACGACGAATTTTGGGTTCCGAACCCGGCGCATGCGGCTGAGAACTTTGCCGACAAGTGGAACACCACCGCTGACCGCAAACGCCACTTCGACTTGTGGGTGTGTGAGATCGTCGTTCAGGCCGATGATTGGGACCGACCGGCCGGCATCGATACCGCCACAGAAGCGCTTGCCGGTGCGTTCGGCGAGTCGCCGGTGCGGGCTGCCGCTGCCAGTGTGGCAGCGAGCTTCGCCGCGGCGAGTGCGAGTGGCGCTCTTGGCGTTACCGATTCGGGCCGGGTCACGACATCGCCGACCACTCGTCCGGTGCCGCGACACGATTTTCATGGCGACTAGGCGGCTTGCCCGACTGGCCGGTACCGCCAAGCGCCTCGATCGGATGTACCCGGACGGCAAGGCAACGCTACGTGCCGGAATGCTGCGCTGGATCGGCACTCTTCAGCCGAGCGAAGTCAGCGCCGTCTATCGCGTCGAGCTGATGTATCGACCGCCGCGGCGGCCGTCAGTGTTCGTTCGCTGGCCCAAGTTGGCGCCCGACGACAAGGGCCACCTCCCGCACATCTACTCCGACGGCAGCCTGTGCTTGTACGAGGCGGGGCAATGGGGTCACCAGGACCGTATAGATGAAACGGTGCTTCCATGGGCGTGCGAATGGCTACTTCACTATGAGTTCTGGCGGGCGACCGGAGATTGGCACGGCAGCGGCGGGAACCACACGGGTACGGTGCACCGACCCGCAACCGGGCACTCTAGTGGCCGTTCTCGTCGCGGGTCGTCGCAGTTGGCCATGCCGTCAGCAAGGTAGAACCGTCGCTCTCGTACCGCACAATCCGGTAGTAGTACGCGTTCGCCGACTATACAAGGCCAGGTGAACGAGTCGAACTGAGGCTGGTCAGTGGCCGACGCCGGCGGTGGCGCTGCGGTTCCAGCAGACCGAGGTTCGGTCTCAGGGGCGCATCAGTACGAGGCGATCCCGCCGTTTTGGCTTCCCTGACGAACCCGGATTGCAGGGAGTACGCCGAGTAGCCCGGAGCGTGGGGCGCGAGATATTCGAGGTTTTCTGTTCTAAAGCTACGGGCGAGCCGGAGACAGCGAGCATAACTGTACGGTGGCACGGTCCGATCTAGTCATCGATCTCATCGAAGCCGAACGCCTCGGCGACAAGGCCCGGTTCCGTTCGCTGGTCGAGACTGTCCTTGCCGAGGGGCGGGCCAAGAGCCATCATCTGGGCGCGGATCGACTAGCGGAACTGATCACGACCTCTGGCGTAGAGCACCGGCCACCTAGAGACGCCGCCGCTGGGGCCGTTGGCGATCTGTTGGACGAGATTGTGCCCCAACATCGACTCGCAGACCTGACCCTCGATCCTGCGGTTCGGTCATTGATTGATCTCGCCGTGGGGGGGGGCGTGACGTCCCTGGTAGGACTGGACGGGGGTTCGTCGTGGGGGCCCAGGTTCATGACGGCAGCAGTGGTGGTTGGCGATCGAGACCACCGTGGAGGTGGTCGGTTGTGAGGTGTGCGGCACTTGGGCGGTGCTCAGGCAGAGCGGGCCTGAGCCGAGATCGCTCGCCGAGTCGGGCCGGCTGTGAGTCCGTCGCGGGGGCCGCGTGTAGCTTCGGAGTGGTGTGCTCCACTGCGATGGACGCGGTGCGCTACCACGGCCGACCCCCGGATCGGTCACATCTCGAGACTGGGGACACCGACGGTGACCTGGATCGTCGACTTGGACCGAGGTCAGTTCGTCGATGTGAGTCCGGCCCGCAGCGCCGCGGTGGTCGAGGACTGGCTCGACGCGAAGCTAGCGCGGTAGGCTGAGCGGATCCGTCACGCCGTGATCGACCCCTAGCAGCCCTACGCGACCGCGCTCGCGAACCAGTCGCCTGACGTGAAGTTGGTCGTTGATCACTTCCACGTGATCTGCCTGGCCAACCAAGCTCTAGGTGATGTCCGCCACCGAGTCCAGCACGACACTTTGGGGCATCGAGGCCGCAAAGACGACCCGTTGTATCGTATCCGCCGACGACTGTTGGCAGCTCACGAGATCCTGGCTCCCAATGGCTTCGAAAGGGTACTCATGTGGCTCGAGCATGGAGATCCCGACGGCGAGGTCGCCATCGCCTACCCGGCTAAGGAACAACTGCGCGAGGTCTGTGACGCTCAGATTGTCTTCAACGCCTGCCGCTGGGAGACCGCGCTGCTGCGTTGGGCACCACATGGAAGACTTGTTCCGCACCATCAATATGAGGCTGCCAACCTAGCTCGGTCGCGTAGAGCCTCCATAGGGTTCAACGTGTTGACCCAGTGACACTGCCGGGATATCGTGAGACGCCGCGCTTAGGCGAACTCCGTGGGGCTGAGCAGTCCGTGGACGTGGTGTGGCGACTTGTTGTGATAGTCGATAAGCGAGTCCTGGATGTGGACCTAGGCTTCGAGCACGCTGCGAAGTATCAGCTGTTCAACAGCTCGTCGCGGAGCTTACCGTTGGACGATTCGATCCAGGCCACTGCCATGGAGATCAGCGATCGATGAAGGTCTACCGATGTCGGTCGAACCGGCGCCACCCCGCCACGTCATGCACGATGAACTCGCCGCCATTGTCGGATCTCATGAAGGCATTGGAGCTGCGCACCGTTGCTACCTAGTTGAGGACCTCAACGACGGTCTCGGCGTCGAGGCGACGATCCACGACGATAGTTGGCATTCACGGGGGTAATCCTCGAACACGTTCAACATCTTCAGTACCTTGGCATCAAGGCGTACTCGACAGCCTCAAACTCGTCATAGTTTGAGGAGCCGACTATTCTCGTCCCTTTTGGCGGTCGACGAGGCGGTTGAGAAGGATCGCTCCCAGAATGACTACTCCTGTCATTACCATCTGATAGAAGGATCCCAATCCGAGGAGGTTGAAGATGTTGCGGAGCACTTGAAGCAGCATTACGGCGAAGAAGGTGCCTAGCATGCTGCCGCGGCCACCAAATAGGCTCGTTCCGCCAAGAACGACGGCCGCGATTGCGTCGAGTTCCATGCCCTGTGCAGCTGTTGGCTGTCCGATTCCGAGACGGCCGGTGATCATCATGCCACCTAGCGCAGCTGTCAATCCCGACAGCCCGAACGCGGCGACGACGATCAGTTTCGTGGGTACGCCGGACAGCCGTGCCGCTTCCGGATTGCCTCCGGTGGCATAGACATACTCTCCAAATACTGTCAGACGAAGAATGATGCCCGAAATCGCGGCGGCGGCGACGAAGATGATTGCCATGGAGGCCACAGAGAACCCAGGCAGGATTGGAACTGAGGTTAAAGTGAGGGTGGAGAGTTCGTTCGGTAGTCCGCTTACAGGGACGCCATCGGTCAGCAGAAACGTCCCACCGCGGAACGCGACCAGCCCTGACAGAGTGACGATGAAACTTGGAACGTCGGCGAAAGCGGTGATGCCGCCCATTAGCAGACCGGCGCTCATCCCGATCAAAAGAGTCAATGCGATCGCCAATCCCGGACTGATCCCGTTCGTCATGAATACCGCAACCAGCATGCCCGAGAACGCGGCCACGCTCCCGACTGCGAGATCGATGTTGGCGGTGAGGATGACGAATGTCATGCCCACTGACACGACTCCAAGAACTGCTGCTTGTTGAAAAAGGTTGGAGATGTTGCCTGAGGTCAAGAAATCATCGGACAGGATCGATGCCGCTGCGAATACAGCAAAGAAGATCAGAATGAAGTTGTAGTCGACAACGAGATCAATGACCGGGCGACGCCCGTTGCCCGGCTCGCCGTCATGTTGCGCCGCAAGACCTGTGTCGCTCATGGCGTGTCCTCCCGCCTACGATTGAATGGAGAATTTCATCAGGAGAGGTAGCTTGAGCGTCGTAAAGCGAAACGTTTTTGCCATCCCTGAAGATCCAGATCGAGTCGCAGACGGCGTACAGTTCCTCGATCTCGCTGCTCGCGATCAACACCGCCGCACCGTCGTCGGCTAAGGCGCGAACTAGTTCGTATAGGTCGGACTTCGCTCCGAGGTCTAGGCCGCGAGACGGCTCGTTCATTAGTAGAACGTCCGCACCGCTCAACACCCATTTCGATAGCACAACTTTTTGTTGATTGCCCCCGGACAGTTGGATCACTGGTTGTTCCAGTCGCGAGTACTTGGTCGCGAGCCTGTGGAGCACTCGCTCAGCCTGCTTGTGCCGGGAAGATCTTCGGAGCGCGATGGAGCCCGCCAAGGAGGCCAGAATGCTGTTGCGAGCGATACCGGCACCCAGAACGAGTCCATCCGACTTGCGGCTCTTTGTGACTAGGCCGAGGCCTCGGCCAACCGCATCGGAGGGCCGATGTGGGCTGAATGGTTCGCCGTGTAGGAATATCTTCCCGTCAAACGGCTCCGCGCCAAACAATGCCCGCAAGAACCCCGTTCGACCGGATCCGCTAAGGCCGGTGAGCCCAGATATCTCTCCGCGTCTGAGTTGAAGGTCACGAACGTCCAGTCCATGGGGCGACTTCATCTCGATGACGTGGAGCGCGACGTCGCCGATTAGCTGCGGACGCTCCTGTCTATCCACGAGAACGCGTTCATCACCGACGATGGCTGAGATGAGTCTTTGCTCGTCCGCGTCGGCGATGTCGAATGTCTCGATCGTCCGCCCACCGCGGAGAACGGTAACCCGATCCCCGATCTCAAGTATCTCGTGCAACCGATGGCTCGTGTAGACCACCGCTACTCCGTCGCGTGTGATCTCGCGGATCACAGCGAATACATGAGCGAGTTCCCGGGAGTTGAGCGCCGCTGATGGTTCGTCCATGATGAGCAACCGCGCGTTCATGGTCAACGCTCGAGCGATCGCTGTGAATTGTTGATTGGCGACAGAGAGCGTGCCTACATCAGCGCGGGGATCTATATCGCACTTGATCCTCGCGAGTGTCTCACGTGCCAAGCGTCGGCGCTTCTTCTTGCTGATCACGCCTCGTCGGTTCGGGACGTGCCCGAGGAAGAGATTCTGCTCGACGGAGAGCTGCGGGACGAGATCGAGCTCCTGATAGATCATGGCGATACCCACGCTTGACGCGTCTGACGGCGACCGAACTCGAAACTCTTGCCCCGAGAAAAGAACCTGCCCTGCGCTGGGGCGAATCGCACCAGAAACAATCTTCATGAGCGTCGACTTACCCGCGCCGTTCGCGCCGATGATGCAGTGCACCTCGCCCTCGACGACTGAGAGCGTTGCGTCTGTCAAAGCGACAGTGCGTGGTGGAAAGGTCTTTGTGACGCCGTCGAGCGACAAGATCTCATTCGTCATAACGCCCTCCGACAAGTTCGGTGGCAACTGAGGAGTCCGTAACAAGCACGTTGACAAAACCTGCCTGTAGTGCAGCGCGTGTTATCCCCTGCTTGTTCTCGCCGGCGGCGACTCCAATCGATAGTCGTTTGTCGCGAAGCCGTTGCAGCTCCAGCCCCACGGTCCTGCTGTCGAGTTCGCGGTTCACGATCGTCCCGCTGATGTCAATGAATCGACCTAGCACATCTCCCACGGCGTTGGCCTGTGTGAGCTGCGCGAACTCGTCGTCGTCGACGTACCCAGAGCGTGGGAGTACCGAGAGTTCGCTCATCGATCCCAGACCAAAGCAGGCGACGGGTGCGGAATCTGCCATCGCGAGGATGTCGGCTATCACAGGATCCGATTCGAGGGCGTCTCGAGTCTCGGGCCGCCCGACGACCGCTGGTACAGGGAGAACGATGGCGGTCCCCCCGGCGGTGCGCGCTATCTCCTCAGCGACTCCGGGAGGGTTTGCCAGCTCAGGACGCACGATCGTCGAACCGTTGAGCATCACCACTTGAAGCCCGGGTCGCCACATGAACGGAAGCGCGGTCGCGATCACTGACATCGTCCGGCCCCAAGAGACTCCGAGGACGTCGATGGACGATCGAAGCGACGTCAGGTATAGAGCAGCGGCGTGGCCAACCGCGCGAAACGCAGACTCCTGATCTCCGGGAACCACCACGGCATCGACTAGACCCCACTTTCGCTGGAGACGGACCTCTAAGTCGGTGTCGCGTCCGATTCTAGGCAAGATTTCGACGCGAACGAGACCTTCGTCTCGGGCGTCTGCCAATAGCCTGCTGACCTGCCATCGCGTGAGGCCGAGGGATCGGGCGATGGCTGTTTGGGTGTCGCCGAGGGCGTGGTATCGCTTTGCAACTTTGATGATGAGATTTTGTCGTTCCTCACCGGTTGGTAGTCGTGCTGGCTGCATCCTGGCTTGTTCAGCGCTCAATTGTCTCTCCGATCTTCTTGCTGTCTCGCCAGCTCTCGAAGCACTGGTGCGGCATCCTCGGTGGCTGCCCTGTACAGGTGTAGCCGATCACGGTAGGCCGTCCTTTGTTCGGCGGACGGTTGAGTGGTCTGCGCTGTAGCAGCCATTTCGCGTGCGGCTTTCGAGAGCTTGTCGAATTGCCCTAGGGCGTAGACCGCTGCGACGGCTGCGCCCCGCAGTGTCAGGTTCTCTGAAGTGACCAGGTCGGTGGGAACACCCACTGCGTCGACAGTGGACTGCATCCACAAGGGATTCTTGCAGATCCCGCCAGCCATGACGACACGTTCCGGGAGGAGGTTGGACGCTTCGAGCGTCGCGAAGATGTTCGCGGTGCCCAGAGCGACGCCATCGACCAGCGATCTATAGAGGTCGGCTCGGGTGTGTCCGAGAGTAAGGCCGAGAAGTGCGCCGCGTAGTCGCTCGTCTCGGTAGGGCGTGCGGTTTCCCATCCAGTGATCAAGGACCAGGAGGCTCGCGTCGGGGGATGCTGTTTCGCACTCCTGGATCAAGGCCTGATGCTCGGCGTCGGTTAGATTCAGTAGATCGTGCACGAACCAGGAGATCACGGACCCGGAAGATGTCTGACCGGCCTCAAGCAGCCATTGGTCCGGCACTAGTACGTCCGGATACGGACCCCAAAACCCCTTTACCTGATGCGGCTCGGTGTAGCGACCGAGAACGACCGTGGAGGTCCCAGCGACGACGAGGATGTCACCTTGATCAACGCAGCCGGCGCCGAGCATCGCCATATGAGCGTCGATTCCGCCCTGTACAACCATTGGCCGATTCGCAAGTCCGATTTCCTCGGCGGCTTCTGTTGTCAATGTTCCGAGCGGCATGCCCACCGGGACGATAGGTGTCGGGAGTTTGTCTGGCAGCTCAGGAACCTCCAGACTCTCGAAAAGATCCCGGGGAAAGTCACCCGCTGGGCGGTCGTAGTTCCACTTACAGGTAGCGTTCAGCTCTGATCCGGCCCATACCCCGGTCAGGTGATGGTTGACGAAGTCGAGTGTCTCGCAAATTACTTCGGATCCACTGAAGATGTCGGGTTGGTGTCGCTTCAACCACATCGCCTTTGGAACGAGCCACTCAGCAGCGTCAGCACCGCCGCTGAAGTCCATCACCGGATGGTCCACGTCGGCGGTACGACGCGCTTCGGCGGAGGCTCGGGTGTCCATCCACAGTATTGCGGGCCGGGTCGGCAGCCCTCGTGAGCTACATGCGACGACGGTCGACGATGTGGCCGCAACACACACCGCGGCTACCCCATCGACACTCGCGTCTGTGAGTGCATGCCAAGAGGCTGTGCGCATCGCCACGATCCAGTCATCTGGATCCTGCTCCGCCCACGACGGCCGAGGAAACACAGTTCGATAGCCTGCATCACCGTAGCCGATGAACTGGCCGCGGGGGACAGAGAACACGCCTGCCCTGACGCCCCCTGTGCCGAAGTCAAAGGCGAGAACATTCTGTTGAGTCACAGTGAGTCTATTTCTAGCTAGGGCAAGAACATTATCTTCGAAAAGAGCGGGCGTTGCTCCCTTGATAGTTCATCAAAGAAGTCCGGGAGCCTATCCAACTCGAGTTGGTGGCTTATGACGAACTCCCACCTCAGCTGACCTCCCGCCAACGCCTCGAGAGCGGTCGACCACTCTGACCCAGGGAACGGGGCGCTAAAGGAGTTCCACGCGCCGTGAAGCGAGATCTCTTTGCGCAGGAAGTGCTCGAACGTGGGGCCACGAAGAGCCACCTCGGCGACTGGTATGCCGATGAACACGACGCTGGCGCCCGGGCCAGCGACGTGGATGGCAGAGTTGATACCCGACTCGTGTCCAGAGGCCTCAACGACGAGATCACACTCCGCTTGGAGCTTTTGGTCTTCGTCGTTGAGAACTGCAGACGTGGCGCCCGCCTCAAGGGCAAGCTTAAGCTTCTGTTCGGCTACATCGAACGCGAGCACCTCGCCCACCCCCATCAACCGTAGCCACTGGATTGCGAAGAGGCCGATCGGCCCGCACCCGACTACAGCGGCCCGTTGGCCGAACGTGACGCCTCCCGCTTTCCAGATCGCGTGCAGTGCAATCGCGGCCGGGTCAACCATCGCTGCGGCTCGCGGGTCCATGCCAGATGCAGTCGGCACAAGATTGACCTGCGGGACAAGAACGTATTCCGCGTATGCGCCGTCGCGCCGTGAACCGAAGTAGTCGTAGTCGCGACAGCGGGAGAACTCGCCTGTCTTGCATTGATCGCATTGCATGCACGGGACTAGCGGCGCTACCGCTACGAGGTCACCGACGACGAAACCCTCGACATCGCCCGCGACCTCAACAATCGTCCCGGAGAACTCGTGGCCGCATACCAGCGGCATCTTATGAGCTCCCTCGTGAAGTAGTCTTCCGATGTCCGATCCGCATACCCCGACCGCTGCGACTCTCACCAGTGCGTGACCTGGCCGGTTGGCCGGGATGGCTAAGTGCTCCATCCGGATCTCGCCCGGGCTGTGCAGTACGGCTGCCTTCATTTTCTCGTTGTTCATCTAATCCTACTTTGTCGCAGTCAGGCGAGGGTCGTCCCTCCATTATGGGCCGCGCAGGACCCCTGATCGAGGGGCCTCGGGGGCCTGCGCTTGTTTGTCGAGAGCTAGTTGCCGAGGACGTCGGGGCGGTACTCGGCGAAGAGCAGTCCGTCGCGTGGGAAGTCGTCTACGTTGTCGGAGGTTACGGCCGATGTACCGGCATCGACGAAGCTCGAAACCGTCTCTCCGTTTATTGCTGCGAGAGCAACTTGAATCGCGACATCGCCTAAGTACTGGGGATCGTTGAGGGAGGTGGCGACGTAGTTACCACCGCTGGCCATGACCTCAAGGGCCTCTGACAACCCGTCGACACCTGCAACGAACACATCGTCTCGGCCGTTCTCCTCGAGGACTTGCAAAGCGCCTAGTGCCATGTCGTCGTTGTGTGCGTATACGACGTTCACATCCGGGTGCGACTGCAACAAGTCCTGCATGGCAACAACTGCGTTCGAGCGGATGTATTCCGCGAACGGTCCTTCGACGATCTCGTGTCCGGTTCCGTTAATGGCGTTGTGGAAGCCGTCTCGACGGTCCATCATTACTGCCCCACCTGCATCGCCCTGTATCTCGATGATCTTCGCGTTCTCGATGCCGTCGGCAGCAAGTCGTGCCACGACTGCTTGACCTACGACCTTCCCCATCGTGATGTTGTCACGCCCGATGTGGGCAGTGACTCCGGTGTTCGTGACACTCCGATCGACCGTGATCACAGGAATTCCCGCCGCGATCGCCTCTTCAATCGCTGGACCCACCGCTTCAGGGTTAACTGGATTGACGATCAAAGCGTCGACCCCCTGGGTGATCAGATCCTGGATGTCGTTGTTCTGCTTGGTGACATCGCCGTTCGCGTCCAAGAAGATCAACTCATGGCCAAACGACTTCGTGGCCGCTGCTGAACCATCGCGCAACTGCACATAGAACGGCGACTGGAGAGTCACCTGACTAAACCCAATCTTGATGCCATCGTCCTCAGAATCGCCTGAGCCATCCCCATCAGACGAGGACTCACCCTCCGATTCGGCATTCTCACCGCTCGCGCCCGAATCGTCCCCGCCGCATCCGGCGGCAAAGACGAACACGGCTAGAAGTGCCCACAGAATTAACAACTGGCTACGTCTCATGAATCTTCCTCCATTGTTGTAACAGCGGATGTGAAAGAGTTGCACATTCGCTGGTAAGGAACGTAACATGGGGTTCGTGACCTTGCAACAGCAACCGCTAGTTCCCCGATCGGGAGAGGATCAGCGACACAGTCGAGCCACGATGAGTGCCGTGCGCATGAGGTGGACGGACTACCGACCGCCTACCGCCGAGCCAGTGACCAGACGGGCTGATTCATGCGCGACGCTCGGCTTCCGGTCATTGGCAGCGCGCCTCATGTTGCAGCTGTGGGAGCGTCGTCCCCGCGAACCGGTGCCAGAGAATCCGTTCGCTCAAGCGAACCAGCCGAGGAAGTCCATCGATGAGTGAAGCAGCGGTGACGAGGACTCGGGATCTTGGCCCACTGGGCCTGCTCGGCGCAGCGACAGAGCGCGACATTGCCGCGTTTCTGCGAGCGGTGCCCTCTGTTGATCAGGTCGGAATCTCCGAGCGCGTAGCATCGCTCGCGACCCGTAGCGTCAAGCGTGAAGCAAAGCGGCGAGCCCTCCTGCTCGCGGTGACAATGATCGACCTTACCACCCTGGAGGGAATGGATACACCAGGCAAGGTCGCTCAGATGTCCGCGAAGGCGATCCGCCCTGATCCCTCAGATCCGTCCATCCCGTCGACCGCGGCCGTGTGTGTCTATCCGGCAATGATCCCCGCAGCCCGTCAGCACTTGGCGGGATCGGGCGTGAAGATTGCCGCAGTGTCCACCTACTTTCCAAGCGGGCAGGCTCCCCTCGATGTCAAAGTGGCCGACGTGCACGCCGCTGTTGCTCTCGGCGCTGATGAGATCGACATGGTCATCGACCGCGGCGCATTCCTGGCGGGCGAATACAAGCGCGTCTTCGACGAAATCGTCGCTGTCAAGGAAGCCTCGGGCAACGCCCACCTGAAAGTGATCCTCGAGACCGGTGAGCTCGCCACATTCGACAACGTCCGGCGCGCCTCAATGCTCGCGATGGCTGCGGGCGCCGACTTCATCAAGACCTCTACAGGCAAGGTCCAACCAGCCGCGACCCGCGAGGTCGCCCTTGTCATGTTCGAGGCGATCCGCGACTTCCATGACCTAGCCGGCGTGCGCATCGGCATGAAACCTGCCGGAGGGATCCGAACCGCGAAGGACGCAATCCGCTACCTAGTGCTACTCAGCGAAACGCTCGGCGCCAAGTGGCTGACACCTGACCTGTTCCGTTTCGGGGCTTCGACGCTGCTCAACGACGTTCTGATGCAGATTGGGTGGCTACGAGACGGCCGTTACCAATCGCCCGACTACTACACGAGAGACTGACGATGGACACACTCGCTACAACCCCTCTAACACCCCTCGAACTCGAGTACGTCGACTCCCGCGAGGCAACCGACATCGCCGGAATCAACGACAGCTACGACTTGTTCATTGACGGTTCGTTCCGCAAGCCAATGTCGAAGAAGTACCTGAGTTCGCTGAACCCGGCAACAGGGAAACACCTCGCCAAGGTTGCTCACGGCTCGGCACGCGATATCGATAGCGCTGTTGGCGCGGCCCGAGAAGCCTTTGGGAGCTGGAGCACGCTACCGGGCGCCGAACGCGCCAAGTACCTCTTCAGGATCGCCAGGATGCTCCAAGAACGGGCCCGGGAATTCGCACTTGTGGAAACGCTCGACGGCGGCAAGCCGATTCGCGAGGCCAGAGACTTCGATATCCCAACCGCGGCAGCCTACTTCTTCTACTACGCTGGCTGGGCCGACAAACTCGAATACGCCTTCCCCGGCCTCGATACCCGACCGATCGGCATCGCTGGCCAGATCATCCCCTGGAACTTCCCACTGCTCATGCTGGCCTGGAAGATCGCGCCAGCGCTGGCAACCGGAAATACCGTCGTGTTGAAACCCGCCGAGACCACACCGCTCACAGCGATGCTCTTCGCTGAGATGCTAATCGAAGCCGATCTCCCACCCGGCGTCGTCAACATCGTGACCGGCGACGGCGAGACCGGCGCCGCGCTCGTCGAACACGAAGATGTCGACAAAATCGCCTTCACCGGCTCGACCGACGTCGGTAAAGCCATCCAGCGAGCCCTAGCTGGCAGCCGCCGGCGTCTCACCCTCGAACTCGGCGGAAAAGCGCCACACATCGTGTTCGAAGACGCGCCAATCGATCAGGCCGTCGAAGGCGTCGTCAACGGCATCTTTTTCAACCAGGGCCATGTGTGTTGCGCCGGAAGTCGCCTACTCGTCCAAGAGGACATCGCCCCCCAATTCGTTGCCAAGCTTAAACGACGGCTCACCACACTTCGAGTCGGCAATCCTCTCGACAAGAACACCGACGTCGGCGCCATCAACAGCCGCGAACAACTCGACCGGATCACCGACTTGGTCGCCTTGGGACAAAGCGAAGGCGCGGAAATGTACCAACCAGAGTGCTCGCTGCCGACCCAAGGCTACTGGTTCACTCCAACCATTTTCCTCGGCGTTGCACAGAGCCACCGGATCGCCCGCGAAGAGATTTTTGGCCCCGTGTTGTCGGTTATGACCTTCCGGACCCCCGACGAAGCATTGGACAAAGCCAACAACACCCCCTACGGCCTGTCTGCAGGGGTATGGACGTCGAAAGGCTCGCGGATCCTATGGATGGCGGACCGACTCAAAGCTGGCGTCGTCTGGGCCAACACCTACAACAAGTTCGATCCGGCCTCACCGTTCGGCGGCTACCAGGAATCCGGTTTTGGCCGTGAAGGCGGACGGCACGGCCTCCTGCCCTATCTCCAAAGAGCATACTGATGGCCACTGCTTCGACATCGGTGCGGCTCGACGTTCGCAAGACCTACAAGCTCTACATTGGAGGAGATTTCTCCCGAAGCGAATCCGGCCGATCTTACGCCGCGACCGACGCTGGGGGAACCGTGCTTGCCCGGGTCGCGGAGGGCTCGCGCAAGGATCTACGCGACGCGGTCAGAATCGCCGGCAATGCCCAGTCGGGCTGGGCGGGCCGTACCGGGTACAACCGGGCTCAGATTCTCTATCGCATCGCAGAGATGGTCGAGGACCGCGTCGACGTCTTCACCAACCAACTCAAGGCGGGCGGGCTCACCAGAAAGCAAGCGAGACGGGAGGTCACCAAGTCGATCGAACGACTCGTCTGGTACGCGGGCTGGGGCGACAAATTTGCCCAAGTCATGGGCAACCTCAACCCAGTCTCGGGACCGTTTTTCAACATCTCCGCCCCTGAACCGAGCGGTATCGTCGGCACGATTGCCCCCGAAACCCCCGCCCTCTTGGGCCTCGTGTCTCGACTCGCGCCAGCGATGATCATCGGCAACACAGCGGTGGTCCTCGCTTCACAGCGGTGGCCGCTGCCAGCAATCACCTTCGGTGAGGCTTTGGCAACCGCAGATGTGCCAGGTGGAGTCGTGAATATCTTGACCGGCCCAAAGGAGGCCCTGATCCCGGTCTTGGCCGCCCATATGGACGTCAACGTCATTGACGCATTCGGCCATACCCACGACGACGCCGCAATGATCGAAACCAACGCATCGCACAGCGTCACCAGGGTCGTGCCCCCCAGCAGAGAGGGATTCCCATGGGGGGATGACCGAGTGGCTCGGAGCCCATACATGATCGCCGACTTCACCGAAATCAAGACGGTATGGCATCCGAAAGGGACATGACCGTGACCGCCATCCACGACTACGAAGGCAACCCGCGACTCAAGGCAATGCACGACCGCAAAACACGGGTCGGACTGTGTCGATGATTGATTATTCGTGCAGCCGCTGGTGACGGCTCCGAGCGTCTGGTATTCGGACGTCCTGCGAGTTGTGGACGGAGTTTGGAAGGCTCAGGAGTTGACACCTGAGTTCCTCCGAGACTTGTTCGCCGACGACTTGGCCAAGGGTCAAGCACTTCGGGGCCGGTCGTCGACGGTGCGGTGGGTCTTTCACTGGTGGCTCAACGGCGTGAGCCTCGGTAACTACGACGAGTTCACGTTGACGACCCCGCTCAGCATAGCGGTGGCGGAGATTCGGACAGGCATCTAGTAGCGCCGCCGAAGTGTTCGACTTCGACCGATAGCGACTCGGTGATCGCGGTCCGGAGGCGGACTATATCTGGCCGATCTGCCGAAGATATTTTGATCGATCTGCGCTACGAAGAATGCTCGACTGGTTGAAGCACCTGACCGTAGACCCAGTGGCTCTGCCCTTTCTAACGGACGTTTCGCCTGGTCAGGCTGCTGTGAAGTCCAGCCAGTCGTACTGGGTGGGGTGAGGGTTAATGGTCGACGCGATAGTGGTCTGATGCGGCCGTCGGCAGCCCATATGCGTGACTCATAGTCGTCCCACTTGTTGTCGCGCTCGGGTCAGTGCTACGTAGAGGCGCCGGTCCTTGTGCACGTCGTGATCGAGGCCGTTGTGAAGAGCGGCATCGTCCTGCTCTGTCAAGATCACGGCTACACGGTTCCATTCGTCACCTTTTGCCTGGTGAACAGTTAGCCCCGGTGTGAATTGGCCCGTATAGGCCAGCCGCCGCGCTAGGTTCGCAAGCTTTCGCTCGTACCGAAAACGCTGGTCTGGTTTGACGGTTAGTCGTCTTGGTGTTCCAAGAAAAGTCTTAGCGACATCTTGGGCGAGATCGAGTGCAGCGCTTGCACTGGGTGGCCCGTCCAACTTAAGTATCTGTAGAACGGGTCCGAACGCCGCTTCGGCGTATTCGCGGTATTGCGTCTCATCGATCTTAAGCAGCACATACGCCGTTTCCGTAAGTCGGGCTGGGCCAAGGGATTGCCCTTGCATGAAATGGTCGAGAAGTAGTGAGAGAACAGCCTCGATCTTAGACTTGGCGGCTCCGAAGGAGGATGGCAAGATCCATTCGTGAGCCTCCCATAACATCTTCCATTCTGGCGCCAACACCACATCGGGATCGGTAGACGGTGGTAGCGCTAGGCAACTAGTGCGGTTGCGGAGACCGTCGGCCAGTGTCTTTGTCTGCTCTGATCTGAACCGAAATGATTCGGTGAGCGAGATTGTGGTGAATCCGAGTGGCTTGATCACTGTTCTTCGAACCGTCTGCGGATTTGCGTCTCTGAATCCAAAGATTGCTTGCCAGCGGTCGCCAACAACAGTGACATCGCAACCAGCTTCAGCGAACAGGACCAAAAGTTTAGAGTCGGTATCGTTCGAGTCGAACACTTCGTCGACGATCACTGCGCTCGTGGTGTTCCGGATGAACTCGACTATAAGTTGTCGAGTATCTGGTTGTGCCGCTGCTTGAATCACTAGTTCGCGGACGCTGCTGTGTGTGCACATTCCCTGCTCAAGTTGAGGAGTCAGATGCTTCTTCGCGGTAACCACGGTTTCGCCGCGCTGAGCTGGCCGTTTTGTTGCTGTGACCATTCGGTCCAACAGTTCGGGACGCCACAAGGTTTTGACCGGGGGCTGGACCATCTTGCGATTAGCCCAGTCGTCCAAGACCGTCAGTGTTTGATGACCGCCGGGCCAGGTGAGCTCGCCAGAGCGGAGTAGGTACTCCAGAATGCTCCGGAACTCGGAGTCAAGTGTTCGAAACCTGTTGGGCCAGGCCAGTGACGATCGGCCCCAGCGAAACAAGATTCTCCTCCGAATCAGCGAGGTTGCTGCTGTCGTGAAGCTGAGAACAGCTACACCGCAACGTGAGCCCGAGTTGCTGAGAATGCCGAACCGCTCGGTGACAGTCCGGGTCTTGCCTGAACCTGGACCTGCCTCGATCAGCAGGAGCCGATCTGATGCTGTCGAGGCATCAGCCTGGCTATTCGTCAGCGGCGGGATGTGCATCGCCAGGGGCATCCTCAGAATTCTTGTCGCTCGTTGTAGCGTGAGGATCTGTTGAACAAGCACTGTCCGCTGTGATGAACTCGAATAGGTTCTGTAGATCCTCGGGAACGCTCACTGGCTGACCAGCCAACAGCCGCTTCTTGATTTGTTCGGCGAATTCGAACGCGAACTCAGCTTTTAGCTTCTTCTTTTTCTGGAAGAGTTCGTCTATGGAAGAAGCATCGACTTGATCTGGGCATTTGATCGAACATTCGCCTAGAGCGTCACATATCAGATCCTCATTGCCAGTCACGAGAGTGGGCTCGATCGTTGGGTGGGATGTGAAGCGCCTGACTCTCAAGGTGGAGTAGTTGGCAAGCCAGGTGGGATCCACCGGAGTGGGTTTGCTTGAATCTCGATGGTCGGTATCGGAGAGAATTGCCACCCTCTGGCTCAACTCGAAACCAGGCGTCGCGAGTAACTGGACCGGCCATTCCCCAACCTTCGTTCCCATCGGCACGATAGTAAGCGACTCGATCCGCTCAAAGCGACGGGCATCTCCGGTAGCCCATGCTCGACCAAGTTGGCGGACTATCGCCGCATCCGTGATGCCTTCAACAAGTAAGACTCGTTCGGCGAACAAGGAAGCGGAACGGCTGGTATCGAGGTGCAATGCAGTCATTCGCAACACGCGCTTCTTTTGAGCTGCTGACAACGGCAGATGAGCGACGGTGCGGTGTACCCGTGTCCCGTCCTCTTCGGTGCGCAGTACCACTAGCTCAGACGGTTGGCATGCAGTGACTATGTCGCTGGAATGAGATGTCAGAATGATCTGAACTTCTGGCCGGGTCGCGACGGTCTGACGCAGGTACGCAACGAGCCCTCGATGGAGCTGAGGGTGGAGGTGAGCCTCGGGGTCCTCTGAAGTAATCGTTGATGAGCCGAGTGGGTCTGTTCCAGGAATTGCAGCAAGAGTTACGGCAATGTGGAGCAGATTTACATAGCCGAGGCCGGATAGTTCCAGACGCTGTGCAAGGGAGCGTTCATCGACCGTGGCGAGGAGTAGCTCAAGAACGCGAGCGATGAAGGCATCATCGACTCGCTGTCTTCCGACGAAGACGTGCTGATGTTGGACACCGGCTGAGAGGTAGTCAAGGTGCGTGCCGATTCGCTCCTCGACCGAGCGGAGAAGGGGGTGTCCTACGAGGTAGTCAAGTGCCTGCTCCGCAGCTTTCCGGAGCGGGACCAGATTTCGGTGTCCCTTCCGACGATCTTGCTCTGCCCGAAGAAGCTCAATCAGGCTCTGGGCTTCTCGCCGAGCTAGATCATCGAGCGGGTTTCGATGAGCAGGTAGGTACAGCAGCAATAAGTTGTCTGCGAGTTCCGGTTGATCAACGTAGCTACTTCGAACCGACCCGAGACTGCGCTCAAGGGTTTGTTCCCAGCGCGGGGCATCTTGGATCTCCGCTTGCAAGCGTTTGCCGAGCCGGGATTCACAGTCAGCAGCCTGATCGAACGCAAACTCCACTTCGAGAAAGCGCGGGGGTCGTCTCAAGTGCATCTGACGAAGGTCGTTGGATATGCGGAAACCGTTTGGCGTGTGCAAGATAGAGGGCATCGGAGATTGTTGTCTTGCCGCCGTTGTTGGGGCCGACGAGGACCGAGAAACGGCCGATGCCGCTGGCTTTGAACTGCCTGGCTTCCTAGTGGCTAGGCCGGATCAGTTCCGCCACACGCTCGTCGGCGTCTGATTTGAGTGGGGCTCGGACGTGGGTGTAGATGTCTGCGGTGATGCGTTCGCTGGCGTGGTTGAGGCGATGGGATTTGCTAGGGAGTAGCCGAGCGTGCCGCTTCACGGTTGTCGACGCCCGTATTCAAGGAGTGGGTCGGCAAAAGCGATGACGTCATCGAGAAGATCAGCGAAGGCTTCGGGCGTTTGGTCCAAACCTTGCTTGCGACGCCATGCAGCCCAACGGGACTGGGCAAGGTTTGGGTAGTCGGCCAGCACCTCGGAGAGCGGGAGGAGATCAATGGTTCGGTGAGCAGCGACCGTGGCGATGGAGGAGCGGAGCGTCGCCTCATCGTGAGCGCTTCCAGCAAGATTGGCGCAGATCGAGGTAGACAGCCCCTGCGGGGTCATCGCGCGATGTGGCCGGATTCACAGAAGCGTTTGCAGAGCGGCGCGGATCGGCGCGGATCGGCGATGTTGCGGCTGGAAAGTGGCCCGCCATAGCGAGAAGTTCCGATGGGTGGCTGCTGCGTAGTGTGAGCCAGCGTTTCAATGCGTCGGTGGCCTGTTCGGTCCCGTAGAGATGGCGGAGACGATAGGCATCGATGATCGTTCGGGTGGGGGCGTAGATCCCGATGGTGAGACGGTCGATGAGGGCTAGTTCGGTTCTGCCGATCTCGAATGTGTCGTCGTCGAATCGGTGCCAGGTGACCGGGGCTTGGGTGCGGGGGTTCCGCCGTGACCGAGGCAGGGCGACATCGATGGAGGGCGAGATGTCGTCGGTGAGGTCATGGTGAGCCAGCGCGGAGGTCAAGCAGAGAATGGCGTCCGGTGCACGGATGGCTATCTCGACGAGATCGAGATCGGCTGGTAGGTCGGATCGGGCGAAGATGCCCCTAGCGATCTGCTGGATGTCGCCGCTATCGCGTGCGGCGTAGAGCCCCCGATCTGACCATCCGGCGCGGCGAGCGTCGGCGTGGGTGAATACCGTTGCAAGATCAGAGGGTGGTGCCGCTGAGGACATGTATGAAAGTGTAACCAGTCTAGGGCTTGGTGGATACACTTTTATGCGCCTTACCGGGTGGATAGCTCGTCCCTAGTATGTCGGCGCTGGCAGCAGTCTGACACTGCTGACGGGCGAAGAGGACGATGTTGACGATGATCCGCATGTGCCGATCGTCAAGCAGCTTTTGGAGGGCGAGAACGTGCTGATCAGGGAGTTCTGGATGACACCTCGTATCTTCGAGGAGCGCATCAGTCGCTGCTCCAAACGCCACGGCAACTGGTCCCATCACTGCCGCTAGGCGCGACACTCCCATCGAAAAATGCGGGAGCCAGGCCTCCGCTGAGTTGGGTTTTGCCCCTTGAGATATAGAGCGCGAGGCAACCGCGACGGCCACAAGAACGCAGTGGCTTATCTGTCACTGCGACTCGAGGCTGCGATGGTGCTCTAGCCGTTGATCTGGGGGATGACGAGGTTGTGCAGCAAGTCGAGCTGTTCGGGGTTGTCGCTGGTGGGCCCGAGCACGATGTATTCGCAGCCGCCGTCTTTGAGGTCGTGCAGTCTGGTTACGATCTCGTCGATGGAGCCAAAGAAGTAGCTTTTTTCCAGGTGATCGTGGCTGCGGTGGGTACCCATAGCTTGTTCGAAGTAGATGTGTTGTTCTTCGCGGGCCTTAGCCGGGTCGTTGGTGTCGACGAGGTAGATGAAGTTGCAGTGGCCAAAGCGGGGTGGCGTGACACCCTTCTTGGCAGCTGCGTCTTGGATGAGTTTCCAGTCGTTGTGGACCCACTTTTGCTGGCCGGAGCAGCGCGAGAGCCACCAGTCGGCGTCGACAATGCGGTTGAGGACGGTCTTTGCGAGCTTGGGTACGTCGTTGTCGAATTTGCCGTCGGGAATGCGTGAGCCTCCCGCGACCCAGACGTTGGGCATCTTTGGTGGGCGTGGCTCGATGCTCACGTCCTTGAAGTTGTAGAACTGACCTTCGAATGATGCATTCGGGGTAGTTAGGAGGAGGCGGACAGCACCGAGTAGCTCGTCGGTACGCTTGCCCCGCTCGCTGATGTGTGTTCCCGTGGCCTCGAATTCTGGGCCGTACCAGCCTGGGCCGATGCCGAACTGGTAGCGGCCGCCGGTGAGGTAGTCCATGGTGGCGACCTCTTTGGCCAACAGGACCGGGTCGCGTAGCGGGATGACGAGGATGCCAGTTCCGACCATTTTGATGTCGGGTGCGACCGCTGCCGCGTGGGTGAGCACGGTCATTGGTTCGAGCCAGGGCATGCCGTAGAGCCCGGGTGCGTGGAGTAGGTGGTCTATGACCCAGAGGTCGATGTCGAATTCGTTTGCCTTCTTTGAGAAGGTGTCTGTGCCTTGCCTAGCTCGCTCGTAGTCGAGTCCGGGGTAGGCGAATGAGGGAATCCATGCTCCGAAGCGCATCGTTATTTTTCCTTTGGTTTGAACGATGCAGCGGTATGGGAAGTTCTGCCTTCACGAGTCGTCCTCGTCGAGGAGTCCCGGCGTGATTGTTGCCGTCGCGTAGTTGCGATGAGTCTTCATTGCGTTGAAGATGACGTCGGGGTCACGGGTTCGACAGGCGTCTATTAGGTCAAGATGTTGATCTAGGGACACTTGTTGAACATCGTGATCCTTGTAGAGGTACAAGACGCGGTAGTGGTCGGTGTGCTCCCACAGGCGCTCGATCTCCTTGACAAGCCTCTTCTTTCCCGATGCCCGGTAGGGCACGAAATGCATCTCGCGATGGGCGATATTGGTCGTCCAGAGATCGCCCTGCGCGAGGGCGGCCTCCATCTCGATCCGGTAGTCGTCCATCTGCTCGATGTCCTCATCGGTGAGTTGCGCGGCGCCAAGGCGAATCGCTTCACGCTCAAGGAGTGTGGTGATGTCTTGGATCTCCACGAATTCCTCGCTCGAGTGTTTTGCAACCCAGTAGCCACGGCGTGGCTCGTTGATCACCACTCCTTCGTTCTGAAGTTGCTTCAGCGCTTCGCGAACCGGTACCGGGCTCACTCCGCAGGTCTTGGCGACGATGTCCAGGGGAATCTTGGCCCCAGGGGGCAGTTCGCCGGTCACCAGCAACCTGCGCAAGTAGAGCAGCACGGTTTCGGGCACGGAGGGCTGACGCACTGGCGGGGCTGATACAAACGTTGCTTGTTCAGCCACGGCTTTGGATCCCCTTTTCAGAACGCGAGTGGTGATGAGCGGCAGACAGATTTCTTCCTTTCGCTGCAGAGGTGTCGGTTGACACCCTACTCCAAATTTTAGCTCCACATATTTACTATTGCAAATATTTGATTTTCAATATTCAATGTGCTTGACTCGGGGGAGTACAGGACGCCGTGCGCCAGCCAAGTCGGCTGGGCGGTACGAAATTGACATCCAAGAGAGGAGGACTGTCCGGATGAAGCCACCAAAGTTCGACTACCACGCGCCAACGACGGTCCGTGACGCTGTGGAGTTGCTGGCCCGGGTTGGCGAGGATGCAGTCGTGCTCTCGGGCGGCCAAAGCCTCATCCCGATGCTCAACCTGCGTTTGGCGAACCCGACCGATGTCGTTGATCTCGGCGCGATCGGCGGACTCTCGAACATCTCTGCCGTCGATGGCGGGCTCGAAGTCGGAGCGATGGTGACGCATCACCAGATGGAGACCGACGTTCTGGTCGCATCGACCACGCCGCTTGCGCAACACGCCGCGGGGTTCATCGGCTACCGCGCGATCCGGAACCGAGGCACAATCGGTGGGAGCATCGCCCACGCTGATCCGGCCGCCGAATGGCCAGTTGTTCTGCTCGCTCTCGATGGCGCGATAACGCTCGAGTCGGTCCGTGGATCGCGCACCGTGCCGGGCGATGACTTTTTTGTGTCCCTCTTCACGACAGTGAAACGTCCCGACGAACTCATTACGTCGGTGCATCTGAGCCGAAGGTTCCAGCACAACTGGGGTTTTTCCGAGTTCCAGCGTCGGACAGGGGACTTCGCAGCGGTCGCAGTCGCCGTTGGCTGCGTGGTTGCAGACGGGGCCGTTGTTGAGGCCCGCGTCGCTCTTGCAGGTGTCGCCGAGCGGCCTGTGCGCTGCGCTGATGCTGAACAGGCGCTGCTCGGCACACCCGCCGACAACGCACTCGGCGCAGCGACAGCGGCCCGGGAATCGTTTGAACCTATTGGCGACAGTCACGGGTCATCGGAGTACAGAAAGCGGCTGGTGTTCGCCGAAACCCAACGGGCCGCGACTCAGGCACTTGAATCAAACCTCGAAAGCTGCGCGAATGCGTGAAATCAACGTGTCAATCAACGGCAAGTCGACGACTGCGGTAGTCAGCCCTCGCCTGCTCTTGAGCGACTTCCTCCGTCATGACCTCGGCCTGACCGGGACCCACGTCGGATGCGAGCACGGCTACTGCGGCTCTTGCACGGTCCACGTTGATGGAGCGTCAACGCGGTCCTGCCTGACACTTGCCGTCCAAGTCGCCGGCCACGCAGTCGACACCGTTGAATCGTTAGCGATTGACGACGAGACCCTTCATCCCATCCAACGCGCGTTCAAGGATTGCCACGGGCTCCAATGCGGCTTCTGCACGCCAGGATTGCTGATGAGCGTCGTAGAGCTTGCACGAACCAACCCCGACTGCAAGCGGGCAGATATCCGCGAACATCTTGCAGGCAACATCTGCCGATGCACCGGTTACCAGCAAATTGTCGACGCCGTCGAACAGGCCCTCGCGGAACTTCGGGAGGTGCAGGTCGATGGCTGAGAGCCAAGCACCTCGCTTCTTTGGCGCACGAGTTCCGCGGGTCGAAGATGACCGCTTGTTACGTGGGCACGGCCGCTATGTGGGCGACATCGATTTGCCTCGAGCACTCGCGGCGAAGTTCGTTCGCTCCTATGAAGCCCACGCCTCAGTCGCAGAGATTGACCTGCACGAGGCAGTACACGCCGAGGGTGTCCATGCGGTTTTTGTTGGAAAAGACTTTGCGGGCTCGGAGATTCGATGCGTCTCGAGCTACGAAGGATTTCAGGTCTCCGCCCAGCCTATCCTCGCCGTCGATCGCGTTCGGTTCGCCGGAGAAGCAGTGGCCATGGTCGTCGCCGACGACGAATACGTCGCCGAGGACGCGGCCGAGATGGTCTTTGCAGATCTATCCCCCTTGCCGGTCGTATTGGACCTCGACGCCGCCCTTGAACCGGGTGCCGAGCTACTCCACGAGGGCTGGACAGACAACGCCTACGTGCATAGGTCAGTCCAGACCGCTGGCTTTGACAACGCGGCCGCAGACGCCCCGCACGAGCTGACTATTGACCTCAACAACGCCCGACACGGCGCGATCCCCATGGAGAACAGGGCCTGTGTCGCCGACTACGACCGCGGTAGCAAACGATTCACGTTGTACACGACAACCCAGGTACCGCATCTGATCCGCGCAGGATTGGCCTTGGCTATCGACGTGCCCGAGAGTCAGATCCGAGTTGTCGCTCCCGACGTTGGCGGTGGCTTTGGGGTCAAGGCGCAGCTTTACACCGAGGATGTCGCGTGCTGCCTAGCTGCACGGGAACTTGGGCACCCAATCAAGTGGGTGGAGGATAGACGTGAGCACTTTGTGGCCTCGCACCATTCTCGTGAACACCGCCACCGCGTCACTGGCTTCTTCGACGACGACGGCTTAATCCTTGCGCTCGAAGCCGACATTCGCGTCGACATGGGCGCCTACTCAGTCTTCCCATGGACCGCCACGATGGACAACGGCATGGCCATGGGAATCCTGCCCGGTCCCTACAAGATCCACGAGTACTCCGTTACCGGCACACCCGTATGCACCAACAAAACCCCGTACGGGGCATACCGGGGCGTGGCTCGGCCCGCCGCTTGTTTCTCGATCGAGCGTCTCGTAGATCAGATTGCCAGACACCGAGGACTCGATCGCGCTGAGATCCGCAGACGGAACCTCATCGGGCCTGATGACTACCCATGGCACTCGCCCTCGGGACTCGTATACGACAGCGGCTCGCTCCCCGAGTCACTCGAATCCGTCCTACGCCTCGGCGACTACGAAGCCCTGGTGACCCAACAGGCCGAAGCGCGTACGCAAGGCCGACTCTTCGGAATCGGGCTTGCCTCGTTCACAGAACAAACCGCCCATACCACTCAGGAGTTCAAACAGCGAGGGGTCCCGATCGTCTTCGGGTACGAGACGGCCAAGGTCCGCCTCGACGCGTCCGGCACAGCGGTCGTGTCGGCGTCAATCCATGACCATGGACAAGGACTCGAGACCACTCTGGCACAAATAGCCGCAGATCGACTCGGGCTGGACCTCAATCAGGTCCGGGTCGAGTACGGCGACACCGACCAGGTCGCCTACGGCTCGGGCACTTTCGCCAGCCGATCCGCCGTACTGGCGGGAGGTGCTGTTACCAAAGCAGCCGACGACGTCGTTGCAACGTTGAAGAAAGTCGCCGCGCACAACCTCGAAGCCGCAGTCGAAGACATGGTGGTCGAGCCGGGCCGCCTGTCAGTGAAAGGGTCACCCGAGGTATCCATCGAGATCTCCGAACTCTGCCGGCTGACCTACCAACGACCCGAACGGCTCCCCAAGGGAACTGAACCAAGCTTGGAGTCGTCGCGAACCTACGACGCCGATCCTGGCACGGGAGCCTTCACCAACGCAGCGCACCTCTCGACCGTCGAGATTGACCCGATGACTGGGAAGACCGAAGTCTTGACATACGCAATCGTCGAAGATTGCGGCCCGATGATCAACCCCATGATCGTCGAAGGCCAGATCTTCGGGGGTGTGGCCCAGGGGATCGGCACAGCGCTGTTCGAAGAGTTTCTTTATGACGAGAACGGCCAGCCTCTTTCATCGACATTCTCTGACTACCTCATCCCCACGATGACCGACGTTCCCGACTTCGCGGTCGCCCACCTCGAGACGCCATCCCCGTTCACCATCGGCGGCATAAAGGGCATGGGAGAGGGCGGGGCAATAGCCCCCGGAGCTGTGATTGCCTCAGCAATCGAAGACGCGTTGTCTCATCTCGGCGAGACCGTGATCACTGAACTGCCGCTGACGCCCGAACGAGTCCTCGCGTACATCGATGAGGCAAAAGCGCAAGGAGATCCCCGATGACCAAGGTTTCGCTTATCCAGTTAGACGCTCAGACGCCGGAGCAACCTCGTGATGCGATCGATTTCGTTCGCCAGCGCATCGATGAGGTGTTGGACTCAGACCTCATCGTGTTGCCCGAGATTTGGTATCCGGGGTACTTCGCGTTCGATGAGTACGTGCGGGCAGGCGACGCAACCCCCGACTTACTCGCTGCCTTCTCGGAGATGGCGGTATCGGCAAATGCGTGCCTTCACGTGGGATCGCTCATCGAAGCCGACGGCACCGACCTCTTCAATACCTCGGTCTTATTTGGACCCGACGGGGTCGAGCTTGCGCGCTATCGCAAAATGCACCTCTTTGGGTTCGGTTCGAAAGAACAGGAAGTACTCACCGCGGGCACCGACGTGGTCGTTGCCGACACCCCACTCGGGCGGCTCGGGATGGCGGTCTGCTACGATCTCCGCTTCCCTGAGTTGTTCCGTCGTATGACAGAACGAGGCGCCATCGGATTCGTGGTGGCCTCGGCGTGGCCTCACCCCCGGGTCGAGGCATGGACCACTCTGCTTCGAGCTCGAGCACTCGAGAACCAGGCGTTCATGTTCGCCTGCAACGGCGTTGGGTCAGTCGGAGCCTCGACGCCGTTGTGTGGCCGATCGGCAATTATCGACCCTTGGGGCGTGACCGTTGCCTCAAAAGGAGATGACCCCGGGACCGTGACCGCGGCCGTTGATATGACGGCCGCTACTGCCGCACGCGACCGCTTTCCCGCGCTCGCTGACCGGCAACTGCTCGCTGATCCTGACAACGACTTGGTGCTGCGACGAGAAGACGGTCGGGCCATGCGGTTCAGCGCCAAGAGGCTCATCTTGGCTGGCTATACCGGCCGGGACGGCGATGCGGTCGCCGCATACATCGCGAAGCTCGAAGAGGAAGGCATTGCACCACCAGAAGAGGTGCCCTCGTACTTCGTTCTGGGCGCCGACCGACTCACTACTGCCGACAGCGTCGAGGTCGCAACTGCATCGTCATGCGGGGAAGTCGAATTTGCGCTCCTTATCGACGAGGGGAACATCTGGGTGGCGGTGGCCTCAGATCACACCGACCGGGGCCTTGAAACCGTCGACATCCCTGCTTCAAAGCAGAACTGCGTCAAGGTGCTATCTGAAACAGTCTGGCGACTCGGCGACATCGAAAAACACTGGGACGAACTCATCTTCGAAGCCCGCAACCCAGCGAACTCTGACGTCGCGTACCAATCCGGATCAGTCGCCGCGCTACGCCCTCCAGCAGAGCTCATCAACTTGGTCAAGGACCGCTTCGGAGGGCCCATGACCGGCACCGTCATCTTGTCTGGGACGATTCCTGCTGTCGGTGAGTTCGAGTACCACCCAACCTTCGAGGTGGAACTCCGCGACCCCGTCAGAGAGAAGTCACTGAAGGCCATCTACTCAATCACCAACGTATTGGAGGACAATTAAATGGGAAAGCAAGAGTTCGAGTTCTTTGACCCAGAACTTCTTCCGTGGGAGCCGGAAGCAGGCATCGAAGGGCTCTATAGCAAGATCCTGTCCAACGACCCTGACAGCGGCTCATACAGTCGCCTGTTGAAGTTCCTGCCCGGAACCGACACCTCCCAAGCGGGTGTGCAACGACACGATTTCTGGGAGGAGCTCTGGCTTGTGGAGGGCTCGATCCACGACCTCTCCCTAGACCAGACCTTCACCGCCGGAATGTACGCGTGCCGCCCTCCCGGAATGCCCCATGGGCCTTGGACCAGCGACAAAGGAGCGATCACTTTCGAAGTTCGCAACTACGAGTAGACGCTATGCTCTTTCTGCAGTTTCTCACCACAGGGGTCGTGACCGGATGCTTCCTCATCCTCGCCACGATCGGCTTCTCGCTCACCCGCCGCGTCGAAGGCTTCTTGAACATCGCCCACGCGGAACTTCTCGGCGTCAGCGCGTTCACCACATGGTGGCTCAATGCAGACAAGGGCTGGCACGTGGTGCCCGCAGGGATCACCGCGATCGTCTTCACATCGCTCGTTGGCCTCTTCGTCGCCCGCCTGATCTATGACCCAATCCGCGAGCGCGGCCCCGCTGTACTGCTGATCACCTCAACGGGAGTAGCCTTCGTGATTGGTGGCGTCATCGATGCCCTGATTGGTACCGGCATCCGGACACTCGATATCGGCCTTGCCACCAGCTACGAGCCCTTCGGTATCCGCATCACCAACTACCAACTCATGGTTGTGGCCCTCGCTGCGATCGTGTCGGTATCACTGGCGCTGTTCCTCAACCACACCCGGATGGGCCTTGCGATCCGGGCGATGTCGGTCAACCCGGGCCTCGCGGCCTCGCGAGGCATCGACGTAAGAACAACCTCGAGAGCGACGTGGTTGCTGTCCTCAGGGCTCGCTGGATTGGCTGGCGTGATGTTGGCGGTCCTGGCCACGCTGACCACAGATCTCCCATTTGCACAAATCCTTCAAATCCTCGCCGTCGCGATCCTCGCCGGTCTTGGCTCGCTCTACACCGTGATCTTGTCGGGACTCATCATCGGCATCGCCATGGACGTATCGGTGTACTGGATCCCAGCTGGCTACCGGCCACTCGTGGCGTTCTCGCTGGTAATTCTGGTCCTGTTGTTCCGACCCGAAGGACTCGCGGGAAGGAGAGCAGCATGAACTGGCCCCAGATCATCGTCACCGTGGTCACCCTAGGCAGCATTTTTGGGGTCGTGACCCTGGGCTTGAATCTGCAATACGCACGGGGTGGCATGATCAATTTCGGGATTGTCGCCTATTTCGCCGTCGGCGCCTACACCTACGCGATCTTCACCCAACCCGCACCACGAGGTCTCGACCAATACAAGTTCGGGTTCGGTTTGCCGTGGCCAGTAGCCTTGATGGCGGCTGCGGTGGCCGCGTTGCTCTTCGCCGCGATCACGGGCTGGCCCACGCTGCGGCTCCGCGGTGAATACCTAGCGCTCACCACATTCGCGTTCGCTGAGGTCTTCCATTCGTTCCTGTTGAACGAACGACGAATCGGCAACGGAACCGTTGGTTTGGCCGGGGTCAAACGCCCCTTCAGTGACTGGGGAGCAATCGAAGAGAAGTACGTCTTTGCTGGGGCAGCAGCGCTGTTGATGATCGCGACAATTCTCGTGTTCCGCAGACTCCTGCGATCCCCCTATGGTCGAGCCTTAGACGCGATCCGCGATGACGAGGTCACAGCTCTCGCCGTCGGCAAATCGGCACAGCGCATGCGTCGAGAAGTCTTTTTGATTTCAGCCATCCCAGTCGGTGTCGCCGGTGGCCTTTACGCTATGTTTACCACGCTGGCGCAGCCCTCGCTGTTCACCGCTGAGGTCACATTCACCGTGTGGATCGCACTCGTCTTGGGCGGCGAACGGTCGGTCTACGGCGCCGTTGGCGGAACCTTTGGCCTCATATTCTTCGAAGAAGTGATCCGAGCGTGGCCGTTCGAGACGGTCCGGTCAGCGCAAATCGCCGCGTCGGCCGAACACATCGTCACCGGACTGCTGTTCATCGCCGTACTGCGCTACCAGCCCTTTGACCGGATCGCGGAACGAATGAAGGCCACAAGATGAACCGCACTACGTCGACGTCACCCGCCGGGACGCCGCTACTTGAAGCGGCAATGATCTCCAAACGATTCGCAGGGTTACGGGCGGTCGGTGGCGAGGACGGGCTGAGCTTCGTCGTGAACCGTGGCGCGTTCGTTGGACTGATTGGACCAAATGGGGCTGGCAAGTCAACAACGTTCAACCTGCTATCGGGAGTGTTGGCCCCGGACAGCGGTGCGGTCACATTTGATGGTAACGACATCACCAACGCGACATCTGATGCCATAGCCGAATACGGCATCGGACGGACCTTCCAGACCCCACGGGCATTCGAGTCACTATCAGTCCTCGACAACGTCATCGCTGGGGCGACAAGCCCCGGAGAACGGCTGCGAGCCGCGTTCGGACGGGCTTGGCGGACTCACGAGTCTGACACTGTCGATGCCGCAACGCGAACCCTCGAACGCGTCGGCCTCGCCAGGCGAGCCAACGACCTTGTCGCAGACTTGTCTGGCGGCGAACTCCGGATGCTCGAGGTCGCCCGACAACTCGTGCGGAACCCAGTGATGTTGTTGCTCGACGAACCAACCGCGGGCGTGCATCCGATTCTTCAGGAGCGCCTGGCCGGGTTGCTTGCCGAGCTTCACAGCGAAGGGATGACGCTGGTGGTTGTCGAGCACAACCTGCATTTCCTCCTCGCGCTCGCGGAGCACATCTTGGTACTCATCCACGGCGAGTTGTTGACCGAAGGCACGCCAGCAGAGGTCCGCAGTAACCCTGCTGTCATCTCCGCATATCTAGGAGACGACCATGCTGCTTGAAGTTGAGGGGCTCGAATCCGGGTACGGCAAGGTAACGGTCTTGCATGGCGTCGATCTGAAGGTCGCGGCCGGGGAGATCATCGTTGTGCTCGGTCCCAACGGTGCTGGCAAAAGCACGCTCATGAAGAGCATCATCGGCCACCTCCGACCGACTAGCGGGTCGGTGACATTTGACGGTGAAGATGTGAGGGGCCAGTCGGCGCAGGATGTCTCGCGCCTCGGCATTGGCTATGTGCCCCAAGAGAACAACGTGTTCCGAGAACTAACGGTACGCGACAACCTCCGGGTCGTCTCACTGGCCTTCCCCAACGCACAGGACCGCATCGGAAGCGTATTTGATCGGTTCCCCATCCTGGCCGAACGCGCCACGCAGCGCGCAGCCACGCTGTCGGGCGGTGAACGACAAACTCTGGCCGTGAGCTCCGCGCTCATCGCCGACCCGAACGTGTTGTTACTAGACGAACCAACCGCTGGCCTTGCGCCAATCTTTGTCGGCCAAATGGTCGAGTGGGTCTCGGAACTCGCGGCCGCAGGAATGGCAGTGGCCTGGGTTGTGGAACAAAACCCCGAGAAGATTCTCGCCGCTTCCACGAGGACCTACCTCGTGGAAGGCGGCCGAAGCACCGCAGAGTTCGACAGCACCGAACTGCTCGAACCGGGACGGCTTCAAGAACTGCTCTTCGAGGAGCGGGAAGAGGAACCCGGCGAATCGCCGGCGACCTAGCAAGAAAACACCCTACAGGAGGGGAATCACGTGCTACTGAACAGACAAAGTTGGCTGCGAATACTCGCAGCCCTGATGGCGTTATCGCTGATTGCTGCCGCGTGCAGCAGCGATGATGACGACATCGCGACGGATCCGCCAGAGGAACAAACCGATGGCGAGGATCCGCCAGCAGAGGAGGACGATCCGACGACTGCGGGGGAAGTCACGATTGGTGTTCTGGTGCCGCTGACCGGTGAACTCGGCGAGTTCGGCGCAATCGTCGCCGCTGCCATCGAGTTCGGCGTCAGCGAGATCAACGCCGCTGGTGGCACTCAGTGCGGAACGATCCGCACTGTCGTCGCTGACACTGGAGGCGACGCCGAGACTGGCATCCGGGAAGCCACAAGCATGATCGAGAGCGAAGGAGCCGTTGCAGTTCTGGGCCCGACCTCAGGTATCATGGTGGCGCTGGTTGATCTCGCCAAGCGTGAAGAGGTCGTGATCTTGTCGCCATACGCTGGTACGATCACTCTCAACGAGCTAGGCGGCGACTTCGTTTACCGCACAGTTTCATCGGACCTCGGTGACGGCGCAGCCTCAGGGCTCTGGTTATCGAGCCGAGGATATGAGTCTGTGGCCTTCTTGATTCAGAACGAGGAGTCCACGATCTCCCCAGCCGAAGTGGCACGTGGCGCAGTTGACGATGCCGGTATAGACATCACGGACTTCGTCGTCTACAACCCCGGTCAGCCGTCCTATCAGGCTGAGCTCACCACGGTGTTGGCTAACGAGCCGGATGCCATCTTCTTGGCTGGTGGTCAGGAGTCCGGTGTGACCGTCATCAAGGAAGCTGTGGCTGGTGGATTCGATGGTGAGTGGCTGTTCACAGCGGATCTTGCCGTTCCGGAGATCTTCGATGCGGTTGGCGCTGAGTTGATCAACGATGTCGCATTCGTGGAGTTCGCGGATGCGGACCCGTCGCTGGCGGAGTTCATCTCGTTTGAAGAACGCTACGACGCGGCCGGTGACCCGTTCGCGCCAAACTCCTTCGACATGGTGACCCTTGTGGCGCTCGCACTCGAGTCGTCGGGTCAATGCGACGGAGCTGGTGTTAACTCGGCGATTCGCGGCGTTGCCGATAGTGACGGCACGCTGGTTTCGACCTTCGCCGAAGGCCAGGCTGCTCTGGCTGCGGGCGAGACGATCAACTACGAGGGTGCCTCTGGCCCGCTCGTCTTTGACGAGTCCGGCACCGTCTCAGGTGCTTACACAATTCAGCAGGCTCAGGCCGGCGAATGGGTGAACGTCGAGTTCTACCCGGCGTCGACCTTCGACAGCTGAGCAATCCACCGCCGTTCACCGGCGGAAGCAATCTCCTCCGGGTAGCTGGACGGGGACTCAAACCTGTGGGTTCACTGTTCGTTGGTACCGGCCAATGAACCCGATGGAACGAGTACCCCGCCCGGCCCCAGAGTCTGACCACGAAGTGACACCAGGCAAAAGGTGAAACAGACGTCTTCAGTCCCCGACTTGACCATAGCGAGTCGGGGACCAAGTCGCCGATGCGTACGGGCGCGCGGTCGTGCTGTCGTACCAGGTACGCGTCGAACCGGGTGTCGTTCGTAGTACGCGTGGAGTCCTTGATGGGTCGGTCGGTGGCGGGTTGAGATCAGCGACCTGCTGGCCGAACCAGTTGCATTATCAATGTAACAATATAATATTGTAAAATGCCTGGATGTCAACGTTGGACCTTTCAATGGAAGGAGTTCTACGACGAGGTCATCGCCTCGGGGTTGTGTACCGACTGTGCCAGATGTCCGGGTTGATCTTACAGAAAAGGCAGCAACATGATCCTCGAACACAGCTTCACCGTCACCGTCTCGATTGAAGAGGCATGGAAGACGATGACCGACCTAGAAGCGGTGGCTCCTTGTCTGCCGGGCGCGAACCTCGACCGAGTCGAGGGTGATGACCACTTTGGAACAATCGCCGTCAAGATCGGAGCAATCAGCACGAAGTTCGTCGGGAGTGCCCGCTTTGCCGAGCGCGACGCACACACGCATCACGCAGTGCTTCACGCAGATGGACACGACCAACGCGGAGCCGGCAAGGCAACGGCGCTGATCACCGCCGACCTCTCGGATCACGATGGAGTGACGTCAGTGGCGCTTGTAACGGACCTGAAGATCACCGGAAAGGTCGCTCAGTTCGGCCGCGGGATGCTCCCTGATCTGAGTGCCAAGATGATCGACCAATTCGCATCCAACCTCGAAGTACGACTCGCTGAGGGGCCAGCGTCGTCAACTCGAGGAGAGGAGCCGACAGCCGCAGAGATTTCGACGGCAGATATCATCTCTGCGGCAGGCCCGATCCGCCTTGTCGTCACTGTCGCGGCCTTCATTGTCGCCGGCTTCCTCATTCGGCGGCTACGTCGATGAGCGCAACAGAACCCAGATGCTCGAAGAGCCGCGCCGCCCGCAAGACGGACTTTGTGACTCATGCCAGCAGCAGTCTGGGTATCTGACGTCGCACCCTTAGCGCTACCGATGGGATGGGACTGTCGAAGGGCATGGGCAGAGGCTTTGGAAACGGCGCAGGCGAAGGAAACCGGATCGTCCCTTCGAGCGAGCCTATCAACAGATGCATTCGACCACGCTGGGGTGGGGCCTAGGAAACCCACGCCACCCCGATCAATGGACCGTCGCGTTGGGAGAAGGTGCCGAGATACTCGCCTGCCCCAAATACGCAGTTGCTCTGCGCAGCACCTCATTTTCCTGTTCAAGAAGTTTGACACGCCGACGCAGCTGACGATTCTCAACAGCCTCGGCAGATGTCACCCAATCGTGTAGCAGACCCAACGGTCGTCTTCGTGACGAGGTGTTGAATCTCTTGCGCTTCAGAGGTCGAGTTCGATTTGTGTTGAGCTTGATCGGTGTTGAGGTGGAGGCGGTGGAACGTTGGGATCCCAGTCATCAAGTGATTCAACAGGTGCTGCCCCACGTGCGATGAGTGGCTTGTTTCCGGGGCCGCTACCTGGTCCAGTCCAGACTGCCACGGCGCCAAATGAGCGCCTCAATGCTTCTGTCGCTCCAGCCCATGTCCCTCCTGAGTCGTGGTCTGAGGCAACTACAAGTGTGCAGTCGGCTAGGCCATAGATCAGTTTGTTACGTCCCATTGCATTGCCGACAGTGAAGCCCGCTCTCGGCGCGTAGGGAGATGCCAACAACAGACGTTCTTCCGCTACTGCGTCGCGCAGCTCACGTCGACGACTCGCGCGTTCTAACCCTTCGGCCGTTAAACCAACTGATGGAACTGATTTGCTATAGGCAGCATCCATGGAGATGATGTCAACGCCTTTCGCGCCGCCAGAGATAATCCCTCGTTGGGTGCGTTTGGCGACACCAGCAGCGCGACGTGCAACCTCTGCCCCGTTTTCGTCAACGTCTCGCGACCCGACAACTCCGAGCAGGGATATTTCAAGCCACTCGTGGGGTCCAGCGGTGTACAGCATCGGTGGGGCGGCGTAACCAAGCCGGTCTACGAGTCGTTGCGGATAACCTTCAGCGCCGTATGCCAAGAGTCGGATGCCTTTGGACTCGATCTCTTGACGGGCTAACGCAAACCCAGATCCCGCGTCGAGCAGCGAAGCGACGCGCTCGCCAAGATCCATATCTCCGACCCGAGCCCCGATCGTTGAAGCATCAAGTCCAGGCAATTCATCCAACGGACCGACTGCTGCCACCTTCCAGAACTCTTTTGCCCGAAGCGGTTTGACAATGCTCGGACTGATCCGGTTCGTCAACAGCAGTGCAGCGTCAGAAAGCATCAGCCTGATTTTGCCGCAGACGCAAGTGCGATCGGCGTTATGGGGCCAGACCCAGCCGAATGAAGAAGCGAACTGATCACAGTTATCGTCCAACGCGAATCGATTATGTCGTCGAATAGGAACCCTGGAGTCGAAGGAGGAGTGGACCTCCGTTCGAACGCGCCGTGAACGTTGGCGTGTTGGTGAGCCGAGTTCTGCATCAGCTTCTGCTGTGGCGTATCTCGAGTTTTTTGCAACAGATCTAGAACCGGGATCTCGAGGGTCTTCCCGAGGCGCCGCGCGAAATCAGGAACGAGCAGCGGAGTTCGCTTCGAAGGTACAAACGTCAACCAGGTAGGCGCTTCATCAAATTTCTGCGACAGCATCTCCGCCATAGCAACAACCAGTTCGTCACTAAACCGACCATCCTTCTGCTTTCCGTGGCGAACCATCGGACCCCATCCAGCCTCACCCCACGGGCATAAACACCAACCTGGTTCGTGTTGCGACTCGACAGGAATATTGCCGGCGTGCTCAGTCCCGGGCGGCCATTGTTTGCGAGGTTTGACCTCCACATAGTTGTATCGAAGTGCCGTGTCGGCTTCAACAACAAGCGACTCAGTTGGTTCGACACCAAACCGCTCACCACGGCATACATCACAAATCCCGCAAGATCCCGCTTCTTCATCATCAAGTTGACGACAGAGATACGCCATCCTGCAGGTCTCAAGCCTCAGGTACTGTTCCATTGCCTTCTGCTCTTGACGTCGGAAGGCGTTCACCGCCTCGACACGTTCAACCGGATACGTCCAAGGCTTCAATGTTCGCCGCCAAACATCGTCGTCTTTGTCCACCGCACCCTCAACCTGAAGTTGATCCAAGAAGTTGTCGACTCGATTCAAGGCAATATTCACACGCGCCGCGATTTGACCCTTTCGCAATCCGTCGTCGGACTGCTCAAGAGCCTTCAGAATCGAATCGACTTCCTCGGGCGTTGGGAATGCCTTAGCAATAAAGAAATCCAGAATGTCTCTATCCTCGCCTCCTGCCAACAAGATGCCGTAACTGCATGAAAGTGCCCGCCCCGCACGTCCGACCTGCTGGTAGTACGCGATCGGACTTTGAGGCATTTGGTAGTGGATCACCCAACCAACGTCAGGCTTGTCATACCCCATCCCAAGCGCCACCGTCGCCACCATACAATCGATCCTGTTATGGACGAAGTCATCAAGGGCGGCTTCTTTCTGCGCAATCTCGGCTTCGTTTCCGCCACCCAAATACTGGCGACAACGAATGCCTTGCTCGTGAAGAAACTCTGCGACCTTCAACACCGTGCCACGGGTCAGGCAGTAGATGATCCCTGTGCCCTTAAGCCGAGGAACGTTTTCAGCTAGCCACGCAAGCCGAGTATCTGGGCTTCGCTTATCCGAATGAACCTCCAGTCGTAACCCCTCACGAGCAAGCGAACCCCGCACCGTCAAAGTGGCTTCCCCGAACTGAGTCTTGACATCGTCGACAACCCGGTCGTTGGCTGTAGCGGTACAACCAATCACCGGAGTGCCGACAGGAAGCCGCTGGATCATGCGACCAATCCGGCGGTAATTCGGACGAAAGTCATGACCCCAATCGCTGATGCAGTGAGCCTCATCTACCACCAACAGTCCAACTCGAGAACCAAGATAAGGCAAGAACTCCTCCAGAAACGACTCGTTGGCGAGACGCATCTCCGAAATCAACAACAGATCCAACCGATTGCCTTTCAGTTCATCGCGAATCTGATCCCATTCCTCCGGATTCGTCGAGTTCAGCGTCGCCGCCTGCAGCCCCATCTGACTCGCCGCTTCAACCTGGTTCGCCATCAACGCGATCAACGGCGAAAGCAACAGCGTCGGTCCCAACCCTCGATCGCGAAGCATCTTTGTCGCAATGAAATACACCGCTGATTTGCCCCAACCCGTCCGCTGAACTACCAGAACTCGACGACGGTCCTCGACCGCCGCCTGAATCGCATCAAGTTGTCCAGACCGAAAAACAGCATCCCCACGACCAGTAAGCGCTCGGAGATGCCTTACCGCCTCTAACCCGAACTCGTCCACATACGTTCCACTCGTCGAACTCGAAAATCGAGCCTAGCACAATACCCGCCAGGCTGCCTCCCCAGTCGCTGCGTCGTTCTTCCCCTCCTCTGGGATCCGGGAAGCCATGGTCGAGACAGGGATGCTCGGCACCGCGAGCTAACTGGATTAGTTCATTTCGAACGGCGGGTACTCGTCGGTCAGCAAGTTGTTGTAGGCGCTAAAACGGGTGTTGACGCGAAGGGTGCCGTTGACGAAGTTCAGCATGCCGGCTGGCCACTTGCCGGTGAATAGTACGGCGAAGAAGGCGATGGACCACAGGATGGATGCGAGCAAATTGATCACGAACAGGAAGATCCAGGCGGGGATTATCAAGAATACTCGAAATAGCACCGTGAGACGATTCCTTCCCTCGAGCACCGGCTCGAAGTCAACCCGTATCGGCTGACCGCCGGGATCGGCCGCGGTTGTCTCGAAGTCGAATGGCGGATACTCGACGTGGAGGAATCCCGAATAGGCCGTGATCCGAGTCTGATAGCGAATCGACATGCACAAAAATCCAGCGATGCCTAATGGCAACTTTCCGGTGAACATGATGGCGAACCAAGCGAGTAAGCTAACGAGCGATGCGACGAAGCCGATCATGCTGGCGATGATGACGTGCGGGATCACCATAATCCACTGTAGGAACGGTCGCCATCGGGCCACTTTCTCGGGAGCTTCGAAATTGTTCTCAGCCAAGCGATGTGGACAGCGAAACCGATGACCGAACCACGGACCACAGTTTTGTGTTGGTAGAGGTGGCTGAAGCTCCGGCCATCACTGCAATACATTGCTGGTGGAAAAGTATTGCAACTAGCGCTGATTAGGTACACCCCAGAATTGTTCTCAGCCAAGAGACGTGGACAGCGAAACCGATGACCAACCACGGACCACAGTTTTGTGTTGGTAGACGTGGCTGAAGCTCCGGCACCTCAGCTGCAATACATTGCTGGTGGAAAAGTATTGCAACTAGCGCGGGTTAGGGAACACGAAGAACGCTCACAGGGTCTCGCAGTCCTGCGGCTATCCTGACGGGGATGGCCGCGAATCCGCGCTGGCGACAAGATCGACGGAGGCAGGATCGGCCGATGATGAGGGCCCGATGGCGCTCAGGAGGCCACTAAGAGCGCCAACGTCGCTAGTAGTCGTTTCACTTGGAACATCCTTGGCACTCACCGTGTACGCGGCAAGCGGGTCAAAGAGGGTAGGCGGCAACGCGCATTACTCTCGTCGTAGTGCATCAGTGGGAGTTAGCCGTGATCCAACAGAGGCGGGATAGAGGCCAGCTAGGAGTCCAAGCGCACCTCCTCCGACAATTACCGCTACTGGGAGCCAGGGTTCGATTATCGGCTGCCAACCTTGAATAGCGGTCACGATCAGTGTTGCTGATGTACCTAAAAGGACGCCAACAGCAGCCCCGATCATGCCGGTAAACGCCGCATCGACCACTACGTGGACGCCAATGTGGACCGGTCTAGCCCCGAGGGCTCGGCGAAGCCCGATCTCGTGGAGTCGCTGCAGGACCGACGTCAGCGTCGAGTTTCCGATTGATACTGTCCCCAGAAGCAGGACGATCCCACCGAGACCCAAGGACAGGACTTGTAGTTGATTGTCCACCTCTCTCCGCACTGTTTCGTCGCGCACTGGCGCGTACGCCGTCCATTGGTGGGGAGTCGTCGGATCAAGTGCCAGCGAGGCTACGGCTGCCACCTGATCAGCCGCCCCGGGCTCAGTAACAACGACGATCCTGTTTCGCTCCGTATCGATGAGGAACGCATCTAGAGCCGAAACCGGAATTAGGAGAGCGGAAGTTAGTGCCTCGAGTCTTTCCACTTCTTCGATAAAGGCCACAACGAGATAGGAGAGGTCATTTATAAATATCGAGTCACCTAGTTCAAGTGAAGGGCCTCCCAGTCTTTGGACCAGTCGCTCGGGCACAGCGACAACCCGAGCTGCAGTTGCGTCGTGCCACGAATCCCAACCAGGACCGACATAGTCCGCATCAAGTACGTCGAGGCTGCCCGCGGTAATCCCCATCACGGGGGTGAGAATTGGAACATCCAGTGGGTTGTGGTGACGGGTTCTCGAAACCACCTGATCGCCATGGGCTTGGCGGATCATAGCAACACCGACTACTCCGTTTAGGTTCTCTAGCTGATTAGTTTGTACCGAATTAAGAGAAAAGGGGGCCGAAGTTCCATCGATATTCTCCGTAGGCCGAACCTCGATTTGCGTGGCTCGAAGCGCGTCGAATTGGTCGGAAACTTGATAGCGGATTGTCGTAGTGAGTGATGCAGTCACAACGACAGCCGCACTACCGAGCGCCACGCCTACGGCGGTCATAATTGTGCGGCCGGGGCGACTAGATAGCTGCATCCAAGACTCCGTGAACACATCAAGAGAGCGCAGTTGGGAGAGTCGCCCGGCGCTAGGCAATTGACTCATTTAGATGACTCGGCGACAGTCCCATCAAGAACAGTGAGCGTTCTCGAGGCACGCCCCGATATCGATTGATCGTGAGTCACTACTATCTGAGTGAAGCCTTCTCGGTTGAGGTCATCGAGAAGGGAAAGAACGGTCTCACTGGTTCCGGTATCGAGGTTTCCCGTTGGTTCATCGGCCAAGAGCAGCTTTGGCTGGTGAACGATGGCGCGGGCGATCGCCACTCTCTGGCGCTCTCCACCGGAAAGGCGCGCAACGTCCATCCCGAGCCTAGGCCCCAGACCTACTCGCTCCAGAACTTCCCGGGCCTGTCTCATGCGGTCGGATCTACGAACGCCGGAATAGAGAAGTCCGGCCTGGACATTATCGAGAGTTGATCTACCGGCCAGTAGGTGAAATGACTGGAAGACGAAGCCAATCAAGTTGGCTCGCAGGCCGGCTCTTTCCCTCTCGCTCATTTCAGATGTCTGTACGCCTGCGAGCATGTAACTCCCCGCGCTTGGAACATCAAGTAGCCCCAGCAGGTTCATCAATGTGGACTTGCCACTACCCGACGGACCGGTCACAGCTACGCTTTCCCCCGCCCATACAGAAAAGTCAGCGGGCTTTAGTGCATTAACAGGCAGGTCTGCGGAGTACGTCTTGGCTAGACCCTTACAGACCAGTAGGGGTTCTTGAGGCACGTTTATCCGACTTCCACGACGTCACCTACAGCGAGGTGGGGATCACTCCTGAGAACCTCAACCCAGCCTCCGATCGGGATACCGGTTTCGATGATGGCGGTGTTTTCCTGGCCGGTTTCATCCAGTAATCGGACGATGGTGTCGCCATCGACGGTCGCTATGGCGGAGACCGGGATGGCCAAGACGGCCCCGTCGGTCGCTGCGAGTTCGACGTCGATGCGAACACTACGTCCGAGGGATTGCAAAGGTAAATCGTTCAGTGGTAAGAAGCGCACCAAGACCTTTCCCGAGTCGGAGAATTCCGTGTTCGAGTCTATTATTAGCTCCCAACCGTCCTCAGTAATTGCCATCCCTCCGAGGCTGAAGAGTGTTGCTCGTTCGATGTCAACCTCCGATTCAAGCACTAGCATGCTTTCGGTGACTTCGAGTAAGGGGCCAGTCGCGAGATCCCCGGGGGCGACGTTTACCGCGACAACGGTGGCGGGAAGGCCCAAGGACGCCAACTCGGTGCGATCGGCAATTACGCCCGACTGACGGCGAACTGCGGCGCGGTCTGATTTCGCGCTGACGAGTGTTTCGCGTGCTCGCCCGAGTGACAATTCGGCGTCATCAACGGCTTCTTTATCGGCCTTTTCATCGCTCTCGCCGTTGGAGGCTGCGTCTAGGGTAGCTCGCAGCTTTTTGAGCAGTAGCTGAGCGTCGGTGACTGCTTTGTCGGCTACTGCTACCGTATCATCGGCCGAGTCGAGCAATGGGGCTAATTCGTCGGCATTGGTCGGCGCTTCGAAACCGGCTTGTTGGTAGAACCGACTGACGGCCTCTTGGGTCGCAGTCCCGTACTCGCCATCGACTTGTAATCGCGTTGATGTATCTAGAGTGTTGAGCATGACCTGGAGTCGCCGGACGTCCTCACCGCGTGCTCCCGGGTTGATCGACCTATGAAGCGGGATATCGAGCGACGTTGCGATAACGGGCCTATCGGCGACAACGGCAAGGACTTGCCCGACTTTGATGACCTCGCCCACGACAACGCGAACCTCGACTACGATAGGAAGCGACGGGTCTGTCGCGGGTGGCATCACGACTTCACTCCCAGATGCGGTGACGATTCCTCTAACGCTGACGCTGTCGCTAAGGATACGTTCTTCCACGCGGGCGGTCACCACCGGTGGCGGTGGCGGTTCGGCGTCAACGGAGCGCTGTTCGGACGAAATACCAGTGGCCGATAGACGCCAGAGTCCGACAAGAAGTGCGCCGAGGCATAGTAATAGTGCAACCCCTATACTGAGCGATCGCTTGGTCACTTAGTCCTCGTCAAACGCGCCAAGAAGATCGGCGATCGTTTGAAGCGTTACTTCATGCGTGGTGAGAAACGCCTCTCGGCGCGGTCCGCTCCTGATCTTTTCCAACTTCGAGAACAACGGCTTTCCACACCGCGCGAATAGCTGTCCCGAGTCTTGAAAGATAGTACTAACATCGTTGTCGGACACGGCGTTGCGGATTTGGTCGTCAACGGAGAAGAGAAAGTCCTTTTCAGACGCCGCGTCTCGCGGCGAGATCCCCGACTGTATTAGGCACGAAGTGAACTCGCCGCGCAGTTCGCGCACCTGGTCCAGACCGTTGATTGCTTCTAGCTCGTTCTCCCACGCCCCTCGAGCGCTCGCCCAGAGCTCGTAGATCTCCGCACTCTGCTGACCTGGTCCAGACCGGATCGCTTCAGCACAGCGTTGGGAGGCATCTTGATAGTCCAGGTCAGGCTCCGGCGGTAGTGGATCCAGCACTGCCTTACCTTCCTGAACCGTTGATGGCAGTCCTTCTGCCTCCAACCGTTCGACGAACGGGAATCGTTCATTAGCTGCCAACGATGCAGCTGACCGATCGGGCAAAGGCGGTATCACCGGTGGTTCGAAGCCGTCATCGCGCAGACAGGCCGAGAGCAATCCCATATTAAGCCGGGTCAGACGCATCTCGAAGAGGGTGCTATCTACATTCGAGTGATGCTCGTATGGTGCTACGGAGTTGACGAGAACTGAGTCGATGCCTTCGATGCTTCCCTCTACGTCGCTTCTCTCTACGTCGGTCTGCGATGCGGGAGCCTCTCCGAAGGGATCGTCAGTGGGCGGGTTCCCTTCGGAATCTGCACAGCCCGTTATCGCGACCAGCAGAGTGGCTATAAAACCCCATCGACGGATCTGGCCGGGGGCAGATCGTTTGGGATCGGTCAACGAAACCTCCTGGAAGAGTAGCGAATCTGCTAAGATCGCTTTGGCTAGCCCGCTCTATTCGTACGATAACACTATATCGTTCTTGCTGAGCTATCGCGCCGCCCAGATTTTTCGGCTCAGTGCTAGCCATCGCCTGCAGAGGCAAGGTGTGGTGATATTGAAGTTCATCGGGCCTATATTTATCCTAAAAGCATTTATTACATGGGCTTGTATTCTTACAAGCAAAATGTAGGTTGTCATGATGCCAACGTGCGCTATTCGTCGCATTCAACCACGCATCGTGGAGAGAACTATTCGCTACAATGGCTTAGGATTGTGGTGGCTCTAGTGCTGTAAGCAACTCTGACAATGCAGGCCCACGAGAGCGGAAGCAGGGCGGGCAATAGGTAGCGTGATCGCGAGTAGCGGCTATGGCGGCGGAGGTTGAGGCTTGGAGGTTTATGCCACCGAAGGAAGAGATGACATCGATGAGTTCGTCTATCGAGTTTGGTCGGTCGACGAGTACGAGGACTTGGCTGGCCGCTGACCGGCAACGGTGATGTAGGCGGGTTCGAGGGCGAGGTGTAGCGCACGAGTCGGGGAGGCGCTTAGAAAGCAGATCGGTGTCAAGGTCCACTTGGCCGAGGAGATCTTTGGCGGCGCAGCGGAGTCGCCGAGGCGAGAATCCGGCGAACAGCGCTCCTTCAGTAATATTGTCGAGCACGTTGCGGTTTCCGGCCACAGCGACGTGCCCGCTGGTGGGCGACAGGAGAAGTCCGAGCAGGCTCAGCAATGTCGACTTGCCCGACCCTGACCGGCCTTTGACAACCGAGATTGAATTTGCTGGGAAGTCAAGTTCGAGGCCGTCTGTCAACCGAATCGTGGTTTCGGCCGCGATCAGGTCGCCGATTTGAACAGCGGAATCCACTGTCAGGAGACGGGGTAGGTTGGCGACGAAGATGACTGCTCCGCGCGGAACGGTAGTTCGGCCGGTGATTCCGAGTGTCTCCCACCACGCCTTCACCGCCTTAGCAGTCAACCGCACGATAGGTAGTAAACACCGCATGAAGGGGGAGGATCGAATGCCTTCGATCGAGCCGCGAACGCCTCAGCGTCAACACCATTGTCTTGGTAACACGCAACCAACGCCTTTTCGGCTACGAATCCGCCAGCGATTCCCCATACTCCTCCTCCGATCTGGGCCGGATTAGGAACTGGGTTTTGATCAGACGAACAGCCAGAAGCCAATACTGCGATCACCGTGCCCACGGCCCGCAACGGTAGTTTCAACGAACTCAGACTTAGTTGCGGCAACCGGCATAGCCCAACCTTTGGCCCCGACCAACATCATCACATCCACGATCACGGACTCGAAGTCGTCCACCTCCCATACCTATATCTTTAGTGTATAGTGTCGATATGTCATCTGGTCATGTCTTGTTGGGGTTGCTGTCGCGTGGCGATAGGTACGGTTATGAACTCAAGAGCGAGCACGATGCTTGTTTTCCGGCGGCGCGGCCGATGGCGTTTGGGCAGGTGTACGCGACCCTCGATCGACTGGCGCGTCGAGACGAGGTTGTCCAAGTGGACACTGTTCGCGTGGAAGGACCAGATCGGCGCGTCTTTTCGTTGACTAAGGCCGGTCGAATTGAACTCGATGAGTGGTTACGGTCGATAGAAGCCCCGGCCCCTTACGTAGCGAACCCGTTCGCGATAAAAGCCACCGTTGCGTTGTTGATCGGCGATGAGGGATTGGCAGCCAGTTACCTACGCCGACAACGCGAGGCCCACCTCGAACGCATGCGTCATTACACGCGGATCAAAATCGATCCAGCCACGCCGTTCGTTGAGGCCCTCGCGGCTGACTACGCGCTGGCCCATCTCGATGCCGACATTGGGTGGCTCGAGACGGCAGTCGGACGGATTAGAGAAATCGCAGAATCTCTGGAAAAGAACCCAAAATCTCTAGAAAAGGACCCTTGCGATGATTGAGAATCCTACTGATCACGATGTGGGGGAGAAAGTCTTGTCGGCTCGCTCGCTCGTCTACAGCTACGGGACGAGCCCTGCATTACGCGGCCTGTCGCTCGAGATCGGCCAAGGCGAGATGGTTGCGGTCAGTGGCCCGTCGGGTTCGGGCAAGTCGACGCTGTTATTGTGCTTGGCTGGCGTACTGGTGCCTGATGCGGGCACTGTCTCATACAACGGGTCCCGGATCAGCGATAGCAACGAGCGCACGCGCTCGCGGCTGCGTCGAGGCGAGTTCGGTGTGCTGTTCCAGTTCGGGCAGCTCGTACCCGAACTCACCACAGTTGAAAACGTGGCTCTGCCGTTGCTCTTAGGTGGCTCGCGGCGCCGCTCAGCGCGAACCGCAGCGCTCACCTGGATGGAGCGCTTCGACGTTGCCGAACTGGCTGACCGGCAGCCACCCGAGATCTCAGGCGGTCAACAACAACGTGTAGCTCTAGCTCGGGCCATGGTTACCGAACCGGGGATTCTGTTCACTGATGAACCCACTGGAGCGCTGGACTTACTGGCCAGTGAGAAGGTAATGGCCCACCTCACTAGGGTTACCCGGGAAGCTCGTACAACGGTCGTGATCGTCACCCACGATCCGCTAATCGCCGCATACGCGGACCGTGAAGTAGTCGTGCGCGACGGTGTGGTCGATGCCGCCGCGGTGACCGCCCAATGAGGCCCACGACAGTGTTATGGCTCGCGCTACGAGGCGGCCGCTCGGATCATCTTCGGATTTCGTTCACGGGCGCGGCGTCAGCGATCGCTGCTTTTTTGGTGCTAGCAGCTGCGAACGTTGTGCTGATCGGCGACGGGGTTAACCGTTACCACAGCCCCCTGCTCGATCAACGGGGCCTACACCTAGGCGTCGTGATGTCGATCGCTGGTCTTCTCGTACCGTTGACGTTGTTCGTAGGCCAGTGTTCCCGGATCGGCGCACCAGAGCGTGATCGCCGCCTCGCCAGCTTACGCATGTCCGGTGCGGACCCCAGTGACGTCATCAAAGTGGCCGCAACTGAAACCGGCATCTCGGCAACGGCCGGAGCGGCCGCCGGTGCCGCGCTATTCGCGTTGGCGCGGTGGGGGTACCCCTCCGAGCCTGACATCAACGAGATCCGGAGTCTCCCCACTGATGTTGGCGTTGCTTGGTGGATCTATCTAGCAGTCGTGATAGCTATCGGCGGCCTTGCCATCGCGGGCGCCGGGTTTGCGCTCCGCAGTGTCACCATTGATCCCCTCGGAGTGATCCGCCATAAACGGATCGATCCTCCCGCAATCGCTCCTTTTATTCTACTGGTCGTCGGATCGGTGGGGCTAGCGTTCTCGGCCTCGGTGTTTCGATCTATCGGTATTGATCAGAGAGGCGAGATCGTGCCGATCGTCATTGTCTTCGCCCTGTTTGCGTGTGTTGCCCTCGGGCTGATATTTGGAACTGCTGCTCTCGCCCAATGGAGCGCGGCGAAGGTAGCACCCCAGACCCGACGGCCGGCCCTGCTGATCGCCAGCCGCCGCGTTCTCGATAATCCGTTCCAAGCGAGTAAGCCCACCGCCGCGGTCCTTCTTGCTGTCTTCGCGGCGGCGGCAATCCAACAGATCCGGGTGACGTTCCTGCTCGCTACCGACTCAGAAGACACCTTTTTTGTTAGCACTTTCGATCTTCTCAACCTGGTGCTAGTTGCCGTGATCCTCATCGCGGCGGCCGGGCTCATCACCGCAACCGCAGAGGCCATCATCCAGCGCCGTCGCACCCTAGCCAGTCTCGTCGCCGCGGGAACACCGCGCGCTACCCTGGCCCGCTCGGCCCTCATCGAAAACTTCTTCGCCCTGATCCCCGGGACCCTCATAGCGACCGCCACTGGAGCGCTCGTGGCTCGGGGTTTCTCTGGTACACGGGTCACTCCCTACTCATCAACATTAAGGATAAGCAGCGTTGAGCCCGCAAGCGTTTCCGTACCGATCCCTTGGACCGAACTCGCAACCCTGGCCGCCGGAACCCTCGTCGCCACCACCACAATCGCCGCGCTGGCACTCATCTTCATCCCCTCTAGCACCGCGACGACAGAACTGCGCACGGCGGCTTGAACACGGCCGGATCAAGCTCCGGTTCCTCAGGCTTTGACGAGCAGATGGTAAGGATGCATGCGGAGCGCGCGATGAACGACGACTTGGGGGAGGGAGATCGACAGGGCCGCGATCACGGCGATGGCCGCGGCATAAGCGGCGGCGATCACACCCGTTGGTGCCGTTGTCACCATGGCGCTAGTGATCGCTATCGGCGCCGTGGCTAGTATCACCCCCGCAGTGGAGAACAGTCCCTCTAGTAGCAGCATTTGTCGGATCGACGCTGGCGAGTATCCCATGGCCAGTCGTGTGCCGATCTCGCGATGTCGGAGCCTGGTGGCCGAGCTCTGGAGTTGGAGGCTCGCCAGCGCACTGCCGACGGCGGCCACCAATAATAGCAGATTGATCGTGGCGACCAGCGAACTGGTTCCGCTGTCAAAGTCGCGCAGAGCGTTGCGCTGGTAGCTAGCGGAGACGTTTGCTTCGTTTTGTGAGAACAGTCGTGTCAGTACTGAAGTCACGCGGGCGTCGTTTGCTAGTCGGGTGATTGACGAACCAACGAGTAATGTCGATGAAGCGCTCTGGGTAGTGTCGCTGGGGCTAGCGCTACTGGGGCTATCGAGCGACTCGAACACTGCGGCGGTTCGGGGCACGATGAGGGACGAGTCGAGGACGGGGAGCCGGGAAGCCGGAAACATGACACCGACAACGAGGAGCGTTTTTTCGTCTAGCTGTACCTGGATTGGGCCCTGGTCTAAGTTGCGGATGCCGTAGCTGGCCGCCAGTTCACTGCCGAGGACGGCGACGTTGTACTCGGAGTCAAAATCCGTGGCCGAGAAGAAACGACCCACGGCTGGCTTCAGCGCCAGCGCGGCGGCAAAGTGCGGATCGACGGTCACCAACGAGGCTTGGAGTTCAAACGAGTCGATCTCATCGTCGGCCGACCCGAGTGATATGGCGGGGGAGCGGCGTTGGGTGATAACGGTTGTTGGTACTTCCGCCAGGTTCGTTCGCAGGTCGTCTGGCTAGGTCTTGCAGTATTTCGAGCCGCGCTGCCTCCGAGACCAAGCCGCTACGGGGTTCGGCGCCGACGAGGATCTGAGCGCCCCCGCGGTCGTCGATTTGTCGGGCGAACGACCGCACTCCCTCATGAGCTCCGATCACCCCGACAAGGGTGATTACTACGAGTAATATCAGAGGGGCGGTTCCGAGCCCTGTTCGTTTGGCGTTTCCGGTAACACTGCGCCACGCGTGTTGAGCTAAGTTCATCTGACCGCAGGCTCCGCGTCACCCAGCGTGACGATCCGCTCGCAGCGCTCAGCCACCGCGGGGTCATGAGTGACAAGTATGACCGTCGAACCTCGTGCAGCCTCGACCAGCAGGTCACAAATTAGCGACGAGTTCTCCGTATCGAGGTTGCCGGTGGGCTCGTCGGCTAAGAGAATCAGAGGCTTTTTGACAAGTGCACGCGCGATCGCAACCCGCTGTTGCTCGCCTCCGCTGAGTTCGTTGGGCATGTGATTGGCTCGGGCGACCATGCCGACGCGTTCGAGGGCATCGTGAACCTCCGCCGCTTGGGCTCGGCTTGTGGTGCGCGTCCCGCGGAGCCCATCAAGCACGTTCTCCGCTGCGGTCAGATGATCGAAGAGGTTGAACCCTTGAAACACGTAGCCGAACGTTTCAACCCGGCGGGTCGAGCGTTCAGCTGACGAGGAGCCGATGAGCAGACCGCTAATCCGGACCTCTCCACTGTCGGGCGGCAACAGTAACCCCGCGATCGCGAGCAGCGTTGACTTGCCCGAACCGGATGGTCCAGAAATTCCAACGAATTCGCCCTTTTCGATAGCGAGACTCGTCGGCGGGAGTGCGATGACCTCGTCGTCGCCCCGAGCATACGATTTGGATACTTCAGTGAGTTCAAGCATTGGGGTCGCCGGGTATTTCGATCATCGTGCCGGGTTCGAGGTCGATGCCGGTCACCGCTATATGGGTGCCGTTGCTAACGCCTGGTTGTATGTCGACGCGCTCGCTGGGTGTCGTAGCGTTGTGAGTTGGTTGGATTCGGATGAACGTCTTACCTTGCCCGTCGGTCTGGACGGCGAGAACCGGAATGATCAGCGCTTCTGGCTCGCTTGACTCAAGCACCCGCGTCACACGGTACTTCTCGCCCACCCTCACGTCGCGGTCATCGGCCGGGCCGATTTCGATGGACTGAAGCACTCGCCCATCGGCGGTTGTCATGGCTTCCGAGATTTCGTTTACCGTGGCTTGAAGCGGATCTGAGCTAGCCGCACCATCGAGGCGGAGCGCATCGTCGACGGTGAGTTGGCGAGCTGTTGAAGGGCTTACTTCGGCATGGACGATGGGTGAGCCGTCGATCAAAGAAGCGATGACAGCCCCAGCTTCGATTAGCTGACCGGGGGCCACTAGGAGCATGTCAACCTTTCGTCGACGGTCGAGAAGCACAACCGTCGACCGCAGGAAGACAGATCTTTTTAGTCCGGATGTTTCGAGGTACATCGTTTCCACGGCTCGTCGGGTTGATGGACCGAACGTACCGTCGATTTTGCTGTCGAATATTCCTAGGTCAGTGAGGAAGGTTTGTAGTCCGGTAACGTCGGGTCCTTTGTCCCCTTGTTGTAGATCGCGATATGGCAAAAATACTGTTGGATCAGTGGCGAATACTGGGAGTCCGTCAACGTCGAGTATTCGACTGCCGGGTTTCAGCCACGAATCGGTGGTTGTGAATACGGCCGTGATTGTTCCGGTGCCCGTATACACTAAATCGATTGGCATTTGGGGCAGGACTTTGCCGCTGAACGAAAGGGTACGTTCGACGCGGCCTGTCTTGATTTCAACGAAAACGGCTTGTGATTTAGCCGTTTCGGCGCTTTTCGCTGATTCGACGCTTTGGCCAATGACGTAGCCGCCGAACACGAGGGCCGCGACGGCCACGCCCGTGATGAGTACGATAGCCACTAGACGCAGCGGGCCTCGGCCCGCGAAGCGCCGCCGATTCGCAGTGTCTGACGCCTTCTGTTTTGTCTGGCCACGGTTCATGGGTTCGTTGGGTATTCGTCGACGTTGAAGCAGCCGGTGATGTTGTCGTAGCCGGGAGTACCGATGTTGGTTTCATCGCACGCAAAGAAGCCATCCGGGCCGGGGAGTTGACCGTCGATCATGTACCAGTCGATGTCGTGATTGCCGCATGATGCGGCGGTTGAATAGAAGGCTTCGATATCTGATTCGCTGTTACCGACGTTAAAGTTACGGGTTGACATATACATGGGTCGCCCGCCGGGTGTCGTCAGTGGAATCGGGGTGATACGGGTGTATCCGGCCTCTTCGACGCATTTCCACGTCGCCCACGCTTCGGCGACTTCCTTTGCGTAGTCTTCTACAGGGTTTCCGAATTCGTGTTGGAGTTCGCTGAATTCGGGGCGAGCAGAGATCTCCAGATCGCAGGTTTCCAGCGCATCAATGACGGGAGCATCGGCAACAAGTTGGGCTTCGCTGTACTCGCCTTGGAAGTCCTCGAAGCCAGCAGCATGCACGCACTCGATGACTTCGACTCGGTGTCGCTGCCGAAGCGGACTGTTGCCGCCGAACCCAGCGCCGCCGCCACTATCACCACCACCGAAGCCACATCCGGCAATAACGAGGCTGCCAGCGACCACGGCGAACACCGCTCGACGTCGTACCGATATTCGTGGAAGTAGCCTATCGAGTTGATGCATGTCACTGAGTCTCAGTTTTTGTTTCATAGTTTGTCTTTCGTTTTTTGTTTGATAATTCGATGCCGACCCTCACGGTGGTGATGACGGAGACGCCTAGTGCTATTAGGAGAACGACGAATGGAAAATTGGTCAACGTTTCCTGTGCTTGGATCCAGATCGATTCGTCAATCGGTCCGCCGTGGTTTCCTTCATGAGCGAGTACGGCGGGCAGTCTGAGCGAGAGGATTCCAGCGGGCATCATGGGTTCGTTGGGTATTCGTCGACGTTGAAGCAGCCGGTGATGTTGTCGTAGCCGGGAGTGCCGATGTTGGTTTCATCGCAGGCAAAGATGGTGTCTGGGCCGGGGAGTTGACCGTCGATCATGTACCAGTCGATGTCGTGATTGCCGCATGATGCGGCGGTTGAATAGAAGGCTTCGCTTTCTGGTCCACTGTCATTGACGTTAAAGTTGCGGGTTGATGGGCGTATGGGTCGCCCGCCGGGTGTCGTCAGTGGAATCGACGTGGTACGGGTGTATCCGGCCTCTTCGACGCATTTCCACGTCGCCCACGCTTCGGCGACTCGCTTAGCGTAGTCTTCTACAGAGTTTCCGACTTCGTGTTGGAGTTCGCTGAATTCGGGGCGAGCAGAGATCTCCAGATCGCAGGTTTCCAGCGCATCAATGACTGGAGCATCGGCAACAAGTTGGGCTTCGCTGTACTCGCCTTGGAAGTCCTCGAAGCCAGCAGCATGTACGCATTCGATGACTTCGACTCGGTGTCGCTCCCGAAGCGGACTGTTGCCGCCGAACCCAGCGCCGCCGCCACTATCACCACCGCCGAAGCCACATCCGGCAATAACGAGGCTGCCAGCGACCACGGCGAACACCGCTCGACGTCGTACCGATATTCGTGGAAGTAGCCTCTCGAGTTGATGCATGTCACTGAGTCTCAGTTTTTGTTTCATAGTTTGTCTTTCGTTTTTTGTTTGATAATTCGATGCCGACCCGGCGGCGCCTTCGACCCCACCCGGCGGTGGTTCATGGACCCGTCGGGTATTCGTCGACGAGTTGGGGTTGGTGGAAAACCGCATGAGAGAAACTATACACGGTGTGAATAGCATCGTCAAGCGGGAATCGAACTGGCCCCTAGTGTCAGGCGACATCAGCCGTTGCTCTCGCTGCCACCACCGGCGATTCATGGGCTCGTCGGGCATTCGTCGACGTTGAAACAACCGGTGATGTTTAGGGGTAGGAGCCAGGCGAGGTCGACATCGAGGTTTGAGAACACTTCTGAGAGCCGACCTCTTGCTCCTGTGTGGTCGCGCTGCTAGCCTCGTACGGATGGCGGAACCGAAGATCGAAGCTCCGCCAGCATCCATTGGCCCGATGAAGCGGGTTTTGTGGACGGATGGGACTCTGCGAAGGCAAGGTTGGCGCTGCCAACACGTCTCAATCGGCGGTTCGCTTCGTTCGATTCAGACTGACGGGGCAGCTTTTGCGCAGACCATGTTTGTCGCTCGCCAGGATCTTCCAAGTTATGAACCGGCAGACACAGACACCCGACGCGTTGTTGACGTGTGGACGAAGATCCTAGGGCGGGGCTGTGCGCCTCCGATTCACCCAGCCGCGGAGCGACAGTTGCTGGCCGATGAGGGATTTGGACCGGGCGACCTTCGCCCACCAGACATGCAAGGTGACCTAGCGCCCCGCCTAGTTAAGCTACACAAGCTTTCCTTGGCTGCGCCGTTCGACACCGACTACGCGCTCGACTCGCTTTATGAATCTGAAGCGGAGGAAAGCTTCGCGGCGTGGTTGACCAAGTCGCACCCCAAGCTCGTTTCGTTCTTAACCCCGCAAGCATCGTTTGGCATGCTCCTGACAGCCCGAGGCCATGAGACCACGGGCGCTCGAAGAGTTGACTTTTTGTTTGCGCTTCCTGATGGCTCGGCAACAGTCGTTGAGATCGACGGCCCGCAACACCGTGGTCAGGTCCCCACCGACGGCGACCGTGATAGTCTTCTAGCCCAATACGGTATCTCAACGATTCGTGTCACGACTCAAGAAGTCGAAAGGGGTAAGGGACCGAATCTTCAACGGGTAAGCGAACTTGCTGGCCGCCTCGGACCAGAATCGCGAAGCAGCGGTCCTATCAATTCGCTTGCCTGGACACCGATACTGTTGCATCGCCTAGCCTTCGGACTCGGCGAAGCCATCACATCGGGTTTTCTTGCTGGTCGCTCATGGGTGATTTCTCTCGATGACCCGACTCAACGACTTGCCAGCCTGCTTGGCCCGTATCTCCAAATGTTTTGGGCTCTTGACCGTTTGTGGAGTGAATCGAGTCTGGCCCCAGAGCAGGTCACTGTCATTACTCGATATGGACGGTTTGGATACGAACTCTCCGATAACGGTGAGTACCTCCGATGCGATGGACAGGACTGGCCCGCTGACGTCCATATCCAACTCGAAATTGACAAGCCACCGGCCGCGGAACTCGTCGCGACAGCCGAACTTGCAACAATCATCATTCGTACCGCCTCCATTGGTGTGAGTGTTAGCCGGCTTCCGACGGGTGGTTCTTCGCGAATCCCGGCCCGAACAGAAATCGGGGACACGAAAACAGCTCTCACGGCCCTGTTGCGGGCAATTTTTGCTAAGGCCGATTTCCGGTCGGGCCAGTATCAAGCCGTAGCGGAACTGATTGCCAGCCGGGACTGCTGCGTTCTGTTGCCAACCGGAGCGGGTAAGAGCATTATCTACCAGCTAGCAGGGCTCTGCCTCCCAGGTCGCACGCTCATCGTCGACCCTATCGTTGCACTCATCGAGGACCAAATTGTTGGCCTAAAAGCTCATGGCATCGACCGAGCGATCGGAATCACAGCTAAGAGCACACAGCAAGGTCAGACGAAAGGTTTGCTTCGTGATGTGGCTGACGCTGACGCCTATTTCATATTCGTTGCGCCTGAACGGCTGCAAATGTCGAACTTCCGCAACGCTCTGAAAGAACTTGCAATAGCAACCCCGATCAATCTCGCCGTGATTGACGAAGCTCACTGCGTTTCGGAATGGGGCCACAACTTCAGAACCAGTTATCTAGGTCTCGGAAAAGTGATCCGAAACATTGCGGCCGACGCAGTGGGCCGCCCGCCTCCGCTTGTTGCACTCACCGGCACCGCTTCTCGTGCTGTTTTGCGAGACGTCATGTTCCAGTTAGAAATCGAGGAACAAAATAACAACACTATTGTTCGGCCTGACACGTTCGACCGGAAAGAACTTAACTATCAGATTGTTCGCGGCAAACCCGACACAGCCGAAGTCTCGCTCAGATCTGTGCTGAAGACGTTGCCGAGTAAGTTCAACGAATCACCTCAAACGTTCTATCACCCAGATGGAGAACGCACTTTTTCTGGTCTCTCCTTTGTGCCCACGGTGAATGGACGAAAGAACGGATTGCGGGGTACTAAAAAGATTGTCTCCGATGTTTGCTCATCGGTCGAGATGTACTCTGGAGGCCCACCGAAAGGCTTTAACAAGTTATACTGGGAGCGGATCAAGCGTGAGCATGCGGACGGATTTAAACAGAACAACATCACTGCTCTCGTGTGTACCAGTGCATTCGGTATGGGCATCGACAAGCCGAACATTCGCTGGGTTGTCCATGCTGGACTGTCGGGGTCTATCGAATCCTATTACCAAGAAGTAGGACGAGCAGGCCGCAACGGCCAAAGAGCGCAGTGTGTGCTAATACTGTCAGAGTTCGACCAGGCACGCAACTCGCAACTCCTCGCGGAAGACGTCAACCTCGAAGATGCACGGACCCGTTCCAATTCTCTCAATTGGGGTGAGCGAGATGATGTCACAACGGCACTGTGGTTCCACTTCAACAGCTTCCCTGGTATAGATGGTGAAGTCGACGCGTTGGCTGTCATAGTCGACAAACTCAAACCCTCCAACCAGAAGCAACAAGTAGAAGTTCCCTTTGCTGCTGCCAAAGGCACACGAGAACGCGCTCTTCACCGACTTATTATCCTCGGCGTTGTTGAGGAGTACCTCGTTGAGTTTGGATCAAATAAGTTCGTCATCACTGTCGAAGGATCTAACCCTGAGAAAGTGAAGCGAAGCCTCCTTGCCTTCGTTGAACGCACCCAGCCGGGCCGGGTTGAAGAAATGCGCACTCGACTATATCATACCGACCTATCCCACTATGAAGCAATCGTTCAGTATGGCAGGACATTGATCGAGTTCGTGTACGAAACCGTTGAACGGTCACGCCGCCGCTCGCTTCGTGAAATGCTTCTCAGCGCACGCCACAGCGACATCGGCAGAGACCACAGCGACACCGGTGAAGAATTCCGGAACCGCATCTTGGCTTACCTCAGTGAGGGTGACGTTGGCAAGATGCTTGAGGAGTTCGTCGACGCGCCCGTCGTCGATTTTGAGCGCTGGACCGAGAAGTGGGCCGAGGTCAAGGCCAAGAGCGACGCGGCCGAATGGCGAGCCGCGTCAGCGCGTCTGCTTGCCTCATACCCGGACCATCCTGGACTGCTGATATCTCGGGGCCTTTCTGAACTGCTCGTAACGATCGATGAGCAAGTCACCATAGAGGCGATCAACGAGTACGTTTTGAATATTGATCCAGCTCTGCTAAGCGCTATCACTCGCTACAATGTACCCGCTAAGCAAGTCCGTGAAGACCTTATTTCCTGGCTCGTCGAAGCATTCGCCGACAAAAGCTCAGCGGCCGTAGCGGTGACTGTTTCTGTCGCGGCGAAGCATAAGGTGGCCGGTGAAGATGCCCGAGATATTCTGAAACAGTTGGCCACGACCAACATCGCAGCAGCCATTGTTTATATCGACCTAACCCTGACCGAGCTATCTCAGCTCGCCGAGAACATTATCACTGGAAACCCACGATGAGCAGTATTGAAGATACCAATATCCGAGAGATTGTTGCCCGCTTCAAAAACAGCGCCGAGGTAATCGAAGAACTCAAAGGCCGGCTGCAATCTCTCGCCACGACCGACGATCTCAACAACAAATCTTTAGAATCAAGCCAGGCCGCTACGGAAGCGCTGCAAAGCATTGGCACGGAGATGCGTGAAGCCACGGAAGTGCTACGCAAAACGCTGACAACAGCCGAAGCTGCTCTAATAACGGCGACAGAGTTCCTTGGGGCAATTGACCTAAGCGAGGTAGCGCACAAACTGGAGGACTTGACCGAAGTTCAAAAAACTTCAGCCGAAGAATCCAACAAACGATTCAAAGGCATGGAAGAAACGATCTCCGAGAAGATGTTAGATATCCAGGATCGCCTCGATAAAACACACCGGCGAATAGCGGAACTCACAGCTGAACGTGACGAGGCCTCCGCCGCCGCAACGTTTAACCTTCACCGGTTCGAAGAACTTACGCAGCGCGTCGAAGAACTTACGCCCCGTGTACGTAAAAAATTCAGGATCTGAGTTCGTATCGCGGCTGCACACTGGCGACGCCACCGATAGCGAGGCCGGTCCAACAACCGCCTCGCCGAACTCCCTCTTGCGCTAATCGAACTATTGTTTGATACTGTGATAGTGACTATGAGGCAAGCAAGAAATCTCGCGGTTGGAACCCTCGACGACGGGTTTCAGGATGAACGCCGCGCTCGGCTTCGGGTGATGGCTGACCAGATTACGCCGCTGGCGCTGGCCCGCGAGCAAACCATACCCGTGCATCCGGTTCTGACCTCTTTGTTCCCTGGGGCTGCGTTGCGTCGAGGGTCGGTCATTAGCGTTGCTGGCCCGGGCGCGACGTTGTTGGCTCTCACGCTCGCGGCTGGGCCCTCTCAGGTCGGCTCTTGGGTCGCCATGGTCGGTGGGCGTGAGATCGGGATGGTCGCCGCCGAAGAAGTCGGGGTAGTACTCAAACGGGTGTTGGTTGTCGACCCGCCTAAGCAGGCTTGGTCATCCACGGTCGCGGCTTTGGTGGGTGCGGTCGATGTGGTGCTCATTTCACCGACCCATCGAGTATCCGACGCCGATGCCCGCCGCCTAGTAGTGCGGCTTCGTGAACGGGGATCGGTTCTGATCTTGGTCGAAAGCGCGTGGCACGCGGGGGTCGATGTGCAACTCACCATCGCCGCGTCAGCATGGAGTGGCCTGGGTATTGGTCACGGGCTTTTACGCTCTCGGCGGGTTACTGTCAACGGCAGCGGTCGGGGTGCGGCGGGGCGACCCCGTTCGCTGGATCTATGGCTGCCCGGTCCCAATGGCGCGCCCGCCGCTGCCTTGTGAACACCCCCGTTCGTTCGTTGCCGGTGAGAACCCTAGTTGCCTGGTGCCCCGATTGGCCCGTGGTCGCCACGGGAATCCCTCTCGAAGAACCAACAGCGGTCGTTCATGGCAATCGGGTGGTTGCGGCGTCGCCGGGCGCTCGAGCGTTGGGCGTCGGGCGGGGGATTAGTCGACGGGCCGCGCAGTCGCGTTGTGCTGATCTTGAGATTCACGAACGCGACGAAGCCAAGGAAGTTCGGCTCTTTGAGCCAATTGTCGGTGGTCTTGATGCCATCACGCCGCGTATCGAGGTGATCCGGCCCGGAACCTGTGCTCTCCCTATGCGGGGCCCGGCGCGCTATTTCGGTGGAGATGAGGCCGTAGCCGACCGTGTATACGAGCGCATGACCGAGTCGCTGGCGGGCCGGGCCGACGTGCGGGTAGGCGTGGCCGATGGGCCGTTCGCCGCCGGATTAACCGCCCGAGCCGCCGAACCAATTCGAGTGATTCCTCCGAGCGAGACAGCGGCGTTCTTGGCCCCGATGAATATCACCGTGCTCGAGGGGCTTGAACTAGCTAACGTACTCATCCGACTGGGGATCAACACGCTTGGCGCTTTGGCCGCCCTGCCCGCGCGAGATGTGCTGGCCCGATTCGGACGCGACGGACAAGGGGCGCACCGGTTGGCTTCGGGACTTGACGAGCGTCCACCACAAACCCGTCTTCCACCCGCCGATTGGACAGTCGCGACCGAGATAGACCCTCCTGCGGACCGAATCGATCGGGTGGCGTTCGCAACTCGCCGCTTGGCCGACGAGTTGCACCGGCGGCTCGCAAACGACGGTGTCACTTGTGTTCGGATCGGCATCGAAGCCCAAACCGACTTCGGGGAGGAAATGCTGCGCTTCTGGCGCCACGAAGGGAGCCTTAGCGATGCCGCGGTCGCCGACCGGGTTCGCTGGCAACTCGACGGGTGGCTCCATGGTTCGGCGTCGACTCGGCCCCGCGGGGGGATTTCTCGGGTTGCTTTGGTTCCCGACGAACTAATTTCGGCCAAGGGGCGCCAGTTGGGGTTTTGGGGCGGCGAAACCGAAGTCGACGAGCGGGCGGCAAGGGTCGCGGCCCGACTCCAAGGTCAGTTAGGGACCGACGCGGTGCTCGTGCCAGAGCGCTGGGGTGGCCGCCATGCCCATGAGCAGGTCCGGTTGGTTCCTGCCGCCACGGTTGAGTTGCGGAACCGAGAACTTTCGCCGAGTGAGAAGACCGTTCCGTGGCCGGGTTCGTTACCCGCCCCCTCTCCCAGCAAGGTTCTAGCCTCGCCGATCGGTGTCTCGCTTCGTGATGCAACTGGGTTGGAGGTATCGGTCACGGGTCGCGGCATGTTGTCGAGTGCGCCGGTTACGCTGCTGGTCGGTTCCCGCCCCCTCGATGTCGACGCATGGTCGGGACCGTGGCCGGTCGACGAACGCTGGTGGGATGCCGATACGCATCGCCGTCAGGCTCGTCTGCAGGTTGAGGCCCGCGACGGCACCGTCTGGCTGGTCTCGCTCGAAAACGGCCGGTGGTGGATCACCGCGGGTTGGGATTAGGGGACTGATTCCGATGCTGCGTTGGTCGGTGGGTCAGATCGCCGTGCTCATCGGTGGTATCGGTGCCGCCTTCGTAGATTTGTAATAGAACAGTAGTTCGACTATAGTTGGATCGATGATACGAGGTACGGTCCCGTACGCCGAACTGCACTGCCATTCTAATTTTTCCTTTCTCGACGGTGCCTCGCACCCTAAGGAACTTGTCGAAGAGGCCGCCCGACTTGGCCTTGAGGCCTTGGCCCTCACCGACCACAACGGCTTCTATGGCGTCGTTCGCTTTTCCGAAGCGGCTCGCGCTGTGGGACTGCCAACGGTATTTGGCGCCGAAATCACCCTAGCCTCTTCGGCTGATCTTTCTCGCCCCGGCCCGGCTGATCCGGTCGGTGAGCATTTGGTGATTCTTGCCCGCGATCCGCAGGGGTACGCCGCCCTCGGTCGCGCCATCAGCGAGGGTCAGTTAGCGGGGAAGAAGGGAGCCCCTCGTATTTCCTATGAACGACTGGTTGAGTTAGGCGGCCGAGGTACGGGCGATCATTGGGCGGTGCTCACGGGGTGTCGGAAGGGGCCGGTGCCCGCCGCGCTCATGGTCGACGGGCCCGCCGCGGGTCGGCGCGAACTCGACCGACTCACCGCCGACTTCGACCGTGGCAACGTCGTTGTCGAGTTGTGGGACCATGGTCTGCCCTACGATTCGGTGCGCAATGATGCCTTAGCTGAACTGGCGATCAGTAGGGGCGTCGATCTTATTGCGTCTGGCAATGTTCACCATCATTCGGTCGCCCGAAAGCGATTGGCTTCGGCGCTGGCCGCCGTTCGAGCCCGCCGCAGCCTCGACGAAATCGACGGCTGGCTCCCGCCCGCGAGTATGCATATGCGTTCCGGAGCCGAACAATCGGTTCGTTTCGCCCGCTACCCAGGGGTGGTTCAGCGCGCCGCCGAAATCGGCCTCGAATGCGCCTTTGACCTTTCTGTAGTGGCTCCGAACCTGCCGCACTATCCGTGCCCCGACGGCCTCGACGAGATGGGATACCTTCGACGACTGGTCGAGGAAGGCGGGATTCGCCGCTATGGCTGCCGGGGCACCGAACAGGTCGCGGGGGCATGGACCCAACTCGACCATGAACTCGATGTCATCGAGCAACTCGGGTTTCCCGGCTACTTCCTGATCGTCTGGGACATAGTCGACTTCTGCCGCAAGGCCAACATTTTGTGTCAAGGCCGCGGCTCGGCGGCGAACTCGGCGGTGTGTTTTGCTCTGGGCATTACTAACGCCGACGCCGTTTCACTGGGGTTGCTGTTCGAACGTTTTTTGTCGCCAGAGCGCGACGGTCCGCCCGACATCGACATCGACATAGAAAGCAATCGACGAGAGGAAGTCATCCAGTACGTCTACAAACGCCACGGTCGCCATCACACCGCGCAGGTCGCCAATGTCATCACCTACCGCTCGAAGTCGGCGATTCGAGATATGGCCAAGGCGCTGGGGAATGCCGGTGGCACTTCTCGTTCGGTGATGGAGTTGGCGGCAGAGGTTGAACACTTCCCCCGTCATCTTGGCATTCACTCGGGGGGCATGGTCATGTGCGACCGGCCCATCATCGAAGTGTGTCCGGTTGAGTGGGGCCGGACCAAAGATCGCAGCGTTTTGCAGTGGGACAAGGAGGACTGCGCGGCGGGCGGCCTAGTAAAGTTCGACCTTCTAGGGCTGGGCATGCTGTCGGTGCTGCACTACGCCATTGACTTCATTGTCGAAACCGACGGCGTTGAAGTCGATCTGGCGACTCTCCCGCAGGAATCTTGCGTTTACGAAATGCTACAAAAGGCCGACACCGTTGGAGTGTTCCAACTTGAATCGCGCGCTCAGATGGCGACTCTGCCTCGCCTCAAACCACGCAACTTCTACGACCTCGTGGTCGAGATTGCTCTCATTCGTCCTGGTCCGATTCAGGGTGGTTCAGTGCATCCCTACATTAGGCGCCGCAATGGTCACGAACCGGTCACTTACCTGCATCCGTTGCTGGAGAACGCTTTGGCTAAAACGCTTGGCGTTCCGCTCTTCCAAGAGCAGTTGATGCAAATTTCAATCGATGTCGCGAACTTCACTCCGGCCGAGGCCGATCGGTTGCGTCAGGCGGTTAGTTCCAAGCGTGGCACCGAACGAATGGAGCAACTCAAGCGCCGGTTCTTTGCCGGAATGCAATCCAACGGCATCACCAACGACATCGGTGAGCAGATCTGGTTGAAGTTGGCCGCGTTTGCCAACTATGGCTTCCCGGAAAGTCATTCGGTGTCGTTTTCTTACCTCGTGTACGCCTCATCGTGGATCAAGTATCACTATCCGGCGGCGTTTTGTGCCGCCTTGCTCAACGCCCAACCCATGGGGTTTTGGTCGCCGCATACTCTGGTCGGCGATGCTCGACGCCATGGCGTCACGGTTCGTACCCCGGATCTCAACGAGTCAGCCGCTACCGCCACCCTCGAAGCGTACGAGTCGAGTACCGGCCACTGGGCGGTACGTCTCGGCCTAGGATCGGTTCGCGGCGTGGGCGATGACTTAGCTACCCTCATAGCCGAAGGTCGACCGTATGCCTCGGTCGAAGACCTTCGACGCCGAATCCCCTCGCTCTCGCTTCCCATCCTGGAGGCATTGGCGACATCGGGGGCGTTTGGTTGCTTTGGTATCGATCGTCGTTCGGCGCTTTGGACGGCCGGTGCAATGTCGCAGACGGCCCCCGACCGACTTCCTGGCATCATTACCGGTGTCGACGCCCCCGTCTTGGCCGCGATGTCTCCGCAAGAGTTGGCTCACGCCGATTTGTGGTCCACCGGGGTTGCTCCCGACGGGCACCCCACTCGCTTCATCCGTAAACAACTCTCCGCCATCGGTGTGATTACCGCTACCGGTTTGCTTGAGCATCCATCGGGTGAGCGGGTCACGGTGGGAGGGGTAGTCACCCATCGTCAACGACCCCCGACGGCGGGTGGTACTACGTTTTTAAACCTCGAAGACGAAACCGGCCTCATCAATGTTATTATCTCCAAGGGATGCTGGCAGCGCTACCAGCGGATCGCCCGTAGCGCCCCGGCCCTGCTGGTGCGAGGGCGTCTCAAACGCTCAGAAGGTGTGGTTAACATCATCGCCGACCAACTTGCCACGCTTCCGGTGGAAGCGGTTCTGGCATCTCGTGACTTCCGCTGAACAAAAAAGTATGGAACCAATCGCCTACCTGAGGGGTCTAGGGATGTGGAAGCGGGGAACGAGAATGAATTTCGGCTGGCATTGATTAGCTCCTATGACATCGTGCCCGCCGGCGTTGACTTTTCGGAGTTCTTTGCCGATCACCGCCTCCCGATCGCGTCCGCCTTGGCGCTGACGTTGGGAGATGATGATCTGGCCACCGACGCCACGGCGGAGGCCATGGCTCGTGCCTATCAGCGTTGGAGCAAGGTGAGTACCTATGACAACCCCGCGGGGTGGGTCTATCGAGTCGGACTCAATTGGGCCAGATCCTTTCGCCGCAAGCTGTTTCGCGAGGTGTTCAACTTCGAGTCACATGACCCGCCCGCTCGACCCACCCCCGACCCCGACCCGCGGCTGGCCGAAGCGCTGGCCGCGCTCCCCGTCGAGCAGCGATCGGTGGTCGTGCTCCGGTACCTTCTTGACTGGTCAGTATTCCAAACGGCCGAAGCGCTGCAGATTGCACCGGGCACCGTAAAAAGTCGACTAAGCCGCGCTCGAACCCGGCTTGCTATTGCTCTGGAGGACTTCGATGACTCGTGACGAGGAACTACGATCCAGAATATCTGAGTTGGCCGAAGCGGTCACGATTGGGGAGGTGAGCCTCACAGAGGTGCAGGCTCGAGGTTGTCGGCGCACGCGCAACCACCGAGTCAGCGCCGTGATGGCGGCAACCCTGCTGGTGGTAGGCGCTGCGGTTTTCGTCAACGACGGGGTGGGCGATGATGATTCATTCGACGTTGCCTCGATCCCTGCCGACGAGACCGCCGACGCCGCGGCCACCGATCAGTCCGAGGTCTTCTCCGACGAAGCAGACACGGTGTTAGCTGAGGACACGGTGTTAGCTGAGGACAGCTGAGGACACGGTGTTAGCTGAGGACACGGTGGCGGGCGAAGATCTTGTTTACTACGGGGGCAACAATGGGGGGCCGAGCCAGGTTCTGGCGTGGGGCGACGGGTTCGTATCCTTCAGCAAGGTGTGGATACCGTCCCTACCGCTGAGACTCAATGCTGATTCCGGCGCTGAATTGCCGCCCGATCTCGACGAGGTGGAGTTGCACGAGTTTTTGGATCAGGCCGACCGCCTAGACCTAGATCAGTTGAAGTGGTATACCGACAACCTCGTAGGTACCTATCAGGCAAGGGCCCAAGTTTCCCCCGACGGCGAGACGTGGACCGACATGGAGAACTTTTCGCTACCCTATGGCCAATACCGATTTGAGATGCTATCCGACGGCACTCATTTGGTATCGGTCCATCGCACCTACGACCGCGCCACGGGACAAATCGCCGACCTTGTGGTATCGGTGACAACGGATCTCATAACTTGGATATCGTCGGTGTTGCCGGTCGCCCCGCGGTTGGGATCGGCCGATACCCAGACCACCGTCGGGGGATTCCGCGTCGCGCTTGGTCCTGACGGATGGTACGTCTATTCTCTTCCGTGGTTGAGGCAAACTGAACAAAGCAACATCGGTTCAGGTTTCGTGGGAACGTGGGACGGCGATGTTCGCTCAGCCACGTCGCCGGTTAGCAGCCCAAACTGTTGCGCTGTAGTGGGGACGACAGCGGGTTTCTTGGCCACGACCGAGGAAGGCAACCAAGAGCTCGGTTACTACACAACTGGGCTGTTTTTTTCTCCCGACGGCCGCAGTTGGGCGCCGGTTACGATGCCCGCGGGCCAAAGCGGGGGTGACTTTATCGACGAAGTCGAAGATGGAGTATTGTTTTCTGGGTTTCGAGGCGATGGTGACGGCTCCAACTGGGAGCCGGTGACCGTCCCGGAATCCATCAGCGACCGGGTCTGGTCTAGGCGCGGCTCAAGGAACGGAACCGCTGGCGTGATCGATATCACCAACTACGACTACAGCGTCAAGGCCGCGTCCTCGACAGCGACCTTTACCCGCGACGGATACGAAATCACCGCCGTCACTGACGAACAAGATGCAGTGACCGTGACCGTGGTCGAGGAATCGTCGGGCGTTATTGTGGAGTCGTTCGAAGATAGCTGGTTTGGTGAGGGTAGTCCGATTTTTCTCTACGAAGGCCTGACTTTCTTAGACGCTGACGGTTGCCAGGTCTTTATTCCCGGTGAGGCGTTTGATCCGGTGTCGGATGCGTACTGGGCCGCCCAGAGGACCACGCAAGACCCGCCAGAGTACGTCCTAGCGGCGACCACCAACGGCATCAACTGGATTGTCGAACCTTTGCCGGGGCAAAATTACGGCATCGACGACCATCTCGTTACCGCTATCAACAGCGGAATTGTCGTTATTGGTCAGGCCGATGGCTGGATTAGTTTCCCGATCGACCCCTGAGGAAGCACACTTAGCGAGTGACACGAAGTCGTCAACCCCGAGCACCGTTGGGCGCCGTCTTGGTCGGCGGGAACACGGTCGCGTACCGAGACAGTTTGGTGGCGCTCGTTATCGCGGTCGTGGCCAGTCTGGTCGCTGGGTTGACCCTGGCTACCACCACGGGAACTCTCAAAGATCTGCCGGGTTTGCTCCTGTTGGTGCCTGCCGCTCTCGCGGTGAAGGGGAACATCTTTGGCGCTCTCGGCAGCCGCCTCGGCACCCTGATCCACTCCGGTGAGTTTCGCCTGAGCGGCCGACTCGACAGCGTCGTTGGACAAAACACCATGGCCGCGCTCGTGCTGAGTCTGGTGATCTCGGTCGCGCTGGCTGTTCTGGCCAAGGGTGTCGCCATCGTTTTTGCCATTTCGCCCACTATGCCCCTCGTCGACTTCATCACGGTGAGCGCTGTGGGCGGCGCGATTGCTTCGATCGTGGTGTTGCTGATAACCCTTTTGCTCGCCCGCGGATCAGTGAGGTTTGGCTGGGATCTCGACAATGTGGTTGCCCCCCTCGTCACCGCCACCGGAGATGTCGTCACTCTCCCCGCGCTGGTGGGGGCAGCGTCGTTGGCGGGCGTTGCTGGCGTGAGCCCCTCCATCGCGGCTACTGCCATCGTGTTGTCGGTTATCGGGACAGGGTGGGCATTTCGGGCTGGGCTTCCGCTACTGCGTACCGTTGTGCGCGAATCGATCCCGATCCTCATGGTGGCGGGACTGCTGGACCTCATCGCCGGAATCACGATTGAGAAACGACTCGACGAGTTCGTTGAGTATCCCGTGTTGCTTATTCTGCTCCCCGGTTTTCTTGGTACGGCGGGCGCCTTGGGTGGGATACTCTCGAGTCGACTAGCCACCAAAGTCCACCTCGGCTTGCTCCAACCAGGGGCCGTTCCGCGGGGCCAGGCGGGTAGCGATATTTTGATGATCTTTTCCCTCTCGCTTCCCGTTTTTGTCTTGGCGGGCGTCATGGCCGAGGTAGGCGGGGTTCTCGCCGATCAGGCCAGCCCGGGACTCGTCGAGATGATCTCGGTGGCCGTGTTGGGTGGTCTGCTCGCCACTATCGCGGTCGTTGTCGTGGCGTACTACACGACGGTGACGGCCCTTCGCTTTGGCCTTGACCCAGACACGTTCGGAATACCAATGGTGACTTCGTCGCTTGACTTCGTCGGCGCGTTCACACTGATCCTCGCCCTCGTTGCTGTTGGCGTTGCATGATGGCCAAGGGAGGCCCCTTAATGCTCGGAGACTTGAATGGATGAGAGACCTCGCAATCTGCGAGAGATGTTGGCCGAGGCCAAGGACAGTTCTGAGCTGATGGTCGATCTCGCCTATGCCGCACTGTTTTTCGGTGACCCCGACATGGCCGAGGAAGTGGGGGCGCTCGAAGAAACGCTGAGCGACCTCGTGCAAGACATGCGCGGGGTCTGCGTGATGGCGGTGCGTAACCCGAAGGACTCTGAGGGCATGTCCTCGGTGTTGCAAGTCATCTCGGCGATAGAGCGGATCGCCAACGACGCGGTCGATATCGCCCGTATTGTGACCCATAAGGTTGGTATTCCCGCGGAGTTGGTGGCTCACCTTTCCGCCGCCGAAGAGGTCAGCCACAGGGTGCCTGTCTCCGCTGGCAGCCACCTAGTTCACAGGGCGCTGTCCTCGCATGAGTTGCCTGTACAGACTGGGATGCGGGTGATGGCCGTGCGGCGGGAGCGGCACTGGATAACCGATGTCAATGGTGATCTGGTTCTCGTGCCCGGCGATGTGCTGTTTCTTCGAGGATCGCCCGACGGCATCCCCCGACTGCGCGAGTTAGCTGCCGCGCCGCGGTGGAATCCGCCGGCGGTCAGCGACGATCCGTTCGTTACCGACCTCGATCGGGCCGTCGACGTGCTCGTGGAGATGAAGAACCTGTCCGAAGTCGCGGTTGGCCTCGCCTATTCCGCCTTGGTCTTTGGCGACCTTGGTCTGGCGGCGGAGGTTCGCCATCTGGAGGACCGCCTCGACGAGATGAAGGACCGGATCGAACTCTGGGTGCTGCGCGCCGCGAGGGACAAGCCAGATCCATCGCCACTACGGGGACTGTTGCATCTATCGCAAGCGGCCGAAGACATCGGTGATCAAGCCCAGGCCATGGTGTGGCTTATTGAAAAACGCGAAGACGTGCATCCAATTCTTGGCCTAGCCCTTGGCGATAGCGACGATGTCGTTGTCAAAGTGCCTGTGAGGGAGGGGAGCGAGGCCGACGGCCGTTCACTGGCGGAATTGCAACTCAACATCGAACCCGGTTTTAGCGTGCTGGCCATTCGACGAGGAGGGCAATACCTGTATCGTCCGCGCGGGCGAATCAGGCTCTTGGCCGGCGACGAAATCATCGCCAGTGGCCCCGACGAAGGCCGCGAGTTTCTAACTCTACGCTGTGGCTGGCGCCTAGTTGACCCCGACGGCGACGGCGAGATGGAACTCGAGCCGGTGGCCCCCGCTTAGCTAATCGGCTGGGTTAGCCAGCGCCGCGGTATCGTTGGGGAAATGATTGAGTCCCTTTGCGTACTGACCGTGCATGCGCACCCCGACGACGAAGCATCGAAGGGGGCGGGGACGATCGCTCGCTGTCAAGCCGAAGGTATCCGCACCGTGTTGGTGTGCTGTACCGGCGGGGAGGAAGGTGAGATCCTCAACCCGGCCATGGACCGCGACGACATCCGCGACAACCTAGCGGCGGTTCGCGGCGCGGAACTCGCCGCAGCGGCTGAGATCATTGGCTACGACACCGTACACCTGCTTGGCTACCGCGATTCCGGCATGCCCGAAAGCGAGGCCAATTTTCACGCCGATAGCTTTGCTGTCGCCCCGCTGGATGAGGCCGTCGATCGCCTAGTTGCCTTGATCCGACTCGAGCGCCCCCAAGTCATTGTGACCTATCCCGCTGAACAGGGCAGCTACAAACATCCTGACCATCTCCGAGTCTATGAGATCACCCATCCCGCGGTAACGCTGGCCGCGGACCCCAACCATCGCCGAGACCTAGGTGCGAGTTGGGCGGTCACTAAAACCTACTACTCCGTCTGGTCGCGGGCCCGTATCCAGGCCCGCCACGACGCTTTTCTTGCTCTCGGTCTCGAATCACCCTACGACAAGCACTGGTTCGATCGTCCTAATTTGGACGACCAGATCACTACCCGCGTTTGTATCGAGGGTTTCGCTCACGTCCGCCGAGCGGGACTTGCTCGCTCATGCCACCCAGATTGATCCGGAGTCGTCGTTTTGGTTCGGACTCCCAGAAGAAGTTGACGCCGCCATTCATCCAGTCGACGAGTATCGCCTTGCCAGCGGCCCCGACGGAGGTGACTCGGTTGAAGACGATTTGTTCATGGGGCTCCGCTCAAATCAGCAGGTCAGCTTGTGAGTGACTTTTTGTCTCCCGAGTGGATTGCTGAAGCCCACACCATCCTCACCGCCTTGCCCGCCGCGGGGAAGGCGAATGTCACCGTGCAGTACGCGGTGAACGCTAGCCCCCACGGCAAGGTTTCCCTGCACACGGTGATTGCGGACGGCGCCATTACAGCGGTCGTCGCCGGTAGGGCGGTCAAACCCGACATAACCGTTACTGTTAGCTACGACGACGCCCTTGGCTTAATCAACGGAACCGAGACCTCCGATGCGATCTTCATGCGCGGCGATCTCAAGGTGGAGGGCGCTCACGCGGTTTGGTTGTTTGACCTTCGCGATCTGCGTGCCGCGGCACGAGAAGCGTTATCGACCGCGGCTTAGCGTTGAGCTCGTTGGGCCTCGCGAATCGAGCGGTAACCAATGGTTATGATGCCCGCCCCTTTGAGCCGTTGACGTAACGAACGGTCGGTAAGCACCGCAAGGTCGTCGATACGGTCGGTGGCGTTTGGGTCAACGGCGCGCAATTCCTCGGCCGCTTGAGCTGGGGCGAAGGCGACCTCGGTAACCCCCGGTGGGGCGGAGCTAATTGTGTGTTCAAGATGGGTGCGGGCCCCGCCGCGAATCAACTGGAAGTGGTCGGGCATGAAAATGCCTTCGGCGGCGGCCAACTGACGAAAGGGAAAACCGGCCACCGTTTCGGCCGCGTCGGATTCTAAGCGAAGGGGGAGTTGGGCCTCAAGGGCAATATCGAGCAAGGCGTCGAAGAACTCTGGGCGCTGTTGGAGGGCGAGCAGGTGGGTGGTGAGGTGGGTGACGTCGATTCCCCAACTCTCCGCCCTCTCGAGTTGGGCTCGGCACTCGCGTCGGATCTCATCGAGGTCTCCGTGGTCCCACAGGTCGGCGGGCGTGCGGGGAAAGCCCCCGTCGCCGTCAAGCAGGCTCGGCGCGTGGGTGAGTGGACCCCAGCGGAAGGCTTCGAGTTCGGCGTTGAGGGTGAGATGAATGCCGACGTCGGCGGGTGGGCCGTGGGTGAGGCGGTTTGTGCCGTGTCGGGCCCATGGACCGGGCATCATCAGCGTGGCGGTGGTGGCTTCGCCTTCGCGCAAGGCCGTGATACCGGCCGCTGTTGCGGCGTGGGTCGAGCCAATAAGGTCGGCGCTCAAGATCAACAGTCGCTGATCGGCGGCAAACCCGAGAGTTTCGACAAGTGAGGTCACAAATAAACGCTATTGCAGCGGGACGTCAGGTCCACCGCATACGCCCCATAACCCGACATTGTCGGCTCTGGCTTGGGCTTCGGCCGACGCAAAAAGGTCGCGGTAGTAGGAGTTCGGCTCGTAGTTGAGCGCGTCCGCGAAGCCTCGCTCGACGAGGTCGAGGTTCACGAACAATTGATCTGAGTAGCGCACGACATAGGCCAGCAGACGGTCGTACTTATCGCGGGATTCAATGTCGCGGATGAGGGTTATGTCGCTACCAACGGGTAAGAGTTGGCTCAGGTACGCCGATGATTCGGCCCCGTAACACTGGTCGGGACGGCTTTCGGACACGGATTCTGGGGTATCTATACCGAGCAGGCGCACCCGCTCGCGGTTGCCGTTGACATCGACAATTATGGTGTCGCCGTCGACCACTCGTTCGACGATGGCGTTCGGCCCCAACTCCTCCACAGCGCCATCGACTGTGGGGGTAGGGTTCTCGATCGTTGGACCTTCCGCCGCCGCGCCACAGCCGACGGCGAGCGCCAAGCCAGCAACGCCAAGCAGGCGCAGCAGAGGGTTCCCCTTGAGCACAGCTAGCGACCTTAGGCCGCTTCAGAGATCGGCTTTTGGGTTTTGGTTGCGGTTTCGGGTTCGTGGTCTTGGGCAATGGCCCGAATGATGGCCCGAGCTTTACGAACGCCTTGGAGGCCCTGCTCACGCGTGGAGCGATCGAGGCGCCATGCAGGGCGGGAATCGATGAGGAGGAACTGCTGTTTGGACATACCTCTATTCTGCCCATGGGGTGTGACAGTCTCGCCTCATGTCGTTCACGGTGGTCGACATCGACGAGGATTTGCGCCCTATGGGTCGGCAGCAGATCTACGACTGAAGGGTTGCTTGGAGTTTCTGCATGCCTGACAGCCAACGCTCGCGATCACCAGCCCGACGCATTTCGTAGGTCGCGACCATGGGGTGCGGCAAAATGAGGAAGTCGTTGTTGGCGAGACCGACTGCGACGCAATCGGCGACTTCCTCCGGTTCGATCATCCCCATGGCTTTGACTACTTCGATGGCCAACATATCGTCCCCCTCGGTCATCGGGGTGCGCACCCCTTGCGGGCACAAGCACGACACCCCTACCCCTTGTTCGCCGTAGGTGATCTTGATCCACTCCGCCAGCGCGACGCAGGCGTGCTTGGTGACCGCGTAGGGCGCGGTGCCGAGGTTGGTGATAAGCCCCGCGGCCGAAGCGGTCAACAGCAGGTGTCCGCCGCCTCGTTTGATCCAGCGAGGAACCAGTAAACGAGCGGCCATGACATGGGCCATGACATTGACATTCCAGTTGAAGTTCCAGACGTCGTTGTCGAGTTCGAGGCCACCGTTGGCGCTGACCCCAGCATTCCCGCACCAGAGGTCGATCGGTCCGCTCTCGGCTTCGATCCGATCGATGACCTCGGTGAGGGCCACCTCGTCGCTGACATCTACCATTTCGCTGCTATGTCCATGAATCGCGCCGCCGATTTCGTGGGCGACCTCCGCCGCGCCGTCGCCGTTCATGTCGACCACGACAACGTGGGCGGCGCCATCGGCGGCAAACCGCTGGGCCATGGCCCGACCGATCCCACTCGCTCCACCGGTGACCACCACGACTGATTCTGTAACGTCCATGCCGCGACTGTAGGTCGTAGGGCTCACTTGGGCTAAGCTATTCCTATGACGGAAACCACCGAAGCCGCTCTCGTGGCTCAGGCCATTGAGTTGATTGATCGTGGCCTGAGCGATCTGAAAAATCGGGAACTGATGTCCAGCGGCGAGGTCTCTGACCTTCTGCTCGATCTGCGGATGTTGTTGACGTTTTATGCCGCCGAAACAACACCCGTGAGCTAGCCCAGTATTCGGCGAGCGACGGCGCCGAGCGCCACGCCCGCCACCAGACCGCCCACAACGTCAGATCCGTGGTGGATCCGCACGTGGATTCGACTGCCGGCGACGACCCCGCCTAGGGCGTACCAGATCGGTGCCCCGCCGTGGCGTGACAACATGGCGGCCGCCACCATTGCGGCGGAAGCATGGCCGGACGGAAAGCTGCTGGTTCTTGGCTGGCGCAACTTCATAGGTCGGGGGGTGGCTCGGGTTGGTCGGGTGCGCTTGAATATCGATTTCACAGGGCCGTTGATGAGGGCCGATTCAACGCCGAGGGCGACGCTTAGGGTGAGCGCGATCCTCGGGTCGTTCTTCACGATGGCCTGGGCGACGCCGAGGGTGTGCCACAGCAGCGAAAAGTCAGCCGCTTCGGAGGCTGAGTAGAAGATGCGGTCAAGGGCAGGGTTACCGCGGCCCGCTTCCCAGGCTTTATCAATGCACTCGTCGATTCGATCGACCGCGGACAGAAAGATCGACGTTTCTTCGTGCTCGGCGTCCATGGCCGACAGGCTAGGCGACGTTACCGGTAGGTGGCTTGGCCGGTGAACATTTCACGGTGCCAGCGACGAGGGGTGGCGATCATCGCCCGTGGATAGTCCTCGAACATCCAGCGGGCAAAGTTCCGCCGGGTCCACGCGGTGGCTCCGGTGGCTCTGAGAGCGCCATCGGCAAAAGTCGAGCGGGCGAAGAGGGGAATCAGCAAGCGAGCCAGGCGATCGTCGGCCACCAACTCCGCCCGAACGTGGCGCTCGTAACGAAAAAGGGCGTCGGACAGGTTGGCGGTGTTGAGCAGAGACTCCGCGGCGAGTCGACCGGTGAGGATTGCTTGGCCTATTCCCTCACCTGTCAGGGGATCGGTCACCGCCGCGGCATCGCCGACGAACATAGTCGAGGGGCCGGTAAGGGCAACCCGTCCAACCCGCGCTGGGAGCGGCCACGCCTTGTGGGGGGCTTCTGGAACGGCGTCAGGGCCGAGAAGGTCGCGAACATGGGGCCGAGACAACAGATCTGGCCAGAGGTTTTTCATGGCGCCGATTTGGTGGGATCTGCCGCGGTGTATGCCGAAGCCGACGTTGGCTCGGTCGCCCGCTAGCGGGAAGGACCATGCGTAGCCTGGTAAGAGGTCGCGCTCAAACCACAGCACTAGTTCGGTGGCGGCGCGGGGGCTGACGTTGCGGAAGTACTGGCGGAACGCATGCGACTCCCCGCGGTAGCCCACCGGAGCGAGGTCGAGCGACTTACGCACCCGTGACCACATGCCGTCGGCCGCTATGATGGCCGTTGTTTCGTGAGTGCCGTGGGAACCAAACGACAGCGTGGTGTCGATTATATCGGTGAACGCCATGCCCTCATGGATAATGGCCCCCGCCTCGCGGGCTACCGCGACTAGGGCTGCATCGAGGTCTTGGCGGCGAGCCACGGCGGCGTGGTGGCCGACTCCCTCCGGCAGCGGGTAACGGCGCTCGATACCGCGCGGTGAACGAATCACTACCTCGTTGACGGGTTGCCATGAGCACACGGTACCGGGATCAAAGCCGAGGTTTTCGAGCTCTCGCAGAGCCAAGGTGGTGAGCCCGTCGCCGCAGCATTTATCGCGCGGGAACGTAGCCCGGTCGAACACGTGAACCTCGCGTCCGGCGCGGGCGAGGATGGTTGCTGCCGCGGTACCCGCGGGCCCGGCGCCGATTATGGCGATCTCGCTCGATTCAGCGACGGGTCGAGCGGGTCCGAGCACCAGTTGACCTTACTAATCGGTGGTTTTTTGAGCGGTTATTGTGGTTGTTGTGGTTGTGGTGGTTGTTGTGGTTGGTGCGACCGTGGTGGTTGTTGGAGCGGTTGTTGTGGTTGTGGTGGTGGTAGTTGGTGCGGCGGCGGTTGGTGCGACCGTGGTGGTTGTCGTGGCGGGTCGGGTGGAACTGCCGTTGCACGCTATGCCCTCGGGACGGTAACGAGCGGTTACCGTGTCGATCTCGACTCGGCCATCGACCCACGTGCGGGTTCGCTCCGTTTTGACCCGAGTGCATGATACTCCCTCGGTCCATCTACTCTGCCCAGTCTGGGCCCCTTCGACCCACTTGGTTGAGAACAACCGAACCGTGATGGAGTCCTTGGTGGTCGTTGGCCACAACAAAATACCGTAAGGCGTGTTGTTGACGATCTGGAGGTCGGGAAACGGGTGCGAGACAGTTGCTTCTCGTCCGTAGGGGTAGCGCTTGATGTAGATCGAGTGGCTTTGGTACTCGCCGAACTCCAACCCGGCGAAGAAGGCGGCGTTGAATAGGGTCGTGGCGTACTGGCTGATGCCGCCGCCAACCGAATTCTGGAACGTGCCGTTAGCGATCACGCCCGCTGCAACGAACCCCTTGGCCCGCGTGCGCACGCCGACATAATCATTGACGGAGAACGTCTCGCCCGGTTCGATGAGGGCGCCGCGGGTGAGTTCGCTGATGCGATCGATATTGGTGACGCGCGACTGGCCCGGCTTGAAGTTGGTCGTGAACTCGCCGATGACCTCTTTGATCCCCAACGACTCCGCCCAAGCGACGCCGCGAGCATCGGGATCTTCGACCGGGACAAGGTCGACAGAATCTTCGTTCGCGAGGAGGGCCGCCATGATTCGATCGGGGGTGTCGGGGCCGCAGCAAACGGATCCCGCCACCCCGCTCGTAATCTGGACTTGGCCGGAGTTATCGACGCTGAACTCGGCTTCCTCTGCGTTGCCGCCCAATCCCCACGACAACGACTCGATGTTTGCCAGTGAGCTAGCGTGGTTGATGGATATCAGGGGATTGTCGCGTGTGCCCTCGAAGACAATCCAGGAACGAACGGTGGGTTCGTCGATGTGGTGCGTCGTGGTGGCCCCCGCCAGGTTCACGTCCAAGCCGCCTGCGGTGAGTTCGGTGGCTTGCTCGATGATAGCTTCTGCTCCGCGGGCGACCGGACGAGAGCCCGAGACCGGCACCTCGATGATCGCCGTTTCGTTAGTTCGCGGCATCGCCGCTTCGAGCACGAGCCGCTCGAGTTCGTCGATGTCGACGACAGGTACGTCGGCCGGGTTGATCTCGACGAACTCGCCGTTGACGAGTTCGATGACGGGCTGACCGAAGTCGAGGCCGAAGATAGCGTCGTTGCCCACGCCAAAGAACGAGGCGAGCCGGTCCTGATCGATGGCGTAAGTAATGTCGATCGAGGTTGTAATGAACAACGACCGAGCCCAGTCGAACGGCCGCGTCAGAGACGAGCCGCGGTGGCGGGCCTGGCTGAGAGCCGTGTCGAGGTTGGCGGTAAGGCCGAGTTCGGCGGCGGAGCGGGTGATGCTCGTACCCGCCCAATGCAACTCGATGGGGCGGTCGGTCAGTGCCGCGGCCTCGAGTCGGGTCCGAGCGTCATCTTGGGATAAACCCCCGATGGAGACTCCCGCGACCGAAACGCGGTGCGAGATGTCGTCGCCAAACAACTTGTCGTCAACGAGCCATCCGACGAAAAAGATTACGACGACCGCTGGAAGCAAGGCCAGCCACTTTTTCATAGTAGCTAATTCTAGCTGGGCCGTCTCCCTAGAATAGCTTCAGGTGGGGTGACTCGATGCCGCGCAGTTCATCGTAGTTTACTTCAACCCAGTCGATGCCCCGGTCTGAGGCGAGGACCTTCGCCTGAGGTTTGATCTCCTGTGCCACAAAGATGCCGCGTACCGGACGCAGCACGGGATCTCGATTTAGGAACTCTAGGTAGCGGGTGAGTTGTTCGACGCCGTCGATTTCGCCGCGGCGCTTGATCTCAACAGCCACCGCCTTACCCTCGACATCGCGACACATCAGATCGACTGGCCCGATATCGGTCGGAAACTCGCGTCGTGTCAACCGGAGTCCCTCGGCGATTGCGGTGGGGTCATCGGCTAGGAGCTTCTGTAGATGAGCTTCCACGCCGTCTTTTTGGAGGCCCGGATCGATGCCCAGGTCATGGGACTCATCGGAGAATAGCTCCTCGAACGTGATCGTCAGAACCTCTCCCTTGGGACTGGTGACAGTCCAGATCCCCGCTTCGGGATCCTCGATGACGCGGTTCGGGGCGTTCATCCAGTTGAGCGGTTTGTAGGCGCCGCCGTCGGCGTGGATGGCGACGCAACCATCGGCTTTCACCATGACGAGGCGGACCGCGGAGGGGAGATGAGCCCGGAGTCGGCCGTCGTAATCGACGGTGCAGCGGGCAACAACGAGACGCATAGATGTCGACTTTAAGGGCGCGAACGCAGGCGGCGGCGGATCATCTCTCGCCGAGCCTGGAGATCTCGGTAGGTCAGGGACTCGACTGAGCTATCGAGGCCGAACGCAGCCCGAACTCCGTCCGAGTCGAATTCGTATTCATCGTCGTCCATTCCGACCTCCGCGGCGAGACGGGAACCGTGCGTCGTAGCGAAGTAAGTGGCAACGTGGGCGATCTCAGCCATCAGATCAAGGTCGGGGGCCAGGCGAGCGATGGCCCCATCTAAAAAGATCATATTCTTCACGAACAACATCAACTCCTTAGGCAACTGCGCACCGTACCCTAGGAGAGCCTTGACTACCCGCTGCAGTTCGGCGACTAGCTGGTCTGGCTCCATGGTGGTCGGGTCGACGATGTCGTCCATGAGGCCGAGATCGTGGGCGACGGCGTCGAGGTCAGTGTCGGCTGGTAGGGCCCCAAGGTCCCGCAACGACGCCAACTGCCCGAGAGGATCGTTCATTGTGGCGGCAATGAGAAGTTTGAGGAAGGCGAGGCGCCGTTTTTCGCTCATCCGTCCGGTGATGCCGAAGTCGAGCAAGGCAGTAGTGCCGTCGGCGCGGACATACAAGTTTCCCCCGTGGAGATCGCCGTGGAAGACGCCATGGATCAAGGCCCCTTCCAAGAAGGCAATCATGCCCGCGCGGACTACCGCATGGGTATCTACACCGTGGCGGCGGTAGCCCTCGAGATCGTCAAACCGGAATCCGTCGAGCCGTTCCATGACTAGGACTCGCCGAGTCACGAGAGAGGGATGGGGGCGAGGAACGACGAACTGGCGCTGGTCGAGTTCGGCGAACACCCGCGCCACGTCTAACATGTTTGCGGCTTCGATCCGAAAGTCGAGTTCTTCGCTGATGGTCTGGGCGAATACTTCAACCAGCGCTGGTGGGTTGGCTAGCGCGGTGACCCGAATGCGACCAACTAGGTGAGGCGCGAGCCAAGCCATCACGGCCAAGTCTTGGTGTACGAGTTTGTCGACATGTGGACGCTGAACCTTGACCACGACCGGAGTCCCGTCGCGCAGGACCGCCCCGTGGACCTGAGCGATGGACGCGGCGGCGATCGGCTGACGATCAAACGACGCGAACACGTCTTCGATTGGCGATCCAAGTTCGGCCTCGACTACCACTCGCACAGTGGCGAACGATTCGGCCGGTACCTGATCGCGGCATTTGATGAACTCGGCCACTAGTTCACTCGGGAAGATGCCTTCGCCACTGGAGATGATCTGGCCGAGTTTGATGTAGGTGGGACCAAGCGTTTCGGCGGCCTGGCGAAGTCGGCGGGAAATGTCGGCGGTCGATGAGCGTCCGCCTATTCGTCGACCGGTGAGGGCCCAGCGGGCGAGTCCGCCTCCCAAGTGGCGCAATACTGTGGCCGAGCGCCGCAGCGGCGGTAGGCGCGGTGGGGTTATGAGCTTCGGCAAGCGTTGGCGGCTGGCGGTGCGCAGCGCGTCGACGTTGCCGAGCCAGGTTAATTCAACCGAGTCGATCGTCCACGGTGCATCCTGGGTGAAGGTTCCGAGTTCGAGGTCGGTAGCAGGACCGGTCACCTCCTCAGTGTGCCTTAGATATGGGGAGCGAGGGCGGCCAACGCTTGGTCGGCCAGTTCGGGGCGACAGATGAGGAAGTTGCTCACAAACAAGTCGGGCTGGTTGTACAGCAACGGCGAACCATCGAGTTTGCTGACGTGGCAGCCGGCCTTTTGCGCGACCGCCACCGGCGCGCATGAGTCCCATTCGAATTGACCGCCAGAGTGTACGTAGAGATCGCATTCGCCGCGGACTACTGCCATGGCCTTAACCCCCGCCGATCCCATCTCGACTAGCTCGGCCCCCATCGTCTCGGCCGCCCGCTTGCCCGTTTGTACGAAATAGTTGCGGGTCAGCACCATACGGAGCGGGTTGTTTGCTTCGGGCACCAACGTGAGCGGATCGGCGGTAGTCATGGTCGGGTTCGGTGGGTGCAAGGCGACGGCTCCCGCCACCGGTTGGTGGTCGATCACCAGCCCGACATGAACCGCCCAATCGGTCCGTGGGTTCTCACCGTACTGGTGGGTACCGTCGAGCGGATCTATGATCCACAGGCGTTCGGCGGCGAGCCGAGTTTTTGCGTGGTGGGGTTGCGTGTCCTCTTCGCTGAGTACGGCATCGTCGGGCCGAGTTTCGGCCAGCCGTTTCACCAAGAACTCGTGAGCCCGTCGATCCCCTTCGTCCATGATGTAGCGGGCGGATTTTCCCTCGTCAACCAACCGAACGCGCAGCGCAACAAGACGCTCCATGGTCTCGGCGGCGAGCTGAGCAGCGAGTTGACCATCGGCGGCTAGGCTAGGGGAGTCGGAGCTCATTTGCGGTACAGAAACGTGATCGTCCATTCTACTAGGCGCGCCTGACCGGTTTGTACTTGATGCGCTGGGGCCGCATGGCATCTACGCCGTGCTCGCGCTGGCGGAAGTCGGCGTATTGCGAGAAGTTTCCTTCGAACCACCTGACGTGGGAATTGCCTTCGAAGGCAAGCATGTGGGTCGCGACCCGATCGAGGAACCAGCGATCGTGGCTCACTATGACGGCACATCCAGCGTAAGCCTCGACGGCATCCTCGAGCGCCCGCAGGGTGTCGACATCGAGGTCGTTGGTCGGCTCATCGAGCAGTAAAACGTTAGCGCCTTCCTTGAGGACCTTGGCCAGATGAACCCGGTTGCGTTCCCCGCCGGAGAGGTGGCCGACTTTCTTTTGTTGATCGGCTCCCCGGAAATTGAACGATGCCACGTACGCCCGACCGTGGACTTCGCGACCGCCAACCTTGAGGTGGTCGACCCCGCCGGTGATCTCTTCGTAGACCGTTTTTTCCGGCTCGAGGGTGCGGTTCTGGTCGACGTAGCCGATCTGTACCGTCTCGCCAATCCGGATCGTGCCGTGGTCGGGCGCGTCCCGGGCGTTATTGGTGCCTTCGGCGGCGTCGATAATCATCTTGAACAAAGTCGACTTACCGGCCCCGTTCGCCCCGATGATCCCAACAATACCGGCGGGCGGCAGGGTGAACGACAGGTTGTCGATGAGAAGTTTTTCCCCGAATCCCTTCGAGATTCCGTTCGCTTCGATAACGACATCGCCGAGACGTTGGTCGGCGGGGATTAGAATCTCAAGTTCCGCGGACCGTCCCTCCGCCTGTTTTTGTTCCTCCAACAACTTGTCGTATTGCGCCAGACGAGCCTTGCCCTTGGCTTGGCGGGCCTTCGGCGCCATGCGGACCCATTCAAGTTCTCGTCGGAGGGTGCGAGCCCGCTTGTCGTCATCTTTTTGTGCCTGGGCGTAACGTGTTTCCTTCTGCTCCAAAAACCCGGTGTAGTTACCCTCGAACGGCATGCCGCGGCCGTGGTCGAGTTCGAGAATCCAGCCAGCTACATTGTCGAGGAAGTAGCGATCGTGAGTGATCGCGACGACGGTGCCGTTGTAGTCTTGGAGTGTGCGCTCGAGCCAGGCCACTGATTCGGCGTCGAGATGGTTGGTGGGCTCATCGAGGAGGAGCAGATCGGGGCGAGCGAGGAGCAAGCGGGCCAGCGCCACCCTCCGGCGTTCACCGCCGGACAGGTTGTCGACCGGGGTATCGCCTGCTGGGGTACGCAAGGCATCCATGGCGATCTCGACGTTGCGTTGCAGATCCCATGCCCCCGCGGCCTCGATCTTCGACTCGAGAGCTGCCTGCTTGGCGCCGAGTTTGTCGTAGTCGGCGTCGGGGTCAGACCACGACGCGAGGATGTTGTCGTAATCGGCTAGCAATGACGCTGCCTCGCCCGCGCCGTCCATCACGTTGCCGAGCACGTCTTGGTTAAGATCGAGTTCGGGTTCTTGTTCCAACATGCCCACGGTGAAACCGTCGGTCAGTCGAGCTTCGCCTGTGTAACCATCATCGAGGCCCGCCATGACCTTCAGCAGCGTTGACTTACCCGCCCCGTTAGGGCCCAGGACACCGATTTTTGCGCCCGGGTAGAATGCGAGGGTGATGTCTTTGAGCACATCGCGGTCCGGTGGGATAAACCGGCCGACCTTATACATGGTGAAGATGAACTGGGCTGCCATGGCGGGGTAATGTATCGCCCCGCAGTACCGACTCGATCAGCGTTTCGGGGACGGGGCCTTCTTCGCCGCCGCTTTCTTGGCCCGAGTCTTCTTGGTAGCAGCCTTCTTTGCCGGCGCTTTCTTTGCTGTTGCCTTCTTCGCCGCCGCTTTCTTGGGCGAGGTGACCGTTGTCTTAACCACCGGCGGCGGGTCGGCTATGGGGACGAGGCCCGCATCGATGCTTCGCCGATCCTCGTCGTAGCGATGGATTATCATCTCGTGCGTCTCGCCGATACCGACGGTGTCGCGTGACCGTCGTGGAGCAGGATCGGCTAGCAGCAACCGCGGCAGGTAGATCGTCACGCCGTCGGCTTGGCCATAAGCTCCTTGGGGCGAAAACGACTCAACTGTGACCGGCACCGAACTGCCGACCGGATGCTGACGAAAAAAGCTAGTCCACGCCTCGGCCGTATTGCTTATCTCGGCTGGTTTTGTTGGTATCGGCTTCGGGTCGTCGGTCTCGGGTTGTGCCGCCCGACGGCTCACGGGACCACGGACAGGGGACCGCGGGACATAGACCCAACCAAGGCCCGTTATTGGTTTGCCGCCAATGAGTCGTCCTTCGTCAAATAGCCACGGGTAAGTGGCGTGGAACTCTTGGAACGAATCGTTGGACAGCACAACCGCGTTGGCGCGGTCGGCGACCTTCAGGATAAACGCGTCGCCTCGGCCGATTACCCCCGCGGGAGCGGTGATGATCTCGTTAGCCGCGATCGCCGTTCGCGCTGAGTCGCGTTCTTCGTCGCTGACCCGATATTCGAAGGAGGCATCGACGATTACGGTGAGGTGTTCGAAGTCCGTTTCGTCGCGGAACGCTTCGACCGCCTCGTTGAGTTGCGCCAAGTTGGGCTCGCTACGCCCCTCCGTAGCGATGTTGGATCCGTCGACTACTGCGTGTCCCGTGGGCATGGGGTTAGTCAAGCACACAGTCCACTTGTAGGAATCACCGGACTTGCTGAACTAGGCAAGGGCGCTTTGTAGTAGGAGGGCGAGTTCTTGCGCGTGGACGGTGATGCTGCCACAGGCAGGTGAGCCTGACTCATGGCGACTGACGCGACGAATTTTGTAGGTGTCCCCGTGGGCCTCATAGAGACGTCCCTTGATCGCGTTCCAAGCCCCCATGTTCTCGGGTTCTTCTTGGACCCAAACGATTTCTTGTGCGTTCGGGTACTTTGCCAGTTCGTTGGCCACCGCGGCGAACGGCCAGGGATACAACTGCTCGACCCGAGCGATAGCCGCGCGAGTGCCCCGCTTGTCTCGTTCGGCCATGAGATCAAAGGCGACCTTGCCGGTGGACAAAATAATGCGATCGACGGCTTCGGCAGGCGGAGGGTTGCGGTCGCCTAGTAACTCCTCGAAGGTTCCCGACAAGAGGTCCGAAACGTTCGACCGAGAGTATTTGGACCGCAGTAGGGACTTGGGCGTGAAGATAATGAGCGGACACTGTGGGTTCTGGAATGTCTGACGGCGCAACAGGTGAAAGAACTGAGCGGCAGTCGTGGCATTGCACACCTGGATGTTGTCCTCCGCCGCCATCAATAAAAAACGTTCAACGCGAGCCGATGAATGTTCAGGCCCTTGGCCTTCGAAGCCATGGGGCAAAAGCATGACGAGGCCACAGTCCTGATCCCATTTGTCCTTCGCCGCGACAATGAACTGGTCGATGATTATCTGGGCGCCGTTGGCGAAGTCTCCGAACTGGGCTTCCCAAATTACTAAGGCCTTGTCGTTTACGATGCTGTAGCCGTATTCGAAACCGAGGGCCGCGTACTCCGATAGCAATGAGTCGTAGATCCAGAGGTTGGTGTCGCCTTCTGCAATGGTGGCCAGCGGAACGTGTTCGGCGCCTGTCTCGTAGTCGACCAGGGTCGAGTGTCGATGACTAAACGTGCCTCGACGAGAGTCTTGGCCACTCAACCGGATCGACGTGCCTTCCGAGAGCAAGGAACCAATGGCAAAGGCTTCACCCAAGGACCAGTCGATCTCACCTTCTTGGTACATCTTGTCGCGGGTCTCGAACTGTTGAGCCAACTTGCGGTGGACGTGAAAGCCAACGGGTCGCCAAGTCAACGCTGCGTACACGCGGTCGAGCGTCGCCTCGTCGATCGAAGTTCGTAGGTGCGGTCGAACCCCTTGGGATTCGACGGGCAACTTTGCCATCTCGCCCGGTATCGGCGCGTCTTCGCGGGTCTCGTCGAGGGCCGACTGAAGGCGGGCGTGGAAGTCGGCGAGGGCGGCGGCGGCTTCTTTCGAGGTGAAATCGCCTCGCTTGCTCAACGAGGTCGTATAGCTCTCCCGCACCGGCGGGCGCGCATCAATGCGCCGGTACATCTCGGGCAGGGTGTAACTCGGGTCGTCGCCTTCGTTGTGGCCATGACGACGGTAGCAAATCATGTCGATGACGACGTCTTTGTTGAACCGTTGGCGGTAGGCGAAGGCCGAGCGAGCAACCCTGACACAGGCCTCAGGGTCGTCGCCGTTTACGTGAAAGATTGGGGCCTGGATCATCTTCGCCACATCCGTGGAATACTCCGAAGACCGAGCCACATCGGGGGTGCTGGTGAAGCCGACTTGGTTGTTGATGATGACATGGATACAACCGCCGACCCGATAGCCGCGAATCTGCGAAAGGTTAAGGGTTTCGGCTACGACGCCTTGGCCAGCGAAGGCGGCGTCGCCGTGGATCAGAAGCGGAAGAACCGGAAAGGCGCTGTGGCCAGCGTCTCTATCGATGGCATCCATCCGGGCCCGGGCCATCCCCAGCACAACCGGATCAACAGCTTCTAGATGAGACGGGTTGGCGGCCAACTCGACGGGCAACTCATTGCCGTTACGGCTCACGAACGTGCCCGTCTGGCCTAAGTGGTATTTCACATCGCCCGAACCCTGAGTCATTTCGCCAATGCCCGCACCCTCGAACTCATTAAACAATTGCCCGTACGTCTTGCCGATTATGTTCACCAGCACGTTGAGGCGACCACGGTGGGCCATACCAATGACCGCTTCGCTCAGGCCTTCGTCGGCGGCGCAGCCGAGCACCGCGTCGAGGAGTGGAATGGTTGACTCCGCCCCCTCGATACCGAAGCGTTTCTGACCCACGTACTTCGTTCCCAAGAAGGTTTCCAGCGCTTCCGCGGCGTTAAGGAGGCCAAGAATGTGACGCTTCTCATCAAAACTGATCGAACGGTTGGCCCCCTCGAGTTGCTCCTGCATCCAACGTTTCTCCGTCGGGTCCTGGATGTGCATGTACTCCACGCCGACCGTGCGGCAGTAGGCGTCGCGCAGCACGCCCATCAGGTTGCCTAAGGACATCTTGTCCACCCCGCCGACTCGGGCGTAGATCCCGGTCGCGCTGCCGGTGAGGAACTCGCGGTCAAGGTCCCAAATCGTGAGGCCGTACGTCGCCGGATCGAGTTCCGCGTGCATCTTTGGCTCTTTGACCTGCAACGGGTCGAGATCAGCAATCAAGTGTCCGCGCACTCGGTGCATGTTGATCAACTGGTTAACTTTCGCCTGCTTCTCCAAGAGCGCGGATTCGCGATCCATTGGGTTGACGTCATGGCGCCATTTGACTGCTTCGTACGGAACATTGAGGGAACGAAACGCGTTGACGTAGAAGTCGTCCTCGCCCAGCAACAACTGGTGGACTTTCTTCAAGAACAGGCCCGACTCCGCCCCTTGGATGATGCGATGGTCATACGTCGACGTCAAGGTGATGACCTTTGAGACGCCGAACTCGGCGAGCTTGGATGGATCAGCGGCCTGGAACTCGGTGGGGAACGCAATCGACCCGACCCCGACAATGAGACCCTGTCCCGGCATCAAACGAGGGACTGACTGCAAGGTGCCTAGGGTGCCCGGATTTGTGAGGCTTACCGTGGTTCCCGAGAAGTCGTCCGGTCCTAGATCCCCGCGGCGAACCTTGTCGATTAGTTTCTGATAGTGATCAACGAACTCGCGAAAGCTCAGCGTGTCCGCCTCCTTGATGCACGGCACCATCAACGTGCGACTGCCGTCGGACTTTTTCACGTCGACGGCGATCCCCAAACCGACGTGTTCGTGGCGGACCAAACGCGGCTTCCCCGCCGAATCGGTGGCAAAGGTGTTGTTCATCACGGGCATCGAATCGGCAATTGCCCGTACCACCGCATAGCCAATCAGGTGGGTAAAGGAGACCTTGCCGTTGAGTTTGCGTCCCAGGTAACCGTTGATGATCCGGCGGTTTACTTCGAGTAGTTTCGCGGGGACTTCTCGAAAACTTGTTGCCGTCGGCACCGTCAACGAGGCCTCCATGTTGATCACAATCCGAGCCTTCGACCCGCGGATTGGATCACCGGGTTCGGTCTTGTTCTCGTTTGGCGTGGGAGTTGGAGTGGGGGCGGGGGCGGGAGTGAGAATTTCGACAGACTCGACCTCGATTGAGGTGGCCTTGGCTGTCCGCCTGCGGAGTCGGCGGAACTGGCGGAACTGGCGGAGCAGGCGGCGGTGACGCTGCTGTTTCGAACCAAGCCCGCCAAGTGGGATCGACCGAATACGGATCCTCCATCCACTGAGCACGCATTTCGTCGGCTAGCCAGGCGTTGGGTCCGAGATCTTTGGCGGGATCGATTGAAGTCATCGTGAGCCAGCATAGGCGCTAGCGTTGTAACGTTCGGCGGGTGCGGATCGCGATATGGAATGTCAACTCACTAAACGCCCGACTGCGGCGGGTCGAAAGGTGGCTCACGACCTTCGAACCCGACGTGCTGTGCCTCCAGGAAACCAAACTGGCCGACGAAGCTTTCCCCGCCATGTCCTTCAGCGCACTTGGCTACGACAGCTTTCACCACGGGCAAGGACGCTGGAACGGCGTCGCCATCTTGAGCAGGGTCGGCCTAGAAGATCCGGTGGCCGGCTTTGGCGATGGGGGCGAACCTGACCCCGACGCTCGAATTGCTTGGGCGACTTGTGGCGGCGTGCGGATCGCTAGCTGCTATGTCCCCAACGGCCGCTCGCTCGACGACGACCATTACCAGTACAAGTTGGGCTGGCTCGATCGCCTCGTCGGTGATCTCGACGGCCAATGCCGCGCCAGCGACGATGTCATGGTGGGCGGTGACTACAACATTGCCCCCGCTGATCGCGACGTCTGGAACCCGTCCCAAATGGTCGGTCAAACCCATGTCAGCTCCGAGGAACGGGACCGTCTCAGCAATCTCGAACAGTGGGGGCTGGTCGACGTTTTTCGTGAGCACCACCACGGCGACGGGTTGTTTTCGTGGTGGGACTATCGGGGAGGGGCCTTCCACAAGAGGCAAGGGATGCGTATCGACCTACTGATGACCAGTCGCTCGGTGGCCGATCGAACGCGGCTGGCGGTGATTGATCGCAACGAACGCAAAGGCCCTAAAGATGATCCACCAAGCGATCACGCTCCGGTTCTTATCGAGGTGGAGCGCTAAGCAATGTTGACCTCGCTCGACGAACATCAACTGCTGGTCTTTTGGACCCAACTTCTCGTACTTGTCGCCTCTGCCCGCCTTTGTGGCGAGTTCATGCGGCGGGTCAACCTCCCTTCGGTCATCGGACAACTTGCCGCGGGCGTCATCTTGGGGCCGTCAATCTTCGGCAAGGTATTCCCCGGCGGCTTCCATTGGTTTTTGCCCGACTATGAGATCAGTTCCGGTGCGCTGCTGGCGGTCAGTTGGCTAGGAGTGGCCCTGTTGCTGGTCAGCGCCGGTTTTGAAACCGATCTCGGACTCATCAGAAAACTCGGTCGAGCGGCCGCCCTAGTTACCGGCTTTAGCTTGCTCTTGCCCCTAATCGGTGGCCTAATAGTGGGGCAGATCCTCCCCGATTCGTTCATCGGTGGAGAATCGGACCGTACCGTATTTGCCTTGTTCGTCGCCGCGGCCTTGTCGGTGTCAGCGCTCGCCGTCATTGCCAAGATCCTCTCCGAACTCGGCTTGATGAGGCGTGACTTTGGGCAGATCACGGTGGCCGCGGGGATGGCCAACGACGTGGTGGGTTGGGTCATGCTGGCCATTTTCGCCGGTTTCGCGACCTCCGGCGAAGTGTCGGTGGTTGGCATCGTCAAGACCGTGGGCGGGCTGGCGATATTTGTTGCTCTGGCCATGACGATCGGGCAACGGCTAGTCGATCGGGCGCTGCGGTGGGTTCGCCGCGATGGACCCAACCTCTCTGGCGCCATGACCGTTGTGGTGTTCACGATGTTGGCCTACGGCGTGGCGACCCAAGCACTCGGTATCGAGGCCGTGTTGGGGGCCTTTGTGGCGGGGGTTGTGCTGCACCGATCCCGATTCCAGCAAGCAGAAGTCCACCATCACATCACCTCGATCACCGACTCCTTTTTGGCTCCGGTCTTCTTCGCCACAGCGGGCCTGCGGGTCGACCTCGCGCTGCTCGGCCAAAACAACGCCCTAGCGTGGGCGGGACTCGTGGTGTTGGTCGCGATCGTGGCCAAGTTTGCTGGCGCCTTTCTCGGTGCTCGCCTGGCCGGTCAGTCGTCTCGGGCCGCCACCGCGCTCGGGGCTGGCCTCAACGCCCGCGGGGCGCTCGAAATCGTCATTGCTTCGGTCGGTTTGTCCCTCGGCGTGTTTACCGAGACCGCGTATACGGTCATCGTCATCGTCCCGTTGGTCACCTCGATTTTCGCCGCGATCAGCCTCCGCATCGTGGTGCGCGACTGGCGAGGAAGCGAGGAAGAACAAGTTCGCCTCGATCGTGAAGAAGCCCTAGCCAAGAATGTTGTGGTGACCTCCCAGCGAATCCTGCTACCGTCGCAGGGCCAGCCCGCGTCGATCGCGGCCGCCCAGATTGTTCAGTTCGCGTGGCCCAAAGTGGCACCGGCGACGATCCTCACCGTTGAGGGTTCGGGCACCGATATCTCGGTGCTTGAAGCGGTGCTCGACGAACGCGAAGTCGATCACAACGAGAGATCTGGCAGCAATACGGCCGAGGCGATTGTCGCTGAATCCAAACTCGGTTACGGCGTCGTGGTCGTTGGTGTTGCCACCCGCCACGAAGGGGTTCTGTACTCGCCGATGGTTGATGCCTTGTTGCTCAACGCCGTTACCCCGGTTGTGATCGTGCGACGCGCTCGCGGCCTCAGTCGCCCGCTACCTTCCGCCTTCTCGCGGGTGATCGTGCCGGTGACCGGTACTACCTCGTCGAGGTCGGCTCAGGAGGTGGCGTTCGCGATATCGGGCCAACTCGGTACCGAGGTTGCTCTGACCCACGTTCTAAGCCGGGTGAACCAGCTTCCTCGCATCTTCGCTCGGCGCGGGACCGACGACGATCCGGTTCGCGCCGCGGCCGCGGCCATGATGATCAGCGCCGTCCGGCGCGCTAACGAAGCCGGTTTGACTCCCCGCCAACTAATCCGTGAGGGCCCGTCGGCGGGCGAGGTTCTCGTTGAGGTGGCCCAGAGCGAGGAGGCCGACCTCGTGGTGCTTGGCGCGCGGTTGCGCAACGTCGATGGCCGTCCGTTCATCGGTCACACGGTGGAGACGGTGCTTGAACGGTCCAACGCCACGGTGGTCGTTGTTGCTCAACCCCGGCGCCGCACTGACACTGAGTAGCGACGGGGGATGAGATGGCTGAATTACTCGTCGAGGCAGGTGATTTCCAGCAGCTTGAGGCCGAAGCGACGGGCCCGACTCATGCCGATGCCGCCGATGGTCGCCAGTTCTTCGATGTTACATGGCCGCGTGCGGGCGAGTTCCGCGACCGCGCGATCAGAGAGCACCGCGGTGGGGGCGACGTCGGAGATCTTGGCTGTGTCATCGCGCCAGATCAGCAATTCGTCATGCACCAGTTGGCGCTGTTGTTGATCGGTGACTGTGAGGTCGACCGCCGGTACTGACGCGATTCGGGCCCGCAGGTTGGCAATCGATGGGCGGTCGTCGGGAAGTGGTTCGGCGTTGCCGTGGAAGGCATCGAGCCACGGTGACGGCTGCCGTTCAACGAGTGAATCGCTAAGCATCCGACTGTTGCACCATGAAAGGTGGAGTTCTCGTTCGGCTCTTGTGGCGGCCACATAAAGCAGTCGTTGCTCCTCGGCGCGGGCCGCCGCTGTGCGGGCGAACACGCTCGGAACGTAGCCCTCTTCGATGCCGACGAGATGAACGATCGGCCACTCGAGGCCTTTCGCCGCATGAAAGGTCGTGAGTTCGACCCCGTCAGCCCACGCATTGACTCGGTCGTCGGGGCGAAGAGACGACAAGAACTCATCGACTGTGGCTCGCCGTTCGAGTTCGAGGTGGTCGCGGGCGATGTCGAGGAAGGCATTGAGCATTGCCTGGCGTTCTTCACTCAGGTTGGCCACCAACGCATCGGGAAGCCCGGTTGTGGCGTCGGCCAATACAACGGCCAAACGCTGCGAGCCATCCCATTCGTCGATCAGGCCCATGATTTCGGGCCGTCGCAGCAGAGCCCCATCGCCGCCTGAACGAGTGGGGATTCCGGCCTTTTCTAGGGCCGCGCGGATGGTGGGGAGTTGGGCGTTCGTGCGAGCGAGGATCGCTTGATGGCGCCAGGGCGCTCCGGGTTTGTGCCGCCCGCGGACTGATCGAGCGATCGCCGTGGCTTCGCTGTGGCCTGCTAGTTCGCGAACGGTTGGTTCGTCGCCTGGCGGGAGGGCTGACGATTGTGGCTCGATCATAAGCACTTGGGCGACGGCATCAAGGATTTCTGGGGTTGAGCGGAAATTGGTGCGTAGGTGAAGTACCGCCGGGTTGGGAAGATGCTCGTCAATCTTGTTCAAGAGGTCGGGTTCAGCCCCGTTCCAGCCGTAGATCGCCTGATTAGGATCGCCTACGATGACCAACGATGAGTCCTTGCCCAGCCAGGATTTGAGCAGCGCGAATTGGAGCGGATTGACGTCCTGGAACTCATCGACGAGAAGGTGACGGTGGCGCCACCGTTGAGCCGCGCCGAATTTCTCATCGTCAGTCATTGTCTGATGGCACAAGGAAAGGATGTCGTCGAAATCGATGAGATTCTGCTTGCGTTTCGCCTCGTCGTAGTCGGCGTAGATGCGGGCGGTGAAGCCGCCGTTGCGGGGTGGTCGTCGACGTGCCGCACCCGCGGCCGCAGGGTAGGCCTCGGGGGTAATGAGCCGAGCGCGGGCCCAGCCGATTTCAACGTCTAGGTCAGCTATCGTTGCTCGGTCAATCTCTCGGTTGTGCTGAGCTAGAAAAGTCCTGCGGCGCTCGAGAAGTTCGGGCGCTTTACGGTTATTATCGGCCCAGTGGTTGCGCAAGATGGCCAGCGAGACGGAATGGAAGGTGCCCGCGGCCACCGCATCTCGTAAACCGAGGGCACGGGTTCGGCGGCGCAATTCGCTAGCCGCGCGACGGGTGAAAGTCACAGCCAGGACCTGGCGAGGGTCAACCGCGCCGGTCGCTGACTGCCAAGCGATGCGACGGGTGATGACGCGGGTTTTACCGGAACCGGCTCCAGCGATCACACAGAGAGGAGTGGCCGAGGTTGTAACCGCGTCGCGTTGTTCGGCGGTTAGGTCCTCTAGCAGGACGTCGGCGTCGTCTAGGTGCCCGAGCACCCAAGGACTCTACCTAGTTTGCGTCGGTCGTTCGCTAGGGTCGACGTATGGAACTGGTTCCTCGGTCGCCCTTCGAGGACCTCGTTGCGGACGCACTCGATTCGCTGCCAGCAGAATTAGGTCAACTTATGGAAAACGTAGCTGTGGTGGTCGAGGATAGACACCCAACCGAAGACCTCTTGGGCTTGTACGAGGGCATACCGCTCACCGAACGCGAAGACTACGGCGGCTTGGTGATGCCAGACGTCATCACTCTCTACCGGATGCCGCTGTGTGAATCCGTGGCTGACGTCCACCACTTGAACGAAGAAATAAGGATCACGGTCGTCCATGAGGTCGCCCATCACTTCGGTATTGACGACGATTCCCTCCACGCGTGGGGTTGGGGGTGAACCGGCGCGGTAAAGTCCAAACATGACGAATCCTCAACCGCTGGGAGGCAACGAGATGCCCCGGTTCGCGGGGATCACCACCTTCATGAGGTTGCCGGGCAGCGGCCAACCACAAGATCTCGATGTTGGAGTTTTTGGCGTGCCGTTTGATCTCGGCACGTCGAACCGGCCTGGGGCGCGCTTTGGGCCGCGCGGGATCCGCGAAGAGTCGGTAATGATTCGGCCGTACAACATGGCCACACGTTCGGCACCGTTCGACAGTCTTCGTATCGACGACCTCGGCGACATCGCGACCAACGCCTTCAACAAGGACGACTCGATCATTCGCATCGAGGCCTACGTCGATAACCTCATGGCTTACGATCTAATCACGGTGGCGATGGGCGGCGACCACACCGTCGTGCTGCCGATCCTTCGGGCGCTCACGAAGAAGCATGGACCCCTCGGCTTGGTCCATATCGATGCTCACACCGATGTCAACGATGATATGTTCGGCGAAAAGATCACCCACGGCACGCCGTTTCGGCGGGCGGTCGAAGAAGGCCTCCTCGACGGCGATCGAGTAGTTCAGATCGGGGTGCGCGGTACCGGTTATTCGCCCGACGACTTCGACTGGGGGCGCGAGCAAGGATTTCGGGTGGTGCAGATCGAAGAGTGCTGGCACAAATCTCTCACCCCGCTGATGGAGGAGGTGCGGGCCAAGGTTACTGGTGGCCCCGTCTATTTGAGTTTCGATATTGACGGCCTCGATCCCTCCTTCGCCCCGGGCACGGGAACACTCGAGATTGGCGGACTCACTACTCCTCAAGGCGTTGAGATTATTCGCGGTTGCGCGGGTCTCGACATCGTTGGCTGCGACCTTGTCGAGGTGGCGCCGATCTACGACGTGTCCGGCATGACTTCGCGTATTGCTGCGGATCTCTTGTATGAAATGCTCTGTGTCTTGCCCGGCGTTGAGCAGCGCCACTGATCGGAGAGTCACATGAGCCAACTTCTACATCCTTTCACCCCTCCCGCCAAGAACACCGACAACTTCGTCAACATCGTTTCGGGCCAGGGTTCTGTGCTCACCCTTGCCGATGGCCGAGAGATTCTCGACGCCATGGCCTCGCTTTGGTACTGCAACGTTGGCTACAACCACCCCAAGGTGAACGCAGCCATCATCGAACAGTTGGGCAAGATTCACGCTCATCACATTTTCGACCCGTTCACCAACGACCTCGCCGAGCGGGCCGCGGCCGCCATTTCGGCTCGGGCTCCCATGCCGGACGGCAAAGTGTTTCTCGCTCAGAGTGGTTCCGAAGCGGTTGACACCGCGCTCAAACTCGCCAGGGCCGCTCAGGTTCAGGCCGGCCATCCCGAAAAGCGCATCATCATCTCGCGCACCAAGGGTTATCACGGGACTAACTACGGCGGGACTTCCGCGCAGGGCTTTGAGGAGTATCGGCGGGGGTGGGGCGAACTTGTGCCCCACCACTTGCACGTACCGGGGGACGACGTGGAGGCGTTGGCCTCGGTGTTCGCCGAGCAAGGGGCGGAGATCGCCGCGGTGATCAGCGAACCGCTCCAGGGTGCGGGTGGGGTGATTCCGCCGACCCCGGGCTACCTTGAAGCCATTCGTCGCCTCTGTACCGAACATGGCGCGTACTACATCAGCGACGAAGTCATCTGCGGCTTCGGTCGACTGGGCAAATGGTCCGGGGCTGAGTTCTACGGGGTGCGACCCGACATGATGACCTTCGCCAAGGCGGTCACCTCCGGGTACGTACCGTTGAGCGGGGTAGTCGTGGGGCCAGCCCCGCGGGCCGCGCTGGAAAGCAACCCGGACTGGAAGCTTGATCACGGGTTCACTTACTCGGGCCATCAACTCGCCTGCGTCGCCGCGCTGGCGTGCATTGAGGTCACCGAAGAGGAGGGCTTGCTGGAGAGAGCCGTCGAACTCGGGGAACGGCTGCGCTCGGGTCTGCAGTCGCTTGTCGACGATGGGCTCTACGCCGGGCTGCGCGGCGCTGGTTTCGTCTGGGCGTTGCAGACGCACGAACATCAGGTGCCAGTTGACGTGCGTAACGACATTTTGGCCCGCGGGGTAATCGTGCGTCCGATGGTCGAGTCCCTGGGTTTTTGCCCCCCGCTGGTGAGCACCGAAAGCCAGATCGATCAGATGGTCGACACCGCGGCGGCCGTGATCTAACGGTAGACTAAGAGCACAACCAATCCGGGGAGCTCGGGCAGCCGGGCTGAGAGGTCGACCATTTGCGTCGACGACCCGACCGAACCTGATCTGGGTAATTCCAGCGGAGGAAGCAATGAAAAATATAACCCTTGCCTTGTTGGCCATCTTCGGCCTTGTTGCTGCGGCGTGCGGCGACGAACCGATCTCTATCGACGGACCGGTCTCTATCGACGATCCGGTCTCTATCGACGGCACCACGATCACCTTGATTACCCACGACTCGTTCAATCTGAGCGACCACGTGCTCGCCGCGTTCACCGCGGAGACGGGAGTCACCGTAGAGCTACTAGCCGCGGGAGCTGCGGGAACCATGGTTAGCGAGGCCATCCTCACCAAGGACACCCCGCTGGCTGACGTCATGTTTGGTATTGACAACACCTTCCTGCAGCGGGGGCTCGACAACGACCTGTTCGAGCCCTATGAGTCGGTGAACATTGGCGATGTGGCCGACGGTCTTGATCTCGACGGCAAGCATCGCGTTACGCCCATCGACTTTGGCGACGTGTGCGTCAACTATTGGATCGATGCCGTTCCGTCCGTTCCTAGCTCCCTTAGTGACCTCACCGATCCGGCGTTTGCGAACCAACTCGTGGTCCAGAGTCCCGAGTCATCGTCGCCGGGGTTGGCTTTCCTGCTCGCCACGATTAAGGGCACCGACGACTGGGAGCAGTACTGGACGGATCTGGTCACTAACGGGGTCAGTGTTACATCGGGCTGGGAAGACGCCTACTACGGCGAGTTCACGGCAGGGGGCGGTGATCGCTCGCTGGTTGTGTCGTACGCCACGAGTCCACCCGCGGAGGTGATCTTCGCCGATCCGCCTGTCGATACCGCACCAACCGGCGTACTGCTTGATTCGTGTTTTCGCCAGATCGAGTTCGCTGGCGTGTTAGCTGGTACCGACCATCCCGAAGCGGCGGGTGCCCTAATCGACTTCATGCTGTCGCCGACGTTCCAAGAGGACATCCCCGGCAACATGTTCGTGTTCCCATCGGTCGACGGAACCACGCTTCCGCCCGAGTTCGTGGAGTTCGGCGAAGTGGCCGAGAATCCGCACATCATTGATCCCGAAGAGATCGAAAAGAACCGTGACGAATGGGTGGATCGTTGGGTCGAGATCGTACTCGGCTGATGACTCGGCTGGCGAGCACTGTGACGGTGCTCGTCCCCGCCGCCTTTCTTGTTACCTTCTTCGTTTATCCCACGCTGTCGATTCTCGATCAGGGGTTGGGTAGCGAGGGACTCGCTGCCCTCGGCGATCTGGCGGGCTCTGAGCGTCAACGAGCCGTGCTGTGGTTCACCCTGTGGCAGGCCGTGGTCTCCACCGTGGCCACGTTGGTCCTCGGACTGCCCGCGGCCGCCATCGTGGCTGGGCTTTCCGAGCGGCGTCGTCGGATGGTGCGAGCCCTAGTGACGGTGCCGTTCGTGTTGCCGACGGTGGTGGTGGCCGGTGCGTTCGAGGGCGTCTTCGATCGTTTTGGCCTCGACGACGGAACGTTACGCCTACATCACACGGTGTGGGCCATCCTGATCGCTCACGTTTTTTTCAACTATGCGGTGGTCGTGCGCACCGTCGGATCGTTTTGGGCCGGTCTTGATGGTCGACTCGAGGATCAGGCTCGGACCCTCGGCGCGACACGGTGGCGGACGTTTCGCGAGGTGACCTTCCCTCGATTGCGCCCCGCGATTGCGTCGGCAAGTGCGATCGTTTTTTTGTTCTCCTTCACCTCGTTTGGAGTGGTGCTGATTCTGGGAGGACCGCGGCGGGCGACCCTCGAGACCGAGATCTATCGTTTTGCCGTTACCCGTACCGATTTGACTTCGGCCTCGGCCCTTGCCTCGGTGCAGTTGATCGCCGTCCTCGGTCTCGTAGTGGCGACCACCGCCCTCGAACGCCGTCGCGGCACGGCGACCCGCTGCGCCCGCCCCGCCAGCCACCAACCCCGCCCCCTCACCAAAGGTGCCACGCTCGCCGGAGGAGTGTTGCTACTAGTGCTGCCGATTGTGGTGTTGGTGGAGCGGTCATTGGCGACAGGGGGAGGGTATGGGTTCGGCCATTATCGGGCTCTAGGGGAGCGGGTCCGGCAACTGCCAGCGCCGGCGGTCACCGCGTTGGGGAACTCGCTTGTTTTTGCTGTCGTCGCCACAGCAATGGCGGTGGTAATCGGCGTGCTGGCATCTCTGGTGGTGGTTCATGGTCGCCGAGGCCTATCGCGGGTCTTTGATCTCGGGCTTACCCTCCCGCTTGGAACGTCCGCGGTCACGATTGGCTTTGGCATCCTGATTGCCTTGGATGAGCCGCCCCTCGACTTGCGGACATCGTGGTGGATCATCCCGATTGCCCACGCCCTAGTCGGGGTTCCGTTCGTTATTCGTACTCTTGTCCCCACCCTTCGTGCCATCGATCCAACCCTTAGGGAAGCGGCGGCCGTGTTAGGAGCCCATCGGTGGCGAGTGCGACGCGAGATCGACCTCCCGATCGGTGCTCGGAGCCTCGTTGTGGGGGCGGGCTTTGCTTTTGCGGTATCCCTCGGTGAGTTTGGGGCCACTTCGTTTCTGCCCCGCCGCCCGGAGAACCTCACCGCTCCTGTTGCCCTGTTCCGACTACTGGCCACCCCCGGCGATATTCTGCGAGGTCAAGCAATGGCGCTGGCCGTGGTATTGATGGTGCTCGTCGCAATCTCGGTCTTCGCCATCGAGTCATCGCGCCATTCCGCCGAGGCTGGGCTGTGATGCTTGAGGGCTGTGATGATTGAGGGCTGTGATGCTTGAGGTTCGTAACGTCGGTGTCCGCTTCGGTTCGGTGCTCGCCGTCGATGCCGTGGATCTGACCCTGGCCGAAGGCGAACGGTTGGCGCTGCTCGGGCCGAGTGGCTGCGGCAAGTCGACCCTGCTGCGCGCCATGGCCGGACTCGAACCGGCTCACACCGGCGAAATCCGGCTCGATGGAGTGTCAATTACCTCTCACGAACCCCACCAACGACCCTTCGGCTTGATGTTTCAAGATCACGCCCTGTTCCCGCACCGTAACGTGGCCGCCAACGTTTCCTTCGGGCTTCGTATGGCGGGGATCGATCCGGCCGAACGTCAGCGTCGGACCGCCGAGTTGCTCGCGCTAGTTGAACTCGCGGGCTACGGCGACCGTGATGTCACGACCCTGTCCGGCGGCGAAGCTCAGCGAGTGGCCTTGGCCCGTGCCCTCGCCCCATCGCCTCGAGTTTTACTCCTTGATGAACCGCTCGGCTCGCTTGATCGGCGTCTGCGCGACCAACTCATTGATCAACTTCCTCGGGTTCTTGACGTTACGGGAACGGCGGCCATCCACGTCACCCACGACCATGAGGAGGCATTCGCGATCGGCGACCGCCTAGCGGTGATGGCGGCTGGTCGCCTAGTACAGGTCGGTACGCCCCGATACGTATGGTCTCGGCCCCAAACTCCGGCGATCGCTCGATTCCTCGGCCACGCCAACATAGTCGAGACCCCTGAGGGTGCGATCATGTGGCGAGCCGATGCCGCCGTGCCAAGCCCCACCGGTGCCTATCGAGGCATCGTTCGCGGTTCGCGTTTTCAGGGCCCGACCTCGGCGACCGCGGTTGAACTCGGCGACGGGGTCGAGGTGATTTTCGACCTCGCCGATGCTCCGTCGGTGGGCGACGAGTTTGTCTTTGACGTAGACCCCGCCCGGACCCACACGTGGCCGGACTCAGCCCCGCATGAAACGGCGGACCAAGTATATCCCCGACGAAAAACCTAGGGTGACGTGATGGCCACGACGATGAACGCTTCAATCGAACTCTACTTCGAGACGTTTGGTGAATTCGTTGATCCCCACCTTATTTTGCTGCCCGGCATGGGCAATCAGTTGTTGGTCTACCCCGAGGAGTTCTGCCTCGCCTTTGTCGACCGTGGTTTTCATGTCATCCGCATGGACAACCGCGACAGTGGACTTTCGGGGGCGACCGATGAGTCGGGTAAGTACACGCTGGCCGATATGGCCGACGATGTCGTGGCGGTCATCGATCAACTCGACATCGCCAAGGTTGTCGTTTTGGGCCTTTCCCTCGGCGGCATGATCGCCCAACAGGTCGCTGCCGATCACCCCGACCGAGTGCAAGCGCTCGTCTCGCTGTCGTCGACTACGGGCGAAGCGAACCTGCCGAGTGCGGCGCCGGAGATTATCGCCGCCCTTTTGGCCCCCGATGCGCCAACCCGAGAGGAGCAGATCGAATCGGACCTTCAGGCGCGGGCTATGTGGTCGAATCCCGAATGGTTCGATCGTGACCAGATGCGGGCGTACTTTGCGTCGCTCTACGAACGAGCCGTGGTACCCGGCGGCGGCCTGCGTCAACTTAGCGCAGCCCAGCGCAGTCCGTCGCGGGTCGCGACGCTTGAGGAGTTGGATATTCCGACGCTCGTTGTCCACGGCGAAAACGACACGCTCATCCCTATCGAGCACGGCCAGCGAACGGCTGAAATCATCCCCGGGGCGGAGTTCCTCCAGATCGACGGCATGTCTCACGACTTTGTTTATCAATGCTGGCCGCCACTGGTGGAGGCCGTGACTTCGCTGGTTGCTCGAACCTTCGACTAAAATCAGATCCCATGGGACCATTAGACGGGATTACGATCCTTGAGTTCGCGGGTATTGGACCCGGTCCGTTCTGCGCCATGATGCTGTCGGACATGGGGGCCGATGTCATTCGGATCGATCGATCAGACCGTGTACAGGGGGGCGACCCGAAACTTCCGCCAGCCGATGTGATGAGCCGGGGTCGCCGGTCAATTGGCGTCGACTTGAAATCGTCCGCGGGGGTCAATCTCGTTTTCAGACTAATGGAAACGTCCGATGGCCTTATCGAAGGCTTCCGGCCTGGCGTGATGGAACGACTCGGACTTGGACCCGACGAATGTCTCGCCCACAGCCCCGCTCTCGCCTACGGACGCATGACGGGATGGGGCCAGTCGGGCCCGTACTCGACGGCCGCGGGTCACGACATTAACTACATTTCGCTTGCCGGTGCGCTCGAACCGTTGGGGCGTAAGGGTGAGGCCCCGGTTCCGCCGCTCAACCTGGTAGGAGATTTCGGCGGCGGCGGCATGTATCTCGCTTTCGGCATGGTGTGTGCCATTCTCGAAGCTCGGGAGTCCGGCGCGGGGCAGGTGATCGATGCAGCGATGGTCGATGGTGCGGCTTCGCTGATGACTTTCTTCCACGGATTCCGCGCCATGGGGGTCTGGAACGATGAACGTGGGACGAACCTGCTCGATTCGGGCGCCCACTTCTACGAGGTCTACGAAACTAGCGACGAAAAGTATGTCAGCATCGGCTCGATCGAACCGCAGTTCTACAAGGTGCTCCGCGAAAAGCTAGGTCTCACCGACCCCAAGTGGGACCACCAGATGAGTCGAACCGTGTGGCCCGAGCTCAAAGTTGAGTTGATGGCCATCTTCAAGACTCGCACTCGAGGCGAATGGTGTGCACTGCTCGAGGGATCGGACGCTTGCTTTGCGCCTGTATTGAGCATGGCGGAGGCGCCGAACCATCCGCACAACGCCGAACGAGCCACGTTTACTGAGTACGCCGGGGTAATGCAGCCCCGTCCCGCACCGCGCTTTAGTCGCACCGACAGCGAGATCCAACGGCCCCCCTCGCACGCCGGTCAACACACCGCTGAGATTCTCATCGAAGCGGGCTACGCCCCTGCCGAGATCGCCCACTTGCGTGACGCAGGCACCGTCGCTTGATGGCGACCGCGGTCTTTTTCCACGCTCACCCCGACGACGAGGCCATTGCCACGAGCGGCACGATGCTGCTGGGTGCTCGTGTCGGGCACCGCATTGTCTTGGTCTGCGCCACCGACGGAGCTGTTGGGGAGGCGGCGCCCGAAGTCATCCCGACTAACCAAACGCTTAGCGATGTGCGCGTCCGAGAACTAGCCGCAGCCGCGGACGTGCTCGGGGTCGCCCGTTGGGAACTACTCGGCTACCGCGATTCGGGAATGTCTGGCGAGCCTAGCAACGACGATCCCCGCTGCTTTTGGCAGGCCGATGTTGACGAAGCGGCGGAGCGTCTCGCGGTGATTCTGCGCGACGAGCGAGCCGAAATCCTCACGATTTACGACGAGATCGGTGGTTACCACCATCCTGATCATGTGCAGGTGCATCGGGTCGGCCTGCGAGCGGCGGAGTTGGCGGGCACTCCGGTCGTCTTCGAATCCACGATGAACCGCGAACAGATGCGTTCGTTTGCCGACGATCCGGCCGACGAAGACCGCACCGACTTGAGTGAGATGGATTTCGGCACTCCCGCCGCGGCGATAACCCATGCGGTCGATGTCACGGAGGTCTTGGCGGAGAAGAAAGCCGCGATGGCGGCTCACGCCTCCCAGATCACCAACGAGTCGATCTTTTTAAAGTTGCCCGACGACGCGTTCGCAAGCGCCTTTGGTTTCGAGTGGTACGTGCTGCGTGGGGCGGCGAAGGCGGGCGAACCCTACGAGGACGACATCTTTGCCGTCCTCAACCGGCCGGCCTCCGGCGATTATGATTCGTGAGCTTCATGGCGGGGTGAGTTGGCTGTTCATTGGTGCCAATGCCGCCGTTGGTTGCTGGGCTTTAGCCGCTCACCACTACCCGCGGTTACGGCAGCGGGCCGGTTGGGTGGCGGTCGGTGTCGCCGAAACCATCGTGATTGCCCAGGTGCTGCTCGGCGTCGTGTTGCACACCCGGGAGGAACTCGAAGGCGATCGCCATCAGCTCTATGGTTTCGCGGCGTTTATTTCGGTCGGGATCTTGTTTGCGTACCGCAACGAGATGCGCGATCGACCGTACTTGCTTTACGGCCTCGGGAGCCTCTGGCTGATGGGTCTAGGGATTCGTTCGGTGGTTCTCCAATGAGCGCCTCGAATCGGCCGAGGACTTACATCGCGGCAGCGATTCCCAATTGGGCGTAGTTCTGGTTTTCGTAGTTCTCGCGGAACATGTCTCGTAGCTTGGCCGCCGCTTCGTCGTAGGACTCAGGGGTTTCCCAGGTGTCGCGGGGGTTGAGGATGACGTCATCGACGGCCGCGCATGTGACGGGCATCTTGAGACCGAGGGTCGGTTCTGTTTGGAGTTCAGAGTCGTCGAACTCTCCGTCGAGTGCCGCGTTGAGCAGCGCCCGAGTGTCAGTGAGCGACATGCGCTCGCCGGTGCCGTAGGGACCCCCACTCCAACCGGTGTTGAGCAGGATGCAACGGGTATTGTTTTTGGCCATGCGCTTAGTGAGCAGGCCAGCGTAGACGGCGGGCTTTTGCGCCATGAACGCGGCACCGAAACACGAAGAGAATGATGGCTCCGGTTCGGTAACGCCCACCTCGGTGCCCGCCAGTTTGGCGGTGAAGCCGGAGACGAAATGATACATTGTCTCCTCTGCGTTCAGGATCGACACGGGGGGAAGCACCCCGAAGGCATCGGCGGTGAGCAACACGATGGTGTCGGGGTGAGGGCCCGCCGCCCCCTTGCGAACGTTGGGGTTAGTGGTGAGAGGATACGCGAACCGCGTGTTCTCGCTGATCGATCGGTCCGTGAGGTCGAGGTCCTGTGGGTCGGTATCGGCCAACGCCCGACCAAGCAGCGGGGGCACGTTCTCGATCAGCGTGCCCTTCATCGACATCGCCGCGGCGATGACCGGTTCGTTGGTCTTGTCGAGGTCGATGAGTTTGGCATAGCAGCCGTCTTCGAAATTAGAGATGCCGCTATCGGTCCACACATGTTCGTCGTCACCGATGAGTTCGCGCTCCGGATCAGCCGACAGGGTGGTCTTGCCCGTACCGGAGAGGCCAAAGAGGATCGCCGAATCGCCCGCGGGGGAGACGTTGGCCGAACAGTGCATCGAAAGTTGGCCCTTCTCTGGGAGGACGAAGTTCATTATGGTGAACATGGTTTTTTTGTTCACCCCGCAGTAGTCGGCCGGGCCGAGCACGAGTCCCACTCGGTTCTCGATGTCGATGATGACGGCGCGGTTCGAGCGTGTCCCGTCGCGGTCGGGGGAACACTCAAACGACGGCACGTTGATTAACGTCCAGCCGTGGTCGACTCGATCAGAGTCGTCGCGCACGTTCTTGGGGAACATGATGTTGCAGAAGTAGGCGTGGGTCGCCAATTCCCCCACGAAACGGTATGGCTCGGTAAATTCGGGGTCCCAGCCACAGAAAACATCGGCCACGTACAGGTGCTGTTGTCGCTCGTTGAGGTGAGCCACGACCCGCGGCAGCAGTTCGTCGAACGCCGCGGCATGGAACTTGGCCAAGCCGAACTTCCACCACACGCGATTAGTCGTGGCCGACCGATCGACACAGAACGTGTCGGCCATCGGACGCCCAGTACACTCTGGGTCGGAGTAGTAGACGAGCGGGCCGTCGACCCCGAGGGAGGTCGCGAAGGCCTTCTGAGCGTCGCGTGCGCCCCCTATCTCGACCCTCCCCCGATCGTGAGCGATGGCCTGATGGAATAGCTCACTTTGTGAGAGTCCGTACCGGAGTTCCATACCGGTGATGCCGTAGGCGGCAGCAAGTTCGGCCGCGACATCTTCGGAACTGGTCATGATCGGGGTCTCCCCGGGGGTTGCGTCCGTTGCCCCAACCTTAGGCTCAGCCGCGGTCACTGCCCAAGGCGAGAGTACACGAGCTTACGATACCGCCTATCGTTGTCGTCGATACCGTGAACAGGGTTGGTGTCGCGTGGCGGTTCCAGCCTAAAAGGGAGGCAGTTATGACGGTGAATGCCTACATATTGATTCAAGCCGAGGTCGGAAGTGCAGCCGATGTCGCGGCCGCCACTCAAGAACTCGACGAGATTGTGCTGGCTGAGGTGGCAATGGGGCCCTACGACGTCATTGCCAGAGCGACCGCGGACAACATGGATATACTTGGTTCGGTGGTCGTCAACGCGGTCGGCAAGATCGCTGGTGTCGAACGCACGCTATTGTGCCCGATCGTGAACCTTTAGGCCTCACGCGGTGGCCCTACAGTTCGGGCGTTTCCATGTCGGCTTCGGAGCCGAGGCTAAGCTCGGTGGCTCGGCCATCGGCGTCGAGCACGAACTTCACCCGCTGGCCGGGCCGGAGCATCCGAAACAAGGACCCGTCGAGGGAGTTCTCGGCGAGATCGATATCGGTGAGGTCAGCTTCGTTGATCAAGACACCGTCGCCGGTGCCGGGGTCGTAGCTCTTGATGACGCCTTGCATATCTAGAGCGTAGCTTCACCGAGGTCACGGCGGCGACAGGAGACCGGTACGATTCTTTGGCGTGCCTATGACCATTGTCGATGCCGCCGGTTTCCGGTTGATGATGGAAACCTTCCGCGACGCGTTGAACACTCATCGTGAGGTGATCAACAACCTGAACGTTTATCCCGTGCCTGACGGTGACACTGGTACGAATATGGCCCTGACGCTGCGCTCCGTCGTAGAGGAAGTCGACCGTTCCGAGAAGGACATGGGGTCGGTTTGTACTGCGGTTTCCCACGGTTCCTTGATGGGCGCCCGCGGCAACAGCGGGGTAATCATGTCGCAGATCCTGCGAGGTTTCGCCCGCACCATCGCCGACCGGGCCGAGCGGGACGGTACTGGCTTTGACGGTACTGGCTTTGACGGTACTGGCTTTGCTGAGGCCTTAGCGGCGGCCGCCCAAGGTGCCTACGGAGCAGTAGGGAACCCTGTCGAGGGGACCATCCTCACCGTTGTGCGCGAGGCCAGCGCCGCGGCGGTGCAGGCCGCGGCCCAAGGAGCGGACCTTCTCGGCGTGGTCGACGCGGCCCAGATCGAGGGCTACGCCTCGCTCCAACGAACCCCGACCCTGTTGCCGGTGCTGGCCGACGCTGGCGTGGTCGACGCGGGCGGCGCTGGGCTCTTGCTCTTCTTGGATGCGGTGCTGTTCGTAGTGGCTGACCGGCCGCTGCCTGAACCGGTCGCCGTTGTCGCGGCAAAGCCCGGTAGTCGCCCCAACGAATCTCAGGCCCCATCCATTGCTGATCTTCGCTACGAGGTCATGTTCTTGCTTGACGCTCCGGACGAAGCAATCGCTGGGTTCAAGCGGGCGTGGAGCGAGGTGGGCGACTCGATCGTGGTCATCGGCGACGACGGTATCTTCAACTGCCACATCCACTGCGACGACATCGGCGCAGCCATCGAGTGCGGTATTGGGGTTGGTCGCCCGCACCAGATCCGGGTCACTGACCTGCTCGAAGAACTTGGAGAACTCCAAGAGCAGGCCTGGGTGCAGGCCGAGTTGGGGGGCGGGGCCGCGGTGCCGACCGGCGATCCGGTACCGACAGCGGTCGTTGCCGTTGGGGTTGGCCCTGGCGTGGTATCGACCCTGCGGTCGATGGGCGTGCATGCAGTGGTGGCGGGCGGCCAATCAATGAATCCCTCAACGGCGGATCTAGTGGCCGCCGTCGAGTCGGTTCCGGCCCCTGAGGTGGTGATTCTGCCCAACAATAAGAACATCATTGCGGTGGCCGAGCAGGTTGATGCCCTGACCAGTCGCACCGTCCGGGTTGTCCCGACTCGCGGTATCGCCGAAGGAATTGCGTGCCTCATGGCCTATGACCCGCAGGCCAGCGCGGCGGCGAACGTGGTGGCGATGGCGGCTACCGCCGACGAGGTAGTGGCGGGCGAAGTTACTCAGGCGGTGCGTGATTCCAACTCCGACGCTGGGCCGATCGTGACCGGCGACTGGCTGGGGATTCGCCGTGACGGGATAGCAGCCGTGGCGTCGACGATGGTTGAAGCGGCCACGGAACTACTTAGGGCCCTGCTCGATGAGGATCACGGACTCCTGACTATTATCGCCGGTGAGGGATCCGACCAAGCCACGACTGACGCTATCGAAGGATGGATAGAAGCTAACCATCCCGACGTTGAGGTCGAGGTACACGTAGGCGGTCAGCCTCTTTATCCGTACTATTTCGGCTTGGAGTAAGTCCGGTGCCGAAGGGCGATCCACCGCTCACGATGCGCGACCTCGAAGAAATTTCGGTCACCCGCCTCAAGGGCGTCACCGCGAAGCAGAAAAAGGCGCTGGGTGCGGTGGAAATCCGCAGCGTGCTTGACCTGCTTATGTATTACCCCCGCGCTTACCTTGACCGCAGACGCATAACCAATATCCGCGACCTCGAAGTAGACAAGAAGGCAACGGTCTTTGGCCGGGTTGTCAACCGTTCGACTCGTCGGGTCCGTGATCATCTCACTCTCACCGAAGTGGTCATTGTCGATGGTGAAGATCGGCTCACCCTCGCCTTTTTCAATCAAAAATGGCTCCAGAATAAACTCAGCGACGGGCAGACTTTGATGGTTCACGGGAAGTGTGAACTCTTCAATGGGCGCCGCCGAATGGCGGGGCCGATCGTCGATCTAATCGGCAACCAAACCGGACGGTTCGTGCCGGTGTATCCGCAGTCCGAGAAGCACAAACTTTTTACCCAAGACCTCCAAGCCCTAGTGGAGGAAGCGTTGGATCGGTGTCGGGCGCGCGGGATCGACGATCCTTTGCCCTCGTGGATGCGGCAGCGCTTTAAGCTGATGAGCCGAAGTGAGGCCGTGTACGGGATTCATCAACCCGACTCGATTCCCCATAAGGAACGAGCGCGCCAGCGGTTAGTGTTTGACGAACTCTTGCGGGTGCAGTTGGCTCTCGTGCAGCGTAAGCGGCGGGCCGAGCGCGAAACTGTAGGGATTTCTCACCAGATAACAGGTGATCTCACCGCTCGGTTCACCGACAGCTTGCCGTTTTCGCTTACTGCGACGCAAAAAAGCGCTATAGCTGAGATCGGGGCGGACCTAAAACTGGCTCGGCCTATGCATCGCCTCCTGCAAGGCGATGTTGGTTCGGGCAAGACGGTCGTTGCGGTCCACGCCTTGCTGGTGGCAGTTCAGGGCGGCTACCAGGGGGCCCTGATGGCACCGACCGAGGTGCTGGCCGAACAGCATTACGCGGTCGTGGCCGAGGTGCTGGGCGATCTCTCTGTGCCGGATCCGGCCACCTTGATGGGGGAACGAGCGTTGCGGGTGGAACTTCTCGCTCAAGGAGTCGGGGCCGCCCAACGGCGTCAGACCCTAGCGGACCTAGTGACGGGCCGGGTCGACATCGTCATCGGCACTCACGCTCTCATCCAAGACAAGGTCGAATACCAAGCGTTGGGAGTAGTGGTCATCGACGAACAGCATCGTTTCGGCGTTGAGCAGCGGGCCGCGTTGCGCGATAAGGGCCAGGTTTTGGCCGCGCCCGATGTGTTGGTCATGACCGCCACCCCGATCCCACGCACCGCGGCGATGACGCTCTACGGCGATCTCGATGTGAGCGTGCTGGACGAACTCCCGCCGGGACGAACGCCAATTATCACGACCTGGAACCGAGGCGAAGCCGAAGAGAAGGCGGTGTGGGACACGGTGCGTGCGGAGGTGGCGAACGGTCGCCAAGTTTATGTGGTCTGTCCGCTCATCGGCGAGTCAGCAGCACTCGATGCCCGAGCGGCGGAACAGACCCTGCTTCGACTCCAAGAGGCTGAGTTGGCCGGTTTGCGCCTCGGCCTGCTCCACGGTCGAATGCTGAGCGCGGAGAAGGACGCCACCATGGGTGCCTTTCGCCGTGGCGACCTCGACGTATTAGTGGCCACGACGGTGATCGAGGTCGGCGTTGACGTCCCCAACGCCACGGTGATGGTCATTCTCGACGCCGACCGCTTCGGCATCGCCCAACTACATCAGTTACGAGGCCGGGTCGGACGGGGCGCCCACGCCAGCCAGTGTTTCCTCGTGGGAGATCCAACGTCGGAGGACAGCGAGGCCCGACTCAAGGCCTTGGTGGCTTCGACCGATGGCTTCAAGTTGGCGGAGGTCGATCTCCAACTGCGGGGCGAGGGATCTATCATGGGAGTCCGGCAGAAGGGAGACAGCGATCTTCGCCTCGCCTCCCTGCGTCGTGACGAGAAATGTCTCAGGGTGGCCCGCCGGGTGGCGTTCGAGATCATCGACCGCGATGAGCAGTTGGTCGACCATCACCGACTCGCCGACGAGTTGGATGTGCTCTTCGGTGATGCCGACACTGAGTTCTTAATGAAGGACTAAGCCCTATTCGAGGTCTTCGGCGGTGAGTTCAATGTCCCAGCGGTCGACGCAATCCGCGCAGCGGAAGGCAACGATGTCGCCCGGTTCCCATCCCTCGTCGGGTTCGTAGCTGATGAGAAAGCACCGGCCGAGACAATCGACGCAGGTGATGGATTTTGGTATCGCCACGAACGGGACAGTACACGCTTGCTGCCAGACTGGTCCGATGCGAGTTGTTGCTGGATATCTCGGGGGGCGAAAACTGGTAGTCCCGAAGGGTGATCACACCCGACCCTCCGGCGAGCGGGTGCGAGAAGCTATGTTCAACGCCTTGTTTTCGCGGTCGGCCATTCACGACGCCCGCGTGCTTGACCTCTTCGCAGGGAGTGGCGCGCTGGGGATTGAGGCGTTGTCACGCGGGGCGGCGGAGGTGACCTTCGTGGAGCGGGACCAAGCGGCGCTCGACGCGGTGCGTCACAACCTTTCGACCTTGGGCCTAGACGGCGCCGCTACGGTTGTCGCCAGCGAGGCCCTTAGTTTTTTGGGCCAGGGCGAATCGTTCGATCTGGTGCTGCTCGATCCGCCCTACGGTTTTGACCAATGGGACGAACTGCTGGCCGCCGTGCCGCGGTGTACGATAGTTATCGAGTCAGATAGAGAGATTGATCTTCCCGAGTTCTGGATGATTCATCGAGTTAAGCAATACGGCACTACCGTGGTCACACTCGTAGAGGCGAGGGATCCTGTGTCTGCGGGTGATGAAGGAGAAAGTTGATCAGGTGACACGCGTTCTGTATCCAGGCTCTTTCGATCCGGTCCACAACGGCCATATCGAGATTATCACCACCGCGGCGACCCTCTTTGACGAGGTCGTGGTGGCCGCTGTCAGGAACCCGCAGAAGGGGACGGGAACGTTTGATCTTGACGATCGCGAAGCAATGATTGCCGAGTCCACCGCTCACCTACCGAACGTGCGTGTCACGATGTTTTCGTCGCTGATTGTCGATCTAGCCCATGACCTCGAAGCGGATTTCATCATCAAAGGACTGCGCGCCGTCTCGGATTTTGAAAGTGAACTGCAGATGGCGCAGATGAACAATGCGGTGTCGGGCATCCACACGCTCTTTATTCCGTCGGCGTCTCGCTCCTCGTTCCTCGCGTCGAAGTTCATTCGAGAGATCGCCCGGTTCGGCGGAGACGTGTCGTCAATGGTACCGGAGTCGGTCGCTCGACGAGTCAAGGAGCATTACGGGTGAGCGATGAGCGGAGGCCCACCGACGGAATCGTCCCCGAGTACCGGTCTCCCCAAGTGGAAGCCTTGCTGCGTCAGGCAATAGAGCTTGTTGAACAGGCCCGCCCGATGCCGTTATCCGCCTCGTCGATAATCAACAAAGAGGACGTCCTAGCTGCCCTTCAGTCCGCGGTGGAGAAGTTACCCGAAGAACTTCGGGCAGCTCGCTGGCTGTTGAAGGAGCGGGATAGTTTTCTCGCCCGAGTGCAGCGCGAGGGCGATCAAATCGTGGCGACATCAAGGACCCAAGCCGAGCAAATGGTTCAGCGTACGGAGATAGCGAAGGTGTCTCAGAATCGCGCCCGTCAGATCATCGCTGAGGCAGAAGAAAAGGCGCTCCAAGTCAAACTCGAGACCGAGGATTGGTGTGATCAGAAGTTGGGGGCGATGGAGATCGTGCTGGAGCGCACGATGAAAACCGTTAGGTCGGGACGGGCTCGTCTGCAGGGCGCGGAACGACGTCAGGAGGCGACGGCTATTCCTGTCGCCGAACCGGAGGTACTCGAGGGCTTTTTTGACCAGGACGACGGGTGACTGCCGATTCTTCGCTCATCATCGATGTGATCGAACTCCGGCGACGGACTGGCTCGCGCCGAGTGGTCGAGACCGATCTCCATCTCGATGATCTTCACGTGGGGGAGTCGTCCCTAGTGCGGTCCATAGTTGACGGACATATTCACGTCGACTTGATCGTCGAGGCGGTGACGGAAGGGGTCATAGTGTCCGGATTCGTGTCGGGGGTAGGTCGGGTGCCTTGTCGGCGGTGCCTTGATCCCGTCGACGAGGCGTTTGGCGTCGAACTTCGAGAAATTTTCAACGACGACCCGACCGAAGGCGAGACGTGGCCGATCGAAGCCGAACGGATCGACGCGACTCCTGCCGTGCGCGAAGCAAGTCTTTTGTGCCTTCCGTTGGTGCCACTGTGTCGAGACGACTGCGAAGGCCCCGTTCCCGAACGATTCCCGACTCGTCGCGTCTCTGATGTGCCCCCGAAGCGCGACGCTCGCTGGGCCGCGCTCGATGAACTCACTTTTGACGACTAAGTGTGCTGTATGGGTCGTTCTTCGGTAGCCTTAGCCATTCGTGTTGGCCGGAGTTGGTCAGCTGAGATCTAGCCGAGGAACGTGTCATGGCCGTCCCGAAGAAGAAGATGTCGAAGTCGAAGAGTCGGAGCCGTAAGGCCTCTGCTTGGCGCATTGGCGCTACGGCCCGCAGCACCTGCCCGCATTGCAGCGCGGCGAAGCGTCCCCATCGCGAGTGCGGCAACTGTGGTTGGTACGCAGGCCGGGGCGGTCAACTGGTCTGATGTTGCCCATCGCGGTCGACGCTATGGGCGGCGATCAAGCGCCAAAAGAGATTGTGGCGGGCGCTCGCCGCGCGGCCAAAGAGTTGGGCCTTCCAGTTGTTCTCGTTGGTTGTCCTCGCCGGATGGGCGACACCGGCGACCTAGCGGTGATCGAAGCTTCGCAGGTCATTGCCATGGACGCCGATCCTGGTTCGAGTGTGCGTCGGATGAAGGACTCGTCGTTGGTGCGTGCTGCAGAAGCGGTACGCGATGGCCGAGCTTCGGCCATGGTTTCCGCGGGCAACACCGGAGCCACGATGGCTTCGGCTCTGCTTCGCATGGGGCGGATTAAGGGCGTCAACCGACCCGCCATTGCTACGCCAATCCCGGTGCCGGGTGCCACGCCGACTACCTTGCTCGATGCGGGGGCCAACGCCGAGTGCAAGCCGGAGTGGCTCGTCGAGTTCGCCCGTATGGGGGCCGTGTACGCCCGCGACCGTTTTCGGATCGAACGCCCCCGCGTGGGCTTGCTCTCTATCGGGGAGGAAGCAGGCAAGGGCAGTCCGTTCGTTAAGGAATGTTTCGAGGTGCTTAGCGACCCCGCATGGGCTGCCACGACGAATAGCGTTTGGATCGGCAATGTGGAGGGCCGTGATGTCATGACCTCCGAAGTTGACGTCATTGTTACCGACGGCTTTACCGGCAACGTCACGCTCAAGACGCTCGAGGGTGCGATGCGGGCGCTGATCGGGCGCCTCTTGGTCGCCATCGACACTAACGACCAAACGCGTGCCGCCGGTGAGACTCTTGGCCCCGCTCTCGATCAGATGGTGGCCGAACTGCATCCGGACTCGGTGGGAGGCGCTCTGTTGCTGGGGGTGAAAGGCGTCTGTGTCATTTCCCACGGCTCTAGTTCGGCCGACGCGATGGTCAACGCCATCCGCGTGGCGAGCGAGATGGTTGAAGCGGAAATGGTCGACCACCTCACGGCCGCGGCGGTCGGTTAACCCAACAGCAGCCGTTTCTAAGCGCGTACGGCCACGAATGGGGTAGGGTACCCACGTTCTCGCGCCAATTAGGGCGTTTTTTGGAACGGAGAGATACCCATGCCCGCCGAAACCCATGCCGAACAGGGCCCAGTCGCTCGCGACGAAGTTCTGATCGTGGTGAAGGACCGACTCGCGGAGATCCTTGAAATTGAGCCGGGGGGCATCAACGAAGGCGACGCCTTTGCTGAAGACCTCGATGCCGATTCCCTAGCTCTGATTGAACTGGTGGAGGGAATCGAAAAAGAAATGGACGAACGCTCGCCTGGCTTCCGGATTGAAGACGAAGATCTTGAGGATTTACGCACGGTCCGCGATGCGGTCGATTACGTCATGGCCAAGTTGGGTTGAGCCCTGTCTACCACGTCATCTTTGACCTCCCTGCAGCGCCGCTTGGGATATTGCTTTGTCGAACGAGAGCGTCTAGAGCAGGCCTTGACCCACCGGTCGTGGTGTGCTGAGAATCCTCGCGACGCGTCTAATGAGCGCCTCGAGTTTCTGGGGGATTCCGTTGTGGGCATTATCGTGACCGACCATGTTTTTACTCGGTTTCCGGATCTGCCCGAAGGGCAACTGGCCAAGACACGGGCCTCGGTCGTGAGCACCGAGGCGCTGGCTGGCGTGGGGACTGATCTGGGCTTGGGGGGCCACCTGCGGCTGGGTAAGGGTGAAATCAAGTCGGAGGGTCACAAAAAAGAGTCGATCCTAGCCGATGCGGTTGAAGCGGTATTTGGCGCGGTGTACCGCGACGGCGGTTTTGAGGCCGCTCGAGAGGTGGTGCTGAGACAACTCACTTCTCGCATCGACAACGCCGCGATCCGGCCCGGCAGTCAAGACTACAAAACCCGCCTGCAGGAAATTGCCGCCCAAGACGGTCACGGCCCGCCCGCATATCTCATCACCGAAAGCGGACCCGACCACGATAAGCGGTTCCGCGCGGTTGTGCAGGTCGACGGAAAGGATATGGGGACGGGCGAGGGCCGATCAAAAAAGGTAGCCGAGCAGCGAGCGGCTCGCCCCGCGTACGCCGCTCGTTCGGCGCTGGATGGAGTATCCAATGTTTGAGCTACCCGAAGTCGAAACGGTCCGGCGCGAGCTAGACCGCGATTTGGTAGGCATGAAGGTTAAGGCTGCCGAGGCGAAGAGCATGCAGGTGCTGGGCCGCTACCGGATGCGCAAGGCGTTCACCAGCCAACTCCTTGACCGCAAGATCCTCGGGGTGTATCGGTGCGGCCTGTATATCACCATCCTGCTAAACAATGACCGCACCTTGGTGATCAATCTTGGTTCCTCTGGTTCGTTGCGCCGCAACGCTAATAAGGACAAGGTCCTACCTCACACCGAGATCACCATCACCTTCACCCAGTACGGCCAGCTTCGTCTGCTTGATCCGGAGGGGACCGCCGAGGTTTTCGTCATCGACACTGAAGCGCTCGTCGATGAGATTCCGGCCGTTGCCGACTACGGGATGGATATGGTTGAACGCTCCGTGGCTTGGACCGAGTTTGGGACCCTTTTGTTGTCCAAAAAGGTCAAGCTTAAGGCCCTGCTAACCGACGACTCGTTCGTGGTGGGCATCGGCAATATCTACGCCGACGAGATTCTCTTCGAGGCCGGATTGCGCCACGATCGGTTGAGTTCCGACTTGTCGAGACAAGAAGTCCGTCGGCTACACCGAGCGCTGGTGGGGACACTTCATGATGCCATCAAGTACCGCGGTACCTCCCTGCCCGACCGAGTGTTTGTTGATCCGTTGGGGGTAGAAGGGGTCTACGCCGATCATCTCGCGGTCTGGGGCAAGCACAAGCAGTTGAGCCGCCGGAATCGTAGACCCATCAAGCGATCGAAGTTCCGCGGCGAGTGGACCTACTACTGCGAGAGCCAAGTCTAGTCGGGGCGGGCGAAATCCCTAAGATGCATCTCAAGAACCTCACGCTGAAGGGATTCAAGTCGTTCGCCGACGCCACGTCGATCGACCTTGAACCTGGCGTTACCGTTGTCGTTGGTCCCAACGGCAGCGGCAAGTCGAACGTTGTTGATGCCATTGCTTGGGTTCTCGGTGCTCAAGCGCCGAGCGCGGTGCGGTCGGCCAAGATGGATGATGTCATCTTTGCTGGGAATGGGGGGAAGTCTGCGTTAGGTAGAGCCGAGGTGTCGCTCACCATCGATAATCACTCCCGCACGCTGCCGCTGGAGTTCAACGAGGTGAAGATCACACGCACCCTCTTTCGCACCGGTGACTCCGAGTACGCGATCAACTCGGTGCCGTGTCGTTTGCTGGACATTACCGAACTCATGTCCGATAGTGGGGTTGGTCGACAACAGCACGTCATTGTCTCCCAAGGTCAGATCGACGCCGTGCTAAACGCGCGGCCCCAGGAACGCCGGGCCATTATCGAAGAGGCGGCCGGGGTGTTGAAGTTCCGTCAACGCAGGGACCGCGCCGAGCGTCGCCTCACGGCCAGCGACGGCGATCTCACTCGAGTGAACGACCTAATGAGCGAGGTCCGGCGCCACCTTCGCCCCCTCGAGAAACAAGCCGACGCAGCTCGTCGACACGGCGACCTCGTCGAGGAACTTAACGCCTTGCGGATTCATCGTACCGGCCGCGAGGTACACCAACGGCGCGCCGAACTGGAGGTCAATGCGGCGTTTCGATCTAGCCGGGTGGAGCAGGAGCGAACCAGCCGTGGCGAACTGCAGAAAATCGAAGGCGAAGTCGCCGGTGACGAACAGCGGCTGGCGTCGCATGGTGGTGACGATCTTGGCGATACCCTCGTCCGCCTCGAATCTATGCGGGAGCACGGTCGCGGGTTGACCGCGCGGTTGGTCGAGCGTCTCCGCGGAGTGGAGCGCGATCGTTTGGCCCAAGTTGACCGGGCAGTCATTGCCAACATCGAAGCCGAAGCAGCGAAGGCCCGCCGTGCTCTCGTCACGGTCACAGCCGAACTCGAAAATCTTTCCCCTGATCTCCTCCGCCTAGCCGAACAAGAGGCCCGCCACGGGCCCGATGCTGGACCCGCCCCGTCGGACCAGGCGGCCGAGGTTCGGGGCGAACTTGGCGCGGTCCGAGCCTCGATAGAGCGTGATACCAGCGAAACCACCCGCTTGCAGGTCGAACTCACCGAACTAGACCAGCGTCGTCAAGCCTTGGAGGCCGCGGCCGCCCAGCGGCGATTCGACCTCGCTGCTTTGCACGACGACGAAGAGCCGCTAGTCGCCACCCACGAAGCCGCCGAGGTTGCTCGCCTGGCCGCGGAAGGCGTGGTCACCGATTGCCAAAGCCGCCAGGCCGACCTCGAGGCCGAACACCACCGTTGGGTCGCTCGTGCTGAAGCGCTGACCCTCGCGCTCGATGAAGCCAGAGCGCGATCAGGGGCAGAGCGTCTAGCAGCCGTTGAAGGTGTCTTGGGCACCTTGCTCGACGTGGTGGCCGTCGAGGAGGGCTGGGAAGCGGCCTTCGAAGCCGCCGCGGGCGACGCGCTTAGGGCTGTAGTGGTGAAGAACCCCGCGGCGGCGCGCCGCGCCCTTGCACAACTCGTTTCCGGCGACGCAACGGGCGCGGTGATCGCCCTTGGTGCCTCCCCGGTTGGTCCCCGAGGCGGACCGCGTAGTGGATTCGGCGGTGAACTAGTTCGCGAGCATGTCTCGGGAATTGACCCTAGTGTTGACGCTCTGCTCGACACTCTAATTGGTGATGTTCGGGTGGTTCGGGGCGCTTGGGACGGTGCGCTCGACGCGGCGTTGGCCGATCCCGGCGCGGTTGTGGTAACCGAGTCCGGCGATCGCTTCGGTCCATCGGGCTGGCGGATCGGTGGCCAAAGCGCGGGTGCGACCGGCGTGGCGTTGACCGAAGCGGTTGAAAAGGTCGAGTCGATAGGTGTGGTTTGTGTCGCCGCGACTGCTGCGACTGCCGCGGCTCGCGGTGATCTGGCCGAGAAGGCTGGCCGGAGCACCGAACTCGGTGATCAACTTGACGCGATTGAGACGGGTCTGCTCGCTGCAGCCGACGCCTTGCAACGCACCGACGCTGATCGACGCGAGGTAACGACCAAGGCTGATACCGTGCGGGCCCGCTTCGATGAACTCGTTGTTTGCCTCGAACGAGACACAGGTCGCGTTGATGAACTTGCGGCGTGGCTCCCGCGCCTAGAACTTGACGAAGCTAAAGCGCGAGAGGAGGGACGTCGATTGGCAGAAGAGCGTTCCGCCATCGAGGTTCAGACTGCCGGGTTCGAGGAACGTCAGTCGTCACTCATTTCTCGCTTGGCTGAACTCGATGATCGCCTCGAGCGCGATGTCGATCAGCGCGCCGCGGCCGAGGGGCAGCGGGTGGGGCTCGATCGTCGGGCGACGGTATTAGAACGGCTAGCGGAGATCGTGGCCAACCGCGGCGAAGTAATCGAAGCTCGCCTCGCGGAAGTGCGAGAGCGGCGGCTTCAGCAGTCTCGGTCGGCCCAAGCAACCGCTCAGCGGCTCGACTCTCGGCGACGATCCCGGATTGAGGCGGCGGTTCGACTAGAGGCGGTGCGGTCCGAGGTGGCCAAAGCGGAGGTCGAACACGCCGAGCTACGGACCCGTCTCCAAACCACCGTCGATCAGCTCCGAGTCGATCACGACCTAGGCCCCGACGAGGCCGTGTCGGCGGTGTGCCCGGAGCTTGCCGCGGGCCTAACCCCGACTCGTCGAGTCGAGTTGCTCGAAGTCGAACTAGACATCATGGGACCAGTCAACCCGTTGGCTTGGGAGGAATACCAGGCCGGCCAAGTTCGCCACTCTTTCCTGCAAGGCCAACTCGACGACATCCGCGGCACTCGTCGTCAACTCCAGAAGGTCATTCACAATATCGACGAAGAAATCGTCTCCGTATTTGCCTCCGCGTTTGCCGACGTGTCGGTGAACTTTACCGAACTCTTCGAGACGCTCTTCCCCGGTGGCCAGGGTTCGTTGTCGCTCACCACCCCGGATGATTTGCTCAATACCGGCATCGAGATCAGTGCTCGTCCGTCGGGCAAGAATGTTCGCAAACTAACGTTACTGTCGGGGGGCGAACGCACCCTGACCGCGTTGGCGTTCATCTTCGCCGTCTTTCGCAGTCGACCTTCGCCGTTCTATGTGATGGATGAGGTAGAGGCAGCCCTCGACGACGTCAACCTGCATCGGTTCTTGTCCCTTGTCGAGGAGTTCGGCGCCGACTCTCAACTGCTGATTGTTAGCCATCAGCAACGCACGATGGAAGCCGCTGATTGCCTATACGGTGTTTCAATGAAATCCGGTGGCTCGAGTCGGGTAGTAAGTGAGAAGGTTGCTGAGAGGCGTGTTGGGGTCGCCTGACACGTGCTAGACCTCACGTCGCAACCAGGCGGAGGCCCCATGTCGCCCAAGATCCCTGATCGAGCCCAAGTGGTGGTCGTTGGCGGGGGCGTGGTTGGTTGCAGTATTGCTTATCACCTAACTCGACGCGCCATCCCCGACGTCGTGGTGCTAGAGCAAGGCACGCTTACCTGCGGCACCACATGGCACGCCGCGGGACTGGTTTCGCAGCTCAAGTCGAGCTATTCGCTCACCAAATTGGCCGCCTACTCGGCTCGCCTGTTCGAGGAGTTGGAAGACGAGACAGGTCAGGCCACCGGCTATCGCACTCCGGGCTCCATCACGGTGGCCGACAATGAAGAGCGCTGGGAGGAACTACTTCGGGGGGCCACGATGGCCGAGGGCATCGGTGTGGAAACCCAAAGTATCGACATCGACGAGGTGGCCCAGCGCTGGCCGCTGATGCGCACGGACGATCTCGTGGGTGCTCTCTACGTCCCACGCGACGGCCAGACCAGTCCGGTTGACACGACCATGGCTCTGGCTAAGGGAGCCAAAGCGCGTGGCGCGAAAATTATCGAGAACGTGGCGGTCACTCAATTGAAGCAGGCCAACGGCAAAGTTACCGGAGTGGTCACCGAACAAGGCGAGATCGAGTCCGAGATTGTCGTACTAGCCACCGGCATGTGGACGAGGCACCTTGCGGCCCAGATCGGGGTCAATGTTCCGTTGCAAGCCTGTGAGCACTTCTACATCGTGACCGAACCAATCGAAGGGATGGAGATCGGCACACCGACCCTGCGCGATCCGGGCAACTACACCTACTTCAAGGAGGAGACGGGCAAGATCATGGCGGGCTTTTTCGAGCCTCGGGGCAAGGTCTGGCGTATGGATCAGATCCCGCGCGACTTCAGCTTCGTTACTCTGCCCGAGGACTGGGACCACATCGGCCCGATCTTTGAACGCGCCATCCACCGCGTGCCGGCCCTAGCCGAGGCCGGACTGCAGTTGTTCTTCAACGGGCCCGAAGCGTTCACCCCCGACGGCGTGTACTACATGGGCGAGGCGCCCGAGGTCGAAGGCTGCTACGTCGCCGCTGGCTTCAACTCGGTCGGTATTCAGTCCGCCGGTGGGGTTGGTTGGGCACTGGCGGACTGGATTGCCGACCGGCACCCGCCGATGGATCTCAACGTGGTCGACATCCGTCGGGCCCAGCCTTTCCAAGCTGACGAGAGCTACCTCAAGAACCGCGTTTCGGAGAGCCTCGGACTCCTGTACGCCATGCACTGGCCGTTTCGTCAGTACGAGAGTTCTCGTGGTATCCGCCAGTCGCCGTTACACGACCGGATCGAGGCAGCGGGGGCTGTGTTCGGCGAGACCGCGGGTTGGGAACGGCCGAACTGGTACGCCAACCCGGGCCAGGCCAAGGAATACCGTTACTCCTACGGTAAGCAGAACTGGCACGAGAATTTGCTGGCCGAATGCCAGGGCGTGCGTGAGGCAGTCGGCTTGTTCGACCAGACCTCGTTTGCCAAGTTCACCGTCGTTGGCCTTGATGCGTTGGCGGTCCTGAACCGACTCTCGGTCGCTGAGATTGATGTACCGGTCGGCAAATCCGTCTACACCCAGTGGTGTAATCACGCTGGGGGCATCGAAGCCGACCTTACTGTCACCCGCACCAGCGACAGCGAGTTCTTTGTCGTCACCGCCGCGGCGGCGGAAAATCGCGACTGGACCTGGCTCCGCCGAGCCAGCGTCGGCCACGACGTTACCCTCGCCAACATCACCTCCACCCTGGTAGTGATCGCCCTGATGGGTCCCCACGCTCGCCGACTATTGTCGGAAATTACCGACGCCGATCTCAATAACGACGCCTTTGCTTTCGGGTGGAGCAAGAAAGTCACCGTGGCGGGCGCCAAAGTCACCGCGCTGCGCATGAGCTACGTGGGCGAACTTGGTTGGGAACTCTACATCGACCACGTCGATGCCGTAGCCGTCTATGACGCGATCGTGGCCGCGGGGGAACCTCACGGCTTAGTCCACGCCGGTTATCACGCCATGAACTCGCTGCGTCTCGAAGCGGGTATGCGCCATTGGGGCCACGACATCACCGATGAGGACACCCCCCTCGAAGCGGGCCTTGGTTTTGCCATCGCCTGGGACAAAGATATTGACTTCATCGGTCGCTCCGCCCTCGAATCCCAGCGGAGCCAGCCCCGCACCAAGCGGTTGATCCAGTTCCGGATCGAGGACCCCGAGTTGCTCACCTACCACGACGAACCCCTCTACCGCGAAGGCATCGTGGTGGGCCGGATTTCGAGTTCGATGTGGAGCCAGACTCAGGCCCGCTGTCTGGCGATGGGTTACGTCAAACACGCCGAGGACATCACCGCGGCGTGGCTCGATGGTGCCGAGTGGGCAACCAACATCGGGGGCCGACGCGTGCGCGTCTCGACCTCGATCCGCTCCTGGTACGACCCGTTTAACCAGCGTCCCCATACTGATGCCTAGAGGGGTTTCGGGCTGGCGGTTCGTCTTAGCCTTGGCCGCCTTAGCCTTGGCCGTCCTAGCCTTGGCCGTCCTAGCCTCGGCGTGTTCGCTCATGCCGACGGTTCCGCTCGACGAAACCCTCGAGTCCCCAACCGGTCCAACGGCCTCACCGACGACGAGCGACCGCCCCGCCGACGACAGTTCCTCCGCTCCCGACCTCTCCAACCTGCCCGGCACGTTGGCCATCGGTGGGTCCGGCGGACTGCGCTTCGCCGCGCCCGACGGGTCAACGGTGAGGACTATCGACGGTGAAGGTCTCGTCATCACCCAACCGACCTGGTCGCGTGACGGCGAGCGATCAATCAGCCTCCGGGTGCTATCGGCGGAGAACGTGGAGACGGTAGTGGTTGACTCCGACGGTGCGGTCAAGGTCCACGAAGCCCGTCGTCCCTATTTTTTCTTCTCGTGGAGTGGCGACGGTACGCTGATCGCCGCGCTGGGGCCGGGGCCGCAGGGAACCACGCTAGATATTTTGGACCGTGATGGAAGCCCGGTGGCTTCCGAGGGCCTCGACGCTGGAAGTTTCTACTTGGCGTGGGAGCCCGGGGGAACCGGATTGCTGTTGCATCGAGACGAAACTTTGGAGTTGGCGCCCGACCCGACCAACCTCTCTACCCGTGTTTCGCTGGGCGCGCCCGGTGAGTGGTTCCTCGCCCCGGCGTGGATCCCCGGGACACGAGACGCGTTGATTGTCGAGCCGGGGCCAGCCGGTAACCGTCTGGTACGAATCGCCGTCGATAGCGGCGACCGAGTCGACTTGGGCCCCGTCAATAAGGGGATCGGGGTGGTGGCGTCGCCCAACGGCGACGAAGCGGTGCTGGCCCATGGCGCAGCCGATGAGGGTGGGGGCGCGATCTTGGTCGCTAACCCGGTGGCGGAGCCCAAAGTGCTGGCCGCGACGGAGATTGTCGATGTCCACACAGGCCACCGCCGGAAGGTCTCCGATGAGTTTTCGCTCTGGGCGGAATGGAGTCCCGATGGTGAGGCCCTACTTCTGCTGCAGGCCGCAGTCGACCAAACCGGTGCCGAGTGGGTGGTGTGGCGCGACGGGGCGGAGCGGCGCCTCGGTGGCGTGACTCTGTCGCCGGTCTTTTTCCGCAACTATGTTCAGTTCAGCTGGCAATTCGTCGAGTCGCCGCGGCTGTGGTCGCCTGACGGGGCGGCGTTTGTCTACGCTGGCGCGGAGTCAAAGGGCGCGGGTGTCTTTGTCACTGACCTCGCCTCGGGGTCGGCGGTTCGAGTGGCCGAAGGAGACGTGGGTTTCTGGTCCCCTCGCTGACGGCAAGAGGGGCCTTACACCTGGAGCACATCTAGAGTTAAAAGACGATGACGCTGCGCGACACCGTCCCGGCTTGCATATCGACGAACGCCTCATTGATGTCTTCGAGGCCGATCCTTTTGGTGACTAGGGCGTCGAGATGCAGTTTCTGGTCGAGGTAGAACTCGATGAGTTGGGGCATGTCCTCGCGGAAGCGGTTGGATCCCATGTTCGATCCGGTGAGCGTCTTTTCCATGATCAGTTCAGTGGCGTTGATCTCGAGTTTTTGGCCTTGGGGGACCATGCCGACCACCACGGCGGTGCCGCCGTAGCGGATCATCTCGTAGGCCTGCTCCGCGGTTTGTTTGAGTCCCACCGCTTCGAAGGCGTAGTCGGCGCCTCTGTTGGTGAGGCGTTGAACGGCCGCCACGGGATCTTCGGCCGCGGCGTCGATGGTGTGAGTGGCCCCGAAGGTGAGCGCCTTTTCGAGTTTTGCCGCGCTCGTATCGACGGCGATGATCTTGCCCGCGCCAGCGATGGCCGCGCCGTTTATCGCCGACAGGCCAATTCCGCCACACCCAATGACGACGATGGACGCCCCGACTTCGATTTGAGCGGTGTTGACCACCGCCCCGAAACCGGTCATCACCGCGCAGCCAATGAGGGCGCCGCGGTCGAGGGGCATGTCGTTTCGCACTTTCACACAGGCCCGTTCGTGGACGAGCATCTTCTCGGCGTAAGACCCGAGGTGGAAGAGTTGGGTGAGCGGTTCGCCCTCTATCGAGAGCCGAGGCGGGTCAGTCGGGGCCCGCCACGTCTCGTTGCTTTCACAGAGCACGGGGCGTCCTGCGGTGCAGTTGCGACAGACTCCGCAGAAAGCGGACATACAGGTGATGACATGGTCGCCTGGCGTGAGGTAGGTCACTCCGACCCCTACGGCCTCGACGACGCCCGCCGATTCGTGGCCGGGCACGCAGGGCAGTTTGGTGGCGTAGTGGCCGTCGACAAAGTGCAGATCGGAGTGGCAAACACCGACCGCACTCGTGCGGATCAGGACCTCACCGGGTTTGGGATCGTCGATGTGGACCTCTTCGATGGTTAGCGGCTCACCAACCGTCCGTAGTACTGCTGCTCTCATGGTGGCTGAGTCTAGGAGCAGCCAACCGTTCGATGCGGCGGTTGGTGTCGAATGCGGTCGCCGATGCGTCTACTCATCTCGATCACCGCGGTGCCAATGTCCGCCGTGTCGCGCTCTCCGGGGAAGCGGTAGACGGGACCGTAGGCGTTTAGGGCCCCGAGGGCGATGTCCATGGTGTCTGTTATTAGCGCGCCGATGCCGTTAACGTCGTCGCTGAACTCTTGGTAGGTCCACACCACTCCGGTTTCTCGCGCCGTGCATAGCTTGGCATGGATACCTTCAATCGAGATCACCGTGTCTGGCGTGTGCGGGACGAGGCCAGCCTTGGCGTGGGCGTGGACTTTAGCGTCAGTCCAAGTCGACATTAGGGCTAGTCCGCCCGCGGTGGCGTGGTACGGGAGTCGTTCGCCGGTCCAGTCCTGCACCATGACCGAACTTTCAGCCACAGCGGTGTCGACGTAGAGGGTGGCGTCGCCGTCGTCGATGGTGAGAGAGACGTTCTCCTGCAGCAATTCGGCCAACTCCAGCAGGTGGGGTCGAGCGATCGCGGTGAGCGAACTTAGGGGCGCCGCTCGGTGGGTGAGCAAAGCAAGTCCGGGGCCGATGGCGTAGCGTCCGCCGATGGTTTGGACCGCACCTTGATCTTCGAGCGAGAGGAGGAACCGTAGCACCGTGCTCTTGGGGAGTCCCGTTGCTTTCGTGATATCGGCGAGCGTGGACGTGTTGGGGCGCGAAGAAAGGGCGCGAAGAACGGTGAAGGCGCGGTCGATCGTTTGCATGGTTCTTATAGGCTAGCATTCAATGAATGGAACGTGCTACCTAGTGAAACGATCGGTCGTAGGCCAAGCATTAGGGCGAGGGGGAATCAGTTGAGAGATGAAGCGCGCTGCGTAATCATCGGTGGCGGGGCGATGGGTGTCGGCCTGTTGTATTTTCTCGCACACGAAGGCTGGGGCTCCGACACGGTTCTACTCGACAAGGGTGAACTCACCTCAGGATCGACATGGCACGCTGCGGGCTTGGTGCCGAACTTCATCGGCGACCTCAACATGGCCAAGGTGCATCAGGAGGCTATTGCCCTGTATCCAGTCATCGAGGAAGAGACCGGCCTGTCGGCGGGCTGGCACGGCTGTGGCGCGCTGCGCCTAGCCATCAGCGATGAAGAGGTTCTCTGGCACCGTCAGGTTCACGCCCAACTCAACCAACTGGGCTACGAAAGCCACCTTGTTGGACCCCAGCAAATCAAGGAACTCAATCCCCTCTTTGAAAACATCGACGATGTCCAGTCGGCCTTTTACACGCCCAACGACGGCTGGGCTGACCCGACTGGCTCGACCAACGCCATGGCCAAGGGGGCCCGTCAACTCGGGGCCGAGATCGTGCGCCACAACCGGGTGACTGACATGAACCAACTAGCTGATGGCCGCTGGGAGGTCATTACCGAGCAGGGCCGGATAGTGACTGAGCACGTGGTCAATGCGGCTGGCCACTACGCCCCGCAACTCGGTGCGATGGTGGGACTAGACGTGCCGATCGTGTCAGTAATTCATCAGTACATCATCACCGAACCGCTCCCCGCGATGATGGCGTTGGGCTTTGAGCCGCCAGTCACGAGGGATCCGCGTTCGTCTTCGTATTACCGACGAGAGATCGACGGCCTGCTCATTGGACCCTACGAAACTGCTAACGCCCAGACCTACGGCGTCGACGGTATCGACTGGAACCTGGACTTCTATTTGACACCCCCCGATATGGATAACATCGCCGACTGCTTGAGGGATTCCTTTGATCGAGTGCCGTCGTGGGACCACGCGGGCATCAAAAAGGTCATCTCTGGACCCATCACCCACACCCCAGACTCTGGCTACCTCATGGGTCCGGCCCCTGGCAGGAGCAATTACTGGCACTGTAACGGCGCTTCGATTGGCATAACCCAAGGTCCTGGCGCGGGCAAATACCTAGCCCAGTGGATGGTTCACGGCCAGACCGAAATCAACGTGCGGGGCATGGACCCTCGTCGATTTGGTACCCACACCGGCCCCCAGAGTGAGTTTGCTGTCGGCAAGGCCATCGAGGAATACCACCTCATGTACGCCGTGCGTCCCCCCGGCGAGCAGCACCCGGCCGCCCGGAAACAAAAGACCAACCCGCTCTACGACATCCTCGACGCCGTTGGGGCTCAGTGGGAGGAGGTCTACGGTTGGGAACGTCCCCAGTACTACGGCGAGGGTGAGCAGCACACCTTTCTGCGGTCCAACGCCTTCGCCATCGTCGGGGAGGAGGTACGGGGGGTTCGTGAGCGGGTCGGGTTGGCCGACCTCACCGCGTTCGCCAAGTTCGAGGTCACCGGCGCCGACGCCGCCGCTCTGCTCGACCGAGTGTCGGCTAACAAGATTCCGGGCCGAAACGGCGCCCTGCGCCTCGCTCACCTGCTGACCGAACACGGTGGCATCGAGGGGGAAGTGACCATTACCCGGTTGGCGGCGGATCGCTTCTACCTGAACTCGGCCATCATGGGCACTACTCACGATGAGGATTGGCTCAACTCGCACATCCTTGCCGGCGAAGACGTCACGGTCACCAACGTCACCGATCTCAGGGGCATTCTGGCCGTCACTGGTCCTCGGGCCCGTGAGGTGCTCGGCGGGCTCACCGACGCCGACCTTTCTAATGAGTCGTTTCGGTGGCTTACAGCCCAGGAGATCACGGTGGCCGGGGTGGCTGTTAGGGCGCTACGGGTCAGCTATGTAGGGGAGCTTGGTTGGGAACTCCACCTAGCGATCAACGACATGGTTGGCGTCTATAAGGCGCTGGTGGCGGCGGGCGCACCTCACGCCATGGTGCATTTCGGCTCCTACGCGATGAACGCTATGCGAATCGAGAAAGGCTACAAGGCGTGGGGGAGCGAGCTAACGACCGAGATCACCCCTATCGAAGCTCGCATCGAACGATTCGTTGATTTCGAAGGCGACTTTGTGGGCAAGGAGGCCACGCTCGCTCGTCGCGATCAGGCCGATCCGCTCTCGATGGTCCTCGTGTATTGCGAACTCGACGATGGTCCCAGCGACATCCGGGGCAACGAACCCGCCTACGCAGCCGATGGTTCGGTGATCGGTATTGCCACTAGCGGGGCCTACGGCTACACCGTCGGCCGGTCCCTTGGTTTCGTCTACGTCAACGCCGACCACGAAGCCCCCGGCACCACCTTTGAACTTGACCTGCTCGGTCACCGGCGAATCGCCACCGTTCTCGTCGAACCGGCTTACGACCCCGGCAATGCCAGGCTCCGCGCATGAGCGACGAAGCCCCCCGTCGACGCTCCGGTGGACGAACCGCTCGCCTTGCGGCTCGTCGGGCGCCGCTGAAAGTTCACGAGCGGCCCGTCCGACCGGGCCTGGCCGGGGGCCGGTACCGGCCGTTGACCGAAGCGCAAATGCAAACCATCTACGACACGTCTGTCACGTTGCTCGAAGACGTCGGCATGGGCTCACCCGTTCCCGAGTTCATACAGGTTGTCACCGACGCCGGTGGTTACGTCGATGAACACGGGCGTCTTCGCTATCCTCGGCCGATCGTCGAGCGGGCCATACAGGTGGCCAACAAGGAATGGATCTGGCACGGCTTCGACGACGACAAATCGATAACGGTGGGGGGCAATCGGGTTCATTTTGGCACCGCGGGGGCGGCGGTATTGATGCACGACCACCTCACTAACACCTTCCGACACAGCACCACCCAAGATGTCTACGATTGCGCCCGACTAGTCGACACGCTCGACAACATCCACTTCTTTGTCCGCACGGTCGTGGCCCGCGACCGCGCCGACTCCCGCGAACTCGATCTCAACACCGCCTACGCGGCCATGGTCGGCACTACGAAGCCGTCGGGTACATCGTGGTTCGAGCGACCTCATGTCTATGAGACGGTCGAGATGTACGACATGGCCATGGGCGGGCCAGGGGAGTTCCGCAAGCGACCGTTCGTCGTGGCCAACAACACCTTTGTAGTTCCACCGCTGCGTTTTGCCGAGGAATCGACCAACTGCATGGTCGCCCAGGTCGAAACGGGCATGCCAATCAACTTGTTGTCAGCCGGTCAGGCGGGGGCGACCTCACCGGCTGCGCTAGCCGGGTCGCTCGCTCAGGCTTTGGCCGAGTGTCTCGCCGCGCTCACCGCGGTGAACCTGATGTCTCCGGGGCATCCGTGCGTTATGGGTTTGTGGCCTTTTGTCTCGGACCTTCGTACTGGGGCGATGAGCGGGGGCAGCGGTGAGGAAGGTGTGCTCAATGCCGCCGCCGCTCAGATCACGAACTGGCTAGGTTTGCCTTCCGGAGTGGCCGCGGGCATGTCGGACTCGAAGGTTCCCGACAATCAAGCCGGGTACGAAAAGGGTCTAAACGTGGCTCTCGCTGGTCAGGCTGGGGCCAACCTCGTTTACGAGTCGGCGGGAATGCTGGGCTCGTTGCTGTCGTGTTCGCTAGAAGCTCTAGTCATCGACAACGACATGCTCGGGGCCATCAATCGCACCGTGCGCGGGATCGAGGTGAACGAGGAATCTCTGTCGCTCGATGTCATCAAGGAGGTGGTGTACGGGCCCGGTCATTTCTTGGGCTCACCGCAGACCCTCGAACTCATGCAAAAGGAGTACATCTATCCCGTCATAGCCGATCGCGATACCCCCGACAACTGGATGGATGCGGGCAGCAAAGACGCGGCCCAATGTGCCCACGAGCACGCCCGGAGAGTACTCGCGTCGCATCACCCCGACCATGTCCCGGCCGCCGCCGATAAAGCCATCCGCGACCGGTTCCCCATCGTGTTGGCGCCCCGTGAGCTAAGGTCAGGCCATGAAGATCGTAGTTGACTTTGATCTATGCGAAAGTAACGCCGTCTGCATGCAGATTGCCCCCGATGTTTTTGAGGTGCGCGACGACGATTTCCTCTACATCCTGAATGAAACCCCGGCCGAGGACGACCGAGAACGGATGGAAGAGGTGGTTCAACGCTGCCCCAAGCAGGCCGTCGCCCTCGAGGACTAAGCGCGCCTTGCCGATGTCTCGCCAATCGGTTCACATCGTGGGCGCGTCGCTGGCTGGTTGGCGCGCCGCGGAAGCCCTGCGGCGGGCGGATTTCGACGGGTCGATCGTCTTGATCGGCGAGGAGCCTCACCTTCCTTACGATCGCCCGCCTCTCTCCAAGCAGGTGCTGGCGGGCACCTGGGACACCGAACGCATTGCTTTGACCAAACCGGAACGACTCGCGTCCCTCGATCTGGAGCTTAGGTTGGGGGAGCGGGCCATCGGCTTTGATCTGGCCACCCGCACGTTGCACACCACCAACGGCCGCGAGGTCGTCGACGGCCTTCTCATCGCCACTGGGGCGCGCTGTCGAACCCTGCCCGACACCGCCGAGATAACGGGTGTGCATGTCTTGCGTGGACTCGACGACGCACTTGCCTTGCTCGCCGATCTTGAAGCCGAACCATCACGGGTGCTGGTGGTGGGAGCCGGTTTCATCGGGGCAGAGGTGGCGGCGACCTGCCGAGGCCGAGGGCAAAAGGTCACGATGGTTGAGAACTTGCCCACGCCGCTCGAGCGGGTTCTCGGCCAGCAGATGGGGAGCGTGTGTGCGGCGCTGCATCGTGACCACGGCGTTGATCTACGCACCGGCGTGGCCGTCGAGGCTGTCGAGGCGGGCCCCGATGGTCGGGTGGCCCGAGTCCGACTCAGCGATGGAGCAACCATCGAAGCCGACGTGGTGGTAGTGGGCATTGGAGTCATTCCCAACACCGAGTGGCTCGTCGGGTCGGGCCTCACGATCGACAACGGCGTGGTTTGCGACGAGACCTGTCTCGCGGCTCGGGGCGTGACCGCGGCGGGCGACGTCGCCCGTTGGCCGAATCCTCGTTTCGACGAAGTTATGCGGGTGGAACACTGGGATAACGCCATCGAACAAGGCGTTCACGCGGCCAAGCGATTGCTCGTCGACGACGAAAGCGGTCAACGAGCCGAGGCGTTTGCGCCCGTCCCGTGGTTCTGGTCCGATCAGTATGACTGCAAGATTCAACTCGCGGGCCGGACTCGTCCCGACGACGAAGTAGCGATCGTCAGCGGATCGGTTGAGGAGCGTCGCTTCGCCGCCCTCTACGGCCGCGGGGATGCACTAGTTGGGGTGCTGGGGTTCAACCGACCCCGCCACGTTATGCGCTACAAGGCCATGATCGAAGCGGGCGCCACGTTTGCCGACGCCCGCTCGGCCGAAATCTGAAGCGGGTGAAGCCATGAACAACTCGGCCATGATCTTGTTGGCCGTCGCGGGTATCGCGGCTCTGGCCGCCTGGTGGGGAGTCGCCAAAGATCGTCTCAACGTGGAGTTCGTGGCCAATCCGTTGGTCCTCATTGCTTTAATCGGCACCGTCTTGGCGGTCGACGTCGACGACAGCGTGACTCGGGGTATTCTTATCGCCGCCATGGGGGCGTCGCTGCTCGGCGATGTCGTTTTGATGAACCCCGACGCCGGTTTCGAGATCGGACTGTTCGCCTTTTTACTCGTTCACGGCCTGTACATAACGGCGTTTCTTGGGTCGGCCGAGATCGTACCGTTGGTTGTGGCCGCGGTGCTGGTCGTGGGCATTGCCGTCGCCGTGGTACCGAAGCTTCTCGCCTCGGCTCGAACTCACGGCCCGCTGACCCTGACTACGGTCGCGCTCTATATCGGGGCGGTCTCGCTCATGGCGATCTCCGCCGCGGGCACCGGCGAGGTGATCGCCGTTGTCGGTGCCACTCTTTTCCTTACGTCCGATATCTTGCTAGGGTGGGATCGGTTCGTAGGACCTGCGCTCGGCGGTCGGGTGCTGGTCCACATCACTTATCACTTCGCGCAGCTAAGTTTCGTACTATGGCTCGTCCTCTGACGTGCCTGTCGTTTGTGGCCGCGGCGACCCTGATTGCTGCGGCATGTTCGGCGGCGGCGGCGGAACTTAGCCAAGAGGCGGTGGAAACGGCGATCGCGACAGAACTACAGCGAGACTTTGGTTTCGACTCCTCCTCAGTCGCTGACATGGCCTGCGACGAGTTTATTCCTTTGCCTGGCGACACCGAAACAACCATTGAGTGTGTGGTAGGCGACCCCGAATCCGACGACCGCTTCGAACTGCTGGTTCACTTCGGGGTAATTGTCGATAGCGAACTCGATTTGTTGGTCGAAATAACGACGCCAATCTTTGACCTGGTGGGCGCCGCGGCTGTGGCCGAACAGCAACTAGCGGCCGACCTCGGCGGCAATCCCCGTATCTCTTGTAGTCGATCGCTCACCGTTCTCGTCGTCGGTCGTCGGATTCAATGTCGGGTCGTGGCTGAAGGGGGAACGGCGGGTCCGGTTGATCAGGCGATGGTTATCGAAATTATCGACGACGCTGGCACCTTCGTCGTCGATCTTGTTCCCTAACCAAAACCAAGCGCCCTTAGTGAGAGGTTCGTTTTTGGACCCCGTCCCGCTACCCTTACGGCGTACTGGAAAACCCCAGACACCGCTGCCCCTGACGTGTTCGCGAGGACACGCCTGCGGCGGCCGGGTAAGACACCCAAAGAAAGAACCATTCTTCATGGCTACCAACCTGCGGCCTAAAGCCGAAACCATTGCCGACATGGCGAAGGCCTTCGACCTAGCCGAAAACGATACTGGCTCTCCTGAGGTCCAGATCGCATTGCTCTCCGAACGCATCACTCACCTCACCGAACACCTGAAGGTCCACAAAAAGGACCATCACAGTCGGCGAGGGTTGCTGATGTTGGTGGGTCAGCGCCGTCGTCTTCTTGATTACGTCAAGGACAACGACGTCGAGCGGTACCGTGCGGTGATCGCACACCTCGGTCTGCGACGCTGAAATACTGTTGCGACGGTCGTTCGTGGCCGTCACTTCGGCTTCCTCTCAGGAAACGCCTGCGAGGAAGCCCGACGAATCCCAGAGCTGGAACGTCCAGCAAAAACGAGACTCCGACTTGTTGGTGCTAGTCGAAGGTTTCTGAACCACTCCCCGCGAGTTGGGTCAGCAACCTTCGACTGGGAACTGGCAGTCGGGCTCTTAGGAGTAATTGAAAATGACTGAAGCCCAATCTGTCACTGCCGCGTTTACGCGTGGTGGAGGCAAAGACGCCACCTTTGAGATAGGCCGATTTGCCCCTCTCGCCGGTGGCTCCGTAACCGCGAGCATTGGCGACACCGTTGTACTCGTGACTGCGACCGGTGCGAAATCGCCACGCGAGGGAGCCGATTTCTTTCCCCTCACCGTCGACATTGAAGAGCGCATGTACGCCGCGGGCAAGATCCCTGGTTCGTTCTTTCGGCGTGAGGCTCGGGCGGGCGAGCAAGCCATCTTGACTTGTCGACTTATCGATCGTCCGTTGCGTCCCGCGTTCCCCGACGGCTTCCGTAACGAGGTCCACGTAGTGGGTACCGTTCTCGGCGCCGATCAGAGTAACCCTTACGACGTGTTGGCCCTCAACGCCGCCTCGCTCGCCTTGTGCCTCTCGCCGGTCCCCTTTGATGGGCCGCTTGGTGCGGTTCGCATGAGTTGGTCGCCCGACGGCGAATGGACTCCCTTCCCGACCTACGAAGAGTCCGCCGAGTCGGCCTTCGACATGGTGGTTGCCGGTCGCCTCGCAGACGGCGATGTGGCGGTCATGATGGTCGAGGCGGGAGGCACCGGAAACTCCTGGAACCTTTACGAGTCAGGCACCCCCAAGGTAGACGAAGACGTCCTGGCCGGGGGCCTAGAAGCGGCCAAGACTTGGATTCGCGAGATGATCGAACTGCAACAGCAGGCGATCGACGCCGCGGGGCCTATCGAAAAGATGGAAACCACCGTCACCGTCGACTACACCGACGAGATCCTCACCGCCGTGCAGGCCGCCGCCACCGACCGCATCGTCGAGACGCAAAAGATTGCCGACAAGACCCAACGCCAAAACGCCGAAGAGGATCTTCGCCGGGTTGTGGTGGCCGAGATGATTGGTCAGTTCGATGGTAACCCTGATGCCGCCAAGCAGATCAAAAACGCGATCCGTTCGGTCACCAAGGCCGTCGTACGCAAGCGCATCGTCGAAGAAGGCATTCGTATCGACGGTCGCAAGACCAACGAGTTGCGGAGCGTCTCGAGCGAAGTCGGCGTCATCGCGACTGCGCACGGTTCGGGCCTCTTTCAGCGGGGCGAGACTCAGGTGCTCAACTTCACCACGCTCGGCATGGGACGCAGCGACATGATGATCGACGACATTTCGCCGACCACCAAGAAGCGCTACTTCCACCACTACAACTTCCCGCCCTTCTCCACCGGTGAGACCGGGTTTATGCGGGGTCCGAAGCGGCGTGAGATTGGTCACGGTGCGCTGGCCGAACGGGCCGTGTTCCCAGTCGTTCCTTCCTTCGAGGAATGGCCGTACACCGTTCGTACCGTTTCTGAGGTTATGGCCTCCAACGGTTCGTCCTCGATGGGTTCGGTCTGTGGATCAACCTTGTCGCTGATGGACGCTGGCGTGCCGATCAAGGCCCCAGTTGCCGGTATTGCCATGGGCTTGGTCTATGCCGAAGGCGAGTACGTCACCCTCACCGACATCTTGGGCGCGGAAGATGCCTTCGGCGACATGGACTTCAAGGTGGCCGGTACCACCGACTTTGTCACCGCGTTGCAACTCGATACCAAGATCGCCGGCATTCCAGCCCACGTCTTGGCCGGGGCTTTGGCACAGGCCAAGGAAGCCCGCCTCGACATTCTTGACGTCATGGCCGAAGCCATCGCCGAGCCCCGCGACGACGTTCGCGACACCGCCCCCAAGGTTCTGGCCTTCGAGATTCCGATCGAGAAGATCGGTGAAGTCATCGGCCCGAAGGGCAAGGTCATCAACTCGATCCAGCACGAGACCGGTGCTGACATCTCCGTCGACGACAACGGCATGACGGGGATCGTTTCCATTGCTTCGGTCGACCGTGCGAAGGTGGCCGAGGCCGAGCGTCAGATCAATCTGATCCTTGATCCGCCCACCGCGGAGGTGGGGGCTGAGTACTCCGGCCGAATTGTGAACATCACCAAGTTCGGGGCGTTCGTCAACATTCTTCCCGGTCGTGATGGCCTGCTGCACATCTCCAAGATCGGGGGCAACAAACGCATCGAGCGGGTTGAAGATGTCCTCGAACTCGGTCAACAGGTTCAGGTTGTCGTCGAAGACGTCGACCCGAACGGAAAGATTTCTCTCAAGCCGCTCGACGACGGAGAAAAAGTCAGTGGCGAGGATAATCCTCCCGCCTCTTCCGTTGTGGCCGACGCCCGGCCTGCTGCGGCGGGCAACCGCGAAGCGGTCTCCTTCGAAGCTCACTTCGATGGGGTGCTGGCCGCGGAGTTCGGCGATCTCGGTCCTGAAACTCCTCGTCGTCACGGTGGCGGTGGCGGCGGTGGCAACCGCGGCGGGGGTAACCGGCGACAGGGTAATGGAGGTCGCGGTCGCCGGTGAAAAACGCAGATCTGGACCGGTCGACCACGCTCGAAGATCGCGACTCGATCCGGATCAGTAGACTCGACGGCGGCCTACGGGTCGTCACGGAGTCGGTTCCTCGCTCACGTTCCGTTGCGGTCGGTGCGTGGGTGGGGGTTGGCCACCGTGACGAACCGGAGGCGCTGGCGGGCGTGTCTCACTTTCTCGAACATCTTCTTTTCAAGGGGAGTTCGTCGCGCTCAGCTCAAGCTATTGCTGAGGGCATAGACGCCATTGGCGGCGAACTCAACGCCTTCACCGCGAAGGAGTACACAGCCTTTCACGCTTTGGTTCCTGAGTGGGAACTGGACTTCGGCCTCGACACATTGCTCGATGTGTTAGTCGATCCGGGATTCTCCGACGCCGAACTCGATGCCGAACGCCAGGTCATTTTAGAAGAGTTGGCTTTGAGCCTCGATACTCCCGACGATGTCGTACACGGGGTTTTGGCCCAGTCTCTTTTCCCCGGTCATCCCCTCGGCGGAGAAATCCTTGGCACGCCACAGACGGTGGGCGAAATTACTCCTACCGCGGTGCGGGACTTTCACCGTCAGTGGTACTGCCGCGCCAATATTGTGGTGTCGGTGGTCGGACCGATCGATCACGATGGGATTGTGGCGCGGGTTGACTCCGCGTTGCGCTCCCTCGAGGCGGGCGTTAGACCCGATCGTACGTTTCCTGACGCCAAAGTGGTGAGCGAAGTATTCACGTCTCGTTCCATTGAACAGAGCCACCTCGCGATGGGCTGGCGGGCGCCGAGCCAGGCCAGCGATGACCGCCACGCCCTCGCCGTAGTGAGCCAAGTGTTGGGTGGAGGTTGGTCGAGTCGACTCTTTCGCGAGGTCCGCGAGAAGCGAGGCCTCAGCTACTCGGTGTTTTCGTCGGTCGGGGCGTTCGCCGACACCGGCACGATGTCGGTCTACGCAGCCACGGCTCCCAATCGACTGGCCGAACTTCGTACCGTGATCGAAGAGCAAATCACCGACCTAGTCGAGAACGGTCTCGAAGAACGCGAACTTGAGGTCGCTAGGGGTGGTTTCGAAGGAGCCACCGTTCTCGCGCTGGAGGACACAGGGGCGCGTATGGCTCGCTTGGCCACCAACGTCTTGATTCGTGACCGAGTGGTGGGGATCGACGAGTACCTAGCGGCGGTGCGCAAAGTGTCGGCCGCCGACGCCCAGCGGGTACTAGCCCGCGTGGTCGGCGGACCCCGCGCCGTATCCATCGTGGGCCCGCCCCGTCCCTAGTCAGCTACGAAGTCGGCATTCACATCAGAGTCCCGGCTTGGAGATCATCAACCAGAGTTGAATAACGAATAACATGGTCATGGCTAGGCCCGCGATTCGCAGTTTTTTCTCAGCCGCCGCGTTACCGGCGGAATCGGCCCCCGCGATTGCCTTCTCCGCCGGAATGGTGATGGCGTGCAAGACACCGTTCATGGCGATCCAAATAAGGAACGCCGCGATGAGCCAAGGCTGTCCCATCCGGTAGACCTTGTCGGACATCCCAGCCAAGCCGAACCCGAGGAGGCCGCTAAAAATGAGCGAGTAGCCATAGATCCGCTCACTGCTCCGCACGAGTTGGCCGGTGGAAAGGTTCACGAACATGGGAGAGAAGGCCAAAAACGCGGTGAGGATGTGCAGGTACAAGATGACTTGGTAACCGATGTCGTTGATCGCGGCGAGAAGCATGGAGTCGACGGTAGTCCAATTCGGCACCGGTTAGGCGAGCGGGACGTCTAGCCTTCGGTCATGATCCGAGTCGGTGTGGTAGGCGCAGCAGGACGAATGGGCCAGGAGGTTTGTCGCACGATCGAGGCCGATCCCGGCACTCTTCTGGTCGCTCGTATTGATCTCACCGAATCGCGTCACCAACTGGTGGAGAACCAGGCCGATGTGGTGGTCGATTTCACCGTTCTAGAGGCCGCTCGCGAGACTTTGAGCTTCGCCGCGGCGGCGGGGATACATGCGGTAGTGGGCACCACCGGGTTCAGCGACGACGACCTCGGAGGCTTTCGTGTCGCCTTCACTAAGAGCAATGCGCTTATCGCCCCGAACTTTGCCATCGGTGCTGTGTTGATGATGCGCATGGCTGAGTTGGCCGCGCCGCACTTCGAAACGGCCGAGATTATCGAGTACCACCACAACAACAAAAGTCGATGCGCCGTCGGGAACGGCGACCCACACAGCACAACGCATGGCGGTCGCCTCGGCGGAGTGGGCCGACGATCCAACTACCCATGAGGTCTACCAGGGAGCGCGCGGTGGCGGCGGTCCGGCCGGAATACGCGTGCATGCCGTTCGCCTGGCGGGGGTCGTTGCCAATCAGGAAGTCATCCTCGGCACGACGGGCCAGACCCTCACCATCCGCCACGATACGGTCGACCGCACCTCCTTCATGCCCGGTGTCATGGTTGGCGTGAAGCGGGTGGCCGAGTTCCCCGGCCTCACGATCGGGCTTGGCTCTTACCTCGGTCTGTAGGTCTGGTGCGGTCGCTTCTCACCCCTCAGTGGCTGCTTTCGCATCTGTTGGTGCTGACCATGATCGTGGCCATGACGGCGCTGGGGTTCTGGCAAATAAACCGACTCGACGCTCGCCAGGCCACCAACGACGAGATCCGTGGCGCGGCCGAGGCGCCGGAACTACCGATCGAGCACGTTCTGGGTGAGCCTGGCTCGCAGGATCATCGGGCGGTCACAGTCATCGGCACGTACCGCACTGATCTTTCGTTCCTGGTGGCGAACCGGACCTTCGATACTCAGCCCGGAAGTTGGCTGGCCACCCCGATCGAGTTGGCCGACGGACGCCTGGTTGCGGTTGGTCGGGGTTGGGTGCCGCGGCTCTGGATCGCGGGAAAGGACCCTCGCGAGGTGGAGACGCCAGCGGGCGAGGTGCGGATCAGCGGTCGCCTGTTCGTTTCGATCGACGGCGGTCGTATCGGGTCCGGCACCGACGAGTTGGCCGAGGTTAGCCGCATGGATCTGGAGGTCGTCGAGGAAGCTATCGGTGCCGAACTTGTCGATCGGTGGGTGCAACTCGAACTACAAGCCCCCGCTCAGCTCGACTTGCCGGTGCCGGTCCCGCCGCCGGTGCTAAGCAATGGTCCGCACCTTTCGTATGCGTTCCAATGGTTCTTTTTTACCCTAGGGACGATCGTGGCCTATACCTTGATCCTTCGCCGCCGTCTGCGTGAATCGCCAACGTGAACGACAGAAACGATCATGGTGCCAACTGAATGCTCTTACCTTCAACATCGTAGCGGTAGTTGGTGATCGTCTCAGCCGCGATGAGTTCAATAGCTTCGTCGATGAGCGGGAGCGGCACGTCAAACCATTCGTTCGCTGCGCCTACCTTGTTGCCGTCGTTCTCGAACCAGACGTCTAGGCGCGCTGCACCGAAAAACTTGTGGAGCAAACTCTCCACCGTCCGCACGGCAGCTACGGGAAGTCGATACTCCGCGCGCAACTCCACCGCGGCGTTGAGAAACGTTGCCTGCTTCTCGGCTCCGGCGATCCTGTGAGCGGCCGTTCCGGAAGTCGAGCCAATCTTGTGCAAGCAATCGATTGAACAAACCTGATCGTTATCACTCAGAGACCTAAGTACGTAGACCGAACCCATCGCGGCAGCGGGATCGACTTCGAGGCGACCGGGCGTGGTGTCGGAGGGTTCGGTCACTAGACGGCCATCGTTGTAGAGTTGACGGGCCAGGGAGCGCAACAAGAGATCGGCTTCGGTACCGTTGTCGAACACGCAGCGGGTGCGTCCGTCTTTGCCAACGTTTTTGCTATGGAGTTTTCCAATCTCTGCAACGTAGACGAGCATCCCGCCAGTTACGAAGAACTTCCCTTTCTCGATATGTCGCGGATTCCGAAACGTACGTAACGCCCGCAGACCGGTACGTAACTCGGCGTGGCATTGGTCGAAGAGTGGCTTGAAGATCTCAAAGTCGTTGCAGGGCACGCGTTGGGCGACCTTGTCCGGTGAAGCCTGCTCCCTCTGGACATGAACTAGGTTGTGGAGGTCACTCTCGTCGTCAAGCAGTCCCGTGTCGTCGCCCGCGAGCACATCGGCGACTGATGCTGGCGGTTCGGGTTCCTTCAGTAGACCCTGCGTGTCGTAGTCCGTCAAGGCTTCACGTTTCTCATCGTTTGCGGCCAGAGCCTTGAGTCGGGCGGCGAGTTTGAACTCGCTGATGTCAGTCTGATTAGCTTCGGGAACCCGACCGTTGGCATCCACAAACTCCGTGATCTCAACGAACCCGGCAATGAGTCGGTCGTCGGCCGTGATCGGCGCAGGCTTCGGTGTTTCGTCCAACAATTCGAACTCGTCCTCGTCCAACATCCTCCTAATTTGTTCGGCGTCGAGTTTCACAGTCCTAGATCCCGCTTACGTTTCTGGATAAACAAGCGAGCCTCTGCTAGGCGGCGCTCCAGAGGATCGTGTGCTCGAACGTCTGGTTTCTGCCCATGTTCTTTTACGAAGGCCACCAATTTAGGCCAGAGCATGAGCGATTCCTCTTCAGAAATCGTAAGCCTAGTCTCGTCGATGGTGTCCTGGATGACCTTGAGAACCTGCTTAGTGACCGACTTGGAGAGAATCTCGAAGGCCTTTTGGAACGGGTTAACCTGATCGATCAGGTCTAGGTTCAGATCATTAATGTTTATGAACCGATTCGCCATCAAGACGAACTTCTTACCATCGACCTCCTTGATCTCGCTGTTTTTGACAACTGAATCGACCACGACGTGTTGGCGGACCTCTTCGACTTCCGCCTCATTTATGTCGGGGTACCGAGAACGAATGATCTTCGGGATGAGAATCTTGTTCATCACCTCAGGATGAACATTGCCTGGCATGGCCTTGAGCATTGACGGGTCCTGCAGAAGTTGGGCCTTGAGATCGTCGAGGTCGCCTTCAACGATCTCTCGAACTTGCGGGGTGGAGGGCTCCTTGAAGCCATCGATGTGCAGTTCGCCCGGCTTGGGTGCCTTCCCTGCTCGCTTGGCCCTGAAGCTGAAATTGGGGGCGACCACCTGCTCCATAAGCAGCGATGCGGTAATTGCCTTGAGCATGTTGTTTACGGCTACTTTCACCGTATCGTCGTCGGCCGCAGGTTGGGCGATGAGGTTAGTGAACTGGGCGTGGGACTTGTTCGGGCTATCACGAGTGCATCGACCAATGATCTGAATGATCTCGGTGAGAGAGCCCCGATAGCCGATGGTTAGGGCGTGTTCGCACCACGGCCAGTCGAACCCTTCCTTCGCCATCCCGAGGGCGATGATAATATCAATGTCATCCTCAGCCTCCATCGTACGGAGGTACTCGACGATCTTGGGACGCTGAGCGGGGTCATCTTGAACCAGGTTGGCCACTTTGATAATGTGTCCGTCGCAGGCGCGTTTGACGCGAATGACACCGGTTTCATCGTCTTGCTCTTCCACCGTTCCGATGACGTCGAGTATCGCGTCAACCTCACGGTGCTTGTCTTTGGTGGACTCGCCAGCCTGAACGCTCGGAATGTGCAGAATGGTCTTGAGATCAGTATCAAGCACCTCGTGGACAGCGTCGGTGTAGAGGCCTTGGTAGAAGTGGTAGCCGATGCCTAGCGACTTCATGTAGGTGTAGCCGTTGAGTTGCTGGTAGTAGTTGTAGGTAACTTTGGTGAACTTGGCTTCGTCGGCTGCTTCGAGCACGGGAACGGCATCGCCGCGAAAGTAAGAACCAGTCATGGCAATAATGTGAGCAGACGTGTCTTTCATTACTGACCGCAACACTTCACCTAGCCGACTGTTCGCGTCGGCCGATACGTGATGGAACTCGTCGATCGCGAGTAGTGTGTCATCGAATAGGGCCGTGTCTATCGACTCGTGGGCGAACCGCAACGTAGCGTGGGTGCAGATCAGCAGGGCATCGGGCCCATCCATGAAACGCTTTACCGACGCCACTTTAGTGGCATCGCCGCCCGGGGTGCAGAGGTTGTTCTTCTCGTGGATGTTCCAATCGGCGAAGAAGCCGTGCTCAGCTAGGTTAGTGCTGGCAAACGATGCCCCGATGGAACGTTCAGGGACAGCTACGATGACCTTCTTGAGGCCTTGGTTGTACAACTTATCGAGGCCGAGGAACATCAACGCGCGAGACTTGCCCGAGGCGGGCGGCGCCTTAAGCAGGAGGTACTGACTCATTCGAGCTTCGAACGCGCGATCCTGCATCTCTCGCATTCCCTGCGAGTTGACCGAGGTGGATTCGCCGGTTTGCTGGTAGTCGATATCAACAAGATTGGGCATTAGCTCGCCTCTGCCGGAGATACAAGTCTTGCATACATGTCTAGTAGAATCTGCACTCGCTGGTCGTCGGAATGAAAAGGATTTTTCTGGTAGAGTGCATCGACTTCGGCATCTAACGCTTTATGAGAACGCTGGAGTTGAGACGGCATCGTGTCTGGGTTGTAAAGTTCGGCGAGACTCCAGTCGGAATACTCCTCGCGAATTGCCAGCAGGTCAAGCGCATGCGCGTTTAGAGACGTCTTGTCCGTAATAGTTAATTCCGGTACCGGAAAAGTGTTATAGATTAGCTTCGTTGAGTATCGGTAGTCATTCTTTAGTCTGCCGCCGACAGTGTCAACCCACGCCATGTGCATTTGCGACTGCAGTAACCCGAAAGTCCACGGTTCTGCCCCGTAAACAACAAACGCGGCATCAGATACAACGGTATTTTGGTCGATAAAGCCCATGGGGACATAGGTCCGGCGTTCCGAGGAAACTCTTGGGACAATGATTGCTGGTGCGGGTCTATGGGCGCGATGCCCAAAGCGATGCGGTACCGCGGCGACAGTGCGGGCGGAATGCCCACCCCTTGAGCGAAGCAAGCGGACCGCCTCGAGTCGAGTGGCGATCGACGCAAACTTGGTAGCTTCGTCGACCTCGTCGTCCTCAATCCACAGGCAGTAGCGATCAATTCCTCTTATGAACTCCTTGCTGCCCACGTACTTGCGGATGAATCGCTTTGCTTCTGGAGTTTTATCAATCAGAGAATCTCGTTCGAAGGGCGTCAGAGTGAGATGCCCACCGTCGTTCGCCTGACTACCGACGTCCATCGGTGGTAGTCCATTCAACGGACTGGGCGACGCATGAACAATTGTGTTACTCGGGACCGGTCGTAGGTAAGGGTTAATGTTTTCAACCAAGCGAGTCTGGTCATCGACGTAGTACGGGCGGAAGGGTGGTGGCGATACCGACAATCCAATGACAACACACATTACGCCAGCGCTGCCCTTTGCCGAGTTTGACCACGCAAAGTTGTCATGAGCGAAGGCGATCTGGATTCCGAAGTTGAGCACGCGGGGCCAGAGAAGGCTAACGTGATCACCCTGCACCACGGAGTTGGTGGATACAAAGCCTAACTCGGCGTTTCCTTGAGCTATGTACTCCGCGCCCTTGAGGAACCAGATAGAGATATAGTCAAGTTTGCGCGGATACTCAGTCGTTCCGAAATACTCAACGAAGTCAGCCTTTTGCTCTGCTGATTGAAGATTTCCCCCGCGATAGGGAGGATTTCCCAGTACAAAGACTCGGCCTTCAGTTCGCGAGCATGTCTTGTTCCAATCAACCCGTGCGGCGTTCCCACAGTTCACACTCCCAGTGTCCTCCAGGGGTATGAGCGGAATCTCTACGCTAAATAATGCATGGAACTCGACATTCATCTGGTGTTTCGCCAGCCACAGGGAGAGAACGGCGATCTCGTGGGCGAAGTCGTCGATCTCAATGCCGAAGAAGTGATCGAGCTTGATTTCCGATATTTTGAACAGGTCAGCCAATATGGGTTCAAGGTCACGGGTGCGCTGCAGGATGCGATGCTCCAACTTGCGTAGTTTCTTGTAGGCAATGACCAAAAAGTTGCCAGAACCACAGGCGGGGTCGAAAACCTTGATCTCGCTGATATGAGCCAGCAGTCGATTCAACTGCGGGACCGTGGTCGCTTGGTCGAAGCGGTGATGAAGGTCATCGAGAAAGAGGGGTCGAATTACTTTCATGATGTTCTCGACGCTCGTGTAGTGCATCCCCAACCCCTCACGTTGGCGGGGCTGGGCAATCGCCTGAATTATCGAACCAAAGATGTCGGGGTTGATCTCGGACCAGTCGAGTGCTCCACCCTCGATGATTATGCGTCGCGCCTTGGAGGAGAAATTTGGCGCGGGTACATGCTCCGTGAACAGTCGCCCGCCTACGTACCCGAACCCCTGAAAATGCGCCGGAGTGCCTAGCCTGTTAGCTGGGTGCGTGCCCAGCACCTTGAATAACTGATCCAAGAAGTGGCCGGTATCGCTCCCGTCGGCTTGGGTCAGTGAAGCAATCGCATTAGTGAAACTGTCCTCTTCGAACACGTTGGTGTCCTCGGCAAAAAAGCAGAACAACAGCCGAGAGAAAAAGACATTCAGACGGCGGGCATCCGGTTCTGCCCCCCCCATATCGCATTGTGCTTCACTATTTCGTCGTACAGGCGAGCCATCTTCTCCGCCGCCTTGACATCGGCGTAGTTTAGGGTCTCAAGTTGGCGCTTCTCGATTCCCGCCCACGGCATGAAGAATGCCGAATGGCTGGGCAGGTCCGACATGGAGATATCGAGGGTGGTCTCAGTCCGAGTATCAACGGCCAGCAGGCGATCGGCATTTCGCACGATCAAGAAACGCGGTCGAGCTTTCGTAACCGTGGAGTCGTCCTGGGCTGAATCGATCAGCGAGTGCAGGTCAAACTTGGGGTCATTGACGAACCGGTAGTAGATCCGTTTTTTCCAGAGGAGTTGGCTCGGGCAGTCACGGAGAAGGTCCCGGGTTCCCTTCCGCAGCAGGGTAACCCCCGACTTCGGTAGACTGTACGCGAGCAGCAGGTCGTAGATGAAGTCGAAGCCCTTGCTGAAGTCCAGGTCGGCTACGTTGCGCTCGATGTCGGCTAGATTCACGGTTGCCTTACCGTAGCCAGCATAGTTCGTCGCGTCGCGTTTACCGCTGAGTGGGACCGCACAATTTCTCGACTGAGGCGTCGTCTGCAAGACTTGGGCCATGGTTGAACTTTCTGAATCTGTCCGCCTCGAAACCGAGGGCGAGGTGGCGCTCCTAGTCATCAACAACCCTCCGGTGAATGCCCTTAGCTGGCATGTGAGGCAGGGTATTTTCGACGGCATGGCGGCGGCGATCGACGGTGGGGCCACTGCGGTGGTGTTGGTCTGCGATGGGCGAACGTTCATTGCCGGGGCCGACATCACCGAGTTCGGCGGCAGCACCCCGGAAGCGGTTGGCTTCAGCGAAGTGCAGGTGGCGCTGGAAAACACCCCAGTGCCGGTGATTGCCGCGATCCACGGCACGGCGCTCGGCGGTGGTCTCGAAGTCGCCCTGTGCGCCCACTATCGCGTGGCGGTCGCCTCGGCGAAGTTTGGCCTCCCCGAAGTCAATCTTGGTTTGCTTCCCGGGGCGGGAGGCACCCAACGCCTGCCTCGCCTCGTCGGCGTTGCTAAGGCGCTGGACATGGTTACCTCGGGCCGCCACGTTAGCAGTGCCGAGGCCTTGGCTGACGGGCTAATCGACGAACGGGTGGATGATATCGACGCTGATCCGAGCGCCCTGCGCCAAGCCGCGGTGGCTTTTGCCCGGCGGGCGGTTGCGGAGAAGTGGCCCTTATCCAAGGTCCGCGATCGCAACGAACGGGTCGAAATGTCCCGCGGCGACACCGAACTGTTCGCCGACTTCCGCGCGGGGATTGCTCGCAAGACCCGAGGCTTTCTCGCACCCGAGTACAACATCCAATGCATCGAAGCAGCGGCCAATCTTGCCTTCGACGAGGGGTTGGCGGTGGAAGGCAAACTGTTCACGGAGCTTTTGGTCGGACCCCAATCAGCCGCTCAGCGCTACTCCTTCTTCGCTCAGCGCGCCGCCAACAAGATTCCCGATATAGCTAAGGACACGCCGCTCATTGACGTGCGAAAGGCCGGGGTTCTCGGCGCGGGCACGATGGGCGGCGGCATTGCGATGAACTTTGCCAACGCGGGCATTGCCGTCACCGTTGTCGAACGCAACGAAGACGCACTTGTTCGCGGCCTAAGCGTCGTGCGCCAAAACTACGAACGTTCGGCGTCGCGGGGTTCGATCCCGGTCGACGCGGTGGAGCAGCGGATGGGCCTTATTACCGGTTCGACCGAAAAGCAGGACTTCGCCGATTGCGATATCGTCATCGAAGCGGTTTTCGAAGATATGGAACTCAAGCGCACCATCTTTAAGGAGTTGGATCAGATCTGTAAACCCGGCGCAATGCTGGCGTCGAACACGTCGGCGCTCGACATTAACAAGATCGCGGCGGTGACTTCTCGGCCCGAGAGTGTCATCGGTATGCACTTCTTTTCGCCCGCCAACGTAATGAAACTGTTGGAGAACGTGCGGGGCGAGAAATCCTCGGACTCGGTCGTCGCTTCGGCGATGGCAATCGGCAAGCAGATCGGCAAGGTGTGCGTAATGGTCGGGGTGGGCTACGGCTTCGTCGGTAACCGCATGTTGTTCATGCGCGGCGCAGAAGCCGATCGCTTGTTAATGGAAGGCGTCACTCCCGCTCGTATCGACACGGTGCTGTACGACTTTGGCTTTCCCATGGGTCCCTTCTCGATGAACGACCTAGCCGGTCTCGACATTGGTTGGAAGGCCGAAACTTCTACCTCCTCGACCGTGCGGGAGATCATGTGTGAGAGCGGTCGGCGGGGGCAAAAGAACGGCCGCGGCTACTACACCTACGACCCCAAAACCCGAGCGGCGCAGCCCGACCCCGAGGTCGAACAGCTGATTCGAGAGTTCGCCTTCTCGAACGGGCATGAGCCGCGGGAGGTCACCGACCAAGAGATCCTAGAGCGCTTGCTCTACCCAATGATAAACGAAGGGGCCAAGATCCTCGACGAAGGAATCGCTAGTCGCGGTAGCGATATTGATGTGGTGTGGGTGAACGGCTACGGCTGGCCCGTGTACCGGGGCGGTCCCATGTACTGGGCCGATTCGGTAGGGCTGACCGAAATCGTCACCCAGATCCGTCACTACGGCGAGCGACTCGGCGGTCGCCATTGGAAACTGTCGCCCCTGCTCAAAGAATTGGCCGCCGCGGACGGCTCTCTTCAGCGCCACCCGACCTGAGATGCGGGCCACCAGTGGGGTAAGAGGTACCGCTTCGTGGCAGCATTAGGCCATGACAACTGCTGCTGCTCCTTTTGGACAAGTGCTGACCGCAATGGTTACCCCGTTCAACGTCGACGGTTCGCTCGACCTCGACGGAGCGCAGGAACTCGCTCGGTGGCTGGTCACCGAAGGAGGCAACGACGGTCTAGTCATCAATGGCACCACGGGTGAGAACCCCACGCTCACCCAGGACGAACAGATCGCCGTGATAGAAGCGGTGGTGGAGGCCGTTGATGCGCCGGTGGTGGCCGGGGCGGGTAGTAACGACACCCGCGTTGCGGTCGCCAATTCCGAACGATCGGTGGCGGTAGGGGCCAACGGTTTGCTTCATGTGGCCGGCTACTACAACCGCCCGTCCCAAGCCGGTCTCAACCAGCACTTCCGAGCTTGCGCCGCGGCCACGGATAAGCCGGTCATTTTGTACGACATTCCGGGCCGCACCGGTCGCAAGATCGCGACGGAAACTATGCTTGACCTTTTCGGTGAGGTGGCGAACATCATCGGCGTGAAGGACGCGGCGGGCGATCCGGGGGAAACGGCGCGCATGCTGTCGCTCGCGCCGCCCGACACCGTGGTTTACAGCGGCGATGATGGCCTCACCTTGGCGTTCTTGGCGGTGGGTGCGGTCGGCACGATCGGGGTGGCCACCCACTGGGTTGGCAAAGAGACCAAGGCCATGATGAATGCCTTCTTTAGCGGCGACGTTCAAACCGCTATGAAGATCAACCAGCAGATGATTCCGAGTTACGGGTTTGAGACGGGTGACGAAGCACCGAACCCGGTCCCCACCAAGGCAATGATGCGAATCATGGGCCTACCCGCGGGGCCGACCCGACCGCCGCTTGGACCGGAGCCGGACTGGGTCGAAAGCCAAGCCCGAGCCGTACTCGCCGAACTAGGGCGAGCCTGAGGTGAACGCTCCCGTCACCATTACGTTTCTCGGCGGTCTGGGCGAGATCGGTCGCAACTGTGCCGCGATAGAGACCGAGGGTCGCATCGTCGTACTTGACTGCGGGCAAATGTTTGGCGGCGACGACCTTCCGGGGGTCGACGCGGTACTGCCCGACTTTACCTGGCTGATCGAAAACAAAAACCGCATCGACGCGTGTATTGCCACCCACGCCCACGAAGATCACATCGGGGCGCTCCCGTACCTCCTGAAGCACATGTCATTTCCGATCTACGGCTCGCCGTTCACGCTGGGCATGATCCATCACAAACTCAGCGAAGCGAGGCTGCTGGACCAAGCCGAGTTACGCCCGGTTCACGACGGCGACCGCCTCGATGTTGGTCCCTTTGATTGTGAGTTCTTGCCCGTCACCCACTCGATTCCGTCGGGCAACATCACCGCTTTTCATACCGGGCAGGGCGTGATTTTGCATTCGAGCGACTTCAAGCTTGATCTCACCCCTGTCGACGGGCGGCGTACCGATCTGTCCCGCATTGGCGCTCTCGGCCACGATCCCGGCATCCGCTTGCTGCTCGCCGATTCTACCAACGCCGATAGCCCCGGCACTTCGCGTTCTGAGAGTGATGTGGGCCGGGTTCTCCATTCGCTCATCGCCGAGCAGCAAGGACGTCGCGTGATCGTGGCGTCGTTCGCTAGCCACATTCATCGCCTGCAGCAACTCGCGGATGTGGCGGTGGCTACCGATCGGGTGATGGTGACGCTTGGCTTGTCGATGCGTCGTAACGTGAAGTTGGCCCGAGAAGTGGGCATCTTGCGAATCCCGGATCACGCCATCCGTGATATCGACGCCATGGACGACCTCGAGGCGGCCCGCACGCTCATTGTTTGCACCGGTTCTCAGGGCGAAACCCGAGCCGCGCTGACCCAAATGGCCATCGGGGAGAGCCGCTGGATTCAACTCGACGATAACGACACGATCGTGTTCAGTTCGCATCCGATTCCCGGCAATGAGGCGGCCGTGGCCACGGTCCGTAACGGCTTAGCCCGCCATGGCGCACGGGTTTTTCACTCGGGACAAGTCGACGTCCACACCTCCGGGCATGGCAAGCAGCAGGAACTGCAGACCCTGCATTCGGTTGCGGTGCCGGAGTGGTTTATTCCCGTACACGGCGAGTACGCCCACCTGGTAGCCCACCAGGAACTTGCCTACCGCATGGGTATGCCCGCCGATCGCGTGGTGTTTTGCGAGGACGGCGACCAGGTCGTTATCACCGACGACGGCATCGATCATCTTGGTTCGGTCGGCGGCGATCACCTTTATGTCGACGGCATTGTCGGGGATCTTGGCTCCACGGTGTTGGCCGACCGGCACACCCTCGGCGGCGATGGATTCGTGGTTGTGGTCGTCCACGTCGATAGCGAACGGGGAGAAATCATCGCCGGGCCCGATGTGATCTCCCGCGGGTGGGTTGAAGTTCCTGCCTTGGCCCGCCACGAAGAAGCGGTCGCTGAGGCGGTCGAACAGGATCTGCTGAAGGCGCTGGAGGACCCCGACAATGACGTCGAACGACTCGCCCAAATCGCCCGCCGAGCCACCGGTCGTACCGTCGATGAACGCACCCGCCGACGACCGATGATTGTTCCGGTGGTGCGGGAGGGTTAGCACCGTATCGCTAGGGTGCCACAGTCGGTCATAGCGCGCTGGTAGCGTCGAGGGCACTGTGGCTACTCAACAGCGTAAGAAGCCCGCGGCTAAAAAGCCAGCGGCGAAATCTAAGACCGCGCCACGTAATGCGGTTAGCTCGGTCCTCGACGGGCATCAAAGCGACATGGCGGGAATTGGCGCCATTTTGTTGGGATTGCTCACCGCTGTTTCCCTCTGGTTTGGTTCTGCGGGGGTAGTCGGCGAAGCGCTCGACGACGGCCTGGCCTTATGCCTGGGGCTTACCCGCGAAGTTGTCCCGTTCGCACTGCTCACTATCGGGGTGCTGCTGGTAAAGGGGAGCGGTGGCGAAGAGGGCGCCGCCGAAGGCCGCGGCTCCGATCGCCTAGCCCGAGTGTTGGTGGGTGGCCTGCTCGCAATCATCTCGATTACGGGCCTGTTCCACATCGGGCGGGGCCGCCCCGGTATCGACGACTCAATCACCGAGATTGGTGCCGCCGGTGGGGCGCTCGGGATGGCCATCGGTGGACCGCTTTACGCCTTTGCCGCGGCCGCGGGCAGTGTTCTAATTCTGGGGGCGATCGGCATAGTTGGCTTGCTCGTGGTGACGGGATGGTCCGTGCGAACCGTCGGCTATTACGCCGGAGTCGCGCTGAAACCGATTCCGGGCCTGTTCGTTCGAGGGCTACGGTCCTTGTTTGCCGACCCGACGGGCCCTGCGGAGGCGATCGACCATGATCCGCCCGAACCTGAATCCGTACCGGCCCCAGCGCCCCCGCCTGAACCCGTACCGGCGCCCAAGGTCGCCAAGCATCGGGCCAAAGTAGTCGAACCGGCGGTTGAGGCGGCGGTTGAGGCGGAACAACAACCGCTGCTGGTTAACACCGGCAAATGGAAGCTCCCCGCCGCCTCGATGCTGGCTCGCTCCGAGGCTCGAGCCGTCAACCGAGCCGAAGTGGACGAGCGCGGACGTCTCTTGCGGTACACGCTCGATCAGTTTGGGGTGGCGACTACTCTGCTGGAACCGGTTGTCGGCCCTACTGTCACCCGTTACGTGCTCGAGTTGGGCGAAGGGGTCAAGGTCGCAAAGCTCGAGAGCCTCCGCAAGGACATTGCCTACGCCATGGCCTCGCCTGACGTGCGCATCCTGGCTCCGATACCGGGCCGGCGAGCCATTGGGGTCGAGGTTCCGAACCTTGAACGCCAGATTATCGCCCTCGGCGACATTTTATCGTCTCAGGAAGCCCGGCACGCGAAGCACCCTCTGGAAGTCGCGGTGGGCCGCGACATCAACGGCCGCAACGTGCTCATCAACCTCGCCACGATGCCACACGTTCTCATCGCGGGGGCCACCGGTGCGGGCAAGTCGTCGTGTTTGAACTCCCTGCTCACCTCGATCCTGATGCGCTCCACCCCCGAACAGGTTCGCCTGATCCTCATCGACCCTAAGCGGGTTGAGATGGGTCAGTACGAACGGACCCCGCACCTACTCACGGCCCCGGTTACCGATCCTCGTCAGGCCGCCAACGCATTAGCTTGGGCGGTGCGTGAAATGGAGCGCCGCTACGACCTTCTCCACAAGGTCGGCTTTCGCGATATCACCGGCTACAACAACGCTGTCGATGCAGGTTCGATCGAAGTTGGTCTCGGCGAGGTTGGCCCTGACGGCGAGCCACTCGAATACCAGCGCCTAGCCTTCATGTTGATCGTGGTGGACGAACTAGCGGACCTGATGATGGTCGCGGCGCGCGATGTCGAAGATTCCATTGCTCGGATCGCCCAGATGGCGCGGGCTGTGGGCATTCACTTAGTCATCGCGACCCAACGCCCCTCGGTCAATGTCATCACCGGTGTCATCAAGGCCAACGTTCCCGCCCGCCTCGCCTTTGCGGTATCGAGCCTCACCGATTCTAGGGTCATCCTCGACCAACCTGGAGCGGAACGACTGGTCGGCAAGGGCGACCTTTTGTTGCTCGGCCCATCGTCTTCTACCGCCCATCGCATTCAGGGGTGCTGGGTCGAAGAAGACGAGGTTCGCGCCATCGTCAAGCACTGGAAGGACCAAGCCCCGGATTATCCGACCGACGAGTCCGTGGCCGCCGAGGCAGTGCCTGGCGTGGCAGTGCCTGGCGTGGCCGACAGTCTCAGCCCACCGCCCGCCGACGACGGAGGCGACGAATTTCTCGGTCAGGCGATGGAGTTGGTCGTGCAAACCCAACTCGGTTCGACCTCGATGCTGCAACGCAAATTGCGAGTTGGTTTCGCTCGGGCGGGGAGGATCATGGACCTGCTCGAAGAGGCGGGAGTGGTTGGCCCGTCCACCGGATCTAAGGCGCGTGACGTGTTGATCTCGCCCGAGGAACTCGCTGCACGCCGCGGCGACTCCTAGCCTGTATCTGTGACCCTAGGATTCGTACTCGCGCTGGGCGGAATCGGTGTGCTTATCCCCGCGGCCAGTTTACTCGTGCGAGGATCTGCTCGGCTGGCGGTGAGGTACAAGCTTTCGCCGGTGGTGGTCGGTGTTGTCTTGTTGGGCTTCGGTACGAGTGTGCCCGAGATGGTGGTGTCCGGCGTGGCTGCCGCCCGCGGTGACCTCGACCTCGGTGTGGGCAACATTGTGGGCTCGAACGTGGCCAATATGTCGCTGGTTCTGGCCGCCGCGGCCGCGGTTCGGGTTATTTACGTGAGCGACAGGACGCGACGGTATGGGGTTCCTGCGTCGGTGGGGGCGGTGGCCTTTTTCGCGTGTCTGATTCAGGGTGAGATCACGCGAATCGGGGGCGCTTTCTTCCTTGCTTTGATGCTGATCTTCATTGGCATTGCGTTGCGTTTTAGTACCGCGAATCAAGTTTTGGCGGACGAAGTGACCACCATTGTTGGGTCGGCCCCGCTCAAGGTCCGCTGTGAAGTGCTTCGTGCCGTCGCCGGATTGTCCGCCATCGTGGTTGGCTCTTGGTTCATAGTCGATGGCGCCGGGCGCATCGCAGATGGCTTAGGCGTGTCCAGCGGATTTGTCGGCTTCACCCTCGTTGCGCTAGGAACTTCCGCACCCGAACTGGTCACCAGCGTTCAAGCGGCCCGCCAAAATGAAACCGGGTTGCTCATCGGCAATTTGGTGGGATCCAACGTGTTCAACAGTTTCGCCGTGGGTGGCATCATTGGACTCGTCGGGCCGGGCCAGGTGAGTGATATGACCCTGGCCGGGGAGGGTTCGATACTGATGATTACCATCGTTGTCGTGAGCGCGGTCCCTATGATAGTTTTCGGTCGGGTAGGAAAACGTGAGGCCTTTGTCTTGTTCTTCTTGTGGCTGGTCTCACTGGTGGTGTTGGCCAACGGCAGTGCTGTTGAAGTGGGGGTGCCGCTGAGGTGAGAAGCTGGTCTTGGAAGGGCATGCCCGATGATGTGACCTCCCCTGTCGCTGCGCGTCAGGCCGCAATCACCCACCCTGCCAATCTGCTCACCATCACCCGGTTGCTGTTTGCTCCGTTGTTGTTTTGGTTCGTTCTCGACGCGTCGAACGATCGGGGGGCGAGTTGGGGGGCCTTCGGACTCGGTGTATTGCTGGCAAGCACGGACTTTTTCGATGGCAAGGTCGCTCGGCGGTCCAATGTGGTGAGCCGCATCGGCGCCTTCCTTGATCCTCTGGCCGACAAGGTAGTCATCCTCGGCGGCTGTGTTTGTCTGGTCTATGTCGAGCGTTACTGGTGGGTTCCGGTGGCGATCATTGCCGTTCGCGAGATTGGCATCACCGCATGGCGGAGTCGCTGGGCTCGCAAGGGACTCTCACTCCCGGCGCGCCAGTCGGCTAAATACAAGACCTTCGTGCAGGGCGGGGCTCTTGTGATGGCTGTCATGCCGACCCTGCGAGACCAAGACACGCTCATCGTTGCCATGCTTTGGATTGCGGTGGCGTGGACGGTCGTGAGCGGTGTGCAATACCTACTCGATGGTCAGAACGCGCTTAGTGCCACGGGCGACTGAGACAGGATCGCGGCGGTGAAGGGCGAAGTTGTAGCTATTGGCACCGAGTTGTTGTTGGGTCAGATCGTGGACACCAACTCCGTATACATCGCTGAGCAGTTGGCGATGGCGGGGATCGATTCTCACTATCAGAGCACGGTGGGCGATAACCATGGCCGGATCGTGGACGCGCTGCGACAGGCGCTGTCGCGCAGCGACGCGGTTATCTGCTGCGGCGGTCTCGGGCCCACCCAAGACGACATCACAAGGGCCGCGATCGCTGAGATCATGAGGGTCAAATTGGTGCGCGACGAGGAGATCGTCGAGAAGATCCGGTCCATGTTTGGTGGCTGGGGCCGCGATATGCCTGAGAGCAACCTTCGACAGGCCGACGTGCCCGAGGGAGCGAGCATTAATCCGGCCATGCCCGGCACTGCGCCGGGTTTGATCTGTCCGCTCACCGGCGAACACGAGGGTAAGGTTATCTACGCCGTTCCCGGGGTTCCCTGGGAGATGAAGCAGATGATGCAACTTGGGGTTCTGCCGGATCTGCAGCAGCGGGCGGGTTTCACCGGGGTGATCCGTAGCCGCATCCTGCGGACGTGGGGACGCTCAGAGTCCGGCTTGGCCGGGGACCTCGACGATGAGATTCGGCGTCTTGATGATACTGGTGAGGCAACGATTGCCTTCTTGGCGAGTGGCTGGGAAGGGCTCAAGCTTCGCATCACGGCCAAGGCCGATACCGAAGAAACAGTCGACGCCGCCTTGGCCGCCGAAGAGGCCATCATTCGCGAGATCGTGGGCGACATCGTGTTCGGAGTCGACGACGACACGATGGAATCCGTCCTTCTTCAGCTCTTGCGTGACCGGGGCGAGACGCTGGCGGTCGCCGAATCTCTCACTGGGGGGATGATCGGTAGCCGCTTGACCGCCATTGCCGGGTCGAGCGACGTGTTCGTTGGTGGGGTGATCCCGTACCACCGGAAGTTGAAGGTTTCCTTGCTAGGCACCCCCGACGTTTCTGCCGTCAGCGAGGAGATGGCCGTCGCCATGGCCAAAGGGATCTGTCGAGTGCTGGGCACCGATGTCGGTCTCGCGGTTACCGGCGTGGCGGGTCCAGCGTCCCACGAAGGCCACGAACCTGGCGATGTCTGGATCGCGATCAGCGTAAACGGACGAGCCGAGGCGCGGTTTTTGCAAATGCCGTTTGACCGCGAACGCATTCGCCAGTTCACCTGCATTCAAACCCTTGACTTACTTCGTCGTCGACTTCTAGAACCCAAGGCGCCGCCTAGCGCAGGCGACGAACTAGTCGAGGAGATTGACCCGTCCGGTGCGGTGAAGCGAGTCGTTACTCGAGCAGAGATGCGCCAACAGAACCGGTGGCACCGCAATGTGGCGGTCATCGTCCAGCGACCTTCGGGGGCGGTGGTGGTTCATCAACGTGCCGACTGGAAGGACGTTCATCCCTCGAAATGGGATCTCGCCTTTGGTGGGGTGCCCAACGTGGGCGAACCCGCTCAGCGAGCCGCGCAACGTGAGTTGCTGGAAGAGGCGGGCCTAGTGATCGAAGAACGAGAGCTGATCGAATTGGGCACCCTCGTCCAAGAAACGGCTGAGACCCGTTGGGTCGGGACGTTCTACCTCATGCGCACCGATGCCGTGTTGTATCCTGTCGACGGTGAGGTGGCGGAGATGACCGAGATCGACATCGGCGACCTCATTTCTTGGGCGGCGGGGGCCGACCTCTGCCCTGACGTCGAGCCACTCGTTCTTCAGGTCGTGGACTGGTTGGCCTGATCCCGTGGGGTCGGCGAGACTGGTGACATGCGAACAGAACTAGACCCCGACCGGCTGGGTCTCACCGTCTTAGGGCTCTACAAGCTCAAAGAAGGCGAGATTATGAGCGCCGTCATCCATATCGGTAACCGGCTTGGCCTCTTTGCCGCCCTCTCGGCCCAGGGTCCGGGCACCGCGGCCGACCTAGCCGTCGCAACGGGTCTGCACGAGCGCTGGGTGCGCGAGTGGCTTCACGCCACCAGCGCGGCCCAACTCGTGCAGCACGAAGCGGGCGTATTCGCGATCACCCCTGAAGCTCACGCCGCCCTCGTCGACAAAACTCATCCACAGTACGCCGCTGGCGTGTTTGGCCCGCCGGTTAGTCGACCCGAGATAGATCGCACGGTTGAGGCGTTCTCCACCGGTCTCGGCATGACCTGGGCCGAGCACGGAGCGCAAACGTGTCATTTCCAGGCCGCGATGGGGGCGGGCGGTCAGCGGGCCTTTCTGGTGCCCGTCATCTTAGATTCCATCGACGGCATGCCGCGGCGACTCCAGGCGGGCGCGACCGTTGTCGACGTTGGTTGTGGCTCTGGCGTGGCGGCCCGGGCGATTGCCGCGGCCTATCCGGCGACGACGGTTATCGGTATCGACCCGTCGTCTCACGCCATCGCCGAAGCCAATCGGAGCGCCTCAGAGGCAGGCTTGGCCAACCTAAGTTTTCGGGCGGGCCAGTTTGACGATCTTGACCAATTCGCCCGTGTCGATCTGTTGTTGACCCTCGACGTGATCCACGATTTGCCCCGTCCGGGAGCCGCGGCGCGGTCGGCTTATCGCTGTCTGGCCGACGATGGAGTGTGGATGGTGGCCGATATGAAGAGCCGCGGCGGTTTAGAGGACAATCGTAAGATTCCGGTTCTTCCGCTGATGTACGGAATGTCGATCCTCTACTGCATGTCGTCGGCGATGTCAGAGCCGGGGGGCGCGGGTTTGGGAACGCTTGGACTCACCGTCGAACTGTTCGAGGAACTCACTTCGGCCGCCGGGTTCGCTGGGTTCGCGTCTCGCGAGTTCGAGATCGATCCCATGAACCGCTACTACGAAGTCCGGGTGTAGACCACCGCTGGCGGATTACCGCGCTCTGCGTTTGTGGTTATTGCGCGGGGCCGTTTTTTTATTCGGTGGGTTCCAGTTCGGAGCACCGCTGCGGTTGCGGCGGGCGCCCTTTGAGCGGTTGGCCTGGGGCGACCGCTTCGTGGGGGGCGGTGGGGACGGTTCCGGCGGAAGTTCGGGCAGGGCCGCCCCTTCGACCTTGGGCGGCGCGGTTATCGGGTGATGAAGCTTGAGGCGTTTCTTCATCCCGTGGACCTGTTTCTTTTGACTCGGATCAACAAACGAAACCACGTGGCCTTGGGCTCCCGCGCGAGCCGTTCGTCCCGAACGGTGCAGGTAGGCTGAATCCTCGTCAACCGGGTCGAAATGGACGACGCACTCGACGGCGTCGACGTGGATGCCGCGGGCTGCGACATCGGTCGCGATCAGGGCATGAGCCCGGCCGTGGACGAAACTGTCTAGGGCGCGCTTGCGCTGGGCCTGGGAACGGTTGCCGTGGATCGGGACGGCTCTTACGCCCAAGCGAGCTAGTTGTTTCGCCGCCCGGTCGGCCCCGTGGCGAGTTCGGGTGAACACTATGGTTCGCCCATAGGTCGCAATGACCGATGCACACAGCGCTATGCGGTCGGGGCGAGGAATCTCCCAGAAGTGATGCTGCATAGCCGTAAGGTCAGGCGTTGCCGAACCGACCTCATGGCGCACCGGGTTCTTTTGGTACCGGTTGATGAGTTTGCCGACCGCGCCGTCGAGGGTGGCGCTGTAGAGAATAGTCTGGCGGTTCTGGTTGGTCTGATCGAGGAGGCGGCGAACGACGGGCAAAAAGCCCATGTCGGCCATACGGTCGGCTTCGTCGATCACCACGATGCCAACCGAGTCCAGGCTCATGCAGCGCTGTTGGATCAGATCCTCCAACCGGCCCGGCGTGGCCACTAGGACATCGACACCAGAGCGCAGTTGCCTTATCTGCGGCTCGATCCCGACCCCGCCATAGACCGCCAGAACTCGGCGATCGGCGGCTGAGAGTAACGGCTCGAGTTCGGTCGCGATCTGGGCCGCCAACTCCCGAGTCGGGGCCAAAATCAGCGCCGCGGGGTGTTTCGGCTTGGCTTTATCGACCGTGGCCACGATGGGGATACCAAACGCCAACGTCTTGCCCGAACCGGTCGGGGCCCGGCCCACGACGTCGCGGCCCGCCAGCAGGTTAGGAATAGTTGCGGTCTGGATAGGGAAGGGCTGGTTGATGCCGGTTAGCGAGAGCGCGTTCACAATGTGTGCAGGAACGCCGAGGTCGGCGAAGGAGGGGGCCATGGTGGCGCTCCGCAACGGGATAGGCGACAAACGATGGCTCGTCGGCATGGTCCGCATTTTCTGCCCTGAGGCTAGCGCCGGTGGGCAAGATTATGAGAACCTGAGGAAATGGAAAGTAATCTTGGGGCCCGTCCGCGTTTTGGTCAGTTGCAACGGGTGGACTTGCGGGAAGTTTGGCCCCATGAGGCAACTGATTTCACTAGGTGGCTCAAGGAGAACCTCGGTGTCTTGAACGAACATCTCGAAGTGGAACTCGTTTCGGCCGAACCTGAGCAGTCGGCGGGCAGCTTTAAGGTGGATTTGTTGGCCGAAGATAGCGACGGGAAGAGGGTAGTTATAGAGAACCAACTCGAGCGCACCAATCACGACCACCTCGGAAAAGTGATCACCTATCTAGTGTCGTTCGGAGCCGAGCGGGCGATCTGGATCGCTTCGGATCCGCGGCCCGAACATGTGGAGGCGGTGAAGTGGCTCAGTGACATACGACAGACGTGGACTTTCATCTATTTCTAGTGGAAGCCTTCCAGATTGATGGCTCCAAACCGGCAGTCTGGCTAAAACCGCTCGTTGGGCCAAGCACAGAAGTGAAGCGGAGCGCAGAAAGTAAGCAGGTCGTAGCCCATAAGGCAAAGACTGGTTCGCAAAAACGATCATCACGACGACCCTATTGGACTAGATTGCTCGACCTCGCTTCAGGTCGGACCGAAGTTGTACTCGGGGGTACGAAGCCTACGAAGAACGAACACCCATACCTAGGGACTCGCTCAGGGGTCAGTGGCATCTCCTTCCAGTTAAGGGGGTCGGCGCACTATACCCGCATTGTACTTAATATTAACGTGCATAGAGGTCAAGAACTACTCAACAAATCGATCTTCTGGCAGATCGAAGAGGATCGAGAAACCATCGAAAGAAGTTGTCCCGGGAATTGGACGTGGGACCTCATGGAAGGCAAAAAGTCAGCAAAGATATGTCTCGAACTCGATGAGACTGTCGGATGGGCTGACGATCCCGACGACTGGGACGCTCCGATGGAGCTACTAATCGACGCCATGATCAGGTTCGAATCCGCGCTGCGCCCGCACATAGCCGCCCTAGACCTGACCGACTGACGCCGCCCATTAGCCCGCCCTCGGGTTCGTAGGCGTTCGTCGGGGGTCGAAGCCGTGTTGGTGGATCAGTGCGTGGTCGCCGTGGCAGTCGAGTTCGAGGTTGTCGATGTCGGTAGCTCCACTGGCGGAGTATTCGTGGACATGGTGGGCATCGCAGCGTGACGGGTCGGCACCGCACCGTAGGCATCCTCGGTCGCGGTCGATGAGAGCAATCCATTGCGCTCGACTGGCCAGGCGAACGGTTCGGCCGAGGTGCAGCGGTTGGCCGTTGCTGTCGTAGACCATGCCAACGACTTCGGCTTTGGGTCCCAAGTCGGCGAGAACCGAGGCGGGTACTGGTTCGTGGTCGGTGAACTCGGCGGTGCCGCTGGCTATGTCGAGGTGCATTATCACCATATGCTTGGGATGCACCCGGCCATTCCCAGCCGATTCGGTGGTCACCAACTCAAGCAGCGCATCGGCTCGACGTTGGCGGGGAGAGCGAACATCGTCGGGAGTTCCCTCGCGGCCGCCATCGGAGCGCCATAGAAAATCAACTCGACGGTCAAGCGCCGCTACCAACTCACGGCCGCTAACCGGATCAAGCACGGCGTGAAGGTGCAGCATCCGATCGTTGCCCACGCCCCATCTAGCTTCACGTTGTGAGCGTTGTCGTTGGTAGCGATCCTCGATTTCGTCGGCGGTTTCGTGTTGGCCGATCCATTGCCGGGTTCGTTTCAAGAAAAGATCCGCGGGCACCGCAACCGCATCATCAACGAGTTGGTCAGCCTCTTCCGGCGACACCCGCTTAGCGGCATCGGCTGCGGCCACAACATGTTCGGTGCCGATCTCACCCCTAGCTAAAGCGGCGGCCATGAGTGGCATAGACGCCAACTGCGTTGCAGTGTCGGCGACTTGTTTGGCTTGGCGTGCTGAGCGGTGGGTCAGATCACGGGTGACGGTGGCTGCGTCGGTTCCGTGGTCGTCGAGGGCGTCGATGGCTGCGGTGTAGGCCAGGCAGCGTTCTTCGGAGTGTTTTGCGAGGCGGTGACACTCGGCGAGGGTGGCAATCAACTCCGGCCGTGAAAGCCCGACCGGCAACAGGTTGTTCAACTTCCGATGCGATGATTCAAACATAACTCCACTATAAAGAGACCCTGTGACATTATCGCCCTTATTAGAGAAGAAATGTTCGAATTGTTTATCCACACTGGCCTTCCGAACCGCCCGACTTCGGCCGCCCATTAGCCCGCCCCCCGGTTCGTAGGCGTTCGGCGGGGGTCGAAGCCGTGTTGGTCGATGAGAGCGATCCATTGCGCCCGGCTAGCCTGCCGGACCGATCGGCCGAGGTGCAGCGGTTGGTCTTTATCGTTGTAGACCATGCCAACGACTTCGGCTTTGGGCCCGAGATCGGCCATTCCCGGTCGATTTCGTGGTCACCAACTCAAGCAGTGCGTCGGCCCCGTGGTCGCCGAGGGCGTCGATGGCTGCGGTGTAGGCAAGGCAGCGTTCCTCGGAGTGCTTTGCGAGGCGGTGACACTCGGCGAGGGTGGCAATCAACTCCGGCCGTGAAAGCCCGACCGGCAACAGGTTGTTCAACTTCCGCTGCGCTGTTAGGAACATAAGTTCAATATAACTACACGGTGTGACATTGCTGATATCAGCGATGCAGAAGCAATCCTGCTGGCCGATCCACTGGCGGGATCGTTTTGGGATGTCCCCGTTCTTGGTGCCAGCCGGTTTTAGAGTCGGTGGCTGTGTGAGCACGCGGCAGGGTACTCGTTTGGTGTTCGGTAGGCGAGCGATGAGTGCCGGTGGCCGGTGTTGTAGCCATGCTTCCAGTCACCGATGAACCCGTTGCACCAGCGCTCGCCGGGCGGAATGCAGCGATTCGCGGGTGTGTCCATCGACGGTTGCATCGAACTGGAAGTCAATGGCCCACATCACGTCCTTAGCGTCCGCGTCGATGATTGACTCGGGCATGCCCATACCCCTTGCGAGTATTGCCCCCAATGGTCGCCCACGTGTTGAGCCAGTCGCGTAGCCAACGATCCGGGTCATTGCCTCGATCACATTGAGGTCTTCTGCCCTGCGTGCTGCGGGCTTGGCCCGTGACCCGACGTGATCTCCTCAGGAGAATGCTTCTTTCGGTTCGTCATGGTCAGGTCCTTGCCCCGCGGGGCGGTAAGGACTCCAAAACTACCTGGCACCAAAATCAGGGGGCATTCCACATTGAAGAAGCAGGGTGTCTGAGCGACTCAGGGACTGCGCAAGCGCGAGACCTGCTCACCGGCACGTGCCCGGTCCGTTTCCTCACAGAAATCCGCTCCAACTTGGACGCGGGGCGCCAGCGCAATGACATTACCGGATGATTCGCGGTGCCCTCAGGAGAGATCCACCATCAGTGACCGACGCAACTCTGCCCTGCCGTGGCCTGCTGCGGGGTTGACGTTTGGACCAGGTAGGACCATAATAAAGGTGCCCTTCGGTACTGTGCTGGGGGGAAGACGTGAGTCTCGGAGTGCCAGGCCGAGGACTTGCCGCAAGGTGAGTCGACTAGGACGGGAGCCGAGACTTTCGCATTTTTGGGCTAACATGTGGGAACCCGTGTGGATCCGATCTTTTATGGCGACCCGAGGACCGCGGCCATGAAAGGACTCGGCGGTTAGGGGAGTCGTTCGCTAAGATCTGTTCCCCTAGGTCGCGACAAGAAAGTAACGCTATGGCCGCTGGTTCAATCGAGATTTTTGGCCGCGAGGATCGGCGGTTCGCACCGTCGGCGGAGTTCGTTGCCCAAGCCAATGCCGCCGATCGTTCGATGTATGACGAAGCCGAAGCCGATTACGAGGCCTTCTGGGCTCGTCAGGCTCGCGAGCTGCTGACCTGGTCGAAGGATTTCGACGTCACGCTCGAGTGGGATTTGCCGTTCGCGAAGTGGTTTGGGGGCGGCGAGTTGAACCTGTCGTACAACTGCCTCGACCGCCATGTTGAAGCGGGCCACGGCGACAAGGTCGCGTTTCATTGGGAGGGCGAACCGGGCGACACACGCCGCATCACCTACTCAGATCTGCTCACCGAGGTCTCCCAGTTCGCCAACGTCTTGAAGGGCCTCGGGCTAGAGAAAGGCGATCGCGTTGCTATTTACATGCCGATGATCGTCGAGTTACCGGTCGCCATGCTTGCCTGTACCCGCATCGGGGTTGCCCACTCGGTGATCTTCGGTGGTTTCTCGCCCGACGCCATCACTGATCGCTGCGACGACGCCGAGGCAAGGCTCATCATCACAGCCGATGCCGGTTTTCGCCGCGGCGAACCGTCCGTGTTGAAGCCCAACGTCGATGCCGCCCTAGCCAACGGCGCGGCTTCGGTGGAGAACGTGGTCGTGGTTAATCGCTGCGACACCGAGCCCAATATGGTCGCGGGTCGAGATCACTGGTGGCACGAGCTTATGGCTGACGCATCGGCGGACTGCCCGGCCGAACCAATGGACTCCGAACAGTTGCTGTATCTGCTCTACACCTCGGGCACCACTGCCAAGCCCAAGGGCATCATGCACACCACCGGCGGTTACCTCACCCAGGTGGCGTTCACCCATAAGTACGTCTTCGACATCAAGCCCGCCACCGACATTTACTGGTGTGCGGCCGACATTGGGTGGGTGACCGGCCACAGTTACATCGTCTACGGCCCGCTCGCCAATGGCTGCACTTCGGTGATGTACGAGGGCACCCCCGATACGCCCCGTCTCGAGGAACGCTCAGGCGATCGTGGCGGGTGGAAAAAGGACCGACTCTGGGACATAATCGAACGGTACGGCGTCACCCAGATCTATACGGCCCCGACGGCCATTCGTACGTTTATGAAGTGGGGCGAATCATGGCCGCAGGGTCGTGACCTTTCCTCCTTGCGGGTCCTGGGTACGGTGGGTGAACCGATCAACCCGGAAGCGTGGATGTGGTACCACGAACACATCGGGGCGCAATCCTGCCCCATTGTTGACACTTGGTGGCAGACCGAAACCGGTGGCACCATGATCACCCCCTTGCCCGGCGTGACCACCACGAAGCCAGGTTCGGCAACCCAAACCATTCCCGGCGTTTTTGCTGAAGTGGTCGACGACGCGGGCCAGACGGTTACCGAAGGGGGCGGCTATCTGACTCTTACTAGGCCGTGGCCGGGCATGCTCCGCGGGATCTGGGGGGATCCCGAGCGCTACCGTGAGACCTACTGGTCCACTTACGAAGGCAAGTACTTCGCGGGCGATGGTGCTCGCCAAGATGCCGACGGTTACCTCTGGCTGTTGGGGCGCGTCGACGACGTTATGAACGTCTCGGGCCACCGCATCTCCACCGCCGAGGTCGAATCGGCGCTCGTCGATCATCGGGCCGTGGCCGAAGCGGCAGTGGTTGGTGCCACCGACGACGTTACCGGCCAAGCCATTGTCGGCTACGTGATTCTGGTCGGCACGGCGGAGGGGTCAACTGAGTTGAGCGAAGAGATCCGCCAGCATGTGGCCATCAAACTCGGTCCGACCGCTCGGCCCAAGGCCGTGTTCGTCGTGCCCGACCTGCCCAAGACCCGTTCCGGTAAAATCATGCGTCGTTTGCTCCGTGATGTCGCTGACGGCCACGAACTAGGAGACACGACGACCCTGGCCGATCCCAGTATCGTGGCCGCGATTCGTGAGGGCGCTGCTGGCGCCGAGGAAGACTAGATGAACCCGCCCGACAACTGGCACAACACCACGGCTCGCCCCATCGGCGGTCCGACGGTAGTAATTGATCTCGACGGAGTGATTTCCGACGCCGAACACCGTCAGCACTTCATCGTGAACAAGCCACGCGCGGACCGGGACTGGAAGGGGTTCTTCGCCGAATTAGGTGACGATCCGGTGATCGAATCGGGCCGCCGCCTAGCTGACGCGCTGGGCGATGTCTGTGTAGTGATTTTAACCGCGCGACCACACAGCACCACAGAACCAACCAAGGTCTGGCTAGCCGCCAACGAAGTGCGCCACGACTGGCTCATACTGCGTGGTCGCCGCAAAGGGCACAATGGGGTGTCGACCGCGGAGTGGAAGCAAAGCCAACTGGAAGCCCTGATTGAAGCCGGGGCCGACATCAAGTTCACGGTGGACGACGACCCCCGAAACATCGAGATGATGCAAGCGCTCGGACTCGCCGCGATTTACGTACCGTCGGGCTACTACGATCGCCCCCTATCCGAGAGCGGCGGCTAGTTCGGTTCGGTAGGTGGCGGCCCGTTCGAGTTTGCGATGCTCGTAGCCACGAACGCTTTGCGCCAAAGCGGCGATTCGCGTTGCTTCTTCGAGGGTGATCGTTTCGCTAGCGAGTCGCTCCAAGACCGTGTCGATTGAGGCTTCGAACTCGGCCACCAACGCCCGTTCGACCTTACGCACTGCGCCTCGGCCGAACGGATCAAGCGGGGTACCGCGAAGCCGTTTGCCGCGGGCCAGCAGCTTCATCATCGGCGAACCCACCGAGGTGCGGATCGAGATCTTGTTGCCCATGCCGAGCGCCCGCAGCATTGGTGGATGCAGTTTCCACGAAGCTTTCGCCCCAGGCCCGCCTACGGCATCGATTGTCGCTGCCGCTTCGGGGCCGGTAAGCAACCGGGCCACTTCGTATTCGTCTTTGTAGGCCAGTAGCTGGTGGTAGCTCGTGGCCACCGCATCGCGAAACGCCGTGTCGCCTGTGTTAGCTGCCCGCTCCACGAGATCGAGGTACCGGTCGGCGTAGGTCTTGTTCTGGTATTCAACGAGATCTGCGGCTCGCAGGGTAATCGCCTCACCGAGGGCATCGGCCCGGGCGGCTAGCGCGGCTGGCAGCGGGCGGGTAGAGACCTCCGGTCCGCTGGCTTGGACTACGGCCGCGCCCGGCGAGAGGGCTTCACTGCGCCCCGCTGCAAAGGCCGCCAGGTTGGCTTCGACGGCCACGCCGTTGAGACGGATAGCTTCTTCGAGCAAGGCGCCGGAGACTGGGAGCGTCCCGTGCTGGTAAGCAAAGCCGAGCAAAAAGATGTTGGCCGTGGCGGTGGAACCCAGTAGTTCGCTCGTGATCCCGGCCGCGTCGACGAATCGGTTACGGTCGGGCGCGGTGCCAGTGGCGATCCGGTCGGTCAACTCCTCGATCTCCGGGTATTTTCGTTCCGGATGACCGACCATCGAACCGGTGGGGGTCACCGCGATCGAGCCAATGCAGATGGTCCGACCCGGATCAGCGGCGTCGAGCACGTCCGGTGATCCCGCGGCGAGAAGGTCGAAGGCCAAGAGGACATCGGCGCCCTCGTGGCCGATGAGGTTCGACGGGGCGGGTTCCCCCCGGGTCAGGCGAAGGTCGCCGGTGACCCGCCCGGCTTTTTGGCTGAGTCCGGTTTGGTCGAGGCCGCGGACATGGAACCCGTCGAGCAGTGCCGCGGTGGCAATAACCTGGGCCACGGTGACCACTCCCGTGCCGCCGATGCCCACCATGCGGAGGTCGAAGTTGGTGGCCGAGACGATCAATTCGGGCTCGGTCAGGGCGGTCGGCGCTGTTTGTCCCCGTCTCATCTTGACCCCCGCGGCCTGCTGCGGATTCGGGGTGATCGCAATAAAGCTCGGGCAGTCGCCTTCGGTGCAGGAGTAGTCGAAGTTGCAACTCGATTGATCGATCGTGGTCTTTACGCCCAACGGCGTGTCGATGGGTTGGACTGACAGGCAGTTGGATGTCTCGCCGCAGTCGCCGCAGGCTTCACAGATCCGATGGTTGATCGCGATGCGCTGACTGGGGGTTTCGATGACTCCTCGTTTGCGTAGCCGACGAGACTGAGCCGCGCACGCCTGATCGTGGATCAACACGGTGACCCCCGCTACGGCCGCGAGGTGTTCTTGCGCTTCGATAATCCGGGTGCGATCCCAGACCTGAACCCGGCCTCGGGGACCGCTCGGCAGTTTAACACCGCGGTAGTCGTCGAGGTCCTCGGTCGTGATCAGAACCTCGCTGGCGCCGTGGGCGAGTAGCGCAGTAGCGATCTCGGGAACCCCGATTCCTCCGACGGCATCCTGGCCGCCGGTCATAGCAACGGTGCCGTTGTAGAGGAGTTTGTAGGTGACGTTGATGCCCGCCGCGATCGAGGCCTGGATAGCGAGTTGGCCGGAATGAAAGAACGTGCCGTCGCCTAAGTTCTGGAGGAAGTGATCCCGCTCGATGAAGGGCGCCATGCCGACGAATTGCACGCCCTCGCCGCCCATGGCGGTGATACCCGATGACTGGCCGACCTTGTCTTCCTCCATCAAAAGAACCATGCCGTGACAGCCAATGCCCGCGCCGACGAGCGTGCCGTCGGGGACCTTGGTGCTGCGGTTGTGAGGGCAGCCGGAACAAAAGTACGGAGCTCTGTCAATGGCGAGCGGGATCAGTTGGTGCTCACGTTTGGGGGGAGTGACTGGGGTCAGTCGGTCGGCGATCCGTTTGCTAAGCCGTTCGCGGAGCCCGTCCACGATCGCTCCGGCATCGAGGATGCTGTAGTCGCGCATGAGCACCCGACCATCTTCGTGTCGTTTGCCGAGAACGGGTGGCTGATGGGCGCTGCCGTAGAGGGCGTCTTTGACTAGCCATTCAAGGGTTGGGTTCTTTTCCTCAACGATCACGATCTCGTCGAGTCCCTGAGCGAATTGGCGAATATTGGCTGCGTCGATCGAGAGCGGCATCTGCATCTGTATGAGCCGGATCCCGACCGATTCGAGATCGGCGAGCGTCGGGAGTCCGAGTCGGCGGAGCGCTTCGAGTAACTCGTGATACGTGTAGCCCGAAGCAACGAGTCCAATCCACGCGTCGGATGGGTTCGAGGTGGTGTGGTTGAGCCGGTTCGCGGTGGCGTATCGTTGGGCGAGGATCAAGCGGATGTCGCGGAAGTCTCGTTCGAGCGCGAGCGTGGTGGGCGTAAGCAGGTTCCCGTTCGGGTGCGGCTCGTAGATCCGTCCGGTGGGATCGCCGGGCACGCGGAGGTCGGGCACCACGATGTCAACTCGGTCGGGACCAAGATCAACAGTGCCCGAACCGTCGGCTACCGCGGCGACGATCTTCATCGCTGTCCACGTGCCAGTCATGCGGCTAAGGGCCACGGCATGGCGGGCTAGGTCGATCGTTTCTTGCACATCGCCGGGATAAAACAGCGGCATGTGAAGGTCGTAGATGGTGGCGTCAGACGACGACGGCAGCGTCGATGACTTAGCCGCGGGGTCGTCACCGACAAGAGCGATCGCCCCGCCGTGCCGTGACGTACCGGCGAAGGCGGCGTGGCGGAGCGCATCGCCCGCCCGATCGAGGCCCGGGGCCTTGCCGTACCAAAGGCCAAGCACGCCGTCGTAGAGAAAGTCGGGTTGTTCTGCCGCGAGTTGGCTGCCCATGACCGCGGTGGCCCCTAGTTCTTCGTTCACCCCGGGCTGGCAGATGATGGGAAGGTCCGGCGCGAGCGCCGCGGCGCGCACAATCTCTTGATCAAATCCACCGAGGGGAGAACCGGGGTAGCCCGACGCGAACGCGGCGGTGTTTAGCCCGTTAGAGCGGTCGATTCGGAGCTGTTCGATCGGGATACGGGCCAGCGCTTGGACGCCGGTCAAAAAGACCCGTCCCACGGTCTGGGTATAGCGGTCGGTCACCGCATAGTGGTGGGTAGCAGGGTTCTCGATCACAGCCATACGGTAAATCTCTCACTTTTAAGCGCTGAATTCAATCTGGGCTAGGTTCGGGTCAGATTGAAACTGATGTCACGACATGAACAATGCAGTGACTCGACGTGTCCGTTAGCGCGAGTCAAGTAAATCTGGCCCTCACAAGTCGAACACCGGAAAAGAGCAAGGAACGCTCGACCCGCTTCTACAACGGGCCGGAAGTCCTCTTTCGAGAAGTGCCCCCACTGGTTGTAGTGAACAGCGGGATTTATCGCCCACTGTTCTATGTTCAGATCAGCAGCGGTGGCAGCCAACCTCTTCTTGGCCAAAGCAACCGTTGCTCGGGCGGCATCGTTGTTCTGGGAATTGGCCGTATTAGCCGCCCTCTTGAGAAGTTTCTTGTAACGACCGTGTACCGCGTCCATCAACTCGCCAAAGGTCCAATCACCGCTAGTTTTGTAGGGAACGAGGCCACCCAGTGCATTCGCTAGCTCAGCCAGCGCCCCTTCTAAGCTGCGCCGTAGCAGCGCGGCAGCAGCAGAGACGTCGTCGGCGTCGAGGTAGGCATCGATCCGATCCCAGAAGTCATCACCTTCTCTGGCCGATGGGCCGTCCTCGATAGTCCATTTCTTGAAGTGGATTTGACGCTTCTTCGGCACTAGGCGAGACATCTGCATCTGGCGGGCCCAGACCTCGTCGTGGGTGGTGATTATGAACTGAACGTGAGGGAAATAGGTGGTCAAAAGAGTGCAGAAACGGCGTCGGTGGTTCACGTCTACGGACGTCAACACATCGTCGAGGATCGCCAGTCGAAAATTCGAGCCCAGATTCTGTTCCATCAAGGCGAGATAGATACAGATTCCCATACCATCTTGGTGACCTTCGCTGTGATACGCGCTGGCTGGAAACATTCCAAGGGAGTAGAAGTCGACCAGCAAGTTGAGTTGCTGCTTGTTCGGTTCCAGTGCGGCCTTGAATCCCAGTTCATCGTCAGAGTTGATCTTTCGGTAAAGCTCGCCAAACCGTTCCTGAACCTCTTGGTACGGGAGGGCAAGTCCTTGATCTAAAGCGTCGCAGTAGTGCTTATAGATCGACCTTGCCAGTTTGTCGTTGCTCTGCGCGGCGCGCTCCACGGCCCGAGCTGAGCACAAGGCTGACCAACGCTCTTGGGCGATGATAAGAAACGAACGAGCGTCCGAGGTCGGTGTTTGATCGGGTGCCGCTAGTGCTTTAGCGTGCAACGCTTGGAGGGCGTACAAGATTCCCGCGGGCGCTAGCGACGGGTCGGCGGTGAGGGTTTTTCGGAGTGTGATGATCCCTTCGATGGTTCCTAGCCGGGTGCTGGCGGAACGTAAGGCAGTCGCCCATTCATCCAAGATTTTTGCGGCTGTCGTATCCCCGACCTGATCGGCGACGGCGCTGGCGGGCTTCACGAGGCTCGCCAAGGCTAGTAGATCGGTCGACAACGATTCGCCCGCCGCGATAATCGCCGAGAGTGTTTCGGCGTCCGCCTGTGAGCGTTGCAATAGGTTTGCCAACTGAGCTTGGAGCATTGCCCTATCGGTCCAGGCTGTGTCACAAAGCGGACAGTGCTCGTCTTTGAGTAAGGCCAAGCCGTTCTCGACTAGGTCTCTTACCTTGATTGTTTGAAGGATTGTCGAGTCGGGGTCCAGTGCAGAAAGGCTCTCTTCCAGTCGATAAGAGGACGCTACGCAAATGCTCGGATTCGTGATGGCGGCGATAATGGAGTTGGTGTCTTGAAGCGCTACGTCACGGTTGAACGAAGGCGCACCGTCACCCTTGCCTATACCTCTGGCTAACTTCGTTTTATCAGACAATTTGCCCAGTTTCGAGAGCCCGAGAATCGCTCGCCGATCATTCACCGCCACGAGAACTTCGCCGGGAGTCACCTTGGGAACTCCAATGAGTTGATCCAGTGATCGTTGGGCCTGTTCCTTGGACTTCTCCACAGTCCTAAGCGCCGTGGATGTCTTAGACCTAGCCCCTCGAAATGCTAGTCGTATGTCCCCCAGGCGGTCTAGCTTTAAGAGCGCCTGAACTTGCTTGGAACGCTCGCCGGGCGTGGTCACCACGTACTTGATAATTTCTCGGCGTGTCAGGGTTATCTCTGGATGTCGAGCGGCCTCCAACACAGCTTTGCGCACGGCGGGAAGCGCGGGAGTGACTTCAAAGCGGGAAGGGGTCTTCACCGAACGGGTCAACACCGCCGCTTGGCCCGAAGCTGTGTCGCGAACAGACAGGGAAACTTTGGCTCGGGCCGAGTCGTAGCGACGATGAACGTGCGGACCGTGCTTGGCTAGGGTCACGCCGGTCGTTCCTGGTCCGCTCAGGCGGGAGATATTTCCCGTCAAAGCGAACTCTATTGCATCAACCACACCGCTCTTGCCAGTTCCATTCGGTCCCAAAACCACGTAGCTTTCACCATCGAGGGATAAACGAAGATCGCGAATGCCCCGAAATTCTTCAATATGGATTTTCTCGATCTGGATCACTCAGTGTCTGCCTCGATGAGGCCGACTATGGCATTTGGCTTAGGAACTGATCTCGCCTCGATCAGTTGTTGGACGGCTGCGGCAAGGGTCCCGCTTATCTTGTCATCGTTGTTCAGGCGGCGAAGGAAATCCCTGACCACATCATCTTCGATCTTGCCCACGACGCTGCTACATCCTTCTCTGTTGGCCCGACCGTAACAGCAGAGAGGAGAAGGCACCACACGTCGGCGGAGGGTCCGAGTGTCGTCAGGGCCGATCTGGTTAGCAAACCGGTCGGGAGGTAACCCCGTTGGCCAAACCCTCGGCCATATTGTCGTGCGCTTGCTGGAACATGTGTTTATCATATCAAAATGAAACTAGAATCTCAGCAAGCAATTCATACAGAAGCAATTCATACAGATTGAGATGGTGCCATTGGTGCCTAGCGAGGGTGACAAGAAAGGCTAAGGTCGGGGCCATGACGACTGTTTTCGCCACGCCCGACGCTCTCATCGACGCGGTCGGATCGGACCTTGGCTCGAGTGATTGGGTGAGTATCGAACAAGACCGGATCAACGGTTTCGCCGAATCTACCGGCGATCACCAGTGGATCCATGTCGACCCAGTAGCCGCCGCGGCCGGTTCCTTCGGCGCCACGATCGCCCACGGCTATCTCACTCTGGCGATAACCAATCAGCTGCTTTCCGAGATCGTGCGCGTCGACGGTGTCTCGATGGGCATCAACTACGGCGTCAACAAGGTCCGTTTCCCGCAACCCGTCACCGTTGGCTCCCAGATTCGTGGGCATGCGACTCTCACCGCTGCAACCGAGGTCAACGGCGGCGTCCAAGCGGTCATCACCATCACCGTTGAGATCAAAGATGTCGCCAAGCCCGCCTGCATCGTCGAGTCGGTCAGTCGGTTTCTCCGCTGAAGCCTTCGAAGCCAGCCTAGGCTAGCCGCGATGGCGAAGCGCAAGAAGAAGAACCACACGCCCGCCGACATCGTTGCCTCGATGCCGCCCGTGCAACCCGGTCTTCGGAGCCCGATGTTGCGGATCCCGCCCGGTGTCGCCCGTCCGCCCTACGCCCTCACCGGCGACCCCGGCCCTTCGGTTTCGTCGCTCACTCGCACGGCAGATGAGTTGGCTGCCATGCGCATCGCGGGGGCCGACGCGGCCGAAATCCTGCTTGCCGCGGGCGCCATGGTCAGACCGGGCCTTACCACCGATCAGATCGACAAGTTCGTGCATCAGGCGTGTATCGAACGAGGCGGTTATCCGAGTCCGCTGAATTACCGCGGCTATCCCAAGTCGGTCTGTACCTCTATCAACGAGGTCATATGTCACGGCATCCCCGATTCGCGCCCGTTGGCTGACGGCGACATCATCAACATCGACGTAACCATCTACAAAGGCGGCGTTCACGGCGATACATCAGCGACCTTCCTAGTCGGCGATGTCGACGACGCCAGTGCCCGCCTCGTGCGCGAGACAAGTCGTTCGCTCGACCTAGGCATTGCCGCGGTCAAACCCGATGGCCTAGTAAACGAAATCGGTCGGGCCATCGAGAACCATGCCCGCATCCACTCGCTCGGGGTGGTCCGCGAGTTCATCGGCCACGGGGTTGGCTCCGAGTTCCACTCGAACCTCCAGATCCCGCATTACTATGAGCGTCGCGTCACGACTCGGCTCGCCCTCGGTACCAGTTTTACCATCGAACCCATGCTCACCCTCGGCCAACCCGACGCAGCGCTGTGGGATGACGACTGGACTGCAGTCACTATTGACGGCACCCGTAGCGCCCAGTTCGAGCACACCTTGGTTGTCACCGAGACAGGAGCCGAACGACTCACCGTCACCGCCGCAGGCGAGTGTGCCCACGACACGGTTCGGGCCGCGAGCGCCTAAACCGGCTACCGCACGATCCGGCTATCGCACGATCCGGCTATCGGAGTACGGCGCCACCGTCGCGCGGCATCTCGACCCAAGTGCGGCCGGGCAGGATTTCGATAAAGTTGCCCGACGAATCGACATACTCGATCGGCTCGGTGGCTTCCTGACGGCGCCAAAAACCCTTGCTGACTTGGCCATCGGTGAGGATCCAAGCGTCCCCGCGGCCAACAGTCACCGCTTCGGGCGATCGACTATCGGCGCGGGAGGTGACGTACTTGGTGAATTGGATGACCACGGTGGTCGGTACTACTTGGGTGCCGCCGGTATCGAGCATCGGTTTGCCGTCTTGGCTGCGGGCCCAACCCGAGCTATTCCACCGGTACTCGACGCTGGTATTGCCGTAGTCGATGGTGACGCCCGACGCCTTCGACACGTCGCCTCGAATTACCGCGTCGGCCGTTCGGAACCGGAAGATGGGCTGCGGCAGACCCGTATCGTATTCCTCACCGCTACCCACTGACCACAAGTTGGCCGGGTTGGTGAAGAGATTGTGCGGCGCAGAACGACTCGTGCGGTAGTAGAGGCTGCCGTTACGGGCGTGCCCGATATTGACCAGCGTCGACTCTTGGAGCAGTCGGGTGGTGATGCGGTTACCGCCGGAGTTGGCAAAGAGGGGCGAGTTGAACTGGCCGAGTAGGTCGAAATCGCCGGTGCGCATCGAGCGAACGGGTCCAACCTCCGTGGGAATGGTCGAGTGAAAGACGGCGGCCAGGCGGGTGACTTTGCCTTCGACCTCCTCGACGTAGACGATGTCGGCGTCGTTGAGCCCTGCTTGGGGACGGGCAGCTGAGACGTTGTCGATCTTGACGGCGAGAGCGGGGCGAAACACTTCTTCGAACACGGTGACGCCGGTGAGTAGGGCCTTTTGCTGGAGCGCCCGCAGTACTTCGATGCGGGTGACGGTTTCCTCTAATTCGACGGTGAGGGCCAACTGAACTTGACCGATCTCGTTGTAGCTTTCCTGTGCCGCTTTGGCTCGGACCTGGGCATCGCCGAGAGCTGCTTTGGCGCCCGCCATCTGGTCCGCGACATCGCGGAGCCGATTTTCCGCCTCAACGAGGCGGTTCTGTGCGTCTTCGATAACCGCCGTGTAGAGCCTGGTGGCGCGGGTCTTGTCGCTCGTTCCTTGCAGCGCGAGGATTTCGTCGATCAGCGCGGTCTGGCGGGGGTCGCCCGCGGTGAATCCGGCCAGGGCAATCTGGACCCGTGTTTGGGCCGGTTCGCGGCGAGCGTGAACAGCGCGTTCAAACTCGTCGGCTATTAGTTCGATCTGGATCTTGGCGGCTTTGTTCTCTGCGTCGAGTTGGTCGAGACTGGCTTCAGCTTCGACAAGTTCGGTCTGGATGTCTCCCAGTTCGACGCTGAGTTCGCTGCGCCGCACCTCAAGCAGGGCTAGTTCAGTTTCGGACTGACCAACCACAGGAGTCGCGGCAAGCAAAACGGTGACGGCCGTGAACAGGCCAACGGTGAGAGGACGTCGTTGAGATCGAAACATAAGTAGTCGTGGCGGCGGCAAAGGTCGCCCGGGGGACGCCCCGCAACCTACCAGGGTCTCGATCTCATCGGAGGTAGAGTGACCGAGTGGCGACTGTCGTGACCGAGATTTCGTTCTTTCGAGACGACTACGCCGCCGTCGTTGAGACAATGGCCCGCCTCGAGGCCCGTGGCGATGGTGGTGGCTGGATAAATCTCTCCCCGGTGCTCAGCGAGGAAGAGGAAAGGCGCGTGCCGCAACGCTCATTGCTAGGAGCGTGGTTTTCTGGTCGGGGGCCTGCCGTGGCGATGGCTACGTGGACACCGTCGACCGCCATCGGACGCCGACCCCGCCCCGCCCAGATTGGCCTGGCACACGGCACGGGACCCAACGCTCTAGCTCGGCTTGACGAGGTCGGGGCCGGGCTCCCGCCAGGTTGGGTCAAGCGACAAGACCATGCCAAGCACGGCATTGTGGCCGAGGTTCCTGCAAGGGGCGACCACGGCACGGTCCTTACCTGGATGATCGTCGCTGCAACAGTTTTGAGAACCGTCGTGGAACCAGGTATGCGTTGGACGGCCCTCGTCCATGAGCCTGACTAAAGCGAGCGGTACGCGGCTTAGTCCGCGGTAGCTTCGACCTCTGTCTCTATCTCGATCGCTATCTCTATCTCTAGGTCGACGTTCCAATCGTCGTGGCCGTCGCTGCACGACAACTTGACGCCAGTGTCGGTTTCAGACATTTCTATCCCTGCGTCGCCAACCCAGGCCTGGATAACAGCGCCGTCACGCCAAGCGTTCGAGATCTTGACGAGGCCTACCCCAACGGTGACGGTAACGGTGTCGGGAGCGGTGGAACTCCAGAGAATGAGTTGTGATTCGCTGTGGTCGGCAATCATCATCGGGTCGTCGGACTGGATGACTAGCGCCTGGTCGCGGGCGGCCGTGACCGAGATCCGTGTGATGGTCAACTTGGCCGGGGATTCAAAGTCAAGCGTGACCGCAGAATGGCGCGTTTGACCTTCGATCTCGACCTCCACAACCGGCGCGGCAACAAACCCGGCGGGCGGGACCGTCATCGCTCCTCCTCGAACGGATCGACGCCAAGTGAGGGCCAACCCGGCACGGTCGTGGTCGGGTTGACAGTAGCGAATTCCATCTTGGCGGTGAAGGGATTAAGCCGTCGAGGCGGCTGGCCATTGCGCATGCGATCCTGATTGTGGGCACCCCACCCGTCGTTGACAGAATTGTTCTTCCATGCCCGTCGGCGTACGGTGGCCGTGGTTGGCTCCTTCCCCGCCTTGTTCAGCATGGTAGGATTTTTCCCCAAGTTCCAGCGTCCCTGCAGCGGTACTGGGACCTCGATTTGCGTTTCTGGGTCGTAGGTTCCCAGCACGGGTTCCGCGTTGGGCTCTTGGAACACCGCGAGTGCCGTTGAACGTCGGGCTATGGGGCGCAGGCGCGGGTCGGGAACGACGAGTTGATCGTCGGCCGCGATAGCCGCCGTTTCGCGAATGTTGGTCCAAGTTAGGCGCAGGCTGGAGATGCCGTACGCGTCACGCAACGTGGAGCGGACGGCAGCGTCCTGCTCGGCTCGCTTGCGGAGTCGAGAGTTGCGTCGTTGGGAGCGGTCACCCGAAAGTTGATTGCGCTTGGGTCGAAACGATCCCCGGTTCCGGTTGCCGAGCCAGTCCAGCAGCAGCCATACCGCGATGGCGGTAACCCAAATTGAAACGAAGGAGGCAATAATTCGCTCGCCTGAAAGTATCTCGTTGATCAGGTCTGTCATGGGGCATCGAGCGAGATGATGGCCTCGATGATCACGTCGAGCACCGCGGCAGAGTCAGCGTCGCGGACCACGTACGCGTTCGGGGTGGCGCTATCGCTACCGTCTCGACCGCCCTGGCGTTCATCGACCACCGTTGTGCCGCGCGTGAGTGTTCCGGTTAATTCGATGTCGACGGGATGCGCTGCACCGCGGAAGAGTTCGGGGTAGAGGGCGGCGACGACCGCCGATGCATCGTGAATTGGCGCGCCCTGCCAGTCGCGGATCGCGCCGGCACGCGCGACGGCGAAGTCGAGCAGGTCGGCGCTAAGAGTGGCAGCGGGTCCGCCCGCGGCCCGTAGACGATCTCGTTCAGCGGAGCCCATCAGCACCTGGTGGGTAACGTCGAGCCCCACCATGGTGAGCAGGGGAAACTCCCGAAATACGATGGCCGCGGCTTCCGGATCGGCCCAGATGTTGAACTCAGCTGACGCGGTGACGTTCCCGCCGTTGGCCGCGCCGCCCATGATGGTGAAGCCGCCGAGTTGGTCGGGGAGGGTCGGGTCCGCCCGCAACGCCAGTGCGATGTTGGTTAGCGGTCCAACGGCAACCAAGTGGAGTCCAGGAACAGACCGGGCCGAATCAAGGATGAAACCGACCGCGTCGTTGGAGGCCACGTCGCGGTCGAGGGCGGGGATCGTTACGTGGCCAAGGCCCGTCGGCCCGTGAACGTAAGCGGCGTCGATGGTGGGCGCTATTAGTGGCCGTGCAGCGCCGCGATGGACGGGGATGTCGAGGCCGGCTACCTGCATAACAGCGAGGGCGTTGTGGGTCGTGTGTTCGATGCCCACGTTCCCGTTCACGGTGGTGATCCCGATCAGGTCGGCGAGGTGTGCCGCGGTGAGTAAAGCGATGGAGTCGTCGAGACCGGGATCGCAGTCGATCAACATGGGGATACGTGACATTGCGATACCAGACATTGGGGTCATCGTACGCCGTCGATCCCGTGGTGGCAGGGTCAGGCGTCACCGATAAGGGAAGCTACCTCGGCTGTCGTGGGCAGCGACGGCTGAGCCCCCGGTCGTTGCGTGGTCGCCGCGCCGACCCGTACCGCCCACCGCGCCGCCTCCACGAGGGTGGCGCCGCGTACTAGTGCGTCGCCGAGCGCGCCGCAGAAGGAATCGCCCGCCGCGGTTGTGTCGACCGGAGTTACTACCGGGGCTGGCACTAGGGTCGCGGTGTCCGCTTCGACCACCAAAGCGCCATCTTCGCCGAGAGTCACCACGACCGCTCGGGTCGGTAGGCGGGCCGCGAGTTCCTGTGCCTTAGCGGCATCGACGGGGCCGTCGTAGCCGACCAGCGTGGCCAATTCGGTCTGGTTCGGGACGAGCACGTCGACCGCGGCCAGCAGGTCGGGGGGCAGCGGTTGAGCTGGCGCGGGAGCCGGGTTGAGCACCACCGTTCCCCTCGCGGTGAGCGCCGCGGCGGTGACCGCAACGAGTGGAACTTCAAGTTGCAAGAGGGTTACCGACGCGTTCGCGAGTACCTCGCTCGCCGCGTGGACATCGGCCGGAGTGACCCGGGCGTTGGCCCCAGGACTTACCACGATCGCGTTGTCCCCGTCGGATCCAACCGCGATGAGAGCCACGCCGTTAGGAACTCCCACCGTGGTGACAAGATGCGAGGTGTCAACGCCGTCTGCTTCGAGAGCAGAGCGGAGGATGGTGCCGCCTTCGTCGTCGCCCAAACGCCCCACCATGGCGACCGACTGGCCGAGTCGGGCGGCCGCGACGGCTTGGTTGGCCCCTTTGCCCCCCGGAATCTGAAGCAGATCACCGCCCATTACAGTCTCGCCGACGAGCGGGATTTGGTTCACGGCCACTACGAGATCCAAGTTGGCGCTCCCGACCACGACGATTGAGGCCGACCTACGATTCGCCGCGGTGGCCAACTTCTTTGCGTCGGTGGGAACCGAGGCGGTCTGAGACATGCCCGCGATGATAGCCAACTCGCCGAAGAAATTGCCCGGACCGAGGGCCGCACCGGGAGCCATGACTCAGAAAACAGCGACTGGACTCACCGGTGAACCACACCCGCCGACAAAGGGCTCCGGGTTAGCGGCGAGGAAGAATTCGTAGCGACCAACTTGCGCGCAGGCCGTGCTGAGCGCCTCGAGGTCCCAGTTCTGTCCTTGGGTCAAGCCCATGTCGACGATCGCGAGGCAATGAACGGCAAGGTCGTTTGAGGGTTCGGGACTAGGGTACACCTCGAATATGTAGGTGTCGTTGGCGGCCGCGGCGATGTCGTGGCGATGGAACCAGCGCACCGCGTCGAGGCCCGGGCCTGGCGATGAGCCGTCGTTGGCGGGTCCCATCATGTAGGCGAGGGCGCCGCCGCTGCGAAACGAGTTGATACGACCGGTACGGATCAACACAATATCGCCGCTTTTGATTTCGACTTTAGCCCAGGCAGCGCAGTCATCTAGATCGGCGCCGGTGATCTCGTAGCCGCCGTCGAGTTGCTCGACACCGCGCCTAGCCGCCACATCTAGGAGCACGCCGCGGCCGACCAGAGTCTTGACGTGTTCGATGCCGAGAACGGTCGCCCCGTCGCGTGCCGTGATTGTTGAGGTGGGAATGCCGTTGTACAGTCGATGGCCGTACGCCACGTGCGACAAACCGTCCCAATGGGTAGCGGCCTGCAATCCCATTATCACGTGGTCGTCGCTGAAGTGGGGGACCATGCCGTCGTTGTTTGGATCGCCCAAGTCGGGGTTGTCGATGTAGTTCATCGACCGCAAGGGATTAATCCGGCCCGGGATGTGGCCCAGTTGGACACCGTTGGGCGATAGTTCCATCGCACAAGGAATCCGGTGACCACTCCGAATAGTGGCGGCACCCCCGGCGACCGCTTCGTCGGTGAGCAAGTTGAGCGTGCCGAGGCGATCGTTTTCTCCCCATCGGCCCCAGTTGCGGACCTCCGCGGCGACATCGTGAAAGTGCTGGTTGAACGACATTCTCGGAGCGTAGGCGAATCGTGAGGTCGCGGTAACGGCGATCCAGATTCGCACTACGATGATGGTTAGGTGATACGACTATGACCGGTATGTATATATTCTTTCTCGGCTTGGGGGCTCCACTCCTGCTGTGGTTTGCCTTCTCTGGCGACGCTGACGGCGACGTAGATGCCGATGTCAGCACGGGGTCGCTCGCCGCGATCCCGTTGTCCACGGTGGCCTTTGTGATGTCGTTTTTTGGCCTAGCGGGCGTTGTGGGAGGGAGCACGGGTGCCAGCGCGGCGTTCGTGTTCGTGCTCGCCGTCGTAATCGCGCTCGTGGCGGGGACCTTGAACAGCGTTGCCTTCGGATGGCTGCGACGAAACTCGACCTCCAGCGAAGTCACCGACCGAGAACTTGAAGGAACGATCGCTGATGTCATTCTCCCGATTTCGTCACAGCATCGGGGTAAGATTATCTTGGCGGTCGCGGGTGCTCGCGAACAGATGACCGCGGCTCCGGTCGACGGATCCGAGATCACTATTGGATCTCGAGTCGTGGTGGTGCGAGTCGAACAGGGCGTCGCTCTCGTCGCTCCATTCGACACTGAACTAGAACTCGAGTAGTAAAAGAGCAACAGAAAGAGATCTCCTTATGGACATTGCACTGGCCTTAGGCCTTCTTATCGCCCTCGCCTTGATCTTTGTGGTCATGATCGTGAAGTCGCTGATCATCATCTGCCCACCCAACCGCGTCGCCGTCATCTCGGGGCGTAGCCGTACTCTCTCCGATGGGCGCACCGTTGGCTACCGCATTCTCAAAGGAGGCCGCACCCTGCGAATCCCTCTCATCGAAACGGTGTCGTGGATGGAGCTAAATACCATTCCGCTGGAGGTGTCGGTTACCAACGCCTACTCGGCGGGGGCCATCCCGCTCAACGTCCAGGGCATCGCCAACGTCAAGGTTTCCAGCGCCGAAGGTCTGTTGGAGAATGCCGCCGAACGGTTCCTCAACGTGGGTATCGCGTCGATCGGCCAGATTGCCAAGGAAACGCTCGAGGCCAACCTCCGTGGGGTACTTGCCACGATGTCTCCCGAGGAAGTCAACGAAGACCGACTGAAGTTTTCTCAGCAACTCATCGACGAAGCCGACGACGACATAAAGACCCTCGGGCTCGAACTCGACGTGATGAAGATCCAAAACGTTACCGACGACAACCAGTATCTCGAATCGGTTGGTCGTCGTCTCACCGCGGAGGTAGTAAAGGAAGCCCGAGTGGCCGAAGCTAACCGCATGGCCGAGGCAAAGGTCGCCGAAGCAACCGCACGCGAACAGGCCGAGATCGCTCAAGTTCAGGCCGAAAAGAACATCGTCGAGGAGCAGAACATGCTCCGGGTTCGCACCGCGGAACTCGACGCCGTTGCTCGGGCCAAAGAAGAAGAGGCGTCGGTGGCGGGCGATATTGCCCGTGCCACGGCGGAACAAGAACTCGAACACCAACGCATCGAGTTGGAACGTCGCCGTCTCGAAGCTGATGTCGTAATTCCCGCTCGCGCTGATCTCGAAGCGAAGCAACTCAAGGCTCAGGCTGATGCGGCCCGCATCGTGGAGGACGGCAAGGCTCAAGTCGAAGTGTTTCGTCGTCTTACCGAGCAGTACCAGGCGGCGGGCGAGGACGGTCAGCGCATCTTTGTGCTGAACATGTTGCCGGACCTAGTCGACAAGATTACGGCCACGGTTAGCGGGGTCAAAATTGATCGAGTCGCCGTCGTCGACAATGGTTCTGGTTCATCCCATGGTGGTATTCCCGGCCTTATGAGTCAACTGCCAGCCGCCGTGGTTGCGCTCTCTGAGCAGATCGGCGCCGCTACAGGGGTCGATATCTTGAAGAGCATGCGCGACGAAGCGAGCGAGGCGACTGAACTCCTTCGTCCCATTGACGGCGGCGGCAACGATTAGGCCCCACTACGCGCCATGACCGAAGACTTTTCCCGTCGAGACCAGGGAATAAGGGAGCGACGTGCCCGCGTGCTCGGAGCGGCGATGCACCTAGCGGACGAGGGCGGATACGAGGCCGTCCAGATGCGGGCGGTGGCCGAACGATCCGGCGTCGCCCTCGGCACGATCTATCGCTACTACTGCGGCAAAGACGAGATGCTCATCGCCGGGTTCGCTGGATGGTTGCGACGCACCCGCCATCGCATTGAGGCGGGCGACATTCCCGGCGATAGCCCTGGGGAGCGCTTGGCCCTCCTGCTTGGGTTAGCGGGCGAACGAACGACGAACCGTCCCATCCTCATGGGCGCGTTGGTTACCGCCCTGGGAACGACGGCCCCGTCGGCCACGGAGTACAAACTTGAAGCCGAACGCGAACTTAACGCCATAGTCGTTACCGCGCTGGGTCCGGATTCCGACGTCGATGCCCTCGGCATAGCCCGAGTGATCGGCCATGTGTGGTGCTCATCGCTTACTCGGTGGGTGAGTGGAATGGCCCCCGATGGCAGCGTCGGCGAAGAACTCGTCCACGCCGTTCGGATGCTGGTGAGTTTGCCGGTTCGAGTCTAGGCAATAGGAGTAGCCGTGGCCGGATACCTCGACGGAAGAAACATTGCGATTACCGGCGCTGGTATGGGGATTGGTAAGGCCATCGCTCTGGCGTGTGCGGCGGAGGGCGCCAATATTGTCGTGGCCGACTACGGCGTCTCGATGGACGGGAGCAATCCGTCGAGCGAGGTGGCCGATGCCGCCGTCGCTGAGATTCAGGCCGCCGGGGGCCAGGCCGTCGCTGTCGCCGGTGACATCTCGCTATTCGAGGTGGGGGAGGCCGTCGTCGTTGCTGCCCTCGATAACTGGGGCACCATCGACGGGGTGGTCTGCCCCGCGGGGGTGCTGCGGGAGCGGATGCTGTTCAACATGAGCGAGGACGAGTGGGATCATGTCGTCGCCGTTCACCTCAAGGGGCATTTCAACGTTTACCGCGCCGCCTTTGCTCGGATGCGAAAACAGCCGACTGGGGGTTCGCTGGTGGGTTTCACCTCCGGAGCGTTCACCGCCTCGACTGCCCAGCCGAACTACTCCGCGGCCAAGGGTGGCATCGTTAGCCTCACTCGTTCCGCGGCCTTGACCGCGGCCAGCATCAAGTTGCGGGGCGGGCCGTCGCTGAACGCCAATTGCATCGCTCCCGTCGCCAAGACCCGCATGAGCGAGAACGTGCCGTTCGAGATAGAGACCGGCGAACCCGGCGATATTGCTCCGCTGGTGATCTATCTTTTAAGCGACGCCGGTCGTGACATTAACGCCCAAGTTTATACCGTGGTCGGTCCTCGGATCTCGGTTTGGAACCAACCGCGGGAGGTCCGTACGATGCTCGCCGAGGGCGACGCGTGGACCATTGATCAGATCGCCGCTCAACTTCCCAGTACCATCGGCCAGGAACCCAATCCGTTCATCGACGACCTTGAGCGACGCATGGCTGAGATGGCGGCGCGAGCAAAAAAGACGGACTGATGGCCTCGCCGAGAGTAGAGCCCGAGGGGCGAGACCTGCTGGCGGGTCAGCGGGTAGTGGTCACCGCGGCGGCCGGTTCGGGTATTGGTTCGGCGGTCGCCAAACGCGGTCTGGTCGAAGGGGCGTCGGTTCTGATCTCTGACGTTCACGAGCGTCGCCTAGCCGAGACAGCCGATCGGTTGGAGATCGAAACCGGTCATCGGCCCCATACAGCGGTGTGTAACGTCACCGTTGAAGATGACGTGCAGGGCCTTGTCACGGCGGCCGTTGATGCGTTCGGCGGCATCGACGTGTTGATGAACAACGCGGGCCTCGGCGGTTCGGCCAAACTCGTCGACATGACCGACGATGAATGGTCGGCCGTGCTCGGCGTCACCCTTGACGGGACGATGCGCGCCACCCGCGCCGTCCTGCGCCACATGATCGATGCTGAGATCGAAGGGGTGATTATCAACAACGCCAGCGTTGTGGGTTGGCGGGCGCAAGCCGAACAGTGCCACTACGCGGCGGCGAAGGCGGGCGTTATGGCCCTTACCCGATGTGCGGCGGTGGAAGCGGCAGAGCACGGCATTCGCGTCAACGCGGTCGCGCCGAGTATCGCCCGCCATCCCTTCCTCGAAAAAGTAAGCAGTCCGGCCCTTCTCGATCAGTTGACGGCACGAGAGGCCTTTGGTCGCGCCGCGGAACCCTGGGAGGTCGCCAACGTCATGGTCTTTTTGGCTAGCGACCTGGCGAGTTATATGACCGGTGAAGTGGTGTCGGTCAGTTCCCAACACCCGTAGGACGTGCTAGACATTGCGGGAGTGACTCACGTCGCTGTCGTCAACCCCGGCCGCCGCTATGGCCGACCAATCCCTTGGGGGAACCTATGAAATCCCGATCCACCCGTGCTTCGCTCGTCAAACTCTTGGCTGCACTGCTGGCTTTTACCCTCATAGCCGCTGCCTGCGGTGGTGGTGACGGCGACGATTCGGCGTCCACTGAGACCGGCGCTGACGAGAGCGACGAGGCTAGCCCTGATGACAGCGGCGACGAAGCCGACGAGGAAGATCAGGTTGCTCCGACTATTGAAGTCGAAGAAGAACCAGAAGTCGATCCCAACGAGATTGTCAAGGGCGGCGTGTTGCGCGTCGCGCTAGAAGCCGACGGCGATGGCCTTAACCCATCCTCCAACAACTTCGCCGTTTCGGCCTACCTGATGGCCTTCCCCATCTTCGACCCACTGTTCGCCTACGACGCGGAAGGCAAGTGGTTCCCTTACCTCGCCGAGTCTGCTACACCGGTTGAAGGCACCAACTCGTGGCAGGTCAAGCTCCGCGAAGGCGTGCTTTTCCACGACGGTTCGACCTTGGGCGCCGAAGATGTAATCGCTACGTTCAACGCCACCCTGGCCGATCCGTTGATCTCGCTTGCGGTGGCCCCGTCCTACCCGGCGGCTGATTCGGGTCTTCCCGCCATCGAGATGATCGATGAACTCACGGTTCAGTACAACCCGATTTTTGAGTGGGCGCACTTCCCAGTGAACCTCACTAGCCAGTTGGGCATGATCCTTCCGAGCGAGTTTGTTGAAGCGGCGGCCGAGGATCCACAGCTTGACCAAATGCCGATAGGGCAAGGCCCGTTCAAGATCGAGAGTCGGGTTCCCGATGACCGGACGATTCTGGTGGCCAACCCCGATTACTGGCAGGGCACTGACAACATTCACCTCGATGGCATCGAGTTGATCGTCGACACCGACTCGGCCAAATCCGCCGAGCGCGTCGCTGCCGGGGAGATCGACATTCAGATCACCTCGAGCCCGGACGCCATCCTCACCCTGCGTGAAGCGGACAGCGTGTCAACCATCGAAAATGAACTTTCTGGTGAGAACGACATCATGATGAACACGCGCAAGGCGCCCTTCGACGACATTAGGGTTCGTAAAGCGCTGACCTTCGCCACCGACCGCGAGGGCTATGCATCGCTCATTGGTCAGGGAACGTCAGAACTCGCCGACTCAATGTTTCACCCCGACCTCATCTGGCATAACCCTGATGTCAAGCAGGAGGGCAACATGCCCGAACTTGCTGGACCGTTGATTGATTCCTACTGCGGTGACTTCCCGGAAAACTGCACCGACGGCAAGGTCAACATGGAGCTTCAGTATTCCGGTCCTTCGGTTGTGCAGACCCGCGTTGCGGATTTGTTGTCGCAGAGTTGGTCTGACTTCTTCAACGTCACCGACGAGGAGTTGCTCCAGGATGCCCACATCATCGACGTGGCGCTCGGCGTCTACGATGTTGTGACTTGGCGCCAGTTCGGTGCGGTGGATCCCGACAACGAGGTCATCTGGCTCCAGTGTGCTACCGCTAACGGCTTTATAACCTTGAACTGGGTGCGTGTCTGTGACGAGGACCGAGATGCTTTACTGTTCGAGCAACGAGCTACCGAAGATCTCGACCGTCGGCGTCAGATCTGGTGGGATATTCAGGCCGAGATGAACGCGACGTACGCTTACATCTTCACCACTCGAGCCAACTGGACGGTGGGATCGAGCGAACGAGTTCGCAACGTTTGCGGCCAGAAGGGCCCCAACGGCGAAGCGATGTTCTGTAATAATCAGGGACGTCAGTTCTTCCACAACATCTGGCTAGCTAACTAGGTTGATCGAACTGACAAGAACGTGATCAGCCGCCAGCAGGAGAAAACGATGAAGAGGCCCAGATGACTCGGTTTCTCCTCCGTCGTGTCCTTCAATTGGTTCTCGTCCTGCTGGCGGTTACGTTCTTGGTGTTTTCTTCGCTGAACCTGCTTGGCGATCCACTTGTCAACATCATTGGTCCGCTCGCCGCGATTGATTGCACTGACGTTGAGGCTGGTTTGGTCGAGGACTCGTCATCGACGGCCACTGGTATTGGCGATTGTGAAGTCGTGCGCCTTGCCCGCCGAGACTACCGACTCGACGAACCGTTGGTGAGCCGCTACTTCTTGTGGTTGGGCGATGTTGCCCAGGGCGATCTCGGAACCTCCTTTAAAAATGAGGGAGTCCCGGTGAGTGACATCGTGCGAGAGAAGCTCCCGAAATCGCTGCTGTTAATGGTGATGGCGGAGACGATCGCGTTGTCGATCGCAATCCCGCTGGGGGTGTGGGCGGCGTATCGGGCGGGCCGGGGGGTGGACAAGGCCACGTCGCTTTTTTCGTTCGTCTCCCTGTCGATCCCAAACTTCGCTCTGGGGGTCATCTTGCTGCAGGTCTTTTCCCTCAAAACCGGTCTATTACCGAGTTCTTTCGACGACACGGATCTGTTCTCGCGCCTTCACTCGCTCTTGTTGCCTTCCTTTGCCTTGGGGCTTGGCATTGCGGCCACTTACCAACGACTGTTGCGTACTGATCTGCTCACCACCTTGCAGGAGGACTTTGTACACATGGCCCGAGCCAAGGGCATGCCGGACCGCCACGTCATGTTGCGCCACGCCCTCCGACCCTCGCTGTTTTCTCTTATCACCGTCTTCGGGGTGAGTACCGGTGCCCTTATCGGTGGATCTTTAGTCATCGAACAGATCTTTGTGATCCCCGGCATCGGCCGAGAGATCGTGGTGGCCGTTGTTCGCGACGATTTCCCAGTGGTGCTTGGTTCCGTGCTAGTCATCGCGGTCGGATTCGTGGTGATTAACTTCTTAGTTGATTTGCTTTATACTTGGCTTGATCCGAGAGTGAGGGCCCAGTGACTGTTTCCACCACCCTCGTCGACGAGATCGAAGAAGTTCCCAGCGACGCGGTAGAAAAGAAGCTTGGCTTCGGTTTCTGGGTCGCCATTTCTTGGATCATGCTCGTCTCCACGCTGGCTTTGCTGGTTCCGGTGCTCCCGTTCGAAGATCCGAATGCGATCGGCGTAGGTCCGCCACGCGAAGGCCCGTCGTTTAGTAACTGGTTTGGCACAGACGCTCTCGGGCGCGACGTGTTCGCCCGTACTGTGTGGGGGGCCCGCATCTCTTTGGCCGTCGGCTTCTTGGGCATCGGCCTCGGCATCACCGTCGGTGGAGCACTGGGCATCATTGCGGGCTACTTCCGCGGATGGGTTGATCAAATCATCAGCTTTGTCTTTTTCACCTTGCTGTCCTTTCCCGCCCTCGTCTTAGCCTTGTTGATTACCGCCACACTCAGCCGCAGCCTGTTCACGGTCGCCATGACCCTCGGCATCCTCGGAATTGGTTCGATCGGGCGTCTGGCTCGCGCCTCCACCCTCGTGTTCGCCGAGCGCGAATTCGTGCAAGCTTCTCGGGTGATCGGGGCCAAGAACGGACGCATCATCATCCGCGAATTGCTCCCCAACGTGCTGATCCCGATGGGGGCTTTGACGCTGTTGGGCATGGGCATCTCGATCGTGGCCGAGGGCAGCTTGGCCTTTCTTGGCCTCTCGGTTGAAGGCGATGCCATCTCGTGGGGTAAGTCGATTGTCGACGGTTCGCAGACTCGCGATCTGGAAAACAACCCCCATGTGGCCATGTTCCCCATCGTCACCATGTTCCTCACGGTTATGGGCCTGAACCTCGCCGGTGATCGAGTTCGAGAATACTTTGACGTCAAAGAAACGGCATTTTGATGACTGACGTGCAACTTTCGGTTCGCAATCTAGAGGTCCGATTCCCCACTCCGCGAGGCGTAGTTGAAGCCGTCAACGGCGTCACTTTCGATCTGGAGAAAGGCCAGATGCTCGGCATCGTTGGCGAGTCCGGTTCGGGCAAGTCGGTCACCGCGAAAACGCTAATGAACCTGCTGCCCCGGACAGCAGAGGTCGACGGCGAGGTTATTTTCGAAGGCAAGGACGTTCGTCAGATCGCGAAGGAAGGCCGGCGACACTTCTGGGGCGTTAAGATGACCATGGTCTTCCAGGACCCCATGACCTCGCTCAACCCGGTGAAGAAATGCGGCGAACAGATCGCGGAGACCTTGCGCTATCACCTCGGCGACAACAAAAAGACCGCCCTCGCCAAAGCGGTCGACTTGCTCGAACAGGTCGGCATTCCTGAGCCCGGCAAGCGAATCACCCAGTACCCGCACGAACTGTCCGGCGGGCTACGTCAACGGGTCGTCATCGCCATGGCCTTGGCTTGTGAGCCGTTGTTACTGATTGCCGATGAGCCCACCACGGCGGTCGATGTCACGGTGCAGAAGCGACTCCTCGATCTGCTCGATGGACTTCGTCGTGACCGTGGTATGTCGATGATCCTCATCACCCACGACCTCGGCGTTGCTCGGGGACGCTGCGACGATGTGGCGGTCATGTATGCAGGCCGACTCGTCGAGCGGGCGGCGACCGAAACGCTGTTCGACGATTCGCGCCATCCCTACACTGATGCCCTGCTGCGATCGATCCCTCGGATTGATCAGCCGTGCCATACCCGCCTCGACCCCATCCCCGGACGACCGCCCGAACTCATCAACCCCCCAGAACGTTGCTCCTATGCACCACGTTGCCGCTACTCCCAACCGGATTGCCTGGAGGCGATTCCCCGTATCGAAGGGGTCGCGGGTATGCATGAGTTTGCCTGTCATCATCCGGCCAACACAGAACGAGGCCGCGACGCCCTGGCCGGCAACGTTGCCGCGGGGCAAACCGCCGCCGGCCTCGAAATAAGCGCCTACCCAAGGGACACCTGATGGCCGGAACCGGACACGCCCCGCTGCGCGACCTGCCCAACGTGTTGGTCACAGTTCGCGATCTTGTGGTGGAGTTCCCAGTCGGGCGCCACGAGGTGGTGCACGCGGTCAGTGGAATCTCGTTCGACGTGGCGGAAGGCGAGACGCTCGGCATTGTCGGCGAGTCTGGATGCGGCAAATCCACAGTCGCTCGTTCGATTATCCGCCTCAATGCGATCAAGAGTGGTTCGGTTGATTATCAGGGTACTGACCTCGCCCGCATCAAGGGCGAAGAGTTGCGCCGGATTCGTCCCGATCTGCAGATGATCTTCCAAGATCCCATCTCCTCGCTTAACCCGCGGCGAAAGATTTGTGATGTGATCAGCGAAGGTCTTGTCGTGTGGGGTGACGACCGCGGCGACCAGTCACCGGACCACATAAAGGGCTTGATGCTGGCGGTCGGGATTGATCCGAAGTTCGGCGATCGCCGCCCTCATCAGTTCTCGGGTGGGCAGTGTCAGCGCATCGGCATTGCTCGGGCCTTAGCCCTCGACCCGAAGGTCCTGATCTGTGACGAACCGGTCTCCGCGCTCGACGTCTCCGTGCAGGCCCAAGTGCTGAATCTGCTCGAAGACATGAAAGAGCGCTACGGACTCACTCTGCTCTTCATCAGCCACGATCTTTCGGTGGTGAAGAACGTATCTGATCGCATCATCGTGATGTATCTCGGTAAGGCCTGTGAGATTGGCCGCGCCGAAGAGTTGTACGCCCACTCGCGCCATCCTTATACCCGTGCGCTACTGGCTTCTATCCCCGAACCAGCCCCCACAGTCGACGTTTCCGAAGGCGATATCGACGGTGAACTACCGTCGCCCATCAATCCGCCCGCAGGTTGCAGGTTCAACACTCGGTGTGGGCATGCCACTGAGATTTGTTTCACCGACGAACCGATTATGCAGCGGGTCGCTGATCACGATCACTATTTCGCTTGTCATCACCCGGTCGAGGTTGCGGTAGGATCTGCTACACCATTATCGGCCAAGACTGCCAGCGATTGATCGACAATCAACGACGAGATCTCTTCCCACTCGAGTATGATCGCATTGATCTCTGGGGATTCAAGAAAGGGCTGTTCACCTTCTGCGAGTAGATCGTGGTAGGTCGTCCAGAACTCACTACTATGTTGACAGTTTTTGTCGACTACGGCCTGCTCAATTTCTGCAGAACCGGGCTCGTTTGGGTCCTGGCGCAAGCTGAGCGCGACATCCATAGCAGAGTAGAGATCCTCGAAGTGGAACCCGCCCGCCGCCATGCAGTCCTTCCATCGTTGCATCGCCATCAGATATCGTTCATCGTTGACGGCTTGTTTATCCAAACCGAAGCCGAGTCCTGATACATAAGTAGAAAGCCCAACAAACCTCGCCGTCACGGACGGATCACCGCTGATCTGGTCGCGAGCCTCAGCTAGGCAACCATTGGAGTTACTTGTGATCGTCGTACCTCCTACCTCGACCTTGATAGTGTCGGTAGTACCGAAGAATGCCGTGTCCCACGCATGCAGCGCCGATTCAGACAGAGTGTCGAGATGCCTGCTTACCCCAGTATCAGGAGGCCCATCATCTTCTGTAAGATTGATGCCGTATCCTTCGGTATCAGCCGCCCAATCCTCCAGATCGATATGAATATATGCCGGTCCTGCAGGGTCAAACATCTCGCGATCTTCAATATCTACAGGGAACTCGAATCCTAAAGAGTTCATGCAATCCTCGATAAGGAAATCCTCTGCAAGTCTGGTGAGGGAAGATACTTTGCTTATGTCCTGAATGAGTAGAGTTATTGATCCAAGGAATACCTCGTCACTAGGCACTACAGGGCCAAAATCGAGCGGAAGTACTGGCACCTGCGCCGAGTCAGATGCTCGCTCGGCGCCACAGCTTGCGAAAATGATCACCGCGACGACGAGACTCATGGCTAGCGCAGTTAATCGCGTGGGTGTCATATCTTTCTTTTTGTGTCGGCTATCTGGGGGCCTAAGGGATTTATTATTGCAAACAGGATTGCACGCTCGAAGCCTCGGAGACGCCGGCCCCCATGTTCGCTTCCGGCCCAGTTTCTAACGTTACCTTAGGAGGTCCCTGATGCCCCCGTTCACCTGCTGTTCCTGCTGAGAAGAAATTTGGCCAAAGCCCGGCGTGGCACGGTGTGTCAGGTTCCCGTACGGAGGGCGGTGATCGGTTCGATCGACGCTGCGCGCCAGGCGGGATAGGCTCCGGAAACAACGCCGATGACTAGTCCGAGGAACGGTGTGGCGAACGGTAACCAGGGCTGAAGTACCGGCACCCAGCCGTTGACCGTAGCGGTGCCCTCATCAGTTCTCGGGTGGGCGTTGTGAAGAACGTATCTGACCGCATCATCGTGATGTATCTCGGTAAGGCCTGTGAGATTGGCCGCCAATCCGCCCGCAGGTTGCAGGTTCAACACTCGGTGTGGGCATGCCACTGAGATTTGTTTCACCGACGAACCGATTATGCAGCGGGTCGCTGATCACGATCACTATTTCGCTTGTCATCACCCGGTCGAGGTTGCGGTAGGATCTGCCACACCATTATCGGCCAAGACTGCTAGCGATTGATCGACAATCAACGACGAGATCTCTTCCCACTCGAGTATGATCGCATTGATCTCTGGGGATTCAAGAAAGGGCTGTTCACCTTCTACGAGTAGATCGTGGTAGGTCGTCCAGAACTCACTACTATGTTGACAGTTTTTGTCGACTACGGCCTGCTCAATTTCTGAAGAACCGGGCTCGTTTGGGTCCTGGCGCAAGCTGAGCGCAATCTCTCTAGCAGAGTCGGGATCCTCGAAGTGGAACCCGCCCGCCGCCATGCAGTCCTTCCATCGTTGCTCCGCCATCAGATATCGTTCATCGTTGAAGACTTGTTCATGCAAGTAGAAGCCGAGTCCTGATGCATAAGTAACAAGCCCACCAAACCTCGCCGTCACAGCTGGATCACCGCTGATCTGGTCGCGAGCCTCAGCTAGGCAACCATCGGAGACAGTTGCGACCGTCATATCTCCTATCTCGACCTCGATATGGTCGCCGGTACCGAAGAATGCCGTGTCCCACGCATCCAGCGCCGATTCCGACAAGTCTCGAGATGCCTGCTTAGCTTAGTATCAGGAGGCCCATCATCTTCTGTCAGATTGATGCCGTATCCCTCGGTATCAGCGGCCCAATCCTCCAGTTCGATCTGAGTAAATGGCGATTGTTCAGTGTCGGCGAAGGAGCGACCTTCAATCTCTACAGGGAACTCGAATCCTAAAGAGTTCATGCAATTCTCTATGAGGAAGTCCACTGCAAATATGCTGAGGGAACTTACTTTATTCACGTCCTGAGAGAATAGAGTTAGCGATTCAAGTCGTCACTAGGCTCTACAGGGTCAAGATTAAACGGAAGTACTGGCACCTGCGCCGAGTCAGCTGCTCGCTCGGCGCCACAGCCTGCGAAAATGATCACCGCGACGACGAGACTCATGGCTAGCGTTGTTAATCGCACGGGTGTCATATCTTTCTTTTTGTGTCGGCTATCTGGGGGCCTAAGGGATTTATTATTGCAAACAGGATTGCACGCTCGAAGCCTCGGAGACGCTGGCCCCCATGTTCGCTTCCGGCTTAGTTTCTAACGTTACCTTAGGAGATCCCTGATGCCCCCGTTCACCTGCTGTGCCTGCTGAGAAGAAATTTGGCCAAAGCCGGCGTGGCACGGTGTGTCAGGTTCCCGTACGGAGGGCGGTGATCGGTTCGATCGACGCTGCGCGCCAGGCGGGATAGGCTCCGGAAACAACGCCGATGACTAGTCCGAGGAACGGTGTGGCGAACGGTAACCAGGGCTGAAGCACCGGCACCCAGCCGTTGACCGTAGCGGCGGCGACGACGGTGAGCACGCCGATGGACGTGCCGATGATCCCGGCGATCATGCCGAGGATGGCACTCTCGGTGAGGAAGAGGGTAGCTATGTGCGTGCGAGTGGCGCCCAGTGAGCGCCGGAGTCCGATCTCGTTGGTTCGTTCAAGCACCGAGACGAGTGTGACGTTGGCGATGCCGATCGCTCCCACCAGGAGAGATATCCCACCCAGTAGAAGGAACAGGGCGTTTATATCCTCGCCGACCCGTTCCCGTAGGGTCGCTGGGTCAGGGGGTATGCGAACCTGCACGTGTTCGGGGTTGCTGGGCATGAGCACCAGTGGCGCTTGGGCGCCGATCAGCTGCGCAGCGCCGATGTCGGTGTCGATGTGAACCGCCGCGGGCGCGGTGAGGCCGAAGCGGTCACGGGCGAAACCGTCCGTGACGATCACGGAACTGAGGAGCGTGGGCTCGCGCTTAACGTTGGCGAGGATCCCCATGATAACGACTGGAACATCGCCGATGAAGATGGCGGGCTGGTTGTCGACACGAGTGACCGAGAGTTGAGCGGCCGCCGCAGCGCCGAGCACGGCAACCGATGCGGCTAGGTTGTTGTGGGCTTCGTCAAAGACCGTGCCGGTGGCGATCTCAGCCCGGACGGCGTCGAAGATCCCTCCGGAGGTCGCGACGACTGGGATAGAGAACGCGGTCGCGCCGGTTGGGTCGACCACCGGTACCGCCCGGACGAGCGCGCCGGAGATCTCGACATTGGAGAGCGTGCCTGCCGCAGCGACTCCGTTAAGCCGTTCGAGGCGGTCTTGTGCATCCCAGGGGAGAGGCGATCGACTGTTCGAGTCGAACCTATCGGACGCGGGTGTGACGACCAACGAGGTCCCGGACAGTTCGTCGAATCGGGAGATCACCCGGTTGCCTGCGGTTCGAGCGAGGCCGAGTGTGGCGACGAGCGCGGCGACGCCCAACACGGTGCCGAGTGCGGTGAGCGCGGTTCGGGAAGGCCTCGACGTGATCCCCGCTAGCGACTCGGCGAGCAGGTCGCGCCTAGCGAAGACCGAGCGGTCTTCGATCATGACGCCGACTTCTCGAACCGGCCGTCATCGATCGAGACGACATACCTGGCCCTATCCGAAACCGTCTGATCATGGGTGATCACGATCAGGGTCAGGCCCGAGCGATGAAGGTCATCGAACAGGTCGAGGATCGACGCAGAACTCTTCGAGTCGAGGCTGCCGGTCGGTTCGTCGGCGAGCAGGAGCGACGGTCGGCCGACGAGAGAGCGTGCGACGGCCACCCGCTGCCGCTCGCCACCCGACAACGTGTCGGGGAACGCGTCTACTCGGTGAGCGAGGCCAACCTGGTGGAGCGCCTCAGTGGCTCGCGCGGCACGTTCGTTGGGGTCGGTGCCCCGATACAACTCGCCGAGAACCACGTTCTCATGAGCAGTGCGCGATGACAATAGGTGAGATGCCTGGAACACGAATCCGATACGCGTCCCTCGCATCGCGGTGCGCTCCTGGTCGGTGAGTTCGCCCGTGTTGATACCGTCGAGGAAGTAGCTCCCCGCGGTTGGAGTGTCGAGAAGCCCGAGAAGATGCAGCAGCGTCGACTTCCCCGAGCCAGACGGCCCGACCACTGAGACATACGCACCCGCACTCACGCGGAGGGTGATATCGCGCAACACCTCGACCTCCGGAGGGCCGGGGAAGACCCGGCCGACACCCTGCAGTTCGACGACGGGAACGGGGTTTGTCATGCGCGACGACGTCATTGCTGGCCGATGACGACTCGGTCGCCCGCAGCGAGTTCCCCGTCAACGGGCACCACTTCGACGAGGCCGATCGCTTCGAGGCCGGTCGTGACCGTGACGGTTCGCGTCACGCCCGACCGATCGGGGTCTTCCACCTCGACGCGGACCGAACCGTCAGCACCCGCTGCGAGGGCCGCGAGCGGAACCGTGAGGACCTGATCACTCGTGGACGTGATGGGGATCGTGATGCGGAGGTTGCGACCCACGATGTCGACCTCGGGCCTCTCATCGAAGGCCACGCGCATGAAGAAGCGGCCATCCGGGGCCAGTCCGCCATCGTCGTCAGCCAAGAACACGATCGTGCCAGCAAGATCGATCCCGAGCGACTCGTCGTCGATGTAGACCACGTCGCCCTCGGACAGCAACGGCCTATCTGACGCTGACACCGCCGACTCGATGGTCACCTCAGCGCCACTGACCGTCATGACTGGCTGCCCGGTGATGAAGTCACCCCGCTTGGCATCGAGGCTCTGCACCTGCGACGGCAGGCCGCGCAAGAAGATGACCTCGGCTAGGGGGAGTCGGATCCCGGTCGACGCCTCGATCTCTTGCAGGTCGAGTGTGGCCTGATCACGGACGCGCTGAGCATCGTCGATGGCCTGCACCGCACCGCTCGTCGACGGGCCAGCAAGCGTCTCGTCGTACAGCGCTTGAGCGATGGTAAGTTGCGTCTCGGACAAATCGACGAACTGCTGTTGCTGCGTCGCGACCAGGTCGATAGCGGCCTCGGCCGCAGCCTGCTGGGTCACTGCGTTGACGAGGTCCTCTTCGGCCGCCGCGAGCGCCGCTTCGAGTTCGACCAACTCCTCCGCGGTGGGAGATAAGTTGGTGTCTGGATGCCTGCCCCGGTTGGCTTGCGCGAGCCGGTCAGCCGCGGCATAGCGAGCGTCGGTCGATGCGGTGAGCGCGACGGTAGCAGTTGACACACCAGCGGTTGCGGCCGCGTTCGCCTCGATCTGCACGGCTTCCGCGAGGTCGACCGCATCCTTCGCCGACTGAAGCGACAGCTCGATCTGCAATCGCTGCGATTCGGGAAGCGGGGCCTGCAGTTCGGTCAATGCGAAAAGAGCGCCTTTAAGAGCGCTTTGGGCGGCGTCGCGGTTGTCACGTGCTGCGCTGAGCAAGGCCTGCTCGTCGTTGGTCAACCCCGGGGCCGGGTAGCCGATACGGGCGTAGAGTTGCTCAACCGCACGTTCCGTCAACTCGCCGTACAGGCCGTCGACCGAAACATTGATCCCGATCCGAACGAGCGCTTCTTGCAGTTGGGTGACGTCGTCGCCTTGACTCCCAGGTCCAAGGTTCCGAAACATCGGCAGTTCGCCGCCGAGAGCGATCACTGGGCGTTCGGTAATTTCGACGAGCACTGATCCCTCCTCCAACAGATCGCCGACCTGCACCGACAGAGCCGTTACGACGGCAGCACCGCCGATCGCGGCACCAGCGCTGCTGTCAATTGAGATCTGCTTACTTTGCTCGCGGTGAGCATCCCCGCGAGTGATGACGTTCGACGCGAGTTCGCGCAATTCCACGGGCACCGTGATCAGTGACGCTTCGGGTGGCTCAGCCGCCGCATCAGCGGGCGACTTGATCGACCGACCGGCAACGAACCCGAGCCCGGCCGCGACGACCGCGCCCACGACAACGAAGGCAAGCGTTCGCCGACGCCGATTAGCGATCGCCGTCATTTGTCGACCAAATTTCTGCGATCAAATTTGCACCTAACTGGATCCTGTTGGTTGATCAACGGTCTCGAGTCGCTTTTATCTGCCACGCTCTTCCACGCTAGCCGGTTAGGACCGAACCCAAACCGTCCTTGACGACAGCGTCGACGCATCGGCGACCGCCGGGTTGACCACGCCCTCGTCGCGGAGTTTGCGAAGGTGAGCCAGCACGGAACGAGCGGCTGGCTTATGGAGCTTCTTGTCGACTTCGGCGTACAAGACAGCGACGATCTCGGCCGCGGAGTTCGGGCCCGCTTCGAGTTGGGTAACGATGGCGGCCTCACGGGCCAGCCGATGGGCCAGCAACGCGGCTACGAACTGGTGATGATCATCGACGGGAGCGCCGTGGGTTGGGTACAGTCGCTGGTCGCCGGGACGGTCGAGCAGAACGCGAAGCGAGTCGAGGTAGTCGGCCACGTCGCCGTCAGGGGGCGGGATGATAGTTGTTGACCAGCCCATCACGTGATCGCCCGAGAGCACCGCGGCTTCCTGTTCGAGGGCGAAACACAAATGGTTAGAGATGTGACCCGGCGTATGCAGGGCCGTAACCGTGTAGCCGGGGCCGTCGACGACATCGCGGTCGGCTAGCGCGGTATCTGGTTCGAAATCGACATCAGCTCGATGCTTCTCGGCGAACTTGGGATCGCTAGAACCGCCGGCACCGTCGACTTCGTCGGCTGCGTCATGGGGATGGGGACCAAATCCGAGCACCGGAGCCCCAGTGGCTTCAGCCAGCGCGGTCGCGGCGGGGGAGTGATCGCCGTGAGTGTGAGTGACGAGAATATGGCGCACGGTTTCCCCGTCGAGGGCCCGCAAAAGCGCTTCTACATGGGCCTTATCGCGTGGGCCGGGATCGACCACCGCCACGTCGCCCGACCCGATCACGTACGTACCGGTGCCGTGGAAGGTGAACTTCGACGGGTTCTTGCACACCATGCGCCGTAGCAGTGGCGAGACTTGGACCATCTCGCCGTAGCGAGGGTCGAAGTCGAGGGTGAATTTCGGGCCAGTCACCGCTGCGACCGATTCGCTTGCGAACGACGACCCTCGCGGCTGATTCGCCAGCCAATGAAGCTGAACGCCGCTACCAGCATGAAGAAGGTGAGGAACTGGGCGTAGCCGCCGCGGTCGCCGGAATGTTGCGGCTTTGGGCCCGCGTCGGCAGAACCAATGATGCGACCGGCGTCATTGATGTAATCGGGATCGGTGACCTGAGCGAGCTCGCTGAGCAACGCCATCACCAAACTTGCGGTCATGACTGGTCAGGCTACTTCGTTTAGCTCGCACGGATCGATCTTGGCCGGTACGGTCAGCTAAAACCTGATGGTGCGTTAGGTGAAGTCGACGACAGGGGATCAGCGTGGCGGACAAGCGTATGAGCGAAGACGATGTCATAGCCGAACTCGAAAGTGGTATGACCATCGGCATCGGCGGCTGGGGTTCACGGCGCAAACCTATGTCGCTCGTGCGGGCCATACTGCGTAGCGACCTCAGCGACCTGCACATCGTGAGCTACGGCGGACCGGACGTGGGTATCCTCACCGCGGCGAGGAAGGTTCGACGGGTCAGCTACGGCTTTGTCTCGCTCGATTCCATCTCCCTCGAACCGCATTTCCGAGCCGCTCGCCAGACCGGTTCGTTAGAGGCCTTTAGCGAGTTCGACGAGGGCGCTTTTTACCTCGGTCTGATGGCGGCCGCTCACCGCGTCCCCTTCTATCCCACCCGCGCGGGACTCGGATCGGCGATGCTCAGCGAAAACCCATCCCTTCGGACGGTTACCTCCCCCTACGACGACGGTGAAGAACTCGTCGCTATCCCTGCATTTTCGATGGACGCCGCGCTGGTACACATGAACCGAGCCGATGCCAAAGGTAACGGGCAGTTCCTTGGCCCTGACCTCTACTTCGATGACCTCTTCGCGATGGCCGCCACCAAGACTTACCTATCGGCGGAGAAGATCATCCCCACCGAAGCATTTCTCAACGAAGGGTCTGTACACACCCTGCGTATTCCCCGCCTGCATGTGGACGGCGTGGTGGAGGCGCCCATGGGAGCCCACTTCACTGAATGCCCGCCCGATTATGGCCGCGACGAAGCCTTCCAACGCGAGTACGCCGCCACCGCTAAAAACCCGGAGGCTTGGGAGCAGTTCTGTGTCGACTGGCTCGAGTTGGACAGCCATCAGGCTTACCGAGCCAAACTCGACCAAAGGCACGAGCCATGAGCGACGCCACCCTCGACGAGATCTGTGTTGTGGCCATCGCCGAGGCGTTTCGCGGTGACGGCGAAGTCTTGGGCAACCCGATGGGGCCGCTGCCGGTCATCGCGGGACGTCTCGCCAGGGCGACCTTCGAGCCCGATCTGATGCTCACCGACACGATCGCCTATGCCATCGAAGGAAACCTGGCATGGGGCGGCGACTCGAGCGACGCAGTGATTGAGTCGTACTTGCCCTTTCGCTCAATCTTTGATCAAGTCTGGTCGGGAAAGCGACACGTCGTAATGGGGGCCAGTCAGATAGACAGCTACGGCAATCAGAACTTTGCCTCCATCGGGCCTTACCGAAAGCCAAAAGCCCAACTCTTAGGCCTGCGCGGTGCGCCGGGTAATCTCATCAACCACGCCACCACCTACTGGATTCCGAACCAAGCCCGAGCCTTTGTCGAGTCCGTCGATGTGGTGAGCGGTCCGGGCTACGACGCCATAGCAGCGCTTCCTGCCTGTAGCGGCCGGTTCCATGAGATCCGGCGGGTCGTAACCGACCTCGGTGTTTACGACTTCGAGTCGGCCGATCACACTATGCGAGTGCGCTCCCTTCATCCTGGCGTAAGTCTCGCCCAAGCCCAGACCGCCTCGGCGTTTACGCTCACGGTCGACGCCGAGGTGGAGGAGTCCCGCCTGCCCACCAGTGAGGAGCTACGTCTTATTCGTGACGTGTTGGATCCCAACGCCGTTCGCAAGCACGATTTTCGCTGATGGACCTCGAACTCTCGGCTCGCCATCAGGGGTTCCGCGACGAATGTCGGACCTGGCTCGCCGCTCACGTCCCTGACTCGCCGTTAGCGTCACAGGACACCGCCGTCGGGTTCGAAGAGCATCGCGAGTGGGAACGGACCTTGTTCGACGCGGGCTGGTCGGTACCCGCTTGGCCCGTGGTCTACGGAGGACGCGACTGCGACCTCATCGAATGGCTCATCTTCGAAGAGGAATACTGGCTCTCTGGCGTTCCCCTGCGAGTGAACTCCAACGGGATCAGCCTCCTTGCCCCTACCCTCTTTACCTTTGGTACGGCGGACCAAAAGGACTATTTCCTGCCCCGGATGGCTGCCGGGGAGCATATCTGGGCCCAGGGTTGGAGTGAGCCGGAAGCTGGTTCGGATCTGGCTGCTATCCAGACCACGGCCCGCCGCGACGGCGACGACTTCGTGGTAAACGGACAAAAGACGTGGTGCAGTCGAGGTGCGTTCGCTGACTGGATCTTTTGCCTCGTGCGTACCGGTCCGCCCGCCGAGCGCCACCGCGGCCTCACGTATCTGCTGGTGCCCGCTGATGCCCCAGGTCTGGAACGTCGGCCGATTGGTCGCCTCGATGGTGAGCCCGGTTTCGCCGAGCTTTTCTTTGCTGACTGTCGAGTGTCGGCCGAGCACGTGCTCGGCGAGGTGGGTCAGGGGTGGGCGGTTGCGATGGCCGCCGCGGGAAGCGAGCGCGGGCTGAGCCTTCGCAGCCCGGGCCGTTTCATGGCCGCGGCCGAACGACTTGCCGACCTAGCCCGCGCCGTCGAAGCCGACCGTTCGCTCGACCTGCGCCTGCGCGACGAAGTGGTCGACGTTTGGATCAAGGCCCAAGCTTATCGCTGGCAGACCTACCTGAGAGCCGCGGCCCTGATGGAGGGGGCCGAACTGGGCTCTGAAGCAAGCCTGATGAAGGTATTCTGGAGCGAACTCGATCTGGAACTTCACGCCACGGCCCAACGACTACTCGGCGACTTGGGCGAAACTCCGAGTACCTGGCTTGACGGCTATATCTTTGCTTTGGCTGGTCCCATTTATGCGGGCACGAACGAGATTCAACGCAACATCATTGCCGAGCGTATTCTCGGGTTACCGCGGCGGTAACGATGCGTTTTGCCTTCACCGAAGAACATGACCTGTTCCGCCACGCCGTGCGCGTTCTCTTGGCCGATTTATGCACGCCATCAGCCGTTCGGGCGAGTTGGGATAGCGACGACGGTCGGATTCCGGGGCTATGGTCGGCGCTCGCCGAGATGGGCGTCTTGGGCGCCCTCGCTCCACCCCACTCGGGCGGGTTGGGCCTCGATGAAGTCGCCACGGTGCGCCTGTTCGAAGAGGCGGGCTACGCCTGTGTTCCCGATCCGTTTATGGAACATGTTGCGGTAGCGGTCCCGGCCCTCGCCGCCGCCGAGTCAGGTTTGCTCGAGGGGGCTCTTACGGGAGAGCTAACGGCCACGATTGCGCTCGGCATCGGCGGTCGCCATGTCCTGGGGGCCGATTCGGCCGATCTCGTCGTGCGAGAAGAAAACGGCGGGCTTTTCGCGACAACCGAGTGGCGCGCCGAAGTGGTCGACTCGGTTGATTTGTCGCGTCGCCTGTCGATCATCACGGCCGTCACCGGCCAAGAACTACTCGCCTCGGCCGACCTAGCTCTGGCTACCGATCGAGCGGTGCTCGCAACCGCCGCGCAGTGCCTGGGGGTGGCCCGGCGGTTGCTCGACTCGACGGTCGAGTACGTGAGCGAGCGTCGCCAGTTCGCCCGGCCGGTCGGCAGCTACCAGGCGGTCAAGCATCATCTCGCCAACGTGCGTCTCGGGATCGAGTTCGCCGCTCCGCTCAGCTACCGTGCCGCGTGGTCAGTCGCTCACCCGGAGACCCACGACGCCGCCGTTAGAGCCCGCGACGTTTCCATGGCCAAGGCCCAAGCGTCACAAGCCGTCGATCAGGCCTGCCGGGCGGCGCTGCAGTGCCACGGCGCTATCGGCTATACGTTTGAGTACGACCTTCAACTGTGGCTGAAACGAGGCTGGGCCCTGTCGGCCGCGTACGGCGACATACGTCAGCACCGCGATCGTGTCGCGACGGCGCTCAGTATCTAGCGGTAGCCAGGCGATGAGTGGAGGTACGCTTCGCTCGGTGTATGACCTGACCAACTCGGACCCGACAATCCTCGTGGTGATGGCTATGGCTGCTGAGGCGGCCCCCCTCAAGGCGGCACTTGGTGTTGCTTCGCTCCCCGTCCCCACGTGGGCAGCAAACCTTCCCGCCCGGCTCTCGGTGGCGACCGCGGCCGAGGGGGGCAGCATCGTCGTGGCCGAGAACGGCACGGATCCCACGACCGGAGTCGATTGTATTGGTTCGACCGCGGCGGCCCTCGCCACCCACGTCGGTCTGGGAGCCCTAGCCGAGCGGGGGACGACCCCCGACCTCATCTTGTCACTGGGCACGGCGGGCGGATGGCACCGCTACGGCACCGAGATCGGCGACGTCTATATGGCGTGGGACCGGTTCGTCAGCCACGACCGCCGCGTCGACCTGCCCGGTTTCGACGCCTTCGGGGTGGGAAACCTGGCCGCCGCTGACCTCCGGAAATTGGCCCCCGAGTTGGGCTGTCGGCTCGGCGTGGTAACCACCGGTGATTCCCTAGACCAGTCCTCCGTCGACGCCGAACGAATCCTGGCCAGCGGAGCGGAGGTGAAGGATATGGAAGCAGCTGCCGTGGCGTGGATTGCCGCCCTGCACGGCATTGCCGTTTCAGCGCTGAAATCCATCACCGATCTGGTGGACAGTCCGGTGGAAACCGCCATCCAGTTCCGCGCCAACTTCGACCACGCGTTGAGCACGTTGACCTCCATCGCTGTCGACCTGCTCGAACGACTGGGTGCGCGATGACGCAAAACGAGGCGGCAGTCGCTCGGCTTCGGTCGCTCATGTACCAAGTTCATGCGGGCCATCTGGGTGAGGCGAGTGAAGCGGAGTTTAACTCGTTGCTTGACCACGCGGCCGCCCTTTTCGACACGGCCAACCCCCGGTTGCGCTGGTACGAACAAGGCGCCGATGGTCATCGCGCCCGCCATCGCGATCTCTCCCCGTGGTCCGGCGCGCTGAATCCCGTGGCCCCGCCCCTAGTTATCGAACCCGTGTCTATCGAACCCGTGTCTATCGAACCCAGCGAGCGGGCCGGTGCGCCAACGCTAGTTGGTCGGGTGCGACTCGACCGACTCCGCGAAGGGCCTCCCGGCTCCGCCCACGGTGGAGTGCTTGCCGGCCTTTTCGACGAAATCATGGGAGCGGGACAACACCTGACCGGTCATGTGGGGGGAATGACTGGCCGACTCACCGTCCGTTACCGACAGCCCACCCCGATCGACACTGATCTGATCTTTCGCACTTGGATTACCGACGAACGCTCGATCCGGATTGTTTTGTCGGCCGAGTGTCTCCTAGCCGACACCATCGATCACGAAGAACCGGTAGTGACGGCGCAAGCAGAGGGCATTTTTGTGCGGCGGCGGTCGCCGTAACTGTGCCGTCTGTAACCATGCCGTCTGGAGGCATGCCGCGGCACCGTCGGGAAGGGTTCGTGCTCGCCGCCGCAATCGGAATCATCGCGGTGACATTCGGGGTTTTCGCTGATGCGGCCGGGCTCACCTTGCCTCAGATCATGGTGATGTCAGCCCTACTCTTCACAGGTGCGTCGCAGTTCGCCGCGGTAAGTGTTATCGACAGCGGCGGCTCGGGCTATGCCGCGGTCGGATCCGCCATGTTGCTTGCCGCCCGTAACGCCCTATACGGACCCGTGGTCGGTCGTCTACTTCCGCCGCGGGGCGTTCCCCGCCTACTCAGTGCTCATCTGATAATCGACGAGACTACGGCCATGGCCTCGGTCCAAGCCGACGACGCCACCGCCCGCGACGCCTTCTTTTGGACCGGCATCTGGCTGTGGACCCTGTGGAACCTCGGTTCGCTAGTCGGTGCCCTACTTGGCGCGGTGATCGGCGACCCCGAAACCTGGGGACTCGACGCCGCCTTCCCCGCCGCATTCGTAGCCCTCCTCGCCCCCCACGTTCGGGCCGCGCCCGGCAGGGTCGCCGCGGTAGGTGGAGCGGGACTAGCGATCGTGTTCATCCCGATCGCGCCTGCAGGGGTGCCTTTGTTGGTGGCCGCACTGGCGGTAATTCCCGCCTCGTTCGTTGGGCGGCGGACCCCATGAGTTGGTGGGCGATCTGGGTTATGGTGGGCGGCTCGTTGTCCTTCAAGATTCTCGGCGTGATGGGATTCGCCCGAGCCACCAACGATGGAGCGCCACACCGTGACTCTGCCACCGCGACCATCTCGGTCCTCCTTCCGGCCGCCCTGTTTGCTGCCTTAGTGTCGGTGCAAACCCTAGAAGCTGATGGTGCTCTCCAACTCGACGCTCGCCTCTGGGGAGTGCTGGCTGGAACGGTTGCCGTCATCAGCAAAGCGCCGTTCCTAGTGGTTGTTATGGTGGCCATGGTCGTGACCGCCATCGGGCGCGGGCAGACTTTCCTTTAATGGCCAGCCTTTCTTCCTCCGCTTCACCCGATTCTGGGTACTCGCAGATCACCGTTCGCGGGGGTACGCCGCTGGAAGGGTCGATCCGGGTTGGTGGGGCTAAGAACTCGGTGCTCAAATTGATGGCAGCGACGCTTTTAGCCCAGGGCACGTATGTGCTGAGCAACGTTCCGCGTATCACTGATGTTGATCTGATGGCCGATCTACTAGGCGCGACGGGGTGCGTGGTCACTCGCCACGGCGAGCAGCTCACCATCAGCGTGCCCGCGGAGATTATCCCGGTCGCGCCGTACGAAATAGTGGAACAGTTCCGCGCCTCGATTGTAGTAATGGGTTCAATGCTGGCACGGTGCGGCGAAGCCCGAGTGGCGCGGCCCGGTGGCGATGATTTCGGCCCCCGCCCCATCGACATGCACCTACGAGGATTGGCCGAACTCGGGGTCGAGTTCGACACGTCCCACGGCTACATTCACGCTCGGTGCGAGAACTTGCAAGGCGCCCGAGTGCTGCTCGAGTTCCCGAGCGTCGGGGCTACGGAGAATCTGCTGATGGCCTCCGTGCGGGCCAAGGGCACAACCATTATCGACAATGCGGCCCGCGAGCCTGAGGTCACCGACCTCTGCGAGATGCTCAACAAAATGGGGGCGAAAATCATGGGCGCGGGGTCCTCCACCATCACCGTTGAGGGCGTCGATTCACCCGACGGGTTACACCGTGCCGATCACACGGTTATCCCTGATCGGGTCGAAGCGGCCACCTATCTCGCCGCGGTCGGCATCACTGGGGGCGAGATCACGGTGGTCGGAGCCCGAGCCGAACATTTGAACATGCTGGGTCAAAAGCTTGGCGGGATGGGTATGCGAATCTCGCCCGACCCCGATGGCATCTGGGCTCTTGCTCCTCGGCGCCTCGCCGCGGCCGACTGTTCAACCCTTCCGTATCCCGGTCTCGCCACCGACTTTAAACCCTTCCTCGTCAGCCTTCTGGCCACTACTACCGGCGTGGGGATCGTCACCGAGAACCTCTTCTCCGGACGGTTCCGCTACATCGACGAACTCCGTCGTATGGGAGCCGACATCCGAACAGATTCCCACCATGCGGTTGTTCGAGGTATTGAACGACTATCAGGCGCGCCGGTACGGGCCCATGACATCCGCGCCGGGGCCGCGCTGGTCATCGCCGGTCTAGGCGCCGACGGCGAAACGGTGGTGGCCGATGCCGAGCACCTCGCTCGAGGCTACGACGACATCGCCGGGAAACTCCGCGGCGTGGGCGCCAACGTTACGGTCAGCTAGCTCTCAGACGCACCTCTGGCTGAGGTCTGAAGGTCGCCCATAAGCGCCGCCATGTATCCCATGGCGAAGGCCATACCCGCGTGCCATGGGGCGTCGCATGACATCTGCGGGGCATGGTCGGGGATGATGCGGAAGTGTATGTAGGCGAGGTGGTGGCCTCCGCTGTACCGGTCGACGGCTTCGTATAGGTCACCGTCGGGCATCTCGGCCAGCGTGCCGAGGCAGAATTCGAGTTTGTTCGCCGGACTGTCGCTGATGGCCAGAAGCTTCTGGTAGGCGTCCTTGGTGTAGAGGAGTCGCGGTTGGCTTCTTAGGTTCGGGACCGGCGGATCCTCGGGGTGAGCGGCTAGCTGCACGCCAGCCGATTCGGCCCCTCCTCGGGCGAAGGGACCGGTGATTCTGCTGGTCACGCCAGCCAGACTGAAGTTGTAGCCAATGACGGCGATGCCAGCCATACCGACGGCTCGTACCATGGATTTGATGTTTTCGATTTGCCGGGATCGCTTAGGTCCGTCCAACAAGATGTCGTGCCAGTGTCCGGGATCGAAATTTTCGATGGCATGCCACCTCAGGCCTGCCTGTTCGATTAGGGCTTTGATCTCAAGCAGTTCTTCAAGATTCCAGAGGGAGTCTTGGCCCCCCGCCACTCCCCATCCTTGGCCGCTCCCGGTTGGCTGATTGTTGCGAGGATTGTCAGAGCCGCCTTGGTTGAAGTAGTCGACGAGATGGACAACAATGTGGGTCGCGCCGACCTGCCGGGCGAAGGCAAGGTTTTCTGGGGTTAGTTGGTGACGATAGAAACCAAAGCCCAACTTCATCATCGACGTCATCGCTGGGCGGAACGGGTGGGGCCGAATGTGTGGTTGGGTGTCCCATAATGACCGGTAGTTGCGGCAAAGATGCTTCCGGCTAGCGGTTCTCGGTTGAAATCGTCGTCGGTGAATCCGTTGGACGCGGTAGTGATGAAGATGGTGTCAGCCCCTGAGCCTCCGAACGTGCAACTTGTCACTTGGGACACGGGTAACTCGAGCGTGAGGTCTCTCGATCCGTCAGGGGCGAAGCGTTGCACATAACCGCCTCCGAAGACGGCGACCCACACTCCGCCCTCGGCGTCGACGGTAAGACCGTCAGGGAGGTGGTCTCGGTTTCCTGACAGATCGGCGAATCGCCTGCCGTTGGCCAAACTGCCCGTGTCGTGGTCGTAGTCGAAGACGGTGACCGTGTAGGTCAGACTGTCAATGAAGTAGAAACTTTCCTGGGTGGGGCTCCAGCCAAGGCCGTTGGCTAGGGTCACTGCGGAAACAACGGTCGTGACCGTAAGGTCGGGGTCGATGCGGTATAGCGCGCCAGCCCCCGCGGCCGCATTATAGGCCATAGTGCCCGCCCAGAGCCGGCCAGCGGCGTCGACCTTTGCATCGTTCATGCGGTTGGTCCCGTGGTCGGATTCGATACCGGCGACGATCCTGAAGTCCTCTGCGGTGGTGAATGTGGCGATACCGTCACGCACCGCCGCGACGTAGCCTCCTGTTTCTGCTGGGACGACGGCGCCGGTTGCCTGGGGGAGGTGGCTGATCTTTTCGGCTCCTGTGGCGAGATTGTGTTGGTAGAAATCGCCCCGTAATAGGTCGACCCACAGCAGTTCGCCCGTCCGGTCGTGCCAGTGTGGGCCTTCGGCGACTTGGGCCCGTGGTTGGGAGAGAACTTCAATCGAGGTTGTCATGGTGCCACCAAGGCGGGAGAGGTCGTCAAGGCGATGTTGGCTTGCCGTGTGGTGTGGGGCGCCAAGGTGAGCGGGGATCCGCCGTGGGCCTTGAGGTTCGCCAAGCCATGGCCGGGGATGCTGGTGGCGGGTTCGATGGCGATCGTGTACTGCTCTGCGTACCACGGGTACCCTGCGGTCGAGTGGAGTTCTTGCCATAGCCAGGCGTGGGGGAAGATATCTCCGTCCCATGCGAGGGTGACCGCCAGATCTCGGGTGTCATTCACCACCCGAACCTGGTGGTGGTCAAAGTTGCTTAGGTAGCCCATCGTGTGACGCGGTTGGTCTCGCGCCGGGATGAGCGAAAGGTCGACTGGCCCGGCGGGTGAGGCGACTACGGCGGGCCACGACATGGCTGCACCCCGCTCGCCGACCGATCCGGGTGCGACCGGGTCAGTCCAGTAGGTTCCCGCGGCGGTCTCGATCCGAGTTCCTGGTTCGATGAGGGGCGCACCGAAAGCGGGGTGATGACTCCACATGACGTCGATCGGACTTGAACTGCGGTTATGTGCCGACTCTCGAAGTGTGACCTGGGGGCCGTTTACCGTGATGGTGCGATTGATCCGGATCGGGGCGGTGTAGAGGTCGACGTGAAACGATGCCTCATGTGGCAGGGTTGCATCGACTGACCACGGGACCAAAGCCGCCTCGCCGTGGAATCCGTAGGTGGCACCATCAACGGTACACTCGTCGCCGCCGTTGGGTAACAACACCTGCCATCCGCCACCGTAGTGATACAGCCATAGATCAGTCGACGACCCGAGGTAGGGCGAGGCGCCCGGTGGTGCTAATCCCCACGGCGATTTGGCCATGACATCGATTCCGGTCCGGCGATCGACAATCTCGATAATGTCGCATCCTTTGGTCGCCACAACGGTGATATCGAGGTCAGCGCTTCCAAGCTTCACAAGGTGGTGGGTCGTTGCCCCGCGGTCACTGGACAAGGTTTGCGACTCAGTGGCGTCTTTCATTTGTGCCGTTCCTCTTCTTTGCTGGCGCTTTGGGTCGCGTCAATGATCACTGCCCTTGCTTCGGCGCAATGTTCTTCAGTGAGTCGTCTCGCTTCACCGGCGTCTTGGGCAATGATAGCGCAGACCCAAAATGACTGCCGTTTCGAGGGTGCCACGTAGTGATGACATGATCCCTGCGAGCACCGCATTCTGGCTCGACTCGGCCCCGAATTCGGCTCACGACCTGGCTGGAGAGGCTTACCCGCTGGATGCAGCCTCCCATCAGTGCTTCATTCTTTGTCATCTATAAAACTCCTGCTACTGACCAACCGCCTTGCGTCACTCGAAGTTGCACCACTTGAGGCAAAGGAGTACTGGGCGCTCGTCGACCGGTTAGATCCCTCATCAGCCAAAAGCACACACGGTCAAACCATCCAACCACCACCGGCAAGGTCGAGCGCTTCCAGCAGACTCTCAAGAAACGGGCCACCGCCCATCCAGCAGTTGAGAGCCGCGATTGCCTACCATCGGCTTCCCAAAGATGAACCCGGCAACAACGGTGCCAAGAACCACTACCGGATTCGTCACGACCGAATCGACAAAACCGGTACCGTGTCACTACGCCGGGCCGGCCGGATGCATCACATCAGCCTCGGCCGGCCCCTCAAAGGAACCCCAGTTGTGCGCGAGGGGGTGTGTTGGTTCAGGACATCGGAAACACATGTGTCAGGACATCGGAACCTTGCCGGGGTGCAGGGTGGGCGATGTCGAAACGTCGTTTGGTCATCACCTCTGTTGTGATTGAGGGCCGCACACACGCCGATGTCGCTGCCCAGTACGGGCTTTCCCGGTCGTGGGTGACTCGGCTGGTCGGCCGCTACCGCAGCGAAGGCGATGCCGCGTTCGAACCTCGATCACGCCGGCCACATACCTCACCGGCCCGGCTTGCAGATGTGGTGAACAAACAGATCGTGAACCTGCGCGTCGACCTCACCACACGCGGCCTCGATGCTGGTCCCCACACGAACCAATGGCACCTCGCGAACCAAGGCCACACCGTGTCGGTCTCCACCATTCACCGACGCCTCGTGACCGCCGGACTCATCACCCCGGAACCCAAGAAACGACCCAAGAGCAGCTACATCCGTTTCGAGGCCGATCTCCCGAACGAAACCTGGCAATCCGACTTCACCCACTACCGGCTAACCGGCGGAGCAGACACCGAGGTCCTGGTCTGGCTCGACGATCACTCCCGCTACGCACTCTCGGTCACCGCACACCACCGCGTCACCGGCGACATCGTCGTCGACACCTTCGATCAATGCGGTCTCGACCAGGGGTTTCCTGCCTCGGTCCTGACCGACAACGGAATGGTCTACACGACACGTTTCGCCGGGTTCCGAGGCGGCCGCAACGCCCTCGAGACCCGGCTCGCGGAACTCGAGATCCAGCAGAAGAACTCCGCCCCGAACCATCCCACCACCTGCGGCAAAGTCGAACACTTCCACCAAACACTCAAGAAATGGCTCACCGCCCAACAACCCCAACCCGCCTCCATCGGCCGGCCACTCAAAGGAACAGCGGTCATCATGCTCATCGACGACCTCGACATCCGCGTCATCGCCACCCAAACCGGCGAACTCCTCCGCCACCTCACCCTCAACCCCAAACGCGGCTACCAACCACGCTTCAAAAAGTGAAGAACCCCCCGAACCGCAGGTTCAGGAGGTTCCGATGTCTTGAGACATCACAATTGTGCGCGAGGGGGGACTTGAACCCCCACACCCTTACGGGCACAGGCACCTGAAGCCTGCGCGTCTGCCAATTCCGCCACTCGCGCGTTGCGTAGCCGGAGTCCCGGCGCGTTTCCCATAGTAGCGTCAACCATCGTGGATTGTTGCCGAGGGTAACCTGCCCGGGTGGGATTGCGATCAGTTGAGCGTCGACTCGAGCGACTGGTGGCTGGTGCCGTCGGGCGCTTTTTTCGCGGCGGTGTGCGTCCGGTAGAGATCAGCCACCGCATCGCTCGCGAGATGAGCGATTCTCGTTCGGTTGGGGTCGCCGGGCAGGCAGTCGTCGCCAACCATTTCGAGATCGGCCTGGCGCCCGACGATCTCGCCCGCTTCGAAGAGATCAGCGATGCGCTCATCCGGGAACTGGGCACCGCCGCCCGCCAAACGGCGCGTGACGAAGGCTGGAAGTTCATGGGCCCAGTCCGAGTCGTGCTGGGAGTTGATGCCAGACTGAGAGGCGGCTCGCTCATCGTGCGGGCGCGTATGAAGCAAGCCGAGGCTGGCGCGGGGGTACTGCACCTTGCCAACGGCCAGCAGTTTGTGCTCGGCGAGTATTTGGTGACGCTCGGCCGGCACCCGGATTGCACGATCACCTTTGATGACCCCAACGTCAGCCGCGAACATGGCGAGATTCGCCCCGACGGTGATGGTTTCGTCATAACCGACCTTCGTTCGACGAACGGTACGACCGTTAACGGCGCAACCGTGGCCCAGCATCGCCTTGAGGACGGCGACCAGCTCTCGTTGGGTGCCACCACCAAGTTTGAGTTTCGGGCCGGATGAGCCACGCCGAGGTCGCCCGCTTCGAGTCCGCGGTGGCCCGACTAGGCTCAAGGAACTGTGTCAGAACAACTCCTCGACATTGTACGTTTTTGCCTCCTCGCGCTCGTGTATTTAACCTTTTTTCGCGTTCTTCGGGTGATAGGGATTGAACTACGAACCGAGTCACCAACCGCATCACCGGTCGTGGTGGCGGCACCTAGTGTCCTGCCAGCGGTTGCTCCCGTACCCAGGCCCAGCCTTGTCGTTTTGGCGCCCGCGGCCTATGCTGGAACGGTGTATGGTCTTCACGAAGAAGTGACTCTTGGTCGAGCGCTGGACTGTGGTGTGGTAATCGACGATCAACGGGTATCGAAACTGCACGCCCGAGTGTTTAGAACAGGTGGTCGTTGGGCGGTAGAGGATCTTGGGTCGACCAATGGCACGCTATTGAATGGCCACGTGCTCGATCGACCATGCACCTTAGGCCCCGACGATCGCATCCAGATTGGCGAACACGTATTGGCGCTGGTGTGATCACGTTCAAGGTTGGCGCCAAGACCGATATCGGCAATCATCGGGAAACGAATCAGGATTCCTTTCTAGTTTCTGATGCCGTGCTCGCCGTGGCTGACGGTATGGGTGGCCACGCTGGCGGTGAAGTCGCGTCGCTGATAGCGGTAGAAGCCCTCGCCGAGATCGAGTCAATCGAGTCGATCGATGAACTCATCTTGGGTGTTGAATCGGCCAACGAGAGGGTCATTTCTCGAGCCGAGGAAGATCCAGATTTGGAGGGAATGGGCACTACGGTAACGGTTCTCGTAGCCCTCGACCGCGCCGAATCGAATCGAATCGGCGTGGCCAATGTCGGCGACAGTCGACTTTACCGGCTTACCGAAAGCGTACTCCATCAGCACACTAGGGATCACAGCCTCGTCGAAGAGATGGTGCGCTCGGGTGAGTTAACGCCCGCCGAGGCGAGGGATCATCCTTGGAAAAACGTCATTACTCGAGCGCTCGGTATCGAGGAAGAAGTCGGGGTCGATGCTTGGGAACTTGTTCCGGTGACTGGCGATCGCTACCTGATTTGCAGCGACGGACTCTTCAACGAAGTCGACGACGCGGAGATCGCTGATGTGCTCACCGGGGTTGCCGACCCGCAAGCCGCGGCCGATGATCTCGTCAAGCGAGCTTGCGAGGCGGGAGGCCATGACAACGTGACCGTGGTGGTGGTCGACATTGTCAGCGCTGATTCAGTCGATGATCCGCCCGAACTCCGGGTCACGGATGTTCGCTTGGGGGGTACGGATAGTTGAACCTCCCTCTAGCCGGGTTCAGCGGGCGACCCATGGTGTCATTGCGAAGCGGCCCGCACTGAAACCACGTCGAGTCGAAGTCGGCCTGCTCGTCGCAGTCGGCCTGATTGTTGTGATCGCATACGGACTCGCCATTTTGGGGACGACCGATGCGATCCCGGTCAACCCGGGGCCGTTTTTGTTGTGGATCTTTGGCTTGGCGTTTGTCGCTCACATCGTCACCCGACGCTTTGCCGCAGCGGCGGACCCTGTTCTTTTGCCCCTAGCGTTGCTGCTCAACGGCATTGGGTATGTCGTCATCACCCGACTCGATAGCGATCTTGCGGCACTGCAATCGACATGGACAGCGGTTGGCATTATGGGCTACGTCGGCACGCTAATCTTTTTGCCGAGGGTGCGGGTGCTTGAGTCCTATCGCTACCTGCTGGGTTTGGCGGGCCTCGGCCTGCTCATCTTGCCACTCGTGCCCGGGCTTGGCAAACAAATCAATGGGGCGCGGATTTGGGCCAGCGTGGGACCGATTAACTTCCAACCCGGCGAGTTCGCCAAACTGGCATTGGCCGCGTTCTTTGCCGCCTACCTAGTCGACACCCGCGAGATGCTCCGAGCCCGACTCGAGTTGCGGGACTTGGCCCCGATCGGTGTTGCCTGGGCGGGGTCGCTAGCGGTCATGGTTCTTGAACGTGACCTTGGTTCGTCACTGCTCTTTTTCACCTTGTTTGTAGTACTGCTTTGGGTGAGCGCGGAGCGGCTCTCGATCCTATTGCTTGCCGGTGGTCTCTTCGCCGCCGGGTCGGTGGCGGTCTGGTCACGATTTGATCACGTGCAGACGCGAGTCGACATCTGGTTCGATCCGTTCGCCTCCCCCAAAGGAGCGGGCTTTCAGATCGTGGAAGCGTCGTTTGCCCTAGCCGACGGCGGCCTTACCGGTACTGGTCTGGGCCGGGGCGAACCCGGTCGTATTCCCTTCGCCGAGACAGACTTCATCTTCGCCGCGATAGGGGAGGAACTCGGCCTAGCGGGCTCGGGGGCGATCGTGATTACCTTTTTGATCCTGGTTGGGTCCGGCCTCCGGATCGCGCTGCGAGCGGAGCGCGTCTTCGAAAAACTGTTCGCCCTCGGGCTTACTACCTTGCTAGGAATGCAGGCGTTCATCATCATGGGCGGCGTTTTGAGGATCGTGCCACTTACCGGAATAACCTTGCCGTTTGTGAGCTACGGCGGGTCGTCACTCGTGGCCAACTACGTCTTGCTCGCCTTGCTGGTGCGCATGTCGCACGAACAGCGTACCTCTCCTGACCAACCGGCGACGGCGGTCGGAGTGGCGACATGAACAGTCGTATTCGCCGCTTCGGTTTCACACTCGCGGTTCTGTACCTGATCCTTTTTGTGCAACTGAACCGGGTGCAGTTCTTCGGGGCTGAGCGTCTGCAAGCCAATGCGAACAACACACGTGGACTCGTGCGTGAGTTCGGTCGAATCCGAGGGCCGATCATTACCGCCGACGGTGTCGTCGTCGCCCGTTCGATCCCCCACGAAGGCTCGGTGGACTTTCTGCGCGAATACCCTGAGGGGGAGCTATACGCCCATATCGCGGGCTATCAGTCGCTGAACGTTGCCGCCACCGGTTTGGAGCGGATCTACAACGAAGAACTAGCCGGCCTTCCCGTCGTTCAACGATTTCGTTCGATGGCCGACCTGTTCCGCGACCGTGACACAGTGGCCACGGTTCACCTTACGATCGATCACAAGGTCCAAGCCGCGGCGCGCACAGCGCTTGGTGAGCGGCGGGGATCGGTTGTGGCGCTGGATCCGGCTACCGGTGAGATTATTGCCATGTGGACTTGGCCCAGCTTCGACCCGAACCGATTGTCCACCGCCGATGGCGCGGCGGTCAACGATGCCTACGACGAGTTGTTGAATGACGACGCCGATCCCTTGCTTGCCAAGGCCTACCGGGAAGTTTTCTTCCCCGGATCGACGTTCAAGCTAGTCACCGCGACGGCTGGGATTGAAACGGGGGCGATCACCGCGACGGCGCCGGTGTTCCCCGAGAGCGCAGGTTACGAACCTCTCCCGAGCGGGGCGACCATCGCCAACTTCGGGGGGAGCAACTGTGGGGGCGACTTGTTCGAGATCATGCGGGTGTCGTGCAATACTGCGTTCGCCGAACTCGGAGCGGAGTGGGTCGGTCCTGACGCAATGGTTGCCGCGGCCGAGGCCGTTGGTTTCAACGCTAAGCCGCCGATCGACCTTCCGTCGGCGGCCTCCTCTCGCTTCCCGGACGATTATGGCGCCTATCTGGCTGATGTTGACGCCTATCGAGTTGGACTAGACGCTGAGTCGGTGCGGCCGAACGGGTCCGTACCGATCCACGAAAACTCTGCTCGGCTAGCCCAAACCTCGATCGGTCAAAATGATGTAGCCGCAACCCCTTTGCAGATGGCCATGGTCGCCGCCGCTATAGCCAACGACGGCGTAGTTATGACCCCCCACGTGGTGAGCGAGTTGAGGGCCGCCGATGGTTCCGTTTACGACACTGTTGAGCCCGAAACGTGGCGTATAGCCATGCAACCGACTACGGCAAAGGTGCTCGAGGAGGCGATGCGTAACGTGGCCGAGAACGGCACGGCGCGAAACATGATCGTCGAGGGTCTTGTCATCGGGGGCAAGACCGGAACCGCTCAACTCGGTACGGACCCGCCCAACTCACACGCGTGGATCGTTGGGTTTGCGGGCCTGCCGAGTGAACCCGCCACCCTCGCGATTGCCGTAATCGTCGAGGCTCAGGCCGGGGTCAGTGAACAAACGGGGGGACAGGTGGCGGCGCCAATAGCGCGGGCTGTTATTGAGGCGTACTTTGCGATATGAATTCGTAGGGCCGCGCGCATAGTCGTTCGCTGAGCTAGCGGTAGACTCTGAGGTTATGTCCGAACAAGGGCCCACAGTTTTCAACGGCCGCTACGAATTACTTCGCCATATAGCCCGCGGTGGCATGGCCGACGTGTACTTGGCGCGTGACGACCTGCTCGGACGCGAGGTGGCCGTGAAGGTTTTGTCGCCAGAGTTCGCCAACGATCCGAACTTCGTCGAGCGCTTTCGGCGCGAGGCACAGGCCGCGGCGAATCTCAACCATCCCAACATCGTGGGCATTTATGACTGGGGTCAAGAGCGCGGCACGTACTACATTGTTATGGAGTACGTGTCGGGTCGCTCTATGAGCGATGTATTGCGCAGTACCGGTCCGTTGCACCCCGACCGAGCGGCCGAAATTGCCGCCGATGTGGCAGCCGCCTTGGTAACGGCGCACGGAGCGGGCCTAGTTCACCGCGACATCAAACTTGGCAACATCTTGGTTTCGGATACGGGCGACGTAAAGGTCGCCGATTTCGGCATTGCTACGGCCCTCGGAGGCGGTAATGAATCGGGCCTGACCCAGCACGGTTCGGTAATGGGCACGGCTACTTATTTCTCCCCCGAGCAAGCCCAGGGCCGGACCCTTGACGGACGCAGCGATCTTTACTCGCTTGGCGTTGTCCTCTACGAAATGCTCGCGGGCCAGCCGCCTTTCCAGGCCGAAACTTCGATGGCCGTTGCTTACAAGCACGTGCAGGAGAAGCCCGAGCCGTTGATTTCCCGAGGGGTTCAGGTGGTGTCGTCGCTGCAGGCGATCACTATGAAACTCCTCGCCAAGAACCCGGCGAATCGGTATCCCACCGCCGACGATCTCCGCCGTGACCTGCGCCGTTATCTCGCTGGGGCCCACGCTATTCCGACTAAGAAAGAGGCTGCTGATCCCCCCGCACCGGTCTCGGCGCCCACTCCGCCCATCGCCGCCACCACAGCCCAAGCCGTCACCCCGCAGCAACCAGCGCAGGTCGTTACCCCGCCAGCACAACCCCAACCGTCCCAGCAGCACCCGCAGATGGTTCCCAGCCAGTACCCGAGTGGCTATTACTACGACGAAGGCCCTCCGCCTAGTGGTAGTCCGTGGCGCACGGTGGCCTTAATCTTTTCGCTCCTCGTACTCGTGGTCATCCTCGGTTTCCTCTTCTGGTCCTTCGTCGGCGAACTCGGGGGAGGTAGTAGCGGGACTGACGAAAAGCCCGACGAGGAACTTGTGACCCTAGTCGACGTCCCAGATGTCGTGGACCTCGACGTATCCGACGCACGCGCTGCCCTGCTCGAAGCGAACCTAAACATTGATGTCCGGTTCGAAACGAACTCCGAGATCCCGGTTAATCAGGTGTTTGGCCAGGACCCTCCTTCGGGTCAACGAGTTGAGGCCGAAGCGATCATCATGTTGCGCGTCAGTTCCGGCACCGCCGACACCGTTCCGAATGTCATCGGCGAGACCAGAGAGGCCGCCACAGCCAGTCTCAACGGTCTCGGCTATCAGGTCACTGAAGTACAAAACGCAAGTCCCCAAGATACCGGTGTTGTCATTGGGCAGACGCCTGCATCAGGGGCCGAACTAGCCTCCGGTGGCACCGTTGAATTGTCAGTTTCAAGTGGCCCTGAGGTTTCTCCTGTCCCGGATGTAGGTAATCTGAGCGTTATTGCCGCACTCAACGCTCTGCGCGACGTCGGTTTCACCGTGGTGGGAACCCCCCTTGAGGAGGCATCGGAAACGATCGCCGTGGGTGATGTCGTTCGTACCGAACCTGCCGCGAACGCGCTAGTGCCGTCTGGATCAAACATCGCCATCGTTGTGTCCACCGGTTTCCCTCAGGTCACGGTTCCGCCCGTCAAAGGCATCTTTACCGACACCGCCGTTCAGGCCCTGCGCAACGCCGGTCTCGAACCGATCCCAGTCTTCCAAGAGGTGGCCGATGGTTCGGCTCAGATCGGACGGGTAATCACGCAGTTGCCAGCGGCCTTCGAGGAGGTTGATTCCGGTACGGCGGTTACCATCACGATCGGTGCAGAAGCGGCGCCAACGACCCCCTCGGTGCCAACGAGTAGTACAACGTCTACGTCTACGCCCTAGCGGCAGCGGCAGCGGTCGAGGAAATTCGTCAGTAGCTCGTGACCGGCGTTGGTCAGAACCGATTCTGGATGAAACTGCACGCCTTCGATGTCGAGTTGGCGGTGACGCAAGCCCATTATCAAGCCATCGGAACTCTCCGCGGTGATCTCGAGGGTCTCCGGAAAAGTCGCGCGGTCAACAATGAGTGAGTGGTAGCGGGTCGCTTCCAACGGGTTCGGCAGGCCCGCAAACACTCCGATGTCGTGATGTTGGATCATCGAAGTCTTACCGTGCATGACGTGGGGCGCACGAACGACGTTGCCGCCAAACGCTTGCCCCATGCACTGCATGCCGAGGCACACCCCAAAGATCGGTGTCGTGCCAGCTAACTCGGTGAGAACCGCCAGACTGATGCCAGCGGCATCGGGTTCGCCGGGACCAGGAGAGATCAAAATACCATCAGGATTGAGGATCCTAATTTCGTCGATATCGATCTCGTCATGGCGATACACGACCGGAGCGGCACCTAACTCACCCAGGTACTGCACCAAGATGTAGACGAAGGAATCGTAGTTGTCGATGACCAAGATGGTCGGGGACGCCTTGCTCACGGCGTGACCCTAGCAACTTCACCAGCCTCGATTGCCTCTAGGACGGTCATGGCGATGTCGGTCACTCGGACTTCGTCTTCTTCTTTGCCCGCTGCCTTCACCCCGTCGTCCATCATTACGTAACAAAACGGACACGCCGTGGCGACCCGGCTGGCCCCAGTGTCGACTAGTTCCTGGGCCCGGACATCGTTGACTTTCTCGCCGATGGTCTCTTCCATCCACATCCGAGCGCCCCCGGCCCCGCAACACATGCCCTTGGTGCCGTTGCGTTCGGCCTCGACCAACTCGATCCCGCCGAGGCTTCCGAGCACTTTGCGCGGCGCCATGTACACGTCGTTGTGCCGACCGAGGTAGCAGGAGTCGTGATACACCACGCGCTCTTCGAGCCTCGCTTCGCTCAAGTCGAGACGCCCTTGCTCCACGAGCCATTCGAGGAATTGACTGTGATGCACGACCTCGTAATGTCCGCCGAGTTGGGGGTACTCGTTGGCGAGGGTGTTGAAGCAGTGCGGGCACTGGGTGACGATCTTTTTTACCCCCATCGTGTTGAGCGTTTCGACGTTCTGGCTGGCCAACATCTGAAACAAGTACTCGTTGCCGGAACGACGAGCCGAATCGCCGGTGCAGTTCTCCGCTGGGCCCAGGATAGCGAAATCCACGTCGGCGCGCTGCATGAGTTGGGCCATAGCCCGAGTGACCTTTTTGTTCTTGTCATCGAACGAGCCAGCACAGCCAACCCAGTAGAGGTACTCAGCGGCGAACGGATCACCGCCATCGATAATGTTCACGCCGGGCACGTCCGCGGCCCAATCGCCCCGCTCGCTTTGGCTCATCGCCCATGGGTTGGCGGAGTTCTCCATGGAGCGGAAAGCCTGGCCAAGTTCGGACGGGAAGTCGCTATCCATCAAGGTGAGGTAACGGCGCATGTCGAGAATCTTGTCGAGTATCTCGATGTTGACCGGGCAAATTTCGTCGCACGCCTTGCAGGTAGTGCAGGCCCACAACTCGTCTTGGGAGATGCGGTCGAACATCCAGTTGGCGGGGACGGTGATCTCGTCGTCGACGCCAATAGGCGGCGACACAGAGGGATCGCCGGTGCGGGCCATGACCTCGCCCGTCTTCAGTACGATCTCGCGCGGGTCGAGCGGTTTGCCGGTGGCGTGGGCTGGGCATACCGATGTGCAGCGGCCACACATTGTGCAGGCGTCGGTGTCGAGCAGTTGCTTCCAGGTGAAGTCCTCGATGACGCCGGCCCCGAACGTTTCGAGTTCGGTTTCGCCGTTGACAAGGTCGGGCATGGGTTTCATCGCACCCTTGGGGCGGTCTTTGTCTTTTAGATACATGTTCAGCGGCGAGGTGAACATGTGACGCAGCATCGTGGTGGGGAGGATCACCAAGAAGGCGACAAAGCTGATGACGTGGGCAACCCACCAAACCTGGTGCCAACCGCTGAGGTTGGTGCTGTCTGCGATCAGCGTGGCGAGCGGGTAGCCAATGAAACTCCATTTCTCGAACTCGGGCATTCCGTCGTGGGCGATCCTGAAGGCTTCGGCCCCGAACCCAGTCACCGCGATGGCGAAGAACACGCCGAGAATCACCGCGTGTTCGGGTTTGGATTTGGTGCGGATGCGGTAAGGCCGCCACGACCACGGACCGTAGCGGCGGACAATCGCCCAGACGATGCCAATTAAGAAAATGAGGCCCGCCCCGTCGCCGACCGCGGCGTAGGCGCGATAGACATCGCCGTGGAGGAACTTAACTGGTTCGGGGACCTGATGGTTGACCTCCAGCACGGTGGTGACACCGAGCAAGATGATGAACCCAAAGTAGATCATCGAGTGCATGATCCCGGCGCCGGGTTCGCGCATAAGTGTCTGCATGTAGACCCCGGCGCGGAAATCGCCCGCCCGGGTTTTGGCGTTCTTGAGGGTAGTGCGACGGTTGTCGGGGCGGCCACGCTCCCAGTTCTTGACACGATTCGAGAACATCCACGCGCCGTACACCAACAGCAGCGGAATCACGGTGTAGAACGCCAACTTGATCGCGTCGGGGATGTTGTCAAACACCTCTCGGGTGACTGTCGATTCGTCGTGCCAGTCGGTTATGAACGGCAAGACGTAGGACCCGAATGTGAACAGGGCAATTCCGACGCCCAAGAGGCGAACGAAATGGTGAGGCTTCATCGGCGATTCCATGACATGGTAAAGATAGCCCTCTCACGGTCCGGTGTGCGTTGAGGGGCTTAACCGTCGGGTGGTTTAGCCGCCGCTGGCTTGGGCGGCCACCTCCGCCGCGCTGGCCGCGGCCGCTTCAGGGTCCATAGCCCGCTCCAGCGGATGCTTCATCTCCAGCGGACGCATGTCGGCACCGATCACGTAGTGCAGCGGCATGCCGGTGGGGATGTTTAGATCCACGATTTCGTCGTCGGGAATCGAGTCGAGGTGCTTCACTAAGGCCCGCAGCGAGTTCCCGTGGGCCGTGACCAACACGGTTTGGCCCGCCCCGAGATCGGGAACGATGCCGTCAAACCAGTACGGCAACATGCGATCAACTACGTCGGCGAGGCACTCGGTGAGCGGCAACAGTTCGGGCGCGAGGGCGGCGTAGGCCGCGGATGAGTTGGGATTGAAGGCGTTGTCGGCGCGTATCGGTGGCGGTGGAGTGTCGTAACTGCGACGCCATATTTGCAACTGTGCGGCGCCGTGTTTCTTGGCCGTTTCCGCTTTGTCGAGGCCGGTGAGGTCGCCGTAGTGGCGTTCGTTTAGCCGCCAGTGTCGTCGAACGGGGATCCACCGTCGGTCGCAACCGGCCAGCATCAACTCGGCGGTTTCGATTGCGCGTTGCTGCAGCGATGTGTGTACCACGTCTGGGAGTAGGTCGGCTTCGGCTAGCATCGATCCCGCGGCTCGAGCCTCGGCACGTCCTTTCTCGATGAGCGGGCAGTCATACCATCCGGTGAAGAGGTTCTTTTCGTTCCATTCCGAACGACCGTGGCGAACGAGGATCAAGTTGTACATGGCAGTACCATAACTAAAGTTTATTGAGCTACACTCAAGTTTCTTGATGGTTAAGGGAATATTCACCGCTATAGTTCGGTTTCTACCCTCATTCCACTCCATCGCAGAAGTCAGCAGCAAAGGAAACTCATGCCCAAGGCAGTAGGTATCGATCTCGGAACGACTAACTCAGTTGTCTCCGTCCTAGAAGGTGGCGAACCTGTCGTCATCCCCAACGCGGAAGGTTCCCGCACCACCCCCTCGGTTGTTGCTTTTGCTAAAGACGGCGAAGTTCTGGTTGGCGAAGTAGCCAAGCGCCAGGCCATCACCAACCCGACGCGCACCATTCGCTCGGTCAAGCGCAACATGGGGACAAACTGGACCGTCGACATCGACGGCAAAGCTTATAACCCGCAGGAAATCAGCGCCCGAACGCTGATGAAGCTCAAGCGAGACGCCGAGGAATACTTGGGTGATACCGTCACCCAGGCCGTCATCACAGTTCCCGCCTACTTCGACGATGCCCAGCGCACCGCCACGAAGGAAGCTGGCACGGTCGCCGGCCTCGAAGTCCTACGCATCATCAACGAACCCACCGCGGCGGCACTCGCCTACGGCCTCGACAAAAAAGCTACCGATCAGACCATTCTCGTTTTCGACCTCGGGGGTGGAACCTTTGACGTTTCGGTACTCGAACTCGGTGACGGCGTTTTCGAAGTGAAGGCAACGTCGGGCGATTCCCAACTCGGGGGCGACGATTGGGACGATGAGGTCATTGCCTGGCTGGTCGAGTCGTTCAAGGGTGATCACGGGGTTGATCTCAGCCAAGACGCTATGGCGGAGCAGCGACTCAAGGAGGCGGCGGAGAAGGCCAAGATCGAACTTTCACAAACCCAATCGACTCAGATCAACCTGCCGTTCATCACCGCCACCCACACCGGACCGTTGCACCTCGATTATGAACTCAGTCGGGCCAAGTTTGAGTCCCTCACCGTTGACCTACTGGCTCGCTGCCGCAAGCCCTTCGAGTCGGCGATTTCCGATGCCAAGCTGACTAGGGGCGAGATTGACCATGTCGTGCTCGTTGGCGGTTCCACCCGGATGCCTGCGGTCGCCGAACTGGTGAAAGAAATGACCGGTTCGGAGCCGAACAAGACAGTGAACCCGGACGAAGTTGTGGCGCTCGGCGCGGCGGTTCAGGCGGGCGTGCTGCGGGGCTATGTGAAGGACGTGTTACTCCTCGATGTAACCCCGCTGTCGCTCGGCATCGAGACCAAGGGCGGAGTGATGACTACTCTTATCGATCGCAACACGACCATCCCCACCCGTAAGAGCGAGCCCTTTACTACGGCCGAAGATTCTCAGCCGTCGGTCGAGATCCACGTTTTGCAGGGCGAGCGCGAGATGGCGCAGTACAACAAGACGCTGGGCAAGTTCCAACTCGTTGACCTGCCCCCGGCTCCGCGGGGCATGACCCAGATCGAGGTCACCTTCGACATCGACGCCAACGGCATCGTCCACGTTGCGGCCAAGGACGTGGCTACAGGTAAGGAACAATCGATGACCATCACCGGTCAGAGTTCGCTCGACAAGGACACCATCGAAAAGATGGTCGCCGACGCCGAACTTCACGCCGAGGAAGATCGTCAGCGCAAAGAGCAAGCCGAGATTCGCAACACTGCCGACAGCCTCGTCTATCAGACCGAGAAGCTGCTGAAGGATCAGGCCGAACAGGTCAGCGACGACGACAAAGCCACAATTGAGGCCAAACTGGCCGCGCTGAAGACGGCTAAGGAAGGCAGCGACCTCGATGCCATCAAGGACGCCAGCGAGGCGTTGATGAGCGCCAGCCAGGAGTTTGGCCAGCGTCTGTACGAGGCCGCCGCCTCACAGGCCGACGCCGCCCCCGAGACCCCCGACGACGACGAGGTAGTCGACGCGGAGATCATTGACGACGACGACGACGAATCGTGAGTGACGAAACTGCGCCACCGAACCCAGTGCCATCTGACCCAGTGCCGCCTGACCCAGTGCCACCTGAAGCGGTTCCCGATGAGCCAGAACCGGACGGGCCTCTGTCGCCTGAGGTCATGCTCGCCGCGCTCGAAACGGTAATGGCCGAACGCGATCAGCATCTCAACGACCTGCAGCGGGTATCGGCGGAGCTTTCTAACTTCCGTAAGCAAACCGAGCGGCGCCACGCCGAGTTTGTCGCTCAGGCAGGATCCCGAGTCGTCGAGGCCTTACTGCCCGTGCTCGACGCCTGCGACGCCGCGGCCCAGCAAGGCGCCGAAGGGGTCGAACAAATCGGTACGCAACTGCGCGTCGAACTTGAGCGTTCGGGCCTGCAGGTTATTGGCGCGCTCGGCGAACCCTTCGATCCCAACCAACACGAAGCCGTGTTGAGCGAGGCCGGCGACGAGGATCAAGTTGGTCCGGTCGTCGATCAGATCCTGCGCACTGGGTACGCCTGGAAAGGTCGAGTTATGCGCGCGGCCATGGTCAAGGTCAAGGGCTGATCGCTGGTTTGCGAAAGTTGATGTCCCGTGGCTGAGATCCAACGCGAATGGTTCGAAAAGGACTACTACGCCACCCTCGGCGTCTCCGAGAAAGCGTCCGATAAGGAGCTAACGAAGGCCTACCGTAAACTCGCCCGTAAACTGCACCCCGACGCCAACCCGGGCGACCCTGCCGCGGAAGAGCGGTTCAAAGAAGTATCGGCCGCCTATGACGTCGTCGGCGACGAAGATAAACGGGCTAGCTACAACGAGGCGCGGCGCATGGGCCCCATCCCTGGCCGCTTCGCAGCCGGAGGGAGTGGCCCGAGTGGCTCCAATGGCGGGTTCGATAACTTTGGCGATCTTCTCGGCGGCCTGTTTGGTCGCGGTGGACGAGGCGGCGGCCGAGGCCATCAAGCCCATCGCGCTCAACCCGGCCCGGATCTCGAAGCTAATCTCGCCCTCGACTTCCTTGACGCGGTCATTGGGAGCGAGACCGTGATCTCGATCGCCAGTGAGGCCGCCTGTTCGGGTTGCTCCGGTACCGGTTCGACCCCTGGCGCGGCCCCTCGTAGATGCCACCACTGTGACGGCCGGGGGGTTATCGACGACAATCAGGGAATGTTCTCGATGAGTCGACCCTGTGTCGCCTGTGGCGGCCGGGGTTCGGTCATCACCGACCCGTGTGCAACGTGTGGTGGTAGCGGCCGCGAGGTTCGCCCCCGAGAGATCAAGGTCCGCATTCCGGCGGGGGTAAAGACGGGCCAGAAGATCCTACTGAAGGGCCGTGGTGGGCTCAGTTCCGGCGGCGGACCGCCTGGCGATCTCTTGGTGAAGATCCGAGTCAAGGATCATGCATTGTTCGGACGCAGTGGCGCCGACCTCACGCTGGAGGTTCCCATAACCTTCGCCGAGGCGGCGCTCGGCGCGGACATCTCGGTGCCCACCCTCACCGCAGAGAGGGTGAAGATCCGGATTCCCGCGGGTACCGCTACGGGTAAGAAGTTCCGGGTTCGGGGCAAGGGGGGAGGCGGCGATCTTTTGGTGACGGTGTTCGTCGACGTTCCGAACGAACTCAGCGACGAACAACGGGTCGCGGTCAAGGCCTTAGCCGCGGCAACGACGAAATCTCCTCGGGTCCGGCTCGAGCGGTAGCCCAAGCACGAACACAGCAACAAGTTGGCAGCAAGGAAGCTATGGACCAAGATCGATTCAACCGAGCCGTATACGTGATATCGGTGGCGGCGGAACTCGCGGGCGTGCATCCCCAAACCCTGCGGATCTATGAACGCAGAGGTCTCGTCGACCCCGCCCGCACCGGTGGCGGCAGTCGACGTTACTCCGACGCAGACATTGTTCTTTTGACCCGGATTCAAGAACTCACCAACGAAGGCATGAACCTAGTTGGGGTCAAGCGGGTGTTCGACCTCGAAGCGCGCCTAGTCGACCTCGAACGACAACTTCGCCATGCCCAAGCCGCGACCGACGCGGCCGTCGAGAACACTCACCGTCAGTACCGCCGCGATCTTGTGCCGCTACACCAAAGTGTCACCATCTACAAGCGCGGCCAATAGTTAGTATTAGGTTTACCACGTGCGAATTGCCTACGTCGGTCCTGTCCCGCCTCATCGTGGAGGAATAGCTCAGCACGGAGGCCAGTTGGCCAAGGCGTTCACCGAGGCGGGCCACGACGTTGAAATCACGACATGGCGATCCCTCTATCCGCGTTGGTTGTTCAAGGGCGATCAACCGAGCGAGACCGGCGAAAATTTCGTGCTTCGGTGGTGGAGTCCGTGGTCGTGGATGCGGGCAGGGCGTCGCTGCCGCGGGGTCGATCTGGTGGTGTTCCCCTGGGTCACTCCGTTTCACGCCCTCGCGCTGCGCATGATTTTGGCCTTTTCCGGCGGGGCGCCTGCGGTTGCTTTTGTCCACGAACCCGAACTACACGAACGGCTACCGTTCTCGGCGACCTTTCTTCGGTTCGTGATGCGCCGAGTGAGCGGTGCGGTCGTCCATGCAACAGTGGCGCGTGAGCAACTCCTGGCGAAGACCCCGCTCGAGCGCGTCGAAGTAATCCCGCATCCGCCGAACCTACCGGTTGAACCGACTCCGTTGCCGCCGCAGCCACCGATCCGGATGCTCCTTCTCGGTTTCGTTCGGGCGTATAAGGGGGGCGACATTGCCATCGACGTAGTCGAACTCGCGGCCGCCCAAGGCCTCGATCTACGGTTGAGCATTGCTGGCCAGTTCTGGGATCCGGTGGAGGCAATCGCCGCTGACCTAGCAGCCCGAGATCTGACCGACCGAGTAACGCTTCGCCCCGGCTACGTTCCCGATGATGAAGTGGGCCCCCTCATTGGCGAACACCATCTACTTGTGGCTCCCTACCGCTCCGCCGTAGTCTCCGGCGTTGCCGCGCTCGCCTTTGCCGCCGCCCGCCCGGTGGTGGTGACGCCGGTGGGGGGACTGCCCGAAGTCGTGACCGAGGGGGTGAACGGGACCGTGGCCGAGTCGGTTGGCCCCGAGGCGTTTTTAGTTGCCGTCGAGCGGGCGGTGGCGGCGCTAGACCAACTCAGTGCCGGTGCCGCCAATACCACCACTGAGTGGCGAGATGTCGCCGACGCCTTACTCCAAGCAAGCGGTATTGATAGGTAACCTAATGAGGCATTGATGGCAATCGACCCTAACCGTTTTACCCTCAAGACTACGGAAGCCTTCTCCGTCGCCACCCAGAGCGCACAGTCGGCTGCGCACCCTGAGGTGACGCCCGAGCACCTACTGCTCGCCCTAATCGGCCAAACCGAGGGCATCGTCTTGCCGCTGCTTAACCGGGTTGGCGTTGATGTACCGGCCCTACGATCGACGACGGAGGCCACTCTCGCCCGGTTTCCCAACGCTTACGGCTCCGAACCGCAGATTTCCCGCGCACTGCGGGAGGTGTTTGAGCGAGCCGACAACGTACGCGAAGACCTTCACGATGAGTACCTCTCTACCGAGCATCTACTGCTAGCTCTCGTTGCCCACCTCGATATCGATCGCGAGGCCCTGCTTGCTGCGTTGCGAGACGTGCGAGGCAGCCACCGCGTCACCAATCAGCAGCCAGAGAATCAGTATCAAGCCTTGGAACGTTTCGGCCGCGACCTCACCGTGGCCGCCCGCGCCGGTGAACTTGATCCAGTCATCGGACGCGACGACGAGATCCGCCGCGTCATCCGGGTGCTTGCCCGGCGCACCAAAAACAATCCGGTTCTCATCGGGGAGCCGGGGGTGGGCAAGACGGCCATCGTCGAAGGGTTGGCCGCTCGCATCGTTGAAGGCGACATTCCGGAAAGTCTCAAGAACAAACGGGTGATCAGCCTCGACATGGCCGCCATGGTCGCGGGAGCGAAATACCGCGGCGAGTTCGAGGAACGCCTGCAGTCGGTACTCAAAGAGATCGAGGACGCGGGTGGTGAGATCATCACCTTCCTCGACGAGATGCACACCGTGGTTGGTGCGGGCGGGGCCGAAGGGGCGATGGACGCCAGTAATATGCTCAAGCCGATGCTCGCTCGGGGTCGCCTGCGGATGATTGGGGCGACCACGCTCGACGAGTACCGCAAGTATGTAGAGTCCGACGCCGCCCTTGAACGCCGCTTCCAACCGGTTCTCGTTGAACCGCCCTCGGTTGAGGACACAATCGCGATTTTGCGGGGGCTAAAGGAGCGCTACGAGGTCCACCACGGTGTTCGCATGCAGGACTCGGCGCTCGTAGCTGCCGCGGTGCTAAGCGACCGCTACCTCACTGGCCGACACCTGCCCGACAAGGCCATCGACTTAATCGACGAGGCCGGAAGTTCGCTGCGCATTGAGATCGACTCCGTACCGACCGAGATCGACATTGTTGAGCGGCGTATTCGCCAACTCGAGATCGAAAGGGTGGCGCTGGCCAACGAAAGTGATGCCGCGGCGCGCGAGCGGCTAGCGGACCTCGATCGGGAGTTGGCCAACCTCACCGAAGACCTGTCGGGGTTGACCGCGCGTTGGCAAGGGGAACGCGACGCGATTACCACCCTGAGCGAAATCAACGAAGAACTCGAGCAGTTGCGAAGCGAGGTCGACCGCGAATTCGATCTCGAAAAAGCGGCCCAGATCCGTTACGGCCGGATTCCTGAGCGGGAGCGAGCGTTCGCCGAGGCTCGAGAAAGGCTCGACAAGATTCAGGCCGAGGATTCTATGTTAAAAGAAGAGGTCACCGACGAGGACATAGCGGAGGTGGTTAGCCGTTGGACGGGGGTGCCTGCTACTCGGCTCTTGGAGGCCGAGGTCCAGAAACTGGTACACCTCGAAGAGCATTTGCATGAGCGGGTTATCGGCCAAGACCATGCGGTGTCGGTAGTCGCCAACGCCATCCGGCGCAGCCGGGCTGGTTTGTCTGATCCGAATCGGCCCATCGGCAGCTTCTTGTTCCTTGGCCCGACAGGCGTCGGCAAGACGGAACTAGCGCGATCGCTCGCCGATTTCTTGTTCGACGACGAACGCTCGATGGTGCGCATCGACATGTCGGAGTACCTAGAAAAGCACAGCGTCAGCCGCCTCATCGGTGCCCCTCCCGGCTATGTCGGCTATGACGAGGGAGGTCAGCTCACCGAAACGGTCCGGCGTCGCCCGTACTCCGTTGTGCTCCTCGACGAGGTTGAGAAGGCCCACGCTGACGTCTTTAATGTTTTGCTTCAGTTGCTTGACGATGGGCGGCTCACCGATGGACAGGGGCGCACGGTTGATTTCTCGAACGTGGTGTTGATCATGACCTCGAACCTGACCGGCGAACCGGGTGATTTCTTCCGGCCGGAGTTTGTCAACCGCATTGACGACATCGTCAGATTCCGAGCCCTGACCCAGGCGGACCTCGAACACATCGTTGACATTCAACTGCGTTCGCTCAGCCAGCGCATGAGCGAGCGTCGGCTTCACCTCGAGGTTGGACCCGAGGCGAAACGATTCCTGGCTGAGCAGGGGTTCGATCCGGCCTTTGGCGCTCGACCACTCAAGCGACTCATCCAGCGCGAGATTGGCGACCGGTTGGCCTTGGCCATTCTCGAAGGCTCCTATGTCGAAGGCGACACCGTCACTGTCGGGGTGCATACGGCCCCGCCGGAGCGTCCGAGCTTGGTTCTCGGTAGCCTCACACAATAAGGCAATTCTCGAGAGGAGGGCGTCGTGGCTGCGACAATTGTCGTCGGTACCCAGTGGGGTGACGAAGGTAAAGGGAAGTTTACCGATCTCGTCGCCAAGGAGATGCACATGGTGGTTCGCTACCAAGGCGGCCATAACGCCGGTCATACTCTGGTTGTTGACGGTGAGATCTTCGCCCTCCAACTCGTACCGAGTGGAATTCTCTATGAGCACATCACGCCCGTCATCGGTAACGGCGTGGTTGTCGATCCGCGCGTCTTGCTGACCGAGATGGACATGCTTGAAAGCAAAGGCGTTGACTGCTCGGCGCTCACGGTTTCGGGCAACGCCCATTTGATCATGCCCTATCACCAGGAACTTGATGCTCTGCACGAACGCCATTTGGGTGACGGCAAACTCGGGACGACCAAGCGCGGCATAGGACCCGCCTACGCCGACAAGGCCATGCGGGTCGGGTTGCGGGTTCAGGACCTTGAAGACGGCAAGATTTTTCGGAAGAAGCTCGATGTCGTGCTCGGGCATACGAATCAGGTTTTGACTAAGGTCTTTGATCGCCCGCCCGTCAGCGCCGACGAAATCGCCGCGGAGTACCTCGATGTTTGTGCGCCTCGGCTTGTGCCTCACATTGGTGATGCGATCACCATGGTTCACCTCGCCCTTGAGCGCGGCCAACACGTGTTGCTCGAAGGTGCGCAGGCCACCTTCTTGGATCTTGACCACGGCACTTACCCTTTCGTGACTTCCTCTAACCCAGTCGCGGGCGGCGCCTGCACAGGAGCGGGGGTCGGTCCTCGCCATATCGAACGGATAATCGGTGTTGCCAAGGCTTACATCACCCGTGTTGGCTCCGGCCCGTTTCCGACCGAACTCGCCGACGCGACTGGCGACTATTTAGTCGATGTCGGGCACGAATACGGCACCAACACAGGGCGTCGCCGCCGTCCGGGATGGTTTGATGCGGTGATGATGCGCCAAGCTGTTCGCGTCAACTCGCTTTCCGAGGTGGCCCTCACGAAACTTGATGTTTTAGACGGTCTTGATTCGTTGAAGGTGTGCGTGGCGTACGAGATCAACGGCGTGCGCCATGAGGCTTTCCCATATCATCAGTCCGAACTTCACCAAGCCATACCTATCTACGAGGAACTCCCGGGTTGGAGCACCGACATCACCGCGGTTACGAAACCCGGCGATCTGCCCGCGCCAGCCGTGAGTTACATCGAGTTTCTGGAGTCACAGATCGGCGTGCCGATTCGACTCGTGGGCGTCGGTCCTAGTCGTGAGCAGTTCCTCGACCGAGCGGCCTAGCGCTATGCCAGCGACCCCGATCCCGAATGTGATTTCATCTCGGTATGCCAGCGCGGCGATGAATCAGATTTGGTCTCCGGAAGCAAAGATCGTGCTCGAACGACGCTTGTGGCTTACCGTCCTGCAGGTCCAGATCGATCTCGGGCTCGACGTGGCCGAGTCCGTGGTGAGCGACTATGAGCAAGTGGTCGACACGGTAGACCTTGAGTCGATCGCCGCCCGTGAAGCCATCACTCGCCACGATGTCAAGGCCCGAATCGACGAGTTCTGTTCTTTGGCGGGCCACGAACACATCCACCGCGGCATGACTTCTCGTGACCTCACTGAGAATGTCGAACAGCTACAGATCAAACAAGCGCTCGAACTTGTCCGCGACCGCCTCGTGGCGGTTCTCGCCCGCTTGGTCACTCTCGCCGAGCGACACGCAGGCCTAGTAATGGTCGCCCGCACCCATAATGTGGCGGCCCAGGTAACTACCTTCGGCAAACGGTTTGCTGATGGGGCCGAAGAGACCATGATCGGCTTGGAGCGGATCGAGGAACTTCTGGCCCGGTATCCGCTACGAGGACTAAAAGGACCGGTAGGAACACGCCTAGATCAACTCGATTTGCTGGGCGATGCCGCCAAGGTAGATCGCCTAGAGCAAGCCGTCGCGCGACATCTGGGATTTAGCCGGGTGCTCGATTCGGTTGGGCAGATTTACCCTCGGTCACTTGATTTCGATGTGGTTTCGGCGCTGGTGCAGGCCGTTTCGGCCCCCGCGAGCGTAGCGACCACCATAAGGCTGATGGCTGGCCACGAACTGGCCACCGAAGGCTTCCGGACGGGTCAGGTTGGTTCGTCGGCGATGCCCCACAAGATGAACGCACGCAGCGCCGAACGAGTAGGTGGCCTGCGGTTGGTTCTTGACGGTCACCTAGCTATGGCCGCCGGCTTAGCGGGCCGCCAATGGAACGAAGGTGACGTGAGTTGTTCTGTTGTTCGTCGGGTGATGCTACCCGATGCCTTCTTTGCAGCCGAAGGCCTCCTGCAAACCGCGATGAGCGTGTTCGAGGAGTTGGCGGTATTTCCGGCCGTTGTTGAGGCTGAATTGCGTCGCGATCTGCCCTTCCTAGCCACGACTCGCATGTTGACGGCCGCGGTTGAAGCCGGTCTTGGTCGTGAAGAAGCCCACGAGTTGATCAAAGAACATGCGGTGAAGGCCGCGCTTGCCCGCCGCTCGGGCGAAGCAGCATTATCGGTTGTCGATCGACTCGATAAAGACCCGCGGGTACCACTAGATGCGGCCACTATCGACGGGTTGCTCGCTCGACCCGAGGAGTTTACGGGAACCGCAGTGGATCAGGTCCGGCGGATTGTCGAGCGAGCAAACACGGTGCTAGCGGCATACCCCGACGCGGCGGCGACGGAGGCCGACGTAAGGGTTTAGGAAGGTTTAGTCGCGTCCGATGTCTGCGCGCTTTAAGAGTGCGATAGGCACTCCTATTTCGCGCCAAGCGGCGTAGCTGATTCCTTTGCGCTCACTGTAGGCCTTGGCTGATCCGGCGAAGTCGTCCTCTAGCGCGGTCAGGTCGACCGTGGTCTCAGCCGCGGCAACCGCTTCGGTGAGATCGATGCGCTCCTGCACCATGTGCAATCGGGACATCTGGCTAGCGGACGCGATGGTGTCATCAATCTCCGCTAGGCGGTTTTGTATCGACTCGATAGACCGCCTGCGACCCCGTTTGGGCCTGTGGGTGTCGAGAGCTTCGAGGTAGGCGCGCACAGCACGGCCTTGCGACCGGCCTTCAACTAATGCTGCCTTGTGATCATCGGTCATTGGTTGGGAACGAGTGGCCATAACTCGAATAGTAGCAGCATTCTTGGGGTAAGGGGTGAGGAAACAATATTCGGGTAATGTTTTGGCCTATGACGACCGCGCCGACTGCCGCCTATTCGATCTCGATGAAGATCATTCTCGACAACTTTCCCGGCACCTTAGGAAGGTTCGCGATAGCGGTGGGAGAAGCGGGGGGCAACATCGCGGGAGCTACCGGCTTCGTAGCAAAAGGGCCTTCGGTGTCGCGGCTTATCGACGTTCATTGCCGCGACGAGGAGCATGGTCGGCGCATCGTCAGCGCAATCAATGACCTAGTAGGTGTCACCGTCCTAGACTGGTGGGACCGCGTCTATCGCCTGCACGAGGGTGGCAAAATCGAGGTCCTGTCGCTTTGTTCGGTGAGCGACGCCCACGATTTGGCGATGGCGTATACCCCTGGCGTAGCTCGCGTGTGTATGAGTATCCACGCTGATCCGACCCTCGCCCACGAGTACACGATCAAGAAAAATACCGTGGCTATTGTCACCGACGGCACCGCCGTGTTAGGGCTCGGCGACATTGGTCCTGAAGCCGCCATGCCGGTCATGGAGGGCAAGGCTTTGCTCTTCAAGGAATTCGCGGGCGTTGACGCTTTCCCGATCTGTTTGGACACCACCGATCCCGAGGAGATCATCGCGACTGTCCAGCGGATCGCCCCGACGTTCGGCGGGATCAACCTTGAAGATATTGCCGCGCCAGCATGTTTCGAGATCGAAACTCGGCTGAAGAAAAGCCTCGATATTCCCGTTTTTCACGATGATCAGCATGGCACCGCCGTGGTTGTTCTAGCTGGGCTAATGAACGCTCTCAAACTGGTGGGGAAGTCCTTCGCCGATTCGTCCATTGTCATCTCTGGCATCGGCGCGGCGGGTGTCGCCATTGGTAAGATCTTGAACGATGCGGGGGCGGGCCAGATCATTGGCGTCGACCGAAGCGGGGCGATTTACGCTGGTCGCGAGGGTCTCAATCCTAGTAAGGCATGGTTCGCGGACCACACTAACCCGAACCGCTCAGTTGGCCTGCTTAGCGATGTCCTCAAGGGAGCCGACATATTTGTCGGAGTGTCGGCCCCGAATCTCATTGACGCCAACGACATCCGAAAAATGGCTAAAGACCCGATCGTGTTCGCCATGGCTAACCCCGATCCCGAGATTCGTCCCGAGGTCGCCGACGGGCTCGCCGCGGTCATGGCCACCGGTCGTAGTGACTTCCCTAATCAGATCAATAACGTCTTGGCTTTTCCCGGTATCTTCCGAGGGGCGTTCGACGTTGGCGCGCACTCGATCACCGAAAGCATGAAGGTGGCCGCCGCCCGAGCGATCTCGGAGTGTATCGAAGCGACCGACCTTGCTCCGAATTACGTCGTTCCGTCGGTATTTGATAAGACGGTTGCTCCAGCGGTCGCCTCGGCCGTTGCTAAAGCGGCGGTTTGCGACGGCGTCATACGGTCCTAAACCAGCGAGCGACGTAGGGTCGCGAGCGATGACGGTCGGGTGAACGAGGCGGTAATCCGCTATAACCAACGGCGAAAACCCCATCCCAGTGTCTCGACCGGAGCCGAGACACTGAAACGAGGTGGTGGTCGGGACCGGCGTCGATCCGGTGACCTACCGCTTTTCAGGCGGCCGCTCTGCCAACTGAGCTACCCGACCCCTGGGAGCAACTCACCGGGAGTTGCTTAGCGGTCCTGACGGGATTTGAACCCGCGGCCTCCACCTTGACAGGGTGGCGATCACTCCAAACTGATCTACAGGACCACTCGATCGGCAAGCCGAGCGAAGTACAAACGGTAGGGCCGCGTTGTCGCGATAACAACCCGGCTACCTATCGTACCCCATACGGGATTCGAACCCGTGTTACCGGCGTGAAAGGCCGGCGTCCTAGGCCGCTGGACGAATGGGGCAACGGTCGGCGAACCGACCGAAGATGAAGTCTAGAGGGTGCAAGTCACTACCGGCGCGAGCTATTCATCGAACCCGTTCATTGCTGCATCTACAAGTTGTTCGAGGAGCCAACCCAGCCATTCGTACAAGGCCATGATCGGCATCCGTTCATCGTCTTGGGCGAGGTCGGCGAGGGTCGTGGGGCCGATAACGTCGAGATCGAGCCGGTCCCCTAGGACCAAGCGCAAGGCGTTGAGACTCTGCATCCACGCGGTGATTCCTGATTCATCGAGCGTGGTGCCGCCGATTCCTTCTTCCACGGTCTCTATTGCTTCGAGTCGCGACCGGAGGAGGTCGTTGTCTACCATCTCTCGGTAGGCCGCTTCGTCGTCGGCGTTGTCGGGACGGGCAGGCGGTTGGAGACGCCGCAGGCCGGGGTCTCGCTCGCCCATAACAAGCTCTCGAAGTTGCGGCAAAACATGGGCCAGCATGTCTTGTTCTTCTTCGGGTAGGTTGATGACGACCATGTCGTTCTTCCATAGGAAACGGCGTTGGAAGATAGGGGCCACTGCTATTCGTCTCGTTCTAGAGTCGCCCACAGGCCGTGCTCGTGAAGACGGAAAACATCAAGTTCGGCTTTCTCACGGTTACCCGACGACACGATCGCTCGGCCCTCTACGTGTACTTGCATCATTAAGCGATGGGCCTTTTTCTTGGAGAAGCCGAACAACTTACGAAAGACGAAACTCACATACGACATCAAGTTGATGGGGTCGTCCCAGACAATGACCTTCCATGGTCGGTCGTTGGCTAGGCGGTTTTCAGTTTCGGGGTCGGTAGTAGCGAGCGGCTGAGTCACGATGCCCCCCGCGCCACAAGATCGAGCCGCACGATGGTGATCCACGTAAGGGAGGCTAGGGTGATGTGGACCGCGACTAGTTGCACTGGCACCCCGGCAAAGTACTGCCAGTAGCCAATCGCACCTTGGAGTAGCAACAGGGCGGCCACAATCTGGGCCAGACGCACGATGTGAGGCCTGCCCTTTGCGCATAGCATTACCGCGACGATCCCCAGCAGGAGTCCGATCGCGATGAGGCTGTGAACTCGGGTGACCTCGCGCACGAGGAAACCGAGACGCTCGGCGACTTCGGCCTGGTCGCTGCCGGAGTGGGGTCCCGAGCCGGTGACGATCGTGCCGCTCACGAGGAGAACGCCGCCCCAGCCCATAACTACCGGGGTCCCGCGACTCAAGCCGCGACGTCCGCGGGGGGTTGGTTCGTTACGTTGTGCCTCGTGGACGAGCACCGTTGCGTTCCATAGCAACACCATAGAGACAAGGAAGTGGCCCATCGTGAAGCGCGGGTCGAGGTTGGTCTTGACTAGGAGAGCACCGAGCAGAACCTGAGCGAGAACTCCCGCGACTAGACCCCATGACCAACGCTCAAGGTCACGGCGTCGAGGTTGGAGTCGACGAGAACCTAGCACCGCCACGATCACCGCGACGGCGACAACTCCAGTGAAGAGTCGGTTCACGAACTCGATAAGGGCGTGGTACTCGACACTGGCGACGAACTGATTTTCTTCACAGTTCGGCCAGTCCGAACAGCCCAAGCCCGACCCGGTGAGTCGTACCGCCGCTCCACTCACCACGATAAGCGCCAACGACCACAGCGCCGCCCTGGTCATTTGCACGTAACGCTTCGCTGATACCACACGCGAGAACACGATGACCGAGGTTAGGGGGCCAGTTAGCCGATAGCGCATTGTCCGTAATAGCACGGTCGGTAATAGCCTAGCGAGGTGCCCGCCCCTACCGAAGTTCGTTCTCGATCGCGAGCAGTGGCCTTCGTCGCGCTAATGAAATTGCGTATTGTGGAGCTCTTGTTGGTCACCACCGTGCCCACCATGATCGTGGCCGAGAGGGGCATACCCTCGCTTTGGCTCATCGTGAACACGCTGGTCGGGGGCACGCTCGCGGCGGGCGGGGCGCACGCCTTCAACATGTACATCGATCGTGACATCGATGCCCTGATGGAGCGCACGAAGGGCCGCCCTCTCGTAACTGGCGAGATTTCCCCCCGTGAAGCAATCGTCTTTGCCTTCGTGGTCGAGATCATTGCTTTTGGCTGGTTGTGGGGGCTCGTCAACCCGCTCAGCGCGGTGCTGGCTGTATCGGCCACCTTGTTCTACGTCTTCGTTTACAGCCTGTGGCTGAAGCGAAACACCACCAAGAACATTGTCATCGGCGGGGCGGCGGGCGCGGTTCCGGTCCTCGTTGGTTGGTCCGCAGTCACCAACGGACTCGACTGGCCGCCCATTATCCTTTTTGCCATCATCTTTTACTGGACCCCGCCGCATTTTTGGGCACTCGCGATCCGCTACAAAGACGACTACCAGGCCGCCGCAGTGCCGATGCTTCCCGCCGTTGCCAGTTTGCGTACGACGGCGAAACGCATCGTGTATTACACGCTGGTGCTGTGGGCGATCACGCTGCTGTTCGCCCCAGTGGCCGACATGGGCGTCATCTATGTTGCCTCGGCGGTGGTGCTCGGAGCGGTGTTTTTGGGCCTTGCGGTGCAGGTGTACCGGAACCCCGAACCAGACCGGGCTATGCGGCTCTTTGGCTGGTCGATCAGCTACGTTGCCTTGCTCTTTGTAGCGATGGCGGTCGACGTGGTGGTCCGGCACGGGGTTTAGCCGAACTCGATTCGCGGAAACTTAGAGTGCAATTCCTTGCGCCCGGTTTCCGTTACCGGGTCGTTCGGCCTGTAGGCTCTAGTTCGGTATGCATCAGTGCTGCCTGAATGCCAGAGAACAATTTTCATCAGTGGCCGCGACACTTGTCTTGACCACGGCCGGAGGACACCTTTACCAATGACGATGACCGAGTCCCCGCCGTCGGAGGCGGCTGAGTTGACTGCCGAACTGCCCGTAGGCGGTGGCCTGTACGATTGGCTTTCCACCAACGATCACCGGACCATTGGCAGACTCTGGCTGCGCATCGGCTTGCTGTGGCTAGTCGCGGCATCGGTGGTTGGGGTGATCTTGGGCCTTGAGCGCCGCGATGCCTCCTCGATTGATCTCCTCGGCGGTACCAACAGTTTCTTCCAGTTGTGGACGTTGTACCGGCTTGGTTTGGTGTTGTTAGTAGTGGCGCCGCTGTTCGTTGGTCTGGCTACCGTCGTGGTGCCGATGCAGGTTGGTTCGTCCAACATTGCCTTCCCGCGGCTGGCGCTGGCCTCTGCTTGGGGCTTCATTATTGGTTCTGGTATTACCGTGATCTCGGTTCTGGCCGGTGGCGGCTGGGGGGCTCTCGACGGGGTGACGGGAGACGAAGCACAGGCCGTGGCCCTCACCCTCGTCGGTACCGGCCTAGTCATCGTGGCGCTCCTTGGTGCCGCCGTATGCGTGGCAACGACGGTGGTGTCGTTGCGTACCTCGGGCATGAACCTGATGCGGGTCCCGCTCTTTGCCTGGTCGATGTTGGTCACGGCTTCGGTCTGGCTCCTCACGTTGCCGGTCGCGCTAGCCAACATCGTCATCATCTATGTCGACCTTCGGGGCGGTCCGCTCATCCTCGGCAACCCAGAAGGCTCTGTCGACATCTACGCTCAACTCTCGTGGGTGGTTGAACAGCCGCAGGTGTACGCAATTGCTATTCCCCTGCTCGGCGTGATCGGCTCCATCATCTCGGTGGTGGCCGGTTCCCGCCAGGTAAGCCATTCGGCGATGGTTGTCCTTATTGGTCTGTTTGGCCTGCTTTCGATCGGTGGTTGGTCGCAACCGCACTTCTTTGACAACACAGACGGCTTAGTCTTCGTTGCCTTTGGCCTAGTCGTAATCGTGGTCGTTCTCGCCTTTCTGGGCGGTTCCGCGGCCACGCTGATGAGCGGTAATACGCCGCTCGGACTGCCTCCTGTTCATCTCTTAGGCGCGCTGGGGTCGGGCCTGCTTCTGGCGGCAGCCGCCGCGGCGGGTGCCGTGCGGGTCATCGAACCGTTGGACCTAGCTGGCACTACGGTTTACACCGCTGTGCTCAACCTCACCGTCGCCGCGTCTATCACCGGTGTCGTCGCCGGTATGTGGTTTTGGGCCCCGAAAATTAGCGGGAGCCTGCTGCCCGCCGGTATTGGCCGCCTCGTGGTGGGGGCATTGGTCGCTGGTGGCCTGCTTCTCGGCGTCGGTGACCTGATAGCTGGCTTTGCCGATGCTCCGGTTCTTATGATCTCTGAATCAGGCGACCGACTTGTCGAGGCCATGGGTGTCGTCTCGTTGATTGGCGCCTTGATAGTGGCCTTAGGGGTGTTCGGCGTAGTGGTGGGCGTGGTCCAGGCTGGGCGTGCTGGAGTCGCGGCGGGCGATGATCCCTGGGACGGCCACACCCTTGAGTGGGCCACTTCCTCGCCGCCCGTGGCGGGAAACTTTGCCGAGATCCCCGCCAAGGTGATCTCGGAAGCCCCGTTACTAGATTTGGTTAGCATCGACGAGGGAGGCGATTCCTGATGGCTAGCGTAACCACCGGACTTCCGGTCACCTGGGTGCGTCGCCCTCGCACGGTGTTGGTGGGCACGATGTTCGCGTCGGGGGCCGCCCTCATGGTCTACTTCGGCCTTCTCGCCGTCTACGTCTCGCAGCGGGCGCAAGTTCGCTTGGCTGGTGACGAATGGTTCCCGGAAGGGGTAGTGGAACTCGGTCCGTCGGGGTGGATCTTCTGGACACTCATTTTGTCGGTGTTCACCGTGCAGTGGGCCGTTCAGGCTATCCAAAACAACGATCGCCCGAACGCCTTCGTTGCTCTGGGCCTCACCGGCTTGTTCGGAGCGGCGATCTTCAACCAGATGTGGTTCATCATCAACGACACTGGTTTTTCGCTGGCCTCGAACCAAGCCCAGTTTCTGTTCTTCGTCCTCAACGGTGCCTTCATCGTATTCTTGATCGGAGCCGTCATCTTCTTGGCAATCACTACGCTTCGCGCTCTTTTGGGCCAGTACGGCCCGTCGCAGAGCGACGGTGTGGCAGCCGCAGCAATGTTCTGGAACACCGTGGCCTTCATGTACTGGGCCACCTGGATCGCGATCTACGTCACGAAGTAGGCATCTGATGTTCACAACAGGGTTCAAATACTTCTTCGGCCTTTCCGTGGTCTTGGTGACCGCCGCGGTCGTCTACGGCTACGACACCGGTGGCGCGCATGTTGGTCCGGTGTCGTGGGGCTGGAAGGGCGGCGTGGGCGATCACTTCGGGTACGTCATACTTATGGGTTTGGGCTTCACGGTGGGAGCGATCGGTTTGGTTGTGGTTGCCTACCGAGACGCCGATCCAGCCGCTCAGGCCCATTACGCTGACGTCGACTACATCGCCCCCACCACCCCAGTTACCGGCAGCGTCTGGCCGGTGGTTGGTGCCTTTGGCGTGGGCATTATGGCTGTCGGTCTCGTACTGCACTCGGCGGTCTTTGTCACCGGTCTTGTCGTTTGTTCACTGGTTGTCATCGAGTGGGCTATGGACGCGTGGGCCGACCGCGCCACCGGCGACGCCCAAGCCAACCAGGCGCTGCGCGATCGCATCATGGCACCGTTCGAAATTCCGATAGCGGGTACCCTTGGTGTGGGCGTCCTCGTGCTCGCTACTTCGCGTATCTTGTTGAACTCGTCGGTCAACGGAGCGGTCGTTTGGGCGGGCTGTCTGGCCACGGCCATCTTCGGTATTGGCATCCTTTATGCCACGGCCCCAAAATTCAACAAAAATATAATTTCGGCCCTAGTGCTGGCAGGCGGAATTGCTGTCATCGCGGGCGGTATTGTTGCTGCGGTTGACGGCGAACGAGAATTCCATCCCCATGAAGTCCACCCCGATGACGGACAGGCAGAGGACCATAGCAGTGAGTGATCCAAAGATGGGTTCCCGCCCGCCACTGACCGGTTTGGTGGTCCTGTTGGGCCTTGGCGTCGCTGGTTGCGCGAGCGGCGCCGAACTCGACACCCTCAAGCCGCAATCCGATGTCGCTCGTGAGATCGACGGCCTTCTCGACCCGGTACTTGCGGTGGCGGGTGTCGTTTTGGTTTTGGTGTGTGGCGCGGTGGTCTGGCTCGGCGTCAAGAATCGGGTATCGGACTACGAAGACGACGAAGAGTTCCCAGCCCAGATCTCCCACAACAACACCCTCGAGTGGGGTTGGACGGCAGGGCCCGCGCTCATCATGGCCGTGATTGCATTGTTCACGCTCATCACCCACTTCGCCGTCAACGGCACTGAAGCTAACGCGATGGCGATCAGCGTGGCAGGTGAAACCACCGACTGGGAACCCAAAGTAGTCGTGGTTGGTCAGCAGTGGTGGTGGGAATACCGGTATTACCTGACCAAAGACGTCGACGCCGATTGGTTGGGCGACCCCAAAGAACTGCCACCGGCGGACATTGTGACCTCTGGTCAGATGGCGATACCGACAGGCCAAGAGATCGAGTTGCTCGTCACCTCTCGCGACGTCATCCACTCGTTTTGGATTCCGGCCCTTAACGGTAAGCGCGACGCTCGGCCGGGCTTTTTTGCGCCGTGGAAGCTCGAAGCCGACGATCCTGGGGTCTACTTCGGCCAGTGCACGGAGTTCTGTGGCCTATCGCATTCACGTATGCGGATGCAGGTTGTGGCTATGGATGATGCCGATTTCCAAGCCTGGGTCGATGAACAAATGGGACCGACTGAGCCGCCCACCGACGAAGCCGCCGTGCGGGGCTTGGCCGCGTTTGTCGCCAACTGTGCGTCATGTCACCTCGTGGACGGAGTCAACGACGACTCCTACACAGGGGCCACCACCCAGTCTGGTTCGGCCCCCAACCTCACCCACTTCGCTAGCCGTACCACCTTCGGCGGCGGCCTGTTTAATACTTATAACCCCGACGAATCGTTGAACCGTGACGACTTGGTGGCCTGGATTCGTGACCCGAACGCGGTCAAGGAAAATGCGGCCGATGGTTTGGCCGACGGAGCCAAACCACGAGGCATGCCGAGTCTGGGGCTTGACGAACGAACCATCCGTGACCTAGTCGCCTACCTCGAAACGCTCGGCTCGAAGCCAACCGCTGAGCAAATCGCGGCGACGGAGGTGGAGTGAGCATGGCAGTAATCGAAGAGCCCCTAGCCCTAGAAAGCGGCACCGATCCCGTCGCCGCGCGACCCCTCGGGGTGATGACTCGACCGCAGGGTGGCAACGGTTGGCGCGACTGGTTGTCCACTGTCGATCACAAAAAGATCGGCATCATGTACGGCGTTGCCGCGATGTTTTTCTTCATCGTGGGCGGCATCGAAGCCCTGCTGCTCCGTACCCAACTGGCCTTCCCCGAGCAGGGCTTCCTTAGTGCCGACGTCTACAACCAGATTTTCACCATGCACGGCGTCACCATGGTGTTCCTTTTCATCATGCCGATGGCGGCCGCCTTCGCGAATTATCTCATTCCGCTCCAGATTGGGGCCCGAGACGTCGCGTTTCCTCGTCTAAATGCCCTGTCATTTTGGGTATGGACGTCTGGCGCGATCTTCCTGAACAGTTCGTGGCTCTTGGGTGGCGGCGGAGCCGACTGTGGCTGGTTCTGTTACTCGCCCAACAGCGGCATAATCTTCTCCCCGACTCATGGCGTCGACTTCTACGCAGTGGGTCTGCTCATTGCCGGAATCGCCTCGCTCGTCTCGGCGATCAACCTCATAGTCACCTGCCTTAACATGCGTGCCCCGGGCATGAGCTTGTTTCGTATGCCGGTACTGACTTGGATGCTCTTGGTTACCCAGTTCCTTTTGGCCTTCGCCCTTCCCGTTATCACTGTGGCGCTGTTCTTACTGCTGTTCGACCGCTTGTTCGATTCGCAGTTCTTTGACCCCGATGCAGGAGCTGATCCACTGCTCTGGCAGCACTTGTTCTGGATATTTGGTCACCCCGAGGTGTACATCATCGTTCTGCCGAGTTTCGGTATCATCTCGGAGATCATCCCAACGTTTAGCCGTAAGCCCATTTTTGGCTACTCGTTTATGGTGTTCTCCGGAATAGCTATTGGTTTTATGGGCTGGGGAGTGTGGGCCCACCACATGTTTGTTTCGGGCATTGGTCCTATCTCGGTGGCGGCGTTCTCTTTGTCCACGATGTTCATCGCTGTCCCGACCGGGGTGAAGATTCTCAACTGGCTCGCCACAATGTGGGGAGGTAAGTTGAGATTCACCACCGCCATGTTGTTTGCGACTGGCACGGTGGCGATGTTCACCATCGGCGGCCTTTCCGGTGTCACCCACGCCTTAGCTCCCGCCGACACCCAACAGACCGACACCTACTACATCGTGGCTCACTTCCACTATGTGATCTTCGGTGGGGGGGTGCTGGGTCTCATGGGCGGCGCCTACTTCTGGTGGCCGAAGGTCTTTGGTTACATGCTCAACGAAGGGCGGGGCAAACTCCATTTCTGGAGCATGCTCATCGGCTTTAACCTCACCTTCGGGCCGATGCACGTCTTGGGACTGCAGGGTATGAGTCGCCGGATCGACACCTACTCCAGCGGCTTCGGCTTCGAGTTCTGGAACTTGGTCTCCACCATTGGCTCGTACGTCATTGCGCTGTCGGTGATGGTTTTCTTGTGGAACGTCTACAAATCCCGCAGAGAAGCGGCCGATTTACCCCCGCCCGGCCCAGATCCGTGGGACGCACGCAGCCTCGAATGGTCGATTCCGTCACCCGCCCCCGAACACAACTTTGACACCATTCCGGTTGTTGATGGTCTCGACGCTTGGTGGTACCAAAAGTACAACGTCGACGAAGACCACCAAGTGGTCCGGATTGCTACCATTGAAGAAGCTGCCCAAAAGGGCGACGCGGTTGGTGTCCACTTGCCCGCGCCGTCGTTTTGGCCACTAGTGCTGGCTCTCGGTCTGCCTCTCATCGGCTACGGGGTGATCTTCAACCTATGGCTCTGTGTCATTGGCGGTCTTCTCACCGGCGGGGCGATTTACGCCTGGGCCCTTGAGCCGGTCGACGATCCCGATGCCGGCCACGGAGATGCCTCATGAACACCGCAACCGAGGCGACAGTCGAAGTCCACGATCCACGATCACGATCCTCACGCGACGAACACCGGCATCTCCAACAACAAGTTGGCCATGTGGCTCTTTTTGTCGTCGGAGTGCTTGCTGTTCGGCGGATTGATCTCGACCTACCTGCTCTACAAGACGCGGGGAAACGGCGACGTTCTGCCGACCGACATCTTCGACATTCCGTTCACCTCGGTCAGTTCGTTCGTGCTGTTGATGAGTTCGCTCACCATGGTGTTAGCCCTCTCCGCAGTAGGCCGAGGTGAACTCGATCGAGGGAAGGCGTGGCTGTTGGTCACGGCGTGCCTCGGTGCCATCTTTATCGGGGGCCAAGTTTACGAGTTCACCACCTTTTACCGTGAAGGTCTTGGCTACACCACGAACCCGGCTAGTTCCGCTTTCTACACGCTCACCGGCTTCCACGGCGTCCACGTCAGCTTGGGCATCGTGATGCTCATGTCGTTGTTCATCGCTACCGCCCAAGGCAAACTAACCCAGAAGAACGCCGAAACGGTCGAAATCATCGGCCTGTACTGGCACTTCGTCGACATCGTGTGGATCTTCATCTTCTCGGTGATCTACCTCATTCCGGCCGACTAGGAGGCACCATGTCCGAAGCAGCTACCGAAGCCATGCTCGACGATGCTCACGTAGACGATGCTCACGTGGACGATGCTGATGCGAACCATCACCCGTCGGATTGGGAGTACGTAAAGGTCGCCGCGGTTCTTGGACTGATCACCGCAGTCGAGGTCTTCACCTATTTCGAGTCGGTTCTGGACTGGGGCGCCTTCCTAATCCCGTCGCTCTTGGTGATGATGGTGGTGAAGTTCTGGCTCGTGGCGCGGATGTTCATGCATCTCAAAAACGACGGTCCGGTCGTGTCCCGATTCTTCGCTAGCGGCCTGTCCCTAGCGGTGACTGTCTACATTATTGCGCTATTGGCCTTCAATTTCTGGGCCTGATCCGTGACGGTCGCCATCCTTGCGGTTACCGCCTGGGAATACGAGTTCCATCCTGAGGTCTGGCTTCTCATCGGGGGCATTATTGCCCTAGGTGTGTACTCCGTGCGGGCCATTGGGCCGCTCGTGGTGCCCGCGGGCGAAGCGGTCGTCACTGTGGCACAGAAGCGTTATTTTATCGGGGGCGTGCTTCTCTTGTGGCTATCGGCCGATTGGCCGATGCACGACATAGCGGAGGAAAACCTCTACTTCGTGCACATGTTCCAGCACCTGTTGATCACGTTCATGGTGCCGCCCCTCTTCCTTTTGGCCCTACCCGCGTGGCTGGCTCGGCTGCTCATTCTCGACGCAGGGCGCCCCCAGTCGATGCTGCGCTGCTTGGCTAAGCCGCTGCTCGCGGGCCTTATCTTCAACGGATTGCAACTGCTCACCCACTGGAGCGAGATCGTCAACTTCTCAGTGGCCAACGGCGCGTTCCACTATGGGTTGCATCTGGTCGTGTTTATGTCCGCTTTACTCATGTGGTTCCCCGTGTTGGGCCCCTTGCCCGAGATGCAAATGTCGGAACCGGGCAAGATGATCTACCTGTTTTTGATGTCGATTGTGCCCACTGTGCCTGCCGGGTGGCTCACCTTCGCCGAAGGCATCGTCTACCAGTCGTACGACCACAGTGATCCGCTGTGGGGGATCTCGCCGCGCACCGATCAGCAAGCCGCGGGTGCCGTCATGAAGGTTATCGGCGGCTTTTACCTGTGGGGTATGATCGCTCTTCGCTTCTTTCGCTTCGCAAACGCCGAGCAACGAGCCGACGAAGAAGCTCGTCGGAAGCAAAAGGTTATCTGACGGCTCGTTGTGGGCGGTACCGTCTTGGCATGCTCGACATCAAACTCTTCCGCACTGATCCGGAGGCGGTGAGGACAGCCATCGCCCGGCGAGGCGACGATCCCTCCGCAGTCGATGCCGTAGTCGACCTCGACACCCGCGTGCGGGCCATAGGCGCGGAACGCGACAACATTCGTGGTGAGGTTAACCGCCTCTCGAAAGAGGTCGGGGCGCGGCACCGTGCGGGACAAGGAGCCGAAGCGGCCGACCTCCAGGAGCAGAGCAAATCACTCGGTGAACGAGAAAAAGAACTCGCTGCGGTGGCCGACCAACTACAAGCCGATCTCCGCCAGACCTTGCTGCGGATCTCGAACATGCCGAGTCTCGATGCCCCCGACGGTCTCACCGAAGACGACAACATCGAAGTGCGAGTTGAGAACTTCGACCCCGATCGGTACGCCGATTATCAGCGGGTTCCGCACTGGGAAATCGGCGAACAGCTAGGTATTTTAGATGTCGACCGAGCCGTGCGCATGTCGGGTTCGATGTTCGCGATGTACCGCGGCCACGGCGCGCATCTGCTGTCGGCCTTGATCAGCTACGGCCTCGACCGTAACCGCGACGCCTTCGAGCAGGTTCGCCCACCCACCGTCGTGAAGACCGACACCATGATCGCTACCGGCCACCTGCCGAAGTTCGCCGACGACGCCTATCATCTCGAACGCGACGAACTCTGGGCGATTCCCACCGCTGAGGTTCCGCTGACATCGATGGTGGCGGGCGAGGTTCTCGACGCCGCCGATCTTCCCCTGCGGTTGATGGCGCACACGTCGTGTTATCGACGCGAAGCGGGATCGGCCGGGCGCGACACGCGCGGGTTGTTGCGGGTCCACGAGTTCGACAAGGTTGAACTCTATGCCTTCTGCACGCCGGAGCAGGCCCCAGCCATGCACATGGAGATCCTAGACCGGGCTGAAGCCGCGATCCGCGATCTCGGTCTGGCCCATAGGGTGCTCGATCTGGCTTGCGGCGATATCAGCGGAGCTGGGGCGCGGACCTACGATATCGAAGTGTTCGCCCCCGGGGCTGATCGCTGGCTCGAGGTCAGTTCGGTTTCGTGGTGTACGGACTACCAGGCCCGTCGGGCCAACATCCGTTACCGCTCCGAAGGCGAAAAAGGCACGCGGTTCGTTCATTCGCTCAACGGCTCGGGCTTGGCGGTACCCCGCGTGTGGGCGGGTATCGTCGAGACTTATCGCCAGCCGGATGGCTCAGTGAAGATCCCCGACGTGTTGGTGCCTTATATGGCTGGACGAACAGAGATTCCCCGCCCGGCTTGACGCTTCAGTTGATTTGGAGGCCGAGCCAGGCCGCCCCTATGCCAAAGATAATAGTGGCACCGAGGTAGGCGAAAAGTTGAATACGGTTCCCTCGCGCGAGTTCGCGGAGTTCGTGAATCAGGGTGGAGAAGGTAGTTAGCGCGCCGATTCCGGCTCCACCATAGATCAGATCGCTGTGACTATTCGCCCCGACCGTGGGGCCTGCCTCAGGATCGATCAGCAGGGCGAGCAAGAAGGCTCCGGCGATGTTGACCAGCAAGGTGCCGAGAGGTCGCGGCAGTCGCTGCCCGATCTGCCAACGCACCACGGCGCCAGCCCCGGCGAGGATGACGAAGCCGATGGCTGTCATCTTGGCCGGGCCACTCGGTAGCCAATTCCGAAGGTGATTCCGGCGCCGACGAAGCAGGATGCCAGCAGCGTCGCGGCGTGGCCAACCTGGTTGGTATCGATTCGATGGGCGACCTCGACGGCGAGGGTGGAAAAGGTCGTCAACCCGCCGCAAAAACCGATCCCGGCGCCGACTCGGACTCGGTCAACGGTTACTCGACGAGCCACGATCAGTCCCAGTCCGCCGCTGCCGAGGGCATTCACCACCAGTAAGGTCGCCCCCGAGGACCAGTGGAACTCGCCGATTAGCCAACGAACCGTGGCACCCGCGGCCCCTCCGCTCGCGACCAAGACCCACAACGGGACGCTCCGCGTCATGACCGGTAATCTAGACTGGGGACCATGGACCTCGCGTCGATGCGCCGGCAGTATCAGCAGGCCGGACTGGCCGAAAGCGACCTAGCCGCCGATCCCATGGAGCAGTTTCGGCGATGGTACGCCGACTGGGAGACGACGGGGGTGCGAGAGCTTTCCACCATGACGGTGAGCACGGTCGACGCCGAAGGGTGGCCCGCTTGTCGCGCCGTGTTGCTCAAAGGAATCGACCAACGGGGCTTTGTGTTCTTCACCAACAGGGAATCGGCCAAGGGTCGGGCCCTTGATCACACCGGTCGGGCGGCGCTGACGTTTGTGTGGGATGCCTTGGAGCGCCAGGTGAGGGTGGTGGGGGAGGTCGAGAGGGTTAGTGCCGAGGAGAGCGACGAGTACTTCGCGTCTCGTCCCCGCGGATCCCAGATTGGAGCGTGGGCCAGCACTCAGTCTGAGGTGGTCGACGGTCGTGGGGTCTTAGTGACAGCGGCGGCAGTGGTCGCTACCCGTTTCCCGCGTTCGATCCCCCGACCACCGCACTGGGGCGGCTATCGCGTTTTACCGGTGATGATCGAGTTCTGGCAGGGTCGGCCTGATCGCCTGCACGATCGTCTCCGGTTTCGTCGCGACGGCGATAGCTGGACCGTGGATCGCCTCGCCCCTTAGCCCTTTGACGCCGACTCTGAGGTTTGCTTGGTCCAAGCCTCGACCGCCGCCGAGAGGGCGTCGATAAAAAGAGTTAGGTGCGGTGCCCGCGGCGTGCCTTCGTGGTCGGACCAGTTCGCGGCCTCCTTGTTCCAGCGAATAGGCGGGGGTAGTTCGATCTGGACCCCGGCGTTGGCGGGTCGGTTCACTGGATTAGCGCCATGCTGACCCCGCAGACCATCGGGGATTTCGTCCAGATTGGTGACTATTGCGTAGTGCCGGGGAAGCGCCGCGCGGAGATGGTCGGCTAGGTGAGCAGCCAGTTGGCGATTGCGTCCGCCGAGGAGGATATCGTCGAACCGGTCGTCACGGCCGTAGCCGTGTACGGCGATGACAGTGTCGACATGATCGAGAAAGGCCCGCAGCACGTCGGAATGGTCGGGATCGAATCGAGTGCTAGGGACGTGGCGACGAAACGGCGACGCTTGGATAACGCCGTAATACGACGAACCTGTCCGTTCGGCCACTTCGCGGGCGACGACGTCGGTGGCCCGTTCGAGGTTGCCGCCATGCAACGCCATCAGCCCAAAAGACCCGCGGGTTTCGCCGGTCTCGGTAACCTCAGGTCGCGCCAGCAGTGATCGCAGCATCATGGCGACGATAGCGACCGATTCTCCGCTTCGCCCACCAGATGACTAGTCCGACAAAGATGATTTCGAGGGGCACGCCGCCCCGCACCGGATCGGTGAACCAGTGGCCGATACGGGCAGGCCAATTGGTGACGAAACGCACGAGGGGCAAGAAAACAAAGTCGAAATCGTTGACGATCTCAACCGCGAGATAGAGCAAGGCATAAGTCGCGGTGACCGATTGGCGCTGGGCGAAGTTAGCGGTGTCCTCGCGCCAAGCGGCTAATAAGGCGCCAGCGATTCCGAAGAGGGAGACTACGCCCACCCGCTCGGTGGTGGTGTTGTGGATCCAAGTGGCCACCCCCGACTGGAAATCGAGGAACTTGTCGACGAGTGGGTTGGTGGCCGTCGGATCGGCGAGAATCTGGATCTCCCAGACGCCGTAGTTGATGAGGTAGATGCCCGCTACGACCAGCACGAAGCCCGATATTTTGCCGATGTGGGGGAGCAACCGTCGCATGCTGTGGGCCACGTTTGATTTGGCCCGGGCAAGGCTGACCGTGAGAAACAAAATCACCGCGCCCATCCCGACTCCGTAGGCCACGAAACTAGTGAGGCCCGCCACGAAACCATCCTGAGTGAAGGTATTCGATACCGCCTGGGTAAATAATCCGATCGTGCAACTCAATGACACCACCGCGTAGCTCACTCCGAAGAGGAACATCGAGCGAGTTTGGCGACTGTCCGTCCCCTTGTTCATCTTGGGTAGTTTCATGGTGATGGTCCGGCCCATAAGCATCGCCAGCCCCATGGGAATCAAGATGATGCCGACCGCGACCGTGATGTAACCCACGTATTCAGTTACCGTCGACTGGTTCAAGAACAGTGAGATCACGATGCCGAGGCCGCCGAATACAGCGACGAAGCCCGCGGTCAAAACTAAGCCCACCAAAATGGCGCGGGTGACGGTTCGTAGTCGCGACTGTTCCTCGCCGTCGTCCGCACCAATAAAGTACGATAGGTAGGTTGGCAGCATGGCAAAGCCACACGGATTGAACGCGGCGAGCATGCCGATGCTGAAGGGCCAAGAAAGCTCCCCCAGATCCATTACCCGAGGGCCTCGATCTTGCTAGTGAGGTCGGCGGGGGTGAGAACCCCGGACCAGGTTTCTTGCACCGTGCCCTCGCTGTCGACAAACACCGTAGTGGGCATAGCGAAGCCGCCGAAGTGTTGGAATAGGTCGCCGTCGGGGTCCCAGGCTAGGTCGTAGCTTACGCCGGTTTCGTCGGCCAGGCTTTTGGCGTCGTCGAGGCGAGGGTCGGTGGAAATGCCCACAAATGCCGCCGCGCCGTCGAACTCGCGAAACACCTGGTCGAACTCGGGCATCTCCGATACGCAAGCCGGACAGGACCGCGCGAAGAAGTTGATGATGAGCGGGGTGCCCGCGTAGGCCGTGAAATTGCGGGTGTCGCCGTCGAAGGTCGAGAACGCAAGATCGACATCGCTGTTGACCGCTGCGTCGGATTGCACGTCTTCCACTGCGGGGGTGAGCGCGGGGGTTTCCTCGCTTAACCGGATGACGTTACTGTCCTCGGCGTTGCCACATCCCAGCGCGAAGGCAAGGGGTACCGCAATGACAACGGCTAGAAAGCCGCGGCGACGAGACGGTTCAGGGCAAAGGGGCACGATTTACTCCGTGGATGATGGTAGAGGCAACGAGAACCGAGACCATGGTTAGAGCATAGTTCCTAGAGTCAAGCTAATGGCGGTCAGAGAATCGCCAGAGTTGGTACGGTGACTGTTCATGATTGTACCTGGAGCCGCGGAGATCACGCCGCGTCCTACGGTGGGGCGTGTGTTCGACACCACCCACCGGATCCGACTCGCCGATGTTGATCCCGAGGGTCGCTGCCGACTCGACGCAATGGTTCGCCACCTCCAGGATGTCGCCCGCGATGATTCCGCGGCTAGTGGGATGCAGCATCCGATGAATTGGGTGGTGCGTCGCACAATGCTGGAGGTGGATCAACCGCCGGTCTTTCAAGAGTCCGTTGAGATCGCCACTTGGTGCAGTGGTCATGGCGGCCGGTGGGCGGAGCGCCGTACGCAACTCATCGGCGAGGCAGGGAGTCGAGTCGAGGCGGTCACCGTATGGGTCTATGTGGACGGCCAAACGGGCGCGCCGCGCCAGCTAAAACAGGCCTTTTTTGATACTTACGGCGCTACGGCTAAGAACCGCAAAGTGTCGGCCCGACTCAGCCTGTCGACTACCCCCGCGGCGGACGCTCAGATCATCGGGTGGGCCTTGCGATTCTCTGATCTTGACATGTTCGGACACGTAAACAATGCGGCCCAGTGGAGTCCGGTCGAGGAAGCCCTCGACTGGGTGGACGGGCCCACTAGCAACATCCGAGCTGAACTAGAGCATGGGCTAGCCGTCGAACGCGGTGGTGAGGCACAGTTGCGTTGGGTGTCCACCGATGATGGCGTCGACACTTGGCTGATGACCCCGTCCGGGGTCGGGAGCGTGGCACGGGTCCGGAGCCGGTCCAGCTAGTTAATGTGGTCTGACGACGCTGACGAATCCGATACGAACACAGCCTCGCGGTAGTAACGGAGTTCCTCAAGGCTCTCGTGAATGTCGTCAAGGGCTCGGTGGCCGCCGGCCTTCTCAGGGGCGTTCTCGAAGGCCGGAGGATTCCATCGTCGGGCTAGTTCTTTCAATGTCGAGACGTCGATAGAGCGATAGTTCAGGAAGTTCTCAATCTCGGGCAGGTGGACGGCCAGGAACCGTCGATCGGTTCCGATGGAGTTGCCGCACAGGGGTACGGAGCCAGGTTCGGCGATGTGTTCTTGGAGAAAGGCGAGTGTCTGAGCGCCTGCTACGTCGAGCGAAATGGTGGACTCGGTAATTTGGGGGAGTAAACCGCTGCGGGTGTGCATGTTGGTGACGAAGCTGTCCATTTCGCCGAGTTCTTCGGTATTTGCGTACACGATCAGGGCCGGTCCCTCGGCGATGAGTTCCAGGTTGTCGTCGGTCAGCAGTGTCGCGATCTCCACGATCACATGACGATCGGGATCGAGGCCGGTCATCTCAAGGTCCATCCACGCAAGCATCGTCTCAGACTAGACGCCGGTGTCGGCTACTTTCATAGTGTGCTTGATCTGCCTATCCACCGTCTCGATCTTGACCTTCCGCTCCCCGCTTACGCACGGGTCGGTGACGCCGGGGTTGACCTGGTCGCTCGGGAGAACGTCATCCTTCTGCCCGCGGGGGGCCGTGCCCTAATACCGACGGGTATCGCTATTGCATTGCCGGAGGGCTACGCCGGTTTCGTGCAGCCACGTAGCGGGCTCGCTGTCAAGCACGGAGTGACCTGCCTCAACACCCCTGGTCTGATCGATTCGGGGTATCGGGGCGAGATCAAGATTTGCCTTATAAACCACGACCCGACCGAGCCGTTCGAGGTCGTGCGCGGTGAGCGGATCGCTCAGTTCGTCGTTCAGGCGGTAAAGACGGTCAACTTTGTTGTGCATGATTCGCTCGTCGAGAGCGAGCGGGGCGACCGCGGTTTCGGTTCGAGCGGTCGTTAGTCGTCGTGCGGGGCGGGGCACTTGCGGAGGCGCAACCAGCCCGCCGCGGCGTCAAGGTGGTAATCGTCGAGCAGACCGTCGCATGTTTCCGTGAAGCGAGCGACCGACTCGTCACTCGCCCCAGTGGTTTCGTCGCAGGTCGCTTCAAGTTCGAGCCGTCCGTCGGTGAACCGGAACACGATTGCGATTTCGGTATTGTCGACAATCCCGTCGAGCAACAAAATGACCGCCTCGTCGATAGCCAGACGAAGATCGTCGATGTCACCGAACGACAAGCCGTGGCGCAGGCCGAGCGAAGCGGCACTTACGCGAACAACCCGCCCGTATTCTGGCCGGGCCGGAATACGCAGTAGCGTCTCGTCAACACGCTGGTCGGTCACGACTCGTATTCTCACACACCGGGGGCTAAGGGGTGTAGTGCTGACCGGTACGGCCAACTTCGGACCCGACCGACTGTCAGTGTGCTAGACAGTAGCAATATGACACCGTCTAAGGCTGCACTGTCTAAGGCTGCACTGTCTAAGGCTGCAAGGCTGCTGGGCCAACCGAGACCCCGTTGCTGGACGAAACCATCGGGGCCAACCTTGCCCGTACCGTTGCCGCGTTCGCCGATCGAGACGCCCTGATCTCCGTTGAACAAGGACTGCGTTACACCTACGCCGAGTTCGCCGCGGAGGTCGAAAAAGTAGGGTGCGGACTTATGGCCCGTGGCGTAGAAGCCGGGGACAGGGTCGGGATCTGGAGTCCGAACTACGCCGAGTGGGTAGTTCTGCAGTATGCGACCGCTGACATTGGCGCGGTGTTGGTGACGATCAACCCCGCCTATCGGGTCTCCGAACTCGAATACGTCCTCAACCAGGCGAATGTGACCCTCTTGGTCTCGGCGGAGTCGTTCAGCGAGAGTAACTACCGCGAGATGATCGAGGCGGTCTGGGCCAACGTCGCAACCTCAAGCGTCGTGTACCTCCATACCACCGGTTGGCAACAACTCCTCGATATCGGCCTCGACATCACCAATGAGGCGATCGAGGCACGTCGCGCCCAGTTGCGGTCCGACGATCCGATCAATATCCAGTACACAAGCGGCACGACCGGCTTCCCTAAAGGGGCCACGCTCAGCCACCGAAACATCTTGAACAACGGGTTCTTTGTCGGTGAAGCGTGTGGCTACACCGAACACGACCGTGTCTGCATTCCGGTCCCTTTCTATCACTGCTTTGGAATGGTCCTCGGTAATCTGGCCTGTACCACCCACGGCGCGTGCATGGTCATCCCCGCGGCCGGATTTAACGCCGCGGCGACGCTTCGGGCTTGTGCCGAGGAGGCTTGCACCAGCCTTTACGGAGTGCCGACCATGTTCATTGCGGAACTAGCCGAACCAGACCTAGACGACTATGACCTCAAATCCTTGCGGACAGGAATCATGGCCGGATCACCCTGCCCGACCGAGGTGATGAAGCAGGTCGTCGAACGTATGAATATGGCCGAGGTGACCATCGCCTACGGCATGACCGAAACCTCACCTGTTTCCACCCAGACGTCGGCCACGGATTCACTCGACAAGCGGGTCTCGACGGTTGGGCGAGTACACCCCCACGTTGAGATCCGAATCGTCGACCCCGGAACCGGCGAAACCGTGCCGCGGGGGGAGGGCGGTGAGTTCTTGACCCGCGGGTACTCCGTGATGCTGGGCTATTGGGACGCCGACGACCGTACCGCCGAAGCGATCGACGAGGACGGTTGGATGCATACCGGCGACCTTGCAATCATGGACAACGACGGCTACGTCAATATCGTGGGCCGCATCAAGGACATGATTATCCGCGGCGGCGAGAACATCTACCCCCGCGAGATTGAGGAGTTCCTCTACACCCACCCCGATATCGTCGAGGTCCAAGCAATCGGTGTGCCCGACAGTAGGTACGGTGAGCAGGTGGCGGCGTGGATTCAGTTGCGGGAGGGTGCCGCGATCACCGACGAGGCCATCAAGGACTTCTGCCGCGGTCAGATCGCCCATTATAAAGTGCCACGCTACGTGATGTTTGTTGACGAGTTCCCGATGACCATCACCGGCAAGATCCAAAAGTACGTGATGCGCCAGAAGTCGATCGAACACCTAGGCCTAGAAGACGCCGCTGGCATCACCAACGCCTAGGTCTCTGCTTGGAGTTGCGCAAGCGCGGAGTCGATGGCGAGGTGCGTGGCGCCGAACGCAATTGCCTCAGGACCTAGCACGGTAGTGCTGATCTGAAGGTGCTCGGTGGCGAGGGGCAGGGCGTTCTCGTGGATCGCGGTGCGGAGACTGGCGGTGAGAGGGCCATAGGATGACATAACCCCACCTAGTGTGAGTTTGGCTGGGTTGAAGAAGTCCACGAAGCGAGCTAACGCTTCGCCAATTGCTCGCCCGGCGGTTCGGAGGTCGCTTTGCGCTTCGCGCGATCCGGCGATGGCGAGGGCAACGAGTTCCGCGGGGTCATCAATCGCTTCGCCCCTTGCTTGTGCCCGTCTGACTAGGGCCGCCCCACTCGCTCGAGACATCCCCGCAGCCGATCCCACGGGCGGGTACTCGCCTCGTTCACTGGCAGTCTGGTTCAGACGTATCTTGTAGTTGCGGTGCTTTACTTCATTCCCACATCCTTGCTTTCGCTATCCGCTCGGCGGCTCAAAGCCCGCGTTGATAGTCGGATTGCTGGCGGGGATTCTGGTTCTGTTATGGCCGCGGGATAGTTGATGTCACCCGTCAGACACAACTTGGCGGGGGAGTTAGCGTTCCTGACTCGTGGCGGACAGGTCGAGAGCGTGCATTTAGGGCACGCCTGCGTAGTCACCGCGGGCGGTGAGTTGCTGGACGAGATTGGCGATAGCGCAACCGTCGTCTTAGCTCGGTCCACTATCAAGCCCGCTCAGGCGTCGGCGTCGATGCAGTGTGGGGCGGACCTGTCGGCCACTGAACTAGCAATCGCCGCGGCCAGCCACACCGGTGAAGTGCGCCATCAAGAGTTAGTTAGCCAGATCCTCGACCGCAACGGCTTGTCCCCCGAGGACCTGCAATGTCCGGCCGACTGGCCCGAAGATGAGGCGACACGCGAACAGCAAAAACGTGACGGAGTATCGAAAACACGACTGGCGATGAACTGCTCCGGCAAACACGCCGCCATGCTCGCCGCGGCGCAGTCAAACGGGTGGTGTGTGGACAACTATCTTGAGGTCGACCATCCGGTCCAGCGAGTGGTTATGGAGACGCTCTCGGAGTTGTCGGGCGAGACGATAGAGACGGTCTCCATTGATGGATGTGGGGCGCCCGCGCCAGCGCTTTCGGTCCGTGGCCTCGCCACCATGGCGGCGCGACTCGGCCGTTCCTCTCCCGTCGCGACCGCCATGCGCCTTCATCCATGGGCAGTTGGTGGGACGGGGCAGATCAACTCAACGGTTATGGAAATGCTGCCGGGAGTGATAGCGAAGGGCGGCGCAGAAGGTGTCTTCGTTCTAGGTACCGAGTCCGGTTTCGGCGTCGCGATCAAGGTCATCGATGGCTCACCGAGAGCGACCACGTTCGTGGCTCTCCACTTACTGGGTCGCTTCGGCGTTGACGTCGAATCGGTGCTGGCGGCCACGAGGATCTCGATTTTAGGTGGGGGTAAGGAAGTAGGAACCCTCGAAATCGGCGCCGACATAGCTCAAGGTCAAGTGCGGTGCTCCTGATGGCGCAGGTCGAAGTTGCAGTCGAGGACCTTGCCGGGGCGCGGGACAACCGTCTGTTCAGTAGGCGGACGCAGCCCGACCGGCGAGAAGTAGCGCTCTTGGTGTGGCGCGCCGGAAACCGAAGAGATTTACAGATTCCGGTGAAGGTAATCAACGATGGCCAGGCGGCCGCGCTCGCTGAAGGGATGCTCCAAAGAGCGACCGTGGTTAGCGATATCTTTGTGGTGGTCATCGGTACCGGAATCGCTGGTGCTCATCTCGTCGACGGAATCGTACGGTGAAGCACGAATCGCCGGGTTGTCCTGACCGCAATGGGTGTCGTCGAGAGAAGGTTTCCCCCTCCGACACGTTTCCGGTTCGGAGGGGGGACCTTGGGGGAAGGGCTGCTCAGCTTTGTTCGTTGCGTCGTCTCTCTTCGTAAGCCCGGCGCAGTTCTTCTTGCTGGCGGTATTCTTCTTCGGCCTCTTTGCGATCCCCGTAGAAGAGATCTCGGCTCTGGCGCCTTCCTCTGCGGTCCGCTTCGCGGTGTTCTGCCGTCGCCCGTGACATGGATCTGAATGACTCGCTGACGCCTCGCGAGGAGGAACTGTAGTTCTGGATGTTGCCGTCGTCGATGCCCATACCGCCGCCCGCGAGATAGGCATCTTGGTTGGCTCCCATGAACACGAACGTCCAGTTTTGATCTTCTTTATCCTTGCGGGTCTGGATCATCTCGAACACCTGCTCGTTGTCGAAGGTGTGGCTGGAGTTTTCGTAGCCGTCGGTGAACACGAGGATGAGTTGGTCTTCGAGCGGTTGATTCTCGCCCGCCCGCAGTTGGATCCGGTCATCCGCGTGTTGGATCAGTTGGCCGATGGCGTCGTAGAGGGGAGTTCCCCCTCGTGGCTGGTAGACGTCGCTGGTGAGCGGCGGGACTTCGCTGATGGGGAAATTGTCCACGAAGATCTCGAACGGGTTTTGAGTGTCGAACTGAACGGCGGTGAGGTGGGCCTCGCCTGGCTTGGCGGCCTGTTCGGTGAGGAACTCGTTGAACCCGCCGATCACGTCTTTGGCCAAAGAGCCCATCGATCCGGATCGGTCGAGCAGAAACCAGATCTTGACTGGTTCGGTGTCGGGATTGGTGTTGAGAGCATCGATCGCCGCCTTGATTGTGGACGTGTCAATGGTGTCGGGGGCGTAGGAGAGCAGTGCTTGGAGTGTTTCGAGGTAGGTCTCGGGGTTGATGGTATTCATGGGCAGGGCCTTACTTGATGGGGGGGTAAAATTCGCTGATTTGAGCAGCATCTCTAACTTAGCGATGGGGTGTGACATTCTCGTCCCTCGCTAGGGTGAGGGCTGGGATCCAAGCCGCAAGGAGTCGACGAATTGCTGGGAGATAAGGGGCCATCACAGGTGGCTAGGTCAGCAACTCCAGTGCCGGAGTCGCTGGGTTGGGCGGTGTTGGAGGACACCCCGAATCTTGTCTGGCTGGTAGACGGCTCCGGCGACATCTTGTGGTCAAACCGCGCTGCTGCAGCCTATCTATCGGGGGAGTCGGCTTCGGCCGAGGTGAATATGTTCGTGATGCTGCCGCCGGACAAGGCGCAGCACCGGCGGTTGATGCTGAACGCCGTACGGCGAACAGGGGAACCGGTGGAGTTCGTTGATCATCACGGCAACTGGTGGGATATCAGTGTCCGCGTGACCTCGATTCCCAATGTTTTTGTATTCTGGCAGCGCAACGTGGATCGCCGGGTGGTTGCCGAAGAGGACTTGCGGCGGTCGTTGTCGCGGGCAGTCACCATTCAAGAAGATGAGCGCCGGCGGATTTCCCGCGACCTCCACGACGAGACTGGTCAAGCGCTTACCGGATTGTTGCTCGAACTTCGCGAACTGTCACGACGGTTGGAGGGATCGGAACTGCGCGATCGATCCGATCGAGCGGCAGAAATGGCGGCTACTTTGATGCGCCAAATGCGCACCGTCTTACACCAACTGAACCCGCCGTCGTTAAAGTCAAGATCGCTTGAAGCGGCCCTAGGCGAATACTGCGCGTTGTTCAAGGAACGGACCGATATCCGGCTGATTTTCGAAGCGGTGGCACCCCCTCACCGCCTCGCCGACGACCAGTCCACCACTCTCTATCGACTTCTCCAAGAAGCCTTGACGAACGTGGCGCGGCATGCCGCGGCGTCAACGGTATGGGTCTCGCTCGCTGTTGATGACGATGAGGTGATCTTGTCGATCGAAGACGACGGCGTGGGATTCGAGGCTGAAGCGGTCGATGGGTCCGGCCTGCTAGGTATCCGTGAGCGATTCGCCATGCTCGACGGCCATATCGAGATCGAGACAACCCACGGTGGTGGTGTCCGCCTCGAGGGAGCGCTGCCATTGAAGTCGAGTCCCCGCCGCCCGCTACCGTGATCCGGATTGCCGTCGTCGACGATCATCACGTGGTGCGGGAGGGCATCGCTCGCCTACTAAACGAACAGGAAGATTTCGAGGTCGTGGCCCAGGGCGAAGACGGTGGAGATGTCGAGGGCATCTTGAACGATTCGGCCCCGGATTTGCTGGTGTTGGACATGTCGATGCCAAGGATGGGGGGCGAAGAGGTGCTTGAACTTCTAGTGGGCCGAACCGACGCGCCCGCGATTGTTGTTCTCTCGATGCAAGATGACTCGGCGGCGGTTGAGCGATCCCTTGCACTCGGGGCCCGAGGTTACGTACTGAAACAAGCGGTCTCGGATGACCTAGTAGCGGCGGTACGGGCGACGAGTCGGGGAGGGGTCTACTTGTGTGCCGAGGTGGCGACGGCGTTTCGGGGAACCACAGCCGAACTTGATGAGCCTCTGGTTGATCGGCTATCACCCCGTGAGCGCCAAGTCGCCGAACTGATCGTCGAGGGGCTGTCAACGAAACAAATCGCCGCCCAGTTCAATACGAGTTTGAAGACCGTGCAGAAACAACGTCAAGCGGCGATGCGAAAGTTCGATGTCCAGAACACCGCAAGTTTCGTTCGAAAGTGTATGGAGGTCGGTATTTCTGGGGTGAGCGACCCATGAGCGTGTACCGATATGTGCTGGGCATCGACCAAGGCACCACGTACACCAAAGCAGTTGTCGTGGATAATACCGGCGTTCCCGTCGCTCGGTCGCAAGGCCATGTCCCGCGCTATTTTCCCCGTCGGGGCTGGGTTGAGCAGGACGCCAATGAGATCTGGTCGACCAGTCTTGATGTCGTACGCGACGCCCTCGCTAACGCCCGAGTTTCGACCAGCCAACTCGAAGCGGTTGGCGTTTGTGCCCAGATGGGCACGGCCGTGGTGTGGAATCGTTCCGACCTCAAACCGGTTGGTCGAGCGGTGAGTTGGCAAGACACCCGCACCCGAGCATTGTGCGACTTGCTCAACGCCACAAGGTCAGATTCGGTGGGGGCGATGCTTGCCAGTCCGTTCGTGACGAACGCCACGGGACCAAAAATCAAATGGCTGCTCGATAATGATTTCGGAGTGCAGTCGGGGGTGGCGCAGGGCAACGTTGTGGCCGGACCAGTCAGTAGCTGGTTACTGGCGAACCTTTCCGGATCGAGGATCTTCTCCGCTGACTACGCGAGTGCGGCTACGACGCAACTCGTTGACCTACGCACGTTGACCTACCACGACGAGTTGTTGTCGCTGCTTGAGACCCCGCGCTCCATCCTGCCTGAGGTCAGATCATCTGGTGACATTTATGGTGTCACCTCACCCGATGTCTTGGACGAGGAGATCCCGATCGCCAGTGTTCTCGGGGATATCCCGTCCGCGGCGTTAGGCACGGGATCGACCGGTGTGGGGGATGCCACGCTGTCGCTGGGTACCGGTGCATTTTTGCTGATTAATAGTGGCGACATCTGCGGCGGGCCAGGGATACTGCCCCTGGTTGTCGATGCCGATGGATTTGACGTCGTATACGGGGCTTTGGCCAGCGCCAACGTTTCGGGGGCGGCGATTGAGTGGCTTCAGACGGGTATGGGTCTGATCGCCGATCCGACAGAAGTTGACGGCATTGCTTCCCAGGTCACCGACAGCGCAGGCGTCTTTTTTGTGCCTGCCTTTGCTGGCCTGGCGTTACCGCCGGATCCTTTCGCGACGGGATTGCTGATTGGATTGGGCCAAGAAGTGACAAGGGCCAACGTAGTGAGAGCGGTGCTCGACGGTATGGCGTTTCAGGTCCGTGACATGCTCAAGGGCTGTGAATCCGCCTACGGTAACTCGATCAAGAAGCTGACCGTCACGGGAGGTGCTTCTAATAGCGACGTGTTGATGCAGATTCTCTCGGACACGCTCGGGTTACCCTTGGAACGCCCCATGAGTACCGATTCGGCAGCTATCGGTGCCGCGTTTCGAGCGGGAGTGGGGGTTGGCTTCTGGGGGTCACTCGACGAAGTGATCGGCGCTTACGCATCGCCGACTCGGTTCGAGCCGCGAACGTCGATTGATCGACGAGAGGCTAGTTACGCGAACTGGCAACGAGCTATCGAACGCGCTCGTCACTGGGAGACCTAGCGGTAGGGACCGCCGTCGCCCGCGGTCCTAGGCCATGGGAGGCGTACTACTCAGGAGTAGGTGGGTGGGGGTAATACCCGATTGTTAGCCGCCTCGTTGCTTTCTAGGATTTTAGGAACGTGTCGCCGCACAAGCCAGTGGCCCCTTTGGCCACAGTATGAAGGGAAAGCTATGAGCCGGACTGTATTTGGGGGAACTGTACCTGGGAGAAGAGCCACCATAAAGCGATTACTTGCGCTCTTGTTTGCGGTTTCGTTGATTGCCGCGGCGTGTGGTGGCGACGACGACAAAGATACGACCTCCGCGGAGGACGAAACGGCGGCTAGCGAGTCCGCACCAGAGTCCGCCGAACCAGAAGAGGTCGCTGAGTCCCAAGGTGCGCCCGGGGGCGGAGATCAATCTGATCCCATCGTTCAGATTGCGGGAGCGCTTCCCGATCCGACCGATGGCGTCGTAGCCGCCGGCTTGTTCGAAACGCCCGGACCGTGGACGATTGGGATGAGCCACTTCGGGGTGAACGCCAACACTTGGACAGTGCAGGTTGAGGCCGAAACGCGTGCCGCGGTGACCGCCAACTCTAATATCGAAAACTTCATCTTCTTGGACGCCAATCTCGATCAGGCCAAGCAGGTGGCCGATATTGAGGACTTGATCGCTCAGGGAGTCGATGCGATCATCGTCATGCCATTGACCCCGACATCGGCCGATTCTGGTATCGAGGCAGCTAAAGCGGCGGGTATTCCGGTCGTGTTGCATACGGGTCGGGTTGAGACGGAAGACTGGACGGTTCAGTTGCAGGGTGGGGCGGAGAACTTTGGTCGGGTCATGGGCCAATTCCTCGTCGATCAAATCGGCGACGAGGGAAAGATCTGGGTTCTTCGGGGACTCAACGGCCACCCCGAGGACATCAACCGCTACAACGGACTTCTGGAGACGTTGCAGGGCACGAACATCACCATCTCATCTGAGTTTCACGGCGACTGGCAGTACGACACGTCAAAGCCCATCTGTGAGCAACTGGTGATCGACGATCCCGATCCCGACGGTATCTGGTACTCGGGAGCGGACATGGCTCGTGCGTGTATCGACGTTCTGAACGAGTTCGGGGTCAACCTTCCGCCCATGAGCGGCGAAGGTAACAACGGCTTCTTCAAGCAGGCGATCGAGAACAACCTCAACACCATCTCCGCGGTCTACTCACCCGCCCAAGGAGCGGCGGGCGTGCGCCTCGCGGTGGCGCTGTTAGAAGGCGAAGAACTCGCTCGGACTTACGCCTATGAGCCACCCGGCGACCTCCTGAACGGAATCAAGGCCCAGGTTCGTGATGATCTGAGCGACAACGTATGGTGGCCATCAGAGTTGAGCGAAGCACAGCTACAAGAACTCTACGGTAACTAGTATATCAAGCCGGACACTGGGGGCCGGTTCCCTCGGCGACGGGGCGACCCTAAGAGAAGGGAGGGTAGAAGCGAAGTGGGGATTGTGCTGTCAATGTCGAACGTGTCCAAAGCGTACGACTCCACCATGGCCCTCAAAGATGTGTGTCTCGATGTCGAGAAGGGATCGATCCACGCCCTCGTCGGCGAAAATGGCGCGGGCAAGTCAACGCTGATGAAGGTCCTTGCGGGCGTAGTCCATTGTGACGAGGGGACCCTTTCGCTACGAGGCAAACAACTCGAACTCAAGAACCCACGAGAAGCACTCCAACATGGGGTTTCGACGGTCTTTCAGGAACTTTCGCTCCTCCCGAATCTGACCATCGCCGAGAATATGTTTCTCGGTAAGGAACCGGTCACTCGCTTCGGTCGGGTGAATCGCAAACTCATGGAAGCCCAGACCGCCGAGAAGCTCAGCCAACTCGAAGTAGATTTGGAACCGGACACCATCGTAGGACGTCTCTCGATCGCTCAACGACAATTCGTCGAGATCGCCCACGGCTTAGCGGCCGATGCCGACGTCATTATTTTGGACGAACCAACTGCCGCCCTAAACGCCGCTGACGTCGAGATTCTTAATCGTCAGATCCGATCATTGGCGAAACAAGGAAAGTCCATCATCTACATCTCGCATCGACTCGACGAAATCTTTGAGGTTTGCGATACCGTTTCGGTCCTCAAAGACGGACAAAATGTCACCACTTGTGCGGTGGAAACTCTAACTCCCCAGCAACTAATTGCTTTCATGGTCGGACGAGACATCAAGGATCTTTACCCGACGAAAGCAGCCTCCTTCGGTCGCCAGGCCCTCACCGTCGATAATCTGCAACTCACCGAGACCAGTACCGCCTTGTCGCTGTCGGTGGCTAAGGGCGAGATTGTTGGACTCGCGGGCCTCGAAGGGCAGGGTCAGCATGAAATTGTTCGCTCACTCTTTGGCCAGTACCAACCGGTCAAAGGCGCAGCCACCCTCAACGGAACCGAGTTAAGGTTACCCCTCGCCGAGCGGGACGGTGTCCGCCACCTGCAATCCCTCGGAGTCGGGTTCGTGCCCGAAGATCGCAAGGAAGAAGGCCTCTTTCTTGAATTAGCCATCAGCTTCAACATCGCGTTGGGGCTCCATTCTCGCCGACGCGACATCTCGAGAGCACGGCGCTACCGAGAGGTCATTGCTGACACGATGGCCCGCCTCGATATCAAAGCTTCCAGCGCCGACGCCCGGGTTAGCTCCTTATCTGGCGGCAATCAGCAAAAGACTCTTCTCGCCCGCTACCTCGCCACGAAAGTTAACATCTTGGTGATCGAAGAACCGACCAGAGGAGTGGACGTTGGTGCCAAGGCCGAGATTTATCGACTCCTCCGTGAATTCGCCGACACCGGCGGAGCGGTCCTTGTTCTCTCGCGTGAAACCGTTGAGTTGATCGGTCTTTGCGATCGTCTCTACGTAATCCACGGCAATACGGTCGTCAGCGAACTATCCGCCGCCGTTGCAACCGAGCATAAAATCCTCGACGCTGCTCTCACGAGATGAGATTGTCCCCCCTAACCCGTGATCTCCTCACCGGAAGAAATTCTCGGCAAGGTGCTTGGCTTTTACCCCTCGGAATGCTCCTGATCGGGTTCGCTTGGCTCTTCGTACGTAACGAGGTTTTTCGGTCACCGGAGAATCTCTCCAATGTCGTCACCCAAGCCGTCCCTCTCTTCATTGTTGCCGTGGGCCAGATGATTGTGGTTCTGCTTGGCGGGCTTGATCTGTCGGTTGGCTCGGTTGTCAGCTTGACCACTGTCATTTTGGCCGAGGGAGGTTCGCCTTGGGTATTGATCCCCTTGGTGTTGCTGTGCGCGGCAGCTATCGGCATGGTCAACGGGGTCGCTGTGACCCGGCTAAATGTTCATCCCATCATCGCCACCCTCTCGATGAGTTGGATTCTGCTGGGTGCCGCTCGGTGGATTAGACCGGTCGCCGGGGGCGACGTACCGGAGTTTGTAAAGAACTCCGTGACCGATGATTGGGCGTTCATTTGGCTGTCCATTCTCCTCCTAGTTGCTTGGAAGCTCATCCACGGATCCCGTTTCGGTCTTCACCTCTTCGCCCTTGGTGGCGGCGTGGCCTCGGGCCGTAGCGACGCCGCCCGCACCTTCGGAATCGCCGACCGGCGCAACATCGTCTACGCCTACATGCTCTCGTCATTGTTCGCCGCGGTAGCGGGAATCTTCCTCGCCGGGCGGGTTGTGTCGGGCGACGCGGAAGTCGGCGCAGGCCTCGATATCGACTCGATCACCGCCGTTGCCCTCGGTGGCACCCAGTTCACCGGCGGCGTGGGCAGTTTGCAAGGCACGGCTATCGGCGCCGCCGCGCTTGCTCTGATCTCCAACGGCATGAACCTAGAGAACATTAATCCGTTCATCCAGACCATCGTCATCGGAACGATTCTGCTGTTCGTAGTTGCCACTCAGCGACGCAAGCAAATGGGACTCTGAGTATGACGGCCACTACCGCTGCCCGGCGCCTTGTTGTCCGAACCCTCCGAATACCTCCCTCTTACTACATCTTTGGGCTGCTATTTCTCCTCATCTGGCTCCACAAACCCAATCAGGTCACCGTGAAGTTCATGGGGATATTTATCCGCAACGTCACGCCTCTCGGGATAGTTGTTTTGGGTCAACTCGTGGTGATGCGGGTCCGTTCGATTGACCTGTCCGGAGCGGGCGTGATCCTGCTCGTAAATTACTACTTCGCCTCTGGTTTCTTCTCCGGAACACCGCTGGCGTTCGTCGCGCTATACGGCATTCTCACCGGTCTTGCGGTCGGCACGATTAACGGTTTCCTCATTGGCAGGAGACGCTCGTCGGCGGTCCTAGTGACCCTCGCCGTTAACACGATCCTCATCGGCTTGGTGCAGCGACTGGCCAGCGGAAAACCGCCCGGTGCGATCCCGGAAGGTCTAAACGACATCTACGACACAGTATTTTGGTCGATCCCCCTACCTATCATTTTCTGGACCGCGTTGACCGCGGTGATGTCGGTCGTGCTCTCTAGGTTCGTGTACGGCCAATACGTTGCCGCGGTCGGTGAGAACCCAACAGCGGCGCGCTTCTCTGGCGTTCCCGTTGAACGCACCGTCGTCGTAGCACACATGGTCTCGGGCGTCATGGCGGGTATCGCAGGCCTAGTCCAAACCGCCTCGGTTTCCGTCGGGAGCATCCGTTTTGGCTTGGACCTTCCCCTTGACGCGGTGGCCGCCACCATCTTGGGCGGCGTCGTTTTCGGCAAGGGCGAAGGCGGCGTGTGGGGTCCCTACTTTGGTGTCGCTTCGTTCGCCTTGCTGTTCGTCGTGCTGCGCAACTTCGACATTCCCGAACCCGGACGTCTTGTCGCCCGCGGCGTGATCATCTTGCTCGCCGCGGTCATCTACGGCCTCCGCACTCGAGCCAAGACCTAAGTAGTTCCCATCTAACCGCACTGAGTCACCTGACCAGAAAGGCCCACCCACTATGACCGAGAACAAGCGAATCCTCTGCTTTGGTGACTCACTCACCTGGGGATGGGTGCCCATCATCGAAGGCCAACCCACCACCCGTTACCCGTTCCACGAAAGATGGACGGGTGCGATGGCGAGTAGCCTCGGCGACGGTTACGAGATTATTGAAGAAGGCCTCAGCGCACGAACCACCGCGGTCGACGACCCCACCGACCCGCGGCTCAACGGCAGTAATTATCTGCCCTCGGCATTGGCGTCGCACTTGCCCCTCGATCTTGTCATCGTGATGCTCGGCACTAACGACACCAAGTCGTATCTGGGTCGCACTACTTACGAAATCGCGACGGGTGCCGGAATGCTCCTCGGCCAGATTGCCGGATCAGTCGGCGGGTTCGGGAGCGTCTATCCTGCACCGAAAGCGCTGTTGATGGCACCCCCACCGCTCGCTCCGATGCCGCATCCGTTCTTCCAAGCCATGTTCGAAGGAGCCCACGAAAAGACTAAAGAACTCGCCACTCAGTACGAGTCGCTCACTGACTTCTTGCACATCGACTTCCTCAACGCGGGGGATCACATCACCACCGACGGTGTCGACGGCATTCACCTTACCGCTGAATCCAATATCACCCTTGGTCTGGCGGTGGCGGACAAGGTCCGCACACTGCTGTGACTCGCTAACGGGGCGGTCACCCCAGCGAACCGGTAAACTACCTCTAGCTTAGGCTCATAGGTCTGGGTGGTGGAGGTTGCGACAAAGTGAGCTATGACGTCGTAGAAGCAAAGTCGTTTTGGGATTGCGTCATCTCGATGCGAAATGACGACAAACATAAGGCCGATCTCGTGGACACGATGATCGAACTCCGGCAGCAACCCTTCCGTAATCCCCGATTACAAACGCACGACCTTGGTTTCACCAACGGCAACAAGAAGGTGTTCTCGTCTGACGTGGGCGGGCGAGCAGCAGACCGGAACTATTTTGAGAAGCGGTGCGATGTCGGAATTCTCTTCAGTCCATGGAAAGATACCGAACTCAAAGGGTTCGGGTTCTCGTCCGAAGTTGTGGCCATCTTGCGAGAAATCAACTCCGAGAACGAACTCCTCGAGTGTGAAGAAAAACTCGGACCAGAAGTCTTCGCCCAAGCGCTTAACGTTTTCTACTACAGAAACCCCGCGGGGATCGTAGAGCTAGAGGAAGACTCGAAACCGCAGGCCGAAGAACCTGACCCTACCGAAGCTGACTTCGAGATGGAACGAAAACTGGCTGACGAAAGCACCAATGCGGCGTTTATGCGCACTGAGCCAGCCTTATTGAAGGAGATTCTTGCCCAACCGATTGAAGACTGGATGGTCTTTCTTCATCCTGACCAGCGAGGAGTGGTGGCGAGGAACTATTCCGGCCCAGCGCGTGTCAGGGGAGCCGCCGGCACTGGAAAGACCGTTGTCGGCTTACATCGCGCGGCGCACCGAGCAGTCCAAAATCGAGGATCAGGCGGAAAATACCCGATCCTCTTTACGACGTTTATAAAGAATCTACCGCCCGTGTTAGGGAAACTTTACCTGCGCCTACCGGGTACTCGAGAGGATGAAGTCAAGTTCGCCAATATCGATCAGGTGGCGCGGCGGGTGTGCTTGCAGGCGGGGGAGAAGCCTGTTACCGACCTACGAAAGATAGAGGCAGCGTTCGCCAAGGCCTTCAAACGGGTAGTCTCTCCCAGTACGCCGCTTGGGGACTCTGGGTTTAGTCGATCGTACTTGCGGGACGAAGTCAGAGTGGTCATCAAAGGCCGCGGTATTGCATCACTTGATGAGTACCTCGAGATCACGCGCACCGGTCGCCGGGCCCCGCTCGGGCGACTGCAACGCATGCAGGTATGGGCATTGATGCAGGAATGGGACAAGGAGTTATCTCTTCGGGGCACCCTCGATTTTCAGGATGTCATCCTACGGGCCCGAGATCACGCGCAGCGCCTAGCAGAACCTTGGTACTCATCGGTCATCGTTGATGAGGCCCAAGACCTGACTCTCGTAGGCCTTCAGTTGGTCCGCGCCCTAGTCAATGCTCCCGAGATTGAAGATCGTCCCAATGGCCTGCTCCTACTCGGCGACGGAGCGCAACGGGTCTACGCAGGTGGCTTTAAGCTCCGACAAGCTGGCATCGAGGTGCGGGGCCGGACCACCGTGCTGAGAAGGAACTACCGCAATACTGACGTGATTATCGCGGCTGCTCAGGCGGTCGCGGGCGAGGCCGACGTTGATGATCTCTGCGAGAAGTTTCAACGTAAGGACGAGGTAGGGACCTCCTTCCGGTCTGGCTCGCGTCCCTTGCTCGTTGAAGCGGTCAATGTCGCGGGTCAGATCGACGAGGTAGCTCAGCGAACAAAGACCTATACAGCGGACGCCAATGTGGGATTAGGCGATATTGGGGTCTTGGTCCCCACCAACCGCCTAGTCGGCCAAGTATTAGAGGGGCTATCAGCGCATGGCACCTTCCCCTTTTGTATTCCCGGAGCGAATGCCGAGGAGACAGCGGAGGCCGACGACCTATCTCTTTCCCAATTGTTCGTGGCGATGACTCGGGCTCGGGACCACCTCGTGGTTCTCTACTCAGGGATGCCCTCGGCGTTTATAGTTGAGGGGTTGGATTGGTTCGAGGATATTCCCGCATGAGTCGCATAACTGGACCTAGGGGTAGGGCGAGGGCTAGGTCCGGTGGCGTGGTGCGTCTTTGACCCCGTTGGCGGCTCGGTTGCGGGAGTTGATTGACGACAGCGGTCCGCAATCCGTCGACCACTTGCGCCGTGCGCTGCTCCGCAAAGGCCAGAACGTCCCCGCCGATTTTCTAGAGCGAGAATTGCGCGGGAACTCTGCGCTGTTTCGCCCCACGGGCGACGCTCGCTGGGACTTGGCCGAACACGTGGCGGCCCCAGCCGAGTCGGTGTTGTGGAGTAAGGAACTTCGCGTCGATCCCCTCGTTGCAGGCGCGCTCGCCGACAACTATGTCGTGGTCGACATAGAAACCACGGGGACCGAAGCCGAGCGAGACGAAATCGTACAAGTCGCGGCCGTTCGGGTCGTGGGCGGCCGACCGGTCAAAGGGTTCAACCGGTACACGCGAACCAAAGCGGTGCCATTGGCCGAAAGTCTGCGCGTTCGTATGGGTTGGGAGCGCCTAGACGACGGCGAGCGGGTTGATCTTCGTCCAGCCCTAAAGGAGTTGCAGGACTTCGTAGCCCAAGAAAAAGTTGTAGCTTGGAACGCCAGCTTCGAGCAGGGCTTTTTCGAGCGTGTTGGCGTTGTATTCGATCACCTCGTCGATGCCTTGGCGGTGGCGATGCTCGTCCTTCCTGAAGGCCCTCATCGCCTCACCGAGGTCGCCCGCCGCCTGAAGCTCAGCGCCACCGAATTGCCCCCTGGCCTGGAGATCACGGGCCACGACCCGCGGCAGTTCCACGCTCACGACGCACTGTTCGATTGCTATCTGACAGCCCTTACGCACGCTGAGGTCGTCGGAGAACTGCGGCATGGCATCGGCTCAGCAGCTACTGACCTAATAAAAGAGGTGGGATCGCTGGGAGACAAAGAACCCCCTCCGTCCCCGACCATCGTCGGCCACGGTCGACTGTTCTCCTCAGCGGCCGAGAACCTTCGCCGGATCGTCCAAGTTCAGGGTCGCGAATCAAGGGCGGGTCAAGAACAGGTGGCTGAGCTTGCCGAAAAGGGACTGATCTCCCATCCCGTTCTCGTCGAAGCTCCCACCGGCACCGGCAAAACTCTTTCCTACGTCGCCGCTGCGCTCGCCCTCGTCGAACAGGGCCATCGGGTGGCCCTAGTCACCGCATTCAAGAATCTTCAAGATCAATTACTCGAGGAGTTACGTGAGGCACTGAAGGCGCTCGACGCCGACACCAAAGTGGCGGTCCTCAAAGGGGGTGATAATTACCTATGTAGTCGTCGCCTAAGCCACGTCATCGAGCGACTCGACCCCTCCGATACAGACCTCCGCTTTGTCGCCGCGGTCTTTTTGCGATTGCTCGCTGGTTCTGGGGTCGCCACCCGTGAGGACGTCTCATGGTGGCTGTTGCAACGTCTCCCGCGCGCTCGGAGTCTCCTCGATGAAGTGGCTGTCTTGTGCCAGCACCCCGAGTGCGGACGAGCGGTAGCAATCGCGCAAGCCAACAATGCAAAACTAGTTGTCCTTAATCAGGTGCTGTGGCTTCAACCGCCCGCCACTTTCGTCTCGCCCCCTAAAGCGGTGATCGACGAAGCCCACGATCTTGAGGATATGGCGACCCTTGCGTTCACAGAGAGGGTCGGATCGGTCGAAATCTTCTCCCTAGTCAATCGCCTTGACCCGGCTGGCCGGAGGGGACTGCTCGACACGGTCAAGCGGCACGGCCCAGACGTGGCACCAGTCCGCCAACTCGCCCGCCGACTGCGCAGCGCGGCGACTGAGGCCCACCGTCCGTTAGGGCGATTCGCCGCCGCGGTAGCGGTCGACGTTGACCTCGAGCAAGGAGGAAAGGTACGCCTCCGGAGAGCGCCGAAGCTGCTTCACCCCGCCGCTTGGACCTCGGCCGAAGACTCACTGCGTGATCTCCGTGAAGCCCTAACCAAGCTAGCAGCGGCTCTTGGTGAGATGGCGTCTGACTCAAGATTGAGAGACCCGATCGCGGTCGAAGATCTATGGGATTTGGCTGCTCGATCACGCGAACACGAAGAACTCCTCTGGCGACTAACCGCAGTGCGCGAGACAGCTCTCGTCCACTACCTAGAGGTCGACGGTGAGCAGGGTTCACACTGGTCTTTGGCCCGCGCTCCGATTGAAGTGGGCCAAATCCTAGCAACAACCTGGGACTCGCTCGACGGCTTTATTCTAACATCGGCCACGCTACAGACTGGCAGGGACGATTTCAGCTTCGTCATCGAACGCTTAGGGCTTAGGGGCCGCCTCGAAGGGGGCTGCCACGCCATCGAAACCGACTTCCCCTTCGAACGAAACGTCATGTTTGGCTTGAGCCGCTGGTTCGACTCGATCCCGACCCCACGGTTTATTGATGAGTTCCAACTCGAAACGGCGAACGAGATCGAGGTGCTCGCTCGGTTCGGGGAGGGGCGGCAACTGGCGTTGTTCACGGCGCGGCGCCGCCTCGATGCGGTCGCGGACGCGGTGGCGGAGCCGCTCGCACGTGCCGGAATACCGGTTATGCAACAAGGCCACGGCCCACGCTCTGGTCTCTTGGAGGATTTTCGCGTACGCTCCGAATCCGTCCTCCTTGGTACCCGCTCGTTTTGGCAGGGGGTCGATGTCCCTGGGCCCTCCCTGTCCTTCCTCGTCCTAGAGAAGCTTCCCTACCCTCACATGCGCGATCCGGTCACTGAGGCCCGCCTTGATTTGGTACGGCGAAGAAGCGGAAGCGACTTTGACGATTACCTGCTGCCGCGGATGATCATTGGCTTAAAGCAGGGCTTCGGGCGACTCGTCCGTTCGCGTAAAGACCGGGGGGTGGTGCTCCTTCTAGACCGACGGTTGCACGTCAAGCCCTACCAGAACCGAGTGTTCGACGCCTTGCCCGGTTTCATACCCCGCGATCTCGAAGCGGAGCGAAACCAGAAGCTGTTTTACCGGCGGGTGGATGCCACGTTCCCTGGTCTGATCTCCGACCAGGGCCGGTCCGTGCTGGACACCCTCCCAGATACTAAAACTTTGCTCGGGGAGTTGATTGATCTTCCTATCGGTGGCGATCGAGGGGTCCGACGACCCGCCGTATTAGCCGCGCTTCGGGATCTCTTTGGCGAGTCGTTTACTGACTTCAAGTCCTCCGAACAAGAAGAGTTGTTCTGGCTGATTTTGGACGGTTTCGATGTAGTCGGCCTGCTCCCAACCGGGGCCGGTAAATCTCTTCCGTTCCAACTGGCGGCTCTCACCACGCCGGGCGTTACCCTCGTAGTGTCGCCGCTTGTGGCGCTGATGCGTGATCAAGTCGAGGGTCTACTCGACAAGGGAATTAGCGCCGTCGCAGCGCTGGTCGGAGCGATGTCCGTCGATGAGCGAGACGAGGTGCTGCGCCGAGCGGCGACGGGTAGTCTTCGGCTGCTCTACGTCTCCCCCGAACGCTTGCGAGATCCGGTCTTTCGCGATCGCCTCGCTAACTTCGATGTCGGCCGGGTCGTAGTCGACGAGGCCCACTGCGTCTCGCTCTGGGGACCGAGCTTTCGCCCCGACTTCCTCGCTATCCGCTCGGCTCTCGACACAGCGGGACATTTCGACGTGCCCGTGGTTGCCCTGACGGCCACAGCCACGCCGGAGATCGAAGCCGACATTCGGGAGGCCTTGCGACTAGCAGATGCGAAAAAAGTTACCATGCCCTTCGGGCGTCCGGAGCTACGTTTCGCGGTTATTGGCCCGCGAAACGGGCTAGCCGGTGATCGGATAAGTAACGAAAAGCAACGCACGCGACTCCTGATCCGGATGCTGACCGCGGCTGAACGACACGGTCACGCGGCCATCGTTTACGTCCCTACCGTCCGACAAGCCGACCAGATTGCCAATCAACTCCGACAGGTCGGTCTGCTCGCTCGCTCCTATCACGGCAAACTCGACCAATGGTCTCGTCAAGACATCGAAGAACTGTTCCGCGAAGGGGAGATCGACATCGTGGTGGCGACGAAGGCCTTCGGGATGGGTATCGACCGGGCCGACGTTCGGTACGTGATCCACGTCGGCTATCCGGCCGATTTGGAGAGCTATTACCAGGAAGCGGGTCGGGCGGGCCGCGACGGTCTTGACTCGTACTGCGTACTGCTCACCCTCGACAAAGATCGCCAGACTCAGGAATGGTTTATCGACCAGGTCAAGAAACTCGACGCCAGCCTCCGCCGCGGCTATGAACAACTCGCCGTTCTCGGCGCGGGCTCTCACCTCATCGACCTGGAGGCCTTAGCGGACAACCTTCGCCTTGACGATGAGACGCACGCCCGCGTCGTCTTGTACTATCTGGAGACCGCTGGCGCGCTGACTCGACATGCTGATCAGACGGTCCGGGCTCGCGTGCTCCTGCTTGGTGAACTCACTGACCAACCGCTTGGGCGGTGTTTAGTGCGTCTAGGAGCCCAACCCTTTGTCGGGTTTGACACCGATCTCGAGGCGTTGGCGGCGGCGCTGAAGCGGGGGATTGGTGAGGTCGAGGCCCGTTTGCTCGCCGCGAGTAGGGCTGAGCAGTTGGTCTTTCGCCCCGTTCAACGAATGGCTGCCGTCGAGGTCCATACAGACCGCCAGCAACTCGCCCCCGACACGGCCGAAGTTGTCGCCGCGATGGGTAAGAAACTGGACCAGATGGTCGACTACGTAAGCTCTCGCGAGTGTCGCCAAGTTACGTTCCGTCGGTACCTTGGCGAGTCGCAGCCACCAGTTTGTGGCGGTTGCGACGTCTGTTGTGACTTCGAGTATCCCCGAATATGGATGGATATCACCCAAGACAGCCTTCCTGACGCCGACCGATTGTTGGATCCCGAACTCACGGTACTAGCCGCCATCGACTGGAACGCGGCCGAGATCAAACTGGGGCGCAACCCGTACGGGCGAGGGGCCCTTGGGCATATCTTAGCCGCGGATCGCTACAATCTAGGGCGCTACGTGGAAGGAGCAGAGCGGGCCCAGAGAATCCGCCGCGCCGAAGCATCGCCCTACTGGGGTGCGATGGCCCTCCTGACTAACCCCGCCACTCGGATTAGTACAGCCCTCGACCACCTTGCTAATCGTGAAGCCATTGACGTTGCTAACCATGAGCCGACGGTTCGGGGCGGGTCGAATGTCACAGGCTATGACTACCTTGTCCTTACTGATAGCGGCCGGGATCGTCTCGAACGCGGGATAGTGGAGTAATGCCAGAATCGGAAGCGTTTGAATTGAAGGTAGACACGCTCGGCTTTTTAGCCAATAACCTACGCGGTTACGAACCGGGGGCGATTCTCAGAGAGCAGTTACAAAACGCCGACGACGCGTGCTTAAAGCAGGACCGGACAGGTGATCTTTGTCTCCAGTTTCTTCCCGATCGCTTGGCGGTAACGAATCCGTCGATCTTCAACGACGAGGACTGGGCCCGGCTCGAGCGGCCGAGTTGTCGGGGGAAGTCCGGTGATGCCGACCAGATAGGAGAGTTCGGTGTCGGATTTTGGGGCGCATTGCATATTACCGATGAGCCCACCGTGACCTCAGGACATCGTCGTGAAACTCTCAATCCCCTCGCCCCGACTCAACAGACTGTTGCTCACTACGATGGAACGAAGGTCGAGTTCGTCTATCGGTTAAAGCCAACCGACCTAGGTGACCAGCTTAAGGTGGGACCGGTGACCAAGAAGGTCATTGATTCGATGGCGGCGGCGTTCGTTGCCCAGATGGCAGAGCTATTGCTCTTCACTCGGGCGATCGAGGTTATCGAGATCGAGTTACCCAGCGGTTCGAGACGGGTGGCCCGACGGAGGGTCGAACCGCTCGAAGGTTCCGTTGAACGACTCACCGTCAGCGTCGACGGTGCTTCGGAGGAGAACTGTCGGTATCTTCTGGTTCGCTCTGAACTGGCTGATCCGCCGCCAGGACGCCACGGCCGAGTGACTGCGGCGTTACCGCTCACTAAACCTCATCGCGGTCCGGGGCGGGCGTTCTTTATGTTCCCGACCGAGACAGAATCAGGACTAAACCTCTCCGTTGACGCCCACTTCCAAGCAACCAATGACCGCCGATCGTTGGAGAAAGAGGGCGATCACGGCGCGTGGAACGAGAAAATCTTCGAGCAAGCAGGAAAAGCCGTCGGTGAGTCTCTCGAGACGGTCCTCAATCCGACCATCCACGGACTTGATACTGAAGACGCCATCTCATGGTTTGAAACTGCCCAGTCGGCGCGCTCTGACGTTGCTCGGCGGACCAAGCTGTTTGTTGATCAACTTGATTCACGGGCTCGAGGTTTAGCCGTCATCCCCGACCGAGAAGGCTGCCTGCGGCGAGGCGGCGATCTAGTCAGTTTGGCCCCAGAAATCGAACCTCTACTGGCTGAGTGGGTGGGCAATACGGCGAAGCCTACGATACGGCAGACCACCGCTAACGTGTATGGGCGGTGGGGGCTGAGAACTTGGGGTCCCTCTGACGTGGCCGACTGGCTCAAAAAACAACTTCCGGCCCGTCCCATAGCGCGTAAAGATGCTCCGGCCTTTGTGAACGAACTCAGTGACGCGCTCAAACTCCTCGATTATTGCCGCGACCAACAATTTTCGCTGGAGGGCGTGGCGCTCCTGCTTGGTACCGACGATTCCTACCATCCCATCGGTGGCCGCCTCGCTCGGCCCTCGGAGGAACACATGCACCTCGTCGCTGGCCTGTCCCGTCCCGTGGTGAACCGCGAGTTTCGCGACAGTTGGGCAGGTAAAAAGGCTCCACGCAGCTCCCCGGAGTGGCTTCGCGACGCGCTAGTTGAATCAGTGGAAAAACTCGTTGGTCGACGAGTTCCAGTCAAGGCCGTAGGCGCGGCGAAGAGCTACGCCCGCATTAGTGAAGCCATCAATATCGTCGATCGAACGGTGGCCGGTCTCGATGGCGTTCCGCTCGCCCCCGATGAGCACGGCATCCTAGGAGTCTTTGATGACAAGACTGTAGGCGGGCTTCCCGCCGCTAACCGACAGCAAGCCGAGCACCTCGTCCGCCGTTTGGGCCTTCGCCCGCTGCACAAATCAATTGAGGACAAGTCGGTGAGTCGAGCGGCCCGCCGGTTCAGCGTGAGCCTGATTAACGAACTCGGTCCCTTTGTTGCTGACTGGGATCCGGTGTCCGATTCGCGTCTGCTCGTCAAGGTCCTCGCCGCGATGCAACAGGAGTCCTCGATCTCCCCCGCGCTAGTGGAACAACTCCGCTCGTGGCGAATCTGGCAGGGATCGGACGGCGAGACCTACCGCCTCGATGAGTTGCTACTTGCGGCCCGGGACAGGGTCTCCCACTCCGGTCGGATTCTGGTTTCCAAGGACCTCGTCGGGGCGCTAGACCCCGCGGAACCGGTGTACGCAACCCTGCGGGGCTTGTTGCGAGTTGACGTTTTCGACACGACAGAAGAAACGGTGCTTGAATGTGAGAACCCGCCCGCCGATAAGGCCGAACAACGCCAACTGCTCCTCGACCTCGCGTATTGCGAGAACCTTTCGCAGGCCCAGATCGAGCGCCTCCAACGGCAGGCCTTTGTGCTGGGCCAAGATGGTCAGCTCCGAACCCCGAGCGACACATTCCTTACTCTCGATCAGCTACCCCTTGGCTTGGGTGACCGATGTGTCGACGCTGAGGTAAAGAACGACCGTCGATTGCGAGTATTGCTGGCCGAGTTGGGGGCGCCCGAACTGCCCCAGCCCGCTGAATTGCTCGACGTAGCCACCGAAATAGCTGAATCTCCGGTAGACGCTGATCCGGCGCAGGATCCAAGTCGAGTTTTGTGGGATCACCTGTTTTGGTCCTACAAGCGGTACCCGCTGCAAGCTTTGGGTGCGCTGGCGGACATCCCTTGGCTGTTGATCTCACCCGGCCCGGCCCGGGAAAAGCCCAGAAAATGCTACGACCCTAAACTCAGCTTCGCGGGCGGTCTCTTCCCTGTGCCCCTCGGCGTTGCCTCTCCGCCTCAAGCCCTTCGTGAGGCGCTGCGGATAAGGGTCGTCCTCGAAACCGACGACTGTGTGAAGCTAGCTAAGGATGCGGCCAGCAAAGAACGCAGCCTCGATAGCGGTTTTTTCGGATACATCAATCGGCGGTGCAAGGAAGGCAGTTCTGATGAGCGCTCTCTGGCGAAGTTGCGTGAACTACCAATCTTGCCCCTCGGTACCGGCCTCACCAAGCCGAGTGCTTTGGTGTCGTCCAATCGTGCCCAGATCTGGGGTCATCTTAGGGCGGTCGTACCAGCGGAGTTCGTCACAGATTACCAGAATCTGCTCCGCGCTTGGCGGGTGACGAAAGGAAACGACGAGGTCGACCTTTTCGAACATATCGATGTGCTTGGAGAACTCTCCGGCCGTTCAGGATTTGACTCACGCGATAAGGCGCTCGCCTTGGCTCGGATTGCTTCGATCGCCGCGCTGGACCTCAATGATCAGCAGGTGGAAAACATGCGCCGAACGGGATTTCTGGTCACCTCGCGCGGGCTTAGCGCGGTGTCCGACGCCTTCCGCATTGATCTCCCACCGGCGGTCGTCGATAAACTGAAGCCACTACTTCCAATTGTTGAGGAATCTAACCAAAGCGCTGAGCTCCTTAACCGACTCAAGATTCGAGGCCTGCGGTCGGCTCTCACACTGGAAGCGGTTACGGAAGGAAACACCGCCGACAGTCGCTGGTCGGACGTTCTAGAGCGACAGGCCCCCAACGTTTTGCGCTTCTTGAAGTCTTCTCGTATGCGCATCGATCAAGTACTTCTCGAAGCATGGCCCCCGAGCGTATACAGCGTTGCCGTTATGACCGTTCGGGTATCTATGAATGGCCAAGTCCGGCTCGAGTGGGAAGCAAAAGCTCACCTAGAGCAGCAGAATGAGAAACTGGCCCTCTACGTCAGCGGCGATAATCCCGATGGTCGCGCGGTGGTCGATGCGATAACTTCGGAGTTTGGGGTGGATCGCGGGCTCAAGTCGCTTCTGTTGAACGTCCTAGCAGCATCGACCCGTGAGGATGGCGCCGACTTGCTCGATTGGGAGAACATTCCCGCTTTGACCGACGATGAGTCCTCCTATATCCACCACTACGAAGAAATGGTGGCTGCCATCCCAGCCCCAGTCAAGGAGAATGAACCGGCACCTCGGCCTGAAGCGGTCGGCGATAACGGACAAGTCGATGACATCTCGCTCGCGCGTCGCCGGTCGCGAAGGGGGACTACCGACGTGGCCGCGTTGGAGGAACGCGGTATCGTTTTCGACGGATGTAGCGCCCCTGAGTCGGTCGAGGAGGACAACCGTACGGCACTCGGCAACGGTGAAGCACCATCCCCACGAGACGAGATTCGGGTGTGCCTGTCCTTTTTCGATGTCAGTAAGGGATTGATACCGGTCGGCGCCCGCGATCTGAAGTGGCTGACGGCGGGCGAACCGCTAGAGCAGGCGGAGATATTCGGCCAGAAGGTGGCCGCCCACCGCGCCGGTGACTATCACATCGAGTTGGAGGACGGCGCTATATTGTTCTACCAGCGACTGGTAGTGCCGGGAACGGTGATGCGAGTCCGCCCGCTGGGGCTAGGGCAGGTGGAGGTCGAGGTTAGACCCGACCGTCACAAAATTGATGGCGTTTGGATGCTCGAATTAGATGATTCCGGGGGACTGACTCGGCTAAAGCAAGACAACATCGAACTGGAGTGGGAGACCGACGATCTTTTCTACAAAGCCGAGCGACGTTTAGAAGACATCGAAGCGCTTATGTCCGATGGTGGGAAGTCCGCCTTACAGTTGATTATCGAGGTCTTCCTAGCCCGACCGAGCGAGGGACTATCGGTGGAGAAGGTTTGGGGCCTAGTCGCCATTAGCCGCCTCTTCGCCAAGGCGACAATCGGCCAGACGCTTGCTGAGCAGAAAGACCTTTTCGAATCTAGAAAGGGTCTTTGGTACAAGATTGGGGACAAGGTCCGCCAGCCTCCGCCGCCCCGACCGTCAAGGCCTGAAGCTGCGACCAGTAGCCGACTAGAGGACGCGGCGGTCTTGGACCTTGCTAAAGAGCTCGAGAACCTCTTAGCCGACGCCGATCCACGGCTTCGCAGCAAAGTGTTTCAAATCCTAGGTGTTTCAGATCCTAGAGTTGGTAATGCTGCAGCCTAGCTGATAGAGTTAGGTATACCTAACTGGAGGTGTGAGGTGGCTGCGAGCTTGGGAGGTTAGTGATGGTTGTATGTCACTGCCTCGCGCTCAATGATGCGGCGATTGTGGCGTTAGTCCAATCGGGTCGCGTGTCGGTTGAGGCAGTTGTCGCCGCGTGTGGGGCGGGCACCGAGTGCGGTAGTTGCGTGCCGCTACTCGAAGAAGTTCTTGGTCAGGCTGTGTCCTGCGTCGAAGTTCCGCTAAGGTTTCCTGCATGAAGGGTTCCGTTGCGATCATCGAGTTTCTCAATGAGGCGCTGACCGCCGAGTTGACGGCCATTAACCAGTATTTCGCTCACGCGAAGTTGTGCGAGAACTGGGGTTGGGAGCGCTTGGCAGCGAAGTATCGCGCCGAGTCGCTCGAGGAAATGCGCGACGCGGAGCGACTCATCGATCGGATTTTGCTGCTCGACGGGATGCCTAACCTGCAGCGCCTAGGCACCGTGCGTGTGGGTGAGACCCCCCTCGAGCAGTTTGAGGTCGATATGGCGCTAGAAGAAGCGGCCATTGCGATGTACCGACGAGGGGTACGGCTAGCTCTCGACGAGAACGATCCCGGCAGCCGAGAGTTGCTCGAAGTGCTCGTGGTTGGTGAAGAGGAACATCTTGATTGGATCGAGACCCAACTTCACGCAATCGGCGATATCGGTATCGAGCGTTACCTGCAGTCCCAACTCACTGCCTGACTAGTCGCGTTGCGTGCCGACTTTAAGGTTCTTGAATGCAATGCCCTTGTCGACACTAATGTCACGGGGTAGACCGAGCACCCGATCGCCGATGATGTTGCGTTGAATTTCGTTGGTACCGCCCGCGATACCGCCTTGGAGGCCGGTAAGCGCAGTGCGGGCCCAACCGCCGCCAGAACTGCCTTCCCAAGCCACACTGCTCGCGCCGATCAACGCCATCGAGAGGTCGCGGGCGAGGTTCGTGGTGTTGGTGGCGATGAGTTTGCCCAGCGAACCGCCAGGGCCGGGCGTTTTTCCCGCCTGCAGTTCGGCGCGCGTGCGCATCGAGATCAGCGAAGCGGTTGTCTCCATGATGTAGAGTCGCATGAGGCCGTCGCGGACTACTGGGTCGTTGGTTTGGCCTAGTTTTCGTGCTTCGGCGATTAGCTCGTCGGCTCGTTCGTGGCGGACTCCGCCCACCGCGCCCGCTCCGATGGCGACCCGTTCGTACATCAGCATGGCGGTCGCCATGTTCCAGCCGTTGTTGACTTCGCCCATGAGGTGGTCGGCGGGGATCTCGACATCGGTAAAGAAGACTTCGTTGAAGTGCCGGCCGCCGTCGATCTGATGGATGGGGCGAATCTCTACGCCAGGGGCATCCATCGGCACGATAAACATGGAAATGCCCGCGTGCTTAGCAACTTCGGGGTTGGTGCGGGCGATGACGACGCCGTAGTCCGAAACGTGAGCGAGCGTAGTCCACACTTTTTGGCCGTTGATGATCCAGGTTTCGCCGTCGCGTTCGGCTTTGGTCTGAAGGCTGGCGACATCGGAGCCTGCGCCGGGTTCGGAGAACATCTGGCACCAAATAGTTTGGGCTGAGATGTTGTCGGCCAGGTAGGTCGATTTCTGTTCGTCGGTTCCGTACTCGTTGAGCATCGGCAGGCACATGCCGTGCGAGATCGTGAGTTCAAAGGTCATGTTCGGGTAGGTGCCGTACTCTTCTCGCCAGATTCGCTCGTGCTCCTCGCTAAGACCTTGACCTCCGTACTCGGTGGGATAGGTGAGACCGGCGAGTTCGGCGTCGGCGAGGGCCTGCTGGAAGATCTTGCCGTGCTGGAGTCGTTGCGGGCCGCGTAGATCGGGATCACCGGTCATGCTCATGCCCGTGGCGTGCTCGTCGAGGAAAGCCCGACAGCGTCCTCGGAACTCGTCGGCCGCGGCGGGGGAGAGTGCGGTGCTTGTCATTTGGTTCTCCGGCAGAAAAATTAGGGCGGCGTGCCGCAGTCGAGGCAGTGGACGTCTTGGATGGGTTCACCGTTGATGAAATCGGTCAGCCAGTCAACCCAGCGCACACCGACCGTCTCGAGATCGTAGAACTCTTCTTGCAGGTGAATCGTGTGGTTGTTTCCAGCCGCCACGTAGGTGGGCAGGTCGAGGCCGGACGCTTCGATGTAGTCCTCGCTTTCGTGAAGTACATCGAGGACGGTGCCGCCGCCGCTCAGACTGAAGAGGGCGGCGAAATTGGTTTGGGTGCTGTCGTAGGCATGGTCGAATCGGGCCAGTCGGAGGTTCTCGAACAAATTGCCCGCGACGATATAGTTGTCGGGTGCACCGAGCGTGGTGACATCGATGTTTTCGGTTGTCGGCCAGTCAGGAAAGCCCGCGGCGATCCCCCACTGGTCGTTGAGGAAACCCATGACGGCGGGATTGGAGCCATAGCCCCCCGCTCCGTCGCCCAGTGCGAGGACATCGGCGTCGGGGTAGGCCTTAGCCAGCACTCCGCCGAGCAGCGGTGAGGGAACACCGCCAGCGCTGGAGCCGGTGACAAATATCTGCGACGCGTCGGGGTAGTTGGAGATGAGGTATTCGACGCCTTTGGCGGCGTTGATGGAGCCGGTGTGGTTGATGGTTACGTCGTCATTGTAGGTGTGGGTTCGTGTGCCCAAGAAGACGTCGCCAGTGCAGTACGGCAGGTAGATAACGGTCCAGTCGGCGACCGGGTTTTGCGGATTGTCGAACTCGAAGAGGCCGAACAATTGCTCGTCGGATTTGGCCAGTTCGAGGTCGCGTACTAGGTCGTGGGAGTACGACTGGTTCTCGCCGCCGATTTCGCAGGTTTCGGCGGTGAAGCAGGCGCCGCCGCCCTGCAGGAACAAGAGGACTTTCTCCGGATCGCCCTCGTGGACCATGTATTTGTAGTCGTCGCCGCCCGCGCAAACACAGCCGGGGGCGTCGAGTATCTCCCACTCGACGGTCGGCGGCGGAGCCTCCGTAGTAGTTGGAGGTTCCGTAGTAGTCGGAGGTTCCGTAGTAGTCGGGGGTTCGGTTACCGAGGGAGCCTCGGTGGTGGTCGGTGCCGTTGTCGGGGTGGTTGATGTTGGGTCGGCAGTTTCGGAATCACCGCCGCATGCCGCGGCAATTAACGCCATCGACACGGCGACAAGTAAAAGCTTTCGCATATTCTCTCCCAATTCTGGCTTAGGGCCAGATGTGGTGGAGCTGGAGGGAATCGAACCCTCGTCCGCTGGGTGGTCACTTGGCGTGCTACGACCGTTCCCGTGGGGTCTGGCTCAGCGGCCGCCAGATTGCCGGGTCAATTGGGCCGAAGCCCTGCCGCCGGATCTTTCTCCGAGGTCAGCGGTCTTTGCCTGCTGTCAGTGGTCTTTCCCTACCGTCCACCACCGCTTCTGGTGCCAGGCTGCGATGGTCAGGCCCCGCGTGGCATTGCTGCTCGCGATGACTCTCTGCTTACTGATCTAGATCAGGCAGCGAGAGTGAGATCGTCCGTATCGGCGTCTCTGTGGTTGCCCCGTTTTAGGAGTCTGAGCAACTCCGGTCGCACGTCAAAGCATCCTGGTCCCAACGTCGAAACCGATCAGCCCCTTGTGCCGTCTCTTTTCAAGGTGCGGCGACGAGCAAAGCCCGCCATGAAGAAGGGTAGCGCGCCGCAGTGACGCTCATGCGGCGCATTTGAATGTATTGGTGTATTGTCAGGCCTTATGAGTGACGCTGCACCCGTGCGACCTTCGACCGACGAAACTTGGGAGGTCGGCGGACCGGTAGAGGATTGGACGACTGATTACGATATTCGCGACCCGTCTTACGTTGAGAATCCGGTGCCGATTTGGGCAGAAATGCGCGAGAGGTGCCCGATTGCCCACACCGAGCGTTTGGGTGGTTCATGGAACCCAACCCGTTTCGACGACCTGCGCGAGATGGCGAAGATGGTGCCGGAGTTGTCGTCTCGTCAGGTCTTGGTAATGCCGCCCCCGCCGGGGATGCCAGAAATGTCGCGCTACGAGCAGCAAATTGCCGCCGCGCCGATCACCGCCGACCCGCCGATTCATTCGTGGACGCGCCGGATGTTGTTGCCCGCGTTCGCGCCGAGGGCCGTGACCTCGTATCAGGGCTACACCGAAGGATTGTGCCACTCGCTCATCGATGGGTTTATTGAAGTTGGCCAATGCGACGGTGCGGTTCAGTACTCCCAGCAGATCCCGCCGCGCGTCATTGCCCACATGATCGGGGTCGATCCGGCAATGTCGGATCAGTTCGTCGATTGGGTCAATGCCTTGCTCGGGGAGGGTCTGGTGGACCCATCGCGTCGACTACAAGCCCGCGACGAAGTGTTCGCCTACCTAAACGAGGAGGTCACATCGCGCCAGCAAAACCCGCGTGACGATCTGCTCACTGATCTGCTCCATATCGAACTCGATCATCCTGACGCCAACATCACTCCCGAGGTGGTCATCGGCATTGCCAACCTTTTGATCGTCGCGGGCATTGACACCACGTGGAGTTCGATTGGCTCCGCGTTGTGGCACTTAGGCACGAATCCAAGCGACCGACAACGGCTGCTCAACGAACCCGAACTTCTGCCCACTGCGATCGAGGAGTTCTTGCGCTACTACTCGCCGGTCACGATGGCTCGGGTGGCCGAAAAAGACGTCGAAGTTGGCGACGTGTGTATCCACGCGGGCGACAAGATCCTGATGAACTTCCCCGCGGCCAACCATGATCCCGATCACTTCGATAACCCCGATGAGTTCATCATCGATCGGGCCAAGAACCGACATCTCGCCTTCGGTTCGGGCATTCATCGATGCGCGGGATCGAACCTAGCCCGACTGGAGATGTCCACCGCGGTACGGGTGTGGCTCGAACGGATCCCCGAGTTCGAGGTGAGCAACCGCGAGCCAATGAAGTGGGCGGGCGGCCAGGTTCGGGGGCCGCGCATCATGCCGCTATCGTTCCCAGCGGGCTCGAAACGCTAGCGGAGGATCCCGAGTGTCAGTAGCGTCGGGCGGTGCGAGCAGAGGCTCTTTGCGCGTCGCGTTCGGCGTCGCGCTTGGCGATCTCTTGGCGGCGGTCGTGTTGTTTTTTTCCTCGGGCGAGAGCCAGGTCGACCTTGGCCCGTCCCTCCCGGAAGTACACGGCTAGAGGGATGAGAGCAAGCTTCTCGCGGTTGACTCGACTGCTCCAGCGTTCGATCTCAGAGCGGTGGGCCAAGAGTTTTCGGCGACGGTCCGTGTCGTGGGCGAACGCCGCGGCGGAGTGGGAGTAGGCGGTGATGTGAAGGCCTTGGAGCCAGAGTTCGCCTTGGTAGAAGATTGCGTAGGCTTCTTGGAGTTGGACCCTGCTTTCTCGTAGCGATTTGACCTCGCTGCCCTTTAGCATGATGCCGCACTCAAGGTGGTCGAGGATGTCATAATCACGGCGCGCCACCCGGTTGGTGGCTACGGCAACCGCCCCAGCGGGAATATCACGCTTCTTTTGCGACTTGGACATAATGGGTCACGGTACCGTCAAGTTCGTATTCGCGGAAGGTGGGTTAGCCCAATATCGACACCGTCTGCGTTCGGGTGATCGTGGTGGAGTCGAGGTCGCCGGGAAGGGCGGGGGCCATGATGAGTTCAACCTTGAGTCGTAAAGTGACCTCGAGTTGGGGCTCCACCCCGCCGGGATCAATAACCCGCACTTTTACGACCACGCTCTCCGGTAAGGGCCCCGCAGCTACTGATTCGCTCACGATGGCCGTCGCTTGCTTGACATCGAAACTGATGATGCTGGTGTCGCGCAGGTTATTAATATCGAGGGCGGCGAGGGCGTCGTTGGCGGCCGACGCGGTCACCGCGGTTAGCTCTTTTGCCCGCACCTGGGTGAGGCCAACGTCGATCACGAGCGCGCCAAGCACGATCATGATGAACACGGCGGTCGGGAACATCAAGAGCACAGTTCCTCGCTCGGATTTCAGCATGCGGCCGTCCCGCCAACTCCATCGCGAAACGGGTCAATTAGTTCGGTGAAGGTTGACTCGACCGCGGCAAGGTCCCCGAAGCCTCCGATGAACGGGATGGCGAGGACGGGGAGGTCGTAGGTCACGGTGATAGTGACTCGGGCGCAGCGAGCGAATCCATTGGGGGTGGCGGCGGGGAGTACTTTCGCTCGGCTGATGTCGCGCCCGTAGGCGGCGATTGCCTGCAGGGCCCGAAACTCAGCTTGAGATTGTCCGGCGGCGGCGTTGTCGGCTTCGACGTAGGCTCGAGTGGCTTCGCGGGCGGCACTGCTGACCGCCAACCTGGCGTCGATTACTCCCCATGCGTTAGCGAACAGAAGGGTCCCGCTGATAAAAACTAAGAACCCAAACGGGAGCACTTCGATCCCCCCGACTTGGCCTGCGTCGCCGCGACCGCGACGTATCATTGGAACTCCTCGGTGCGAATCACGATCGTGCGATCGAGATGGCCGAGGGACAACAATCCCGCCATGCGAGCCGGGAGAATGGTGGGGTGATCGGCCACTATCCTTACCGTCACGACATCGTCGCTGGTACACGTCCAGAAGAGCTTGGCGTAACCCGCTTGGCCGTACTTGCCGAGCGTTTTGACAAAGTCGGCCTCAGCCGCGGCTACCGCCGTGCAGCGATCCCCGGACGCGTCGTAGCCCGCGACGGTCCGCGCCGCTTCGTGAGCAGTGGCGGTGACCATGGAATGGGCGTAGAGGTTGAAGAGAACCTGTACAGCGGTGAACATCAACAACAAAAAGACCAAAAACCCGGCCGCGGTGCCAGCCATCGCGGCACCGCGATCAGATGAACTTGGTGGGTTCGTGCCGTGGTCAAGCGGCCCGACTATTTGCCGATTTTGTTGACCTCGCCTTCGATGTTGGATTCGGCGCTGCTCCAGATTCGGTCGAAGGCGACCCACATCGCGGCGCCGATGAACGCGGTGATCAGAACCGCGATCGCGGTGCTGATCACCCCCTCGCCTCGATCGCCGACCATGGCGCCGGTCTGCTTGTTGACGACGGAGACCAGCATCTGGATTTCCATCCAGGTCTGTGCGGTGATGGTCATGTTGTTGTGCTCCTTTTTTTGCGGTCGCGGGGGTGAGAAAGGTCATCATGGGGTGAACTGGTTCAGGGCATCGACGAAGGGCACACCCATCAACAACACGCCGGGGATGAGAGCGGCAACCGTGACGGGGATCCAGACTTGCTGATTGCGACGTTCGATTAACTCGATGAGTTCACGCTGCGTCTCTCGACGAATGGAACGGGCTTCGTCGGCGATGAGTGGTCCGAGGTCAGCCGCTTCGCGGTTAAGGGCCAGGATGGAGACGAGGCGCTGGAGTTCTTCGACGCCTGCTAGATCGCTCCACTCCCGGAGGGCCTCAACCTCGGAGAGACCTTGGCGCATTCGCCCGATGACACGAGTCAAATCGGCCGAGCACGCGCCACTGCCCCGAGCGGCGACGCGACCAAGGGCAGACCCCAGCGACCATCCAGCTGAAGTAAGCGTGCCCAGTTGTTCGGCAACGACGGGAAGTTCGAGAAAGATGCGGCGCTGCCAAGCCGCCGATGCCGCCGCGACCCGTTGTTCGATGACCAAGAAGGTGAGGATGGGGGCTCCGATTACCGCAAGCACGGCTACTGGAACCGGCGCTCCGAACGAGGCTGATCCCAAGGCGCCGAGTCCGAAGGCCACCCCGGCCCAACTGAGTTGGCGAATTCGAAACGTGGTGACGTCAAGGGGCGAATGGATACGGCGTAGCCGGGTTCCGAGTTCTTCGCTGACCCCGAAGATTCGAGCCAACCGTTGTCCTACGGCCTGCGCCAGCGGTGCGACTACTTCATGAAATGACGCCACCGACAGCAAGCCAAAGCGGACGCTTGGTCCCCGCCCGGGCGCGTATGGGGTAAGTCGATCAGCCAACGTGGGCCGTCGAAACCAGCGAAGCTCCGAAAGGACGAGGGTCAGTCCGGTAAAGGTCAAAAGACCCACGGCTACAAGGAGTCGGTTCATTCGCGAAACACCCGTTGTTGCTGGGGAAGTTGCATGACTCGACCGGCCCAGGCCCAGCAGCCGATGACGAACAGCAAAGCGACGAGAACTACGGCCTGTCCGGTGCTGGTCTGGTAGGCCGATCGGCCCGCTCCGATCGACATTCCCGCCAGTGCCATACCAGCGGGGACTGCCAGCACAAAGATCCGCGCGAAACGGGCTCCGGCTTGACGCGAGCGGGCGTCCTTGCGTCCTTGCCCGTCCTGAAGCCGATCGGCGGCCAGCGCTTCGAGACGGCGGTCGAGATCGGTTCCCCCGAGTTCATGCGCGATGAGCATTGTCTCGCAGACCATGTCAGCTGTCGGGTCGACTAGACGGTCTTTCAACACCCGAATGGTGCGTGAGAAATCAGTGGTGAGGAGCCATTCTCGGTGGGCGGCATCGAAGGCGGGCCGCAGTTCCTCGGGGCCGCGTCGGCCAACATCGAACACGGCGTGAGGGATGGAACGGCCCATCGAGTTGGTCTGTACTCGAATCTCTTCGATCATGCGTGGCCACGCGTCTTGGGCCCGTTGGCGCCGGTTCTGACGCCGGAGTCGGTACGACGCGACCGGAAATGAACCGACGAACAAGCCGAGCAGGATCGCGGGAATCAGTCGGCCGAAGACAGCGTAGGCCATGCTGGCTCCGAGTAGGAACAACATGATGACCACGGCGAAGAACTCGCGATGATTGACATCTTCCAAACCGGCCTGCCGGAGCCAGGCGTCGAGGTCCACCCGCGGGCGTTTGATTCGGCCCGACACTCGAGGGCCGAACCCCAACCCGCTCCAGCGGTAGGCCAGCGCAGTGTAGAGCCAGTAAACGCCGAGCGCCGAGGCAAAGGGGAGCAGCAGTGCTATCACGAGAGGCGGTCCGCTCCCAAAATGTCGTGGATGTCGACATCCGCGTCGGCTAAGGCTCGGCCTACCCGTTGGGGGAGGTGGCCGCTCCACTCGAGGACCGCGGTTTTAGTGGCACGAACAAAGACATCAGTGGCGGTGAAGGTGGTGGCTTCGCTGCCCGCGTTGTTTTCCTCGACACAGATGATGGAGTCAACCCTCGGACCGGCGGGGGTTCTGACACAGTGGACAACGACGTCGACCGCCTCGCTCACCAGACTGTTCAACGCCGACATTGGAAGTTCGTTGCTGGTGTCGGCTAGCTGACAGATAAAGCGCAGTCGGGTGAGGGCCTGACGGGCGGAGCCCGCGTGGATGGTGGTGAAACCCTTGACGCCGGACGAGAGGGTGAGCAACAGCGGAAGAGCTTCGCGATCACGCACTTCGCCAACAATTGCCACGTCGGGCGCCATGCGGAGGAAGCCCGCTACTAGACGGCGAAGGTCGACCTCGGGCCGGTCCGCACGGGCGGCTCGGGTCTGCATCGATGCGACATTCGGTAAGGGGATGTCGGCTTCGAAGACCTCCTCAGCCACCACCACGCGCAGCGACGGATCAAGTTCCGCTGCGCAGCAGTTGAGCATCGTGGTCTTGCCCGCGCCAGGTGCGCCAGCAAAGACAATGGTTTGTCGGGCTCTCACACAGCCTCGCAGAAACGCTGCCGCACGGGCGGTTAGCATCGAGCGATCGACCAACTCGTCGAGACGGCGAAATGTCACGCCGGTGAACTTTCGGATGTTGACTATGATGTGGCCACCGCGCGCCACGTCGCCGTGAACTATGTGGAGTCGGGCGCCATCGTCTAGTTGGGCGTCTTGCAGCCCAACGCTCGCGTCTAGTTTGCGGTGCGCGGCTGAGGCGTCGTCGAGCACCTTGGTCAGCGTGCGGATGACATGTTCGTCGTCGTGAAAGACTTCGTCGTGATAACCGCTCTGGCCCTTGTGTCGCTTGACAAATATTACGTCGGGGGCATTGATCATTATTTCCCAAACGTCGTCATCGGCAAGCAGGGGGCTGAGCGGTCCGTAGCCGGTGAGGTTGCGCATGGCTCGCTCGGCGATGCGCTCGCCGTCAGTTAGCGGATAGCTCCGCAGACCGCGGCGAAAGTCGTCGTTCCAGCGAGCGATTTCTTCATCCACGAGATCGCTCAGCGTCTCGTGGGTGCCAGAACTGTTGAGGTCGATTGCTTCTTCTTTGGCCCGCTGTTGCACCGTTTGCTCGATCTCGTCGAGGGGCCACGGTTCGATGACCGGATTGGTCATGGGGTGTCCTCGGTGAAGGAACCGAGCGAGCCCGGAACAAGTGCGACCAGTTGGGCAGCGGTGGCCTGGGTTTTCTGGATTAGGTCGGCCAGTCGGGCCGTTGATTCGATATAGATGGGGCGACCAAGTACCGATGGCAGTCGTACTCCGTCGTGAATCGCGTCGTCGAGTTCGCGTCGTTCGGGAAGGTAGATTGGTGCCCCGAGGTCCTGTAGTCCCTCATGGCGAGAGATCAAGATTTCGATGGCCACGGCGGCCTCGACCCGACGCCGCGGCGAACGGTGGGCGCGATTGATCACCAGGATCATTCGCTCGGCGCTGATGCCGAAGGTGGCGAGTTCGCGCACGGTTCGAGCCAAAGAATGTACGCCTTTGGCTGATCCCGTGCTGACGATGACAACGAGGTCGGCTCGGCTAAGGGTGGTGCGGGCGATGAGGTTGCGATCCTCGACGTCGAGAGACCCGGTGTCGGACTCTCCTTCTACATCGGCATCGACGTCGGCGACGACGAGACGGTAGGAGCGCATGAGCCCGTCCAAAGCGGCTTCGAGCGCTCGTGGTCGAATCGCGGTCCAGTCGCGGTGGCGGCGCAAACCGAGCAGCAGATGGTAGCCCCGGCCAGTGGCGTCAAAAACCATCGATCGAACGTCGTCGATGGGAAGGCGACCAGAACGGTGGCCTTCGGCGAGTTCTTGCAGACCTGGAATAACTTCGCGTGAGTCGTGCAGCATGGCTTGCTCGCCGTTGAGCGCGAGGTCGGCGAGTACTACCAGACCGGCGTTGCTGGCGTCGTCGGCGAGGCTCTGGGCGAGGGCCATAGCGACCGTGGATTGGCCAGTACCGCCTACGCCGGTGACGGCGATGAGTCGACCCCGCCAAGAGATGTTGGTATCGAGTTCGCGGTCGGGAACGGAGGCCGTGACTCGGCTAATGGGGGTGGCGTGTTCGGTGAGTACGGCCATCAGGTCGGCCCGCTCAAAGGATGCCGGAAGTAGGCTGTTGACCCCGAGTTCGGCCCAGTCTCGATCACTTACCGGATCGACGACTAAGACGGCGGCTCCGGCGGTGCGGGTGGTGTCGACGAGGTCTCGGTCGAGGCCGCCGACGTCGCCCCCCACGAGCAGCGCGGAGTAAGCCCTACCCCCGGCTAGGCGAGCGCGAACCTCGTCGGGAGATACGCACTTGATAAAATCAACCGGAACGGCGGCGGCGGTTGACCATCGGGCGAGTTCCCTGAACCACCCGGCTCGGGGGTGGGCTAGGCCGAGGACAACCCAGCGGTCGTCTCTCATGGGTCAACTTCGATTGGCGTGCTCACGGAGTCAGGGAACTCGTCGTTGAGGGCACGTGTCGACCGCACAATCGTTATGTCGGCGACTTGGGTGAGGTGCGCGATGTCCATCACATCGACGGGGTCGTCGACGGCGAGGGTGAGGATTCCGCGGCCGCTAGACGCGATCTGTTCTGGTTGCGTATCGATCGACAAGACCGGCACGTCCTCGACGGCGAGCACGGTGGTGGCCCCGAAGGTGGCGAGAATCGTGACTCGGTCGCCCGCCTTAAGCGAAGCGGGGCTGCGTTCGAGAGGCACTCCGAAGGTGAGTTCGTGGACCTCTCCGATTGGTTCACCATCTACCGCCGAAGAACCAATGACATCGCTCAACTCCAGGAGTGATCCCGCGGCGAGATCACGCACCGTGACCGCACCGTCGATGCCATCGATGGAGTTCACGACGCGGGTGGCGAGTTCCGCGCTGAGGGTCATGGGTTCGAAGATGACATCGTTGGCGGTGAGGGCTTCGCCCGCCCTCAGGTTGCGGCTGACCACGAGATAGCTTGTGGTAGGCCCGTCGTTGCCACTAGTTGCGATGGCGAACGATCCGATGGCGGCGATGGTGATGAGTAACGCCCCGGCGAAGGCTCGTCCGCTGGGTAGACCGCGTCGGGGCGTAATCGTTTTGGTCGCTGGATGTTCGAGGTTTGCCTCGTCGGCCGAGTTGGTCGTCATTTCCACTCCCTCAGCGTCGAAGTGGTGCCGGTTCACCACCTCGGTGTTCAAATATTATTAAACCGCACTAAAAGGTATGAAAGTCTGCTATCATATTATTATGTATAAAGATGCTTCCGTCAACTGCGACGAGATTTCCTGGCTCGGTACGGCGGCGGCCGCTAAGCGAATTGGGATCACCACGATCACCCTCTACCGCTTCATCGACAAGGGTCTGATCCCCGCCTACAAGTTCGGTCGGGTCATCCGCCTGCAACAGGCCGACGTCGATTCCTACATCAAGTCGTGCCGAGTCAGCGTAGGTTCGATCAGCCATCTGTACCCGGAACCCGCTGGTTCCGGCAACTAAGTTCCATCGATTTGGAGCGGACGACGAGAATCGAACTCGCATCATCAGCTTGGAAGGCTGAGGTTCTAGCCGTTGAACTACGTCCGCAGAGATGTCAATGTAGCGGATGGGTCAGGGGTGTGGGTTAAGCTGGTTTCTTAGGTCGCCGGATAGCAGGGGAGCGGCGGTAGGCTGAGATCAATGAAAAGCACTGTTGAGACCCTCGACGGCAACCGAGTCAAACTTTCCGTCGAGGTAGACGAAGCAGAGTTTGACTCGGCCGTAGATGCCGCATTCAAGCGAATCGCCAAGGAGGTTCGCACCCCTGGTTTTCGTCCGGGTAAGGCACCTCGTCGCTTGCTCGAAGCCCAACTCGGTCCCCTAATCGGGCGCGAAGAAGCCCTGCGCGAGTCCATGCCCGAGTACTACACTCGGGCCGTAATCGACCACGACGTCGATGTCATCGACGCTCCAGACATTGAGATGATTGCTGGCGGGGAGAGCGGTCCGGTCCGCTTCGATGCCGTTGTCGAGGTGCGTCCGAGCGTCAACGCGGCTGGCTACGACGGCTTGCGGGTCAAGATCCCGAGTCCGTTCGCCACTGACGAAGACGTCGACAAGCAACTCGATACCCTTCGCCACAGCACTGCTGAACTCATTGCCGTCGATCGAGAGGCCGGTGATGGCGACCACGTCACGATCGATATCGAGGGAAGCCACGACGATGAACCCGTTGCTGGCCTAACCACCTCGGACTACGACTATGAGGTCGGTAGCGGGGCGGTCGTGGTCGAAATCGATGAGCATCTTCGCGGCGCGTCGGCGGGCGATGAAGTCGAGTTCGAAGCCGTCCATCCGGACCCTGATGAGGACACTCCGTTGTTTTTCCGGATCAGCGTCAAAGAAGTCAGGGAATCAGTATTGCCCGAACTCACCGACGAGTGGGCGGCGGAGGTCTCCGAGTTCGATACCGCGGAGGCGCTGCGGGATAGCGTGAGCACCCGCCTCAACACTCTGCGCCTCCAACAGGCCAATCGGGCATTGCGACAAAATATCGCCGAGGCCCTAGCCAATCTCGTCACAGAGGAGATCCCAGCCGCGTTGGTCGAAACGGAGATCAGGGCTCGGATGCAGGATTTTGTCGCTACTGTTGAGAAGCAAGGGATGGATGTCAGCGACTATCTTGATGCGGTGGACAAAACCGCCGAGGGTCTAGCTGAAGAGTTCCGTCAACCGGCAGAGCAAGCCGTCCGTGGCGACCTCGCCCTGCGCCGTGTGGCCGAACTGCAGAACTTCGTCCCCGACGACGCCGCCATTGATGAAGCAATCACCGCGATGGATCACCAGAGTGATCAAACGGCCGCCGAACTCCGGAGTAACCTAGCCGAGGTGGGGCAACTGTCCTCACTGCGGGCCGAGCTTGCCAAGCAAGCGGCGATGAAGTGGCTTGTCGAGAATGTCGAACTAGTGAACCATGATGGTGATCCGATCGATCGGGCGGCGATGGAGTTTCCCGAAGATGCAAGCGAGGAAGAGTGATGGACATCAACCCGCGTGACTATCTAGTCCCGACCGTTGTCGAACAGACAAACCGAGGCGAGCGAGGTTACGACCTCTACTCCAAACTGCTGAAGGAAAACATCGTTTTCATCGGCACGCCGATCGACGATCAGATCGCCAACCTGATCTGCGCCCAACTTTTGCATCTGGAGTCGGAGAACCCCGACAAGGACGTCAATCTCTACATCAATAGTCCTGGTGGCGATATCAACTCCCTGTTCGCTATCTATGACACTATGTCTTACATCAAGCCCGACATCACCACGATCTGCTTCGGTCAGGCGGCGTCCGCGGCTGCTGTGCTGCTTGCTGCGGGTACTAAAGGGAAGCGGCTGGCATTGCCGCACGCTCGCATCCTCATTCATCAACCGTACGCCGGGGCGCAGGGGCAGGCTAGCGACATCGAACTCATCGCGGCGGAGATCGCCCGCATGAAGTTATCGCTAGAACAGGTCATCGCGAGCCACACTGGTCAGACCGTTGAGAAGATCGCCGCCGACACGGATCGCGATTTTGTCATGACCGCGGCACAGGCAAAAGAGTATGGGATCATCGACGAGGTGATTGAAACGCGTAACATGGTCGACAACAGTGGTCCGATCACGGCGATCAGCTAGGAGGAAACTGAGTGGCGAAATTTGGTGAGGGAGGAGAACTCCTGAAGTGCTCCTTTTGTGGCAAGTCACAAAAGCAGGTCAAGAAACTTATTGCTGGTCCAGGTGTTTACATCTGCGACGAGTGCATCGACTTGTGCAACGAGATCATCGAAGAGGAACTCGCCGAGACGACCGAGGTCAGCCTGGGCGAACTGCCAGTACCACGCGAGATCTACTCGTTTCTAAATGACTACATAGTCGGCCAGGAAACGGCCAAGTCGATCCTTTCCGTCGCCGTCTATAACCATTACAAGCGGGTGGAGTTGGGCAGTACCCTCGACGATGAGGTCGAGTTGGCAAAGTCGAATATTTTGCTCATCGGCCCCACCGGTTGCGGCAAGACCCTCATGGCCCAGACCCTCGCTCGCATGCTTAACGTGCCGTTCGCGATCGCCGATGCCACGGCGCTGACCGAAGCAGGTTATGTCGGTGAGGATGTCGAGAACATCTTGTTGAAGCTAATCCAAGCCGCCGACTACGACGTCAAGAAGGCCGAGACGGGAATTATCTACATCGACGAGATCGACAAGGTGGCCCGCAAGAGTGAAAACCCGTCAATCACCCGTGATGTCTCGGGCGAAGGGGTGCAACAGGCGCTGCTTAAGATTCTCGAAGGAACCATTGCCGCGGTCCCTCCTCAGGGTGGACGCAAGCACCCTCACCAAGAGTTCCTGCAGATCGACACCACCAACGTGTTGTTCATCTGCGGTGGGGCATTTGCGGGCATCGAGAAGATCGTAGAGAAGCGGGTGGGTACGACTGGTGTTGGCTTTGGAGCCGATATTCGCGGTGCCCAGGATAAAGATCTCGGGGCCCTGTTCAAACAGGTGCTGCCCGAAGACCTCGTCAAGTTCGGTCTCATTCCTGAATTCATCGGCCGCTTACCGGTAGTTGGCGCGGTCAACCACCTCGAGCGCGATGCTCTCGTCGAGATTCTCACCGAGCCGCGTAACGCCCTCATCAAGCAATACCGCAGGATCTTCGACTTTGAAAATGTTGAACTCGTCTTCACACGCGAGTCCCTTGGCGCTATCGCCGACCTGGCCATCAAACGCGCCACCGGGGCACGCGGCCTTCGCTCCATTCTAGAAGAGACCCTTCTTGGCACTATGTACGAGATCCCGGGGCGCAACGAAATCGCCAAGGTCATCGTCACGGCCAAGGCGGTCCACCAACAGGCCGCTCCCACCGTAATCAAAGTTGGAGCGGTAGGACGCCGGGCGAGTTGATCACGGATCCATCGTGGAGTACGACGAAGCGCTCCAACATCTCGACGCGCTGATTAACTACGAAGTCATTCCCCGGGCGGGCGCGATCGAGGGGCTCACCATCGAACCGATGCGTGCTTTGATGGCGGCACTCGGCGATCCACACACGTCCTACCCAGTCATCCATGTCACCGGAACGAACGGCAAAGGGTCATCGATTCGTTTGATTGAGGCGATTTTATTGACTATGGGGCTTCGGGTGGGTACGTATACGAGTCCGCATCTCGAGACGGTCAACGAGCGGATCCGGGTAGCTGGCGATGCGATTGACGATGTCGGGTTCGCCCAAGCAGTCGGCGATGTTGTTCGTACCCAGGATGCTTACCGCACTGAACCGATTACTTGGTTCGAGACGCTGACAGCCGCCGCTCTTTTACACTTTGCTAACGAAGTCGTCGAGGTCGCTCTCGTTGAAGTGGGAATGCTTGGTCGCTACGACGCCACTAATGTGGTGGAGGCCGAGATCGCGGTAATCACCAATGTTGGGTTTGATCACACGGTAGGTGGTCCCGGCTGGCGGGCGACGATTGCGGCGGAGAAGTCGGGCATCATCGAAGCCAACTCGTTGCTGGTGCTCGGAGAAAACGACGAGACCCGAGCCGTCTTTATGGCGGAGAACCCGGGGCGAGTCGTGGTACGCGACGACGACTTCGCGGTCACCGAGAATCTGCTCGCGGTCGGGGGGCGTCAAGCCAGCATCCGTACCCCGCGGGGGAGCTATGACGAGATCTTCCTTAACCTCCATGGCGCTCATCAGGCGGAAAACGCGGCGTTAGCGTTGACCGTTGCGGAAGAGTTCTTTGCCGCTCCCTTGCCTCCCGACGTGGTGGAGGAGGCGTTCGGCACGGTGTTGGTGCCAGGTCGTCTTGAGATTGTCCGCCGTTCGCCGCTCATCGTGGTCGATACGGCTCACAACGTGTCCGCGGCCGCCGTCCTCGCCGAAGCGGTCGCCGATTTTGGCTTGGGAGGTCGCCGGTTCCTGCTGATTGGTCTGCAGGACGGTCGGGTGGCTGTCGATGTCTGTCGAGCTTTGAGGGTGGGCGACTACCAGTTGGTGGTGGCGTGTACCGCGCCGACAAATCGTGGTCTCGAGGCCGATGTTTTGGCTGCCGCGGTGCGATCCGCTGGCGGCTATGTCGACGCGGTGGGTGATGTTGACGCGGCCTTGGACTATCTCCTGAGTCAAGCGGAGGACGATGATCTCGTTGTGGTGACTGGGTCGAATGCGGTCGTAGGTCGTATCCGCTCTAGCCTTTCAGAATGAATCGTACGTTCATCATCTGCAAGCCCGACTCGGTCGAGCGGGGTCTCGTTGGCCAGCTTCTCAGTCGCTTTGAAACGAAAGGCTTTTCGATCGTCGCCGCTGAACTTCGCACACTCGACGCCGAGACACTGTCTCGTCATTACGAGGAGCACGTAGGGAAGCCTTTCTACGCAGGTCTGGTTGAGTTTATGAGTCGCGGTCCCGCCCTCGTGGCCGTGTTGGAAGGCCCTGAGGGTACCTGGGAGACCGTCCGCGAGATGATGGGTGCCACCAACCCGATGAAGTCGCGGCCGGGCACGATCCGGGGCGATTTGGGCACGGAGTTCACCGAGAACCTGATTCATGGTTCGGACTCCGCTGAGTCCGCAGCCCGCGAAATCGACATATTCTTCCCGAATCTATTGTCCACCAACTGACCTTGGGGAGCATTTAGTTCCATATCGACCGTAAACCTGCTATGATTCGGTGATGGCTCGCGCCTATCCTTACCGCAAGCAGTCGGAGTCCCTCGTCGGACTGCGGTTGCTTGCTAATCCGTCCACTCAGTTTTGAGGCATTCTCATGATTGCTGATTCCCTCCTTTGGAGATTTGGAGCAGTTGTCGGCCGCGATATGGCGGTCGACCTTGGCACCGCCAACACACTGGTGTACGTGCGCGGCGAGGGAATCGTTCTCGAAGAACCTTCAGTTGTGGCCATTAACGTTCATGATGGCAAGCCGTTGGCCGTGGGGGTTGAGGCGAAGCGGATGATTGGTCGCACGCCAGCGCACATCCAAGCAATTCGCCCGCTCAAGGACGGTGTCATTGCCGACTTTGATATCTGTGAAAAGATGCTGCGGTATTTTATTCAGAAGGTACACCAGCGCAAGTGGGCGAGGCCTCGGATGGTCATTGCCGTACCGTCGGGTATCACCGGTGTCGAACAGCGTGCCGTGCAAGAGGCGGCAGAGTTCGCGGGCGCTCGCAAGCCCGCCTATATCATCGAAGAGCCGATGGCGGCGGCGATTGGGGCTGGTTTGCCCGTCCAAGAACCGACTGGCAACATGATCGTCGATATCGGTGGTGGAACAACGGAAGTGGCCGTCATTTCTTTGGGCGGAGTGGTTGCTAGTCAGTCGGCCCGAGTCGGAGGCGACGAACTCGACGAAGCAATCATGCAGTACAGCAAGAAAGAGTTCAGCCTTGCCCTAGGGGAGCGAACAGCCGAAGAGGTGAAGATGCAGTTGGGGTCGGCTTGGCCGTTAGAGCGTGAACTTCGAGCGGAGATTCGCGGACGCGACCTAGTCACTGGTCTTCCGCGGACAATCGTGGCCACTTCCAAAGATATTCGTGAGGCGATCGCAGAGCCCGTCGCGGCAATCTGCGATGCGACTAAAGCTACCCTCGACAAGACCCCACCAGAGTTGGCTGCCGATATCATGGATCGTGGTATCACGCTGGCTGGGGGTGGTGCGTTGCTGAAGGGCATCTCGGAGCGACTCAACGACGAAACCGGCATGCCCATACATATTGCGCCGAATCCGCTCTTCGCGGTGGCGACTGGTTCGGGCCAGGTACTGGAGGAATTCGAAGCATTGCGTGGCGTGATTCTGAGCTCTGGCGAGTTCTAAACGGCACACTATGGCGCTGAATCAGCGCATCGGACGGTCTCGCCACCGGCTGATCTTGTTGGTGCTCACGGCGATCACCTTGCTCACTTTAGACCTGCGTAGCTTTGGGCCCATTGGGTCAGCGCAAAGAAGTGTTCGCGACGTCTTGCATCCCGTCACAGAGATCGCCGGTGCCGTTGTGTCTCCGTTTTCCGATGCTTGGAACGCGGTCTTCAATTATGACGATTTAGAGAGCAAGAACGCTGACCTTCAACGCCGTATTGATGAACTCGTTGGTTCGAGCCTTGAGGTGGAGGCCGAGCGGGCCGCGTTCGATCGACTCCTAGATACCACGGGCATTGAGTACCTGCCCGATATTCCTCGGGTGACCGCGGCCGTTGTGCGGGGCGCGGTCGGCAATTTCGACGCCGACGCGATCACCATCGGAGCGGGAAGTAAACACGGAATTGCACCGGGTATGGCCGTCGTCACCAACGCCGGTTTGGTTGGTCGCGTCGAGCGAGTTGACAAAACGACATCGACTATCCAGTTGTTGGGCGATTCTGAGCTGATTGTGGGTGTGCGCCTATCGTCCACCAATGAGGTCGGACTAGGCCGTTCGCTCCCTGATGACCACACTACGTTCAAGATCGACCAAGGACTAGACTGGCCTGACGACGGTGATGAAGCGCTACTCCCCGCGATCGGCACCGTGGTCGTAACCGCGGCGAGCAGTCGGTATCCGGCCGAGATTCCGCTGGGTCGAATCCGAACCGTCGAGCGGGCCGATGACGAACTTTCGATGATTGTCTACGTTGATCTCGCCAACGACGTTTCTGATCTGAGCTACGTCACGGTGATGCGGGCCGTGGGGACCGATCAGGTTCCGCTGGATGTGGTCACTCCGAGCACCCTCGCGCCACTCACTATTCCTTCTGATAAGGCAGAATCGGAGTCGTGAATACCTCGGCCCGCCTCGCCCTAGTATTCCTTCTTGCACTCATAGTGCAGCTCACGGTATTCGTTGATGTTCGGGTGGCCGGGGTAGCGCCCGAGTTGCTGGCCCTCGTAGCCATCCTTGCCGCTTTCTTCGTGGGCCCCGAACGCGGCCCTGTAATTGCCTTCTTGGCTGGACTGTTGTGGGATGTTTATCTTCCGACCCCGTTGGGGGTGGCGGCGGTGTCGTTCGCTCTCGTTGCATTCGCGGTTGGCTCATTCGAAGAGGGCTTGTTCGACGAAAGTCGGGGTCAACTGTTAGCGATCGCCGGTTTGGCGAGCGGGGGTGGGGTCGTGACTTTCGCTCTGATCGGCGAACTAGTCGGACAGCGAGGCCTGCTCGATGTCGACATGCTCAAAGTGGCGCTGCTAGTTGGTTTCTTGAATGCCGCGCTGGCTCCGCTTGCCGCTCCGCTCTTGCAGTGGGCGCTCAATCCCGCTAACCAACGGCCATGAACGAGCAGCAACGGGTGCGTCTGCGCATGTTTGTCTTTGTGTCGTTCACCCTGTTTGGCGGATTGGTTGCCCGTCTGTGGTACCTCCAAGGGGTTGAATCCCAACGAGAGCAGTTTCAGTTCAAGGCCGAAACCAACTTCCTTGAGCAGGTTCACGAGGAAGCGCCGCGGGGTCGGATCCTTGACCGCAACGGTCGGGTTCTAGTCGACAATGAGGTCGTTCAAGTAGTCACCGTCGATCGGGGGATTGTTCGTGGCCTCGACGCTGCGAAGCGCTCGGATTTGTTTTTGCGGCTCGCTATAGCGGTGAGTCGTTCGGGCCGGTTGGTGAAGGTCGAATCGATAGTCGATGAATTTGCCGACCTTTCCTACGGCCCCTTCGAACGGATCCCGATCGCGGTTGACGTGAATCCCGAACTGCTTGTTTTTATCGGTGAGCGGACCGACCAATTCCCTGGCGTTGAAGTAGTACAGCGAACCGTGCGCAGCTATCCTTACGGCCCACTTGCCGCTCACCTTCTGGGTTATGTCGGGCCGATCACGAGAGCAGAGTGGGAGAGGGCTAATGCCCAGATCGATCCGGAGGACGATGAAGCCAAGCTCTACCAACTCAACCATGAGATAGGAAAGACTGGAGTGGAGCGGGTCTTTGAAGGAGAGCTTCGGGGGGTTCCAGGCGTCCGTTTCCTAGAGGTCAACGCGGCGGGCAAGGTGGTTAACGAACGGGATCTGCTCTACGTCGCACCCGTACCCGGCAACGATGTCTGGCTCACCATCGATATTGATCTTCAGTCACTTACCGAGAAGGAACTACGGGCCGGACTCGATGCGGCACGCGCGCGGCCCGCGCGGGACGGAGAAGCTCCCAACGTAGCGTCCGCGGGCGCGGTAGTGGCGGTTGATCCCCGCGATGGCGACCTCTTAGCGATGGCATCGTTTCCGACCTACGAGCCGACTGATTTCATCGACGGGATATCGGTCACCTTATTCAATGAGTTGACCTCGAAAGACAATTTCTCCCCGATCCTCAATCGGGCTATTCAGGGTACCTACGCCCCAGGTTCAACCTTCAAGTTGGTGTCGGCGTTGGCCGCGCTGCAGGAAGGGGTCATCGGTCCTGACGGCATCCGTGATGTTAACGAGATTTATCACGACACCGGCGAGTACGTATATTCGGGCTGCTTCGAAGAGTCGAGCACGTGTAAGTTTCGTAGTCCCTTTACTGACAGCCGTTGGGTGGCGTTGTCCGGTGCGCTTGCCGTATCGAGCGATACGTACTTCTATGAGATCGGTGGTGAAGGTTTTTGGATGCGGTCGGGCGCGGATGAGGACGGACTGCTGCTCGATGAAGGCATCCAGAAATGGGCCCGACAGCTTGGCCTCGGTGCTGACAGCGGCATCCAGTTGCCCTACGAGCGGTCGGGCGCGGTGCCGGACCGTGCGTACTACGACGCTCAGTTTGAGGATGGAGTGTTTGCCATCGATGGGAGTCAGTGGTTCGGCGGGGCGACGATCAACTTGTCGATCGGCCAAGGTGAACTGCTGGTCAGTCCGCTTCAGTTGGCCAACGCCTACGCCACATTCGGCAATGGCGGTCAACTACATCAGCCCAACGTAGCGTCCAAAATCACCGACTCCCAGGGTGAGGTTCTCACGGAGTTCGGTCCCCGAGTATTGCGTGACCTCGAGTTGACAGCGGCGGTCCACGAGCCGATCGAGACGGGCTTGCTCGGCGTGACAACCTACGGCACTGCAGCTGCGCCCTTTAGCGGATTTGATCTGGTCGGGTGGCCGGTGGCGGGTAAGACGGGAACCGCAGAGGTCAATGGCAAGGCCGATACCTCCGTGTTCGCGGCGTACGGTCCCGCCCGCGGCCTCCTCGACGCGGCCAATGTTGAGATCGCTGTTGGCGTGATCCTCGAAGAGTCCGGGTTTGGTAGTGGCGCGGCGGCGCCGGTGGTTCGTCGAATCCTGGATCATTACTCAAGCAACACTGTCCCAGTGGCTAGGGCGACCGACGAAGTGGGGGCCCGATGACCGCGTTCGGGATTGAACCGAGTCTGAGGCGCGACGAACGACAGCCTTGGTGGTTCGTGGTCGACCCAGTGATCATCGCTTGCGTAGGCCTCATCACCGCGGCTGGTTCATTGCTCGTCTACAGCGCCACTCGTGGCCCTGCCTCTGATGTCACGCCAGCCGACACGTCGTTTCTGAAAAAGCAACTGGTCTTCGCGGTTGTCGGTACTGCGTTGGCGCTCGCGGCGGCCCTGATCGATGTCCGCCGCCTCCGCCAGTTGATTGGATTTGGGTACACGGGGCTCATCATTTTGTTGGTCGCTATCAAGCTCTTTGGGGCCGAGATCAACGGTGCGCAGGCGTGGTTTCGCGTCGGCGGCTTTAGTATCCAACCCTCCGAGCCGGGCAAATTGGTGCTCATCGTGGCCCTTGCGGTCGCTTTGTCCCACGAGGCCATTAGTTTCCGACGAATGATGGGCGTCCTATTGATGGCGGGTCTGCCCATTGGTTTGATTCTTCTCCAACCCGACTTGGGAACGGTGCTCATCTATGTGATGGTGACCGCGGTGATGATGCTGATGAGCAACATCTCGCTTCGGTTCATCATTTTGTTAGTTCTGGCTGCAGCCACGACGGTCGCCATGATTTTCACCTCCGATGTGCTGGAGCAGTACCAAAAGGACCGCCTCACCGTCTTTGTTCTAAGCGAGGAAGGGGTTGACGCATTGGGTAGCGACGCGCAACGGGTGGCCTACAACGCCGAGCAGTCCCAGATCGCCATCGGCAATGGTGGGCTCTTTGGGCAAGGACTGTTCGAGGGAACCCAGACCAGTTCGAACCTCGTGCCGGAACAGCAGACCGACTTTATCTTCTCGGTCGCGGGCGAGGAGTTGGGTTTTCGAGGGGCCAGCATCATCCTTGGACTTTTCGCGCTTTTGGTATTTCGAATATGGCGCACTGCTGTGCGAGCAACCGACGATTTTGACCGTCTCCTCAGCGTGGGGGTGATGGCGATGTTCGTATTCCAGGTTTTCCAGAGCGCGGGGATGACGATGGGCATCATGCCGGTCACCGGCATACCTATGCCTTTGGTCAGTTACGGCGGTTCGTCGATGCTGACATCGATGATGGCGATTGGGGTAGTCCTTGGCGTCCACCGTCGCCGATTTGATTACGCAACGAGAACTTGACCAAAGCCGTTGCCGGGGTATCGACCGGATGCGCCGAGGGCGCCGCTAGTCTACAAGCATGTTCCTCTGGCCGCTACTCGAGTCCCTGTCGACTCAGGAGCCGATGCCAAGCCCCGCTACCAGGTTTCAGTGGTTCGGGCCAAACAACGAAGATTATGTACGCCTTGGGGATAATTACCGAAGACGACCAGCGCAACGACCGACGATCGTTCAGCGCGGCCCAAACGAAAGACGATACTCATGGCCGACGAACAGGCCCCGCCCGCCAACTCTGGGCGAAACAAGCCACCCAAGATAGGCGACACTCGACCCGCTCGTAAAATTACTGATAATCCGCCGTCGCAGGCCAACAACGGCAGCACGGCACCCCGCAAGCGCCGCCGTCGGCGAGGCGGTCGAGGCAGAGGTGGGGGTGGCCAAAGCCAACCGCAAGGTAGTCAACAGCGACTAGACAACCGCCCACCGACGCCGATTGAAGCTATCACTAACGACCAAACGGTCGAACTCGACGCAAGAATACTAGATCGTCGTCGCGGCCGCACTCGCAAAGGCAAGGCGGTGGGTCGCTACTTGATGTGCGTACACGTTGGCAACGGTGCGACTCAGATCGCGACCCTAGAGGGCCGCCAACTGGTCGAACATCAGGTCTCACGCCCCGCTGACGACATCAGCCAGATTCACGGCAACATCTACCTCGGGCGAGTCCAGAATGTGTTGCCGGGCATGGAAGCAGCTTTTGTCGATATCGCTACCCCGAAAAATGCGGTGCTCTACGCCGGCGATGTGCAGTACGACACCGATGATCTCGACGGCGCCAAGTCGAAGAAATCCAAGCCGCCGCGGATTGAGGATATTCTCAAAGCCAAGCAGGCCATCTTGTGTCAGGTCACCAAGAACCCGATCGCCCATAAGGGGGCTCGGTTAACGCAGGAGGTTTCGCTTCCCGGTCGGTTCGTGGTTCTCGTCCCGAACAGTTCGATCTACGGCATCTCAAAGCGCCTGCCCGACGGTGAGCGCAAGCGTCTACGCAATATCCTTGACAAGGCCAAGCCAAAGCATCACGGCGTCATTGTCCGTACCGCGGCGGAAAACGTCACGGCCGAAGAAATCGAGCGCGATGTGGCTCGTTTGATAGCTCAATGGGACGACATTTCCCGCCTCGCGAAAAAGACTAAAGCGCCCGCCTTGCTCTACCGCGAACCAGAGGCCGCGGTTCGCATCATCCGCGAGGAGTTCACCAAGGAGTTCCGAGGGATCATCATCGACGATAAAGAACTCTACGAAGAGATCAAGTCCTACGTCGCGTCCATTACCCCAGCCCTCGCCGATCGAGTCGAGTATTACGACACCGCAGCCGAGGGTTTGCCGATGTTCGAGCGTCAACACATCGACGAACAACTTCGTAAAGCCCTCGACCGTAAGGTCTGGCTTCGGTCCGGTGGTTCGCTAATCATTGAAGGAACTGAGGCTCTTACGGTTATCGACGTGAACACCGGTAAAAACGTGGGCAAATCCTCCCTCGAAGAGACAGTTTTTCGCAACAACCTCGAAGCGGCAGAGGAGGTCGCCCATCAACTCCGACTCCGAGATATTGGCGGCATCATCGTTATTGACTTCGTCGATATGGAAATCGCCAAGAACCGGACTGAGGTCATCAAAACGTTCCGCAGCGCCCTTGCCCGCGACAAGACCCGCACTCAGGTGTTTGATATTTCTGGACTCGGGTTGGTTGAGATGACTCGCAAGCGCATCGGCGAAGGCCTACTCGAGTCGGTTACCGACCGTTGTCCTAGCTGTGATGGTCGTGGGCAGGTACTGATCGAAGCAATTCTCGACTAAGGAATGGGGCCGGAATCATCTTTGGCCCCGTTAGACTGGATCTCCTATGTACGCAGTAGTGAAGACTGGCGGCAAGCAGTACCGCGTGGAAGAGGGCCAAACCCTCGAGGTCGACCGCACCGGTGAACTCGGAGCCGAGCTATCCCTCCCCGCGATCCTTCTTGTCGACGGCGATACCGTCCTCGCCACCCCCGCCCAACTCGGCCAAGCCTCGGTAACGGCTCGGGTGATCGAGGAAGTCCGGGGCCCCAAAATCAACGGCTTCCTCTATAAGAACAAGTCAAACAACCGGAAGCGATGGGGGCATCGTGCCGCGTTGACCCGCATTGAGATCACCGGCATCGAGAAGGGCCAAATACCTCATGTCTAAGACCAAAGGCGGCGGTTCAACCCGCAACGGCCGCGATTCCAACGCCCAGCGCCTCGGCGTGAAGGTTTACGACGGCGGCTTAGTTAACGCAGGCGCCATCATTGTTCGCCAGCGCGGGACCAAGTTCCACCCCGGCGAAAACGTTATGAAGGGCGGCGACGACACCTTGTTTGCTACTTCTGACGGAACGGTGAAGTTTGGTAGCCGCAAAGGCCGCAAGCTAATCGACGTTCACCCGAACTAATCGGCGGCGTCCAGGGATTCAAGCGTCGATCCCGCGGGGGAGTGCGTCGGGCTTGAAGTCCAACCATTCGCGTGCCGCGTGTACCGCGTAGCGATCGGTCATGCCCGCCACCCAACTGACCGCGGCGCGGCGTATTTCGCCGTCGGAGTTGTCAACTCGGAGCCGCGGAGGGAGCCGAGACGGTTCGGCGCAGAGGTGTTCAACGAGAGCTTGGAGCATGACCACTACTCGGCGGGCCTGATCGCGTGATTCCGGGCGTAGATAGATTCGCTCGTAATTGAAGACTCGAAACGAGGCCAGTGCTTCGGCCCCTTGTTGGGTCATAGCGATGCGTCCGGTCGTTTCGATGGTGGTGATCAACGCGGAGATGAAGCCAGCTAGTTGAGTGCGGCGGCTTGTGCCACAGAAGTCACGCACATCGGCGGGAAGATCGTCGGCTCGAACGACACCGGCAGTGAGGGCGTCTTCGAAGTCGTGGCAGAGATACGCGATGCGGTCCGCCCAGCTAACCACTTCACCTTCGGGAGTCATCGGCGCGGGCCGTGACCAACTGTGGTTACGGATACCGTCGAGGGTTTCTTCGCACAGGTTCAGCGGCGACAACGTGACATCAGCACCCCAGAGGGCATGGTCGAATCCTCCCTCGATGTAGGGCGAGAGTGCATCTTCGCTGGCGTGTCCGCCAGGGCCATGCCCGCAATCGTGGCCGATGGCGATGGCTTCGGTTAAAGGAACGTTCAGATCGATGGCGCGACTCACTGACCGAGCCACCTGGGCGACTTCAAGAGCATGGGTCAGTCTGGTCCGTTGGTGGTCGTCCGGAAAGACAAAGACCTGGGTTTTGCCAGCTAAACGCCGAAAGGCGGCGGCATGAAGAATGCGGTCGCGGTCTCGTTCGAAACAGGTGCGAGTGCGGTCCGGGGCTTCCTCGATCGCTCGTTTGCCCGCTCCGGAACTAACCGTGGCCCCCGAGCGAAGGGAGGCTGCTTCAATCGCTTCGCGGGCAGCACGGTCCAGTCCCGGCCCCTTCGCGACGTGGGCCGACGAATCCTCGTGGGCGACCTCTACCCCTTGGCGGGCATGGCCGTGCATGGTAGTCCCCCACGCTCGTTCCTGTTTGGAGAGGTGGTCTCGGCCGCGCATCATTGCAGCCTAGGGCCATCGCTACCTAGTCTCGAGGCGCAAAAGTCGTCGATCCTCGGGTGTCAGGTCGCCGATGAGTCGGCTGAGAGATGCGGTGTCGACCCAAATTGATTCCGGGGACACCGTTGACCGTTTCGTCAACCCGGCCTCCTTCCAGTCGCGGAGGACTCGCCCAGAAGCACGGGCTACGAACGTTTTCGTGCCGTGGACCGGAAGTACCGACGTTCTGTCGCCCTCGACCTTGGCCACCACTGCGGGGCGTATCTTGGCATCTCGGTGCTTATCGCGGTGGGCTGTCTGGTTAGTAGTGAACGGAATCTTGGCGTAGCGAATTTGGCCCACCTTCACGGCTGGGTCTTCGGGTAGTCGTGTGATGGGCTTGCCCTTTACGAGTATCGAAGATTCTTTAGGTTTTTTCGGCCTCGGTGTGGGCACGGGTTTTGGTTGACGACCCACGATGCGGACGAGTTTCTTGCGTCGGGGATCGATCTCTATGGTCAGGGTTGCCCCGACCTCGAGCGGGTGGCCGTTGCTGTCAGCCGTTGCCGCCGCACCGGTAACCAAGTTCCGATAGTTGAAGCGGTGCTCTTCAACTAAAGTGACTTTTATCCGGATGATTTCGTAGTTCATTTCGCCGCCCACTCTAATTCACGACTTGAGGGAGGGTCGTTCGGCGGGAGATACCCTAGCCTTCACCTCGTGTCGGGGTTCGTCGATGAGTGCAACATCAACGTGAAAGGTGGCGACGGTGGCGCGGGCTGTGTCTCATTTCGTCGCGAGGCTCACGTAGCCGAAGGTGGCCCCGATGGGGGCGATGGCGGCGACGGTGGATCCATCTGGTTGGTGGCCGACCGAAATGTTGCCTCCCTGCTCGCCTTTCGCGATCACCCTCATCGCAAGGGCCCCAACGGAGTCCACGGCCGTGGCTCGAACCGCCACGGCGCCCGCGGCAAGAACCTCGAGGTGGCGGTGCCTGAGGGCACTGTCGTAGTCGACCACATTACCCGCGAGCCGTTGGCCGACCTGCTTCATCACGGCGACCAATGGCTGGCCGCGCGGGCAGGGGAGGGCGGCCGCGGCAATGCCCGTTTCCTGACTAATCGACGCCGAGCGCCTTCGTTTGCCGAGCAGGGCGAGGAGGGCGAAGAGCGTTGGCTGCGCCTCGAACTCAAGCTCATGGCTGATGTCGCTATTGTCGGTTTCCCCAACGTGGGCAAGTCGACCTTTATCAGCAGCGTGTCCGCGGCGAAGCCCAAAATTGCTGATTATCCGTTCACCACTCTTGAACCAAACCTCGGGGTGGTCCGTACCGACGACGGGTTCGAGATGGTCCTCGCCGATATCCCGGGCCTGATCGCCGGAGCCAGCGAAGGCAAAGGGCTCGGGCATCAGTTCTTACGCCATGTCGAACGGGCCCGCGTGCTGCTTATTTTGGTCGATCTGGCGGGGTGGGATCGCCCCCCGCCCCAGAACCAACTCGATGTTCTGCTCGAAGAGTTGGGTTCCTACCGGCCCGCGCTACTCGATCGACTCCGCTTAGTGGTGGGCTCTCGTCACGACCTAGTTCCCGACCACGACTTTGACGGTCTCACTATCTCCGCGGTTACCCGGGAGGGCCTCCGCCCGGTGCTCGGCCAGTTGGCTCGACTAGTCGATCAAAGTCGCCGTGAACAACCCCTCGAGGAGGCCACCATCCTCCACCGACCGGCCGCAACCGAAGTATTCCTCGAACGATTCGACGATGGATCGTGGAACGTGCGGGGGCGAGCCGCCGTCCGAGCCGTTTCGTTGTCCGATCTCACTAACGACGAAGCTCTTGAATACGCTCGGCAACGACTGCAACACTTGGGCGTGAACGCGGCCCTCAAGCGGGCGGGCGTTAAGGACGGTCACACGGTACACATCGGTAACTTCAGCTTCGACTACGAAGAGGATCAGTGACTATCGACTCCCTCGTGGTCAAGATCGGGACGTCGTCGATCACCGACGAGGGCGGAGCGATTGATCGATCCAGCGTGGCCAAACTCTGTTCTGAGGTTGCCGAACTGCGCCGCCGCGGTCTGCGAGTGGTGGTGGTCACCTCAGGGGCGATTGCCGCGGGCCTGCCCGAACTCGGTCTTGGCGGAGCGTCCCGTCCCACCGACGCCATCACTTTGCAGGCGGTGGCCACCGTCGGGCAAAGCGCGCTGATGGAGGTTTACCGCGCGGCGCTCGCCGCGGAGGGCCTAGTGGCTGGTCAGGTCCTATTGGTTCCCTACGACTTCATCGTGCGTACCCAGTATCTGCACGCCAGGCAGACGCTCAATCGCCTGCTTGATCTCGGCGTGGTGCCCGTGATCAACGAAAATGATGCCATTGCCGACGACGAGATTCGCTGGGGTGACAACGACCGCATCGCCGCTTTAGTCGCCAATCTGATCGACGCCGACCGACTGGTTCTCCTCACCGACACGGCTGGCCTGCTCACCGCCGACCCGCGGGTGGATGACTCGGCTTCGCTTATCGAAGAGATTCATCAAATCGACCATCAACACGAATCCGCGGTCGGGGGTGCGGGTTCGGTTCGGGGTAGCGGCGGTATGGCTTCTAAGCTGTCGGCGGCCAAGGTCGCGTCCTGGTCGGGGGTCGAGACTGTCATTGCCCATGCCGAACGCGACAACGTGCTCCTAGAGGCCGCCGCTGACGCTCCCGGGGTGGGCACCACGATTCGGGCTCGGGCGACCAAGTTGGCCGCTCGCAAGTCGTGGATTGCCTTTGCTGTCGTGGCTCAAGGCGCAATCATGGTCGATGCCGGGGCCCGTCGGGCACTGGAGGCGGGCAAATCCTTGCTCGCGGCCGGGGTGGACAGCGTAAGAGGCACCTTCGATCCGGGCGCGCCGGTGGAAGTGATCGATAACCAAGGTGTGGTCTTCGCCAAGGGTTTGGTGCGGCACGGTTCAGCGGAGGTTGAACGGGTCGCGGGGCGGCGCAGCCACGAACTCGCGCCGGGCACCCCCGCGGTGGTCATACATGCAGATGATCTGGTGACGATCCCCGGGTAGAGGCTACTTACCGGTGGGCAACTCCTCTGGTGGTGGCCCGCCACTCGTGAGACCGAGGTTGGCCTTGATCTCGCTGAGGCGGGTGTTGGCCTCAACGCTACGAGCCGCTTCTTCGATCTCCAGCATACGTGACTCGACATTAGCCTCGGTGAGTTCGGCCACCGCGCTTGCCTTGGCGTAACGGAGGTCGATCTTTCGGCGTACTTCGTCAAAGGTCGGTACGTCGTCGCCGACTGATTCATTAAGGGTGGACATGGCCGAGTTGACCGTCTCTTGCATCTTGGCCTGATCTAGTTTGCTGAGCAGGTTCTGGCGTTCCGATAACCGCTTTTGCAAAACGCTGGCGTTTTGCTTCACCGCCGCTTTCGCCTGATCGGCGGATTCCGTGGCTTGGAAGTGCATGGACCTCAGGCTGGCGATTTCTTCTTCTAGGGTGATAAGTCGATCGGCGAATTGTTGCGCGGCAGAGGTGTAGGCCTCGAGTTTGGCTGGGTCGCCGCTCACCTGGGCTTCTTCGGCCATGATCACGGCCTGACGGGCGTTGCCGTGGACCCGTTCGAGCTTTTCGAGGGCCGCGTTGATACGCATCTCGGTCTGCTTTTGGTTGGCCACGACATTCGCCGCTTGGTCGCGTAGCCGTCGATGTTGGTCCTTGGCATCGCTGATGGCCTGTTCGAGTTGAACCTTCGGGTCGGCCGTTTCCTCGTGCCGGAGCTTTAGTTTGGCCACGACATAGGCAGACCGCTTTTTCAGATAGCTGAACATGCTGCGATCGTAGACCGAATGAGCCGCGACTTCCGGTCTTTTAGCGCCATATCGCCCGGCGAGCGCGTTGGACCAGCATGTCGGCCTCGGTGACACCGGTACGAAACGCGGCGAGTACATACGTGGCCCCGCCGACTCCAACGGTCAATCCCACCAGCAGTATCGTGGGCCAGTCGGCGGCGACGAATGTCAACAAAGCGGTCACCGCGAAGGCGAGGGCGGCAGCGATCGAGGGGGCGCCTAGAGCCCGCACCGGCGACCGCAATGTTCGAAGATGGCGGGACGCAAGCTTGCTCAGCAAGGTGAACTCCACCCAAGCCCCGACAGCGGAGCCAAGAGCCAGGCCGACCGCGCCGAGGCGAACGATGGAGTCATCACGACGCACGTCCGCGGCGAGAGGGCCCGCAAATCCGAAGGCATCACTGAGTCCCTCGATGCCGTCGACGCTGACGTTGGCTCGGTCGAGGGGAAACATCACGATGACGCCGATAATGGCCGCGATCGCGACCCTGACGGCCGCGATGCGGGCCGGTCCGGCCGCGTCGCCGACTGAGTAGCAGGCGTTCTGGAGCATGCGGCTGAGTCCGACCGCGGGGAGCCCGAGGGCGTAGAACACCACAATCAGCCACACGACCGAGGTGTCCGGAGCAGTGAACTCGCCCCCCTGGAACAGCAGGCGAACAATTTGCTCGCCCGCTGCAATAAGGAGCAGCGAGGAACCCAACATCCAAAAGGCGATACGGCGTAGGGCGGCTTCGGTGCGCTGCACGATCGCTACGGGATCGGTCAGTCGAGATAGCTCAGGGAGTTCGGCTGCCGCGACACTCATGGCGAACAAACTCACCGGCAAGGTGTAAAGGATCTGGGCTCGGAAGAGAGCTGATAAGGCGCCCGCGGCGAGAAATGACGCTAGGAAAAGGTCGAGGTAGACCGAGAGTTGGACCACGCCGCGGCCCAAAACGGCGGGCGTGAACCGGCGGCGAATATCGCGGACCCGGGGATTGTGGAGGTCAAGTCTCAACCGTAGGCGGGGGGCGAGGCGCAGTACCGTTGGGAGTTGGATCAGCAACTGGAGAAACCCGCCAACGGTGACGCCAATGGCTACGCCTCGCGCCGCCTCGGCGATACTCCAGTCGAGCTGCCAGGCGAGGAGCAAGGCCACGATCTGGGCCAGGTTCCAAACCACTGGGGCAACGTAGGGTAGGAAAAAATTGCGATGGCTGTTAAGGATTCCCAGGCACCAGGCCGACATCACCATGAAGCCGATACCGACCGCCACGATCCGGGTGAAGTCGACCGCGAGTTCGAAATTGTCGCCGGTGAGTCCCCAGGCTAAAAGGCGGGTGATGGGTCGAGCTAGGCTGACCAGAACCAGCACAGCGATCCCGGTTATGGCCATGAGGGCAGCGCCAATCGCACCCGCCACCCGGCCCGCTTCTTGGTCGTCGCCGTCTTCGACCAGGTTGCTATAAACGGGGACGAAAGACGCCGACAAGACCCCCTCGCCGAGCAGGTTTTGTAACAGGTTAGGAATGCGGAGGGCGGCCACCAACGCATCGGCGACGCCCCCGATTCCGATGACCCGCCCGGCCACCATTTCGCGCATTAAACCAGCCAGGCGCGAAAAGGCAATACCCGCGCCGACGAGGAACGACCCTCGGCTCGAGGGAGTGGTCACGCCCCCTCGGCTACGTCAAGGACAGAGGCGAGCGGCACGGGAGTAGAGAAGCGAGACGGCATTCGTTGGCGAGGTTACCGGTAGCCTTGTCGCTTATGAGTGAGACCCCAGCGCCAATTCGTGAGTTGGCTCGGCGCGCCAAAGCCGCGGCTCAGATAATTGGCGTAGCTAGCACCGCGGTGAAAGACGCCGCCCTTGCTGCATCAGCCGATCTTCTTGAGGCCAGTACTGAAGCGATAGTCGAAGCCAACGCCGCCGATGTGGCCCATGCGATAACGACCGGTACGGATGCGACCCTCGTGGATCGTCTACGTCTCGACGCGGATCGTATTGGGGAGATGGCCGGTGGACTCCGACAGGTTGCTGCCCTGCGGGACCCGGTGGGCGAGATTACCGAAGGCTGGGTCCGCCCGAACGGGTTACGGATCGAGTCGGTTCGGGTGCCGCTGGGCGTTGTCGCCATAATATATGAGGGGCGCCCTAACGTAACCAGCGACGCCTTCGGCTTGTGTTTGAAGTCCGGTAACGTCGCCTTCTTGCGGGGCTCGTCCTCGGCGATTAACTCCAACCTCGCCATTGCCGCGGTGCTACGTGAAGCGCTTACGAAGGTGGGGTTGCCCGCCGACGCGCTTGTCCTAGTTGACGACATCAGTCGTGGGGCGGCTACCGAGTTTATGCAGCAACGGGGCTTTATCGATTGCCTGATTCCTCGGGGCGGTCCGTCGTTGATCCAGTCGATTCTCGACCAGGCGACGGTTCCTTTCGTTATCGACGGCTCCGGTAACTGCCACGTCTACGTCGATGCTGACGCCGATCTTGCTATGGCCCGCGAGATTACAGTCAACGCCAAAATGCATCGCCCCGGGGTGTGTAACGCGGCCGAGTCGCTGGTGGTTCACGCGGCGGTTGCTGAGGAGTTCTTGCCCATGATCGCCGCGGCCCTCGAAGGGGTAACTTTGGTAGGGGATGCTCGGGCCCAGTCGCTCGTCGAATCCATCGAAGAAGCAGTCGAGACCGACTTCGCCGAGGAGTTCCTTGACCTGAAGATGAGCGTGAAGGTAGTCGATGATCTTGACGCCGCGATCCAACACGTCAATAACATGAGTACCGGACATTCGGAGGCAATCATCACCAACAACGTGCCCACTGCCGATCGTTTCACCCGAGAAGTAGACGCCGCCGCGGTGCTCGTCAATGCTTCCACTCGGTTTGTTGACGGCGGGGAGTTTGGTTTTGGTGCGGAGATCGGAATCTCGACCCAGAAGCTTCACGCGCGGGGTCCCATGGGGCTCACCCAGTTGACCACGACCAAGTACGTGGTTCGAGGCAACGGCCAAATCCGCTAACCTGAGCCCCTATGGCGAATCGTTTCACCAATGTCGACGCGGTCAAGAAACAACTGCACGACGTCGATTATCTGTCCGACGAGGGCATTGCTGGGGTCGTGTACCTCGCTGACCGTTTGGAGAAGCCTGTCCTAATTGAGGGCCCAGCCGGTACGGGCAAGACGGAACTGGCCAAGAGCGTCGCCAAGATCACCGGCTCTCGCCTGATCCGCCTCCAGTGCTACGAAGGACTCGACGAAGCCAAGGCCCTCTACGAATGGAACTACAAAAAGCAACTGCTGCGAATCCAGTCGGAGCGTAATCGGGAGGATTGGAGCGAGATTTCCGACGACATCTTCTCCGATGAGTTTCTCCTCACGCGGCCGCTGTTGGAAGCCATCCGCGCCGCGGATCCCGTCACTTTGCTAATCGACGAAGTCGATCGGGTTGAACTCGAAACAGAGGCCCTCCTGCTGGAAATCCTATCCGACTATCAGGTCTCGATTCCCGAACTCGGCACGATCGAGGCCCAACAGATACCGCTGGTTTTTCTGACCTCTAACAACACTCGAGAACTTAGCGAAGCGCTCAAACGTCGGTGCCTTTATCTCCATATCGACTATCCCGACATGGAACGTGAGAAGGAGATTGTCCTCACCAAAGTTCCCGATATTACCGAGAACCTTGCCCATCAGGTGGCGCGCGTGGTGCGCTCGATTCGCCAGATCGAACTCAAAAAGGCCCCGTCTGTCTCGGAGACCCTTGACTGGGCTAAGACCCTCGTTTTGCTCGGCGTGGAAAAGATCGACGAATCAACCGCCGCAGCCACTATGAACATTTTGCTGAAGTACCAGAGCGACATAAATAAAACGCTTAAGGATATTGGTTCAGCCGACGGTGTAACCCCGTAGTCCATGAGCCTTACTGACCTCACCGACGGCGCACCGCCCGCCGAACTCGGTGAGCCGCTACTCGAACTTCTGAACGGGTTTATCGTTCAACTTCGGGCGGCCGGATTGCCGGTCAGCCTGACCGAGAACCTTGACGCTATGGAGGCCGTCAAACACGTCCCCATCGAGGATCGCCCGACCTTCAAGTACGCGCTCGCCGCGACCCTAGTCAAGCACTACAACCATTGGAAGGCCTTCGAGACCGTCTTCGAGGTGTACTTCTCGCTGCGGGGCCCGCAGTACTCGATGAGCGAGGAGGGCGAACTTCTCGAAACAAGCGACGAAGAGGGTGCCGACGCTCAATCAGGTGAAGGCAACCAGCAAGGGGGCGGTGGCGAGAGCCTTTCACCTGAAGACCTTGCGGCGATGCTTTATCAGGCGCTTTTGCGCGGCGATCAGCCAATGATGCGGGGCGTGGCGCGCCAGGCGGTCAAGCGCTACGCCGGTATGGAGCCGGGCCGCCCAGTTGGCGGCACATATTACCTGTACCGCACTTTGCGAAACCTTGACCTTGATGGTGTTCTCGAACGACTGCTAGAACACGACCAGAACGAAGAAGGCGAAGTTTCCGAGTTCGATCAGCGACTACAACGAGACGAATATCAGTCACGGGTAGACCAACTCCAACAAGAAATCGAAGCCGAGATTCGCCGGCGCCTTGTGGCCGACCGCGGCATTGATGCCATGGCCAAGACACTGCGCAAGCCCCTGCCCGAGGATGTCGACTTCATGCACGCCTCCCGCGAGGAGATGGCGTCGTTGCGCAAAGCCATCTATCCGCTTACCCGAAAGCTGGCGTCGCGGCTGCAACGCAAGCGACGTCATGGACGCCGCGGCCCGCTCGATTTTCGTCGCACAGTGCGCGCCTCGCTGAGTTACGGCGGGGTTCCGGTTGAGCCGAAGTTCCGCAACCCGCGGCCTCACAAGCCCGAGATCTTCGTCATTGCCGACATTTCGGGATCGGTTGCCGCCTTTGCCCGGTTCACGTTGCATCTCGTGTACGCCATGTCAGGCCAGTTTTCTAAGGTCCGGTCCTTTGTGTTTATTGACGGGCTCGATGAGGTGACTCAGTACTTCGAGGGGGTGGAGGACATAAACGAGGCCGTACACCGAGTTAACACCGAAGCCGATGTGGTGTGGGTCGACGGTCATTCCGATTATGGTCATGCCTTCGGGGTGTTCTGGGAGAAGTACGGTAAAGACATTGGGCCTCGCACCTCGATTATGATCTTGGGCGATGCTCGCAACAACTACCATGCATCGCAGAGTTGGATTGTCAAAGCTATGCGGGAGAAGGCCCGACAGGTCCATTGGCTGAACCCCGAGCCCAACAGCTACTGGGATACCGGCGATTCAATAGTGGGCGAATACGCTCAATATTGTGATGGGGCTTTCGAGGTTCGTAACCTGCGCCAATTAGAAGCCTTCGTGGAGAACCTCGCATGACCCAAATAGAGATCCAACTAGAGGACCGACTCTCCGCGTTGTTACCCAGAGACGCCGATTATGCCTCGGCTCGGCACGTCATCGAACACGGATCTCGGCTGGCGGTTCGCAACGGGGTAGTGGAGCCGATCAACACCTCCCATGACGAGGGGGTCATGTTCTCGGTCTGGCACCACGGCGGGGTCGGCTATGCCGCGACTTCTGATTTGAGCGACGAAGGACTGCGCGGCGCAGTAGAGAATGCCACTTTTTGGGCCCAACGTACAGTCGGGCGTAGCGTCGTCGAGTCCGTCCCCCTCCTCCACACTGTCGGTGAGTACGAAACCCCCTCCGCTCAGCCGTTCGATGCCTTATCGCTCGGCGATCAGGTAGCGCTCCTCGTTGATGCCGACCACGGGTTTGGTACCGACGAGCGCATTGTCGACCGCATCGCTTCCCTCGTTCGCTACGACACCGAATCGCTCCTCGTCACCAACGGTGGGGGACGGGTCGCCCAATCGCTCCATCAGGTGTTCCCGAACCTGCGAGCGACCGCCAATCAGGGCAGTAATACGCAGAGTCGAACCTATGGAGCCGCGACCTTCGCTGGTCAAGGAGGGATAGAGATCCTCGACCGCCACGGTTTTCGCACCGCGTCAAGACGAATCGCCGAAGAAGCGCTCGCCTTGCTCAGCGCGCCGAACTGTCCGACCGGTGTCATGGATCTGCTACTGGCGCCCGATCAGCTAGTGCTGCAGATACACGAGTCGATCGGCCATCCGCTGGAACTTGATCGCATCCTGGGTGACGAGCGCAACTATGCGGGAACGAGTTTTGTCACCGCCGACATGTTCGGCTCGTATCAGTACGGCAGCGAGTTGCTCAACGTCACCTTTGATCCAACGGTCGCCGGACAGATGGCCAGCTACGGTTTCGACGACGACGGAACCCCCGCCGAGCGTTTCCATCTGATCCGCGATGGTGTGCTTTTGCGGCCCATGGGCGGCACGATATCGCAGGCCCGTACTGGCTTGCATGGGGTGGCCAACAGTCGCTCCTCTGGCTGGAACCGGCCGCCGATTGATCGCATGGCGAACCTCAATGTCGAACCGGGTTCGGCCACGGTCGACGAACTCATCGCGGGAATCGAAGACGGCGTACTTATGGAGACCAACGTCTCTTGGTCCATTGACGACAGTCGCAACAAGTTTCAGTTCGGCTGCGAATTGGGCCGGCGCATCGTCGACGGCGAGGTTACCGAAATCGTTCGTAACCCTAACTACCGGGGTATCAGCGCGACATTCTGGCGTAACCTCAACGGCGTGGCCGACGATTTCACGGTCATGGCGGTGGGTAACTGCGGAAAGGGTGAACCAAACCAGGAGATCCGGGTCGGCCACGCCGCTCCGCATTGTCGGTTTGCTGACGTCGAAGTCTTCGGTGGGGCCCAATGACCGCGGATCAAAGTCGCCACTACTTCGACGAGTTGATCACGTGGGCTACGGCCCAACTGTCGGGTAACGAAATACTGCTGGCACATCTCGCGGGGGAGCAGTCGGACTTTGCCCGATTCAATCACGCAGCGGTTCGCCAGGCCGGGTCCGTCAACCAGCAGGCGCTCAGTATCGACCTCATCAGCGGGGTGCGCCACGCCAAGGGTCGGGTTACGCTTACCGGCCTACGGATCGCTGATGAAGCCCGCTTGGCGTTGCTTATGAGCCAGTTGCGGGCGCAACGCCAGGTGATGCCCGCCGATCCTCACCTGCTGTACCATGAGAGTGCCTCGGCTTCCGAACGCCTCGTCTCAGGGTCGCTCCCCACCGCTACGCAAGCGGTTGATTCGGTGATCGAAGGAGCCCAAGGCCGAGATCTTGTCGGCCTTTACGCGGCGGGCGAGGTTTTCGAAGGCTTCGCTAGTTCTTTCGGTCAGCGAAACTGGTTTCGGGCCCACACGTTCAACCTCGACTGGTCACTTCACCAACGAGCCGATAAGGCCACCAAGAGCAGTTACGCCGGAACAGTCTGGGACGCCGAGAAGCTTCGCGCCAAACTCGATTGGTCAGGGCGCGAATTGGATGCTCTCGGTCGGACCCCGAAGGTGCTCAAGCCCGGGAAGTACCGTTCGTACCTCACCCCGGCCGCCGTCCAGGAGCTTATGGGTATGCTTGCCTGGGGTGGCTTCAGCCTCCGCGCTCACCGCACCAAGCAGACACCATTGCTGCGGATGGTTACCGACGGTGCGTCGTTTCACCCGACCGTGTCGATCCGTGAGGACATCGCGGGCGGGGTCGCTCCCGACTTCGGTGCCTGCGGATTTGCTCGCCCCGATGCGATCGAACTCATTTCCGACGGCAAATACCGCGGTCATCTGATATCGCCGCGTTCAGCCCAGGAATACAACGTCACTACTAATGGGGCAGAGGATCATGAAGTTCCGCTGGCGGTAGCCATGTCACCGGGTGATCTACCGGTCGACAATGTCGTTGCATCGCTCGGGACAGGTCTTTACGTGGGCAACCTTTGGTACCTGAACTTCTCTGACCGAGCAGCGTGTCGCACCACCGGTATGACCCGGTTCGGCACGTTCTGGGTTGACGATGGTGAGATCGTGGCTCCAATCGAGGTGCTCCGGTTCGACGATACGGTCTACAACCTGCTCGGATTGAACCTAGTGGGACTCACCGACCGGGTTGAGATGATCCTTGACCCCTCGACCTACGAACGCCGGTCGGTTGGGAGCCTCCGACTGCCCGGAGCACTGGTCGACGACATGGCTTTTACCCTTTAGGCGCGGCGGCGGAGCAACTCAGCGACGCGGAACGCCAAGTCGACCGACTGGCGACCGTTGAGCCGAGGATCGCACATCGTTTCGTAGGCCTGCTCGAGCGCCTCCTCATCGATACCATCGCTGCCGCCCACGCACTCGGTGACCGAGTCGCCGGTGAGTTCGATATGGATGCCGCCGGGCCACGTGCCGATTTCGTGATGAGCGGCGAAGAACTCACCGATCTCTTCGAGGACTTGGTCGAAGTGACGGGTCTTGCGGCCACCATCGGCGGTGTAGGTGTTGCCGTGCATTGGATCGCAGGCCCAAACTACCGGGTGACCGGATTGCTGAACGGCACGCAAAAGCGGAGGAAGGCATTGGCGAACCCGGTCGGCCCCCATCCGACTGATGAGGGTAAGACGACCGGGGATGCGGTCGGGGTTGAGTGCCTCGCACAGTTCGAGAACATCTTGCCCGGTAGCAGTAGGGCCAACTTTGCAACCTAGCGGGTTTCGCACCCCCCGGAGGAACTCGATGTGGGCGCCACCGGGGTCGCGGGTGCGTTCGCCGATCCAAAGCATGTGAGCGGAACAGTCGTACCAATCGCCGGTAAGGGAATCTTGGCGGGTCAGGGCTTCTTCGTAGTTGAGCAGTAACGCCTCGTGGCTGGTGTAGAAATCGACCTCGTGAAGGGTGGGACTGGTTTGGCTGGTGACCCCGCAGGCGGCCATGAAGGTTAGGGCCCGATCGATTTCTTCGGCCATCTGGGTGTAGCGCTCGCCTGCCGGGGATGAGGCGACGAACTCTCGGTTCCAGCTGGAGACCTGCGAAAGGTCGGCGTATCCGCCCCGAGTGAAGGCTCGGAGCAGGTTCAGGGTCGAAGCAGCCCGGTGATACGCGGTAAGGAGTCGTTCGGGGTCAGGGCGACGTTCCTGCTCAGTGAAACCAATATCGTTGACGATCTGTCCGAGAAACGAAGGGAGTTTGGTGTCTCCTTGTGTTTCGGTGGGACTGGATCGAGGCTTGGCGAATTGGCCCGCAATGCGGCCGACCTTCACCAGGGGAATACCGCCGGAGTAGGTCAAGACGATTGCCATCTGCAAAATGACACGGAGTTTGTCGCGGATGGAGTCGGCCGAACTGTCGAACGACTCCGCGCAGTCGCCCGCCTGCAGGAGGAAGGCTTCGCCGTTCGCGACGGCACCGAGTTGAGTGGTGAGGTTGCGCGCTTCGCCAGCAAAAACCAGGGGCGGCATGTCGCCCAGCACTTTGACGGCTCGGTCGAGGTCGGCCCTATCGGGCCAAACCGGCTGATGTTTAGCCGGCTTCTCGCGCCAAGTACTAGGAGTCCAAGGGGGAGTCACCCAGCGAAGCTACTAGGCCGCGCCGACACTGTCGGCGATGCTGGCCCCGTGCTCGCGCACGGTGTAGATCGCCCGCTTTACGAGACGACGAGCGGCCTCGGCGGTAACCCCGAGATCTTCGCCGACTTCACGGTAGGAACGCTTGCGACCATCGCCGAGACCAAAGCGCTGCTCGACGGCATACTTGGCCCGCGGCTCAAGGATGTCGAGGAGGCCGGTGACCATCTCCTGTTCGACCTTGGCCATGACTTCCAACTCAGGGCCAGGCTTAGCGTCGGGAATAAGATCGACCAGTTCGTTGGAGTCGTCCTCGCCGATGGTGCGGTCGAGGCTGGTGGGGGTGGTGAGCCGCCACAGTCGGGCGTTGTCGTCGTCGAGGTCGTCGCCGTTGCCCCCCGCGCTACGAAGGGCCGATCGCAGGGTCGCCGCCCGATCGCCGGGGAGGCGAACAAGGTTGGCCTTCTGGTCGAGTCCCCGGCCGATGGCCTGGCGGATCCAGAAGGTGGCGTAGGTCGAAAACTTGAAGCCCTTGCGCCAGTCGAACTTGTCGACCGCGTGCTCTAGGCCGATGTTGCCTTCCTGGATGAGGTCAAGGAGTTCCATGCCCGCTGGCACTGGGTAGCGGCGGGCGACGCTCACAACAAGGCGGAGGTTTGCTCGGATGAAGCGGTCCTTGGCTTTGGCTGCGTCGCGGATGGCGCGGTCGATGGCGCGGCCCTTTTCGCCGTTTTCTTTGCGGTCGCGGGCTTCGAAGCCCTTTTCGATGACCTGGGAAAGCCTTCGCTCATCTTGGGCGGTGAGCAGTTCGACCGCTCCGATCTCGTTCAGGTACTGTCCAACAGCATCGCTCATAATTGCTCTCTCGATGGGTAACGCCGACGCGTTATTCCCAAGTAGGTGGTATTTCAGGGGAGAAGAGGTACCGTGTGCTCGTTAGTGAGACAACGCGCGCCGCACTCCGGTCCGACAGGGTCTATTGTGGCACGTGAAGGCCTACGCGGTCCAGTACCATTCGTGTGACTTGTGTCACACACTTGACGCAGGCCCCGATCTCGGCGAACTCTCGTATGCTGCTTCCTGTGTCCACAATGGGTAAGAAGTACAGTGGGTAAGAGGCACAGTGGGTAAGCAGCACAGTGGGTAAGCAGTACAGTGGGTAAGCAGCGAGTCGGCGTCTTTGGCGGTACCTTTGATCCGCCTCATAATGGCCATCTGTCGATCGCCCTTGAGGCGCGGGCCCGACTTGATCTCGATGTTGTGTTGATGGTGGTCGCCAATGATCCCTGGCAAAAGACCAGCGACGCCGAGGTAACCCCGGAGTTGATCCGTTTGCGGATGGTTGAACAGGCGCTCGTTGGTATCGACGGGGTGGAGGCCAGCACGCTCGAGATCGACCGGGGCGGCGAGAGTTATATGGCCGATACGTTATTATCTCTTCGTGTTGCGAACCCAGAGGCGGAGTTGTTCATGTTGATTGGCTCGGACGCCGCGGCGGGGCTCTTGTCGTGGCATGAGCCCGACGAGGTGCGCGATCTAGCGACGACGGTCGTGGTCGACCGTGGCGGACGCGGGGGCGGCAGGCCGCCAGCCGATTGGCCGTTCGAGATCGTGGGCGCGCCCGCCCTCGACATCTCGTCGAGTGACTTGCGTAACCGTTTCCGTACCGGCCAACCGGTACGAGCGCTGATGCCGAGGGCCGTAGCCGATCTGGTCGACGAGCTACAGCTTTACCGGTCACCTCAGTCTTGATGCCCTTGCCCGACTCGTCCGATTTGCCGGTCAGGTTTCCGCGGCGCCGTAAGCCGGGTCCCAAGGCCAATCCCTTTTGGCGTTTTGTGTTCCCGGTCCTTTTGCTCGGGACAGGTTATTGGGTCTTTTTGCTCTGGCACGAGGGAACAGATGCTGTCCTTAATACCACCGATGGTCAACTCGTGGAGATCGTTGCCGATCCCTCCCAGCCCGGCTATCAAGCTTTCGTTGATCCCACGCCGACCATGCTCGTTGCTCACACGAGTAATGGCGAACTGGCTGGCGTCACCGTTTTGGCACGCACCTTGCTCGATGGTGGAGGGGAACTCGTTTTGGTGAACACGGAGTTGGTGCCTAACCCGAACACTGGGGTGACCTTGGCCGAGCTTTACGCCCGCGAGGGGTTGGCGGGGCTTGAGGAAGTGGTCGGGCAGTTGTTTGACTTTGGCTTCACCGCAAGAGACGTGGTCACGACCGAGGAACTAGGCCAATTGCTCGACCTCGTCGCGCCAATCCCGTTCGCCTTAGCTGACGATCTAGTGCGGCGCGATGGCGAGGGGATCGAATCAGTCTGGCTGGCGCGTGGCGGTCAGCAACTTGATGGTTCAGTCGCAGCCGAGTTGTACCCGTTCCGCAACCCTGTCGAAGCGGAGGCAAACCGAATCGAACGGCAGGCCGATCTGTGGGAGAGTTGGCTCACGAGGATTGATCAGTCCGAGGACCCTCTCTCCGCCACTCCTTCGTCCGAGGACGGCTTAGCGCCGTACCTGCGGGCGTTCGCCGCGGGCGTGGGCGAAGTCCAGGTTCTTCCGGCTACACCTACAGTCGAAGCCTTGACAGCTGACGCCTTGACAGCTGACGCCATGGTTTACACGTTGGCGCCCGCCCAAGAGGCGTGGCTGAGCGATATTGCGTCCATGATGGTGCCGGTACCAATTCGGCCGCTTGGCGTCGACCGAGCGGCGGTGCGACTGCTCGACGGTACCGGTGATGCAACAACGGCAACAGCCGCCCGTGAGGCGGTGACCGATTTGGGGGTTGAGGTGGTGGTGATCGGTAACGCCAATGAGTTCGGGATCACAACCACTACGGTCACCTATTTTAAAGCCGATGATCAGAGGTTGGCCGAAGAACTCGCCACTGCGCTTGATGGTATGGTACGGTTCGAGGAGTCCATGGACCAACCCGTCGATCTGACCGTGCTTATCGGAACTGACTGGGTTCCTGCGTGAGAACTACCGCCGATTTGCTGACCGCCGTGCGTTGCGCAGCTACCGCCGCCGACGACACCAAAGCAATCGACACGCTCATCATTGATGTGGGCGAGGTGTTCGCGGTGAGCGATTACTTCGTGATCACTAGCGGCGCTAATCCTCGTCAGGTCCGAGCCATTGTCGACGCGGTGGAACAAGACGTGCGGGCCGCCTTGGGGTTGACCCCTGTCCGGGTTGAAGGTCAAGAACAGCGCGAGTGGGTGCTTTTGGACTACGGCGCATTCATCGTCCACGTCTTTCATCAAGAGCAACGCGAGTTTTACCAACTCGAGCGACTGTGGGGCGATCGACCGCGGATGAGTTGGAAACCGAGCGCCCAAGCCGCCGAACCTGCATAACTGACAATGCGGATTGCCTCCGTTCAGGCTGCGCCGGTGACGAACCGGGCGGCGCTTGGTCGCACCTCGGCGGGCTTTGCCCTCGAAACCGTCGCGGAGTCGATGAACCCGCTCGGAGGCGACCGGCGCTTCGACGGAGACGCCACCCGCTATTGGCCACCGTGGTCCGATGTTGTCTGCATCGTCACGGCGGTGGACGGGACATGGGGCTTAGGCATGACAACGCACGCCGGACCTGTTGTTCCCCTGATTAACGATTTCCTCGGGCCGATGTTGGTTGGCCTCGACGGAGACAATCTCGAATTGCTGTGGGATCTAATGGCCGTCGCAGCGGGTTCTCACCTCGGACTATCTGGCGTGACTAGCTACGCCATCAGCGCGGTTGATCTTGCCCTGTGGGATCTCAGGGGCAAACACGAAGCCGTGCCCGTCTATGACCTGTTGGGTGGCCCGGTCCGGTCCGGGCTCGAGTGTTACGCGACGGGAAACGATGCTGGTGCCTATGCCGCGGCGGGATTCAACGCCGTGAAGCTGGCGTGTTGGTGGGGTGAGGATCGTGAGGCTGCGGTCGCCACCAACGTAGATCGCTTCCTTGCCGCACGTGAGGCAGTCGGGCCAGCGGTCGCCGTTCGGATGGACGGTTGGGCGATCCAAGATCCCGCCGATGCGATCGCCCTCGGCCGTGCCCTTACTCCGCACGGCGTGGACTGGCTCGAGGATTACGTGTTCCCGGAGGACTGGGTCGCCTACGGAGAAGTTCGGCGCTGCTTGCCTGACCTTTGCTTGGCGTCAGGGGAGCGCTGGTACGGGGTTGCTCCGTTTGAACTAGCGGTCGAGCAGGGGTATGTCGACATCTGGCAACCCGATCCACTTTGGGTCGGCGGCGCCACGGCGGTTGTTCGCATCGCTGCGCTTGCCGAAGCGGCAGGGATCACGCTGGGCCTCCACTGTGCCGGAAACGACCCGTACGGTCAGCATCTTGCGGTTGCGCTTGCGCCCAACACCATCAGCGAGATGTACTACGGCGACGCAATCCCCGCCGATCTGATGGCCACCTTGCGACCGCTACCGGGAATGGCGGCGCCGCTCAACGGCCATATCACGCCCCATGACGCATCGGGCTTCGGGATCGAACTCAGCATGGTAGATCTGCAGCGGGCGACCGCCTAATCGCCGCGTATTCGCCGCCCAGGCCGATTGGAGTGGCTAGGGCTTAGCGGCGGTTTTCGTAGACGCATGGTGGGACCGTCGATACAGTAGGCGCTGCTGATGGACCCGCTTACTAACCCGATTCTGAACTCGCCGTATCTTCCGCCCGCGGCTCATTTCGAGTTGGGTCCGAAAGGCCCTACGGGCGAGATCAAACCCGGACGACGTCCGAGCGAGTCCTTCATCCCGATTCCGATTTCGAAGAAGCGGGGGGGGGGTGAGGATAGCGATCTCGGCGAACAGGGGTCCATGGACCCATTCGACACGACAGGGGAGCGCCGCGAGCAAAACAGTCTGATCAACGACATCCGCCGGCAGGTAGAGCTTTGGCGGGTCCGCGGTTATGTCGGGGTGACACCGATCAGTCGGAAGCTCATGGAACATTGGGCGGACGAAACTCGAGAGGAGCGCGTCCTCTTCTGCCAACGTGAGGCGGCCGAGACTGCTATCTACCTCTCTGAGGTAGCCGGTCGACACGGAGAACCGGACTTTAGGGCACGGGTCGAGCCACACAATGAGGAGCACAACTTTGGTTTGCCGAGGGTCGGCCTGAAGATGGCGACCGGCACGGGCAAAACGATCGTCATGGGCATGTTGATCGCCTGGCAGACGTGCAATAAGGCGTATAGCCCGCGAGACCGAAGGTTTACGAACCGGTTCCTAGTTGTCGTCCCGGGTATAACGATTCGCGACCGACTGCGGGTGCTGTTCCCGCAGGACGACCAGAATTACTACGACCTCCGGGGCCTAGTACCGCACGATCTGCGGTCGATCCTAGACGATGCGGCGATCGTGATCACGAACTACCACACCTTCTTACCGAAAACGGCGAAAGAGATGAAGGGAGTGGCCAAAAACACGCGCCTCATACTGACGTCGGGAAAGGAGGCAGACCCGTTCCTCGAGACTGATGAGGACATAGTCGATCGAGTAATGCGGGATCTTTCGCGCCGAGGGAAGGGTGAGATCATCGTCTTGAACGACGAGGCTCATCACTGCTATCAGGACAAGCCGCTCGGGTCTGGCCCGCCGGACAAGGAGGCCAAAGAGCGCAATGAGGGCGCGCGCGTCTGGTTCCGGGGTATCGAAGCTGTCGCCCGGCGTGTAGGCGTGAAAGCGGTCTATGACCTGTCCGCGACCCCCTACTACTTGGGTGGATCGGGCTATCACGAGGGCTATATCTTCCCTTGGAGCGTGAGCGATTTTTCCCTTATGGATGCGATCGAGTCTGGCATCGTCAAGGTGCCGAGGGTGCCGGTCGACGATGACGTTGCAGCTACTGATCAGGCAACGTACCTGAACCTTTGGGACCATGTTGGCAAACAGTTGCCCAAGCGGGCCAACCGGAAGGCTCAGTCAGACTCGCAATGGGTCCCGCCGAAGGAACTTCAGGGTGCTATGGAGTCACTTTACCGTAGCTACGAGAAGCGCTTTTGCCGGTGGGAGACGGAACTTCGTTCACACGGTGAGCCCCCTCCGGTGATGATCGTGGTCTGCCCCAATACGATCGTGTCCAAGCTCGTGTTTGACTGGATCGCGGGTCAAGAAATCGAGATTTCCGACGGTCGGGAGGTTCTCCGTAAGGGAAACCTCGAACTGTTTTCCAACGTGGTCGATGGCCAATGGCTTGGTCGTCCGCCGACGATCATTGTTGACTCCGTTCAACTCGAGTCTGGTGACGCGCTCAAGAGAGACTTCAAGGCGGCCGCGTCACGAGAGATTGACATCTTTAAAAATGAGTACCGACAACGCAATCCGGGAGCAGATGTCGAGAGGGTCACCGATGAGGACATTCTTCGGGAAGTGATGAACACGGTGGGGAAGAGAGGCAAACTCGGTGAGACTGTGCGTTGCGTGGTGAGCGTGTCGATGCTCACCGAGGGTTGGGACGCCAACACAGTGACGCACGTCTTAGGGATTCGTCGCTTCGGTAGCCAACTCTTGTGTGAGCAGGTAGTTGGTCGGGGGCTACGGCGTCGTAGCTACGAGGTAAATGCGGACGGTAAGTTCGAAACCGAATACGCAGAGGTGTACGGCGTGCCCTTCGCGTTCATCCCGACCGATCGCACAATCGCCGCACCGAAGCCAGCGTCGCCAACCATTGAGGTCCGAGCGCTTCCTGATCGATACGACCTCCGGATCGAGTTCCCCAAACTCGATGGTTACCGCGTCGAGGTGCCTGAGGCGGCGATTGAGTTCGATCATGAACACACCAAACCCCTCCATATCGACAAAGACCTGCTTGCGTTGTGGGTCGAGGTGGGTGGGGTGATCGGTGCCACCGACGAGATCGATAGGCCTGACCTTCGCGAGGCCCGCTCACAACACATCGTGTACGAGGTGGCCGCGGAACTTCTGCGACGATTCTTTCCCGGCCATGACGGTGCGCTAAAGCCGTGGTTTTTTCCGGCTCTCCTCGGTGTGACGCGCCACTGGTTCGAGTCGAAAGTTACCTTCGCCGCGGACACCCCGCCGGGGGTACTCCTGATCGCTCAGCACAAAGCCGCGGCCGCCGAGTCCGTCCACAACGCCGTTGTTCGTTTTCCGGATGCTCGCCGAGAGATCATCCTTCCACGGTTTCGTCGCTTTGACCGTGAAGGGTCAACCGACGACGTTTGGTTTCTCACCCGCAAGGTAGTGGTCGAGACGCAACGGTCCCCAGTCAACTATGTGGTCCTCGACGGGATCAAAGGCAACACATGGGAGGAAACCGTCGCGGGCCTTCTCGATAATAACTCAACTTGGGTTGCCTCTTATGTGAAAAATGATCATCTCGACTTCGAAATTCCCTATGTCTATGAGGGGAAGAGCCACCGATACGTGCCCGATTTTTTGGTTCGCCTCGTTCAACCCGACGACGATCCGGTCGTTCGGACGTTAATCATCGAGGTCTCTGGTGGTCGCAAGAGCCCCGGTCTGACGGCAGCCAAGGCAGGGACCGCGAGAGACCAGTGGTGTACCGCGGTGAATAACGATGGCGGATACGGCAGGTGGGGTTACGTCGAGATCGATTCGATGCGCAACGCGGCCGAACGGATCGGCCGAGCGGCCGAAGCGCTCTACGCAGATTTGCCGATCATCGGCGATCCCGTCAGCTAGGAGAAGTACGTGGCAAGGAATAAGGCACAGCACGGCCCAACCGAGGTCGAGGCCATCACCCACAAGGAGACTAGAGCCAACATCCCGACAGTCGACGCCCGCGACCTAGTCGCGCCAGAGGTGGAGGAGGTCGTCGAGGTTACCTACCCACGTGAGATCCGATCACCGATGCTGGTTTGGAAGGGCAAGGAGGGCCTTGACGACGTAGACCTCCAAGTCGAGGCACCCCCGATCTACATCCAAGAGAAAATTGATCCGCGTGTTTTGATCGAGAACCTGCGAAAGACCGCCGCGGCCGGCGATCTCGAGCCTGAGAGGCCCCTCTTCGACACTTTCGACGGTTTGAGTGAGCTTGATCTTGTCGAGTTTTACAAGCATTCGGCGAACTGGTCGAACCGCATGATCCTCGGCGACAGCCTCCCAGTAATGGCCAGCCTAGCTGAGCGCGAGCGACTGCGGGGCAAGGTCCAGATGATCTACATAGACCCGCCCTACGGCGTCAAGTTCGGGTCTAACTGGCAGGTGTCAGCGCGAAAGGTTCGGGTAACCGACGGCAAAGTAGCTGACATCGCCCGCGAGGTGGAGCAGATACGAGCATTTCGAGATACTTGGGAACTCGGTATTCACAGTTATTTGACCTACCTACGGGATCGCCTCGAAGCGGCCCGGGAATTGCTTTCGGAGAGTGGCTCTATTTTTGTTCAGATAGGTGACGAGAACGTTCATCTGGTTCGGTCGTTGCTCGATGAAGTGATGGGGGCCGAAAACGCCTGCGTAGAGATTGTTTATCAAAAGACGACAGGCTCAGGAAGTCGCAACGAGTCACCGACCATGCTCCCCGCGGTTGCCGATCGGATCCTCTGGTACGCCAAGGACCGGACCCGAGTGAAGTACCGTCAGTTGTTCCGCCCGAAAAAGCGAGGCGGCGAAAGCGTGTCTTTGTACACGACAGTTCTGCTCCGAGATGGCACCACCCGTCCGCTTACTAAAGCAGAGAAGTCTGGCGGTGAACTCCCCGACGGGGCACGGGTCTATGGAGTCGGGGACCTGACTTCCACCTCAGGCACCGTCAAGACGCGCTACCCCGTCACGATTAACGGCCGGACGTTTCACCCAGACCCGGGCGGGTGGAAAACCTCCCGCGAAGGAATGGATCGACTGGTGCTAGCTCACCGAATTCACTCGGGTAAGGGTAAATACCCTGGCTACATCAGATTCATAGATGACTTCTCGGCCTCGCCGATCACCAACGTATGGACCGATACTGTTGGTCAGAATCAGTTCGGCGGGCCGAAGGCCTATGTAGTCCAGACCGCTTTGAAGGCGGTCCGACGTTGTCTCTTGATGGCGACGGATCCCGGTGATCTGATCTTGGATCCCACCTCGGGTTCGGGAACGACGGCGGTGGTGGCCGAGCAGTGGGGTCGACGCTGGATCGCCATCGACACGTCGCGAGTCGCGATGGCTATTGCGCGGCAACGTCTCATGGCATCACGCTTCTCATTCTACCTGCTGGCAGATTCAGCGGAGGGGCGGAGGAAAGAGGCCGAGCTATCAGGCTCTTACCTCCCGCCGCAGGAGACCTGCGGCGATGTGGGGTATGGGTTTGTGTACGAAAGGATCCCTCACATCACGCTGAAGTCGATCGCGAACAACCCAGACATTCGCCAAGGCATGGAACCTGACAAAATTGATCTCGCTGTCCGACGCCACGCGAACCACGAGATTATGTTTGATCAACCCTATGAGGACTCGAAAAAAGTCAGAGTTTCTGGACCCTTCACCGTCGAGAGTCTGTCCCCGCATCGCAACCTCGCCGGCCTCGGCAGGACTGCTGAATCCGACCGAGATCTTCCGCCGGAGAAGGACAGCACCACTTTCGAGCAGACGATCCTTGAGAATCTCCGAGCGGCAGGGGTCCAGAATGGGCGCAAGTCTGAGCGGTTGGAGTTCGATCTCATTGAGTCGTACGCTGGCAAGTACGTGCAGGCGATCGGGATTCGAGAGGGCGCACCAGAAGGGGCGCCGAAGCGAGTCGGCGTGTCGATTGGGCCCCAGAACGGGACGGTTGCGCCGTCCTTGGTGAAAAATGCCGCTCGAGAGGCAAGCAAGAACGAGGATCTAGACCTCCTCTGTATTCTCGGCTTCGCCTTCGATCCGCAGGTGCTGAATACCGACGAGGACTACGCGGCGACCGATGAGAGTTTTGATGTCGCTGGCACTCGGTCGCTGGGTCGTATTCCAGTACTTTTGGTGCGCATGAACTCGGACCTGTCCATCAGCGAACTAAAAAAGACGGGTGCGGGGAACCTTTTCACTGTTTTCGGCGAGCCCGACCTTGACATCTGTGTTGATCAAGACCAAATCGTGGTGGAGCTACTCGGTGTAGACGCCTACGACATGGCAACGGGGGAAGTGCGCTCCGGTAAAACCGACAAAGTCGCGCTATGGATGATCGACACTGACTACGACGAGGAGAGCTTCTTTGTCCGTCACTGTTATTTCACAGGGGGCCAAGACCCGTACCAAAAACTGAAGCGGGCCCTTAACGCTGAGATCGACGAAGATGCCTGGGCGACGCTCTACTCGACAGTGAGTCGCCCATTTCCGAAGCCTTCGACAGGAAAGATTGCGGTGAAGGTCATCAACGACTACGGCGATGAGGTCGTCAAGGTATACGACGTCTCGTGAGGGAAGTCGATGTCTCTGCTCGGTACCGGGATGGTGCGTCGTTCACTGCAGGAGCTGGAGCGTTTGGCGAATAAGTCGCACTACGGCCAGTGGTTGGTGGTTCCGACAACGTCGGCAATACCTACAACTCGTGGAAGGATGTCTTCAATGGTCCGAGAAAGCGCATCGTCATGCGGAACCTATGAGCATGGCGTCGTACCCGCCGATGACGGCGCATTAGATGCGACCACTATACTTCGCTCGCCATTCCTCGGCCACTGGACGCCCCTTCTCAGTTAAGACGTACTCATCGACGTAGGGTGATACGCGTTGGATTGCGCCACGCATCGCGGCCTCGTGAACAGTCCCATGCTTGAAAACTCCGGTAAGCGAATGCTCGGCGGGTCCGATAGTGATGGAGGTTTTGAGCGAAGCCACTAGCAGGCGGCGATACGCATTAAGTTCGTGTGTAGTTCTGATGCCGACCCAGATACTCATCGGGATCATGAGTGCGGCGTAGGTGATGCCAAAGGCCAGCCAGAAACTCGTTCCCCCTCCAGCAGCGGCAGAGGCCACCAGCAATGAAACGATCAGGAAGAGAACCGGCTTCGGCATCGCTGCCAAGTCTAGTGATGCTCGCTCCGACCTCGCTAACAAGCAGGCCGGGCTTCGGGATCGAACTCAGCATGGTAGATCTGCAGAGGGCGACCGCCTAATCGCCGCGTATTCGCCGCCCAGGCCGATTATGTGGCGGGCGCGATTGCTAGCGTAATTTGCATGAATTTCTTGTTGACATTCTAGTTTCGTTTTGATACGATATACACATGTTTCAGAAAGCGCACGACAACATGGACGAGATTGCTCTCCATGGAATGTCTCGACCGGAGTTGACCACAACCATTGGTGGGCTTGATCGGGTGATCGCTCACGCGCAAGAACGTCGCTTGGCGTGCTTGGCTGGGATCGATGCTTTGGGTGATTCGGGGGCTGATGCGGCCAGCGTGGGGCATTCGTTGTCGCGGCGCTCGAATCGCCAGTCTAAACAAGACGCCAAGGTCGCTGCTCAGTTGGCGCAGATGCCCGCGGTGGCTGACGGGTTGGCTCGTGGAGTTATCACTGCTGAGCATGCCGCGGTTTGCGCCGTTGCTGCGGAGCGGGTGTCGCCGGGTGAGGCCGAGGAGTTGCTGGCCATGGCTGCGGATTTGCCTGCCGACCGGTTTGCTAAGAAGACTCGGGAGTGGGTCAATACTAAGGAGTCTCGCGGCACGGTCGAGAAGCGTCACGCCCGGCAGCGCCGCCTGCGCGAAGTTTCCGACTGGGTTGACGACGAGGGGATGGTCAACATTTTGAGCCGTCTCGATCCGGTCAACGGCGCCCGGGCTCTAGCGGCCTTACGCGAGTTCGCTAACCAAATCGGCCCCGACGACACACGGACGGCGAAGCAACGCCGCGCCGATGCCATGGTGGGTTTGCTCACTGGGGCTCGGGCGACCCGAAATGGCAAGCCGCATCCCAAGCACATGGTCCACCTGCTGCACTGTCTCGAATCGGGGAGCACCGAGCTAGCTGACGGTAGCCCTGTCCCCGACGAAGTGCTCATCGAACTCGGCCCCACCGCCGAAGTCGTCGGCCAAGTCTTTGATGGTGTTGGCCGACCGTTATGGCTGGGGCGCTCCAGCCGCCTAGCTAGCCGCGATCAGTGGATTGCTCTTATAGCCCGCCATCGCGGCTGTAGCGAATGCGGAGCATCAACGGACCGCACCGAAGTTCACCACACACGAGAATGGGCCCACGGCGGGCCAACCAACATCGACAACCTCGAACTACCTTGCTGGAACTGTCACGGCCGAAAACACCGAGGCCAGCGCGGCGACCCCGCCCGACACCGAAAACCCACCAACGCGGTCTAGGAGCACGGGCCAACCCGCGGAGCGGAGCCGAGCCGTTCCGCGGGGGAGAACGCGGCGATGGAATAGCTCTTCTATCCGCTACAGGAGGGGATGTGACGGCTTGACGGATGTAACGTATGCTCCGAGCGGCCATCCCGTTCAACTCCACGGAATCGATGTTAACCTGGTTTGTTTCATGGGTACTTTCGCAGCAATTGACTTTGAGACAGCGACCCCCGAGCGTAGTTCTGCGTGCGCAGTTGGTCTTGTCATCGTGGAGGACTGGAAGGTGGTCGACGGTAGAGCGTGGCTCATTCAGCCGCCCGGTAATAAGTACAAAACCTTCAATACCAACATTCATGGGTTAGACCCTTCATCAACGGCAGCCTCGCCGCCGTTTGCCGAAGTGTGGCGTGAAGTAGAAGTAAAGATCGACGGACGTCTAGTGATAGCTCACAATACGGCGTTCGACATTAGCGTTTTGCGTCGTTCAGCGGAGCTAACTGGCTTGGCGTTTGCTGAACTGCAATTTGCCTGCACCTACAGACTTGCTAAATCGACATGGCCAGACAGGTGGTCTTACCGACTTGATGAGATGGCCGAGGATTTCGACATCGAGTTGGAGCACCACGACCCACTCTCGGACGCCTCTGCTGCCGCCGCCCTAGCGGCACACATCTGCAATGCTCATGGGGTCGGATCACTTGGCGAGGTCTGCGACGCTCTTGGATACAGACTCGGTTCGCTCAAATCATGCGTTTACAACGGAATGTCAAATGCCTCTCCCAGCAGTGTCGGATACAGTCGGAGCTTCAGCGCTCTGGAAGCTACCACCGATGACATCGCCCCTGACAGTCCGCTCTTTGGTAAAGTCGTTGCATTCACGGGAACCCTTGGGTCAATGACACGCATCGAAGCGGCGCAGATTGCGGTCAACTGCGGAGCGAAACCGACAAATAGTATATCTTCAAAGGTTGACTTCTTAGTCACCGGTATGACCGAATTTTGGAGGGTTAAAGATGGGTCGTCTTCAAAAATGCGCAAGGCAATCGCTCTTGCGAAAGCAGGGCATGACATCGAGATCATCGACGAAGCTGATTTCTGGAATCTTGTCGACGGCTAGGTGGGCAGCCAACTCGTCGACGGCAGACCCGTCACCGAGGCCGCCGCGGCGACCCCGCCCGACATCGACAACCCACACCGGCGGCAATTGCCGGTGTTCGGAGTGGAGCTAAGGGGAATTGAACCCCTGACCTCTTCCATGCCATGGAAGCGCTCTACCAACTGAGCTATAGCCCCGAGACGAGTGGCAAGTCTACCAGTAGGGTGGGATTGCGCCACCCTCCCTCGATGGATGAATCGTTCGTTCTAACGTTATCAACGATGGGTTCACCGGCACGACTTCTTGGCACATGCACGTTCTTGGTTTTTGCTGTCGGGCTGGTGATCGCGACGGCAACCCCGGGGCCGTTGCTCACAGCCGATGATCTAGCCTATCTAGGCATGGCCCGCACGTTGGCGGGTGATGGAGCGGCCCCCATGCCACCCCAGGCGCCCTATGGCGTGTTGTATCCGGCTCTGCTGGCGCCGGGATGGTTAGTAGGACTTTCGGAGTCGTCAATGCTCGTGTTTGCCCGGGTGGTGAATGCGCTGGCGGGGGCGGCGCTCGTTCCCGTCTTGTACTCGCTCATTCGGCGCGTAGCGGTCGTCTCGGTCAAACCGGCCCTCGTCGCCGCGGTGGTGGGGGCGAGTCTGCCCGCGCTCTATCTGACCGCGACTATCGCCTGGAGCGAGCGGTTGTTGGCGCTGCTGGCCGCGGCTGGCGTGCTGGGATTGGTCCACCTCGCCGAGCGCCGGACCGCTGAAGCAGCGCTGGGTTGTGTGGTTCTCGGCGCGGCGATGTTCGCGGCCCATCCGCGCCTCGGTCCGGCGGGCGTTGTGGTCATCGTTAGCGCAGCTTGGATGCTCTTGGCCCACTCTCGGAAGCAAGCGCTGAGTGTAGTTATCGTCGGCGGGTTGGCGCTCTGGATGGTCGAACGGGCGCGGGCGGCCCTCAGCGAAGCGGCGTTTGCCAGCAGCGGCACCTATGACACGGCCGATTTGGCCTCGCGCCGGGGCCTCGACGAAGTGCCAGCCATGATGCAGACCGGGTTAGGCGCGGCGACCTACCTCGTTTTGGCCGGAACCGGGTTGGTCGTGATCGGGGTGGTTGCCCTGGCTCGGCGACGGTTGATTGGCTGGCCCACCCTGGCAATGTTGGGCGCGGTGCTGGCCCTTGCCGCCTGGTTCCTGACCGGTAATCCGCGTGCCGACAAATGGCTGCACGGGCGCTATATCGAAGTGCTGGCCCCCGTCATAGTTGCCGTTGGTTTCGTTCATGTGCGGACGGCGACCCAACGGCTCAAAGTTGTGGCGTTTATTTTGCTCCCCGCGGTGGGGGGCGTGATTGCCGCGTGGAATGGTCCCGGCAATAACTGGACGCAGCCACGTTCGCCGATCATGATGCTTGGGGTTGACGTTGGCGGGGCCCCTTTTGGTGGCGACATTTTCGAACCCGGAGCAGCCGCCGTGGTGGCTATTGTTGTCGGTGTTGGGGCGTGGCAGTTGCTCGACCGTGGTCGAATCTTGGTGGCCGGGGCATGGCTGATGGCGATGTCGATGCTCGGCGTCATGAGCGGACTCGAGTCGTTGGATCAACTCTACACGGGTGCGTCAATGGGAATGGTCGAGGAAGGCCTCGGCGGGGTTGGTCCGATATCCGAAGTGTTCGTTGACTCAGAAACCGTTGCTCCCAATCTCACCAACGCGGTGGCCTGGTTCGTGGGGTTCGATAACACAGTGCTCGCCGCCACGCCCGCCACGACCCACATCTTGATCCTCGCCGAAGCCACCCCTCCCGTGGGCTCTATCGAGGTCGCATCGCTCGAATCGGCCATCCTCTGGGAGCTTCCGTAGCGGTCACTCGCTCGGCGGATCCTGCTGCTCGCGAAGAAATTGTTCGACCTCTTCGGCGAGTTCGTCCAAGGTGGGCAGTAACTGGTCGCCTTCGTCGCGGAGGTCGTAATGCTGCTCGAGTTGGGCGAGCATTTCGCGATGGGAGTCTTCGTTGGTCACCAAATCATCTAGCTGACGGCGGGTCGTCTGGGATTCGGTGGCTAGGTTGTCGGTGTCGAACCGGAGATCACCGGCGGGGCTTAGACTTTCGATCAGGGCGAGGGTTGCGGCTGGGTACGGCGCGCCCGACAGATAGTGGGGAACCTGAGCCCAGACCCCTACCGCATCAATCGAGACCGCCTTAAACGCCCGTTCGAGGGCAGATTCAATACCCGCAGGGACGTCCAGAGTGGCCGGTGATGAGCCTAGCGAAACCAACTCGGGGTTCGTAGCGGTAACCGACAATCTGGTCGGGCGGGAGTGAGGCACCGGAACGGGGAAAGCGCCGAGGCCGATCATGCGCCTGACGTTGAAGCGTTGGGCCAATTCCACGACCGCGGCGACAAAAGAGCGCCAGTTGTGATCTGGTTCCGCGCCACGTAAGACGAGAAGTTCGTGCCCGGCGCCATCGCAACCGGCCAACAGGGTGATCCGTGGCCAGTCAAGTCCAACGTTAATCCCCTCTACTACCCGCATAGTCGGGCGACGAGACCGATGATCGATAAGCCATTCGGTGTCAAAGATGGCAACCGGTTGGGGCGTGATCTGCTCAAGTACCGTGTCGATCGCGGCGCGGGCACACCCGCTGGCATCAATCCAGCCGTCCAGATGAACTATTAGGACTGGTTCATGCAGTACGGGGGTGCTGACCACGGTGTACAAATCGTGAGGTTTAACGGGTCTAGTCATGGCTACGGGTCACAGCGTACGCTCCGAAGCGTAGGCGTCGCCGCGGGGCGAATGACGCAATCGTCGGCTATCTTTACCAACACCATGGCTGATGTAACTGACGCAGAGTTCGATACAGCGGTAATTGAACGTTCGAAGCAGGTTCCTGTCGTTATCGACCTGTGGGCCGAGTGGTGCGGGCCGTGCAAACAACTCGGACCCATCCTCGAAAAGGTCATTGCGGAAACCAACGGCGAAGTGGAGTTGGCCAAGGTCGACATCGAAGCCAACCCTCAGGTCGCCCAGGCGTTCAAGGTGCAGTCGATACCTGCCGTGTTCGCGATGAAAGACGGCCAAGTCGTTGATGGCTTCACCGGTGCGCAAAGCGAAGGCGAAGTTCGCTCGTTCGTGGAGAAGTTGCGACCCGTGGTTGAGCAGACCGAGGTCGAAAAGTTGATCGCCGCGGGTGACGAAGCCTCCCTCCTCAGGGCGGTCAACCTAGAGACGGACAACGTCGAGGCAGCCTGCCGACTGGCCGAGATCTTCATAGAGACGGACCGCATCTATCAAGCAAAGCAACTTCTGGCCCGCATACCCGAGTCGCCCGAAACGCGGCGCCTAGCTGCGCTGGCGCGCACCGGTAGTGTCGGTACCAACGATCTCGATTCAACGTTGGCAGACCTCTTGGCGCGGGTAAAGGTCGACGATGAAGTTCGACAGAAGTTCGTCGACCTGCTCGAGTTGCTTCCAAACGAAGATCCGCGCAAGGCCGCATGGCGTCGGCGGCTCAGCACTGCCCTGTTTTAACTCCCAGACGGGCTGGAATCTTTATTGTTCGTAGTGGACGCCCTCACCGGTCCTGCTATCATTGCTGTAGTCACTTCCCCGACGCTGTCATGTTTGGTAGTAGCCGCGTGCAAGTGCCAGAAGAAGTCGAAGCGCAGTCGTGGTGGCGGGCGCCAGTTGTCTTAGCCGACCGACTCGGGGTGCGTCCTGGTTCCGTGCTCGTGGGCTTGGCAATGATCATCGCCGCGGCGATCGCGGTCTGGTTCGCCGTGCGCCCACCGCCAGTACTGACCGAGCAACTGTTACCCACGGTCACCGAGACGCCGCTCGTCATACCGTCTACGGCGCCGGTCGAAGCCGACATTCTTGTCGTCCATGTAGATGGCGCGGTGCGGCGGCCAGGAGTCCACGAGGTACGTGCTGGCGCCCGCGTCATCGACGCGATCGACGCGGCCGGAGGCCTACGAGCCGATGCCGATCGCCACCGGGTGAACCTAGCCCTCGTCCTAGCGGATGCCCAGCGAATCTGGGTACCGATCGTGGGAGAAGAGGAGCCCGCGGTACTGGCCCTAGAAGGGGGCGAATCCGCCAACGATGAGAAGGTCGCCCCCCTCGTGAACCTCAACACAGCCGACGCCAACCGTCTCGAGACCCTCCCTGGGATCGGTCCCAGCCTCGCCGCCGCGATCATCGATCACCGCGAACGAGAGGGGGCGTTTGGCAAGGTTGGTGAGCTGCTAGGCGTCACCGGTATCGGTCCGGCGAAGCTCGACCAGATCCGGTCACTGGTCAGCGTGTGAGGGCCCACGCGGCGCTGGGCGGCGCCGCACTTGGTGCTTACGTTTTGTGGCCCATACCTTTCCTTTTCTTGCTGCTCGTGGGGACGGCGGTGGTCGTGATGTGGCGGAGCAACCCCCTAGCTGTGGCTGCGCTGACCTTTCTTTTGGCCAGCTTCGTCGGATCTCGTGCCGTCGACGGACTAAATCCACCTGATCCGGGCCAGATCGACACTTGGATTGTTCTCACTTCTGACCCCCGGCCGCTCGGCGGGTACGGGGTGCGGGCATCGGCGATTGCCGGAGCCGGGCGCGTATCGGTGACTGCTCATGGGGCGGCGGCGGGACGCCTCGACGATCTACTGGCCGGGGATCAGGTCCGGGTTGCGGGCGCTATAACCCCGATTCGAGGGCGCGATAACTGGTCGCGATGGCGCCACGAGGTGGGCCGAATCACGGTCAACCAGGTCATCGATTCGGCGTCTGGTTCTCCGGTGGCGCGCGGCGCGAACCGAGTGCGTCGGATCCTCGCGGGGGGCGCGGACTCGCTTAATCGTCAGCAGCGGGCGTTGTTTTTGGGCATGGTCATCGGCGACGATCGCGATCAATCACCGATCACTGCCGACGACTTTCGCGCCGCCGGTCTTGGCCATCTCCTAGTGGTTTCGGGCCAGAACGTGGCCTTTGTCCTCGCGATAGTGACCCCCGGACTTCGTGGTCTTCGCCCCGGCGGACGACTCTTGGTCCTAATCGTGACACTGTTGCTCTTTGCCGTGCTGACTCGCTTCGAACCGTCGGTGTTGCGAGCCGTAGCCATGGCCGGGATTGGCGTCGGAGGGGCCGCTTTGGGTCAACCCGTCGATGGTCGGCGGGGTTTATCCCTAGCGCTCGCCGGGTTGTTGGTCATCGATCCGTTCCTTTTGCGGGTACTTGCCTTTCAGTTGTCGGCGGCCGCAACCGCGGGAATTGTGTGGTTCTCTCATCCTCTCGCTAACCGACTCCGTGGCCCTCGGTTGTTTCGCATCGCGACTGCCACCACGGTGGCCGCTCAGTTGGCGGTTGCCCCGCTCCTGGTTATCACCTTCGGTCCGATGCCGTTAGCCAGCCTTCCGGCGAACCTCTTGGCCGGTCCGGTGGCCGGTCCGGTCATGATTTGGGGCTGTACCGGGGGACTCGTCGCCGGTGTTTTAGGTGGGAGCGTGGCGGAGATGATCCATTGGCCGACAGCCCTGATGCTGGACTGGATAGCCGCTGTGGCGGGTGTCGCGGGCCGCGGGCCCCAAGCCACCCTCGGAGCTATGAGCATCCTCGTCGTCGCAGGGGCGCTACTGATACGGGGCTTGTCGGGTAAGTTCGTTTCGACGATGTCGTCGTTCGTGCTACTCGCGGTGGTGGCGACATCATTTCTGCGGGCGCCACAAGTCGGGGCTGGGAGCCAAGCCGCAGGGCCGGGTATCACGCTCGTGGCCAACCAAGGGCGAGTGGTTGTTGAACTGGCTGATCCGCCGTGGCCCCAGGATGTCTTAGAACGTCTTCGAAGGTCGGGGGTGTCTCACTTAGATCTCATCATCGCCACCGACGGTGACGCCGCCGACGCGTTTGCTGTGCTTGCGCTACGCGATCGGTACGGCCCGGTTCCGGTGGTTGCTCCGCCGCTGCATCGCGTTCGCGATGCCCGATCAGTTCCCGTGGGCGCGACCGCCGAGATAGCTGGCTGGCAGGTGACCGCAATCGGGACAAGCGAGGATTGGTCCCACGAACTGAGATTCACCGGTTCGGGAGGTTCTCCTGCATCCCCGGACGGGTAGGGTCGCCAGTGATGTTCGTGGAACTTGGCTGTACCCGTTTCGACATCACGACGCGGGCGCTCGTCATGGGCATTCTTAATCGCACACCGGACTCGTTTTACGACGGAGGTCAGTACTGGACGTTCGACACTTTTCTCACTAAGGCGGAACAACTAGTCGAGGAGGGAGCCGACTTCCTCGATGTCGGCGGGGTCAAGGCGGGGCCCGGTCCTGAGGTTACTCCCGACGAAGAACTCGAACGAGTGGTGCCAGCCATTGCTGCTTTGCGCCAGCGCTTCGACATTCCGCTCTCGGTCGACACGTTCCGAGCAGTGGTTCTGGAGGAGGCGGTAAAGGCCGGTGCTTGCGTCGGCAATGACATCAGTGGCTTCGCCGATCCGCGGTTTCTGGAGGTGGCAGCCTCGACCGATTCATCGGTGGTAGCGACTCACGTTCGTATCGGGCCACGCATCTCCGACCCAGATCCTCACTACGAAAATGGGCGCCACGACATCACCGACTTCCTCCGGATCCGCGGCGCGGCCGCCCTCGAGGCGGGCATCCCCCGTGAGCGCATAATGGTCGACGCGGGGTTGGATTTAGGCAAGACGGCGGCCATGTCAACTGAGTTGCTCCACCATTCCGATGAACTTGTAGGCCTTGGCTTCCCCGTCTTTTTGTCGGCGAGCAACAAGGGTTTCCTAGGCGAGATCGCAGGCACGGAAGTTCACGACCGCCGCGATGTTACGTTGGGCGCCCATGCGCTGGGAATCGCCTTGGGTTGTCGGATCTTGCGGGCCCATGATGTGAAAGGAACTCGTCGTTTAGCCGACACGATGAGCGCCATTCTCGCCCATCGGCGAAACTGATACCAATGGTTCTGCGATTCATCATCGGCGACGATTCGATTCTGCTTGGCGAAGCCATCACCCGAGCGGTCGACGAACTTGTTGGCAACGGCGATCGCGGCCTCATGCTGGAAACCCTCACCGAGGTCGACTACCGAGCCGATGACGGTACTTGGCAATGCGCTCCTTTGCTCGACGCCGTGCGAACCCCGCCGTTCCTTACCGATCGACGGGTGGTGGTCGGCCGCCACCTGAGTCGTTTCGGGAGGAAAGACCAGTACGCGCCGCTGGTTAGTCTGCTGGCCGAGCCATTGGCCACGACCGACCTAGTGCTGATCTGGGAACGTGGCGTCGATCCGAAGGTTGACCGCCTGCCCGTTTTGCCGAAACCTCTTCAGCAGGCGGCAGATACGGCGGGAATCACGGTGGAAAACCTGGTTCCGCCCAAAAAGGGCGATGGCGGGCAATGGCTCCGCGCGCAACTCAACAACAGCACTCTGCAATTTTCTGAGGGTGCGGTTGCGGCGGTGGTCGAACTTCTCGGCGACGAGCGCAACCGAGTCGTCGGCCTGCTGCGGACCCTCGAGGGCGCCCTCGGGGCGGAGGCCACCGTCGATGCCAAGGCGGTAGCTACCTACGGCGGCGAGCAGGGCGAAACCGCGCCGTGGGCCATTTGTGACGTCATCGAAAAAGGCAAGGTGGAAGAGTCGATGGCTTTTTTGCCTCGTGTCATGCCTTATTCGGGTACCGCCGCCGATCGAAAGAGCGCTGCCTTCCGCCTCGTTGGTATCTTGCACGGGCGCTACAGCAACCAACTTTCACCGAGCGGGGGACGGTCGTGGGGCCGAAAGTTGGCTCCGGAGAAACTCGGCCGAGCCATCGAGTTGCTAGCCGATGCCGATTTGTCGTTACGGGGCACCAAGGATTGGCCGCCAGAGTTGGTGATCGAAGTACTAGTCGCTCGCCTTACCACCCTGTCGAAACGGCGCTGAGAAACGGCGCTGACGGTCGACTCGCTGGGCCTGTGCCCGCCGTGAAGGTTCAGTCTTGGGCGGCGAGACGCTTGGCCAACTGGCTCTTTTTGCGCGCCGCTTTGTTCTTGTGGATCAGACCGGTGGATGCCGCTTTGTCGAGGCGTTTTATCGCGTCGCGAACGGCGTCGCTCGCGTTGTCGGCACCCTCGGCGATAGCGGTGTCCGCTGTCTTGGTTCGAGTCAAGATCTCCGAACGCGCCTTGCGGTTCGCGAGGTTGCGCTTGACGGTCTGACGGTTTCGCTTGATCTGAGATTTGATGTTAGCCACGAGTACCTACTGCTGGGCGAAAGAACGGCCAATCCGGCCGACCACGAATGCTACAGGCACGGAGCCACGAATCGCACCGGAACATCGGTAGCGTCATGGGGCCTTTACCTATTCACCCTCTGTGGCGCCATGGATCTCGCACGTATACGTAACACTTCGATCATTGCTCACATCGATCACGGCAAGTCCACGCTGGCCGATCGCATGTTGGAACTCACCGGTGCCGTTGAGGCGCGCGACATGCGCGCCCAATTCCTCGACTCTATGGATATCGAACGCGAGCGTGGCATCACCATCAAGCTCCAGTCGGTGCGACTCGGATGGGACGACCACGTCATCAACCTCATCGACACTCCGGGTCACGTCGATTTCGCTTACGAAGTTAGTCGTTCCCTCGCCGCATGCGAGAGCGTAATTTTGGTGGTCGATGCGGCTCAGGGCATCGAGGCCCAGACCTTAGCCAACTGTTATCTGGCCATGGAAAACAATCTCGAGATCGTGGCCTGCCTCAACAAGATCGACCTCCCCGCCGCCGAACCCGACAAGTACGCGGCTGAGATCGAGAACGTACTAGGCATTCCGGCTGCCGATATTTTGCAGATCTCGGCCAAGACCGGTGCGGGCGTTGGTGCCCTACTCGACGCGGTGATTGCCTCCACACCCGCTCCGCAGGGAGACCCCGAGGCTCCGCTTCAGGCCCTCATCTTCGATTCGCACTTCGATCAGTACCGAGGCGTGATCTCGTCAATCCGAGTGGTCAATGGCGTTCTATCGTCGAAGTCGAAGCTCAAGTTCATGCATGCCGGCACGAGCTACGATCCGGACGAAATCGGGGTACGCATCCCTGGCCCTCAACGGGTTGACGAACTCGGTCCGGGCGAAACCGGCTATCTCATTGCGGGCATCAAAGACGTGGGCGATGCCCGGTCCGGCGAAACGGTGACCACCGATCGTCATCCGGCCACGGAAGTTCTCGATGGTTACCAAGAGCCCAAGCCCATGGTTTTTTCTGGGTTGTTCCCCATCGACGGCGACGAGTTCACCGACCTGCGAGAGGCGCTCGAAAAACTTCGCCTGAACGATTCATCGTTTACTTTTGAACCTGAAACGTCAGGGGCGTTGGGTTTTGGGTTTCGATGCGGCTTCCTCGGCTTGCTCCATATGGAGATTGTCAGGGAACGTCTGGAACGAGAGTTTGGCCTGACCCTCATTTCCACGGCCCCGTCAGTGGAGTACCACGTGGCGAAAGCGGACCGTAGCGAAGTGGTCTGCTCGAACCCTTCGGAACTGCCTCCGGCGGCTGAAATTGTTAGCATCGCCGAGCCGTACCTGCGGGCCTCTGTTCTCACCCCCACCGATTACACCGGGGCGGTCATGAACCTCTGTCAGACCCGTCGCGGGGAGATGGTGAAGATGGAGTACCTGTCCCCGGAGCGGGTCGAGATCCATTATCGGCTGCCGCTAGCCGAGGTCGTGATCGACTTTTTCGATCAACTCAAGAGCCGTACCCAAGGTTACGCCAGCCTCGACTACGAAACCGATGGCTACGCCGTCGGAAGTCTCGTTCGGGTCGATATTCTTCTCCACGGAGAGCCCGTAGATGCCTTTAGCTCCATCGTGCATAAGGACAGAGCGTACGACTATGGCCGTAAGATGGCGGAGAAGCTCAAGGAACTCATCCCCCGGCAGAACTTTGAGGTCCCGATTCAGGCCGCGATTGGCGGCAAGATCATTGCCCGTTCGACAGTGAAGGCATACCGCAAGGATGTCACTGCCAAACTCTACGGTGGTGACATTACCCGCAAGAACAAGTTGCTCAAGAAACAAAAGGAAGGCAAGAAGCGGATGAAATCCATCGGTCGGGTCGACATCCCCCAGGAAGCTTTTATCAGCGCGTTGCAACTCAATGACTAAGCTTCGCTGATGCTCGACGAGCGGAAAGCCGCGATTCTTTCGGCGGTCGTTCAAGAATACATCGAGACCGCCCAACCAGTGGGGTCCGGCCGAGTTTCGACCGTGCCTAGTGTCGAGGTGTCCTCGGCGACTGTACGCAACGAAATGGTCACGCTCGAGGAGCAGGGTTACCTTGCCCAGCCGCACACCAGCGCGGGGCGTATTCCCACCGACAAGGGTTACCGGTTCTTCGTCGATCAACTCCGCAAGAACGAAAGCCAAGGGCCTCCCAATGATCCGACCCCGCCACGCGATCTTTTCGGCGGTGCTCACGGTCAACTCGGGTCCATGATGGAGCGCACCTCTGAATTGTTGACTCGACTCACCGACTGGACCGCGGTCGTGCTTAGTCCTTCCGCCGAGCAGGCCACCATTCGATCGGTTCAACTCATTGACATGTCGAGTCACATCGCCATGGTCGTCGCCGTTTTGAGCAACGGCGTCATCGAAAAGCGAACTGTCGAGGTCGCTAGTGAACTCACTCGGCCGATTGTCGAGGATGCCGGTCGGCGGCTCGCCCAAGCCGTTGAAGGTAAAACCCTCGGCGAAGTAGCCACGAGTTTGGAGCATCCCAACGACGGCTTCGATCCCCTCCTGCGGGCCGCCCTTGATGCCTTGTCCGCCGCGGGGCGTCAGGCCGAACTCTATGTCGGCGCCGCCTCTCGAATGGCTGGGGCCTTCGATGCCGTGGAGCAGGTTCGGGCGGTACTCGCCATCCTCGAAGAGCAGATTGTGGTGGTATCGCTCATCCGTAATGTTCTCGACCGGGGGATGCGTGTGGCGATCGGGGTCGAGACCGGGGTCGAACCGCTCGCTGATTGTTCACTTGTTATTGCTCCTTTTGCGGTAGATGGCGCCGCCGCGGGCACAATTGGGGTCTTGGGACCCACCCGCATGGATTATTCCCATGCGCTCTCGGCCGTCGCGGTCGTGAGCAAGCAACTCGAACGCGCGTTAAGCGAGGGCTGATGGCAACCGATCACTACCGCACACTTGGACTGGCGCGCGACGCTACTGACGACGAACTCAAGCGGGCGTACAAGAAGCTGGCCCGCACCTACCATCCAGACCTCAACCCGGGCGATGCCGAGGCGGAGGCCAGTTTCAAAAAGGTCGGTGCGGCGTACGAGGTTTTGCGTGACGCGGACCGTCGTGCTCGCTATGACCGTTACGGCGATGATGCCCCGCGGGCGAGCGCCGACCCGTTCGGCGGCGGTCTCGGCGATATTTTCGAGGCGTTCTTCGGCGGTGGTGGTTCTGTGTTTGGTGGTGGGAGTCGGGGTCGTTCAGGCCCGCCGCCAGGTGAGGACATTGAGACCCATATCGACGTCGATCTAGAGGAGGTTGTTTTTGGCGGCGAGCAAGAAGTCACGGTCCGCACCGCCGTTCGTTGCGCCGATTGCGAGGGATCGGGTGCCGCTACTGGAACTAGGGCGACTACGTGCGGTGAATGCGGCGGCGCTGGCCAGGTACGTCGAGTGCGTCAGTCAGTGTTGGGCCAGATGGTCACGTCCAGTGCCTGTCCTAAATGCGCGGGCCTCGGCCAGGTCATAGCCACACCTTGCGCGTCTTGTGACTCCAACGGTCGCACCATCGATCAGCGGATCTACAGCGTCGACGTGCCGCCCGGCGTCGAGGACGGAAACACATTGCGCCTGCCTGGTCGTGGCGCGGTGGGGCCGCGGGGCGGCTCCAACGGTGACCTCTACGTGCATATCCATGTTCGCCCGCACCCCACCTTCCGACGCGACGGCCACGATCTCATCCACGACTTCTACATCCCGTTCACGCAGGCGACCCTCGGAGCCCACGTGGAGTACGAAACCCTCGACGGCACCGAGCAGTTGATCGTCCCTCGGGCCACCGAATCGGGTACGGAGTTCAAGATCCGTGGTCGTGGGGTGCCCAACGTGCGCGGCCGGGGACGAGGCGACCTCCGAGTGCGGGTTTTCATCGACGTCCCCGATGAACTAGACGACGAACAAGACGAGTTGCTGCGCCGCCTCGCGGAAATCCGCAACGAATCAGTTGCGGATCGGGGACAAAGCTTGTTCGGGCGATTCAAGTCCGCCTTTACGTGACAACTTGCCTCGCCGGGCCCCGCGGATGGTGACTAACACGGTGCATGTAAGCAACCAATAGGGGGGGTACGTAGTGTCGGAACCGAATCTGACCGAGGGGTTTAGCAGGCGGGTGGGCGATCGCTTACGCACGATCCGACGCCAGAAGGGACTGAGCCTGCTAGAAGTCGAAACGGTATCAAACCAGGAGTTCAAGGCTTCTGTCCTCGGTGCTTACGAGCGCAGCGAACGGGCCATCTCCATTCCCCGCCTTCACCGGTTGGCTTGCTTCTACAACGTTGCTATTGAACAACTGCTGCCCGCGGCGACCGTACGCGACATCGTGCCCGACCCGACCGATGAATCCGGCCCGATCACTATTGACCTCACACGCCTCGACCCCATGGAGGGCCCCGAGATCGACTTACTCAAGCGGTATCTCACCATGATTCAGGTACAGAGGCAGGACTTCAGCGGGCGAGTGCTCACGGTTCGAGCACAGGACCGAGCCGCGCTCGCGGTGATTCTGGGAACCGACGTTGACGATGTTCTTTCTCGCCTCGCTGCTCTGGGACTCAGCTACCAGCCGTAGGTTGGGGAGGCAGGGTAATGATCTGTCCGGGATAAATCAGGTTGGGGTTGCCGTTGAGTTGTCGCAGGTTGGCGTCGATTACCTGACGCCAGTAGTGGGCGACCTCCGGTTCGGTTGGGTTGTGGCCAACTTGGCTGAGAGTGGCTTCAGCGATCTTCCAGAGGTGATCGCCGGGTTCGACGAGCCAGGCGTCGGCCACCTCGCTGACTCGAGGCCGTTGTAGCCCCAAGGCTATCTGGCCGGGGGTTGGGCCTGATTCGACAGCAGCGGGTTGACTACTCAACACAGGCGAATCGGCACGGTCGAAGGCTTCGTCGTCGAAGGCTTCGTCGTCGTAATCAACGGTGTCGGCGCTCCCGATGTCGGCGAGTACGATCGGCGCGTGCTCTTGGGCCATGGCGATTCCGGGGGTCAACGAGGTTACGACCAGCACCCCGCCCGCGAGGTGGCGGCGAAGGGAAGGAACGGCAAGGCGCCGCCAGATTCGATCGAGACGAAGGCAGGGAAGCATTGCGGAAACGGTCGCTAGGCCGCTGACGAGAGCGACGTACCCCGTGACTACGAGCATGGTGGCGCGCAGCAAGGTCATGGCCGCTGTTGCCGTGCCGACTTGCTCCCACCAGACGGCGAGGTCGGCCATCCCGCCTGGGGGGCTAGGGGAGGGGAGAGGAATGTTGATAAGTGCTAGGGCGCCAAGAACGGCAAGGACCAGAGTGCCCGCCGCGGTTCGGATGTTTTGGACCGCGGACGGGGCTGGGGGAGTCATGGGAAGCTCGTTTCAATTAGGCGGGAACCAGACGGGGTCTGGAGTCGAAGTTCGGGGCAGGGCTCGTTGTCGGCAATGATGAACCGAGTGGCGCCGCTGACGGTAGTGACCGAGTCGGCCACGATTGCTTGATCTGGGGTAGGCCACAAGGCGAAAACGGCGACGTCACCGGTCTCTGGTCGCAGCAAGGCGGGCGTGGCTAGGCCGTCGCAGTTCCAATCGTGAGCGACGACGATGTCGCCTGCTTGGCCCAGCGCATACTGGCGGCCGTTGTGGCTTAGTTGGGGAGCGTTGGGCCCTGGGACTGGGGGTGGAACAGTCGTTGGGGCCGGTACCGGTTCGTCGACCACACTCGGTGCTAGAGAAGTTGAGGAGGGGACCGGTGGGGCTGCCACGTCATCGACCGGCGGGCGACCGGGGAAGAGAAACCATCCGATGAGTGTCAAACTCACTAGGGCGGCGGCGCCCATGGCCCCGAGTTGAATATTCCCGGGGCGCCGAGAGTTGCTGATGGGTTCGGAGCGTGCGAGGGCATCGAGTTGTTGGGTAACGGCCCGCGCATTTGTGGTGCCCGCGGCGAGTGCGCCGGCAATCGCTTGGCAAGTAGCGTGAGTGGCCCCAGAGATTTCGCTGCTCGCCGCGCGAAAGACCTCGGCTAGGCCGTCGTGATCGGCGGTTATGCTGGCTGAGTCGGCCGCCAGAGCGCCGCCCAACCCGCAAAGGATCGGCCGTCCGTCGCTTCTGGTGATGATGTGTTCTAGAGCGATATTGCCGTGCGCGACACCACTGTCGTGGAGATCGGCGATGGTGGCGGCCAGCATCGAGAGTCGGTTGGTGAGGATCGTCTCGTCGGTGGGGAGGTGCTGGTCCCAGGTTTCGGGTCCCACAAATATCGTGGTCAGGTGGCCCGAATCACCGGGGACGTGGTCGACGAGTTGCACGATCCCTGGGTGATCGAGACGGCCGAGGATGTCAGCCTCATGGGCGAGTCGAAGCGCGCTGTCGGGCCCCTGGGCTGATTTGACGGCAACCACTCTCCCGTCGCGTTGCGAGACTGTTATGGCGCTCATCGGAAATCCAGAGCGAATGGTTGAGAAACATATAGAAAATGGTTCATAATAACGAAAGTATATGAAACATGAATCAAACTATCTAGTCTTTTCTTGATTTCTTTCCGCACCGATGTGGATAAGTTCACCGGGGTGGCGGTGGCAGGATTGGTTCGGTTCCGCGTGATTGGCTCCTGGTCCTAGGCCGAGGGGTGGGTTCTCGGTGTCGGTTGCCCCGACTTGGGCCCATTCCCGTGAGTGGTGGGCTTCGATGCGGTCGGTCCGAGTGTCGTCGGGGCTGATCTGGTTAGCGAATTCACGCAACGACGCAAGAGCCTGCGCATCGCTGATCGGATCGTGACGATTCTCGACCCCGTTGCGAGATTCTCTAGTGTTGACCCATTCTCGCGCTTTTTCTGTGAACTGGTCGGGCGCAGATCCGCGGCCAATGCGAGCAACTCCTTGGGTGTCGCTCGGCGATACCCGTGCCGCGGTCTATTCGGCAGTGGTAACCCCGCGGCTACTCCGTCGACTATCGCGGGCATCTCAGCGAGTTGGCGGGCGATCTTGGCGTCTTGTTTGGACTGGGGATTCGATCGTCGCGACAGCGGATGCCCCACACTGGTGGCATCGGCCCGCGAATCGCACAACCCGTCAATCGAGGCCAAGAACGCTAGGCGTCGTTCCTCCACGCGGGCGCTCAGTCGATCAATAGTTTCTTCCAATACGACCGATGCAGCTAATTTGGGGTCGGAATGGTCAACGAACTCTCACACCGGTATGGTCGATTGACCGCAATCGGCGTAACCCAATATGTCACCAAACCACGCTACAGACTCGTTCTGAACTCATCATGTCATGCTTCCCGTCATACTATGGCTGTATGTTGGACACGTAGCTATTGCGTGGATAACCGAACGTGAGACCAATCGTCAGGAAGCAGAACGAATGAAAGTTCGAAGTGGCGGCCACGAAAGCTCGAGAGCAGTGACGGGTGGAAATGGAGGGCGACTGTCGGGGTCATCGATCGTTGCGACGCGCAACTTTCTGCTAGCGACCCGCGACTCCGGTTATAGGTCTACGGCATCAGCGGTGTCCGAGTTTGTAGACAACTCGATTCAAGCAGGGTCTCAGGCCATCCATGTGCATATCCTCAAAGGCTCAAATAGTCAGTACCCAGTAGAGATCGTGGTTTCCGATGACGGCCAAGGCATGGCATCAGGCGACCTGTCGCAGGCGTTGACGTTCGGCGGTAGTGCGCGCTTTGGTGACCGATCCTCCCTAGGGCGCTACGGCATGGGCCTGCCAAACGCGGCTCTAAGTTGCGCACGGCGGGTAGACGTGTACAGTTGGCGGTCAGGGCGTCAGACGCTCCTCAGCACTCTCGACATCGATGAACTCATGTCAGTGGAAGATGCGGTTCTGGCATCTCCGGTCAAGAGTGAACGGCCACCCCTCGCACTGAATCCCGGTCGGGGCACCCTGATTCATCTCCGACGATGTGATCGACTCGAATACCGGCTACCTTCAACGATTGCCAAGAAACTCTCCAAGACGTTGGGCCGCACGTATCGGCACTACCTCAAGCAAGGCTTGGCGATCCTCGTTAACGGTGAGGCTGTATCACTGATAGATCCCCTTTTCTTGGACCTCGGTGACGACCATTGCGCGTCTCAGTTTGGTGATCGCTTGACCTATGACCTCTCGACACCATCAGGTCGTGGCACTATCGAGGTCGTCTTCACTGAACTTCCTGTTGAAGCTTGGGCTGACCTCCCACCCGCCGAGAAACGCCGACGCGGAATAACCAACGCTGCGAACGTTTCTATCGTGAGGGCTGACAGAGAAATCGACAGCGGTTGGTGGTTCATGGGAAAGAAGAGGCGTCAGAACTACGACGATTGGTGGCGCTGCGAGGTCCGATTCGATCCTGAACTGGACGAACTGTTCGGCATAACCCATACCAAACAGCAGGTGACCCCTTCCCCAGAGTTGCGATTCCTACTCTCGAGTGATCTTGAGCCGGTAGCGAGTGCGCTGAATGCCCGTGTCCGTCGACGGTTCGAATTAGCGAGTACCAAGGGGCCACTAGCCGCCGCAGCGAGGACCGCCGCTCTGTGTTCGTCATCGCTACCCCCCCTGCACGGGTATATCCGTAGCGCTTCGACTGCCTATAAGTTTGATGTCGGTGAAATTCTTGGCACTTCTGCATTTGCTGTGGAAACAGAGGGCCAAGATCTCTCCGTCGTGGTCAATGAGCGCCACCCGATCTATCGGGATGTTTTGCGCCCCTTGGCTGAAAGTGATGCGCCTGGTGACCAGCGGACTGCGAAGGGCATGGCTCTATTATTGCTGGCTCTTGCACGAGCGGAAGCTGCCGTCGACCTCAAGGACGATCGCAACAATGCTGAACGCTTTCGTCACACTTGGTCAGACGTGGCTGCGACGTTCCTGACTGCGTAGATGAACGCATGGATTGGTTGACCCTTCCGACTCCCGTTGGGATTTCTGCGAGCGCTGAAAAAGATTTATTCGAGTTGGCGAATGTGCTCAATAAAGGGGAAGGTGCGCCGAGTCTGAAGCGGTGCTTGCTCGATGGATCTACTGCTGAAGCAGCGGCGCGCGTTCTTGTCGATCTCTACCGACAGGGGTGGGCGGTAAGAGCCAATCCGAGAGTGGGTATCGAGGTTCACCCTGCCGAGCGGTCCAAGGTCGCTCATCTTGAAAAGGGCAGGGTCCGGAGACAGGAATTGCTAAAGAGAGATGAACAACTTCGTCAGCCATCCGTTGTCAGGTTCGTTCGAAGAATGGAAACCCCCCAGGAGCACAACGGACGTTTTGTTTCGATCTTCGACCTAATGCGAGATGGTCACGAGTTCGCCGCGCTGCTACGCGGTTTACGCGGATCACCTGCAACCACAGAGCAGGTTTGTTCGGTGGTCGATCCGTATATCCAGATCGTCCACGCGGGCGACTGCGATCCGCAGACCGGCTTGAAGCTTTCGGACGTGTGGCGGTATTTCCGACATACGTGGTCGAATCAATACACGACCGTTCCAGGTCGTACGATGTGTCTGCTGGTCCGTGACCGATCGGTTGAGTATCACCCGGTCATAGGAATAGCGGCTCTCAGTAGTGCGATTATTCAGTTGGACGAGCGCGATCGCTGGATCGGATGGCGCTCACAAGATGTGCTCGCCGCCTTCGTGGCTGAGCCGACCGCGGCACGGGCTCGTTGGCTCGTTAGCCGCCTTGAGGGACGGAGGCGGGAGGTCTACGTGGATGACCTCGTTCGTGATGACCTCTTCTGGCCAGGATGGTGGGATAGCCCAACGAGACAATCGGAAGCACTTCTTCGAGCCGAGGCCACGGCGCGCCGATTCGACCATCAGCGCTTCGCGCGTCGTTCGATTGTCAAGGGACTGAAGCGCGAGGATTCCGAGTATTGGATTCGTCGAGCGGAATCGGATCTCTATAGGAGCAAGCGCTGTTTGCTTCTCGCTGACTTGATGCGGGACAAGACTGCCTTGAAACCATTTCTGTATCCCTCGTCGGGGGCCAAGGGGCTTAGCTTGGCGATGGAGGATCGAGATGCCAGGCGCGCCGTTCTCTCTATTGCTCGAAGGGCAAAGGCGGACGCAGTAGGAACCGAGATTGCAGATCTCTCGGTTTGTGGTGCTGTCGCTCCGTACGGAGAACTAATCGGTGGAAAACTGATCGCTATGCTGGCGATGAGCCCAACGGTGGTAAGTGCGTATCACCGTCGGTATCGGGACTATGAAAGCGAGATTGCCTCCTCTGTAGCTGGACGACCGATAAGCCGTGATTCCAAACTGGTTTACATCGGCACGACGTCGCTGTACGGGACGACATCCAGTCAGTACAACCGAGTGCGTATTCCAGCCACCGTACTCGACGCCAAGGCCGACATTCGTTTGGAACGACTTGGGCGCTCCCGCGCGTTTGGTACGTCGCACCTCTCAGCTGAGACGGTCGTTGTGCTGGCCGCACTCTCCGAGCAGACTAAGAACGGGGTAAGGGTGAACAGCCTGTTCGGGGAGGGGGTGAGTCCAAAACTGCGGAAGGTTCGCAGCGGGCTTGACGCACTCGGATGGCCATCCACCAAACTCCTTCAGCATGGACGACAGCGAATCATCTACGGAGTATCTCTTGTAGAGAACTTGAATTCCTACCTGTTAGGCATGAACTCACGGCCTCGCTATCTAATTCGGACAGCGCTCCCAGATGACGTTAAGCGCATTACCGCTTGGTGGGCGGAACGGTGGTTGTTGCGACGACTTGAGTCCGACGAGGTTCTCAGTCGAGTCGCGAATCATTCGAATGAGCGCCCAGTTGGGCATGGTGCCCGTGTCCCCTTGCCTCCGCTAACATCGCGCTAAGTGTCGTCGGGAGTTGGGTCTGCTGCATGTCGTTCGGGTAACACCTATGATGTGGCGACAAGGGAAAATAGGGCAGGGGTCCCTTGGAGAGGTGGGATTTCGGGGCGAGTGAAGCGATGATTGTTTCGAGACAGTCGTGGTCCACGCCTCCGATCATCGCCGCAAGATGAGGCTGAGCTGGATAGTCGGTGCGTTCCCGAAGTCTCGGGTATTTGCCCTACTGAGGCCACAGCGTCTGAGACAGGTATTAGCCTCTTAGGGAGTTGAGAATCTGAACCACTTGGGCGATTCCAGTCAGAGATCTGCATAGGTTTTGATCGACAGAGCGATCCTTCGGTCAGTTGCCCTTGACACGTTGGATGACCTGAAGACTGGCTGCTGGGAGGTTTTGACTAATGAGAATATCATCCACGAGTTCTACCGGAGTACTGATGTTGAACTTTTTTGCATCACGAAGAGCAGTATCAGCGGGATAGTCTGGGGTCAGAGGTCCACTTGTCCCAATGATGACAGTTCGATCTCCCGTGATCGCAGCGATTGGCGCCGAGACCTGGCCTACCCCTGGAATCTCAATTGATACGCGCCGTCGGAACTTAACTCCTTCGACGCCCTGCCGAGCGAGATCCTCAAAGAGTCTGTCGGTTGAGCGTTCGATCCTCTCTGGGTCGAGCACGGGTTTTTCGTCGCGCAGGAGGTATCGAAGGAGGCTTGCACCGACAAAGCGATCGAGGAATTGGTGTTCAAATCGATTTCTGAAGCTGCGTAGGCAGCGGTAACAACTCCTATCACAACCAGCCGGGCAAGCTTCAAGGATTTCTAGGGCATCTGAGAGGACCGACTCGCCTAGTTCGCCGACGTTGCGGGCGAACCCAGCCCCGCCTGCGAGTGTGTCATAGAGGTAGATCTCGGCTTCAAGGCCGTCCTTACCAAGATCAGTTAGTGCTGGCCTGTACTCCGCTTGGATCTCCCCCAGGTCAATCTCAAGCCGTCTAGTAGCGGCGATCGTTATCGCGTCGGCGAGCGTCCGTAACGCGACATCCGTTGATAGATAGTTTGGCCGTAGCGTTAGTGGTTCATCCACGCGGAGCGCCATGAGGAGCACATCTGATACGAAGTCTGTGCCGAGCACCATTCCACTGGTTGTAAATTCTCCAGTACAGTCGGGTTCTTTCCGATCTGGGAACGGCTTAGCGTGTGCTGAGAAGATCTTGCCAGCTGACACCGCCGTTGGTTCGATCAGCCCACACTTGAGGCAATATGTGTACCCCTCATGGTTTGGCCCAGTATTAGTTACTAACAGAAACGTCCTGTCGTAGTACTGTCGAATTCTTGATGTCACCGGAGACCAACCGACTGCGTCTGCTGGGAATGACGCAATTAGTTTTGCACGTGTTGCGTAGCTTCGAGCCGGTTGGTCGTCTGGCGATGTTCCCTCCGGAATGCTATGCGGATGAGCGAACCCAGGAGGGCGGACCCAGTTGCGTGCCTTGCCAAATAGCGCCTCGGCCCCACAAGCCGGGCAGTCTCGCATCTCGTCCCGCTCCGCATCCGAGAGCATTTCAGTCTTAGCATAGCGACAGACGGAGCATTCGAAGTAGAGTCGACGTTTCTGCCAATTATTGAATAGGTCCGAGGGCATAGGTGAATAGAGGGCGCCGGAAGTCCAGAGCTTCCCGTCAATCCACACCTCCTTGCCGGGAGCGTATTGCGAGAGCGCAATCGGAAGCCCCTGACTCGGTGCGTACTGAAACAGCGGTCGATACGCAGTGTAACCTTCGGCATCGAATACGTGGAATGACACGACATCGGTCGGAAATGCATAGCGGGGGAGGACTCCCTTGTATAGAAGTCGGTCGAGAAGATTCTCCTTGGCGTTTTCAGGGGACACTCTCTCTTCACCGGTTTCGGTCGGAACCTCATTTGAGGCGGTGTCCTCGGATTCAGTGGTATCTCGCGTTACCGGCGGTGACGACGGGTCTGCCACGCTCTTGTCGTTGGAATCGGGTTGGTCCAGCGCCTGATCGATTTCCTGGATGGTGTGTTCCGAGAAATCGTCAAGAATTTTCGCGCGGTCTATGTTAGCCAGTTCTCGTGGTAGCCAAGAGTCGAGTTCCAAGCGCAGGCCGCTCTCTTCCGCACGGAGCCAGTGCATAAAGTCGGAGCGGTTCAGCGGTGTGGACTCGAGCAGGAAGCCGTGGACCGTCCCTAGGACTTCGAACAACTGCGGCTGGGATTTCGGATTGATCGTCGGAAGTCGATCTGAGTGATAGCGCTGAAGTAGAAACGCAGTAACGTGACGCCGAGCGATTTCGACGTTGTTCAAGGACAGTATGGGATCGTCGACGGGGCCGCGGATCATGGCGTCTGGCTCGCGAAAGAAATGCTCGTCGTGGCTATCAGCGCTTCCGAAAGCGATCACTGTTGCAACAGCATTGCCCCGCCGCCCAGCCCGCCCAGCCCGTTGCTGGTAATTCGCTCGCGATGGCGGCATGTTCCGGAGGGCGACGCCGGAGAGAGCCCCGATGTCGATTCCTACCTCCATCGTCGTGGTGCAGGACAGGACATCAACCGCGGAGCGGTACGATTGGCCGACTGCTCCGCCTAAATCCACGTCCTGGAATAGGAGTTCGTGTTCCTCGGCCTTGGAGAACACGGCATCTCCTTGGGCTTGTCCTAACTGGGCGGTGTGCTCGGCCGCAACGATGACGGTTGGTGGTTCGGGAACGGGCGCAAGTGCTCGAATTGTGCTCTGACGGTAGTACCCCTTTCGCGCCCGAAAGACCGGATCTGTGTCGGGATCAATATCGTATACGTCGTTCCTGCAACATGCGACACACCTAGCGGTCCCGGGGAACGGCCGCTGTGTCGTCTTGCATGTTCGGCAATAGGCCCAACTTGGGCTCGTGTCAAGTGTGAGCCGCTGAGCCCTCATCCGAAACGTGTCGCCTTGAGGTTCGCAAAGACGGTCGCGCAAGATCGGGAGCCAGTCATTCTCGAACTTCTGGCAGGTGACCTTGTCCTCAAACCACTTGGTCAATGATTTGAATTTTCCCTTGTGGCCTCGAACTTCATTCATCCACCAACTAGCGGGCATCGTCGGGAACCATAGGCCGGGAGCGGTCCACTGGTTTATCCAGAGCCTTACGAGGGCGAGGCGTTGATCTTCTGAATCAAATGGAGCGAGGATCGGTAACTTCTCCAAGAGTTTGGGGCGCTCCTGGTCACGCTCGGCCAGTGACCCAAGCGCGAGCGACTGCAGACCGGTCCACTTGTCGTTGACAGTGGCAAGAATGCCACGAAGTAGCGAAACGGGCGGTGTCTGCGACTTGGCCTCATCGATGAGATACGCCAGAGCATCGGCATCATCCAACTTGCCATCTTCCTTCAGGGCGTCGAGATCTCGCTGCAACTGAATCGATTCTCCTGCTTTCAGTTCTGGTCGGAGCCGGATATCGCAACGTCGCGCGGCGAGCATGACCGCAAGATGGAGGTCTTCAAGGCCAACGCGTGTACGCAATAAGTCGTGTTGACGGAGTTCACGGAAGCCGAGAAGCACCAGCGGACGGAGCACGTCGCGCATAGCGTATGTCTGCAGATTGGGCGCAAGCCGAGCGGCCATCTGCCGTGAATCAGAGAAAGTCAATACTTTTCTGCCGCGCAGGGGAGCGAATTCGGTGGCGGGTTGCGGCCCAGGTGGTTGTACCTCGATTTGCCTGCTGATGACAGCCTGGAACGGTTGATCTCCCTTTGTTTGATGGTCCTGAACGGATGAGCGGCCGTAGGCCGCCTGTTGGCCACAAACCCCGCACGGGCGGAACTCCCCGCCTAGACGAACAGTGGTGCTCTTTTCGTCTTCGTCGCTGTCCCCTGTGTCCGCCTCGCGATCTCGCCGGAGGTAGACAAGCCGAATCCTGTCACCAAGTTCATAGGGGTTAAGGCGACCGGTCACGAGATCTAGGTCGTGGGGTTCGACCCAGGCGGCCATGGGTTGTTCGAGACAGATGTCAATCGCTTCCAGTTCATGGGCTTCGCCTCTCGCATTTTCGAAAGGCCTGCCTGGCTCCGACCAAATGAAGGTCGGTTCGGACAAGTTGTCGGTGTAACCCCTTGCATATGCGGCGCCGCAGTGCCGGCACGTGTACAACTCAAGAACGCGCGCCCCACAGCAGCAACTCTCCTGCGGTTGCGAGTAGAGTTTTCCGATCGGCCCGCTCGGTCCGGTCTGCTGGACCTCGGTACAGTCCGAGTCCAGACAGGCCCACAACCCTGGTAGACCCCGGAAGAAGGTATGGATGCGGCACGGCAGCAGGCCCGGCTCTCCTGAGGATGGTCGTGCCATGCTGCCCAACGCCAGCAGAGTAGTGAGCGCTCGTTCTGCTCGCGCACTGTTGGTGTCGAACACGTCTTGAGCGAGTTCTGCTACCGGGCGTGCTTCCTGCATCGTCATGTTGATGAGGCGGCCCATCGGCGCGTATTGCTCTAGGGATTGGTACAGCAGTTGCTCAAAACCCATGTCGCCAGTTACGCCCCTCCATCGAAGGAACGTGCAGACCGCACGCCGGCGGGTATCCTGGTCAGGTGAGTACAGATTTTCAAGGGCAATGTCAGCTAGGTGCTCGACATCTTCGTTGTTGCCACGATGGTCGTGTTCTTTGAGCGCAAGGGTTCCCTGGATAGTGTCGAAGTCGCTTTCGTCTTTCCCGGACAACGCTGCGGCGAACACTCGCGCTCGGTCTTTGTCGCTGAAACTGGCACTTGTACAGATGACCTGTAGGCGATCTGGGTCGATCCCGACGCGGGTTCGTAATCGTCGGATGAGCAGCGCCACCTCCGCTCCAGCGGCGCCTCGGTACAGGTGGGCTTCGTCGACCACGAGCATTAAGCGCTGAAGGGGATTGTTTTCCAGCCAATCTCTGGTTGCGTCGAATATGGGCCGTTCAAGAGGCCGCATGAGCATATATTCGAGCATTGAGTAGTTCGTTACTAGTACGTCGGCAGGAGCTTGCAGTACCTCGTGTCGAGTGAAGAGTTCCGAATCGTCGGGTCGCATCACCGCACGGACGAATTTTCCATCGCGTTGCCAGTTACTGCCCTTTTGCCCGAACCAGGCGCGCAAATCCGGCTTAGCTGGCCACTTGCCTCGCTCCTGTAGGTTGCGAATTAGATTCTGTGCCTCGACCGCGCTGTCGTCGGTTCCATCGGCTCGGTTCAGAAGGTCGACGTAGAAGCGACTGATTGGCCGCAGTCGTGTGGTGTCCTTCTTGCTTGTCCGAACCCCTGGGTAAAGCGTTCGACTTGTGTATCGTGCGAAACGCGCCGGCCGACCACCCCATTGCTTGAACTGGTCAACAACGCCTTCGTTGCCGAATAGCAAACGGAGTCTCCCAAGTTGATCGTTGACTAGGGCATTCATAGGGTAGAGCACAAGCGCTCGTATTGCTGGACTGCTGAATGACTCCGGCGTGTCGCTTGCTTCGATTGCCAGTTTGGCGAGGATCGGGAGAAGGAAGGACTCTGTCTTCCCAGATCCGGTCCCAGTCGTGACGACAAGACTTCGATCTTCGAGGACAGCCTTTCGAAGCGCCTGTGCTTGATGATCGTAAGGCGGGTCATGCAGTAGCCCGGGGCCGCCGTCCGCTTTGTTGCGAGACATCAACCTTAAAAGTTCGTCCGCTGGTTGAGGGAGACCGAGTTTGCTGAAGCGTGATCCAGGGACATATCGCGGGGTCGACTCCAAGTAGGGTTCCTGAGAGATGACGCCTAGCCTGTCGAGCAAGAATCCTCGCTGCTCGACGATGGCAGGATGGCTTATGTGATACGTCGCCTCGATGTAGTTGCGTAGCGCAAGCCTGATCTCTTGGATTGTCTGGCCTATCGTTAGTGGGGTCGTTGCTGTCACTTCAGTTCGCCCTCGTAACCTCTCTGCGATTCCATCCATAGATGGTCGCACACAAACTGCTTCTCCTCGCCTGCGTCGGAAGAGGAGAACTCGTACCCGAAAAGCGATCTTTGAGTGCGAACGGGTTGCCCTAGGAGATCCCATCGCCTTTGGAGCCACTTGGGTGGAGGCGATGGAAGTCCAAATTGTAATTGACCCCTTCCGGTCTTACTGACTAGAAGTTCTTGAGGAGTGCCGTTTTCGAAGTCGATTGCTGCCTGAAGTTGCCACGCTTCGTCGCAACCCCTAGCGCCTCTGTTGAGTGGGAGGTCGAGGAACTTTCGGTGATTTCCACCGCGTATTTCGACAAAGCACCATAAGTCGGCTCCGTATCCTTGGCTCCTTCTGGCCACGAATACTCCGTCGTCCGATGTTGAAGCTTGTCGCCATCGTCTCCTGTAGAATGACGGCGATGAGTCCGGATCAAGCACACAGAGGTTCTCGATAGTGCCCGATGGATCTTGCTGCCCTAGTTTGTGTCGATAGGAGTTTATGAGACTGATCGGGGCTGCTGGCTCTGGTCGTCCCATCCATTGTGAGTCGGAGACCTCGCGGACGCCATACGTATCTAACAGGGAGTAGTCCTTATCATCGGGCTCGGCAATCCGTCGTAGATGCCCCGAGGTGACTAGTTGATCTTGAAGCGCCTCGCCAACTAAAGGGGCACCATCGGGTCTAGTCCCAAAGAGAATGAGACCCCCCGAGCGTCGCTGCACGTACCGGGGTTGTCCGAGGAAAATGACCCTTCGTCGCTGTCCATTGTGATCTTCCAGCGATTCTACTAGGTCACCTGCCGCCACAAGAGCGTCGAGAGTCTCCTGAAGTAGGTCGGAGTCAACAGGCACCAATTCTTGGAGTGTGTCCTTGACCGCGGCGGATAACGCTGACGGAGTGGACGGACATAGAAAAGACGCCGCTCGTCGCAAACTTGCGGCAACGAGTGACACTCGGTCAGAACTATCCGTTAAACGGAGCGAGGCAACGGTTGTCGTGAGGGACTCGGGGAGGGTCAGCACTTTCAGTCCCATTGCCACGTCTGCTTCTGTTGCTCGGCGATGATGGCGAGCATACGCGCCGCTCGAAACGCATGTGGATGTTCCAGTACTTCGTTGAAGTTGACTTCTGAGTCACCTTTGGTCCAATTAAGCAGTGACCCGGGAGAGGAAGCAAGTCGGAGCAGCGCTTCTGCGAGCCACGACCCGGCTCGCGTGAACTTCGCCCCTGGTTGTCGTGCGATAGCTGACCCGCCACCTGACGCGGCGGGAGCGGCCTCGCCAATCAGCGAAGCGAGTGGCTGTACAGGCGGATCTTCGATGTGACCCAGTTGATGCGCAAGATCGAATAGCCGCCGGCAAAACTCTGCCCAATGCGAAGGCTTCGCAAGTCTCGCTGTGAGGTCATCAATTGACAGGAGCTCTCCCTTCGTATGGCGCTGCTCTAGTGAACTCCAATTGCCGCCGCCGATCAACGTTCCGATCTCGCTGCGGATCGCAGCTTCTACAGCGACCCGCCGATAACGGACTAGTAGATGGCCAGGTGATCGAGCTCCAGACCAGAGCGCAGCGACATGAACGAGTTCCATCACACTTGCTCCTGAACGCTTGCGCTTTTGCAGGTGGATATTGGAAGGGTTCAGGCCAAGATCGCGAAGTTCCTGCACCTTTGGTGGCAGAATGGCCATCGCCTCGTGGTCACCAAGGCGGGCAACGAACAAGCCACCATCAGGGTTATGGACATCGACCTCGGAGGAATTCGTCGACTCGCTGACATCTGGCGTCTCGAACGGGTACCGCACTATCTCTGCGGGCATCCCAGTGTCGGCGCTCTCGTAGAGTCGAAGAACGATGTTCTTTTGAACTCGTCGGAATCCCCAGCGGAGTGGTTCCAATTCACGTTCAAGTACTGCTCTGACCTCTCCTAACTCAGTATTACTAACAACGATCTCAAGCTGCCATGCATTGTCGTAAGCGTTCTGGAAGAGCCTGCATTGCCGCACTTTTTTGTCGAACAACGCCCTCCACTCCACTGCGGTGGTCGGAAGACTGAGTTGAAAACGACGTTCTGCCACGGTGGAGTTAGTGGCATCCTTAAGCTTGACCTTGACCGATGTACCTGTTCCCAGTGGACCTTCTATTTCGATGCTCGCTCGGTCGTCCCACAGATCTTCGAGTGAAGCTTCTTGTGGACTCAGGCGAATTCGAAGCGGGTCTCGAAAGGTTCCGTTGATTCGTCCGGGTTCGGCGTCGCGGATTAGGATTCTTACGTGTAGGTCTGAAATTGAATGGGTGCTTTCAGGTACTAGAAACGAGAATCTAAGGTCATGCAATCCTTGACTCAGTTCAGGGACTTGGATGACGACAGTGTCCTTTGCAATACTCGTCCACGGTACGATTACATGATCGGCTTCGTTCAGGGTCAACGTGCACGTGGTGATGTCGTGAGTGGATGACAAGCGTAACATCGGTCGGTCGCCAGCGATCCATTCGCCAAAACCGGCGCCGTCCCATGCTGCTGGGATGATCCCGACTGGCTCTACCTCAACACTCGTCTGGATGCTGCACCCGAGGTCCCTTAAGAGGTCGGCGGAATCGGGATTGATCTCCTGTGGCATATCGATGGAGAGAGCGGTGGCGCCAGCACACTGGGCTGGATACTCGTTGATCCAGTCAACCGCTGGAGCAGCGAGGTTAGGCCCGATGAGTATGTAGCGAACTCCAACTCGAACTGAGTTGGACCTGACGATCCGCCCAGTTCCATCGGGCCCGAGTCGGAAGAGCCAAGGTTCATTGGGAGGAGTGCGCGCCTCGGCGGCGAGCAACTCGGAGACTTCAGTTGATCCGCGTTCTAGTTCAAATACCGTTGAGTCTCGACCAGGCCATTTCTCGAGGGCAGCCTGTTGGCCCGAGTAGAGGAGCCAGCCACGGGCTTTGGGTCGTCCATTACTCCCAGCGACGCTGCAACGCACCATACCGACCTGTTCGCGCGCGTCTGGGTGGCGAGCGAATAGTGGCGTGAAGTCTGGAACCCGGAGTCGCAGGACACATCCGTCGGTTCCGGGATGTAAGGAGAATGCGACTGGAGATGTTGGGCGGTCGACATAGGAGTGTTCCCCCGTACGAAAGGGCTTGCCGCGCGGTTTGAATCCTCGGAGTCGAATCTGATCTGCGGAGGATTGAGCGTCGGTAAGCCAGCTTCGAGCCTGCCTTTCTTGGGACAGATCGTCTGTGATGCGGGTGAGTGTCAACGGTTCGAGCGAGGCTTCGCGTTGTAGCCGCGTGAGGAGTGCGGAAGCTACTTGTCCTAGGAGTTCTGTGTTCTGGGCAAACTGCTGGAAGCGCTTCGAACTCCCATATGACCGGGCTGCTAAGACGCGTCCGAGTTCAGAAGCGTCGTTGAGGAGTTCGCTCGTCAGTGCACCCCGGTAGTCGTACAAGAGACGTGCAAACTGGCGCTGAAGGTCTGCGGGCAACACTGCATGCGTGATTGGCCAGCAAATGATTGTGAACTGCGATGCCCATCGACCAAGCGGTCGAGCACCGTTGTAGTCCCTTTCGAATTCTTGAAACCGTTCCTTGACATATTGTCGACCAGCGTTTTGCTCCCATCCCGGCGCCTCCGCCTCTAAAGTCGGCCAGTACTCGTCACCTTCGTAGCTGTACCCGATTTCAGTTGCGTAGATGATGAAGGGTAGCCAGTGCTTTCTCGGGGGCCGTGTCCTACCTATCCACGCCTTGACCACATCTCGGAGGACTGACAGATCACCTTCGGAAAAGCCGTGCTCGAGTGCGTAGACAGGCGCCGAACCTAGAGCGCGCTTTCGTCTGGTGGCCAACTCGCGGAAATGTAGATCGAGGCGATCGTGCAGAGAGGCGATCGTGCCAGAGATGTCCGCTGACCCGAAGGTTCCGTCTATTGGTATTTCTCCCACCACACTACTATGCATGCGGCCTGTGACAGTCGCTAATATCGTAGAGCAAGGTGAGGCCGGATCGTCAGCAGTTCTCGATGATTTGAGCCAATGTCGGGTTACCAGCAGAAGGTCCTGAACACCGAAGAAGACGCGTTCGAATTGGCCTCGATAGTAGTCGGTGAGGTTAGCGCGCCGCGGCGGGGGTGTCGCTATCGACGTTGCCAAACTGGTGACTATCGCTCCCAGTGCGGTATCGGAGGCGATTGCGTCGCTATCTGTAGGGACCACAGACGTTGGGGCCGCGAGATGAGCGTGAGCTAGGAGCGCCGAGTAGCCGCGGCAACTCGTTCGATCATGAGTCTCCACCCATTCAGCGCCTCCGCCCCCGCCTCAACCTCAAGACCGTCTAATGCTGCTGGAACTTGCCGCTAGCCTGATGAGGTGAGTTCCCCTCGAGTGGTTGCGATTGAACCGTCATCACCTGCCGATCGAGCGGGGTTGCTGGTGGGCGATGAGATCGTGGCGATTCGCGGCGAGATACCCCGCGACGTCATTCGCTGGCAGCTGCTAACCGACGAAGCCGAAGTGGTCCTCGCGGTCGAACGCGGTGCTGCTCAACTTGATGTGGTCGTACATAAAGATGAGGGTCAGCCGTTGGGTGCCGAGGTCCACGCAGCGGTGTTCGACAAGGTCCAGACCTGCGACAATCACTGCGAGTTCTGCTTCATTCATCAACTGCCAAAGGGGATGCGTCGTTCGCTGTACCTCAAAGATGACGACTACCGATTGTCCTTCCTATACGGGAACTTCACGACCCTCACCCGTTTTACTGAACTCGATTTCGAGCGTGTCATCACCGAGCGACTATCCCCGCTCAACGTGTCGATTCACGCCACCGATCCTGACCTTCGGGCTGATATTCTCAAGAACCGCCGTGGGGCGGTTTCTTTACGCTGGCTGCGAGCGTTGCTCGATCACGACATCGAAGTCCACGGTCAGGTCGTTGTCTGTCCTGGGGTCAACGATGGCGACGTACTGGACGACACGCTTGCCGGAGTGCTCGAACGCTTCCCGGAACTGGCGAGTGTTTGTGTCGTACCACTCGGCTTATCGAAATACTCGACCCAGGCGCGTATGCGTGTCCACACTCGCCCCGAAGCACAACGCGTAGTCGAGGTGGTGGAGTTATGGCAGGAGATCTTTTTGACCGCGGTGGGGCGACGCATGGTGTTCGCGGCCGATGAGTACTACCTGATGGCCGAGCGGCCTTTCCCGCCCGCGGATAGCTACGAGGGTTTCACGATGCACGAGGACGGCATCGGGATGGCTCGGACATTGGAAAACGAATTCTTCAACCCGTCCATTGCTGAGCCGACGGGGCCACGGGCGGGATTTTTTGCGTGGGTCGACGGCGCGCCCGCTGACGGGTATCGCGCACCCCGGACGTCCACGCCGGTGGGCTTGTCGCCGCGTCGTAACGCTTCCATCGCGGTACTTACAGGAACCCTTGGTGCGCCAATTATTGAGCCGTTGCTGGCGGCGTCGGGTCGACCCGACGCCCGCGTCTTGGCCGTTCCCAACGACTATTTTGGCGGCAATATTGGCGTTACCGGCTTAATGGTGGGGGAGGATGTGGCCCGCCTTCTAGAGCGCGAACCCGAAGGGCATCGCTACCTTCTACCCGACGTTTGCTTGAGCCGAGGGGTCTTTCTCGACGGTATGAACATCGCCGATCTGCCACGCCCCGTCGAAGTCATCTCGACTGACGGTGCGGCTCTTCGGACTGCTTTGGCGCGACCATGAGCTTCCCCATTGTCGCCATTGTTGGTCGACCCAATGTGGGTAAATCCACGCTCGTGAACCGCATATTGGCCAAGCGCGTCGCCATCGTCGAGGAGCGTCCCGGTGTCACCCGGGATCGCAAGGCGGTCGATGCCGAGTGGCAGGGTCGTCACTTCACCCTGCTTGATACAGGGGGCTGGATAGCCAGCGGCGACGATCTCGACGACAAGGTCAGCGCCCAAAGCGAACAGGCCATGCACGAGGCGGCGGTCGTTGTTTTGGTCGTCGACGCTACGGTCGGGGTCACCCCCGAAGATGAACGAGTGGCGCGGTTGCTGCGCCGCACCGAAACTCCGGTGCTCACGGTCGCCAACAAGGTCGACGACCAAAGCCATGAGATCGCTATCTGGGAGTTCATGGGCCTAGGTCTCGGCTCGCCGTTTCCCGTTAGTGCGCTACACGGGCGGGGTACCGGCGATCTCCTAGACCAGCTGATTTCGTACCTTCCTCCGAGCGCCTCGAACGAATCCGCCGAACCAACCAACAACAACCCCGACCTTTTCTCGGTTTCTATTGTGGGTCGCCCCAATGTCGGTAAGTCGACCCTCTTCAATCAACTCATCGGCGAAGAGCGTGCTGTCGTTCACGATCGAGCGGGCACGACCCGCGACGCGATTGACACCATTGTGGAAACGGCTACCGGTCCGATTCGTTTCGTCGACACCGCGGGCATGCGGCGCAAGGCCAAGATCGACGAGGACACCGAGTATTACTCGCTTCTGCGGGCTCTCGAGGCGGTGGACGAGTCTGACGTTTCGCTTCTCGTCATCGACGCAACCAGCGGGGTCACCCATCAGGATCAGCGACTGGCCGAACGAGTCGATGGGGCCGGATGTCCGATCCTTATCGTCCTCAACAAGTGGGAACTGCTCAACACCGTGGAGCGCGAGAAGATCGCCGTCGATGTCGAACGCAAACTCGGATTCCTCGGCCAACCGCCGGTCATGCGACTCTCGGCCCTTACCGGCAAGGGTGTTCTCCGGCTGTGGCCGACCCTGCAGGAGGCGGTGGGTCACTATCGCACCCGCATCGCGACCCGCGACGTTAACCAGTGCATCCGGGCGGCCCAGTCGGCCCAACCCGCTCCCCACGGTGCTCGCGTCATGTATGCCACCCAAGGCGCCACCGATCCGCCGACGTTCACCTTGTTCGCGAATCGTGAGCTACCAAGAACCTATTTGCGCTATCTCGAACGCTCTCTACGTGAGACATTCAACTTGGGATCAACGCCCATTAAGATCAGGGTTCGACGGCGAAACGACTAGGCGCGGTGCCTTATGTCCTTCCGGTCCACTACCTTTAACCACTACCCGCACTGAGGAGCATTAGGTGCTAACTTACACTCTGGCTTCCCTCGCCTTCGTCTGCGTTCTAGCCTCGCTCGTTTACGTGCGCAGTGCGCGCCTGCGACTGCGTGTCGTTTCCTTGGTCGACTCCGAACCGAGCGCCGATGTCGAAGCGCATTCGGTGGCCTTCTCGGCCTATCGCAAGGAAGCCCACTCGGCGATCGTCTACGCGTTGCTGGCGCTGGCGGCTAGTGCAGTTGCCTTTGTCGACCACGTAAACATCAGCGCCGCCTTTGGCGTGTTGGCTCTTCCCGCCGTGGCTTCGCTTTGGTGGGCTCGCCTTTCCGTACGTGAGGCTCGTATGGCTCGCAACCGCTACGACCTCGAGCGTCGGGCAGGTGAGGCACTCGAACAAGAGCAACTTGCGCCGAAAGCTTGGGCCGCCCGCCTCGCCCCCGAGGAGGTTCCAAACTTCTCCGGCTTCGAGATCGGCCGCGTGTACCAAGCTGGCTCGGGCCTCATGGCGGGCGACTTCTTTGATGTTCACCGGGTTGGTCCGACTCGGGTGGCGGCCGTCATCGGCGACGTAGCCGGTCACGGAATCGAGTCCTCGATCACCGCCTTTCAGGCCAAATACCTGCTACGGGTTTTCCTCCGTCAGTTCCGCGACCCTGCCCAAGCATTTGAGGAACTCAACGCGCAGCTCGCGGCGGGCGACCGCGACGAAGAGTTCATCTCGGCCGCGGTCATCGTGTTCGATACTGAGGCTGGCACCCTTCGCTATGCCTCGGCGGGCCACCCGGCGCTGTTCCTCTTCCAGACAGAAGGCGCATTGCCATTGCGCTCGACCGGCCCTCTACTGATGCTCGATCCCACCGCCGGGTACTTTTCTCGCGAGATCTCTATGGAGAGCGGCGATCTGGTGGTTATGTACACCGATGGTCTGGCTGAGGCGCGGGCCAATGTCACCTTGTTCGGTGAGGATCGGATCATCAAAACGGCCGAGCGTGAACTCAATGCTCCCCCCGACGTGCTGTGCAAGGCGCTACTCGACGCTGCCAAGGATCATGCAGGCGGCGTCATCGACGACGACACCGCGATCATGGCCATTCGTCGCGACTGACTCCGCGGCCTCTCGTCTAGCCTCGTTCCTTGTGCCTTGGTGTGAGCCGTGCGAGAAAAACTGGACGCCCACCTCGGTCGCTGGGGATGGAGCCTGCCCCAGTTGTGGGGCCCCGCTGGAGGGCACTCCCGGAGTGGTTCACGCGCCGCAGAAGACGCCCTGGCATTTTTGGCTAGGTGCCGGTCTGGCCGCTATCTACCTCGTGTGGCGGGCGGTCGAAGGTCTCCTGCGCCTCTTCTAGCTGATTTTTCGATAATCGGGCTCGTTCGATCCGGTGCGACACTGGACGAACGCGGATACCATCACGGTTGTCACGGGCTGTGGCGCAGCTTGGTTAGCGCGTCGGTCTGGGGGACCGAAGGTCGGAGGTTCAAATCCTCTCAGCCCGACTTCTGAGCCACCCCCCGCTACGGCGGGGACGCTCGTCGCTTTGCTCGTGCGGTTCCTTGGCTGGACGGCCACCTAGTGTGGCGACTACAGCGCGATGGTTGCATCTATTTCGACGAGCATTCCGGCTATAGGGAGCCCCGTCTGGACGGTAGTCCGAGCCGGGTAGGGCTTATTGAAGTACTCGGCGTAAACGGCGTTCATGGCTTCGAAGTCCTCCATTGAGGTGAGAAAGACGCGCACCTGAACGGCGTTGTCGAGTTGAGTACCGGCCGCGGCGGCTATGGCCGCGAGGTTCTGCAACGTCTGGTGGGTCTGGGAAGCAATGTCGGTCCCGACTAGTTCGTTATCTGGGGTGAAGGGACCCTGCCCGGACAGGTAGACGACGCCGTTGGACTTGACGCCAGCGGAATAAGGCCCAGCCGCGGCAGGGATTGCGTCGGTGTGGATTGCTTCTCTGGTCACGGTTGGCCTTTGGTCTAATGGTTGTTGGTTGCTCGCCGTAGCACTTTACCGGCATGCCCTGGTTTGATCCCCGATGGAGTAACACTCTGGTGCCCGTTGACGACGACCCACTTGATCCCGGTCGGGTTGGCTCGCCGGTCGTAGCTACCCGCATCGTTGATTGTTGGGTAGTCGAAGATCGTCACATCTGCGGCCTTTCCGCAGGCGAGTCGGCCGCGGTGGGCGAGTCGGTAGCGGTGGGCGGGGATAGAGGTCATCTTGGCGACGGCGGTGGGGAGGTCGAACAGGGCTTCATCGCGGCTGAACTGTCCGAGCGTTCGGGGGAAGCTTCCGAGCAGTCTGGGATGGGGAACACCGCCGGTTTGGGGAATGCCGTCGCTACCAATCATCGAGCGGGGATGGCTAAGAACCGTGCGCATGTCGGCCTCATTTATCTCAAAGATCACGCAAAGCGAATGCTCGGCGAGAGGAGCCGTTATCACTTTAATGGTGATATCGGCCAGCGACCGCCCTTCGTCATCCGCGATCTCTGAGAGGCGGCGGCCTTCGTACTGGGGATAGTCGAGGCAGCGAACCATTTGTACGAGACGGACTCGATCGGTATCGATGTGATCTGGATCGAAGTATTGGGCAATCGGTCCTGATCCGGCGACGTAGGGGTAGACGTCGAACGCAACATCGAGACCATCTCGGTAGGCGGCGTCGATGCGATCAAGGGCGGTTTGGATGGTACCCCAGTGTGGCGGCCAGATCGTTTTGAGGTGGCTAATCTGGACCGCCACACCGGCTTGGGTCCCCACTAGTAAGGCCTCATCGATGGCGTCCATCAGGTGAGGGCCCTCGTCGCGGAGATGAGTGCTGTAGATTCCGTCGAGGTCGGCTACCCCACGAGCGAGTTCAATGAGGTCTTCGGTAGTTGCGTGCTTGCCCGGTTCATAGATGAGTCCGGTGGAAACGCCGAGGGCACCCGCTTCGACAGCGCGCCGCACCATCGTCGAAACGGCCTCTCGTTGCCGTTGGTTCGGTCGCTGACCGTTTAGTCCGGTAAGACCAAGGAGGACGGTATTGTGCCCGACGAACGTGGCCATGTTCGGGCCTAGTCCCCGTGTTTCGAGCGTCTCGGTGTACTCACCGAAGTTCGTCCACGGCCCGTCTGTGGCTAGCAGGTCGAGCGACGGCCGGCCGGGTTGATGCGGGAAGGCGCTGAAGCCGCAACTTCCGCAGATCACGGTTGTGACACCTTGAAGAAGCTTGTTCGGATTAGCCGAATTGCGATGAAGTTCCATGTCGTCATGGGTGTGGGCATCTACGAATCCGGGCGTGACGACAAGGCCGGCGGCGTCAATGTTTCGTCGGGCGGGACCAACTTCGTCGATCTCGGCAATCCACTCGCCGTCGATACCAACATCGCCAATCCGTCCCGGCGCGCCGGTGCCGTCGACGATCAGTCCGTCACGGATCGCGAGGTCAAGCACGGCCTACGCCGCGGCGTGGTGGGGAAAGAGTTGTTGCGTATGCTGCATCGCAGAGAGCATTATACGCGTAGTGTCTGAGGGGAGGGTTAAATGTCGTGGACTGATGAGGAGTTTCTGGAAACGCTTCGAGCTAAACCTCTGATCGCCATCCTGCGAGGGCTAGGGGCTGTCGAGGCGGCGAATCTGGCCCGCCGTATCGTCGCCATGGGTGTTCCTTTGGTCGAGGTCACCATCCAAGACAAGGCGGGTTTGGAGGCTCTAGAAGCGGTCGCGACTGAGGCCCTGCGAGGCGACTTTCGTGTCGGTGCTGGCTCAGTGCGTACCGCGGCGATGGCTCATCAGGCGATTGATGCTGGCGCGTCGTACTTGGTTTCTCCGGGTCTCTCCGAAGCGGTGCTTGACGTCGCCCGGCTACGTTTCGTCCCCGCCCTTCCGGGCATCGCAACGCCGTCGGAACTCCAACGAGCGGTTGACTACGGGGTGGTAGCCGCCAAGGTATTCCCGGCCGCCCAACTTGGTGGACCGGCGTTCATCCGCGCTCTGCGGGGCCCGTTCCCGACCATTGCCCTAGTCCCCACAGGCGGGGTGAATCTGCTCCAGGCCCAGGACTATTTCGATGCCGGCGCGACGGCTATTGGTGTGGGCGGTCGGTTGACGGTGGACGGCGGACTTGATGAACTTGAACAGTGGCTAGAGACGCGCTCGTGACTGTCGACCACGTATTTAGCCCCACTGACAAGGGGATCCCCGCCGATTTAATTGGCCAACCGTCGAGTTCGTTAGTCGGCCGAAATATCTACGACGGGTCGTTCCCCTCGCCTCTCGTGGTGGCCTATCGCACCCGAATCCAGCACAACTTGGACCTGATGGCTCGCTGGGCCCGGCATCACGGTGTGGAACTGGCACCGCACGCCAAGACGACCATGGCCCCCAAACTCATTGCCCGTCAGGTTGAAGCAGGCGCGGTGGCGGTGGCCGTAGCCACCATGACGCAAGTCAGGTCTCTGGTCGCACTCGGCGTGCGGCGGGTCGTCCTCGCCAATCAGTTAGTCAACACGGCCGCGATCGAGTGGGCAGGCGACGCTATCGAGGCGGGGCTAGACCTCAGCGTCTTTGTTGATTCCCCAGACGGATTGGCCCTCCTCTGCGGTGATCGAGCGACGATCGGGGTGTTGTTGGAGGTGGGCGGCGCTGGCGGTCGCAGTGGCACCAGGTCAAGAGCGAGCGCCATCGAGTTGGGTGAAACGGTAGCCAAGACCCCGGGAGTCGAGTTGAGAGGGGTCGCCGGGTACGAAGGGATGTTCTTTGATCAGTCGACGCCGACTGAGCGCACAGCCGTGCGTAGCTACCTGCGCGAGATGGTTAGCGTCTACGAAGCACTCGATCAGCGGAACTTGTTCGCTCCGGGGTTGACCCCGGTACTTACGGCTGGAGGTAGCGCCTGCTTTGACGACGTGGCCGAAATCCTCACCCAGGTGACCGGCGCGACCAAGCCCGAGGTCTGGATTCGACCGGGTTGCTATCTGACTCACGACCACGGCGTCTATGAATCCATCTCGCCCCTGCGAGCAAACCCGTCGTGGCCTCCGCTTCGCGGGGCTCTTGAGGTCATTGCCCAAGTGCTGTCTCGACCGGAGCCCTCGCTAGCCCTGCTTGATGCTGGAAGGCGTGATCTATCCTTTGATTCGGGCCTGCCCCGAGCGTTGACTTATCGATCGAAGCAAGCTCCTTGGACGGTGGCGCCTCACCGCTGGGAGATCACCAGCCTCATGGACCATCACACGTTCTTGTCCGTCGCGGCAACCGATCCTCTCGGCGTGGGCGACTTCGTAACTTTAGGGATATCGCATCCGTGTACCACCTTTGACAAGTGGCGACACATTCCAGAGGTAGATGACAACGGCACCGTCGTCGACGTGATAGCTACGAACTTCTGATACGAAGTTTCAGCGGTCTGCTCAGGGGTGTGTGCTACAATTTGAGCGAGCGAACGGATGTGACCTAGATGTGGGATGAGTTGAGGTTGCAACTGGGTCCTGAATTCGCCTACTTTCCTGGCTCTTGGTTTTGCGTGCCAGAAGAAGAGATTTTCCCCGCGAAGGGTAAACCAATCGATGATCCAGTTGAGGATGACCTAGTTTCAAAGAGGCGCTTTGAGGAGAAGAGGCGCCCAGTAGTTCTCGTTACCAGTCACGGTCCCAACTCCCGGGTGTTGTCGCGGTCCGCTTCCGTTGAGACCAGGTTCAGTCATTACAAGCACGCACACGAGGGTCCCCCGCTTCGCTGTTGCCTGCTTAAGGATGGTTGGATCAATTATGAAGTGCCGGTTAATCTGCCGATTTCTCTTCTTGGCGAAGACAACTATTATTGTCCCGAACCGGACGCACCGTGGTTGCTATCTGAATTGAGGCGGGCAGGTGCCTTGTGAGCTACCAAGATCTGCTCGACGAGTGTAGTCGAGACGGCATCGGACCCCTTTTTTGGACCGTGTTCCGCGATGTTGTGGACCGGACCTGCCATCGCTATCCACCGGAGGTCTACAACACCGCTGGGTCATGGTCCGAAGAAGCCATCAATGACCTCACCCAAGACGTTTACCTCCACCGCCTGATCGAAGAGAATCAACTTGCCTACGTACTCACGATGGCGACCGATGAGGGTCCGCTCCGCGGCCTACTCTCGTTCCAAGTCCGGAGGACGTTAGCCCACCGTAAATCGGTCACCGTTGTTGATCGGCTAGTGAAACGGGTGGCTAAACTAGCTTCAGAGGGACCCGAATTCCGGATCAATGAGTTGAGCTACGATAGCTTCATCACGTTGGTCGCAGGCGGGCGAGAGCTAGGCGACTTGGCCGAGGCCGAGATCCGTCGGGGATCAGGAGTTATTCATTCGATTCCACGCCTGGCCACCAGCGCCACCGCTAAACGCGAGTCCAAGGTCTACCACAAGGAGGACTTGTGCCAGATTCTGCGGTTACTCGTCGCGACCTTCGACGGGATCTCCCTGAGGGATATTCGAAAGATCCTAGAGAACTCGTTGACAGCGTGGCTGCCAACGATCCTTTATGAATACGAGGAAGACTGGGTCGATAGGTCCGGCCCTGAACTCGAGGTGGCTCGTTCCGAGATGACCGGCATGGTAAAGAAATTCGCAGCTAACCTCGACCCAGATCTTCGTGTCACTCTGCTGGGCAAGGCCCACGGGTTAGCTGATGGCAAGATTGCGGGATGCCTCAGTTATTCACGGCCCCTAGTCGCGAAACATAAACGTGAAGTACTGAAGATGCTCAAAGAGGATCTGATCGCCCATTTACCCACCTGCCTCATCGATGAGGCGACGCGACTACTACTCGATGAGTTGGTAATATTGGAGGATCAAGATGAGGATGAATGATGGCTGACGTGCCCGCATGGGCGAAGGCGGCTCTGGCCACGCAACGGCGTGAACCGGACCCCTCGGGGGCCACTCACACGGCCCCGACTCGGATCGTTGTTGGTGATCTGCGCATTGTTGCCCCGTTGGCACATCTGCCGACCGATCCGCGGCTCGCACTGGTCTTGAAGGTGGCCGAGGCGGGTGAATTCGTCGAGGTTTTGCTCGTTCACCCCGCGACAGAGTTAGCCACCGATCGCGATGCTGTGCTGCCGAGGCGAGAAACATCAGCCCCCTACGACGTCGTAGTGCAGACCGACCTCCGGGCGGTGGTGTGGACGTGGCAGGTCGGCGAAAGGGTAGGGCGACTCCATGAATCAACCCTCGGCGAACTCAGGGCGTGGGCCAGTGGGATCGACGACGAAGCCGTTAGTGAACAGCCGACTGCCGGCGCGGGTTTTCACACCGGGACTCGCCTCGCAGGGCCCATCGACCGTCGGTGGGGATTAAAGAAAGCAGAAGGAACCGTCCTGAGAAGGTTGGCCGGTGATTGTACTGAGGCTCTTCTAACTCGAGACGTCGTGTGGCGGGTCGACCCTGGACTTCTGCGCCCCGAACTTTTGGAACTCGCTGACGATCCAGAGGCTCTGCTGGAGGAACTTCTTCACTGGGTCGCGACGCGATCGCTGGCGCTCACCGACGATGACCTCGAGTTTTTGCTCTCTGTCGGGGCTTTCGACAAGGAGCGGTGGGCGGAGTTGATCGATGTCGGCGCAGACGTACTGACTGGGGTTCTCGACACGGTCATTCAGTCGGCTACTGGGGTCACCGCGGGCCCCCATTTTGAGCCGCATCGCCTAGTTACGGCCGTCCACCTCGAACCTCCGACTAGGGCCGAGTCGATGAAAGTGATCCACTCTATAGGAGCGAAGGAACCGGTGCTGCCATGATTAAACCTAAGGAACGCCCTTACCCGCTAAGACGGATTGAGTTGCGCGACTTCAAGTCGGTCGCTAAAGCTTCGGTTGGCCTCAAACCACTAACCGTTGTGGTGGGGGCCAATAGCTCAGGAAAGAGCACCCTTCTGCAAGCGATCCTAGCGGTCACCCAAGCAATACGTACCGAGACTAGTAGCGCGGAGTTTCCTCTCAACGGCGAGTTCGTCCGACTCGGTACCTTCGACGAGACTCGGAACTTCTTGGCCACCGAGGCCGACTGCCCGATGGAAATCTCCTTCCTCATTGCGGGGCACACGCAGCGATGGACCCGCTTCATGCCCGCTCGTCTCCCCGAGGCCGAGGAAGGAGGATGGGTCGAGGTGAGTTGGCGGGCCCAGATTGACGGGAATTCTCCCGAGGTGGAAACCGGTAGTGGATTTGCGTGGATTCGATCGCTTCAGATCGACCTTGACTCGGTTGACCCTAACGCCAAGGATGAGCGCGTTAAGGTACTTACTTGCGAAGTTGGCGACTTCGGAACCCCGATCGATCCCCAGGGCGACCGGCAATACCTAGGGCGTCGAGGTCGTTTTGTTTTGTTTGGCGGAAGTCCGATCTCGGCGACCGGTAGCGTGCATGATTGGATCTCTGGTGAATCCGGCGGGGTTGATGCCGCAGTCTTGGATGGGGGGATTCCTCGAACGTTGATGCGATCGGTCAGTCGCCTTGACCTACTCGCCACGCTGTGGTGGAACAGCGTGGCGGAAATTTTCGAAGAAGAGATCGGGGTCGAAAAGCAAGCGGCGGAGTCCACTGAGTCGGACCCGCGGCGGCAGGCGAGCCATGAAGCGGTGATTCAAGCGAAAGAATACATCGATGACCTCAGCCCTTCGTCGACTTCGTTAGCCGGTTCTAAGACCCGGGCCACGCGAATATCAGAGTCGCTGGATGAACTTGAGCGCACGTGGTACCGGAAACTGAGCCACTTAGATAGTGAGCAACGAACAAACCTGGCTCGCAGCATGGTGGAACTTGGTGAAGGCGAATTCCTCTCCGAACTACGTAAGGCTTTTGGTCATGAGGAGTGGATCGAGGACCTAGCGTTAGTCGAGTATACGGGGGCCGCGGGCGACGCCTTGATGGTGGTGGGAACGCTTTCGCGGCGCTTCTTTCGTGACTTGGTGCGGTACCTCGGTCCGCTGCGTGAACCTCCTCGAGTGCTCTACGACTCGGTGAGTCCCTCGACCGTGGATTTGGGGGTGCGCGGCGAGCACTCTGCGGCGGTGTTTCATGCCCAATCGACCAAGAACGTGATCATGCCCACGCCGGAGGGTGAAGCCGAGGAGGTAAGCCTTTCCGAAGCCCTTAACTTTTGGCTTAGGGAATTCGGGCTTGCCGACGGTGTCAAGTCCATAGATCAGGGCCGCTTGGGTATAAGTCTCCGCGTGATGCCACCGGGACTTGGCCGCTGGGTCGATCTGACATCGGTTGGGGTAGGGGTTAGTCAGGTCTTGCCGGTAATTTTGGTCTGTCTCCTCGCCCGACCCGGCACTCTAGTGGTGCTGGAGCACCCCGAACTTCATCTGCATCCGCAGCTCGAACAATGCCTCGCCGACTTTTTGGTCGCCTGCTCTCGCTCGGGTCGACAGTTGGTGGTCGAGACCCACAGTGAGCATTTAGTAAACCGCCTTCGCTACAGAATTGCCCGCGACCACACGCCCGTCACCCATGATCTCATCCGCCTTGTGTTTGCGGAGAAGGATCACGGGATTACCTCCTACCGAGAGCCGGAGATCAATGCTTACGGTGGGATCGGCGATGATTGGCCCGCTGGTTTCCTTGATTTGAGTTCCCGCGGGGCGCAGGAACTGGTTCGCGAAAGTTTCGCCAAACGCAAGGGACGTTGACATTAACGCCCGCAGGGTTCCTTTAACTAGATGATGATTGAAAAAGACCCAAACCACAATAACGAAACTCCTCTCGATGCAGTCGTCCCTCCAGAGCTGCGTGCTTACCTCACCGAGGCAAGGCGGCTATTTGAGGAGGCCGACGGGCGAATACAATCGGGGTCCTTTATGTCGGCCCTCTCGTCGCTTACTGCCGTTATGCCCCTCCATAAGATGCTGATGACCCGCTGTACGGAGATGCTCAACCCGCCAGAAGTCGAAGAGCCTCCCGACCATCACGCAGGGTACTTGTGAGAACCGACGCGTCCATTCAAGTATCGAGCGTCATCTTGGCCGAGAATGTCGATACTTCCCATCGTGAGGGCTTAGAGATGAACCATCTTGACGTCACCCCAGCAGTCATGGAGGTACTTGCCAACTAGCTTCCTGTGGCAGTTGTCGTGAAGTTTCTCGCTGCAGAGCAACACGGGTTTGCCCTTAAAAAGGTCATCATCGAGTTGGTCTTCGATTCGTCGCGAGGCCATCAACTCAAGAAATTGCTCCTCGTACTCGTCCCAAGTTATACGTTTCTTTCTGTACTCGTCGAGCAGTTCGGCGGTTGGGGCTAGGCACGGCACATGGATGTAGTCGGCTTGGCAAAGCTCGCGGAGGAAGAATTTGAGATCATCTCTTTTCGCGAATCCGGCTAGCTGGGAGACGTTTCTCAACCGCACGTCGATTAGGCGGGTAATCTCTGCACCCCTCAGAAGGTCGAAGAACTCCTCGGCGGTGCGTTGCGTAAAACCGGCCGTATGGATTTCCACGGTGGTACCTCCGGTTCAAATAGCTTCAGTTGGGGTGGCTTAGCTTCCAGAATCGTAGCCGCACTTTGGCTGCTGCCATCGGGAAGGAGGTGGATAACCGGGATGCCTTCGAGGTCAAGCACCCTCGCGATGAGCAGGTGGCGGTGGCATTCCTCTGGGGCTCCTTCGCTGCACATCATCGCCACGCGGTGGCTCACGGCTCCGTCGAGCAGGCGCTTCAATCCGGCCCGGAAGGTAGCGGATTCAGCAAAGACATCGTAGTCGACGTGGCTTTTCTCGTCGTAGAACTCGTCGCCGCGGGGACGTCCGCCGAGTTCACTGCCGAGAAAGACGTAACCGATCTTGGCCCGCTTGAGGATCCGACGTAGTGGCTGTTGACTGAAATGGGTGGAATACGACACTGCCGGCACAGTGCGAACATCGGCAACAACATCAATGTCCGCATCCTTGAGGAGATCGACGAACTTCTCTTCGGTGTGGTTGGAATGCCCGATCGACCAAAGACCGCTCGTCGCTCGCTCGATGCTCATCTCTCTTCCGCTGGGTTCTCGATCCTGAATTGGCCTAACCAGACGATACTCGAAAAAGCGATCTTCCCCTTCGCCGGAATGCCCCTGCACTACGCTTGAGCTACGCAGCCTGTTGGCTGACGGTCGGTACCTAATTCGAGGCGCTCATCCTTCGGCGAGTGAGGCCGCGATTTCCTCTACGCAGCGGTCCAGATTTGAGCCCAAACGACGTCCACTGAAGCGAAGTACCGTCCACCCTTGGGCTTCGATGGCGCGATCGCGGGCCGCGTCACGGTCCACGTCGGTGTGAAACGCCGCTCCGTCGCATTCGATGTCGAGTCGCTGGCCGTTTGATTCGACGGCTAGGTCGAGCCGGTGTCCGTCGACGACAACCCCAGTCTGGGCCGGAATGCCGCGCCTAAGAAGCGCCTCGTGAAGGGTCTGCTCCAGCGGGCTGTCATAGGCCCCCGCCTCCAAGCGGTTCACGTAGCGAGCGAGGTCGGCGAGCACGTTGGTGTGACTTAGACAAACGTCCATGTTCCCCACGATGACGAGTCGACGGCGCGCTCTAGTCAGTGCCACGTTGACTAGGTTCACATTGGCCGCAAAGCCAGCCTGATTTTTGGTCATCGAGCGGCCGACAACAGGTGAGAAATAGATGATGTCTCGCTCGTCGCCTTGGAATCGATGAGCGGTGGCGACCGTGACATCTTCCAATATGTCGTCGAGGCTGTCGGGCACCTGCCGGCGGATCAGATCGAGGATTAGATCAGCTTGAGCGCGGTAAGGGGCGACAACGCCGATTGACAGGCCGAGTCCACGAATGGCGGGAGCATCCTGAACGAGTTTGTTGACCAGAGCCCGGGCTTCTTGAGGGTTGATCTGACTTCTCCCTTGCGGTCCTTTTTGACTGTCGCCGTTCACGCGGGTCCATTCAAGGGCGGGTTGATTCGATGGGGGTTTGTTGTAGGAACACAACTCGAGTCGGCCGCTGTAGAACCGCTCGTTAGAGAACCCGATAATCGCGGGGTGGGATCGGAAATGCAGGTCGAGGAAGATCGGTGCTTCGTCGACGCAAGCCGAAGCCAGACCGAAACAGCTGCGATTTCGGTAGCTAAAGCGATCAATAAGGTCGTCCGCTAGCCCACATCGCTGCCCAATCATGCGCTCGCGTTGAAGTCCGAGGGATGCGATGTGACTGAGCTGTCGTCGGTCGCCGATTATCATCGCTCGCTTGGCCCGAGCTAGGAGTGGTAGGGCTGAAGCGACGTCGCATTGGGAAGCTTCGTCGATGACGACAAGGTCAAACATTGCCCGCTTGAGAGGCAGGTTGGTGCGGGCGGAGAGGTTGGTCACCCCCCAAACGGAGAGGGTTGGCAGGGCCGACGGTATGAGCTTCTTGGCTCTCCTCGCTACGCCGCTCTTGGTGGCATCCTTGAGCAGTTCGGCGAGTTCGCCCGCTGCCTTTCTGGCGACCGAGTTTTCTCGGCGGATTTGTTCCCACCGTGCATCGAGGAGGGCGCGGCCTGCTTCAATCCTCTCTGGTCCGATGGCGTGGAGTTTGTCGTCGAGTTGCTGCTTGGTCGGCAGGGCCTCGATCTCGGACTCCGTACGGACGATCGTGGCTCGGCAGTAGTTGATCTTGGCTTGTTTGGCTTTGAGATCGGCTTGGCGTCGGTCGATATCGGCTCGTTTGGCTTTGACCTCAGCCCAGCGTCGGTCGATCTCGGCTTGTTTGGCTTTGACCTTGGAGCAGTGTCGGTCGATCTCGGATTCCTTACGACTGATCGCGGCTTTGCGCCGGTTGATTTCGGCTTGCTTGGCTCTAATCGCGGCTTGTGGGTGGTTGATTGCGCCGCGGGGGTCGTTGATTTCGGCTTGCTTGGCGATGACCTTGGCTTGTTTGGCGATGACCTCGGACCGGGTTTCTCGTATCAACCGGATTTTCTTGACGATGGTGTCGATTGTTTCGGAAAGTTCGATGAATTCACGACGGGGGGCCAGAGTTCGGGCGGGGTTGTCGCGGACTAAACTAAGCGGTTTTTCGACCATACTCCGCTCTAATCCGAGCAATTCGCCGAGTTGAGTTAGTTCATGTCGCGAGTTTTCGAGACGCTGCCGATGCTTTTTCCAGCGAAAGAAAAAACCAAGCCGATCGCCGAAAGTAGTAAGCGAAGCCGCCGTTGTGGTGATGGCTTGGTAAAGACAGACTAGGTCGACGTCGATATGAACGCCGTAGGGCAGCGCTTTCTGGCAGGTACGAAGATCAACCTCCGAGCGACTTAGATCCAGCTCTAAGCTGTGTAGCTCGATTTCGAGTCGGTCGTGGAGGTCGGCCTCTAGGCGGTGGAGTTCTACTTCGAGTCGGTCGTGGAGGTCGGCCTCTAGGCGGTGTAGCTCGATTTCTAGGAGGTGTAGTTCTACTTCGAGTCGGTCGTGGAGGTCGGCCTCTAGGCGGTGGAGTTCTACTTCGAGTCGGTCTCGGATATCAGCTTCAATGCGGTGTAGTTCTACTTCGAGGCGGTCTCGGAGATCAACCTCTAAGCGGTGTATGTAGTCTTGGAGGCTGGTCCGTCTAGTTATGACATCATGGATGGACCGAACTCGCTCGGCTACTACTCCCCATACCCGTCGGGCGGGAGCGAAGTTGTCGGGTTTGGGAGCGGTGGAAAGTATTTTCGTGATGCTTTCCGAAACTTCGCCGCGGCGACTAGCGGGCCCGGCCCTCACAATGCAGGGATTGTCGCTCGTCAGCGCCAAACGCTCGAAAACGACATCCACCGCTTGGTTGTTCTTTGACGCGAACAAGACGGTTTCATTACGCGCCACGGCTGCGGCAACGACATTGACGAGCACCTGTGATTTCCCGGTGCCGGGTGGTCCGGTGACTACGGTGAGTACGTTCTCCATCGCCGAGGTGACCGCTATATCTTGGGCCAAGGTGGAGGGAATAATGGTCGGGTGCGGCCTAGGAGGAGAGTCGACCGGCTCGCTAGTCTGGCCCAGCATGATCGCCGCCGGACCGTCTTCCAACATTGCGGGATTGTTGAGCAGTTCTTCGAGATCTTCGAGAAGCATGCGGGTGACTTGGGTGGAACCGGTGGAGACGGTGAGCAGGCCAGTGTTATGTACGCCGACTTCTTTGGTGTAGTTAGCGAGTTCGGCTGGATCGAGATGGCTGAGACCTTTCACGCCGTTATCTCGGAGAACATCAAGGATTGCCGTGGCACGATCGCGGGCTAACTTGGCCTCGTCGACCGCGGGGCTCTCTTCGACCGATTTCACGAGGATGTCTCGCTCGTCACGGTCGACGCCCAGAAGGTCTAGGGCATAAGGGTTGAGTTCGACACCCCCACTGATTGGTTCGAGGACCCAACCATGCTTGGATCTCGCCAAGCGAACATCGGCGGTGAGTAGGGGGGAGGCCACGAAACTGGGATTACGTCCAATGACCATGGGCCATCCCGCCATGAGTGACTCGCCGAGCCCCATTTCACGTTGATGGCACCACCGATCGACGACCGTGTCGTCGGGCAAACTCCGGGATCCTGATAAAGGACTGGCACCTGCGGTGAGTTCGATGTGTCCGAGGCTGCCGAGATGTACGTGAGCGGCACTCGCCGCTTCCGCTTCGACACATCCGATGTAAAAGCCGATGATCCGAGCTATTGGGTCGGCGGGCGGACCACTTTGTTCGGTAGCCGATTTGAGGACGTGTACTTCTAGTTGACCGTTGTAGTTCTTGACTGTCCCTCGGAGTTTGACCTGCTCGCCGAGGGCGGGTGCAAGATCGGATTCCCACCAAATGACAGTAACTTCGTCTCCGTCGTCGAGTTCCAGAGTGGCTTTGACTAAGGGATCACCCCCACTTCTGGGCCGGATTATGTTTCGGGCAACGATCTTGCCGCCCAGATTTATTTCACTGCCAAGAGTCAACTGCACTGTCACGCCACTGTAGTCGCCACTGCCCCGTCGGAAGTAAAGTAGGTTTAGCGGGAGGAGGTTTAGTGGTGGCCGAGTTTGTGATTGCCTTCGAGTTCATCGAGTCAACTAACTTGCTCGCGGGCAACGAGATTAAGTTGATCTGGAAGGCGGTACAGAAGTTCAACACAGATCCGTCGTGGCCGAGTTTGCAGCTCGAACGCTTGGACGGGAAAGCGAAAAGGAACCGGTACTGGTCGATACGGGCGTCTAAGGAACTGAGGATCCTCTTGGCGCGGGTGGGGTCGCTTTCGGTCTTTTTGCGGGCTGGCCATCACGACCCGATCTACAACCTTGCCAACCGCACCGATTATGTAGTCCCTGTCCGTGGAGCACCCGGTCTCATTGGGTTGAGTCAGACCTCTATCGACTTTTCCGATCCGGCGCCCCGGCCAGCGCCACTTGACCCGCTCGCTCCGCGGCAAAAGCAGGGCCCTTCGATTCTCGAACACTGGAGTACCACCGATCTGCAGAACGAGGCCTTCGATGAGGAGGAAATCGTCAAGCTGCGGGAGGCCACGGCTGAAACGTTGCTCGACGTTTGGCCCGATATAGATGATGAAACGTTTTCTTTAGTGTTCGAGCTGAGTGAGACCACCCCAGAGCGGCGAGCTGAACAACAACTACTTGAAGATGCCGAGGCCGCCGAGGCGCGTTTTCGAGAAGCGATTGTGAAGCGGGGTGCGCTCGCCGGATTGTCCACGGTTCTGAGTGGGGCGGAAATCGACCGTTTGGTCGCCGCTCCGATCGAGGATTGGATGATATTTTTGCATCCCGATCAACGGGCGCTGGTTGACCGCAGTTTCAACGGACCAGCCCGAGTTCGTGGTTCGGCGGGAACGGGCAAGACGGTAGTTGCTTTGCACCGAGCGGCCGCGTTGGCGAATCAGCTGGAGAAGTCACCGGTGGAGTCTTCCCTTCCAATCTTGTTTACGACATTTGTCAAACATCTGCCCCCCGTATTCGAAAATCTCTACCGGCGTTTGCCTGCTGCGCCAGCGGCTGGAGTGGAGTTCATCAACGTCCACAAACTCGCGGGGCGCGTGTGTAGGGGCGCTGGTCTTCCGCCGAAAATCGACACAGCGATTGCCAACTCGACCTTCGCGAAAGCAAGAGCCGAAGTGGTCCGGCCCGGTACGCCGCTGGCCAAGGCGCGTCTCACTCATCGTTATCTGCGCGAGGAGGTCACCGCGGTCATCAAAGGCCGCGGCGTCGACACGGTCGACGAATATTTGGCCATGGAACGGACCGGACGACGTACCCCGTTCACCGCGGCCATGCGCCGCCAAGCCTGGGAACTGAGGGAGAACTGGGATAGGCGTCTCGCATCCGTTGGAGTATCTGACTTCCTTGACGTTGTCCGCCAAGCGAGGGATGTGGCCCGGTGTGCGCCTGCTCCGATGTATAGCGCCGCCGTTATCGACGAATCGCAGGACCTCAGCCTGGTTGGTCTCCAACTAATTAGAGCTCTGGTGAACGGTCCTGGTGGCGATCGAGCCAATGGACTCTTCCTCGTGGGTGACGGTGCCCAGAAGATTTATGCCGGAGGGTTCACTCTGGCTCAGGCGGGGATCGACATACGCGGCAACAGCGCCGTGTTGCGGGTGAACTATCGCAACACCCGCCCGATCATCGAGACCGCGATGGCTTGTACGGGCTCGGAGACCGTCGACGACTTAGGCGATGAGTACGACCGTGGTGATGCCGCGGCGATGGCTCTGCGAGACGGGAGCAGTCCGGTGTTGGTAACGGCGGGCGACCTGCAGCAGCAAATCGCCTTCGTGGCGACCGAGATCAAAAAACTGGTGGCCTTGCGTGAAGTTGGGCCGGGCGACATCGCAGTGTGTGCAGCGGTTAACCAGACGGTGAAGAAGGCTATAGCCCAGTTAAAATCCGAGGGTGTGGCCTGCCAGAACATGGACCAGTTCGTGGGAAGGCCAAACGAACGGGTGAAGATAGGTACCTTCCACCGAGCGAAAGGGTTGGAGTTCAAGGTGGTTTTCATCCTCGATATATCAGAAGGGTCTTTCCCCTCCCGTCAACTGGGTTTCCAAAGCGACGAGGAGTATGTCGATCAGCGCAGTCTGCAGATCAGTCAACTGTTCGTCGCCATGACCCGAGCCCGTGACCGACTGTTTGTGGTGTGCGACACCCACCCGAGTCCAGTCATCGGTGCCGCGCTGGATAGATTCACCATAGTGGAGGCCTAGGGTGACCTGAGATTGCCCCACCCTTGGGATTAGCTTGGATCGAGTTAGCTAACAGCAAAGGAGGGAATTACCGGCGGCGAACGACACCTACCGGATGGCTTAGGCACGCGCCATGGCTCCTCAGAGCGCCGTTGCCACTCTCGGAAAGCGTGCTAGCACTCGGGAACGGAGTCAACAAATCGGGTTTGTCTTTCAGAGCTATAATTTGCTCGATGGACACTCGGCCCAAAACCCCGTCCGGTGGAGAGAAATCATTGCGTACCGTGAACTTATGGCCGCGGCGGTTGCTCGAGCGAAGGATCTAGTAGGCTGATGGTACCGACAATTCAAGAGAGGCATACTAAATGTTTAAACGCTTAGCGATATTGTTGACCGGTTTATTGGCTTTGGGCCTGATTGCGGTTGGGTGCGGTGGAGACGACACCGCGGTCAGCGGCGGGCCAGAAGACGCTGATGAGGTTGGTGAAGATTCTGGTTCCTTTGCGGGGACTATCAAGATCGGTGCGGCGCTCAGTGAAACGGGGAAGTTCTCCGTCGAGGGAACGGACTCGCGACGAGGCTACGACACTTGGGTTCGATGGGTAAACGATATTTATGGTGGGATCAAGCTAGACGGTGAGCGCTATGAGGTCGAGGTTGTCTACTACGACGATGAATCTGATGCTGACACCGCAGCCAACTTAGTCCAAAAACTTATCGATGAAGATGACGTTGATTTCTTGTTGGGGCCCTACTCCACTGGTCTCACCACCGGCACGAGTGCTATTGCTGAGGCCAACAACATCATCATGGTTGAAGGCAATGGAACTTCCGACACCATGTTTGAGCGGGGCTTTAAGAATCTTTTCCTTGTTGCTACTGTTGCCAGCGATTACACCAAGAGTGGTATTGCCGAACTTGCTGCGAAGGGCGCTACTACCGCGGTGGTGGTATACGAGGATACCTCGTTTCCGACGGCGGTAGCCAATGGTGCAATTAAACACCTCGAGGAAGCGGGTATCGAGGTATTGGCGGTCGAGACGTATCCAAAGGATATTCAGGATGTCTCGGCGATCATGACAAAGTTCCGTGATCTCGATCCTGATGTATTTATCGGTGGTGGGCACTACAACGATGCCGTTTTGTTTGTGAACTCCGCTAAAGAACTCGGCTTTGATCCTGACGGGATGCTGATCACGGTGGGCCCGTCTAATCCGAAGTTGGTGGAGGAACTGGGAGCCGACGTGGAGGGTGTTCTCGGCCCAACGCAGTGGGAGTCCTCGATGGCCTATCGGGGCGAGTACTTTGGTTCGGCTGAGGATTACGCGTCCTATTACGAGAGCTTGTGGGGCGACCCACCCGTGTACCAGTCGGCTAGTGCAACTGCGTCGGGGTTAGCCCTCCATCTCGCTATCGAGGCGGCGGGGTCCACCGACAGCGATACTGTCCGCGAGGCGTTGCGGGGACTTGACGTTGATACTTTCTATGGTCCGATTTCCTTCGACGAGCGCGGCGTCAACGTCGGAAAACCGATGGGCACCGTACAGGTGCAGGGTGGAGATATCAATGTCGTTGCTCCCTCCGCGGCGGCTGTAGCGTCCCTCACCTACCCGGTGGGCGGTTAGAGACTTCTAATCGAGTAGAACGCAGGAAGCGTGACCCAGTTCCTTCAAGCGGTTATCAACGGCCTCGCTTTAGGTGGGATGTACACCGTTTTAGTGCTCGGGTTTTCTGTTATCTGGGGCGTGATGGGTGTGATCAATTTTGCGCATGGCGAGTTCGTGATGGTTGGCGCTTATCTAGCGTGGTTGGGAAACGACCAATGGGGCATCGATCCCTTCCTCGCTGTTCCAGCGGTGTTCGTGGTAATGATGGTGCTCTGGAAGGTAGTTGACAACTCGAGGATAAACTCACCATTCCCGTCACCAAGTTCTTCATCTTGATTTGTGCCATCGTCATTCTCCTTTCTCTAAGTATGTTTTTGTAGAGGACCAAATGGGGGAAGAGTATTCGTGCGGCTGCTCAGAATGCTGAGGCGGCGCGGATTGTTGGGATTGATGTAAAGCGGGTTTACGCCATCACGTTCGCTATATGCATTGGTATCACTGGAGTTGCTGGGGCTCTTATTAGTCCCGTGCTTGCCGTGCAACCGTTCCAGGGTCCGCCCCTGACTCTCAAGGCCTTTGCTATCACCGCCTTGTCGGGTCTTGGCTCGGTTCGTGGGGCGCTCGGAGGTGCAATGGTGCTCGGCATGGTGGAGGCCGGACTGGCCATCTACGTGGAGCGCATCGGAACGAATTTGGCTGTGATCGCGTCGTTCGTAATCCTAGTAGCTGCGCTTGTCCTACGCCCCCAAGGGTTGTTCGGCGGGTTGCGCCCTGTAGAGGCCACGGCGACCTGACCATGATCTTCACGACTATTGCCGTGTCCATAAATTGGAATCTCACCGGCGGTTTCACCGGCTATTTTCTCCATCGCCATGTTGGGATCGTTCGTGGTGGCTTCGCCGTACCCGCTTTGGAACGACGTTGGTGGCCATCCGCGAAGATGCGATCGGAGCGGAGATGCTCAGTACCGGAGGGTTTGGCGGCCTGTGGGCCTAGCAAAATACTTTCGTGGATCCTGACATAGCTTTCGTTGAAGTACGGACGGACGATCGACGCCATCATGGGCCTGTTCGATAGAAGCTCTCCCTCGCTCCTCACTTTGTGGCACCAGTGGCTCGGCTAGGACGCGACTGCTTAGCGCAACCGGGATAGTAAAGCCGTTCGGTGGACTCCGAGCCGTCAACGGTGTCGATATCGGAGTCGATGCAGGCGAGATCGTCGGTCTTATCGGTCCCAACGGGAGCGGAAAAACAACGTTGTTCGACTGTATCTGCCGGGCTCAAGATATCGACGCTGGCTATCAACCCGGCCAGAACATCTTGTGGGGAGTCAGCCTTCAGGTCAACGATGGCGAGATCGTATGTGTGATCGGCCCCAACGGCGCGGGGAAGTCGACGATATTCAAAGCCATATACGGCCTCATCGCCATACGAGCCGGACATGTACTCTTCGGCGGCAAAGAGATCACCAACATCCGGCCTCAAGAGGCCCTCAAAACCGCCGGAATAACGATCGTCCCACAGTTGAGAAGCGTATCCCCCCAAATGTCGCTCTACGAAAATCTAGAACTTGGAATGTTCTTAACTAACGACAAGTCACAAGTACGCGACCGCATCGACTACGTATTTGATTTGTTTCCTCGCCTAGGGGAGCGGGCCAAACAAATGGCGGGAACCATGTCCGGGGGCGAGCAATGCATGTTCGAGATCGGCCGTTCGCTGATGTGGCAGCCCAAAATGGTGCTTATGGACGAGCCGTCAGCTGGCCTGGCACCGATCATAACTAAACAGGTCTTCGCGGCAATTAGGCGGCTAAATCGCGAGGTCGGACTAACAGTACTAATAATTGAACAAAACGTGAGGCAAGGATTAGAAGTAAGCCATCGCGGCTACGTCATCGAAGTTTGACGCCAAACCTTTGCCGGAAACTCTAACGAATTACAGGCAAACGAAGAAGTCCGCCGAGCCTTCCTCGGCGCACACTCCATTTACGCAGCCTTTACTTTGACAGTGATCGAAGTAGGCGAGTTTTGACCCTTGACGGTCGAACTAGTCTCCCGTATAGTGAAGCCTGATCGCTCCTACGGACGGGGCGGCGTGAGATACCCCAAGGAGCAAGATACATGACTCATCAAAATTCGCGTATTGTTGGTGCTGTGGCGGCGCTTAGCCTCCGGGATCGATACGATCTCATCTGGCTGGCTGGGTCAGATCGGGATTTCGCGGACACATCATTACGACTACGTCTACACTAAAACTACGGCCGGAGCTAGTTTGACCGTCGCCAGTTCAACATGGTCCCTGTAGTCTGTGGTGGATCACGAGTTGTACCGACACTCGTACTAGTATCCGCAGCAGTCCTAGCTGGTTGCGGCTCGTTAGGTAGTGGTGCCGAGGTGCCGACTGCCTCGGACCTCTCAGAGGTAAACGTGCCGCCGCGATCCGGCCTTGTTGCGGAGTTGATCGGAGCTGATGGCCAGGCCGCCAGTAGAGCTCTTCAGATAAGACTCACTAGCGAATGCATGCAACAGACTGGCTTTGAGTACATACCCGACTTCTCGTACGACGATTTCAATATTGACCGATTGGATCGTGATGGCGTCGCCGTATTTGGTCTGGGGATAAGCATTGCGTTTCCGGAACAAGAGGTCGTGTTGAATCCGAAGCAGGACTATCTGAGTTCACTTGACCACGAGGCTCGAGACGCGTACTACAACGCGTACAACACTTGTCGCGAGAGTGCTACCGATGCCGAATCCGATCTTTTGGAGTCAGCCTACGCTAGCCTGAGCCCTTCAGTTCAGGCCGAACTCTTAGAGTTGCGCGGCCTCACACACCCGCTTCTGGCGGAGCCAATCGATCAGTGGTCGCGCTGCCTAGCGGACAAAGGATGGCAGTACGACCACCCGTTCTTGATGATTCAGAGCTTGATGGAGGAGTACGCTATCTTGGCCGGTGCTGGTGGGTCGGATGTAGAGAGCTTCCAGGCGGAGGAACGTAAGCTCGCGCTCGCGGCCTTTAGCTGCCGCTACGAGTTCATTGAACCTGGTGTTGACCAGGCCATCTTGGATCTTGAGGCACGAGTAAAGGCGGAGCTGCCTATAGATTCCGTCTATGGGGAGTAGCTTCGAGCGAATTCCTGGTTACGTTCGGCGGCGGGTCGGCCTCGCTGGAGCGTTGTTGCTTGGACTTGCGCTGGGAGTTCTGGCATCGCTACTCGCGCGTTCACTTGTCACACCAGGGGAAGCGGAGGACGCGCGAGACCACCAGGAACCCTCACTGCTCGTCGTTCCCGTCGAGAGCGTCGTCGTAGAGCAGATCCTTTCGCTTCGCGTCGATATTGCCCCGCTCGACAGTCTCGACGTGGTTGTGCCATTCCTTGCAGCTGACGCGAGTATTCCGGTTGTCACCTCGGTGTCGGTAGTAACCGGCGACAGGGTGAGCGAGGGAGATGTAGTCGGTGAGGTGTCCGGCATGCCTATCATCGCGATGAGCGGTTCGATCACGGCATTTCGAGACCTCGAAGTCGGAGTCTCAGGACCTGACGTTCTGCAACTAGAGGAGGGACTTGAGAGGCTTGGCCTCGATACGGGTGCGGTCGATGGCACTTATGACGCTGAAACAGCCGCCGGAGTTGCACTGCTCTTTCTCCGTGAAGGCTATGCACCCCCGGACACAGCCGTTGAAGTTGCGGCGGAGTTGGGGCAACTCCACCTAGAGGTCGACAACCTGCTCCGACAGGAAGCGGAACTCAAGCCGCAACTAAGTGCCGCTCTGGCGGGACCATCGGCCGCGAGACGAGCGTCGCTCGACGCACAGATTGTCTCCGCCGAGATCGCTGTCCTCGATGCGAAAGCTACGATTGCTCTTGCTACTGATTCTGCCGACAAAGACACGGTGGCTGAGACTCGAGCCGCGCTAGATCTCACAAGAACAGAGTTGGCCCTTGACTCGGCGAAAGAGTCACTCGCTGAAGCGCTCGCTGGCGGCAGTGAATCGGCGCTGCTTGTCGCACAACGCGACAGATTGGTTCAGCAGCGACATTCTCTGGAGCAGCAGATTGCAGATGCGGCAGTTCGTGGCGCAACGCCATTCCCACGATCAAACCTCGTGTTTGTTCCCTTCCTTCCCGCCATGGTTGAGGCAGTGCCGGTGGAACTCGGCGATGTTCTCGATGGCCCGATCGTCACGCTCGGGGGCGGCAGCCTTGTAGGAATCGTCGAGGTCTCTTCCGCAGATGCTTCGCTGGTGTCAGTTGGGCAGACTGCGAGAATATTCGTCGCAGATGATGGAGGCGGAGACGATCTCACCGCAACCGGGTTAGTCGTCCGTATCGGCCAGCTACGGCAGGGAATCGCCGTCGTTGAGGTTGAGATCCACCCAGTGGGCGAAGACCCACTGCCGACTCGTGCCAATGGGCTATTCGAGTTGACGGTAGCTTCCAGTGGTGAAGCTAGTCTCGCCGTGCCGCTGGCTGCCATCACGACAGATGCTCAGGGCCAGAACTTCGTTACGGTAGTTCGTGAGGGCGAGCCGCGCGAACTCCCAGTCGAACTGGGAATCACGAACGGGTCGCTTATAGAGATCGTGCCGCTCGATACGGCGCTCGATGCTGGAGAATCGGTCTTGATCGGAACAGGCAGGCCGTGACGTGCTTCAGATGCACGGAGTCAATCGTTCATTCGGAGACGTGCGGGCGCTACAAGATGTGAACGTTTCGATGGACACCGGCGAGTTTGTGTCAATCATGGGTCCCTCTGGATCTGGCAAGTCGACATTGCTCAACGTCGCTGCGCTTCTCGACAAGCCGGATTCCGGGTTGGTGAGGTTGGGAGGTGTTGACGTCGGTGACCTTAGCGATCGCGGGCTAAGTCGGCTCAGGGCGTCAACTATCGGGATAGTTTTCCAGGCCTTCCATTTGCTGGCACCGAGGACAGCGATCGAAAATGTGGTCCTAGGTGGTGCATACCACCTGTCGATGGGGATGCGTGAGCGGCACCGACGCGCTGGCAAACTGCTTGCGCTCGTGGGTCTCCAAGATCGAACCAACCAACGTGTCAGCACGCTTTCAGGAGGTGAACAACAGCGAGTTGCGATAGCACGCGCTTTGATTTCTGAGCCCGAACTGTTGGTCGCTGACGAGCCGACAGGGAATCTCGACTCGTCGATGACCGAAGACTTGATGAGACTGTTCACACAAATCAACAGCGCCGGTGTAACCATCCTGCTTGTAACTCATGACGCGGATGTTGCGCGTACGGCAACCCGACAGCTTGAAATGCGAGACGGACGCATCCGCGGTGTGGGGCCATGAATCTGCTTGACGAGATTCTGGCCAGCCTAGCCAACGACCGCGCACGAGTACTGATGACAGTGTTGGCAACAGCGACGTCGGTGGCACTGCTCGTCGCTGTCGTCGGATTCTCGGAAACCACCGGCGAGCAGGTTTCTGTGCGATTCGATGCGGCGAGGGCAATAACGATCACTGCCTCGGCGATTGATGACGGCGGGCTTCCAGCAGATTCCCCGGCAAGAGTGGAAGCGTTGAATGGCGTCCGAGCGGGCGTCGCCATGACTAGGACCGATTTCAGGTCCGCCCAAGCCCTGCCCTCGTCGTATCGAGGTGCACCGAGCGCGATAGTCCCAGTTATTGCACTTACCGCGGGAGGGCTTCAGAGCATAGGCGCCGCCATGCTAGAGGGCAGAGAGTTTGACACTGGCCACAACGAAAGAGCAGACCGCGTGGTCCTGGTCGGAAGCGATCTGAGGCAGAGACTGAGCGTCGGAGACCTTCGAACGGAGCAAGCAATCTATGTAGACGGGGTCCGGTTCAGTGTGATGGGCGTCTTTGATGACCCGATCGGCGACCTTGAGAAGCGGTTGATTTTCCCGCACGAAACCTACGCCGCGTCGTTCGGACGACTAGCTATAGAAACGCTGATCGTCGCGGTGTTCCCTGGCGCAGCAGGCACCGTCGCGACCGATGTGCCCTATGTTCTTCGACCGAACGACCCTGCCTTCATTAGTGTCATATCCCCGGTAGAACCAGTGCGGCTCGAAACGGCGGTCGCGGGTGACCTCGCTGAGCTCGTCGGGATTCTTGGCTTGATGACGCTGGCGGGCGGAGCGTTTGGGATCAGCAATGTCACGACATCCTCAGTGCATCGCCGCAGGAGTGAGATCGGCCTACGTCGAGCTATGGGAGCCTCGCAACCAGCAATCTTTATCCATATCAGCGCCGAGTCAGCGGTCATCGGTCTAGCTGGCGGAGTCGTAGGGTCCCTCGTCGGAATTCTCGCAGTCATCGGTGTATCGGCCAGCCGCGGATGGGAGCCCGTACTGTCCACTTCTCTCCCCGCGTTGGGAGCGGTTGGAGGGCTAATCGTTGGGGTGCTTTCCGGCATCTATCCAGCATTCGTAGCGGCGAGTGTCGCGCCCATCTCAGCTCTTAGAACAGGCTAGGATCGAACCTTATGACCCGCTCGTGAAGGTTATTTGTAGATTTGTTGAAGCTCGGTTCGGAGACGATCTGTGCGCTAAGGGCGTTGTGCGTCTACGATGAGGCATAGGAGGCATGGGAGGCATAGCGCGGGGAATCTGATGCTTAAGAAACTCCACTAGTCAACCGGAGACGGTTCTAGACAGTTCTTCGGCCGCGATGGTCTCGATTTGTTCTGGATTGCTTACTAGCGATCGTTCTTTTATCCACCGAGACGCTGCACGCAGGACTCCGGTAGCGGCGGCGAGGTGATCGTTGCCTTCGAGAGTTTCTATGTCGGAGACCTTAGCTAGGCCGATAATGCGACGGTTGGCTTTACATCCACCGAAGCCTGTCGCGTCCTGGAGTACCCCTAGAAGCCAGGCACGAAGGAAGTCATCGGTGAAGAAAGTCTCCGATCGTTGGGGCCAGAGAGTCCACATCTCAGCTCGGTCGTCTACCCGGGTGCTGCTTGCTAGTTTCGTTGCGACGGGTGCACTTGGAGGCGGAGGTGGCCTCACCTAGGGGCGGGTTTCTCGGTCGTATGGTAGGCGAGAGCGGCGGGGAGGTAACTGTCTCGTCCCAAGAGCGAGAGCACAACGAGGATGAGTAGGAACGGCAGCATCTGCACGGCGTCGATGGCGATGAACTCCGCTCCGTGGGTGACGCCTTCGGCGCCGGCCGTGATGGTGACGGGTATCTCGGCACAATCCGGATCAGGGTTGGCCCCATAACGAGTGTTTACTCCGGTGTCGCCCGGTTTATTAGCCAGGACCTAGACCGCCACGAGGTGATAATTGAAGCCGAGGGCCGGGATAAAAAGACCGCGGGCAAGGCCAAAGCTATTGTCCATGTCCGCCTTGCTGAAGAATCCGGTTCGACCACGGTTCTGGTTGCTACTGACCTCACGATCACGGGTAAGATTGCCCAGTTGGGGCAGGGTGTTATCGCCGATGTGTCGGCCAAGCTGATGGAAAAGTTTGCCCAGAATCTTGCCGAGAGGCTCATGGCGAGTTACGCCGACGAGCCACCGAGATCAATTGAGCCGAACACCGGAAGCGGTGAAGTTGTTGACCTCGACGAAATGGTTCGGCCATGGGAAAAGGCCCGCGTTCTGGGACTTGTCGTGGCTGTAGGCCTCGTGCTGTGGTTCATCCGTTCTCGTCGCCGTTGTTGACCTCGACGAAAGCACCGAGGCTGACGCGGTGACCTCGATCGAAATCGAAACCCAGCCACTCGGCTCATTGCTTGCCGGGCTACGAGAGCGCGGTTCGGAATCTCTTCGCGGCTCGCTTGGCCATGTAGAACGAAGGGTTATCGGGCCCTGGCTGGTCCTTTTTGAGAATCACCCGGAAGTTGCTCATTCCAGGGAGGATGATCCAATTGATTTCTACTCCTGCGATGTCCGCTCGGCTGATATGGAACGAAGGAGAAGGTGTGCCGTCTGTCCAGTGGATCAATCTACGGTCGGTGACGAAAAGCCGTCCTTCTCCGCCGCCGCGACCAGTGGCTAGGGCAACTTCGACCGACTGAGCCACTGCGTCACTAATCACCGTCTCCCCTCGCTCTAGGAAGGGCAGCAGCGCCAACAACACTAACCGGCGAGGGGATCGCTGGGTTGCGTCACTTTTCTCGGGATGCTCGGCGGATCTCTTCCTCGGCTTCTTTCCTATCGCCGAAGAAACGCTCACGCTCAGCGGACCGTCGGTGGCGTGACTTTGAGCGGTATTCCCGAGTCGCTCGTGACGCTGATTCCCATGAAGTGGACACACCTCGCGGCGTGTGGTCGTAGTTTTGGATGTTGCCCTCGTCGAGGCTGATTTTGCCGCCGGAGAGGTAGGAGTCCTGGTTGGCGCCCATGAAAACGAAAGTCCATTCTTGGTCCTTGCGGTCCTGGATCAGTTTGGCCACCGTTTGTTGGTTGAAGGCCCGGCTGGCGTTTTCGTAGCCATCGGTGAACACGATGACGAGTTGGTCTTCGGCTGGTCGATTGCGGCGGGCACGTCGTCGGATTCGAGTGTCGGCGCGTTCGATCAGCAGGCCGATGGCGTCGTAGAGGGGAGTCAGTCCTCGGGCCTCGTAGACGTCACCGGACAGTTCGGGAACCTTGCCGATGCGACAAGCGTCCACGACAATCTCGAACGGGTCGGCGTCGTCGAATTGAACCGCGGTGAGACGAGCTCTGCCCGGCTTGGCCGCTTGTTCCGTACAGAACTGGTTGAATCCGTCGATCACGTCGCCGGTCAGAGCGTCCATCGACCCGGAGCGGTCGAGCAGGAACCAAATCTTGACCCGTTCCTCTTCGGGTGTGGCAGGGGTGTCAGGTGTGGCTGGGGCGTTGGATGTGGCTAGGGCCTCGATGGCGGCCTCGATCGTGGACGTGTCAAGCGTGTCGGGGGCATGGGCGAGTAGCGCTCGCAGTGTCTCGAGGAATGGTTCGGGGTTGGCGGTGTTCATGGTGCTTCCTTACTGTTTTCGTCAACAGGTCTAAAGTAGAGAGGGGGTGTGACAGTCCTCGTTTTGCTGAGCGCTCGCCCGAGGGCGTAAGGTGTTCTCGGGAGTGATGTGCCGCGAATACTGGACAATATTTCGGAGTCGCTGAGGGCGACTCTGATTGAGACATTAACTGAGTCGACTGGCTTGGACGCGTGCGTGGGATATTTCAACCTGCGCGGCTGGAAGGAGCTTTGCGACGCGGTGGAGGACCTTCCAAGAAGCGAGGCCCGTCCCCCGGTACGCCTATTGATCGGGATGCAGGGCCAACCCCATAGCGAACTTCGTCAACAATTTCGTATCGGCGCTCGAAACGTGCCTATGGATAACAACACCGCGGCACGACAGGCCAAAGTGGCCGCCACTGAGTTGCGTGAACAGCTTACTTGGGGTATTCCGACCGGTGACGACGAGCGCACCTTGCGCACCCTTCGGGATCAATTGGCCTCGGGACGGGTGCGAATAAAGCTGCATTTGAGCTATCCCCTTCACGCCAAGTTGTACCTTTGCCATCGTGACGGGGCGGTTAGCCCACGGTGCGGGTTCGTTGGTTCGTCCAATCTCACGTTTGCTGGGATGCAGGGTCAGGGTGAGTTGAACATCGACGTTCTCGACCACGATGCGACAACGAAACTTCATCACTGGTTCGAGGATCGCTGGAATGACCAGTTCTCGCTTGATATCACCAACGATTTGATAAAGATCCTTGATGAGTCGTGGGCGGCGGAGCGGTTTCTTAGCCCGTACCTAGTCCATCTTCGTATTGCCTACGAACTGTCGAGGGATGCTCGTAAGGGGCTGCTCGAGTTCGGTCTTCCGACGTCGATGCAGAAGAAACTTCTTGATTTCCAAGAATCAGCGGTGCAGATTACAGCCCGCAATCTTATGAAGCGCGGTGGGGCGATGATCGGCGATGTCGTTGGTCTGGGCAAGACAATCGTCGCTACCGCGGTGGCATTGTTGCTGCAAGAAGATCAGGGCTTCGAGACGCTCATCGTGTGTCCGAAGAACTTGGTGGCGATGTGGGAAGGCTACGTCGAAACCTATCGTCTTATTGCCAAGGTTGAGAGCCTGAGCATGGTTCATAAGAATCTAGAGGACCTTCGCCGATACCGCCTTGTGGTCGTGGACGAATCGCACAATCTCCGCCACTCGACCCGGCGTGACTACGGGGTCCTACGCGATTACATTGCCGAGAACGATTCGAAGGTACTGCTGCTGACCGCAACCCCGTTCAATACCTCCATGGCCGATGTCGCGAGCCAATTGGGTTTGTTCATCGACGACGATCAAGATCTTGAGGTTCGCCCCGAAGCCGCTATCGCGCTGAAGGGGGAGACAGAGTTTCTTGCCTCTTGCGATGATAAGCCAACATCGCTGAAAGCTTTCCGCCTGTCGGAGGAACCCGAGGACTGGCAGAAACTTCTCTCGAATTTTCTGATCCGTCGCACCCGGCGTTTTATTGACGACAACTACGCCTTACTTGACCAAGATTCGGGCCGTAACTATCTCGTGTTCGGCGACAAAACCTGGCATTTCCTTCCTCAGCGTATAGTGAAACCCCTCCGGTTTGAGGCGGCGGCCAATGACCCCGCTTCGGAGATGGCGTCGGAAGAAGTAATTAAGGCTATCAATAGCCTTCAGCTGCCTCGTTATGACCTGAGCCGGTACCGGGCCGATGACGAACAAAAGCTGACGCCTGACGAAAAAGAGGTGTTTGACCGTCTGGATAAAGCGGGGGGGAATCTGCTTGGTTTCACCCGAACGATGTTCATGAAACGGCTTGGCTCTAGTGGGGCCGTATTTATCCTCTCCCTGCAACGCCACCAACTCCGGAATTATATTTACGTCCGAGCGATCCAACAGGGCCTAGAGCTTCCCGTCGGCGCGGTGAGCGAAGCGCAGATGTTTGATGGCGAAAGCTCTGATGTGCTCAGTATCAAGGTGGATGAGGATAGTGACCTCGATGAAGCTATGCGCCAACCCCAAGAGTGGGCGAAGCTCGCAATCGACGCTTTGGGTAAGTTGCTGCAGAGTAATCCCAAAGGGGTTAGCTGGCTGCGATCGAATCTGTTCAACGATGCCCTTCTCAAGGCCCTTGAAGAGGATATTGCGGTTATAGGGCGGTTGCTCGATCAGTTCGGCACTTGGAACGAACGCACCGACAGCAAACTCGACGCATTGGAGAAACTCCTCACCGGCCCCCACCGCAACGAAAAGGTGTTGATCTTTTCGGAGTACGCTGACACAGCGCAGTACGTAGCGGCGGGCCTCAAGCGCCGTGGTGTTACCCGCATGGAGGCGGTCACCGGCGCTAGCGATAACCCGACCCGATTCGCTCGTCGTTTCAGTCCCGTGTCAAACAAGGACCTGCCGGGACAAAAGGTTGCTCCGGCCGATGAACTCCGTGTCCTTGTTTCCACTGACGTGTTGTCGGAGGGTCAAAACCTTCAAGATGGCGCCATTGTTGTGAACTGGGATTTGCCGTGGGCGATCATCAAACTTTTCCAGCGAGCGGGCCGAGTTGACCGCATCGGGCAACGCAGCAAACACGTGACCATCTACACATTCCTGCCCCCTGATGGGGTTGAAGCGATTCTCGCTTTGCGGAGTCGGGTGGCTGATCGTTTGGCCGACAACGCGTCGGTATTTGGTTCCGATGAACGGTTCTTGAACACGCCGGGTGAGGAGCAGGTTATCCGGGGAATGTTTGATAAGGATTACCAAGGTCCTGACCTTCTGGAAGCCGAACAGGTCGACCCAGTGTCGGCGGCTTATGAGATCTGGCGCCAAGCCGAGAAGAATCATCCGGCCCTAGCCCAGGCGGTGAAAGACCTGCCCGCGATGACCTATGCCACCCAGTTCGCGGCCGGGAAGGAAGTAGGGGCTCTGGTGTACACGCTGTCAACCCAAGATGTGGACCGTATTGGGTTTACGCCTAGGGACGGGCCTTCGCGTCGATTGTCACCGTTGGAGGCGCTGACTTTATCGGCGTGTGATCCTTATACTCCCGGTCAGGTCCATCTCGAAGATCACCATGAACTGGTGCGGGCGGCGGTGGAGGGGCCATTGGCGGCCACGGCAATCGGAGCCGAGGGTGCGTTGACCGGTGTCCGAGGTCGCGTTTACCGGAAATTACGCGACCATATCGACGGTTCAGCTGGTCAACTGTTCACCCCCGGTGATGAGGTTGATCATGCGGTGAGTGCCCTTTTTCGCTCCCCGTTGAAGGAGAGCGCCCAACAGAAACTGGGCCGATTCCTTAAGGGGTCCACTCCGGCGGACTTGCTCGACCGCGTGGTTGCTTTGCACAAAGACGAGGGTCTGACCGTGGACAACTTCTTAGAAGAAGACGAGATCAACATTGTCTGCTCGATGGGTTTCGCCCCTGAAACCGATATCTCCGACTGAAGTCTCGGCTGTTGCCTTTGTCAGCGCCGATTTTGCCGCCTGCGAGGTAGGAATCCTGGTTGGACACACCAGCAGGCCGATGGCGTCGTAGAGAGGCTGACCTCGGCGGATTTGCTTTATTTGGTGGATGTCTTGTATAACGATGGGGGTCTGACTGTAGACGGTAGTAACGATTTTTAGGTAAAGTTATGGTTGTAGGTTTTGGTCGTATTGCGGAGTTGGTAGAGGCGCAGGATTTTGAGGGCCTGTTTATTGGGGAGTTGGGTTGGGATAATCCGATTAGTTGTCGGCCGGTGTTGGGGGCTGTACCGGTGGCGTCGAAGTGTGGGTTTGTTGTTTATCATTGCGATGATCGGGGTGGTGGGGGGTTGGATGTTGAGGGGTTGGATCGGGAGATTGCGAAGCGGTCGATTGAGCGTTTGTTGATTGTGACGGTGGATGGTGAGCAGCGGTGGCGGTGGCCGGAGCGGCGTAAGTCGGGTGGGACTCGTTATGTCGTTCATGAGCATCGTAATGGGGTTGCTAATCCGGCTTTGTTTCAGCGTTTGGCGGGGATCCGGTTCGCACTTTGTGAACAGGATAGTTTGAGTGTGTTGACGGTGCGTGAGCGGGTTCGGGCGCAGTTCAACGCTGATGCGGTTACGAGCAAGTTCTATGATGAGTTTCGTAAGGTTCAGCGTAGCCTTATGGAAGCAATCAACGGTATCTGGGTTGATTCGGAGCGTTCTTGGTATTCGTCGTTGTTGTTGAACCGTCTCATGTTTATCTATTTCATGCAGCGCAAAGAGTTTCTAAACGGTGACACGGATTATCTAGCTACGAGTCTGAAACGGATTTGTAGGTTGAGAGGCCAGGACCGGTTTTATGAATATTATCGAGATTTTCTTATTCCGTTGTTCCACGATGGGTTGGGGGCTGAGGGTAAGATTCATCCAGATGAGAAGATAGCGGCGATTATTGGTAGCGTTCCCTACGTGAACGGCGGGATATTTTCGGTTCATCCGCTAGAGAAAAAGTATAATATTAGAGTCGCTGATGAATCTTTCCAGCAGATTTTTACTTTTTTTGATCGGTATCGTTGGCATCTTGATGAGCGACCCACTGGTGATCCCAACGAGATCAACCCGGAGATTCTTGGTTACATCTTCGAAAAATATGTGAACCAGAAAGAACAAGGCGCTTACTACACGAAAGAAGATGTCACGGGTTATATGGCGGCGATGACTATCTCTGCCTGTTGCTTTGGGCCGGATTGCTGATACGGTTGATCGGTCGCCGTGGCATCTCCTGCAGCGTGAACCGGGTCGCTATATTCCTGAGGGGTTGCTGTACGGATGCGGTTTGGATCTGCCTGTCAAGGTTGAAACGGCGGACTTGGCTGAGGTTGGTATTCTGGATCAATCGGCTGATATTAGAGAACCCGATGAGCCTGATGTTCGTCTGCCGGGGGAGCGGTGGCGTGAGACTCTAGCTCGGCGAGAGACTGTGGCTGACCTTCGCCAACGGCTGGCTGGGGGCGATGGTTACTTCGTTTACGCAGGCGGTCACCGAGAACCTCGACTTTTTGACCCTCGCTTTGGACTGGATAGGCGAACTAGGCGGCCAAGGTCACGCGGCTGACGTTTGGGCGGTATTGGACGATCTTAAGATTATTGATCCGACGTGTGGGTCGGGGGCTTTCTTGTTCGCCGCGTTTGATATTTTAGAAGAGTTGTACACCAATACGTTGACAGCGGCGAAGAAGGCAGTAGCCGACCAAACCGCCAACCACGAAACGCAACAGCTGACCGCCGAGGCCGACCAGCACGGATCGCATGCGTATTTCATTGCCAAGCAGGCGGTTTTGGCTAACCTTTACGGTGTTGACTTGATGCCCGAAGCGACCGAAATAGCGCGGTTGCGCCTGTTTCTTGCTTTAGTGGCCCGGCTCAATAAGCGAGGTGATCTTGAACCTTTACCGGATTTGGATATGAACATTCGGGCGGGGAACGTCTTGGTGGGGTGCTCCACCGCGGACGATGCTAAGTGTCGTTTCGGCGGTGAGCTGCTGGCCATGAAACGACTGGAGGTGATGGATAAACAGGCCGAGAAGACCGCGGCTGTGTACCGCAACTTTGTCAACGCCCAACGAAACGGTGACCCAGCCGAGGAGATCGCGGCGATCAAAACCGAGTTTCAGACCATGACGGCTGCGCTACGCGATGAACTCGACCTGCTCTACAGTCCCCATGACGAAGTTGGGACCGCGCACAACAATTGGCGCAAATCACACCAGCCATTCCACTGGTTCGTTGAGTTTCCCGAAGTGATGGCTGGGGGGGGGTGACAGGATTCGACGCGGTAATTGGCAACCCACCGTATGTAGCCAAGAGGAAAATCACCGACTACACCTACCAAGGCTTCGACACCGACAACTGCCCCGACATATACGCCCCCTGCATGGAACGAGCAGCCACCCTAGTCAAACCCCAAGGCGGCTACGCCATGATCGTGCCGCTTTCATTTCAGTATTCCAACCGACTACTCGGCGGCCCGCCAAATGCTTGCGGCGAGACTCCCTGCCCGTTGGGTCAGTAGTTACGCGCTGGATCCTTCGAGTTTGTTTGGTGGTGGTGTACGTGTGCGTTCCGTCATCGTGATCGGACGGACCGACACCGAACCACTCTTAGCTGTTACCGAACTTCGACGCTGGCGTAGTGACTATCGTTCCTATCTCTTCCACACCAACCAGTATGCCACAGTGAACCGACTTGATGACGGTGCGCCATGGCCGCGGCTAGGACACCCCCAAGTTAAAACACTGTACGAAGCACTTACCGCAAACGGAAAAACCATCAGCCGATGTAGTTAGTAGGGCCGGTTTCTCGCTCCGGTATAAGAGGTATGCGACCTATTCGTTAAGTGTTTTTATCGAGCCACCACCAATCGTGGACTCCTAACGGCAAACGAATAAGACAGCGCGAACAGAGGGCTGAGTTTGTCTCTGAAAGGTGCGTGATATCGCTTTCATGTTGCTCTCGGGCCGTATGGCATATTGGTGGTGGACTATGAACGGCAACGAGTTAGACCTAACTCAGACTATTCTCACGAGCGTTCCCGATCTCTCCGGCCGAAGTTTCCGCTGTTGCTCAACAACTCACGGTATTGGCCCAGCGACTTCGAGACGAGCAACCCCGTCATCCCCGAGTCGTTCTGAATGCGGGGAAACTGGTAGGAAATTACGACATGCTCCGGTGTCGCCATATCACCGATGAGGCTGAGAAGCTCATTCTCGATACCCTCGGTCTTAGTCACCTGTGGCCCGCTGTTCTGTTAGCAGACGCCCGATCGCAGAAGGCCACCAGAGAGGGCCATGGAGTCAAACGCGAATGGCCTTTCCCCTGGTGAACAGCGGATCCGTTTCACCTACTGGAGCGGCGGTGGCAATATCTACCGATGCCCGACGCTTGCCCGACCAACGACATCGCCACCCTGCGCCGCTGGCTAGGTAACAGCGAGACGCGGGTCGACGTGATCTCCACCGCCTGGTGTCGCCGCATGGAAGAAACCCTGGGTCGTGAACCGACGCTGCGTGACGGTGACCCTCTGCCGCCGCTGTGGCACACCATTACCCACCTCACCTCCGTTCCGCTGCATCAACTCGGCCCCGATGGTCACCCGAAACGAGGTGGGTTCTTGCCGCCGATCGCCCTCGCCCGTCGCATGTGGGCCGGGGGGCGCTTCGTGTTCGGTCGCCCAATCCTCTTAGGCGAGCAAGTTACGAAAACGTCGACCATCACCGACATCGAGATGAAGACAGGCCGAACCGGTTCTCTGTGTTTCGTGACCCTCAACCACAAACTTGACGTAGACGGTGAGGTGTGCCTCGCCGAGGATCAGGACCTAGTCTTTCTCGACCCGGCCAACCCGGATGCCCCACAACCAGAGCTCAAGCGGGCGCCGATCGAGCACGATTTCCGTCGCACCGTCACCCCGTCGGAAGTCATGCTGTTTCGCTATTCGGCGTTGACCTTCAACAGCCACCGCATTCACTATGACCGTGCCTACGCCCGAGCGGCGGAAGGCTATCGTGACCTCGTGTTTCACGGCCCCCTAACAGCCACCCTGTTGGCCGAAATGGCCGAAGCCGAAACCGGCCGCACGCTCGCCGAGTTTTCGTTTCGCGGCCTGGCCCCGCTGTTCGTTACCGAGCCGTTCACCATCTCGGGCCACCAAGACGGTCCCACCGTGGACCTGTGGGCTAGCACCCCGAGCGGTGGATTGGCCATGCAAGCCCAAGCCCGGCTCAGCTAGGCCATGGCTGACGCCCCCACCCTCGACGACGCCCGTACGGCGGTGGCCTTAGCCCAAGCCGTCGTCGCCACCGCTGCCGAGACGGCCAAGGAACACGGCCCCGCCGCCTACGACGACCAAGTCAACCTGTACGAACTGGCCCACACCGCGGCGGGCGTATCGATGTGTAGCACCGCCCTCGACTACGCAACCCACGGTGCCCAAGAGCAACACCTCGCCCTGGTTTTTATCGGGCGCGTCGTAGCCCAACTCGGCGCAACGCTGTGGACGGCGCACGATCGTTGGGGGGCGGCGCCCGATGTGCTGGGCTCGGCCCGAGCGTTTAGCGTCGCAGCGACGGCTGGTGATTTCGTTGCCGGGGCCGCCCATTATCAGCCGCCTACTCATCTGGGACCGGACCTCGACTTAGTTGCCGAAACGTTTCGACGATTCGGTGCCGACCAGATCGCCCCCCGCGCCGAAGCTATTCACCGCGGCGATCTCGACATTCCCTTCGACATCATCGAAGGCGTGGCCGACCTAGGCTGCTTTGGCCTATCAATTCCAGAGGTTTACGGCGGCTGCGCACAAGGTAATCAAGACGACTACGTGGCCATGGTTATTGCCACCGAGGAGTTGTCGCGGGCGTCGCTCGGGGCGGGCGGGTCGCTCATAACTCGGCCAGAAATCCTGGCACGCGCCCTCGAAGGCGGCGGAACCGAAGCTCAAAAACGGCACTGGTTGCCCCGAATCGCGTCGGGGGAGACGCTGTGCGCGGTTGCGGTCACCGAACCCGACTACGGCTCCGACGTGGCCAATCTGAAAGTCACCGCCACTCCGACCGATGGCGGCTACCTGCTCAACGGCAGCAAAACCTGGTGTACATTCGCGGGCCGAGCCACCGCCCTCATGGTGCTGGCCCGCACCAACCTCGACCCGGAGGTAGGGCACCGCGGACTCAGCATCTTCATAGTCGAAAAACCCTCCGACGACGGCCACGCGTTCGTCCACAAAGCTAATGGCGGCACCCTCGAAGGCCGAGCCATTCCCACCCTTGGTTACCGGGGCATGCATAGCTTTGAGGTCAGTTTCCGCGACTGGTTTGTGCCCGCCGATCACCTCATCGGGGGCGAGGAGGGCGTCGGGCGGGGTTTCTATCTCCAGATGGCCGGGTTCGAAAATGGCCGTCTGCAAACCGCCGCTCGCTCGATTGGCGTGATGCAACGGGCCTACGAACTAGCGGCCAACTATGCACGCGAACGGCAGGTGTTCGGGCGCCCCCTCGATAGCTATCAACTCACCCGAGTGAAACTCGCCACGATGGCCGCGCTGGCCAACGTCAGCCGCCAATACGCCTACCATGTGGCGCGGTCCATGGCCCGTGGCGACGGGGCGGCTGAGGCGGCGATGGCCAAGGCATTCATGGGCCGCGCCGCGGAGTGGGTCACCCGAGAAGCCCAACAGATTCACGGCGGCTACGGCTACGCCGAAGAGTACGAGATCAGCCGACTGTTCGTCGACGCCCGGGTGTTGTCGATCTTCGAAGGGGCAGACGAAACGCTGTGCCTCAAACTGATCGCCCGCCGCCTCCTCGCCTGAGATAATGTTGAAATTTCCTGTTGACGTTCTAAGTTCGTTCTGATACAATAAACGCATGTTCCAGAAAGCGCATGACAACTTGGCTGAGGTTGCTCTCCACGGAATGTCTCGGCCGGAGTTGACCACAACTATTGGTGGGCTTGATCGGGTGATCGCTCACGCGCAAGAACGACGCTTGGCCTGCTTGGCCGGGATCGACGCGTTGGGCGATTCTGGGGCCGATGCGGCCAGCGTGGGGCATTCGTTGTCGCGGCGCTCGAATCGCCAGTCCAAACAAGACGCCAAAGTCGCTACACAGTTGGCGCAGATGCCCGCTGTGGCCGAGAGCTTGGCCAGTGGGGTTATCACTACTGAGCATGCCGCTGTGTGTGCTGAGGCGGCGGCTCGGGTATCGCCGGGTGAGGCTGAGGAGTTGCTCTCGTTGGCTGCGGATTTGCCTGCCGATCGGTTTGCTAAGAAGACTCGGGAGTGGGTCAACAGCAGGGAATCTCGCGGAGTGGTTGAGAAGCGCCACGCCCGGCAGCGCCGCCTCCGTGAGGTAACTGACTGGGTTGATGGCGAGGGGATGGTCAACATCTTGAGCCGCCTCGATCCAATCAACGGCGCACGGGCTCTCGCTGCCTTGCGCGAGTTTGCTAACCAGAAGGGCCCCGACGACACTCGTACGGTGAAGCAGCGCCGAGCCGATGCGATGGTGGCGTTGCTCACTGGTGCACGGGCTAAGCGCGACGGCAAGCCGCATCCCAAGCACATGGTCCACCTGCTGCACTGTCTCGAGACGGGGAGCACCGAGCTAGTCGACGGCAGCCCCGTCCCCGACGAAGTACTCATCGAACTCGGCCCCACCGCCGAAGTCGTCGGCCAAATCTTCGCAGGCGATGGCCGACCCTTGTGGCTGGGGCGATCAACCCGGCTGGCTAGTCGCGATCAGTGGATCGCCCTCATCGCCCGCCATCGTGGTTGTAGCGAATGCGGAGCCTCACCGGACCGCACCGAGGCGCATCACACCAAGGAATGGGCTAACGGCGGGCCGACCGATATCGACAACCTCGAACTACCCTGCTGGAACTGCCACGGCCGAAAACACCGAGGCCGACACGGCGATCCCGCCCGACATCGAAAACACCGGCGATCGCCCGTTACCGGCGGGTGACCTTTACCGGAAGGGTGGTGTAGCCGTGGACGAACGACGAAAAGGTTCGTTCCGGTTCGCCCTGCACCTCCACTCGGCTGAAGCGGGCCAGCAACTCCTCCCACAGCACCCGGAGTTGCAACTCGGCCAACCGGCTGCCCATACAAAAGTGGATTCCGTAGCCGAAGGCGAGTTGACGGTCGGCGTTAGGGCGATCAAGATCGATCACCTCGCCGTTGGCAAAAACGTCCTCGTCGCGGTTGGCCGACAGGTACCACATCAGGATCTGGTCGCCTTCAAGAATCTGCTTGCCGCCCAACTCCGTGTCCTGGGTGGCGGTGCGGCGCATGTACGACAACGGGGTTTGCCAGCGGATGATCTCGGGAACCATCTTGGTCACTAGAGCGGGGTCGGCGATGAGTTTGTCGTATTCGTCGGGGAAAGAGTTAAGGCCGTAGACGCTGCCTGTCATGGTGTTGCGGGTGGTGTCGTTGCCGCCCACGATCAACAGCAACAGGTTGCCGAGATGGGCAACGGTGGGCATGTCTTTGGTGGCTTCGCCGTGAACTAGCATCGACACGAGATCGAACCCGGGATTGGCGCGCCGTTCTTCCCATAGCCTGCTGAAGTACGTCACGCACTCCATCATCTCCTCGAGCTTTTGCTCCTGGGTTTCGACAACCCCACCGGGTTGGGGAACAGCGAAAACAATGTCGGACCAGCGGGTGAGTTTACGGCGATCCTCCAGCGGGAAATCGAATAAGGTGGCCAGCAAAAGGGTGGTGAGTTCGATCGAGACCGTGTCGACCCAATCGAACGTCTCACCGTCGGGTAACGATTCCAAGACGCTAACGGTGCGCTCGCGGATCAGCGGTTCTAGGTTACGGAGATTGCTCGGAGCCGAAACGCTGCGCACCGTTTTGCGCTGCTGGGTGTGGGTCGGCGGGTCCATCGAAATGAACGAGGCTAGGCGGCGTAGCTGCTCGTCGACCTCGGGAGTCCGGCGGGGACTGAGGGTGATGCCGTGGGCCGACGAAAACGTCTTCCAGTCACCGTCCACGGTTCGCACGTCGTCGAACTTGGTGACCGACCAGTAGCGGCCCGCCGTTTCGAGTTCGTTGAAATGGACCGGATCTTCAGCGCGTAGACGGGCGAAATGGTCGTACCACCGGTCTTCGCGGAACAAGTGCGGGTTGGCCGGATTGATGTCCTCAATCGCCATCTCCGCCGCGGCGGGAACCGAAGCGCCAATCTCAGCCATCTCCATCTCCGGCGTGCGAGTAGCAAAGGCTAGGAGGTCTGGTTGGCCCTCTGTCGAGTCAGTCATCGGGAGCGCTCCTCGGTTGATTCCCACTCTAGCCGAGGAGTCCGCGCGGGCTCGAATATTCGCCGTGAACGACTCGCTGTGCAACAATCGGCGGCGTGGATCAGCCGGGACCCGACACGACCGTCGCCATGACAGGCTTGCAGGCCCTACTTCAGGTAACAGCGCTTCAACAACAAGCTGACACCGAACGCGGCCTGCACACAGCGGGCCTTATCGCCGGTTACCGAGGGTCACCCTTAGCCGGGGTAGACGCCGCCTACGAACGGGTTCGCGCCGAACTCGAGGGCCGCAACATTTCCTTCATCAACGGGGTCAACGAAGACCTCGCGGCGACCCTGGTTTGGGGCAGCCAACTCGCTCACCTCGAAGACGATTGCCATTATGATGGCGTTTTTGGTTTCTGGTATGGCAAAGGGCCAGGCCTCGACCGTTCCGTCGACGCGCTTCGTCACGCCAACCTAGCCGGAGTCGACCCCCGCGGCGGTGTGCTTACGGTGGTGGGCGACGACCCTGCCTGCAAGTCGTCCACCATCCCCTCTGCTTCGGAGGGCGTGCTAGCTGACCTTGCCATGCCGACGCTTTATCCGGGATCAGTGCAAGAAGTCCTCGACTTGGGGCGGTGGGGCTACGAACTGTCGCGCTACTGCGGGTCGTGGGTCGGGTTCAAGATCCACACCGATGTCGCCGATCAGTACGCCACCGTTCAGGTCGACCCGGCGCGGGTTGCCGCGGGATCGGTCCCCGACCCAGGCCGCCGGTTCGCCCAGCACCCGATGCTTCTTGCCCCCGCGAGCGTAGTGGCCGAGGCCGAGACTTACAGCGAGCGAATCGCTGCGGCCACGGAGTTCGTGGCCCACCATCGTCTCGATCGCACCCTCGGCGCGGTCGATGCCAGGCTCGGGATCGTCGCCGCGGGGAAGGCCTTCGCTGATGTTATGAGCCTCTTGCGTGAACTGGGCCTCGGCCGCGGTGAAGCGCTTCAGCAGGCGGGAATAAGGGTGTGGAAACCGGCCCTCATCTGGCCCCTTGACCCGGCGGGACTAACCCGGTTCGCTCACGGTCTCGATGAGGTGTTGGTCGTCGAGGAGAAGCGCTCCTTTATCGAATCGCAGGTACGCGACGCGCTCTTCGATCTCTCGACCCGACCGCGTGTATCGGGCAAGAAAGCCCCCGGCGGTGCCGCGTTGTTGCCGATCGAAGGCGCGCTCAACGCCGACCAAATCCGGCCCGCTCTCATCAGTCGGATCAAGGCGGTGCTACCCGCCGTCGAGTTAGAAAAGCCTCGTGAACGCATCTCCGTGCTAGCCGGGAGCCGCGCTAGTCTGGCCCGCCGCCCGCCGTATTTCTGCTCGGGTTGCCCGCATAATCGATCGACTGTCGTCCCCGACGGTTCCGTGGCCGGGGGCGGCATTGGGTGCCACACCATGGCCGCGTCGATGGACCGGAACCAGACCTGGCACACCCATATGGGAGGCGAGGGTGGGCACTGGATTGGCATGGCACCGTTCGTAGGGACCGCCCACCGGTTCCAAAACATCGGTGATGGCACGCTGTTTCACTCTGGTTCGTTGGCCCTTCGCCAGGCGGTGAGCGCTGGGGTAAACATCACCTACAAGATCCTCTACAACGCAACGGTGGCGATGACAGGAGGCCAAGATGCGGCCGGGAACATGGCCATTCCGGCACTGACCAGGATGCTCGAAGCGGAAGGCGTGGTCGAGACCGTTGTCGTGAACGAGGACGCTCACGGCTACGAGACTGCCCTGGCCGAGAACGCCCGCACTGCTTCGCGCGACGATTACGACACCGTCCAGCGGAGTTTGAGGGATACGCCAGGGGTGACAGTGATCGTGTACGACCAGCGGTGCGCGGCGGAACTTCGTCGCGACCGCAAACGCGACAAAGTTGTCACCCCAACCAAGCGAATTTTCATCAATGAAGCCGTTTGCGATGGCTGCGGTGATTGCGGCCGCGTGTCGAACTGCATGAGCGTCCATCCGGTGGAGACGCCATGGGGTCGTAAGACACGGATTCATCAAGAATCGTGCAATTTCGACTATAGTTGCACGCTCGGGAACTGTCCCGCGTTCATCGAGGTAGAGGTTGACCCAACCTACCGGCGGCGCAAGATCGGCCGAGTGGACGTGCCAGAGGGCGAACCGTTGCCCGAACCGGTCACTGTGAAGAACGCGGCTCTCGTCGTGGTTGGTATCGGCGGAACCGGTGTCGTGACGGTAAGTCAAGTCCTTTCCACCGCTGCGTTGTTGGACGGCAAACGGGCCCTGAGTCTGGACCAGACCGGGCTGGCGCAAAAGGGCGGCCAGGTCATCTCCAACCTTAAGATCAGCGCCGAGGAACGAGATGTCACGGCCCGGGTGGGTGAGAACGAGGCCGACACGATGCTGATACTCGATGTAGTCGGAGGCACAACAGCTGACGTTTTGGCCCGCGCTCGCCACGGCAAGACCGCGGCCGTCGTGTCCACAGGGTTGCTGCCGACCGGCCATGCGGTTCGCGATGTTGGTTCGGCGCTGCCTGCCCTTGACGCTTTCGTGGCTGCCATCGAAGCGGTAACCGCGCCAGAGGCTACGGCCTGGCTCGACGCAGAGGGACTCGCCCGACGAGTCTTTGGTTTTCAACCGGCGGCCAATTTTTTGGTCGTGGGAGTGGCCTGCCAGCGGGGATGGCTACCAGTTTCGGTCCCCTCGATCGAGGCCGCTATTACCCAAAATGGTGTGGCGGTTGAGATGAACATCGAAGCCTTTAACCTTGGGCGCCGCCTAGCCATCGACCCAGAGATGCTCGATTACCTAGCCGATGGCGACACCAACATCGGCGATACCCCCGATCCGCTGGCTGCTTTGCTGCGGGCTCGAGTGCCGGAACTCATTGCTTACGCTAATCACCGTTATGCCGCGTCTTACACCGAGGTGATCGAGCGCTGCCAGTTGGCCGAGGAGTCTCACGGTCTTGACACCGCGATTTCCGAAACGGTCGCCGTTCAGCTATTTAAGCTGATGGCCTACAAGGACGAATACGAAGTGGCTCGGCTCCATGGGCGGGCCGGGCTTCGAGCCGATATCGAACAGCAATTTGGACCCCACGCCAGCTATTCGTACCTGCTCGAACCACCAACGCTGAAGCGCTTCGGCCGGACCAAAAAGATCGCTGTCTCGGAACGGACCGCTCGGGCCATGTTCGGCGCCCTCCGGCGAGTCAAGGGTCTGCGAGGGTCGCGTTTCGATCCGTTTGGCCGGACCGAGGAGCGGCGAATGGAGCGGCAGTTGATTGTCGAGTACCGGGCTTTGGTGGAGCGGGTGCTGGCTGGCCTGACGGCGAGCAATGCCGAGGAGGCGCAGCGAATACTGGGACTGGCCGACCAGATTCGGGGTTTTGACTCGGTCAAGTTGGCTAACCTGGTCCGCTACCGAGCCGACATCGACGCCGCCCTCGCCTCCTACGACTAGCCGAAGTCCACGTGTGAAAATCTTGCCGCCGACGGTTCTGTGATGCAGCGTTGGTGGTAGGTCGATAAAGGAGGAAGCCGTGAAAGTCGGTTTCATTGGATTGGGAAACGTGGGCCGCAAGCTAGCGGGCAGTTTGGTTCGTAAAGGCTTCGCTACGATGGTGCGTGATGTTGACCCAACGGTGGCGGCACCGCTGATTGAGGCAGGTGCCCGGTGGGTCGAATCGGGGCGAGAGATGGCCGAGCGGTGCGATGTGGTCATCACCTGCCTGCCGTCGCCTGCGGTTTCGGCCGCGGTCCTCGAAGAGTCAGGCGGTGTGCTCGAAGGCCTAGGGCCGGGGAAGATCTGGCTGGAGATGTCGACGACCGAAGCCGCTGAGGTTCAGCGCCTAGGGGCCCTAGTCGAGGCTACCGGAGCGCAAGCTCTCGATACTCCAGTGTCGGGGGGTTGTCACCGGGCAACTACCGGCAATATCGCCATCTTCGCCGGTGGTCAGCGCGACGCTTTTGAACGGGTACTGCCCCTGCTTGCGACGATGGGGCGAGAGATCGTTCACACTGGGGAACTGGGTTCGGCTTCGGTGTTGAAGGTGATCACCAATTACCTCGCTGGGGTGCAGTTGATCTCGACCGGTGAGGCGTTCATGGTGGCCAAGTTGGCCGGGATCGACTTAGGCATTGCCTACGACGCGATTCGGGTGTCTTCAGGCAATTCGTTCGTCCACGAAACCGAAGGCCAAGTCATCCTCAACGGGAGCTACAACATCAACTTCACCATGGATCACGAACTCAAAGACGTCACCTTGTTTGACGAACTCGGCCGGCAACTCGGTGTGCCCCTCGAGATCTCCCCAGTAGTAGTCGCCGCGGTCGCCGATGGTTTGCAGCGTTACGGACCGCGTGCGTGGTCGAGTTCGGTGGTGCGACGACTCGAAGACGATTGCGGCACTGACCTCCGAACGCCGGGCTTTCCTGAGGAAATCATCGACAGCGAAGATGAGGGCGGTGGAGGCGAAGTGACACCGACCGCGAGCACCTAAGCGGGCGCCCCACTGGTTAGAGTGGGGACTGGTTCGTGATTAATCAGAAGGGCGGGAAATGGCTGGGGGATTGGTTGGATTGCTCGACGATGTTGCCGCGTTCGCCAAACTAGCCGCGGCATCAATCGACGATGTTGGGGCCGCCGCGGGCCGTGCCAGCGCTAAAGCCGCGGGTGTTGTCGTTGACGATACGGCAGTAACCCCAGCCTACGTTCACGGCCTAGCTGCCGATCGAGAGCTGCCCATAATCAGAAGAATTGCCACCGGTTCACTGCGGAACAAGTTGCTAATCATATTGCCGGTGGCACTGATTCTCAGCGAGATCGCCCCCACGCTCGTCGAGATCATCTTGATGGCGGGCGGAACCTTCCTCTGCTTCGAGGGCGCCGAGAAGATCTACCACCAGCTTAAAGGTGACGATCACGACCATGATCTTCCGGCGGTGGTGCAGGGCCCCGAAGCGGAGGCCAAAACGATCTCCGGCGCGGTGCGCACCGATCTGATTCTCTCGGCCGAGATCATGGTGATTTCGTTGAAAGAAGTGCTCGACGAGAACTTTTTTCAGCGGAGCATCATTTTAATTATTGTGGCGCTGGTTGTTACAGTCGTGGTGTACGGCTTGGTGGCGCTCATCGTGAAGATGGACGACATCGGTCTTGTCCTCACCGAGCGAGATTCCGAAGGATCACAGAAGGTCGGTCGGGCCCTAGTGTCAGGAATGCCGAAGCTACTCTCGGGGCTTACCGTGATCGGAACGGCGGCGATGGTGTGGGTGGGCGGCCATATCCTGATCGTTGGGACCCACGAACTCGGCTGGAACCAACCCGAGAACCTCGTTCACGACCTGCAAGGCACGGTCGCCGATGTTGGCGGCGTCGGCGGGGTGTTGTCGTGGCTGGTCAACACGTCGCTATCGGCCTTTGTCGGTCTGGTGATCGGCGCGCTTGTGGTGGCGGTGGTATCTCGCCTTCCGAGGATTCTACGGTTAGTGCCGTTCGTTCCTAGTCGTTGTCGGTGAGGCCCGCCCCCGCCCCTTGGCGACGCGACTCGTCAGTTGCGGGAACGTAGGTCCGAGCCGCCAGTTCGTTGACCGCAGCCCACATTGCCGGGTCTACCTCGATGCCGTGACGGGTAACCGGGGGATCATAACGCGGAGTGGGCGACCAGTGGATCTCGATGCGGGTCGTCGGGGCGGCCTGGTGCGGGTCGGAACTGAACTCGAAACTCGAACCGGTCGCCGCGCCGATGGTGCCTGCGAAACCGGCCAGCAGCGTGGGGGAGTCCACCCCGTCGAGAACGATTCGCTCGGCTTGGCCGGTGACCAGCATCTCGAACACTGATGGTCCGCACAACCCGGCGACAGCACACCGGATCGTGTGGGTGTGGCCCGATATCTCCAACGTGAAACCGGCGCACGCCGCCACTCCAGGAGTGGTGGCCAGTACGGCGTTGAGACCATCGGCACCGTGACGGCACAGCCAAAGGCCCGCCTCGGCCATGCTGATCGCGAGGCCGGTGGGGTAGCCCGCGCCGACCGCGGCTTTACGAAGGACGGCCTCGATCTCGTTGGCCGAGCAGATCATGAACATTCCAGTACCGGCAGCCACCAAGCGTCGGCGTCGAAGCCTGGCGCGGCGGCTGCAATCTCGGCTGCAAGGGGCGCGCCCTGGTAGAGGGTGATGCGGGTCCAGCGGTCGCTGCGGGGATCGAACTTGCTCGCGCCAAAGAACGAAAGTTTGCTGCGGAGCATGTCGATCGGGAGGCAGCCTTCGCCGATGAGATTGTCTTGGATCTCCGCGTAGGGATGCTGGCTGAGGTTCTGCACCCGTTGGGCGGCGAAGCGGTGCTCAGGGTGGCGGGCCAGAAAACTAGCTAGGAGTTCGTCGTCCGGTGCATCGGCCAAGTCCTGGTACATGGACTGCACCTGACGGGCAATGTCGAGCGGTTGCTCGAGGTCGGCTCCGGGTTCTTCGTAGCGGCGGCCAAGCCGGGGTTCGAGTTTCTCCTCCGAGACGTACCAGAATTGCATAGTCTCGCTGCGTGTCGTGAAATCGATGTCTAGGGCCCAAGCAAACTTCGTCCGCACAATGGCCGCTAACGCCGCGGTACTCATCGCGGGATCGAGCCGAGGAGCGGACTCGCTCGACATCTCGCTGGCGAGATCATCGACAAGGTCGCCGTGCGGTTCGAGGAGCAAGGCAACGATGAGTTCCTGGGTTTCTAACGACCAGAGTGCTGACTCTGAGAGTAAACGCTCCCATGGTTTGGCCGTGGTGAACCATTGTTGTTCGAGTGTGGCCTCGACCGCGGCTAACTCGGTTCGCAGAACTTCAATCCGAGCGGTTTGACGCGGGTCGTTGACGTTCCACTGCTGGACATGGTGACGGGCTCGTTGGAGCAAGGCCAGCACCATCGCGATCCGGTCAGGCTCGGGGGATTCTACGGCACGAACCCGAGCGAGGGCGGTTTCTCGAGCCATCATCCAGTTGTTGATAAGGACAGGGTGGCTGACGAGGAAGGGTGCCATCCCAAGTCCGGTTGAGTTGCCGATGCCGAGGTGGCGGCGAAGGCGGAAATCGAGCGAGGTAAACGTTTCCGGTGACCGCTGCTCGGCGATGTGTTCGACTAGATCGTGGGTGAACTCGCGAATCAGCCACACTGTGAGCATTTCCGCTCGGAACGGATCCGCCATACCCGGCCGATCGGAGAAGTTGCCCCGATCGGCAATGCCGAACTTGCCGTTGCCGTACACCGCGGTGGTACGCATCAAATAGCCCACCGAGGCAATCATCTCATCATCTGGTTGGCGACCCGACGCAAGCCGTTCGACTACGTGGTCAAACAGACGGACGGATCGGTTGGCGCGACTCAGGACGAGATCACGGGGAAGGTAGCGGGCCGCTTCTTGGGCGGGGGCCGCCGCTTCGAGCCGGTCGAGATCCGCGGTCGTTGGCTCGCCGTCGAACAAGACATAGCTACTGTCCCAAGCCTCGGCGATAACCCGGTCGGTGCGTTGGGACGCATCAAGCGGCGTGCTGAAGGCCACCAGCGAGTAACGATGGTCCGAAAGGGTTACAGAGTAGACAGCGCGGCCGAATCCCGTGTCAGAAATTTCCCACAGCGGCCGAGAGACCACGGCCTGTTCTGCTGCTAGTCGTCGCAGCAAGGTACGCATGAAACTGAGCCGCGTCGGGAAGTTACTCCCCATCCGCTTCAGCCGCATGACCTGCTCAGGTGGGCGCAGGGTGAGGTTCACTGAGGCCCGAACGAATCGTCGTAGAAACGCAGCCAGTTGCCTCCCATAAGGCCGTCGATCTCCGGTTCGTTGAACCCAACGACTCCGAGACCGTCGCGGATGGAGCCGAAATCTCGGCTGTCGCGAAACCACGACGGTTGATCCGGGAAACCCGCGGCCTGAGCCGATCCTTCCCCGTAGTCCATTGCCTTACTCCAACGCCCGTTGCGCATCCAGGTAACAACGGAGTCCGGCTGATCCTGACAAAGATCAGAACCGAGGCCCAGATGGTGGGCTCCGTAACGGCTTGCCGACTCGGCGATCATCTCGCAAAAGCTCTCGATGGTGCAGTTCGAACCGTCCTTGAGATGATGCGGATACAGGGAGAAACCGAGCATCCCGTCGGCGTCGGTGAGGGCCCGAAGCACCTCGTGGGACTTGTTACGCCGAGCGGGATGCCACCAATGAGGGTTGGCGTGGGTAATCGCGATCGGGCGCGCCGAGCACTCGATTGCTTCGAGGGTCGAACGGTTAGCGGAGTGACTCATATCGACGACCAGCCCAACCCGGTTCATCTCCTCGATCACCTGTAGTCCCATCCGGGTTACGCCGGAGTCCTCCGCTTCGTAGCAACCTGTCGCGAGGAGCGACTGATTGTTGTAGCTGAGCTGCATGAAGCGGATTCCCAGCGTGTGGCAAATCTCCACCAGTCCTAGATCGTCCTCGATCGGCGACGGGTTCTGAAAACCAAAAAACACCGCAGTGCGGCCTTCCTCGACAGCTAGACGAACATCGTTGCCGGTTCGACCCATGAATATCAACTCGGGAAACCGCTCGAACCAGCGGTTGAATCTTTCGATGTTGAGGACCATCTCCCGAAACGACTCGTGGTACGCGATGGTGACATGAATGGCGTGAACCCCACCATTGTTGAGCTGTAGAAAGATCTTCTCCGACCAGTTCGAATACTGCAGGTTGTCGATCAACGGAGCGGGCATAGAAGAAGTCTACTTTCTCCCGCAAGGTGGCTCTGTGATCGGAGCCAAGGGCGGTCCCATAAAAAGCTCTGACTCGATTAGGGCGTGCTCTTTTAGTGACGCTGGTGGCCGCAGTGTCCTTGGTGATGGTGCAGGAGGCAGCGGACGAGGTAGAGGCAGCGGAGCAGGTATCAGCGCTCGTACGGGTCCGAGTTTGCGGTATTGGAATTCATCGCCGATTACGATAGGTTATTGCGGTGCGTGTTTTGCACGAGGGGGTCTTAGTTATGAGGGTACGCTTAGTGCGGGTGTTGGTTGTGTTGGGGCTTGCCGCGGCCTCGTTGTCATTGGTGCCGCCGTTGGCCGCGCAGACGGCCGCGGTCGAGTGGTCTCAGGTTGGTAGCAGCATCGATGGGGTCGGTATCCTGGAGAGGGGTGATTCGGCTGGTGCTGGTGTGTCGTTGTCGTCTGATGGTTCGCGTGTCGCGGTTGGGTATCCTTACAACGACACGGCGGGGGTTGATGCGGGGGCGGTGCGGGTGTTTGAGGTTGTTGATGGGGCGTGGGTGTTGCTTGGTGCTGTTATCCTTGGCGCGGCGACGGGTGATCAGTTTGGTGAGCGTGTGTCGTTGTCTGATGATGGGGGTCGTGTCGCGGTTGGTACTGGCCTCCATGATCCGTTGATTGCGGGGTCGAAGGCTACCAATGCTGGTCAGGTTCGGGTGTTTGAACTGAATGCGGGGGGGTACGGCGTGGGTGCAGGTTGGTGGTGATCTGAACGGACGCGCTAGCGGGGACTCTTTTGGTGACAGTGTGTCGTTGTCGGGCGATGGTTCGCGTGTGGCGATTGGTGCCAGCAGCGTTGCTCCGTTGATTGATGGGTCGAGGAAGTCGTCTGCTGGTCAGGTTCGGGTGTTTGATCTGGATGATGCGGCGGGTGCGGCGTGGGTGCAGGTTGGTCAGGACCTGAACGCCACTACTGCTGGCCAATTGGCTGGTAGCAGTGTGTCGTTGTCGGATGATGGTTCGCGTGTTGTGGTTGGTGCGTGGGGGCCTGATGGGGTTCGGGTGTTTGATCTGAATACCGCGGGTACGACGTGGACGCAGGAGGGGGCCGGGTTCGCTGGTGCTTCGTTCGCTTTTCGCCGCAACGTGTCGTTGTCGGGGGATGGTTCGCATGTCGCAGTGGGAGAACCCAAGGGTGGTAATGGTGGGGTTGAGGTTTTTGCTCAGGTTGGGACGCCGGCGGTGTGGACGGTGGTCGGTGCCGCTATTTCGGGTACCTCGGCAGGCGACCAGTTTGGCAGGAGTGTGTCGTTGTCGCGGGATGGTTCGCGGCTGGCGGTTGGTGCCGACAAAGCGCTCAGCGGCGGAGTTACTGAGACAGGGGTTCCGGCTCGTCCCGGTCAAGTTACGGTGTACGAGAAGGGTGACGCTGCTTGGACGGCGGTAAGGCCCGCTTTCAATGGTGCCTCTCACCTGAGTCGCTTTGGGTATAGCGTGTCGTTGTCGGCTGACGGACGCACGGTGGCGGGTGGCGCTCTCGGATTCACGTTAGGACATTATGCCGGTCAGGTGCTGGTCTTTGCTGCGGACAACCAGGCGCTGGTGGTCCCCTCAGTCGACCAGTCCCGCGGCCCATTGGGTGCTACCGATGTCCCCTCGCAAATCTCGGTCGAGGTCGAGGAAGGCTCCACAACAGCCGTTATTACTCTGCCTGCTACTGACGACAGCGATGCCGAGCTCACCCATGCCCTGACCGGCGGTGCCGATCAGGCGAAGTTCAACTTCGACACCAACTCCCGTGAGTTGACCTTCAAAGTCACACCAGATTTTGAGACCCCCGCATCCGCCGACGAGAGCAACGTTTACGTGGTTGAAGTCACCGCCACCGCCGGCAGCAATCCAGTTGTTCAAATAATAACGGTCACAGTCACCAACCTAAACGACAATAGGCCGGAACTGCCGTCGTTGGAGTTGTTGGCACCAGAAGGGAAGCAATCTGTGCCGATTGGGGCGGTTGATGCCGACGATCAGGATTTCGTTATAATAATAGTAGGTGGCGCTGACCAGGGCAAGTTTATAATCGACGGAAAAAATCTCTTCTTCATTACTATACCGGATTTCGAATCTGCAGCAGATGCCAACGGCGATAACATCTATGAGATTGACATCACGGTGGATGATGGAACTAGGAGTATAACGGAGTCGATTACGATCACGGTAACGAACGTAAACGAGCATGCGCCGATTATGACATCACCGACAGCTAGGACGATCACGGAAGGGACAAGGTTGATACCGCTAAGTGCGGAAGATCGTGACGGTAACCCGATCACGTTTTCTCTGTCTGGTGGGGCTGATGAGACCCAGTTTGAGATCGACCCTGCGACAGGTGGGTTGCGGTTCAAGGCCGCTCCCGATTTTGACAATCCGACCGATACCGGCAGTGATAATATCTATCAAGTCGGAATCATCGCGTCGGATGGGGAGCGGACCTCGGCGGTACAGTTGCTGACGATCACGATCACAAACATAAATGAAGCCCCAGAGATTACATCAGCGGCCGTGGTGACCGTCGATGAGGGTGATACTTTGGTGACGGCATTGCTAGCTTCTGATGCGGAGCAAGACTCGGTTACGTTTTCGGTGACGGGTGGGGCTGACAGACTACTGTTTGAGATAGTTCCCCCGTCGACGGAGTTGTCGTTCAAGGACGCCCCCAACTTCGAATCCCCGAGCGATACTGGTGTCAATAATATCTATGAGGTCGAGGTCACCGCGTCGGATGGGTTGTTGAACTCGGCTGCGCAGTTGCTGAGGGTCACGGTAAGCGACATAAATGATCCTCCGAGGTTTACGTCAGGGGCTGTGGTGACGGTAGATGAGGGGGAGACTTTGGTGACGGAGTTGGCTGCTTCTGACGAGGATGACGGGGATAATGAGCTGATTACGTTTTCGGTGACGGGTGGGGATGACAGGTTACTGTTTGAGATAGTTCCCCCGTCGAAAGAGTTGTCGTTCAAGGACGCCCCCGACTACGAAACTCCGAGCGATACTGGTACCGATAATATCTATGAG
>CBDEVU010000010.1:0-41617 GCA_965243715.1 Candidatus Aldehydirespiratoraceae bacterium
CCTGCGCGTGAGCGATCACCCGATCAAGCCCACCAATGGTTGTGGTCAACTCCGGTCGAGACATTCCATGGAGAGCAACCTCAGCCATGTTGTCGTGCGCTTTCTGGAACATGCGTTTATTGTATCAGAACGAAACTGGAACGTCAACCATTTCTTTAAGTTTGACAAAAATCGCCAACATGGTGGACAGGACTTCAATCCGCTACCCGAGCAGCGTCCGACCAACGTTCGCCCGATAGCACGAGTGGTCGACGCGGCGCAGGCACACCAACCGGACCGGTGCCACAGCGACCGTACACCCCCGAGTCGTGAGGTCGGGAGCCTCGCCGAGCACCGAAAGCGCAACGCGGAACTCCGACTGAGTGGGAACGTTGAAATCAGGCGGATAAGGCGGCGTCCCACCGGCGGTGTAATACGAGGCCTGGCGTAGGTTCCTTCAAGAGCTGCAAACTCATCGAAGGAGACCCACGCCATGCCCAAACGAGTATCGCCTATTGAGACGATCCGCGCCGACATCGACACTGTGTCCGGTTCGAGAAAACCGGTAGAGGAGAGGATGGAGGAGTTGATGGGCCACTCGGTGTGGCTTGTGCTTCAGTAGGTCCTCAAGGACGATTTCGAAGTGTTCCAGCAACCGCGATCTGACCAGCATCGATTTGGACTACCTGTTTCTCAACGGGTCGCATTTCAAGATGCATGACGACACCAACGCGGAGCCGGTCATGGTTGCCTACGCGATCGGCACCGAACTCCACGGTTCGCTGGACCGGCACCACCAAGCCTTCCCGGCTGCGGTGCGCTGCCCGCAAGACGACCGTCAAGCGCTGACCTCGTACCTACGATTCCCGACCGAGCACCACAAACGGATCCGACACACCAACCTCATCAAACGGACCTTCGGCGAAACCCGACGACGTGTGAAAGTCATCGGCTAACTCGCGAAGGACTGCGCTACACCCCAGCCATCACAGCCCCGACGCCACAACCGCCGCCTAGAATGACCAACAGGAACCAACGCCCAGGCCCGAGTTACACCAAACCTGGGACGCCACCATCAACAGATAGCTAATGATCTGACCGTCGATCCTCGGTAGTAGCGGATTGCCTCCACCGTCCAGACCGACACCGAAATCCCGAGCCTCGTCGGTGGGATAGAGCAAACGCCGACGCTAACATCATGGCCGAGTGGAGCTAAAGGTTCGCTCGGTTGGATGGGGCCTTGTCGAGTTCGAACGCGGCGTGCAAAACCGTGACCGCTGTTTCGGCTTGGTCTTGGCGTACCACGCACGAAATGCGAATCGCCGAGGTGGAGATCATCTCTATATTGATGCCCGTGGCCGACAAGGTCTCAAACATTGTTGCCGCCACGCCGGGGTTGGTCTGCATCCCGGCCCCGACCAGGCTCACCCGAGCGATATCGCCATCGGCCACCACGCCCGATGCGTTGAGATCACCAACCAGGCCTTTGACGGTGAGCGACGCAACCTCGATCTGCTCGTGGGGCAAGGTGAAGCTGATGTCGGTGTGTCCGTCTTCGGAAACGTTCTGCACGATCATGTCAACGTTGACCCCAGCGGTGGCCAGACCGCGGAATAGTTGAGCGGCAACGCCGGGGCGATCGCTAACCCCTAACACGGTCATCTTGGCCTCAGATGTGTCATGCGTGACCGCAGAGATGCTGGCATTTTCCATAGAGGCCTCCTCAGTGACCCAAGTACCCGGTACCCAACTAAAGGCGCTCCGGATGTGGAGCGTGACGCCGTAGCTTCGGGCGAGTTCAACCGACCGCATCGCTGGTTTAGGGCAACCCGTGGCGGTCATTTCGAGTAGTTCGTCGAATGAGACGTGATCCATCTTGCGGGCGGTGGCAACTAGACGGGGATCGGTAGTGAAAACACCCGGAACGTCGGTGTACAACTCGCATGTATCGGCATCGAGGGCGTGGGCCAGAGCGACCGCAGTGGTGTCGGACCCGCCCCGACCAAAGAAGGTGACGTTGTGATCGGTGGACACGCCTTGGCTTCCGCCGACGACGGGAACCTTGCCCGCTTCCACGGCTTCAACGATGCGGTGGGCGTTCACTTCAAGAATCTTGGCGTCGCGATGCGAGGAGTCGGTAAGAAACCCGGCCTGACTGCCGGTAAACGACTCAGCTTCTAGGCCGAGATCGGTGATAGCCATGGCGACTAGGGCGCACGCCTTGCGTTCGCCGCCGGTGATGAGCATGTCCATCTCCCGCCCCGGCTTTGACTTGGAAACCTCGTCGGCCAAGCGAAGAAGAGCGTCGGTTTCCTTGCCCATGGCCGAAACAACGAGAACGATCTTGTCGCCCCGCTTGCGACCCCGCGCCACTTGGGCGGCCACCTCACGGATACGATCCGGATCTCCGACGGAGGTGCCGCCAAACTTCTGAACAAGCAGTGCCACGACGAGACAGGCTACCGGCCTACTAGGCGGGCGGGTGGTGAACCACGAACTCCACGCTGCGCCAGCCATCGACCCGGGGACCACCGACCCATGCTTCGTCGACGTCCACCGGAGGCAACGACTCCGTCACCCCAGGGGCGAGGTCGAGCAACAAGACAAGGGATCCACTGTCGACGTAAAGGCCGCCACGAGCCAACGCCACGAGTTTGTGCGCCGATGTGATTGCTTCGGCTAAGCGCTCCCCCGCTGTCTCGAACGCAGCGAGTTGTGAACGGACACGACCCCCATCGCCATGACCAAACTCTGCCACTCGCTCCCACCGAGGCTTGGCGTCACGTTGGCGTAGACCAGATTCTCGCAACCGGCCGACCAAGTGCCGACTCGATGTCGCGGCCGCGCCCCGCTCGATGGCCCGACCCCGGTCGATCTCGTCGATGTCGTAATGATCCCCTTGGAATCCAAGCCGTCGCTTCCCCAACCCTTGGGCAAACGCGTGCAACTCGTCGTAGGACTCGTCGCTGACGAGGTGCGCCCAGGTGGTTCCTCGCCACCACCACCTCGCCTCATCGACCAGCACCACCATGGCCAAACCGTACTCGTGACGCGGGTAAGCCACGGATCGCAGTGTGACCGCGGTTGTGGTGGCGCGAAAGAAGGCAATTTATATCTATATGGATTTCTTGTTGACATACCAGTTAAGTTTTGATACAATAAACGCATGTTCCAGAAAGCGCACGACAACATGGACGAGGTTGCTCTCCATGGAATGTCTCGACCGGAGTTGACCACAACCATTGGTGGGCTTGATCGGGTGATCGCTCACGCCGAAGAACGACGCTTGGCGTGCTTGGCTGGGATCGACGCGTTGGGCGATTCCGGGGCCGATGCGGCCAGTGTGGGGCATTCGCTTTCGCGGCGTTCGAATCGCCAGTCCAAACAAGATGCCAAGGTCGCTACACAGTTGGCGCAGATGCCCGCTGTGGCCGAAGGGTTGGCCAGCGTGGAGCTATCACCACTGAGCATGCCGCGGTGTGTGCTGAGGCAGCGGCGCGGGTATCGCCGAGTGAGGCCGAGGAGTTGCTCTCGTTGGCTGCGGATTTGCCTGCCGACCGGTTTGCTAAGAAGACACGCGAGTGGGTCAACACCAGAGAATCTCAGGGCACGGTTGAGAAGCGACACGCCCGGCAGCGTCGACTCCGTGAGGTAACTGACTGGGTCGATGGCGAGGGGATGATCAACATCTTGAGCCGCCTCGATCCAATCAACGGCGCTCGGGCTCTAGCGGCCTTGCGGGAGTTTGCTAACCAGATCGGCCCCGACGACGCACGGACCCCAAAGCAACGCCGCGCCGACGCCATGGTGGCGTTGCTCACCGGGGGCCCCCGCTCGACCCGTTCGGGCAAGCCGCATCCCAAGCACATGGTTCACCTGCTGCACTGTCTCGAGATCGGGCAGCACCGAACTCGCCGACGGCAGCCCAGTACCCGACGATGTACTCATCGAACTCGGACCCACCGCCGAAGTCGTCGGGCAAGTCTTTGCAGGCGATGGCCGACCGTTGTGGCTCGGGCGCTCCACCCGCCTAGCTAGCCGCGATCAGTGGATTGCTCTCATCGCCCGCCATCGCGGCTGTAGCGAATGCGGAGCATCACCGGACCGCACCGAAGCCCACCACACACGAGAATGGGCCCAAGGCGGGCCAACCGACATCGACAACCTCGAACTACCCTGCTGGAACTGTCACGGGCGAAAACACCGAGGCCAACGCGGCGACCCCAACCGACATCGAAAACCGATCCCCGCGGCTTAGGAGCACAATCAACTTCGGTCGGCTACGTCTAGGGCGGCAGTTTCGACCGCGGCTACCGCAGCGCTATCTCGTAGGCGGCTAACCAGAATCTCCTCGACTAGGTGCTCGGGTAGGACACGCTGCAGTTTGAGGGCTCCGCTGACGTCAGCGACCAACCGGGCGAGTTCTGCTCTAGGGGTTGGTTTTTCGATCGCAGCCCGCAACTGGTGGCGGTCAACCGGTTCGCCAAAAGCGATGAAGAGGTCGTCTCGTTGCGAGATGGTGGACCGTAGCGGGGCGACTCGGGCGGCCAGTTCGAGGTTCGCTCGTAGCCCCGCGAAGGTGTACCAGCGGGTCCCGTTAGCGGCCGAGAGGAGCAAGGTCCGGCCGGGCCGAGCGCCTCGTAGCTCGGAGCGCAGTTGCTCGAGGGCAGTGACTGCTCGCTCAGTGAAATCCACCGATTCGAGCGGGGCATCGTCGAGTACGGCCGCCATCGACTGACATATTTCGTAACTCAACGGTTGGGCGATTCCCGGAAATCGGACGCTGGCTTTCTGGTCGGCTGGTTCGGCTTGAGCGATCCGTCGTCGCCAATCAACGCTTTTAATCGTCCAGGTCCGACCGGCCAGCAAAATCGCCGGGACGCCTTCTTTGGTGGCGAAAGCGGCGGTGATCGCCACGTCGGGGACCTGCCCGATCTCGGTCCGGCCCTGACGAACCAAGACCAGCGGATCGGCGACAAACACCGACGTGAGTTCGAGGAAGTTCCGCCGGCCGACCGTGGCTTCTGCCGCCCTCCCTGGACTCAAGAGGCCGGTGTCTTCGTGCAGCCACTCGCCGGTCTGCAGGTGAGCTAACAACTCCTCGGCGTAGTTCATAACCGCGGGCCCAAGAACTGGTGGATCGCCCAGCCATTCCTGCCACGTCGAGCGCCCCAGGCCACGGTCAGCTTCCTGCAGAGTCAGGGCGAGAAGTTGCTGGGCGATAAGATGAACCGGCAGCACGGGAGGTTCCGCCGGTTCCACAAATCCTGTCACCCAGAGCCGCAATATCGCCGCCGCGGTCAGTAGCGTCCGGGGAGTGGTCGCCAAAATAAGGGCGTTGCGACTGGCCCCCGACCGACGACCGGTGCGCCCCATTCGTTGCAGGAAGCCAGCCACCGTAGGCGGACTATCGATTTGTATAACCCGATCGAGGTCACCAATGTCGATCCCCAATTCGAGGGTGCTGGTGGCCACAATAACGCAGTCGCGGGCTTCAGAAAATGCCTTTTCGGAACGGTTCCGTTCTTCTCGGCTGAGCGATCCATGCGACACGAAAATCTCGGTGTCACGGGCCCGCAGGGCGACCCCGAGTTCTTCCACTCGACGGCGGGAGTCAACAAAAACCAACCGTTTCTCCCCCCTGTGCAATCGGCTAATAACGGTGGCGGCGTTGTCAAGCGAGCCAACATAATCGAGGGTTACTTCCGGCTCGGCCAGCACGTCGGCTGGCGGGTTGGCCACCCGACGAGCTTTACCGCTAGAGCCGCACATCCACTCTAGGAGAGCATCGGGATTACCTACGGTTGCGGACAGGCCGAGGCGTTGCAGGTCTCGACCAGCGATACGGGTAAGGCGTTCGAGCACGGCGAGCAAATGCCACCCCCGATCGGCACTGGCAAAGGCATGCACCTCGTCAATGACGACCGTGCGAACGTTTGCCAATAGCCAGTCTTGGTTGACCCGTCGCGAGATCAACATGGCCTCCAACGACTCGGGGGTAGTGAGCAACAGATCGGGCGGGTCAGAGATGATCCGGGCCCGCTCCCCTTGCCCCGTGTCGCCGTGCCAGATCCCAACCCGACGACCAACGAAACCGCCATAGGCTTCGAGACGCGGGAAAAGATTATTGAGTAACGCCCGCAGCGGCGCGAGGTAAAGCACGCTGAGGGGCCGCCAGTTCTGTGTCGCCATGGCGCTGAACACGGGAAAGACCGCCGCTTCGGTCTTGCCGCCTGCGGTGGGGGCCAAAAAGAGTCCGTGCTCGCCCGCCATCACCGGTTCGATGGCCTGCTCCTGCAACGGGCGTAGTTGCGGCCACCCGAGGGTGTTGACAATGTGATGGCGAATCGACGGGTGAAGTTGATCGAACCCGGTCATGGGCCGCGCTGATACCCGCGGTTACTGGCTTCCATGGTTCATAGTTCCAGTTTGATGTCGTGGGGGGTGGCGGCGGCTCGGGCGTTGCGTTCGACTTCGGTCAACTCTGTTTCGGCAACGGTGAGTTTGTAATGTTTACGAGGGTCGAAGTCGTCGTGCAGGTCGACGCGATCCAGCACATCGCTGACCAGTTTTTTGATGTAGAGACGGGGCGCGATTCCGACCTTCGCCCCGAGTTCTCCGGTGACGGCTTGCGCTAGGCGAGCCAGGTACTCGTCGTTGCAAAGGGACCGAACTCGATCGGGGTGAGCTGCACCGGCGGCGTAGAGGTCCCTCACCCGGATCCCCACCGCGACGAGGGAGTCGAGATCAAACCCGGGCAGGCGAATCTGCGTAGCCCGAGGGTTGTCGAATCGTGGTTCGGCGGTGAAGTCAGTGTGGAGTCGTTGGGCGAGCGGCGCCAAACGTTGCACCCCTTGCGAACCGTCGAAAAAAGCAGGCGTTCCGGTAATAACTAGGTAAAGGCCCGGGAATCGGCCCTGATAGAGATCATCAATGAACTTTCTCAACGCTTCGAGGCCCTTATCGCGAGTATCGGACCGCATCCGCTGCATGGTCTCCACCTCGTCAAGGACCAGCACCAGGCCGTTGAAACCGGCGTCGCGCAGCACCGCTAACAGGCCGCTGAGAAAAGACAGCGCCGCATCGTGGTCCACGTCGCCTTTGACCCCGGCCGATCGTTTGACCGCGGCCGCTACGTGGGGTTGCCCGCTGAGCCAAGCGAGCAGGCCATCGGCGGTAGCCCGCTCACCGGCGTTAGTAGCTTCTAGGTAGGCCCGCAACACCGCGGCGAACGCGGGCGCTGCTTGGGTGATCGCGCCGAGCCTTTGCTCCATCAGCGCAGCGGTTGCCTCCGTCACTGCCGCGGCATCGTCAGGGTCGACTTCGTCTCGGGCGAGGATTTCGTCTTCCAGGGTGAAGATCCAAGAATCGATAACGCTGCGCGCCGCCCCACTGCGGGCAGTGGAGGTCGATAATTGCTCCACCAGACGCCGGTAGATTGTTTGGTACCGGTGCATGGGGGTGTCGGTTTCGGAAATCTGAACCTCGGCAGCGGCCATACCCCGGGCTTTGGCTTGCTCGGCTAACCAGCGGGTGATGAAGGTTTTACCTGCCCCGTACTCACCCCGGATGGCTTTGAACACGCCCGCCCCCGACGCGGCCCGGTCGAGTTCTTCGCCAAACGTTGCCGTAAAGCGGTCGAGTCCCACCGCTAAGGCGTCTAGGCCTTGCGAAGGGACGGTCCCGCGGCGCAAGGCGTCGAGTAGTTCGGTGCGGCGCTGCGGTGAGCTAGTGATCATCGTGAGGGGGTAGTCATCACAGACCGAGTTGGGTTTCCAGTAAGGAGCGGTCGAAGGTGATCTCGGCGTTGCTTGACGTGATGACGAGATAGCCGTCAACGTTGAGCAGTCGTTGCAGTTGACTGACGAATCGTGACATGCGTTGTCGGGGTATTCCGGTCTGGTTGGCGACGCGTTCCTCACCCATCGCCGTGCCCGCCGCGGCGTCGAGGAGGCGCAGCACCGCCTCGACTTTGGTGGTGTCGAGTCGCAACGAGGCCAACTGACCGATGACGTGGTCGCTGGACATGATCTTGCTAATCGGATCGGCGTCGAACAGTGTCGGCAGCGCCGGCAGTTGCTGCGAGGGCGACTCCGCAGCCGCCGATCCGGCCACGGTCGGGTACCACCAATCCGGCCGGGCTAGGACGAGAGGTTCCGACCAGGCGGGGGTTTCGGTGCCCATCACAACCACCGGCACGATCACTTCGGCCGGCGTGATTCCGCCGTGATAGCCGTTACGCAACGGCCCGTAACGAAGCTTCTCAGCCCACGCCATGATGGCGGCGCCGTCGTCGGTGAGCACCCGCGGGCCTTGTACCGCAAGTTCGCCGTCGCCCGCCGGTCCGGTTTCGGTGCGGCGCCAGCGATCTCCGCCGCCCCCGGCACGGTGTTCGCTATGGCGTTCGAGGACGTGACCGTGATCGGCGGTAATCACAATTACCCGGCCAACTCGCCGGGCGGCATCGAGAACCTCCCGCAGCGGCGCCAACTCATCAAGACCCCATCCTCCAGGCGGAAGAGCGACATCCTTTAGCCGTTCGTCGATGTGATTGAGCACTAGTCCGACCACCCGATTGGCTTCATCGCCGATGGCGTCCAAAACTTCGGTCGAAATGGTGTCAAGACCGCCTGCTCGCAGGTCGGCTTTGTGAAAAAGCCGCGGCGGACGGTTGGATCGACATTCCGCGGTCAGCGAGGGATGGGTCGCGAAGGCCTTGCGCTCGTGGGCTTGGTCGCCGGAGCGCAGCGCGGCACAAAACAAGCTGGTGCGGGAATGTTCGGTAACCGTCGGGAAGGTGGCCAAAGCCGCTGTTGGGGACTTGTCGTTGACGGACTGCAACGGTTGCCACCGCTCAGCTTCGAGTCGTTCGAGCACGTCAAGAAAGGCAGGCCAACCCATACCATCGAAGACGAGAACTAGGGTCGGCCCGGTGGCGGCCACTGGGGCGATTATCTGATCGACGATGTGCTCTACGCCGATGACGTCGCCGTGGAGGTGATGAGCGGCCGTCGCTAGGTGTTTGGCTCTCCCGAGACCTGTTTTGGCTATCAATTGATCGGCTTGGGCGGTGAGCGTGGCACATAGGGCCCCCACGTCAGGGTCGGTGTCTCCCTGGGACACGAGGACGCGGGCGCGGTCCAGCCACGCCCCGTCGCGGATGTAGTGGCCAACGGTTTCGCCGAGCGTTTCTGGTTCGGCGGGTTGGAGGGCTAGGCGGCGAACGATTCGGGCCGCCATCTCGAGTCGCTCGACTCGTTGCGGGATTTGCCCAGCGAGTCGGTGCCGGCCCAACTGTTTGAGTGAAGCGACCACGTCAGCTTCAAGGTTTTGGTCGCTCGACGCCTCTCTCCACTGGTTTATGGCCTTCGCCGCCTGCGCTAGGCGTTGCTCGAATCCCGACGCCACGAGGTCCGACCGCCAAGCATTTGAATCCGCCTTGAGTTCGACGACGAAGCTATCGGCGCGAGCCAACCAGTCGGCCACCGCGGCGCGACCTTGGCCCTCGTTGGTGACCCACTGCTGTGCGGCGAGAGCCAGACTTTGATACGCCTCGGCGGTGAGGGTATCGTCGCCGAGAAGCATTTCGAGCCGTACCGCAGCCGCGGCGAGCGGCGCTTCTTGGTGGTGGACGAGACCGGCGGCGAGGGCCAGCGCGGTGAGTTCGGCGGCCCGCTTGGCGGGGAAAGCGGCAAACACCACACCAACCCCCGGACCGAGTTTTTCAATGAGGTAACAGCGGACCTGCTCGAGGACCGAAGGCGCCGCGGTGCGCATCACTTGGGCCGCGGCGGGCGTCTCGGCCCAGGGCAAAAACTCAGCCAAAGTGCCCGAATCCCAACCAAACAGGGCTGGCATAAGCTCGGCTAGGGCTGTCTCGAGGTCGAGGCGCTTGCCTAACAACGGCCGGTAGCCGTCGTCGGGTTTCGCCTCGATCAGTGCATCGGCGATCTCGCGATGCTCGGCCAGGCTACTGTTGACTCCATTGGCTTTGAAGAGGTGGGCCACGGTTTCCCAGCGGTCGATCGAGTAAACCTTGCGGCGTACCGACCGAGCGACGAGGTCGTCGCCTAGATCCGCATTCTCACAGCCGGTAACGACGGCTAGCGGATCCGATCTTGGCTGGGCGGCCCGGCCCCGTATAGCCAGCGGTGAAGACGAGGCCATAAGCGCCACCTCCCGACCGTCCACGGTCACAGTTTCAGAGACGTGGTCGAGTTTGCCTCGCACCAGGATCAAAGGCGCGTCTGCGTCGGTCGACCTCAAGAGTCGCTCTAGGAGTGGGATGAGTTGAGCCCGGGTCACCGTGGGTAGCGTCACGGCCCGGGTCCTAGGAGCCGCCAGGTCACTTCGAGCGAGTCGCCGTTGCCTAGGGCCACGCTGAGTTGTTCGATGAGCGGATCTAGATCCTTTGGCGAGCGCAGCGAAACCCGCTTACCCTCCGGCCGACCCCCGTCCGCTGGGGGTGCTGCGGCCTGTTGGTTGGCAGCGACATGGGCTGTGGCGGCGGCTTCGGCCACCATCGCGGCAGGTTCGAAAGCCACGACGATCTCGTCGGCGACGAGGGCTTTGGTGGCTTGCTCCTCCACCGCCGACCGAGCGGTCACCCACAGATCAAGATTGGCCCCTCCTACACTCTTGGCCACATGAGCAGCCGAGGTGAGACTTTTGGCCGTGGCGGCGTCGCTGGTCGGACTGCGAAAATCAGCCAGCTTCTTCACAACTGTGGCGTCGTCCACTCGTTGGCAAGCGCGCACGAGGTCTTGCCCGGCGCGGGCGGTGGCCAAGCGTTTGCCGTCGGTCAACCCCCAAGGTTTGTAGGCCTTGGTCAACTGATCGACTAGGTCATCGACCGGCGTCACGAGGTCTTTGGCGCGATTTTGGATATAGGTGCCCATCGACACCATCTCGGGGCCGGTCACTTTCGGCATGAATGTCCGACCAAAGATCGTCGCGGCTCTTTCGACCGCGGCCTTCCATTGATCAGCGTCGGGTAACTGTTCGAGTTCCAGCACCGCGTCGCCGACTATGGACTTGCCCTGGTCTGGGTCCAGAACCGAGCCCCGATGGGTGAGCCGGTGATCGGTCTGGGCGGCCACGGTTAAGATGATGAGATCGGCCACCTGGGGTTCCAGCCCCAGCGGGCCGCCGGGTTGCGTGTCGATATGGGCTCGCATATCGTCGACGGTGATTGCTTGGGTGGCGGAACCAGCGAGTCGAGGATCGAGTTTTTGGAACCAGTAGTTACCCAGAATAAAATGCGAGTCGTACATCTTGCCTAGCTTCATTGGCTGGGCGACATTTCCTAACACCAAGCGATTTTTCGCTTCGACGGTGATCCGCCCGTCGGGATCGGCTAGGGCCCGCTTGATCTCCCGCCATGTGGTACGCAGCGAGGCATTGGTGATGGCGGCGCCGAACTTAGGGTGACCGGGGTAGAGAGTGGCGAAGATCTGATCGCACACTTCGTTGAGAGCCTCACCAAAAGACGGCTTGGTGGGGGCGGCGATAGCGAGCGTGGGATCAAGGCTGCGGAAATGGTCCGTGAGCGCTTGAGCCGAATCGACCAGCGGGTGGGTTTCTGAAACGATGCCGTAAGCGCACAGAATTGCGTCGTGGAGTTGTTCTTTTAGATTACGGCGTGTGCTTTCCAGCAGGGGTTTGGCTTCGGCCCGCTGGGTGGCCGACAGCTGAGTTGTGTACTGACCGAGTCGGTCTAGTTTCAGCACCTCGTCGACCGCAACGTAGCGCTTCAAAACGATCAGGCCTTGGTCGTTGAAAAATGACGGCAACCAGCAGACGGTGGGGGTCGAGGCGTGAGCATGGCTCCAGTCGTCGAGGCGGGCCAGATCGTCGGCGGGCGAATGACCCTGGTCGTCGAGGGGGAAGTCGATTATCAGTTTGGGCCGGTCAGGGGAGGCGATGAGGACCTGGTCGGCCATCTCAGAAGTGTCCCTGACGTTGCCAAAAATTACATCGACGGGTCGTTTCGTGCCCCGCCAGTGGTGTTCGAGGGTACCGCGTCGTTCATCGTTGATGCTGTTACCTACCGCGCTGGCGATCAGGGTTTGCAGTTTCTGGCGCCGAGCACCTGGGTTATCGAAGCTGTTGGCGGCCCGGGCGATGATGTCTTCGATGTCTACGTTGGCTAGTTTTATCGCTACGGTGGGATTTGCGGAATCGTCGCCGATCAGCAACTCCGCTACCTGACCGGCTAAAGTTCTTAGCTTCTCGGCCACTAGGTGCGTCTCTTGGCCGGGTATCGGAGTGGTGATGGTTCCCCAGTTCAGCGCCACCAGACGCGCCGCGTTGAGGCCTCTAAATGCTTCCACCTCAGGCACGAGAGCGGCCAAGAGCACCGTCTTGAGGAGCCGTTCATCGTTAGCTAACGCTTGGCGCTGAGGAGCGTCGGCCGGGGTGTCGCCGGTGACGTTATGGCTTGCGGCGAGGGCGGGGGCTAGCCTGGTACGCCACAGTTTTTCGGCACAGTCGAATAGCGTTTTTAGTTCGGCCGAGAACGGTTCGGCGGCGGTCGCAACAACATCCCATAGGTCGCCGACGGGAATAATCTGACCCACCTCGAGCGTTTCGCGCTGATCAACCAACAGCTGTTGCATCAGCTTCAGCGCGGTGCGCTCGCGCTGCAACGCTTCGGATACGTCGACTAGTACCTGAACCAACGCGGGCGAAAACGGGTAGGTAGCCCGGAATTCGCCTATATCGGCGGCCGATCCCAGCAGTTGCTTTTTGATATCATCGCGACCAGCCAACGCCTCATCAAGCGCGGCGGCTAATTCGCGGCCCGCGTTATCGTCAACTGGTTTGAGTAGACGCTTTTGAGCTACGAGAGCCAGGTTGCCTGCCTCCAGTTTGATCCGACCAAAGCGGCCGTCTTGCCAGGCTTGAGTATCGGCAAAAGCCTTCTGCTGGTTCCCGGCGATGGCCTCGCCCACTAACTCTTTGAGGTCCCGCTGACGAGCGACAAAGCTAATTATGGGCACGGGCCGACCGGCATCGCCCGCCTCGACCAACTTGATCAACTTCTGTGATTCGGCCTGAACGAAACCAAGATCAGCAATGTGGGACGCCAGCCACAGGATCAACTCGTCAAGAAACAACACGACGCCGTCGTAGCCGTTTCGAGCGGCGTGACGGCTAATAGCGCCGAGGCCGCGATCGAGATCCACAAACCCTTCACCGCCAACCGCTGTTTGGAGCATAGTCCCCGGGCGGTAGGCGGCAACGAAAGCCGCCACGAGGTCCAAGCGGCGCTGATCGGTGGCTGGAGCGTTCAGGGCTTCGTCGACTGAGTCAACCGTCCAGTTCTTCGCCGCAACCTGGCCCCACTCGTCGTCACCGCCATCGGCCGAGTTTAAGCCCTTCAGGACAGCCTCATCGCCGAATTGGGCTCGGAGCTTACGCAACTCGGTCGCCATGATCTCATCGCCAAGATAAACGCCGGGGAGGGCGCCGCCGGGGTTGAGTTCCTCGATGCGTTCGACGTAACCGCCGAGGATTTTCTGTTCCGTCGACTTGGCGGCCAGAAAATGCACCGGCACGAGCAGGAACTTTTTACCGTCGAGTTGTGGACCACATCTGTTTAGCGACTGCTGCAGTTCCGGCTTGGCCCGAGCATGGGGATCGTTACTCAACAGCAGATGCAACATGGCCATGAAGTGCGACTTCCCCGCACCGAAGCTGCCCTGCAGGAAAGCGGCCTTCGATTCATTGTCACTCACCGCCGAGGCGATTAGCCCCAAAGCTTCGTCAAAGGCGGCCGCCAACTGCTCGGTGACTACGTAATCGTCAACGGTTCGGGTCGTGTCGCCGGTAATGCCCTGGTTTAGCTTGAGGACGAAATCGCCCGCTTGGACATCGGTCGCAATGTCGATGAGTTCACAGATTTTGGTCATGGGGTAGCCTTTTTCTTGCGGCCCTTGGCCTGCTTCGGTGGTCGCCAGGCGGTCAGGTCCGCCGCCGCCAAGCCGTGTCGTTGCGTTTCAGCGGTCAGGAAAGAGGCGTAGTAGTCGCCCAAACCCATCCCGAGGTTCGGGTCGTATTCGTTGTGCCACTGCTGTAGCCAGGGCACGAGTTCGGCCAGGCCAGCAAGTAGTGGGATCAACCGCGGGGAGTCCCGGCCTTCGGTTTGCTCCCGCTGGCTCAATAAAGCGGCCAACGCTTTGGCCTGTTGGAGGTGATCCCAACCGGCCCAGCCCACCACCGGCGTGTCGTCGACCGCCCCTTGCGCCCCCGGATAAGAGATAAACGCCTCGTTGGAAACATCTAGTTTGCCGCGCAGGTCCCACACCACTGCCGAGTGGAAATCAGCCGGCTGGTAGCTAGGGGGCACCGGGACCTTTGCTTTGTCTTCGCCGGCGTCGTGGCGGCGTTGCTGAGCCCAGGTTCGTTGCCACGCCGCCCGTTTGCGCATCCCGGGCTCTTTGTAGCGCCAAGCCGCGAGGTACGGCGCGGCTTCGCTGTCAACTAACTCGGCTACTAACTTGACTAGGTCGACGTAAGGTTCGCCGCGGTAGAGTTGTGCGATCTGCACAAATTCTGGATCGTTTTGCGACAATTCGTGGGCTAGGTTGGCCACGGTGCGGACTTGGCACGCCGTCCAGAGATGATCGGCTTCGAGGCGCTGCAGGAGCCAGGACCGCTGAGCGTCGGCGGTTAGAGTGTCGACGGATGGCCAAGCCCAGCGCCGTTTGTATTCGGGGCGTTCAGCGAGGTTCACTAGGCGATTGCTTTCGATCAACTCGAGGCGTTGCTGCACCCGGGCCTGGTACCAGTCGGGCCAGTGGGTGGGCGGTTCTGTCAACGGGGTCGAACCGTGGCGTTGGAACCAGGCCGACTCGGTGTGGCCCGCTTCGATGCCGCGAGCTAGGGCGATCTCGAAGGCACGCTCGCCTTTGTGCAACTCGAAAACGGCGTCGGCAGGAAACGACAAATCGGTGTCGGTCACGCCGTAGAGGTACAGGGCACGCCAGTCCAGTTCTTCTTGACACCAAACCATCTGGGCCCGTAGCAGGTCGATCTGGGCCCGGGAACGAGCGAAGCGGTCGTTACTGAGCGCGGCGAGTTTTTGGGCCGCCCCGTCGAGCGCTGTGGCTAGATCAAGAACCGAACCCGAAACCAGGGGAAACTGCTTCAGTTTCTTACAACTGAAGTCGTAAAAATCGATCCAGGCTTCGGATCCGCAGCCTTTCGCCCCGCTACTACTAGTAGTGCCGCCCTTGTTGAAGAAGACTTGCTTCATCCAAAAGCAGGCCACCGCCGAGTTTAGTAACCCCAGCAGTTGTAAATGATCCGCATCGGTGGCGTCGGCACCCAATTTGATTACCGGCGCCGACTGGTTGTAAAGCCTTACCCCCCCCCGATCGAAAACGAAATGGTTATGCGTCGCCACGTACGCAAACCCGATCAACCGCGGCGTTTTGAGCTTGCTAGTCGTGAGTCTCGACCAGGCGTGCCAAGGGACTCCCGCTTCCCACTTAGTTTTGCCGAACACGTCAGCCGCGCCCAGCACCGCTTTGCAGGGCCACAACCACTTGAATACCGGCGCGGGCAGGTCCGCTTCGGCTACTACATCGTATTGCGGCCCGTACGGGAACAGGACCTGCGGGGGGTTGGCGATCCCCCAATCTCGGGTCGCTTCGCCGATCACTAGGTCACGAACGGCGGAACTTTCAACCGACTGTCGCGCCAGCGCCCCCCGCCGCCGAGCGATAAACACCCCATCCGTATTCGTCATCCCGACGATGCCGATTGCCGTTTGGATGCTTTCTAATCGTCGGGTGCTTTGCTTTTCGATCCGCTGTTTCAAATCGGCCGCCGCGCCGCCCTGCAGCGACCATGGATGCGTGGCCAGAGTGTCTCGTTCCATGTCGGCCACGCTGACGTAGTCGTTTTCTGACCCGGGCTGATCCACTAGCTCACAGATCGAGGTCCAGACCTTACCCTCGGCCGGGTCGGCGGGGTCGCCCGGTTCGCCCCGGCTACCGCGCACCACCCGCAATCGGTCAGCCAGCGGAAACCGGTTGCGCCCCACCAGGATCACCGTCGGCGTGCCATGGCCGGGGATTGGCACCCCGCTGGTGTCGATGACATGGGTCAACTCGACCTCGTCGGCTAGGTACTGCTCCACCAGCTTCTTACCGAAGTCATGGGTCATAAACGAGTTGGTGGTGATCTGGCCCACGTAGCCCGCCGTGCAACCCGCACCCCGCCGGGCTAGGTCAAACAGGCGCTCCATGAACGGCACAGCCAGCGAGTACTTCCCCGCGCAGGTCCCGTAGCGCTGCCGGTAGGCAATATTGGCCGCCTTGTCTTTGGCTGTGATGTAAGGCGGGTTGGCCACCACCGCGTGATAGTCGCGGCCCAAGATGTCGTTGACGGTTTCGGCGTCCTCGGTCAGGTAAAGGTGTGCTGTGGCAAGGGCCTGTCGTTCGGCTGATTCGAGCACGCCTTGCAACCGACCGGGCGGCGGGCCGTGCAGCAAAGAATCGCCCACCGCCACGTTGATGGTGAAGTTCGGCGCTTCGGCCAGCGTTTTCACCCCGGCAAACCCCAGCGCGGCCACTAACAGCCGGAAGCGGGCGATCGACGCCGCGGCCGGGTTCAGATCAACCCCGAAAACGCTATCGAGCGCCCGTGCGGCGGCGGCCCGCGCCCCTACCCCTCGGGCATGGTGGCGCTCAGCTAGCCGGACGAAACCGCCGAGCAGGAAATGCCCCGACCCGCAAGCCGGGTCGATCATCCGAAAGCCCGAACCGTCGGGGCCGTCGAGCCCGAACTCGGCTAGGGCCGGTTCCAGTGTGCGATCCAAGATGAACTTCTCGATGAAGTCAGGTGTCTGCAACAGGGCGTAAGTTTTCTTGGCGTATTCAGAAAGGTCCTGATACAAGTCGCCCAGAAAACGGGTGTCTAAGGCTTGGTCGGTAAAATCCCAACGCAGCGAACCAGTCGCTGGCTCAAGCGAGCGCCAGAGGTCGATCAAGTCCCGGCAGGCATCGTCGGACGGCCCGAAGCGCCACAGCGGATTATGGGCACCGAAGACTTCGGCCAAGCCGTTCACGTCCGCACAGTGGGTAAAAACGTGAAGCAGATAGCCACGCTCGGCCTCCGCCGGATGGCTACGATTATATTCCAACTGAGCGGCTTGGGCCCATTTACGCCGCTCGCCCGGACCAGACAATCTCGCCTCGCCCAGCAGTTGATTGTCTTCGCTGAAGCGGACGAACACGCAACCAAGCACCCACGCCACCGCCACTTGGGTCAAAAGATCCTCGCGCCATGTTTCTAGGTCGTGGCCGGTTCGGCCCGCCGCGAATGCGTCTTCATATTCGTTGGTTACTGACTCGCGGATCGTGGCGTCGGTGTCGGCCCGGGCCTGTAGATCGTCGACTAGCGCCTTGACGTGGCTGATCAATTCGGTGGTGAGGGCGGTGCGGTCGATCATGAAACCGGGCTTCCTTGATGGGCGTTGCGTAGCCAATCGGGCGGGATCTGACACCACTCGTTAGGCGAAATGACGGGAACTGCTCGCCCGTCGAGGAGCGGAGCACCGCCGCCGACGGTTGAAGGAATCAGCCACCACAGCGCTTGCAGTTTGTGTCCGCCATCGAGAAGAGCCTCACGGCATTCGGCGAGCAGATTCAAGCGATCGTAGCGAGCTAACAACCCTAAGTTGGTGAGCAGTACAGTGCCTTCGGTAGCCAACAAACGTTGACTGAAGCTCTCTAGGGCAAGATCGACAACTTGTCGGAGTTTCCCCCAGTCGGGGCCGGCTTCGCCCCGGCTATCGGCCGCGGCGAGGGTAGCCCAAGTAGGTTTTCTGGCCGCGGTGAGTTCCTGTAGCTGGTCCACTAGCCACTCGTCGACGCTGACGGTGAGATTAGCCACCCGAGCGAGTTGAGTTTCGGCCTTGGCCAACTCGACGGCGTCGGTGATCAACACAAAAACCCTTCCGTCGTTGTAGCGCGAGTGTCGTAGGAGATGGTCGAACTCGGCCGCGTTGTCGATCTCCACCGGGGGAATCGACACCGTTCGGTCAGTGGGATAACGCGAGCAAGAAACCACCGCCCGACTGCTGGCGGTGGGGGTGTGCTGAGGGCTGACGTAAGCGCCGCGCTCGTCGCACCAAACCAGTTCGACACCTGCCTCCTGTAGGACCCGATCAAGAGCCGGCCGTTGCGGCAGCACCACCGTGGACTCCGGGAAACGGGCGGCGATCTTGCTCGCTAGGTCCTCCACTTTGAGGGGATCGCCGGTGGTTAGCAAAGTACGGCGAGCCCCCCCGAGCGCATCTTTGGCAGCCAGACCACGCCGGTAAAGCTCCAAGCGGGAGTTGACCGCCGCGTCACCGCACAGGTCAGCGGCGAGGTCGGCTAGGTGAGCGTCGGGCAACGCCGCCATGGCGTCAGGCCGGGCAATTCGATGCAGGTTCTCGAGGAGCAAGGGGCGGGCCACCACCGACTGGGCGGCCAAAAGTTCTTCCGCCTTGTGTGCCACTTCGACCGCGTAGTTGACCAAATCTTGAGCTGTCGCTGCTTCTTCGTCGTCCGATTGTGCGGCCAAGAACACCTCATCGTGATGGCGACTTACGATCCAGCCCTGAGATTTACGTGCTTGTTCGGCCAGGGTGGCCAGCCGGACTAAACCCCGAGCCGATCTCGTCAGCGACCCGTGGGTCACAGCCAGGAGGGCTCCGACCTGGTCCACGCTGGCCACCTGCAGCGTGGCCATATCGATTCGAACCTGGTCGCGCAGTTGTGTAACGTCGCCTTGCTTTAGCCAGCGCTGGCGCAAAGCGTTAATGAACTGACAGACCTCGCCGCGGCTAATGCCGAGCCAATCGGATAGTTGATTTTGCGAAACCCAAGGGTCGCGGTCGGGTTCCAAGCCCACCAAGATGCGGGCCAGTTTGACCTGGGTTTGCGCATTACCCCGACCAAGGACCGGAACCGCAGTTCGCGCCAAGCGAATCAGCGGATCGTCGTTGTTGTCGTTGACTCGGGTAGTGGCCCGGATACCCCTAGCTTCGATCTGATCGCGGGCCTCGCTGATTTCCTTGCGGGTGGCCTTGCCAACCCCAGTCAGCGATCGCAACTTCATCGGGGGCAGAGCCAACAGATCGGCCACTGTCAAAATTTCGGCTCGTTCGAGCGCCGAAACAGCACGACGGCTAAGCGGCAGGCGGGCCAACTCGGTGGTTTCGCTGAGATTCTCCGGCCACGATGGTTCTCCTGAATCGCTTGTAGGAGTGGAGGGTTCTGCCGCTGTCTGAAAAGCTTTGTTCCAGTCTCGGAGCATCTCCTCGGCAGTGTCGAAGCGATCGGCACTGTCGCGCTGTAGGGCCTTGGTGAAGAAATCGACCAAACCCGACGCCACCGCGGCATCAAACATCGCCGACTCCACCGTCGCCGGATCAGAGATCATGGCCGGTTCCGCGGTCCCGTCTCCGTAGCATGGCTTTTTTCCGGTGGTCAGCTCAAAAAGGGTCACCACCGCGGAATATCGCTCGGCGGCTTGGTCCCAGCGCTCTCGCTCTTCGAGGAACGGATCTATATAACCGGCGGTGCCTGCCTCGAGGGCGTCGAGCGGGGCGTTAGAAAGCGAGAAGTCAAACAGAACCAGATGCAGTTCCTTGTTCTCCCCCCGCGGGGCAACGCCAATATTGTCGGGTTTGATATCGCGATGCGCTCGCCCCGTCTCCTCCAAGTATCGCAAGGCGTCTAGGAGATCGGCGCCCCAACGTTGGGCCAACTCGACCCCTACCGACCCGCCGGTCAGCCGAGAGGCGAGAGTCCGAGCCTCTTTCAACTCGAGACGAGTAGGGTCAATCTTGGGCCCCGCGTAACCAATCAAAATGGCCGCGTAACCCGAAAGCTCGAGCGATGATTCCAAAAGGGGGACTATCGCCTGATGCTGGAGATCTCCAAGGGCCTTGGCTTCGGACCGGATCCGGTCGTTATGGTCAACATCGTGAGCTACTTTGAGCACACAAAGTCGAGCGTCGTGGCTGTTGTCTATGACCAGCAACGCTTGGGCGGTGGAGCCTTTACCAAGCCGATGCACGACCTTGAAACGGCCCCCACCGAGTAGATCGCCACGGCGGGCTTCGCTCGGCAAAACTTCGTCGTCGGCCGGATCGTTTTCGCTTCGCCAGGATTCTTCGGCTATGTCGAGAAAGCTGAGAAACTCCTGCCCCGAGTTCAAGCGTTTTGCGGGATCGGCTTTCGTTGCCCAGATCACCACCTCGGCTAGGTCCTTAGCTACGCCGTCGGCTACCGTGGTCGGGTCGAGGTGGCCCACCTTGCGCAAAATGGTTCGCAACTGTTTGGCTGAAGAGGCCGGTCGTTCACCGGTGAGGATGAACAAGGCCAAGGCGCCGAGGCTAAACACGTCGAGACTGCGGGGCCGAGCGCCGGGTCGGGCGAATTCGGGGGCTTGGAACACCCCGGCGTCGCCCGCGGCTAAGGCCTTGACGTGGGTGTGAACCGTGCCCACGGCCAAAGTAGAGGTACTGCCGTCGGCCAAGCGAGCGCCGGTGTGCCAGTTAGTGACCCGAACCCGTGGATCACCCTGATCTTCGTCGGCGCCGCTGACCCAAACCGCCGACGGGCTGAGCGAACGGTGAAACACGCCCTTGCTGTTAGCGAAGTTCACTGCCTCGGCAATTTGTCGAATGAGGGCCAATCGCCCCTCGACCGAGAGGGTGCGCTGGGCGGGATCAGCGAGAAAGGCGGCCAGCGGTACCTCGTCGGGCGAATAGTCGAAAATGAGGGCTGGGCCGCGTTCGTTGGCGGTGTGATTAAGGGGATGAAGGATTCCGGGATGGTCGAGGGGTTGCAACAACTCAAACTCTCGCTGGGCGGCTCGCCTGGCCACATCACGGCGCTCACGGGTGGCGTTGAGTTCCAGCGGATAGATGCGAATGCGGCGCTGTAGGTTGGTGAGCGAACGGTGCTGGCCGAGAAAATCCTGATAGGCCACGCCGTCGGTGGTGTCGCCAGCAACGTCTTCGAGTAATCCGGAAAGCAAGTAATCGCCTACTTCCTTTCGGCGGGTGCTTTCCCGGATGCCGACCTGATCAATAGCCTTCACTAGTTGGGTTACTAGTTGGGGCTTGATTCGGTGGCGCGTCCTACCGTTCGGAACTGGTCCAAGACCGGTGAGATGATCGACGATTCCGGCCAGCGATTGTCCGCCCAGCGAAGCTCTCCCTGGAAGAAGCTCAGCGTCGGTGTCTCGGCCGAAGATGTTGTGTCTGCCCTGAGCCGGCAAGCGACAGACCAGATCGGGGTCGGATAAAAATACGCATTCCTCGAGGTACGGCACGGATCCCTTGTACTTCTTGAACGCCGGCGCCGCCTCAATACGGCCCTTAAGCGCCTTGGCCTTCTTGTTGGCCAGAAACCGAGGATTATCGAGTTGACGAAACTTTCCCTTAGATGAGGTCAACTCCCAACTGCCCGCGTCGCCGGCCAGCTCCCCTGAATACGATTTGATCTCGATGAGGTGAAAGCCGTTGTCGGTTATGGCCAACGCGTCGACCTCGTAAAGCCGGCCGTCGAAGGTAGTGAACTCGAAGTTGGTCCAGACGTGATACGGCCTACGGTCAGGCAGTCGCGTCCTTAACCACGCTAGGGCTTCACGTTCGTGGTGGAACTCGCTATCGCAAACCGTTGTCCACACTTCTTTGACCACTCCGTTTCATCCGGTCCGAGACCGCAAAGGCCACCCTAGCAGCAATCCCCAAGACCCAGCAGGGTAGATAGATATGTGCAATATGCACAGAATAGTCTCGCTGATTGTGCGAAATGCCTATCGCAGCACGGCGGCCCGTTTTCCTAGGATCACCAGTACGTGACCCGTACCGAAACTGGAGTCGTAATGGACACCCTAACCGCCGACGATATCGAGGACCTATGCCTCGGCGCCACACTCCTCGGAACGGGCGGCGGCGGCGACCCCTATGTGGCCAAGTTGGTCGCCCATCAAGCCCTCGAGGACTACGGACCGGTCACAGTGGTGAACGCCCGCGACCTGCCCCCCGACGCGTTGGTGATGACCACCGCCATCATCGGCGCCCCCACCGTCATCTTAGAGAAGATCCCCGCGGGCACCGAGTTCATCGCCGGCATCAAAGCCCTCGCTTCATTTCTCGGCCAAGAACCGGCGGCCATCATGCCCATCGAAGTGGGCGGGTTCAACACGTTGGTGCCAATCGCCACCGCCGCAGAAATGGGTCTACCCATCGTGAACGCCGACTCGATGCGCCGCGCCTTCCCGCAGATCGAAATGACCGTCTTCACCCTAGCCGGAATCGCCGCCGGTCCCTTGTCGATAGCCGACGAAAAAGGCAACCAATGCCTATTCGAGACCACGACGAATCAGCTAGCCGAAAGCCTCGCTCGCACCGCGGTGGTCCAGTTGGGGATGGCCAACGCGATGAGTTGCTATCCCATGTCGGCCGCCCAGGTTGAGAAACACGCTATTGCCGATTCGCTCACCTACTGCATGGAGGTGGGACGCTCGCTCCAAGCAGTCAAAGACGGAGAGGTTGGAGCCTGGGAGCGCTTCCTCAACGATTCCGGTTCGGTCGAGTTCTTCACCGGCAAGGTGGTTGACCTCGATCGCCGCACCACCGACGGGTTCGCCAAATCGACGGTGATTCTCGAAGACCTTCACGGTTCGGACCGCACCATGCGCATCGAGGTTCAAAATGAAAACCTCATTGCCTTCCTCGACGGCGAAGCAGTGATCACCACCCCCAACCTGATCTGTTTGCTCGACCACGAAAGCTACGATCCCATCACCACCGAAGCGCTGGCCTACGGTCATCGGGTGGTGGTTATCGGCATGCCGTGTGCCCCCGAATGGCATCGCGACGGGATGCTCGAGTTGGTCGGTCCCGCGGCCTTCGGCTACGAAATCGACTACGTGGAGTTGCCCCGATGAGCGAGAACGGTGAACTCCGGATCGGGATCGACGTCGGCGGGACCAACACCGACGCGGTCGTCATCGACGAAACAGGCACCGTGCTCACCGCGGTCAAGGTAGCCACTACCCCCGAACCCATCGATGGGATTCGTGAGGTGCTCGACCAGGTACTCAAGCCGGTCGACAAGACCCTCATCACCAAAGCCATGCTGGGGACCACTCACCCCACCAACGCGCTCATCCAACGCCAAGGTCTCGACAAGGTGGCGGTGCTGCGCCTCGCCGCTCCGTCCTCATTAGGTGTTCGACCAGGTGCCGCCTGGCCCGCCGACATTCGCGCCCTAGTAATCGGTCCGGCAGCGATCGTGGAGGGCGGCCACGAGTACACAGGGGCCGAAATTGCACCCCTCGACGAAGACGCCATCCGTCGCCTAGCGGCCGCTGCGGTGGCCTCGCGTTGCGCAGCGATTGCTGTCTCGGGGGCGTTTAGTCCCGCGGTCAGCGACCACGAACAACGAGCGGGCGAGATACTGGCCCAAGAACTCGGCCCCGACTTTGCGGTGTCGTTGAGTCACCAGATTGGCTCACTCGGACTGCTCGAACGCGAAAACGCCACTATCCTCAACGCGGCCCTGCTCACCGTCGCCACCGGCGTAGTCGAGGGCTTTGAGAAGGCCCTGGCGGCCCATGACCTCCGCATCGACTCCTTTCTCACGCAAAACGACGGGACCTTGATGACCGCGGCTGAGGCGGGACGGTTTCCGGTCCTCACCCTCGGTTCGGGCCCCACCAACTCCATGCGCGGGGCGTGTGCCCTAGCCGGGGTGAATAACGCGGTGGTGATCGATGTTGGCGGCACCTCGGCGGATGCGGGCATCCTGGTGGATGGCTTCCCCCGCGAGTCGAGCGCCGCTGTGGAAGTGGGCGGAGTCCGCACCAATTTCCGCATGCCCGACCTGATCTCGATGGGCTTGGGGGGCGGCACTATCGTGCGAGACCCTCGATCAGGCGGTGGTTGCGACGGTCTGCGCATCGGACCGGACTCGGTCGGCTACGCGGTCAGCCACGAAGCAATCTGCGTCGGCGGGACCACCCTTACGTTGTCCGACGTTTCCCTCGCCGCGGGACGCATGAACGGCTTCGGTGACCCTGCACGGGTAGCGGACTTGGATCGTCACCTCCAAGCCGACGCTTTGGCCTGGGTCGACGAACAAGTTTCGCGGATGAGCGACCGGATGAAATCAAGCAGGGTCGCCATTCCGCTCTTGGCCGTGGGCGGCGGAGCTCACCTCATCGCCGACACCGTGCCCGGAGTTTCCGAGGTGCTGCGCCCCGCCAACTACTCGGTGGCAAACGCCTACGGAGCCGGTATCGCCGAAGCATCGGGGAGCGTTGATCGGGTCTACAGCTTCGACGAAACCGGACGCGACAACTGCCTCGACGACGCCCGCGATCTCGCCGTCAACGCGGCGATAAGGTCAGGCGCCGATCCCGACCAGGTGCGTATCACGACCATTACCGAGGTGCCCATGACCTACGTACCCGGCGGGGGCTGTCGGGTGATGGTCAAAGCGGCCGGACCGCTCGCCTAGCGGTGACGAGCGGTGACGAGCGGTGACGAGCGGTGACAACCTGGCAAACCGGGCCAGCCAGAGCGCCCCACCGCTGGCTATTGCTGATTCCCACAACGATCTCCTCCTCGCCTGCCAGCATCGCCGCGAACGCGGCCATGGCGATCCGTTCGGTGATGACTGGCTGCCAGGTCTGCGCGCCGGAGGGGTTAGCTTTCAGGTGCTCCCCATTTTCACCGAAGATCAATTCGTAGGCGAAGGAGCCCTGCGTCGCACGCTCGAGATCATCCACCTCGCCCGCGAGATCGCCGCCGTACACGCAGACGATGTCGCCATAGTCGAAACGGCGGCCGACATTGATCGCATCATCGACAGTGGCCGGATTGCCTTGCTGCTTGCTTTGGAAGGGGCCGAACCGATTGGCTCGTCGGTGTCGATGTTAGAAACCATGTGGCGACTCGGGGTTCGCATGGCGTCATTGACTTGGAACCGGCGCACCATGATGGCCGACGGGATCGGCGAGACCGATACTTACGGCCGCCTTTCCTCGCTCGGGGTTGACGCCATTAGAGAGATGGAGCGGTTGGGCATGGTTATCGACATCAGCCACCTTTCCGCCCCCGGGGTTGCTCATCTGGCCGAAATTGCCGCAGGGGCGTTCGTGGCCTCTCATTCGTCGTGTCGGGCCTTGTGTGATCACCCCCGAAATCTCAGCGACGCTCAGATTAGAACCGTGGCCGCTTCGGGCGGGTTCGTTGCAGTGAACGCCTTCGGCTCGTTCATAGCCCGGTCATCTCCGACGCTTGGCGGACTTTATTGACCACCTCGAACACGTCGAGATGATCGCCGGTCCCCGCCACGTGGCGATCGGGGCCGATTTTATCGACGACCTGCTCCGTCAGGTCGATCCGATCCTGAGCCGTCAAGTGCTGGTTCGGCCCGAGGATCTGAAACTGCTCGACGATTTTAAAGCCCCCGCCGACTACGCCCAACTAGCCGCAGCGTTAATCCAACGGGTGGGCACCCATCGCGCGCAGCGAATGGCCAGCCGCAATATGCTCGACTTTTTCCGCTCGCAGTTGCCCGAGGACTAGGCAAACCCCAAGCGGTGCAGTAGCCCCCCACCCACTACGCTCGGATAGGTTCAACCAATGGGCCATGACCGTCCCGCCACCGTAGGGCAGTTAATCACCTCGCCCGCCCTGAGCGCGGCCCGACTCCTCGCGGGTAGCGACGGACTCAACGCCGCTGTACTCGATATCAACCTCCGCACCCAGATCGACCAACAGACGGTTCCCCGAGCGGGTGACGCGATCATTTTCGACGCGGCCGGATTCGGCGAACACCGCTACCAGATCGACGTGGCGATCCGCGTTTGCGCCGACGCCAAGGCCACTGCCCTCGTGGTTACCAATCACTCCTTCGAGATCGGCTTGGGGCCACAGCGACTCGCTAACCGCTTCGGTCTTCCACTGCTGTCGATGGGTAACACCGACGCCTTAGCGCTCACCCACCAACTCCGTGAGCGGCTGTGGTCTCCCGATGTCGAACAAGCGGCGCAAGTCGACCGCCTCTTCACCGCCCTCGGGGGTATGCGAGTGACGAGCATCGAAGGCGTCACCGAGCTCATCAGCCAGATCAGCGCGGCCCCAATCGCCGTTTTGGACCGAGATCAGTCGCTAATCGCGGGCACGGCAATCGAGATCGGCGGTAGGCGCCTAGCGACCAGGGACGCCCCCGGAACCGATCGGTCTAAGGCGGCGGCGATGCACAGTGTGGCCATCGCGATCGTTCCCGGCCAAGGCATCGACTATTGGCTGGTCGGGGAGACCTCCGATTCCGACAGCGCCCAGCGACTACTGCGAACGTTGCTGAGGATTGGCTCGTGGTACCTAACCGCGCTCATCGCAGCGGCGCGGGTGAGCGCCGAGAGCAACGCCCGGCGACGCATTGCGGTGCTCAACGAAATTCTCGACACTAGTGATCCCGTCGAGCGAGACATCCGGCAGCAACTAAGCGACTTCGGGTGGAGCGCGGCAGGTTGGAACACCGGGATTCACATCAAGTTACGAGGCACCGACGCGGCCCGCATTATCGAACTACACGAGGAGTTGAGCGAACGGTTCCGCGAGGCGGGACTCGACGGACCGCTAGTTGAGCGCAACGACGGCTGGAGCGGTTGGATCACTGACCCTACCGAACCGGCGGTCGAGACCTATACCGAACTCGTCGAGGTGGTGGCTCGGGTGCTCAAGGCGTTCGTGGGCGCTCATTCCAGCCTGGTGGCCCGGGGCGGGATTGGCCGGCCTCGCACCGATCTCGACGGACTTCGAATGTCGCTAACCGAAGCCCACGAAGCAGCGGTGATCGCCAACGCCCGATCCGGAGACCGTTCCGGAGCCGCACACATCGACCATCTCGGGGTGCAGCGAGTGCTGATGGGATGGTTTGGCTCCGAGGAGTTCGCCCGCTATGCCAAGTCCATCCTCGAACCGCTCCTTCTCGAAGACCCAGACCACGAACTGTTGCGAACCTTGGAGGTCTTCCTCGATTCGTGTTGTTCGACTACTGACGCGGCTCATCAACTCGGGGTCCATCGCAACACCGTCACCAACCGAATCCACAAGATCACCGATGTGCTCGACATCAATCTCGAAGATCCAGAGACCCGACTCTCACTGCAACTAGCGTGCCGCGTGCTTCGCGTCGACCGCTGACCCCACTTTATGGGCACTATGCCCAATCTATGATCTCAATTTGTGCAAAGCGCCTCTTTGGTGGAGAGCTTTCCCTTCTTACCATCGACGTTAGGTCGGCTCTTTGCCGACTGAATATCGAGGAGGGGTGCCTGTGGCAACCACACGATTCAACCAACGCTGGCTGGTTTGGCTGGCGGTCTTCGCGGCGTTCGCTGTCCTTACGGGAGCCTGTGGCGACAGCGACGAACCGGAAGCCGCGCCCGACGAACCGGAAGCCGCTCCCGACGAACCGTGGCGTGTGGCCTACCTTTCGGCGAGTTCGGCTAACACCTGGCTGCTCTCATCGCTGGCCGAGATGGAAACTGTGGCCGCGGCCAACAACGTGGAAATCGTCGAGTTCGATGCCCAGTTTGACCCCAGTCTGCAAGCCACCCAGTTCCAGGACGTGATCGCCGCGGGCAACTACGACGGCGTCATTCTCGTCTCCCTCGGCGGCCTAGCCTCCGCACCCGACATCGAAGCAGCGGTCAGTGCCGGTCTTGAGGTGGTGACCCTCAACCAGGTCGTTGGTGACGACTTCACCACCGCCGATCCCCAGGTCGCGGGGGTCAGCGCCAGCATCATGGCCCCACCGCTGCAGAACGGCAAACGCATGGGCGAACTCACTGTCTTGGCCTGCGCCGATCTGGACCCGTGCGAGGTCGTCTACATTTACGGCATCAAAGGAATCCCCATCGACGATGCCCTCAAGGCCGGGTTCGATGAGGTGCTCGCCGATCATCCAACCATCTCGGTGGTAGCAGAGGGCGAAGGGCAATACCTTGGCCCAGAGGGCGGCATCAACGCCACTCAAGACATCCTGCAGATCGCCCCCGACTTTGACGTGCTAGTCGGGGCTGACCAGTCGGTGCAAGGGGCCGAGATAGTGCTAGGCGACGAAGGCAAACTCGATTCTGTTGCTCTTATCGGCATCGGCGGTTCCGAACCTGCCATTGCCGGGATTAGCAGTGGAACCTGGTTCGGCGGGGTGTACGGGGCGCCAGGCGATGAAGGCCGGTTGGCTATGGATGCCTTAGTCTCTGCACTAACCGGTGGGTCCGATGTTGGCGGCGTTGATCCCCTCGCCAGCCTGCCCGACGATGGCTTGATGACCGCCGATAACGTCTCGTCGTTCACCGCACAATGGGCAGGGTAAGCCAATGGGCCCGTTGAGCTAACTGACGCCTATCAATGAGCCAAGCCGAACCGCTTCTGACCCTCCACAATGTCAGCAAGCGGTTCGGCGCGACCCAGGCTCTCGCCGAAGTCACCGTAGGTTTCCAGGCTGGCAAAGTTCACGCCCTCGTCGGGGAAAACGGTGCCGGTAAGTCCACCCTCGCCAAAATCGCCCTCGGCGTGTACGGCCCCGACGAAGGCCAAATCACCCTTGACGGCACCCCACTCGCCCTAAGCGGCCCCGCCGATGCCGCCAACCACGGCCTAGTCGGCGTGGCCCAAGAACTGTCCCTCGTACCCGCCATGACGGTGATCGACAACATCGTCTTAGGCTCCGAAGAACACCGCGGCCCGCTACTCGACCAGCGGGCCAATCGCCGACGGGTGGAGGCACTGATCGCCGAGCACGGCCTCGACGTACCCCTCGACGTTCGGGTCGGGTCGCTGTCGGTCGCCGATCAACAAAAGGTCGAGATCCTGCGGACCCTCGGGCGCCAGGCCCGCCTGGTCGTGTTCGATGAACCCACCGCTCGGCTGGCCAGTCACGAAGCCCACGAGTTGCGTCAAACCGTGCGTTCCGTAGCCGCCAACGGCATCGCCGTCGTGTACATCTCGCACTTCTTGCCCGAAGTGCTCTCCGTCGCCGACACCATCACCGTGATGCGAGACGGCCACATCATCAGCACCCGACCAGCCGAAGAAGAGACCTCCGCCTCGCTCGTCGAGGCAATGACTGGTCGCTCCCTCGACGATGCGTTTCCACCCAAATCGCCACCCCCGGCCGCCGACGCACCCATCGTCTTGGACGTCGACGGACTCACTCGACCCAACCAATTCCACGATGTCTCTTTTCAGGTCCAAGCGGGCGAGATCGTGGGCTTAGCGGGGCTGGTCGGGGCGGGGCGCAGCGAAGTAGCCCACGCCGTCTACGGAGCTTCTCGGCCAGCGAGCGGAGTGGTCAAGATGATGGGGGTCGACCTGGCCGGAACGATTCGCGACGCCCTAGCCAACTCGATTTGTCTGATCCCAGAATCCCGGCGCGATCAGGGTCTAGTGATGGGACGTTCGGTGCAAGAAAACACCACTCTGCCGCACCTGGCCCAATTCTCTCGCTGGCTGGGAATCCACCGCGACCGCGAGCGTGAAGCGGCCACTAGGGCATGCCGAGACGCCGGGGTGAAAGCCGAAGGCGTGGGAGCCATAGTTGGCTCGCTCTCCGGTGGCAACCAGCAAAAAGTGCTACTGGCCCGAGCGATGCTAGGGGAGACGTTGCTCTTTATCGCCGACGAACCCACCCGCGGCGTCGACGTGGGGGCCAAGCGGGCCATCTACGATGTACTCACCGACTTGGCCGCCGCGGGCCGGGCCGTATTGCTCATCTCCTCGGAACTCGAAGAGGTGATCGGCCTGAGCCACCGGGTTTTGGTCATGCGTCAGGGGCGAGTCGTGGCCGAGTATTACGGCGACGACGTAACCGAATCGAATATCCTCAATGCCGCGTTTGGCCCCGCCGAACCAGCAGCCACCTCGGGGCGGGCGCAGCCATGACGCAGCTGCTCCCAGCCCTACGCCGCTACGGCATTGCCGTGGTCACGGTGGCTCTCTTCGTCTTGTTAGTCGTCACCACCGACGGCTTCGTGAGTCACGCCAACTTCCGCAACGTTGCCGACCAGCAATCATCGCTGCTCATCGCGGCCTCGTTCGTCACTATCACCATGATCGCAGGCGGTTTCGACGTGTCGGTGGCCTCGATCTTCGTGGCAGCGCCCCTATTTGCCCTGCAGGTCGAGAACGCCACCGGCAATGTGGCCTTGGCCGTCCTTGTAGGGGTGGCGGTGGGCCTAGTCGTCGGGACCGCCAACGGGTTCATCGTCACCGCCTTTAAGGTCAACTCGTTTATCGCCACTCTGGCTACCTCATTTATGGTTTTCGGAGCAGGTTTCTTAGTCAGCGACCGCAGTGTCCTGCGCTCCACCACCGACGCATATCCGGCGATTGCCCGCACCCGATTCTGGGGTCTCACCACCGCCACCTGGATTGCCTTCGGAGTTGTCGCCGCCGCCTGGTTCCTGCTCAGTCGAACCCGCTTCGGTCGCCATGTCTACGCCACCGGCGGCAACCCCGAAGCAGCTCGCTTGGCGGGCGTTCCCGTCGGCCGCGTTCTTACCATCAGCTTCGGCCTGGCCGGCGCGGCAGCGGGACTGGCAGGGGTAGTCAACTCGTCACGTTCGCTGTCGGCGCTGCCCTCCGATGACTTCAGCTTCGTGTTCGGTGTCATCTCCGCAGTGGTTGTCGGCGGGACATCTATCGCCGGTGGCGAAGGGGCGGTCTGGCGAACGGTTACCGGAGCTTTCTTTATTGCCCTGATGACCAACGGTTTCAACCTTCACCAAGTCGACCCGATCTGGCAGCGGGTTATCCAAGGTGGAGTGATCCTCGCCGCGGTGGCCATCGACACCTGGTCCCAACGACGACCCGGCTAGTCGGGCGGCCGGGGCGGTGGCTAGTCTGGCGGCCGGGGCGGTGGCTGGACCGGCGGCTAGGCGACGTAGATCTCTAACGAGCCGTCACGGGCGAAACCGGCTAGTTGCAGACCCGCTCGTTCTGCGGTGGCGGCTGCCAAAGCAGTGGGCGCGCTCACCGCCACCAAGGCCCTAAAGCCCGCCGCCCACGACTTATGTACAAGCTCAAAACTGGCTCGCCCGCTAACGACCACCGCTTGGCCCGTGGCAGGAAGGGCACCGTCGAGCAGCATACGGCCAGCGACCTTATCGACGGCATTGTGACGACCGACGTCTTCGCGCACCAACGACACGCCACCATCAGCGCCGATTACACCGGCCGCATGAACCGCACCAGTGGTATCGAACAAAGTTTGCCTCGACCGCAACTTGTCAGGGGCCCCCGCCAGAACAGCCCAGTCAATGGGACCGCCAACCACCGGATCGAGCCGCGCCGCAAGCTCTTCAATCTCGTTGGTTCCACAAAACCCACACGACGAAGTGGTAGTAGCCAACCGCGGTGTGGGGGCGGGCGCCCGACCGCCGGTTGACACCGTCACAATGTTGAACGCCGTGGCCGCCGCCGAACCATTCGCGCAATACTTCACCTCGAGCACCCGCTCGCCGCGCAATAAACCCTCGTTGTGGCAGAAACCGACCGCCAATTCGAAATCATGGCCCGGCGTGCGCATCGTCGTCGCAACACGTACCCCATCGAGCTCAATGGCAAGCGGTTCTTCGGTCGCCAGCATCGACAGCGACCGACCACGCGAAGGCTCGGCCGCCGACCACCGGCGCACCAAGCGCTGCTCAGCACGTTTGCGTGAACTCACCAACACCAGCGTAGAAGTCAGAAGAGCTAGTCGCGCCGCAACACACTGTTGAAATGGTGGGTCAACGGCTCCCGTCCAAGTGACTTATAGCTAGAAGTCCATGTTCGGCATGCCGCCGGCGGCGTCGTCCTCGGGGGCGTCAGCGATGACGACCTCCGTGGTGAGGAACAGAGCGGCAATCGAGCCGGCGTTCTGCAGAGCCGAACGGGTGACCTTCGCGGCTGTGGCGGTCGTGACGCTCGACAGGATCACCCCGAGCGATTTGAGCTCTTCGATGTCCAACGGTGCGCAAACTCGCGGTCTTTGACAAAACCGCTGACGAGTAGGTGAGGTAGCGGTTCGCCTCCGTTAGCCACCGGTTGTACTGCCTCGCTCCTCCAGAGCCCCGATCAGCGTGTCGGTTGATACCCGGTCGGCAATCGAACAGATAGACAGCGCGCTGGGACTCAACTGCATCAAAGAGGACTCGCAACTTGGACCCCGTTTCGCCGAGATATTTTGACAGCAGCCGTCGAGCCGGATGCTCAACAGTGGCAGATCCAACTCGTGCGCAAGAACACCTGCCGTCATCGTCTTGCCAGTACCAGGCGGACACTCGAGGAGGCGGGCCCACTCTGATACAAGAGTGGGGAGTCGCTCGACAACCTCCCTGCCGAAGAGCACTTCGTCTACGTACCCCATGTGCATCATGTCGACCATACGGCAGAGGTAGCTCCGCCCCATCTTCCACCACGTGTTGGTCGTTCAGGACCCGGGCGCGATACTCGAAGTAAGCTGTCAGGGTGGTACCAAGTTCAGTCGGGCTCCCCGTACGGTGTATCCGAGCTTCGCGCTCGACGTACGAACATCAGCCCAGAAGGGCCTCGGAAGATTGAGAAACTGCGCGTTTGGCTGCATTGACAGCGAGTATTGCTCACTTCGAGGTGTCGACACACTTTGCACGGCGAACCACAAACCTGTAGTTTGGGATGATGCAGGAGAAATTGTTCGGGGGGACCGCTGACGTTGTGCCGTTCAACACGCAACTGTTGAAGTGGATCGGAAACAAGCAACGTTTCGCTCACCAGATCGTTAACTATTTCCCCCGCGAGTACGGAACTTACTTCGAGCCTTTCCTTGGCTCGGGAGCCGTGCTCGGAACGCTCCAACCACACACAGCGGTCGGGTCAGACGCGTATGGGATTCTCATTGAGATGTGGCAGCAACTTCACCGAGACCCTGAGCTTCTCAAGGCCTGGTACCGACAGCGCTGGGTTCGCTTCTCGGAGTCCGCCGATCGGATAGAGGCCTACGAGGCGATCAGGGCTGATTACAACGCCTCACCGAATCCAGCCGACTTCGTGTTTCTGAGCCGCAGTTGCTACGGGGGAGTCATTCGTTTTCGAAAGGACGGCTACATGTCAACGCGGTGCGGGCCCCACAATCCGGTACGTCCTGAGAGCTTTGATCGACGCGTAGACATCTGGCGAGACCGGACCTCTGGTGCGGACTTTCAACACCTTGACTACAGCGACGCGATCGCCCTTGCAGGTCGAGGAGATGTCGTCTACTGCGATCCTCCGTACTCGGATACTCAAGCAATTCTCTACGAGGTTGTGTCGGATCGTTTGCTTTTGACGCGGGGACGGTAATTCCTCAGGGTCCGTCGATGTTCTCGTAAGCGTGACCCCGCCGCCCCGCCGTCTCGCAACTACTTCGATCGGTGGAAGGTTGGCGCCATCGCTGGGTACGACAACTTTGCCCGCCCCACCCGGTCCGACTGGCTAGACCTCGTAGCAGCCCGATCAGGCGAAACGCCCGTTGCAGAGGGCTGTGGTTGAGCGTCTCTATCCCCGAATTATCGATCGGCTCGTTGCCGAAGAACTGCCGCCCGAGTTTCCCGCCAACTTGATTGTTGGGCCGCGAGGATGCGGGAAATCGACATCGATGAACCAGTTCGCCGACACGATCCTCGCCCACGAAAGCTGCGGTCTGTCCTTTCATCGTGCGTCGTCCGCACCGGACAAGACCTGAACAAAGAAGCAACCGCCAGAGATGCCGACGACCGGATCTGGGCGATACCAACAAGCGCTCTATGGCGCCGTCCCCACGAACCCATGATCCTCGACAACCACGACTACTGAGCAGGAGATCCGCCTAGAAGTCCCCCGTTCTGGCAGACGGGTTGGGTGTGGACGTGGCATCTGGACTTCCACTTGAGCGCTTCTTCGATACTGGTGTTACTAATGTCACACCCGTTATTTATATTATGGGTATGTCTGTAACAGAGCATCGGGAGTTCAAGAAGTTGTCGCCAGTCGGGATCACGCTGTTCGGCATCTCAAGATGGATGAGCAATTTGAACGAATCTTCGATTTTGACGTTGAAACTGTCACACCGTCTAAGTATACTATAGTTATGTTTAACCGAACACATCAAACATTGGACAGCCTCTCACCGCTCGGGGTTTCGCGTCCGGGGTTGGTGGGAGCTATTGGCGAGTTGCACCGGCTCGAAAAACACGCCCAAGAACGCCGCCTCGCTTACACCGCCACTCTCAACGCTCTAAAGGATGGTGGACCCGACGCCGCTACCGTCACACGCAATCTCACCCGCAGCTCAGCCCGCCAAGCCAAACAAGTCGCCAATGCCGCTACGCAACTGGCGGAAATGCCGCTAATGGCCGCCGCGTTGGCCCGAGGCGAGATCGGCACCGAACACGTTATGGCGGCAACCGATGCCGCTAAACAGGTCTCGCCGGGGGCAGCTGACCAACTCGTTGACGACGCCGTAGCGGCACCCGCGGATCTTTTCTTGAAACGAACCCGGCAATGGATTGGCCAGCACGAAACAGGCGATGAGATTGAGGATCGCTACCAGCGCCAACGCTCACAACGTGAAGCTAGGTGGGGCGTGGGCAACGATCGCATGCTGCACCTCCACGCCGTACTCGACCCGATTAGCGGCCGCGAACTAGTAGCGGCACTTGATCGCCGAGTTGATGCACTCTGGCGTGCCGATGGCGGCCGCGACGGAACCCCCGACGATATTCGCTCTCCCCGCCAACGCCGAGCCGACGCACTCGTCGAGTTGGTGACCACCGAAACGGGTGGGAGCGGCCAGTTGCATCCCAAACACATGGTGATCATGCACCTCGACATAGCACGCGGCACAGCCGAGTTCACCGACCACGAACCAGTACCCGCTTCGGTTCTCGCCGAACTCGGACCCAAAGCCGAAGTCGTTGGCATGATCTACAACGGTAAGGGCCAACCACTGCACCTTGGCCGATCCGTTCGCCTGGCTAGTCGAGCGCAGTGGACCGCTCTCATCGACCGCGACCGAGGATGCCAACGATGCGGAGCCCAACCGTCACACTGCGACGCTCACCACGTCCACGAATACTCCGCCGGTGGGGCGACCAACATCGACAACCTCGAACTCGACTGCCACGGCGACCACACACTCATCCACCAACACGGCTTTGACCCCCGACGAACGCCCACAAACCCAAGGGCTGGCTAATGGCGGGCGAGGCGGTGGCGTTGTGGCTCGGGCGTTGGCGAGCGGGGCGGTGGCTGGACTTGCGGCTAGGCGACGTAGATCTCTAACGAGCCGTCACGGGCGAAACCGGCTAGTTGCAGACCCGCTCGTTCTGCGGTGGCGGCAGCCAAAGCCCAGTCAATGGGACCACCAACCACCGGATCAAACCGCCGCCGCAAACTCTTCAATCTCGTTGGTTCCACAAAACCCACACGACCTCCTTGGTTCCACAAAACCCACACGACGAAGTGGAAGTAGCCAACCGTGGTGTGGGGGCGGGCGCCCTAGTCGCGCCGCAACACACTGTTGAAATGGTGGGTCAACGGCTCCCGTCCAGGTGACTTATAACTAGAAGTCCATGTTCGGCATACTCGTCGACCTCGGACCCACCGCCAAAGGACAACACGTTCGGTCCCCTGTTTCGATCCGCGGGCCAAGCACGCCGGTTCGCATTACTTGCCAGCCTGTGCCGCGGTGAGTTTTTCATCGATTATCTCGAAGAGTCGATTTTGATAGGCTCGTCCACACTCCACATTCGCTTCGCGTGCGACGTTTGCGAGTACATTGTACTCCGCTATCGCTGCATCGAGTGTGACATTCTCGGGGCGCTGATGGACAATAATCTGACGCTGTTCGTACATCTGCTCATGTATCTGATTTCGGCCCGAGACGACGAAGCCTCGCTCCGCCATACACCGCTCATAGTCGGCCAGCGCCTCAGCCTCACCTGATGACCCACTCACTAAGTCATCAAAGGTGCGCTCATCAAGCACAATCTCGTCTGGGTCGGAGTTCCAGACGGAGGCATAGGTCGCGTCGTAGCAGCCTGACAGCTCACTGGATCCATTGTATGCCTGTTCGAAGGCGAGACGGTCGGCCTCCCCCAACGAGGAAAAGTAGGAGTCGTTTGTGCTCCCGACTGCAACCTCAGCGTCAAAGGTTGCCTGTGCCACTGACTGTGGGTCAACATGGCCGTCGAACACCGCTTCCGCCGTGGCACGTTCAGCGATCCAGTCAGGCGGGAGCTCCGCTACATAATCAAAGCCGTGCTCGGCCATACACAACGCAATGGCATTTTCGTGTTCCAGGATTTGCTGCTCGAACAGATCGAACTCACGCTGCATCGATTGCTCCTCACTGAGCGGTTCTACATCCTCACTGAGCGGTTCTACGTCATCGCCGCATCCTGAGACTAAGACCATCGTCAAGACGAGCCCGATTGCACAAGCAATATAGTGGCGAGCCCCGGGTATCATTGCTCGACCTCCAAGAGTTCCGCAATCGACCCAGATAATTCGCTGCCCAGCGAGCCTGCGAAATCTCGCAGTGAGAACGGCCCCACAAACTCGGCCCAGTCACTACCAGGTCGCGGTGTCGTCTCTGGGGTGATCGCACGATTAGAGAATAGCCACTCCAGTACGACAGCATTACCAAATGACACAGCGTTAAACGCCGCCAGGACCGGATCGGCACCAAGTTCCAGCGCCGCAATTACGAGAGCCTCATCCCCGTTAGATAGAGCATTCCGTACGACAGCCGAGCCGAGTTGCGAAGTTGCATTGATATCGGCACCAGCCGCAACAAGAAGGTCAAGAGCCGCCGGGGAGTGGGCTTGAAGAATCGGCTGACGATTCTCGTCGTCAGGCCCTCGATCGTCAGGAATAGGCAACGACGGATCTAGTCCAAGTTGGAGCAACAAAGCCACGACCTCGATCTCGTCATGGACGAGAGCGTCGAAGAGCGCACCGGGAGGAATGGCTTCAACCCCTAACTCATCGACGAGGGCAGCAACGGCTGTTGCATCCCCTTGTCGTACGGCCCAAGCTATCGAATCCGGAGATGCCACCGCGGTTGTGGACGGAGTGGCCTTGGCCGTTGTCGGTGTGCTTTCCTCAACCACCGCCGTAGACACAACCGGTTGCGTGGAGGTCTCATCGTTGTCACTTTCAGCAGCATCCGGATCGGAACCGCCGGAACAACCCAGACACAGCCAAACGCATCCGAGCGTAGCTACGAGCCTGTTGGTGCGTGCCCGCCGCCTGCCAACTTGTCCTTGAACCATATCCAGCCTCCGGTTAACTAGTGAACCGTCCAACTATGTTCCTTCGCAATTTTAGGCGGCATTGCTAGGCGAGTCAAACCGCCCGCGTGCGATGAGGCCCCGTCACTAGGCGCGCTAATGGACGTCGGGGTAGTCGTTGACGGCTACCCGTGTATTGGTTTCGATACTGCGTTGTTCCGCCTCAAAAATGACAAGCGCCTCCGCTGCGCTGGCCACCGTCATACGAGTAGGGGCCCGGTTACGGCGAACACAGTCTAAGAAGTACTCAATCTCGAACTCGTATCCCATACCCGCAGCGATCGGCACCGCGGCGGGGCGCTTACTCGGCTCGTACAACACCAGCGGCGTTTCGTGGGACAGATCGAAAGTGGCGGTCGCTCGCTCGAAGTTCACCTCGTAGCGCAGGCTAAAAGCAAAACCGTCGTTCATAGCCCAACCCCCTTCCGCCATGACCAAAGGAATGTCGCGGTAGTGGTACTGAGTCACAACGTGATCAATGGCACCAGTGATATGGGTATATCCCGTCGAGGTCACCGCGGTGGGACGCCCTAAGCAGTAATAGATGAAGTCCGTGTCGTGGATGTGGAGGTCCAACAGAGCCCCGCCGCATTGCTCGCCGTCGAGGTAATACCGGCCACCGGGATGACTCACGACCCGCCGGAAGGTGGCCCCCAGCACCGCTCCGAACTGCTTCTGCTCCACCGCCACTTTCAACCAGTCCCAGCCGGGCCAGAACCGCATGCACATGGCGGGCATCACGATGGAAGCAGACTCGGCGACGGCTTTTGCGAGGTCTCGGGCTTGCGCCGCGGTTCGGCCTACCGGCTTTTCCACCAGCACATGCTTCCCAGCGCGGATGGCGTCGAGCGCGAAGCGGTGGTGCTGGGTTGTTGGCAGGCAGATATCGACCACGTCAACGTCGTCACTGGCGATAAGAGCCTCTGCGTTAGAGAATTGCTGGACGCTAGTAAAGTCGAACTCACCCTGTGCTTGACCTTCAACGTTGCCCTTCGCTCGGGTTTCGCCGGTCAAACGCCGCCGATCGGAGTCGGCCACCGCGACAATCGTGACATCGTCGTGTCGGGCGTAGATGTCGAGGTGGGTGGAGCCCATCATGCCCAAGCCGCATACGCCAACCCTGATCACGCGGGGCTACCCGCACCGGAAAGAATCCGGTCCATGGCCGTGCTAGTGCGTTCAACTAGTCCCTCGTTCCACGGGATCATCTCGGCCACCACCGTCTTGTCGTAACCAATGGCCCGCAGCGCAGACACGACGCGGGGGAAAGGAACGTCACCATCGAAAAGGTCACAAAAGCCGTCCAAAGTCCCGACTGATTTGTCGAAATCCTTGACGTGAACGCGACGTATCCGATGAGCGAGGATCTCGATCCAATGAGCCGGATCTTGGTGGTAGCCCAAAACGTTGCCCGCGTCGAAGTAGATGCCGAGCCGGTCGCTGTCAAACCAATCGACGAAGTCAGCTAACTCCAGCGGCGAGTAGAACATCCCGTTCCACACATTCTCGATGAGGAGATCAACCTTCACCCGTTCGGCGATCTTGAGGAGCTGAGAAATGGCCGCTCGGGCCCGTTCGACCGCTAAGTCATAGCGAACGTTCTCGTCGGGGCAGATAGGACTCATTACTACCCCCGGGACATACAAGAGCCCCGTTACCCCGAGCCAGGCAGCCCGCTGAAGCGCCGCGCCATGAAGATCCAAGGCCGTGGCCCGCACGTCGGGATCGTTGCTCGCAGGATTGTACGCCCAACTCATACCGGACGCTAACGTTTCGAGGCGGAGGCCCGAAGCGTCAACCAGTTCTCGGATCGACCGGCAATCGGCTTCGGTGGAATCGGTAGTCAACACGCCGGTGGGTGCGATACAAAGTTCAAGGGCATCGAACCCCGCGGCGTGGGCTTGATCGAGCACCTCTTGGATTGGGCGCGTATTCTCTAGGCCGCCTTCGAACGACCAGTAGCTGATGGTCTTGATCATGTCTCAGGTGGGGCCGAAAATGCTGACCCGGGTTTGGGCGTCGAAGAAGTGCAGTTTGGCCACGTCGACGACGACCGTCACTACGTCGCCGACCGTTGCTTGACTCTGCGAATCAAACCGGCCCACGGCACTGGAACTAGTACTCGCTGGTTCGACCGCTTCGGGGTCTCCGGCATCGATCCGAGGGGCGTCAATACCTAGATGAACCACTAGTTCTGATCCGAGGGCTTCCACCAAGGTGACGGTGCCGGTCAAAGTGGTTCCGTCATCAACACGATGGCCCGCAACCTCACCATCCTCGAGATCTTCGGGCCTTATTCCGACGATCAGCGTTCGCTGGTTGTACTGCGCCAGATCGGGCCGAGCGTCCAACACCACGGCGGGAATAGTAAGCGAATGCGAACCAATGGAAACGGTGGAACCATCGAGCGTGGCTTCGTAAAGATTCATCGCCGGGGATCCAATGAAAGCTCCCACAAAGACATTGGCGGGCCGTTCGTAAAGGGTTTGCGGCGGGTCTATCTGCTGGAGGTAGCCGTCTTTGAGAACCGCTACCCTGTCGCCCATGGTCATAGCTTCGACCTGATCGTGGGTGACGTAGACGGTAGTCACCGCCAGTTCTCGTTGGAGGCGGGCAATCTCGGCTCTCATCTGCACCCGAAGCTTGGCGTCGAGGTTGGATAGTGGCTCGTCCATCAAAAACACTTCCGGTTTACGCACTAGAGCCCGGCCCATCGCCACCCGCTGACGCTGCCCGCCCGAAAGTTGCGCCGGTTTGCTGTCCAAACTCTCGGTGAGTTCAAGCATCGTGGCGATCTCGCGGATACGGGCCGAGGCCTCAGCCTTGGGCGTCTTGGCTACCTTGAGCGCGAAACCAATATTTTCGTACACCGTCATATGCGGATAGAGGGCATAGTTCTGAAATACCATCGCAATGTCTCGATCCTTGGGGGGAACATCGTTCACTACCTCTCCCCCGATCCTCACCTCCCCTCCGCTGACATCCTCAAGGCCCGCTATCATGCGCAGGGCGGTGGATTTGCCACAACCCGACGGCCCGACGAGCACCACGATTTCCTTATCGGCGATCGTTAGATCGAGTTCATGGATGGCCTGAAAGCCATTGGGGTAGCGCTTGGCCACCCGTTCGAGTACTACGTTGGCCATTTCAAGCCTCCCTGTCGTTGAGGTCTGTGAATCCGGTTTCGGAAGGCGACATTATCATTTCACCGCTCCGGTGGTTAGCCCGCCCACGAGGTGCTTTTCGATAACCACGAACAATAAAACAACCGGCACGATGGCGATAATCGAAGCGGCGAACAACTGATCCCAATTCTGTTCGAACCCGGTTACATAGGAGTTGAAGCCAACGGTAAGCGGTTTTTTGGTTTCGTCTTGGATCAACGTGAGGGCGACTATGTACTCGTTCCATGCCGCGATAAAGGTGAAAATCGCGGCGGTGACAAGGCCGGGGCGGGTGAGAGGCAGCATTACCCGGCGCAGAGTGCCGAAGCGACTACACCCGTCGAGTTCGGCCGCTTCTTGCAGTGCGGTCGGTATGGCACGGAAAAAGCTATGCAGGATCCAGATCGCGAAAGCCAAATTGAACGCCGAGTTGGTCAAGATAACGGCAAAGTAGGTGTTGACTAGCCCTAGGTCGAAGAATTCACGGTAAATGCCGACGACGAGTGACGTCGGTGAGAACATCTGGGTGACGAGAACGAATAAGAGAAACGCCGATCTTCCCCCGAAGTTAAACCGAGCTGTGAAGTAGGCGGCTGGGATGGCAACGGCGAGCACGATAATCGTGGAGGAAATCGCTACCAAGAGAGACGACTTGAGCCAGTTTTGGAAAAGATGGTCGGAGAGAACAGTGCTGAACGTGTTCCACTGCCACTGCCGGGGAAACAGCGAGGGCGGTGACTTGATGACATCGCTGCTGGGCCGGAAAGTATCCAACAGCATCACGAAGTACGGGGCTAGAAACACCGAGGCGACCAGCAGACCCGCCAGCGACATGGCGTAACGCCGGACTCGGGCGGGAACTGGTTCAGCCGTGACGCTCACTGGGCGGGGTCCTCTTGCCACTTCACCGTCCGCAGATAAACCATGACCACTACGAAAATCAAGAGCACATTTACCACTCCCGCCGCGGCGGACATTCCTATGTCTTGTTCGGAGCTGGTAAAAGCCAGTTTGTACATGAAAGTGATGGAGGTGTCGTTGCTAAAGCCAGGGTTTCGTTCGTTTAGCGTGAAGATGATCGGAAAGGAATTGAACACATAGATAAC
>CBDEVU010000011.1:0-4707 GCA_965243715.1 Candidatus Aldehydirespiratoraceae bacterium
ACCGATGTCCTCGGCGCGAAAGCGGATCCGGATCTGGTCGCTGAGGCCGACGGTCGGGAGCTCCGCGAGGTTCCACCTTCGCTGATACCACCCGCCGGTCACTTCCGTTCCATCGGGGCCGACGACTTCGAGAATGCTCCAGTTGCTGCCGCCGTCACCGGAGATGCTGACGGTCATGACGTCCTCGAAGGGAGATCCACCCGCGTTGTTCGAGAAGAAGCGTGCGTACACCAGCTCCGATCCCTGTGCGCTGCCGTCCAGCAGGGGTGAGATGATTTCGGTTCCGCCGCCGTCGACATCGGTGTTGCCATCGGGCAGGTCGGTGCCGTAGAGCTGTCCCGAACCGTCGAAGTCCGCGGCGGGGTCGCCGCGGTCGCCGCCGCCGAGAGGCACGCCGCGTTCGAACCCACCGTCGGTGAGCTCGACGTCGTTCACCACCGTCCAGCCGAGATCCGTTTCGAAGGTGTCGACGAAGAGGACCACCGTCTCCCGGCCGATCGAATCGAGGGTTCCGCCTTCCGGCGGCCAGTTGGTGAGGATGCCAGAGGTACCGAGCACTTCGATCCGGCTTTCGACGATCTCATCGCAGCCGACTGCAGGAACCGTCGCGACGAATCGACCGCCGCCCTGGTCGGACATGGCACCTGATTCCCAGTCGCCACCGTCGATGCGGTACAGCAGTGAAGCGCTGGCGATCTGGCCGGATCGATCCCAGGTCTGCGCGATGTCGACCACCACCGGGGTCGGCGTGCCGGCTTCGAGGATGCCAGGCCAACCGTCAGGCAGCGCGACATAGAGCTGGTCCCGAACCGCGCGACCGAGTTGCTTGAACGCGAGGAAGTTCTCTTCGCCGGTGGGTCGGATCTGGTCCGCGGGGAGGATGAAGCCGAATTCACCGGTATCGCGAAGCTCGATGGTGTAGGAGAGGCAGTTGGCCCCGTCGTAGGTCCAGTCCTGGGCGGTTCCCGAGGCGATGTACAGGTCGTGCGCGGGCTGGGGGGTGTAGCTCTTGAGGTACTGGGAGTAGATCGCGTCGACCATGTCCACTGCAAGCGACTCGAGGCAGGTGCCGTCCGCACCTTCCGGGATCCCGTTCGAATAGCCGTAGGGATACAGCATCAACTGCGAGTAGGAGTGGACGTCGACGTGGGCGGAGATGTTCGTGTTGGCGAGGATCCAGTCGCGCAGGGCGCGGGTCTCGGGTTCGCTGAAGGGCGCGGTTCCGTAGTAGATGTCGCTGTTGGTGCTTCCACTGGCGCCGTCGCCGCCCCAGTTGGCGTTCCAGTTGCGATTCAGATCGACTCCGAAGGTTCCGTCGCCGTTGTCGAGTCGGTTCTTGCGCCAGAGCCGGTTGCTGTCCCAGGCGTATTCATAACCGTCCGGGTTCAACACCGGCATCACGTACCACTCGATGTTGTCGAGCAGCGAGGTCACCTCGGAATCACTCCCGTAGTTCTCCAGGAGTTCCGTCATCAGCCAGCAGCAGGTCATCGGGCTGATTCTCTATCGCGGCCTCGGTCAAGGCCTTTCTGGTTACGTCATGCCACATTCCTTCTGCATGTCGTTCTGCACTGGCTGATGTTGCCGCACGGGGCTCTTGCTTCTCTTCGAGGTTGGCGCGTGGCCACCTCATGATGGGATAAGAGGATGAGGCGGTTCAATCTTTCGGGCGCCCTTGCCGCCGGTCAGCAGCAGGATCTGCGGACATTACGAACTCACCCCACCCATCGTCCCCGTGAGGACATCTTTCTGCCGGAGCAGAACTCGTTGATCTCCTTGTCAATTCAGCCGAAGGTTTAGGCTGCCTTGGCGACGGCAGGGCCGTTGCTCCAGCGGAACTCGGTGCCGTCGACCCACATGCGGTGCAGAATTACGGCCAGGCGCCTCGCGACTGCGACGATGGCACGGCGCATGCCGCGCCGCTGGGCCACTCGCATGCCCCACGCCTTCAGCCAGGACCATTTCCGGCTGTGGGTGAGGAGCGACTGCGCGGCCTCGTACAGCATCGTGCGGAGCATGGTGTCGCCGCACTTGGACACGCGGCCATCATAGTCGATCTCGCCGGACTGGTATCGCTTCGGCGTCAGACCGACATGCGCGCCGACCGCCCTGGAGTGAACGAAGCGCTGCGGCTGATCAATGGTAGCCCGGTAAGTCAGCGCGACGACCACGCCGACGCCAGGTGCTGTCATGAGCCGTCGGCAAATCGGGTCATGGCGGACCGTGTCGAGCAGCATCTTGTGGAGGACCGCGAACTGCTGGCGCATCACTCGCCGGACGGTGAGCAGCGGTTCCACGATAGCGGCCAGCTTCGGAAAGCCTTCGACCAGCTCGCGGATCCGCGCCTCGTACCCGCGGGTGCTGACCGTGCCCACCTTGAGACCGAAGTTGCGCAGCGTCCCGCGTAGATCGCACTCGACGTCGAGCAGCTTTCTCTGGAGCAGCTTGCGGCTGGTCAGCAGCATCCGCTGCTCCTGGGCAACCAGGGTCTTCACATGCACCGGCTTGAACAGCCCGACCCGCATCATCTGCGCGATGCCGCGCGCATCGTTGCGGTCGCTCTTGTTGATCTGCTGCCCCTTGAGCAGCGCTTGCATGTGCCGGGTCTCGACGCAGACAACCGGCAGCCCGGCGGCAGCCAGAGCGTTGACCAGCCATTGCGAGAGCGGGCCGGCTTCGATCCCGACCCGGCCATAGGCCTCGCCGATTGAGGTCAGCAGCGTGACGATGTCGTCCGGCTCGGTCGGTACTTTCTGCTCCAACACCACCTCGCCGACCTCGTCGACGACGCACACCGCCGTCTCCTTCACCGAAACATCCAGACCTACAAAATGTGCCATCGTCGTCGCTCCTTCCTCGATCTCCGAGGTCAGGGCGACCCCGATTTTACGATCATATGTGAAGGGGCTGCGCTCATCCTGATATCATCAGGCACAGCCGCCGCGATATACCATCAGATCGAGTAGCGATTTATACACGTGAGTGTCATGGTCGCGATGATCAGCGGGCGTGTTTTCAACAATGTTCCATCAACGTCCTCCACCTGCTGTCATGCAGAGGGCAAGAGCTCCTACTTCGAAGAGGACATTGAACATTGGTTGTCAACAACCGGCGAATCTTCCAGGACACCGTCGCCGTACCATAATCGCGACCTCACCAAACCTTATCAACGACCTCGCCAGCCCGTAACCACGATCTAGTGTTGAAACAGTCAATCAATCGGACGCTAGCTTGGCGATGTGTGAGAGGTCCGGGTGGTTCAGGTGGCGGACGCGACTTGGACCGCTGTTAGCTACAGGCTATCGGAGAAGGGCGTTACAGGTGGAGGCATCCCTGTTGAGATGGATGACGGCGGACGGTTGGTCGCTGTTCTCGATCCAAAGCACCAGACCATTGCCCTGGCGTTTGGGCGCAATGAAGACGGCTATTACGTGTTCGACCACGAAGGACGACCGATTGCAGAAGAGTGTCAGTCTCACTGCTGTCCGGTTAACTGAAGGGGGAGGGCGCTGTAAGCCATGGTTTCTGCGGGTTTCCGTCGGAACGTGCGTGTCCCCGACTTGAGCGGCTGTCGGCCATTCGGCCATGCTGGTATTTTCTTCGTGCCAGGAGCCCCCGATGTATCTCGGCAAGACGCTGCTCTCTCAGCTTATGGACTTCCTGCCCTGGAAAACTTTTCTCCGGATTGTCGAGCGATATGGCGGCGATCACCGGGTGCGGACGCTTTCCTGCGCCGAGCAATACCGGGCCATGGCCTTCGCCCAACTGACTTACCGGGAGAGCCTGCGCGACATCGAGACCTGCCTGTCGGTCCACGCGTCGAAGCTCTATCACATGGGTTTTCACCAACCGATCCGGCGCTCGACGCTGGCCGATGCCAACGAAAGACGCGACTGGCGCATCCACGCGGAGTTGGCCCAGCGGCTGATCGCCCAGGCACGCAATCTGTACGCCAACGAGGACTTGGGACTGGATCTGACCAACACCGTCTACGCTCTGGATTCGACGACCATCGCTCTGTGCTTGTCTGTCTTTCCATGGGCCCACTTCCGCACCACCAAGGCGGCGGTGAAGATGCACACGCTGCTCGACCTGCGGGGCAACATTCCGAGCTTTATCCACATCTCGGACGGCAAGCTGCACGACGTCCATGCTCTCGACATGCTCATACCGGAAGCCGGAGCCATCTACGTCGTGGATCGTGCCTACGTCGACTTCTCGCGCCTTCATGGGTTGCACCAAGCCGGGGCCTTCTTCGTGACGCGCGCCAAGTCGAACATGGATGCACATCGCATTTACTCGGCGCCGACGGATCGCTCGACTGGCATCATTTGCGACCAGACCATCTCTCTGGACGGTTTCGACACCCGTCAGGGTTACCCCGAACTTCTGCGGCGTATCCGATTCAAGGACCCCGAGACCGGCAAGACGCTGGTGTTCATCACCAACAACTTCGCCCTTCCGACCGCCACCATCTGCGCCTTGTACAAAAGCCGTTGGCAGGTGGAACTCTTCTTCAAGTGGATCAAGCAGCATCTTCGCATCAAGCAGTTCTACGGCACCTCGGAAAACGCGGTGAAGACGCAGATCTGGATTGCCGTCTCGGTCTATGTCCTCGTCGCCATCGTCAAAAAACGCCTCGACCTGGATGCCTCGCTCTACACTTTGCTACAGATTCTCTCGGTCACCCTCTTCGAGAAAATGCCC
>CBDEVU010000012.1:0-20104 GCA_965243715.1 Candidatus Aldehydirespiratoraceae bacterium
AAGTCCGTCGCTCAACCATGTTCGCGATGGCGATTTCGACATGGGGCCGGTACACAAACCGGTGGGCAACCATCTCAGCAAGGCTATGCGGTTCGACCAAGTAGTCGAGCATGGCGTGATGGCGCCGTTCAATGATACCAGCAAAGGCATCTAGTTTCTCCACAAAATCGGCCCGCCCTTCGATAACACCCTTGTGATGGAAGGTGACGTAGAACTCGGCCTCCTCCTTACGCACCGCCTCCAAACTCGCTTCGAATTGTTCCAGACTGCTGAAAACATCGCCGTAGTAAGGACCGAACCCAGTCAAGTCGATATCAGAAAGAAAAAAAACACCGTTAGATATCCGCAACCCGCTATGGCCCGCAGTGTGACCAGGTAAATGCACAGCTTCGATCGTGACCCCGCCAAGATCCCACACATGACCGTCAACAAAACCCACCGCATCCGGCCGAGGGGCATAATGGAACTCCTCGAGATAATAAGCCGCAAGGGCTGGGTCACTTTCCAGCGTCTGACCAGTGAGCGCCAGCAAATCATCGAGAGAGCGCGTCACCGCAATATCGGCTTCATGGATGTGAACCCGAGAATCCGGAAACATACAGTTACCCGCGATGTGATCCTCATGGCCATGACTGTTAATAACCGCGTCAACAGGCAGCCCCACTCCACCACGCTCAACAACCGCGATCGACGGGTCGATGATCACCGTCTCCCCCGAACCTTGAACCAGCAAAGTGTTACCTGACGGATAAGCCCCGTTGTCAGCCGTGGACAACACCGTGACCGCCGAAGTGAGCGAGCGGGCAAAATCGCCCCAATCAGTCGTCATAGCTAGAAGACTAGTATCCGCCTCACCGGTGGGAGCGATCTACCAGAGACACGACATCGGCTAGCTTGAGAACGGAGTGGGCGATGGTCACTATGGTCCGATTGAGGACGTAGCAGACACCGAGGACGTAGGGGGGGGTTTCGGTAGTCGAGATGGCGGGTCGATAGTCCCCCCGACCATGCTGCGTCGAAGAACCCTCGACAGCGAGCCGGATCGCTGTACCTCACGACACGCTTTTATCAAGGCGTGGTAACCGACCTCCTTGGCTAATGCTTGGCTGCGTCGCTCAGTAACCGATGGCGGCGCTGCCTGGCGCCCGCGGATCGGCGGCCCCGGCCAGTACCCCAGTTTTTGACCGTTCGATGATGTGAGCGGCGCCAAACTCAAGGTGAGCCGCGGCGCCGACTTCGTGGCCTCGCTCGGCGAGACCGACGCGAACCGCTTCTGCCATGTGCTCTTCTAGTTCCACTCGCCGCCCCGCGTTGGCCGCCCAGGTGTTGAAACCGTTCGACAAAGCAGCCGCTATACGCCACCGGGCTTGGCCGATCGCTCGACCGGGATCCTTGCCGTGCAGCAGGGTCGCGGCCAAGAGTTGCAGAACTATCTGGGGCTGAGCGTCGCCGCCCATGGTTCCCAGAACCGATCGCAGCGACCCATCGAGTCGGGTGACGACGGCTGGCGCCAAGGTGTGAGGCGGCCGACGCCTAGGGCCGTACTCCGCAGGGTGCCCTGGGATTAGGTTGAACCCGAGCCCACGGTTTTGCAGGAACACACCGCTACTTCCCGCCACGAAATGGGAGCCGAACCCGCTGGCGTTGGAGTTGATCAACGACACGCCCATTCCCGAATCATCGACCGCGCACAGGTAGGTGGTCCCTCCGCCAACCGCAGGAACCTCCGTCGTTCCCGCCCGATCCGGGTCAATAGCCGACCGCCGCGACGCCACGCGCTCGGGAGCCAGCAACACCGCAGGATCGGCACCGTCGTAGAGCGCATCGGGTCGATCATGAGCCGCTTGAACCGCGGCCTCGATCAGAAGATGTATCCCGGAAACATCGTCGCCAATAACGAACCCATCCGCGATCGCCGCAGCCAGCAAGGTGAGATAGCCTTGACTAGTGGGCGGCACCGTCCACAGGCGATGGCCAAACGCCTCTACGCTCAAAGGACGGACCCAGCAACTGTTCACCTCATCGAGGTCGCCCGCGGTGAACTCCTCGCCCATTTCGGCCAAAAAACCATCAGCGAACTCGCCCCCATAAAACCCGGCCCGGCCCTCTTCTGCGATGGCCGCCAACGTCCGCGCCACCCCCGGTCGAGTAACAAGGTCGCCCACAGTTCCCGCCCCCGGCAGTTCGTTGTGAGCGGCATTAGCTACGACAAGAAGCGATCGCTGCAGATCAGGCGTGAGTGGGAATCCGTCAGCGGCGAGGCGGATCGCGGGTGCTAAAAGATCCGCTAATGAGAGTCGCCCGAATCGCTCGTGCAGGGCGAGCCAGCCGTCGACACAACCGGGAACGGTAACCGTTCGCCGATTGTTCTTAAGCGCCAAACCCGCTTCATCGGACGCCCGGGCCGCGTCAGCATCGGCTCCCGAACCAGAACAGCCGGTTGCGTCGAGAGAGCGAGGTACGGGCGAACCGTCGTACACAAGCGCCCACAAATCACCACCAATACCACACGCATGGGGTGCCGTCACCGACAAAACCGCGTTGGTGGCAATGGCAGCATCCACCGCCGACCCGCCCGCCCGCATCATCAACAAACCCGCCTCAGTCGCTAGGTGATCAATGGAAGCCACCATCGCGTGAGGGGCGTAACGAGTAACAACCGGCGACAACATGACCGCAGTGTGACACGCAAGTCATCATCGTCGCGCCCCTCAACATGCATCTGGCGATCCATCCCGGAGAGGAGGCGCTGTGTCTGTTCTTCGAGGTAAGGGGCAGGCTCGCCGCTTTACGGGGCGCGTCTACTTTGGGTTAAACACGCCCCTCCGACACCAATAGAACCCGTGCAATTACTGGCCAAGTCGGGCCTAAAAGTGCCTGAGGGGTCTCGTTTGCTAACGGATTTGCTACCTGCTCGGCGCGCGCTGTCGTCACGTGGGCACCGTCAGGCGACGATGAGCCCACCGGAGATTGTGAGCGATTGGCCGGTCATGCCCTGCGATTCGGGCGATGCAAGATACACCGCGAGGTGGGCGACTTCCTCAGGCTGAAGGAGTCGGCCGATGGGGACCCTTTGCAGAAGGCCGTTGAGCGCTTGTTCGGGTTCGATGCCGAGTGCGCTTGCAATGTCGGGAACGGCTTGGTCGACGAGGTCGGTCTCCACAAATCCCGGACAGATCGCATTGACCCGGACTCCGGTGGCGCCGAGTTCTATGCCGAGTGATCGGGTGAGGCCGACGACGGCATGTTTCGATGCGTTGTAGGGCGTCTGCAGAGCGGTACCGGACTTTCCGGCCGTGGACGCGACGGTGATGAGGCTGCCCTGTCCCGCTCGGAGGAGGTCGGGGAGGAACGCTTTGATGACTTTGACGACGGCGAGGTAGTTGACCTGCATGAGTCGCTCGAAGGTGTCGAAGTCGAGGTCGACGAATCTGCCAGCTGCGTAGGCACCAGCGTTGTTCACCACGATCGAGGGTGGTCCGAGGGCATCGGTAGTGGCCGCGCGCAGGGCGACGATGTTGTCGTCATTCGTGACGTCAGTCGGCTGGGCGATCGCGGTGCCTCCGGCAGCGCAGATCTCCTCGGCGACGTCATCGAGTTGTGCCGAGTTGCGCGCTGCAAGCGCAACGGCAGCGCCTTCGTTTGCAAAGGCGGTGGCGATTGCTCGTCCGATACCTCGGCCGGCGCCGGTTACGACCGCAACCTGACCTTCTAGTCGTCCGCTCATGGTTTCGGTCCCTCCGGGTTGACGTGATCACAAATATCTGATTAAATACCGTTTGATCTTGGCCCACGGGGGAGTTTCATGCAAAAACCAGCTGGCGACAGTGAGCGACCGGAGTTTCCACGCACCATGGCGGACTCGGTCGGGGAGTTGCTTCGCGCATCGATCGTCCGGGGGGACTTCGCCCCTGGGGAGCGGATCCCGATTGGGATGCTGTCGGAGCGATTTGGGGTCAGCACCATGCCGATTCGCGGCGCGCTTCAGCTCCTTGAACGCGAGGGCCTCGTGGTTACCACTCCACATCGCGGGTCTACGGTGGCGTCGCTCACGGTGGCGGAGATCGAGGACATCTACGAGATGCGTGCCCTACTTGAGCCGGTCGCGATCCGCACTGCTATCGGCAACATGACCGAGGCCGACCTGAGCCGGATCGACTATAGCGTCCGGCAGATGAATGAAGCTACCGATCCCGTGGAGATGGTGGAGTGGAACAACCGGTTCCACATGGCGCTTTATCGTCCGAGCTGGCGCCGCCATCTAGTCGAGGTCATTTACAACCTTCGCGTGCGGGTCCAGCACTACGTGCCGTTCTATGACCTGGCTGAGTTGGAAGAGGCCAAGCGCGATCACGACGACCTCGTCGCGGCGTGCCGAGCACAAGATCTCAACGAAGCGGTTCGCATCACCGTCGAGCACCTCTTGGCTGCTGCGAAGAAGATTTGCGCTGCGGTCGAGGATCGAGAAGGCACCGGACGGGCGTTGGAGTCGTAGTGATTGGTGGCTACGACTTCGAGCACGGCCTGACCGAGATCGGCGCCGACATCTGGGCCTATGTCCAGCCCGACGGCGGATGGGGCTGGAGCAACGCCGGCCTCGTCGCCGGTGATGGCAAGTCGCTACTTGTCGACACACTGTTCGACCTTCCCCTGACCCGAGCCATGTTGGACCAGATGCAACCGATCACGTCGACCCGGCCGATCGAGACCCTGGTGAATACTCATGCCAACGGTGATCACTGCTTCGGGAATCAGTTGGTCGACGCCGAGATCGTGGCAACTGAAGCCTGTCTCGAGGAATTCGACGAGATGCCGGCGGAGATGCTGGCGGGGATGCTCACGACCGACTTCGGAGACCCAGTCACCAACGACTACTACCGGACGGCGTTCGGCCAGTTTGACTTCAGCGAGATTGTCGCGACACCGCCGACCCGGACCTTCACCGGCAGTTTAGAGCTTTCGGTGGGTGGTCGCACAATCGAGCTGATCGAGGTCGGTCCGGCCCACACGAATGGTGATTTGGTCGCGTACGTGCCCGATGCGGGAGTCGTCTACACCGGCGACATTCTCTTCGTCTTCGGCACGCCAATTGTGTGGGCTGGCCCCGTCTCGAACTGGATTCGGGCATGTGACCGAATTCTGGAGCTCGACGCCGACGTTGTCGTACCTGGGCACGGTCCTGTCGTGGACAAAGAGGGCCCGCGGATGGTGCGCGACTACCTCAAGTTCATCGACCGTGAAGCCACCGAACGCCACGCAGCGGGCATGTCGGCTCGTGATGCGGCGCACGACATCGAGCTTGGCGACTACGGCGAATGGCTCGACAGCGAACGGATCGCAGTCAACGTTCACGCCGTTTACGCGGCGCTGGACCCGGCCCACACACCGCCGCCGCTGTCGCAACTGATCGCAGAAATGGCTCAACTAGCCCGACGATAGTCGTGGAACCAGGAGGGATAATGAAAGACCGAACACGACCTTGGATGCGCCTCATGGCCATCCTGATGACCCTGGTTCTTGTCACGGCCGCGTGTGGCGACGACGACGACGATGACGGCTCCGTCGAGCAGTCCGATGCTGAGGAGCTCGATCCTGAGGAACCTGCACCTACGGGCCCTGAGGGTTCGCTGGTGTGGGCACTCGCTTCGAACGGAACGAACTTCTTCGACCCACACGCCGCCACGAACCCCTTCGTCCGTTCCTGGCTATACCCGTTCTATGACCGGCTCACCCAGATCGATGCGGACGGAGCGGTACAACCGATGCTGGCGACGGGATGGACTTTCGCCGACGACGGCTCGTCGATCACGTTGGCGTTGCGGGAGGGCGTGACGTTCCACGACGGAACACCGTTCGACGCCGACGCAGCGAAGGCCAACCTGGACCGAGCCCGCGATCCCGACGTCGCAGCCGGCACTTTCGTTGACTTCTTGGCTGTGGAGTCCGTGGATGTCGTTGATCCCCTGACGATCCAGCTCAACCTGAGCGGTCCCGGTGGTGCGCTACCAGGGTTGCTGTCGGATCAGGCGGGGATGATGATCTCGCCGGCAGCGTTCGGGAACGAGGATCTGGCCACGATGCCGGTTGGCGCGGGCCCGTTCGTGGCTACCGAGTTCAGGGTCGATGAAGCAATGTTCGCCGTTGCATTCGAGGACTACTGGGAGCCCACACTTCCCAAGGTGGCGGAGCTTGAGCTTCGATTCATCCTCGATCCGACAACCCGACTGAACGCCACCGTGTCGGGAGATGTCGACGGCGGCTATCTCGAGATCGGCCTCTTCTCTCGTGACGATGCCACGGACCAGGGGCTGGAGTTGTCCGAGCGTTTCTCGACGGCGCTGTACCAGCTGTTCCTCAACACCGAGGCTGTTCCCGAGTTGGCTGACACGAACGTCCGGGTCGCGCTCGCTATGGCAATCGACCAAGAGACGTTCGGCGCCGCGCTGTACAACGGCGAGTGCCGTCCAACGGATCAGGTGTTCGGCGAGGGCTGGTACCCCCGGAACCCGTCGATCGACGCCGACTACCATCCATACGATCCTGATGCGGCACGCGCCATGCTCGATGCAGCCGGAGTCACGGACCTGGAGTTCACCGCGATCACCGCGAACATCCCGAGCTTCGTGGCCCAAGCCGAAGCAATCCAAGGGTTCTTCGCTGAGGTGGGTGTCACGATGAATGTGGCGCCGACGCCGATTCCGGAGCTGATAGCGGGCTTCATCATCAACAAGACCGCCGACGCTTATTGGTCGGTCAACCCAGGCGCAGCCGACCCAGCCAAGATCGTGGGCACTATCTACTTGCCACCGAGCCCCTTCAACCCGGGCGGGACCGTTGTGCCGGGGCTCTTGGACCTCCACGGCGCGGCGCAGGCCTCTACCGTTGAGGCGGATCGAGCGCCGGTGTACCAAGAGATGGCGCAGCTTCTCGCGGATGAGCAGCCAACCATCGCGGTCTGTACGCCAGCCAACATCATGGCCCACGGAACTGGGGTCACGGGTGTAGAACTGTTATCGACGGTCAGCGATGTAGATGTATCGAGGATCTCTGTCGGCGAATAGAACCAAACCATGCTGAGACTCGCGGTGGCGAAGAGCTTGAGGGCCCTCCCAATCATGTTCCTCGTCACCGTGATCGCCTTTGGCCTGCTCAACCTGGTACCAGGTGATCCGGCTGTACAGATCGCGGGTGAGTTCGCTACTGCAGACCAGATCGAGCAGGTTCGAGACGATCTGGGTCTGGATCGATCGTGGTTGAGTCGTTACGGGGTTTGGCTCGGTAGCGCTGTCCAGGGAGATCTCGGCGAGAGCCTGTTCTCGGGGGTGTCGGTGCAGTCGCAACTGTCGCAACGCCTACCGGCGACGATTTCGTTGCTGGGACTGTCCGTCGCGTTGTCCCTCGCTATCGGCGTGCCCGCGGGGGCAATCGCCGGTTGGAGGGAAGGCTCGGCTCTCGATCGCTTGTTCACGATCGGTACGACACTCGGAGTGGCGGTGCCGGTCTTCGTGACCGGGGTGCTGTTTGTGCTGGTGTTTGGTCTGGAATTGGGTTGGTTGCCAGCGACTGGCTATGTCCCGTTGACTGAGGATCCATGGGAGTGGGCCCGCCATTTGATCTTGCCTGCGACTGCTCTGGCGCTCAGCGGCGCGGCCGAAATTGCTCGCCAAACGCGAGCCGCGGTCATCGATGTCAAGCGCCGCGACCACGTTCTAGTTGCGATTGCCAATGGCCTGCCCACGCGTCAGGTCCTTGGCAAGAATGTGCTGAAGAGCGCCATGATTCCTGTGATTACCGTCACCGGTTTACAGATCGGTCGGCTCTTTGGCCTGTCGGTGTTGATTGAGAACATCTTCAACATCCCTGGTCTCGGGAGTCGGCTGGTGACGGCGGTGTTCGAGAACGACGTTCCGTTCATTCAGGGCACCGTCCTGCTGCTGGGGTTCGTGATCGTCATGGTCAACACATTGGTCGATATCAGCTACGGCTACTTTGATCCACGGGTGCGGCCGCAATGACCGCCATCAGCCATACGGGGTCAAAGAAGGGCGCCGCCGTGCTCGAGGCCCGCATCCGGCGCCTTTTCCGGCGACTACGCCAACAGCGGCCCGCCATGATTGCGCTGGCGTATCTCGTCGTGCTCGTCGTCTGCGCGATCCTGGCGCCAGTGATCGCGCCCGCCGACCCGATTGAGCAAGATCTCGGTTCCAGCTTGATGGGGCCGTCCAAAGACCACCTGTTGGGAACAGATCGGCTCGGCCGTGACACACTCAGCAGGGTCATCTTCGGGTCTCGAGCGTCGCTGCTTGCCGCGGCACAGGCTGTGGTTGTCGCGAGCGTGCTCGGCCTGCCGGTCGGTGTCGTCGCTGGCGTCGCTCGCGGTTGGTTCGACACCGTCGTCAGCGCAGTCGCTGATGCCATCTTGAGCATCCCGGCCATCGTGTTGGCCCTGGCGATCATCGGCGTCCTCGGCCCGAACCTCACCAACGCCATGGTCGCAATCGGCATTGTCTACGCCCCTCGACTGTTCCGCGTGGTTCGGGCCGCCACGATCTCGGTCCGCGAGGAGACCTTCATCGACGCTGCCTATGTCAGCGGCACCTCGACCCTGACGGTTGCCCGCACCCACGTCCTGCCCAACATCATGTCGCCCCTCGTGGTGCAGGTCTCCCTCGCGCTCGGGTTCGCGGTCTTGGCCGAAGCGGCCATCAGCTTCTTAGGGCTCGGTGTCCAACCACCTGATGCCAGTTGGGGTGTGATGCTCGGCAACGCGACGTCACTCATGGGGGATCACCCAGAACTTGCTCTGGCCCCAGGAATCGCGATCGTGCTGACGGTGCTCGCCTTCAACGTCTTGGGTGACGGATTGAACGATGCACTCGGGCACGAGGCCCGCCAGTGAGGACCGCGGCAGCCACGAACGAGACGGCACTGGACCGATCGGCGTCTTCGCCGCTGCTGCGGGTGGAGGATCTGACGATCGAGTTCCCAACCGAGCGAGGCTGGGTACCAGTCGTGGATCGTGTGAGCTTCGACGTACTCGAAGACGAAGTCGTCGCACTGATCGGCGAGTCGGGATGTGGCAAGTCGGTCACTAGCCAAGCCATCCTCGGTCTGACCGGCCACGCAGGCGGTCGCGTCGTAGGCGGCCGGGTTGTGTTCGACGGCAACGACGTGCTCACCATGAACCGCAGCCAAATTCGACAACTGCGGGCCGCGTCGATCGCCATGGTGTTCCAGGAACCAATGTCGTGCCTCGACCCCGCCTTCACGATCGGCCAACAGATCACGGGGGTTCTGCGCCGACATCGGGGACTCTCTCGCAAACAGGCGCGCAACGAAGCAATCGAGTTGCTCGACCGCGTTGGCATCCCCGACGCCACCCACCGCGTCGATGAGTATCCCCACACACTCTCCGGCGGGATGCGCCAACGAGCCCTCATCGCGCAAGCGCTGTCGTGTGGACCTCGGCTGCTGATCGCAGACGAACCGACCACCGCGCTCGATGTCACCGTGCAGGCTCAAGTGCTCGACCTCCTCGCCGAGTTGAGGTCAGATTTCGGAATGTCGGTCCTCTTCGTCACTCACGATCTCGGTGTCATCGCTGAGATCAGCCACCGCGTCTTGGTGATGTATGCCGGGCAGGTCGTCGAGGAGGGCAACTCCATGACCATCTTCACGCACCCGCAACACCCCTACACATCGGCGCTCCTCGGCTGCCTGCCCGAGGTACGCCCCGCCGAACCGCTGACCGCACTTCCAGGCTCGGTTCCACCCCCGCACGCCTCTCCCGCTGGGTGCCGCTTCGAGCCTAGATGCGACCATGCCACTGCCGACTGTGCAGCTCCCCAGGAGATCGTGGCGATCGACGACGCCCGTCGCGCCCGCTGTATCCGAGCCTCGGCTCTGGACCTGCCCGGGGTAGAATCGTGACACCGGCTCTCGAGGTTGAGAACATCACCAAGACCTTCCCGGTGGTTCGCGATGCCGTAGGCCGCGTGAAGACGAAGGTTCACGCTTTGACTGACGTTACTATCCATGTCGGGGTCGCGCGGACCTTGGGCCTAGTGGGCGAATCGGGATCTGGAAAGTCAACGCTCGCACGCGTCGCCATGCGTCTCACCGAACCCGACTCAGGCACCGTCCGTCTCAACGGCGAAGATATCTCGGCCCTCGGTGGGAAGCGGTTGCGCAACGCCCGCCGCAAGATGCACATGGTGTTCCAGGATCCGCGATCGTCGCTCGACCCCAACTGGCTAGTGGGAGACATCGTGGCCGAGCCATTGCGCCGCCAGAGCGAGATGCCGCGCGTCGAGCGCGACGAACGGGTGGCGGAGCTTCTGACCGGAGTTGGTCTCCTCGCAGAACACGCTTCTCGCTACCCCGACGAGTTCTCCGGTGGGCAGCGACAGCGAATCGCGATCGCCCGCGCCCTATCGCTCAACCCGTCGCTGATCGTGTGCGACGAGGCGGTCTCGGCTCTCGACGTCTCCACTCAGGCACAGGTCCTTACCTTGCTTGAAGAGCTCCAGGACCAGTTCGACCTCGCATACCTGTTCATCGCTCACGACCTCTCCGTGGTGCATCACATCAGCGACGACATCGCGGTGATGTACTTGGGCAGAATCGTCGAGTCGGGTCCCTCCGACGAGGTATATCACCGACCCCGCCACCCCTACACCGAGGCCCTCCTCTCAGCGATTCCTCGCGTGTCAGCATCAAGCCGTCGCAGCCGCATTCTTCTGCAAGGCGACCCACCCAGCCCCATCGACCTGCCCAAGGGCTGTGCGTTCGCCGGCCGGTGCCCATACGCCATGGACATGTGCACTCGCGAACGACCGGAGTTGATTGCCTGGGGTCTAGTAGCGGTGGCGTGTCACCTCCACTCCGACGGCCCCGCGCTGGCTGGCGCACCAGTCACCGAAGTGTCTCAATCGGGGCCGCCCGGCGCGAGGACCGTGCATGACCAAACTCCATGACGCTCCGCTGCTTCCCCAGACCATCGTGAACGCACTGAACCAGTACGGACCCGAGCCATCCCTCTACCTTGACGGCAAGCTCGCCAGCTACGGCTGCGTGATCACCCCGCTCCACCCCCTCGGCTCATTTGAAGATCGAGCAACAGAACTTCGCCACCACCAACCGGGGCTGACCCTGCTGGCCCTGGGTCCCACGCTGATCGGCACCGACCTACTGGAGAGCGCGCGGATGCTCGCTCCGGCTCCGTTGCAAGCGGCCGCGGCCGCCGCGGAGGACGTCGCCGCGCTGTTGTACACCGGCGACATCGGCCGATTCGACGACGAGGGATATCTCTATATCGTCGCTCGGGTCAAGGACATGGTGATCACGGACGGATTCAACGTCTTTCCGCGCGAAGTCGAAGACGTCCTCACTCGCCACGCCTCCGTTGCGGCCGCCGCCGTCATTGGGGTGCCTGACGAGAAGTTCGGCGAAGCCGTCAAGGCAGTCATCAAGCTCAGCGTCGGGGTCGACCCAACGGCCAAACTGACGGCCAATCTCCAAGAGAGGGTCAAGGAGGCTAAGGGCTCGGTTCAGGTGCCGAAGACCATCGACTATGTCGCCGACATCTCGCTCACCCCATTGGGCAAGCCTGGTAAGAACGCCATCCGCCAACGGTACTGGGACCACCAGGACCGAGCGGTCAGCTGACACGAACGAACCACACGAAAGCAGACTCGGACCATGCCTCACCTCGAACCGGCGGACCGTGCTGACCTCAGCGCATATGAGCACATCTTCCAAGCAGTCGAATCCACAATGGGTTTCCTCCCCCGATCGATGCTCACCATGGGCCACAACCCACCCCTCCTCGAGGCCTTCGGCAACCTCGGCGGCGTCATCCTCGGCTCTGGCTCGATCGACCCCGGCCTCAAGCAGCTCGTCGCCCATGTGTCTTCCACCGCCTCAGGCTGTCGCTACTGCCAAGCACACACCGCATCCACTGCGGCTAGGCGAGGCGTGTCAAGCGACAAGATAGAAGAGGTCTGGCTTTTCGAGACTAGCGACAAGTTCACCCCCGCAGAGACCGCCGCCCTGCGACTCGCACGCGACGCCAGCATTGTACCCAACGCCACAACAAAGCATCACTTCGACGACCTCGCCGAGCACTTCAACCCCGCCGATATCCTTGAACTCGTCAGCGTGATCTCACTATTCGGCTGGCTAAACCGGTGGAACGACACACTCGGAACCGAGCTCGAGGATGAACCCCTCAGCTTCGCCAGCGAACATCTCACCGCCCGAGGGTGGGACCCCGGCAAACACCAACACCCGGAATCGGTCGACGCCGATCATATGGACGACGAGTCGGTTTAGTCATGTACCGTGTGATAGCGGCTTGAAGAGTGGTTCTCAGCAATCACTCCGCCTGATCTACAGCTAGGGCGCCGTCGACGAAACACAACGCCGCATCGACGCGTTCGCTGACCGCCACCACCAAGCCTTCCCGGCTGCGGTGCGCTGCCTACAAGACAACCGTCAAGCGCTGACCTCGTACCTACGATACCCGACCACCACAGCCCCCGACGACACCGCCCGATCCGAAATGCATGTTCTAGTTGATCATCCACCGGTATCGGGTACGGGTGGGCATGGACACGGATGCCAAGGTGTCGGACCGGTCGTGTTGTTGCTAGCGCTCACGTTCTTGACCACGCCCTCTGTTCGGGTTGAACGAGGCTCGTATCGACCGCTCTCAGGCCGAGCGCTAGGACCGGCTAGTGGCCGCTGTTGACTATTGGCGCCTTCTGCGCTGTTACATCTTTATTACACGGAGGTCGATTTTTCGATTGTCCACAGAACGCAAACACCCCGGAAACCGCTGAGTTTCTGTGGTGGCAGGGGCAGTGTGTTGGGGGCAGGATTTGAACCTGCGACCTTCGGGTTATGAGCCCGACGAGCCTGATTCTGGCCTACCCTGTCTGACCTGCGACTTTGACCGTTCTCCCAGGTCAGCGGCCATTTGTCGAGGGATTGGTGTTCCCCGTAGGTCCCCGCTGCACCCTCCTGTTTACGGTTGTCCCGCGTCATCTGTGCGCCATGGGCCTAAGCGGTTCAGTTACCGCTTTCTCACATGAGCTACGCGTGCTTGGCCGGTGGGGCAGAGACCGATAAGACGAGCCAGCGGCTCCGCTATGATCTCGACTCTAACGACCGCGAGCAACTCAGCCGGGACGCTGCGAGCACAACTAACGCAAGCACCGCTTGTTCGGTGGGGGTTCAACTCGGAGGGGGGTTTGCAACCCTTAACCCACACCGCACCCGGTCGCACTGGATCAATGTTGTAGCGGCCTGACCAGGACACAGCCTGCTCCTCCATCCGGTCTAGGACCGATGAGTCGAGAGACAGCGTGACAAGTTCAGCAAGTCGAGTCCGGCGCGCCTCTCATCCCAGTACGCAATGACCATCGTCGTCGGTTGGTGAAGATCGGCGGCTTGAGCGCGCGGCGGACAGTCTTGATGGGCTGCGCACACCGGCACAGACTCAACGGCGCCGCCCTTCGAGTTCTACGGCGGCGAGCCCGCACGCTGGTACGTGTCATGCTCGCACGCATGCTTCGTATCCGTCGTCGGTTCGGTGATATATCCCGATACTTCTGGACACCTGCGGGTTGATGGCCTGTCCGAGCGAGATTGCGGCCGACAGTGGCGCGGCCGCGAACAGATGGATCTTGGTTGCGGACTTGTGTTTCGCCTCGATCGTTCCAAGCAGCTCGTAACAAGCTGCTTGGAATCGGTTCAAGTCATTTCCCGTGACCAGCACATTCGCATCTGCGACGGTGCCCTCACCGGCTCGAAGAACGTAGGTGGGCAGATGTTGCAGTTCTTCCGGCAGTTCGCGATGTTCGATCGAGCCAGAAGCGTTGACGATCACGTTCACCGTAGCAGTGTTCGACGCTTCGGGGCTGCAGACAACGAACGTTGCGGTTCCTTCGCCGGTGCCCCAGTCCCAGGATTGTGTCAATCGCGAGCGCTGAAATAGTTGTACGGAGAAGCCATCATCGAGCTTCGTGCCCAGATACACCAAGAGAGGGAGTCGGGCGAACCCGAAGACGCTGACATGCCCGATGTGGCCTCGGGATACACCGTCTCGAAGGCGACTTTCCACGAGTTCATTGATCGCAGCGCAAGCCATGTCGAAGTAAGCCTGAGTGCCAGCTTGCTCGCCGGGCAGACCCCTTAGGTCGCACTCGATCGTTGAGTGATCCAACGCAAGCGCGAACTCCGGTAAGCGCCCACCCCTCCTGAGACAGGCACCTGTTGCTTCAAGGCGCGTGCACTGAACCGTGTCGCCGTAGAGGTCGCCGATCACGCGAACGACGACAGTACGGTCGCTCATCGCCATCTCTGCGGCACGTCGGATTCGCTGCTCATGAAGTCGCTTGACCCTTCGAAGCAGGCCGACATCAAGGGTGCCGGCGTTGACCTCAGCGTCGATCTGACTGTGATGTAGTCGGCAGAGAAGGACGACGTTGTCTGGGTCGTCAGCGTCCTCGTCTGGCAGCAGAAACTCATGGCGAGCAGACTTCGACCCGTGCTTAGGTGCGTTCGAATCGGTGTTACGGCGCTTGCCTTTGATGTGGGCTGCTTCGCCGACAGCCGGCTCGGGTGACCCGATGTCACCGTCCAGGAGGTACTCGCCACACATCGCGCACCTGCCTCCAGCGCGTACCCAGATCTTGCGGCGGTCAACGTCTCTCATTTCTCCATCTCCAGGAACAGTTGGCCGGGCGCCGAAATGCCCGAGTGCGGCATGTTGACCAGGTGCATTCCACCAAGGTCCACGTCGAGATGGTTAGCGATCAAGCTGACCATCGCCGCGGCGAGACCGGCAGCGTCGGCGGCCGAACCATGAAATGTCGGTGTCGAACAACCTGGCGCTGGCAGCACCAGTGCTGCTGGTTCCGATTCTGCCCACAACCGATGGAACGGTTCGAGGTCATCTCGGCTGGAGACCTCGGGGGCGAGCAGGTTCTGCACCTGCGCCGGCGAATGTGAAGAGGAACCAACGACCAGCAGACCGAGAGTGGCACTCTCGGTATCTGTGGCGACCGAAACCAGCAGCGGGCCGCCCGGTGTTGGTTGCAGCCCTGCGGCGACGGCCTCGTTAACCGTGGCATCCACGATCAGGTCGGCGTCGTTCGTCGACGCGGCAACTGCGGAGCCAACGATCGATTCGACCTCAACGTCATCTGAAATCGCTTCGAGCCGTGCTTGCAATTGAGTCGCCTTGGCAAATCCAATGTCGGCCTCAACATAGTTTTGGCGGACGAGGAGGCCTCCCCGGATGCTGCTTGAATCACGGAGACGGATCCGCCGGACGCCAGCGCGTACGAGGAACTCAGCGATCCATGATCCCAGAGCGCCACACCCCCACACCTCGACGGTCCGGCCGCGGAGGCTGTGGACAGGCCTATTTGCGTCTCGTCTTGTCGTTTGGTCCTTGCGTTCATCTGACATGTTGCACCACTCCAGCGAAGTTTTGATGTCGATCCTTCTTGCGAACAATTCTGATGTTTCAGCCAGCAGTGCTGCGCGGCGGGCAGCAGGGGAACATGGAATTCGGGCCGTGCAGAGGTGCCAGCCGCGGTGTCCCTGTGGATCGCGGGCAACGGCGACTGTGATGTATAGCGGCTCCTCGCACGCGTTCGCGGCGAGGGTGCGTTGAAGCGCAAACAGAACGGGAGCAGGTTTGGGGCCGCCTGATGTCTGAATCGTGTTGAGTAGTTCTTCGAGGGTGCGGCCTGGCCCGAAAGGCATCCGCTTTGGGACAGTCACCGTCAGGGTGCGGATTTGTCGTTCGTCACCGAGTGCTTTCGGCTCGATGTCGACCCTCTGTTTCGTTCGAGGACGGGCGCTTCCTATCGACATCGTTTTACCCGGAACGCCGGGGAACGCTCGCACGACGGCGGTGGGCGCACCTCCTGTAGCTGGGTTGAGGCCACCGACGGGATCGAAGAGTGCTGTCGTGGGATCGAATCGGCCGTTGGCAGCGTTTTCGAAGAAGCTCCACACTTGTTCAAGTACGTCTGCGATGCCGCCGGCCGGATGCCACTCGCGGTCCTCGTCGAGGTAGATGCAGAGGTTGTTTCCGTACAGGACGTGCACAACGTCGACGAAACGGTCGTGGTCGACGTAGATCTTCGGAGGCTTCGCCGGATAGGCAACACCTATTGCGAAGATAACGTCTTCGACCGGCAAGATCAGGTTTGAATCGGACGGGAGATCAATTGATCGGGTGGAAATCGTCGCCTTCACAAACAACCAAGAACCAGAGCTGCTCGGTAGTTCATAGGGTTGTCCGACCTCGAGAATGTCATCGGGGTGAGCAACGGCGAGGGCGCGCAGATCTGCGAGTCCGGCCCGCTGGTTGGGCGACCAACGCGAGGCTCGTCGTCGGCTCATCCTCCCTGGGGCTTGCGCAGCGATGCGCTTGACGCGGCTGCTCCTGGAATCAAGCGATTGTTCTTCTTTGGTGCCTCTGGGGCTTTGAACCCGTCACCGAAGATCGCCTGCCAGAGTTCGGTTGACTTGTCGCTGTCGGACTCGCTGCACGCGGCCTCGATCGATGCGGCCAGTTCGTGGATATCTGTGCGGAGCGTCTCGTATTTGGCTTGGTCCCAGCGATGGTCGAAGGTGACGGGGCTACCATCAGGCGCACACGCGCCCGATGGATCCTCGATGGTCGGCATTGTCGGTGTGGCATCGAGGTACACGTCGAGGTCGCGCACGATGTGTAAGAGCGCGGTGGGCACATCGGAGTAGTAGCCCGGCGAGGCTGCCTTCCGGGCCGCAGTCACCTCGGCGCCTGCGAGTGTAGTGAGGATGATCGACGGAATCTCAGCGAAGACTTCGTGGTAGTCGCGCAGATATTTCAAGAGCCGGATGACCCTTCGGAAGTCACGGTTCGCAATCTTGTCCGTCTCTCGGATCCAGGTCGTGAAGCCTTCAGGGTCGGTGTCCTCCCAGTCGTTCGTATCCCGGTTCACGATGACCTTGCGACCGTCGTCGAGGACTCGGTACGGAACGATGTCGAGGTGATGTTCGTTGGCGTAGATCACGCGGATACACCTTGAATGCTCGTCTGGATCGAGCATATCTTTGTAGATGCCGTGCTCTTGCAGGGCTCCCTCGAGTTCATCGAGATAGCTGATCGGGTTTTCATCCCAATCTTCATTTTTGAGGAATTCAAGCAGGAAGTCCGCGTCGAACTCGTTGTCCTCGACGGGCTTGATAATCATCTCGTGCGGCCACGAACCCTGCGGGATGTACTTCGAAACGAAGTCCTCGATCGCGTCGGCCGCCGCGAGCGCATCGAAGACCGCATCAACATTGACTTGGAGTTCATCAAGTCGGGTCTCATTGATGTTCACGACGTCTTTGAGGAATTTCGTGAACGAGGAGATGTGCATCATCTGGTTGTTTCCTTGCTTCGGTCCGAGTGGTCCCGGTTGAGTCTCCCCATATCCATCTTGGTGACGGGGTCTGACAATTTCAGGTGTGTCTTTCTGGCCGGTGGTTCGATCACGTTGGCCACCAGACGGTGACGTCGGCGTAGTCGCCGTCCTTGATGATCTTGACGGCCATGTCTTTCGCGTCCGATTTGTTCTCGTATCCCTGGCCGCCGTCAGTTGCGATGATGTTTCCGTTCGCAGCCGTCAGCCGCCATGCGAACTTCTTGTCGGTCCTCGTGCAAACCTCGATACACGGGTGTGTCATTTCTTCGCTCATGTCTTCTCCTAGTGTTTGGTGTCGCGCGAGGACCGCGGATCGTTGCCGGGCGCGACGGTGTCGGAATCTCGGATTCGCCCGTCGCGGCCGTGAATCCGCACTTCGCCTCCACCTTTGTTGCCGACGATCTCCTTGGCCCGCTGCTCCGCATCGCGTTGGGTTGTGTGATGCGAGCTAGCCCTCTGGGATCCGGGAGCCTTTACGTCCCAACCGCCCTCGGGGTTCGGGACGACGTGTCGATTCTTCTTCGTTGCCATGACTACTCCAGGTATGTGGACGAGCCGAATGCTGTCCGTCACCTAGAGGTCGAGAGGCAGTCCGAAAAAACAACCCCCTCGTCCGAAGAAATTCTCGATTTAGCCGAGCGGCTCTGTTTCGGCATGCACGATCCGCACGGTGGCTGGGTCTGCAGCTGCCAGGTGATGGGCAATTCGTTCCTCGAACGTAGTGATGATGAGCTGCGGAATCGTGCCAGATTGGCCTGCCCGGACCAAGGTCTGCGCTACCGCTGCCCGCCGTCGGGGGTCAAGGCGTTCAAGGGGCTCATCGAACCAGATCGTAGGAATCTGGGTCGTTGCAGCAGCCATCAACAGCCTGGTGACAAGCAATGCAGTTGCTTGTTCGCCGCCGCTCAGATCGGCAAGACCGAGACTGTTTCCGCCGCTGTGAACCGTGAGTTCTCCGGTTGGTTCGAGGGTGAGGCCTTCGCTTCCGAAGAGCATCTTCCAGCGGTGGGAGAGATCGGCGATCAGTGGATCGATTCGATCCTTGATCGTCTTGTTTGCGAGCTCGTTAAGGACCTTGGAGGTGCTAGTGAGAAGTTGCTCTTCGTTAGCGGCCAGAGCAAGAGCTCTCTCTTGATCTGCTAGCCCCGCCAGGAGTTGTTCTCGGCCAACCTGAGCCGCGATGACGGTGCGCAGCTCACCTACTTGCTCCGCCAGCTGTCCATTTTGTTCTCGGAGTTCGCCCAGCTGTTCGTGTGTGTCTGGCCCCGGGTGGTCCTCGGTTGGTGGAGTAGGTCGCGTGAGGTTCGAGAATTGCTGATGCATCTCTCCGAGGCGGGCGAGCGTCGCCCGTGCGTTCGCTACTTCTTCGCTCGCTCCTCTGGCGGCATCTTTGACTGTAGTGATCTGCAGTCCATGGCTGTCGAGTGCGGTGATTCGTTCATGGTCGGATAGAGGACGAAGACAGGTCGGACAGGTATCAACCGGGCTGGAGAGTAGATCCGAAGCGTTTGCTGACCGAGCGCTGGCGATTGCGGCTGACGCTGCCTCCTCCTGCAATGATTCAACGGCGGATTGGGCAAGTTGTTGCGCTGCTCTGAGGCTGTCGAGTGGTTCGCTTGGATCAACGTCTGCGAGTTCCCCGATAGCCGCAATCAGCTCGGACACCTCGGTGCTGTAACTCTCCGTTTGGCTGTGGTAGCTATCCCATGCGGTCGCTAGGTTCGCCCTAGCCTGGGCCGTGGAGATTCGTTCCGCCAGTTCGCTGCGAGATGCTACGACCTGCTCAAGGTCCCCCTGTTGAACGTCAACGATATTAGCGGCCTCTCGTACTTTGTTTTGTGCCACTTCGACGGCGTCTCGTAGGTCTTTAACCTTGACCCCCTCTGACTTGCGTCTGGTTTCAAGTTCCTCCGCTGCGTTCAGAAGCGGTGTGACACCAAGCGTCGCTGCGAGATGTTCGCGTACAGGGAAGGCCGACTTACCCGTCGGGAGGTCTGCTGATCCGAAGGTCAACCGATCGATCAGTGCCTGATCCGCGCCCCATGCTCCGGTCAGTAGCTCGGCGAAAGACTCCTCCGAGAGTGGAGCCTCCCCTGACACGGCTTCGAAGGTCGATCGGCCGCTTGCCGTGAGCGTCCGTGTAACGAGAACATCTGAGTGCTCGGCACTCAGATGGAACCGGACAGCTACGCTCGCTTCGCTCGAACCAGATCGGACTGCGCTCTTCGCCTTGCGGCCTGCTGGTTCACCGAAGAGCGCCCATCGAGCCGCCTGTACCAATGACGATTTTCCTACACCGTTCGGCGCCACGAACAGAATCACTGGCGCAGCAAGGTCGACCGTCGCATCGACGTACGCTCGCCAGTTCCGAAGTGAGATCTCTTTGATCACGTCACTCCGACCAGCACAAGTCGATGGATGTCTTCGGCCACCTGTTCGCCGATCAATTCGCCATTCCGAACCTGCTGGGCCCAAGTCGCAAAGACTTCGTCCTCGCAGGCCAGAACGAACTCACGCGCGATGCGATTGTGGGCGAGCTTCGGTCGCGAGCTACTAACACGTTCCCGTTCAGTTGAGACGATGGACTCGATGTCGGCACCGATCCCTTCGAGCGACAGAGAAGGATCCAG
>CBDEVU010000013.1:0-30900 GCA_965243715.1 Candidatus Aldehydirespiratoraceae bacterium
ACGGCATCGCTTGCGGTGCCGGTTCCGGGAACGTCAAGTTCGTGCAGCGCCTGGGTTTTGGCCTCGGTCGCGGTCATCACGGCGTTGACCGCGGCGCTGACGTCGAGGCCTGTTGGAAGTTGAATGACGATGTTGATGGTGCCGGGGGTCCAGCGGGCGGGGCGACCAGTCGGGTCGGCCGCCCAGGTCGGATTCGTGATACCGACCGTGGCGTGGCTGACGACCCCATCACAGGTCCCCCGCCGGAACCGGCTCAGATCAGCGGCGGTGAACAACGCGACACCGGTGCCGCCTAGGCCAAGCCCCGCCGCGGTTTGGGCCGCGTGGTCGCTGAGGTCGGTCCGGTCGTAGTCGAGGGGCACACCGATGTTCGTCAGCCATTCTGGATGGTTCAATCCCCCGCCAACTACGGCCGAGGACAGCGTCGTCACCGGGGTCGTCCATTGCCACACCATCACGCCGCGGTGGTGCTCAGTGGCGGGATGCAAGGTCGGCTCGCTCACCATCTGAGCCGCAGAAACTCTTCGATGGGCCCACCCGGTGAACGACCCCCACCGGCCCGGACAAAGTGCGCACCAACAGCAACCGCTGCCCCTTGGTCCACATCGGCGTCGCCCACGAACAAGGTCTGTTCTGGCGTCACCCCAAGGCAGTCCATCGCCAGTTGCAAACCCCGAGGGTCCGGCTTCGCCGCGCCCACATCAACCGAGGTGACAATCACCTCCAACAGGTCCGCCAACCCGCATCCGGCCAGCACGGAGCGCACATCCTCGCTGGTCATCACCGATGTGTCGGTCACCGCGGCCAGCCGAAATCGCGGCTGCAGGCTTCGCAATTCGCTAACCACTTCGCCGATCGGTGCGGCCTCCAGCGCCGCCACCGCAGTACCCGACGGCGCGGCGTGGACCAACGTGTCCCCGACATCGAACACAATCGCCCGCAGTTCTACCGGCTCCGATCCGGCCCTGAGCGTCACCCGATCCAACGCTGACTCCAGCCGAGCGAGTCCCTCCCCGTCAGGAACCGCGACACGAACCACCCCCGGTAATCCGAAAGTGGCGCAATCTCGCACCACTACGCCATGAACCGCGAGACTCTCACGCAAACCCGTCGCCTGCACCAGGACCCACGGGGCGTCAGCGGTTTCTGCGGTGAATCCTCGCTCAACGAAGACCGCTACTAGTTCTCGGCGAGCGACCGCGATCGACTGCGACCAGTCCGTCAACTCGCACAAATCGAGCAATTCGGGCAACACCGCAAGGGCCAGCGATCCCACCGACCACTCGGGCTGTCGGCGAGCGAACCGATCGACTTCGTCGGCAATCACATACCCCAACCGCAACCCCGGGCAAGCAAACACTTTCGTCAGCGAACCCACCACGACACCTGGCCGACCGGCTGACCACCGGCCCGTCGCCAGCGAGAAGAAGGCCTCGTCCCAGACGTCAGCCGCCTCGCTTTCCCCGGCGAGGATTCCGCTCGGACTATGGGGATCGCTGCGCCATACCGGCCCCGATTCCCCCCGGGGATGCAACGCGAACTCTGGCTCGGCCCACACTCGACCCCCCAACTCTCCCGCCACCAACGCAATCGCCTCGCTGCCACCGTTGGTCAACATCAACCGATCGGGATCGACCCCCATCACGTCGGCCAACAGTCGCGTCGCTTCCGCCGGATCGGGGTAACAACGCAACGCGGCCACGTGGCGCGTCACCATCGACGAAACATCAGGGGCGAACGGATTCAGGTTTTGCGACAGATCAAGCATCCCCATGGGATCCAAGCCCAAGGCCCGCGCCATTCGCCTCCCATCACCGCCATGAAGGCCAGGCCTCGGCACCATCGCACCCCGACCCGTCGCCGCAGCCATCGCCAACACGGTACTCGCATCCTCAGCCGCGCCCCAACCCGTGACAGAGTTGACTGTGATAGCCGGGGCGGCGCGCCGGGTTGACGGTGGGCCATGCTGAGACGGTGGAGTTTGACGAGGAACTACCGGTAGCCGACTGGCCCATGCAGCTAACCCGGCGCTCACCCACAGATACGGGGGCGCAAACCGGAGGCCCCAAGTGGCATTCACGCCAAGGACCAGTCCTCGGGGTTGCCTTGGTCGCCCTCGCCCTAGTCGTCAGCTCCAGTCTTCTGGTCGGAGACCCCGCCGAGGACGCCGAAGCCGACGCCGCCGAGACTCTCTTCACCGCCGATGGCGCGGGACGGGTAGCCACCGAGTTTCCCGCACCAATCGCCGCCATTGCACTGTCGTTCGCCAGCTCACCCAAGGCACCCTTCCCTCCCCGGGCCTTCGTGCGACCGGCCAGCGACCTCACCGACGGACAAGAGTTTGAGCTTGAAATCGACGGCTTAGAACCACGAAGCGGTTATCTCATCACCCAGTGCATCCACGGCCTCACCTCGGCCGACTCCGCCTGCTCATCGCCACTGGATCGGCTCGCCCGCCTCGCCAGCGACGGTGGCACCATCACTTTGACGCTGTTAACCCAACGGTTTCATTTCATCAACGGTGAATGGTTCGACTGTGCGTCCTTGCCCACCGGCTCATGCGTCGTACACATCCTCAGCACCAACGATCAACGCAGCCCGGGCGCGGTTGCGTTGCACTTCGACCCAACCAGCGACGGGCCGAACCGCCGCTTCGCCGTCGCCTCGCCCGTCGAGTTGGCCGACAACTTCCCCGCGGTCACCTTCTGGGCCGAAGCGCCAATCCTGCAACAGGGCTATCCCGGTATCGCCCTGTGCCGCGAGGGGATCACCGACGCCTGCACCAACCTCACCCGAGACAACGAAGTCATCGAAACCAACACGACCAAAGTCGACCTTGAACTCCCTCGCCGCTTCACGACCTGGCAAGGCGAAACTCACGACTGCGTGCTAGTCGCGCCGTGCGAACTGCGATTCTGGGGGCAAGACAACGTCCTCAACGAATACAGCACTCCCGTTCTCTTCGACCCCGATTCCTTTCTGCGGAACGTTTCAGTGGCTGAAACGAGTACTGCCGGGCCCTACCTCGACGGCGACGTTATTACCGTGCGGGTTAACGGACCCACCCGCTATAACGCCATCCAGTGCGTCGTCGATCAGAGCAGGTCCTGCGGGGAGACAATCCATCGATTGGTCGTCGCGGACGGGTCAACATCGGGCGCGCTAACGCTGGCGTTGAGTCGCACGATCATCACCCCACGCGGCGCTCACGACTGCGCCGTCGATGGCCCGTGCGAATTGCGGTTCATCAACACCGGTAGGTATGTGGCGCCGGTCCCACTGACCTTCTCGGGTGAGGATAACGCCGAGGTGCCGCCGGTGATCGTTCGGCCTACGAGCGGACTCGGCCATGGTTCGCTCCTCGAACTGCGAACCGTAGGCGGCGCGGCCCGCCAGATTGTGACCAGCCTATGCACCGACGCGGGTGCGTGCCTGTGGCTTGCGGACTCGCGTGTCACCGTCGAGAACGCGGTCGCTCGTCTCCGAGTGCCCCGCTACTTCAACGATGTCTACGATCACGACCCGGAACGGGACCGCTTCGATTGTGCTGTCGATGCGTGCTCGCTGCGGACGTCGTTCGGTGGCCATATCGTCGACACGCCGCTACTTTTTACTGGCCCCGACCCGTTTGATGAAGACCCTCAACTCCGCCTCGGCGACGCCCGCGGAGTTACCGAACGGGACCTGATTCCGCTGCGACTCAGTGGCTTCTTCGTCGTCGACCCAGACGCGGTCAACGCCCTCCGCTTCTTTTGGTGCCGCGGACCCGACGATGCCTTCTCCGCGTGTGTCCGGGCTTCGGTTACCAATGCTCTGGTGGACGGCGCTGGATCGGCCCAAACCACGGTGCGGATCCCGACCCGTGCCGCCACCGTCCGCCGGCCAAGCGATGGCCCAGTTTGTCAAGATGACTGTTGGCTGGTGGCCAGCTTCGAGCGGGAGTTCCAGCGAGCGGCAACGCAGGCCTTCATTGACGCGGCGAAGTAAGCTAACCGTCCGGTCGCCCTAGCCCACGGGGCGTTAAGCGTGCCAAGGTGGGGTATGGCCTGGGGGGATCAGGAGAGGGAACTAGAGATCCTGCCGATCGACGTTGGGCCTAGCCGCCCCCCAGCCGAGTCGCCCAGCGGGCCGGGAAGCAAGCCGGTCGGCGGATCGCTGGTCGGACACCGGTCACGTCAGGTGGCAGTCATCATCGTCCTCGGATTCATCGGCGTCTGGGTTTTGCTCGCAGTCGTCGGGTGGGTCCTCGACGCGGGTACCGACGAAACCGAGGAAGTTCTCCTCGACGATCCAAGTTCCGCTATATCAGCCGTAGTCGAACCGCATCTCGGCCTCGTCGACGGAGAGTCAGTTCGTCTCACCGCCGCCCCGTTCGACCCAGACCGCAACGTGTCGGCCCTGATGTGTACTGCCGTACCGATCGACGAACTCGACTCGCTGACCGACGAATGCGACACGGGTACCTACCGCATCTTCAAGTCCAACGCCGACGGGAACCTCGACGACGCCCCCTATGTCGTTGCTCGTTCGCTCACCATCGCCGGTCGCCGAGTCGACTGTGCCCGCCTCGCTTGCGTAGTCCGGGTCAGCCAACTAGATAACCCCAGCCATCGCCGAGACGTCACGCTCCAGTTCGATCCCGACAACGCCAGCCTCCTCCCGCCCGTCATCGACGTCAATCCCGCGGAAGGTCTCGTCGACGCCCAAACCGTGATACTCACCGGCAAACGATTCGCCCCCGCGACCTCCGTAACCGCCAGCCAATGCATCATTGGTCGACCCGAAGCGGTCCGCAACTGTGAGCGGCCAACGGTCACCACCCTAGGCAACAGCAACCACGCTGGTGCACTGCGGATGGCGATCGAAGTCCAACGGTTCATGTTCATCCAGGCCACTTGGGTTGACTGCGCTAACCTCGAAGCTGGCCGGTGCGCGATAGTGGTCGACGAGGGCGCACCGGGGCGAACCGCCACCGCGGTGCCCCTGAGCTTCACCGCGGGCTCCCGCGCCGCAGCGAGGGTTGCCGTAAGCCCCGATACCGGACTGGTCGACGGCGATCAGACAACCATCACCGCCGCCACGTCGCTGTTCCAGGACGGCGACCCGGCCCTTCGCCTATGCGCCGCCGAAAACCCGGCCGCCTGCACGAACCTGGTCCTGAGTTCGGTGTTTACCGACGGTGCCGACGCCTGGCTCGTCACCCAAGTTCCGCGCCGCTTCACGACCGAGCGCGGAACCCGACATGATTGCGTCGAAGACGGTCCCTGCGTGATCGGCATCTCGGTGTTTCAGGGCGAGGCGGAACTCATAACCCGCCCCGTCAGCTTCGATCCTGAAGCACCGCTGCGACCCGTCATAGCGCCCGTTGTTACCCCAAACGGACCCTATATCCCGGATCAAGAAGTCGAAATTGCCGCCGCCGATCGAGGCACAAAACTGAACGTCTCGATCTGTGCCGTCGACGAACGCGACTACTGCGAGGTGCTCACGACTCGCGTCGACCCGGGCAACCCGGCAACGGGTTCGATAGCAACGGTGAACCTGCACCGGCTAATCATCACCCCCGAAGGGCCCTGGGATTGCCTCCTCGATGGCCCGTGCGAACTGATCTCGTGGAACCGTGACGACGAGCAACGATTAGCCGCGGTAAGCCTAGAGTTCGACCCTGCCGTCAAATTGGGCGACGCGGTGGTCGTTGATGCTCGACCGACTCAAGCCCTAGTTGATGGTTCCGTGGTGGAGGTTCGCGTCGCCGGCGCGACCCCGCAATGGTACAGGGTCAGCCTCTGCGTCGTAGCTACTGAGGTCTGCGCTGGGCTGGAGGAACTCGAAGCCTCGTCGGCGGTGAGTCGGGTGAGCCGTGTTCATCTCCCTCGTCTTCTCTACGCCGCCGCGCCCAGCGAAATCACGGCCACCACCCACGATTGTGCGCTAACTAGCTGCGAGATCCGCATCACCGGAGCACGCTTCGTTGAGCGCATTCCCGTCCACTTCCGAGCCGCGCCCCGACCGGACCTTCCGGAACTGGCGATCAGCGCCAACTCCAAGTCCGCGATTGGTTCCACCGTGACCCTGAAGGGTCGTTCGTTTCTGCCTCTCGGTGTCGGCGGGGATACCACCGTCAAGGTGGCGTTTTGTGCCACGCCGGAATTCGGACCTTTCGCCGGGGGATGCACGTCACTGCTCGGTGAGAGTCCGCTACTCGACGAGCGGGGTCGGTTCAACTTCACGTTCACCGTCTCGTCCCTTGAAGTAATTAACCTGTTCCGATCGGATCAGCCGATCTGTGTCACGCAATGCTGGATTGTTGCCTCAGTAGGCCAAGGCCACCGCCAAGCGGCGCTCGCCGTCGAGTTCTATTACGAGAACTAGGCCCGCCACACTCAGTTGATCACGGCCTGCAGTTCGCGAACATTGAACACCACCGGCGTGGTGAGGGTGATGGGCGCTAAAGCCTGCCCCCTCGGTCCCGTCTCATTGCTCGTGAATTGCACCCGCCAAGTGACCGACACCGAACCAACGAACGCCTCGCCCTCGTCGTTGGAGTCGAACGTGTAGGCGCAGTCCGAGGATTGAGCGTCCGGGTCGACATCGGGATCCCAGGTCGTTGCAACGTCCGCCACGCAGGTGACGGTGTCGCCGTTACCCAAGTTCCAGGTGGCATGGGAAAATCGGGGCCGCACCGTGGCCCACACGTTGCCCGCCTGAGCAGATACCGGTCCGTAGCTAAGTTCGCTCGTCACCGCTAACCACGTTGGTACGCCCACCACCTGATTGGTCATCGGAGAGAGCACCGGAGTTGGTCGGGCAAACTTGATCGAGTTCGCCGCGTACTGTGCTACCTCGACATCGGTGACGATCTGCGGCGGAACAGGATCGGTCCAGTGACGAAGAATCGGGAATGGCGGGAACGGGTCAACCCACGGATCGTTCGACCGGATCGTCGGCTGCCAGCATGTCAAAATGAACGGCGCCTGCCGAGGGTACGGAACGACCGGAAACAGGTCGAACGTGGAACCATCAATGTCGTAGTAGCCACAGCGAATAACTACACCTGAAGTTCTCGCCCCCGGCGTCGTTGTGAGCCGGAGCGAACCCGGTGTCGAGGCCTCAACCGTGAGGACACCATCGAAATAGCGCGTCCTCGTCCCAGAGAAGTCACCGCCGTCTTGGGCACCGGCGGCCGACGCCAAGATGACCAGCGCAATCAATCCGACAATAATCCGGTGCATTGCGCCCCCTCATCAGGGTGAGAGTCAATGAAACGTCAAAAAACCAGTCCGTAGGAGATCGAGGTAAAGCCGAAAACTACGGCAGCGAGCACGGTGATGCGATCGAGGTTGCGCTCCACCACGGTCGACCCAGCCGCCGTGGCGCCCGCCCCGCCCCCGAACATATCGGACAGGCCGCCGCCCTTGCCACTATGCAGCAGCACCAAGAAGATCAGCAGCAGTGCGGAGGCAACATGGAGAGGTGCGATGATCCAAATCACAAGGTGAACTCTAGCAAGACGGCGAGCGAAATCCTATGCGGCGAAGTAAATCAGCCCTAGTAAATCCGATACTTGACGATACGGGCAAAGGAGTCCGCGTCGAGGCTGGCACCACCGACTAGTGCGCCGTCGATGTCGGGTTGGGCCATCAACTCCGAAGCGTTGGCCGCGTTGACCGAACCGCCGTACTGGATTCGCACTCTCGCCGCCGTCCCGCTCCCCCATTGGCTGGCGATAAGACCCCGCAGGTAGCCACACATCTGCTGAGCGTCGGCCGGGGTGGCCGTTTCTCCCGTACCGATCGCCCAGATTGGTTCGTAGGCCACAACAAGATTGCCGACCGTTTCGGCCGCCACGCCGCCCAGCGACCCCGCCACTTGAGAGGCGACCAAGGCTTCGGCCTGACCGGCGTTGCGTTCAGCGAGGGTCTCGCCGCAGCACACGATGGGGATCATCCCCGCGCTCACTACCGCGTTGGTTTTGTCGTTGACTGTGGCGTCAGTCTCGCCGAAGAGTTGCCGCCGCTCCGAATGGCCGACAATGACGTAGCTAACGTCGAGTTTTGCCAGCATGGCGCACGAAACCTCGCCGGTATAGGCGCCGGCCGCCGATGGGTACACATTCTGCGCACCGAGAGCGATCGGGATGTCGTCGGCTTGGAGCACGGTTTGCACCGAGCGCAGGTCGGTGAAGGGCGGGTGTACCGAAACGTCAACCGCGGCGTAATCGCCACTCTCTAGGGCGTAGGACAACTTCTGGATCGTCTTGATTGCCTCGAAGTGGTTGTGGTTCATCTTCCAGTTGCCGGAGATGAGCGGCTTGCGGGAATTACTGTCCATGGGGGGCTCCTCTCAAAGCCTCAAGACCGGGCAGGTCGCCTTTCTCAATCAACTCGAGCGAGGCACCACCTCCCGTGGAAACGTGATCCATATCCTTGTCTACTCCGAATTGTTTAGCCGCCGCGGCACTATCGCCGCCGCCCACGATGGTGAACGCCCGAGTTTCGGCCAACGCCTGAGCCACCGCGCCGGTTCCACCAGCGAAGCGGGGATCCTCGAACACCCCCATCGGCCCGTTCCAGAGCACCGTTCCCGCCTCGTGGATGAGATCACCGAACTGGGCCGCGGAGCCCGGCCCGATATCGACCCCCATCCACCCCGCGGGCAGGTTCACTCCCATTTGGCGAACCTCACCGCCCGCCCCGGGAGCAAAGAGTTTCCCGCCCGGCCCCAGCGCGGTGATGTCGTACGGGAGGTGAATCGGCTTGGCCCCGGCCAGAAGTTCCCGGCACGTCTCAAGCATGGGGTCTTCGCACAACGACGCGCCGATCTGATGGCCTTGCGCCTTGAGAAAGGTGAAACACATGCCCCCGCCCACGATGAGCGAGTCGACACTGTGGAGCAGAGCTTCGATGACCGCGAGTTTGTCGCCGACCTTCGAGCCGCCCAGGACCGCCACGAACGGCCGACGCGGCCTTTGCGCCAACGCGGCGAGGACCTCAACCTCTTTATACAGGAGACGACCGGCCGCCGAAGGGAGATGCTGCGGCGGGCCAACGATCGACGCATGGGCACGGTGCGACGCCCCGAAGGCATCGTTCACGTAGACATCGTGTCCCGCGATTAGCTGGGCGACGAACTCTGGATCGTTGGCCGTTTCGCCCGGATGAAACCGCAGGTTCTCGAGGAGTTTGACCCCCGGTGCGAGTTCGGCCAAACGGGCCCGCACGGCGTGGACCGAGTACGCCGGATCCGGCGCCCCCGCCGGTCGCCCCCGATGGGTGCAGGCGGTAACCGCCGCCCCTTGGTCGAGCAACCACCGGATGGTGGGCAGAGCGGCCCGAATCCGCAGGTCGTCAGTAATCACGCCGTTGGCCATCGGCACGTTGAAGTCGGCTCGCAGCAGAACCGACTTGCCGTTCAGTTCGCCCAAGTCCTCGAGTTGTGGAACGAAACGCCGGTCCGACTGGCTCACGACGGGCGATTTCACGAGTTGGCGGCCGCCGTTTTCTGGCCGATGAGGAGGGCCAAGTCGACGAGTCGGTTCGAGTAGCCCATCTCGTTGTCGTACCAGCCAAAGATTTTCACCAGCGAACCCTGCGCCATGGTGAGGCCCGCGTCGAAGGTGCAAGAGGCGGGTGAGCCAACGATGTCGGCAGAGACGAGCGGTTCCTCGGAGTACACCAGCACGTTCTGGAGCGGCCCACTTTCGGCCGCCTGGCGGAACGCGGCGTTGATTTCCTCGACGCTGACGTCCCGGTTGAGAACGCCGGTGAAGTCAGTGATCGAACCGTCGGGAATGGGCACCCGCATCGAGGTACCGTCGAGTTTGCCCTGCATTTTTTCCATGACGAGGCCGGTCGCTCGAGCCGCACCGGTACTAGTCGGCACGATGTTGATCGCCGCGGCTCTGGCCCGGCGCAGATCGCTGTGCGGACCATCGACGAGTGCTTGGTCGCCGGTGTAGGCGTGAACGGTGGTCATCAGGCCCTGCTTCACCCCAAAGCTGTCGTCGAGGACCTTGACCATCGGCACGAAGCAATTGGTAGTACACGAGGCATTAGAAACGACGTGATGAATAGCCGGATCGTAGGTGTCCTCGTTGACCCCCATGACAAAGGTGGCATCGCAATCGCCCGACGGTGCCGAAATGATGACCTTGGGTGCTCCGGCGGAGCGGTGCCTGCTGGCCCCTTCATGGCTGGTGAAAATACCGGTTGATTCGATAACGACATCGACGTTGAGTTCACCCCACGGAAGATCTTCGGGGTTACGTTCCGACAGCACCTGGAGTTTGTCGCCGTCGACAGTGATACCCCCGTCGACCGCAGTGACTTCTGCGTCGAGGCGACCGTGTACGGAATCGTGCTTGAGCAGGTGCGCCATGGTCTTCACCGAACCCAAGTCGTTCACGGCCACGAACTCGATATCGGCCCCGTGAGCCTTGGCGGCCCGAAAGAAATTGCGGCCGATGCGGCCGAAGCCGTTTATTGCGACGCGTACGGTCATGATGGGGAGTCTCCCTGGTTGAGTTTTTCGTTGATTCGACCATATTCCGCGGTGGTGATCAGTTGGAACAAAGCTGCGCCCAACTGAACCGAATCGTGCCTCTCACGATACTTCCCCGCCACGGGTGCTAGGTGGACAATCCGGTGATGGTCGCGGCGAATGAGTGCAGACTCTGGAGCCAAAACAATGTCCGGTTCGATCCCGTGACGGCGCACCGCATCAATATGATCGCCGAGGTCGTAACCGTCGGTTTCGCCCGGCTCGCTGGTGAGGTTGGCCACATAGATTACCGTGGCAGACGCCGCGGCGATCGCCTCACGCAGGCGAGGAACCAGCGGCGCGAGGACGCTCGTATAGAGCGAACCGGGGCCGATGACGATTGCGTGGGCTTGGACGATCGCGGCCCGTACCGCGGCGGGGACCACGGGATCGTCTGGCGCGTAACCGATCTCGTCGATGGCACCGCTTTCTCGGATGGCGACCTGGCCCTTCACTATGCCGCGTTCGGCTCGCGCCACCAGATCGACCCGCTCGGTCGTTGCGGGCAGAATCCGACCGCGCGCCCCCACCATTTGGGCCAGAGTGTCCATGACCACGACCGGATCGTCTTCGAGTTCAAGCATCGACGCCAACAAGACGTTGCCCGCCGGGTGACCAGCCAACACCCCCGTCGCAAACCGGTACTCAAGGGCGTCACGGATCAGTCCGGGGGGAACGAGCGCGGCGAGGCAGCGCCGCATATCGCCGGGGGCAACAATGCCCAAGTCGCGGCGCAACCGGCCGCTCGATCCGCCATCGTCAGCGACCGATACCACGCCGGTGAGCGACCCGAACCGGCACACTAGGCCTTCCAACACGGTGGCGAGGCCGCGACCCCCGCCGATCGCCACTACCGCTTGTTCGCCCACGACTACTTCTCGATGTCGCGGTGGACAATGGCGGGGGCATGGCCCAGTCGATTCAGGGTCTCGGCCATACTCTCGGCAATAGCCACCGAACGATGGCGACCACCGGTGCAGCCAAAAGCAATCGTGAGGTAGGACTTCCCCTCCTGCACATAATGCGGCAGAATCAAGACCAGCAACCGTTCGAGCCGAGAGAGAAACGCTCCGGTTACGGGTTGTTCCAGAACATAAGCAGCGACCGCCTTATCGAGCCCGGTAAAGGGCCGGAGTTCCTCAACCCAGTGCGGGTTTGGCAAGAAACGGCAGTCAAGCACTAGGTCAACGTCAAGCGGCAGACCGTGTTTGTACCCGAAGGAAGTGACGGTTGTGCGCATCGCAGTCTCCGACGCGCCCGCCCGAAACGCTTCAACCATCCGCTGGCGAAGTTCGTGGACATTAAGGTCAGAAGTGTCGATGACTAGATCGGCTTCGGCGCGCAGCGACTCGAGCGCTTCACGTTCCGCTTCGATCACTAGGCTCAACGAACTCGGGCGGGTCGACTCGTCGAACGGGTGGCGACGACGACTAGATTCGTAGCGCCGCACCAAAACGTCGGTGGAGGCATCGAGAAAAAGAAGGTGCAGACGCTCGACTTGTTGACGCAAGCCGCCGATCGCGCCGAGCACCTCATCGTAGTAACGCCCCGAGCCAACCACGAGCGCGAGTCGGTCGCCAACGGGACCGGGGCCATCGGCGAGTTCGGCCACCTTGGCGATGAGGCTCGGGGGCAGATTGTCCATAACAAACCAGCCGAGATCTTCGAGGTTATTGGCCGCGACGCTGCGCCCACCACCCGACATCCCCGCCACTACCACTACTTCGCTCACGTCAAGGCCGATTCTACCGATGGCTCAGGCGAGCGCTCGGCGATCAACAAAAGCAATCTCGGCGTCGTCGCGACAATCTCATTTTCGTACTCCCCGGCCTTAGCAATGAAACCCGGCGGGGGCGCCGGTTCGACCATTTGTGCAAGGGTCAGGCCCGCGCCGATAATGCCGTTGATATAGCGACTCATCGGCCGATGAACGAAGCGAACCCGGACGTTGCGTTGTACCTCTTCAACCGAGACCGCCTCCGGAAGGTAAGCACCGATGCGCCAGTAGGTCTCGGGCGGCTCAATCAGGTGATCGATAATCATCCCGCTGCCGGGGGTTTGCAGCAGCGGATGGTTCAAGAAAAGCACGAGCCGACCCCCGGGCCGTAACACTCGGGCCACTTCGGCCAACGATTCATCGAGCGCGTCGACGTGTTCGAACACGAGGCAGACCACCACCGCATCGACGGATTCGTCGGCCACGGGCAGCGCGTCAGAAGCGGCTCGGGCGTAGGCGGGGCCGCCGCCACGGCCCCGGGCCACTTCGATCTGGGAGACCGTCGGGTCGAGGCCGATAACCGTCGCGCCCAGCATCTTCGTCGCCGCCCGAGCGATCTGACCCTCCCCTGTCCCCACATCGAGTACTAGAGGTCGGCCCTCGAGATAATGAAGGGCCAGGGGAATAATTTGCTCGACGTATTCCGGATCTGCCCCGTCGGTGAACTCCCGTTGCCACCAGTCGGCGTGCTCATCCCATTGCGGCTCCGGCTCGGGTTCAGCGGGACCGATCATGCCCCAAGCGGGGTGACCCGCACCACCGACCGCTCGCCTCGTATCGCGACCCACAATGATCCCGACCCTTGGTCCATGCCCGCCGGACCGCCCCGGTTCGAGGTACCGAGAGGGGTACGGGTGAGCAGTTTGCCGGTGCTCGGATCGATCTGCACAAGGTCGCCAGCCTCGGTGACCGAAACCCAAAGTGAGCCGTCAAACACCACCGCATCAGTGGGCCCGGCACCGACCCAGATCGACGACACGATGGTCTGGCTGGCTAGGTCGACGCCGACCACGCTGCCTTCTTGTTGGTTCACGACCCACAGCGTGCCGTCCGCTTCGCTCAAGCCAATGGGACCCGCCCCGACCGTGACCCGTGAGAGGATCTCGAAGCTCTCCTTGTCGATCTGCACCACTTCACCGGAGTCAAACAAGGCCACCCAGATGCCGTGGTCCTCGGTGACTAGCACCTCAGTCGGTTGGCTCAAGCCGCCGACTTCTTGGGTGATAGCTCCGGTTAGGGGATCGATGCGAGCCACGAAGCCTTCGTCACGGGAGGTCACGATCAAGGTTGGTCCATCCTTGGCTAGCCCGTCGGGACTAGGGAAGTCGAAAGTGGAGTAGATCACATTACCGATCGGATCAACGCGAACAATTTGGCTGTCGGCATGGTTGGTAACCCACACCGCGACATCCGTGCGCACCACCCGGTTGGCTCCGCTCGCGATCTGACTCGTCGCCGTCACCACATTCGTAACCGGATCAATCGCCGCATACCCCCCGAACGGACCGATGACGGCCACCCCTTCATTACCGATACTCACCACACTGGCATCGGCCGCGACAATGACCCGTCGCAACGCAGAACCAGGCAATGCGGGCACGGGCCTCGCCGCCAGTTCAGCCTCTAGGCGGGCAATCGTAGCGTCACGATCCGAGTTGTTACTCTCAGAGTTGTTGCTATCAAGGTCGGCGGCAGCGTCGGTACCAGCGTCAGACACGCTCGTCGCGGTTGCAGCGTCGAGGGTGTCCGTACCCGAACCACCGGCGTTTTGCCACAGGAAAACCAATACGACAACAGCCACCAGCATGCCCGCCAGCCCAATCATGAACGGTTTGCGTGGCAGCGTGATGAACTCGGGCTCTCGGTCCGCCGAGGGATCGACAGGATCATCTGACAAGAGCTGGCCGATCTCAGCCGATTCGGGCGAGACAAACAGGTAGTCGAGTGGCGTGTCGTCGGTGTCGCTCATTGTCGACCCTCTTTCTACTAGCTACCGGCTACTCGGACGATGCAAGGTCCGGAAAACGTTTTGCGCCACCGCGTCGGGCAGCCAGGACAGACTCTGGAGCGTCTCCAAGTCCGCCCGTTTAACGGCATTAACCCCGCCGAGTTCTTTGGTAAGCCGTTGCTTTCGGGTCGGACCGAGACCAACGATACCGTCGAGGGCCGATTTAGTCATCCGTTTGTCCCGCAACGACCGGTGATAGGTGACGGCGAAGCGGTGGCTCTCATCGCGGATGCGCTGCAACATAAAGAGCGCTTCGCTTTGCCGGGGCAGGCGGATCGACTCGGACCGACCAGGAACGAATACCTCCTCGAACTGCTTGGCTAGCGACACCACCGGTATCTCACCGCGAAGTCCCAACTCGTCGAGCACCTTCACCGCCGACGACAGTTGCCCCTTACCGCCGTCGACCACCAGCAACTGCGGCGGATAAGCGAACTTCCCTTGCCGTTCGTCGACGGGTCGTTGGCGGTCGGCAAGATAGGCGCTAAACCGCCGGGTTAGTACCTCTTCCATCGCCGCGAAGTCGTCGTTGTCGGCGACGGATTTGATCTTGAAGCGGCGGTACTCAGACTTCTTGGGTAGGCCGTCTTCGACCACCACCATCGACCCCACATAGTCCGTGCCTTGAATATGGCTCATGTCGTAGCACTCGATACGCAGCGGCGCGATAGGCAACCCCAGATACTCTTGGAGTTCGTTGAGCGCCCTAGCCCGACTGTTGTGATCGGCGCTGCGTTTCAGACGATGCCGCGTGAAACTGTTGACGGCATTCTCGGTGACGGTTCGTTGCAGCGTGCGCTTGTCGCCGCGCTGAGGAATCCGAATAGTGACCCGGCTCTCACGCTTTTCGGTTAGCCATTCCTCGTACAATTCCAGACGGTGAGGTAGATCGGGAACGAGCACCTCTTTGGGCCAGCCCAGCGGATTGTCGTCAAAGTAAAGTCGTTCGAGGACTCGGCTGATGAGTTCGGGGCGGTCGAGATCTTCTGCCTTGTCGACAACGAAACCCCGCCGGCCCATCACCTTTCCCTTGCGCACGAAGAACACCTGCACCGCGGCTTCGAGGTCATCGTCATGCAACCCAATGACGTCGACGTCTTCGTTGCGGACAAACACCATCTGCTGTTTCTCGCTGGCCTTTCGCACCGCGGCTAGTCGGTCGCGTAGGCGAGCGGCCAACTCGAACTCTAAGTCGGCCGCGGCGGCAGCCATCTGCTTTTCGATCCGGGCCACGACCTCATCGGTGTTTCCTTCGAGAAAGGAAGCCAACTCGGCCACAAGTTTGTCGTAGGCGGGCTTGTCGATCGCCGCCACGCACGGCCCCGCACATTTCTCGATATGGAAAAGCAGGCACGGTTTACCGGACCGTTGGTGACGCTTGTACTTGCCGTCGGTACAAGTCCGGACAGGGAAGGTGCGCAGCAGCAAATCAAGGGTATCGCGGATGGCGTAGGCCTGGCCGTAGGGGCCGAAGTAGCGATTGCCCTTCTTGCGGACCCCCCGTATGACCATCGCCCGAGGCCATTCGTCGAGCGTGGTAAGGCACAAAAAGGGATAGGACTTGTCGTCCATGAAGCGCACGTTGAACCGCGGTTTATGCCGCTGAATCAGCGTGTATTCGAGCATGAGGGCTTCGACTTCGTTGCTGACCTGAATCCACTCGACGGATTCGGCCGCCTCGACCAACTGCTGGGTGCGGCGGTGCAAGTTGCGGGGGTTCTGGAAGTAGTTGGACAGACGCGAGCGCAGGCTTTTGGCCTTACCCACATAGATCACCCGGCCTTCGGCGTCTTTGAACTGATACGAACCTGGCGTGTCGGGGATCGACCCAGCGGGCGGGCGGGGAACCACCATGGCTCTAGAGACTACGACAGCTTGGGGGCCAGGAACCGACCCGTGTAGCTCTCGGGCACCGCAGCGACCGCTTCGGGCGTACCGGTCGCCACAATTCCGCCCCCGCCCGAACCTCCCTCGGGGCCAAGGTCGATCAGCCAGTCCGCGGTTTTGATGACATCGAGGTTGTGTTCGATGACTAGCACCGAGTTGCCCTGGTCGACAAGGCGACCCAGCACGCCAAGCAGTTTGCGGATGTCCTCGAAATGCAATCCCGTCGTCGGTTCATCAAGGATATAGATCGTGTGGCCGGTGGACCGTTTGGCCAACTCACTGGAGAGCTTCACTCGCTGGGCTTCGCCGCCCGACAAGGTCGGTGCCGGTTGGCCCAGACGGACGTAGCCGAGGCCCACATCGACTAGGGTTTGCATGTGCCGAGCGATCGGCGGTTGGTTAGCAAAAAATCCCAACGCCTGCTCACACGACAGGGCCAAAACCTCGGCGATGTTCTTGCCCTTGAAGGTAATCTCGAGGGTGTCGCGGTTGTAGCGCTTCCCTTGGCATAACTCACACGGAACATACACGTCGGGGAGGAAGTGCATCTCGATCTTGATCGTTCCGTCCCCGCGGCAGGTTTCGCAGCGCCCGCCCTTGACGTTGAACGAAAAACGGCCCGGCAGGTAGCCCCGTATCTTTGCTTCGTTGGTCTGAGCAAACAGTTTGCGGACGTGGTTGAACACACCGGTATAGGTCGCCGGATTAGAGCGCGGCGTGCGCCCAATAGGCGACTGGTCGATACCGATGACCTTGTCGAGGTTAGCGATGCCCTCGATGCGGGTATGTAAACCCGGGGGCACTTTCGAGGAGTAGATCCGTTGCATCAGCGAGCGCTGAAGTATGTCGTTGACGAGGGTGGATTTGCCGCTCCCGGAGACGCCAGTAACGCAGACGAATTTACCCAGCGGAAAGTCCACGTCGATGTTGTTGAGGTTGTTCTCTCGGGCCCCGCGCACGGTGAGTTTGGTGCCATCACCGAGTCGACGAAAGGCGGGGACTTCGATCCGGCGACGACCCGACAAGTACTGACCGGTGAGGGAATCTTGGTTCTCCAACAGTTCCAGGTAGGGACCGGAATGCACGATGGTGCCACCGTGTTCCCCCGCCCCAGGGCCGATATCGACCACATGGTCGGCCACCTTCATCGTGTCCTCGTCGTGTTCGACAACAAGCACCGTGTTGCCTAGGTCGCGCATGCGGATCAGAGTTTCAATGAGTCGCTGGTTATCTCGTTGGTGCAAGCCAATGGAAGGCTCGTCGAGTACATACAAAACACCAACGAGGCCCGAACCAACCTGGGAGGCGAGGCGAATGCGTTGCGCTTCACCTCCGGCGAGAGTGGCAGCACGGCGAGACATGGATAAATAATCGAGGCCTACATCGAGTAAGAAACCGAGACGAGCGTTGATCTCCTTTAGTACCTGTTCGGCGATGATCGTGTGGCGCTCCGACAGCACCATCTCGCCTAGAGTTTTGGCCGCGTCGGCAATTGATAGCGAACACAGGTCGTGAATGGTGTGTCCGTCGATGGTGACCGCCCGGGTCAGCGAATTGAGGCGGGAGCCCTCGCAGTCGGTGCAGTCGACGAGCCGCATGTAGCCTTCAAGTTGTGCTCGAGACGCATCTGTTTCTGCTTCTTGGTGGCGCCGTTTGAGGTAGGCGATCACCCCTTCGTACTTGGCCTGATAGGTGCGAATGCGACCGTACCGGTTTCGGTAGCGAACCTGGATCTTCCCCTTAACCCCGCGGGCATACAAGAGCAAGTCACGCTGCTTTTTGGACAGTTGGTTCCAGGCCACATCGAGTGCGATGTCGTACTCTTCGCCGACTGATTCGACGAGGCGTGCAAAGTAGCGGCTTCGACCACCCGCCCACGGCCTAATAGCGCCCCCTTCGATCGTCGCCTCGGGATCAGGGATAACGAGGCGGGGATCGACCTCGAACACGGTGCCCAGACCATCGCAGGCTGGGCACGCTCCGTAGGGCGAGTTGAAGGAGAAGTTACGGGGCGCTAGTTCCTCAAACGACTTGCCGTCGCTGGGCCGAGAGAGGTGCTGGCTAAAAACTATGGTTTCCCTCTGCCCCTCCCCTTCCCGCGGCACGATCTGCAATTCGGCTAGACCACCGGTAAGACTCAGCGCGGTCTCCACAGAGTCGGTGAGGCGGCGATCAATGCCGTCGCGCAGAACCAACCGGTCGACCACCACCGCGATGTCGTGGGTTTCGTAGCGGGCTAGGTCTGCGTTAATTTCCTCACTTAGGTCGATGAGTTCGCCGTCGACGATGGCACGGGCAAAACCCTGGCTGGCTAAGTCGGCCAGCAAGGTGTCGTAGGTCCCTTTGCGGCCCCGCACGACGGGGGCCAGAACCTGAAACCGGAGGCCTTCGTCTAGTTGCAGGATTTTGTCAACGATTTGCTGCGGGGTTTGGCGAACCAACTCCTCCCCCGTCTCGGGATCATGAGGAACGCCGATGCGGGCAAACAGCAACCGGAGATAGTCGTAAACTTCGGTGACCGTTCCCACGGTGGAGCGGGGGTTACGAGACGCCGATTTTTGGTCGATGGAAATCGCCGGTGACAGGCCTTCGATGAAGTCCACGTCGGGCTTATCCATCTGGCCCAGGAACTGCCGGGCGTAGGCGCTGAGGGACTCAACGTAGCGGCGCTGCCCCTCGGCGTAGATAGTGTCGAAGGCCAGACTAGATTTGCCCGATCCCGAAAGTCCGGTGAACACAATAAGCCGATCGCGCGGCAGATCGAGATCTATCCCTTTGAGGTTGTGCTCACGCGCCCCCTGAATCACTAAACGTTCAGCCACGACTCAGCGCATCTCTCGTAGTTCTCGTTTGAGATCTTTGATCTCGTCGCGGAGTCGAGCCGCGTACTCAAACCGCAGATCGACGGCCGCGTCGTGCATCTCGATCTCAAGGGTACCGATCAGTCGTTCGACCTCATCCTCGGGGAGATCGCTGAGGCCCTCGCTCGCCCGCTGTCTTACCCGTTGTCTCGCCCCGATATCGGACAGCTTCTCCGGCACCGGCGCGCGGTCCGCGGCGGGCCGAATCATCGATAAAATGTCGGTGATTTCCTTGCGGATCGAGGTCGGATCGATGCCGTGTTCCAGATTGTAGGTCTGCTGCAACCCGCGCCGACGCATGGTTTCGCTGATGGCTCGCTGCATGGAATCGGTCATCTTGTCGGCGTACATCACGACCTGTCCGGCCACGTTGCGCGCCGCCCGCCCAATCATCTGAATGAGCGACGTCTCGCTGCGCAGAAAGCCTTCCTTGTCGGCGTCGAGAATGGCGACCAGCGACACTTCAGGAAGGTCGAGTCCCTCGCGAAGCAGGTTGATACCGATCAAGACGTCGAACTCGCCGAGGCGCAGATCGCGCAAGATCTCGATGCGTTGAATGGTGTCAACCTCGCTGTGGAGGTAACGCACTCGAAGGCCAAGTTCCAACAGATAGTCGGTGAGGTCCTCGGCCATTTTCTTCGTGAGGGTAGTGACGAGTACCCGTTCGTTTTTATCGACTCGACCCTTGATGAGTTCATGCAGATCGTCGATTTGGCCCTTGGTGGGCTTGACGAGTACCTCAGGATCGATCAAGCCGGTCGGACGCACAATTTGTTCGACTACTTGGCTCGAGGTGTCGAGTTCGTAGGCGCTAGGTGTGGCCGACAAAAAGATGACCTGGTTGAGCCGCTCCATTACCTCCTCGAAGCGCAGGGGCCGGTTATCGGCCGCTGACGGCAGGCGGAACCCGTGGTCGATGAGGGTCGATTTCCGGCTGCGGTCGCCCTCGTACTGGCCGTGCAGTTGAGGCACCGCTACATGCGATTCGTCGATGACCATGAGGAAATCAGCGGGGAAGTAGTCGATCAACGTGTACGGCGGTTCGCCGGGCCCACGACCGTCAATAGGGCCAGAATAGTTCTCGATACCGTTGCAGTAGCCCACCTCTTGCATCATCTCGAGGTCGTATTCGGTCCGCATCCGGAGCCGCTGAGCTTCGAGCAGTTTGCTGTCGTTGGCGAACTCGGCGAGGCGCTGCTGTAGCTCGACCTCGATACGCTCAATGGCCGCTGCTAGGCGCTCTTGGGACGTGGCGTAGTGGGTAGCGGGGAAGATCACCAGATCATCGAGTGTCTCCAAACGATCGCCGGTAACCGGATCGACCACACTGATCTGCTCGACCTCGTCGCCGAACAATTCGACCCGCACCGCGGTCTCGTCGTAGGCGGGATGGATTTCAATAGTGTCGCCCCGCACCCGGAAGTTGCCCCGCCCGAGGCTCATATCGTTGCGGTCGTACTGGAGGGCAACTAGCCGCCCCAGGATCGACCGTTGGTCGTATTCCTCCCCGACCCGCAGAACTAGCAGTTGGGTTTCGTACTCTTCGGGTGAACCCAAGCCGTAGATGGCCGACACTGACGCCACCACAATGGTGTCGCGGCGGGTGAGGAGCGACGAGGTGGCCGAATGACGCAACCGGTCGATTTCGTCGTTAACCGACGAGTCCTTTTCGATGAACGTGTCGCTCGACGGCATGTAAGCCTCGGGCTGGTAATAGTCGTAGTAGCTAACGAAATACTCGACCCGATTGTCAGGGAAGAACTCCTTGAGTTCGTTCGCCAGTTGGGCGGCCAGCGACTTGTTTGGGGCCAGCACGAGCGTGGGTCGTTGGACTTTTTCGATCGTCCACGCAATCGTGGCGCTCTTGCCCGAGCCGGTGATTCCCAATAGTGTTTGGAAGCGGTCGCCTCGTTCCACTCCCGCGGCGAGAGCCTCGATAGCGGCGGGTTGATCCCCCGCTGGCGAAAACGTCGACGAGACACGAAAGGACGTCTTAGCCGAGGGAATCGTCGCGGGCGCCATCGTTATAAATCTAGCGGGGCGAAGCTTGCCTAAGATTCAGGATTGGCCCGCCAACTCCTGTGCCCACCGCCAGGCGTCGTCGACTTGCGGAACTAGATCGTCGAGTGAACCGTTGTTGTCGATCACGATGTCGGCCACCGCTCGCCGCGCTTCGCGACTGGCTTGATTGGCGATACGAAACCGAGCGTCGGCGACAGCAAATGAGCGGCAGGTCACAAGTCGATCCACCGCCACGTCGGCGTCGACATCGACCACGATAATCCCGGCCAGGTTGGCGTACTGCTCGGCCCGTGACTCGCCGTCGGCCGCGACGAGCAGCGGAATATCGAGCACAACGATCGCCTCGGTTCGTTCCGACGCGGCCCGCCGAGCCTTCATCACCGTCGCCACCGCGGGATGCACAATGGCGTTAAGGGCAGCAAGTTCGCCCTCGTCGGTAAACACGATGCCCGCCACCGCCTTACGATCGAGGGTGCCGTCGCGGGCCACGACGGCGTCGCCCCACCGCGCAACCATGGCAGTGAACACCTCGCCCCCGGGCACCTGCAACTCACGAACGATGCGATCGGCGTCGATGAGCATCGCGCCGCGCGCCACTAACAGGTCGGCCACCGTCGACTTTCCCGAACCAATTCCCCCGGTCAAGCCGATCTCGATCACCGAACCGGAGGGATCACTCGACCTCGACCTCGACCTCGACTTCTTCTTCGACCTCGACGTACTCGTAATCGACGCCTTCTTCGCCATCGGGCGCTTCGGCCGAGGAGTAGTAGTCCTCCCACGCCGCCTGGCCTTCGGAGCTTTCGTCGCCGCCGATGTAGTTGCCCTCGGCGTCGTAAGCGTGCTCGCCGAAGTGCTCCTGGTATTCAAGCGCCACTTCGCCGCCCTCCGCTGCCTGCTTGATCGACAGGCTGATGCGGCGCCGCTGCAGGTCGAGATCGATGATCTTGACCCACAACTCCTCGCCGGGGGTGACCACTTGCTCGGGCAAGTCAACGTGGTGAGCTGACATTTCTGAGATGTGCACGAGACCTTCGATACCGTCGCCCACCTGGACGAAGGAGCCGAACGGAACGAGCTTGGTGACCCGGCCGTAGACGAGTTCGCCCACCCGGTGGCCCGACGCAAACTCCTGCCAAGGATCCTGCTGGGTGGCTTTCAACGACAGGCTGATGCGTTCACGATCGAGATCAACTTCGAGCACCTCAACGTCGATTTCGTCGCCCACGGTGACCACCGAAGACGGGTGATCCACGTGCTTCCACGACAGCTCCGAGACGTGAACGAGGCCGTCCATGCCTCCAATGTCAACAAACGCACCGAAGTTGACGACCGACGAAACCACCCCGCTGCGCCGCTCGCCCGGCTTGAGGTTGTCAAGGAAGGCGCCCCGCTGTTCCTTCTCGGCCTCTTCGAGCCAAGAACGACGCGAGAGCACGACGTTGTTGCGGTTCTTATCGAGTTCAATGATTTTGGCCTCGATTTCCATACCCACGTAAGGCTGGAGATCACGGACCCGACGAAGTTCCACCAGCGACGCTGGTAAGAAACCACGCAACCCGATGTCGACGATGAGGCCTCCCTTGACGACCTCGATGACCAAACCCTTCACTACTCCATCGGCTTGTTTGAGATCTTCGATCTGGCCCCAGGCACGCTCGTACTGGGCCCGCTTCTTGGACAGGATCAGACGGCCTTCCTTGTCCTCTTTGGTGATGACGAGCGCTTCGAGCTTTTCGCCCATCGACACGACCTCACTGGGGTCGATGTCGTTGCGGATCGACAGCTCGCGGCTGGGGATCACGCCTTCGGATTTGTAACCAATGTCGAGGAGAACCTCGTCTTGATCAACCCGGACCACGGTGCCCTTCACGACCTGCCCGTCCTCGACGAGAACCATGGTGGAGATGTACGCCTCGTTAAGGTCAACGCCGCCTAAATCGGTGTCGATGATCTGGCGGGGGGTGTAGTTACCTTCGGCGTCGAAGGTTCCGAACTGGGATTCGAGTTCGGTGGTGGTATCAGTCATTTAGCTTCTTCTCGGGGAATAGAGGTGGTTTCGCGATATCGGACCGCGGCACCCTGTCAGGGAGACAGCGACAATAGGCTACCGGACCGCGCCTCAGACTCCGCCCCCGACTCTCCGCCATCTACCACCTGCGCCCTCTGGCTAGTAGGCCCTCAGTCGAACTTGTTGGCATGGCGACCAACATCGACCATCACGGATTCGACCCTCGACGACAGTCCACAAACCGGGGGGCGGGCTAATAGGCGGTAGGGGTCGGGCGGTTCGGCGACCCAGCGTGGATGACCGAGACGAACGTTTTTACCTCACGGATAATGATAATGTCATAGCCTTTGATTATATTCTACCTATGTTTATTACAGCGCATCGAAAAGCACTCCGAGGAGCGACGCCTTAACTCTGGTTGGGAACTCGTGGCCATAATCGTGGATTATTAGTTTCCATCCGTCAGGACCGGTTCTCCACACCTTCACGGCAGGGTAATTTCCACTCATATTCTTTATTGGCACGGTAGGCGGGAATCGAACCCGCATTCAGTACCCAGCAGGGACTGGCCTTCCATTTTAGCTGACTACCGTAGAGGATGGCGACTTACTATGAAGTTACTTGCAGATCGCTTCGATATCTGACCTGCCAAGTTCTGCCTCGTCGAGGACAGCATAGACGAGCGCATAGGTGTCGCCCTCTGCCGTCTTATCAGCAATGGCTATCATGGTTTCTGCTGTACACGTCCACGTTACGCCGTTATCGTTCGAGTCACCATCTGGGAGATACCAATACTGAAACTTCAACGATTGAGGTTCTGCGTTTGCCTGTCCATTCGGGGCGAACCACTCTCCAGGGTCCCACAAATCCGCTAGTTCCACCAGAGTAATATAGGCTCCCTCATTGTGGCTAGTAATGTCACTATGCGGAGACTCGATGATTACCTCTACGGCGTTGAGGTCTAGATTCCAATTCAACTGGACCACATTCTGCACGTTATCTAAGTCTATGATAGCTTCCTTAAGTGGATCCCAGTTCCCTGGCGCCATGAACGCTACTCGGCGCCGTTCCTGCCATGTCATATCCGGTGCAGTTGTGGTAGTCGTTGTAGTGCTATTTGTGATAGTCGTTGATGGTGTTTCAACCTCCACGGTATTCACCTCCACCGGGCGGGTTGGTGCATCGTCGTCAGCGGAGTCAATCCCAAAGATGACCCCTCCACAGGCAACGACGAGTACCAACCAGAACAGGAACAGCCAAACCCCGGCGAATATTTTTAACGCTTTCATATGGTTTTCCTTTCTTTGGTGTGTTTGGTGGTGTTCATAACTTGGTTTTCGTTCCTTTCAAAAAACGGGTTGATATATTTATTATAGAATCTGGTACCTGTTTCATATATGCCCCTGTATCAGTAGCAGTGCAACAAGGTAGTTTCTGAGACTCTTCTATAAGTTCAGCTTCAGCAAAAATCATAGCAGCTTCAGCCTGAAGGGCACATTCCTCGGCAATTAGTCTAGTTTCCTCCGCCGCTTTTTGAAGCACCTTGTGCCTTCTGGAGGCGATCTAGTGCTTTGTGTGGAGGAATAATACTCATATTATCCTGTGATCAGTACAACGAGTAATCTCAGGATCATAGGCGTAGGTCCATTCAACAGAGGATAGTATCCACTCAAGGAGCGGGGAGTCAAAATAGGCATTGGGATCAGTGATAAGATATATGGTCCAAGGTACAGCTTGTCCAACAAACCCTGCCTGTGCATCTGCAATTAGATTTGAATAGCTGATTGAGTTACTAGCATCACCCACTTGATCAAACACGCTAATGTCGCAAGTCGCCCAAGGAATATCTTCAACTATTGTCACCGTCCGCCCGAACATATCTAGCCACTCTGAAGAAGAATCAAGATTAGGGATAACCTCAGGGACTGGAATACTCACAGGAGTGGGCGTAGTCGTGGGTATAACATTACCCTCGGACCTAGGTAGGTCTGTAACCACAGTCACTGTGTCAGCCAGAGTGACCGTGGTTCGTTCCGCTTTTTGAATCTCAATAGATTCGCAAGCGGTGAGGACTAGACCTACCGCCAGCACGATAGCCACATATCGCATCATCAGGGTGTCGCTCGCTCGACAGTTTATCAAATGCTATGCGAGCGATGTCAGAAGCGAACTTCCATTTCTTCAATTTGGAGATAACCTGTTCCGGAGAATAGTCTTTCTTAGGATTATTAAACAAGTCTCTCGCTTTTGCGATTGCGTTCTGTTGCTCAATCTCTGGAGTATGCACGCTATTCACAGCGTTCATCGCATCTGTATGAGAGAAATCCAGTCTGCCCTTCAGGTGGCGGATAACCTCCAACTTAGAGTCCTTAAGATACCCAGGATCAGCAGTAGAGTCCAAAGGGTGCTTAGCTTGTATGAGAGCGTTGGCTTGCTCAATAGCGGGGGTATGGTGTTTGTCAACGACAGTTTCAGCAACCTCAGCAGTGAAATTCTGGTCTGTCACATATTTGATAGCACCTAACCGAGAATGCTCAAGCCTAAAAAGAGCGTTCCTGGCAGCTTTCTGTGCGGTAGCGGGTACATCAACAGAAACTGCAGTAATCGCATTGTCCGTAGATGTAGTGTCCGTAGTATCTACCGAGGCAGTTGTGGTGCCGAGTTGAGTAGCGTAGCGCCAGAGAAACGTTGCGAATTCAGCTCTGGTCATCTCACGGGCAGGAGAAAACGTAGTAGCGCTGGTACCTTTAGTGATACCAGTTTCAGCCATCCACGCCACTGCGTCTGTGTAGTATTCCCCAGCAGGAACATCGCTAAAGCGACTAGGCTGATACCGCAGCCATCGACGCCCTTGGCGACCACGGGGCCGACGCAGCTACGCAACTGGCGTCAATGCCACTTATGGCCGCCGCTTTAGCCCGAGGCGAGATCGGCACCGAACACGTCGTGGCCGCGGCCAATGCGGCTAAGCGGATCTCGCCGGAGGAGGCCGACCAACTCGTTGACGATGCCGTTGCCGCTCCGGCGGATCTTTTCTTGAAACGAACCCGCCATGGATCGGCCAACACGAAACCGGCGATGAGATCGAGGATCGTTACCAGCATCAACGCTCACAACGTGAAGCGCGATGGGGCGTGGGCAACGATCGCATGCTGCACCTTCACGCCGTACTCGATCCGGTTAGCGGCCGCGAACTGGTAGCGGCGCTCGATCGCCGAGTTAATGCCCTCTGGCGAGCCGTTCGCTTGGCCAGTCGGGCGCAATGGATAGCCCTCATCGACCGCGACCGAGGCTGCCAACGCTGCGGAGACCCACCATCACGCTGCGACGCCCACCACATCCACGAATACTCCGCCGTGGGGCGACCAACATCGACAACCTCGAACTCGACTGCCACGGCGATCATACCCTGATCCACCAACACGGCTTCGACCCTCGCCGACAGCCTGCTAACCGGGGGCGGGCTAATGATACTGTCATACCCTTTGATTATATTCTAACTATGTTTGAATCATCGCATCGGAAGTTGAGTAACCTGTTGCCGGTCGGCTTTCACGGCCGGAGTTGATTGCCACCCTCGCCGAGTGTCACCGCCTCGCAAAACACTCCGAGGAGCGCTGCCTGGCCTACACCGCAGCCATCGACGCCCTCGACGACCACGGAACCGACGCAGCCACCGTCACCCGTGATCTGACCCACCCGCTCGGCACGCCAAGCCAAACAAGTCGCCGACACTGCAACTCAGTTGGCGTCTATGCCACTTATGGCCGCCGCTTTAGCTCGGGGTGAGATCGGCACCGAACATGTTGTGGCCGCGGCCGATGCCGCTAAGCGGTGTCGCCGGGGGAGGCTGACCAACTCGTTGATGATGCGGTTGCGGTGCCCCGCGGACCTTTTCTTGGAAACGAACCCGGCAATGGATCGGCCAACACGAAACCGCCGACGAAATCGAAGATCGCTACCAGCGACAACACTCACAACGTGAAGCGCGGTGGAGAATGGGCAACGATCGCATGCTGCACCTCCACGCCGTGCTTGATCCGGTTAGCGCCGCGAACTAGTAGCGGCGCTCGATCGTCGAGTTGATTTTCTATGGCGCTCCGATGGTGGCCGCGAGGGAACTCCCGACGATGTTCGCTCTCCCCGCCAACGACGAGCCGATGCGCTGCTTGAGTTGGTGACGACGGAATCGTCTGGGAATGGCCGGGTGCATCCCAAACACATGGTGATCATGCACCTCGACCTAGCCAGCGGCACCGCCGAATTCACCGACCACGAACCAGTACCCGCATCGGTACTTGCCGAGTTGGGGCCCAAAGCCGAAGTCGTAGGCATGGTCTACGACGGTAAGGGCCAACCGCTGCACCTCGGCCGAACCGTTCGCCTGGCCAGCCGAGCGCAATGGATCGCACTCATCGACCGAGATCGAGGATGCCTACGGTGCGGTGCCGACCCGTCACGCTGCGATGCCCACCACGTTCACGAATATTCCGCTGGTGGGGCTACCGACATCGACAACCCTCGAACTCGACTGCCACGGCGACCACGCCCTGATCCACCAACACGGCTTCGACCCTCGACGACAGCCTGCTACCGGGGGGCGGGCTAATGGGTGGTAGGGGTCGGGCGGCTCGGGGGCTCAGCGTGGATAAACAATTCGAACATTTCTTCTCCAATAATGGCAGTAATGTCACAAGGTCTGTTTATAGTGGAGTTATGTTTGAACCAGCGCATCTGGAAGTTGAGCAACCTGTTGCCGGTCGGGCCTTCACGGCCGGAGTTGATTGCTACCCTCGCCGAGTGTCACCGCCTCGCAAAGCACTCCGAGGAGCGCTGTCTGGCCTACACCGCAGCCATCGACGCCCTCGACGACCATGGAGCCGACGCAGCTACCGTCACGCGTGATCTGACCCACCGCTCGGCTCGCCAAGCCAAACAAGTCGCCGACACTGCTACGCAGTTGGCGTCTATGCCACTTATGGCCGCCGCTTTAGCTAGGGGTGAGATTGGCACTGAACATGTTGTGGCAGCGGCCAACGCCGCTAAGCAGGTGTCGCCGGAGGAAGCCGACCAACTCGTTGACGATGCGGTTGCGGTGCCAGCGGATCTTTTCTTGAAACGAACCCGGCAATGGATTGGCCAGCACGAAACAGGCGATGAGATTGAGGATCGTTACCAGCGTCACGCTCGCAACGTGAAGCTAGGTGGGGCGTGGGCAACGATCGGATGTTGCACCTTCATGCCGTGCTTGATCCGGTAGCGGCCGCGAGTTGGTAGCGGCGCTCGATCGTCGAGTTGATTTTCTATGGCGCTCCGATGGTGGCCGCGAGGGAACTCCCGACGATGTTCGCTCTCCCCGCCAACGCCGAGCCGATGCGCTGCTTGAGTTGGTGACCACCGAATCGGCTGGGAATGGCCGGGTGCATCCCAAACACATGGTGATCATGCACCTCGACATAGCCAGCGGCACCGCCGAATTCACCGACCACGAACCAGTACCGGGGTCGGTACTTGCTGAGTTGGGGCCCAAAGCCGAAGTCGTTGGTATTATCTACAACGGTAAGGGCCAACCGCTGCACCTCGGCCGACCGTTCGCCTGGCCAGTCGGGCGCAATGGATCGCACTCATCGACCGCGACCGAGGATGCCAACGCTGCGGTGCCGACCCGTCACGCTGCGACGCCCACCATGTCCACGAATACTCCGCTGGTGGGGCTACCGACATCGACAACCTCGAACTCGACTGTCACGGCGACCACGCCCTGATCCACCAACACGGCTTCGATCCTCGACGACAGCCTGCTAACCGGGGGGCGGGCTAATGGGCGGCGGCGGTCGGGCGGTTCGGGGGCGCAGCGTGGATAAACAATTCGAACATTTCTTCTCCAATAATGGCAGTAATGTCACAAGGTCTGTTTATAGTGGAGTTATGTTTGAATCAGCGCATCGGAAGTTGAGCAACCTGTTGCCGGTCGGGCTTTCACGGCCGGAGTTGATTGCCACCCTCGCCGAGTGTCACCGCCTCGCAAAGCACTCCGAGGAGCGCTGCCTGGCCTACACCGCAGCCATCGACGCCCTCGACGACACGGAGCCGACGCAGCCACCGTCACCCGTGATCTGACCCACCGCTCGGCACGCCAAGCCAAACAAGTCGCCGACACTGCAACTCAGTTGGCGTCTATGCCCCTTATGGCCGCCGCTTTAGCTCGGGGTGAGATCGGCACTGAACATGTTGTGGCCGCGGCCGATGCCGCTAAGCGGGTGTCGCCGGAGGAGGCTGACCAACTCGTTGATGATGCGGTTGCGGTGCCGGCGGATCTTTTCTTGAAACGAACCCGGCAATGGATCGGCCAACACGAAACCGCCGACGAATCGAAGATCGCTACCAACGGCAACGCTCACAGCGTGAGGCTCGGTGGTCGATAGCTAATGATCGGATGCTGCACCTTCACGCCGTGCTTGATCCGGTTAGCGGCCGTGAGTTGGTAGCGGCGCTCGATCGTCGAGTTGATTTTCTATGGCGCTCCGATGGTGGCCGCGAGGGAACCCCCGACGATGTTCGCTCACCTCGCCAACGCCGAGCCGATGCGCTGCTTGAGTTGGTGACCACCGAATCGGCTGGGAATGGCCGGGTGCATCCCAAGCATATGGTGATAATGCACCTCAACCTAGCCAGCGGCACTGCCGAATTCACAGACCACGAACCAGTACCCGCATCGGTACTCGCCGACTGGGGCCCAAAGCCGAAGTTGTTGGCATGGTCTACAACGGTAAGGGCCAAGCGCTGCACCTCGGCCGAACCGTTCGCCTAGCCAGTCGAGCGCAATGGATTGCACTCATCGACCGCGACCGAGGATGCCTACGGTGCGGTGCCGACCCGTCACGCTGCGACGCCCACCATGTCCACGAATATTCGCCGGTGGGGCTACCGACATCGACAACCTCGAACTCGACTGCCACGGCGACCACGCACTGATCCACCAACACGGCTTCGATCCCCGACGAACGCCTACGAACCCGAGGGCCGGCTAATGGGCGGCGGGGGGCGGGCTGGATAATCCGTGGGCGGCCGAGAGTGGGGGGCGGCTTGGCCAGCCGAGCGCAATGGATTATTCTCATCGGCCGAGATCGAGGATGCCAGCGCTGCGACGCCCACCACCTCCACGAACACTCCACCGGCGGGGCGGCGATTCCGCTTATCCCTGATCTGGTCCCTACCCGTAGCTCAACCTTTAGCGTCGGCCCAGGTGGGGCCAACGTTGAGATTGACCTCCAAGGGCACCCGCAGGTCGAAAGCGCCGCGCATGGTCTCTATAGTGAGCGCCTTCGCTCGGTCGAGTTCCGCGGTTGGGGCCTCCACGATGATCTCATCATGAACTTGCAACACGATGCGACTGTGGAGTCCTTCTTCTTCTAACGCTTTATCCAGTCGCACCAGCGCCACCTTGAAGATGTCGGCGGCGAGCCCCTGAAGGCCGGAGTTCATCGCCTGACGTTCAGCGGTCTGGCGAACCCGTCGGTTACCGGAGGCCAGTTCGGGATCGGACGACGACGCCCGAATAGGGTTTCGGTATAGCCGCGATGACGGGCCTCGGCGACCGTTGCGTCCATGTACGCCCGCACCGACGGGAAGGCAGCGAAGTAGTTCTCTAGGATCTCCTTGGCATCGACGAAAGCAATATTGAATCTCACCGCCAGACCGTAGGCTCCATGCCGTAAACCAGTCCGTAGGAGATCATCTTGGCTTTCGAACGTTGTTCGTACTTCACGTCGCCGGGTGCCACACCAAAGGACCT
>CBDEVU010000014.1:0-9362 GCA_965243715.1 Candidatus Aldehydirespiratoraceae bacterium
GACAACGCCATGTACGGCACCATCCGTGCCCATCAAGAGCAGAGCTATCCGGGACGGGTGAGCGGAACACCGATTGACAATCCCGATTTCGTGATGATCGCCCACGGCTACGGCATGCACGCCGAACTAGTGGAGACCACCGCGGCGTTTGCCCCGGCCTTTGAGCGAGCGATGCAGTCTCCTACCGGCGCCCTCCTGCATCTCAAGGTTGATCCCCAGATGCTGACTCCTTGGGAATCCGTCAGCCAAGCCCGAGCGCGCCACGATGCTTAGGTGATAGCGATCCAGCAAATATGGTGGACGCCATCGGAGGTGTGAAGATGCCAGTCGCCTCGAACCTGGCGGGCCCGACTGGTGTACAGAGCCAACAACCGGGCGGACTTCCCGGAGCTATCGTTACTTTCGATGGACGACGACCGATCACTTCCTAATGGTCTTCGGAGCAGGCTCGTGACGGCCGTTACACAACCAACGGCCGAATGTGTCTACCTCCGCGACCAAGTTAGTACATTCACTGGGCTGACACGGCAAGAAATTGCACGAGCGATTGGCGTTGACCGGAGATCCCTCTCCGGGTTCGTGACGGGAGAGATCCGCCCGACTAAAAGACGACTCCTCGCACTTCGAGTCCTTGCTGATACTGCAAAGTGGTCCTTTGAGCAGTATGGCGAGCATGCACGCGAGGTCCTCAGAGGTAGCGACGCCGACCCGTCACCCCTCACTCTGATCGCGGACGGAAGAACAGACATCCGGCCGGAGTTGCGAGCGATCGCTCACCGAGCGGGTCTGACCAACGAGAAGAGCATCACGATCCAGAGGCGGGCCGCCAAGGAGCCTCTCTACGTCAGGGCAGCCACCCATTGGACCGGATCGAACCAACTGCCGACACGGCAAGGCACACCCCGCGATGACACCGAATACGAACAGGACCTGTCCAAGGCCGTCGCTGCGGTGGCGCTACCCGACAAACCCCGCCGCCGGTGCCTGACCCCGCGCGGGGGTCTAAGGGCTAGCCTTCGCCTAGGTAGCTGGCGCGGAGTTCGGGGTTGGCGAGGAGTTTGTCGGCGGTGTCGTCGAGGACGACGCGGCCGGTTTGGAGGACCCATCCTCGGTCGGCAATCGAAAGCGCCATGTTGGCGTTCTGTTCCACCATGAAAACGGCCACGCCATCGGCATGGATCTGCTGTATCAACTCGAAGTTGACCTGCACTAGCGCCGGGGCCAAGCCCATCGACGGTTCGTCCATGAGTAGCACGCGGGGGTTGCTCATCAGAGCTCGGCCCATCGCCACCATCTGTTGCTCGCCCCCTGACAAGGTGCCTGACTTCTGATTGAGGCGCTCCTTGACCCTTGGGAACATCTCATAGATACGTTCAAGGTCGTTGGCTATGGCGTCGCGATCAGTGCGCAGGTAAGCCCCTAACTCGAGGTTCTCCTTCACCGACAGGCGCTTGAACAGTCGTCGGTTCTCCGGGACCATCGTGACGCCGCGCTCCACCCGATACGACGTGGGCTTATCGTTGACGATCTCCCCGTCGAGCACGACCTCACCGGTGGTCGGCGTGACCATGCCGAGCAAGGTCTTGAGCGTCGTGGACTTGCCCGACGCGTTGCCCCCCAGCAAGCACACCAACTCTCCCGGATAGATGGCAAGGTCGACGTCTTTGAGGATGTGAACGGCGCCGTAATGGGTGTTGATGCCGCGGAACTCCAGCAACGGTTGATCGCCAGTGGCGTTGGACTCGCTCACGATGCTGCCTCCGCGGGACGACCGAGGTAGGCCTCGATAACTTCGGGATTGGACGAGACTTCCTCATAAGAACCCTGAGCGATGGTTTCACCATGATCTAGCACCACGACTCGATCTGACACGTCGCGCACCACACCCATGTCGTGTTCGATCATCACGATGGTGAAGCCCCACTCGCTTCGCAGTTGCCCGATAAGGCCGGTCAGTTCCTGGGATTCCTTCGGGTTCATACCAGCGACCGGTTCGTCGAGGAGAATCAGTCGCGGCTTGGTGGCCATAGCCCGCGCCACTTCTAGGCGACGCCGGTTGGCGTACGACAGCATCGACGCGGGTTGGTCGAGTCGGTAGCCAATGAGGCGAGTGCCAAAAAACCCGAGCACCTTCTCGCCGTACTGGCGAATCTCTTGTTCTTCTCGCTTGAAAGCCGGGGTTTGCAACAGCGCACCCCACGCTCCTTGCTTTGTGCGGCAATGTTGAGCCACCATGACGTTCTCGAGGATCGTCATGTTGGCAAAGAGGCGAACATTCTGAAACGTTCGGGCGATACCGCGGCCAGTCACCTGGTTGGGGTCGAGCCCTACCAGAGAGTCGCCTTCGAAGATGATGTCGCCGGAGGTCGGGATGACCATGCCGGAGATCATGTTGAAGAAGGTGGTCTTTCCCGCCCCGTTGGGGCCGATGACCGAAACGATCTCACCCTCGTCGACGTGGAAGTTGAGGTCGCGTAAGGCGTGAAGGCCCCCGAAAGTGACGCTCAGGTCCTTAATGGTGAGTAGCCGTTCGCCGCTCATGCTGGGGCCACCCCGCCCCTGAGACTGGTTTGGCCGTCGTCGGGATCGTCGTCGGTGTCGATCTCGCCCTTGAGCCAGGCATCCTGCAGGAACTCGTCCTGGTGCAGTTCACGCGTGCGGCGCACGTTCGGCACTAACCCTTCAGGCCGCTTAAGCATCATCCATACCAGCAAAGCGCCGTAGATCAGGAGCTTGAAGTTGGAGAACTCCTGAAGCAACCCGGGCTGACGGGGCCCGCCCAGCACTCCGATGAGCACAACCGCTCCCGCGATCACGCCCGCTATGTTGCCCATCCCGCCCACGATAACCACCACCAAGATGACGATCGAGACTAAGATGATGAAGCTGCTAGGAAAGATGGACCCAACTTTGGCCGCAAATATCGCGCCGGAAAAGGAGGCCAAAATAGCGCCAACCACGAAGGCCATGAGCTTGACGTTAACGGTGTTAATCCCCATGGCTTCAGCCACGGATTCATCCTCTCGAATCGCCATCCATGCTCGACCAATCCGAGATTTCTCAAGGCGCCACGAAACATAGATAGCGACTGCGCAAAAGAAGAGCACGAGGTAGAACACCGCTCGTGGGTCGGTGCCCTTCACGGTAGCCAAGCCAAAGACCTGCACTCCGGGGATGTTGGTGATGCCCTGAGCGCCGCCGGTGTAACCGCTGAGCCAATCGGACAAGAACAAAAGGCGGATAATTTCACCGAAACCGAGGGTGACGATGGCGAGATAGTCGCCTCTCATGCGGATAACGGGCGCCCCGATGAAGAGGCCGGTCAGCGCAGCCAACGGCACCACGATGAGCAGGGCAACAATCCACCACGCCTGCGGCAGCCACTCGGGCCACGAATCACCCCGGTTGGGGGACGTCAGCACCGCGGTTGTGTACCCCCCGACGGCGAAGAAGGCCACATAACCGAGGTCGAGAATACCGGCGAGACCGACGACAATGTTGAGGCCAAGAGCGAGCAACACGAAGAGGCCGACGTTGGCCAGCAGTTCGTTAGTAATTTTGCCCAGCACTAAAGGCATGGCGATCAACAAGAAGCCACCGACGGCGATCAGCACGGAGTTAGCCTGAACTCGTTCGGGCCCTTGGAGGGCTTGGAACGAGGTCTTGGCAGCTTTGACCCGATCTCTGCCGACTAGGGCGTAAGCGCCCGCGAGGAGGGCGACGACGATCGCGCCGGTAATGCTCAAGCCGCCCCGCTTGAAGAAGATAATGTCGGTGAGCCACTCGAGGAACAACTCTTCGGACATGTCGGTGAGAATCGTCTCGAGCACCGCTACGAAAACAACGGCGAGGACCGCTGTGCTAACGGTGCGGCGCACCCGATCGGACACGACATGCATCGAGCCACCAACAACTCCGAGACCGGCCCCGATGACCAGCCAAGCCACGATGCCGATGATTAAGGATCTGTCGAAATTCAACTGAGCCAGCAATTGCGGACTCCAGTTGACCAGCGGATCTCGCACGTCAAAGTTATCGATCAGCAGCGCGAGCAGGCTCAGGCCCGCCCCCCCGATGAGGCCCACCACCCCACCCGCGACAAGTTCGGGGGATCCCTTAGCGCGGACGGTCATACCTTCGAGGACCACCTCACGGCTGACCCCATAGCCCACTAGGAGCGGAAGCCACAGTAACGACAGGTAACCCATCGACAATACGGGCTCGATGATCTTGCGCACATCGAGTTCTACCGGCATGTTGCTGAGGGCGAGGAAGACTTGAGCTAAGGCCAAAATAGAGCCGACGCGAATCAGGCGCTGCCAGTCCTGATCGAGGGCACTGCGGGGCGGGGCGAGTTCAGGATTCATGATCGCGCTCATGCTCGGTCCTCCGAAGAAAGGCGCTCTCCAAAGAGGCCTGTGGGTTTGACAAGGAGCACGAGTATCAGCGCCGCGAAAGCAACGGCATCACGAAGTTGCGAGACACCGTCGACCCCGAGCGGTTCGAGGATCATGAGAGGGGCGATGGCCTCCGCGCTACCGAGCGAAACGCCACCTGCCATTGCCCCACCGAGGTTCCCGATTCCACCGACCACGGCGGCGCTGAACGCCTTAATTCCCGGCAAGAAGCCCGTGGTGTGGATGACCGAGCGAAACATCAAACCCCAGAGGATGCCCGCCACACCGGCCATAGCGCCGCCAACGGCGAAGGTGGTGACGATTATCTTGTTGACGTTGATACCCATGAGCGAAGCGATCTCTTTATCTTCGGCCACGGCGCGCATGGCCTTACCCGTCTTGGTACGTTCGACAAGGTACCAAAGGACCACCATCGAAACGGCCGCGACCAGCACCACCAACAAGCGGGTGCGCTGAATCTCGATGAACCCGATGGTCTGGGTGTCGGTTAGCCAATCCGGAAGGTCTGGGTACGCCTTGGCCCCCGGGCCGAGCAGCACAACCGAAATGTTCTGGATGAGAAACGACACGCCGATCGAGGTAATGAGCGGAATCAGGCGAGGAGCCCCACGCAAAGGGCGGTAGGCGACTCGTTCCATGACTACCGCTGTGAGCGTCGAAACAACGATTGAGACGATCACGATGAAGAACAGCGCTGGGATGAAGGCGTTGCCGTCCCACACTCCGGCATCGGCCAGTTTGTTGGAGGTGATCATTCCCGTCATGGCGCCGACCATGAAGACCTCACCGTGGGCGAAGTTGATAAAGCCAAGCACGCCATAGACCATCGAATAGCCGAGGGCGATCAAACCGTACATCGAACCCTGGGAAAGGCCCGAGATGACAAGGCCTTCAAACTGGTCGGCGGTGAGTCCGGTGGCATCCGGGTTGAGCCATGAGGCCAGCGGGTTCGAATTGTCGATCTGCTGCCAGATGAAGGCAAACAGGCCGAACCCGATCACAGTGAAAAATCCCCAACGCAAGAGGAGAAGAAACCAGTCGACCCCTGTGCGTGGTACCACCTTGTTTCGCGTAACAGTGGTCACGTACTCCCCCTCCGCAGAACTCCGACGCTGCACCATAACCCACCGCGGCCCTCGCTCTCCAGTGAAGGGCGAGGGCCGCAGCGAAAATCAGCTACGAACTGAAGCTCGATTACGGGGCGTACTCGAAGACGACGTTGGCCTTCGAAGCCTCGATATCATCGGAGTTATCGTGCTTGATGATTGTGATCTTCTGCGAACCACAGTCGCCAAAGTCATCACAGTTGATGGTGCCGATGACCCCGCTGTAACCGCGGAGGTTCGTGAGGTAGGCACGAACCGCAGCCTTGTCGATCACCAGTTGGCCCGCATCATTGACAGTGGACGAATCCTTGATGGCGTCGAGCAACATCGCGGCCGCGTCGTAGGAATGACCCCAGAACGCCGCCGACGGCGGTTCACCGTATTTGTCTTCGTAAGCCGCAAGAACTTCAGCTGCTGTCTTGCTGGTGGACTGGTTGACATTGTCGCCGAAGCGGACGTCGGGCCCAGAGAAATATATGCCCTCGGTCTGGGTCAACTCGAGGAAGCCGTCGACTAAAAGGCCGTCAGCCGCGAGGAGTTGGGTTTCTTCGAGACCAGAGACGCCATGGGTTTGATCAGCAATAAAGTCGCCTGCTGGCTGGAAGATCGGGAAGAACAGAGCCTCTGGAGTACCTGCGGCGATCTCGGTGAGGACCGGAACCATGTCGGTGTCTTCTTTGTTCACACCAGTGAAACCGGTGACCGTGCCACCGATTTCTTTGAAGGCGTCAACAAAGGACTGAGCAAGGCCCTGGGTGTAAGGGTCGCCGTCGTGAATGGCCGCAGCAGATTTTAGACCAAGGTCTTCGAACACGAACTTAGCCATGGCTGCGCCCTGGTAAAGGTCGTTATGCGCGGTGCGGTAGTAGCCAGCGTTGTAGTTCTCGCCAGCAGTGCCCTGAAGGTCTGAGGTAAGAGCTGGGGAGGTGTTCGAACCGGAGATCATAACGATGCCGGCCTCGGCGATGAGCGGAGCCGCGGCGGTGGCCGCACCAGAACACGAGGTCCCGATAACGCCAACGATTTGCTCGTCAGCTACGATGGTTTGAGCGGCCGCTTGGCCACCATCAGAGGAGCAAAGGTCATCAAGACCGGCCCCGCTGGTGACTCCGAAGCCTTGGATCTCACCGTAGTCGGCTACCGCGGCTTCAACGCCGCGCTGGTTTGGTATACCGAGGAACGCAACATCGCCGGTGATGGCGTTGAGCGAACGGATTTGAATTAGCTCACCTTCGTCCACGACGATGAAATCGGCGTCAGTAGCGGCTGAATCAACGTCCTCTCCGCATGCCGCCGCAACGAGCGACAGCGCCGAGAGTATGGCAAGCATGAATATGAACTTGCGTAAAAGTGTCATAGTTTGTCCCCTCCATACGGGATTGCCCGCGGTTTAACGGCACCGGGAAGCCGCAGTCGAATGCTACACGAGGTACGTCCGGCGCGCCATAGCCGCCAAAAGCTTCAGACACGGCCGACGATATCCGCCGCGGGGCCGGTCATGCCGGTGTAGAAGGGGCCGAACTCGGCGTAAACGGCCGAGGCAGTGTCGTATCGCATCGTGTAGACGGTGTCTTTGAGGTCATCGATGTTGACGCCGAAAAGGGTAACCCCCCACTCCCAGTCGTCAAGACCCGTCGAGGCTGTTATGAGTTGCACGATACGTCCGGCGAACTTACGGCCAGAGGTTCCATGTTCGTACATGAGTTCCTTGCGCTGCTCGAAGTCAAGCCGGTACCAGTTGTCATGGGCCTCGCGCCGCTTGGTCATCGGGTAAAAGCACCAGGCGTTCTTCCCCTCCGGTGGGAGGTCGGGATAGAGCCGCATGTTCTTCATAGCTTCAGGGATCTCTTGGGCGTACTCCGAGAGTTCCGTGATAGAGACGAAACTGTCGACCACCACCACCCCGGCCGCGGTGAGCGCCGTTTGAAAATCGCGAAGGAGCCAAGCATCGGCGTGCATGCCCATAAAACACAAGTCTGCCTTGTGGCCCAAGACAGCGGCAGTAACGACCCGCACGTTGTTAGCTTGGGCGGACGTGACGGCTCTGATGACCGCCGCGTTGTCGGTATTGATCTTACGGGCACAGAAAAGGTGGATAACCGTGACCCCCTCGCTAGTGACTACCGGTTCGAGCATGCGCGGAGTATACCGCTAGGTTCCGCACATGTCCCGAAGTACCCACCAGTCGCTCACCGACGACCGCAACGAGTTTATCGAGATTTACATCAACGGTGAATTCTTTCCCCGAAACGAAGCCAAGATATCCGTCTTTGATTCTGGTTTTTTGGTCGGTGACGGGATCTGGGAAGGCATCCGGCTTCACCACGGCGTATTCGCCCACCTCGACCGCCACCTCGATCGACTCTTTGCCGGTGCCGCGGCCATCGACCTCGCTATCGGAATGGACCGGGCTGGGCTGGTGGCAGCCCTGCATAGCACGGTCGCACACAACGCGATGCATAACAACGTCCATGTACGCCTGATGATCACCCGCGGGAACAAGTCGACGCCGTCGCAACATCCGTCGAACAACATTGGCGGCCCCAACATCGTGATCATTGCCGAGCACAAGGCAGCCGATCCCGACGTCCAGGCTCAAGGAATCTCTTTGTTCACCACCACGGTGCGGCGACCGCCTCCCGACACCCTCGATCAAAAGCTCAACTGCCACTCGAAACTCCATGAGGTCATCGCCTTGATCCAAGCCACCAAAGCAGGCGCAGACGAAGCGCTCATGCTCGATCCCACTGGAGCGGTGGCGACATGCAACGCCACCAACTTCTTCATCATTACCCACGGCGAGTTGTACACGTCAACGGGCCAGTACAACCTGAACGGCATCACCTCCGCGCTCGTTATCGAAGCGGCGCGAGCCGCGGGGATGCCCGTACACCAGACGGCGTTTTCGTTAACCGACGTCTACGCCGCCGATGAAGCGTTCGTGACGGGCACTTTCGGCGGTCTTACGCCGGTCCACACAATCGATGGGCGCACCATCGGCAACGGCACTCAGGGCCCCGTGACCGAGCGTCTACGGGCCTTATACGAAGCTGCCGTCGCCGCCGATGTGGCAAACTTGACCTAATACCGCGTGACCACAAGGAACAGTAGGGATATGAAAACAGTGAAGCGTATTCAGTGCTGGTCAGGGCCAAGAAATATTTCGACAGCGTTGATGTATAGCTGGCGGGAGCGGTCCGATACGCGGGTGTACGATGAACCGTTCTACGCCCACTATCTGAACCTCACCGGCCGCGAGCACCCCGCTTTCGATGTGGTGGTTGCGAGCCAATCGACCGATGCGCAGGCGGTGATCGACGAGGTGATCCTCGGCCCTTGCGACCAACCCGTCTACTTTATGAAACAGATGGCCCATCATCTGCTCGGCGTGCCCCGCGAGTATCTCAGCCGGACCGACAATATTTTGCTCACGCGGAGCCCGGCCGACATGCTCACGTCACTAGCGGTGCGGGTTCCTGACTGCGGCCTGGCCGACACGGGGCTGGCTGAACAGGTCGAGTTGTTGGATGCGATTCTCCAGGCCGGAGGCCACCCGATTGTTGTTGACTCCAAGCGACTGTTGATGAATCCAGAGGGCGTTTTGTCTCAACTGTGCGAGCGACTCGGCCTCGAGTTCGAACCGGCAATGTTGACGTGGCCCGCCGGTCCGAAACCAGAAGACGGCCGGTGGGCTCCCGAGTGGTACGACAATGTCCACCGTTCGACGGGGTTCGCTCCCTACGTGGCCAAGAATGATCCCCTCCCGGACCGTCTTAAACCGATCTTGGCCGAAGCGAACATTCTTTACCAGCGGCTAGCCCACTATGCACTAGCCTAA
>CBDEVU010000015.1:0-25844 GCA_965243715.1 Candidatus Aldehydirespiratoraceae bacterium
TTGGTTTGCGCCGCGTTGTTGGCCCGCGCTGGGCGCCAGGTCACCGTGGTTGAGCGCAACGATCGGCTCGGCGGATGCATCCGCTCCGAGGGAACTCGTTCCCGGCTACGTCCACGATGTGCTCTCCAGTTGGTACCCGCTGTTTCTAGGCGGCCCGGCCTACGCCGAACTCGCAACTGATCTTCATGACCGCGGCCTTGAGTTCGTGAACACCGATCTCCCGACCGGGATTGGGACTCCCGACGGCCGCTCATTAGTGCTCACGACGGATCCGGACCTAAACGTCAGGCGGTTCAACGAGCTAGCACCCGGCGAGGGCGACCGCTTCCAAGCGACAATCGACGGGTTCTTTACCCGAGACGCCGACCTCACGTTTGGAATGCTCGGCCACGACGTGAAGACCCGAGCGGCGGCCAGACTCGCCTTTCGGGAAGGGCGATCTCGAAAGATCGGGGGTTCGCTCGAGTTTGCCAGCACGGCTCTCGAGAGTTGTCGAACCTGGCTTGAACATGACTTCGAGACTGAACTCATGCGCGGCGTGATCGCTCCTTGGGTCCTCCACGCGGGCCTTGGTCCCGACGACGCCTACTCTGCTTTGATGGGCAAGGCAATTATCGGCGCTATTACCACCGGTGGCTTACCGGTCGCGGTCGGCGGCTCACAGCAGGTTGTCGAGACCTTCTCCTCCCTACTCGCCGACCATGGTGCGGTGACGATCACCGGAGCCGATGTACGACGGGTCATTGTCGAAAGGGGCCGGGCCCGCGGCATCGAAACCAGCAACGGCACCAAGATCCCCGCCAAGGACGCCGTGGTGTGCAACGTCACCCCGCAGCAACTCTACGGGCGTCTCTTGGCCCCCGAGCAGGTTCCCGCTCCGGTGGCGCAACAGGCCGAAAGGTACCGCTACGGAAGGGCCGGAATGCAGATCCACTACGCCCTGAGCGCTCCGCCGACGTGGACCAATAGCGAACTCAGCCGGGTTGCCATGGTCCATCTCACCGCCGGGCTCGATGGGGTCTCACGAGCCGTTAACGAAGCCGCCCGCGGCTTGCTGCCCGCCGAGGCAACGATCGTGGTTGGTCAACCAACGGTCGTGGATCCAACCCGGGGGCCTGTTGGGGCAGCGATCCTCTGGATACAGATCCAGGAATTGCCGCGACTAGTTAAGGGCGACGCGGCAGGCGAGATCGACCCCAGTCCCAGCGGTTCGTGGACTCCGGAGTTGGCCGAGCGGTACGCGGCACGAATCCATGCCCGTTTACTGCATCACCTGCCCGACCTCGACTCCGTGTTAGTCAAACGAGTGGTCCTGTCCCCCGCCGACCTCGAAGCGCTCAACTCGAACCTGGTCGGCGGCGATCCTTACTCCGGGGCCTGTTCCCTTGACCAAATGTTGCTCTGGCGTCCGCTGCCCGGCACCACCAACCATGGCACACACATCAAAGGCCTTTACCACCTCGGGGCGGCAACGCACCCCGGCCCTGGCCTCGGCGGGGGCTCGGGATACCTCGTCGCCCAGGCGTTGCTATGACCAGCCACGACGTTGTCGTTATTGGGGCGGGCCATAATGGCCTCGCGGCGGCCATCATTTTGGCCGAAGCAGGCCGCCGGGTCACCGTCCTAGAACGCAATCCAAAACCGGGCGGGGCGCTGCAAACCGACGAGGTTACCCTTCCGGGATTTCGCCACGACCTCATGGCCACCAACCTGAACCTCTTTATGGGCTCGCCGTTCTTCGCCGAGTACGGCGAACGCCTCGGTAAGCACGGCTTCGAAGTGGCCCACTCAACTCGACCGGCCTGTTCTTTGTTTCCCGGCGGCGGGTACGTCGGGCTATCGACTGACGTGGGGCAAACCCTGGCGAGCATCCGCGAGCACTCCGCGGCCGACGCGGAGGCATTTCTAGCGCTCCAAGCAGAGTTCGAACGACTAGCGCCGCATATTTTCGCCCTGCTCGGCCTAGACGTGCCCTCCAAAGCAGCAGGGCGCGCCCTGTGGCGAGCGAGGCGCGTACTGGGTCGCCAAGGCCCGTTCGAACTCGCCCGACTGATTGTCCAATCCTCTCGTCAGCTAGTGGAAGAGCATTTCGAGAGTCCCGAAGTCCAGTCGCTCATCGCGGCCTGGGGCATGCATCTCGATTTCTCCCCCGACGTAGCGGGCGGGGCCATGTTTTCCTTCCTGGAAACCATGGCCAGCCAGGCCAACGGGATGGTCATGGGCAAGGGCGGGGGAGAAACGCTGATCGATGCGATGGTTGGACTGTTGTTAGAACTAGGGGGCGAGATCGCCTGCTCCACACCGGTCGAACATATCGAGGTCCAAAACGGCGCGGCAACCAAGGTGATCACCAGCGAAACAGCGTACTCGGCTCGTCGAGCGGTTATCGCCACCCTGACCCCTACTCAACTCTTTGGCCGTTTAGTCGACGATGTTCACCTTGACGAAAAGTTTCGGACTCAGGTCCGCCGCTATCGCTACGGGCCAGGGACCCTGATGATTCACCTAGCCCTGGCCGACCTTCCGCCTTGGACACGACCAGATGCAAGGCAACACGCCTACGTACATATCGGACCCTACCTCGATGACATGGAGCGGTCGTATCGTCAAGCCATCAGCGGCGTTATCCCGGACCGACCTACGTTGGTCGTTGGTCAGCCGACGGTTGTTGATCCCAGCCGCGCGCCGGAGGGAAAACACGTTCTTTGGGTCCAGGCTCGCATGTTTCCCGCCGTTGTTCACGACGCCGATTGGGCCGCGGTGAAAGAGGCCGTGGCCGACCAGATAATGGACCACCTCGAACAGTATGCGCCTGGTCTTGGCCGCCTCGTTCTCGGTCGCTACGTCATGTCGCCCGCCGATCTCGAAGCCGCCAACCCCAATCTGGTCGGCGGCGATTCCCTCGCTGGCAGCCACCACCTGATGCAGAACTTTGCCCTGCGTCCCTTTCCCGGCTGGAGTCGATACAAGACCCCAATCGACCGGCTTTACATGTGCGGAGCATCCACCTGGCCCGGTGCGGGCTTGGGCGCGGGATCAGGATACTTGCTCGGTAAACGCCTGGCCCGCCGTCGGATCCCTAGCTGGTCACCGTAAAAACGAAGTGGCGCATAGCGCGTGGCCTCAGTTCCTGACTTACCCTGGTGAAGAGCAAACGAGCCGCCGAACCGGGCCAGTCGGGTGGCGTCACACTCGGGGGCAACCCCGGATCGAGGTACGGCAACGACCTCCAGGTTGACAAGATGTTCAGGTAGTCAACGAACGCGTCCTGACCACGGGTCTCGCCCGGATTCTCCCAACGATGCAACACCGCCGTGGCCTGATCCATAAAGATCTCATAGCGGGCCCGGATAGCGTCAAAGTCCCAGGCTGCGGCGACAAGGTTGCTGAAGTCACCGAAGCCGAGGTGTTCGGCCCGCCAAAGCGTCACGTACTTATCCAGACCCATGCGGGCCAAAGTTCGGCGGGTCTCGGGAACGACCGATACGGGAGCAAACCAGGAGGTGGCAGGGCCCTGGGCGAAACCAAGACCCGCCAGCCGAGAGCGGATAAGGTATCGCTTCTGGCGGTCGCTCTCTGGAACCGAAAAAAGGGCTAGCGCCCACGAATCATCCGCTGTCGTCGCGGGATCACGAAAGATTCGTCCATCGCCATCGCGCAGAATCTGATGAGCAGCCTCGGTCAGTTCGTAACCCGCCGCACCGTCGACTTTGCGGGACTGCAACAGCCCTCGGCGTTTCATCCGCGACGCCGCCGAGCGAACCGCTTGCGGATCAGTATCGAGGTGAGAGAGCAGCGCGATGAGCGCGCTGATTGAGATCCATCCGCCCAATTCGCGGACAAACGCTCCGTAGACGTCGAGAATGCGAGGCTGCGGTGGCACGACCTGTGGTGGGTCAGTGTTGTTACTCATCAATTTTGGTCTTTCGGAACCTCATTGCTTGTCGGCTGATGTCTAACTCTCGGCCGCCGCTAAGCCCGTGCGGACGGACCAGCATCACGAGAACCATCAACGCGCCGAGCGTGACGTCTCGACTGCTGCGCGGAAAGGTAATTTCTCGTCCCATTAGTTCAATCCCGTTTTGCGCTTCGGAAAGGAACGAACTGAGCCCACTAACAACCAAGCCACCAAGTACCGCTCCCCAGATGCTACCCATGCCCCCGATCACCAGCATCGCGAGGGTGAGAAACGTCAACCCGAGGTAGACCTGCTCGGTCGTGATGGAGCCCAGATGGTGAACGTAAGACGCCTCCCGCCAAGCCACCTAGGGCACCGCTCAAGGTGAAGCCCACGAGTCGCTCCTGATAGGTGCTAATGCCGACCGACTGCGAGGCCAAGGGGTCCTCTCGCGTGGCCCGCAACCGACGACCAAATCGGCTCTGTTGATACAGCGCGGCTACGATGAGGATGAATACTAAGACCACGATTGCTTGGAACAGGCCCGTGGTTTGCGGCACTCCGGGAAGGGTTTTAGCTCCGGGGCCGATCTTGGTCCAATTACGCAGCACGTTCCTAGTGATGCCAAGGACGGCGAAAGTTGCGATGCCAGCCGACAATCCATCGAGACGCATAAGGGCGAGACCAATGATGAAGGCGAACGCGGCCGCCATGATGGTGGCGAGGACCAGTGAGGCAACGTTGCCGATTTGGTAGTCGCGAAGGACACCGAACAATTCGGGAAACACCGCCGCTTTTTGTTGCGGTCCGATGCTCATAAGCCCAGCGGAGAAAGCACCGATCGCCACGTTGCTGATGTGACCGAAACTGATAACCCCACTGTTCCCAGTGAACGTGTGCAGGCTAACGACAATCGCTGTGGTGATCAGGGCAAACCGGAAATGCAGTTGTACGGCGGGGCTAAAGGCCAGCGCGGCAACGCTCACCGCAACGCATAGCAACATCGGGGCCATTAGGGTGGCCAGAATTCTTGCGGGCATTACACCCGTTCCACGGTGACAGGACGGTGGAACAGTCCTTGCGGTCGGGCGAGCAGGACAACGATGACCAACGCGTAAAGGGCGGTGTCGAGGAAGATTCGTTGCCCGGACGGAAGCAGATTCGCCAGCCAACTGTTGGCAAAGCCGATAAAGAAACCGCCTAGCGTCGCCGATCCCAACCGTTCCAAGCCACCCACAACGACACCGACTAGAGCGACCACCGCTATCTGCAAGCCCCAGTCCGGCGTGATTACCGGTCGTTGGACGGAGAACAACAGCATCGCCGACGCAGCGAGGGCGCCCGAGAGGACAAACGTTACGACAATGACCCGATCAGCGGGTACGCCCAGGGTTTGGGTCGTGGTGAAATCAAGGGCCGCGGCTCTCATCTGGAGACCAAGATCGGTTTTCGTGAGGAAGAAGTGAGTGGCGGCAAGCAAGGCCGTGGAAACCACGATGGCGACGAGCGAGACCCACCGAATGTTGAGGCTTCCGAGTTGGAACGCCCGATTCAGATCGCCGATTGTGTCGACCGCCTTTCCTTGGGCCGTCCACTGCCGTTGGACTAGGGCGCGTAGGAAGAAGCTGATGGCGAAGGTCATCACCAGCATCGTTGCCGGGTTGGCGTCACGGAGAGGTCGAAAGGCAACGCGTTCAAGCAATACCGCTAAGCCGATGACCACCGCAAAGGCCGTGAGGATCGACAGGGTCGTTGGCCACTCGCGGCTGAGATATAAGGTGTACCCGCCAGCCATCATTAGTTCGCCGTGAGCGAAGTTGATGAGACGCATGACCCCGAATATCAGGCCGATACCCAGCGCGACTAGTGAAAACAGGGAACCGTTGGCCGTGGCATCAATGAGGTACTGAACGTAGATCATGACCCGAAGTAGGCCGAGGTTATCGCCGCGGTACTGTTGAGTTCGGTACTGTTGAGTTCGGTACTGTCAATCGACAACCGGAGTTTGCCGTTGGCGATTACGTGGGTGCGGTTGGCGAAGGCTGCGGCGCGACTCGCTCGCTGCTCGACGAGCACGATCGTGCGACCACTAGCTCGGATCTCTTCTAGCGCCTCGAAAACGACGTCGATCACCGCTGGCGCTAGGCCCAGCGATGGCTCATCGAGGAGCAATAGACGGGGCCCCGCCACCAACGCCCGAGCAATCGCCAATTGTTGTTGCTGACCGCCGGAAAGAACGCCCGCTTGGCGACTCAGGTAGGACTTCAGGATCGGAAAAAGATCAAGCACCCAATGGAGATCCTCTCCGGCGCCCCCGCGATCACCCTGCCGATCGCGTCTCCCGAAGCGCCCGAGGCGGAGATTCTCCTCGACGGTTAGCGGACCATAAATATGTCGTCCCTCGGGGACGAGGGCGATCCCTAGGCGGGCGATTTTGTCGATGGAGCGGTCGGTTATGGTGTCGCCGTCGAACACGATCTCGCCCGAAGTGGGGCTTACCACCCCCATAATCGCGCGCAATGTGGACGACTTCCCCGCCCCGTTAGGACCGAGCAGGGCAACAACTTCACCTTCGTTCACGTTAAACGACAGATCACGCACCGCGGGGACGCCGCGGTAACTTACGCCGAGGTGTCGGACGGAAAGTAGGGGGATCATGGTTGCCCTAGGTAGGCGGTCGCCACGTCGGGGTTCTGGCGTACGTCCTCGGGAGAACCAAAGGCAATCGTGCGGCCTTCATCAAGAACCTGCACCTCGTCACAGACAGCAAAGACCAGGCCAATGTTGTGATCGATAAGGAGCAGCCCGATTCCATCCTCAGCCGCAAGGCGGGTCAAAAGTTCGCCAAACTTGCCGACCTCATCATCGTTCAAGCCCGCTGCCGGTTCGTCCATCAAAACGAGACGCGGCTCGGTCGCCAAGGCGCGGGCAACGCCGAGCAACCGACCGTCGCCGTGCGGTAGAGCTCCGGCTAGCCCTTCGCTAGCGGCCGTCAGACCTACCTGTTCCAACACCTCTCGCGCTAGGGTCCGGGCTCGGCGGGGCGACTTTTTTACGCCGAGCGCTGCCACTTCGACATTTTCTCGTACTGTCAAGCCCGCAAAAGCATGACCGTTCTGGAACGTGCGGGCCAAACCGTCTAGCCCTCGGCGGGCGGGCCGCCAAGCGGTGATATCGACGTCGTCAAGTTCAACTTGGCCCTTCGTTGGCTGATCGAAGCCGCTCAACAGGTTTACTAGGGTCGACTTGCCCGCCCCGTTAGGCCCCAACAAGCCGAGTACCTGACCGGTCTGCAGGCTCAGCGAAACGTCCTGCAGGGCATCAATCCCGTCAAAGTTGCGGCTTAAATTTCGGGCCTGCAACCCTCCCCGAGGCTCATCGCTCAAGGTCGACAGGTGAGGTCGCGGCTCGCAGTTCTTTAAAGACCGGTGTTCCATCAACGAATTCCATGATGCGATACTCGCGGCCAAAGACCGTGTGGAGTTCGGGGGAGAAACTAACCGACCCGGAAGTCGTTTCGAGTCCGCTGAGATCTTCGAGATAGTCGGCCAAGGCCGCCCCATCGGTTCCCCCCGTGGCTTCAATGGCCGCGACCAGAGTCTCGATCATGGCGGCACCAGTAATGAAACCACCCGTTCCAGGAGCGCTGTCGCGTGCGATCATCTTGTCGATAAGCGCGGTCACGTCGCTATTCGGATCGTCTCCGAAGGCCGAGGCGAAGGTAGAGAAGGTGAAGCCCTCGAGGTCGGCTGGACTCCAGAAGGTTCCGTCGCCCGACCACGGGCTAAGCATGGGCGTGTCAATTCCGAGATCTCGGATTCCGCCAACGGCAGTGGCGATGTCTGGCGGGAACGTGCAAAGAGCGATGACGTCGGCGCCTTGGGCGTTGCTCACCGCGGTTGGAATGTTGTTGACCGAACCGTCGAAGGAAGCAAATCCCTCCGTCGCCACGACAGTGCCGCCGAGATCCACGAAACGATCGGTGAACGCCGCGCACACGTCCTGGAAGTACACCAGCAGGTTGTCTGGGACCACTACCACCGACCGGTATCCTTGGTCGATCGCGTACTCGGCCAAGGCTGCGCCCTCGTCTTGGGCCACGTTGCCGAAGGTAAAGGCCAAGCGGCCGTCATCGCCGAAGCGGGCCGGGCCCATCTGATCGGTCCCGATACACGGGGCAACGGTGAGCAGTCCGGCGGCTAGGCCTTCTTGAACGGCGGGGGTGGCGAAATCGACATCGCAGGTAACGACCAAGATGTCCGCGCCGTCGCCGAGAAGGCTGGCGCCCGCTTGCTTGGTTTGCTCGGGGTCAGACCCCGTGTCGATGAAACTAAGCTCGAGTTGGCGGCCAAGAACGCCACCGTCGGAATTGATTTGATCGATCGTTATTTGTGCCGCGGTCAGCGCCGGACCATCGAAGGGCGCCATGTTGCCGGTCAGGTCAATGGCCGCGCCGATGAGGATCGGATCGGCGGACTCCACCGGTTCGGCCGTTTCAGTCGGGTCGCTCGCGCAAGCTCCAGCAACCATGGCGATCGTCGCCAGAACCAGTGCAAGATAGGTCCGTCTTGTAGTCATACAGGCCCCCCTTCGATATCGCCGCACTGTATCTAGTTATTCTGCCGAACGCAAACTATGCGCTATCTCCAGATCGCAAGGCCAGAAGTAAGGCGGGCCGCGGGTGGTGGGAAGTGACCAGTGCCCGGGGCGGGACTTGAACCCGCACGATCCTGTAAGATCCGGGGGGTTTAAGCCCCCTGCGTCTACCTATTCCGCCACCCGGGCGATGCCGACACAATAGCGCCCGGAGGAAGAACCATGGCCGGTTCATGCCGCGGCGAGTTCGCCGGAGTTGTCGACCGCCAGCCAGAGCGCGGCCCGAACCCGGTCGGCCCTAACCCCTTGCAAGCGGTTGGCGACGACAATGCCCTCGATCATGTCGGAAACGACCGCCGACCAGGGCCTCCCCTTCAGGTAGACCGCAACGGCGGGTGCCCCGGAGCGAAAACGGATTGTGCGATGAACGTCGGCCAAACCGGGGGGAGAACGAAAGGCGGGGACGGTGAGCGAACGCAGCCGGGTGGCGTGACCCAACGAACGGGCGGCGGCGGCGAATCGGAGTGCTGTTGCTTCCATTGGCCACCATCATGGTGTGTAGGTGTGACAGGCTCACGAGGTGGACCCTGCTCTGAACCCGGCTCAAGCCGAGGTACTCGCCCTCCTCGGCGCCCGCCCTGAGGAACGACCGACCTTCGACGCTGAGTTACGTAACGAGTTACGCCACGCCCTCAACGAAGGACTCGAACCCCTCATCGCCGAGGTAACCGGCGACAAGATGTTCATAAACAAGCGTCTACTCGCCATGGCCATGGGCTGTGAGCGCCGCCTCTTGGCCGACGACGACACCGCTTTCGCCTGGTCGGTCCCGATTGCGCGAGGCACTATTGCTCATAAGGCCATCGAACTTTCGATCCACTGGCAGGGCCAACCAGAACCCCTTGACCTCGTGGACCAGTCGATCGCCCGGCTCGCCGAAGGCACCGATGGCCTCGCCTACTGGCTCCAAGCCTGTTCTGAAGTCGAACGAGCCGAACTACGAGCCTTGGGCAACGATCACGTCGCGCAGTTCCTTGAATGCTGGCCGCCGCTCAAAACACAATGGCGGCCGCTAACCGAGAGCAAGTTGCGCCTCGAACTTCACCACCGGTTCGTACTCAGCGGCAAGGTTGATCTCACCCTCGGACGAGCCGAAGGAACCACCGCGGGAAAGGTACTGATCGACTTCAAGACCGGCGGCGCTAAGCCCGATCACGTCGATGACCTCCGCTTCTACGCCTTGATCGAAACTATCCGCCTCGGAACCCCGCCTCGCCGTATCGCGACCTACTACCTCGACCAGGGCCAGTTCGTGCCTGAGGACGTCACCGAGAACCTCCTATTCTCAGCCGCTGCTCGGGTGATCGACGGCATCACCACCATCGTCGAACTCCGGACCAAGATCAAAGAAGCGGGTACTAGCCCGGGACCGGCTTGTGGTTGGTGCCCGGCTCTAGTCGATTGCGACGTCGGCCGCCTCCACCGTGAGGGCGGGGCCGGGGTCATCGAGTCCGGCTAAGGTGCCCCTCACCGCGACGTAAGCCACTAAGGCGAGCAGTACCGCGCCGGTTCCCGCGAACGCCGTGCGGGGCGTGGTGGCCTCAATGATCTGGCCCAACGCAAGTTGCCCGATCGGATTGGCCAAAGTTAGGGCAGCCAAATAGACGCTCAGAACCTTGGCCCGAACCGATTCGTCGACCTGAACTTGGATGACGGTGTTGAGCGTGGAGGCCGACGCGAGGTGCGCGGCCCCCATCACAAAGAGACCCACGAGGGCCAATTCAAAGATCGGCGCTAAGCCCAACACCAGAATCCCGCCCGCGTAACCAGCCAGCGCCCCCAACTGGACCGCGGATCGGCTCACCTTGCCCGCCATCGAAGCCACGAGAGGTGAAGTGACCACCGCACCGAGACCGACCGCTGACAACATCAAACCGAACCCTCTCTCGCCGCGATCGAATACCTCCTCGGCCATCACCACCGACAACATCTGCAGCGAAAGGCCGAACATGCCGATCACGATCACGGTGAAAATCGCGGTACGGATTCCTTTACGCTTCATCGCGTAGTTGGCTGCCCCGCGAAATTCGCGTAGTGGTTGTAGCGGGGCCGGATTCTCGACCACTACACGCGGCGTGCGAATCAAGGCGAGGGCACCGATAACCGCTCCGTAGCTGACCACGTTGATCAAAAACGCCCACCCCGGACCCCACGCCCCGATGGCTAGACCGGCTAACGCGGGGCCGAACAAACGCGACGCATTGAACTGGGCCGAGTTGAGCGTAATCGCGCTAAAGAGCAAGTCTCGAGGTACCAGTTCACTAACGAACGCCTGCCACGCGGGGAGGTTTAATCCGGCCGCCGCGCCCGCCACGAACGACATCGCCACATAGGCCCCGACGTTGCGTCCGCCCGCGAACCACATCACCACAAAGCCCGACGACGCCACCGCCTGCAAACTCTGGGTGACCAGCAGAATCGAACGCCGATGGTAACGATCAGCGATCGCGCCCGCCAACGGCATCATCACCGCTAGGGGGAAAATCTGAGCAAACCCGGCCACCCCAACCCAGGCCGCACTCTTCGTCAACTGATAGACGACGATCGGCACCGTGACGGCTTGAAACCAGCGACCCGTGTGGGAGATGACCCCACCGATCCACACCAGGCGGAACTCTCGGTGGCGGAAGGCTTCGACCGCGGCGGCGAGTCCGGTCGGACTCTCGGCCTTCACCGACCGGCGAGAGTGAGGTACGGAAACCAATCCTCTCGCAAGGGATCACCGTCGGTCATACCGTGGCCGGGAAACGGCGGCGAGGTTTCCCCCGGGCGAGAGATGAACCGGGCATCGTCGCCCACTACCCGGAAGGAGAACACGCGCCGGCGGCCAGTCGACTCGTTGCCACGGGCACCGTGAACGGTGCGGTAGTGAAACGCCACCGCGTCGCCAGGGTCGAGGTCCCATTGCATGACGGTGAAGGTGGTCGGGTCGGCGTCGGGGTCCGGCACAGGCGCATAATCATCGACATGGGGAAAAAATCCTTCGCCGCTGAACCACTTGACCGGTCGAACATCCTTCGGCCACCGATGTGAACCCCGAATGAGCCGCAGCGAATTCTCGCGCACCGGATCAAGCGGAATCCAAAAGCTAACGTTTTGCCCGCCGTCGATGAAATAGTAAGGATTATCGCTGTGCCACCGGGTGGGGGTGGAGGTGCCGGGTTCTTTGACGAGAACGTGCTCGTGAAAGACTTGGACCCGGGTGGATTGCATCAGTCGAGCGGCGATGTCGCCCACCGGCGATTCATAAGCGAAGCGTTCGTATTCGACGATGCGCTGCCAGTTGCAGTAGTCGTCCCAGAAACGTCCGCTTTCGCTCTCTTTGGTGTTGTCGTCGAAGTACTCACTTGGTTCGGCCAAGTTTCGTTCAATGCCCGCGGCCAGCAAATCGATCCACTCCGCAAATACCCCGCGCAGCACCACCGCGCCGTCACGTTGAAAGTCCGTCACTGTGTCGGGGTCGACCCCTAGTGTCATCGGGCCAACCTAGTCAACAATGTCGAACTACCCACATCGCAACCGATCACGATCAGTGCCAAACTCACACCATGCCTTTGATTCGCACCGAAACCCGCGACCGCGTCGCCGTTTTGACCCTCGATGATCCCGGAAAGCGTAACGCCATCACGCTCGCCATGAACGACGAAATCGGCGCCGCCCTCGACGAGTGGGAAGCCGACGAAAACATCGGTGCCGTCGTGCTGACCGGTGCGTCACCGGCGTTTTGCGCGGGGGCCGACCTAGACGATCTGCTGGCGGGCAGCAACGCCGAAGAGATGAAAGCAATCTACGACGGCTTCCTCCGCCTCGCTCACACTCCGTTGCCCACCGTCGCCGCGGTCAACGGAAGTGCGGTGGGAGCGGGCATGAACATGCTTCTCGCCTGTGACATTGCGCTTGCGGGACGTCAATACGCCAAGTTCGACTCTCGCTTCCTGCAGATCGGCATCCACCCCGGCGGCGGTCACACTTGGCGTCTGCGAGCCATTGCGGGCCGCTCAACCACCATGGCCATGGTGATGTTCAACCAGGTCCTGCGCGCCGATCGAGCCCGAGAAGTCGGACTGGTCTGGGATGTCGTCGACGATGAAACCCTCGTCGATCAAGCCGTAGCCCTCGCCGGGGTGGCCGCGGGCCAAGAGCGGGAACTAAACGCCCGCACCAAGGCATCAATTCTTACCCTCGACACCATCGTTGAGTCCAACGAGGCGGTAGAGCACGAAATCCATCCGCAACTATGGTCGATGGGCCAGCCCACCTTCCGGGCACTCGTCGAGCGGCTCCAGAAAAAGATTTCTGCACCCTAAGGCTGGGGGCCGATCCACTCCTCGATCAGGTCTACCCCGCGCTCCGCCCAATCCTCCGCCGTCATCGCGTAACGGACGTGGTCTTCCCACTTACCGTTAATCTCCAAATACTTGCGAGCCGTTCCTTCGTCGCGCAAGCCGAGCTTTTCCACGACGCGCCGACTCGAGTTGTTGCGCGGCACAATGGCGGCTTGGATCCGATGCAGATGCAGATTCTCGAAAGCAAACCGGGCCATCACCACGAACGCTTCGGGCACGTAACCTAGGCCGGCTAGGCCCTCATCGATCCAGTAGCCAACGTAGGCGTTCTGGAAAGCCCCCCGCTGGATTGAGTTGAGGTTGATTTCACCGACGAAAGCCTCGTCTACAAAGAGCCCGAGGCCATACCCGGTGCCGAGTTGACGTTCGCGTTGACGAGACGCGCACCGCGTGGCAAAGGCCTGGGAACTTTCAACCACATCGGGTTGACTAGGCAGTCGCTGCGGCTCCCACGCGGTGAGCCACTGATCGTTACGACGACGAACGTCGCGCCACCGGACAAAATCTGACGACTCGAGGGGACGAAGCAAGACCCGCCGGCCAGAAAGGGTAGTCACGGCCGACAAGGTTAGAACAACTCAGACTTCCAACTGCATTTTGAGCGCCTCGGTGACGTCAATGAACTCCTCCACCATGTCGAACACCACTCGGGCGGCGGGCTTCGATTCATTCATGTGTCCCACGATCTGACCAACGAAGTAGTTCGCCAGTTGCTCCGCCCCCGAACCTTGATGGTGAGCGGCACGGTCGATGCGGTGGATGGCCTCATCGACCAACACGGGCTGCATCGGCATGCCAAGCGGCATCGGTGTTTCCGGATTCTCCCACTCGTCGGTCCAAGCGGATTTGAGTTGCCGGGCGGGCTTACCAGTGCGACTGCGCGACCGGATGGTGTCCGACGATTGGGCGTGAAGGAACTTCGACTTTACCACTGGATGGGTCTCGGCTTCCTCCGTGGTGAGCCACACAGAGCCACACCATACGCCCGCCGCGCCGAGTGCCATGGCCGCCGCCATCTGAGCGCCTCGACCGATTCCCCCAGCCCCGAGCACAGGAGTGTCGCCCACCGCGTCGACGATCTCGGGGATAAGCACCATGGTACCGATCTCGCCGGTGTGGCCTCCGGCCTCGGATCCTTGGGCAATGATGAAGTCGACTCCCGCGTTCACGTGCCGGGCCGCGTGCTGAGCTTTGCCCGCCAAGGCACCGACCCGCCGCCCGGCTTCTCTGCAGCGGTCGATCATGGGCTGCGGCGGAGGACCGAGCGCGTTGACGATCAAGGCCGTGTCGTAGGCCAGCGCGATATCGAGGTGGGGCGCTTGGGCGTCGGCCGAGAGGGGCGCCGCCGTCTCGTCGGAGCCCGCAGAGAATTGGCCACCCGTTTCGTCACCCTCGGGCAAGGCGGGAACGTTATAGCGCCGCAAGATGTCATCGACGAACTCACGATGAGCGGCCGGGATCATGGCACGCACCGCACCCATTGACAGACCGCCATCGTCGGAACCGGCGTACTTCGCGGGAACGATCAGGTCGACACCGAACGGCTTAGCCCCGACTTCATCTTGGATCCATTCAAGGTCTACTTCCAGCATCGGCGGCGAATGAGCCACCGCACCGAGGACTCCAACCCCGCCCGCTTTGGTCACTGCGGCTACGACATCACGACAGTGGCTGAAGGCGAAAATCGGGAACTCGATATCGAACATTTCGGTCATCGGGGTCTGCATAGAGATACTCCTGATTAGGCGCGGGCGCGTTGAGACTCGGCCCAACTCATTCCCTTTTGGACGTTTGGTTCACGAGGCAACCCGAGCACCTGCTCGGCCACGATGTTTCTTTGGATGGCCCACGTTCCCCCGCCGAGGGTAAGCGCAGGCGAGAAAAGGAAGCCGTAGTGCCACACCGGATCAACTTCCGGGAACGGACTGGCCGCACCGCGAGGAAAGTTGATCTCCGTCGCCCCGCCTCGCCGGCCGGGCGGAAGTTCCCCGGCGGGGCCCGACCCAACGAGCAGCCCATCGGTCCCTGACAACTCCTTGGCCAGTTCCATGACTTCCTGGCCGTGCTCGTCAGCCATTAGTTTCTGTATCGAGGCCTCGGCGCCTGGCGTTCGACCGTTGAGTTTTGCGCTCAGGGTGCGTAGCCGGTTCAGGCGTAGGACTTCGGCGTGGCTGTGCAAGCGGGCGAGTTTTTGTCGCAACACCGGATCGCTCACCGGTCCGCCCGCCCTCACCAATTCCAGCAGGCACTCAGCCGACGGACCCTCGCCCCACAGCGAACCGGCCGATGAAAGCGATACCCGCTCGTTAGCCAGGGTGACCTTAGCGAGACGCCAACCGTCACCTTCTTCACCGATGCGAGCGTTCACGGGGAGGCGCACATCGTCAAAAAAGACCTGATTGAACGAGTGGGCGGTTGTCATGTCGACAATCGGGGTCAGGGACAAACCGGGCGCGTCCATCGGGCAGGCAAAGTAGGAGATGCCGTTGTGCTTTGGCGCATCAGGATCGGTGCGGGCGATGAGAATCCCCATGTCAGAGCCGTGGGCGCCCGACGACCAAGTTTTCGACCCGTTGATCACGTACTCGTCACCGTCGCGCACAGCCCGCGTGCCGAGGTTGGCCAAGTCCGAACCCGCCTCCGTCTCGGAGAAAAGCTGACACCAGATCTCTTCGTGGGTGAAGATCTTGTCGAGGTAGCGGTCCTTTTGCTCCGGGGTTCCACCAGCCAGGATCGTCGGCGCGGCCCAGCCAATGCCGATGGCGTTAGAGCCCAACACGCCGCGATCATCGGAGCGCCGTTGAACCCGAAGACCGCGGAGTTCCTGGCTGATTATGACCTGGTGGATGGGGTTGGCGTTCAGCCCCCACGGCGCGGGCCAATGGGGAACTACATAACCCGCCGCGTGCAAGTCAGCCGCGGTTGGTTTCGGGTGGGCTTCACGCCAGGCGCGAACCGCGAGACGACGGGGATCGGTGTCGCCGGGGAAGTCAAAATCCATCAGTTCGCTCCACTATCGGATGGGGTTGGTGGGGGGGTTTTGGTGGGTTGCGGAATCCAGCGGGCGGGGCGCTTCTCGAGGAAGGCCGCCATGCCTTCCTTGGCGTCCTCGCCGCGGAAGAGCGCGGCGGAGACCGCTGCGGTCCAGGCGAAAGCCTCGTCGAGGCTCAGCTCACCCACCTTGGCTAGGAGTTGCTTGCTTGCCGCGAGCGCGGCCGGACTACCGGCAAGCAGGTCGGCGATAATCTCGTCGACAACGGCATCAATGTCCGCCGCTGGAACGGCCCGGTTGATGAGGCCCATCCGTTCCGCTTCCGGAGCTAGAAAGCGATGCCCCCGCAAGAAAGCTGAACGAGCATCCGCCACCCGCATCTTCGGTAGGCACAACACCGAGATCATCGCTGGTGCCACGCCGATGCGGACTTCGGTGAACCCCATTTTCGCCGTGTCGACAACGACCGAATAATCCATCGCCGCGGCGATACCCATGCCGCCCGCCACGCAGTGGCCGTTGATCTTGGCGACATAGGGCTTGGGGCACCGGCCAAAGCGGGCAAACATTTCCGCCGGGTCGACCGGGCGCGTCGGCGGAGCAGCAGGCCGTTCGGAACGTTCGGCTAGGTTCGCTCCGGCACAAAAAACGCGGCCTGTGTTGGTGAGAACGATGACTCGCACCGCTTCGTCGGCCTCGGCGTCATCCAAGATGTCCATCAGTTGGCGGGTGAGTTGCGCCCCTAGGGCATTCTGGTTGGCCTCGTCGGCGAGGGTGACCGTGCAGACCCCACCAACCGTTTCGCTCCGTACGACTGCGCCTAGTTCGTTCATAGGTTCCTCCCTAGCCCTTTGAGGATTAGTTCGACCATGTCGTCGGCCGCTTTTTTGGGGGTAGTGCGTAGCGTGAGCATCACCTCAACGCGAGCGAAGTCTCGCCCGAGTCCGGCCATGACTCGAGCGACCGCCGCGGTATCCACATCGGCGATCTCTTGTTGCTCCACCGCGAGGTCAAGCAGGCCGCGGGTGACGGCGACGAGATAATCGGAATGGGCGCCGTTGAGGGCCGCCCCGCCATCCAAAGCTGCCATGTCATAGGCGAACTCCTCGGTAATATCTTGCACCGCTATCGTGGCCGCCGACAGGTAGGCGCGGACCGCGTCCAGTGCCGACATTTCGTCGCTCAGGGCTGCTTGCGCGGCCCGACCGATCCGACGCAGATTACGGTCAACCACCATGAGAACTAAGTGATTACGGCTCGACGCGAGGCCGTACAGAGTGCGCAGCGAGCAATTCAGCTGAGCGGCTAACTCGGACATGGTAACACCGGCAAATCCCTTATCGAATAGGCAGCCGAGTTCGTCGAGGATTTCTCGTTGGCGAACGGTGAGCGCATCTTCGCGGACGCGGTCGAGCACCCGCGGCGGCGGAACGACCCTACGGATGCGCTCGGTCATGACGCTCACAGCAGGCTTACCGGGATATTCATGTGGCGAGCGCGAAACCATTCGCCAAGCGACTTGGCTTGGCCGTCTTGGCGGGTCGAAGCGGCGACGCCTTCTTGCAAGATCCCGTGGATCAAAAAATTGAGCGACCAGATGTTGGGCATCTCGTAGCGTTCGACTTCAAGTTCGGCGACCTCCGGCAGCAGCTCCCGCAAAACCTCGGTGGAGACGTTCGTGGCGAGCCACGCGTAAGCGTCGGCCGACCGCGCAAAGACGCCTAGGTTGGCGTTGCCGCCCTTATCGCCCGAACGGGACCCGAAGACTAATCCGAGGGGAACCCGCCGCCTTTCGCCGCCCGGCACCGCGGGAAGGGCCACAACCGCGGGGTTGCCCGCCGCATCCACGGGGTCGGTGCTTGCAACGATCTTGCTGTCAACAGTGGTGCGGTCACCGCCGAGAATGACGACGTGTTGAGGCACTAGTTCAGCCGGAATGAGACCTGAGGTATGTATGCCAAACGGCTTAGCCAAACTCGACCCGGCCAAGCCGTAGAACCCGGGGATGGTGGCGAGCGCCATGTCGTTGATGGCGACGCCGATCGCCTTGCACTTGCGCTCGTCAGCGTCTTTCACCGTGAGGCGCCACGCCGCCGTGGCCGCCTCGTTGGTGTCGGGGTCCTCGTGGTCACTTCGAACCACGGTCGAGGTGTAGCTCTCGAAGTCCTCCGGACCAGACGGTGCGGCCCGCCAGAAGGCCGCTTCCAGCAGTTCGGCCTTGGCCTCGATGTCGAGACCAGTGAGCGCTACGTTGACGTCGCTGCGAAATCCTCCCCACGAGTTCATCGACACCTTCAACGTGGTCGGGGGAGGCTGGCCCAGCGTTCCCGAAATCCGAACTCGATCGGGTCCGGCTTGGGTTAGCGACATCGTGTCGAAACGACTGGTGACGTCGGGCCCTAGATATGCGGGCGGTCCAATCTCGTACAGCAACTGCGACGTGACCGTGCCGACGGTAACCGCGCCACCGGTACCTGAGTGCTTAGTAATCACCGACGAACCATCGGCCTCGATCTCGGCAATCGGAAACCCGGCCCGTTCCAGGCCCGGAATCTCGGTGAAGAACGAATAGTTACCTCCCGTGGCCTGGGTTCCGCATTCGATCACGTGGCCGGCGGCGACGGCCCCCGCCATGGCGTCAAAATCGTCACGCCCCCACCCGTGGTGCCAGGCGGCGGGCCCGCACACGAGAGCGGCGTCTGTGGTGCGCCCAGTGACCACGATGTCGGCGCCTCGGTTAAGGGCCTCGACGATACCCCACGCCCCCAGATAGGCGTTGGCCGAGATGTAGTCGATCGACGCAACCGGCTCACCGGTCTCATGGTTGATGATGTCGATGCCCGCCCGCCGCAACTCGTCGAAGCGTGGCAGTAAATTGTCGCCGTTGACGTAGGCAATCGTTGGGTTGAGGCCGAGTTTGCTCGCCACCTCGGCCACCGCCGCCGCGCAGTGGTCAGGGTCGAGTCCGCCCGCGTTCGAGATCACCTTGATGCCGTGGTCGAGGCAGGTTCCCATCACCTCCTCCAGTTGCTGCACAAAGGTGCGGGCATAGCCGGAACCGGGCCGTTTAGCTTGGGTCCGGGCGAGGATAAGCATGGTGAGTTCTGCCAGCCAGTCGCCGGTGAGCGCATCAATCGGGCCGTCCTCCACCATCTCGCGCGCCGCAGTACGGCGATCGCCGTAAAAGCCGCTGCAGTTGGCGATGCGGATCACTTGGCCCCTCCCTCGGCGGTGGGGTCTTCCTCGATGGTGAGCAGCAGGGCGCCGTTTTCGAGTTGTTGGCCGACTGCAATTGGCACGTCACTCACTGTGCCCGCCACCGGCGCGGCGATGTGATGCTCCATCTTCATGGCCTCGAGGACCACCAAAATCTGGCCCACAGCAACAACATCGCCGACCGAACACCGCAGATCAATGACCGATCCCGGCATCGGGGCTACTAGCCCACCGGTGGGCGCTTCTCGGCCAGAGATCACGAACCGCGGCACGATGCCCAAAGAAATAGTGGTGCCCCCGAGGGTGACATGGGCCACCTCATCAGCCACGGTGACCGCCGCCCGCCAACGACGACGGTCGATCTCGACCTCGATATCGGTCTCAGTCCACTCGTTCACGACCACCACCTCACCGGAGCCGAGCGTGAACCCGCCCGCCCGGCGAGGTCGATACTCAACCGTCAACGTCTCGTCGCCAACCACGAACTCAACTCGCGGCGGCGGAAATCCCCCGGTGCGGAAATTCGAACGGGCAAACCCCCAAACGTCGTCGTGACGGCGGTTCTGACCCTGGAGCCACATCGCCGCCACGACCGCCGCTGTCGTGACCGGAGCCTCCCCCGCTAACAGGGACGGATTTATCCGCGCCAGTAAGTCGGTGGTGGTGTCGCCAGCCAAAAACGCATCGCTACGTAGTGTCGCTGCGAGGAAGTCGCGGTTGGTAACTACCCCGCCGATATGCAACCGCTCAAGGGCCAAGGCTAAGCGTCGGGTCGCCTCGCCCCGAGTGGGAGCGTGAGCGATTACCTTGGCCAGCAGCGGATCGAAATCAACCCCAACCACGCTTCCGGCCAGCACCCCACTGTCCCAACGAACGGCGGGTTGGGCGGCAGGGGCGAAGGCCACCAGAGTGCCCGTAGCGGGGAGAAAACCGGCTGCCGGATCCTCGGCGTAGAGCCGAGCCTCGATGGCGTGCCCCGTCGCTTCGATACTGCCCTGGTCGTAGCCGAGTTCCGCTCCAGCGGCGACCCGAAGCTGTTCTCGCACTAAGTCAATTCCGGTGACCTCTTCGGTGACGGGATGTTCGACCTGGAGTCGAGTGTTTACCTCCAAGAAGAAGAACTCCTTGGTCGCGTCGTTGACCAAGAACTCAACCGTGCCCGCCGACTCATAACCCACGGCCTGCGCGAGCGACAACGCAGCCTGGCTCATGGCGGCTCTCATCTCGCCATCAACGCCCGGAGATGGAGACTCCTCGATGATCTTTTGGTGGCGCCGCTGAATCGAACACTCGCGTTCACCTAGCTGGACAATGTTTCCGTGGCTGTCGCCTAGCACCTGAATCTCGACGTGGCGACTCGCCGCCACATACCGCTCGATAAAGATCCGCTCGTCGCCAAAGCCCGCTAGAGCTTCTCGTTGGGCCGCAGCCACCGCTTCGGTGAGGTCGGCGGGCGACTCGACGAGGCGCATTCCCTTGCCGCCCCCGCCCGCCACGGCCTTCACCAGCAGCGGATAGCCCACCGCGACCGCATTCGACGGATCCTCCGACGACGGCAAAGTGGGCACGCCCGCCTCAACCGCGATTCGCTTAGCGGCCAGTTTGTCGCCCATAGCTTCGATTACCTCGGGCGAAGGACCGACCCAGATCAGACCCGCTTCGATAACCGCCCGGGCGAAGGCCGCGTTCTCGGACAAGAAGCCATAACCCGGATGAATGGCGTCGGCCCCGGTTTGCTGAGCCGCGGCCAGCACCGCCTCGCTATCGAAGTACGAACCCGACAGGCGGACCGCTTCGTCGGCATCGCCCACGAACGGGGCACGGTCGTCGGCCGCCACGAAAACTGCCACGGTGCGTAAACCCATGGCGCGGGCGGTGCGCAAGACTCGCCGAGCGATTTCGCCGCGGTTGGCGACCAAGAGCGATGAGATGGCACGGCGGCCGCCCGATGGGCTCACAAGCGGAACACCCCGTAGCCCTCGGCGCCCTCGATGGGCCGATTACGAACCACGCTCAAGGTCAGGCCCAAAACATCGCGGGTGTCGCGCGGATCGATAATGCCATCGTCGCTGATCGCGCCGGTAGCCCGCAGGGCGAGAGACCCTTTGTCGTGGGCGGCTTCGTGGGCGGCAACGATCGCCGCGTCGGCTTCCTCGTCGAACACTTCTCCCACGCGAGCCGCCTTGCCACGCCTCACCTCCGACATCACCCCGGCTATCTGCTTGGGTCCCATCACCGCGATCTTGGCCGTGGGCCACAGAAAGGTGAACCGGTTACCGAAGGCTCGCCCAGACATACCGTAGGTACCAGCACCGTAGGACGAACCAACGATGACAGTGAGGTGAGGGACCGTTGAGTTGGAGACCGCATTGATCATCTGAGCCCCCTTTTTGATAATTCCGTCAGCCTCGAAATCCTTACCCACCATGAAACCGGTGATGTTCTGGACAAAGACGAGCGGAACATCAATGTGATTGCAAAGTTGGATGAAGTGGGCCGCTTTTTGCGCCGAATCTGGGTAGAGCACGCCGTTGTTGGCCAGCACCCCTACCGGGTAACCATGAATCGCAGCCCAGCCACACACGATAGAAGCGCCGAATCGCTCCTTGAACTCCTCAAAACGACTGCCGTCGACGACCCGACCAATGACCTCCCGCACGTCAAGTGGGTTACGCAAATCGCGGCTCACTAGACCGAGCAACTCGTCGGGATCCAGCACCGGCGGTTCCGCCAGCAGGGACGGAGCGGCGGCGGGCTTGCGCCAGTTGAGATGTGACACGACCTCGCGACACATGCGGATGGCGTCCAACTCGTTGTCAGCGAGGTACTCAGCTAGGCCCGACACTTCAGCGTGCTTTTGTGCCCCACCGATGGTCTCGTCGTCGGCGATCTCGCCCGTCGCCATCTTGACCAGCGGCGGCCCCGCCAGATAGGCGTAGGTCTGCTCCTTGATGAAGATGTTGTAGTCAGAAAGACCCGGTTGGTAGGCGCCACCCGCTGTGGAAGACCCGAAAGTCACACACACGGTCGGAATCCGCATCTTCGACAACTCGATCATCTCGTAAAAGAAGCGCCCAGTCTCCGCGAAGTGCTCGGGTTTCACCGCGTGACCCTTAGCGCCGTGGGGATTTTCCTCGGCGGGAATCTTCGTGCGATCGCCGCCGCTGGGACGAAGATCGCCGCCCGCGGACTCCACAAAGCTCACATACGGGATGCGATTGTCGCGGGCAATCTCCAACGCCCGCATCCATTTCTTGGCCGCGTACGGGGTCAACGCGCCCGCAGCAACGGTTGGATCGTTGCCCATGATCACACACTCGGTCCCGGCGATAATTCCGAGGCCCACGACCATGCCACCGCCGAGTTGGTAGGCGCTGCCGTAGCCAGCCAACGGGGTGATCTCGAGGAACGGAGTATCGGGATCGAGGACGTTGGCGATGCGTTCTCGTACGGGGAGTTTGCCCCGGCGGCGATGCCGAGCCAGCGCCTTTTTGCCCCCACCATCGGCCGCCATGTCGAGCAGTTCGTCGTGAACTTGGATCAACTCGAGCATGTCAGCTTGGTTCTGGACGAACGATTCGGAGTAGCGGTCAGTCGCCGAGGTCAGCGGTGGCGCCAGCAGCGATCGGTCCATAACCCCGACAATAACCGGTAATTTAGCTGTCGTCTAATTATCCCCCAGGGCCAGGGCTGTGGCTGACTAGGACCGCGTCGAGGAGGCGTAGTACGGTCCACTTGATGACGGCAGACATGAAACTCGGACTCAACCCTGGCTACTGGTCAGCGGGCCCGCCGGTTGGTGTCGAAGCCCAAATCGCCGCGGCCGACGAGTGCGGTTTCGACTCCGTCTGGACGGCTGAAGCCTACGGATCGGACTGCTTCACTCCGCTCGCCTGGTGGGGAGCGTCCACCAAGAACGTTAAACTCGGCACCGGCATTACTCAACTGTCGGCTCGCACCCCGACCGCCACCGCCATGACGGCGCTCACCATGGATCACCTCTCCGGCGGACGCTTCATCCTCGGGATTGGCGCCTCCGGCCCCCAGGTGGTTGAAGGCTGGTACGGCCAGCCTTATCCTCGGCCGCTGGCCCGAACACGCGAGTACGTCGACATCGTTCGACAGGTTATCGGCCGCGAAAGTCCCGTCGAGTTCCACGGAGACCACTACGACCTGCCCTACCCCGGTGGTACCGGACTCGGCAAAGCGCTGAAAAGCACCGTGCATCCCCTCCGCCCCGACATTCCTATCTATCTGGGCGCGGAAGGGCCAAAAAACGTTGCTTTGGCGGCCGAGATCGGCGACGGCTGGTTGGCTTGGCTGTTTTCACCCCTCCACAACGACATGTACGCTGCTTGCCTGCAGCAAGGCTTCGACCGCCCGCAAGCCCGCCACGACTGGTCGACGTTTCAGGTGGTGGGCAACGCGATGCTCGTTCCCGGTGACGATGTCGAGACGTGCGCCGACTCCGTCCGTCCCATCATTGCCCTCTATGTCGGGGGGATGGGGGCCAAGGGAACCAACTTCCATCGCGCCGTGTTCGACCGAATGGGCTACGAAGAAGAGTGCGACAAGATCCAGGACCTCTTTCTTGGCGGGCACAAAGGCGAAGCCACTGCCGCCGTCACCACCGAGATGTGCGAGGAGATCGGCCTGCTCGGACCGTGGGACAAGATCAGCCACGACCTTGAACCGTGGCGCGAATCGGTCATCACTACCCTGAACGTGTCCGGTGACGTTCCCACCCTCCGCCGTATGGCTGAGTTGATTGGCTGAGTTGGCTTGGATGATGGACAAGCCAACGGTAGCCGCCATCGCCGCCGATCTCGGGGCCGAACAATCCGCACTTGATGCGGTCGTTGCTCCCCTCGCGGCCGATGAATGGGAACTCGCCACCCCGGCACCGCGCTGGACCATACGCGACCAGATCGGCCACCTCGCCTTCTTCGACCAAGCCGCGGCACTTGCCATCAACGACCCCGAGCGGTTCATTGCCCATCGCCACGAGTTCCTGCGAGCCGCTTTCAGGACCGCCGATGCGGCCGACGAGATCACCCTTGGGCCCACTCGGGCCATGGGCACCGGCGAACTACTGCACCACTGGCGGACGGCCCGCCACGAATTGGACACCGCGGTAACTGTGGCGACGGCGGTGGCTTGGAACGACGGCGGCCGAGTCGAGTGGTACGGCCCGTCGATGGGAGCAAAGTCGTTCCTCACCGCCCGCCTTATGGAGTGCTGGGCGCACGGCCAAGACATCTGCGACACCGTAGGGGCGACAAGGGAACCCACCGAGCGGTTACGTCACATCGCCCAGTTGGGGGTGATCACCCGAGCTTGGACCTACATCAACCGCAAGATGGATCCCCCCGACGGCGATGTGCGGGTCACGCTCGTCGCCCCCTCCGGTGAGGAGTGGGGCTGGGGACCCGACGACGCGGCCGACTCAGTCGTAGGGCCGGCGCTGGACTTCTGCCTAGTCGCCGCGCAACGGCGCAACGTTCTAGACACCTCTTTGGTCGTCACCGGCGCTCTGGCGACCGAATGGCTGAGCATGGCTCAATTGTTTGCCGGACCTCCTAGCCAACCTCCGCCACCCCGGAGCTAGGTGTACTCGGTCATCAGGTTGGTGTCTGCCGGCTGATCGGGGGTTGTCCTCCGATGGCACTGTCATACCCTATCAGCATACTTAATTCTATGTTCGTTTCAGTCAATCAGGTGGTTCAGGTTTGGTCGCATTGGACCAAATGGTTGATGTTCTAGTTTCGTTTTGATAGGATAAACACATGTTCCAAAAAGCGCACGACAACTTGGACGAGGTTGCTCTCCATGGGATGTTTCGACCGGAGTTGACCACAACCATTGGTGGGCTTGATCGGGTGATCGCTCACGCGCAAGAACGACGCTTGGCGTGCTTGGCTGGGATCGACGCGTTGGGCGATTCCGGTGCTGATGCGGCCTCTGTGGGGCATTCGTTGTCGCGGCGCTCGAATCGCCAGTCCAAACAAGACGCCAAGGTGGCTACACAGCTCGCGCAGATGCCCGCGGTGGCCGAGAGCTTGGCCAGCGGGGCTATCACCACTGAGCACGCCGCGGTGTGTGCTGAGGCCGCGGCGCGGGTATCGCCGAGTGAGGCTGAGGAGTTGCTGGCCTTGGCTGCGGATTTGCCTGCCGACCGGTTTGCTAAGAAGACACGGGAGTGGGTCAACATCAGAGAATCTCGCGGAGTGGTTGAGAAGCGCCACGCTCGGCAGCGCCGACTCCGTGAGGTAACTGACTGGGTTGACGGCGAGGGGATGGTCAACATCTTGAGCCGCCTCGACCCAATCAACGGCGCACGGGCTCTAGCGGCCTTGCGGGAGTTTGCTAACCAAATCGGCCCCGACGACACTCGGACGGCTAAGCAGCGCCGCGCCGATGCCATGGTGGCGATTGCTCACTGGGGCCCGCTCGACCCGTACTGGCAAGCCGCATCCCAAGCACATGGTTCACCTGCTGCACTGTCTCGAAACTGGCAGCACCGAACTCGCCGACGGCAGCCCCGTACCCGACGATGTACTCATCGAACTCGGCCCCACCGCCGAAGTCGTCGGCCAGGTCTTTGATGGTGTTGGCCGACCGTTGTGGCTGGGGCGATCCACCCGCCTAGCCAGCCGCGATCAGTGGATTGCTCTTATCGCCCACCACCGCGGCTGCAGCGATTGCGGAGCAACAATCGACCGTACCGAGGCCCACC
>CBDEVU010000016.1:0-14552 GCA_965243715.1 Candidatus Aldehydirespiratoraceae bacterium
GCCCTAGCTGTCGAGTTCGACGCGCAGGTTCACGATGTGTTCGTTCACGACATCGGAAACCATGCTTGGTGAGCTTCGGGGTCGTCGCGATCGGGGTTCGAACGCGGCTTCGCCGTGGGTTCGATACTGCGCGAGGAGTTTGGAGACCCAACCTCGGGTTACGCCGTAGCGGCGGGCTGTTTCGGCCTGGGAGAACCCTTCAACGGTGACCGACAAGATGATGGCGCGTCGCTTCGACATCGCCCACCCTGCACCCCGGCAAGGTTCCGATGTCTTGACACATCATGTTCCGATGTCCTGAACCAACACACTGCCCCTGCTACCAATTTGATGTCTCAGGACATCGGGAACCCTCGAACTCCCGGTTCGGGGGTTTTTGCGTTTTTGTATCGGGGTTGGTATCCGATGTTGGGGTTGAGGGTGAGGTGTCGGATGAGGCTGATGGGATGCATCTGGTAGTGGTTCTTGGCGCCGTCGTTGCCGGGTTCGCCTTTGGGAAGCCGATGGTAGGCAATCGCAGGCGGGACCTTCCCGATCGCAGTGTGGATGCGGCGATGGTTGTAGGTGTCGACCACGGTGTCACCTGTGATGCGTTGGTGGCATGAGACATACAGGGCGTATCGGGGATGGTCATCGAGCGAGCTGATCGTCTCAGGGTCGGAGCCATCCGCAAGCCAGATGTGGGTGAAGTCGGATTGCCAGGTTTCGTTCGGTAACGCGGTTTCGAACCGGACGAACGAGTTCTTCGGCCGTTTCTTTGGAGCAGGCTCGAGCAACGCAGCTGCGAGGAGCCGTCGTCGAATCGTCGAGACCGATACCACGATCCCGTCATGGTCACGAAGGTGTCATTGGATCGTGACCGGCCCGGCATCGAGCCCGTCCGGAACGAACTGTTCGCGCAGGTTCACAATCCGATCGTTCACCACATCTGTAACCCGATTCGGCGGCCGACCCGGCCTCGGCTCGAACGCGGCCTCGCCGATTCAGACTGCGAGATCCCCTCCACAGTCATCGACACGATGATCGCTCTGGCCTTCGACATCCACCACGATGACCACCCGAGTGTTTCCTATGTCCTGAACCACGACACTGCCCCCGCTACCACCACAAAGGCTCGGAAACTCAACGGCTTCCGGGCCTTTTGCGTTCTCGTCGGGTGGTGACGCATCATGCCCGCAGGGCTGGAATAGGCAGCCAGCCAAGGGCCGGTCGGCGGGTTCGAATGCCGTCTCTGGGAGTCTTTCATACAGCGCTGCTATAGCGGGCCGTGGAGAAAGGATCCCTGACTCGCCGTGATCTGCGGGGAACCCACCGACGTCAACGGACAGGGTCTACGACTGGACGTGGCCCATCCTAATGACGCTGATCTGTGGGGCCCAAGTCTGGCCATCACCACCGAACCCGTTCAGGGGAGGCGGTTGGCCGGAACAGGATTTTTCCTGGTCCCCTCTCGGAATCCTTCCGGCGTCGCTAGTTTCTGGCAGAGAAGCTTGATCCACTGCTGAGTATAAAGATGCCTCTTGTGCGCCGAGATCCACTCCGCGAGATGAATATCAACGGTTGCCTCGATGGCGCCTCGGGCTGATCTCGCTCCCAACGCCCGGCTTGGCGAAGTAGGCGATTGCGTCCGGATTGTTTCCCGAGAAAGGGATAACCGGGATGAAGGCCACGCGTAGGAGAAACGTTTCCTCGGCGCCTAGCGTCGGATGGTCGAGTACGGGTTGTGCGGGCAGTTTCTGCACGTCGAGGGGGAGTGACGCTTGAAGTTTTTCCTCGATGAGAGGACGCCGTGTTCTCGAAGTTCATCAATGCTACCTGCGCATGAGCGATGACCACGGAGTCAGGCGATGGAAGCCAACCCCCGCCGTCATCTGGTAGAGAACTTGTCCGATCGCGACCGAGAAGCCGAGTAGCCTTGCCGGATGGACCATGAGCTCTTTGTCGAGGAATATGGGGCGGCCATCGAGGCCGGGCAGGCCAGCCTGCTGATCGGCACTGGGATGTCGAGCGGGGCGGGATACCCGAACTGGGCTGACCTCCTGGAGCCGGTAGCCGAAGAGTTCGATGTACCTCCGATGGGGGATCTCCCGCTGCGGGCGCAGTACATCGAGACTAAGGCCGGAAGAGATCGACTCAGCGAGCATCTCGCTGCCGCCATCGGTGCGGTGGTCCCGATTCCGCTGGAGAACCATGTTTTGATCGCTCAGCTCGGCGTCCGAGACGTGTGGACGACGAACTACGATCCGCTTCTCGAGACAGCGGATCCCGAGATGGGGGTAGTTGAGCGAGACGAGGACCTCGTCGACCGCGCCGGGCGAGAGCGGCGTCTGAAGAAGATGCATGGCTCGATTCCGTTTGAGGCGAAGGCACCGGTAGGCGGCCGTGACCAGTTAGTGTTGAGTCGAGACGACTACGAGCACTACGAGCGGACCCATCCGCGCCTGTGGCGACTATTGCAGGCACAGTTCTTGACATCGAGCTTCCTCTTCGTCGGATTCTCGATGACGGACCCGAACTTCGAGGCCGTGTTCAGGATTGCTCGGCTAGCGACCGCCGACAAGCTCATGCCGCACTACGTGATCATGAAGCGGCCAGCGGACGACGGTACGTTCGACTTTCAGGCCGAGGAGTTGCGCAAGGCCGGTGTCGAACTCGTCGAGATCGCCGACTACAGCGCTATCACGAGCCTTCTCCAGAAGCTGATCGCTCGCACTCGACCTGCCGGGCTCTTCGTGTCAGGTTCTGCACGAAAGCCGGGTGATGCGGACTCGACAACCTCCGAGACGTACCCGACTGTTGCGAACAACGAACCACTCGATGCCTTTGCCGGTCTCTTGGGGCCCAGCCTTGCGCTCGCGGGCGTTCCGTCGCTGGTTGCCGCCGGGGACCTTGGGGCGCGGGTCGGCTACAGCTTCCTCGATGGCCTCGATGACTACGAGTCGTCGCGATTCGTACTGGTACGACGGCGCTCGGATGAGGAGATTCGGCCCCAAAGCCTGCGCCAGGGGCAGATTCACTTCATCGGCGAATTGCCGGACATCATGCGAAGCGCCGCGTTGAGGCACGTCCGGGCTGTTGTGGTTCTCGGCGGCGGCCCGGGGACTCAGGCCGAAGCAGAGCGAGCGATGAAGTTGGGCATGACGGTAATCCCGGTCGCGCACACTGGTGGTGCGGCGCGGGTGTTGTGGGAGGAGATGATGGCGGACCCGGGCCAGCATCACGCCGGACAGCGGACTATCGATACGAAGGTATTCTCCCTACTCGACTCCGACGACTCACAGACCGCCATCGAAGCGGTGATGGCGCTCGTGCAGATTGGTCTGTTCTTGCCCTCAAGCGGGGACGCCTAATGCCAGGTGCTCTAGTCGATGTCACACTTCATCTCTACAATGGTGATCATGGCTGACGCGAAACTCTTTGAGCATTCCCCAACGCTCTCTGCGACGATCGCCCATGCGTCACTATCGAACGATCAATGGTCCACATCGGGGACACCCTCCGCCGTGTCGGCGGATGGACTTCCTCGGGAAGGGTTCCGGCTGATCTCTCTGAGCGATCCTGAATATCCGGACAGGCTCCGTTCGGTCGAGTTTCCGCCCCGCTCTCTCTATGTCATCGGAGCGCTCTCCAAGGTCGAGCATCGGGCCCCGTTGGCCATCGTTGGGAGCCGCACTGCGAGTGCGCAAGGCCTACGAGCGGCCTTCGATATCGCAGCTGCCGTAGCAGAACGGGGCCACAGCATTGTGTCGGGCCTGGCGAGCGGGGTCGATAGTGCGGCTCATCGAGGTGCATTGTCTGCCAACGGTCACACCATTGCTGTGGTTGGCACGGGGGCCGACCGCGTCTACCCCGCTGAGAGCCGGGAGCTCCGTGACGAGATCGCCGAACACGGCGCTATCGTGTCGCAGTTCTTGCTCGGCCACGGGCCGAGTAAGACGACGTTCCCCGCTCGTAACGCGGTGATTGCTGGTTTGAGCGCGGCGAGTCTGCTGATCGAGTTGAGCGAGCGGAGTGGGACTCGAATTGAGGCTAACGTGACCATCGAGCAGGGTAAGCCCGTGCTGTTGTGGGCGCCGGTTCTCGGTGACGCCGTGTGGGTGGAAAAGTTCGCGGCTCATCCGTTGGTCAGCTTTGTCGACTCGGTTGACGGCGTGATCGACGTTCTCGATCGCGCGGAGCGGTGACTGACGATCTCATCTCGGTATCGGATGTTCTCGAGGCGGAACTTGTTCCGATGCCAGCGGACGCCGCTGATGTCTGCCCAATGTGCCGGTCAGGTCGAACGTCGTCAGAATTGTGCCGCAGCTGCACGGTCACGTCCGGTCAAGTGGCGTATCCGTGTCAGATGGTGATTCCGATCAGCTTCTATGAGACTCCGTCGCGGCTGCGGGACCGGATGCATGACTTTAAAGAACATGCAGATGCAGCGGTGCGGGTGGCCGAATGCCGGGCAGTTGCATCGATCCTGGGTCGGTACGTGCATGAGCACGGCGACGCCCTGGCTGACCGGTTCGGGGAGTGGGATGCGTCGGTAGCCGTGCCTTCTACACACCATGATGATGCTCCGGTCCTGCAGACCGCTGTTGAGTCGAATTTCTCGGGCGTGCTTGCTCCGTTTGAACGTCCACTCGGTCGTGGGAGCGAAGAGATGAAGTTCTTGCAGGCCAGCGAAACGGGTTTCGCCGTTCACGGTGACGTGGCGGGACGGTCGTTGCTTCTCGTCGATGACACCTTCACCACCGGAGCCCGGTTGCAATCCGCTCACCATGCGCTAGTCGAGGCCGGTGCGGTGATTCCGGCTGCGATTGTGGTGACCCGAAAGATCAATCCGTCGGAAGAGTACGGCAGCTTGGACATGTGGCAGCGGCAGAAGACTGTTGACTTTGATTTCGCATCGGTGCCGTGGTGGAAGACCTGACCTTTCGCCGGTTCGTCGCCGTTGCAAGCGGTACCGCACTGGGCGCTGGCCGGGTCCTGCGAGTGCCCGAATCCCTTGTGGGGGCCGAATATTACGTCGTGGCTGGTCGGGAGGCGATTCGGGACTCGTTGATGAGGCTGTGGCAGCGGTGGATTTCACGACTCGAAGATAGTGCCCCTGTGCTGGCGGCGGGGTCTCGGGAGCCTTCGGTGGTTGTTGGTGGAGTGAGCGGTGGGGTCGGTGCTCGTTGTAGTGGTCGATGTAGTCGACGACCGTCGTTCGAGTTGCTGTTGGTTCCATATGATGCTGCGGTCGAGGAGATCGCTGCGGATGAAGCCAACCCATCGTTCATCGAAGGTGCTGGCCACCGGGGTGCGGGCGGGGGTTTTGAAGATCTTGAGGCTGTCGGTCCGGAAGATCTCGTCGAAGCTCCCTATGAATTTGCTGTCTCGGTCGCGAACGAGGGCTTGCGAGTTTGTTGTAGTGGCTGAGGAACAGGTTGTGGGCGGCTTTGGTCCTCCACGCTCCCGTCGGGTTTGCGGTGTCGACGGTGAAGAAGTCGCAGGCCACGGCGGCCTGCGAGTGGAGGAACTGCGACCAGGTGACCTCGGATCGCTCCGGCGTTGGACCGAGGGCACTGGTTGTGGGGATCTTCCACACGGTCGATAAGGCGATCCGATGGCCGAGGCGTGTGAGTTCGCCGTGGGCGGGGAGCGCAGCGGCGATGGCGCCGAGCAGGGTCCGGTCGGCGTCGTGGATTGTGGGTCGGTTGACCTGGCAGCGTAGGACGGTGAGTTGGTGGCGGAGCACGATGATCTCGAGGTCCTTGGAACGAATAGACCGGACCGCTAGACGGGCGAGCATCGCGATGAGGCGGTAGAGAATGCGGAACACGGTTGGGAGCCTCAGTTGAGGTTCCCTTGATCAGCGCCCACGACCGTAAATTCGGCCCCCACACCAGTAATCGGGCGTGAGCCTGTGATCAGGCAAAACGCGTAAGTTCCGGCTGCTATGACGTTGATTCCAACCTGTTCTTATGGGGTGAGGGTTAAGGGTTGCAATCTCCCCTCCGACACCAGCAAAATCCCTGGCCAGAGGGGTCGCAGAACCCCCGCCCAGTGGTGTCGTTTGCTAACAGATTTTCTAATGGCACGTCGAAAACGGTGCCGTATCGTCGCAGTACATGCTTTCCATAGCGGCTCCGGTTGGTTTGTTACAGTTGGGGGAGGCGGTTCCGGTAGTTGCGTTACATGTCGCCGTCTTCGAGAAGTGGTGCTGGGCTTGCGGGTGTCTGGAGTTCTGTTGTCAGCCTGCAACAGGGCGGTTCACACCAGGTTTTGATGAGTTCCGCGTCCATAGTGCAAATCCCTACCGCGTGAAACGCGACACAGTCCATCAGCGTTGGTCGCATGCGCCTTTAATCTCTTTCACCCGCGCTTACCAATGTCCGTGGCATGTCACCTGCCCGGGGTTGTGCATCAGGGGTGCGGTGGCGATACCTCGCGAACGTTGCCTCGGGCCAGTAGGTCGTACAACGAAGCGATGTCGATGCGCTGCCCGCGTGCGGTGCAATAGGTAAAGACCGCGCGTTGCTCTGCCCTTGAAAGGCCAACGAAGAAAGCACGGGTCTCCTCGGCCGGGTCTTTGCTGAACGACCACCACTGACCATCATCGAGACCGAGAAAGATCACAGTGTGGTACTCGAGGCCTTTGCTCTTGTGGATCGTCATGAGCGGCACAGCACCTCGGCCTTCAACTCGATCGCACAAAGCCTCCCAGGCAATACCGGTGTCAGCGACCTCTTGGAGGCGCTCCTTGAGCGCTGCGACGGTCTGGTCTAGGAACGACCGTTGCCGGTGCATGAGGAATGTCGACTGGATGGCCGATTCGCCGAGATAGCCGACCGTTTCCTCGATTACGCTCTCGACGGTGTCGGCGTTGGGCGGGTTTTGTCGCATCCATCGGCGGAGGAGTGTGAGGAAGATCTCGAGCCGTTTCTCCGACTGCGAGATGAGATCTTCATCCGCTGATCGATCGTGCATGCGGGCGATCATGGTGCATACCCGAATCCATGCAGGACCGTTGCCACCTCTGCTCGCGGCTAGTCGCAGGATGTTGAGCACGAGCATGACGAGGTCATCTGCGAGCAGATCTTGGAGGGAGAGGTTTCCAATGAGGGCGTTGTCGTTGCGGAGCTGAAGGCCGACGCGAGCGAACTCTTCTTCAAGGATTGGTTGGAGGTCGACGGTCTTCTGTCGAGCGAGGAGGGCATACCGCTCGGGCGAGTGTCCCGACGACGCACAGTCTTCGCTGATCCACCGGGCGACGGTTCGTGCCTCGTCGCGGGCGTTGTCGAATTGCCAGATCTCCAGTGGATGGCCGTCAACTGTACCTATGACCTGGGAGACGGCTGGCGTAGCCGCCGTGTCGAGGCTGCAGGCCACGACGTGGTGGAGTTCGGTCAGTGCTTTGGACGATCGGAAGTTTGAACTGAGTCGAAATTGGGTGGCGGCAAAATCTGCCTGGAACTCCGCGAACGCATCGTCGAGCGCGCCTGCCCAGCCCATTATGCGCTGCCTGTCATCGCCGACTGCCGTCAGGACTGTTCGGCCCGTCCCGAAGACGGATCGGAGAAACGAGTACTGGTCATATGTCGTGTCTTGGAACTCGTCGATGAACACGTACGGATAGGTCAAAAGGAGAGCTCGATGGATGGTCGGGTTGGCACGCACGATGAGTTCGGCCAGTCGGTTCAACATCACGAAGTCGACTCGGTGCGATTCGGCTCGTCTGAAGTGACGATCCCATCATGCAAGCGACGCTAATTCTTCGGCACTCTCGAAGACGTCTGGGATGGTCAGCGGAAGCGGGTAGGTGCCGACGACCTTTCGCACGAAGTTGTGGCGGGGGAGAGTTGCGATGTCGTGGGCTTCATCGGGGTGGGCGGTGAGTAGGTCGTCTAGATGGACACTGGCATCGTTTTGGTTCGAAAAGCACACCTGGTAGTCCCTGTTTATCCGCCACGCGGGTGGCAGTGCTGAGCGGAACCGGTCCACGATCCCCTTCGTAAGTGCATCGAATGTCATCGAGTCGAATCTGTTTACAGCCCCAGGGGTGCGGACGTTGACCCGGTTAGCGAGATTGCGAGCAGAGTCACGCTTGAAGGAGATGGCCAGAATGCTCCATGGCTTTCTGCAAGCAGACGTCGCGAATTGGTAGTCGGCTCGCTGAGCCAAGAACTCCGTTTTTCCCGCTCCGGGGCCGGCTATGACAAATGATGGTCCAGCGTGGCGGACGGCGCTCCATGCCGCGGGTTCGAGTTCGTCGATGCCGACAGGTCCCCAGTCATTCTGGGCGATGCGGCCCACCTCAGTTGACTGCGTTCGAGATGAGATCGACGACGGTTTTCAACTCGTCGGGAGTGGCAGCCAGAATGGCTCCGTCGTCGAGTCGCCGAAGCGCTCGCATGTGTGTTGTGGGCTTGGAACGACCAAGGAACAGATAGCGGTACCACTGCATGTTGTCGTCCCACCCCTCGTAGTCATCGAGGGAGCCTTTTGCTCCCAGCACGGCCTCGTAAGCTGGCGTGTCCTGTGGGCCCCGTTCTTTCTCGTCGAGCTGTCGGTACGCATCAGAGAACGCAACAAGCATGGTCATGTCGAGGTCGAGCGGGGCGCAGAATACCACGTTGTGAGCTTTCAGTGCGTCAACAACGGCAGCGAAACCGCTTTCATCGAGACCGTCAATGTCATCAACGTCGCCGAACTGGGCCAAGTCCTCAAGCGGGTGTATGCCAAGCTTGCCGAGTTCGCGACATGCAGTCTGGAGCCGGCCCTCGCCGCCTCCGGCTCGTCCCACGTCAAGATCCAGGAGGGTGACGTGTGGGATGTTGAGCCCTGCCAACAGGCGCCAAAAGTGGTTGACATGGCGCCCGCCGAGTGGAACCACTGCGACGAACGCTTGGTCGATCAGCGTGCCTGCCGCCTCAGCAAGGCGAGGGATGACGACCTCCTCGGAACTGCCTTCGCCCAGCACTACGAACCGCGCAAAGTACAGCTCTGGGAAGGCCCGCACTGCCTCTCGGACGTAGGTGGCGTCGTCGGTTGCGTCCCCTGGCAACGCGAGACAGTTGACCACGGCAGCGAGCGATGGTTCGTCGATACGAAAGTGCCGTACTGCTCGCGGATCAACCCGCCCGAGGACACTCGCAGAGTGACTCGACACAAGCGTTTGGGCCCGTGCTCCGACGCCGATGTCGCGTATTTGCGAAACGATCCTCGACAGGAATTGCGGCGAAAGGCTGTTCTCTGGTTCTTCCACGACGAGCAAGGTGAGCGAGGGCAGGTCCACGGCGTCCATGTCGAACGCGTTGCGACTCCCTCCACTGGCGATGGATGTCTCGATGTCGATCGTGGCCGAGGTGAGTGCGATCTGGAGCAGCGAGCGCTGGCCGTCGCTGAGCTGTTCCGCACTTCGTTCGCGGCCTGCTTCACTTGGGGTGAATAATATCTGCGCCTTGTTGACCAGTTGGCTAAAGTCTCTGTCGATCGGCCGAAATGAAGGGTCGACATCGAAGACGCTCCGGTGCAGGTACCTCCACCTTTTGCTGACTGCTTGTTCCACTGCGGCGACTACGGGTTCGTCGCTGAACCGGGCGCCAATGTCGTTGGCGACTTCCTCAACGGCTGACCGGAGGGCGTCAGACCATCGTGCTGCCTTCCACAGTCGTGACTTGAGGAACGCTGTCAGGTGCCGAGCGCCGTCGCGTGACGCCGGGAGGTAAACCATCTGTATCCGGGTTCGGTCCACTGCGCGCAACGGACTGCAGTCGTCTTCGCTGTAGTTATCGTCAAAGGTCCGGGTCACCCTCAGCGACTCTGTGACGGTTCCGTCGACCGAACCGTCGTCCGTCCATTTGGCGTCCATACGGAACCGGCATTTTAACTCTCCGTCTTCGGATGTCGCCATCTGACGGAAGAACTCTGGAATTGTTGCCAAAGTGTGGTCATCAAGGACCGCCAGGTCGACTCCATCCTCGTCCAGGTCCTCTGCATCGGCGTTGTCGGTCGGGTCGATGTCGTCGTCGGCCAATTCGGGGAATGCGATCACGACCTCGATAGAAAGGTCCCTCGTCGTCGGAGTTTCTGTCTCGTCGGGGCCGATGTAAAAGTCCTCGGGCACTACCTGGCGCTCGGCTCTTGTCACCCCGAACATGCGTCCGAGGGCAGCAAATGCAGCAGTCTTGCCGGCACCGTTCGCTCCAACAAACGCTGTGAAAATGGCGTCGAGTGCAATGGTGGTCGAGCTTGATTCGAAGCATCGAAAGTTGGTGAGCGTGAGGCGTTCGATGTGCATTGGAGCTGCCCGATCTGAACGTGTCTGTGGTCGCTATTCTATGCAGTGAGCCTACGCAGGGGAAGTCCGCCGAATAATGAGTCGTGAATCGCCCCGGGTTTTATGCATACTCGTGGGTTAGGGGCGCAGCCTTTTTGGCTGGGTTGGTTTGACGGTAGTAGAGGTCTTCGAATTTTGCTGGTGGGATGCGGCCGAGCTTGTGGAAGATGCGTTGGCGGTTGAACCGGTGGACCCATTCCAGGGTGGTCAGTTCGTGGTCGTCGAGACCGCGCCAAGGCCCTTTGTGTCCGACGAGTTCGGTCTTGTAGAGGCCGTTGATCGTTTCAGGTAGGGCGTTGTCGTAGCTGTCCCCGCGGGATCCAACGGAGTTGATGACGCCGTTTTCGGCTAATCGTTTGCTGTGGTGAATGAATTGATCGAGATCATTGCTGTGTCGTTGACGTGACCATATGGCTTGTTCGAGTGCATCGAGGGCTAGGATTGGTTTTGGGAGATCGTGACGTTTGCCAGCCAACGATACGCCGACTGAACACGTCGGTGATGAACGCGACATAGACGAAACCTGACCATGTCTTGATGTAGGTTAGATCAACAACCCACAGCCGGTTTGGGCTAGATGCGGTGAATTGGCGATCAACGAGATCGCGTGGCCGATCGATGGTGTCATCGGTGAACGTCGTGCGCACCGGTTTACCCCGTACCACGCCACGTAGCGCGAGTTTTCCCATCAACCGATCGACGGTGCATCGGGCCACGTCGATGCCTTCGTGGTTGAGTTGCGCCCATACCTTCACCGCGCCATAAACCCCGAAGTTCTCCGCATGCACGCGAGCGATCTCCGATTTCAGTGCCTTGCCGCGAACCTCTGGCTTCGAAACCGGTCGGGCAACGCGATCCCAGCAGCTGTCACGTCTTCGGGAGCTGCGGGCATTCGGTCGATCGAGGACGAAGCTGCTGTCGCTCGTATTTCGGAGCCTCTTGCCGGGCGCTGCGTCTTGAGGTCCAGGTCGAGGGGCAACCCGTGGAGAGCGGCGGCTGCGTCAGCCAACATGCGGCTTTGTTTATGCAGCGTCTCGGCCTGTCTGGTCGTTGAGGTGGCCGCGACAATTGCTGATGCACTGGTCGCGGCGACATGTATCACGATTGCTGCCAGTCGGTCAGGAAGTTCACGTCCCTTTCCTTCCGACAAGAGGGCGGCGCCCACGAGGCTGCTGTGCGCCAGCACGCTCAGAATGCGATGAACGGCTCGTATCGATGACATCTGGATCGGTTGCGTGGCGGCGTGGTCGTAGCCGTGCCCTAAACGGCGGACTGCATCGGTGGCGTTCTCGGGTTTTGCTTCCCCGCTGTTGGTCGCAATCTGTGATCCTGGAGGCAGCACCCATCCGAGCCATGTGAGGTCGTCGATCTCATGGGCGAGATTTTCGAGTCATGAGTACTCGAGTCCGGCCCACATTGGGATATGGGCGGGACCGATGCCTCTGGCTGATGCCCAGTCCCAGTAGGCGGCTTGTTCCAGAAGACTCCGAGCCAGCGATGCCGACGTTGCGCCGCCGCCTTTATCGCGCACCATGACGTTCGTTGAGCAGAGTCGGAACCATGCAGAATCTGCAATGGCTTGGAGCCCGATCGGGCGGATGGACTCGACGATTGTGTCCAAGGCTTCTGCGAGACGTTCGGATTGCCGCACGAGGTCGTCGATCGTCACGGGGTTACTCTGCTTCTAAGTCGATGTCTTGATCGGCGGCAGCGTTACCTTGCAAAGCAGACGTAGATGCCATGGGGCTCCTGGACCGTTCGCTCGGTCGACTGCGAAAGAAGGTTTCCGACCGGTCTTTCGATAGGCGTGAATCTCATCGAGAAGGTGGTTGGGAATCCACCCCACGGGCATTTCGCGCGCGAAGAGTTGAAGCGCTCGTGGGTTGCTCTGGTTGTATGGCTCAGGCCGAAGCTCCAGCCGTTCGCCTTCGTTGAGGCTCTCCACAAGCATCGCGAGCTGAGCGGGATTGTGCTCGTTTGCATGGCGGACGCCCGAGACTGGGAAGACCCTCTGCATGGTTCCATCGGAGCCTTCGAGCGGTTCGGGGATGATCTGGACCGTGTCGTGCGGGGAATCTCCGGGTGATCGGGTGAGCAGCTCAAGAGGGCTTGCCGCCGACTCGCTTAGCCCGATTGCGTCGAGTGCGGCGCTGAAATCGGGGTCTGCGCTGCTGGGCAGCCGCATCGAGAAGAACGGAAACAGATTGGTTGACTCATATGTCTGAGCGAGGTCTGGCAACTTCGGGAAAGGTCGAAACGCCGGCTGCGATCTGGCCTCGTCGGTGTAGGAGAACCGGAACCCCGACGGCCCGTGCGTGAGCCACCCAACGTGGATGAGGTCCCGAGAACCTCGGTCTTGCCAGATCACGCGAAACTCGCGAACGATGCCTTCGCCTCCCTCGGGCCGAAGGCCGAGTGAAAGCTCTGACAAGCCTCCGTCGTGTTCGACAACGAGGCGAAGCTTGCAGTCGAGGGAATCGACATAGTCGAGAAGAGTCGACAAACGATGGTCTTCCTGGCGTTCGATCCGCGATACACCCGACTGGGTCGTGCCGACCATCGCAGCGACTTGCGCCTGAGATTTTCCACATTGCTTCCGAAGCTCCGCAAGCGAAATCACAGTCCAGTCCGCATCTGATGCTGAAGAATCTTCCACTTTCAACCTGCTCCTGATATCACTTCAACGCGATAGTACACGAGTGTGCTACAATGGTGGTAGATAGTGAGAAAGATTTCGGAGTTGAAATGGCAGAAGCAGAAACTACGACCGTTAAGAGCGTGGGGCCATGCGACGTTGACGCGCCCTTTCAAATTCTCTCTCTCGATGGAGGCGGCCAGAAGGGTCTGTTCTCCGCCGCTGTTCTGGCCGAGTTCGAGCGAGATCTGGACACACGAGTGGTCGACCACTTCGATCTGATCACAGGGACCAGCACCGGCGGCCTGATCGCCCTTGGCCTCGGCGCCGGGATGAGACCACAAGAAATCGTCGACTTCTACACGACTCACGGATCGGAGATCTTCGGCCGAGGGCGAGGGATAGCGGGGCGGATGTTCAAGTCCAAACACAACCCCAAGAGCCTCCGCGCTGCGCTAGAGACGGTGTTTCAAGATCAGACGCTAGGTGCAAGCGCAAAGCGACTCGTGATTCCATCGTTCTCGCTCGATGGCAATGATGTCTACGTGTTCAAGACCTCACACCACCCACGGCTCACTCGGGACCACGCCGAACGAGTGGTCGACGTTGCGCTAGCGACCTCCGCAGCACCAACATTCTTCCCGCCGGCCGAACTCCGTCACAATCGTCTGATCGACGGTGGCGTTTGGGCCAACAGCCCCGCGCTTGTCGGCGTGACCGAGGCGGTCAGCATGCTCGATGTGTCACTATCTCGGATTCGAGTTCTGTCAATGGGCACCACCGGGGAAGTCCGATCGGCGCCTGAAGCGGCCATACGTCGCGCTGGATTGTTGTCCTGGGCGCGCCCCATCGTTCCTCTTCTGCTCGAAGCGCAAGCGTGCGGCAGCCTTCACGCCGCAGAGCACCTCGTCGGACCCGACAACTTCGTCCGCGTTAACTCCTCCGTTCCTGAAGGCCTCTTCGAGCTCGACAACATTGACGAGCGCGCCGTTCGTGGCTTAGCCGAGACGATTGCGCGTGCCGCTGCACCCAAGTTCACACCGTTCAGAACCCATCTTGCGCCGACGTTCACGCCATTCCATTCCAAGGAGGCACTCCGTGCCTGAATCACCTGACATCATCTCCGAACTCCTCACCGGCACTGTCGACGACCTCGACCTGCCCGACAAACTTCAATCCATCCTGGAGCAGACCTACGACCAAGTCGGATTGTGGATGACCGATCACATCGAGGGAGACGGCGATTGGATGATGTACCCGCAGGGCTCGGGCCGACTCGGAACAGCCGTGCCACCTGCCGGGAGCGATGAATTCGACATCGACGCAGTCGCCGAATGCGACGTCGACAAGGAAGACATCACAAAGGACGAACTCAAGGACGTCGTCGGGTCCTCCCTAAGGAGCTATGTCACGGCCCACGCGGACGAGACAGAGAAAGGCGCTCCTACGCATGTAGAGCCTGGGCGACGGTGCTGGACTCTCGAATTCGATGAGCCGTTCCACATGGACATACTCCCCGCAGTGCCAAACCGAGAAGCAGCCCCGGGAGGGATCTGGATCACTGACCGGGACCTCGTCCGGTGGCAACCCAGCAATCCGAAGGGC
>CBDEVU010000017.1:0-1272051 GCA_965243715.1 Candidatus Aldehydirespiratoraceae bacterium
CTGGGCGATTCAGCAGTACGGCTTCGACGCGGTGATCTCGCCCCGCTTCGCCGATATCTTCGCCAACAACTGCACCAAAAACGGGCTCGTCCCAGTCACCGTGTCCGCTGAGTTTAACGCTGCGTTGATGAAGGCGGTGGAGGCGAACCCGACCTTGGAGATCACGATCGACGTTGAGCGACTCACCGTAGAAGTACCCGCCGCGGGCCTAGAAACCACGTTCCCCCTCGATGCAGCCACCCAAGAACGATTCATCGAGGGCCTCGACGACATCACGATCACCATGGCCCACGCTGACGACATTGCTGACTTCGAACAACGCCGACACCGCTGGTTCCCAACGACGCGCTAGCGAACCGGCCCAAAACTTTCTCCTGATCGGGAACCGAAACTGGCGCCTGGGCGTCTATGGGTGTACGATCCGTCACCTGCCGCTGGAGAAACGACATGCGCCGTTTTCCTTATACCGTGTTTGCCGCCCTCGCAACACTCGTTGTTATCGCCTCGACATGTAGTCGCGGCGGTAGCAATAACGACAATGGGGAGGGCCTCGTCGATATCGACGGGACCACGATCGCCTTGACGTCGGAGCTTTCGGGATTCGCCGACTGCGACGCCCTACTCGACCACCTCCACGCCGAGGCCGCTGACCGAGTTGGGCCGTACGGTTTGGAACAAAGCAACTACGGGGGCGGCAGGTTCGGGGACGGGATTGCCGAGACCGCCGCGGAAGATTCGGTGTCGGCCGCCGACGAGAGTGCGTCCGCGATCCAAGACGTTGACTTCTCCGGCACCAACATCCAAGAAATTGGGGTTGACGAAGCCGACATAGTCAAGACCGACGGTGAACGAATCTACCTAGTGGCCAACGAACAGTTGATCGTCGTCGACACGGCCAGTCGGAAGGTCACGGGCACCCTGCAACTCGACTCCTCTTGGCTGACCGAACTCTTCCTCAGCAACAACGAACTGCTGGTAGTCTCTGCCACCTGGCTCAACCAGAACGAGGGCGGCAACGACAGCGGCGTTCGGATACGCCGTGTCACGATTGATGCGGGCCAACCCCGTGAGCTTGAATCAGTTGTCTTAGAAGGCGACTACGTTTCCAGTCGCACCGTTGGCGGCGTGGCTCGGGTCATCGTACGCACTCACCCCCAGCACAGCCTCGGGTTCGTGTACCCCGAGGGTAGTGCCGGGGAGGACATAGCCAGGAACGCCAACCGCGCCGCGGTTGAACAATCCTCGCTCACTGATTGGTTACCGTCGCTCACCCGATTCGATAGCGGCGCCAACCAGGTCGGCGAACCGGTCCTACCCGACTGTGGTTCGGTTCATGCCCCGACCGAGTTCGCCGGGTTTGGAGTGCTGTCGGTACTGAACATACCGGTCGGGGGCGAACTGGCTGCAGCCGCGACCACCTCGGTGCTCGCGCCCGGCGATCTCGTCTACGCATCCACAGAGTCAATTTTCGTGGCGACCCAAAACTGGTTCGGACCGATCGCCTCCGACATCGACAGCGGTGATGAGACGGCCTGGGAAGATGTCTGGACCGCTCGCCGCACGTCGATCCACCAGTTCGACCTGTCCGCCGACGGAGCCGCCTACGCTACTTCCGGCTCGGTTCCCGGCGACATTCTAAACCAATTCAGCCTCTCGGAACACGACGGGCATCTCCGAGTCGTCGCAACCACGGGTGGGTTCGCCGAGGAACCGTCAGAGACATCGGTTCACGTCTTGCGCCTTGGCGGCGACCAACTCGTTGAGGTTGGCCAAGTGGGCGACATGGGCCGAGGCGAAACGGTTCAGTCCGTCCGCTTGATAGGCAACGTGGGTTATGTCGTTACCTTCCGCCAGATTGATCCCTTCTACACCCTCGACCTGAGCCAGCCCGAAAATCCGCTGGTTGTCGGCGAACTCAAAATCCCTGGCTTCTCCTCCTATCTGCACCCCATCGGCAGCGGTCGGGTATTAGGCGTTGGCTCTGACGCCGACGAAGACGGCCGAGTCACCGGCTCCAAGGTTTCGATCTTCGACGTCAACGATCCGGCCCACCCCGCCGAGATCGCCGTCTGGACCGCACCGGGCGGATGGAACGACATCGGGTGGGAACACCGCAGCTTCTTATGGTGGGAAGCCGATCAGATCGCGGTGATACCCGTTTCCACCTACGACGAGGACCAGCACTGGGCCGGTGCCGTGGTCCTCCAAGTCGACGGAAACACCATCACTGAGGTGGGTCGTTTCGATCACCTCGAAAGCCCCCGAGAGTCAGGGACCACCGAATGCGAACAGATTACCGCCGACGATCTACCGTCAACTACCCCGGCCGAGATGCTTATCGAACTGGAATCGGCCTTAGCTAGCGGCTCTGAACTCCTCCTGCTTTGCGGAGAAGACGAAGAATTCGCGGCAGCGGGTTTCGACTGCTACACCGATCCGGAACTGCTGGAGGAAGCCCAAGAAATCGACTGGGTCATCCCCGCGGGAGAGACGCCGGTGTGGTGCTGGTCGACCGAGAATCAAATCCCGACGATCGCCCGGAGCCTAATCATCGACAGCGACGAACTGTGGACCATCAGTTCCCCCTGGGGCTATTACTCAGCCGAGAGTCCCGCCCGACTGCAAGTGAACGACCTCCACTCCCTTGAGCGACTCGAAACCGTAGACCTAGGCTAAAATCCTCCCTTCCGGTTCAGGCGCGGGCTATCGTTGCGAGATGGCTCTTCTACTGCGTCGCCTCGCTCGAATCCTCGGCCTGACCGCGGTTATCACCACCGTTGTCGGTCTGATCCGGTCCGTGCGACCCCGACCCAAACCAGTACCGTCGGGTACAGCCAGTTGGCCACCCCTCGTCGAACCCGACCCCGCCCCAACCCGCACCGGCCCCGTGCAGTTCACCGCCGAGTCAGTCAGCGGGAACAAAGCCGATGATCTCGCCGAAGAAAGCTAGTTCGGCTTCTAGGGCGGCGATAACGTTCGGCGCTTTACGAAAGCCGTGCTGTTCGCCCTCGAACAGTAGGTAAGTAACCGGCACCCCTCGGGCCTTTAGGGCACCAACAATCATCTCGGCCTGGTTCGGCGGGACAATGGCATCCTCGTCACCTTGAAGGACGATCATCGGCGCGGAGAACTTGTCGACGTGGTTGATGGGCGACCGCGCGTCGTAGCGCTCCTTGTCGGCTGGCCACTCTCCGATCAACCGGTCGAGGTAGCGCGACTCAAACTTGTGCGTCTCGCGGACTAGCGCTTCGAGATCGGCTACCCCGTAGCGACTCGCTCCGGCGGCGAACACGTCATGGTGGGCCAGCGCCGACAATACCGTGAAACCCCCCGCACTGCCGCCGCGAATCAATAAGCGCAACGGGTCGGCGTCGCCCCGCTCGGCTAGATAACGCGCCGCCGCCACGCAGTCGTCAACATCGGCTAAGCCCCAGCAGTAGTCCAGCGAGCGACGGTAAGCGCGTCCGTAACCGGTGGATCCTCGATAGTCGACATCGACCACCGCAATACCGCGTGACGTCCAGTACAAGATGCCAAGTTGTAGCTGACGGCGGGCCGCACCTGTCGGGCCACCGTGGGCCAACACGAGCAACGGAGCGCCGTAGGGAGCGGCAGCCACCGCCGGATTGGTTGGCCGGTAGAACAAGGCGTGAGCGTGGGCTCCGTCGGAGGTGGGAAAGGAGATGGCTTCTGGCTCGATAAGCAGGCCCGTAGCAACCGGAAGGGGACGACCGGCTTGTACAACCGCTCGGGTGACCGAATCGCCGTGCAGTCGCAACCGGACCACTTGGGCCTCGTGACCAAACCCGGCCCCGACAAAGGCCACGCCGTCCGCGGTGGCCCGAAGCGAGGAGACGGTGGCGTCTGGGGTGGTGATCGTTCGCCCGTCGACGATGAACTCATCGCCGGTGGCCAACCCAGCGACCGCCACAGTATGGTCCCCGGCTACCGCCCAGCGTTGCATTCCAAACACCCAGCCGGGGGTCGGAATCTCGAACGGTCCCACTACCACCGGCGTGAGCGAGCCGTCGACCAGCGAGATCTCGAACAGGTTCCACCATTCGTCACGGTCGGTGCAGGCCAACAGGCGACCGTCGTCGGTCCAATCCGGTTGAGCCCAAGCCTCCGCCCCGTTACCCACCGCGACAACCTCGTCGCCCAACGCCGCATCGAGCAGGTGATGGACCCGCAGCGTGGTGGCATCCCACGGCATGTTGGGGTGATCCCAGGACAGCCAAGCGAGCCGCGAGCCGTCAGGCGAAATCCTTGGCGTGCTCACAAAATCCGACCCTGACCACAGGACTTCTTCGCGGCGCGGCCCGGCGGTGGCGACGGCGACTAGCTCATTCACTGGCTCGCGGTCGACGCTGTGGCTTTCGCGAACGGCAATAAACCAGCGACCATCCGGGGTGACTCGGCCGTCGGCGTAGCGCACGCCGCGGGGAATAAGCGGCTCGGCGGTTAGAGGCCGGGGCTCTTGGCCCGCCACTAGCGATCGCAGGCGCTGATCGCTGAGGTCGACATAGTAAGCCACACCGTTGGCGATCCACCACGAACCGCCGCCGTATTCGTGGACGAGCGTGCGGACATCCGTGCCGGGGGGTGTGACTTCCTCCGCCGATCCGTCACGCCAGCGAACGAGGGCGGTGCGGCCTGCCTCCTCGGGCCGTGACTCAGCCCACCAGATATCGTCGCCATCGACACAAATCTCAGCAATTCCCACAGCCCCGGCCACGAGGGACGCCGCGGTGATCGGCGATGGCCACTCACCAAACGGCACCTCACCAAAAGGCTGAGCCGCTGTCACGACAAGGTCTCGAGGAACTCGGCGATGCGACCGACACCTTCGGCTAAATCGTCGTCGCCCAAAGCGAACGACAAACGAGCCCCACCGCCGATCCCGAATGCTTCCCCGGGCACAATAGCCACTTTGGCGTGTTCGAGCAGAGCGTTAGCCAAGTCGATCGTGGTGCTGAGGGTAGTGCCCTGGAATTCACGACCCAGAAAAGCGCTGAGATCGGGGTAGGCGTAAAACGCCCCCTGCGGTTCGAGGCACACCACCCCATCGACTCGGCTCAGCCGCGAGTGCATGGCGAGGCGCCGCCGATCGAAAGCGGCGCGCATTTCGACTACCGCGTCGAGGGGACCAGACACTGCGGCTAGGGCCGCCATCTGGGTCACGTTGGCCACGTTGCTGGTGCAGTGCGATTGCAGATTCTGCGCCGCTTTGACAACATCGGGCGGACCAATCATCCAACCAACCCGCCAACCAGTCATGGCGTAGGTCTTGGCCACGCCGTTCAACACGATGCACGTCTCGGCGATCTCAGGCACAACAACGGGCAGCGAATGGTGCTCATTATCGCCATACACCAAGTGTTCGTATATTTCGTCGGTGATGATCCAAACACCGTTGGCGACCGCCCAACGGCCAATCGCTTCAATGTCGTCCAACGGATAGACCGCGCCGGTCGGGTTCGACGGTGACACGAAAACCAGCGCTTTGGTGTTCTCGGTCTTAGCCGCGTCGAGTTGAGCGACGGTAACCCGAAAACCGTTGGCCGCGTCGGTGATGAGTGGAACGGTGATCCCGCCCGCCAGCGCGATGGGTTCGGGGTAGGTGGTCCAGTACGGGGTCGGCAACAGGACCTCATCGCCGGGATTGATAAGCGCCGCGAAGCAGTTATACACCGCGTGCTTGCCTCCGTTGGTGACTAAAACATTGGCCGAGTCCACCACCAGTCCGCTGTCGCGCTGCGTTTTGACGACAATCGCTTCTTTTAGTTCCCGAAGCCCTCCCACCGCGGAATATTTGTGATGTTTCGGGTTGCGGCACGCCACGACGGCGGCCTCAACGATGTGTTCTGGGGTGGCGAAATCGGGTTCACCGGCCCCAAAGCCGATGACGTTTTCACCAGCCGCTTTTAGCGCTTTGGCCTGGTTAGAAACGGCCAGTGTGGCCGAAGGGGCGATGGCGCCGACGCGCCGAGAAATCCGGTCCGAGGTCATGATCTGACCATACTCAACCATATTTGTTAGAGGGCACGGTAAATGATCCACTTTTTTAGGCCCCAACTCGTACGGTTTCGCCCCAGTTGCTGCCACGCTTGCACCCGTGACCACACCAGACATTACCATCCCGTCCGATATCTTGCCAGCCGACGGGCGTTTCGGTAGCGGCCCCACCAAGGTGCGGCCCCAAGCCGTGCAAGCTCTCGCCGATCGGGCCCAGGACTTTTTGGGCACCTCGCACCGTCAGTTGACGGTACGCCACATGGTGGCCGAGATGCGTAACGGTCTCGCCGAGTTGCTCCGCGCCCCCGATGGCTACGAAATAGTACTAGGCAACGGGGGCTCTACCGGGTTCTGGGATTGCGCCACTTTTGGACTCATCGAGAAGCGCAGCCACCACCTCAGCTTCGGTGAGTTTGGCGGCAAGTTCGCCAGCGGAATCAAACAGGCCCCCCATCTCGCCGCCCCCTCGATCGCCGAATCCGAACCCGGTACCCATCCCCCTCTCGAAGCGGTCGCCGACGTCGACGCCTACTGCTACACCCATAACGAGACATCGACGGGAGTAATGATCGACCCGGTACGCGTTGACGACCCCGATGCGCTGATGGTGGTCGACGCCACCTCAGGGGCGGGTGGTCTGATGTTCGATCCCGACGCCACCGACGTTTACTACTTCGCACCCCAAAAAGCGCTGGCGGCCGACGGGGGCATCTGGATTGCGATGATGTCTCCCGCCGCCATCGAGCGGGTCGAAAGCCTCGCCGCAAGCGATCGCTGGATCCCCCCGTCGCTCGACCTCAAGATCGCTCTCGACAACTCCCGCAAGGATCAGACCTACAACACACCGGCGCTTTCGACGGTTTTCCTCACCGCCCAGACCGTCAACTGGTTCAACGACAACGGGGGCCTCTCGTGGGCCGCCGGTCGTAGCAACGAATCGGCGGAGATCCTGTACGGCTGGGCCGAAGCTTCCGCCATCGCTGATCCCTTCGTGACCATCGAGACCCAGCGCAGCAAGGTCGTGGCCACCATCGACTTCGACCAAGCGGTCGACGCGGACGTCATCTGCGACGTCCTGCGCGCTAACGGCATTGTCGACACCAACGGCTACCGTAAGCTGGGACGCAACCAGTTGCGTATCGGCATGTTCCCCGCCATCGAACCGTCCGACACCGAAGCGCTCACCCACTGCCTCGACTTCGTCGTCGACGCCCTGAGCTAGGGCGTCACGCCGAACCAAGCCAAGCCGTGTCGCCGCCGGTACTATCGGGGCAGTCCGAGCACTCGCTCCCCTATCACGTTGCGCTGAATCTGGTTCGATCCGCCGTAGATCGTATGGGCTCGGCTGTAAAGAAACGTGCGTTGCGCCCGGCCGATTCGATAATCGACCCCGTCCGAGGACGACGCATCACTGCCCGCCACCATTCCCGCTGTTCCCGCCACCATTATCGCCAATTCGCCCATTCGACGATGCCAACCCGCCCAGAACAACTTTCCGATCGACGCCTCGGGGCCGGGAACCGCATCGTGGGCGAGCGCGGTGAGCATGCGTAGCTGATTATAGCGGAGCACCTCGAGGCGAATGTAGGACTCGGTGAGCGCTTGACGAACCACGGGATCGGCGGCGCGACTGTTGGCCCGCGCGGTCGCCACGAGATCGTCGAACTCTTGGCGGAAGCTAACTTGCTGGCCCAGCGTTGACGCCCCCCGCTCAAAAGCGAGCGTGCCCATGGCGACCCTCCAGCCGTTGCCGACGCCGCCCACCACCAGATCCTCGTCGGTTAGCGCATTAGAGAAGAAGGTCTCGTTGAACTCGGTGCCGCCCGTGATTTGCACGATCGGTCGAATCTCCACCCCGTCCTGGCTCATCGGCACTAGCAGGTAGCTGAGACCGGCGTGGCGCACCGATCCGGCCTCTGTGCGGGCAACGACGAAGATCCAGTCGGCGAACTGAGCCAGCGAGGTCCACACCTTTTGCCCGTTGATGATCCACTGTCCGTCCCGCAACTCCGCCCGGGTTCTGACATTGGCGAGGTCGGATCCCGCCTCCGGTTCGGAGTAGCCCTGACACCAGAACTCTTCGGCGGACAGGATTTTGGGAACGAAGCGAAGCTGTTGGACTTCATCGCCGAAGGCCATGAGGGTGGGCCCCAACAAGGTCACCCCCAGGTTGGGCATCCGGCCCGGCGCTTGGGCCTCAACGCAAGTGATATGAAACACAACCTGCTCGGCGAGCGAGCAGCCCCGACCACCGATCGAAGCCGGAAAGTCGAGCCCCAGCCAGCCTCCCGTCGCCAGTTCTCGTTCCCATTCGATCTGCACTTCGGCGGGGATGTCCTCTTGGCCGGTTAGGCCCCGGCCGCGATACTGGCCGAACTCGCCAGCTAGGTGCTCTTCGAGCCAGGTGCGAACCTCGTCCTGGAAGCTGACCAAAGCCGGGTCGAAGCGGAGGTCCATTTCCGAATCGTAGCCCCCCGACTATGGCAAGATCTCGACCATGGACCACCGCCGACCCGCTATGACCGTCGACGCCGCCGATGCAATGCTCACTGGACCGGGCGGATTCTTAGAAACCACCACCGCCCTAGTCGACGGTGTTGAGATGACGGTGCTGAAGAACCGACTGCCGCACCTGCGCGCCCTTTTGGCCAACTCTGCGAACCACGGCGGCGATGGTTCTGCTCGTTACTACGTCTTTGACAACGGGGCCGAAGCCTCGTACCGGGACAACCTCACCCACGCGGCGGCGGTCAGCGCGGCCCTGCGCGACCGGTTCGGCGTCGAACACGGGGATCGGGTGGCGATTCTCGCCGCTAACGGCCCGGAATGGATCCAGGCCTTCTGGGCCACGGTGTCGTTGGGTGCCGTGGCGGTCGCCATGAACGGTTGGTGGACCGGGGAGGAGATTAGCTACGGCCTCGAGCTGACCAAGCCCAAGGTCCTCATCGCCGATCGGCGGCTACTCGATCGGCTGACTACCGCTCCGGAGATGGCGGTGATCGTGATCGAGGAGGACTTCCCCGCTCTCCTCACCCCTAGCGCAGTGCCGGCCAACACTGTGCTGGCCAACACTGTGCTGCCCAACACTGTGCTGCCAGAGGTCGACATCGACGAAGACGACCCGGCGTGTATCTTGTTCACCAGCGGCACGACAGGGCGACCCAAGGGCGCGGTCACGACTCACCGGAACTTTCTGGCCTACATCGCGTGTGCGTTTATCCTCGGCGCCCGGGAGGCATTCCGATTCCCGAAACCGGCCGACAGTCCGCCCATCTTGACCCTGGCCGCCAGCCCGCTGTTTCATATCTCCGGACTGCACTCGTGCGCCGTCATGGCCATCGCGTCGGGCGTAGGCCACGTGTGGACCACAGGGCGATTCGATCCGGAGAAAGTGCTCCACCTAACCGAGAAGTACCAGATCACTCGCTGGAGCGGCGTCACCACACAACTGTGGCGCATCATCGAACACCCCAACTTCGCCCGCTATGACACGTCGTCGGTCACTTCAATCGGTGGCGGCGGATCTGCGTGGTCCCCCGACCTCATCCGGGCATGCCGCTCAGCGGTTCCCCACGCCGAGAACGCCATCGGTATCGGCTACGGACTCACCGAGTGTTCCGGCCTGGCCACCCACGCGGGCGATGACCTCCTACGCCACGTCCCCGACACCGTGGGGCATCCAATACCGACCTGTGACTTGGCCATTCACGACGACAACGACCACGAACTCGCCGACGAGGAGATCGGCAACGTAATGTTGCGCGGCCCGATGGTCATACCCGGCTATTGGGACAACGCCGCAGCTACCGCAGCCACGATTCGACCCGGCCGTTGGTTACGCACCGGCGACTTCGGGTACCGGCGAGACGGCGTGTTGTTCCTCGTTAGCCGACGAAGCGACCTCATCATCCGCGGCGGGGAGAACATCTATCCTATCGAAATCGAGAACCGGCTTGACGAACACCCCGCCGTCCATGAAGTAGCCGTGGTCGGCGTCGATCACCGCACGCTGGGCCAGGAGGTAAAGGCCATCGTGGTGTTGCGCGAGCCGGTATCGACAGACGATCTCAGAGCGTGGACGGCCGCTGAACTGGCCTCGTTCAAAGTCCCAGTCGAATGGGAAATCCGCCGCGAACCGTTGCCGCGCAACGCCAGCGGCAAAGTCCTCAAGCAGGTCCTCACCGGCGCGGCAAAAAACCAATTCATCGAGGAGTAGGGCGCGGTGCTGAGCCAGATCACCCACCAAGCGGGCGTCGATTTCAATTCGACCGCGGCGTTCGTTACCGCCGAGGGCTGGTCGGTCTCCTACGCCGAACTCGACCTGGCGGTAACCGAAGCGGCGGCCGGGCTTCGTGAACGTGGCATCGTGGAGGGTTCGGTGGTCGCCCTCACGATTCCTTCCACCGTCGACTATGTAGTTTTGTTTCTCGCCGCGGCCCGACTCGGGGCGGTCACCGCAGGCCTTAACCCGGGCTTCACCGCACCAGAAACCCGGGCCTGCCTCGACGTGGTAACAGCTGACTTGGTCATCGACGAGGCTGATCTTGGCCCGCAGGCGGGGCACGCCAGCGGGGTCGCGGCCCCATTTCGGATCGCCGGAGCACTTCCACCCCCGCCACTCGACGATGATCCCAACCGACCGGTTTGTATCTGTTTTACCAGCGGCTCGACCGGTGCCCCCAAAGGCGCCTGGTTCGCCAACCGTCAGCTCAAAACCATCGCCGCGCTAGATGCCGCGGGGGCGTGGGGCGGCGGAGGCCACGCCGTTGCCAGCACCCAGTTTGCCCATGTCGGATTCATGACCAAGTTGGCGTGGATGCTCGCGGGCGGTCGCACGACCCACCTGCTCCCCCGCTGGTCGGCCGGACCGGTGCTCCGCCTTATCGCTACCCATAAGATCGCCGCGGTGACTGGCGTGGCCCCCCAGATTGCTTTACTAGTGCGCCACGCTCTGGCCACCACGCTTGATTTCGAGCACGTACAGGCCATCGTCGTGGGAGGAGCCGCGTCACCGCCCGCCCTTGTTGCCTTGGCCCGAAGTTGTTTCGGCGCCCCGTACTCGATTCGCTATAGCTCCACAGAGAGCGGCGGCATTGGCCTCGGCACCGCCCTCGATGCTCCCGACGAAGAGGCCCTGTACACCATCGGGCGGCCTCGATTCGGCGTTAGCGCCGTTGTGCGCGACGAACACGGTCGCGATTTACCGGCGGGCGAGATCGGCGAACTATGGCTCACCTCGGGGGCGGTGATGTCGGGCTACTGGAACCAACCCGACGCTACCGCCGAGGCGTTGGTTGATGGCTGGCTGCGTACGGGGGACTTGGCCCACCTCGATGAAACGGGAGCGTTCCGGCTCGCCGGTCGGATCACCGAGATGTTTATTCGCGGCGGCTACAACGTGTACCCGATGGAGGTGGAAAGCGTCCTGTCGACTCATCGAGCGGTCGCCGAAGTCGCGGTGGTGCCCCGACCTGATGCGGTCATGGGCGAGATTGGGGTGGCAGTAGTAACCGTGGCCGACGGCGCCGATCCACCGAGCCTTTCGTCGCTGCGAGATCACGGCGCTGCTCACCTCGCCTCCTACAAACTCCCCGAGGACATCCGTGTGGTAGCCGCCCTGCCCCGCAACGCGAGCAACAAGGTTGACCGTCGTCGACTAGCGGCAACCGAACCCATCGTTGTCGACCGCGCCACCTAGCCGACGGCCCCTGCGGCGCTTATCCGGGCGACGCCGCGGCGACTGCTCACGCTCGCGTTGGTCATCAAGTTCTTGGGCGAGGGCGCGGAAACGACCGACCCGCACCGCGTCCACCGCGCCCGCGGCGGCCGCGGCGTTAACGGCACAGGCCGGTTCTTGGTCGTGCGAACAATCGCGAAAGCGACAGCCGTGGGCCAAATCGACGAGATCTCCAAATACCGCTCCAAGGGCGTGTTCGGCTTCCCAGAGCCCCACGGCCCGAAGGCCAGGCGTGTCCAAAAACATCGCCGTGCTTTGGGGCACCATCACCAGTTGGCGTGCGGTCGTGGTGTGGCGACCCTTAGCGTCGCCTGGGCGGACGGCGCCGATTTCGAGCCGGTCCTCGCCGACAAGAGCGTTGACGAGCGCAGACTTCCCCACTCCGCTGGCACCCACAAGGACCAACGTCTGGGTCGGGCCCACGAGTGCACGGAGTTCTGCCAGACCGCTTCGTTCAACCGTGCTAGTTGCGATCACTGGAATGTCGCGGGCAACGGCGCGCACGATCTGTTCTGTCTCGTTGCCCATGCGCGCATCGTTTTTGGTGAGGATCACGACTGGGGTGGCGCCGCTGTCCATGGCCAAAACGACCAGGCGTTCGAGCCGGCCGGGCGGTAGGGGCCGGTCAAGTCCGTGGACAGCGGCGACGTAATCGATGTTGCTGGCTAAGACCTGTTCGAGATCGTGTTCAGCCGGATCGCGGCGGCTCAGGCGGGTTCGCCGGGGCAGCACCCGATTGATGACGATGCCAAGCCCCGCTTCGACCCCTATCTCAACCCAGTCCCCGGTGACCGGCGCCACCTCACCCTGAGCCCGATGAGAATCCGAAAACACACGGACGAGACCGTCGCCGGTAACCACGTCGCACTCCCCACGGTCAACCCGTACGACCCGACCGGGTCGGTGGGTGGCCTCACTAGGACCCTTAGTCCAGTGGTGCGGGGGAACCGCGGCGTAGCCCCAAGCGGCAAGGTCGATCATCGAGACCAGTCTGCGGCGAAAGTGACCGTTTGGGAACTTTGGCCCCATCCGCTACGTTCATTATTCATGGCCACCCAGGGGGAAACAGCCACATGCCCGCCCACTAGCGAGGCCGATTCGCAACAGCGCTGGATGGGTGCCCTCGCTGGCGGGGCAGCGGCGGCCGTTGCCCTCGGGTTCGGTCAGTTCATCGAAGGGGCTACCAACATTCCCGGCCTCGTCCTCGGGGTTGGTGAACTGGTAATCGATTACACGCCGGGCCGGGTGGCAGAAGAATCCATCGAGAATCTAGGCTCCTCCGGCAAGAGCAACCTGTTACCCGGAATCACCCTTGTCTCGGTGGCCATAGCGGCCTGGCTCGGCGATATTGCCATGCGCCGCGGTAATCGCATCGCAATGTACGGCTTCTTAGGCTTTGGACTGCTGGGCGGTTTCGCGACGGCTCGCAATCCGCAGTCCCCGGCGGCGGCCAGTTGGTTCTGGTCGCTGGTGGCCTGCGGCCTGGGGATCGCCACGCTTATCTTCTTACTTAACTGGGCCCGACGCGTCAACGCCGACCCTCACGAAGCGGCCAACGATATTCCCAGTCCGCTAGATCCGCCTCACTCCCGTCGTTCGTTTCTGGGCTGGTCTGCCGGGGCGGGAGCGGTTGCTCTCACAGGCGTCGGAGCAGGTCGCGCCGTCCGCGGCCCGTCGTCAGCACAGGTCGCCCGCGACGCCATCACGCTGCCCGCCCCTTCCACCACCACCACCACTACGGCCGCCACCACCCCCACCGAGGCCCCCCTCACCGCCACCGGCGAGGTCTCTACCACACCGTTCGACGCCATCGAGGGGATCTCTTCGTGGGTCACGCCCAGCACCAACGACCAGTTCTACCGAATCGACACGGCGCTTTCCGTCCCGCAGGTCGATCCGGCCGACTGGTCGCTCAAGTTCACCGGACTCATCGACAATCCCTTCGAGATCAGCTACGACGAACTGCTCAAGATGGATCTGGTCGAGCACACCATCACCCTCTCGTGTGTCTCCAACGAGGTCGGCGGAATGCTGGTCGGCAACGCGGTCTGGACCGGCATTCCGGTTATCGAACTCCTCGACCGGGCGTGCGTGCAACCCGAAGCCACCCAACTTGTAGGCCGCTCGGTCGATGATTTTACGGCCGGTTTTCCTTCCTCTCTTCTCTATGACGGACGCAACGCCTTGCTGGCCGTCGGCATGAACGGCGAACCGTTGCCTATTCGCCACGGCTTCCCCGCCCGCCTCGTGATCCCTGGCCTTTACGGCTACGTATCGGCCACCAAATGGATCGAAGAGATTCAACTCACCCGTCTCGAGGATTTCAACGGCTACTGGATCAACCTCGGTTGGGCCAAAGACGGCCCGATGAAAACCATGTCGCGTATCGATGTTCCTCGCCACCGGTCCCGAATCCCGCTCGGTCCGACCCCAATCGCGGGCGTTGCCTGGGCCCCCGTTCGAGGCATCCAAGCGGTGGAGATCCGTATCGACGAGGGCGACTGGCAAGTATGCGACCTGGCAATTCCGGGCACCGATGAGACATGGGTCCAGTGGAAGACCACCTGGGACGCCCCGGCGGGCGTACACTCGATCCAGGTTCGCGCCACCGACGGCAACGGCAAGCTTCAGCCGGTTGGTCCCAAGGCAGTAGCCCCCGATGGAGCCGAGGGTTGGCACCGCGTGCAGGTCCAAGTCAACTGAGCCAGGGCCGCTTGACCAGTGGCGCCTACGTCCGAGAACCTGAGCGCCGGATCGCCCGGTCGTCGGTGCCGAGGTAGCTGGCAATAACCGCTGGATTTTGCCGCACCGACTCGGGGGTTCCCATGGCAATTACCGCCCCCGACTCGAGGCAATAAACGCGATCGCTGATGCCCATCACGAGGGGCATATCGTGTTCGATAACCACTACCGAAGCCGCAAGTTCGGCCTGGATGGTTTTGATGAGCGGACCGAACGCTTCGGTTTCGCGTTGGGCAACGCCGCCGGTAGGTTCGTCGAGCAGGAGAACCCGAGCATCCACCGCCAGCAAGCTGCCCAACTCCACGATTCTTCGGGTACCGGTCGATAAGGTGGCGATAGGGCGATCGGCGTAGGCACCGAGACCCAGATAATCAACGATTTCATCGGCCTCGGCTCGCTTGCTTCGTTCGGCACGCCGCGAGGTCGCTAACCCCAAGAGCGACGCAATCAACAACGAGCGTTGCCGAGCCTCGAGTGCAACCTGCAGCGACTCCCGCACGGTCAGGTCGGGGTAAAGTTTGGCGGCTTGGAAACCCCGGCCCAGACCCACCCGATGGCGGCCCGCCGCTCCGAGATGGGTTATGTCGCGTCCGAGTACCTCGATCCGGCCCTCGGCAGGAACAAAACCGCCGATAGCGTTGAACAGCGTCGACTTGCCCGCCCCGTTGGTTCCTATCAAACCAACCAGTTCTCCTGGAGCGACCGAGAACGAGACCGCGTCCACCGCCAGGTTGCCACCGAAACGAACGGTGACATCGCGCACCGACAGGGCGTGGTCGGCCTTGATCGGGTCGGGCGGGCGATGACGAGGCACGGTGCGCGCCGCGGTCTTCGCCCCATCGTTGTCGTCCTCGGGGAAGCGCCCCGCCACTAACGCCAGCACCTTGTCTCGTCCCCGGTGAACGATTTGGATCAACCCGCCGGGGAAGTACATGAGTAGTACTAGGAGTCCGATATGAGACGCCAAGAGCTGCTGGAGATCAAACAGTTGGTCCGGCACCAACTCGGGGATTCCGCGGATCCAAAGGGCCCCCAAGATCGGACCAGCCACCGAGCCCAACCCCCCAATGATCGCCACCACCACCACCTGAATCGACTCGCTGGCCGCGAAGGTTTCCTTGGGGCTCAGACTTGGCACCACGGTAACGACGAGGCCACCAGCGAAGGCCGCTATACCTCCCGCCACAGCAAAGGCGGCGAGTTTGACTCGAGCGGGCGACACCGTGGACGCGGCCGCCATTTCCTCGTTGTCGCGCACCGCGATAAAGGTCCGCCCGATACCGGTAACCCGGATGCGGGCCACGATCCACGCCACGACGATCAGCGCGGCGACACACAGGTAGTAAAGTGAGCGCCGCGACGCCGCGAAGTCGATCCCGAACATGGACGGCGCGGTGACCGGGCGGGGTGAACTAGTCCCCCCGGTAAAGACGTCTTGGGCCAAGAGCCAGCGACCAGCGGCGACGGCAAAGGCCAACGTGGCCACGCCAAGAAACAAACCGCGCACCCGCAGGGCGGGCAGTCCAATGAGCACCGCGAAAGTAATACCTACCACCGTTCCGCCGACTATCGCCAGCCCCCACGGCAGGGTCACCGAGACGTCAAAGAGATCCCCCGGCACTGGGATGTCGTGACCCTTGGTCAACGCCAAGGTCGTCAAGCCCCCCAAGCCAACGAAGGCGAATTGCCCCAGCGAGAGTTGCCCCGACCAGCCGGTCAAAACGGTCAGCGAAAGGGCGACCATCGCCCACAGGACAATCAGCGTCCAAGTGAAAATCCCCGCCGAGGTAGTCACCACCCACGGCACGAGCGCCAAAAAGCCAAACAACAAGACGAAGCCCATGAGGTTCAGGTGCCGCACCCACCAGATTCGGCGAAGCCGTTCCGGCAGGGGTTTCAGACGCGGCGAGAAACTCCAACTGGCGGCGTCACGTTCGCCGCGGGCGACCCGCAACAGGACAACCAAGACAGCCCCGAACATCAACAGGTCGACGATGGCTGCGTTCGTACTGACAACGTTCTCCTTCACCAAGCGCTCAACGATGCCCACCGCGACCCCGGCCACCAACACCTTTGGCAGCGAGTGCATCCGGGCAATGAGCGAGACAACAAGCACCCGCAGCAGCAGAACCTCGGCCAGAACTTGGCCGGTGTCATCAACCTGGGCTGCCTGCACGCTCTGCATCGGTGCCAACAAGATGGCGGTAGCAGCGGCAAAGGCCCCACTGAGGGCCCACACCATGGTCGACACCCGTCGCGGCGATAGCCCAAACGATCGGGCGGTATCGGGATTGGCGGCGGCGGCCCGCACCGCCAGACCCAGTCGGGTGCGGGTCAAAAACAAGCCCAACCCGGCTACGAGGACCGGAACCACGGCCAGGACCACCAACTCACGGGCCTGGAGGCGAATGTGGTCGGTCGGGGTCCAGGTTGCGTCGAACGCCGTGGGGACCGCGCCGCCCTGGGTAATGTCGGGGATCCAACGCACCCGAGCCACCAAAAAGATCTGTCCCACCCCAATCGTGGCGATTAAAAGCACAACACGCGGCGCGTGGAAAAGCCGCCGGATGACGATGAGTTCGACCATCATGCCTGCCATGGCACAGGCCCCAATCGCGAACACGAGCGCCAGCCACCAGTTGACGTCGTAGTTCACGACAAAAAGTACGAACACGGCGAGGCCAAACGCGCCCATCTCGCCGTGGGCGAAGTTCAGCACCCCGGTTGATCGGTAAATCAGCACGAACCCGGCAGCAAACGCGGCGTAGGTGAGGCCGATAACCAAGCCGCTGACTAGGGCTTGCTGGCCGATCTCAATACCGACGATTTCGATCATGGCTGATCGCCACCGAGGAAGACAGCTCGGGCCAGATCGTCACGTTCGGCCAACTCCTGGGCCGAACCCTCAAACCGAACCTGGCCTTTCTCCATGAATATGGCCCGGTCGGCGAAGGCCAGGGCCACGTTGAGTGACTGTTCCACAATAAGCATCGCCTGGCCGTCAGCTTTTAGCCCCTCCACTACCTGAAGAAGTTCTTGCACAATGACCGGTGCTAACCCGAGGCTGAGTTCATCGATCAACAAGATCTCCGGCTCTTGCACCAGGGTCATGGCCAGCGCCAGCATCTGCTGCTGACCGCCCGATAGATCATCGGCGCGAGTATCCCAACGATCGCTCAGCGCCGAGAACCGCGCCCCGCCGCGAGCGACCCTAGCCTCGACCTCCGCCGACTCGAGACGACCGTCGAGCAGCGCGGCGCGCAGATTTTCTTCGATGGTGAGACCAGGGAACGTGCCCGCGCCGCCCCGGAGTTGTACCACCCCCACCCGAAAACGGGTTTCCGCTTCGGCGTAGGTGATAGTGCGACCGTGCAGACGGATTACGCCTCGGTCAGCAATACCGAGACCCGTTATGGCCCGCAGCAAGGTTGACTTGCCCGCCCCGTTGGTGCCCAGCAAGGCCACAACCTCGCCGGGGTAAACGTCGAGACCAACGTCGAACAACACCTGAACCGGGCCGTAGCTGAAGTCAAGGTTGCGCACCTGGAGTGCGGGCACCGGGTCGGTCGCGGCCTGGATACGAGCCGTCTCGGCCTGTTCCTCCAGTAACTCCTCCACCGCCAGCGAGATATCCCGCCGAATATGGCGCGCCCCTTGCCAAATTAGCCAGCCACCAATGAAGGCCGCCGGTGGGGCAATTATCAGCATCGCCGTGCGCTCGTTGTAGGCATCAGAGATTTGGCCGGTCAACAAGCCGCCGAAGAAGCCACCCATCAAGAAAATAAACACGGGGAGCAAGGCGAAGGCCTGAGCGCGGATGCGATACGGCGAAACCGCGGCGATGATCGTCGGAGCGGCGACGAAACCGGCCGAGATGGCGGCCTGTGCGAGGGCCATCATCAGCACCAAAAGACCCAATGTTTTGATGGGCAGGGCCACGAGGAACAAAACCCCAGCCAGCATGACCAAGGCGCCCGCGGTGCGGACCAATCCTTCAGGATCCTCACGGAACTTTCGGTCGAACATCCGCCCCGCAAGCGGAATTGAGATCAGCGAGCCCAGCCACATGAGCGACTCGACGATCCCGCGATCGAGGGCTCCGAGAGCGTACTTATCCTCGAGCAGGAGATTAAACTGGATCGGGACCGCAATCAGCGCAAACCCGAGCACGCCGACGCCGGTGGCCAAATAGTAGAATGTGCGGATTTTGCGGAGGCGGGCCAACGCCGTGCTCATCGACGGTTCGAGTTCCGCGACTTCTAGAGCATCGTCGTCGAGTACCGAAGCTTGATCGAACTTGCCTCGCTCAGGTTCGCTCAATCGCAACGAGGCTAGGGCAGCCAGCACGGGAGGGATAGCAATCACGTAAAAGGCCCAGCGCCAGCCATCGTCGCCACCAACCCAGGCCGCCACCCCGCCGACAAGCACGGGGCCTACGATCTGGCCGAGCGGCCGACTCATGGCCTCCACGGCGAAAATTCGTGATCGAGACGCGATGGGATAGGTGTCGACTAGGAGCGAGTTGGCTACGGGGATTCGATAGGACTGGCCAAACCCGCTGGCCGCGTTAGTCCAGAAAAGCTGGAAGGCGTTGGTCGCCCAGCCAGAAAGGAACACCGCTCCGGCCCAAAACAGCGACATCACCGGGATGATCGCAACCCGCTTCACTCGATCAGCGAGCGCCGCCATCGGGACGGTGCCAAGTACGAGGGCGACACCCCCGAAGCCGAGGATTCCCAGCAGCACGGTGTCGGACACGTTCAGGGATTTCTGAATATCGGGGGCCAGAACCCGAATCGCTCGGGGGAACTCGTCGACGAAGCCGAGGATGAACATCATCACGACCGTGGTCTTACCTCCGGTTCGCATGGCGGCTCGAAGAGACATCGGCTCGTCGCCAACTCCGGGGAGGAGATCGTCGGGTAAGACAACGAGTCGATCTCGTTCGGCTTGGTCGGCTTGCCGTTTGGCTTCTTCGGCCAAAACGGTTGCGGTGAGCGCGGCGGCATCCCTAGGCGTGTCGCCCGACCCCGAATCTGGTTCCGTCATTAGCACCCCCAACCGTCGGAGTTGACCGCCATTATGGCCGCTAGGGCGAGCCCGCACCATTCGCGGTACTTGTGCAGTCACTGGCCCAGCGACAAGACTAGGACCCTATGGCTACCCTCTCGAAACCTCTGCGCCGCACCTACCGGACCTATCGTTGGCTATGGTTGGCCATTGTTCTAGCCCTATTCGCCACGGCCTGCGGCGGCGAAGTCGACTCTTCCGTCGAAGAGGCCGACGTCGCGGACAGTACTCCCGAAGACAGTACTCCCGAAAACAGTACTCCCGAAGACAGTGCTACCGAAGACAGTGCTACCCAGAACAGTGCTGACGTTGAGAGTGCTGACTCTGAGAGTGCGGACTCTGACGGTGGTCCGAATATCTACGTCGATCCTCGCGGGGGTATTTTCGCCGACTTTCAAGCCGGTTTCGACCGCGCAAATCATCCTTTCACCCAACTCGACGCCTTCTGCAATAGCCACGACGCGGCGACCGATCGGATCGCAACCGACCCTGGGATCGGGGCCGACACCATTAGCCTCGCCCACATCCGAACCCGTCTCGAAGACGCAGTGGAGTTAGGTTTCGGCATTCCGGTCGGCGATCCCGCTCACATGTTCGAGGTTCTAGTTGACTATGTGAACACGGAATGCGGCGGTATCAGAGGTCGTCAAATCGAACTAGTGACGTTAGAAGTCCCTGCATTTGGCGGAACGGTCGAAACCGATCGCAACGCGGCGTGTATCGAAGCCACCGAAGACAACCACGCCGTCATCATCATGAACAGCACCAGCTTTCAGGGTGCCGCCACCTTGTGCATCACCGAGGAGAAAGAAACGATCTTCATCTCGACTCAGAGCCAAAGCGAAGAGTTCATGAAGCGAGCCAATGGCCGACTTATATCCATTGCCAACACCAGCGAAGAGAGCCTGCGCTTCAATGCCCTCGATGTGATCGCCTCCGGTGCCCTAGACGGCCTGGTGGTCGGCGTGGCAACCCCGGATGTTCCCGGTCAACCCGAAGCAGTTCAGGCGGGCTTGGTTGACACCCTCGAAGCGGCCGGGATCGAAGTCGTGTTCGATCAGCTTGGTTGTGCGGGCGGCACGGTCTGCCTCGACGGTGTCGCCGACTCGGTGTCCAACATGCGCCAGGCGGGCGTCACCGCGTTCTTCAACGTCATGAATATCTTCACCGCTCCCGCCTATATCGACGAGATGGTGCTGCAAGGATTCCAGCCCGGTGAGGTCCAGTTCTTTGCCACCGACTTCAACAACCAATCCAGCGAACTGGTTTCCGGCCAGATCGCTAACTCACCAGACGCGGGCAACCTGTATTCGGGCGCCACCATCCGAGATTTCCGCGGTACCGGCCTCTACCGCAACGACGGCTACGAGCCCTCAGCGTGGCAGACGCTCTGCACTGGGTTGTACAACGAGATCAATACCATCGGGGCGTCCCACGTCTGGCAAGACCAAGGCGGCGACTCCGGTTTCGGAATGGCCGTTTCGATATGTTCGATTCTGCGCATCGCCCTGCGTGCGCTCTACGACGCGGGCGACAACCCGACCCGCGCCGATGTGTTGAACGCCATCGAGAACCTTGGCCCTGTCGACATCGGCCAGATGATCCCGTCGAGCGTCACCCCAGGTAAGGGCCAAGCCCCCGACGCCCACCAAACCATGGACTGGACCTTTCCATGCGATCAGCCCTTCCCGTACACCCGTGGCGAGGCCGAACCGATCTGCCTCACTGGCCGCGACGACTGGCGGCTAGTCCCGCGCTAAGTCCCGCGCTAACCAAACGAACAAATCCCCGGCCGCCGTGTTGCCACACGGACCGAGGATTTCACGGAGTGGAGGTGAGGGGAGTTGAACCCCTGGCCTCCTCGATGCGACCGAGGCGCTCTACCAACTGAGCTACACCCCCGAGAACGTACGGCTGGACTAGCCGTTAACCGTACGGCGTGAGGGTCCGTGCAGCGGCGTCACCCCTTCAGGGTACAGCATCTGCACCTTGATTTCACGTTCGGCGGCGAGGTTACGACGCTGCACTATCGCGTAACCGTAGGAGATCATGGCCATGTCGACCACCAGATGGGCGAGCAACATCATCGGGCCGAACACGATGGCGCAGAGTAAGGTCACGCACGCCGCCGTACCAAGACCAAGCAGGATCTGTTGGCGCCGACGACTCGCCGCCCCCACGGAGCGGGGCTTAAGATCCACAGGACCGGAGCCCGCTAAGTGATTCGCCGAGGCGCCTAGCGTGCCCATTCCAGTAGTGAACGAGCCGACGCGGTCGCCCCGTCCCACGGCTGAACGACGGCTATCTTTCCACCAGACGGCGATATAACTACACCATACGGCGGCTAAGACAAGCAATACGATAGATGTCGACACAGGCGAAAGACCTCTCCAGTTGAACAACCATCAGCAAACGCTGAGGTCCGAAAGATTTAGCCATCGGCAAAATCCATAGTACACTGTGACAATTGTATGACAGATCGACACAACAAAGCAACCCTTACTTTTTTTCTCTCATCCGCGGCTTCAATTCGCTAACCAGCGGCAGCTACTCGGCTCGCCGGTATGGGCCGGAACGGCCGCCGGTTTTCTCCCACAAGGCGACCTCTCCGATAACCATGGAACGGTCCATCGACTTGGCCATGTCGTAGATGGTGAGTGCGGCGACGGAGCACGCCGTGAGGGCCTCCATCTCGACACCCGTACGATCGAAAGTGTCAACCGCGGCCTCAATCTCAATCGCGGCATCGCTGATCTCGAAGCTAACCGTAACCGCCCCGATGAGGAGGGGGTGGCAGAGGGGCAGCAGGTCGGAGGTGCGTTTAGCGGCTTGAATACCGGCGACGCGCGCCACGGCGAGCACATCGCCTTTTTTGATGGCGCCTTGGGCGATCGCCGACGCGGTCTCAGGGGTCATCGACACCCGACCACGGGCGATAGCTCTGCGATGGGTGGGCTCTTTGGGCGTAACATCGACCATGCGGGCTCGGCCCAAGGGATCAAGATGGGTAAAGCCGCTTTCAGACATGCGTCGAGTGTAGAAGCCCGATCAGGACCCGGCGGGTTATCCGCCGATCTCCGACATAGAGCGGCGGGGACGGATGAATTGGACTTGGTTGATCTGGTGACCGGCCCACTTGGCAGCCACCGTTTGCTCCAACGCCGCGGCGATGATGTCGTCGGAAGAGCCGTCACGCAACAGTGAACGGATATCGGTCTCGTCAGTGGCAAAAAGGCAGGAGCGGAACTGGCCGTCGGCGGTAATACGGACCCGGTCGCAGGTGCCGCAGAACGACTCGCTCACAGTGGCGACTACCCCCACCTCGCCCCCACCGTCGGCGTAGCGCCAGCGGGTAGCCGGAGCCGAAGTCCGCTCTATTGCCTCAAGTTCATAAGCGGCGGAGAGTTGCGCCAGTATCTCCGCCTGGGTTAGTACGAGGCGGTTGTTCCAAATCTCGTCGGCATCGAGGGGCATGAACTCGATAAAGCGAACGTGAACCCCCCTGGCTCGACCAAAGGCAGCGAAACTGAGCACCTCGTCGTCGTTGATGCCTTTCATGACCACGACATTGATCTTCACCGGATCGAAACCGGCGTCAACTGCGGCATCGATGCCGACCAAGACCCGTTCGAGTTCATCACGACGGGTGAGTTCGAAGAAACGGTCGGGCTGGAGTGAATCAAGCGAAATGTTGAGCCGGCGCAGGCCCGCCGCCTTCAACTCGTCGGCTAGCAGAGGAAGGGAAACACCGTTGGTGGTCATCGACAAGTCGACGCCGAGCGCCGCGAGTTTCTCGACTAGCAGCGGCAACCGGGCTCGGACGAGAGGCTCGCCCCCAGTGAGTCGAATCCCGTCGACGCCGTAGCGCTCAACCATGATCCGCGCCACGCGCTCAATCTCTTCGAAGCTAAGAAGAGACTCACGCGGTTGCCACTTCATTCCCTCCTCGGGCATGCAGTACGTGCAGCGGAAGTTGCAGCGATCGGTAACCGAGATGCGTAGGTCGCGGTGAACTCGGCCGAAAGTGTCGATGAGTTGCGTCGCCATGTCCGCAACGCTACCTGAGATGGAGGATTTGCACGCGGTCGCCCGGTTCGATGGGGACGCCGTCGGGCGCAATGGCCAGCGCGTTAGCGGCCGCCATCGCCGTAAGTTGGTGGGATCCTTGCCCACCGACACGTCGTACCCGCCAACGCCCTTCGGCATCGGTTGTTGCTGCCACCCGCAGGAAATGAACCTTGCCGTCGGATTCATGGCCGAGAGAATCGTCAGAAATTGCCGCAACCGACGCACGCGGCACATCCAGGTGACCGGCCATCATCAGCAAAGCCGGACGGGCAAATAGCTCAAACGACACCATCGACGACACAGGATTACCGGGCAACCCAAACACCGGCGTGACCCCGATCAGGCCAAAGGCAAACGGCTTCGCTGGCTTGATCGCAACCTGCATCCACCTCATCTCGCCGATCTCACCGAGCACGACTTTCACGTAGTCGAAGTCACCCATCGAGACGCCACCGGACGAAAGCACCGCGTCGCAGCGTTTAGCTCCATCGATGAAGGTTGAACGGATTGCTTCCGGATCATCGACAGCGATGCCCAAGTCGATGGCTTCGCACCCAGCCTCCTCCACCAGCGCCAGCAATGTCCGTCGGTTGGAGTCGCGAATCTCGCCCGGCCGAAGCCGACGATCGTCATCGACGAGTTCATCGCCGGTGGACACCACTCCCACCCGCGGACGAGCACCGACGCTAACTTCGCCCACCCCGACACTCGCCAGCACGCCCAGATGAGCTGCTTCAAGAGCGGTTCCTGCGGTGAAAAGAACGTCTCTTGGCCTGACGTCCTCACCAGCGCGACGAATGTGGTTACCTTCGGGGACCGTGATCTCGACCTCTACCGTGGCCGCCGCCTCGTCGAAGGTTGTCCGCTCGACCATTACCACCGCGTCAGCGCCATCGGGAATCGGCGCGCCCGTCATGATACGGATGGCTTGCCCAGCGGCCAGCGTCCCGGCCAACGAGGCACCGGCGGCGACGGTGCCGACTATCGCCAAGGTGACAGGCACGGTCGCCGTGTCGGCGGCCCGGACCGCAAAACCGTCCATGGCGGTGTTGTCGAAGGGAGGAACCATCTCGGTGGCTACCACATCGGAGGCAAGCACACGCCCACGCGCCGCCGCAATCGGGATCGTGACGGGATCCAAAACCGAGATCCGTTCGAGGACGTAGGTTCGTGCTTCGGCGAGGGAGATCACGTCACTATCGTGGCATCCCTACGAGCCACAACCAGCGACTAGGCGACGAATGTTTGATTGATGCCGAACAACCAGAATCACCGCGATGCCCGCCGACGTGGCCACTTCCCAAGCGGGGCGGCCCACAACGGCGCTTATGACCGGAAAGGCGACCGCGATCGACAACGACCCCAACGCCGCTACCCGGCCAAACTTCACGACCACGAAGAAGAGCGCCAAGCAACCCACCCCAACCCACGGCAACATGACCAAGCCGCCACCGCCGCCGGTTGCTACCCCTTTACCACCCCGGAAGCGTCGGGTGATCGGCCAGACATGGCCCACCACGACAGCCGCCCACACTAGATGGGCTACCGGCCGACCGGCCCACCCCAGAGCAATAGCGGTGGGTACCGCGCCCTTCAGGGCATCAACTGTGCCGACAATGATGCCCGCTCGCTTTCCGCTCAGACGGTACACGTTCGACGCACCCGGGTTGCGAGACCCGTGGCGGCTGGGATCCGACCCAACTCGCCTGCCCACGATTAGCGCGGTCGGGAAGGTACCGATGAGGTAGGCCACGACGATTCCCCCGACGACGAACACCGCTTCATAGTAGGGTGTCACTAGCGGTGCTCGCCGGTATCCTTAGCATCTGTGCCCACCTACGACTACCGCTGCGGTCGCACCAGCGAGATGTTTGCGATTTGGCAGTCGTTTGCCGACGACAGCCTTACCGAGTGTCCGCAAACCCACGACGGCGAAACCAACGTGTGCGGCGCGGTCGTCAAGAAGGTCTTTTCTAAGATAGGCATCTCGTTCAAGGGTGACGGCTTCTACAAAAACGATCACGGCTCCAAATCGGCCCGCCGTTCGAGCAGCGACTCAAACAGTGAACCGAGCAGCGACTCAAACAGTGAACCGAGCAGCGACTCAAACAAGGACTCGAGCAACAACTCGGACGGTTCGTCGTCGTCATCATCGTCCTCGTCATCGTCATCATCGGCCAGCAGTTCCGCTGAAACATCATCGAGCAAATCAGCTTCAAGTTCGACCGCCGACGCCTCCTAGGCACGGTTCCTTCTCCGACTTCCCCGCCGGAAATCTAGCTAAGGAAGTCCATGACTGTCACCGTCTCGCCTGCGGGTGGGCCGCGGCCCCAACCGGGGACCGCCAGCCCGCGCGTTTTATTGGCCCGCCTACGATCCATCGCTATTCGGTACCGACTCGTCCGCCTGAGTTTGGCTCTAATCGTGGCCTTTGCTGCGGCCCTAGTGGTGAACAATGCTCACGCCGACGCTAAAGCCAACCGAGACGCGTGGGGCACCTCCCAACCGGTCTGGGTCGCGACCGGATTGATCCCGTCTGGTACTCCGCTGTCCGACGAGAACCTAGAGATCGCGATCCTTCCCCTCGCCGCGTTGCCCGATGATGCCGTCACCGAACTCCCGATCGGGCAACGCACGCGGGTCGACTTAGGGACCGGCGAGATCATTCGCCACGCCCGACTCGCTCCCGACGCGGGCAGTGCCATCTCGGCTCGCCTAGCGCCGGGCCAAGCCGGGGTGTCTCTGCCGGTCGAAGTCAACATCTACGAGATTGGCGATCGCGTTTCTCTGTACGACGCGCTCGAGGCCACCGCGCTGGCCACCTCGGCCGAGGTGATCGCGAAAGAGGACCGCCAGATCACTGTCGGGGTGCCGGAGTACACGGTTCCCGACGCCGTCCGGTCCCTTAGTACCGCGGGCGTTGTCGTGGTGCTCGACCCCTAACCAGATCATGCACCCGGCTGGGCCGGTTCCTAGCGCCAGCCGGTGGCAAGGATGCAGAGCACCGCAACCCCCAGAACGATCCGGTAGATCACGAACGGGAAAAAAGTGCGCGACTCCACTAGCCGCAACGTCCCCCACACCGCCACCCACCCCGTCGCCGCGGCGGTCGCCATGCCCACAAGAAACGGCGGCCAAAACGACGACGGGATAGACGCCTCAAGCAACGAAAAGAGACCGGCACCGGCAATCACCGGCAAACTCATCAAGAACACGAGTCGAGCCGCCGCGGCGCGCTCGAAACCCAAACCGCGGCTCACGGTGAGCGTGACCCCGGAGCGACTCACGCCCGGCTGAAGGGCCAGCGCCTGGCCAACGCCCATAGCGAGGGCATCACGCAACGTGAAGGTGTCGAGGGAGCGCCGTTCGGGGAGTCGATCCGCGATCAATAACACCACGCCGAACCCGATGAGCATGACGGCGATAACCCAGATGCGGTCGAGGCCACCAATTTGTTCCTTGAGCAGCACGCCGATCAGCCCCGCCGGCACGGCCGAAACAACGAGAAACCAGGCGATGCGGCCATCGGTCGAGAAACCTTCCCCCCGCAACGGAGCTAACCCCGCGGTGAGGTACCGGAGCACGTCATGGCGCAGATAGGCGATAGCGCCAACCAACGTGCCGAGGTGGACGGCCACATCAAAGGAGGTCTCTAGTTCCTCGGATAAATTGTTCCAGCCCAACAACCAGCGTGTGAGTTCAAGATGCCCGCTCGATGAGATGGGCAGGAACTCCGAAAGCCCCTGTACGAAGCCCAGAACAATGGCGTGAAGGATCTCCATAGTTGCCGTAAGGCTAGGTGCCAAGCCCTAGTCGCCCGCACCGCCGAGGGTCATGCCGTCAATAACTAGGGTCGGGAAGAGCGCTCCGCTCGGCTGACGCTCGAGGTCGGCCCCCACGCCGACTAGGTCGAGCAACAGGCGCGGAATCGTTCCGGCCAGCGTGGCCTCCCGAAACGGCTCGGTCAAGGCCCCGTCACAGATCCGTACTCCTTCCACGCCGACCGAGAAGTCGCCACTCACCGCATTTACCCCGCTGTGCAGGCCTTGCAAGGAGCACACGAGCACACCGTCGTCGATCCCTTGGACCAACGACTCAAGGTCTCCGGTTCCGGCGGCCACGTGAAGGACCCGATGACCAGGCGACGGGGTGCCGCGGACTGATCGGATGGCAGACCCCGTCGATGACGTGTTGAGGCCGCGAGCACTGCGGGCGTCGTGCAAAAAACCCGCTAGGTGCCCGTCAGTAATGAGCGGGACCCGTCGACAGGCCAACCCTTCGCCGTCTATCGCCGCGCCGCCGAGGGCCTCGGGATCAGTCGGATCGTCGAACAAGGTGAGCGCCGTGGTGGCGATGGCCTCACCGACTCGATCGGCGAACGGCGTGCGCCCCTTCACTACCCGTTCGCCCGACAACATGGCGGCCACGATTCCCAGTACCGTGCCCACGAAACGCGGTTCGAGAACTACTTGGGGTCGACCGGTCGAAGGGCGAGTCGCGCCGAGGAGTTGAACGGCGCGGTCAACGGCAGTTTGGGCGACCTTCTGCGGATCTAGATCCTGGGGCGCGGCGGCGGCCTCGGCAGCCCATCCGGTTTGGGTTCTTCCATCAGTGTCGTCCAGCAATACGCTGGTCGATAACGAGGCCGAGGCCGCACGGTCCCACGCATCGATGCCGGTGGTGCTGACGAGGGCGCTCTCGCCGCGACCATCGGCGTAGATCGAGGCGCGCACGCCTCTAACTCGCGGGTCGGCGGCCCGAGTGGCGGCTTCTACCGCGAGGGCAAGGTCGACCTTCGCGTCGACGCTTTCAGCCATGAGTCGTTCGTCGAAGATTTCATGCTCGACCACCGGGTAGCCGTCGGGTTCGGCTAGCCCTACCCGTTCATCGGGTTCAGCAAACCTGGCGTTGTCGCGGGCCTCGCTGAGAAGGTGGGCGACCACGTCATCATCCCAAGATCCCGCGTGGGCGAACCCTTCTCGACCATCACGGATGACTCGGACCCCCACCCCCATGCTCTCGGCGACAGTTAGCGACTCGACCTCACCACCGTGGACTCGCACTTCGGTTCGCTGCGCAGAACCAGCACAGACTTCGACTGCTTCGCCCGGCTTAGCCCCAGCCACGACTTGACGGGCCAGCAGGGTTGATCGATGGGTTGTGGACACGGCTAGCTACTCGAGAAGCGGTGCTCAGACGCCCGACATCATGACGTCGCTGACTACCAGGGTGACCCCGGTGGCGTTCGCCGGAAGCCAAACGAGATCGTTTCCAACCGCGGCGATGTCGAGCAAGAGACGCGGCACGGTGGACGCAATAGTGACCTCGCGGATCGGCTCGGCGAGTTCGCCGTTGCGGATGCGGAGACCCTCCGCCCCAGTCGAGAAGTCACCGGAGACCGGGTTCACGCCCGAGTGCAATCCGGCCACGTCTTGGACTAGGAAGCCGTTGTCGATCTTGGCCAGCAAAGTCTGAGGGTCGTCGCAACCGGGCGTGAGCGACAATGCCTGTGCGTCCACCCTGGGAGCGCTCTTGAAGCCGTCCCGTACCGCCGAACCGGTGGAGGCTTCGCCGGAGCGACGACCCGAGTAACTGTTGTGAAGGAACCCGGTGAGCACGCCGTCGGTGATAAGCGGGGTACGACGGGTAGCCAACCCTTCCCCGTCGACCATCGACGCGGTGAAGGCCGCTGCGTTGGTCGGGTCGTCAACGAGGGTGAGCAACGGATGGGCCACCGAATCGCCCTTTCGATCGGCGAACATTGAGCGGCCCTTCAGCACCGCTTCGCCGGTGAGCGTTTGCCCCACGATGCCCAATAGTTGGGCGGTGACCGAAGGATCGAGCACCACGGTGAGTCGCTGCGAGTTCGGCTTAGTGGCTCCTAGGAGGCGGGTGGCCCGATCGGCCGCATCGCGGGCGGCAACGGCAACGTCGAGCGCGCTCGGATCTCGGCCGATGGAGAAGCCGAAGCCCGACTGGGTTTCGCCGTTTTCCTCCGCTAACGCGTAGGCCGCTAGGTAGCACCCGGTCTCTCTGGTTGCCGCGGCGATTCCCGTGGAGGTCGCGACGGCCGACTCGTACAGAGTGTCGATGTACTCGGCGGATTCAATGCCGGTTATACGCGGATCAGCGGCGCGAGTAGCTTTTTCTAATTCGATCGCTAGGGCAATCTTGTCGTCGGTTGAGAACGTGGCCAAGGCGTCGCTGAACAGGTCGAGATCGACCGGCGCCACCCCATCGGCGAGCGCGACACCATTGAACTCGTCGGGTTCGGCAAACGCGGCATTATCGCGAGCCTCGCGCAGGGTTTCGCCGAGGGCGTCCTCATCGAGCGTACCCGCGTAGGCGTAGCCTTGGCGGCCATCGGCCACAACGCGCACGCCGATACCGCTCGACGCCGCGCTCGTGAAGGACTCGAGTTCGCCTTCGTAGGCACGGATTTCGGTTTCGCGCTCGTGAACGACGTAGGCCTCAACCTGCTCGCGGGGTTTGGCCCACCCAGCAACTCGGATGGCGATATCAAGAAGTTCGCTCATCGTCAGGCCGCGGTACCGCCGATGGTAAGGCTGGTCACCCGCAGGGTGGGGGTGCCGTCGCCCACCGGAACGCCCTGACCGTCCTTGCCGCACATGCCGGGTGATCCCATAGCAAAATCGTGGCCCAATCGATCAATGCGGGTGAGGACCTCCGGACCGTTGCCGATGAGGTTTCCTTCGCGGATGGGATCAGTGATTTCACCGTTTTCGATGAGATAAGCCTCGGTCATACCGAAGACGAAATCTCCGGTGGCGGTGTTGACCTGACCACCGCCGAGTTGGGCAACATAGACCCCAGAGTCGGTACTGGCCACGATGTCGGCCGGATCGTCGCTACCTGCGGTGATGTAAGTATTGGTCATACGCACCATCGGAAGGTGCTGATAACTCTGTCGACGGCCGTTGCCGGAACTGCGCCGGCCTTCCTTGCGTGCCCGTAACTCATCCCACATGTAATCGGCGAGAACGCCTTGGTTGATCAAGACGTTGTGCGCGGCGGGTTGTCCTTCGTCGTCGATGCTGAAATGCCCCCACTCGCCAGCCATCGTGGAGTCGTCGATCAAGGTGACGAGCGGCGAAGCGACTTGCTCGCCCACTCGGCCCGCGAAAACCGACGCCGCTTTACCCACGAGATCGGCCTCCAGACCGTGGCCACACGCTTCGTGAAACAGCACTCCGCCACTGCCGGCGCCCACCACCACAGGCATAGCGCCCGACGGAGCGGGGCGGGCTTTTAGCTTGGTGATCGCTCGGCCCGCCGCTCGCCGAGCCATCGCCTCGACATCAGTTTCGTCAAAAAGCTCAAAGCCGATAGTGCGTCCGGCGCTCTCACGCCCAGTTTGCATCCCCGTATCCCCAGTGGCGACACAGCTTACGGAGAATAAAGTCCGCACCTGATCATCGTTCGCCATGAGTCCGTCGGAGTTGGCCACCAGAATGCGGCGCCGACTGTCGCCGTAGCGGGCAGAAACCTGCGAGATGGCCGCCCCTTCGCCCCGAGCCGCTTCGTTGGCCAGGGTGAGGAGTCCCACCTTGGTTGCTTTGGCCACCGCCTCGGGGGGGATGCGAGCAGGGTTGGTGCGCATCTCGGCGACGGGCGATACTGCGACGATCTTGGTGCCTCCCCCGCCCCCTCGGGCTGCCGCCCCCGCTGCTTCGGCGGCCGCGGCCAGACCTTTCTCGGAGAGGTCGGCGGTGTGGGCGAAGCCGGTGGTTTCGCCCACCACGACCCGGATACCCGCGCCTCGATCGCGGCCGCTCGTGAGTTCCTCAACCCGACCATCGTCGAACACCGCCGACGAGGAACGCTTATCTTCGACAAAGATTTCCGCGAAGTCACCGCCGGTCTTCATGGCGGTAGAAAGCGTGCGGTTGATCAACTCGTGGTCGAGCACCAGAACCTCCCAGGTCTGAGGCTGCTAATCGTAGGCCGCTGCGCCGCTCGCGGCTACCAAGGCGGACTGCCCACCCCTAGGCGCCAGTACTCCCCCGCCGAACCCGAACCCGCGGTGGCCCCGAGGGAGGCTGCGACCAATCGCCCGTCGACTATTTCGCTTACGGCATCGGTCGTGGCGAACAAGTGCTTAAGCAACTTAGCGGTCAGCGCCCGCTCCGAGAGCAAGGCGTCCCGATCAATCGGGCCGTTGCGCCCCGCTACTTTGGCTTCCATAGTGGAGCGGACTATTTCTAGTTCTTCACCGAGTACGCCCGGGCCAGTGGCGTCAAATAGATGCGCCCGTTCGGAGTGATCGGCGTCCCACCACAAACGAACGGTCATCACCAAATCGGCACCCAGCACGGAGAGTTCGAGTCGCCGCTCAATCCAGCCCGCCGTCGCCGACAAGGCTGAGTCAACGGCCGGCCCAACGGTCGCCCCCGACTCAGGGGTTGACGCGGCGACTGACTCGCCCGGGGCCTCAACTACCTCGCCCGGGGCGTCGACTACCTCGTTCTCTGACCCTATATCGGGGGTCGAAACGACTTGGTCAGCAGAAACGCCCGAACAGCCCGCGACCAAGAAACCAACTACTAATGAGACCACCAACGCTTTGGTGAACTTGCGTGTGCTCATAACACCAACCAACCTTCTCCGACCTCGTTTGACGGGACCGGAATATGTAACGGGATGGCGGTGATGACTCTCACGGCAAGAGCACGGCTAACCCTAGCAAGGACGGACGCCAATCGTGCGGCCTGATTCGGATACTTTTCCGAACCGACGGCTAGTCTGAAAAGCGATGTTGCTCGACGCACTCTCGGGACCCGACGACCTACGCGGTCGCAGCTTCGACGAACTCGATAATCTGTCCGAACAGATTCGGCATCTTCTGATCGAATCGGTAACCAAACACGGCGGCCATCTCGGCTCCAACCTCGGCGCGGTGGAACTCACCATTGCGTTGCACCGGGTATTTCGATCACCCCACGACGTGATCTTGTGGGACACCGGCCACCAGGCCTACGTCCACAAGATGCTTACCGGTCGGGTCAAACAGTTCCGCAACCTCCGACAAGGCGGCGGCATGTCCGGCTATCCCAGTCGGGCCGAGTCCGAACACGACTGGGTCGAAAACAGCCACGCCTCCACCGTTTTGAGTTACGCCCACGGCTTTGCCACCGCGTTTCACGCCAACGACGAGCGTCGTCGAGTAGTTGCCGTCATCGGTGACGGGGCCATGACCGGCGGTATGGCCTTCGAAGGCCTCAACAACCTTGGACACAGCGAGCGCGACGTGGTCATCGTGCTCAACGACAATGGTCGTTCCTACGCCCCCACCGTGTCGCGCCTGTCCGAGAACCTAGTCAAAATCCGCAACAACCCGACCTACATGCGCCGCCAGGCCAAGGTCGAAGAAATCGCCGAACGTATACCGTGGGTCGGCGAGCAGATCGGTCGCGGCTTCAAGATGTCCAAAGCCGCGGTGCGTGAGCTTTGGGAACCGCCCGCCTTCTTCGAGGACCTAGGTGTTCGCTATATGGGTCCCTTCGACGGCCACGACATTGAGTCGGTAGAAGAGGCACTCCAGAACGCGGCCGAGTTTGAAGGTCCCGTCGTGGTCCACGTGCTGACCCAAAAAGGTCGTGGTTACGCCCCCGCCGAACAAGACGACATCAAGAACATGCACGATACCGGTTCGATGAAGGAAGGGTCCTACACCGCCGCCTTCGCCGAGACGCTCGTGAAACTCGGCGATCAACACCCGGAATTGGTGGCCATCACCGCGGCCATGCCGGACTCCACCGGACTGCTCCCCTTTCGTGAGCGTTTCCCCCACCGATGCTTCGACGTCGGCATCGCCGAACAGCACGCCGTCACCGCCGCCGCCGGTATGGCCATGGGCGGCCTGCGCCCCCTCATTGCTGTGTACTCCACCTTCCTCACGAGGGCCATTGACCAAGTCAACCTCGACGTCGGCCTCCATAGCCAACCCGTCATCTTCTGTATTGACCGAGCCGGAATTACCGGCCCCGATGGCCCTTCTCACCACGGCATTCTCGACCTCGTCTTGCTCACGAAGGTGCCAGGCATGACCGTCTTGGCCCCGTCTAGCTATCAAGAAGTCCAACAAATGATGGAAGACGCCATGGATCTCACCAGCGGTCCGGTCGCCATCCGTTGGTCACGGGGGAAGGCCGCCCAGGTGGGCGACAACGAGGTCGGTCGGGGCTTGCGAGCTCGCAAGGTGCGTTCCGGCGATGGTTCGGTAGCCCTGCTCGGATTCGGCCAGATGCTGCCCGCGGCGCAACTCGCGGCCGCGCAACTCGCCGAAGGGGGCCTAGAGACCACCGTCTATGACCCACGGGCCGTCGTGCCCCTCGACTCGGCCATGATCGACGACATTGCCACCCATGACATCGTGATCACCGTGGAGGACGGACTCCGAATCGGCGGTGCCGGGGCAGGGGTACGAGACGCACTCGGCGACCGTGATGCCCACTGTCGAGTGCGGGTGCTCGGCGTGCCCGTCGAGTACATCTCCCACGACAACCCCGACACCATCCACGCCCGGTTTGGTCTCGACGGTCCCGGCATCGCCGCGAGCGTCAAAGAAGTGGTGGCTAGGTGTAGTACGGGTTCGCACCCTGTTGGTGATCGGTCGAGTCGACGACTTCGGTGATCTCCGGCACCGCTTCCAGGATCGCTTTTTGGATCCCTTGTTGCAGGGTGGCCGCGCTCATAGAACAGCCTTGGCAGCCACCCCCCATCGTGACATAAGCCGTTTCCCCCTCGACACCTACGAGTTCGGCGAAACCGCCGTGCGCGGCGAGGGCCGGGTTGATGCGTTCAGCCAAAAGCACCGTGATTTTGTTGGCCGCGTCGCCGCTAAGTTCCAACTGCCCCATCTCGCCCAAAGGGTTCGGACGGTTGGGATTGCGAATCACCAGGCCGCCTTGGCCCGCCACCGCGGGGAGATCAAGGGTAGAACCACGCATGGCGTCAACACTGTTGGCGGGGATGATGACACTCAGGCCGTCGACGGTGTGGATGTGATCGTCGTCGGCGGCGTCGGTCACCGAGTCAAGCGAAAGATCGTAGGTGTAGTCGACGCCGGAGGCGCCGGTAACTTCGACCCGCAAGCCGAGAGATTCTGCATCGGATTCTTTGGCGCGAATCTCCATCACTGTCTGGCGCGCCGCGTCGGTAACGATCATCACCTCGCCGGTTTGGTGGGTGCTCGCCTGCTCAGCCGTATCGGTCATGGTTCCAGACTAACCACCGACTCACCCGCCGCGACGGTCGAGATCTTCTAGTTCGCTGGATAATTCAAGCCACCGCTCCTCGAGCGCACCGAGTTGCGCTTCTGCTGTCGCCAGTTCGCCGCCTAGTCGAGTCAAGGCATCGTAGTTCGCCGACGCGGCCTCCATCTCGGCCCGCAATCCGGTAACTTGGTGGTCCAACTTGGCCACTTGCTTGTCAACCGTTTTGAGTTCCTGGCGAACGGTGCGGCGCGATCGTTCACTCCCCGGGGCCGCCTCTGGGCTCTCTGGATCGGGGCTTGGATCGGGGCTTGGATCGCGCTCCGAGGTTGCCCACGTTGCCACTCGACTGCGGCCGTTCGAGCCAAGCCGCGTAGCCGCCGGGCCACCGTCGCGCCTGACCATCGTCAATCACCAGCACGTCATCAACGCTACGATCGAGAAAGGTTCGGTCGTGGCTAATGACAACCACCGCGCCTGGCCAATCGTCAAGGAAATCCTCAAGACAGCGCAAGGTATCGAGGTCCAAATCGTTGGTCGGCTCATCTAAGAGCAGCACGTTCGGCTTGGCCGCGAGGGTCAACACGAGTTGCAGTCGACGCCGTTCACCGCCCGAGAGCAACTCGATCGGCGAACGCTGAACATCGCGATCGAACCAGAACCGCTCGAGCAATGCGATATCCCACCAGTCGGGCTCGGCCCCCTCGCCTGCCATCGCCTCGCGCACTCGCATCGTTGGATCAAGCATTCGCCCCTGCTGATCGTATAACCCGACTTGGACGGTTGGCCCGACGACACGGCGTCCCGCGAGCGGCGGGCGACGGCCCGCGATGACATCCAAGAGGGTCGACTTGCCCGAACCGTTGGCCCCGACGATACCGATGCGTTCTCGTCGATCGAGAAGCAGGTCAAGGCCTTCGATCAGCGGCTCAACACCGTCGAAGCCAACCGTCACCTCGTGGAGTTCGACTACCTGATCGCCGAGCCGGGGCGTCTCTTGGTGGAGAGCGGCAAGGCCGAGATCGCCCACGCGTGCGGGACCATCGGGTTTACCGTCAATCAACTCGTGGGCTCGTTCGATCCGGGCCCGACTCTTGCGCGTGCGCGCCTTAGCCCCGCGTCGCAACCACGCCAGTTCTCGACGAGCTAGGTTCTGGCGGGTCGACTCGTGAACGGCCGCTCGTTCCTCCCGCGCCGCTCGACCCTCGAGATACCCGTCGTAGCCCCCCTCGTGAACGTAAGACGCGCCCCGATCAAGTTCCAGTACCCGGGTCGTCACTCGGTCGAGCACCTGACGATCGTGAGTGACGATGACGAGACCGCCGCGAAAGCGGGCCAACTCGTTTTCCAGCCATTCGATGGCGGCCACGTCAAGGTGATTTGTTGGTTCATCGAGAATCAAAAGATCAGCGTCGGCAACCAACGCACGTGCCAGAGAAACTCGCTTCTCCTGCCCTCCCGACAATTCAGCAATGGGCCGATCAAGTTCCGCCCCGAGCCCCAGACGATGCAAAACGGCCTCGCCCCTCCAACTCGCACCAACCGCGTCGCGCACGGTAGTGGCGGGTAATTCGGTGACCTGATCGACCACCGCGAGTGCAAGATCGCGCCCGCGTCGAACGTGACCGCCCTCCGGCTCGCGTCGACCCGCGATGATCGACAATAGGGTCGATTTTCCCGCCCCGTTGATGCCAACCACGCCAAGGCGATCACCACCGGCAATAGTGACTGAAACGTCGACAAACAAAGGCCGATTGCTTCGGTTCATGCTGACGCTGTCCACGTCGACGAGGATCACCTGACGCAGACTACGAGCGAACCGCTAGTTCACCGCGACACGACCGCGCAACGCCCGAAACGACAACGTCTGACTCACCACCGCCAACCCCGCGATCGCGGCAAACGACTTCGCCAACTCGGTCCATTCCCAGCCCACGAACAACGAACGCAAACCGGCCAGCAGATAAGTGACGGGGTTATAGCGGGCCACGGTGCCCAGCCATCCCGTCATATCCTCCAGTGGAAGGTAAGCCGTGGTGAGAAAGGCAAACGGGAAGAACAATAGGAACGAAGAGTTCACCGCCCCAGGGTTTCCGGTCTTCAAGGCAATCGCGTAGGGGATCCCCGTATAGGCCACCCCCCAACAAGCACCTATTGTGACGAACATCATCACGCCCAGCGGCCCAGAGGGAAACCGCACGCCAATGGCGAAACCCAAAACTATTACCGGTAGCGCCAAGCACACCACCAGCACGAAATCAGCCAGCATGTGGCCCAGCAACAACGCCCGACGCGACACCGGGGTCGTCATAAGGCGATCGAAGTAGCCGTTTTGGATGTCGGTAACCAGCGCGGGCGCCCGAGAAACCCCCGTGACCGCGAACACAATGCTCACCGGCAACTGAAACGCCTTGTAGCTAATGCCGATGTCGGTAAAGTTCGCCACCTTCGACAACGAACCAATGTTTACCACGAGAAAGAACAACGGAATAATGAGCGCTGGGATTACCGTGGGGAGATCACGGGGCAACTGACGAATTGATCGGGTTGCAATGGCCGCGATATCGGCGAAAAATCCCGCCGGGCGAGCCTGGATCGGGGTAGTCATGCCGCACCTCCTTCGAGACGGGTACCGGTGACATCCAAGAAGACATCGTCGAGGGTTGGGGTGCGCAAGGAGAGTTCTCGAACCGAGATATTGGCCGCGTCGAGCGCCAGCGCCACCGGACTCATCGCCCGCCCGCCGTGTTCGGTAGAAACGCGGATCTCGTCACCGAAGACATCGACCCCACCGAGGCCATCGACCTCTCGCAGGACCGCGGCGGCCGCTTCAGGATCACCCTCGACGAACGCGGTCACGACATCATTGCCAATGCCTCGCTTTAACTCCTCGGGGGTTCCTTCGGCAACGAGTTTACCGTAGTTGATAATGCCGACACGGTCCGCGAGTTCGTCGGCTTCTTCGAGGTACTGCGTCGTGAGAAAAAGCGTAAGGCCAACCTCGCGATTGAGCCGTCGGACCTCGTCCCAGACCCGCAAACGCCCCGCCGGATCAAGACCCGTAGTGGGCTCGTCCAAGAACAAGACCCGCGGATTGTGCATGAGCGCGGCGGCCAGATCAAGCCGACGGGCCATACCGCCGGAGTAGGTGCCAACCAGACGATCGAACGCGGCCATGTCGATGATGGGCGACAATTCGTCGATGCGGCGGGAGATTTCCGCCCGCGTGAGACCAAACAAGCGACCTTGGGTGACTAGGATCTCGCGCCCAGTCATATTCTGATCTAGCCCTGCTTCTTGCAACGCGACGCCAATGGCGAGCCGGACCGCGCCGGGCGAACGCTCGACATCGAGGCCCGCCACCTCAGCTCGACCAGCGCTCGGAGCCAGCAAGGTACACAGCATCCGCACCACCGTAGATTTCCCCGCGCCGTTGGGGCCGAGGAAGCCGTAGATCTCACCTGGTGCGACCTCAAGATCTATGTGATCAACCGCGGTGAACTTACCGAAATGACGGACGAGTCCCTCGACACGAATTCCGCGTGCCTGATTCTTGCCCGGTCCGGTTGGTGAGGTCCGATTCGGCCCAGTGTCCATCCCGCCAAACCTAGTCGGGCGACCTCTGGCCAAGCGACACGTTCAATCCGCTACTTAAGATGACGTCCACACTCCGGCCAGGGCTGATGGCCGCGGCGAGCGTAAAGTTCACGAGCCCGAGCGTCTTGCTCCTCGGGCGGCGCTTGAGCTGGGTCTCCCTTGCCTCCCACCGTGTACCAGGTAGCAATATCGAATTGGTAGGCGCCGCGGTAGGCCCCGCTCGGGTTGATGGCTTCGTAGTTGTCGGTTGATTCGCAAAAACGAAGCTTCTCCCACTTGTCGGCGGGCGCAATACCGTAGGCACCTTCTTCGATCGCGATTGCCGTTCGGTCCCAAGCTTCAGCCACCGGAAGAATGGCGTGGGCTTCGTTGGTGCGAACCTCGATTTGCTGGAGTTGAAACTCCAAGTCGAAAATTTTAAGCTTCAACTCATCGGTTATACGAATCGTGTCCAGCACCTCCTCGCTCGCCGAGGCCCGCAACCGCCGGAGACGCTCGACGGCAACCGTTGACGAACCGGCATGGCTCCGGACAAGATAGCGTCGCCAGATCAGGTCGCTGGCCTTGCCCACCCCCGAGATGAACTCGAGGTTACCGCTATCGACACCGGTGATATAGGACTCGATGGCTAGGCGGCGGAGGTTCTCGGCGGCAGCCTCGATCTCGGCCGCTAGGGCCCTCTGGTCATCGTCGAGTGTCTCGCGAGCCAAGAGAGTGTCGGTGAATTCCGCTCGGGTTGCGTTCAATCCGCTGCGTAGGAGAATCTCTTCGCCAGCGAGATCCACGAGTTCAGTACGCACGGCAGTTTCGGTCGGGATGTCACCGCGCAAATCGGAAACCGATTCCGCCGACGCCACGAGCGCCCCCCATACCCCAAGTATCCCTAGCAAGAGAGCGAGGCCCGCGGCAAACACCGTCGTGGAAACAGTCAGCAACCCACACCGCGGGTTCTGGCCGAGGTGCGGGTTCAGTGCTGCGAGGGGCTGCGATAGCTCAGCTGTAGTCAGCGGCATAGAGAGTTATGCACAGGCTAACCAAAAACAAGCAATACTAAAAGTCCGCGCCCGCTAACGTCATCGCGTGCCCTCGGCCGTTCCCTTTGACGCGATTTTGTTGCTGAGCTTTGGCGGTCCCGAGGGTCCGGACGATGTTTTGCCATTCCTCGAGAAGGTTACCGCCGGTCGCGGAGTCTCTCAGGAACGTCTGGAAATAGTCGCTCGGCAGTACGACACGTTCGACGGGGTGAGTCCGCTCAACGCTCAATGCCGACGCATACGTGCCGCTCTGGAGGACGCCCTCGCACTCGCAGGCCATCCCCTGCCCGTCTATTGGGGCAACCGTAATTGGATTCCGTTCCTCCCCGACGTAGTAGAAAAAATGGCCCAAGATGGGGTAAGCCGCGCCCTCGCCGTGGCGACATCGGCCTACCGGTCTTACTCCGGTTGTCGACAGTACCGCGACGACCTCGACCGGGCCTGCGCCGAGGTGGGAATGTCGGCGCCGGTGATTGATAAAATCCGGCCGTTCTATGACCACCCGACCTTCATCGATCTGTTCGCGGCAGCCACGGAAGTTGCTCTCGCCCGCCTCGATAAGCGCGACGTTCACTTAGTTTTCACCGCCCATTCGATCCCGGAATCCATGGCCGACGCCTTCGATTACCAGGCTCAGGTCAACCAGGTGGCCCGCTTGGTCGCCGAGCGAGCAGCCCCGGGAATCCCGTGGTCAGTAGCGTGGCAGAGTCGCTCGGGGCCACCGTCGATCCCTTGGCTCGAGCCCGATATCAACGACGAACTCCGACGTGTCGCCGCGTCGGGTGCTTCGGACATGATCATCGTTCCCATCGGTTTTGTCAGCGATCACATGGAAGTTCTGTTCGATCTTGATGTGAAGGCGGCGGCCACCGCTCGCTCTCTTGGGCTCACGCTAGGGCGGGCCGTGACCCCCGGAACCCGTCCCGAACCGGAGTTCATCGACATGCTCGTTGAGTTGATCCGCGAACGAATTCCTGCCAACTGATGAACCGTTCTCGGATGTCTCTGCCTCAAGCGCTACGGTAACATCGTGGTTGTTCTTGCGGTGGTGAACCAAAAGGGTGGAGTCGGCAAAACAACCGTTGCGCTCGGCCTCGCCGCCACCGCATGGTCGCGCTACATTGACTGTCTCGTCATCGACCTCGACCCTCAGGGTAACGCCACCACTGGCCTCGACGTGTGGGACCCGCCGTTCAGTGTCGATCAGGCCCTCGCAGAGGAACGCCCCGGTGTAATCGCGGGCCTTCGGGTGACCAGCGGCTGGCCCGACGAAGGTGGCCGACCTCCTTCGGTCGTCCCCGCCACGCCAGCCCTCGCCACGCGCGAACAACAACTCCTCACCGATCCCATCGGAGCGAACGACCGGCTAGCCATCGCCCTCGCTGACGTAGGCCACGATGTTGTCATCATCGATTGCCCGCCGTCGCTCGGACTACTCACCGTCAATGGGCTCTTTGCCGCCGACCGCGCTCTAGTGGTGACCGAGCCCGGCGCCTGGTCCTCCGATGGCGTGGGCCAAATCCTGCGCACGATCGAACGAGTCGCGTCACGCCGAACCCGACCCCTCAGCATGGCGGGGGTTGCCGTCAACCGTCTGGGCCGTACCCGCGACGCTCGCTACTGGGACGAACAACTGCGGGCCGACCATGGCGACATCGTCCTTCCTGCGGTGCATCTTCGCGCTGCGGTTCCCGAGGCCGCCGCCTCCTCGCGGCCGATCCACGCTCTCGCCCCTCGCCCTGGCGCGCAAGAAGCCGCGGTGGAATTCGATCGACTATTCGATCTCGTACTACCGGAGGTCACGCATGGCCTATGATCCGCAGGCTAGGCAGAAACGTCCTCGGCCCACCGCCGAAGACGCGGCTCCCGTGGAGGCATTCCTGCCCGGCATTCCAAGGTTGCCGCCCACCGAGTTACCGCCCACCGAGTTGCCGCTCGGGGTCACTCCTGATCCCGCTGACCCACCGTCGGATCAACTGCTGGTCAGGACCGGCCTCGCCGCGGCGTGCGGTGGACTCGCTTCCCTACTAGCCCTCGCCTACCTTTGGCACCTCCGAACTAGGCGCTCACCTAGGTCGCGATGACCTCTTGGAAGCCGCCCGCCTAGCAACTTCTTCGGTTCCTTCGGCGCAATGATCGAGATACGAGCACCAGTTGCACAACGGGCCGGGGCTGGGATCGAACTCGTCGACCTCGCACGCCGTATTGATGGCAGCCCACGTACCCCCCAACCGGTGGACGGTGGCGTCGAGTTTGGCTTGGTTGATGTTTAGCCCTAGGTTCTCTTGGCCGAGGTACAGCAGTTGAACACGGACCGGCATCTCGCCGGTGGATTCATTGATCGCCGCGGCATACATCACCGCCTGCTCAAACCGTTTCTGCCGGTAGCGGGGATGCGGTACCTTGCCGGTCTTGTAGTCGGTGACCACAAGACCATCGCTTGTTTCGTCGAGTCGGTCAACGATGCCGCGAAACGGAACCCCCCCTAGCTCAGCTTCGACCGCTTGTTCGGTAGATCGAACCGTAATCGCTTGGGGATCTTCAAGCGTCCACAAACCTCTTATAGCCAGCCACGCTTTCCATCGGAAGGCTTTAATCTTCTCGGCATCTAAGCCGAGGGCCTGATAGTCGTCGTCGGCCTCGACCGTGGGCCATTCTTGGCCCGCCAACTGCTTGGCCGTTTCCTCCGTTCGTTCGGCGGGCGGTCGCTGCATCAGCACTTCGAGCACTCGGTGAGCGAAGGTCCCAATTAGTGCGGCCTCGCCCGACGGATCCGGAAGTCGGTCCACGTAACGAAAACGCCACCGACGCTGACACTGCTCGAACATGCCCACCCCCGAAGGCGACAACCGAGGCGGAACAAAACTTGCGGCATCAGGTTCCACGGCATCAGGTTCCACGGCATCAGGCTCCACGGCATCAGGTTCCACGCCAACGGTGGCAGTCGCCAAATTGGCTTCCAGCGCGTCTTCTTCGGCGATCGCTAGACGCATGAGGTCGAGGCGCAGGTCACGGATCGTGCTGCGCTCCACCGCGTTGTCGAACGCGTCGAGAAGGCGCTCCATGCAATCCAGCGCCCGCATTGCGTCATCGGCCGAAAACGTTCCCTGATGGGCCCAGGTGTTGCGCACGTCGGCCACATCGAACACCAGCGCTCGGATCGACCGTGAGTAGCTGTGCTCGAACACTTCGGGCCACGTGGCTTTTATGCCCTTTAGTAAAAAGGCCACGTCCTCGATGGTGGGAGAATCATGGGAGTGACGGAGTTGCTCGTTTACGATGCGGAGCCAGTCCTCGCCGTGGAACCGCTGCCAAGTCTCCTCACACATCGGTCCTAAACCGTCACGTAAGTGATCAAGGGCTTCCGAGACTCGCCTGCGGTTGGCCATCACCATCGGGGAAATTCTCCTAACCTTGTGTTCGTCATAAAGTCAGCCTTTGCGGGTCGCCGTCGCCACCAAACCGGTGCCCGTTGTTTTACACCCCTACGATGACATCCAACCGACTCTCACCTAGACTTTCTCGCCATGAGGCCGAGTCCCGCCTCGGTATTCAAGGTCAGCAACTAGCTACCTAGGAGTTCACGCCATGATCCGTACCCGCACCAGAATGTACCGTATTCGCAACACCGTTAACCTCGCCAAGACGTCGTGGCACGTACTCCAACACGACCGCGAATTGCTGTATCTGCCCGTCTTGTCGTTTTTGACGTCGGTAGTCGCAGTCGTCCTGCTCGTCGTCCCAGCCCTGCTAACGCTGGAGACAACCCAAACCGCGACGGGTGAGACAGCTAGCCCGACGCCGCTCGGAATTGCGCTCATCATCATGGCGATGTTCGCGCTGGGCATCATCAACGTCTTTTTCACCGGTGCGCTCGTGGCAGGGGCGCACGAACGAATGAGTGGCGGCGACCCCACCGTTCGCAGCGCAATTTCGCGAGCGTTCGCTCGCCTGCCGGGTCTCGTTCCTTGGGCCCTTCTCACCGTCACGGTCGGCTTGATCATCCGCATCCTTCGCGAACGAGCCGGGTGGGTCGGCAAGCTGCTGCTCAGCGGAATCCAAATGACATTCGAAGTCGTTGCCTTTCTCACCATTCCTGCCATCGTGATCGACGACCAAAGCGCTATCGACGGGTTCAAAACCTCGGCCGGTTTGCTGCGTTCGACCTTTGGGGAAAATCTGACCGCCCGAGTAGGGTTCGGCTTCCTTGGCATGCTGGTGACGGCCCCTGCTTTTCTCTTCGGCGGTTTGTTCATCCGCACCGGTTCAGCCGCTTTCACGATCATAGGCATCGCCATAGCGGCAGCGTGGATCGCTCTTGTCACCGTGGTGCTCACCGCCTTGAACGCGATCTTTCAGACAGCTCTTTACATGTACGCCACTACCGGATCGTCGCCCCAAGGCTTCGAGAACACGGAACTCAACAACTCCTTTAGCCGCCGCTAGTGGTGGCGTCACGCTATTACTCGGTACAGGCCGACGAGTTCCGCTACACATCGAGGGATGCGAGGTCGACTAGGGCCGAGTTTTTGACGAGGAACTCTCGGCGAACGGCGACGTCGTTGCCCATCAGGACCTCGAACATCCGAGCCGCTGCCTTGGCTTCCTTGGCGTCGTCCATCGTAAGGCGCCGGAGGGTGCGGGTCTCGGGATTGAGCGCGCAGTGGCGAAGTTCGTCAACGTTCATCTCACCGAGTCCTTTGAAACGCTGCCATTTGATGTTCTCACGCTTGCGGTTGCCCTTACACAAGTCGCCGGTCACGGTTTCGCGCTCCTCGTCGCTGTAGACACGGTAGGTGTTGTCGCCAACCTTGGTGGTGTATAGCGGCGGCTGAGCGGAGTAAACGTTGCCCGCCTCGAGCATCGGCAACATGTACAGGTGAATCAAGGTGAGGAGCAGGCAGCGAATGTGGCTGCCGTCGACATCTGCGTCACAGAGAATGACGATGCGTCCGTAACGTGCGTCTGAGAGCTTGAAGTCCCGTCCCGCCCCCGCACCCACCGACGTGAACAAGGCTTGCGCCTCGGCGTTGTCAAGTACCTGTTTTTGACTGGCCTTGGCAGCGTTCACGATCTTGCCGCGCAGCGGAAGAATGGCCATGGTTTCGGAGTCTCTGCCTCTTTTGGCCGGACCAGCAGCGGAGTCCCCCTCAACCAGTATCAGTTCTGAGTCGGGTCCGTGGGTGCGACAATCGGCCAGCTTCTCCGGCATACCGGTGGACCCGAACCGAGCGGCCTTGCGCTTGTTTTCTAGCAACTGTTTGGAGGCCACGCGGTTCTGGATCGCGGTAGCTAGTTTGTCGGCCACTGCCTTGGCGTGAGAGCGCGGGCCGCCACCTGGTTCGAACCATTCCTTGAGTTGTTCGTAGAGGATGCGACTGACGATGCCCTCGATAGCCGGGGTGCCCAACTCCTGCTTGGTCTGGCCGCGGAACTGCGGTTCGGGGAAGGTGACTTTGATGGCCGCAACTAGTCCTTCTTGGACATCGTCTTTGACTGCTTTGTGCTTGTCTTGCTTTTTGAGCTTGGCCAACTTGCGGTTGTCCTTGAGCACCACATTGTTGATGACTCGGGTGAGTGACTTGTCGAACCCAGCTTGGTGGGTGCCGCCATGGCTAGTAGGGATCGTGTTGACGAACGAACTGACCTTGGTCTCGTAGCCTTGGACCCAGCGAAGAGCAATATCGACCGTGCATTCGCGCTCAACGTCGGTCATCTTGGCGTTGACTGGGACTTTCTCAGTGAAAGTACCAATGCCGGTGCAGCTAATAATCTGGTTGACCGCCGCCGCGCTAGATAGGTGCTCGACGAAATCGGCGAGACCGCCACGGCTCACGAAGACAAATGGTTCGTCCAGCCGGTTGGTTTTGCCTACCGCGGTGCCCCTGCGCTTATCGGTGACGGTAACTTTCATCCCTGGCACAAGGAAGCAGCTTTGGGTTGCCCGAGCGCAGATCTCGTCGACGTCGATGACCGCGTCGGGGTCGAAGATGTCGAAGTCGGGCCAGAACCGCACCCTAGTGCCGGACTTTTTCTTCGCTACGCGCTTGGTCTTTTCCAGTTTGTGACCGGCCTTGAACCGGCCCCCGCCCGCGCTGGGACCAGCAAACTGGCCCGCTCGGCGCTCGCTAAAACCAAGTACGTGGGTGGCGCCGTCGCGGTCAACCTCGGCGATTAGTTTGGCGGCCAGCGCGTTGACCACCGACGCCCCCACGCCGTGCAAACCCCCCGACGCGGTGTACGCACCGCCCCCGAACTTGCCGCCCGCATGGAGTTCGGTGAACACCACTTCGAGAGCCGACACTTTCCGCTTGGCGTGCAAGCCGACAGGGATACCGCGGCCGTTGTCGGCCACTTCGATGGAGCGGTCGCGGTGCAAGGTGACATTGACTTTGGTGGCGAACCCGGCCGACGCTTCGTCGACCGCGTTGTCGATGAGTTCCCATACGAGGTGCATGAGTCCAGCCGATCCGGTACCACCAATGTACATTCCGGGACGTTTGCGGACGGCTTCGAGTCCTTCGAGGGTTTGGATCGCGTCGGCGTCGTAGCTCCCGCTCATGCTGGCCCCGGTTCATTCGGCAATCCCAATACCATGACGGTGAACTTACTCGCCCGCATAGTTTTTGGGCATGAACACCGTTAAGGCGCGGAATCGGGCAAGATGGACATCGTGACTTCTCGCCGATCCGTGCTACTCGCGGCCATCTTAGGGCTCGCCTGCTTAGCTTCGGCCTGTGGCAGCGGCGCTCCCGATACGGCCGAGGCCCGCACGGCGACCGCCGCGGCTAACGAGGCGCAGGATCAACTCGTAGCCAACGACGACGTTCGCCTCACCGAACTACTCGACGTCCGCACCGGAAAGGTCGCCACACTCAAATCCTCGGTCGACGGTGACCGACCCATCCTGTTATGGTTCTACGCCCCTCATTGACCGACGTGTCGCCGCGAACGTTCGGCGGTCGGGCAGTTTGCCCGAGAACATCACGATGAGATTCAGGTCATCGGCATGGGTACCCAAGACGACTTCGGTCAGGCCCAGGGATTCATCAACGACGACGCTCTCGGCTCGGAGATCACCTTCTTGTGGGACCCTACGTTCGACACGTGGAGTTTCTTCGGTGTGCGGGTCAATAGCCAGATGGCGATTCTGAGTTCAGACCTAGGCACCGCGAGTAGCTTGTTCTTCGGGTTCGGCGAGGCTGAGCAAGCCGAAGTGCTGCGCCTGCTCGCCGACTTCGCCTGAACTAGGTCACTACCACCGGCCCGGTGCCAACACCAGCACCTGACGTTCGGTACGAGAAGGCACCAGGTTGCGCTTGGACGGCTCGATGTCGATCGGCACTGGGTGTGGATCGAGCTTCTTCGGGTCGTCGTCTCTCACCATCTGAGCCAGCAGGCCACTGGGTGTTCCCTCTCCGAACCAGGCGCCAGTGAGCGTTTCACCGTCGGCCAACCGGGCCATCCTCACCCCTTGACCGCCCCGTCCTTTGCGGAGAACTTCGTCATAGGGCGTGGCTTTGGCTCCGGCGGCGGAAGTAATGACAACCACGTTACCGTCGCCGATTAGCGGCCCCGCTCCCACCACGACCGACCCCGCCTTGAGTTTCAGGCCCGCCACCCCGCCCGCCGCGCGTCCTTGCACCGAGATCGAGTCGAGGGGCAGGCGAAGGACTTGGCCGTCTGATGCGACGATCGCCCCATCGATCCCCACTGGGGCGAGGAAGGCCGCGACCACGCGATCGCCATCCTTGAGTCCGATGACGGATCGGCCCGCCTTGGTGCTCAGCACTTCGTTGGTGGTGAGTTGTTTGATCACCCCGCGAGCGGTGACAACAACAAGGTTTTCGTCGCGGTCGTTGACGAGGCCGACGACCGCTTCGCCCTTGTTGAGTCCGAGGAGTTGAGTGACCGACCCGCCGCGGGTTCGCCCTGACGCGTCGTTGGCGTCGCCCCCGCGGATCACGAACGCCCGCCCCTCAGTGGTCACCGCGGCAATTAGCGAACCGGTTGAGGTTACGAGGCGAGCCGCCAGCAGATCGTGGCGTCCCACTACCCCACGCCTCGCCCCTTTGATAGGCATTCGGCCGAGATTGCCCGAGGTCGACAAGGTGACAACACATGCCTCGTCAGAAGCGGGATCAAATGGGGTGGCGGTTTCGGTTGCCACCTCGAAGACGGGGATGTCAGCGGCGGCGATGAGATCAGACCGGCGGGGTTGTCCGTGCTTGTCGACCAAGGCTTGCAGTTCGTTCAGCACCAGTTGGCGCCGAAGACCTTGGCGGCTGAGTATTTTCTCGTACTCGGTGATGTCGGCCCGCAACCCAGCCGATTCTTCTTCGAGTTCTAACTTGGCCAGCGCGGTAAGGCGCCGCAAAGCCATATCGAGGATGTGCGCGGCTTGCACGAGCGAAAGCGAAAAGCGCTCGATCAGCCGTCCCCGAGCCTCCGCGGCATCCTGGGACGAGCGAACAATGGCCACGACCTCGTCAATCGCGTCCAGCGCTATGAGTAAGCCGTCGAGGATGTGGAGCCGATCCTGGGCCTTGGCGAGCCGAAACTTGCTCCGACGAACCACCACCTCGAGTCGGTGCTCGATGTAGTGGCGGCACAGGTCGTAGAGACCAAGCGTGGTGGGGACGCCGTTGACCAAAACGACGTTATTAATGCCAAACGATTCCTCCAACGGCGTGAGCCGGTAAAGGTCTTGAAGCACCTTTTGCGGATTAGTCGCCCCTTTGACATCGATCTGGATCTTCAGTCCGTTCATGTCGCTAAGATCAGCTATGCCCTCGACGCCAACGAGCCGGCCGTTATTGGCGAGTTCTTGGACTTTGGCCACCACCCGCTCGGGGCCAACGAGGTAGGGCAGTTCGGTAACGACGATGGATTGGCGGGAGCGAGACGTCTGTTCGACATGTGCTTGGGCCCGAATACGAAAGGTACCCCGCCCAGTCTCGTAGGCCTCGGCTAAGCCGTCGTCAACGACGATGCCACCGGACGGAAAGTCGGGTCCGGGTAGCACAGCCATCAACTCCCCCACCGTGGGCCGGGGCCGCCGCCTTTTCATCACTAGTTCGATCGCGGCGGCCACCTCACGCAAATTGTGAGGTGCCATGTTGGTTGCCATGCCCACGGCAATACCGGTGGTGCCGTTAACCAAAATATTGGGCAAGGCGGCAGGAAGGACAGTGGGCTCATCGCCCTCACCGTCGTAGGTGGCGCGATAGTCGACGGTATCTTCGTCGAGTTCGCGCACCATAGCCATGGCTGACTCCGCCAGTCGGCACTCGGTGTAGCGGGCCGCGGCGGGGGGATCGTCAAGCGAACCGAAATTGCCTTGCGGTTCGATAAACGGAACCATCCGCGAGAAGTCCTGCCCCATCCGGGTGAGGGTGTCGTAAATCGCGGCATCGCCGTGCGGGTGATAGCGGCCCATGGTGTCGCCCACGATGCGAGCCGATTTTCGGTACGGGGTTGACGGCCGTACGCCCATCTGCAGCATCGACCACAGGATGCGCCGCTGGACTGGCTTCAACCCATCGCGCACGTCGGGAATGGCCCGCGACGTAATGACAGAAAGGGAGTAGGCAAGAAACGACTCGCTCATCTCGTCGGCGACGGAAACCTCGACAACATCGCGGGCGAACTTCGACTCGAACTCGAGTTGACGTGACATGTTCGTGACCGTAGCCAGCCGCGGTGGCGATCAGGGGGAGAGTTGAGATGTAACTAAGCTGGCTGTGGCTAGTCCAACCACCAACTCGCCCGTGGCATGGGGTCACGACCGAGACCATTCAGGTCGAATTCTTTGGCCTGAGGGAGGACAAACAACATGTACACCGTTGCTTCATTGATTGTGTTGGCCATGGCGCTCGTCGCTGTGACCGGCTTACTTGACACTGTGCTCGACACGCTCGGGTTGGGCATGGTTCGCGAGCTTCCGATCGTTGGCAAGCACCTTGACGTGCTCGTCGCCATCGGCATGATCTGGCTGCTAGACGTAAAGGTTATCGAGGCCTTCGGCCTAGCCTTTCGGTCCGATTGGATGAGCATTGTGCTCAACGGCGCCGTCGTAGTGGCGTGCATCCCGCTGAAGGATGCCGTACTCGACGCGATCGGCAAGGGCGTCTCTCGCAGCTGACCAAAATACGTTAGCCCATGACCGGCGGAGTGGATGTCCCTCCGCCGGTTTGGCGCGCCTTTTGTCGGCATGCGGGACGCAAGCGGCTAGATTCAGTCCCGTGGGGTACCGTCGATCAAGGAGGCCCCCCTATGCCATCTAAGGTCCCATCCGGCAATATTGTTGACCATTTCGAGTCGCTCACGCTTGCCGATCTCAAACTCTCGTCTCAGGTCACGGTGGCCGTAGGATCACCGGTGAGATCAGCGGTGAACGCCATGGCCGCCGAGAACCAGAGTTGCGCGGTGATCTTGGATGGCCGGTCGGTCGTTGGCATCCTTACCGAACACGACGTGGCCACCAAAATCGTCGCTTCACCCGATCGCTGGGACTCACCGGTCGATTACGTTATGACACCGGACCCGTTCGTAGCGGCCGATGATCGTACCGCCCTCGATGCCCTTCGGTTGATGAACGAAAACCGTTTCCGGAACCTTCCCGTGGTATCGCAGCGCGGCGATGTCCTCGGCAACGTCACCCAATACGACCTCATACGCCTAGCGTCGACGTTTCTCAAAGGACTCGACGTTCACGGGGCTGAATTGGGTCCGGAGCACAATTTGTTGTTCGTGGATTTCAACGGACTCCCGCACCGGATACCGGTTCTGGTCGAGGCCGACACCTCGCTGGAGGAAACGATCAACGCCATGATCGAAGAGAGTACTGGCTTAGCTTCCGTAGTCGATCATCGCGGGGCGGTCATCGGTGAGTTCACCGAGCACGATGTCTTTACCAAAGTGGCTTTTCGCGTGGAGGATCTCGCCGATGAGACGGTCGGTCACTGGATGACCACGCCGATCGCCGCCGCTCCGCCAGACACGCCGATCAGCGAAGGCATCCACCTGATGGCCGAGATGGACCACCGCTACCTTGTGCTACTCAGCGAAACCAACCGTGCCCTCGGTGTGGTGACCTTCCGCGACATTGCCGACTACCTCGACGCGGCCTTTGTCGTCCCACCGGAGTGACGCGCCCCACGCGACCCGCAAGGCGGCGGGCAGGAGGGCGACGCCCCCCTCGGTGATAACCCCGCCGTCCGCTAGGCCGAGAGGGGTCCAAGTTTCGCTGCACACCGCCAGCGCCCACGCAATCCGGGGTCGGTCTTTTTTCGGGATGGTGGACGTGACCTCGGGACAGCGATTGATGAGGTCGACTAGGTGATCGGGGTCGATCGAGGTTCCCGGACCGCCCCGCCCTAGGCCGATCGCTACGCCGAGCCAGTCAGCCCATTCGAGGTCGACCACCGCCATACGCGCCGCCGTGTCCAAGGGGGCCAGCGTGGCGGGAGCAACCGCCGCGGCGAGAGCGGCGAGAACAACCGTGAGATCGTCATCGTCGAGATCAACCGGGCCAAGCGACGCGGCCAACCACTGAGCGAGGGGTGTGTCGCCCGCCGCCGCGGTGCGTAACTTAGCGGCCGCGCCCTCCACCACAGCCGTGTCGGGCGCGACCGGTTCGCCCAACGCCCGCTGGAGAACGCGGGCCGCGTAGGCGTCGTCCTCGGGGTCTCGAGGTGGTAATTCAGCAACCTGGCTCTCAACCCACACCGGCGCCCGCAGATCGCCGCAACCGAGCGAGGCCAAGCGGACGATGAGGACCCGACTGGCGGCGGCCAAGGATGACGTTGGGTCGGTGGTCTTTCGGAAGGCGGCCGCGACTCGGGCCGCCAACTCCGACGCGGGCACGACCACACTGTCGATCCCGGTGTCGTCCTCGTCGAGTCCGTCAAGCAACTCGATTGGCCCGATGGTGACCTCACCGATGAGTTCACGGTCTCCGGGCACTAGGTCGTCGGACACTAGATCGACGACGACGACATGGCGGTTGTCGTCGGCATCGACAAAACGAAAAGCTGCGCTCTCACCCCGCCGGGCCCGCAGAAGGCAAGCCCCAAGGCACTGACTCGTTCGCAAGTGAGCGGCCCAGGCCGGGGCTGGTTCAAGCGCGGGATCGCCACTGTCCACTAGATCACTAACCGCGTCGATCGCCCACAGGGCCGCCGCGGCCGCGGGGCCACCCGCGCCGCGCAACGCCTCGATCAGGTACTCGGGCCCATCGCGGTGAACCTCCGCGGCCAACGACACTAAGTCACTGGCCCACACCTCCGCCCGAAGCGCATCCAAGCCACGAAGTTCTTCGGCTTGGGCAAGTGCGTCGCTGACGAGCAAAACCAGTCGGTCATCCATGGAGAGGCGAGCCTACAGTTCTACCGTGCCCGAACTTCCCGAGGTCGAAACGATCCGCCGCCAACTCGAACCGAAACTCCTCGGCGCGGTGTTCGTTGACGGCGGCTCGCACTGGTCGGACAAGTTCACGCCCGCCCTCGACGCGATTGGGGGCGAAGTCACTGGCACCCGCCGCCGAGGCAAGTACCTAATCATCAACCTCGCCCACGACGGCTCAGCGACAGAACTCATCATCCATCTCGGGATGACGGGGCGGCTCGAAGTGAGACGCCATCGCGACCGCGATCACCCGCACCTCCGAGCCTGGTGGGAACTAGATGACGGGCGCTGGTTCACCTTCCACGACACGCGCCGCTTCGGACGGATCCAATGCGTCACTCCCGGCCATTACGCCCACCTGCCGACCCTCAACGCGCTAGGCCCAGAGCCGTGGGACGAGGCCTTCAACGGAAAGCATCTCGCCGCGTTCGTCAAGGAGCGCAATCGCTATCTCAAGACGATTCTTCTCTCCCAGCGAGCGGTGGCTGGAATCGGCAACATCTACGCCGACGAAGCATTGTGGGCGGCCGAGATCAACCCGGCCACTCGCCGCCTCAGCCCAGAGCGGGCCGAGCGCCTAGTTGAGGCCGTGCGAACAGCGCTGCAATCGGGCCTCGATCACGGTGGGACGACGCTGCGGGATTATGTCGACTCCAACGGTGAGACTGGCGACAATCAACACGAACTGTTTTGCTACGGGAAGGGCGGCGAGCCGTGCGTTCGCTGCTCGACCATCCTGCAAACGAGGGTGCTCGACGCCCGTACCACCACTTGGTGCCCGCAGTGCCAGGCCCGCTAAACGCGACGGGCTTTCGTCGCTTCGGGCAAGGTGGTGAAGGTGAGCAAGGCTAGTCCCGCCAGAACCCCAACCAGGAATACGAAACCAAGGCCTCCCCTCGGCTGGGAGTCCATGACCTCGATCGGGGTGGCCCTCGACGCGGCAACAAACGCGGCCGCGGCCAGCACGGTGTTTCCAATGACGTGGTACCAACTCGGCGGCACCTCGACGCGGCCAAAGCAGCCGCACGATCCGGCGCCCACCGACATCGCTCGCCCCACCGCGAGGGCAAATCCGATATAAAGGGCGCCGACCAATCGGGCCACAATCGGCGCCGACGCTACTAGGGCAACGAGGCCAAGCGTTATCTCCACTGTGCCCAACATCCGCACTAGGACAACCCTCGAAGAAGCAAGGCGGGCGGGGCCACCCCAATCGTCGAACAGAGCTGCGGTAGCGGCGGGCGCCTTCGCCTTGCTCACCCCAGCGATTACCAACACCACGGCCCCCGAGGCGTACAAGACGGTGGCCGCGCCCATCACCTAGTCACCCTAGCCACGAGCACCGGTACGGTGGGAGCGATGGACACAATTGGGGTCGGGCCCCACCCGCTACCATGGCCCGACGATCCCCGACTCGACCCTGCGCTGCTCGAACACGGCGACCGTCGCAACGTGGTCGACCGTTACCGTTACTGGACAGTCGAAGCAATCGTGGCCGAACTCGACCTCTACCGTCACCGCTTTCACGTCGCCATCGAAAACTGGGAACATGACCGCAATATTGGCACTGTCGTGCGCACCGCTAACTCGTTTCTCGCCAACGAAGTCCACATCGTCGGTAGGCGAAAATGGAACCGCCGCGGCGCCATGATGACCGACGTCTATCAGCACATCAGGCACCACGCAACCATCGAAACGCTCGTAGAGTGGGCCAACGACAAGGGCTTACCGATCATCGGTATCGACAATCTTTCCGGCTCAGTGGCCATCGAAACCACCGAACTTCCCGAACGCTGCGTCTTGTTGTTCGGTCAAGAAGGGCCCGGCCTGTCCCCCACCGCCCAGCAGGCTTCCGAGCGGGTCTGTTCGATCGCTCAATATGGATCCACCCGCAGCATCAACGCCGGAGTGGCGGCTGGCATTGCCATGCACGCCTGGATTCAACGCTGGTCTCGAGATTAGCCCTCGACTAAGGCAACCAACTCTTCGTCGCTAGGGATCTCCACGCCGGGCAGGTAGTACGTGTAGAGGCCGGTAATCGCCGATTCGAGATCGCCGACATCGGTCGACGTCAGTTCGCAGGTGACCATCGAACTGTAGATATGCACCGACTGCACACCCCCCGCGTCGAACAGGCGGCGGGCCAGCAAAGCCGCGGGGTCGTCGGTGGTGATCTCGTGACCCGCGACGTAGCGGACGTGCCCCATGCCGGTGAGGCTGCGGTTGAGTTCGAAGCGCACAATTCCTGGCCGAGGCGACGATGTGCGAAGAAGAGTAACGGGTTGTCCCATAGCTATTTACAGGCTAGCAACTTCGGCGGACCCAGACCCACCCGGCGAGCCCGATTGAGACCGCCATCAAAACGGTGTGGACGATAACGAATCCGGTTTCGTGATCGTCGATGATAATTCCAGTGCCACGAATCAGCCAGTAGCCGACAGTCCACCACACCAAAACGGCAACCAAGCGGGGCAGCCACAGCCAACCGCGAAGCCTCCCGACGAGGGCCAAACCCGCCAAGGAGACGAACACCACCACCACACCGAGACGCCAAGTAGTAGCCCACACGCTGAGTTGGTCGTTGCCCACCACGTTGCGCGTGCGCGAGGTCCAGACGAAAAGCGTCCAGCCAATGAGCAAGGCGAGCGGTTTAGAAAAGGCCGAGTTGGGCAGCATTAGCGTCGACTACGAGGCGCCGAACACCGGTCCAGCGGAGATCATCCATGAAGGCCCAGCTTCGTCGATGAATGGCGCAAGGGCCATACTGGGCGAGCGCCGCAGTGTGTTTCGGGCACGGATAGCCCTTGTTGCTCACGAACGAATAGGCGGGATAGTGAGCGTGCCAGGCCCGCATCAGGCGATCGCGGGTGACCTTGGCGACGATCGAGGCCGCGGCGATCGACAGACAAGTCACATCGCCCTTCACTATGGCCGTGGTGGGATGGGTTTCGACGAAGTCTCGGTTGCCGTCCACAACCACATGGTCCACGGGCACACCGAGGCCCTCGATTACCCGCTGGGCAGCCAGCTTTTGCGCCGCCGACAAGCCGAGTTCGTCACATTCATCCTGGGTGGCATGAGCGATCGACACGTGCTTAGCCCAGACGCGCACTCTGTCGTGCAAGATCTCTCGCTTCGCCGCGGTAAGCAACTTGGAGTCACGCACATTGTTGAGACGCGGGTGGCGGGGCACGACAACGGCCCCCAGCGTGAGCGGACCCGCCCAAGCGCCGCGTCCGACCTCATCGATACCCACCACGACCTGGGCGCCACCAGCCCATAACTCACGTTCGACTTGCAGCCCCGGCACGGTACTCATGGGCAGGAGAGTAGGGCTTCGCCGTTGCGTTCGGTGGACGACCAGGCGGAGTCCCAGGCGGGGCAACGAAGCTCAACTAGGTCGGGACCTCCCGTACGTTCCCACAAAAGCGCCGGTCGTTCCCCGTGCCAGCGCACGCTAAACGACAACGAACCAAGGCCGGTGACTAGGCCACGAACGTCGAGGGGTTGGCCGTTCCAAGACTTCGGCACGCTCGGAAGTATACCGATGATGGCCTCGTCGCCAAGGTCAACCAACAACATCGCCAACACTCCTTCGGCTCCTTGGGCTACTGGACTCTGGGTCGTGTACGTGGGACGCGAAACTCGTTCGACTAAGCGACGGGCATCGGCCGCGGCGGCGGGTGCGGTGGCTGCGAGCGCGCGGGCGACCATCCGCAGCGTGGCCTGATCAAGTTGAGGTCCGCTCAGACGAGCCAGTGGTCCCGCCAATTCCGCCAGTTCCGCTTGGGAGTCGGCGTTGTTATCTCGCCAGCAGGCCGAAGCAAACGAGCGCAGCGCGGCCACGGCACCGACCGGTCCCAGCAATCCGTGATCCGAAGCGGCCAGCACTTGGGCCCGACCCCGGTCTGCTTCGCGGTGAAGGCCCGCCAGATCAAGCCACCACGCGGCTTCGCCCGCCACCACGGGATCATCATCGCCGGCGACTAGGATTAGGTCACAAACCAGGCGGCGCCACGCTGCGGTGAGGGCGACATCAGAGACCTCGATGTCGAGGCCGCGGGCGGTGATCGTGCGCCATCCGGCCGCGATTTCGCCCGCAGTCGACACCTGGGTCGGAAGATCGCCGTCGAAACCAACCACGATGCTGATCGTCTGGCGATGAGGCAAGGCAAGCAAAACCGCGACATCGCCATCGCCCGACCGGTTCGTACCCGCCTCCTCGGCCTCCACCGCTGCCCAAATATCGCGGCCCATTAGCACCGCACCGGCCGGACGTTCAGGTCGCATCCACGGGCCAGTGGGGCGGGCCACCCCCGCGGCGGTCGCGGTGAGCGGCTCGGCGATTCGCCCCACCGTGGCAACAACAAGGGCATCAGGCGAATCGTTTTCGTACTCGACCAGCAGAGCGCGGCCGTTACCGTCGTTCAAGACACCGACCCGTTGGATAACGTCGCCCCCCGCCACCCTCATCCGGGTCTCATAGACCGGAGTGTCGTCTAGACGATTCTGGCGAACCGCCCGTTCGGCGGACGCCCTACGCCAGCGCTCGCCGTCGCGAATCCCCCATTCCAACGACCACGAACGGTCGGCCATCATCACCGAACCGGCCGGGCTGATACGACCAATTGAGCCGTCTAGATCCCCGATAAGCGCACCGAACAACGGATCAATAGGCAGAGGCCTAGGGGCCCTCCGAAAGAGACTTCGCACGGCGGTCAGTCAGGATCGATCTCGCGAGATGCGGGGTTCTGCACTAGGCCCGCGTAGGCCCGCACAGCGGATCGTCCTTCTTGCACACAGGCGCACATCTGCTCGGCGATTGGCATGTACACGCCATGGGCGCGAGCCAACTCGACCACTACCGGCGCGGCCTTCACCCCTTCGGCGACTTGGTTCATCTCCGCGGCAATCTCGGCCACAGAGCGACCCTTACCCAACTGCTCGCCGAAGTAGCGATTGCGACTTTGGGGGCTAATACAAGTCGCCAGCAGATCACCCATGCCAGCGAGTCCCATGAACGTCCCCAACTGGCCGCCCAAGGCCACGCCGAGGCGGGTGATTTCAGCCAGGCCACGGGTCATCACCGCGGCACGGGTGTTGTCGCCGGTGCCCAAGCCATCGGCCATCCCGGCCGCCAGGGCAATGACGTTCTTCAGGGCCCCTCCCAATTCGCAGCCGACCACATCGGTACTCGAATAGACACGAAACAGCGACGAAGCAAATAGTCGTTGCAGTTGCTCGGCGATGGTCTGATCGGTAAACGCCACCACGGCGGCGGCGGCGCTCCCGGCTAGGATCTCTTTGGCCAGGTTAGGTCCAGTGAGTACCCCTACCGGATGTCCGGGAAGTTCCTCCTCCACTAGTTCCGTCATCCGCTTGGCTGTGCCGATCTCCAAACCCTTGGTCAACGACACCACCGGAACCCACGGGCGAAGGTAGGGCTGAATCTGCACCAGCGTTTTTCGAAACCCGCCCGACGGCACTCCCATCACCAACACATCGGCTTGGGTAACGACGTTAGCAAGATCGGTCGATGCGCGGAGGCGCTGGTGTAGGGCATAACCCTTGAGGTAGCGGGGGTTCTCGTGGCGTTCATTGATGGCGTCGGCCACATCTTGACGCCGAGAGTGCAGCAACGTCGAAGCGTTATGGGCACAAAGGTGACCAACCGTTGTACCCCAAGAGCCAGCCCCCACCACCGCTACGTTCATGTTCATAGTGGGTCACCTTAGACTCGGGGCGTTGTCGTTTATCGAAGCCGCCCCTCAGACCATCGTTTTGGTCCCGCTTCGTTCCTTCAATGACGCCAAGTCACGCCTAGCCGCCGCCCTCGGTCCGGCCGACCGCGAACGACTCACCCAAGCGATGGCCGAACGGGTCGTACGGGCCGCCCACGACCTTGCTGTGTACGTAGTCACCGACGACGATTCCGTTGCCCGATGGGCCGGATCTGTCGATGCACAACTGGTGCGGCCCGAGGCACTGGGGCTAAACGAGTCGGTCACCGCGGCGCTCGAAATCGTGCGCGGGAGCAAGCCGTTCGTCGAACGGGTCATCATTGCTCACGCCGATCTCCCGTGGGCCAACGACCTGCGTGTGGTCACCGGGCCTGGCGTCGCCATCGCTCCCGATCGGACCCGAGACGGCTCCAACGTCATGTCGGTGCCGATTGCTGTCGACTTTACCTTTCGCTACGGCCCTGGGTCATTTGCCCGCCATCGAGAGGAGGCCACCCGCCATGGTCTCGAGTTCACTGTCGTCGCCGACCCTTCACTAGCGCTCGATATCGACGAACCGGCCGACCTGCTGCTCCTCGAACCGTAGGATCAAACCGTGCGCGTCGACCTTCCCATTCCCGCCCGCGCCTTGGCTATTGGCGCCCACCCCGACGACATCGAATTCGAATGCGGAGCCACCTTGGCCAAATGGGACGCCGCGGGTACGGCCATTCATTTTCTGGTCTGCACCGACGGATCGAAGGGGACCTGGGATGTCGACGCCGACTCGGCCGCCCTCATCAAGCTTCGTAAAGACGAACAGCGGGCCGCCGCCCAGCGGATTAGTCTGGAGGCCTCCGTATATTTTTTGGACCAGGTTGACGGCGAACTCGGAACTGACCTCACCCTGCGGGGCCGCGTCGCTCAGGTCATCCGCGAAACTCGCGCCGACGTCGTGTTGGGCCACGATCCGTGGCGTCGCTGGCGGATGCATCCCGATCACCGCGCCGCGGGGTACTTGACGGTCGACGGAGTCGTCGCGGCACGCGATCCTCACTTTTACCCAGAGCACCTGACTGACGGGCTAACACATTTTCGACCTGACACTCTGCTGCTCTTTGAGAGTGAGGAGCCAAACCATGTCGAAACGGTCAGCGTGGCCAACCTCGAAACCAAGGTATCCGCCCTGCTCGCCCACCAGAGCCAGTTCGAAACTACGATGGTCATCGACAAACACGACGACGGGCGTCAAGCCGCAGCATTCCGAGGGCGCGTGTTCGCCGCGGCCCGCGACCACGGCCGCCATGCAGGAGTCGGCTTGGGCGAAGCGTTCCGCTTGATGGACCCTGCTTCGTGAACCCGCCCCCGCTCGTTAGTCCCTGCCCTGTTATCTCACGCTTTGAGATAAATCGGGAAACTGTCCCCTTGGGCATCTGATATTTGGTAGCCTGTGAGGTCACTAGAGGGGATGACTTCAGCCTTCCCAGTCTACAAATAGGAGAAGAACATGAAAAAGTACCGGAGACTCCTGAGTCTCTTGGCATTGTTGTTGAGCTTTACCTTGCTCGCCGCTGCTTGTGGCAGCGACGACGAGGCAAGCGACAGCAGCGATGACGACACCAGCACCGATGACGACACCAGCAGCGATGATGCCGACGACGACATGGCAGACGACAGCGAGGCAGAAGCTGACGACGACATGGCAGACGACAGCGAAGGTTCCGCTGGTGGTGGGACCCTGATCTGGGCCCACGAACAGGAGCCCCCAGACCTTCACCTGAGCGATCCCAACAACAACCTCACCATCACCGCTTGGCTGCTGCAGCCGATGCTCGAGGACCTCTACGCCGTCAACGCGGCCAACGCCTACGAACCCGAGTTGCTCGCTTCCGAAGCTAGCATCACCGTAGGAAACGACGATAGCGCCACCGCCACCTACACCCTGCGCGACGGGCTTACTTGGTCTGACGGAACCGCCTTTACCGCGTCCGATGTCGAGTTCACCTTCAACACCATCATGGAAGCTGACGGCGAAGACGACGACGGCAATCCGAAGTTCCTCCTGTCCTTCACCGACCGCACCGGCTACGACACCATCACCGACTTCACAATCACCAGCGACACCGAGTTTTCGGTCACCTGGTCTGGCTTCTACGCCGGATGGAAAGGCCTCTTTGGCAACGTTTTGCCCGCCCACGCCCTCCCGGGCGGCGCGGCGGAGGCCGAAGATGCCCTGCGGGACTGGACCAACGCCGCAGGCGACACCCTTCCCTCCACAGGCCCCCTCGTCTTCGGCGACTGGGACCGCGGCGTTGCACTGAACTTCACCGCCAACGCGCACTACCACGGCTCGGTTTCATCTGACGTCAGCGGCCCCGGCAGCCTCCAAGTAGACGCGGTGAGGGTGCTCTTCGTGACCGACACCGACGCACAGATCAACGCGCTGAAGGCAGGTGAGGCCCACCTCATCACCGCCCAACCGCAGCTCGCCTTCGGCGACGAGATCGTGGCGAACGACCAGTTCACTGTGGCTACCTCCCCCGGCCCGATCTTCGAACATTGGGGCATGAACCTCCTGAACGTCCACCTCAGTGACCCGCTGGTCCGTGAGGCGATGGCTTACTGGTTCGATAAGGGCCAGGTCATGGAAGGCCTGTACACCGGTCTGTTCGGTGAGGCTCTCCCCGCCGAAGGCTTGGGCAACACCTACTGGATGACCAACCAGCCAGCGTACGAAAACCATCAGGCCAAGTACAACGGCCCGTTGATCGACGATGCGAAGGCCAACCTGCAAGCGGCGGGTTACAGCGAGTCCAGTGACGGCATCTTCGAGCATCCCACTCGAGGCCGTTTGACCCTGCGGGTTGGTACCACCGGTGGCAACGCGCTTCGTGAACTACAGCAGCAGATCCTGCAAGCCCAAGGCGCGGCGGGTGGCTTCGAGATTGTCATCGACAACGTTCCGGGCTCCGACTACTTCGGCGAGAAGCCCTTCTCCGAGGCTGCGCTGGCTGCTTCTGCCTCGAAGGGGGCCGACGGCGACTCCACCGTGTGGGACATCACCCAGTTCGCGTGGGTTGGCGGTCCGTGGCCGGGAGGTCAGACGGGCGCTTACCGGTCGACCTCATCGTCCATGCCGTACGGCTTCGTGAACACCGACTTCGATGCCCGGTCTGACGAGTGCGACTCAACCGCCGACGACACCGCCCGTGACGCTTGTTACAACGAACTCGATCGTTACGTCACCACGCTGGAAATCGATGCCGAACAAGGCCTGTTCATGCTTCCGATCACACAGAAGCCCACGTTCTACGCCTACGACAACCAAGCCCTGTCGTCGGCGGGAGCTTCGCCGGACGTCAACAATGGCGGTCCGCTGGCAAACGTGGTCGATTTCGCCCTCGGCTGACGGTTTAATCAACCTAAATACCTAACAACGAATGAGGCCGGTGTAGCGAAACGTGCACCGGCCTCTTCGCGTCAACTATGTTCTAGGCAGAAGCCGCCTGACTTCTGAATTGACGTAGACCGGTGAAGGAGGACCGTGTTCGCATACGCCTTACGGCGCCTACTCCAGACCATTCCACTCTTCTTGGTCGCCAGCTTCATTATCTTCTGGGCCATTACCCAACTCGGGGATCCATTAGCTCGCCTCGCCACCTGCAACACATGCGACGAGTCGGCTTTCGAGCGCATCCGCGACATCTACGAACTCGACAAGTCGATCCCCGAGCGGTGGTTCAGTTGGTTCACCGACGTTCTTCGCCTCGAGTTCGGCGAGTCCACCTCCGAGAGCTTCCTCCCCGTCTGGCCCATCATCTGGGACAAGGTCCAAAACACCATCATGTTGGCTGTGCCTGCCTTGATCCTCACCGTTATGGTCGCCACCTCGCTCGCAGTATGGAGCGCCCTTCGCCAGTACAAGCCCTCCGATTATCTCATCACCAGCTTCGCCTTCCTCGGAATTGCGCTGCCGACGTTCGTGCTCGGCCTTGGGCTCCAAGCGCTCATGCTCTGGGTCCTATCCAAATGGGGGTTCAAGCCGTTCTTTATCCAGGGCAAGCACAACGAGACGTGGCTCGAACTCATCCAGTCGCTCGTCTTACCTATCATCACGCTCTCGATGGTCACTATCGGCGGCGAAAGTCGCTTCGGGCGCTCCGCCATGCTCGAGGTTCTCCACGCCGACTACATCCGCACCGCCCGGGCTAAGGGGCTTCCTGAGCGCACGGTGATCTTCAAGCACGGTCTGCGTAACGCCCTCGTCGTGTTTGTCACCATCTGGGCTCTCGACTTTGCTGCCCTTCTTGGTGGCTCCGTGGTTACCGAGAGCGTGTTTCAGTGGCCCGGTCTCGGTCGAACCCTGCTCGATGCCATCTTTAGCCAAGACATCGACTTGGCCATGGCCGCCATCTTCTTCGTCTCGCTGCTCGCCATCGGATTCAACCTGCTAGCCGATCTCTTATACGGCATCATCGACCCAAGGATCCGCTATGAGTGACAACCCCGCCGTGCTTGACATAGCGGCGGCCGAAGGTCTCGATTCGGCAGCCCAGAGCTTTGGCCGCCAGACCCTCACCAAGTTCCTGCGTCACCGCTTGGCCGTTACCGGACTGTTCGTGCTCACCACTATCGTGGCCGCCTCGTACCTCGTACCTAGCCTCTCGCCACACGACGCCCTCACAATCAACATCGCCGACAAAGATCTTGGCCCCGATCTGAGTTGGCACTTGTTCGGTACCGACGACCTCGGCCGAGACCTTTTAGTTCGGGTCATGTTGGGCACGAGAACGTCACTGTTTATCGCTCTCATCGTGGCCGTCGGTTCCACCGTGGTGGGCTCTTTCTTCGGGGCGATGGCCGGTTACTTCGGCGGTTGGGTCGACGCGATAGTCAACCAGTTGGTGAACCTGTTGCTGGTCGTTCCCGGCATCGCCATCTTGGCTATCTTTGGCCTCAAGTACGGCTCTAAGCCCTTCACCATGGCCATCATCTTGGCCGCGCTGAGTTGGATTCGTATCGCCCGGGTGGTGCGAGCCCAGTTCTTCCAACTACGCGAGCAGGAGTTCGTGCAAGCCGCTCTCGCCGCGGGTGCGGGGGCGCCCCGCGTCATAGTGCGACACCTTGTACCGAACGTGGCCGGTCCGGTGATGGTTGAGATAACACTTATTGCGAGCACCGCCATCATTCTCGAAGCCACTCTGGCCTTCCTCGGTCTCGGAGTGCAGCCGCCCGAACCTGCCTTGGGCCTCATCATCAACGACTTTAAAGGAGCCATCGATTCCACCCCCAGTCGAGTCCTTATCCCCGGCGGCCTGCTCACCGGCATTGCCATGAGCTTGAACTTCATGGGTGACGGGCTCCGAGATGCCCTTGACCCGAAGAACCGGAAGGTGCGCGAGTGACTGAGCCAATCCTGAAAGTCCGTGATCTGGGGGTGACCTTTCCCACCGACGATGGGCCGGTCCGAGCGGTGCAAGGGATGTCGTTTGACGTGGAACCCGGAGAGGTTCTGGCCGTGGTCGGCGAGTCCGGGTCCGGCAAGACCGTCACCGCGATGTCGATCATGGGCCTGCACCCCAAAGGCACCCAGGTATCGGGGTCCATCAACTTGCTCGGAGATGAGTTGGTGGGGATGAAGGCGAGCGAGCTGCGGCATCGCCGCGGCCGCGAGGTGGCCATGATCTTCCAGGATCCGATGACCGCCATGAATCCCGTGTTCACCGTTGGGGCTCAGATTTCCGAAGCGATCCGGATCCACAACTCGTCGGTCAGCAAGGAACAAGGTCTGAAACGAGCCGCTGGGCTTCTCGAGTCGGTCGGTGTGCCAGAACCTGATCGCCGGGCTCGCCAATACCCGCACGAGTTTTCGGGCGGCATGCGCCAGCGGGCCATGATCGCCATGGCTATCGCCAATCAACCCCGTCTGCTTGTGGCCGATGAGCCAACCACGGCGCTAGATGTCACCATCCAAGCTCAGGTAATCGAAGTCATGCAAGAAGCCCAGGCCCTCACCGGCGCGGCCATGATGCTTATCACCCACGATCTCGGCTTAGTGGCGGGCCTCGCCGACCGTATTCAGGTCATGTACGCGGGGAGGGTGGTCGAGACGGGTTCCACTGACGATATCTTCTATCGTTCGCGCAATCCGTATACCCGCGGCTTGATGGCGTCGATTCCTCGGGTCGATGGCCGTGGCGACGAGCGCCTGAAACCCATTCCCGGCACTCCGCCTAGCTTGCTCAACCCACCGTCGGGTTGCGCCTTTCGGCCCCGCTGCGAATTTCGGGCCGACGTGTGTACCGACACCGTACCGAGCCTGACCGAGGTTGGTCCCGATCACCAATCTCGGTGCCACAAGACCCACGATCTTCCCCCCCTCGGAACCCGATCATGAGCGGCGCACCGATTCTTGAAGTCACCGACCTCGTCACACACTTCCCGATTCTTGGTGGGTTCTTCCGCCAGCAGATCGGCACCGTACACGCGGTCGACGGTGTGAGCCTCACCCTGCACGAGCACGAGACCTTGGGTATCGTGGGCGAATCTGGTTGTGGCAAAACCACCCTTGGTCGCACTATTTTGCGGCTCGTTCCCGCCACTTCTGGTTCGGTCGAATGGCAGGGAGAAAGTGTCCTCGACGCAACCAAAGCCCGGATGCGCGAACTGCGGGCTGAAATGCAGATCGTCTTCCAGGACCCGTTTGCCTCACTCAACCCACGCATGCCGGTCAACGAAATCGTGGCCGAGCCGTTGCAAGTCCACGGAATGGAGAAAGCCGAACGACGCTCGCGGGTCGGAGAACTACTCCAAGCGGTCGGGTTACTCCCCGAACACGGTCGCCGGTACCCGCACGAGTTCTCGGGGGGCCAGCGCCAGCGCATCGGTATCGCCCGCGCTCTTGCGCTGAACCCCAAGATGATCGTGCTCGATGAGCCAGTGTCGGCCCTCGACGTTTCGGTCCAGGCCCAAGTCGTGAACCTGCTCGAAGAACTCCAGGACTCCCTCGGCTTGGCTTACCTTTTCATCGCTCACGACTTGAGCGTGGTTCGCCACATCTCGGATCGTGTCGCTGTTATGTATCTCGGCCGGGTTATGGAGGTCGCCCGCAGCGAAGCGGTGTATGACCGGGCCGCCCACCCGTACACCCACAGTCTCCTTTCGGCCGTGCCGGTGGCTGATCCCCGCACTGAGCGTCTGCGTTCTCGCATTGTCTTGGAGGGCGACATTCCCAGCCCGGCCGCTATTCCGTCGGGGTGCCGCTTCCGGACTCGGTGTCCGATCGCCCAAGACAAATGCATCACCGACGATCCCGAACTCTTAGATCGAGGCGATGGTCACATGGTGGCCTGCCACTTCCCGCTCGAGGAAGGCCAGTCGCTGGTCGCCTTAGCCGAACGGGCCGCCAGCCTCTGATTACGCCGTGAACTTCGGGGACGCTCCCGCTGCGGTCACCTTGTACGCGTCGCGCCGTGGCTGGCTTGGTGTGATCCTCGGATTTGGACTCATGACCACCTTCGCCATTTCGGCCGCATGGCGCGGGAGCTATATCGCCGCCGTTGTCGTCTTAGTGTTGTTCGGCGCGGCTTTGATTACCGTCTTGGGCACCCAACCAGTACGCACCGTGGTCTCTGCCGCGGGGGTCGAGCGGCAGTGTCCGCTTCGTAACCACGTCGTCGCGTGGGAAGAGATCGACGCCTTCGAACGACTGCGGCGCGGCGGCGGTCTGGTGATCCGCACCGCGGACGGCAAACGCCGACCCATCTGCGACCGGCGAGAAGGGCGGGCCGAACATACCGCGATCGGCGAAGGCCTCGCCGTGTGGCAGCCTGGGGTGGCCCACGCCGAAGCGCCCGCTATCGACCAGCGGCCAACCAACCTCTACCGACGCAGCAAACGGACTGAGCGGGGGGCTAGGAACGGCTGAGCTTACTGTCACGCAAGGCGGCTTCTGAGATGAGGTTCGCCCGAACCACCCGACCTCCGTCGCCCATTAGCCCGCCCCCCGGTTAGCAGGCGTGTCGTCGAGGGTCGAAGCCGTGTTGGTGGATCAGTGCGTGGTCGCCGTGGCAGTCGAGTTCGAGGTTGTCGATGTTGGTAGCCCCACCGGCGGAGTATTCGTGGATGTGGTGGGCGTCACAGCGTGATGGTGGGTCTCCGCAGCGTTGGCATCCTCGGTCGCGGTCGATGAGTGCGATCCATTGCGCTCGACTGGCCAGGCGAACGGTTCGGCCGAGGTGCAGCGGTTGGCCCTTACCGTCGTAGACCATGCCAACAACTTCGGCTTTGGGCCCCAAGTCGGCAAGTACCGAGGCGGGTACTGGTTCGTGGTCGGTGAATTCGGCAGTACCGCGTGGCCACGTCAAGGTGCATTATCACCATGTGTTTGGGATGCACACGGCCATTCCCAGCCGATTCGGTGGTCACCAACTCGACAAGTGCATCGGCTCGGCGTTGGCGAGGAGAGCGAACATCGTCGGGGGTTCCCTCGCGGCCACCATCGGAGCGCCATAGAAAATCAACTCGGCGATCGAGCGCCGCTACCAACTCACGGCCGCTAACCGGATCAAGCACGGCATGAAGGTGCAGCATCCGATCGTTGCCCATCACCCCACCGCGCTTCACGTTGTGAGCGTTGCCGTTGGTAACGATCCTCGATCTCATCGCCTGTTTCGTGCTGGCCAATCCATTGCCGGGTTCGTTTCAAGAAAAGATCCGCCGGCACCGCAACCGCATCATCAACAAGTTGGTCAGCCTCCCCCGGCGACACCCGCTTAGCCGCATCGGCCGCCGCCACAACATGTTCAGTACCAATCTCACCCCTAGCTAAGCGCGGCGGCCATGAGTGGCATAGACGCCAACTGCGTAGCAGTGTCGGCGACTTGCTTGGCTTGGCGAGCCGAACGGTGGGTCAGATCACGCGTGACGGTGGCTGCGTCGGTTCCGTGGTCGTCGAGGGCGTCGATGGCTGCGGTGTAGGCCAGGCAGCGCTCCTCGGAGTGCTTTGCGAGGCGGTGACACTCGGCGAGGGTGGCAATCAACTCCGGCCGTGAAAGCCCGACCGGCAACAGGTTGCTCCAACTTCCGATGCGCTGGTTCAAACATAACTCCAGTATAAACAGAGCTCTGTGACATTATCGGCTAGTCATTATCGAGAAGAAATGTTCGAATTGTTTATCTACACTGGACTGCCGAGCCGCCCGACCCCCGCCGCCCATTAGCCCGCCCCCCGGTTAGCAGGCTGTCGTCGGGGGTCGAAGCCGTGTTGGTGGATCAGGGGATGATCGCTGTGGCAGTCGAGTTCGAGGTTGTCGATGTCGCTCCGCCGGCGGAGTATTCGTGAACGTGGTGGGCATCACAGCGTGACGGGTCGGCTCCGCACCGTTGGCAGCCTCGGTCGCGGTCGATGAGTGCAATCCATTGCGCTCGACTGGCCAGGCGAACGGTTCGGCCGAGGTGCAGCGCTTGGCCGTTCACCGTTGTAGATAATGCCAACGACTTCGGCTTTGGGCCCCAACTCAGCAAGTACCGAGGCCGGTACTGGTTCGTGGTCGGTGAATTCGGCAGTACCGCGTGGCCACGTCAAGGTGCATGATCACCATGTGTTTGGGATGCACCCGGCCATTCCCAGCCGATTCCGTCGTCACCAACTCAAGCAGCGCATCGGCTCGGCGTTGGCGAGGAGACCGAACATCGTCGGGAGTTCCCTCGCGGCCACCATCGGAGCGCCATAGAAAATCAACTCGACGATCGAGCGCCGCTACCAACTCGCGGCCGCTAACCGGATCAAGCACGGCATGAAGGTGCAACATCCGATCATTGCCCACGCCCCACCTAGCTTCACGTTGCGAGCGTTGACGCTGGTAACGATCCTCGATCTCGTCGGCGGTTTCGTGTTGGCCAATCCATTGCCGGGTTCGTTTCAAGAAAAGATCCGCCGGCACCGCAACCGCATCATCAACAAGTTGGTCAGCCTCCTCCGGCGACACCCGCTTAGCCGCATCGGCCGCCGCCACAACATGTTCAGTGCCGATCTCACCCCTAGCCAACGCGGCGGCCATGAGTGGCATAGACGCCAACTGAGTTGCGGTGTCGGCGATTTGTTTGGCTTGGCGAGCCGAGCGGTGGGTCAGATCACGCGTGACGGTAGCTGCGTCGGCTCCGTGGTCGCCGAGGGCGTCGATGGCTGCGGTGTAGGCCAGACAGCGCTCCTCGGAGTGTTTTGCGAGGCGGTGACACTCGGCGAGGGTGGCAATCAACTCCGGCCGTGAAAGCCCGACCGGCAACAAGTTATTCAACTTCCGATGCGATGATTCAAACATAACTCCATTATAAAGAGAGTCTGTGACATTATCGCCAGTATTATCGGAGAAATGTTCGAATTGTTTATCCACGCTAAGCCCCCGAACCGCCCGACCACCGCCGCCCATTAGCCCGCCCCCCGGTTAGCAGGCGTTCGTCGGGGATCGAAGCCGTGTTGGTGGATCAGGGCGTGGTCGCCGTGGCAGTCGAGTTCGAGGTTGTCGATGTCGGTTGCTCCACCGGTGGAGTATTCGTGGATGTGGTGGGCGTCGCAGCGTGATGGTGGGTCTCCGCAGCGTTGGCATCCTCGGTCTCGGTCGATGAGGGCTATCCATTGCGCTCGACTGGCCAGGCGAACGGTTCGGCCAAGGTGCAGCGCTTGGCCCTCACCGTTGTAGACCATGCCGACAACTTCGGCTTTGGGTCCCAAGTCGGCAAGTACCGAGGCGGGTACTGGTTCGTGGTCGGTGAATTCGGCAGTACCGCGTGCCGCGTCAAGGTGCATGATCACCATGTGCTTGGGATGCACCCGGCCATTCCCAGCCGATTCCGTCGTCACCAACTCAAGCAGTGCGTCGGCTCGGCGTTGGCGAGGAGAGCGAACATCGTCGGGGGACCCCTCGCGGCCGCCATCGGCTCGCCATAGAAAATCGACTCGACGGTCAAGTGCCGCTACTAGTTCGCGGCCGCTAACCGGGTCGAGTACGGCGTGGAGGTGCAGCATGCGATCGTTGCCCACGCCCCACCTAGCTTCACGTTGTGAGCGTTGCCGTTGGTAGCGATCTTCGATTTCGTCGGCGGTTTCGTGTTGGCCGATCCATTGCCGGGTTCGTTTCAAGAAAAGATCCGCGGGCACCGCAACGGCATCATCAACGAGTTGGTCAGCTTCTTCCGGCGAGACCTGCTTAGCGGCATTGGCCGCGGCTACGACGTGTTCGGTGCCGATCTCGCCCCTAGCCAGTGCGGCGGCCATGAGTGGCATAGACGCCAACTGCGTAGCAGTGTCGGCGACTTGCTTGGCTTGGCGTGCCGAGCGGTGGGTCAGATCACGGGTGACGGTAGCTGCGTCGGCTCCGTGGTCGTCGAGGGCGTCGATGGCTGCGGTGTAGGCCAGGCAGCGCTCTTCGGAGTGTTTTGCGAGGCGGTGACACTCGGCGAGGGTGGCAATCAACTCCGGCCGTGAAAGCCCGACCGGCAACAGGTTGTATAACTTCCGATGCGCTGGTTCAAACATGGTTAGAATATAATCAAAGGGTATGACAGTATCATTAGCCCACCCTCGGATCAGCAGGCTGTCGTCGGGGGTCGAAGCCGTGTTGGTGGATCAGTGCGTGGTCGCCGTGGCAGTCGAGTTCGAGGTTGTCGATGAGTGCGATCCATTGCGCTCGACTGGCCAAACGAACCGATCGGCCAAGGTGCAGCGCTTGGCCGTCACCGTTGTAGACCATGCCAACAACTTCGGCTTTGGGTCCCAACTCAGCAAGTACCGAGGCCGGTACTGGTTCGTGGTCGGTGAATTCGGCAGTACCGCGTGCCACGTCAAGGTGCATGATCACCATGTGTTTGGGATGCACACGACCATTCCCAGACGATTCCGTGGTCACCAACTCAAGCAGTGCATCGGCTCGGCGTTGGCGGGGAGAGCGAACATCGTCGGGAGTTCCCTCGCGGCCACCATCGCCTCGCCATAGAAAATCAACTCGGCGATCAAGCGCCGCTACTAACTCGCGGCCGCTAACCGGATCAAGTACAGCGTGGAGGTGGAGCATGCGATCGTTGCCCATCCTCCACCGCGCTTCACGTTGTGAGCGTTGCCGTTGGTAACGATCCTCAATCTCGTCGGCGGTTTCGTGTTGGCCGATCCATTGCCGGGTTCGTTTCAAGAAAAGATCCGCGGGCACCGCAACCGCATCATCAACGAGTTGGTCGGCTTCTTCTGGCGAGACCTGCTTAGCGGCATTGGCCGCGGCCACAACATGTTCGGTGCCGATCTCGCCCCGGGCTAAAGCGGCGGACATGAGTGGCATAGACGCTAGTTGGGTTGCAGTGTCGGCGACTTGTTTGGCTTGGCGGGCTGAGCGGTGGGTTAGATCACGGGTGACGGTGGCTGCGTCGGGTCCGTGGTCGTCGAGGGCGTCGATGGCTGCGGTGTAGGCCAGGCAGCGCTCCTCGGAGTGTTTTGCGAGTCGGTGACACTCGGCGAGGGTGGCAATCAAATCCGGCCATGAAAGCCCGACCGGCAACGGGAGTAGCCCGGATGCACCCAAATCTGGTTCGAGATAGAGAGCCGTTTGCTCTCAGACGAACTCGTCTTGCGTGGTGAAACGCAGGAAAGTGTTTCTGCCACCGTGGGGTCGCCCACCGAGGGTGTGGCGGACTACTCCCAACGCCGCGCCGCGGTACTCGAACACTTCCGACGCCTCCAATGACCGGTCAGGCTTGGCCAGTCGGGAGTCATGCTTCGAGGAAGCAGTCAAGTACGAACTTACGGTACGGGGCCGACAAGATTTTGTTCGAACACCCCCGACGCCCTTTAGGCATTCACCCGTTGTACTCTCAAAATCGTGACCATCCACCAACGACAATGGAGTTCAAAATGAGAAACATCCGTATCGTAATGGCCATCGTGGTTCTCGCCCTAGTGGCGGCGATCACATGACCTTGCAGTCGGGGCACTCGGAGAACAACTTGAACAACAGGTGGTGGTGGGACTGGAACGACGAGATCAGTTCCGTTCACCGAGACCTCTATTACAACAGCCACGGGCACTGCTAGTAGGCCCCTCCCTGAACGCCGCGGGTGCTGTAACCAAATATTGAAAGGAAACAGTCCAGTGAACCGTCGAGTGTTGTCACTATTCCTGGTCATCGCCATCTCAGGCACTAGTTGTCTTCGGGGTTCCGCCGACCCCGTGCAAATTCGGGCCTCGATCGCCGGATACTCGGATCCGTCGAGCAGCATTCAATTCGCTCTTCGCGCCCTAGACATCGAACTGGCGTCTTGCATGACGGATGCAAACTTCGGGGACTGGGCGGCGTTCACCCGACCTCGCGGAGACATTGCTCTCGGAGCTGCAATCATCATCGACGGACTACCCAAATTCGCACTCAACAACGCGAAGTAGTCGGCTACAGTTCTGAACCAGAGGACCCCTTTGAAAGAACCCTCCCGGCCGGCGTCAAGCCATTAGTTGAGATCCCAGAGGATGGCCCGCAAACCCCAGAGCAGCAAGCAGAGGTAGATCGCTGGGCTGGCGGATCCCTCGCGCTGCTTGGCCCGGACAACTCGCCGACGGTTTACTACGAAGTACCCGGAGGAGGCGGTAAGAACGGGGTAGACATGGGAGGGTGCATGGGTCAGGCCTATGGTGCCGTTGTTCCCGCAGAGGACCAGCCCGCGTTTCTCACCGGAGAGTTCATCATCGATAATCTGGCCAACAGTCTTCAGCGCAAAGCCCTCAAAGGCCTGCCTGAGCTAGATGTCTGGCAGAACTGCATGAAGAAAGAAGGCTTTGATGTTACCAACCCATTCCGTGTTAGCTCTCTGGACTTTTCTCCGCAAATAGTGGCACCCATCGATGCCTTATGCCGTGACGAGGCCGAGCTTGATGCTGCCTACCAAACCGCAGTCGACAAGGTAATCAGGAGCTCCCCGGCAGGGATTGGCCCTGCTCTCAATGAGTTCGAGCGGATCACGAAAGAGATCCAAGACATCTACTCTTGATGGATTCTCTACGCACTGCAATTGCCCTGGATGGCACCGCTAGTAGGCCCCTCCCTGAACAACACAAGTCCCGCAACCAAATATTGAAAGGAATCAACCCAATGAACCGTCGAGTGTTGTCACTATTCCTGGTCATCGCCATCTCAGGCACTAGTTGTCTTCGGGGTTCCGCCGACCCCGTGCAAATTCGGGCCTCGATCGCCGGATACTCGGATCCGTCGAGCAGCATTCAATTCGCTCTTCGCGCCCTAGACATCGAACTGGCGTCTTGCATGACGGATGCAAACTTCGGGGACTGGGCGGCGTTCACCCGACCTCGCGGAGACATTGCTCTCGGAGCTGCAATCATCATCGACGGACTACCCAAGTTCGCACTCAACAACGGCGAAGTAGTCGGCTACAGTTCTGAACCAGAGGACCCCTTTGAAAGAACCCTCCCAGCCGGCGTCAAGCCATTAGTTGAGATCCCAGAGGATGGCCCGCAAACCCCAGAGCAGCAAGCAGAGGAAGATCGCTGGGCTGGCGGATCCCTCGCGCTGCTTGGCCCGGACAACTCGCCGACGGTTTACTACGAAGTACCCGGAGGAGGCGGTAAGAACGGGGTAGACATGGGAGGGTGCATGGGTCAGGCCTATGGTGCCGTTGTTCCCGCAGAGGACCAGCCCGCGTTTCTCACCGGAGAGTTCATCATCGATAATCTGGCCAACAGTCTTCAGCGCAAAGCCCTCAAAGGCCTGCCTGAGCTAGATGTCTGGCAGAACTGCATGAAGAAAGAAGGCTTTGATGTTACCAACCCATTCCGTGTTAGCTCTCTGGACTTTTCTCCGCAAATAGTGGCACCCATCGATGCCCTATGCCGTGACGAGGCCGAGCTTGATGCTGCCTACCAAACCGCAGTCGACAAGGTAATCAGGAGCTCCCCGGCAGGGATTGGCCCTGCTCTCAATGAGTTCGAGCGGATCACGAAAGAGATCCAAGACACCTACTCTTGATACTCTCTCTACGCACTGCAATTGCCCTGGATGGCACCGCTAGCAGCCTCCTCCCTGAACAACACAAGTCCCGCAACCAAATATTGAAAGGAATCAACCCAATGAACCGTCGAGTGTTGTCACTATTCCTGGTCATCGCCATCTCAGGCACTAGTTGTCTTCGGGGTTCCGCCGACCCCGTGCAAATTCGAGCCTCGATCGCCGGATACTCGGATCCGTCGAGCAGCATTCAATTCGCTCTTCGCGCCCTTGATATCGAACTGGCGTCTTGCATGACGGATGCAAACCAGGAGGACTGGGTGAAGTACACCCGACCTCGCGGAGACATTTCTCTCGGAGCTGCAATCATCATCGACGGACTACCCAACTTCGCACTCAACAACGGCGAAGTAGTCGGCTACAGCTCTGAACCAGAGGACCCCTTTGCAAGAGACTACTTAGACGGCTACGTCGATCCACTTGCTGGGCTGGAAGAGGATGCCACGCCGACCCCAGAGCAGCAAGCAACGATCGATCTCGAGGTTCTCGAAGTCATCGCACTGCTTGGCCCGGCCGGCTCCTCGCCGACGGTTTCCTTCGAAGTACCCGGATTCGGTGGGTTCGGGCAAGACATGGGAGGGTGCATGGGTCAGGCCTATGGCGCCGTCGTTCCCGCAGAAGACCAGCCCGCGTTTCTCGCCGGAGAGTTCATCATCGATAATCTGGCCAGTAAACTTCGACACAAAGCCCTCAAAGGCCTGCCTGAGCTAGACGTCTGGCAGAACTGCATGAAGAAAGAAGGCTTTGATGTTACCAACCCATTCCGTGTTAGCTCTCTGGACTTTTCTCCGCAAATAGTGGCACCCATCGATGCCCTATGCCGCGACGAGGCCGACTTTGATACTGCCTACCAAACCGCAATCGACAAGGTAATCAGGAGCTCCCCGGCAGGGATTGGCCCTGCTCTCAATGAGTTCGAGCGGATCGCGCAAGAGATCCAAGACACCTACTCTTGATGCTTTCTCTACGAACTGCAATTGCGCTGATCGGTACCGCTCTGGTGGGTGGCGTCATAGCGACTCTGTTGTTCGCAAACAACCCCGCCAACGACAGGACTAGCCAAGATGCGCCCGAAATTTGGTTCAAGATAGAGAGCCGTTTGCTCTCCGACGAACTCATCTTGCGTGGTGAAACGCAGGAAAGCGTTTCAGCCCCCGTGGGGTCACCCACCGAGGGTGTGGTCACCGCAGTTAACGAAGCAGTGCTCGGAGTTCCGCTAATTGAGGTGTCCGGATCACCGGTCTTTTTGCTTCACGGTGATTTTCCAAGCTACCGAGACCTACACCCTGGGTTGACGGGCCCAGACGTCTCCCAGCTGAACGAAGCCCTCAACCGGCTCGGATACTCGACCGATGGAGATGAATACGACAGCTCAACGGCTGCCGCGGTCGAAGCCCTGTATCGAAATGCTGGGTACGAACCGCTGATCCATGTTGAACCTGATCTTGTCGATCTCCGCGTTCAGCGAGCGGAGGAACAACTCACCTCAGAGGCACTCAATATTGACCACGATACAAGCGCGAGTGAACGCGACGTATTGGCGGCCGCTTCCTTAGAAAATCCGGATGAGTCAACCAAAGCCGCCCACGACTTAGCACTACGCGATCACGATCAGATCCATCGAACGATCAACGCAGCTGCGCAGCGACTCGCGACGCTTGATAGCAAGATCGAGAAGCTAGCGGCTCTCGGAGGCGTCGCAATGCCGGTCACTGGGGGCGTGTTCGTCCCGGTTGACGATGGGCACTCGACCACCGTGAACGTCGGCGACCGAATCAGTCAAGGGGATCCTCTTCTTCAGGTCAACGCTTCGGGCACCGTCGTCGCTATACATGCTTCTCAAGGCCAACTTGAAGGGCTTCGACTGCCCGTCGCTGCTGTGATCGAAGTCGCTGGCCAACGAATCGATACAAACCTTCACGATATCGATTCAAACGGAACCATCATGGTCTCGATCGGCAACGTAGACGTCACCATTGGCGAGCCAGTTAGAGCTACCGTGATCACCCGATCATCAGACGGACCGGTGCTCGCGATCCCGGTAACCGCCCTCACCCAGTCCGGCGACACGTGGACTGTGGTCGTTCGTCGGCCGACCGGCATCGAAGTGGTCATCGTTGAGATCGGTGCGCCAATCGGCGGCTGGGTAGAAATCATCGGTGACAACCTCGTCGCCCGCGATGAGGTACGCGTGGGATGACTACTATTCGTCCCCTCGTTCGGTGGACCAACGTCGGGTACCGATACCCCGGAAGCGACGACCTAGCCGTTAAACCAGCATCGCTGGAGATCCGCCACGGAGAATCAGTAGCGGTCGTTGGTCGTTCCGGATCAGGCAAATCGACGCTTCTATCGCTCCTCGGATTGCTCGACGAACCAACCGTCGGGACCTATGAGTTTGACGGAACGGTTGTCGGTCAACACTCAGATCGCGACCGCTCCCGTCTACGGGCAGCCTCGGTAGGCTTCGTATTTCAAGAATTTCACCTTCTAGACCATCTAACGATTGAACAGAACATCGCTCTTGGCCACCGCTACCAACCACCTTGGGAAGATACCGGCGATCTGTCGTCGTTCATTGCCGAGATCCTCGCTCACATCGGTCTTGCAGACCGCCGCCACGACCGGCCATCCACACTCTCGGGTGGTGAGCGGCAGCGGATCGCGATCGCTCGAGCACTTGTCGGGAACCCGACATTGATTCTGGCCGACGAGCCGACCGGCAATCTGGACTCATCCACATCTCTGATGGTCATGCACCTGTTCGAAGAGATACGTGACTCTCTCGGCGTCACACTTGTCATCGTCACCCACGACGAGGCCCTTGCCGCCAGAAGCGAACGCATGCTCCGGATGTCCGATGGTCAGATCTCAGATCAGACATGAGGTTGGGTCTCGTAGGCGACGTCTCGATGACACTGACCTCTCGTCCCGGGCGGACAGGCGTGCGACTAATCGGCCTCGCGCTCGGAATTGCAGGCATGGTCGCTGTTGCTGGGCTATCCGCTTCTGCAGCCCGCGCCGTCGAAGTGGAGTTCGAACGTCACCGGGCTTCGAGCGTTTCGCTCTCGGTGCGGCCAGAACTACGTAGCGAGCTACAACCCATCCGGCTGAACGAATTCAACGGTGTGCAATCCTCGATCAGAGTCGATAATTGGGGGAAAGATCGAGCTGTCTTCGTTAACGGAAAAGCTACGGCACCAACAGATATCTTCGGCACATCGCAATCCTTTTTCGATTCCCCCCTCACCAAAGTGACCTGGTTGGGGCCTCGAGATATTGGAGACAGCCGCGTCATCGTTGGTCGAGAGTTCGCAGATCTCTATGGGGTTGACATCAGTGGATCCACCCTACAAGCAATCGAAATTGACGGTCGTCGGTTCTCTGTCGCTGGTGTCCTCAACAGCACCACCATCCTCAGCGACCTACTTCTCGGAATAGTCTTCGAACTCGACCACGCCGAAGAACTGTTTCCAACGCCTAAATCGTCGTCTCTCATCGTTGTAACCGAGGCGCGTTACACCGACATCCTCAGCGCATTGACGCCCACAGCCATCTGGCCCGCGGACCCTAGCCAAGTTGATGTGTTCGTTGCCGCGGACGACAGATTTCTCAAGGGGGCTGTGACGCGTCAAGCCCGATTCGGTGGCTATGTCGCCTCACTCGTTGTCCTTGCCCTCGGTGCTGCCAATGTCGCGACCGCTACCGCTGCAGAAATTCGGACTCGGACTTCCGAGCTAGGACTCCGCCGCGCTCTTGGGGCATCGAGGCGCCAAATCATGATTCTCGTGTTCAGCGAAACTGCCGTTGTAGGACTACTTGCAGGAATCCTCGGATGTTGGATCGGCGTCGCGACCACCGTCGCCGTCGCCGCCATTCTCAACTGGGAACCTCTCATCAACCCTTTGATTTGGCTGGCTTTCACTCTTCTCGGAGCCGTTGTAGGCATGTGTGCAGGCGCCCTCCCAGCCCGCGCTGCAGCAGCAATCTCGCCACGCGAGGCTCTCATTTCATAGACCCTCAAGCCCGTACTTGAGGTACGGGCCAATAAGGTTTTGCTCGAGCACGCCCAACCCAACGTGATCGCCGTAGCGGGCCCGCACGAGGTGCTGCACGTGCTGGTTCTCGTACGCTGACTCGTCGACGGTGGCCATATCCCAGCTTTGGAGTTCCATGGCGAAGTCGCCGTGATATTGGCCGTGAACCCATTTCGGGTCGGAATAGCCGAGGCCTTTCATCAGAAAGGTAAACAACGGCTCCACGGTGACTTCGTGGCGGGTGTCGTCGAGCACCGATGTCATGGTGAGCGTTGCACCGGTAATCATCCGATTGCCGGGTCTGGCATTAGCTGATTTGAACGACAGGTTGTGCTCAAGGTTGCGCATTGGTTCGACCGCTTCGTCTTCGACGCCGGGCAGATCGTAGGGACTGAGGTAGACGGGCAGTTTGGCCCCGACCTGGAAGAGCGGTCGTCCGAACTTGTCATCGAAAAGTTGGTAGTGGAGGCAGAAATCGTCGAAATGGAGCGGTGCCCAGAGGAAAAAGATCCCGCCAAGTCCGCCCTTGGCTGGCGCCCCTCGTCGATCGCCGCCTATCAGCGGACGCACCCCCCAAGAGCGGTCCTTGGTTCCCCACGTGTCGTCGCCTGAGAGTTCAACCCGTTGGCCGTCGAACTCGATCCAGCCCCACCAACGTCCGAACTGGGTGAAACGGGTAGTGTCCATAATCTTGCGGGGCCCGCGACCTAAGTGGTGCCGCGGTTCTTCCACGCAGGACGTGCGGCCCTCGAAATGCAAGTCACAAGAAAAGCCGGTGTCGTTTTCCGCCACCGTGATACGACACTTTCGCATCGGTTCGAGTATCTCAAGATTGAAAGGCCCGATCTGCATATCGGTTGGTTCGTCCGACGCGACCGCCGAGGCGTGAAAAGCGTACTGCCGGCCTTCATGGACAACCGACACGGCGCAGTCCTGGACTCCCAGATGCGGATATCGAGCCGTGCCGATACCGAAGAAAAAGTCACCGCCCTTGGCGTAGCCGTTAAACCAGTAGCGTTCGTAAAAGTCCTTGTCACTCGTTCCCGGATGAGCGACCGGCTCTGGTGTTTGGTGAATCGGATAGTCATCAAACTTCGAGAGCATGGGCCCCAGACTGCCAGAGGCTAAGGCGCGAGTCGACTTCGTCGCCCGCTGCGAGTCGCCCCCGGCCCCGGTTCCCAACGAAACTTCCGCCCCGCCACCACTGCGCCGACCACGGTCCACAAGACCAGTCCGCCAATATGGATCCACTCGATCGCCGGTGCTTCGCTGAACGGACTCATCGACTCCGAAAAGGCCACCGCGAAGTGCTTGAGGGGGAAGATGTCGCCCAGAATCTCCAACCATCGAGGTCCGTCTTGACCGAAGCTTACAAACACGTTGGAAATGAAGGCGAGCGGGAGCAGGGTGGCGTTGGCAATGGCGGGCGCCGACGACGAAGATTGAGCGACGGCAGCTAGGGCGATTCCCAACGTGGCGAAACAAATCGCTCCTGCCAAGAAGGAGATAGCCATGGCCGGAACCTTCGCCAATTCGATATTGATGCCGTAAACGCCGACGCCGATACCGACCATGACTACGGTGGCGACGAAGGCAACCCATACCGCCGACAACACCACCCCGGCCAGATAGATCCTCGGTGGAATCGGGGTGCCGCGGACCCGCTTTAGAATGCCGTCATCACGTCGCACGGTGAGCAGCAGGCCAATATTGGTGTAGGTGGCGGAGGCGGCGGCAAATACTGCCAGCCCCGGGGCGTAGAATTGAGCGGTCGAGATCACGCCGTACTCAGTGGCGTGTTCTTCGTTTCCGAAAAGGGCGACGAAGATCACTAACATGATGAGCGGAAGTCCGAGAGTAAAAAAGGCCGCAACCGCGGTGCGCCAGAAGATGCGGTTCTCGTTACGAACCCCCGCCACGAGGAGTTTGAGATCGTTCATGATCCTTCCTGGTCGCCTACGAGTTGGAGATAGACATCCTCAAAGCTCCGCGACTGAACGGTCAGACCGTCTAGCTCGATTCCTCGGGCTACCGCCCACGTGGTTATGCGGGCCAAGTCAGCCGTAGGGACCGGCGTGACCACTTCGAGGCGACGGTCTCGGCCCAGGACCTCGCCGACCAACGGATCTACAAGTTCAGCAATCGGCGCGTCGACGGGGGGAAGGGCGAATCCGATGACGGTGCTGCTACCCGCCTGCGCTCGGAGTTCCTCGGTAGTTCCCGAAGCAACGATCTGGCCGCCGCTCATCACCGCGACCCGATCGGCGAGGTACTCGGCCTCTTCGAGATAGTGAGTTGTGAGGACCACCGTGCGGCCCCGGTCGGCGAGACTGCGTATGAGTTCCCAACTACGCCGCCGGGCCGCCGGATCAAACCCGGTGGTGGGCTCATCGAGAAAGATGAGTTCCGGATCCCCGATGAGCCCGAGGGCCAGATCAACCCGGCGCTGCTGACCGCCCGACAGGGTCGAAACACGCTTGTCGGCGGATTCGCTAAGTTCGACGAGTTGCAACACTTCGTCGACGGGCCGACCCGACGTGTAGGCCATGGCGTAGACGTTGAGCACTTCTCGCACGCTGAGCACCCTGTCGATGCCCGCCGATTGCAACACAATGCCTATGCGGTCGCGGAAGCTGCGACCGCCCGCTTCTGGATCTGTACCCAAGACGGTGACCGAACCACTGTCTCGTCTGCGGTGACCCTCCAAGATCTCGACCGTGGTCGACTTGCCCGCCCCGTTCGGCCCGAGGATGGCGAAAATTTCGCCCTCGGCCACGGTGAACGAAATACCGGCGACAGCGTGATTGCGACCGTAGGACTTTGCCAGGTCGACGACTTCTATGGCGTTTGTCATGTGTCATGCACCCTACTGGGCGGTAACAGCGGGCAGAATCGGAGGGTGCAACCATTTCCGGGGAACTCGGTAGCGGCCGAGTTTCAGTCCCGTTTCGATGCCGATCTGGCCGTCGCCATGCTCGGCGATGCCGGAATCGAAGGAATCGTCCTCGCCGATCCGGCGGCCAGTGTCGCCCCTCACCATGTAGTCGAGCGCAGCTTTCGCGTCGTGGTGCGCGACGAAGTTCTCGAAGATGCAACGACTCTGCTGGCAGGCGGAGTCCCCCACAACGCCGAAGCCGACGCACTCGACGACATGTACCACCGTCGCCCCTTCGCCCACCGGCCGACTTGGGTGCGCTACGGGACCTACGCGGTGCTCGCCGCCTTCGCCGGACCGGTTTCGATCGCCGTTGTCTTCCAGCTACGGTGGGGAATCGAAAGCCTGTTCCCGTAGCGAACCCGTAGCGCCAGAGTCGCCTAAGCCATACCTTGGCCGCCGGAGGATTCGGTGACGGACTGCTTTCCAGCGGAGATCCACGGCATCATGGCCCGCAACTCCTTGCCGATAGTCTCGATCGGGTGGTCGAGACCGGCCTTTTCGAGTTGACGGAACCGGGCCCGGCCCGAACGGGCTTCCTCCACCCAGTTGGCGGCGAAAGTGCCGTCTTGAATCTCGGTGAGGATATTTTTCATCTCAGCTTTGGTATCGGCGTTAACAATGCGAGGACCGCTGACCAAGTCGCCCCATTCGGCGGTGTCCGACACGCTGTAGCGCATGCCAGCAATGCCCTCTTCGTACATCAAGTCGACGATGAGCTTGAGTTCGTGCAGGCACTCGAAATAGGCCACCTCAGGCTGATAGCCAGCCTCGGTGAGCGTCTCGAATGCCGCTTGTACTAGGCGAGTGGTCCCCCCGCAGAGCACTACCTGCTCGCCGAACAAATCGGTCTCGGTCTCCTCTGTGAAGGTGGTTTCGATGACCCCAGCGCGCGCACCACCGATGGCATCGGCGTAAGCCAACGCCAAATCCTTCGCTCCTCCGCTGGCGTCTTGTTCCACCGCGATGAGAACAGGCACCCCGCCGCCCTCGGTGTAGGTGCGACGCACTAAGTGACCGGGACCCTTCGGGGCCACCATGCAGACGTCGAGCCCTTCCGCTGGGCTGATCAGGTCGAAACGAATGTTGAAACCGTGGGCAAAAAACACCGCGTCGCCGTCGCTCAAGTTAGGGGCCACGTCGGACTCGTAAATGGTGGCCATTTCCGTGTCGGGCATGAGCATCATCACCACATCGGCCTCCGCTGTGGCGTCAGCGATCGAACGAACCGAAAGGCCCGCTGCCTCAGCTTTGCCCACCGAGGAAGAACCTTCACGCAAACCCACCCGCACGTCAATGCCGGATTCCTTCAGGTTCAGGGCGTGGGCGTGCCCCTGCGAGCCGTAGCCGAGAACTGCGACCTTGCGGTCGGCCAGCGCAGAACGATCCACGTCTTTTTCGTAGTAGATGTTGGCCACGAGCCACTCCTTTTATTTGCTGCCGTGTGGCAGGTTCTTGGCCGCTCTCTAGCAGCCACTGGATTTTACCGGCTACGCCACCGGTTAGTCCTCCAAGGACGGCAGGGCAACTCTCCCCGTGCGTTGAAGCTCCACGATCCCTACGGATCGTAGACGGGCTTCTAACTCATCGAGGCGAGACGGGCGAGCTGACCACGACAACATGAGCCGTCCTTGGCCCTCGCTGAGGACGTAAGCGCGGTATTCATCGACGATCTCCATGAGTTCCTTGCGGGACTCCCCCACCTCGACCGTGACTAGCATCAACTCGCGCTCTATCGACACCTCCGCGGTGAGTTCTTGGATATCGACGACGTTGATTAGTTTGTCCAGTTGCTTCACCACCTGATCGAGAGACGAACCCTCAACGTCGACGGTAAAGGTGATCCGGCTGAAGCGCTCGTCGTCGGTGGGGGCCACCGCCAGCGAATGAATGTTGTAGTTGCGGCGGGAAAAAAGCCCCGAGACGCGAGCGAGAACACCCGGTTTGTTCTCAACCGTGGTGACCAGTGTGTGCCAACGCTCGCTCACCGCTGGAGTCCTTGCTGGCTCGGCGCTACGACAATGTCGGAGTTGGTCTGGCCCGACGGAACCATCGGGAAAACGTTCTCGCGGGCATCTGTGACGAACTCGACCACGACGGACCGGTCGTTGATCTCGTTGGCCTTAACAATGGCGGGCGCTACTTCTTCGGGAGACTCCACCCGAATGGCCTCGCAACCCATCGACTCGGCCCACTTCACGTAGTTAGGCACGCGGTCGGAGAGGTGCACTTCGCTGAACCGCTCGTCGTAGAACATTTCCTGCCACTGGCGAACCATGCCGAGGTAGGAGTTGTTGAGCAATGCGACCTTGATCGGGATCTCCTCGACCGTCGAGGTCACCAACTCTTGGGCGGTCATCTGAAAACAGCCATCGCCGTCAACAGCCCAGACCCGCCGGTCGGGCATAGCAGCCTTCACCCCGATGGCCGCGGGGATCGAGAACCCCATCGTGCCGAGACCGCCCGAGTTCACCCACGTGTAGGGATGATCGAACCGCCAGTACTGGCTGGCGTACATCTGGTGCTGACCCACCCCGGAGCACACGATCGTGTCGGCCGGGTTATTGTCTCGCAACTGCTCAATGCAGAACTGAGGCTTGAGTTTGGCCCCTGGTTGTGACTGTTCGTAGGTCAGCGGGAACTTCTCCTGCCAGCCCGAAACCTGCGAGCGCCACGCCGTACGGTCGACTTGGGCCGCCGCGCCACCGAGAGCGCCCATAGCGTCGATCAGGCTTTCGATCACCGAGCGACAATCGCCCTGGATACCGACGTTGTACTGGCGCACTTTGCCGAGTTCGGCCGGATCAATATCGACGTGGACGATCTTGGCCGTCGGCGCGAAGCCATCGAGTTTGCCGGTGACCCGATCATCGAAGCGGGCCCCCAACGAGACTAGAAGATCCGATTGCTGCATCGCGGTGACCGCGGTGTAGTTACCGTGCATGCCCGGCATGCCGAGACAGAGCCGGTGACTATCTGGGAAAGCCCCGCGGGCCATCAAGGTTGTGACGACTGGGATCTGGGTCATCTCGGCGAAAGCCAAAAGGGCCTCGGCAGCGCGGGCTTTGAGGATGCCGCCACCGACGTAAAGCACGGGACGTTCGGCAGCGCGGATCAATTCCGCCGCCTCGCCAATCGCCACCGGATCGCCCTCCGTGACCGGGTTATAGCCCGGGAGATCCATATCGGCGTCGGTGGGTTCGTACCATTCGAGGGCCGAACGGGGATTCCTCGGGTCGACGATGTCTTTGGGAATGTCGACGAGGACCGGACCGGGGCGACCGGTGGTAGCGATGTGGAAGGCCTCGTGGACGATCCGCGGAATGTCTTGGGCCTCAGTGACCAAGAAGTTGTGCTTAGTAGCCGCCATCGTAATGCCGGTGGTGTCGGCCTCTTGGAACGCATCGGTGCCGATCGACGCGTACGGCACCTGGCCGGTAATGCACACCATCGGGATCGAGTCCATGAAGGCATCGAGTAGCGGGGTGACGATGTTGGTGGCGGCCGGACCGCTGGTGACCATAGCCACGCCGGGGCGACCAGTGGCGTGAGCGTAGCCTTGGGCCATGTGACCGGCCCCTTGCTCGTGGCGCACGAGCACGTGACGAATCGAAGAGTCGATGATCGGGTCGTACACCGGCAAGATGGCACCACCGGGCAGGCCGAACATCACGTCGACCCCTTCGAGCTCGAGGGCCCGAACGAGAGCCTCGCCGCCGTTAGATGGTGTGTTGCTCATGGAAACGTGGACGCGCGCAACTCACCGACCTAATGATAGCCACCACTCGGCATAGTAACAACGTGAATCTCGTTCCCCGACTCGGTGTGTACCCCGGATCCTTCAACCCACCGACCCTGGCCCACATCCAGATCGCGCTTGCCGCTCGAACAGTTCACCATCTCCAACGAGTCGATTTTGCCTTCTCGGTTAGCTCCTTGGGCAAGGAATCCGTAGCCGTACCCTCACTTGACCATCGAGTTGAGGTAATGCGGGCGTCGATCGCGGCGATTGACGGCCTCGGCGTTGTCGTCACCGAACAGCAACTTATAGCTGATATTGCGGCCCCCTACGATGTGGTGGTGATGGGAGCGGACAAATGGGCCCAAGTCAACGACCCCGTCTGGTACGCCGATGAGCAGGAAATGGCGGAGTCCCTAGCCCGACTACCGCAACTCGCGTTGGCCCCGCGACCACCCCACGAAGTTGCGTCCGAGCATGCGCTCGATCTTCCCCGGGACCTTCTAGAGGTCTCATCATCGGGCGTTCGGGCCGGGCGCCGAGAGTGGATGACCGCCGCCGCCGCCGCGTTCGACGAGGCAACGGGAGCTTGGAGCGACCCCGGCCGCTACGAAAAGAAGCACCACTGATGCGGGCCTGGCTATCAGCAAAGACCGGTTGGGGGCCAACGGATCGCCAAATCCTGCGTCTCGCCGTTCCCGCGTTGGGGGCCCTCCTCGCCGAACCGCTTTACATCCTTGCTGACACTGCCGTAGTCGGACACCTCGGCACGCCCGAACTCGGCGGGCTGGCGATTGCCTCGTCGATCCTGTTGATTGCCTTTTCGATTTTCATCTTCTTGGCCTACGGCACCACATCGGCGGTGGCTCGCCTACTCGGGGCGGGCGAGGATCGACAAGCCGCCCACCAAGCCGTCCAGAGTGTGTGGCTGGCCTTTGTCGTTGGCTTAGTCGTGAGCGTTGTCGCCTTCGTGCTGGCCGAACCTTTGTTGTCGCTCATGGGCGGCGAAGACGAAGTCACCGAGCACGCTTTGGTGTATCTGCGCATCAGTATGTTTGGCGTGCCCGCCATGCTGGTTGGGCTGGCCGGGGTCGGTTACCTGCGCGGCCTGCAAGACACCCGGCGGCCGTTCTATGTCGCTCTCGGAACCGCCCTGTTCAACCTCGTACTCGAAGTCATCTTGATTTACGGTTTCGACTTCGGAATCGGTGCCTCGGCGCTCTCCACGGTGATCGCTCACTGGATCGCGGTTGGCTTCTTCGGGATGTGGATTCGCGCCGCGGTGAGCGAGCACGGCGTGAGTTTGCGCCCCGATCGGCGCACCATTGGCCAACTGGCAGGGGCCGGCTTCGATCTGCTGTTACGCACGACAGCGCTGCGGGCCAGCCTCACCGTGACCCTAGCGGTGGCGGCCCGCATCGGAACCACCGATTTAGCCGCTCACGAGATCGCCTTTCAGGTGTGGAGCATTCTTGTGTTCAGCCTCGACGCGATCGCCATTGCCGCCCAAGCCTTGATCGGCCAGGCGCTCGGGGCCGGAGATGCCACCGAGGCTCGGCGACTTGGAAGCCGGATGATCCAGTGGGGTTGGTGGGGCGGTGTTCTGCTGGGCCTCCTAGTGCTGATGACCTCGCCGATACTGCCCGCGGTCTTTTCTAACGATCCCGCGGTAACTGCGTTAGCCGCGTTCTTGTTACTGCACGTTGCTTTTTGGCAGCCAGTCAACGGGGTGGTCTTTGCCCTCGATGGCATCTTGATCGGGGCGGGCGACCTACGGTTCTTGGCCAAAGCTATGGCCGCCGCTTCGGTGGTGCTGATCGTTGGAGCGCTCGCGGTACTTCGCTACGACCTTGGTATCGGCTGGCTTTGGGCCGCGCTCGGGGCTTGGATGATGGCCCGCGCGGTGGCGCTGCTGGCGCGCTTTCGGGGCGACAAGTGGCAGGTACTCGGGGCGACGGTTTAGCTAGCGCGCCGAACGGCGGGCGAGAATCTCCGCTACGGCGCGTCCGTCGGCTTGTCCTTTGGTGGCCTTCATGATCTGGCCGGTAAAGAAGCCTTGCATCTTCTTGCGATCTCCAGCGCCGTCGCGATCCCCAATGAAGCGACCCCATTCGTCGTGGTTAGCGTCGATTAGTTGATCGACTAGCGCTTCGAGTTCGCCCGCCGCCATGGCTTCGAAACCGTAGGCGGCGGCAATCGCCGTCGGATCCCCACCGTTGTCGACTAGGTCGTTCAACACCTGCTTGGTCTGGGTCGCACTGAGGTCACCGCTCATCTCCATCTGGATGAGGGTGGCCAATGCTTGGGCGGTGAGCTTGCTCCAATCGTCGACCGCGAGACCGTTTTGGATACGGGTGAGGGTCTTATCGGGATCGGCCCCCGCCTCGATAGCGGCGAGGGCGAGACCGTCTTGGCCTCGCTCCACGACGGTGAGGAGCACCGACGAGTCGAGCGATGAGAGTTCCGCCAGTCGGGCCCGACGAGTTGCCGGAAGCACGGGCAAGGCGGCGTCGATCGCCGCTATCTCCGCCGCGGTGGGCACCAGCGGCACTAGGTCCGGTTCTTGAAAGTAGCGGTAATCGTCGGCGTCTTCTTTGGAACGGCCGCGGGTGGAGCGGCCTTTGGCCTCATCCCAATGCCGGGTCTCTTGGCGCGGCGCCTCGTTAGAGCGGTAAAGGTCGAGGTGGCGGCGGGCTTCGTATTCGATGGCTCGCCCCAGCGAACGAATCGAGTTGATGTTCTTGACTTCGCAACGGGTTCGCAATTCGGGAGAACCCGTGGGCCGGATCGAAACGTTGGCATCAACGCGCAGCGAACCTTCCTCCATTTTGGCGTCGCTAACTTCGATGGCGGCCAGAATGGCCCGCAACTCCAAGACGTAGGCCTTGGCCTGTTCGATGGTACGAATATCGGGTCGGCTCACGATCTCGACCAGCGGCACCCCAGCACGGTTGTAGTCGACCAGTGAGTACTCGGCGTCGTTGATGCGGCCCCCGCCACCGACGTGGGTGGTCTTGCCGGCGTCTTCTTCGATATGGGCCCGTTCGATTCCGACGACCGCCCCGTCGGGCAGCACTAGTTCGCCGTCGCGATTGGTCGGCTGGTCGTATTGGGTGACTTGGTAATCCTTGGCCATGTCAGGGTAGAAATAGTTCTTGCGGGCCATGACCGACGGCTGCACCTCACAACCCAGCGCTCGCCCGACCCGCATCGCCAACTCGACCGCGTGGGCGTTCATCACCGGCAGCGAGCCGGGGAGGCCGAGACAGGTGGGGCACACGTTGATGTTGGGGTTGGCAGTGAACTCGTTGGCGCACCCGCAGAAGAGCTTCGTGGCGGTAGCCAATTCGACATGGACTTCGAGGCCGACCACGAGTTCCCACTCGTCGGGGAGAATGGATTCATGGGCGCCGACATCACCGTGCGCGCTCATACGCCGCTCGTCTCACTAGCTGCCGCCTCCAACACCGCGGCCTCCAACACCGCTGCTTCCAACACCGCTGCTTCCAACACCGCTGCGGCCCGATAGATGGCGGGCTCCGATCTGGCTGGTCCGAGCACCTGAACGCCAACCGGAAGGCCATCGTCACCCACCCCAAACGGTACCGAGATGGCGGGATGACCGGTGAGGTTCGACGGAATCGTGCATACGTCGTTGACGTACATAGTCATCGGGTCGGCGGTTCGTTCCCCGAGCAAAAACGCGGTGGTCGGAGTGGTGGGCGACAACAAAAGGTCAACCTCGGCGTAGACGCTGGCAAACTCCCTCAGCATGAGCGTGCGGACCTTCAGCGCCTTACTGTAAAAGGCGTCGTAGTAGCCCGCCGAAAGGGCATAGGTGCCGAGCATGATGCGTCGCTTAACCTCTGCCCCGAAACCCGCCGTACGGGTGGCGGTGAACATCTCACCGGTGGTATTAGCATCGACCCGCAGGCCATAACGCACCCCGTCGTAGCGACTCAGGTTGCTTGACGCTTCGGCGGGAGCCACGAGATAGTACGCACTGAGACCCAGCGGGGCGGACGGCACCGACACCTCAACGACCGTCGCGCCCGCCGCTTCAAGAACGGCGGCAGCCTCGTTGGTGCGAGCAATAACGTCGGGTTGGAGCCCGTCGACGCTACCCGCGCCGCCCGAGAGTTCACCGATGATGCCGATGCGCATACCGGAGACCCCGTGATCGAGTCCGGCTTGCAAATCCAACGCGGGGGCGTCGATCGACGTGGAGTCGAGCGGGTCGTGACCGGAAATGACCTCAAGGAGGAGCGCCGACTCAGCCACTGTCTTGGCGAAAGGACCTAACTGGTCAAGCGACGAACCAAAGGCGATGAGGCCATAGCGAGAAACCGAACCGTAGGTGGGTTTCATGCCCACGACGCCACAGAAAGCGGCGGGCTGGCGAATCGAACCACCCGTATCGGAGCCGATGGCTAACGGCGCGAACCCGGCAGCCACCGCGGCCGCGCTGCCCCCGCTGGAGCCGCCGGGAACGCGGCTTAGATCGAGAGGGTTATGGGTCGGTCCGTAGGCCGAGTTCTCGGTGGAGGATCCCATCGCGAACTCATCAAGGTTGGTTTTCCCAATCGCAACCGCTCCCGCCTTTTGCAAGCGAGTGACGATGGTGGCGTCGTAGGGTGGACGCCACCCTTGGAGGATTTTCGATGAGCACGTGGTCGGGATCCCGCGGGTGCAGATGTTGTCCTTGAGCGCAACGGGCACGCCGGCCAACGGGCCGGGATCGACCCCCGCGGCGACCCGCGCGTCAACGGCCGCGGCCGCGGCTCGGGCTTCATCGACCGTGACGACGTTGAACGCATTGATCTCAGATTCTCGGCCCTCGATAACGGCAAGGTGTTCGTCGAGAACGTCACTCGCCAAGCGAACGCCGGAACGCACCGCGGCGGCGATATCGAGCGCGCTCACCGTTTTTCGCCGAGGATCGGGGGAACGCGGAACTGACCGGACTCAGCCAACGGCGCTTCAGCTAGGACTTCGTCACGGTCAAGCGAGGGGCGGCGAACATCGGGGCGCAAAACGTTCACCATCGGCAGCGGGTGACTTGTCGGCTCGATACCCTCGACATCGAGCGCTGCAACGTCGGCGGCGTGGGCAAGGATATCAGCCAACTGGGCGGTGAATTCGTCGATCTCGGCGTCGCTGAGTTCGAGTCGGGCGAGGCGGGCGACATGTACGACCTCCTGGCGAGTGATACGATCAGACATGTGGGCCAAGGATAGGACCACCAACCGTCTACGCTGCATGCGTTATGGCAGATCCTGTTCCGGCTAGCCGCTGGCCGTTCCTGAGTTCGGAGTGGATCGAGGCCGTCCAGCTAATCCGAGCCGACTACCCGGCCCCTGACGACGGCGTATTCCTCGCAGTCCGCGTCAACGTTACGGTCGAGGAGGTGCCGTTCAGCGACGGTGAAATTCGCGGCCACATCGACACCACCGGCCCGACCTTGATGATCGCCGAAGGGCACCTCGACCACTCCGATTTCGGCATCTACGTCCCCTACGATTTAGCTCTACAACTCTTCGTCGACCGCGATCTCGCCCAGGTGATGCCGGCTATCATGGGGGGCCGGGTCCGCCTTACCGGTGACTCGTCGAAAGTGCTGATGCTCGCCGACTGGTTGAGTCCGCCGCCGCCGGGTAGCCCCGCGGCGGCAACGGTGAAGGAAATCATCGGGCGGATCGACGCTGCAACCGAGCGTTAGCCGCTTCAGTTCGAGTGCCGGACGAACCAGTCACAGAATTGGGTGCAAAACTGTTCGTCGGCGGAAAACGGGCCCGGTCGATAATAGCTGGACTTGGCCCCGCTAGTCATTGAGCGGCACAGACCCACATCCTCGGCGTTAGTCACTCGCCACACGTTGGCTAGGTGATCGACGTCGTAATCGACCCCTTCTTCAGCATCGGCTCGCACGATCCAACTCGAGTACAGGACACACCGCTCACCATCGAGCGGCAGCACCCAATTCGTGGCGATGTGATCAGAGGTGATGTGGATCCACGCATTCGGATTGAACCACACTGACAGCGTGCTTCCCTCGTGCTCAGCGAAGGGGCCGATTAGCTTATGACAACCGGGTTCACCGTCAAAGGTGATCGATTGGTAGCCCGCCCGCAGCGGATAGCGAGCCACTCGACAGCAGTCGTTGGGTTGAAACGCCTGTTCTTCCCACGCCAGACCGAGGGCCGTCCAGCGGGTCGCCGCCGCGCCGAGAAGTTCCTCATAGTCGTTAGACCGAGCACCGTTGAAGCTCGAAGGATCGAAAAGCTTGGTGAGACGCCGGTGGTTGGCGTGGCAGTGGCAGCACTCACGATTGTTAATCATCACGAGGAGCCAATTGGCGTCTATCACCTCACGTTGGTGGTGGGCCAATCGATAACCCGCTTCGCCCAAAGCAAACGGATCCGTGTACGGGGCGAGGATCGTGACTATCTCGTCAATGTCGACTGGGTCAGGGTCAGGGGCTAGGCAGGCGAAGACCATGCCCGCCACCTCACGGACCGAGACCTGCATCAACGAGAATCGAGCACTGGCCGCCGATCGGGCAAAGGACCGCCCCATTCCCGTGGCCGATCGAACCTTTCCGGTCTCGAGGTGGTAGGTCCACTGGTGGTTCGGGCACACGATGCTCGCCGCGCAGGCTCCGGTGTCGTCGGCTACTAGGCGAGCGCTTTGATGAGCGCACCGGTTCACTAGGCAACGTATAACACCGTCGGAACCGTGGACCAGAAAGTACTGCTCGTCGAGCAGGTCAAATCGAAAATAGTCACGGGGTTGGGGCACATCTCCTCGGGTACCTACGAAGAACCACTTGTTGGTCAGGAGTCGATGGGTGCGATCGACATCAAAGATCATCTCAGCGGGCAACCCGAACCCCGATACGTACGCGCTCATAGCGTTATCAAATCAGCTGCTGAGACTGGTGGCAATGATAATCTTGGTGCCGAGCGGATGAATTTCTCCCGCGGGGGGATCGGTGGCTAGTACCGGCAAGTTAGGGGACCCCTGCACCGCCGTCACGATGAACCCAGCCCCTTCCAAAGTAGCCGTGGCCTCATCGACTTTGAATCCAATAACCGCGGGCACTTCTCGTGGCTCAGGACCGTCGGAGATCACGACCGCAACTTCGCTGTCAGGCGCCACGACAGCACCGGATAAGGGATCGAACCGGATAACCGCACCCTCTGGAACGGTGTCGGAGAATTCGCGACTCTCAACCGGGATGAGACGCAGTTCGAGTAGTAGCGGACCCGCTTCGGCCGGTGATCCCGAGACCGGCACGACGGGAATGGTACGGTCCGCGGCGCCCGCCGAGACCAACAAGTCGACAACCTGGCCGGGTTCGAGTTCCTGCGCACTATCCGGACCGACCGCGGCAATGACCAGTCCGGCCGCGATGACCTCGTCCTCTTGTTCGATCAACTCGCCCACAATCAAGGCGAGAGATTCGAGTCGGTCCCGCGCATCGGTGACAGTGAGGCCGACTACTTCCGGCACCACAACGAGCGGTTCGCCGAGTGAAATCTGCAACGTCAAGGTCTCGTCCGCCCCGAGCGCGGTCCCTGCCACGGGCTCACTTCTGACTACCTGATCTCGCTCGGTACCGGGTTCACGCACATCGTGGAGGGCAAGTTCCCACCCAAATTCGCCTAGTTCCGCCAGTGCGTCGCCCAGCGACATCCCGACAACGTCAGGAATCGCCGCGGTCTCGGCTTGGCGGCTCTGCCAGCCGGTGATCCCCGCGGCCACCGCCACCGCCAAAATGGCCACCAGAAGCACTGCCCAGGGTCCGCGGTGGACTGGGGCGGTTTCCTCCACCGGAACCGGACGGGCAGCCGGTAGCTGAACTGTGGGAAAGCGTCCGTGGACAGTGCGATCGGCACTCCCGTCAACCAGCACCGACGCCCCCACGAGCAGCAACGGGGTGGGCCGGGGCAAATCCTCGGCGCTCGACATCAGAGATGCGGCCAACTCCCCCGCCGACATGCGTTGTTTCGGATCGAGGACGCCGGCCCGCCGCAGGACGCTTTGCAGCGGACCCAGAGCCGGATGCGGCTCAAACGGCGTTTCGGCCCGCGCCATGAGCGTCCCGACAACGCTGTCGGTGGGGAACGGCAGCTCACCGCTGACCGCTTCGTTGATGACCAGCGCGAGGGCGTAGACATCAGCCGCGGGTCCAACTCGTTCCCCGCGGGCTTGCTCCGGGGCGGCGTAGCGGGCGGTGCCGACCAGCGAACTTTCCTCCTCCGTCCAGCCCGCTTCGGCGATGGCCCGCGCGAGTCCGAAATCGGCAATACGTAGCCGTCCCGATTCGTCGAAGAGCAGGTTCGCCGGTTTGATGTCGCGGTGGATGAGTTGCTTACCGTGGGCGTAGTCGAGGCCCCGGGCGGCTTCAAGACCGACCAACAGCGCCTGGGAGGAATCGAGTCTATGTCCCTCGCTGAGCATGGAGCGCAGGCTGCCTCCGGCCAGATACTCGGTAACGAGATAAGCAACGTCGTCGTTACCCCAGTCGTACACCCCAAGAACGTGAGGATTGTTCAGCGCGGCCGCCGATTGCGCCTCCTGGCGAAACCGACTTAAAAACGCCGAATCGGCGGCCAGTCCCGCATGAAGCACCTTGACCGCCACACGCCGCCGCAAGGTAATATCGTCAGCCAGATAGACGCGCGCCGACGCCCCGCTGCCAATGAGAGCCAGCAAACGAAAGCGGCCGCCGAGAACCCGGCCGACCTCAGCGTCAAGCGGCGCGGTCGTCATAGCTCTAACGTAATCGCCTCGGCGCTGGATTGTGGTAATCCATGGGGCACAATGGGAACGTGCCACGCCGTCAGAAACTTATTTTCGCCACCATGGTCGCCGCGGGTATTGGTTTCTTTGTCGTCGCGGGCCTCATCGGCAACGGCGGCGACGACGACACTTCGGTTCTCAACAATCCCGCGATCGACAACCTGATCCCCGGCCGGGGAGACGAAGTACTCCAGCAACAATCCGTCGGCATCGACCTTGCGCCCAAATATCGACTCGTTAGCCTGACCATCTCGCCCGACGCCCGCTGCACGCGACCCGTCGACGTTACCGGCGAAACTCGCTACGTCGAGGGGCTCCAGCAATACATCTTTACCCCTGGCGCGGGTCGCCTCGTCGAAGCTCTCAGCGCCGACTTCAACTGCGCCCGAGCGGTGTTCGAAGAAATCTCGCAACCCGGGCAGGTCAAAGAGATCGAATGGGCGTTCACCGTGAACTAACCGGACCCCGAAGCCCTCCCGGGTAGGGGGATTTTCGGCAATTCCCCCGTTTCGAGCAGGATGAGGAAGCTTGCTTCGTCGAGAATCGGTACGCCAGACTGCTCGGCTTTCGTGACCTTCGAGGGACTCGGTGCGGCCCCGATTACGAGGGCAAACGTATTCGTCGACACACTGCTGGTTACCTTCGCGCCCCGTTCGACAAGGGCGTTCTTGGCCGTGGCGCGGCTAAAGTTCGCCAGCGTTCCGGTCACCACAATCATGTGATCGGCTAGGGCTTGTTCTTGGCCATAGTCGGCTTGGGCGGCCTCCATGGTGAGCCCCGCGTCGGCCAAGCCACGGATGAGCTTACGGGCTCGGTCGGTCGCGAACCAGCCGTGGACCGACTCGGCAATCACCGAACCGAAGCCATCAACCGCGGCAATGTCGTCGACTGATGCGGCCATGATGGCGTCCATCGAACCAAACGCGGCCGCCAGAGTATCGCCGTTGACCGTGCCGATCTCGGGGATGCTGAGGCCAAACAGCAAATTGCCCAGCGATCTTGCCGTGGAGGTCGCGATGGCCGTCCGCAGGTTGTCGACCGACTTCTCGCCAAACCCGCTGAGTTTCAGGATCTTGTCGAAGGCTAGGGTATAGATCCCAGCTACATCGTCAAGCAAACCCAGGCCAACGAAGCGGTCAACGTTTTTCTCGCCGAGGTGAGCAATGTCCATAGCCCCGCGACTAGCGAAATGCTCGATTCGGCCCCGAATCTGGCGGGGGCACAAGAAGTTGACGCAATGAGTGGCCGCCTGAACCTCACCTCGCTGTAACGGCTCACCACACTGGGGGCAGTTGGTCGGAAACAGCCACGGTTTCGACCCCGGATCTCGGTGGGCGAGAACCGGTCCCACCACCTCAGGAATCACGTCGCCCGCCCGACGCACGATCACCGTGTCGCCGGGGCGAACATCTTTCGCGGCGACCTGATCCTGGTTGTGCAGCGTGGCGGTGGCGACGGTAACCCCCCCAACGAACACCGGCTCTAAGTGGGCAAAAGGGGTCGCCCGACCGGACGGGCCGATCGACACCTCGATATCAAGCAGGATGCTCGTGCGCTGTTCGGGAGGAAACTTGTAGGCAATCGCCCACCGGGGCGCTTTGGCATCAGCGCCCAGTTCTGCTTGAAGGCCCAAGTCGTCGACCTTTATCACCACCCCATCGCACTCGTAATCGAGGTCATGGCGCAGCGTCTGCAACTCGGCGATACGGCTCTCCACCGCCTCGATGGTCTCGAAACCGAGGGCGTGTTCGTTGACTGGAAACCCGAGGCTTCCGAGCCACGCCAGTCCCTCGGTGTGCGAGCCGAGTTCCGGACCGCCTTCGATCAAGCCAATCTGGTAGCAAAAGAACGAGAGGTCCCGCTGGGCTGTCTTGGTGGCATCGATTTGGCGCAACGAACCGGCCGCTGTGTTGCGCGGGTTCACGAAAAGTTCAGGTGCTCTACCGCTGGCTTCGGCCTCCTCGATCTGACGCTGATTAAGCGCCGCGAAACTAGATAGCCGCATGTAGACCTCGCCGCGAACCTCCAAGACGGTTGGGGCACCATCGCCGAGGCGATGTGGAATATCGCCAATAGTTAGTACGTTGTGGGTTACCCCCTCGCCGACCTTGCCGTCGCCACGGGTAGCTCCCTGAACCAGTTGACCGTTCTCGTAGCGAAGCGATATCGCCAACCCGTCGAACTTAAACTCCACCGCGAAGCGAGGTACTTCTCGACCCGCCAAGCCACGCCCCACCCGCTCGTTCCAGCCTCGAAGTTCGTCGATATCGAAGGCGTTATGCAGCGACATCATGGCCACGGTGTGCTCAACGGGAGCGAAGGCTTCGCTGGCCTCCCCGCCCACTCGTTGGGTCGGCGAGTCAACGGTAAGCAACTCTGGGTGCGCATGTTCCAGCGCCGCAAGATCACGTAGGAGACAGTCGTACTCGGCGTCGGAAATCTCGGGGGTGTCGTGGTCGTAATAGGCGCGTGCGTGGTGATCGATTTCAGCCCGAAGTTCAACGACTCGGATGGCGGGATCAGGAGCGTCGTCGGCCATTAATGTCGAGGATACATCCCGCGGGCGGGGATAGATTGAGTGGCGTGGTCGAATTGATTCGGACGCCCCGACAGCGTCTAACCTTGCTCCTGGGCCTGCTTTGGGTGGCCCAACCATTCACCACCGGTGCCCTGCTCAGCGACGCACTCGAGACCGCTCAGTCCTCCTTTCGCACGCCGGTATCGATCGCCTTATGGGTGGGATGGCTCGTTGTTTTGTTAGCCATTAACGTTCCCCGGCCGGTCACGCTCACCATCACGCGTGTGGGACTCTCCGGCGGATTGCTTTATGCGGCCTGGGGTGGGATCGAATCCGACCATACGGTACTTGCCGTGGTCGGCGTGGTCGCCGCCGGCGCGGCGTTGACCGTTGGCCTCCTGCCCGCCATCGGCGACCGCTTCGCCGATGGGGTGAGCTACGGCGACGAGCAGCGTTTCCTGCTCCGTCCGCCCGGGGTTGTCGTTTTGGCCCTCATTACCCCGACCACGATCCTCGTCATCGCGGGGAGCACCGCGGGACCCCTGCTTCTACTCAACCAACAGTGGGTGAGGGGCGCGGTTGCCTTGGTCATCGGGGGGCTCGTCGCGTGGCGCGGGATCAATGCGCTCCACGCCCTGACCGGTCGCTTTTTGGTTTTCGTGCCTAACGGACTTGTGCTCCACGATCGCAGCACGTTGGCCGAACCGGTTCTGCTCGTTAGCCGCGAAATAGCTGCGCTTGGTCCGGCTCGGGCTGACACCGCGGCGACCGACCTTACCTCTCAGTCCCTGGGCCTCGCCCTAGAGATCCGCTTAGACACCCCGATCACCCTCCCGCTGGTGACCGGCCGCCAGCAAGCCGAGGAACAAACCATTGCGGCCCTTTTGGTGGCCCCCAGCAGGCCAACCGCGGTGCTAGAGACCGCCGTCGCTCGGGGCCTCACCATCGCCTGACCATCGGCTTACCATCGGCTTACCATCGGCTTACCGCTCGCGCCATCAGCCGATCGGACGGCCCGCGATGCCGCCCCCAACCACTATCTCGCCGCTAAAGCCAACTACGCTTTGGCCCGCGGCAATCCGCCGATGGGGGTCCGCCCACGTCACCCGCCCCGATTCAGCTCTGCCCACTTCAGCCGTGCTCACTTCAACCCTGCCCACAACCGGCTGACCGTGGGCGGAGCACTGAAGCAGCAGGGGGCCCTCGACGGGTTCACCGACCCAAGTCCACGATTCGAGCGGCGTATGTCCGGTGTGGAGATCGGTTTTGGTCCCCACGGTCACCGTGGCGGAAGCCGCATCAACGTCGACGACGTACTTGGGGTCGGTACCGCCGGCCAACCCCAGCCCTTTGCGTTGACCAATCGTGACCAACTCGATTGACTCGACGGCGCCAACTACGGTGCCGTCTCGCTCAACCACCGTCGCGGCCTGTAGCTGAATCCGGCGATCGAGAAACGCTTGGCGACCGTGCTGGTTGGTGATAAAGCACACGTCTTGGCTTTCGGGCTTGGCCGCTGTGCGCAAACCAAGTTCGGTCGCGATCCGGCGCACATCGGCTTTAGTCAACTCGCCCACCGGCAGCAACAGTCGCTTGAGCACCGCGGCGGAGATGACGTGCAGAACGTAGGCTTGGTCCTTAGCTGGATCGTTGCCCCGAGCGAGACGGGGACCTGCGGGGGTCTCGACGACGCGGGCGTGATGCCCAGTGGCGAGTTTATCGAATCCGAGGGCGTCGGCGCGGCGGACTAGCCGGTCAAACTTAAGATGACGGTTGCATTCGATACACGGATTCGGCGTGCGGCCCGCTGCATGGTCGGCCACGTAAGGGGCAACCACGTCACGTTCGAAGTCATCTCCGAAATTGAAGACGTGATGCTCGATACCGAGCCGGTCGGCCACCCGACGGGCATCGTCAACATCGCTCACCGCGCAACAGCCGGTATCGCTCGGGCCTCCCCAGAGCTTCATGGTGACCCCGACCACGTCGTAACCCGCGTCGATCAGCCTGGCAGCGGCGACCGATGAGTCAACACCGCCCGACATGGCAACCATGACCGGACCGGTCATCAGCCGCCTCCGTGGTCGAGGAGTTGGCGTACCGCGGCCGGGATGATGGCTAGAGCTCGGTCGATGTCGTCCTCGGTGCTTGTATGGCCAAGCGACAAGCGGAGCGAACCTTGGGCGATCTGGCGATCAATTCCCATCGACGCCAATACGTGCGACGGGTCTTGCGCCCCGCTCGAACACGACGAAGCGGCTGATGCTCTAAGCCCCTGTGCGTCGAGGAGAAACAGGAGCGCTTCGGCCTCAACACCGTGCAGCATTACGTGACCGATCCCGGCGACGACCGGCGCATCCGGTTCTGTCAACACGGTTGGTTCAGCAATCGTTGCGAGTTGGTCCACAAGGCCCGCCATAAGGCGATCACGCAAGCCAGCGAGGCGATTAACCTCGTCGACTCGTGTCGCAACGGTGACCGTAGCGGCTGCCGCGAAGGCCGCAGCCCCCGCGACATCGGGCGTCCCGGCGCGACGGCCCCGCTCTTGTCCCCCACCGAGGAGCAGCGGATCAAGCACTACCCCGGCCCGCACGAACAGCGCCCCCGTGCCGACCGGGCCGCCAATCTTGTGACCGGTGATCGAAACCAAGTCCACCTCGGCGGCCGCATCGGCCAGATCAATCCAGCGCAGAGCCTGCACGGCGTCGGTATGGGTCACCGCGCCAGGCGCGCACTCTCGCACTACCGCTGCCAGCGCCGCGAGGTCGTTGATAGCGCCGGTTTCGTTGTTCACCGCCATGATCGAGACGATCGACACATCGTTGGCTTCGCTCAGAACCTCACGCAATCGTTCCGGCGCCACCCGACCGTCGCGTTCGAGACCAACGGTCAAACCGCCCGCGTGTACTACCGGCTCAAGGACCGCGTGGTGTTCGCCCGCGCTGCACACCGCGATCCCGCGCCGTTGGGCGAGCACGCCTCGAACCGCCAAATTGTCGGCTTCGCTGCCGCCGCTCGTAAAAACAACTTCGGCCGGTGCGCGCAGAAGCGTTTCGGCGAGCAGGTCACGGGCATCGTCGAGGGCTCGACGGGCCGCTCGAGCCGCACGGTGAGCCCCAGTCGGATTGGCGTGGTGGACGTCGGACGCGGCTAGCCAGGCGGCACGTGCCTCGGGACGCAGCGGTGTGCTGGCCGCGTGGTCTAAATAAATCTCCTCGCCGTCCATACCTTCAGCCTATGATCGAAGGGGCAAACCCGCTAGCGTTTCGGGCGATGGGTGGGCATGTACTAGACGATCTCGAACTGCAGACCCGCATCGATCAACTCGCCTGCACCCCGCAGTTGCTCGTCGCCTGCGATTACGACGGCACGATCGCCCCTATCGTCGCCGATCCCATGAAGGCCCGTCCGTTGCGCGACACTTCCGTCGCCCTTCGTAGCTTGGCCGCGCTCCCCCAAACCAACGTCGCGGTCATTTCCGGTCGTTCATTGCGCGACCTCGCCATGCTCAGCCGGCTACCGGCGGAGATTCACCTAGTCGGGTCTCACGGCACCGAGTTCGATATCGATTTCGCCCTCGATCTTGACCCCGAACTCCGAGCACGACGCTCAGTCCTGTTAGACCAACTGACCACCCTCGTCGACCGTCACCGCAACCTTACGCTGGAGAAGAAGCCCGCTTCGGTCGCCGTCCACTACCGCAACGTCGAGCCGAGCGAAGTCGAAACTATTCTCCGCCGCCTTGGCGAGATCGCCGAGTCGATCGGCGAACTCGTGGTCCGCCACGGAAAAATGGTTTGCGAGTTACTTTTGCTCCCGACCGACAAAGGACAGGCGTTGGGTACGGTACGGGCCACAGTTGGGGCGACCGCGGTGATGTTCCTCGGCGACGACATAACTGACGAAGACGCGTTCGCCACCTTGCACGGCCCGGATCTCGCGGTGAAGGTCGGCGATGGCACCACGATTGCTCCCTTCGCCGTTGGATCACCCAACGATGTTGCCGTTTTACTGGCCGCCCTCACGAACCGTCGGGCAGAGTGGTTGGCTGGGGCGGGCGTTACCCCCATCGAGGCCCACTCGATGTTGTCCGATCAGCGCACGGCGGCGATCGTCACGCCCGACGCCCGGATCACCTGGCTCTGCGTGCCGCGCATCGACTCTGCGGCCATCTTCGCCGAACTGCTCGGCGGCCCCGGCGCCGGGTACTTCTCCGTCCAGCCCGAAGCAGCCAACGAAAGACCCCACCAGGGCTACGTTGACGACTCGCTGGTCTTGTCCACAACCTGGCCCTCAATGACCGTCACCGACTATCTCGACTGCTCCGAGGGACGCCCAAACCGCCCCTCGGGCCGAACCGACCTCGTTCGCGTTATCGAAGGCACGGGCACAGTTACAATCGAGTTCGCCCCCCGGCTCGACTTTGGCCGATTCCCGACCCAACTCGAAGTCCGGCCCGCTGGACTCAAGATTGTCAACGCGGCCGACCTTGTTGTGCTCCGCGCGCCGAATGTCGATTGGACCATCGCCGACGTCGGCATGCATCAGACCGCAACAGCGGTGGCCAATCTTGACCATGGCCCCGTCACCCTCGAACTGCGCTGCGGTACCGCCTCGTTGCGACCCGATCGCTCCGCCGAGCCCGAACGGCGGGAGCGCACTACCTCCTTTTGGCGCGACTGGGCCCGCCAACTTGAACTTCCTAATCTCGAACCGAGTCTCGTACGGCGCTCGGCGCTCACCCTCAAGGGCCTGTGCTACGGCCCCACCGGAGCAATCCTCGCCGCAGCCACGACCAGCCTGCCCGAGTTCATCGGCGGGGTTCGCAACTGGGACTACCGGTATTGCTGGATTCGCGACGCGTCGATGTCAGCCACCGCATTGGTCAAACTCGGCTCGATCGACGAAGCCATGAACCTGCTGGACTGGCTACTGCAAGTCGTTACCAGCACCGATGCCGGAGCGAAGCAGTTGGCTCCCTTGTACACGGTCGACGGCCAGGCCCTTCCTCCTGAGGCCACTATCGAAGAATTGGCCGGTTACGCCGGTTCTCGACCGGTTCGGGTCGGCAACGCCGCCGATCACCAAGTCCAACTCGACGTATTTGGCTCGGTACTCGAACTCATTCACCAACTCAGCGAGGTCGATGCTCCCCTCGATGCCCAACATTGGGGCCTAGTCGAGGATCTCGTAAGCGCGGTCGACCGGCGGTGGATGGAACCAGATCAAGGCATCTGGGAAATCCGTTCGACGCCGCGTCACCACACGAACTCCAAGGTCATGTGCTGGGTCACCGTCGATCGTGCCATCCGCCTCGCCAACGCCGTCTTCGGACACGAACGGCCCGAATGGGAAACCCTGCGCGACACAATCGCCAACGACATCCTCACCCGCGGCTGGAACGAGCAGGTCGGATCCTTCACCACAGCCTACGACGGCACCGATCTCGACGCCTCGGTCCTCGCGGTGGGCCTGTTTGGGTTGATCGCCGGGGACGATCCCCGGTTTGCCGCCACCGTCGCCGCGGTCGAAACCCAGTTACGCCACGGCGACACCGTTTTCCGTTACAAACACGATGACGGACTGCCCGGGGAGGAGGGCGGATTCAACCTGATGACCTCGTGGCTAATCGACGCCAAGGTCCTCATCGGTGACATTACGGGCGCCCACCAACTGTTCGCAGCGTACGTCGATCGGGCCGGACCAACAGGGCTAATGGCTGAGCAAGTTGATCCGGTCGGCGGCCTCGCCCTCGGCAATCACCCGCAGGCATACTCGCACCTCGGGTTGATTTCCAACGCACTGAACCTAGCCGACGACGGGGTTTAGAGCTGAACGGGGCTCTCGCTCATGCCGAGCGCGTTGATCTCCACGACTTCGGTGACGCCTTTGACTCGGTCCTTCATGATGCGTTCGATACCCGCCTTCAACGTCAGGGTGGAGGCTGGGCAGGTGACACACGCGCCCATGAGCTCAACGGTGACGACGCCGCTCGCCTCGTCGACACTAATCAACTCGATGTCGCCTTCGTCGGCCTGAATCGCCGGTCGGATGGCGGTGATGACTTTTTCGACTTGCTCCAGCACGACGAAATTCCTAAACGAGGGTAGAGATGCTCTTGGCTATAGATAGAGGCTACTCTTCAGGGTATGCATGCCGGACTACTTTTTGCTCATCAAGGCGGTTGGCACGAGATACTGCTCGTTGGGGGGCCAGTATTAATCTTCGGCGCCCTGCTAGCGGTCGCTCGACGGCGGGCATTGACCCAAGTTCTTGCCTCCCGCGCCGAAACGACGCCTAGCATGCTTGGCCAAGATCGACGCGTTGGGTGATTCTGGGGCCTCTGGCCTCGCATACCGTTTGGCATCCCCGAACGGTATGCTAGCTCGAATGGCCACCGAACAGATCGCAGTACGACTTCCCGAGCCGCTCCTCGCCGATCTCGACGAACTCGTCAGCAGCGGAGCCTACGAGAGCCGCGCCGCTGCGGTTCGAGCCGGCATCAAAGCCATCGTGAAACTCGAACTCCAACGCCGAACAGACCGAGCCGTCGTCGACGGCTACACCCGGCAACCACCAACAGAAACCGAAGAGCACGCAGCGCTCGCATCTTTGCGCGAAGCAATCCTCGACGAGCCATGGTGACAACTCCAGACCGAGGCCAGATCTGGTGGGGCGAGATCGAAGACGTCGGTCGCCGCCCTTTCCTCATCATGACCAGATCCGCCGCCATTCCCGTCATGAACAGCGTCCTCGCAGCACCCGTGACCCGCACGATCAGAGACATCCCCACCGAACTACCACTCGGGCCAGCCGACGGAATGCCCACTGACTGCGTCGCCAGCTTCGACAATCTCAGAGTCGTCCCCAAGGCCTACCTGATCGACCAGATCTGCGAACTACAGCCGGCCCGACTCGCCGAAGCATGCACCGCCATTCAGGCCGCTGTCGACTGCTAGTCACAGCCCCTGCAAGCAACGCCTTGCGCCGCCTGTCTTCAGCCTCAGGCTGGCAGGGCGACGGTGTACTAACACTTGATTGGCGCCGCGCCGCAACCTCGGTACGCGATCGTGACATCGATAGCCACCGTGAGGGACTGCCGCGTGCGCGCCCAACGGCGATGATACTGACATCATGCGCGCAGCGTAGTGGCTAATCCACTGGCCACCCTCCCCTAGTCCAACGTTGCAATTCCAGTAGCTAGCGTGGGGTTGGCTACAAGATGCGACAGGGACCGATTGCCATGGAACCTTGCAGTGCCGATGGCGATCGATTAAATCGACTCGTACTCGGAGCCCCGACTGTCCGAGATCGATACTAGCGTCGATGGTCGAAAACTGCGGGTTAGGGGTAGATGTGGACATCGTCGCAGTCCTGCATCCCCTCAACCAAATGCCTCGGGACACCCCAGTCGTTCATCACCACCACCGCCGACAATCCCGGCGTCAAGCAATCGATCGAACGGGGTGGACTAAGAAAACGGCCCAAGTCTTCGACCATCTCGCGCAATCGCCGAACCGTTGGCCGCCGCGAGTCCATAGGTTTCCAACCCAAGACTCGGACTAGAATTCCGACGGGTTTGCCTCGACATGTGAACTCCGCGCCCACTAGATGTGATGACCGGGGACGTTGTCCGTGGCGGTTTGGTGTGGGTGGTCCACCGGTTGGGTGAGTCCTCCGAGTGAGGTTGTGGGTCTTCAACTACTCACTTCTTCACACCGGAGGACTCATCTCCCACGCTAGGACCCAACACCCGAACGCGCAGTTGACCCCGCGGCACCGCCGCAACATGGTCGACTGTGTCATCGATGGGGGTTGGACGATCGAGGCAGCCGCTGAGTGGTTCCAGATCGACGCGAAAACGGTGACGAAGTGGCGAGACCGGTTCTTGGCTGAGGGCGAGATCGGGTTGTTGGATCGCGGCGTCGACTGTGCAGCGGATCGTTCACGCAAACGGTCTCGGCCGGCTCAACCACTGCGACCGGGCAACAGCGGCACCAGTTCGTCGTTATCAACGCGACCGGCCCGGCGAGTTGAGGCTGCTGCACGTCTAGGTGACAGGTTTGGTTAGGCCGCTTGGGGGTCAATCGGCCGAGGGCTGTTTGGCGTCGAGGAGTTCTTTCACGAGCGGGTACATCATCTTTTTGGGAGGCTTGCCTGCCCCAAATACGCAGTTGCTCTGCGCAGCACCTCATTTTCCTGTTCAAGGAGTTTGACACGCCGACGCATGTGACGATTCTCAACAACCTCGACCGATGTCACTCGGCTTGGGCATGCAAAAACGACGTTGTTCCTCGATCCACTCATCGACATCAGTGCGCTTGTAGCGCAGATGACGGCCGACTCTGAACCCCATCTGAACTTCGAAACACGCGATGGCAGGCGCGTTCTTGTCCGCAGCGCAACAGGCCCAGGGAACACGAACTGGTCGGACCCGTTCATCACTGTGCCGAAACCTGGGCGGAAGGGTCGACCCGATATCGAATACACCATCTGGGCTTACCGGTACGTAGATGCAACCCAAGCTGCTCACCGATCGAACAAATTGCCTTCCACTGCGACGGGTACTCGTCTTGATGCTCGAGCACCATCCGAACCGCATGCACAAAACCCGGGGCGATCAGTCACCTAGGGTCTTCCGCTTCGGCCACGATGTCGGGCGTGGTCGCCGCGTCGGCCTCTGTGTTTTCGGCCGTGACAGTTCCAGCAGGGTAGTTCGAGGTTGTCGATATCGGTTGGCCCGCCATCGGCCCATTCCCTGGTGTGGTGGGCTTCGGTGCGGTCTGGTGATGCGCCGCATTCGCTACAACCACGATGGCGGGCGATAAGAGCAATCCACTGATCGCGACTAGCCAGGCGGGTGGAGCGCCCCAGCCACAACGGCCGTCCGTCGCCTGCGAAGATTTGGCCGACGACTTCGGCGGTGGGTCCGAGTTCGATGAGTACTTCGTCGGGTACGGGGCTGCCGTCAGCTAGTTCGGTGCTTCCAGTCTCGAGACAGTGCAGCAGGTGGACCATGTGTTTGGGATGCGGTTTGCCAGTACGGCTCGCCCGTGCCTCAGTGAGCAACGCCACCATCGCGTCGGCGCGGCGTTGCTTCACCGTACGAGTGTCGTCGGGGCCGCGTCTGGTTAGCGAACTCCCGCAAAGCCGCTAGAGCCCGCGCGCCGTTGATCGGGTCGAGGCGGCTCAAGATGTTGACCATCCCCTCGCCATCAACCCAGTCAGTTACCTCACGCAAACGACGTTGCCGAGCATGACGCTTCTCAACCACTCCGCGAGATTCTCTGATGTTGACCCACTCGCGTGTCTTCTTAGCAAACCTGTCGGCAGGCAAATCCGCAGCCAAGCGCCAGCAACTCCTCGGCCTCACTCGGCGATACCCGAGCCGCCGCCTCAGCGCACACCGCGGCATGTTCGGCAGTGATAGCCCCGCTGGCTAGGCCTTCGGCCACCGCCGGCATCTGCGCCAACTGTGTAGCGACCTTGGCGTCTTGTTTAGACTGGCGATTCGAGCGCCGCGATAACGAATGCCCCACAGAGGCGGCATCAGCCCCGGAATCACCCAACGCGTCGATCCCAGCCAAGCACGCCAAGCGTCGTTCTTGCGCGTGAGCGATCACCCGATCAAGCCCACCAATGGTTGTGGTCAACTCCGGTCGAGACATTCCATGGAGAGCAACCTCAGCCAAGTTGTCGTGCGCTTTCTGGAACATGCGTTTATTGTATCAGAACGGAACTAGAACGTCAACCATTTCTTTAAGTTTGACAGAAATCGCCAACATGGTGGACAGGACTTCAATCCGCTACCCGAGCAGCGTCCGACCAAGATCGGCGACGAGGGTAACTTGGTCACCAAGCACGGGTGATCCCTTCTGGTCGCCACTGTTCGAGTGCTTCGAGCCCACGGGCCCGATCCTGCGCTATGTCGAGCGCGACAACGATGTGGTTGGCGACCGGCCAACGTTCGCCCGATAGCGCGGAGTGGTCGACGCGGCGCAAGCACACCAACCGGACCGGTGCCACAGCGACCGTACACCCACGAGTCGTGGGGTCGGGAGCCTCGCCGAGCACCGAAAGCGCGCGGAACTCCGACTGAGTGGGAACGTTGAAATCAGGCGGATAAGGTGGCGTCCCATCGGCGGTGTAATACGAGGCCTGGCGTAGGTTCCTTCAAGAGCTGCAAACTCATCGAAGGAGACCCACGCCATGCCCAAACGAGTATCGCCTATTGAGACGATCCGCGCCGACATCGACACTGTGTTCGGTTCGGGAAAACCGGTTGAGGAGTGTCTGGAGGAGTTGATGCGCCACTCGGTGCGGCTTGTGCTTCAGCAGGTCCTCAAGAACGATCTCGAAGTGTTCCAGAACCGCGACCTGACCGGCATCGATTTGGACCACCAACGTTTCTCGACGGGTCGCATTTCAAGATGCATGACGGCACCAACGCGGAGCCGGTCATGGTTGCCTACGCCATCACCACTGTTAGCCAACCGGTCCTGGTCGCAGTCGCAGTTCCCTCGGAAAGCGGGTGGTGCAGAATCCAACGCCGTTGGAGGCGCCGTCAACGAAGCACAACGCCGCATCGACGCGTTCGCTGACCGCCACCACCAAGCCTTCCCGGCTGCGGTGCGCTGCCCGCAAGACGACCGTCAAGCGCTGACCTCGTACCTACGATTCCCGACCGAGCACCACAAACGGATCCGACACACCAACCTCATCAAACGGACCTTCGGCGAAACCCGACGACGTGTGAAAGTCATCGGCGAGCTGGCGAGGACTGCGCTACACCCCAGCCATCACCAGACACCTCTCCAACATCCGCCACCAACTCAACCGACCTGCCACCAAGGAGAACCCAACCACCACAGCCCCCCGCCTAACCGCCGCCTAAAATGACCAACAGGAACCAACACCCAGGCCCGAGTTACACCAAACCTGGGACGCCACCAAGTCGAGAGGGACGCCGGGGACATGGATCGACCCAACGGCCGGGAGAACGCTCCTGAACGATTGGCGCGCAGACTTCATCCTGACCGATCTCGTCGGCCAAGCGTTTAGCGGCGATGGACGTCCGTTATGGCTCGGAAGGTCCAACCGATATCGACAACCTCGAACTGCCTTGCTGGAACTGCCACGGGCGAAAACACCGAGGCCGCCGCGGCGACCCCGCCCGACACCGAAAACCGATTCCCGCGGCCTAGGACCGCTAGCCAGCTCTGACGCTGTCAGCTAGGTACTCGCAGCGTGTGGTCAGGGATCCAATCGCTGAAGAGCCAGCCGATCTCACGGGACGCGACCGCCGGCCGACTCTTCGGTGCTGCGTTGAGTCGCTGGCGCACGGTGGCTTCGAGGTCGTTCACCGCCGCGGGGGGATCATGCCAGTCGAGTTCATCGTAGCTCTCCGGCGGTTCAGGAATCGGGTCGCCCGCAGGATAGTAGCCGTATAGCTCAAACGACCGGCGACGTAGCGCAGCGACGACCTCGGGATGGTTCTTCCCACCCGTTGTCTTGGCAAGGAAGGCGGGGGTCACGCAGATATTCCAGAGCGCGGTATACAGGTCCGGATTCTTGCTGTCGTTGAAGACGTGGTTGAACTGGACGTCCGGACCCTTCTTTTGACCCGCCGCCCAGCAAAAGGCGTTTGTTGGACTCGTATTGTCGTCGTGAAGTAACGACATCCCATTGGCATTTACCGTAATCTGGCCACGGCGACGGTCGTCGCGGGCAATGCGAAACAGGGCCGCCCCGTCCGTCTGCCTCACGGTGTCGGGATGCAAGAAGATCGTGTGCGCGGCCACTGCGTGCATGGGTGACTCATAGCCCGCCCGACGCAGCACACTCGCCAGAGCATCGACGCCATTAAGTAGTACTGATCGTCGTGACCTCTGTGAGCCTCTCACCCTGTTCTCGATCCGTCCGGGGGTAAACCGCACCTTGGCGGACAAAAGATCGAACGACTCCACGACGTAACCAGAGTCGAGCCACGATCGGGTGTGACCAGCGGTCGAGTTGGCGGTGTTCCCCCACCAGGAGTGATAGATGCGAGCCGAGGCCGGAAGCCCACCGACTAAATCGTCGAGTTCGGCGAACGTGTACTCTACCGGACCCGAGTTCGCTCGAAGAACCCGACTCAAGGGGTCGTACCTGCTCATCACTACTCAGTTCTGCTTTTGCTTGGAGCGGACGACCGGGTTCGAACCGGCGACCTCAACCTTGGCAAGGTTGCGCTCTACCAACTGAGCTACGTCCGCGTCGACGGTTGATTGTACCGGCAACCTAACCAATCCCGCACTCCTGCGGACGAGGGATATTGCTGCACGCCACCCCCGGACTTAGGCCGGATTGAGATCAATCCGCAGCACAAGCACGCCATCGACGAGTTCGCCGGTGGCATCGCCGAGCATGGCGAAGTCTTGATAATCGATCTGGGCTTGTTTCACGAAAGCGGCCCGTTCGTCGCCACCAACAGGCGGCAGGTTGCGACGCTTGACCGCCGCGGCCCGTTCCTGGAAACGCTCGATCATTGCGGCGATGTCGATACCACCACCCTTTGACGCATCAGTCATAGGCTCACCGTAGCTTCTCGACGATTGCGGCGGCGGTTGGCGACTCGGACTCGGCGGCGCGGGCTGGTGTGCCCAATGTAGAGCACCAGCATGAAGCCGGTGCTAGCCGCAATGATCAGCAGGGTGTTGCTCACCCGCTCGATGGTGCCTTCGGTCATACGGGTATCGAACTCACTGCCGAGAACCGCGGAATCTGCATCGACCGAGTCCTGAGCCACAGCCGCGACCGGCACCAATAAAGCCGCCCCTAACAGTCCAAGGGCAATCCAGAGCAAGAGACGGCAGCGCACAAGGTCTAAGCGTAGTCCGGATGATCGTGCGGCCGATTACTTACCTGCTTTGAGCAGCGTCTCAGCGATGAGCGGACCCAAAAAGGCCGACTCGAGCAGGAAACCGTCGTGCCCCTGAGGGCTATCAACAATGTGATATTCACAGTCACCCCCACCCGCCTCGATGAGTCGGTGCATTTCTGCTTGTTGGTACGCGGGGTACAAAATGTCCGACGTGACCGACGCGGTAAGCACCGGCATCTTGAAACGGCCGAGAACTTTCTCGATACCGCCCCGGCCCCGGCCCACGTCGTGAAGGTCCATGGCTTTGCTCAGTACGAGAAATGAGTTGGCGTCGAATCGGCGGACCAGTTTTTGTCCGTGATGATCGAGGTAGGACTCGATCTGGTAGCGAGACCATTGGCCAAACTCATCGTGAGGATCAAAGAGTTGCCGCCCGAAGCGCTCATCAAACACGTGGGTCGTGCGGTAAGTGATTTGGGAAATCTCTCGGGCGAGGGCGAGACCGTGCGACGGCCCATAGCCCGGCTCGGCGTCGTAGTACCAGCCCCCGCGCCACCGCGGGTCCGACACGATCGCTAGGCGCTCAACAGCGCTCCATCCAATTTGCATGGGCGACGCCGCCGCAACAGAAGCAATCGGCATAAGCGAGGCCACATGGTCGGGAAGCATGGCCCCCCACTCCAAGACCTGCATCCCTCCCATTGATCCGCCCACGACAGACAACCACACGTCGATTCCAAGCCCGTCGGCGAGCAGTTTCTGGGTGCGAACTATGTCGCGGATGCTGACCGTCGGGAAGGTCGGTCCGTAGTTGGTGCCCGTAGCCGGGTCTATGCTCGACGGACCGGTGGTGCCTTGGCAACCCCCGAGCACATTGGCACAAACCACAAAGTACTGATCGGTATCGAGGGCTTTTCCGGGACCGATGAGATCGTTCCACCATCCGTCGGTGGCGTGACCCGGTTCCATGGCCCCCCTAGCGTGGGAGTCGCCGGTGAGGGCGTGGCACACCAAAACGGCGTTCGATGCGCGCTCGTTGAGTTCGCCCCAAGTCTCGTAGGCGACCGCAATCTCGGAAAGCGTACCTCCGCCTTCGAGCACAAAAGGACGATCGCAACATACTTTCATGAACTTTCGGTGGCCCACCGGATCACCCAGCATCCAGGCCCCCGTTACTGGCAAGGCGTCCGCGAACCGCCTGCTCGGGTCGTAATGCAGATATTCGGGGCGATCGTTCACAAGGTCTCCTGATACCGACCGACGGTGTCCGGCATTGTAGCGATCTCTGGGCTAAAGCCGGGCTAGGAGGTAGGAGTTCGGGCTTGCCGCCAAGCCTCAGACGTCAGCGGGATCCCACTCGACCAACCCGCCGAGACGGGCGTCGTTGGAAAACATCTCAACGATTGGCATCACGCAATTGATGCGTTTTTGCAGGCGCTTGATCTCGAGTTCTTCGTCCCACAGGGAAAGGGTGACCACCAAGCCCGACTCTCCCGCTCGAGCGGTGCGGCCCGCTCGGTGCAGATAGGTCTTGGCATCGCCGGGTGGATCATAGTGAATCACGACATCGACATCGTCGACGTGAATACCGCGAGCGGCCACGTCGGTAGCCACAAGGACATGGATCTTGCCGTTGCCGAAATCTCGGAGGGACTTCTCGCGGCTCGACTGGCGCAGATCGCCATGAATCGGTGCCGCGTTGACGTCGAGTTCTTTCAACTCGCGCGCCAAACGGTCGGCCATTACCTTAGTACTGGTGAACATGATGGTTCGCTCGACGCCTCGGGCGATGGAACCGGCGACCTTGACCTTGTCCATCTTGTGAACCGAAATGAAGCGGTGGGTCATGTCCTCCACCATCACCTCTTCGGACACGACTTCATGCATCGACGGATCGGTCTGGTAGCGGCGGATCAAGGTATTGACGACGCCGTCGAGAGTGGCCGAGAAAAGAAGCGTCTGGTGGTCGGATTCGACGTTGCGTAGGATCCACTCCACTTGCGGCAAAAACCCCATGTCGGCCATACGGTCGGCCTCGTCCACCACCACATGGGCAACATATTTGACCGACACCGCTTTACGCTCGATCAGATCAATCATGCGGCCGGGGGTGGCGACGACGAGGTCGATGCCTTGGTCGAGGCGTTCGATCTGTTTCTCGATGGGAGCGCCGCCGTAGATGGCCAGCGATCTACGACCAACCGCCTTCGCTGCCGGTTCGAGTTCCTCGCAGACCTGATTGGCCAACTCACGGGTCGGGACCAAGACCAAACCGGTGGGCCGGTTGGGTCGGGCCGACGCCATGCGCTGCAGCACCGGAAGGCCAAAAGCTAAGGTCTTGCCGGAACCGGTTTTGGCTTTGCCGCAAACGTCGCGCCCAGCGAGGGCGTCGGGGATGGTGAGGGTTTGGACAGGGAACGGAGCAGTAATGCCCCGGTCGGACAAGGTAGCGACGATTTTGTCGTCTAGGCCTAGGTCGGCAAAGGTGGTTTCTTCGGTCATCGTAATGAAAGTTCGTCGGGGATCCTGAGAAGTGGCCGCCCGACCAATGGAGAGAGTTGATCGCCCAGCGTGTTCAGCGACTCTACAAGGCTACCGGCGAAATCAGTCAGTTCATGCGACGTGTCCGTTGCGTACCGTGACCCCTTCTGCGACTAGCCGTTTCGTCTGCTCTTGTTCGCGGCCCGGAACTAACCGACCGGCGGCGTTCACGACCCGCCACCACGCGAGTGTTCCGGGGCGGGAGCGTCCCAGCACCGAACCCACGGCCCGAGCCGCGCCCGGGTACCCCGCTTCGGCTGCGACCTCACCGTAGGTGGCGATCTCGCCGGGACCAAGTGACATGAGCACGGCGACAACATCGCGCTCAAAGTCGGTCTCCGACGACCGATCGAGTGGGTCCATAGACATAACCCTAAGCCGTGATCTCCATCGACTCTGCGTAAGATTTATTGATGGCCGCGCTCGATGACCTCGCCACCTGGCCCGCACCGTGTGCCGCCGCGGTTGTCGGACCCGACGGGTCGCGCCACACAATCGGCGATATCACTCGACCGTTCGCTCTGGCCTCGGTAACCAAACTCCTAACCGCGATGGCCGCGCTTGTCGCCCACGAGGAAGGCACGCTCGACCTCGACGAAGAACTCACCCCCGCCGGTTCGACCGTAGCCGACTTGCTTTCCCACGCCGGCGGGATCGCTCCTGATCGCCCTGAACAACTCGCCGCGCCGCGATCTCGGCGAATGTACTCCACCGCCAGCTACGACATCATTGCCGGGGCCGTGGGCACCAACGCGGGGATTCCCTTTGCTCAGTACCTCACCGAAGCGGTCCTACTTCCGTTGGGAATGACCCCTCACGTCTTGGCTGGATCAGCGGGTTCGGGCGGCTGGGGTTCGGTCACCGACCTACTCTTGTTGGCCGAGGCTTGGCGCGCTCCGATTCTCGTTGCCCAGATCACCCTCGACCGAGCCATCGGCGTTCATCTCCCCGACTTGGTGGGGATTCTGCCCGGCTACGGCCGCCAGACGCCGAACCCGTGGGGGCTGGGCCCTGAACGCCGCGCCGAGAAACGTCCCCATTGGACGGGGGCGTCCAATAGCCCCGCTACATACGGCCACTTCGGGCAGTCCGGCACCATGCTGTGGATCGATCCCGAAGCCCACGTCACTCTTATTGCCTTGTGCGACGAACCGTTTGGTCCGTGGGCTATAAAGGCCTGGCCCCACTTGAGCGACGCCGTTATGGCTGAGCTACTGGGCGGCCCCGGCGGAGCAACCAACCGCCCGCCACGGTGATACCCACGACGCTCATCCAGATGTTGATGCGAACTCCGCCAATCTCGGTGGCTGGATCGACACGGACCGTCTCGAGCCACCATCGAGCGGTGAGGTACCCGACCACATACACGGCAAGGAGCGCACCGGTGCGAAGCTTTTTGGCCCGGTCGAGCCAGATGAGGAACAAGCAGAGCCCCAAGTTCCACAGCGATTCGTACAAGAACGTCGGGGCGAAGGTCTCAACCTCGGGATAACCAGCCGCGGTGGCGTGTTGCGAGGCGATCTCGACCGCCCACGGCGCGTCGCTCGGCCCTCCGAACAGTTCCTGGTTGAACCAGTTGCCCCAGCGACCAATGGCCTGAGCCAGCGGAAGGCTCGGCACCGCCGCATCAAGCAGCGAGGGACGATCCCATTCTTCGCGGCGGATTATCCACAACGTGGCGAGAACCCCGGCGGTGATCCCACCAGGGATTCCGAGTCCCCCTTCCCAGATCTTGAACGGCTCGACCCAACCCTCGTCGAAGCGCCAATCGGTGAACACGTGGTACACCCGAGCGCCGATAAGTCCCGCGGGGACGGCCCACATGGCCAGGGTGGAGATGTCGTCGGGGTTTCCTCCGCGCGCCTGCCAGCGCTTCTGCGCGAGTAACACCCCGGCAACCACGCCGAAAGCAATCACCAAGCCGTAGGCCCTCAGCGTGAACGGGCCGAGTTCAATCGCACTAGTAGAGGGGCTGGGAATCGACGCAAACATGCTAGGACAACTCTACGCCGCTTGGCTCGATTCTCGTACGGAGCGTTCGGATGGCGGAGCGTTCAGCTGACGGCGAGCCGGTCAGATCGCCAGGATTCGGTCCTTGGCTGCGGTGAGGTCGGCACCGCCCGCGCTGACCGCAGCGATCATCGTGGGCACCGCGGCGAGACGGTTAGCGGCAAAGAATCGGGCCAGAACGGCTCGGTCGGCTGCCTCCTCTGGACTCTGAGCGGCGGCTTTTACCGCGCCGTCAGCCAGGATCTGGCCACCGGTGGTCAGCGCCAACATGTTGAGATACGCCATAGCCCCGGCCAGCAGATCGACGGGATCAGTCGCGGAGCGCTGCTGTAACCAGGCGGTTGCTTCGGCGGTCGCGGCATGAGCGGCCGCGAGCGTGACCTGCACGGACTCGAGTCCGTCGATCCCGTCGAGCGAGGCAACCGTTGCCGCGATCGAGTCGAGATGGTCGCCGATGACAGCGCCGCCCCGCAGACCGAGTTTGCGTCCGACTAAGTCGATGGCCTGAATCCCGTTCGTTCCTTCATAAATCGGGGTGATGCGGGCGTCACGAAAATACTGCGCCGCGCCGGTCTCCTCGATGTACCCCATACCTCCGTGGACCTGCAGGCCAATCGAGGTGAGTTCACATCCCATATCGGTCGACCATGACTTCGACAACGGGATCAGCAGCGCGGCCCGTTCGCCCGCCCGTTCTCGCGTGTCGGCGTCGGCGCCGTGGGTAGCGAGGTCTATGGCTTCCGCGTTGCGGTAACACAAGCCACGGATGGCCACGATGCACGACTTCATGTCGAGCAGCATGCGCTGAACATCGGGGTGATCGATGATCGGCGAACTGGTTCCCGGCGCGGTACCAACGGCGCGGCCCTGAGTGCGCTCGTGGGCGTAGCCAAGCGCCTGCTGGTACGCCCGTTCGGCGACCGCAAGACCTTGAAGACCAACCGAAAGTCGGGCGTTATTCATCACCGTGAACATGCTGCGCATACCCTGATTCTCCCCACCTAGAAGAAATCCCACCGCGCCGCCGTTGTCACCGTAGGACATGACGCAGGTGGGGCTTGCGTGAATCCCAAGTTTGTGTTCAATCGATACACATGACAGGTCGTTTCGTTCCCCGAGCGAACCATCGTCGTTGACTAAGAACTTCGGAACGAGGAATAAACTGATGCCCTTGGTGCCGGGTGGTGAATCGGGCGTGCGAGCCAACACCAGATGGATGATGTTCTCCGCCATGTCGTGCTCGCCCCACGTGATGAAGATCTTCTGGCCGGTAATGCGCCACGTGCCGTTAGCCGCCGGTTCGGCCTTAGAGGAGAGGGCACCCACGTCAGAACCGGCGTGGGGTTCGGTGAGGTTCATCGTGCCGGACCACTCGCCGGTGATCATCTTGGGCAGGTAGGTCTCCTTCTGTTCCTCGCTGCCGTGATGCAACAAGGCGTCGATTGCGCCCTGGGTGAGAAGGGGACACAGCGAAAATGCCATGTTCGCCGAGTTGAGCATTTCTTGAACCGCGGTGCTGAGCAGCCATGGAAAACCGCCTCCGCCGTACTCCTCGGGGAAACCAATGCCACACCAGCCGGCCTCGATGCATTGCGTATAGGCCTTCGCCGCGCCAGGCGCTGCGGTAACCGAACCGTCGGCGTTGCGTTGGCTGCCCACGGTGTCGCCGTCGCGGTTCGTGGGGGCCACCACTTCTTCAATAAAGCGGGCGGCTTCGTCGAGCAAGCTATCGCAGAGGTCGGGATCGGCGTGGGCAAAGGTAGCCAGCGACGCCAGGCCGTCTAGATCAGCAACGCAACGAAGGGCGAACCGGATGTCATCAAGGGGCGCTCGGAACTCGGTCATGGCCGCAGACTAGTTGCACCGCCTGCGAACAGTCTCATCGGAGCCCACCCGATGTCAGACAGTTTTGCCGGTCCCGACATTTACCAGACTTCTCCAGTCCGACTTGGGTTCACGGCGACGAACTCGGCGAATAAGGTTCGAAGCGAACAAGAGTAGAGCGATAGAGGCAATTTCATCGGGGGGTTTCGAAAGCCTTCGCAGAGTCGTAGTTTGAGAAACGCAAACCCGCGCGCTTATGAGCCTCGTCGCCCATTAGCTAACCGAACGCTTGGGCCTGTTCGACGGGGAGATTGCCACCTTGGATGGCTACCCGTTTGCAGCCGCGACAGAACCGATGTTGGAGAGTCCCGCATCTGCTGCGACGTCTCGATTATTGACACGTCCCGATTATTGACACGTTCCGATTGAAGGTTCCTCGTAATGGGTAAGCCCCCCCTTTACCGAAAGTGAACCAATCCCATGACTATTGATCCCGACGAGCTAGACGACGAGCTAGACGACAAACCCGCTATCGAAGACCTCACATACGTAGACGGCTGGAGCCCATCTCCACTACCACTGGCACCTAGCATAACCGAGTTGTATTGGGACGAAATGGGCGAAACTTACTGGGAATGCGACGCCGAGAAAAATTTGAACAACATTGGAGGCTTTGATTCAAATTGGGAAGCAATGTGCTCTTGGCGTACCACCAACGGGTACGACAAGGCCGATTTTCATCCTGATTACCTAAGCGAACCAGGCTATAGATGTGTGGACGAAATCGAAGAACTCGTGTTAATAGACAGTTGGTATCCTTCAGGGGGCATGGGAGCTGGCCTATCCGAGTTGTATTGGCACAAAGAAAGCGATACTTACTGGGATTACGGTGACGGGATTTGTAACGGCAAATCCGAAGACTACGAGTCATCTACGGAGGAAGAGATCAATTGGCGAACCTTGAGCGGGTACCCTGACCTCGACAACCGAGACCAGATTCATGGGGAGGAACTCGGCGAGAACAATCCGCCGAATGGGTTCGAATATCTCCCAGAGCGAGAACTGTGGGTTCGCACATCCGCAATAGTCGACTGTGGACTCATCGAATGCTTTGATGGCGAGACCAGTCTTCTACGGGTCGATACTTCGTATTATCGCGGACAGGTCGATCCCCTTGACTGCGCTCACTATTTCGGCGAGTTCGACAGTGAGTCAGAACTCCGTGAGAAAAATACGGTTTGGGTCCGAGAAGAGCGAGAAGCGGCGGCGGCAAAGGCCGCTATCACGGCTGCAGAGGCTGTGATGGCTGAGAGGGCCGCGGCGATAACCGCGGCCGCGGCGAAATCTGATCGGGCGACCGCAGATGCCGCAGCATCGGTGGCAAAGGACGCGGCGGCAATAGCAGCAGCGGGCGCGGCCGCAGAACCAGCCACACCAGAGTACCTCAATCTTCCCACGACGACAGGTCCAAGCCAGCTGCTAAGCCCCATCAAACTGGCCCAATCCTTCGTTTTGTACCCCAAGCCAAAACCAACCATTCTCGAAAAGGTCGGTGCTGTGGTCCTCGGATACGAAAACATCGTCGTTTTGTGCTCGCGACTCGAAGAAGGGGTCGTGATGGTTGACAGGATCTACTGCGAGAAGCTTGACCGTGACCGGGACAAAGACAACATCTGGGAAACGTGGTTACAGCCTCGAGAGAGCGTGGATCGTTGGGTAGTCGCCGGTGGATCTTGGTGGGACTTTCTCCAATCGGAAGAGTCCATTCGGGTGTCGGAGATGGCGCCGGTCGAAGAACTCCTAGACGACGAACTTGATCGGCGAGGTGATCCCCAGAAACTGGTTGAACCGTTCGACCTCGGTTTGCTGCGTTTTCGTAGGGAGGACAAAGATAACCCGCATATTCGTTCGACGGTCCGCCGCTTGGCTGGCCTCACAGACCGAGGTCACCATTGGGTACCCCGAGGGAACTTTCATAAACCGGTGTTGATGCAGCCACACAGACGCATTGACGCAACCGGCATTCCCATCCGCGAATGGTGGGGCGACCTCCCCGTTGCGCTAACGCTGGCTGCTACTGGCTAATCTGCTCAAACACGCTAGCACCAAAGAGACACCAACAATGGCTATATCCAAATCTGACCGGGTGGCGGAGTTTGTCTCCCCAGCGCTACGTCATGCATTTGTGCGGACAATAATCGAAGTGACGCGGGGCGCTATCAAGATGACGGCTGTCGACTTCGCGCAAGGGTTCAGAAGTCCGTTCTATGTCATCACTGCCCATAACCCGCTATCGAAGCTTACCAGTGATGCCGAAAACGACCGACATAACCGGCAGTTAGAAAACAAGATGCAACGAGCCAACCATTCGTACTGGCCAGCCGTTGGTTCTGACCCGTTCTCTGACTGGGCTGAGGCTTCGTTTGCCATCGCCGGAATCGACCGGTCCGACATCATCGAGTACTGCCGTGCTTTCAAGCAGTGGGCGTACTTCGAGGTCACCACGAGCCAGGTGATCGTACACGGGGTGTACTCACCGTGGCTCCTCAGCCGCGATCATTCAACCCCGGGCGCCTCGATCGGTACCAACTCACTGGCGCTAGCCGCCGCGCCCCATACCAACGCCACAGTAGACGACGCCAAGGAACACCTCCGCTACTGCGGGTGGGAGCACGTTGCGACCAGCGAAGAGCGATGCGCTCCCTGCGACTCGCCGGCTGATCTTTATGCCACCATTCACGTGGCGCGCCAAGGAATGGTCGAGGAGCATCTGGCTCTGGTGTGTCACCAGTGCGGGCGGACAGCAAGTACAGACCAACTCCGACCCGAGAAAAAAAGGCTCCTTGAGCTCTTCTACGACTACCAAGTTGCCCTAGTAGACAGCGGCCAACCCCCGTCCCCCGACGAAATGTCTGCTCGTACCTACCAAGCCTACTCTGCGGGTCGAGAGGCTTCGCTCAGGACTCCCTGACGCCTTGCGACCAAGGAATTAACTTCGGCTCCGAGGAGGAGCCCCATCGCCATCAGGTACAGCCAAAAAAGCAAGCTGAGCGCACCCCCAAGGAAGCCGAAGACGGCGTTAGCGCCTGACGAAGCGACAGCCAGATACTGGCCAAAACCAAGCGAGACAGCCGTCCACCACACTGACGCCAGCACGGCGCCGGGCAATTCGGACTTCCACGGCGATCGGTGGTTAGGGGCAACGTGGTAGACGGTGGCCGCCCAAGCGACCATCACGGCAAACACCACAGGCCAGCGGAACCAGTCCCACAGCACCGTGAACCAGCCGTCCACCCCAAACCTAGACGCCAACTCCTCTCCCTCACCGAAGAGCGGCCCCACCACGATGAGGGTCAGCACCACCGTCGACACCAGTACCGTGAGAATGGCGAGCACAAACCCCAACAGTCGGGTCGATAACCAGCTTCGCAGATGTACGTGATCGTAGGCGAGGTCGAGGGCGCGAACCACGGCAGCAAATCCACGAGTAACGGCGTAAGCGGTGAGCACCGCACCCAGCGTGAACGCGCTCGTGTTGGCGGTGGCAAACAACTTGTGGACCGTTGCTTCAAGCGTATTGCCACCACCGAAGACGGAGATCATCTGCTCTGCCAACCAACTCTCGATCTCCGCCGCGTTGCTCTCCCCTAGCAGGGCGTCAGCGGAGCCCAAAACGGCGGCGAGCACAATTAGCAATGGGAGAAAGCCCAGCAGAGCAAAGAACCCGATTTCTGCGGACAGCCCACCAACTCGGTCAGCGCGCCATTGACGGACGATTTCGCGAGCAAAGTCCCACGCCACGCCCACCGATCGCTTTACCCGGTCCATACCATGAGGATACGGTCCGCGGCCGCAAGCGGACTAACCATAACCGGACCTCGGGTCCCGTACGATGGGGCAATGCCCGTCAAGCACCAGCGCGTTTACAGCGCCGACGATTACTCCCTCGCCGAACTTTCTGCCAAGAAAGGCACCTCGACCATCTCGGTCTGCCTGCCCGCTCGCAACGAGTCGGCAACCGTCGGGGGAATCGTTGATTCGATCGTCACTCACTTCGTTGACCCTAGTCATTCACTCGTTGACGAAGTCATCGTTATGGACGACCGCAGTTCTGACAACACCGCCAACGTCGCCGCCAGCGCTGGGGCTCGGGTGATCTCGGTCAACGCCGTCCTGCCCGCCACGGGCGTCGGCTCAGGCAAGGGCAACGTGTTGTGGAAGTCGGTCGCTGCCAGTTCCGGTGACATCATTGTTTGGATCGACGCTGACCTACGCAGCTTCACCCCGTCGTACATCCTCGGTCTCCTCGGACCGCTCCTCACTGCCCCGGAAATTGTGATGGTGAAGGGATTCTACGAACGGCCAGAACACAGTGCGGCGGGGGGTGGGCGCACCACCGAACTCATGGCTCGGCCCCTGATTTCTACCTTCTTTCCCCACCTCACCGACATTCGCCAACCACTTGGCGGCGAGTACGCGGCTCGCCGATTTGTCCTCGAACAAGTGCCGTTCTGTCAGGGCTACGGCGTCGAAACTGGACTTCTCATCGATATTTCCAACCTGGTCGGCATCGAACGCATCGCCCAGGTCGATCTCGGAATACGCGCCCACCGAAACCGGCCACTCGACGCATTATCGTCGCAGGCCATGGAGGTTCTCCACGCCGCCCTGCGTCGCCGCGGCGCCGACTGGGGACAACCCCTTTCGAGCGTCCTGCAACGACCCGACACCACTCCAATCGAGGTGCAGGTCGCCGAGCGGCCGCCACTACTCGACACCCCTGGCTACCGAAACCCCCGGCAACCGCGGCCCGATGAAGGGATAAAACGTAGCGCATGAAGGTACTGCGTTGGAGGGGTCGATCCAGATCCGCAACCGACCCCGACGGTCAACTTCTAGCTGACCTCCGCACCGCGCTGAGCAGCGATCGCGTACACGCTGACTCGGCGCATCGAGCATTGATGGCCCACGACGCCTCGCTATTCGATGACGGTCTTGCCGGACCGGTGTGTTTCCCGGAAACCACCGCCGAGGTACAGGCGATCATGCGGATTGCGGCCAGATATCAACGCTCGATTGTGCCGCGTGGGGCTGGGACCGGGTTAGCCGGTGGGGCTATTCCGCTCGGAGCGCCGATCGTGATCTCCACCGCGCGAATGGACCACGTCATGGAGATCGACGTTGAAAATCGTGTCGCCTGGGTCGGGTCTGGCGTGATCAACCTCGATCTCTCCAACCAACTGCGTCCCCTCGGCTACCATTTCGCGCCCGACCCTTCGAGCCAGCAGGTCTGCACCCTCGGCGGCAACGTCGCCAACAACTCCGGCGGCCCGCACTGCCTCGCCTACGGCGTCACCGACGCCCACGTCTTAGCCCTCGAAGTAGTCCTCCCCGACGGAACCGTCGCCACCTTCGGAGCCCTCAACTCCGAACCCGCTGGTTACGACCTGCGTGGCGCTTTTGTCGGCAGCGAAGGAACCCTCGGTGTGGCTACCAAAATTGCGGTCCGCCTGACCAAGAACCCGCCGGTTGTGCGTACCTTGCTGTTGTCGTTTCCCACCGTGCGCGATGCTGCTCAGACCGTTAGCGACATCATCGCCGCGGGAATCGTCCCAGCCGCCTTGGAGGTCATGGACCAGAGGATGACGATCGCAGTCGAGAACTATGTGGCGGCCGGATACCCGACGGACGCGGCCGCAGTTCTACTCGCGGAGGTCGAAGGTCTTGCCGCTGGCGCCGAACTTGAAGCCGATCGCATTGGCGAGATCGGACGCGCCAACCACGCCATTGCGGTACGCCAAGCCGCCACCGACGACGAGCGCGCCCGGCTATGGAAGGGTCGTAAGACGGCGTTTGGCGCGGTGGCCCAGGTTGCCCCCGACTATTACCTGCACGACACGGTCGTCCCCCGAGCCGCCCTTGCCGACATGCTCGGACGGGTCTACGAAATTGCCGAACGCTATGACCTCATCGTGATGAACGTTTTCCATGCGGGCGACGGAAACCTGCACCCGCTGCTCATGTTCGACGGCCGGGTGGAGGGGACGCTCGAACGAGTACACGCCGCTGGGGCTGAAATCGTGCGAGCCTCGCTGGCCGCCGGGGGTGTTTTGTCGGGCGAGCATGGCATCGGGGTCGAGAAGCAGAACTTCATGAGCGAAATGTTCTCCGACGCCGACCTCGATCACCAAAACCGACTCCGGCAGGCCTTTGATCCGAACTGTCGGGCCAACCCGGGCAAGGTCTTGCCAATGGGCCACTCGTGCGCCGACATCCAAGCGCTGCGATCCATCCCAACCCGGGTGTGGGGATGATCTCGGACCCCCGCCTCGATCCTGAACTCGCTGAGTTCGCCGCCGATATCGGCGCCCGGGACCCAATCGCGGTCGAGGGGGGCGGGAGCCGATGGCACCTCGGCGGCGTCCTCGCCGAGCGGGCCCGCCTAATCAGCGCGCCTACCGGCATTGTCAAGTATCGCCCGGAGGAGATGGTGGTGACCGTACGGGCCGGAACCACCGTCGCCGATCTTCACGCCCACCTCGCCGCTCATGGTCAACGCAGTGCCCTTCCCGATCGAGGCGGCACGGTCGGCGGGGCTGTCATGGTCGGCGAGAACCGCTTCGATGCCCTCGGCCGCGGTCTGGTGCGCGACGCCGTGCTCCAGGTTCGCTACGTGTCAGCCGAAGGCGAGATCATCAGCGCCGGCGGTCCGGTGGTCAAAAACGTCAGCGGTTTCAACCTCCCGAAGCTCCTAGTTGGTTCGCTCGGCACCCTTGGTCTTCTCGCCGAGGTCACCCTGCGCACCAATCCCACCCCGCCCGCCCATCGCTGGCTACGCAGCGACGTGGTTGCCCCGCAGACAATCCGCGAAACCCTGCTGCGCCCTGCCGCGATCTTGTGGAACGGCACCTCCACCTGGGTCCTTCTCGAGGGCTACCTTGCTGACATCGACGCCGAAAGTATCGCGCTCGACGGCTGCGGTTCGTTCACCGAAGTCGAAGGTCCTCCGCCTCTGCCCCTGTATCGCTGGTCGGTCAACCCCGAACAGTTGGCTAACCTTGACCGCGACCGAACCGGCGAGTTCATCAGCGTGATCGGACTTGGTATCCTCCACTCCAGCACGGTTCAGCCCGCCGCCGCCGTCGACCCAGTCGTAGCTCAAATCAGCGCTCGGCTAAAGAAGCTCTTTGATCCCACCGGGCGACTCAATCCCGGACGTACGGTGGGCCACTGATGGACCTTCGCATCCCTGGCTCCGAACTCAACGCCTGCGTGCAATGCGGATTATGCCTGCCGCACTGCCCGACCTATCGCGTCAGCGGTGATGAACTTCTCTCGCCCCGGGGCCGGATCCAACTCATGCGAGAAGTGCAGGACAACGGTGCCCCAGTAACCAGCCAAGTCAGCGACGCCTTCGCTACCTGCGTGCAGTGTCGGGGTTGTGAACCGGCCTGTCCTAGCGGCGTCAACTACGGCCAACTCATCGAAGCCACCAATACCGCGCTCGCCACGCCACGAAGCACTCGACGGCGCCGCCTCATGTTCGCTCCCCTCTCACGGCCGCGGATCCTGCGAATCGGGAGCGTGGCGCTGGCCATCGCCGCCAGACTGCGGCTGGTGCCACAACGGTTCGGCATCCCCCAGGGGCTTCCCTTGATCCAACGTCGACACCACGCCAGCGGATCCGACGTTTACCTCTTCACCGGTTGTGTCATGGACGCTTGGCAACGAGACGTCCACCACGCCAGCCAACGGGTCATCGAAGCGACCGGCCACACCGTCACTCCCACGGGTCCTCTCGCCCCGTGCTGTGGCGCGCTACACGCCCACGGCGGACTCGCCCCCGAAGCTCGCTCGCGTGCTACCGCGACGATCGCCGCACTGTCCAACGACGACCGGCCAATCTTGGTCAACTCGGCGGGCTGTGGTGCGGCCATGAAGGAATACGGTCGCCTGCTCGGAACCGACGCCGCGGCGAGCTTCTCCAGTCGGGTGTTCGATATCCAGGAATGGCTCGCCGGATACGTGAGCGAACTCCCGGCGGTAGATCCCCTCCCCCTAGTTACCGCTGTGCAGGATCCGTGTCACCTCCGCCATGTCCAACGCGCGCACCTCGCCACTCGGACAGTCCTTGCCCCTTTCGTCACACGAATCGTCGAACTCGACGACGAGGGCCTCTGCTGCGGCGCGGGTGGCGCTTACTCGGTTACGCAACCCGAACTAGCCCGCCAGATCCGGGCCCGCAAAGTGTCCGCCATCAACCGCGTCGCCCCCGACGTTGTGGCCAGCGCCAACCCTGGTTGCTCGATGCACCTTGCCGCCGCGGGGGTAACGGCGGTGCATCCCATGGTCCTGATCGACCAAGCGCTCCACGGCTAGCCAAATCGCCTACTCGCCCTACGGCTCGCAGATGTTGAAATCGCCGATGAAGTGGTCGAGGTTGTCGAATAAGATCTTCACCGCGTCGGCGTCACCGTCGATGATCAGATCGCCAGCGTCGATCGCCTCCGTATAGGTCGTCAGGCCCGTCATCAACTGGCCCAACAAAGCCTTCGACAACGACAACGTCGCATCGCCATTCTCGACATGGCGTCCTACCACATGGTTGATCGCACAGTTTTCTATGCCCAACGCGTGCTTTTCGCCCGAATCAGTGAACAACCAGTTGATCGTCACGGCTTCGCCCACCACGTCGTCAGCGCGCAGGCGCACGCCGATAGCGTCGAAAATCATCTCGACTGTGAGTTTGCTCAGCATGGCGCGACCGCCGCCTGACTTAGGCCGGAACGGGTCACGGAGTTCCTTCGCACCAGTAAGGTAGAAGTTGCGCCACGGTCCGGCTTCTGACTGGTAGCCCAACTGCTCAAAAGTATCCGCCTGCTGGGTCCGAGCGGCCTGATTCGCGGGGTCGGCGAAAACCAGATGGTTCAGCAGCTGAGCCGCCCAGCGATAGTCTCCGTCGGCTCGGGCGGCCGCGGCGCGATCCAAAACTGCTTCTGCTCCGCCCATCGCCTCGACGTAGCGGCGCCCAGCCCCCTCCGGCGGATGCGGGTTGAGGTTGGCCGGGTTGCCGTCGAACCACCCGAAGTGCCGCTGGTAGATGGCCTTGGAGTTATGGCTCACCGTGCCGTAGTACTCACGCGTGTGCCCTTGCTCACCGAAACAGGCCGGCAGCGAGAGCTGCTCGGCGATCTCCATCGACGTCTGGCCGTGGTTGGCGAGTCGCAGCGTTTGGTCGTGAAGCCAACGGTAAACGTCCGCTGCTTCACAAGAAATTGTTGCGCGTCGTCGTGACCAAAACGGGGCCAATGATGGGTGGAAAACAAGGTGTCGGTATGGTCCAAGAAGAGTTCCATGGCCTCTTGGATGTACTTGCTCCATTGCAGGCTGTCGCGAACCAGGGCACCCCGCAACGTCAAAATGTTGTGCATCGTATGCGTGCAATTCTCCGCCATACATAACAGTCGATGATCGGGGAACAAGAAGTTCATCTCCGCAGGCGCTTCGCCCCCCGGGGTGTTCTGAAAAACCACTCGTAATCCGTCGACCTCGAGTTCTGCGCCGGTGGTCGAAACCTCCTCCGTTGGCGGAATTAGGCCCGGCACGCCAATGGGTGTCACCTTCCCTAGTCCAGAATCGACGTGACCAAGCGGGCCTGGCGGAAGGTACGGACCGAACATGTAACCCGCACGCCGAGCCATAGCCGGACCGGCGATTACCGCCTCGCTTACTGCTTCGTGCAGGAATCCCTCCGGTGCGATGACCCGCACATCGCCGCGATCAACCGCTTCTTGATCGGTGACGCCGAGAATCCCGCCGAAATGATCAACGTGAGAGTGGGTGTAGATCACCGCGCTCACCGGTCGCTCGCCGAGGGTCTGGTTGGCCAACTCAAGACAGGCCCGTGACGTCTCCGCTGTGGTGAGCACGTCAACGATAACCCAGCCGTTCTGACCCGCCAGAAAGGTGATGTTCGAGATGTCGTAGCCGCGGGCCTGCCACACCCCATCGGCCACCTCAAACAGACCGTGGATCGCGTTGAGTCGCCCCTGACGCCACAGACTGGGATGAACGCTGGCGGGAGCCGACTCGCTGCCCTCCCCTCGCATGAAGTCGTAGTTCGATGTGTCCCAGGCGCGGCTGCGCGGACCCTCGATGGCACCCGTTTCATGGGTCGCGATCAGGCCCCGCGTTGCTCGCCCCCAATCGCCGGGGTCGTCGAGGTTAAGCACCGCAGCGTGAGCTGCATTCATCGCCGCTGTGTGATCAGTCGCGGGCTTCGGCTGCCATACGTCGTCGCTCATCGAGGCAGTATTGCCGCGATCGACGGGAAGCACGCAATCAAGGAAATGGCTTAGAAGTTCAGCTACAGCCGCTGGTGGTGCCGCAGTCACCACAGACGTAGCAGGCACCCGCCCGCTGCATGGGCACGCCGCAGGTCATGCAAAACGGCGCATCGGACAACGAGGCCGGGTCCGGGGGGATATCTGATCCTTGGACGGTTGCGGTGACCTGTTCAACAACGCCGGGCAGCGTTGGTTCGATTCGCTCATCGGTAGTCCTGATGCCGAGGGCGGTTCGCTCCTCCATCGGCAGGTACATCACCGCGAGCTTGCGGAACAAGAAATCCATCAAACTATTGGCGATCCGAATATCGGGATCGTCGGTCATGCCCGCGGGCTCGAACCGCATACCGACGAAGGCCTCAACGAATGCCATCAACGGAACCCCATATTGCAGGCCGTGGCTCAGCGCAATGGCGAAGGCATCCATGATGCCCGCAAGTGTCGATCCCTGCTTAGAGACCCTGACAAAGATCTCCCCCGGTCGACCGTTGTCGTATTCGCCAACGGTGACGAATCCCTTGCAGTCCGCCACCCGGAACTCGAACGTGCGCGAGTTGCGGGTTCGAGGGAGTCGCTCACGGATCGGCTGAGAGGCGACCTCTTCGACTGAGCGCTCGGCGTCGCCGTTACCCGCCGATATGGGCTGAGCGACCTTGCAGTGATCGCGGTAAAGCGCAACGGCCTTAAGCCCGAGACGCCACGACTCGATCAGCAAAAGCTCGACCTCCTCGACCGAGGATTCCTCCGCCAAGTTGACCGTTTTAGAAATCGCCCCCGACAAGAACGGCTGAACAGCGCCCATCATCTTGACGTGGCCGAGGTAGTGGATCGTGTTATCGCCGAGCGAGCAGGCAAACACCTTGGTGTGTTCGCGCCGCAGGCCAGGAGCGCCCAAGATAGTCTGGTTTTCGTCGATGTATTTGACGATGGCAGCAGCATCATCGGGCTCATAGCCAAGCGTGCGTAGGGCTCGGGGAACGGTCTGGTTGACGAAAGTCATGGTCCCGCCTCCCACCAAGCGTTTAAACTTCACCAGACCAAGATCGGGTTCGATTCCGGTGGTGTCACAGTCCATCAACAAACCAATGGTGCCGGTAGGGGCCAGAACAGAAGCCTGGGCATTGCGGATGCCATCAGCCGCGGCCCGTTCGCAGGTGTCGTCCCACGCCCGTTGAGCTGCATCAAGAATGAACGTGGGGGCCAGATCTTCGTTGATTTGCGCCGTCGCGGTTCGGTGCTGGTCGAGCACCCGCAGCATCGGTTCAGAGTTGTCGTTAAAACCCGCGAAGGGCCCCATGCGCGAGGCGAGCTTAGCCGACGTGCGGTAGGCCTCCCCTGTCATAAGGGCGGTGATCGAAGCAGCGAGAGCGCGACCCGCGTCGCTGTCGTAGGGCAGACCGAGTGCCATGAGCACCGCGCCAAGGTTTGCGTAACCCAGGCCGAGTTGGCGAAACGCCCGGGTTCGGTCGCCGATGGCCGAAGTTGGATAATCGGCGTTACCAACCAGGATCTCCTGGGCGGTGAACATCACCCGCACGGCATGGGCAAAACCTTCGACATCGAACCCGTCCACGCCAATTTCTTCGGGACCGGTGAGGAAGGCCATGAGGTTAAGCGAGGACAGGTTGCAGGCGCTATTGTCGAGGTGGACATACTCCGAGCAGGGGTTGCTCGCCGTGATGCGATCAGTGTTGGACGCGGTGTTCCAATGGTTGATCGTGGTGTCGAACTGAACCCCTGGATCAGCGCATTCCCACGCCGCGGCGGCAATATCGCGGAACAAGCCGCGGGCCTTGACGGTGTCTTTCACCTGGCCATCGGTGCGGGCTACTAGGTCCCAATCGCCGTCGTCGACCACTGCTTGCATAAACTCGTCGGTCAGTCGAACGCTGTTGTTAGCGTTTTGGTACTGCACTGAGTGAATGTCAGCTCCGTCGAGGGACATATCGAAACCCGCCGCCTCTAGGGCACGGGCCTTTCGTTCCTCTCGGGCCTTACACCAGATGAACTCGTGGATGTCGGGATGATCGGCGTCGAGAATGACCATCTTGGCCGCCCGCCGAGTCTTGCCCCCCGATTTGATGGTGCCCGCGGAGGCATCAGCACCTCGCATGAAGCTAACCGGGCCGCTGGCCGTGCCGCCGCCTTCGAGGAGTTCAGAGGATGCCCGGATATCGCTGAGGTTCACCCCCGCGCCGCTGCCCCCTTTGAAGATCCGACCTTCCTCGGCGTACCAGTTGAGGATCGAATCCATGTTGTCGTCGACCGACAAGATAAAGCACGCCGACGCCTGCTGAGGCACTTCGGGTACACCGATGTTGAACCACACCGGTGAATTGAAGGCCGCTTTCTGACTGGCCAACAGATGGGTGAGTTCGGCTCGGAAGCTTTGCACCTCGGCCGGGTCGGAGAAATAGCCGTCGCGATCACCCCAGGCGGTGATTGCACCGACGATGCGATCAATGACCTGCTTGAGGGAAAATTCGCGTTCGTCGCTGCCGAGCGAACCCCGGAAATACTTCTGGGCCAAGATGTTGGTGGCGTTTTGCGACCAGGCTGCGGGCACCTCGATGTCGAGTTGCTCGAAAGCCACCGATCCGTCGCGGTAGTCAGTGAGACGGGCGTCGCGACGCTCCCACTCGATGTCGTCGTAAGGGTCGCGTCCTTCGTTGGTAAAGCGTCGCGTGAGTCCGATTCTCGCGGATTGGGGAGCGATTGTCACGACAGACCTTTCTGATCAGGGCCAAGCAATCAGGCTACGAGGGAGTGCTTGTGGATTAAAAGTGGAAGACATGGGGATTTCGCGCCAGTTATCCCCAACTTCTGTGGATAAACGGCCGCTAGCGTTTCCTAGGTGCGACAACTCTTGCCTCATTGCGCTAGCGACATGGATCCCCTCGAGTTGTATCCGGCCGACGAACGACCCCTACCGGAGCATCGACCCTGGGTCATGGTCAACATGGTGGCCAGTACCGACGGGGCCAGCAGCGTTGACGGCGTGAGTGGCGGCCTCGGCGACGACGGCGACGCCCTGGTTTTTAGGGCCATCCGAGCGAGTTGCGACTGGGTGATGGTAGCCGCGGGCACCGTCCGCGCCGAGCGGTACGGAATCCCTCGGCCCGCCCGAGAAGTTGCGCGGCGACGTAAAGAAACGGGCCGTTCCCGAGCGACCCGTCTCGCTGTAATAACTGCCTCCGTCAACCTCGATCTCGACCTGCCGATGTTCGCCGACCAACGAAAGGGCGACGCCAAGCCCCTGCTGGTGACCGGGGCCAACCCGCCTAGTGACCAGGTCGCGGCAATCGGAGATCGGGCCGAGTGGGTAAATCTCGCGGCTGATCGCCCGACCCCGGCCCTAGTACTGGCAGCCTTGCGAGAGCGTGGAGCCAAGATCGTGCTGGCCGAAGGCGGACCTTCGTTCAACGGCCAACTGGCTGATGCGTGCCTGATTGACGAACTGTGTTTGACGGTGTCGCCCCAACTGATAGGCGGACTTTCGCCTCGTATCGTGCATGGGGCCTGCACTGCGCTGGCGCAGAACCTGACCCTGGTTCGTTTGTTGGAACATAACGGCACCCTCTTTGCTCGCTATGTCCGAGCGGACCGCTGAAGGAGCGGGAAAATGTCTGTTTTTTAATTGCGGAACACAAGTTCTCTTGATACGCTTGTTCTATAAGGATCGTATCTTAAAGATGAACCTCAACCAATTACGGGCGCCAAGCCCGGGAAGGAAGCTACTATGTCTAACGACCTCAGCCGTCGCCAACGCCAAGTCCTCGACACCATCGTCAAGCACCAGGCCGAATATGGCTATCCGCCGTCGGTGCGCGAGATCGGCGATGTCCTTGGCCTCAAGTCTCCCGCATCGGTCAAGAACCATCTCGACAACCTCAGCGAAATGGGTTATGTAAAGCGCGACACTTCTAAACCGCGGGCGCTTCGAGTTTGCTACGAAGGCCACAATGGCAACCACGCCGAACGCCGACCGTCTCGCCACATTCCCTTAGTCGGCGAAGTCGCGGCGGGCGCCGACGTACTGGCCGCCGAACACATCGAAGAACTCATCCCGATGCCGTCGGACTTCACCGGCACCGGAGAACTCTTCATGCTGCGGATCCGCGGCGAGTCAATGACTGGCCTTGGCCTCTTCGACGGCGACTACGTGGTTTGTCGGAGCCAGACCATGGCCAAGCGAGGCGAAGTAATCGTCGCCGGTATTCCCGGCGAGGAGGCCACGGTAAAGACCTACGAAGAGCGCGGCAAGAGTATCGTTCTCGTCTCCGCCAACCCGGACTTCGACGACATGGTTTTCGATAGGTCCGAGGTCTCAGTGTCTGGCATTGTCGTCACGATGATTCGAAAGATGTAAGTCCGCTGCCGAACGCGGGGCCCAGAGTTCAGGCCCCGTGGCGAACGAGATCTAACAACGCGGCGTACGTGTCGGTGAGCCACGAGCGCTCGAGATACTCCCCTTGGGTGTGAGCAAGCGTGGGATCACCGGGGCCAAAGTTCGATGCCGGTACCCCACGACCAGCAAAGAAGGCCACGTCGGTCCACCCCAACTTGGCCCGAACTTCGAGCCCGTTGCGTGCTACTAAAGCTGCGATCAGCGGATCGCCAAGTCCGGGCCGCGCCGCCGGTGAGAGATCAGTGACTTCAACAGTGTCGCCGTCCTCGACCACGCTAGCTATTACGTCTCTGACGTGTTGCACGGCTTCTTCGCTGGTGCGGTCGGGTGCGAAGCGATGGTTGATCAGCACCTTGGCCTCGTCGGGTACCACGTTGCCCGCCACGCCCCCGCTTACGCTCACCGCCTGAAGGGCCTCTCGGTACTCACAACCCTCCACCACGGGGCGACGAACTTCATAGGCATCAACGAGGGCCAACAACGCGCCGAGTCGGTGGATGGCGTTGCGGCCCATCCACGGGCGAGCCGTGTGTGCCCGCTCCCCGCCCAGGGTGACCTCGACTCGCAACGTTCCCTGGCAACCCGCTTCGAGCGCGCCGAGTGTCGGCTCTCCGAGCAAGGCGACATCACCGTCGAGCAGGTCGGGTTGCGCTTCGGCAATCTCGCGGAGGCCGTTGTAGCGAACGGCGACTTCTTCACGAGCATAAAACACGTAGCTGACATCCACGGCTGGGGCGGTAACGGCTCGCGCCAGTTCCAGCATCGTAGCCACGCCACCTTTCATGTCGCTGGTACCAATCCCCCACATGCGGTCGCCGTCGATACGGGCCCCCGCATTATCGTTGGCGGGAACGGTGTCGGTGTGTCCCCCAAGAACGAGCCGCCGGTCCCGCCCGAGCATGGTGCGAGCCACAAGATTATCGCCGATGCGGGTCACGGTGAGGTGAGCGCAGGCACGCAGTTCAGCCTCTAAGACGGCGACAATTTCTTGCTCCTGGAAACTCTCCGACGAAATGTCGACCAACGCGGCGGTTAGAGCAAAAAGGTCGCCGGCGGGCAACGGGTTCATCGCTGTCTCAGACGGCCTGGCCGTGATCGCGCAAAATGTCGTTGAGCGCAGATTTGTCGTGCCGTTCGCCTTCCTCGAGGCGCTTGAGCACCAGAATTGCGGGCAGGCCGAAATCCCCGCCAGGAAACGACTTCGGCCGGGTGCCCGCCACCGCCACACACCACGACGGCACCTCCCCCCGGCCGAGTTCTTCACCGGTCGCCACGTCGATCACCGGAATGGAACCGGTGAGGATCGCCCCGGCCCCGAGGACTGAACCGTTGCCGACTCGGGCACCTTCGGCCACGATGCATCGGCTCCCTATCATGCACTCGTCGCCGATCACGACAGGAGCAGCTTGGGCGGGCTCAAGCACCCCACCGATACCGACTCCGCCGCTCAGGTGAACGTTCTTTCCGATCTGCGCGCACGAACCAACGGTGGCCCAAGTGTCGACCATGGTGTTTTCGCCGACGTAGGCCCCGATGTTGGTGTAGCTCGGCATCATGACCACACCAGGTGCTTGATAACTGCCCCAGCGGGCTTGAGCCCCGGGCACGACCCGGACCCCGCGCGTCATGTAGTCGGTCTTTAGCGGGATCTTGTCGGCGTACTCGAACGGGCCGTGTTCGATGGTTTCCATCCGCGAGATCTTGAACAGCAAAAGCACCGCATACTTGCACCATTGATTGACGGTGATGGAGTTGTCGTGGTTGACATGGGCGACTCGGGCCACCCCCGTGTCGAGTTGGTCGATCGCCTCATGGACCGTGGCCACGACCCCGGGATCGGCCGCATCGATTCTTTCTCGGTCGGCCCACAGGCTTTCGATTCGAGATTCAAGGTCAGACATGGCGGCCAGACTAGCGCTCAGCGTCCCCGGGCCACCGCGGCGACTAAGTCGGCGGTGGGTTGCACCGCGGCAAAGCGGACATAGTTAGACGCCGCCGATCCATAGAACTCGCCTGGGCTCACGATGACCGCCGTCCGCTCCGCCAGCATCCGTGCCAGCGCCCAAGCGTCGCCGCCGGGTGCCTCGGCCCACAGGTAGAAACCGCCACTCGGCAACTCGACTGTGGTCCCCATCCCCCGCAACAGTTCGAGGCCGAGATCTAGGCGAGTGCGGTAGGTGGCGCGCTGTTCGTTGACGTGGGCCTGGTCGTCGAACGCAACAACGGCCGCTGCCTGTACGGGACCAGGAATCAGCAGGCCGCCGTGTTTGCGGGTTTCTCGCAGGTAGTGAACAACCTCGGCGTCCCCGGCGTAGAAGCCAGCGCGCGCACCGGCCAAGTTCGACCGCTTCGATAACGAATGGACGGCGAGCACGCCCTCGAGGCCGCTTTGTAGGATCGACTGGGCGGGCCCGTCCCACGTGAACTCCACGTAACACTCATCGGAGAGGACCAGCACGTCGTTGGCTCGCCCCCAGGCCGCCACCGCGGCCAAGTCGTCGATTCCGCCCGCCGGATTGCCGGGGGTGTTGACCCACAAACACAGGGCCCGGCGGGCGTCGTCAACGCTGATGGAATCGAGGTCGAGGCACCAGTTTTTATCGACGGCTACGGGCACAGCCCGACAACCGGCGAACACCGCGCCCATCTCATAAGACGGGTAAGCCACCGCCGGATAGAGCACGGTGTCGAGATCGGGTCGACGCATTTTCAGATAATGCGGGGTTCCCGCCACGAACTCTTTGGTACCAACGGCGGCGCCGATCTCCGTTCGCGGATCGACATCGACATCGAGAATCCGTTTCATCCAGCTAGCGGCGGCCTCTCGGAAGGCAACGGTGCCAATCGATGGCGGGTAGCCGCGCTCTGCATTCGACCGACTGAGGGCGGCAATCACCGACGCCGGCGGTGCGTCGATCGGCTCGCCAATAGAACAATCTACGGTAAAACCGTGAATGCCCGCAGCGGTAGCCCGCAACTCATCGAGCAGGTCATACGGATACGGGGGAGGAACGTAAGGTTCGGTCACCGTTCACGGTCTTCGCTACCGCCAGCGCCCTCGTGGTCGACGACATACGCTCGCAGCGCCCCCATCGAGGCGGGCTCGAGGCGGGCCCGCAGGCGCATACCGTCTTGCTCAGCCGTTTCGACGAGTACCTGGCCCTCCCGATGAACGGAGGCCAAAACATCGCCGCGATCCCACGGAATCATGAACTCGGCCAACTCCGTCACCGACCGCAGGCGATCACCAATCATGGCACGCAACCGTTCGAGCCCGGCGCCGGAATGAGCCGAGACCGCCACTGATCCTTGGTCGCGGTTGGCGAGGCGTTCAGACCCCGGACCCTGATCGGACTTATTGAAGACAACCAATTCGGGAAGGTCACGGGCCCCTATCTCGGCCAGCACGGAACGCACCGCGGCCATCGAACCTTCCGGATCGGGCCCTGACCCGTCGACGACGTGGACGAGCAAATCGGCGTCGCGAACAACATCGAGCGTCGTTTTGAACGCGGTCACCAACTGATGGGGCAACTTACGAACAAAACCGACTGTGTCGGTGGCAAACACTGTCTCGCCGCCGGGCAACGCCAAACGACGGGTGGTGGCGTCAAGAGTGGCAAAGAGTCGGTCCTCTACGAGTACGTCAGCATCGGTGAGTCGGTTGAGTAGCGATGACTTGCCTGCATTGGTGTAACCCACAAGGGCCAGCGAACGGTTCCGGGTACGGGACCGCTGCTTGGTCTGGGTCACCCGATGAGACTGCACCTTGCGGAGGTCCGCTTCGAGTTTATGAACCCGTCGGACGAGTCGCCGACGGTCGACCTCGAGCTGAGTTTCCCCCGGACCCCGTGTGCCAATACCACCACCCTGCTGGCTGAAGCGGCGACCAGAACCTTGCAGACGAGGCAGTCGATACCGCAACTGGGCCAACTCGACTTGGGCTTTGCCTTCGAGGCTGCTGGCGTTTTGGGCAAAAATATCGAGGATCACCGCGGTACGATCGAGCGCCGAGCGGCCAAGGATCTTCTCTAGGTTAAACTGTTGGGCGGGGGTGAGTTCGTTGTCAAAAACAACCGTGTCGCAATCCACCCGCTCGGCCACTTCTTTGATCTCGAGCGCTTTGCCTTTACCGACATAGGTCGCCGCGTCTGGGCTGATCCGACGCTGCTGCAGTCGTTCGACCGCATCGGCTCCAGCGGTATCGACGAGCAGGGCGAGTTCGTCGAGCGACGCATCGGTGAGTTCTGGCGGGGTTCCGGGGGTACTCACTCCGACGAGGATAATCTTCTCCCGAAATGTGCGTTCAATGAGTCCGTCAGCGGCGCCGCCATAGTCGCCAAACGCGCCACGATGCAGCGATGGTTTGTCGAGATCAGGGTTGGACATCGGGAAGTTCGAGATCAGCAATATGAGTGGCGGGTCCGGTGAGGGTAACCGGTCCGCTGAGATCGACCAGCGCCTCGCCACCGGGCATGCGAACCACGACCTTGTAGCCGACGAGCCCCCAACGGTAGAAAACGTAGGCCGCTACCGTCGCGCCGGTGCCACAGGCATCGGTAACCCCTGCGCCGCGTTCCCAGACCCGCACAGTCAACTCGTTGCCGCCAGTAACCGCCACGAAGTGGACGTTGATGCCATCTTCGAAGTGCGCTTCGACCGCGGGACCGGCGATCAGTAGATCAATCGCTTCGGGATCTTCTACCTGGCAGATGACGTGGAGGTTGCCGACATCGCCGGTTTCCCAGCGGGTGACTAACTCGACGCAAGAACCAACCGCGGCCATGAGGTTGTCGACGTTGGGATCAGGCCCGGGACACACAACACCCATGTCGACCGTGGCGACCACCGTATTGGGATCGTCGGTGGCGTGGACGGTGCAGTGGCGAACACCAGCGGGGGTCGACACGTCGAGTTCGAGGGCCAACTCACCTCGTTGGCGGGCCACCGCCTGGGCGAAGCAGCGTAAGCCGTTGCCGCTGAGCGCCGCTGGACTACCGTCGGAGTTGAGCAACCACATCGCCATTCCGTCGCCGGAGGGCAGGCCAAAGATCAAACCGTCGGCCCCGATTCCCGTTCGACGATCGCACCAGGCCACGGCTTGGCTCGCCGCGTCGAGGGGTAGTCGGTCAACGAGTGCGACGAGGAAATCATTCCCTAATCCGTGGTGCTTCGATAGTCGTACAACCATGTGGGCACCATTGTCGCAGGTCTGAAGCCTCAGGAGGCAAGACATCTTCGAACTTCATCCCAAATCCTGAGCACTTCGGCTGTGTCGGCGGGGGCATCGACCCACCGAACTCGAGGATCGCGACGAAACCAGCGCTCTTGACGGCGAGCGAATTGACGGGTCCGGGTGATGGCCGCGGTCACGGCCTCCTCCAGCGTGCATTCACCCGCGAGGTGGGCCAGCAGTTCACGGTAGCCCAACGCTTGGGCCGCGGTCCGGCTCACACCAGTGGCAGCCAACGCTTCAACTTCGGCGAGAAAGCCCGCCTCGAGTTGTTGGTCGTAGCGCCGCGCAATGCGCTCGTTGAGAACTTCTCGGGGCCACCGGAGCGCGACCTGAACGAACCGGGTGGGCCGGTATTGCTGAAGACCAGGACCAAACGACGAGAACGGCCGGCCGGTTCCAAGCGTGACCTCCAACGCCCGCACCACCCGTCGCCGATTCGATGGTTCCGTGCGGCGGGCAGCAACCGGATCGAGGCGGGCCAGTCGGGCGTGTAGTCGTTCGGTGTTGGATTCTGTTTCGAGTTCGGCCCGAACGTCGGGGAACTGACCGGGGAACTCTAGGTCGTCGATTACCGCCCGCAGGTAGAGGCCGGTGCCACCTACGAGAATTGGTTGCGCGCCTCGGTGGCGGACATCGGCGAGCGCCTCGCGGGCCGCGGCCTGAAAGTCATGCACCGTGTAAGAAATCGTCGGTTCGACAAGATCAAGAAGGTGATGGGGTACGGCCGAACGTTGCGCCGGGGTTGGCGTGGCGGTGCCGATATCCATCCCTCGATACACCTGCATAGAGTCGATGGAGATCAACTCGACGTCGCCCACCTCGTCGGCCAAGGCAAGAGCCAACGCCGACTTGCCCGACGCGGTCGCCCCCAAGATAACAAGCGGTCGATCCCGGCGAGAACCGGCTTGCATGTCAGCTAGCGGTGACGGCAATACGCGTACGGTGACGAGCCGGGATCGTGGCTTCGATGAACTCTCCTCGCAGGTGATTGACCCGCGCCTCGACAATACGCACCGTGGCGTAGCTGCCGATCTTGAGTCGCTCGGGGCAGGCGAAGTGTACGAGCGTGTTACGACGACTCCGGCCGGTAAGCATGCGGGGGTCTTTCTTGCTCGGTCCCTCCACCGTTACTTCTTCAATGAGGCCGACCCGCGCCTCGTGACCGCGCAGACTCGACCGCACGATGACAGCGCGGAGCCGTTCGTACCGGGCAACCGCTACGTCGTGGGGGACGAAGTCGGCTTCCATAACCGCGGCTTCGGTGCCCGGCCGAGGGGAGAACACGAAGGTGAACGCGGCATCGAACTGCGCCGCCGCGGCAACCTCAAGCGTGCGCTCAAAGTCCTTGTCGGTCTCGGTGGGAAAGCCGACGATTATGTCGGTCGAAACGGCCAAACCGGGGATGGCGGCTCGGGCTTCGGCGACCTTTTCTAGGTAGCGTTCGGCGGTGTAGCCGCGGTGCATCGCGGCGAGGATCGAGTCGCTCCCCGACTGGAGCGGAAAGTGCAAGTGTTCGCAGACCGCCTCCGTTTCGGCCATCGCCGCGAACGTCTCGCTACGCATGTCTTTGGGATGCGGGCTGGTGTAGCGGACCCGATGAATGCCCTCGACGACACCAACGGCGCGCAGCAAATCACCAAACAAGGGGCGGGGCCGACGATCACTGAGCCAGCGAGGACCACACCACCAAGCATCGTCACCGCGTTCGTCTGCTACGTCGCCGTCCCCGCGCCGGGCCAGGGCCAAATCCCGGCCGTAACTGTTGACGTTTTGGCCGAGCAAAGTGATTTCACTGACCCCATCACCAGCGAGGCGGCGAACCTCATCGACGAGTTCGCCAAACGGACGGCTGATCTCGGGCCCGCGAACGGCGGGGACAATGCAGAACGCGCACTTGTTGTCGCAACCGATTTGGATGGTGACCCACGCCGCGTGAGCAACCTCGCGGCGCGTCGGCAGCGCGGACGGGAACGCCTCAGCGTCGTGGCGGGCGGTGGCCTCGAGAATCTCGACGATAGGGCCATGGTTGGCCGCGTGGTCGAGCAACTCGACCGCCCGGTGGACGTTATGAGTTCCGAACACGACATCGACATGAGCTGCCCGGTCACGGATCGTGGCACGGTCCTTTTGCGCCAAGCACCCGCCGACTGCGATCTGCAGCTTCGGGTTGGCATTCTTGAGCGCCTTTAGGTTCCCAAGCGCACCGTACAACTTGTTGTCGGCGTTCTCACGAATGCAGCACGTGTTGAGAACAATGACGTCCGCCTCCGCGTCGCTATCGGCACGGATCATGCCGTCGGCCTCCAACAATCCGGCGATCCGCTCCGAATCGTGTTCGTTCATCTGACAACCGTAGGTACGGATGACGTAAGATTTGCTCACCCCTCGGAGGCTACCGGCGTGCCCTCAATCTTCGAGGGTGATGGCGAGACGAACTAGACGCCCCCTGGGCCGTCACTGCTGACCTGATGCCACAGGGCGGTCATACCGAAACGGTTTCACCCAAGAAGATCTCGCTGGAAGAGACCGCCACCGTGCCAAACCTGACAAGGCCTTTATTCGTAAGGAATTTGTGCGGCAGGGCCGGCAAGGCACCTCGCCGAAATGCTGAAATACCCCTGAAACGCCAAATGGCGCCAGCACAATGTTCTGTCAGAGGATCTTCTTGAAGACCAGAGTCGGCCGTCACTCATGCAAATGTTGCTACCCCGGCTCAACAGCCTCGAGGTAGCGGCTGGGTCGGCCGAACCAGCCGATCCACAGGTCTTCGCGGGCACGGGTGGCGGCGACGTAGAGAAGGCATCCTTCTCGCTGCAGATCCTCGCGGTGTTGGACTTCGTCGGCGGTCTTGTCGGTCAGCGCGAGGGGCTCGGGGATACGTTCGTCGTCGGCGCCGATGATGGCGACGCAGCGGAACTCGAGACCTTTGACACGGTGCATGGTGCAGAGGCGCACTCCCCCACTGGTGGGGACCGACCGGCCGAGCCGACATGTCTGCATACCTTCGGCTTTGAGGTGTCTCTCGACTGAGTCGAGGTCTTTGCCTCGACGTGCGGTCACGACAATGTCCTCTTCGGCGACGCCGTCGGCGTTCCACTGCTTCACCTGGCTGACGAGGGATTCGATCTCGTCTCGGCGACTCTTCGCGCCGTGCAGAGTGGGCTCGGGGCCGTGCATGAACGAGTGGTAACCGGCGAAATCGTGCGAGTCGAGACCTCCGTCGAGGTCGTCGTAGCTGTGTGTTCCCAGCAATTGGAGTGACCAGCGGAGGATCTCATGGGTGGTTCGGTAGTTGATGCGGAGCCTGTGTGACCGACCGCGGATTTTGATGCCGACTTTGGACAGCGACGAGCGCCGATCGTAGATGCGCTGGTGACTGTCGCCCACGATGAACAGGTCGTTGGGTTCTTCGGACGCGGCGGCGCGAAGCATTCGCCACTGGGTCTCATGCAGATCCTGGGCTTCGTCGACGATCACGTGCAGGTATGGCCGGATTTCTCGTCGGGCGAGGTATCCGGCGGCAGCATCCGCGAGTTGCAGAAACGTACGCCGGTTGCTGTCGGCGAGACGTTGATTGAACGCTTCGATGGCCTTCCAAACCCCGGCGCGGTCGCGGCGGGTGAGCCGTACCCCTCGCCCGACCCGCGACACTTGGAAGTAGTCCTCTCGCGAGCGACAGCCCTGGGCCAGCACCACCTGTTCCCACTCGTTGGCAAGGAATTCAGCGCGATGATCCGTGCCGAGTTCGTCCGCGACGGCTTCCCAGACCAATGCCAGTTCGCGGTCGGCGATAATGGCGGGCCTCTGCCCTTCGACCTCGCGTACGAAGCGCATGGCGAGGCGGTCGACATTGATGACCTCCACGACATCGAGCAGCCCGGTTCCTCCGAGCTCGCGGAGATCGCGGTCGATCGATTCAGCCAGGTTCTTCGTGAAGGTCGTGAACAGGATAGGCTTGCCGGAGCGGTCCTCGAGCGAGTCGGCGAGATACTTGGCCCTATGCATGGCGACGACTGTCTTGCCAGTGCCCGCCCCGCCGGTGACCCGCACAGGCCCATTGTGCACAGGCTTGTAGGCGATGCGGTGCTGGCTGTGGTGCAGGAATGTTCGCCACTGGGCGAGCGGCTTCGCCAACATGTCATGCAGGTCGGCTTCGTCGGTGACGATGTGGAACTGGCTGCGTCCGGCCGGCGTTTCCAAGGCAATCTCGAGGTCGTCCTCCTCGATCGAACCGGGAGAGAATGCACCGGCGATTTGGCCGTAGATCTCATCGACGCTGTCGGTGCCGATCAGCACGATCAGCGCCTCGCGCTGACCGGGCGGAACGATGCCGATGATCGCCTCAAGCTGATTTTCATAAGTGAAGGCGCGAAGTGCCGGAAGCAGTGTCTCTTCCACGCCGAGTTGGCGGAAGTCCTTGTCCTTGCGATGGGCGAACAGCTTATCTGCGCCGGAGTCGACGACAGGTTCGTTGGCCGCTGCCTCGATCGCCTCGATGTCGATGACTTCGACGGCACCGGTCTGCACGTTGACCTTAAAACGGTTTCTGGCCATCCAGGCGTCGGAGGCGTCGTGCGTGAGGATCTGGTGGAGGATGAACTTATTGTCGCTAACCGCGCAGACAATCCCGCGATGGTTGTCATCGATCCGGACTGTTCGTGCCCGCGCGTCTTTCTGATTTTTGTGGGTCTCGAGGTGGACGCCTTTGCGGTTGGCCAGCTCGGTGGCGGTGGAGCTGCGGAAGATGCCTATCAATTCGGACACCCGATTGCGGGCGCGTTTCTCGAGCTTGGCGTACTCCTTGAGAAGGTCGGCTGACAGTGCCAGTTCGGCCATCAGCCGTTCCCGGTCACGGCGTCATGCAGGCTCTTGGCCGTCCATTGGTGAACCGACCGGATGTCCCAGCCCTCGATTGTCGTGTCGTCGTTTGGCATCACCCCCACTTTCGAATCCTGCCACGCGGCCTCGATCGGAATCCCGTCGACCTCGAATCCGGCCACGAAGTCGGGCGAGCCCAAATCCAGTGTAGCGGTGACCAATGTCCGTACCGGGCCATCCGCGATGAGATCGAGTTCCTCGACCATTGCCTCGCTCAGGTCAACGGCTGAAGCAGGCTCAGCCACTCTTGCTGCTATCTGCTCGGCCGAGCCTCGGGTGAGGATCCAGAGATCGTCCTGGTCGAGCGAGCCCGCCTCGGTGGTGGCCGCCATCCACGCGGTCCGCTCGGTTTCGACCGGACCGAGGAATTGGAGTGCGTTGGTCCAGTGCAGCCAGCTGCGCCACCGGGCTCGGTGGCCGGCAGCGAGGTAGTCATCGGGGGCATCGGGAGCGGCGGCAACGACGGTCCATCGTTCGGCGGCCGGGTCCGCTAGGTCGAGGAACGCGGTCAGCCGGAGGTCGAGTTCGTTGGCCCAGCTCGATGCGAGAAGCGGACCGTCGGAGTCCAACGCGATCTCGTCGCCGCGTGAAGCGGTTTCGACAGCAGTCCCGATGTTCGCGCCCGCAATATGACCTCTCGAACCGACCGAGGCGAACCCTGCCACGAGCGACGCCGCCAAATCCCCCCACTGCCCCTCCCCGGGGTGTTCGAGGTAGGTGAGGAGGAGCGACATCGGGTTCTTGTCGAGTGTCTCGTAGTCGAGTCGGTCGGGTCGGTCGGGTCGTTGCGAGTGGGTCTGTTTTGCGTTGTTGCGCGCCATCCCTGTCAGCAGGGGAACGAACGGCGGGGTTCGGGGCGGGGCGGCTCTAACTGCGTCGTGGAATGACTCGACGTCGTCCCAGACCATGCTCCAGACAAGGTGGCCGGCAGCTCGAACGCCGCGGCGCTTCTCGGCATCGGCGGCGATGTTGGGGTGATCTTCTGAGGCGTGGAATTGGAAGCCGTCGAGGTAGACGGCGACGTCGGTGCCGGTGGCGTCGACGCGGCGGATCACGAAGTCGGGGATCGTGGATGGTGTTGTCCCCATGCCTTCTTGCTCCTCGATCCGGTAGCGCTTGATGTCGTAGCCGGTGCCGAAGCGAAGCTCCCACGCGTCGCGCCCGTCGTGGCCCACGGCGGGTGCAATGGCCACATCGTCTCGGGTCTTGGCCCAATCCTGGAGTGCGACCTTGAAGCGCCGTTCGAGCTCGGACTCTTCGACCTTGCCGATGTCGACGGAGCCGACGGTGGCGATGGTGTCGTCGACCTCCCATTCGCTGAGCAGGTCGTCGAGCAGGTGCAGGGCCAGGTCACGACTGACGAGTTCGTACTCGTGGCGGTCGATCACGCCGAGCAGGCAGCGGTGGCAGGCTTGGCGTCCCTCGTTCACGCACTGGCAGCGGGCGATGGCTTGGCGGGCACCTTCCAGGATGGTGCGCATCCGGTCCGGGTCGGCGAGGCGGTCGAGGTAGCCGGTGCCGCCGGGAACCCGGTCGTAGAGGGCGAGGAATCGGTAGCGCCCTTGCCCGTGAGGGTTGGGCAGTTCACAGGGGAGGATGTCGAGGTGGTCGGGGTCGCCGCCGAAGTCGCGGCGCAAGCCCAACAGCAGTGCCCCCTTGAATGAGGCGAGTCGCTCTTCGATCTCGAACATCGAGACCGGCAGCAGCACCCGGACTGCGTCGGTGGTGAGCTGATGGAAGAGCGCGAGGGCCTGCCAGTCGGCGGCCACCGCACCAGAGCGAACCTTGCACCAACCCTGGTGATGGTGATGATCGTCGGTTTCATTGGGGCGACGACGTGACTCGCGTTCTGCCCCGCATTGGCCGCAGACGGTGAAGCGGGTGGCGTTCACGTCCTTGCCGTCGACTCGGATCTTCTCGCCCTGGCGTACGGACAAACCGAAGTTGATGAGGCGAATGTCAGTGTGGCGGGCGAACTCAGCACCGAAGGCCTTGTCGACCAACTGCCATGCGCCGCTGACGTGTGCAGGGTCGACGTCGACGGTGGTGACCACGTCGTACTGCTCACGGCGACGGTCGTCGGTCTCGTCATAGACGCGGGTACCTTCCTCGGAGCCAGCCGCCCTAGCGGTGCGCAGGCGCAGCAGGCGGTGTTTGCTGCCGACGTCGGCCCAGGCGGATGCACCGCAGCGCGGACAACTGTGAGTCGTCTCGTCGGTGATGATTTCGCCGTGGCCGCAATCGGGGCAGAGGCGCCACTCGTCGTGGAGTTTTTGGGCGGCACTCCCGATTTCGAGGGCATCGACCACATGGCGATGGCCAGCCGCGTAGAAGCTGTTGCCGGGGGCGAATTCGCTTATGGCGAGCGCTCCGGGGCGGGCGTATTCGTAGTGTTTGACCTCGTATTTGCCTGCGTCGTCTTTGGCCCACATGGTGACGTCGAGCGTGGTGGCGTCGTCGATGAGTGTGTAGTTGGGCAGTACGCCGAGTCGTTCGAGGCCGATCAGGGAGTACTCGCCGCGCATGTCGCCGAGGAGCTTTCCTACCGAGGCGCGCTGGCCTCGCAGGTCCCCGAGCTGTTCGTCCTCTGCCCGCGTGCGTTCCTTTGCCTCGAGCCGGTCGATGCCCTTGCTGAGCCGGTTGCGTCGGTTGACGAGGTCCTTGTAGTCGCTCTGCCACACCTCGACCGCCGATTTGATGGCGACCTCGACCCCTGCGCCCGCATACTCACGCAGGGTCGCGGCCGAGTCGGTGGAGAGGTGTGGGCCGAAGAGGTCGATGAATGATTCGACGTGGTGTGGGTCGTGCATTGCGGCATCGATTATGCGGCGGAGTACGCCTCCTTCGTCGAGGCCGCGGTTGATCACCTCGCCGATCTTTCGGTCAGGCGAGTTGCCCTCGATGGTGAGGTCGGCGATGCGGTCGAGCAGGTAGGCGTTGAACTGGCGTTGCAGTGTCTCGCCGGCGTTGAGGTAGCAGTTGGGTGCTACGACCTCACCGTTGATCATGGCGTCGGGCTGGCTCAGGTAGTAGAGCCCGTGGGTGTCGCCGGGTGCGAAGGTGGTGACGAGGGCGTTGCCGGTGGCGCGCCCGGCGCGGCCGACGCGTTGGATGTAGTTGGCCGGTTTGGGCGGCACCGATGTGAGCATCACGGCGGAGAGGTCGCCGATGTCGATCCCCATCTCGAGGGTGGGGGTGGCGGTGATGACGTTGGGCGAGTCGGGGGCGTCGCCGGACTTGAATGCCTGTTCGAGATCTTCTCGGTCCTGTCGGCCGAGCAGCCCGGTGTGTTCGCCGGTGACAACGCGCCGGGGTTGGCCATCGCGGTAAAACTCTCGGTAGTAGTCGCGGCGACCGTCGTCGACGATCTTGAACCGGCCGGGGCAGCGGTAGCGCATGCATGCCGCTCCGTCCCAGAAGTTGATTCGATCGGGGGGCGCTACGTGGCGGTGGCCACACGTGGCGCACTTGAGTCGAGATTGGCTGCTGTCTTCGACATCGACGATTCGTACGGCGGCGGGGTTGATGGCGTAGACGAGATTGGAGCCGGTGGTGGTCACGTCGATGGAATCAGTCTCACTAGCGAGAAGTGCGAGTGCCGATCGGTTCGCCGAAGCTGCCTGGGCGGGCTCAACCCCGAGGGATCGCACCGCCCAGTCGACGGCCCACGTGGGGGTGGTGCCGACGGCAGTGAGCGAATCGAAGTCGCCTTTGGGCACCGTGGTCATAAACACCGGCCGGCTCTGGCCGGGGGTGAACGGCGGGAGCCCGTCCGGTCGACCTCCCCATACGTGCCATTGGCGGCCGTTGTCGGCCACGTAGGGCTTGAGAAACTCGTGGGTGATGCCACCGCGCAGCCGCAACCGTTCGACAAGCCCGCGCAGATAGTGCGGCAGGGCGACGAGGGTGGCGGTGTCGAGCGCGCCGAGGTCGTTCTCGAGCTTCTCACCGAGCAGATCGACAACGGCTTGTAGATCGGGAAGGTCGATCTCGGCAGCTGATGCTCCGACAAGCTCCAGCGTGCGGCCCACTCGAGAGCGCAGGCCGAACTCGACCTGGGCTTCGAACGCCAGTCGCTGCCGGAGCAGTTGTCGGCCTTCTTCGCTGGGACGGTCGGTCCACACGGTCTTCACGGCTCGATGCAGCGACAGATCGGGGGGTACGAGTCCGTACCAATCGCGGAGATCGCCTGCCGTCTGAAGCACGAGATCACCGAGGTTGGCCAGTCGGACTTCGCCGGCCTCGCAGATGACGCCGGCCATGAGGGCACGCAGATTGAATCGGTAGGTGCGACCGGAGAAAAAGGCGGCGCGGTGCGACGCGTCCTGGACGGAATCGGTGAAGGCGATGAGCTTGCGCTGGCCAGCCTCGACCTGATTCGAGCCGAAGAGCGTGGAGAGCGACACGGATGCGAGTGATGCGATTTGGGTTCCCAGGAAGCGGATCACATCGCGTTCACCGCATACCGGGCACGTCGACGACTTCGCCTCATCTTCGCCGCGGGTGATCAGCACCGGCACGCTGTCCCCGGTCGCCTTGGAGATGATCTCGTGGTTGACGGTGTTGAAGTGGGCCACGCCGGGTATGTCGGGGTGTGCTCGCAGGAGTGCCCGCAGCTCAGGGTCGCGTCGGAGCGACGCCTGGTAGATCGAGGCTGGGTTGGTGCGCAGGGCGGTGGTCAGCGGGCTGTGTATGGCCATCCAGCCTGATGAACCGCAGCGGCGGCAGTAGATCGCCGGGAGCTCAAGCGCGTGATGGTCTCCCTCAGGGTCGGGCTCGGCGATGCCGCTGTCGCGCCAGCGGAAAGCGGGTTCGAGCTGCACACTTCGCAGCACTCGGCTGACTTCACGGATCCAGAGCTGTACTTGGATCGAGAAGAGGGGACGGGCGTGGCCGCCCACGTCGCGCCGTGCGACCGACAGCAGCCACATGAACTTGACGAGCGCGGACTCGACGGCGGCCGGGTTGCGCATGTGGATGCGCCCCCAGTCGGCTGCACGGACGTTGATCTCGGCGATTGCATCCTCGATGGCTCTGGAACGGTCTCCTGTGGCATCGAGCACCGCCCGGGTGAGTGGGTGACCGAGGAGACGGTTGCCGAGGGCGACGAGATCGCCGGGTGGGAGGTCGGGCAGGTCGGGTTCTTCGGGGTCGTGGCAGAACGCGGCGGCCACCGCGTTGAGCTCATCGACACCGAGCAGTTCTTCGGGGTTGGGGATGGGCAGGTAGTAGTTGACCGGCCCGCACGCTGCTGCGACGGTTTGCAGCCGTTCTCCGATGACGGCCTCGTCGTCGATGGGCCGGCCGAAGATCTTGGCGGCGAACTCCGTCATGTCTTGTTCAGCCCGGGCGCCGGAGCCGAGAGTGGCAGATGTGGCCACCGGCACGGCTGTGCCAAGCGGACCAGAGGGGCCGGCCATTTTGAGGGTCTGGCCGAGACGTCGTAGCAGCATGGCCACGTCGGTTCCCTGGGCACCGTCGTAGGTGTGGAACTCGTCGAGCACCACGTATTGCAGCGTGTCGGGCTCGTTGTCGGCCCATAGGTCACGATCCTCACGGCGTAGCAGGAGGAAGTCGAGCATTTTGTAGTTGGTGAGGACGATGTCGGGCGGATCGTCGCGCAGCACTTCGCGCTTGTCGATGATGTGGTCGGCGCCCATCGACGAATGGCGCCCCTGGTCGCCGACGTACATGCCTGCGGTCACACCGGCGAGCAGCGCCTCTTGGTGAATTGTCTCGGCGACGCGGCCTGCCTGGTCTGACGCGAGGGCGTTCATCGGGTAGAGGATCAGGGCCTTGATGCCCCGTCTTCCCTGCGCCCGCATGCGGGCACAGTGGTCGAGGATCGGGAAGAGAAACGACTCTGTCTTGCCGGAGCCCGTGCCGGTGGTGACGATTGTCGGCTCCGGAGTTCGGCCGCCGACGGTGGACAGCCGTTCGAACGCCGCAGCCTGGTGATGCCACGGCCGGAAGCCGTCGGGCATCCAGCCGAGGGGCGACTCCCAGTCCGCGTCGACCGTCTCGAACGGTGTTTTCACCCGCAGGTACGGGCCGCGGAAGATGCCATCCTCACCCTCGAGAAACGCCGTCAAGGCATCACGAACATCGTCATCGGTGAGAGCGAATGTCGTCGTCAGGTACTCGACAAGAGCGCGACGGATCTCACCGACAACGAGGGAAGGAATCATGGGTGCCCGGCACTCTTATGCGGTGGCCGAGGCCAACGACGGGCGGCGATGCGGGCCAACTCGGAGCCCCGCTGAGCGATCGCGTCCTCGTCCCAATCGTTCCAATTGGGATTGGCACCGATCTCCGCGTTGAGTAGAAGCGACGAATGATGCACGAGGTCAGCTCTGCGGTCGGCCCAGGCAGCGTTTCCGAGCGAGCTGTTGAGCTCGCCATTGATGAGCGTGAGATTGCCGAGCCGATGGATTGCCCGGTCGCGCTCTTGAGCAGCGAGTTCGCGGGCCGCGGCATCCTCTCCGGACACGGGCCAGTTGATTTGCCAAGTCTGAGGCATGAGGTGCTCGATCGTGAGGGCGTCGTAGTCGTGGTCGACAGTCTCGGCCTTCACGTTCTCGGCCTGCAACTGATGGTCGATGCCGCCGAGGATGATTCGGATCTTCCCGCGGGACACGTTGTCGTAGAACTTCCGGCCGATGAAGGTGTCCGCTATCTCATCGTCGGTCGGCCACTTCACCGCGCCTTCTCGGACAGCAAGCGATGCTTCGACCGCTTCCGCAATCCCCGATGTCGGGGCAGAGCGGGCGTCTTCGAGCGTTGCTTGGAAGACCATGTTGTAACCGCGAGTGCTGAAGCCGATCATGGCACGGCGCACAAGGTACGACTCGACCCCTGCGACAGCGCCACGCAGCTGATCGGGATGGTCGCTGAGGTTGTCCCGCAGCCAGAGCAGCAGCGCCAGCGTCGTGTCCTGTGCGAGCGAACCTACGGTTCGGTAAAGACGAGCGAGCCGCTTGTCGCTGATCTCCACTTCACCGCGGACCTCGCAGTAGTACTCGGCGTAGCGTTCGATGACCGGGAGGATGTCAACGGCCTTGACCCCTGGGGCGTCGAGGTGGCGTCGGACCATCCCGTACAGGCGGTCAGGGTGCGCCGTCTCTTTTGACTGAGCGGTCAACCAGGCGGCGAGCATCCGGTCGGCATGGCGGCGCTGGGCGTGACCGCGTCCGACGTTCTCCTTCCAGAAGGCTTCGTCGAAATGGGCCCAGTGGCGATCATAAAGGTCTTCGACTTCGCCGGGGTTTTGTTGTTCGACACGTAGGAAGATGAGGTTCTTGACTAGGTCTGCGGACGACAAGGCAGTCTGACGGCCGTTGAGGACCTCGAAGATGACCTGAGCGTCGTCGTTCGGATCAAGCTCGATGACGACGATGCGGAACAAGCTCTGGAACGCGTCCACCAGATCACCGAATGTCGGCACGCCATCGATCTCTTCGTCCGCCAGGGTCTTGCGGACGCTGTCAGCGAAGAAGCGACGAGCTGCCGTGTATCGGTGCCCGTCGTCAGGAACCTCGTTGCTCATGACGGCCCGCCACTCATCGCGGTCTCGGCGGCGCGGCCACAGCTTGTGGATCTCATCGGCACCGTCGGCAACATCGTCGGGAATCTCAAGGAGTCGGCGCAAGCTGCGGGCTTGTTTGGACCCGGTCTCGATGGCGACGTCAAACAACGCCCTCGCAATCAAGTGGAGCGTGGTAAGGCGCTGCTGACCATCGATGACAGCGCGGTGATCGAGGCCACCAGCCTGCACCTTGTGATAGTCAAGCACGATTGCGCCGAGGAAGGTGGGGATGATGCAGCGGCGCTCCATCTTCATGAGTCCACCAAGCTGGTGTGTCTTTGCGTCCATGTGGTCAGTCTCCGTACTCGCCAGCAACGAGACGGCGTTGGAACTCGTTGTAGGCGCGGGTCATCTCCGACTCGCGATCGGCTCTGGTGAACGGTGCCGAGTAGAGGCCCATCCAGTCGACCGAGTCAGGGTCTTCTTCGTACTGCTCGTAGAGCTTCCAGAGGTTCTTCCACTCGTCCGGCAGATCACCGGCCTTGGCCTGGTCCTGGAGCTGGGACTGCCGGTAGCCGGCCGACTGGTGGTACCCGCAGATCTTGCGACCCTCAGCATCGAACACCATCTTGTGCTCGTACTTGCGCAACACAGCGAACTGGGTGCGATACATAGCACACAACTGCTCGGCGGCCAGGCCGAGCATGAGCGCGGCAAGCGCGTCCAACTCGACCAACGCCAGGCGGCGCTCGAAATCGCGACGCAACGGTGTGGCCATCGACCATTGCGGCCCTGCGTCACCGAGCGCAAGCCGGTCGAACCCGGGGACTGTCCAGCGGTCCTGGTTCCAAGAAGGATCGAACAACTCGTCCCACAGCGGGGCGTAGTCAGCGGTCAAGCACGATAGCCGGGAGAACCGGTGAAGCAACGGCGCATCGAGTGGGGATTCGCTCGGCATCGGGAACTTTGAGACCAAGAACCTCTTCACGTTCACTACACCTGACACCTTGACCATGTAGTCAACTGGTAGGGAAGACCAGAGACCAGCCGCCAGGACCGTCGCTGCGGGCCCGTCAAGTGCAATCGAGGACGCACCGCCAACATGCGCGGGACCCGGTTGCAGGACCGAAACGTGTAGCGATCTCACGAGTCCTGGTTGGGTCATCGCTCGCCAGATCAGCCGCCAGTGGCCCGATGAGTTCGTTTCATCCCAGTGGTCGAGGGCGGCGTCGTAGGTGTCGCGGTCGGTGGCGCGTTGGTAGTTGGTGCGGGGGATGACGTGTTCGGGGAGGTTTTCAAGATCCCATTCGCTGTAGTCCTGGTTGTGTTTGCAGTTTTCGTTAGGTTGTTTGTTGAATGGGGTGGCGATTGTGAAATGGGGACCTTGGAGGATCACTTCGTCCCACGAGTCGGGGACGGCTGTTTCCCAACGAATGATCCCGTCTGTCTTGGCGTTCGTCTCGTTCCAACCTTGAGTCCAGTGGTAGTCGTGGTCGGCGAGGCGGACGGGTTGGGCTGCGAGCACTGAGAGTGCTTTGAGGTCGGCGACGGTGACCGGGCGGAGAAGGCGGGCTTCGGACGGTGGGGTGCCGGGTTCGTCGAACAGCTTGGCCCAGTCGGCGAGCACATCCTCGGTGATGGTGAGCACTCGGTCCCGATGCGGCCGCAGGTCCCAGCCGCCTTCGGGGTACTGGATACCGGGAGCGAGACCCGCACCGTTGTGCTCGAGTGACCGGTCGATTGTGTCGGGAACCATGAGCGACGCAGCCTGCAAGAACTTGACTTGGCTCCGCGGCCGGTACACGTTGATCCCAAATGCGGTTTTATCGGTAACGTCCTCGAACAGGATCTTCTCGTTGTAGAACATGAAATGCCGAGCCAAGTGCCCGTATGTTCTGTTGCGGAGTGCTGCTGCATTGGGGTCGGTGAAGTGGCTTTCGGGGTGGAGGAGGGCGGCGATGCCGTTGGGATTGTTGTGGCGCCAGACGGTGTCCATGAAGACCATGTAGAGGTTGGTCCTCGTTCCCATGAGCACATTTCGCAGGACGGGTGAGCCTAGGTATTCGACGACTCCTTCGGCTGAGGCGAGCTCGGTCAGGTAGCCGGCCTGCACAGTCGGCGAGGTGAGGTTGTCGAGTCGGCGTTGCTTTCGCACGGCCGCTGGGGCCTTGTCGGTGATCCCCCACCACGGATCGTGCTCGGCGAGGACGAGGTCGTCCTTCCAGTCAAGGCGAACCCATGGTGGGTTGCCGACCTGGAGATCGAACCCGCCGTTGGTGAATACGGGGGCGAACTCGAGGTCCCAGTGCCAGGTGCCTTCGCGCTCGGCGGCGTCGAGGGCTACCGCCAGCCAGGGATGCGTGTGGCGGAGGTCTTCGAGGGTGTGGTGGCCGTCGCTGTGGGCGGTGTCGGCATCGAGCATGGCCTGGTAGTCGGCGAAGATGTCGAGCTGCCCGGTGAGCCCGTGGGTCTCGTCGGGACGGACCAGCTCCTCCACGACTTGCAGCCATTGGTTCCATGGCGGCGGCGTGACGGCGGTGTCGAGGGGCCAGAACCACAGGCCAACCCAGGCGTCCATCACGGTGCGCAGCCGGCCCAGCGGTGTATCGGGATTGAGAATTGCCCCGTAGGCGTCGTCGCGACTAGTTGTGGCGCGTTCGGTGCCGAACTCGGCCCCGTAAATGTCGATCGGGCGGCGCAATTGGCGTTGGGTTGCCTCGATGCGCGCCGTTCCCAACTTCCACAGTTCCTCGATGGCGGCGGCGAGTTGGGTGAGGCGTTTGGTGTCGTTGCCAGAGGGGGCTTTGAGCACCGTTGCACGCCACTCCTTGAGCGCCTTCGCCTCGGTTTCGCGCAGTTCTTTGGCCTCTTTGCGGTCGGCAACTGCGGCCCAGCCGTGGCCAGGAAGCAGGAAGTGGTGGATCTCGTTCGACCCGAGCGGGGTGTCGAGAGGCCGGTCCTTTGGGGGAGCAACCTTGTCTTTGCGGGTCTCCTTCCAGGGCTTGTCACCGAGCTGATCAACGGTCCACGTCGCTCGCCGGCATCCGATGAGGCTGTTGCCCCGGCGGAGCTGGAGTCCGAACCACGGCGCTTTGAGGCCGGGGTACATCGAGTTGAGCCACAGACTCACCTCGGCCAGCTCCAGGGCGGTGGCGTTGAGGTCGACGCCATACGTCTGGTGCAGGGCAAAGTGGGCCTTCACCTTCTGAAGCTCGAACCGGTAACGCTCCGGGTCGAGACTCTCACCCAACTCGGCCTGGCGGCGCCCGAGATAGACGGCGGCGAGTTGGTTGATCGCCTCGTTGGCGAAGGCTCCCGACCCGAGGGCCGGCTCACAGATGGTGAGGCCGAGGATGTCGACCGCCGAGGTGATGCCGGAACTGCCGTGCTCGGGGGCGTAATCGTCCATGCCCAGCAGCTCGGCGAGGGCGTGCTTCACCACGCTTCGGGTGAGGACCTCGGGGGTGTAGTAGCTGGCGCTGCGCTGACGGTCACGGCCCGAGAGCCGGTAGACGAAACTGCCCTTCTCGTGCAGGACCCGTTCCTCGGCGCCGGTGGTAGGGTCGATACGGGTGACGAACACGTCGTCGGGGCACTCGTCGGCGTCGGTGACGGGCAGCATCCAGGTGCCGTCTTCGGGGTCGCCGTTCTTAGCCACCTCGTGCAGGTCTTCGTCGGCGAAGAAGCCGCTGTAGGCCATCAACCCCTCGTAGACGGCGCCAAGTTGGTTGATGCCAAGCTGAGCGTAGGAGATGAACCCGGCGCTGCCGGTGCGGCCCTTGCCCGGCGCCCACATCAGCTTCTTCAACACTTGCTGAAGGGCCTCGTTGCGAAGGGTCACCTCGTTGAGCGTCTTCGTCGAATCGGGCTCGAACAAGTCGGCATCGAGGCCGGGGAACTCCAGGTACTCCTCTGTCGAGCGGGTGCGGTCGTCGGCGTCGAAGGTGAACTGCCGCTCGGCTGCTTCGGCGTGGTAGCCGTTGTTGACCAACTCGAAAAGAAGGGTGAGCGACTCGTCGAGATGGCTGCCGGTGCGGGCATGATCGCTGTCGAGATCGACCAGCACGAGCTCGCGGAGCCGGTCGAGGCTGTAGCCGGCGATGTAGGCGTCGTCGTTGGCCGGCAGGATGCCCAGTTCAGGGCGGCTCTCGGCATACAGCAACACAAGAAGCCGGTACAGATAACGCAAACATTGGCGAGTGAGGTCTTTGGCATCGGCGCTCGACAAGCGACGGTCGTGGCGTTCCTGCGAGCGGGCATAGCGCTGCTGCACGACCTCGTTGGCAAGAATCTCGATGCTCTCGCGCAGGCCGCTGCGAAGCTCCTTCGACACGCCAACCGCGTGCTTGTGCGATTTCTCGACGAGGTCGTCGAGCACGCTCTGCCCATCGCCGGGCAGGAGGGTATCGGCGGAGAACAAGGTAGCGATGGTCTCCAGCTCGCCCTTGGCCTTGGAGTCGTTGCGTTCCAGTGCGCTATCGATGTCGACAGCGAGGAAGCGGCCTTCGGCCCAGCGGGCCCGCTCAGCCAACAACACGATCGTGCCCGCCACCACCAGCACATAGCGGGGCGACTCATCGGTAGAGAAAATCTGCCCGATGGCTTCGGGTGCAGAGCGGTGCGCTCGCTTGGTGGCTGCGTCGGTGACCGACCCGACCAGCAGCGGCGTATCGGGCTTGTCAGCCTCACCGAAAAGCTGATCCACATCGGTGGCGAAACCGGCATCGACAGCGACCAGCAGCCGGCCCGTGGAGCCGTCGACCACACCGGCGTTGGGGACCGTGACCTCGTCGCCGGCACGGGTCAATTCGAGCGGTGTGCTGCGGTCGGGAGGGAAACCGAGAGCGGCGAGCACCACGTCGTTGAGGGCTTGCACCGCAGTATCGGCCTGGTTGGTGCCCACCGCTTCGGCCGCGGCGCCGCGGGTCGCAAAGAACTCGCGTGACATGCTGCGAATGCGGCGACGAGCACTCGGCACATCGCCCTTCTCGTGATCGTCCCAGCGGCGACGGAGTTCGTCGAGATCGCTGGCGATCACCGAGTCGAGATAGTGGTTGGAGAAGAACTCGCCGCGGTTGACGATCGACGGGAACGTCATCGTGGGCCTCCCGGAATCAACACACCCAACACGCGCACCAGCGGCTCGCCGCGGGTCTCGAGACGGTCGATCTCGCGTTGAACCTGAGCACCCACCGCCTTTCGTTCCGACCCGATCTCACGGCCTCGAGCGGTGTCTCTGAAATCGTGCTCGAAGACCTGGCGCTGCTTGTTCCAAAACTCCAACCTTCGCCGAGGAGCATCGAGGCGTTGACCCACGAGCTCGTCGTGAGCCACCCTCCGTTCCTTCAGTTTATCCATGGCCTGATCCACCGCCTCGACCACCAGCGCCTGCGCGGCATCGACTGACGGTGCCCCGGGGTTGGTCATGAGCGGTGCCACACCACCACGTTGCAGCACGGCGAACATGTCGTCGACGGTGCCAGCCTCCGGGTCGACGGCCAGCCACTCCACTAGCTGGGGGCGGCCCGCCCCGTTGGAATACATGCCCTGGATCAAGAAGGTGGGGCCGGTCACGTCGGCGACCATCACCGGCGCAGTGTTGCGATCAACACTCACCAGCACCTTGTCGACAGCCCAATCGATGAACGGGTGCAGCGGCGACAACAGGCCGACCTCGGGCCACTGCGAATCAGTGGCCTTCATTGCTTCGATCAGCTTCCGTTTGGCCAACTCGGCGTCGCCGGTGAGCTGCAGCCGTGAGGCGATTTTCTGCTCCGACAGATACGTCTGGGGCAACACCCGCAACCGCTTCACCAGATCAGCTGGCGGCTCGATCGAGACGAACGTGGGGTCGGCCGGGTCGGTGCGGGCCTCGAGCCCTTCGAGCGCATCGCCATAGGCGAGGCGCATCGCTTCGCTCACGAACCCATGCGTTGACTCGAACAGCGACGGTGGAGACTGCGTCGGCACATCGGCCGTGCCGGCCCCGCCGGTAATCATCTTCACCAGATCGAACGATGTCGCAGCCTCTGTGGGGACGATATCGTCGGCGTCAACACCCTCGGCGAGGCTCGTGGCGATTGCCTTCTCCTCCTCGTCGGCGTCATGCAAGCCGAACAACCGGCCCGCGTCACCAAGCGCCCGATGGGCTTGGTGCTCACGTTGAAGCAACCGATCCGACACCCGCAGGTCACTGGCCAAACGATCGTCGCCCGCCGCCATCAACAACGCCCGGATGTCAGGCGAGTGCTCCTGGCCGTAGCGGTCGATGCGACCGTTGCGCTGCTCGATGCGAATCAACGACCACGGCAGATCAAAGTGGATCAGATGGTGACACTGGCGATGAAGGTTCACACCCTCCGACGCCATGTCGCCGGTGAGCAGCACCCTCACCGTGCTGGGCTCGAGGCCGAACTCCTCGATCACATCCATCTGACGGATGTCGGTCATGCCGCCATGCAGCACCCGCACGTTCTTGTCGGCATCAAGACCAAGCCGAGCAGACAGTTCGCGGGCCAGCCAATCAAGCGTGGCGATGCGTTCCGAGAAGACCACCACCCTTGTCTTCTTCTTGGGGTCGATGCCTATCTCGGTGAGATCATCGATTAGCCGCTCCAGCTTCGACTGGTCGGCCTTGCCGATCGCCTCACAGCGCTCACCCAGCGAGACGAGAGCATCGTCCTCGACCTGCTGCTTGTAAGTGAAGCCGGCATCATCGTCGGACTTCGCGGCAAGGGTCTTGCGGCGCTGCGCCACCGTCTGGGCCAAGGCGTGATGCGACGACAGAGCGGCCTTCAGCAACGTCCACGGGAACAAGGTGCTGCCCTTGCCGCTCACCGGACTGTCCCCGTTCGGGTAAAGCCAGACCTTGCGCAGTTCGTCGAGAAGGGCCGCCTCCTCCGGAGTCGGCGCCACCATTATCGCCCTCGGTCGCAAGCGCTCGGCCCACTTGTCGCCTAGCTCAGGGGCGACCTCAGCATGCTGCTTGTGGCGACGAACATAGAGGTGCTCGATGTCCTTCGGTTCGATCTTGTCGGCATCAACAATCGCCGTCGGGTCAAGCAAACGGATCAGCTCGGCGAACGACTTCGGATCGCCGTTGTGTGGTGTGGCCGAGGTGAGCAACAACGCATCGGTCCTCGGTGCCAGCACCCGGGCCAGTCGGTTGTTGAGCGTGCCCCGATTGACAAGGTTGTGACACTCGTCGATCACCACCGCATCCCAATGGATGCCCTCGAGATGATGGCGGTAGCGGCCCGCGCTCTTCAACGTGTCGATCGAGATGATCGACCGCTTGTAGAACGTGAACGGGTTGCGATTGCCGGGGATGTTGCGCTGCACCCGCTGAATGCCTTCAGAATCGAGACGCACCAGAGGGATCGCGAAGCGAGTCCACAACTCGTGTTGGAACTGCTCGAGAATGTGACGAGGAGTGACGACGAGGATGCGTTCGCCTCGGCCCCGACGGATCAGCTCGCTCAGGATCATCCCGACCTCGAGCGTCTTGCCCAAACCCACTGCATCAGCGATCAGCAGGCGGGGACGGAGGCCCTCGAGCGCCTTGTGAACGGCACGGCGCTGATACTGGAGGTCGTCGAGCAGTTGGTGCTGGCTCACCGCCAAGGCATCGCTCGTTGCCGGAACCGGTGTCTTGCGGATCACGGCCTCGAGGTAGAGGCGGCTTCGCCGGAAATTGGGTGAATCGTCGGCGACGAGCTGCGTCTTCTCCGGCTCCAACGGCTCAATGTGGTCGAGGTTGGTGAAGAACGTGGCCTCGAGATCGCGTACGAACGCGCTACGACCAACGCAGCCAACCATCAGCCCATCGCTCGGCGTGTCGGCCGTGGACGTGACCAGCCACTCCTCGTCACGCACCACCACCTGCGAACCGGCGGCGATCTTCGAAATGAGAGCAGTGGGGGTGGGTATCGGCACGAAGTCAGACAGACAGGTTCGGGAACGAGCGCTTCAAGATTGTCACCAGTTCCACCGCCGCCGCCTCACGGTCGCCTCGCTTCAAGTGAGTCGACCAGTTTCTCGGGAATCCACTCATGGACGTGGAAGGCCAGCCAGCCCTCTCCTGCCACCGCTACGTCCCGGTCCTCGTCTCCATCGAGGAGTACAGCGACGCGTTCGTCCGACCATGCCATCTCCAGGAGGTGACCCGACTCAGTTTCGAGGCCTACCGCCGGCATCGATGCTCCGAGCGCGAGCACGCGGCTCAATAGCTCGTGAACGATCGGGCTGAAGAGGTCGAACTCTTCGTGGGCACCTTGCCCAAGAAGGTGGGTCAACAACGCCTTGGCGTCACCTCGTGAGAGGTCATCGTGGATATACTGGTTGCGATACGTACGTAGGCAGCCGTAACAAGATGACGTCTCTTCGCAGTCACATGTTGAGACGACATCAAGGGCCGCGGCGAAGAGTTCGGGAAGTTTCTCTAGGAGTAGTTGGCTGTGCCCGGCTCCGCCAGGGACAGCGTCGAAAATCACGACTGCTTGAGGAGTGTCACGCCCTGACGAATGAAGCGTTCCATCGATGTCATCTCGGGAGATACCAAGGCGCGTCGCGCCTGCGAGCAGTGCGCTCAGGACGCTTTGCATAGCCGAATCTCCGTACTTCGATCGGGCGGTTCCCTCCACTCGGATTTCGAGCACATCGGTTAGGTAGTCATGCCCGAGTTGGGCGAACATCATCGTACCTCCGCACGACTTTCCAGGTCGGCGTAGATCCTCGTGCTCTTTGGAGTCCGTCCTCGTCTTGCCAGATGGTGCCGGCTCTCCGCGACCGCACCACCTGCAGAACCGGTAACCGCGTGTGGCCGGTCCTTCATTGATGGTCACGATGCGGCCTTGGCCGCTCGCCCGAGCACGGACAGTCAGAACCTCGGACAACTCGGGAACATCGGTGAGCTCCGGCGGGGCATCGCGATACGAGCCGAACCAGGTTCGTATTCGGCGATCGGTCATAGGCCGGCTGTCGCCAGGTTCACCTCCGTGGGAGCCAACGAACCCGTGCCGCGGTGTGACAAAGCTCCCCGCATTCTTCGAGTCGGGTGAACCGCAGACTGTGCATTCGAGATCGATCCGCTCGAGCGCTGACCGAAAGGCGTCACACTCCTTGCAGACGCTCCAGTGGTAGCGCGCTAGCTGGTCACCGCCGTGACCATGGCGTATGCCTTCCGCTTTCCAGAGCTCGCCGCCGGCCACGACCACTCCGCCCGGGGCGTAGTCGCCGATCGCAAGGCGGAGATCTCGATCGAGCTCGAGGTTCTTGGCTTTGGCGCCGGCATCGCGCAAATCGAGCTGCACCACGTCAACCGGGAAGCCGTATTTCGGGAGAATGTTGCGGCTGGCCAAGAAGCCCAGCAGATCTCTGCGCTCCAACTCTTCCCTAACCGAGTCGAGATGGGCTCCTCGGCGTCCCTGCCTCTCTGAGAAGGCCTCGGTCGCCATTTTTTCGAGCTGCTCGAGATCCTCCCGGATCTCTTCGGTCGCGCGCCCCATCCACCCGAATGTCGGCTCAGACACATCACGCTCAAAGAGCGCCGACACCCATCCCCATCGGTCGACATCGATCTCCTTGGCGATCGTTGGAGGAAGTACGCGCTGGAGAGCATCCTTGACCGATGTGGGTTGGCTGCCGAGCCAGACGCGCAGCACCTCGACACCTGGATCTTTCCCGGCAAAAAATTCGCCGACCTTCTTCAAAGGATCGTCTCCTGTATCGACTCGATGACGCTGGAATGCTGCGAAGGCAACCGAGTGTGCATGGCGTCGAAGAATCGGTACGTTGTCGAGCTGGATGACAGGAGGATCGATCTGACCGTTGACCATCGGTGATGGGTCCGCAAAGAACGAACGATCGTGCGAACGGCGCTGCGCCATTGTCAACACGAACGCAGCCGAGTCCTGACGGCGTCCGGCACGTCCGGCACGTTGCACGTAGTTGGATACGCGAGGAGGCACGTTTCGCATCAGGACGGCTTGCACGTCTCCCACATCGACACCCATCTCGAATGTGGTCGAGCAACTCAAGACATTCCGCTTGCCGCGCACGAATTCGTCCTGGATTCTGCTTGCAGTGTCTGCCTTCCACTGGGCGGTGTGCTCTTCTACTGACATCCCAATGGGATCAAGTTCCCGATAGAGGCGTGCGTAGTGGTTTCGGTTGATGACGGATGGATCGTCGATGGTACGAAGCGGTCCTTGGCATCGCCATGACGGACAGACCTCGTCCACGGATCGCCACCAGATCCGGCGACAATTAGAACACCGCATTGGAGAATGATCCGGTGAGGCAACTGCGAACTCGAGCCGTTCGTGATTCAGCTTGAATGTCACCCCATTCCTCGCCGAATTGAACGAAGCGAGCGTTGCCCCCCAGGGACCATTCGGGTCCGACAGCTCGGCCCAGAGTCGTTCGAGCGCATCAATCGGATTGGCGGAGATGCCCCTCTTCTCGAACAGCTTCCTCAGGATGTCGACGCGTCGGTTGCTGGCATATCCGCCTGGAAGCCAGGCAAGAATCCCGTTCTCGGACCCTCTCTCCCGCATCGAGACCTCCACATTTCTCGGCGCAAACCGAGCGTGACGGATGTCCAGGCCATCAGGAAGCGAGACAGCTCCCGTGAGGCGGAGGGTGTCGAGAAGCGTTTGGGTCAAGGACGTAGCGTCGTCGGCGCTCAACCCCAACTCGGTCAGCGCTGGTGGCGGCTGGTACCGGCGGGGCAATGCCATCCGAATGTCAACGAGGCCCAGGCCATCGAGGCTCTGGCGCCGATCGATAGCGAGTGATTCCTGGGCAACCCAATGAGTCGCTTCGCGGATGTTCGAGAGCCTCCCCTTGTCAGGGTCAAGAAGGAGCGACTGCTCCGCCCGACGGCGGACGTCCTCAACGACGTCATCAAAGCGTGGCACCTCATCATGACTGTGAAGCCCCGCAATCGCGTCGAAGACCAGTCCTCTGACAACAGCGCGCTCATACGTCCGGCGCAGGTAGGGCGCGAAGTACGCGGCGTCCTGACGACTGTCGGCGAAACTCAGGAGCTTTCTGCCCTCTCCGATCTCCGCACGCTGCTTAGGGTCACTCGATGGAGGCAAGCTCTGATAGAGCTCCGTTGCGATCACGGAGACCGGGGCATCAACACCGGTCAACAGACGAAACACTACTTCGCCAGAAACCAACGAACTACATACGGCGCACCGATGGAGCGGTTCATGTTGGTCGGCTCGTTCGATCTTCGTGACTCGAACCTGCGGGCCGGCCTCGCTTGTGACGGGCTTGCCAGGAGAGTTGAGAATGCCGATCTCAGCATCGAGAAGTTGGGGCACCCCCGCCGCTCTACCGCTCTCACCCATAACTTCGGCGTCGTCGTCAGCGACGTCGCCATCCACAATATCGCCGATGAGGAAATACTCGGGTGAGCGTTCGCGATCGGAGACATGTTGAAGTTGATCGCCAAGGCCTGTTCCACGGATCCGTCCTACCGCGTACTCCGCGCCGCACGACCGGCAAACCCCGATCTCCACCATGTGTGAACGCCGACCCTCCCGCTTGCAGTGCGGGCAATGTTCATGACGCCCAAGTTGCAGGCGACCATGGCCCTCAGGGTGTTGCGGGTGGAGGCACAGGTAGCCCCCCTCGAGCGAACCAACCCAGAAGTGGTATCTCGCCGGAATGAGGGAAGCGTCATCAGCTCGCGTGCGAGCAGCCACGGCGAGATCCACCAACTTGATGAGATCAGAGGTTGCCGTTTCCCCTAGGAAGACCTCGTCAGCGAGCTCCCGGACGGAAAGAGCGCCCTGAGTGAGCCGTTCCTGAACCCGAATGACGGTGGCCTCCTCGCCGAGCAATCGGCCGAGATAGGCGACGGCCTCCTCGCCGTCACGACTCTCAGAGTCAGGAGCAGCTCCGGACACGATTTCTGCCAACTGAGAGGAGGAAGCCCCTGCTCTGAAGGCCTTTTGTAGCCGACCCCAGTCTTCCTGGGGGAGCGTGAATCTCGTATCGCCTCGGATCAGGGACCGCCGCCGAGCCTCCACAATGTCCTGAGTCTCCTCGTCGTCATCCGCCCAATGAAACGGCTCGCCGAATAGTTGAGTCGCGAAGTTGATGAGTTTCGGATAGTCCCGCCGACCCCTGCCGAGCGTTGCGCTCGTAGCGAAGCACTGCAGTCTGCCAACCTCGCTCTCGTGAATGCGATCGCGCACTCGTCTCAGCAACATGGCCACTTCTGTACCTTGAGCCCCGTCGTAGGTGTGCGCCTCATCGAGCACGATCTGGCGCCATGACCCGGCTTCATCCCCATCAAAGAATGGGCTGTCTGCCGGGCGCAACAGGAGGTACTCGAGCATGGCGTAATTCGTCAGCAGAATCGTCGGCGGCGCCTCCTGCATCTCTGACCGAGAGAGCAGTTCGTTTTTAATTCGCGGTTCTGTCGGGTAGCGCTTGGCGAAGTCCGCTTCCGCCTCTCTTGCTCCAGCCCTGGTTTCGCCGACGTACCGACCAAATGTCACCTCCGGAAAGGGCTTGAGCAACCGGCGGAGCCGTTTCACTTGGTCATTCGCCAGAGCATTCATCGGGTAGAGAAGGAGTGCCCGAACGCCCGGCGTCGCGATCGTTCCACCCTCGACCTCTCGGAAGAGACCATCGAGAATTGGTATTAGAAAGGCCTCCGTCTTTCCTGACCCCGTGCCTGTCGAAACGATGAGATTCCGGCCCGCTAGGGCCTTCCTGATCGCTGACTCCTGATGTGCGTGGAGGGCGCGATCAATTGGGAAGACGTCGTCCGGGAACCGGAGGAAATGCTGCGACAGCACTCCTTCTTCGACCAGGTCTCGCACCGTTGCACCCTGCTCGAACGGCGCCGAGGCTTCGAGAAAGACCCCCTTCGTCAGTTCGGCGTTCTCCACAGCCTGTCCGAACTCGCGCACCAAGTCTGGTCGTCGGGGCTGGAAGGTTGACTTTAGGTAACCACGGTATGCCCGGTCAATCCGCTCTGAGGTTTCCAGAGCATCAAGGACTCGCTTCGAGGTCATGATGATCCCTCCAAGTCTTGCATGATTGATCCCTGGGCGATGAGGTGATGGATAATAGCCACGGCGACTTGGCGTTCGACTATCCGCGGTGCGAACTCCATGGCCTCAGCCAACGCCCTTCGGGCGGAGCGATCAACCGTTTCCGGATCGGTGAAGGAAACTAGATGCAGCCCTATGGCAAGAAGATCCGCCGGAAGACGCAGTACATGACTTCTGGTATCGCACAGCAATCGGTAATCAGCCTGCGCCCTCGTCGGCCACTCCCGGCCCCGGCGGTGTATCAGTTCGGAGTACTTGGCTCTCCAAGCTTCAACAGCCGAGAAGTCTTGATTGGCCCGCAGCAGCCAGTGAACAATCGCGTGCTCGAAGCCCGACTCCCTTAGGAGTGAAATCCGTTGACTCGTAAGAATGGAGAGTTTTTCCCTCAACCACGTGGTCTCTGCACCAAGAATCTTGCCACGAAATGCATGCCCGGGGTATGGGTGCGTGCCGTCCGGAACCCAGCCGGCATGGCTTCGCCATCGCTCGAACGCGGTGGAACTCGATGGCCGATCCAGGGCCACGGCCAGCAACGGCGAGACTTCCCAGAGGTCGGCATACTCGACGGGGGTCAGTGCTTCATCCTCGATTGAGAAGTCACAGGCACTTGGCAGGAGTTGGAGCATCGCCAACCGGGTCACTCGTTCGTCGAGTACTCCCTTCTGATGCTCGGATATCACCGCCCGGACGAGGCGGCTCGCGTCGTCAAAGAGGGCCTCCGTGGCGTGCGTTTCAATCTGACGTTGCAGCCTATCGTCAAGCACGAGGCCGCTTGGCGGGTCAACCAAGGCTACCACCGACTGCAGCGCCCTCGCAGCGAGCACCGCTGCCTCATCGCTTGAGGCGGTCAGGATCAGCGCTCTCGTCGGAAAGTCCGTGACCGCGTCTAGGAAGCTGTCGTCGTCGAGTCCGGTCTCGCCCGTATCAACCACGAGGGTGGCCGTGTTCACGTTTCTTGCACCCGGAAACTCCTTGGGTGCTCGGACAACCGTCAGTTCGGCGACGTACCCGCTGGGCGTGAGCGGCTCCAAGCAGAATTCGACACCAGAAGCACCGTTGGAATCGTCGTCGATCGGAAGTTCGGTGGGTTCCGTCCACGGACGAACGACATCCCACAATCGCAGCACACGCCCTCGCATGGGAGTGATCTCGTTAAAGACCGCAAACAGGCCACCCTCAACCGTATCGACCTCGAACGCATCGACCTCGTAGCGCCGGCGCAGTTGCACCACTTCGCCATGAGCGCCACCTCGTGCTTCGACGTGGACGGTCAATACAGCATCCTCGGACTGCCGGATTGTGTCACGCAGGACTCGAAGGTCAAGACGACGGCGGCCGCCGCGTCGCGAGGTCTTTTGCCAGCCGGTTTCCTGCAGAGTGCGACCGTCGACATCGCGAAGCGACGTCCGGATCTCGGTGGGAATCCCAGTCCTCACCCAGAGTGCGAGTTGGCTATCTCTGTCCAGGAAGTCTTCAACCGATACCTGGGATGTCGTCGGCTCAAAGCCGTCGATTGGGAACGCATCGCCGACGGCCCACACCAGACGAGGAATGTAGAACTGGAGCTTGATAGCCAATGCGCCGCAGGCGGCGGTAGCAGTTCTTGTTTCCTCGCCCGAGTTGAAGATGAGCTCTCCTTGCCGGTCGACTGAGAGTACGACACGAGGGTGCGCGGTGATTTTTTGACTAACCACGTTGGTCGGGTCGGCCACAACCTCCAAGCGCTCGAAGTTCAGCCCAGAAACCACCGCGAAGGTTATCTCAAGGTCGCCACCGAGCGGTCCACTGACCCGAAGCTTCAGTTCAGCAACGAGTGGCTCACAAAGCAGTTGGTCGAGCGACCAGCTACCGGCGTAGACGGCCCGGAGCTCGCTGATCGTGCGCCGAAACTGCCTGCCATCCGACAGGTCGAGCTGCAGAAACCACCGAGCCGGATCGTCGTTCTTCGGGATCTGCAGGTAGGGGCAGTCCGTCGAATACTGGGATTCCATCAGGACCATAAACGTCCTGCAGCGGTCGCCCGAACAACGAAGCGCGCATTGCCCGATCGCCCGTACGGAACGCGAGTCGACTGTCACGCCATCGCGGACGACCTCAACCTGACTCTCATCTACAAGCTCAAGGTGTCGGACCGAGTGGGAGCTCCAGTCACCGGTGAGGGGCGGGTACCTCCCGTCGTCTTCAACCTCGTGGTTGTTGACCAACACCGAGCACCCAGGGGGAAGGATGGCGACGACCTCATCCCCGGTGAATCGCTCGCCGTCGAGAGGTAGGTCATCCTGCGAGTTGAAGAAGAATGAGCCGTGGGCGAGCGATTTCACAGAGTGGCGATTGACGAGTTTCCCGCTGCTACGGCCCTCGATAACCCAGTAGCTTGCCACCGAGAGTTCATGCGAACGTTCCCGAAGCTCCGAGGCTCGAAACGGCACCTGTCCGAGAGCATCCCGAACGATCCATCGATCGATCTCCGAGGTGGCAGGCAAGAGCAACTCAGGGCCATGCCCATTCCATGGGTCAAAGACGACCTGCGGTCGCGGAGCCGTGGACAGGAGAGCGCGCTGTGGCACGGCATCCAGAGCCAACCAGATTTCGTCGAAGTAGGCGGGAAGGCCAAACTCCTTTGCTGAGACTGTCTCACCTCTTGTCAGCGCCCTGACGAGATTGGCGGTTCTGTCCAAGTAGTCGAGGGCGAGGTCATCGCCATAGCGAAGGAATCTCAGAACCGGCACCGGCAGAGGAGCAGTAGTTGCGGCCGTCAGAATCTCATGGCGGAGCTCACTCCCCGTCGTCAGTCCTTCGCCCATGAGTTGCAACACCCGGCGGAGAAACATCCGCGAAGTGCCCTTCGGAATAAGCGCGTGGAACATGACCTGCGAGACGTATCGCATCGGACGCTCCGTATGCAGCCGAGCCCAAGCATCGATCAGGCCGAGCTTCCGAATTCCCTTCTCAAACCCTTTCCCTGCAGCGCTCTGACAGTCTGAGTCGGGTGCGAAAGGCACAAACGACCAGAGCTCACCACCATCACCGAAGTGCGCAGCAACCCCAGCTAGGTAGTACACAAATAGCGCCGGGTAAACCTGAGCAAACTGCTTGATCTTCCCTTCGTCGGCGCGCAGATCGCCAACGAACTCCTGTGTCCACTCGTACACGGGGCCTTCGAATGAGAGCTCCCCTACTAGCCTGCGCGAGCGCAGGCGGGTAGCCAAGAAAGAATCGCTCGAGGTTCACCGGGTTGCACCACCCAGCCGACCAAGGAGCCCGCCCCCAGCGGGAACGTAGGCAGGTGCCGTGTGCTCACCCCTCTGACGGGGCTACCGGCGTAGGTTTTTCCCTCAATCTTCGAGGGTGATGGGCTTGTTGTCGACTTCGCTGAACTCGTCGTCTTCGGGTTCTGGCATCACGGCGGTCCAGACTCGATCGGAGATTTCGACCATGATCTCGGGGTTCTCGGTGAGGTATTTCTTGGCGTTCTCTCGACCTTGGCCAAGTTGTTCACCGTCGTAGGTGTACCAAGCGCCCGACTTCTTCACGATGCCTTCGGTGACAGAAAGGTCAAGGACTGAGCCTTCCCGCGAGATGCCGTGGCCGTACATGATGTCGAACTCGGCCTGCTTGAAGGGCGGTGACACCTTGTTCTTCACGACCTTCACACGGTGCGGTTGCCCACAACCTCGACACCGTTCTTGATCGCTTCGATTCGACGAATGTCGAGCCGACACCGACGAGTAGAACTTCAGCGCCCGTCCACCGGGGGTGGTTTCGGGCGAACCGAACATCACGCCGATCTTCTCTCGCAGTTGGTTGATGAAGATGCAGATGGTCTTGGACTTGCTGAGATTACCGGTGAGCTTGCGCAGCGCCTGCGACATGAGCCGGGCCTGCAGCCCGACGTGGACGTCGCCCATCTCGCCTTCGATCTCGGCCCGGGGGGTGAGCGCCGCCACCGAGTCGATAACCACCACGTCGATAGCGCCCGAGCGGATCAGCATGTCGGTGATCTCGAGTGCCTGCTCCCCTGTGTCGGGCTGGGAGATCAGCAACTCGTCGATATCAACGCCGATGGCTTTGGCGTAGACCGGATCCATGGCGTGCTCGGCGTCGATGTAGGCGCAGACACCGCCGTTGCGCTGAGCCTCGGCCACCACGTGGGTGGCGAGGGTGGTCTTACCCGAAGCTTCGGGGCCAAAGATCTCGGTCACCCGGCCCCGGGGCAGACCGCCGATCCCGAGCGCGAGATCGAGATGCCAGAGCGCCCCGGTCGGGATTGACTCGATGTCCATCGTGGTCTTCTCGCCCATCTTCATGACCGAACCCTTGCCAAACTGCTTTTCGATTTGTCCGAGGGCCATGTCGAGTGCTTTGTTTCGTTCCACTGTCTGCTCCTGTGCTGTGACGTAGTGTGGGGGGAGTGATTAGTTAGTATCGAACATACAAAAGGGGTGTGACACTGACCCATCCAAAAAACCTTCGGCGGGAACTAAATCGAGGCGTAACTTGTTTCCGGTGCATACCCATATCACGGCAGAGGAGCCACCATGGCTGATACCCAACAAAACGACGAGGATCTTCGAGACCGACTAACCGGCGAGCAATATAAGGTTACCCAGCAGGCAGGCACGGAGCGAGCTTTTACCGGCGAATATTGGGACTGCCACGACGATGGCACCTACCGCTGCATTGTCTGCGACACCGCCTTGTTCATGAGTGATACGAAGTTTGAGTCTGGTTCGGGCTGGCCGTCGTTTTTCGACACGGTAGGTCCCGATGTGGTCGAGATTCGCACCGACGCCACCCGCGGCATGATCCGCGAGGAGGCAGTGTGTGCGAACTGCGACGCCCACCTCGGCCATCGCTTCCCTGACGGGCCCACCCCGACCGGTCAGCGCTACTGCATGAACTCGGCGTCTTTGCGCCTGGACCGAGACGCTACCGAGTAAGGCGACCGTCACAGTCATGGCGTACTCTCCGCTTTGTGGCAACTGACTTAGCGGAACTACAAGCAAAACTGTGGGGAGTGGCCGACGAACTCGCGGACCACAATGTCGACCTCGACGATCTCGAACACTCCCAGGGACTCGAGTTCGTCGCCCTCCAAGCATCCGCCGCTGAAACGTTGCTGGTCAATGACGACACCCGCCGCAAGTACACGCGGCTAGCCACCGACACTCGTAACGCCTTCAAGTCGCTTCTACCCGACCCGCATGCACAGGCACGGACCCGACGGGTCGCCGTTGTGCGTTCGCTGGCCAAGAAGCTGGCGTCGGCTACCGATCCGCCCGACATCAATAACGTCATGGATTCGGTGTCGGAGTTGCTCGACCGATCGGTGGAGGCCGAGTTGGCCATATTTGATCTGCTGACCAAACCGGAACCGGAGCAGGATCGACATAATCGGCGGGCACGACGTGTGCCGGGTCGACGTTCCGGCCTCGTCACGTCCGATCTGGGACCGACGGGGCAAGGAACGGATACTCTACGAGCGGCGGAACAACTCGACCCGCGCCGTTCCCCCCGATGAGGTTGAGGCTTTCGTCGGCAACCGGTTTGAAGCCTCGTATGGGTAGGCGAGCGAGTTCGGCTGCCGCACTGCTGGCATTACTGGTGTTCGCCGTGTCTTGCACGGATGACACGGGAACTGTCGAGTCGTCTCCTGCCTCCACAACACCCCCAACCACAACCTCCACAACCTCCACAACACCCCCAACCACAACCGCCCGGACGGTGCCAAGCAATGCCGAAGTGGTCTGGGTCGGCGGGTCAGAATATTGGTGCGAGGCCGGCGGTTGGTCCAACAGGTGCGTCGCGGCCACATACTACGCCCCCCAACAAGTAGACTTCTTCTTCCCGGACCTATGGTGCGAGTTCTCTACATGCACCTCTACAACCCGGACAGCTACTTCGAGATTAATTTCAACGGCTCGAACTACATCTGCGAAGCCATCAGTTACCCCTATGGCTACCAGAACCACTACGACTGCATGCGCTACCTCGGTGGCCGTGTTTCATGGATTAACCCCACCCTCTACTGCAACGACAGTTGGAACGGAATAGCGTGCGACTCGGACGACTACCCGTCGGTATGGGACGGCTACTCCCTCGTAACTATCAGGGGAACGCGATACATCTGTAACGACAACGCATTTGGGGACATCCCCTGTGTGCGTTACTGGTACGGCGGAAGCCCCTCCGGATACAGCTTCTGGAGTCCTGACTACTACTGCTCACGATTTGGATCGACCTGCGAGCCAGCCTATTAGCCAGGCGTTGGATCGAGTCGAAATCTGACCGCCACTCGGCGGGCGCGCTGGCAATTAATATCTATATGGATTTCTTGTTGACATACCGGTTAAGTTTTGATACGATATACACATGTTCCAGAAAGCGCACGACAACATGGCTGAGATTGCTCTCCATGGAATGTCCCGACCGGAGTTGACCACAACCATTGGTGGGCTTGATCGGGTGATCGCTCACGCGCAAGAACGACGCTTGGCCTGCTTGGCCGGGATCGACGCGTTGGGTGATTCCGGGGCTGATGCGGCCTCTGTAGGGCATTCGCTGTCGCGGCGCTCGAACCGCCAGTCCAAACAAGACGCCGAGGTCGCTACCCAACTCGCGCAAATGCCGGCGGTGGCCGAAGGCCTAGCCAGCGGGGCTATCACTGCCGAACACGCCGCGGTGTGCGCTGAGGCAGCGGCTCGGGTATCGCCGAGTGAGGCAGAGGAGTTGCTTACGCTGGCTGAGGAGTTGCCTGCCGACAGGTTTGCTAAGAAGACACGCGAGTGGGTCAACATCAGAGAATCTCAGGGCACGGTTGAGAAGCGTCACGCTCGGCAACGTCGTTTGCGTGAGGTAACCGACTGGGTCGATGGCGAGGGGATGGTCAACATCTTGAGCCGCCTCGACCCGATCAACGGCGCACGGGCTTTAGCTGCGTTGCGCGAGTTTGCTAACCAGAAGGGCCCCGACGACACTCGGACCCCAAAGCAACGCCGCGCCGATGCCATGGTGGGATTGCTCACTGGTGCTCGGGCGACCCGTTCGGGCAAGCCGCATCCCAAGCACATGGTCCACCTGCTGCACTGTCTCGAATCGGGAAGCACCGAGCTAGCCGACGGCAGCCCCGTACCCGACGAAGTACTCATCGAACTCGGACCCACCGCTGAAGTCGTCGGCCAAGTCTTTGCAGGCGACGGCCGACCGTTGTGGCTCGGACGCTCCACCCGCCTAGCCAGCCGCGATCAGTGGATCGCCCTTATCGCCCAGCATCGTGGTTGCAGCGAATGCGGAGCCTCACCGGACCGCACCGAAGCCCACCACACACGAGAATGGGCCCACGGCGGACCAACCGACATCGACAACCTCGAACTACCCTGCTGGAACTGCCACGGCCGAAAACACCGAGGCCAACGCGGCGATCCCGCCCGCCACCGAAAATCCAACCCACGCGGCCCAGGGGTAGGGAATCGTCATTCATGGGCGGTCCGCTCAGCGCGTCGCCTCGCCGCCGCCGCTCGAACAATCTCCTCGGACTCCCTCGGGGACTGATCGAAGAACCCCTCCGGCCACGTGTCGAACGAGCCAAACTTGTTTGGGCGCAGTTCGTCGAAGCTCGTTTCTCCTGACGTGCGCTTCGCGTACAAGAGCCGGATCAGGTCGTGGTCCTCCTCGAGGCCCTGTTCCACGATGCGGAGCCGGAGGCGGTTGATGAGATGTTCGCTGTGCGTTTCCACGATCAACTGCCGTCCCGTCTGAGCGATTCCGAGCAAGAAATCTCCTAGGTTCTGTTGTGGTTTCGGATGGAGGTGGAGTTCCGGCTGTTCGAGCAGAACGAGGTCACCGGGCTCGGCGAGTAGGCAGAGCACGACAACGGGGAGGATCTGCGACGCACCGACTCCGACGCTGGTCAAATCCCGCCGGTCATTGGTCTGAGGATCGATGAGATCAAACTCGAGTACTCGGCCTGTGGGTTGGAGTCGGAGACTGTCGGTGATTCCCAACTCGCCGAGCCAGTAATGGACGGCGCTGATCAGCGACATCTCCCGCGAGGCCGCAACATCCTTAGCAGCTTGCCGCTCCTCGGACTCGACGCGAACGGGGCAGATGACTATGTCGTCGCCGTGCTGATCCAGGTACGCAATCGTGTGCTCTCCCTTTTGGCCGAGCGTGGTAATACCCGAACCGGATTCACCAGGCCGGTACCAGGGGCTCGGGTCTTCTCGAAGCGGCCCAAGCCGATGGATCCGGCGGAGGAGGGAATCCCGCACACCCTCAGCCGTGTCGATCAGCCGCCGAGATCTACGCGCTAGGTGATCGCGCTCGATATAGCCCCCCAGATCCTCTCGGGCCAACTCTCTAGCCAGCAGACCGATTCTCCTGCGAGTCCACCGCATTGCGCTAATCGACAGCCGAGAGGGTGGGATGATGAGCGACTCCGGGTCACGCATCGCATCATCGAGTTCGGTCAGCCATTCCACGAAGGCAGCAAGGATCTCGTCGTACAAACCGTCCGCCCGCAACTCCGCGACGCGAGTCCTCGCCCTCATCGTGTCAAGCCCAGGTCGCATAGGCCCGTCGGGGTTGCTCAAGGTGACAAACGCCCGAGCGGCGGCCAACTTGTTGCCCTCCACTCGCAGCGCGACGGTAGGCAAGCCGCCCTCCAGTTTGACAAAAGCAATGCGACGCGGTTCCTGCCCATCTCCCACGCTTGCCTGCGGATCGTGGGCTCTCAACGCTCCTGTGAAGAAAGGAACGTCGCCGTCCCGGGGGAATGTCCTCGCTAGGAGGTCAAGGCTCTGGCCGCCCGCGGCACGAGTGAGCGCCAAAGACTGCGTAAAGAGTAAACGTAGGTCGGACCCTCGGTCAGGCCGATTAGAATCGTTGCTCTCGGGCACCACAAGGCTTACCGACAGTTCTTCGTCGAAGAGCGACGATGCGAGGGTGGCCTGTTGGATCGAGGCACCGGTCTTCTGCTTGAGCGGTGCACCCAGAACCAGCCGCCACTCGAGGTGACGGTCTCTTTGGGCCACGCGGGGAAATGTCCAATGCAGGCGTTCGGCCGCGTCGTCGCGCAGTCGCAGCGAGATCGTCACTTTGTCCGCCGTTCGACCCGAATGGAGCATGTGCTTGAAATCCCCAAGCCTCACATCGGCACCGTTGAGACTGACATCGACACCGGGCACTCCCGCTCGCGCAATCTGGCTGGCTAAGACGACGGCCTGCATGAAGGAACTCTTGCCCGCCGAGTTCTCGCCGACGAGCACAGTTAGTTGGCCAAGGTCTTGTTCGAGTCGGGCAATCGACTTGAAACTCTCGAGTTCGAGCCGTAGAAGTAACCGGTTCTCTGTCATCGTGACGCTCCTGCAACAACCGCTCGGCCGCGACTGCTCTTGTTCGCTTCGGATTCGCTGGTAACAACGATTGCATCGCTCCACTGGTGGGTGGGTGAGGTCATAAAATCCACCGTCATTGTTCCCGCCGCGGCCCGGGACGTGAGGTACACGCGGCGCAGATCTGAGGCGTCGGCCACCTCCAGAATCTCTGGGTAGTCCTGGTACGGAATAGAAAAGAGCCGTCTCCAGATATCCACGCCGTACTCCGTGTGCCAGCGCCGGAGTTCGTCCGCCGCCCCGTCACATAGCAGATCCCTTAGATCAACCGAGAGTCGGTATCCCTCGCGTTCATAAACATCAAGCAGTTCGAGAAGTTCTTCGAGGCATTCGAATCCCTCCTCGATAGGAGTACCGACTGGGGGTGGAATGAGCACCTCAGGATCGAGGGTCGTGATCTCCGAACGCCCACCGGATAGCCATTGTCGACATGACGAGACGATCTCCAGCAACTCGGCGAGTTCAGCTTTTTTGAACGAACGCCTCGGATCCTCTGAATCGGCTAGGGGTAAACCGACTCTGAAGTCGACCAGTGAGTCACCGTCTGTTGCAAGCGCCCCCGCTATTGCCTCGGCCAAGCCCCCTGTGGTCATGGCGATGGCGTCATCGAGTTGCTCGGGGAAAATAGGGCCACACAGTTCGCCCTCGACGACGAGGTCATACGGGGCGCCCGAGGTCTCACGATCAACAATGATGTCGAGATCGGTAGCCGTTTCCGTTCGGTTGGTCGCCAGCACAATGTTCAGCGTGCGCGAAGAGTCATCGACTCCTGTCACGAGTACCACGCGGCGGATCGCTCCGCTGAGAGCCTCAGCAACCGCGAGTTCACCAACCGAACCGATAGCTCGTACAAACGGGGCCGGCGGATCTTTGACGTGGTGGGCCGAGATCGCCCCAGCTAGTCGGGCGTCGATCACTGGGTTCCACTATCCGGGAGAGTGACTCCATCCGTGAGGGTGGCGATCCGGGTAAGCACTAACGGCCGAAGTTGAACATCGAGATCCTCTAAATCGGCCTGCAGGCTCTGGTACAGGCGGCGCTTGGCGTTGGCCGCCGTCGGACGACTCCACCCCAAGCGTTCGGCCAGCCTCGTGTCACTAAGATTAGCAAGTTTGTACCTGAACACAATCACTTCCTCTGCGTTCCACTCAGCCGCGATATGGGCGGCCAGTTGATCGACGAGTGTTTGGTCATCCGGTCCAACCTCTCGGGACCGCTCTTCCACGGCCTCATCAAGCCCAAGGAGCGTTGCGATCCACGGTGTCAAAAGAATTCCAAAAAGTTTATGCAGGTCTCTTCTGGCCACCTCCCCACCAATCTCCCCTAGGAATATACGGAGCAAGGTCACTAGGCTTCTCGCGGAGTACACCTTCGGATTTCGGTCGTCAGGATTGGTGTAGATCTTGGGAACGGAGTTGGCGGCGACAGCCGCGGCCCGGCGGATCAAGGAATCATCCACATCGACACCATCGCCGCCCTCGACACCGATTCCGCTCCACAGGAAGCGTTCTGAGTTACCCGTGCCGAGCACGTCAACAAGATCGTCGGCCCGCAGCACCTCGACGGAACGGGTCAGTAGATTGTCAATGATCGTCCGTTGACGGGTCCGAGCGAGATACCGGTTCAGTTGGTGATTGACCCGCCTGTCAAACTCGTTAACCGACGACGCTCCCATGCAATACGCCAACTGCCCCTCCCCGAGTAGCACGTCGATAGTGAAGTCATTCAGTACATCGTCAAGACCATCGCGATAGTCATACGCCCCGCGGGCGTAGATCTGAGGATCTCGATGTCTCAGTTTTTGGCCGACGAGCCCTCTCACTCGTTTCATGATCCTCGGGCCCATCGTTTGAGCCCGATGCTCAGTACGCAGGTCCTCGAACGTCATCAGCGGGCATTCATCTCATCGGGTTCGCCGGAGGATCTCGGGAGCGGATGAGCGAATACCGTCCCACCGTTCGACTCGAATCTTGTGTCGGCGTCGAGCAACCAGACCCGTGTTCCAAGCCTAAGGATCATCCCCATCTCCCGTTTCATGGGCCGCTATGCCAAGACCATCGATGACCTCTTCTGAGTTGGCATGGTGCCGCGTCTATTAGTGTAGACGAGAGGCAAAACTCGGTGGTCCCGCCGGGCCGAGTGAACCAGCTACTCGGCTGGCCCAAAGGCGAGTCCATTCGTTCCGTCAGCGCTAACCTCGACAACTGACCGGAGATTTCGCGACGCAAATTCCCCCAAACCGCCCCCGTAGCTCAGTGGATAGAGCATCGGTTTCCTAAACCGTGAGCGCAGGTTCGATTCCTGTCGGGGGCACTATGTGATGTTTCGGAACCTCCTGAACCTGCGGGCAGGGGGTTCTTCATGTTTTGAAGCGTGGTTGGTAGCCGCGTTTGGGGTTGAGGGTGAGGTGGCGGAGGATGTGTCAGGACATCGGAAACACTTTGAGGGTCAGGGTGGGCGATGTCGAAGCGACGCGCCATCAGTCTTGTCGGTCACCGTTGAAGGGTTCTCCCAGGCCGAAACAGCCCGCCGCTACGGCGTAACCCGAGGTTGGGTCTCCAAACTCCTCGCGCAGTATCGAACCCACGGCGAAGCCGCGTTCGAACCCCGATCGCGACGACCCCGAAGCTCACCAAGCATGGTTTCCGATGTCCTGAACCAACACACTGTCGGGGGCACTACTATCCCGATAGCAGAAAGGAGCGGGTCGGCCAGAAAACAGGTCGTCTTCTTGAGCGATGGGCATGACGTGGGAGTAATTAGTCCAGACAAGAGAGTTTCGAGGGACCTAGACCGTGTGGCTTCGTGGGCCCGTCCTATGCAAGCAGACCTTCCAGAGGAATGCCAGATGCCAGATGAGGTTCGATCCGGGAATCGAGTCATCAGCCGACCCCGAGCCTGGAAATAACAGAAGCCCCTCCGAAGAGGGGCTCCGAGTCCCAGCCGACGAAGCAACCGGGGGGTTATGGACCCACCCTATCAACCAGATTCAGAGCGCGCTCGATAGCCGACGAGGTTCTCCAGACTTTGAGGACGGCGGGAAAGCCGTAGTCGGGTACGGTAGCCGCCGTGAAACTCTTCGATACGGCTCGTCGCGAGATCGTCCCGTTCACTCCGGGCGACGTGGTTCACATGTACGTGTGCGGGATTACACCCTACGATTCCACCCATCTCGGGCACGCCAACACCTACCTCACCTACGACCTGCTCATCCGCCGCCTAGAAGACCTTGGTCACACGGTCAAGATGGTCCGCAACATCACCGATGTCGATGATTCAATCCTGCCCAAAGCCCGCGAACTCGGCGTCGACTTTCTTGAACTAGCCGCCGCGGAAACCGCTCGTTTCCACGGCGACATGGCGGCGCTCAATACTCGGCCAGTGTTCAAAGAACCCCACGCCACCGAGTGGGTGGCCGAGATGGTCAAACTCATCGAACGGCTCGACAAATTGGGCCATACCTACGCTGTCGACGGCACCGTTTTCTTCGACGTTTCCACCTTTGAATCCTTCGGTGATTTGTCAAGCTACGACGAAGCCACCATGGTCGAGTACTCCGCCGAACGTGGCGGCCATCCCGACGATCCCCGCCAGCGCAATCCGCTGGACTTTGTTCTCTGGCAGCCGTCGCGGCCCGACGAGCCAACGTGGCTGTCACCTTGGGGCGATGGTCGCCCGGGTTGGCACATCGAGTGCAGCGCCATGTCGGCTGCCTTGCTTGGGCCGACTCTCGATCTTCACGGCGGCGGGAGCGATCTGATCTTCCCCCACCACGAATGCAGCCGCGCCCAATCCGAAGCCGCCCACGGCGTGCCGTTGGCCCGGCACTGGATGCACTGCGGGATGGTTGCCTACCAAGGCACCAAGATGTCGAAGTCCCTCGGCAATCTCGTATTTGTGAGCGAACTCTCCAAGCAGGCCGACCCGCGGGCCATCCGGCTCTCGCTCATGGCCCACCACTATCGCGCCGACTGGGAATGGTTCGACGGCGATATCGACACCGGTGTAGTCGTACTCGACCGGCTCTACGCGGCCGCCCATCAGCTAGCCGGTCCTGACCCCACGCCCTACACCGCTCGACTCCGCGCCGCCCTCGACAACGACCTTGACGCACCCCGCGCCCTAGCCGAACTTGATTCGCTCGCCAGCGCGATCCTGGCGAGCCCAGGCCCTGAGGGTGGCAACGATCCCACCGCGCCGGGGATTCTTCACCAACTGGCCCGCCTCTGCGGGGTCGACCTCGACTCGCCGCCACTCGTAGTTTCAGAACTCTAATGATTCATCTTTTCGACACGCTCACCGGCACGATCCGCCCGCTCGCTCAGCGTGACCCCGGCAAGGTCTCTCTTTACGCGTGTGGCCCCACCGTCTACGACCATCCCCATCTTGGTCACGCCCGCCAAGCAATGACCTACGACATCATCCGCCGCTACCTCGAATGGCGTGGCATTGAGGTTCTCCACGTCGCCAACGTCACCGATATCGACGACAACATCATCAACCGAGCCAACCGTGAAGCCACCACCGAATCCGCCATCGCCCAGGAATGGGAACGCGTATATATCAAAGCCATGGACGCTCTCGACATCCTCCATCCGCATGAACGACCCCACGCCACCGACTATGTCGACGAGATGGTGTCGTTCATCGCGACACTGCTGGACAACGGCACCGCCTACATCACCGATCGCAGTGTGTACACCCGTGTACACAGGATTAACGGGTACGGTGACCTTGTCCATCGCACCCTCGACGAACTGCGCGAAGGCGCGGGCGCCCGGGTCGAAGTTGATGACGACAAAGAAGACCCGCTCGACTTCGCCCTTTGGAAAGCGGCCAAACCAGGCGAACCATCTTGGCCCTCACCGTGGGGCCATGGACGTCCCGGCTGGCACATCGAATGTGTGGCGATGAGCCTGGCCCTTCTCGGCGACGGCTTCGACCTTCACGGCGGCGGCACCGACCTCGTCTTCCCCCATCACACCAACGAGCGAGCCGAGGCCATCGCGGCTGGGCGCGACTTCGCCACCCACTGGATGCACAACGCGATGCTCAACATTGGGGGCGAGAAGATGTCGAAATCGCTCGGCAACTACACCACCGTTCAGGCGCTCCTCGACGAACACCCGCTCAACGGCCGCGCCCTTCGCCTGCTCCTCTTGCAGACGCACTATCGCAAGACCATGGAACTCAACCCAGAAGTCATGGACCAAGCCCGGCGGGCAGTCGAACGACTCGACGCTATGGTTCGCAAAGCACACCACGCGGGGCTGGTTATCAACGGTTCGGACCGCGACCAGTCCGCGGTTGATGGGTTCGTCCGGGCCATGGACGACGACCTCAGCACCCCCGAAGCCGTGGCCCTAGTGTTCGACCTCGTCCGCCGGGCCAATAGCGCTCTCGACGCAGGCGACGACTATGGCACCATCTTGGTGACCACCGCGATCGACTTGGCCCGCGCCCTAGGCCTGCGGATCGGCGATCCCGCCCCCGGCGGCAACCACAACACCGAAATCGACGCCCTCCTCGCCGCCCGAACGACCGCTCGAGCCAACCGAGACTACGTCGCCGCCGATCGGGTTCGTGACGAGCTAACCGCGCAAGGCATCGTCATCGAAGACACCCCTAACGGCCCGGTCTGGCGTCGAACTAGCCCCGAGGTCACCCCACCGCGTGAATGAAACCAGCCCGGGTGCCAACAACGATGCGCCCTCGCCAAACCGCGGGTGTGGACTCGATGCAGCCCCCTAGCTCGATATTCCATAGCTCAACTGGCACTTGGCGCGTATTGGTGACATCAAAGGCGTGAAGGAACCCGGCGCAGTCTCCTTGGATGAGGATTCCGTCGACAATCACCGGCGATGACCACGTCGGGCCCGGCAGCTCCAAGCGCCAGCGTTCCTCCCCCGTAGCTCGATCAAGTCCGATAACCGCACCCGTATCGGTCGGCACAATGAGAATATCCTCATAGATCCCGGGCGTCGCCCAAATACCGGTGTCGAGTCGGGGTCGCTCGGCTATCCCCCAAACAAGGGCATCCGCGGGATCCTTGGTGGGATCGAGTTTGATGATCTGACCGACTTCTTGACTGCGCGCCGTGCCCCGCTCGTACTCAACTCCGGCGTAGATCATTCCCTCGTCATCGATGACCAACGTCGCGTCGATATCGTCCCCGGCCCAATACCGAAACACTCGGGTCGGCACGGTGCCCTCATCGAGACCAGTAATGTCCCAACCTTGGATCAGCCCGCCGGAGTTCGCGAAGTAGACAATGTTTCCGGAGATCGCGACCGACGATTCGATCGACACATTCCCGCCCACCGCGGCGATTAGTTCGTCGTCCCATCCCGGCGTGTTGAACACCAACTCCGGGGCCACCATTACCCGACCATCGGCGTCGTAGCCTCGGTTGAGTTTGACGATATGGAACTGGCTATTCTCGCCCCCGATGAACAAATAGTCATCTATGATCAGACCAGCGCCATCCCAGTCGTTGTTCCACTTCGTCGGGCTGACGTCGGAAGCGTTCAGTGCCCAAAGTTCAACCGGTTCGTCGCGATCAAAGGCAATCACGCGGTAGTTGTTATCTCGGCTTCCGGTGTAAACCAGAGGGAAGCCATCAGGGTCGATAGTTACCGACCCTTTGATGATATCACCGGTGCGAAAATCAGGCAGCAAACGCAAGCCGGTATCAGCGTCAATGAAATGCACGTTGCGGTTGTAGGAACCCAACGTGACCCACGTTTTTCCGTCTCGTTCAAAGATCGAGGGCTGGCCCGTCCACCCCGACCCACACCATGTCTTGACCACAGCCCCCGCCGAGGAGGTGGAACACAGCGGGCTAGCGGGAAAACGCCACAAGATTTTCGGATCGGTCGGAATGGGACCCTCGCCGTAATAAGTCCGGGTAGGGTTGCCACGAAACGTCAACAGTCCCTCCACGGTGTCACCCCATGCTTTACCGGACGAGGCGGGATCGACCCAGCCTTCGTAGCGGGGCTCAGTCGTAGTCGTGGTCGTCAAAGTCGTGGGCGTCAAACTCGTGGTCGACGTCGAGGTTGTCAATCCTGACGAACTCGGCGCGCGCCAAATTAGGTCATCAGTCGGCGGTGACAACACGGCCAAGGTCACTAAGAGAGTCGAAGTGAACCCGACTCCGACGATCAGCAACCGAGCGACTCGTAGCGAGCGCGGGGTCATAAGGCAACCCGCAAAACGAAGCTGAGTGACCGTAGGCTCAGCGGCGTGGATATTCGCCCCACCCCCAACAACTCCCGCCTGCTTTTTCGGGGCGCGACGCGGGCCTGTCCGGTATGTGGCCAGCGTGGTCTCACCCAACGGGTTGTCGACATTGTCGCCTCGTGTCCCCGCTGTGATTTCCGCTTCGAGCGTAAACCTGGCCACTTCATTGGCGCGGTGGGGATAAACACGATCATCACCTTCGGCCTGATCCTGATCAGCATCTTGGGCGGTTTGTACCTAGCCTGGCCCGATCCTGAGTTCTGGCCGCTGATAATCGCCCCGTTCGCCGTCGCCGCTTTCGTTCCGCCGCTGCTGCAACCCACCGCCAAAACCCTCTGGGTTGGAATCGATCTGATGATGAACCCTCTCGAGGCCGGCGAAGCCCTCGGCGGATCCGGATAGTTCCGGCCCGCCCACCTTTTAGGCCAATTGTTTCACATGCTGCGTAGAGCCGCTATGGGTTCGAGTCGGGCTGCTTTCACGGCCGGGTAAATACCGGCAACAAGCCCAGTGAGGGCACCAATTCCGGGCGCGACAAGCGGCAGCCACGCCTCAAGGATCGGGGTCCATTCGCGAAAGGCGGAGACAGCAACTACGACTACGAGGCCAACCGCGGAACCAACCAATCCCGCGGTTAGCCCCAGGATGGACGACTCTGTTATGAACTGAGCTGCGAGTTGGATAGGTGACGCCCCGAGCGCTCGCCGCAGGCCAATCTCGGAGCGACGCTCGAGGACAGCTATGAGCGTAGTGTTGGCAATACCGACGGCGCCGGCGATCAGGCTAACAACAGCTAAGCCCACGAGAAGAGCTTGGAGTTCGCTGTCAATCGTCGCCCGAACATCGTCGAGCGGTTGCGCGGTTGCCGCCACGACGAGACTCGGATCGTGGGGGCTCACGGCGATCGGGGCTTGCGACGCGATTAACTGGGAGGCACCGAGATCGACATGGATGTAGACCTGACCCGGGCTCGAAAGTTGAAACTGGTTTTCAGCGGTGGCGTTCGAAACCAAAATGACGCCGTCAATACTTGGACCTCGAGGCCCGTCAGCGGCAACGCCAATGACAGTGAGGGCTGTATCGCCCACAAAGACCGTTGGCGATGTGGCGAGGTCCCCAATACCGAGTTGTGCAGCTGCATCTTGGCCGACTACCGCGACAGGATAAGAGCCCGCTTCGTGGATCGGCTCAAAAAACTTGCCGCCTATGACGGTCAGATCGAAAGCCTGGTAGAAAGACGCGCTTACCGCAAAGACTGGAATGCGGTGTTCGTGCTCGCCGAGGGGATCTACCACGCGAACTGTTCGCACTGCGGCGCTACCGATTTCGACCGGGGTTAAAGTCGCCGCGCTCGACACGCCGTTCAACCGTTCGATTCGATGATGGGCGTCCCACGGCAGAACGGAAACTGGTCGTCCGACCGCATCCTCGCGGGGAGTAACCACGACGTAGCGGGCATCGAAATCGTCGAAGCGAAGCGCAATCTGTCCGTTGGCCGTTCGGGCTAATCCTAGGGTCGCTACTAGGGCCGCTACCCCGATCGCTGTTCCCGCGGCTGTGAGTACAGACCGGCCCAGCCGGGAGGTGAGCGAAGCTACCACCTCTGACCCGAACTCGAAAAGTCGCACCCTCGGGTTTCGCGGTGTCGGCGTAGTGATCATCGCGGCAACAAGACCCCGTCGCTCATCTCGAACCGTCGTTTGGCTCGACTCGCAACCATCGGGTCATGGGTGACGACGGCTATCGTCGCCCCTTCAAGGTTGAGATCGTCGAGAAGATCGAGAATCCCGAGCGAGGTGGCGCTATCTAGATTGCCAGTGGGTTCATCGGCAAGAATAAGACTAGGCGTTCCTATCAACGCTCTAGCAATGGCGACACGTTGGCGCTCGCCTCCAGAAAGAGTATTGGGCTTCGCCCCCGCCCGAGCCTCGACACCCACTCGCTCAAGCAGATATTCGGCGTTGCGGCGCCGTTCACGCAACGGTGTTCCCACGTACATCTCGCCCATCATGACGTTCTCTAGAGCGGTGCGGCTCTGCACTAGGTAAAAAGTTTGGAATACGAAACCAATCTCTGTTGCCCTTAGTCTGGCCCGTTGCCTTTCGCCAAGAGAGTTCGTGTCAACCCCATTGAGCCAATACCGCCCATAGGTTGGCCGATCGAGAATCCCCATGAGATGCAACAAGGTCGATTTCCCGGACCCCGACCGACCCTCGATTGCGATATAGTCGCCTGCCCTCACAACCAAGTTGCAATTCCGAACAGCGAAAACCGGAGGAGAAGCAGAGAACGTGCGCTGAAAGTTCTCGATCTCAACTACTGAGTCCATCCGAATGCTAGCCGTTTGCCGTACTGCCAATAACTACCTCATCGCCGACACTCAAGTCACCGGAAGAGGAAACGATTTCGACGAACCCATCGGCGCTAAGCCCGAGCACTACTTCGATGGTATCGGTGACACCATCCTCTCTCAATATGCTCAAACGAGCTTCGCCTTGTGGGCCAGAGGTGAGTGCGGCGAAAGGCACGGCGATTACCGCGTCGCCCGTGCTTAGTATCGGGATAGAGACCCGAAGGTTGAGACCCTCGGCCGCGGTTATAGACCCCTCGGTAACTTCGAGTCGTACCTGGAATGATCCGTTTGTCGGTTGCGTCGCAACATCGACCACGACGACGGTGACCGCAAGATCTAGCCCAACCTCATCGGCGGTCCCTGAGAGTCCAGTCGTGAGCAATTGGTGCTGTGCGGGGCTAACCACTCCAACGATCGCAAGACCCGCGTCTGATACTTCCATGATGGTTTCGGGAGCGATCTGGCCGAGTTCTGCAAACACCGATGTAACCGATTGTGGCAATCTTTGCACGAATACGAACTCATTAGCCGGCAATGGCGTCATGATCGCATTTGTTGCCGCCGCGAGGTCGGCAGTAGCCGCGCTGAGGTCGGATCGAGCCGTATCAAGTCGGGCCGTTTGATCTTTTACGTTCGGTTTAGATTTGACCTCTACGAGTTGCAGTTCGGTCAGTTCAAGAGCGGTTTCGGACCCAGCGAGTCGTGATTCTCTCTCAAGGTCAGCTATATCGCGGGCCCCAATGGCGTTAGACAGTTCGGTCTGCGCGGCGGCAAGTGCGCTATCGTCGGAACCTGTTTTCGCAGCCTCGACCTTTGCCTCGGCCGCCGACACTGCCGCCGCCGCAGCTTCACCGAATTGGGAGACGCTAAGTTTCGCTAACTCAAGGTCCAAACGTGCAACTTCAACTGCTGACTCGGCCGCGAGAACCGCGGCTCGCGTCGGCGGCACGGTTACGGTTGCGAGCGCCGTCTCCGGAGCGGCGAGTTGCAGTTCGGTCAGTTCAAGAGCGGTTTCGGCCCTAGCGAGTCGCGACTTTCCCTCAAGGTCAGCTATATCGCGGGCCCCAATGGCATTAGACAGTTCGGTCTGCGCGGCGGCAAGTGCGCTATCGTCGGAACCTGTTTTCGCAGCCTCGACCTTTGCCTCGGCCGCCGACACTGCCGCCGCCGCAGCTTCACCGAATTGGGAAACGCTAAGTCTCGCTAACTCAAGGTCCAAACGTGCAACTTCAACTGCTGACTCGGCCGCGAGAACCACGGCTCGCGTCGGCGGCACGGTTGCGTTTGCGAGCGCCGTCTCCGCGGCGGCTAGTTCATCAGCGGCGGCTTCTTGTCGTAACTCGGCTTCGTTGGCCGCGGCGACTAACTCGGCACGGGGCGGCGGCGGCGAATACCCATGACTGCGGTACAACGCCGTGACAGCGGCACTCGTGTCGCTGTCGTACACGCCATCAATCGTCTTTGGGCTGAACCCGAGCTGTTCAAGCGCGGTTTCGAGCTGCAAAACATCCGCGCCCCGCGTTGCTGGGCCGAGGTCGCGAAACGTCGGAATCGCTCCGGCCAGTGCTAACACCGGCCGCCCGGCAATTTCGATGAAGACGCCGCCGGAGACTACTTCATCGCCTTGTTTTAGAAGCGTCGCCGTAACCACTGGGGTTGTGATACCGCTGGCGGAGAGCACCAGGCTCTGAGGGTCGTCGACGACAACGTCCCCGCGAAACACGACACGAGACGATAGGACACGTTGCTCAACTGTTGCGGTAATCGTCGATGGGGTTGGCGGCTCACGCCGCGCTGCCTCATCCTGAGGAGATCGGATGTGGCCAGCGGCGATCCAGGTCACAACCGAAGATAGAAGCGCCACGACGACAACCGCTCCTAATGCGGCGCGACGAGAGCCGAAAGAACCATCGATCGGTCGTCGCCACCGCCAGGGTAGCTGAGGGTCATCAGCCATCTACTCGGGAATGTTGAACTCAGCGCGGATATCGGCTTCGGCGGCCTCGCGCACCGCGTCGAGTACGTCCGAGAACTCCCCCTCGCGACAGTCGTAGTCATCGCGGGCAAGTAAAAGCTCGCGAGCTTGGAGTTGAGCCAGCGCCTCTGGATCGGAGTCCGAGTCGTTGACGATAACTTCGGTCTCCATTTCAATTTGGGACCGAATCTCCTGAGAATGCTCGAAGGAGTAGCCGCTCTCACGCATACAGCTACGCCAGAGTTCTGCGGCGCGGAGAAACTCGGGGTCAGATTGGATCACCTCATTCATCCCAGCAAACGCATTACCTATATTCTCGTCGAAGGCGTAGGGAAGTTCCGAACTGAACACTTCGTCGTTTGCCCGACCCGCACATCCAGCAAGTTCAAAGACGGCGTCTCCATCGGTAGGCGGGCCGTACAAGTCAGTGTAGTAGACGTTCAAAGTTCCTTGACTGAGGTTCGCGGAGATCGCTGTATTCGGGTTGATTTCCGTCGTTGGAGCAAGCGGATTGTTAGGTTGCCCGATGACAGTGGAGATGCCATAACCCCACACCGCTCGCAATTCTGGATCACTGGCAATGTCTCGTGGAACTGAACTCTGATCCGGAAAAGGTACGTACTCCCAACCTAGGTCACGCATACACTCAGCAGTCAACTCTTCCACTTGGATCCGGATCTTGACGAGTTGCTCGTTCGTCCCATATATCTGCTCGGACAGACTCTGTATGGCGACCGTTTCGGGAATGTCCGGATCGGGAGATTCCGCGCTCAACGTTGGTTCTGGTTCGACAGGCTCCGATTCCGTTGGTTCTGGTTCGGCAGGCTCCGATTCGGGGGCGGATATGCTGCTCGAAGCGCTGTCTGAACTCTCGGAAAGCTCAGGAGAACCCGAACACGCTACTGCAACGACAAGCACTGGGACTGCGTACACCAACGAGCGACCCAGTGCTCGACGCCAACTGTTGGTTAGAAGGTGACTGTCCATCGACTTAAGGTTCCAAACTCCGACGCTGACCATTCCGAGGCTTTTTTGGACAAAAACTTCTTCGTCATTTCCGATCTCATTTCTGGGGATGATTCGGTTGGATGTTGAGATTGCTGCGGGTGGAGCGACCCACCCCCGTTCTCATGCCGCGAGTTGAGCCTCGTTGACTATAGCGGGAGTCATGACTAAAAGTTGTGGATCAGCGATCTGATTTAGGGAGCTAGGCAGCCGCGGCGCCCGATGATTCTAGGGCCTGTCCCGTAGCCTATCACTCGCGGGGGGCTACGGAGCGCTGCTATCCAAGACTTGACTTGACAGTCTGATCCGGTGGGTGCTACGCTCCAGCAAGCCTGCGTCAGAGACGTTCGCTGGTTGAAATAGTTTGATGTCGAAGAACCCAATCTGCACTCAACCCAAGGAAATCATGCTGAGAAAAGCTTGTCTGCGATCGTTTGCGTTTCACTGATGGCTCTGCTCGCAGTGTCACCGGTTGACGCCCATCAGGCCAGTAGGCGAGTTGGTGGCACCTGCCCCCCCCAGAACCTCCGAGAGTCCGCACCAAGGCGGTCTCACCATACGGCACTAACAAGACGCATCCGGCGAATAATCCGTGCGAATAATAAGAAGCGGATCACGACTAACGATACTAGTCGTGATCGCCGTGATAGCCGTCAGTTGCTCCAATAGCGACGATCACGCTAACCCTCAAGCCGAAGTTCGCGTAGCAGAAACAGAGCAATTATCGGTCATAACAACCGCCCCCACACTGCAGGCAACCGCATCAGAACAAGAAGCTTTCAAAGTGATGATGGAAAAGTACTCCGACGGAGGTTTAACAGGGGAAGAACTCGAACTATTCGCGCTTGAGGCGGTACAATGCACGCAGCGGGCGGGATACGAGTTAGAACTGCACGACTTCAACACGATCACTGGAAACGCCACTTTCGGCTCCGATGCCGGAGATGACCCGGATGTGGTAACCCCGAACGTAGTCGCGGGCGATAGGTGTTTAGAGACATTCTACCTGCAAGCGCTCACGGAGTTTGATCGCACGAATGGCCCGTCGGAAGCCGAAAGGTTGGCCGAGGAAGCTCGCGAAGCCGCCGTACTGCTCGACTGCTTTGCCGCCGCTGGCTTCGAGCACTCCGATCCTCACGTCGCGTTGCAGGATCCTCAAGTGCCCGACGATGTGCGCACTCAATGCCTACTGGCCTACGGCAGGTGAAGCACACCGCTTTAGTTTCAATCATCTGTGTCGCCACCACCGCGTTGTTGCTCGCAACAGCTGCTGTCATCTGGTCCTACCGGGCCTCTACCCGGGCCGAGATAGTCATGTCTGAACCAGTCGCACGGTTCGGTCAACCGGCGACCATTGAGGTTTCCGACACATTTAGCGGCGTATTATCTATCGGCGTGAGTTCGGGTCCACAACTGGCCGCTCCGAGTTGGGGCGGCATCGTTACAGGGCTCATCGCTCAGCCCGGTGATCGACTAATAGACGGCGACCCCCTCGCGGTTATAGACGGCGTCGAGCGTCGTCTTGCCGCGACCGAAGCGCCGTACCACCGGAGCTTAGTGAGAAGTGATGTAGGCGCCGACGTCGAACAACTCCAGCGGATGCTCTTGAGGTGGGGATACCTCGCCGAACTACCCAAGGACCCAACGTTCTTTCATTGGCGAACATCAGCAGCTGTAAGTAAGTTTGCCAGCGATATTGGAGTGCACCCAAAGACCACACTTTTCGACCCCGGATGGGTTGTGTGGATGCCGCCCGAGTTAGATGTTGTGACCGTCGCCGCGCTGCCGTTAACAGTCGGCCGTGCCGCCCCCGCGTTAGGCGAGAACGTTCTTGTGGCAACTGAACAGATTGACTCATACGAACTGACCGCTACGGCTGACCAAGAACTGCCTGAGTTTCCCGGTGATTGGACGATCACAATCACCGCCACAGTTGCATCAGGTAATCAGATCATGATGAAAGACTCGGTCATCGATAACTCGGCTCTTGCAGAGGTATTGGCCAGCGCACGGGCCGATGGTGAAGAGGAACCTAGTGAAGATAAACCTGATAAAAGCGACGATCTAGAGCTAACGATAGCCGCTGAGTCGACGACCACTAGCACGCGCTTGACCCTGCCCGCAACGAGCATCCGAACATCGGCGGACGCATCCGTGACGTGTGTATTTGCCCGAGTCCCTGATGAAAGTATCTGGGGCGCCGTTCGTGTTTCTGTCTTGGAAGCACCGGGGGTCGCAATCGCGGTCGAAAACATCGATGATCTAGCCGGGTTCGACATTTTATTCAACCCAACTGAGGTCCTCGGTGCTCCACTATGTCCCTCGTAATGGAGGGAGTGACGTATCAGTATTCCGCCGCCACCGAGCCGGTGATTTGTGATTTCAGCGTGGTGGTCCAAGCTGGTTCATCCCATGCTCTCATCGGCCCGTCAGGGTCCGGCAAAACAACAGTGCTGGCACTCGCCGGTGGCCTACTACGCCCCCAACATGGCAAGGTTCGAGTACTGGCCTCCGTAGCCGACGCCAGAGCCCCGACCGCCCGAGATGTCGGCTGGGTACTTCAGAACGCTCGCTCGCTGTCGGGACGCAGCGCGATCGATAACGTAGCCATCGCACTTCTCGCTCGGGGCTGGCACCGCGACCAGGCCCTCAAGGCCGCACGCGCCAGCCTGGCTGAGGTAGGCCTCGAGTCCCTCGCCGAACAACGGGCGGAACGGTTATCAGGTGGACAGTTGCAGCGTGTATGCATCGCCCGTGCGGCCGTTGCCCGTCCCCATTTGATCCTTGCCGATGAACCGACAGGCCAACTCGACCAGGAGATGTCTTACTCGGTATTTCAGTCTTTGAAGAACCTCACCTCGGAGCACGCCATAGCGCTGTTCGTTGCCACCCATGACCCGTCTGTCTCAAACCTCTGCGATGAAGTCACCGAACTGTGACGACTAGGGATCGATTCTGGCGTCCGGGGTCTTTAGCCGGAGAAGCGTTTCGTCGAATTGCCGCTTCTCCTGTTCGGATCTTGGTGCTGGTCGTGGCCAGTGGCATCGCGTTTTCGGCGACGCTGGCCCTCGATCACCAGGCGGTTTCGCAAACCCTGCAAGACCATCGCAACGCGCTCAACCAAGGGATCGGCGTGGTGGTCATAGACAAGGTCCCCGTGGCCGAACACGACAGCCTACGAGCCGCCTGCACGCTACTCGACTCGCACGCTGGAATTCAGAGCGCTGGCGGTGCTCTGTCACCCGAGGTCCGCACACTGATGATCCATCCCGGCATCGGGGCGCGGCACGTACGCTTCGATTCTGGCGCGTGGAGAATCTGGTTTCCAGATGTTGCCGTTCCGATCTCGGAAATCGCGGTCGGAGAAGGGCTCGCTGCTCGCACCGGGGTCGCGCCGGGAGATCCGATGCGGCTCGACGATGAGCCCAGCGTCACGCGGCGGGTAAGTGCCGTCGTGGGACAGAAGCGCTCCTTTGTCCGCTCGAAGGAATGGCTGATCGAGACCGCCTCCACCACCGAGGAGATCGACCAGTGCTGGGTCGAGTTTCCGACAGGAACCACCGAACTTGAAATCGATCACGTCGCCGCCGCACTGTCCGACATCAGCAGCTACCAGATCAGGCCAGCCCTCGCCAATGATCCTCTCCGCCGCGACCCCATCCGAGACTTTGAGAAACGGACAGTCCGCTGGGCGCCACACGCGGCGCTGGTTATCATTGGACTCTTGTACAGTACGGTCGTTCTGGGTCGGCGCGGCGAACGGGCACTCTATGTAACGCTCGGCCTTCGTCGAACCGACGAGTACCTGATGACGATGGTTGAAGTTGCCACAGTTATAGTTGCACCCGCGATCCTCGGCACGGCGATCGCCTTACACTTAGGCGTCAATCTCAATAACCCCGACGACGCGCTAGCGGCGAAGTTTGTCATCGAGAACCAGATCCTCGCGATTGTTGGAGTTCTTGTGCTGCTCCCTCTCCTACCGGCACTGGGGAGGCGATCCAACCTGCTCGAAGACCTTCGAGCTTGAGTTGCGCCCAGACATGGTCGATCCCATGATCCGCCGACTCGAAGGCCCGGAGATTGCCGCCTACGACATCCTTGACCCCGACCTTGCCCGCAAGGTCCGCATCGTCAAGGTTCCTGCGCTAGTGCCGGGAGCGGCTGCAATGACGCTCGGCCGGTGGATCTTCGTCACCGACGACTCAGATCGCGGCGGTAGTCGCGAACTCATCGCTCACGAACTGGTACACGTGCGCCAGTACGCCGAGATGGGAATGCTGAGTTTCTTGCACCGCTATCTCACCGACTACGGGCGCGAACGTCGCCAGGGCCGAAGCCATCGTGAGGCTTACCTCGCGATTCCGGCCGAACAAGAAGCCCGGCGCGACGCCGCGGCATGGTTACGACGCCGGACGTCGCGTTTTCGGTGAAGCCGGGGTAGGAACCAGCCTAATAGCGGTAGAAGCCTTGGCCCGTCTTGCGGCCCAACTGGCCCGCCGCCACTAGGCGACGCAGCAACGGCGGCGGGGCGTAGAAAGCCTCGTTGTACTCGTCGTGAAGCGACTCGGCCGTCCACAGCATCACGTCGAGACCAATCATGTCAGAAAGCGTGAGCGGACCCATCGGATGACCGGCGCCTAACTTCATGGCCTCGTCGATGTCTTCGGCTGACGCGTGCCCAGCCTCAAACATGCGCATGGCCTGGCAAAGGTACGGCACTAGCAGCATGTTGACCACAAAGCCGGCCCGGTCCTTGCAGTGTACGACCCGCTTGCCTAGCAAGTTGGTGGCGAAGGCCTCCGCGGTGGATTTAGTGGCATCAGACGTGCGCTGGGTGGATACCACCTCGACCAACTTCATCACCGTGGCAGGGTTGAAGAAGTGCATACCAATAATCTGCTCTGGGCGACCCGTCATCATCGCTACTTCGATGATCGGATACGACGACGTGTTGGTGGCAATGATGGCGTCGGGGCCCAATACGGCGTCGAGCGCACCGAAAAGTTCCTTCTTCAGGGCGAGGTTCTCCGGGGCGGCTTCGATGACCAGATCGCAGCCCGAAAGATCGCCCAACTCGGTCGTCCAAGCAATTTGGGCCACCGCGGCGTCGCGAGCGGCGGGCTCGAGCTTTCCCCGTTCGACGGCTTTGCTCAGCGAACCATCAACCCGGCCTTGGGCCGTTTCCACCGCTTCGGGGGAGATCTCACGGGCGATAACGGTGACGCCCGCTTTCGCCGCGACTTCAATAATGCCCGAGCCCATCGCCCCGACGCCGACAACGCCCAACGTGTTGATCGCCATGGCTCAAGACTCCTTAATAGAAACGGATTCTATGACGACATCGGTGTGCGGTCGATCGCTCCGGTCGGTGTCGACCTTTTGCATCTCAGCCACGACCTCGAGACCGCTGACCACCTGGCCAAACAGCGAGTACTGCGGGGGCAGGCCCACACCGCTGGCCCCCGACACGATAAAGAATTGGCTGCCGTTGGTGTTAGGACCGGAGTTCGCCATGGCGAGCGAACCAATCTCGTAGCGTCCCGGCGCCGGAAGCTCATCGTCGAACTTGTAGCCGGGGCCACCCCGACCCGTGCCGGTAGGATCGCCTCCTTGGCACATGAAACCATCGATGATTCGATGAAAAATAATTCCGTCGTAGTAGTGGTACCGGGCCAAGGTGACGAAGTTATTAACAGTCTGGGGCGCTTGCTCAGTGTTCAGGTGGATGACCAACGTACCGAGCGAGGTGACCATGGTAGCCGTGTATGTCTTGGTCGAATCGATGCCCATCTCTGGTGCTTTGTCGAACTTTCGGCGCGGTGGACTCGAACCATCCGCTTGGGGGAAAGGGGTGACAGCCATACTCAGTTCCTCAATCTCGGTGGAATACGCCGTCTGAGGCTAGCGGCGGCCGACCAGTAGTTGGCCGCGAGCGGATCCAGGGAGTAGGTTTTCTGGATGGCGCTGCACTGGTCCGATAGTCGCGTGGAGGTGTACCGCTACGTCGTTGGCCCCCTAGACAACAACGTCTTTGTGATCCGCTGCCACGAAACCGGCGAGGCAATCCTGCTCGATGCGGCCAACGAGCACGACAAACTGTTAGAGGTCTGTCAGAGACTGGGCGTTCGCAAGGTTCTCGAAACTCACGGGCATTGGGATCACATTCAGGCCGTGCCCGCGATCCGCGACGCGGGCTACGAAGTTGGCGTAACCGCCGAAGATGCCGCCATGCTCCCGTCGTACGATTTTGTGCTCGAAGACGAGTCGGTTATCGAAGTCGGCCGGCTCTGTATTCATACCCATCACACACCCGGCCATACCCCCGGCTCGATGTCGTTCAGTGTCCAAGACACGCCGCTGCTGTTTAGTGGCGACACGTTATTCCCCGGTGGGCCAGGTGCAACCAACTACGACGGCGGCGACTTCGTGACCATCCTCCAAAGCCTCGAGGACCGCATGTTTAGACCCTTCGATCCAGACACTATCGTGCTTCCCGGCCACGGCCTCGACACTACGATCGGTACTGAGTCTCCCCACCTCGACGAATGGGCCGCCCGCGGTTGGTGAAGATCGCTACCGGCCTTCCGCTACCGTTAGCGCCATGACTGAAACCGTGATCCTCTCGGGGGCCCGCACCCCTATCGGTAAGCTATCGGGTGCCCTCGCCTCATTGCAGGGCACCGACCTTGGCGGCTGGGCCATCAAAGAAGCACTCGAACGAGCCCACCTCAGCGGCGAGCAGATCGACTACGTCTATATGGGACAAGTCGTCATGGCCGGCGCGGGCCAGGTCCCTGCTCGCCAGGCGGCCGTTGCTGGCGGGATACCACTTACCGTCCCGTCCACCGGGATCAACAAGGCCTGCCCGTCGGGCCTTAACGCCATCCAACTCGCCCATCGACAGATCGCCGCGGGCGAAGCCGAGGTGGTAGTGGCGGGCGGCATGGAGTCGATGACCAATGCGCCGTACCTGCTCCCACAAGCCCGGTCGGGTTATCGCTTCGGCCCGGCCACAATGCCCGACGCCCTCACCCACGACGGCCTGTACTGCAGCTTCGGGAACGAGCTAATGGGGGCGGGAACCGAACGCTACGCCAGCGCCATGGAGATGCCGCGTGCCCCTCAGGACAGCTACGCCGCTATGTCCCACGAGCGCGCCGCGATCGCCCAAAAAGACGGCCTGCTCGCCGACGAGATCGTTAACGTCACGGTGCCTCAGCGACGCGGTGACGACATCACCGTCAGCCACGATGAAGGCATCCGCCTCGGCATCACCGCCGACACCTTGGGCGGACTTCCCGGCGCTTTTGCCCCGGGCGGAAACGTCACCGCGGGCAACGCCAGCCAACTCAGTGACGGTGGAGCGGCCACTGTCATCACCACCAAAGCTCGAGCCGAAGCCTTCGGGGTCGAACCTCTCGCCGAGATTATCTCCTACGGCGAAGTCGCGGGCCCCGACACGTCGCTGCTCACCCAGCCGAGTCGCTCGACTCTGCAGGCGCTGGAGCGAGCTGGACTGTCAGTCGGCGATGTCGACCTTTTCGAGTTCAACGAAGCCTTCGCCGCGGTCGCTATTGCTTCCATGGCCGACCTTTCGATTCCCGCTGACATCGTCAACGTCAACGGCGGAGCGATCGCTCTCGGACATCCCATCGGCATGAGCGGCGCTCGCCTAGCTATCACCCTCGCCTACGAACTCAAGCGGCGCGGCGGTGGTATCGGTGTCGCCGCCCTCTGCGGTGGAGGCGGCCAAGGCGATGCGCTCGTCATCAAAGTAAACGGCTGATAGGGGTGACCATGAGCAAGCTTCTTGAAGGCAAAGTCGCCCTCGTTACCGGAGCGGGCCGCGGCATTGGCCGCGAGCACGCCCTGATGATGGCCGAACATGGGGCTCGGGTCATCGTCAACGACCTCGGCGGCGACGAATCCGGGGCGGGCGCCGACCCCTCTCCCGCCCAGGAAGTCGTGGCGGAGATCGAAGCCAAGGGCGGCGAAGCGGCGGTCAACGGCGGCAATGTCGCCCGCTTCGACGAGGCCAAAGCCATGATCGATCAGGCAGTCGACACGTTCGGCGACATCAACATCGTCGTGAACAACGCGGGGATCTTGCGCGATCGGATGCTGTTCTCGATGAGCGAGGCGGACTGGGACGCGGTGATCGCCGTCCACCTCAAAGGCACCTGGGGTCCATCGCAGGCCGCGGCGAGCTATTGGCGCAAGATGGCCAAGGCAGGCCATGACGTTTACGGACGCCTCATCAACACGGCTTCGCCGTCGGGCATCTACGGCAACGTGGGCCAAACCAACTACGGCGCTGCCAAGGCGGCCATCGCGTCGTTTTCGATCATCGCCGCGCAAGAACTCGTCAAATACGGCGTTACCGTCAACTGCCTCGCCCCTACAGCATGGTCACGCATGACCGCTCCGGTGCTGGGCGGCGACGAGGCCCCCGAGGAGTTCCGCGAGAAAATCAGCCCCCGCTGGATCGCGGTCATCACCACCTGGCTCGCCTCAGCGGAGGCCGCCAACGTCACCGGCCGCTGCTTCGACATTCGCGGCGACCAACTAGGTATCGCCGAGGGTTGGCATCTCGGGCCAGTCGCGACACAACCTAACGACCCCACCGACCTCGGCCCGGTGGTCGCCGCGCTCATGGCCGAGGCACGCCCGAACGCCAACATGGCCGGAACCGACCACCAAGGCCCCGGCTTCCCCACCCAATCCATCTAGCCGTCGCAACTAGCTGTAGCTCACCTGGCAAAAGCCGTGGTTGCAGTAGCCGCCCGGGTTGCGGTGTAGGTACTGCTGGTGGTACTCCTCGGCGAAATAGTAGGTCGGGGCATCAACAATCTGGGTCGTGATCTCCCCGAAACCCGTCGAACCGAGCCGGTCCTGGTAGTGGCGCAGGCTGGCCTCAGCCGCCGTCCGCTGGTCCGGTGAGTAAACGTAAATCTCGCTGCGGTACTGGGTTCCGATGTCGTTGTGCTGGCCCATGAACTGGGTCGGATCGTGGACTTCCCAGAACACGCTCAACAACTCCACGTAGGAGATGATGGACGGGTCGTAAACAACGAAGGCCACCTCGTTGTGACCGGTGCGGCCGGTACAGACTTCTTCGTAGGTGGGGTTCGGCGTGAAACCGCCCGCATAGCCCACCGAGGTCGTGTGAACGCCATCGAGTTGCCAAAAGAACCGCTCGGCCCCCCAGAAACAGCCGAGGCCAAACATCGCCATTTCGGTACCATCGGGATACGGACCATCGAGCGGCGTGCCCAGCACGAGATGGGCGGGTTGAAGCCGAACGGCTTCCGAGCGGCCGGGCAGGGCATCGGCAGGGTTAGGCATAGCTTGCTTGTCACGACCAAACAACATGGGGTTACCTTTCTGAGGGCGGCGTATGAAGACGCTACGACAACGAAACGCTGCGGGTCATAGCTGACTGGTCACCCAGGCTAGGTTGTGGTCCTACGATGAGCGAACCTGTTCGGGGAGGCTTCTCATGCTTGACGTACTCATTTCCGGCGGAACCGTCGTCGACGGAACCGGTGCCGCGGGCAGGCGTGCCGACATCGCCATCCGCGACGGTCGCATCGCTTCCATCAGTGAGGTCGGAGCAGTCTGCGAAGACGCTAGGGAGGTAATCAATGCCCGCGGCCTAGTGGTCTGCCCCGGTTTCGTTGATCCCCACACGCACTACGACGCCCAACTCTTCTGGGATCCGCGGGCCACGCCGTCCAACTTCTTCGGCGTTACCTCGATGATCGCGGGCAACTGTGGCTTTACCCTCGCCCCCCTCGGCGATGAATCCGACGGCGAGTACCTCAAGCAGATGATGGTCAAGGTCGAAGGCATGTCCATCGAAGCGCTCGAACAGGGCGTGCCGTGGAACTGGAACAGCTTCGGCGAGTACCTCGATCGGGTGGCCGCCAACGGCACCGCCATCAACGTTGGCTTCCTCGTCGGCCATTGCGCCCTGCGACGTACGGTAATGAAGGACGACGCGGTCGGTCAGGAAGCCACCGCCGAACAAGTTGCCGCCATGCGGGCCCTGCTCAAAGACTCGATCGAAGCGGGCGGCCTCGGCTTCTCCACCGGTCGCTCATTCACCCACCGCGACGGTGACGGCAATCCCGTGCCGAGTCGCTGGGCTGCCTACGATGAGGTGCTCGAACTGTGCCGAGAGACCGCCCAGCACGACGGAACGACACTCGAATGGGTCGCCGATGGCTGCCTCAACGGCTTTACCGACGACGAAGTCGAGTTGATGACCAAGATGTCGATCGAGGGCCAGCGACCCCTCAACTGGAACGTTCTTACCGTCGACTCCGCTCGACCAGAGGCCTATCGCAATCAGTTGTCTGCGTGTGAGAAAGCTAACGGCGACGGGGCTAAGGTCGTGGCCCTTACCATGCCAATCCTCGTGGGGATGAACATGAGCCTGGGCTCGTTCTGCGGACTTCATCAGCTCCCAGGATGGGACTCCATCTTTTCCCTGGACTACCCCGAACGGATCCTCAAACTGGGCGATCCGCAGGTCGTGACTTGGCTCGAGAATCAGGCCGCTCGGCCCGAGGCAGGTGTGTTCAGCCGTCTCACGGGATGGGACAACTACCTCGTCGGCGATACCTACAGCGACGCCAACGACGGACTCAAAGGGCGTCGGGTGGGCGACATCGCCCGTGAACGAGGCCAACGAGCCTTCCACACCATGGTTGAGATTTCCCTCGCCGACGATCTCCGAACGGTCTGGTGGCCAACACCGACCGACGACGACGCCGAAAGCTGGCGGCTCCGCGCCCAAGCCTGGGAGCACGACGCGGTAATGATCGGTGGCTCCGACGCGGGCGCCCACCTCGACCGTATGGCGGGCGCGCCGTACACGACCGTGTGGATCGACGACTGCCTGCGGGGCCGAAAACTCACCACGATGGAGAACGCCATCCGGCACCTCACCGACAAACCCGCCCGACTTTTCGGCTTACGCGACCGAGGCCGTCTCGAGGAAGGATTCTTCGCCGACATCGTCCTCTTCGACGCCGACGAGATTGGAGCCACCGACCTCGAGTTGGTTTTCGACCTGCCGGGTAACGGCAAACGCCTCTACTGCGAGGCCACCGGCATTCGGCGCGTCATCGTCAACGGCGTCACCACCGTGGTCGATGGCGCGGTCACCAGCGCCCTCCCTGGCATCGTGATGCGCAGCGGTACCGACACCGTCCTCACCGCCCTCACCACCCTCACCGCCTGATAGCTACGGTTGCTTGCATGACGAAACCGCTGGACCTTGGCTCACGTTGCAACCGGTGGTTGGGACCAGACCGCTCGGAGTTGCTCGGTGGTGACCACGGTTGCGAGTAACGAGATGGTGTTGTCGAGCACCGCCTTGCCGTACTCCACGGGCACGCCAACAACGGCATCTCGCACCACGACGACTTGGTAACCGAGATCGACCGCGCCTAAAACGAGCCCCAAGATTCCGATGTTGATCGAGTTGCCGATCGCCACCACCGTGCGTACCCCGCAATTTCGCAGCAGTCTGATCGAGTTCGGTGGCCACAAACGGCGTCACTCCATGCGATCGGGCCACCCGCAAATCACTCGGTTGGACATCAAGTTCGGGGATCAACTCGGTGCCGGGCTGCCCCTGATCAAGCCGTGTGCCGTTGCGCTGAGCCGACGCGGCGAGAATGCGGGCGTTCGTCGCTGATCCTTGCCGGTCGGGCCGGAACTCCGCGGTGCAGTGAACGACCCGCGCCCCCGCGCCGCGAGCCGCAGCACAGACCCTCCCAGCGTTAGCCGGCATACCCACTGCCGCCGCGGCTGCTCCGAGATCAGGCCAAGCGGCAAGGTCACCAACGACCCCGCGTTGGAGTTCCATCGTGAGCACTGCGGTGTGTTCGGCAGCAACGAGGGGGCCAAGTTCCATCATGAACCGCTGAGCTGCGACATATCGAACCGGATGGTTCTCTCGTCAAACAAGCGGGCCTTGCTCGGATCAGTCATTGGCACTCCTTACTAATCGAGCGCCCATCCGCGCGCACGACGAGCTAGGCCATCTGACCCAGCCACCACCTTTTCCTACACCCCAAAGCCAGTTGCGTCGATACACGGGCGGCGGGATTGCCGCGAGATGTCGATTCAGATCGTTGCCCTCGGTGAACTTGACCTTGCCGTTGTCGCGGGCTTTGTCGGCATCGAGGGTTCAACGACCTCCGCTGTCGGCTCGATAATGCCGGTCGGCACGCTCATCGGGCCTGGACGAACTCACGATTTACGCCAACCTCGCCGCTGAAGATGACCTTCTGGGGATCCGCAATGAAGCAGAGGTGGCTCACCGCGATCGCCACTGCGGTCGCTGCTTCATCGAGCACGAGCCCCATCCCGATACCAGTTCCAACCGAAATGGCAGCGAAGTCAGGACAGTCCCCGTATTCCTCAGCGCTGTGGGCCTCGCGCAGGGCCGCAAGGTTCACATCGTTGTCAACCCACACGTCGACCCCAAAGGCCCCCTCGAGCCGTGTACGAATCTTCAGGCCATCGAATCCAGGGACATTCAACGCCTGAAAAACGGCATCAGACGCAGGGCGGTACACACCAGGGACTCCAACACACGCCGCCTCAACCTCGCAGCCGGGCGACCCAACGAACCCGACGACTTAGCCGGTCCGCTCAGGCGCAGACTCGAGCATCGCGTCCATGATCCGCTGGCCGTTCAACAGCCGCAGCAAACGAGAATCCGACAAGTCGATCGGGCAATGTCGTCCTCGGATTCGAGCGCCTCGATGAACGCATCGCGCCGCGGGCGGGCGTCGGCGAGGCGATCCGGGTCTGTGGCAGTATCTCTGACAGCGGTTTTCGTAAGTTTTTCTCGACTGTCCTTTACGGCCAGCAATGTCCGCTCTTAGCTACGCGGCTGGCGCAACCCGACGTTCGACGCGAGGTCACCACCCGCGCCTCGACCAAGAACATCGACGTCTTGCCGGCAGCTGGGCTCTTTGGAGCCAACGCGTCTGGCAAGTCGACAATGTTATTCACACTTGCCGACATGCGCGCGATTGTCGCGAGTTCGTTTCGCTCGGGGACGCGCTCGAGCGGGATCTACCGCAGGCCGTTCGCTCTCGATGAAGCCATGAGGGGTCAGCCGAGCCGGTTCGAGGTAGATGATGAACGCGTGCTGGGCGAGTACGCCTACTACTACCCCAGAGGTGCAAGCCTTGGCGAGTACGCCTACTACTACGCAAGTTGCCCAAGGTGCGAGGCCGACAAGCGACCTTGGTTTTCGACCGCACGTCCGAGCACTGCGGATTCTCAACGGTGAAGAGGATGATCCCAACTCCTCCGACGAAGAAACCAAGGTGGTCTTTGCCGACTCGGTTCGCCTAACTCACCGAGGCTCGTCAGGCGATGTTGATCTGGATCCCGAGGACGAGTCAGAGGGGACCATGGTCTGGGTTGGGCTGATCGGCCCAGTTCTCGACGTTCTCGATGGCGGACATGTGCTACTTGTCGATGAGAACAATGGTGAAGCGTGGCACCCCTACGAAGCGATCATAAAGTCGGGGCTGTCACCCATAGCGATCGCTGACATCCAACGAATGTGCCCGGATATCCCACACTCCCTCGAGCCCTAAATCGCCTCGTAGATATCCGATGCTAGAACTGAAGAGCGTCTCGTACGCCTACGCCCACTCGGAACCGTAATCGTGAATGGTGAGGATGTGACCGAAGCCGACGACCGTATAAGAAGCGAGTTCCGCCCCGTCGAGCACCCAAGCAGATATCGGGTGGGCAGGCCCAGCGAGTGGCCTTAGCCCGTGCGCTTATCAAGAACCCGAAGCTCGTCCTCACTGATGAGCCAACCGGCAACCTCGATCAGCTTCGTCCTCCTCGTCTCCGGCGGCAATCTCGGGGCTTGCGTGGAGTGTCCAACGCATTGACAACGAGGTGGCGTCCCATCGGCGGTGTAATACGAGGCCGGGCGTAGGTTCCTTCAAGAGCTGCAAACTCATCGACGGAGACCCACGCCATGCCCAAACGAGTATCGCCTATTGAGACGATCCGCGCCGACATCGACACTGTGTTCGGTTCGGGAAACCGATTGAGGAGTGTCTGGAGGAGTTGATGCGCCACTCGGTGCGGCTTGTGCTTCAGCAGGTCCTCGGGGACGATTTCGAAGTGTTCCAGAACCGCGACCTGATCGGCATCGATTTGGACTACCTGTTTCTCGACGGGTCGCATTTCAAGATGCATGACGGCACCAACGCGGAGCCGGTCATGGTTGCCTACGCCATCACCACTGTCGGCCAACCGGTCCTAGTCGTAGTCGAGCCCACCGCGGCAGAATCCACCGACGCGTGGGCCGATTTCCTCGCGGGGTTGACCCGGCGAGGTAGGCCACAGTACGTCCTTGTCCCGCCAACTCGGGCCGGGCGGGGTTGGTCATTACTGGTTCCGGAAGTGTTCGAGTACCGCGGCGTGGCGTGCCGAGTGGTCGGCCTTTTCGTGAAATGTGGTGTAGATGACGGCTAGGTCGTGTTCGTTGAGGCCGTAGAGGTGGGCTACTTGGGCGTCTAGTTCGGCGATTAGATCATCTTTTTCGGCGTCGCTGGTGACCGAATCGACTGGTACTCCTACTTCGGCTGCCCATTCGGCGTAGCGGTCATCCACCGCGGCTAGGCGTCCGGCGATTTCGGCCACCCGTGCCGCCCGCGGGTTTGTAGCGGGGGCCACATCGGGGATGGGGAAATTGTTGACTAGGTAGAAGGTCATGTTGATTTCGATGATCCGGCGGGCGAACCAGTCCAGCACCATGGTCGACAACACCCCTAGCACAAACGCCGTATCGGCTGCTGTTCCCACCGGCCACAACAGATAAGGCGCCTTGTGGGTTGCTACCGCGTCGCTGGGGATCAAAGCCGCTATCACCGTTCGTGAATCGGTCGCTCTCGCAATATCGCGAAAAGCGATTCTTGGGTTCAGGCAGGGAAGAGTCGATTTATCATCAACCCAAGCCGACGGAAACTCACTAAACGCGGACCTAGTAAGCTTGTGGCTCCGTTTTCGTTTCTCGAACAAGACTTTTTGGACTTTGGCTGGGTTGGCGGTGCCGTAATACAGGCCAGTGTCGGGGTTCCAGAGGTTGAACGAAGCACCCTTATACACCGGCCACGCCTCATCAGGCGCGGATCCGCCCGTCAAAACAAAAAGCCCCTTATCGTTAGTCGCGTCAAACTCCCTCATCGGGCGGGTGCGCCAGGGCCGGTCGAGCGAACCCAGCGGTGGATGTTCCCGCAACCGGCGAAACGTCTCCAACGCTTCCGGCGACGGGATCAACGGCAACGACGCCGAAGCGTTCCACGTCAGAAACTCTTCAACAGTGATACGCGGGAGTGTCTCGGCTTTCTTCCCAGCCCGGTAAGCATCCAAACTCGAATACGGGCCCCGCATTTGCAACTCGCCGACATGGTCGGCGCCTTTACGCAGCGCACACAAACCAATCGAGTATCCGCCGGCGACATCGTCGAAGATCCAGCCGCCGGTGTTGGTGCCGATAGTGAGATCAGCAAACGCCCCCTCGGCTAAAACGGTGCGCCGCCACGACTCGCTGCCCTGAGCCGCCAACGCACTGCGGGGCAACACCACCCCAATCGCACCACCGTCGTTGCAGGTTAGGTCCCAAAAACGCCAACAAAACGCCTTATACAAATCCGGATCACCAACACCCATCCCCCGATAAGGACCGCGATGAAGGAACCGCCGGGTTTCCTCCGCCGCAGCCTTCTCATCATCAAACTCGGCCACCAGATCGCTTCGTAGCTCGCACAGGCGCTCGATCTCCTTCTCTCTTTTGGCTGGCGGTAAAGATTTCAACCCAGGAAAACGCAGAGCCCAAAACCCGAGAACTGCCACCACGGGTTTCTCCCACGGCGGGTTACCTAGGATGCAATCGAAACCCGATCGTTCCCGCAAAAAAACTTCGGGAAATGTTGCCGGGAAATGCAACGGTGCGACTCGGTGAATCAACTCCCGCACCGCTGGTCGGGCAGCGACCTTAGCAAATGTGGCCTGATCCAACGCTTCGGGCAACGCGGTGACTTCGGCCCGGTTGGCTGCCACCACGTCGAACATGGCCCGGGCGGGCGCCACAGCGTGAAAAGCCGATTCATGAGCAGCCCGGGCGTCGTCGATTTCTCGCTTTGACGCATCCGAGGTGCGAGCCAACCGACTCAAAACTTCCTTCGACGCTCCCAGCAGACTTTCAATCTGAGTACGAAACAGGCTCGGCGCCGCAGGATCAGCCGCGGGATCGAAGGCTTTGACTACTTCGTCGAGGGTGCCCACCCCAGACAAACTGTCGCCAACGACAAGGTTGTGATCCAAAAACGACAACGGCAAACCGGGCACGAACGTATGAATCCAAATCGACAAGCGAGCCAGTTCAACCGCAATATGGTTACGGTCGACACCGTAAACGCAATGTCGGGCTACTTGACGGCGTAGCAGCGACCCGGTTTCGATCTCCACCCCATCGCCTAGATCGCCTAGCGCTTGATAAGCCGCTTGGCGCAGGCGCCCCAACTCGGCCGTAACCGTCGCAACAGAGTTGAGGGCTAGCCAACTCGACAAACGGGCTTCGATACGGTCCACCGCCGCCACCAAAAAATGTCCCGACCCCATCGCAATATCGGCGCAGCGGAAATCAAAGAACGCTTCGGCAACCGCGGCGTCGTCACCTTCCTTGCGGCAAGTATCGAGGCGTTTGAGGTGATCGTCGAGAGCCGGTTCTAACGCGTGATTCGAGCAGATGCTCAACCGCGAACGGTTTCGTGAAATAGCTACCGGTGTCTTTGCGAACCCCGGACCGGTTGTGAAGATACACCTCATCGGCGTAAACCACCGGCGATTTACCCAAGGTGGCCGGTTCGTAGTTGTTTTGTTTGTCGACACTGAGATCGGACTGCGCCACTGAAAGTTTCGACTCCAACAAGCCTTCGTAGATCGTTCCGAACTCGCGCACCGATAGCGAACGAAAATCAACCGGTCCCCCTTCACCATCGCTACCATCGTCGATGAGTAACGCTGCTAGCACTGGTCCGAACTCGGCGTCGGAAAGTTGCAGCCCGCCGACCTGCGCCCCCACCGCGTTGATCGCCTTGTCGCTGCTGAACAACCCACCGTTATAGGCGGGAACCCCCCACGCCTCCCGGCCTTGATAAACCGCCCTCCACAACTCGACCACGCCTAGCCACAAACCAAAGCGGTCGGCGCGGTAATCCTCGCTGTTATTGTTTTGCTTGGTTTTGAGGATCTGTTGCGCCGTTTGCGACAAGGAATGCTCGGCATAATCGGCTGTTCGTGCGATACGGCAGGAGATCCTTATCCTCGGCGTAAGCCACGAAAAGCAACCGGAACAAAACGAGCATCACCTGTTCGTAAGCCTCCGTTAGGTCCTGCTCCGTCGGATCAGACCCCAACCGCGAAGCCACCGCGGCAGCTAAGGGCGGTACCACATCGAAATAGACCCGCCCCCGCAAACGCACCGCAAGGTCAGCAGCAAAGCGGGCTGAATTATCAAGAATCTCCTCCACAGTGCCGTGCTCGCGAAGCGCCGCGGCGGAGAACAACAACTGCAGATACCCGGCCCGGTCAGGGGACAAAAGAGCAAGGTTTACCTCGACAAAGGTCTCGGCTCGCCCTTTACGACCCACTCCAGTATCGGCACGCGCTGCGTAAAGACGAATCTCCGATTCCCGGGTGAGAATGATCCACGGAACGTCTTGCTGATCGGCGAGAGCCAACGCGTACGAAACCGGCGACATGTTGAAACGATCTTCGGAATAGTCATACGACTCATCATCATTAAGAAAAACCGCTACAACGCGCTGCCCCCCCCCCCGGCCGACGAGTTGAGGGTGAGCATCGACGCGTGCGCGGCTAATGTCTGCACCTCAAACCCCAGATCCCGTACAAGATCTGCGCCTCCCCGCGTTAGGAGGGGAATACTTTTCTCTTTAGCTTTCTCCCAATCCGAGCGAGTCGGCACTCCCACCCGCAGTTCATGAGTGGCCAACAAACCCACATTACGCAGCCCCGACATCTCGGCCGCCGCCTCTGGCAGGTACTTCAAAAGAAGCCGTGTCGCTGAGTGATGAGTCGACTGTCTCAACGCAATACGGGCAATCCGTTCCACCGAAGAGACCGTTAGATCACGCTGCACCGCCGGACGATCCCCCACCGGACCACACACCGCCAACCGCCACCCCTCACCTGCCGGATAGCCCGCAGCCACTGGATAGCCCGCAACCACTGGATAGCCCACCACCAACAGAACCGGACACGCCCGACGGTTTCGCCGTTTCAGCCACGCCGTGTGCAGATCATTCTTGGTAGGACATTTTGCCGCCGACGCCAACACCACCTCCAACCCGTGAGGCGCAGATTGCACAAACAAACCCTCTGGCGCAAAACCAGCAGGAAACCCCGCTGGCGCCTTCCACCGCACTGGATCAAGGTCGCTAAGAAAACCCTTTGCCCAAGCCGTCATCGCGACCCGCATTCTTCAGCCATACAACAAGACTAACCCACCCCTATGACAGCGGGCGGTGCTGCAACTCAGCGCGGATGACCGACACCAACGCTCCTGCATCACGGATAATGGCAATGTCATACCCTTTGATTATATTCTAACTATGTTTATCACAACGCATCGGGAGTTGGACGCACTGATCCACCAACACGGCTTCGACCCTCGACGACAGCCTGCTAACCGGGGGGTGGGCTAATGGGCGGTAGGGGTCGGGCGGTTCGGGAGTCCAGCGTGGATAAACAATTTGAACATTTCTTCTCTAATAATGGCGATAATGTCACAGGGCTTATTTATAGTGGAGTTATGTTTGAACCAGCGCATCGGAAGTTGAGCAACCTGTTGCCGGTCGGGCTTTCGCGGCCGGAGTTGATTGCCACCCTCGCCGAGTGTCACCGCCTCGCAAAACACTCCGAGGAACGCTGCCTTGCCTACACCGCAGCCATCGACGCCCTCGACGACCACGGAGCCGACGCAGCCACCGTCACCCGTGATCTGACCCACCGCTCGGCACGCCAAGCCAAACAAGTCGCCGACACCGCTACTCAACTGGCGTCTATGCCTCTTATGGCCGCCGCGCTGGCCCGGGGTGAGATCGGCACTGAACATGTTGTGGCGGCGGCCGATGCCGCTAAGCAGGTCTCGCCGGAAGAAGCTGACCAACTCGTCGATGATGCGGTTGCGGTGCCCGCGGATCTTTTCTTGAAACGAACCCGGCAATGGATTGGCCAACACGAAACAGGCGATGAGATTGAAGATCGTTACCAGCGTCAACGCTCACAACGTGAAGCACGGTGGTCGATAGCTAATGATCGCATGCTGCACCTTCATGCCGTGCTTGATCCGGTTAGCGGCCGCGAGTTGGTAGCTGCGCTTGATCGTCGAGTTGATGTTCTATGGCGAGCCGATGGTGGCCGTGAGGGAACTCCCGACGATGTTCGCTCTCCTCGCCAACGTCGAGCCGATGCGCTGCTTGAGTTGGTGACGACGGAATCGTCTGGGAATGGCCGGGTGCATCCCAAGCATATGGTGATCATGCACCTTGACGTGGCACGCGGTACTGCCGAATTCACCGACCACGAACCAGTACCGGCGTCGGTACTTGCTGAGTTGGGGCCCAAAGCCGAAGTTGTTGGCATGGTCTACGACGGTGACGGCCAAGCGCTGCACCTCGGCCGAACCGTTCGCTTGGCCAGCCGGGCGCAATGGATCGCCCTCATCGACCGCGACCGAGGCTGCCAACGCTGCGGGGCCGACCCGTCACGCTGCGATGCCCACCACGTTCACGAATACTCCACCGGTGGGGCGACCGACATCGACAACCTCGAACTCGACTGCCACGGCGACCACGCCCTGATCCACCAACACGGCTTCGACCCTCGACGAACGCCCGCTAACCGGGGGGCGGGCTAATGGGCAGCGGAGGTCGGGCGTCTCGGGGGCTCAGCGTGGGTAAACAATTCGAACATTTCTTCTCCAATGATAGCTGTAATGTCATAGCGTCTCTTTATAGTGGAGTTATGTTTGAATCATCGCATCGGAAGTTGCGCAACCTGTTGCCGGTCGGGCTTTCACGGCCGGAGTTGATTGCCACCCTCGCCGAGTGTCACCGCCTCGCAAAACACTCCGAGGAGCGCTGCCTGGCCTACACCGCAGCCATCGACGCCCTCGACGACCACGGAGCCGACGCAGCTACCGTCACCCGTGATCTGACCCACCGCTCGGCCCGCCAAGCCAAACAAGTCGCCGACACTGCAACGCAGTTGGCGTCTATGCCACTCATGGCCGCCGCTTTAGCTAGGGGCGAGATTGGCACCGAACATGTTGTGGCCGCGGCCGATGCGGCTAAGCGGGTGTCGCCGGAGGAGGCTGACCAACTCGTTGATGATGCGGTTGCGGTGCCGGCGGATCTTTTCTTGAAACGAACCCGGCAATGGATCGGCCAACACGAAACCGCCGACGAAATCGAAGATCGCTACCAACGGCAACGCTCACAACGTGAAGCACGGTGGAGGATGGGCAACGATCGCATGCTGCACCTCCACGCCGTACTCGATCCGGTTAGCGGCCGCGAACTAGTAGCGGCACTCGATCGCCGAGTTGATTTTCTATGGCGAGCCGATGGCGGCCGCGAGGGAACCCCCGACGATGTTCGCTCACCCCGTCAACGCCGAGCCGATGCACTTGTCGAGTTGGTGACGACGGAATCGTCTGGGAATGGCCGGGTGCATCCCAAACACATGGTGATAATGCACCTCGACATAGCCAGCGGCACCGCCGAATTCACCGACCACGAACCTGTACCGGCATCGGTGCTTGCTGAGTTGGGGCCCAAAGCCGAAGTTGTTGGCATGGTCTACAACGGTAAGGGCCAACCGCTGCACCTCGGCCGAACCGTTCGCCTGGCCAGTCGAGCGCAATGGATAGCCCTCATCGACCGCGACCGAGGATGCCAACGCTGCGGAGACCCACCATCACGCTGCGACGCCCACCACATCCACGAATACTCCACCGGCGGGGTTACCGACATCGACAACCTCGAACTCGACTGCCACAGCGATCATGCACTGATCCACCAACACAGCTTCGACCCACGACGAACGCCTACTAATCCGAGGGCGGGCTAGATGTCGATTCCACCCCTCACGCTAACTCAAACTAGGATTGGATCTCGGCGAGCAGGCGGTTACGGCTGAACAAGGCGGGTCTTGTGCCGCTCGGTCGACCCTGCTTCTACATCGTCGCAATCACGACGAAAAATGAGCGCCGTTCGACCTGCCTCATCGAGTGCGAAGGGCCGCCGAGGGATCCGTTCGCGCCAAAGACGCCCGCAACGGCCAGAACATCAAGCGGACGACCACCCTCTCGACCCGAAACCGTCCGTACACCAGTGTCTGCCTCGCCGTTAGTCCCAACCGAGGTGTAGCTTCGTCGGGCCGCGGAAGGTGACGTTGGGAAAATAGTCAAACTGCTGCTCCACGAGGAAGAGTGACGGGAGACGCTCGGCCAGCAACTCGATCACAACTCGGGCTTCGAACTTGGCGAACTTGGCCCCCAGACAGAAATGGACCCCTTTGCCGAAAGCGATGTGGCGGTTAGCGTCGGGGCGATGAATGTCGAACGTGTCGGGCCGGTCCCAAAGATCGGGCTGGCGATGGGCCGAAGCGAAGTTCATAAAAATGGTCGTACCGGCGGGAATCTCGACCCCATGCAGGGTCGTGGCCCTAGTGGTTATCCGCCGCCACGAAATCTGACTGGAGTTGTAACGCAGGACCTCCTCGATCGCGTTCGGAATCAGACCACGATCAGCGCATAACTCGGCCCACACCTCACGCCGAGCCAAGAAGCATTGCAGCGAGTTACAGATGAGCGCAGTGACCGCTTCGTGACCGGCGAATGACAGGCCGTACACAATCGACTCAACCTCGCGGTAGGACAGATCATCGGGGTGCTCTTCGTGCGCGGTGATCAGTTCAGAGGTGAAATCGTCACCCCGATCGGTCCGTTTGGCCGCGGTAAAGGCCCGGCAGTAACGCCAGTACGCCAACATCTGCTCGGCAATCTCAGCCTGCTCGTCGCCGGTGGGTCGACCCCACGAGAACGCTTTCCGGTCACCGCACCAACCCTTGAGCAGTTCGTCGTCTCCTTCCGGGAACCCGATGAAACGAAATACTGTCTCGCCGGGCAAAGGAAACGCCAGGGCATCAATGAACTCCGCAGGAGACCCCGCCTCGGTCATGTGATCCAGCAGTTCGCCGCCCCGCCGTCGCATGAACGGCTCGAGGGTCTGAATGCGCCGGTTAGAAAACCCTTGTCTGGTATATTTGCGGATAACGCCGTGGTCCGGTTCGGGCCGGTTCGACATCACAGCCTGCGGATCGAAATCGGCGGCGGACAGGATCTCGTGGGCGGCAGGCGCGAGCGGAAAGACGGGATCTTGGACGTTGGTGGACGCGTAGGTTTCGTGATCGGTGAAAATAGCTTCTATGTCGGCCATCTCCGTCACAACTAGTGCGCCGATCTCCTCTGCGAAGAAAATGCCGTGCTCGTCACGGAGTCGACTGGCGATGGGGTACGGGTTGGCTAGATAGTCGTCGTTGAGCGGACTCCACGTGGCGTGGACCGGACAACCCCGCGGCGGCCGCGGTGCCTCACCTCGTTCCTGGTGATAGGTGTTTTTTCCCATACCTCGTCATCACAGCATAGGTGCGGCGCCATGATGGTCGGTGCGCTGTTGGAAAGCATCGCCCACAGCGACGAGCGTTCGTTCCGAAAACGGCTGGCCGATCAGTTGGAAACCGATAGGCAACCCGTCGTCCGCGAACCCGCCCGGCAAAGCAATCGCCGGTAGTCCCGCGCCGTTCACTGGGAAAGTGAATTGCGTGGTCGACGGAATCAAAGGAACACCGTTCACTTCGGTCGCCCCGTGACTAAGCGCTTGATTGGGGTTGACTGGTGCGATGAGGAGATCGACGGCTTGGTCTTCGAAGACGTTGAGATAGTCGACTTCAAGTTGTTGACGTTGAGCCTGCGCGGCGGCGAAGGCGGGTGCGAGAATCGCCGCGCCGTCGTCCATGATCGCCCTCGGTTCGTCGCCGATCAACTCACCCTTGTCGTGGCGCAAGTGCTCCAACAGAGCCGCTGACTCTGCGAACACGATCGCCGCCCCCGCCGCGAAATGTTCAGCGCTGTTTGGCACTTCGACGCCGGTCACCGCGCCCAGCACGCCACCGAGGATGTCGACCGCTTGCTCCATCGTGGCTCGGACCTGCGAATCGGTATCGAATCCCGCGAAGAACGACTCGTTCGGTACGCCCAGTCGAAGCGAATCGACCGAGCGAGCAGGGGGAAGAAGTTGACGGGTCGAATACGGGTCGAGGGATGAATAGCCCGAAATCACCTCGAGCAGAACCCCGCAATCGGTTGCGGTACGTGCCATCGGCCCGACCGTGTCGTAAGTCCACGAGATGAGGTGTACGCCGTCGCGGGGAACAAGGCCCCGGGTTGTCTTGATGGCGGTCGTTCCGCAGTAGTTGGACGGAATGCGAACCGATCCACCAGTGTCGGTACCGAGGGCGCCAAAGACCTGCCGACTGGCCAGCGCGGCGGCGTTACCGCCCGAAGATCCGCCGGTCATCCGCTTCGTGTCCCAAGGGTTATACGACGCAGGGCACGACACTCCGTAAGCCAATTCGTGGGTGTTGGTTTTGCCGATGATGACCGCCCCCGCGGCCCGCAGGCGGCGCACTGTGGTGGCGTCACGTTCTGGGACGAAGCCCCGCAACGCGTCGCAGTTTGCTTCGGTGGCGACCCCCGCTGTGAAGAACAGGTCTTTGAGAGCAATCGGCACCCCATGAAGCGGACCGATAGGGGCCAAGGTATCGAGTTCGGCTGCCGTGGCCCGGGCCGAAGCGGCCATGACATGACTAAAGGAGTGGATGGCCCCGTCGGTCGTGGCGATTCGAGCCAGGCAATCCTCGACGAGTTGCGCGGCGCTCGTTTTGCCCTTGCGGACCGCGATGGCGGCGTCCAAAAGGCTGGTGTGGGTTGGGGACAGGGTCATGTCGTTGGGCTCCTTAGATGACGAGTCGGGCTGATAGTCGCTGGTGGAGGTCAGGGTCGGTGGTGGTACCAGCGTCGATGATTTCGCCCTTTTCAATGACGACGAACCGGTCACCAAGGCGGGTAGCGAGGGCGAGGTGTTGTTCGACGAGGAGCACCCCGCGGCCCGCAGATCGGGCTTCTTCGAGGTGACGACCGAGCCGGTCGACGTTGGCTGGTTGGAGGCCTTCGGTTGGTTCGTCCATCACTAGGATCGCCGCGGTGGATTTGAGCGCGATGGCCGCGGCGAGCATCTTTTGTTCCCCACCCGAAAGCGTTCCCGCGAATTGTCCAACTCGTCCCGCTAGCGCCTCGGGAAACAGGGCCAAGATGGCGTCGTATTGTTCGGGGTTAAAGCCGTTGAGGCGCAAATTGTCGGCCACCGAGATTTCGGCGAACACGCCGCGCTCCTGGTAGGTGGCTCGCAGTCCGAGGCCAACCCGAAGCGACGGCGGACGCCGCGTGACGTCGACCCCGTTGAGCGTGATCGTTCCCGACGTCGCGGCAATCACCCCCATCAAAGTCTTGACCAGCGTGGTTTTGCCGACACCGTTTCGACCCACGACAGCGACGATCTCACCGCGGTCGACGCTGATCGACAGTCCGTGAAGAACGGCTGCTGTGCCGTAGCCAGCCCGCAGGTCTAACGCTTGGAGCATTAGTGGTCCACCCCGAGGTAAACGGCTCGAACTTCGGGGTCGGCCTCGACCGCCTCAACTGTTCCGTCGGCGATTAGACCACCACGGGCTAACACGGTGACGCGACCCGCGACCGCTCTGATAAAGGCCATATCGTGTTCGACGATGATGATGGGGAGATCAAGGGTGGCGTGCAGGTCACGCAACAACGCCGCCGCGTGACGACTTTCGGCCGCGGTCATCCCCGCCGTTGGCTCGTCCAACAGCAACAACCGGCACTCTCCCGCCATCGCCATGGCCATTTCCAGCCATTGCTTTTCCCCGTGGGACAGTGCCCCGGCCAAGGCTTTGCCTTTCGCCCCGAGTCCGGTGCGTTCAAGGATCTGGACCGTCCCCGGGCCAATCTCGGCAGTCCAGCGACTCCGGGCCAAGAACCACGGTGACGAAGTGGCTCCCCATGCGGCCACCGCGATGTTCTCGTCGATCGACAGTGAATCAATAACATGCGGCGCCTGGAACTTGCGGGCTACTCCACCGCGGGCGAACCGCCAGGCGGGGCGGGCGGTGAAATCATCGCCGAATATCGTGATCGTTCCCGCTTGATGGGCCTGCTGTCCGCCCAAGATGTCGAGCAGGGTTGACTTGCCCGCCCCGTTGGGTCCGATGAGGCAGCGCAATTCGGCACGCTCCATCGACAGCGAAACCGAGTCGAGAACGACGAACGAACCGAAGGCTTTGGCGACCTGCTTCACATCGAGAACCGCGCCAGCCGGCATCGCCGACTCAAGGACTACCCGGGGCACCAGTTCAACCGGGCGAGGGGTCCGGCTCGGCCGTCCGAGAAGGGACAGTGCGCCAGGCACGAGCCCTTTCGGGAAGAGGACGGTTGCGGTGATGAAGATGACTCCGGTGGCTAGCACCCAGTACTGAAGCCAAGCGTCGGCGAGGGCGGCGGCGGTGAAGTTTATGGCGAGCGTGCCGATGACGGGGCCCAGCACCGTTCCCCGGCCCCCGATCAGCGTCCACAGCACCACGTTGGTGGCCAGGGTGAAGCCGAAGATTCCTGGCGACACGAATCCGGTGCGGTGAACGTAGAGCGATCCGGCCAGTCCGGCCAGCGCGCCACTCAATGCGTAGACCCAGACCTTGAGCGCCACGGTGTCGTAGCCCAGGGCTTGCATCCGGCGTTCGTTGTCTCGCACACCGATGAGAACGGTGCCGATCGGGCGGGTCACCAAGACCCCGACCGCGGCGATCAAGAAAACGGCAAAAATTGTGATGGCTAGGTCCTGGCCCGCCTCGCTGAACTCAAGGCCAAAAAAGTTGAATCGGGGGACGTCGGTGAGTCCGTTGAAGCCGCCGGTGACATCTCGCCACTGCTCGGCGATCTTTTCGAAGGTGAGCGAGAGCATCAAGGTGAGCAAGCCCACTACCACCAGCGACAAGCGGCGACGAAACGCGGCCGCGCCGATGAGAGCGGAGAGGGTCATGCCGATCAGCGCCGACGCCAGTAGGGCCAAGGGCGACAGTTCGGCCGACGCTGCGGTGATCCGCGCCGTGAGGTAAGCGGCGGTGCCAAACGGCAGCAACTGGCCGAGCGACAAGATTCCCGCGTAGCCCCAGACGAGGTCCAAGCTCACAGCCAACACCGCCAGACTCAAAAACAGCGATAGCTGCCCAGAGCGGAAATCGCCGAGGACCAAACTTGCCATCGTGGCCACTGTCAAAGCGAGGAGAACACGCGCCGCTAAAGCGTTCATGCGCCAACTCCTTGCAGCGACGGACGCCGAAACTGTAGGACCAATACCGCCAAACAGAGCGAGGCAATCTGGGCCCAGACGGCGTTGTAGTAGTGGATCACCGACGTCTGTACCGCGGCAACCACCACAGCACCGACCAGCACTCCCCACAGTCGGTTGAAGCCCCCAACAATGACGACGAGAAAGGCGCCGGGAAGGTAGGTGAGACCGAGATTCGGCTCGACCGCGCCGAGCGGAGCAACCAGCGCACCGGCGACGCCCGCTGTGGCGGCACCAATGGCGAAGGCGTAGATGTTGGCCCTGCGGGTCGGAATTCCGGCCGATTCGGCCAGGTCACGGTCAGCAACGATGGCCCGCACGGTCAACCCAAATCGTGACCGGGTGAAAGCCGTCAACGTGGTGACAACAATGACCAGCGAAAGGCCGATAAGGACATAGCGGTAAGTTGGGAAGAGGACTCCTAGCGCGTTGGTTGCACCAGGAACCGGGTTCTCTACGCGGCGGAAGTCCTTGCTGAATAGCACCTCCATCAACTGGCGCAAGATGATCGACAAACCAAACGTGGCCAAGATGGTCAACTCGGGTTGGCGATAGATACGCCGCACCAACGACACTTCGATGACCGCCCCTAGGACCCCGACGACGAGGGCCGCTACCGGTATGGCCAACCAGTGGCTCAGACCCTCATCGCCGACGAAAAAAGCGACATACGCGCCGATCATCACGAACTCGCCGTGAGCGAGGTTGATGACGCCCATGAGGCCAAAAACGATCCCCAAACCGAGCGCGACGATCGCCAAGGTGGCGAAGAGGCTAACCCCGTTGAGCAGTTCCAGGGTGAGTGATTGCAAGGGGCCTAGGACGGACTGCAGGTCTCGTCGGGTTCGACCGCCGGGAACTCCTGCACGATCAACTGCGAGCCATCAGCTTGGATCTCCGCCACATAGATCGACTGCGACAGGTGGCGACTGTCGGTGATCGCGATATCACCGGAAGGGGTGGAAAGAGACAAGCCCTGCATGGCCCCGACGACCGCCTCGGTCTCGGTCGATTCTGCGGCGTTGGCCGCCGCCGCGTAGAGCAGGGCCGCGTCGTAGATGTGGGAGCTGAACGTCGCATGCGGCGCGGCGTCGGCCCCGAACCTCTCGGTGTAGCGGGCGACGAAGGCGGAGTTGGCCGGGTTATCGACCTCCTTGAAGTAGCCGAGCGTGACACGCATCCCTTCGGTGACGGCGGGACCCATGGCGGCTAGGACGTTCTCTTCGTAGATATTGGCGAGGCGCGGCACCGCTGCTTGACCGATACCGAAGTCGACCGCTTGGGTCTCGAAGGCAATGGCGTCACCACCGACGAGGGCGGGGAAGATCAGGTCCGCGCCCGAACCGGCAATCTGCTGGGCCACAGCGGCGAAGTCCTGGGTGCCGAGCGGGACGTACTCCTCACCAACGACCTCACCTCCGTTGGCTTCGATGTACTCGCGGGCTAACTCGAAGCTGTCCCGCGGCCACTGGTAATCGTTGCCGACAAGGAACCACTTCGTTCCGCCCGTTTGTTCCATCATCCAAGGAATGGTCGGTTTCAGCTGTTGGCTCGGGACTTCCCCTGTGTTGAACATTACCGACGAACACTCGCCCCCTTCGTAGAGCGCGGCGTAGATGTACAAGATGTTTGCCGCTTCGGCCAGTGGCCGGGCCGCTTCTCTGGTAGCGCTCGTATGGGTGCCCAATACGACATCAACGTTGTCGGAGTCGAGCAGTTGTTCCATTGCTTGACGCCCGACCGCGGGGTCGGTGGCATCGTCGGCGAGAAACATTGTGACAAGGCGTCCATTGATCCCGCCCGCGGCGTTGATGTCTTCTTCGATCAGTTCCGCGATGTTGGCCACCGGTGGGCCAAACACCCCGGCCGGCCCACTGTTGGAGAACAAGATACCGATCCGAACCGGAGCCGCCGGTTCATCGGCCGCGACCGCCGTCTCGGACTCCGGTTCTTCGGCCGCGACCGCCGTCTCGGGCTCCGGTTCTTCGGCCGCGACCGCCGTCTCGGGCTCCGGTTCTTCGGCTGGCGTTGCGGTATCGTCGTCATCTCCGCAGGCGGCAGCGATGAGTCCCATGACCGCCACCAGCGAGCACAACAGCCACCAAGTTGTTCGACGACTCCGACCCTTACGGTGATTTAGCATAGAACTAACCTCTTTCAATATGTCGCTAGTTCATGACATATTGACACATTCGGAGGATTAGGTCAACTAGCAAATATTTATGACACGAGGGTGGCGGTTGGGACGTCGTCTAGGATGGCCACGCCGTTCGGCCTCGCCTCGCCCAGCAACAGACTCGACTCACCAGAGGGTTGGCGTAAGCGAGGACCGTTGAATCGCACGCGAGGCAAGCCATCGATCACCGCCATGGCATCCCACGCACGATTTCGTCGACAAGCCAAGGCCCATAGGTGTAAAGCTTCGTAGACCCCTTCCGCCGCCGCAGAAACCGGTGGAGCGCACGCCCCAAAGCGACTCTCGTAGCGGGCGAGGAAGTCTCGGTTCGCGGTGGTGTCAAGGCTCTCGAAATAGCCCAACACGTTCCAGATGCCTGACGCATCGCGGCCCAGGTGTTCAACCACCGCATCATCGAGCAATGGGGCAAAAGTTCGGGTCGTTTCTCTAAGACCGAACCGTACAAACTCCCGCTCGAAACGAACGTGGTCTTGGCCAATAAAGCTCGAGATCACATGATCCGCGCCCGACCGGCGAATCGCTTCAAGCAACGACGCAAAATGGGTCGCTCCTACCGGCAAATATCCTTCTCCGGCCAGCGTGCCTCCCATCTGTTCGATAATGGTGCGCGCCGTGCGGCCAACGGCACGCGGCCATGAATAATCGTTCCCGGTTAAAAACCATCGCCGACCTCCGGTCTCCGCGGCTAGTCGGGGCAGCGCCCAGTGCAACTGATCGACGGGAGTTTCACCGAACCGCACCAACAGTCGATGACGCCGCTGCGGTTCGCTCGTCGGCGTGTAGAGATAAGGCACGCCCGCGGCAACGGCGAGAGGGGCGGTGGCGGCGTAGGTAGCCGACGAGTGCATACCCAGAACCGAACTCAGCCTCGGTGTTCGCAGGAGGCGGCGCATCGCCAACTTACCCACGGTGGCGTCGGTGGCGTCGTCTGCGACCACGAGATGAACCGGACGACCAAGAACCCCGCCATCGCCGTTGATCTCCTCGACCGCGAGTTCCGCGCAGTTCACCGTCGAGCGACCCATGATGCCCGCCGCGCCTGACAAACACGTTAGTAAGCCCACCGTTACCGAACCGGCGGCGGGCGGAGCACTCACCAGACCAAGTTCGGCCCCTAGGCGCTCGATTTCTTGATCGTCGATCGTTGCCCGAACCGTTACCCGGGTTCCGCCGCGATGATCAGGGGCAAAGAGGCAGGCAACTCGACCCGACCACGGCGACTCGTTGATCAAATCGATCCTCCGGTACGGCGTAGTCGACAAGATTCGCGCCGTCCCCTCCAAGCCGGTGAGTCCCCCCAAGGGAATGGCTAGGCGCACCAGACTGCCCGCAGAGAGACTCGCCGCCTCCGCGCCGAACAGCCAACCATCGGCGGGATTGCCTGTACCGAAACGACAGAATGCTTCGCCGGGCGCGAGGGCGAGATAGATTTCGTTGTTGAGGACTAACTCCCCCATGGCGCGGCTACCCCGGTTCGGCTTTCCGGTCGGCTGCGTCGGACGCTTCCTCCACCGCACTCGCCAAATCGCTCAACGAGTGGCGATACACCGACGTCAAGAACGCGACAACAGTGTCGGCGGGGCTAGTCGTCACCGAATAGTGCCGGTAGCGCCCATCTCGACGCTCCGAAACCAAGCCAGCGAGCCTCAGAACTCTCAAATGCCCCGACACCGCCGTTCGGCCAACGCCTGTGCAGCGCTCCGCCAGATCCCCCGCGGTAATCTCCCCCTCGTCGCCGATGATGCTAAGGATCGCTCGCCTCGTTGGGTCCGCCAAGGCGGAAAAGACTGCGTCACTTTCGGAATTGGGCATCGGGCCATCCATGATATGTCAACGTGTCGCTACGCGTCGAGTCTATGATCAGACTATGTCGAACCGGGAGGAGAACCTGATTTGGTACGCAGCCTACGGATCAAATTGTTCGGCGGCCCGCTTCAACATTTACTTGACTGGCGGTGAGATTCCCGGCACCAACCAGACCCAGCGCGGTTCACGAGATTCCCGCCCGCCTCGGGCTATCGGCGCGGTCGAGTTTCCCCACGAGATCTACTTTTGCAGCCATTCTCATCTATGGAACGGCGCACCGGCCTTCCTCGGACATCTACCATCGTCGAACAGGGCGTTCGGGCGGAGGTACTTGATCACCTGGGCGCAGTTTGACGACATCGTGGCCCAGGAATGCCAGCGAAAAACCACCACCGTCGACCTCGCGGGTCTGGCCCCCGGTGATCGGCGGACGGTCGGTCCCGGTCGCTACAGCAACCTTGTCGCACTGAACCCGGTGGACGGCATACCTGCCGTAACCTTCACCTCGCCGACCCCGCCCGAGGCTGAAAAACCCGCACCGCCCAGTAAGGCCTACCTCACCGCGATGGTAAACGGTCTGGTCACCGGTGGCGCCCACTCAATCGACGAAATCGTGACCCGACTCCTGATGGCCTCCGGCGTCAGGCTTCGCTGGGACAGATCGACTATCGAGTCGCTAATTCAACCGCCGAACATCGCCAGCCAGTGCTCTTTGGAGGAGGGCTGAAACACCATGTTGCGGTCGCGGGTCACGCCCATGGTGGCCGACGACTCCGGCGAGTACTGATGGCCGGGGTAAAGCACGGTATCATCGGACACTCGTCGGAGCCGAGTAGTCAGGCTTTCATACATCTGTTCAGGGTCGGCGCCGGGAAGGTCGGTGCGCCCACAGCCGTCGAGGAAGAGCGTGTCGCCTGCCACGAGGCGCCCATCGACTAAGAAGCATTGGCTCCCGGGCGTATGACCCGGCGTATGGATCAACTCGATCTCAACCGCGCCGACCGACACTATGTCGCCACTGCGGTGTACCACCAGCGACGTATCGGGCACTCCGGTGACCTTGCGAACGTACTCGGCCTCCTCGGCCTGTATATGGATTCCGACATCGCAGCGTTCAAGGAGCGCGGCGACTCCTTCCAACTCGAACCCCATCATTTTCCCACCGACATGATCGGGGTGATAATGGGTTGCCAAGACGCCGGTGAGTCGCATGCCGTCGGATTCGAGAATGTCGACCAAGCCGTTAACATCGTATGCGGGATCAACCAGCACGGCCTCGCCGGTTTGGCGATCACCAATGGCGTAAACAAAGTTCACCATCTGCTGAGCGATCTGATCGGTCGGGGCGAAGTCACGACCAGAAAGCAGTTGACGAAAATAGAAACGATCCGACATAGCCCTAAGCATACGCGTACGTCGCCGCCCGCTCTATCCTCGTTCACGTGAACAGCACCGGTCCCGCTCCGACCATCGCCTACCTCGGACCTGCGGGGACTTTTAGCGAGCAGGCCGTGATCAGCCAACCCGACCTAGCGGCCATGGACTTGCGCCCTCACGGCAGCAATGTCGATGTGCTGCGGGCCGCCGAACGCGGTGAGGTTGATTTTGGCTTCGCCGCCATCGAGAACATGATCGAGGGTTCAGTGAACGCCACCCTCGACACGCTGGCCTTTGATTCCGACGAATTGCTGATCCAACGTGAGGTGGTGATGAACGTCAGCCTCAACCTGCTGGGGCTACCCGGCGTCACCGTCGACCAGATCAAACACGTGCGGTCCCACCCGGTCGCCTCCGCCCAGTGTCGGCGCTACCTTGCCGATGCACTGCCCGGCGCGGCCATCGAGGCCACCAACTCCACCGCTGACGCGGCCCGCGAACTAGCAGAAAGTGGCCGAACCGACACCGCCGCCATTGCCCCGCAACGCTCGGCGGAGGTCTACCACCTCACGGTCCTAGCCCCCGACGTCGAGGATCACCCAGAGAATCAGACTCGTTTCGTCCTAGTCGGCCGTGATGGTATTGCTCCCCCATCTGGCCACGACAAAACCTCGATCCTCATCTATCAACGCGAGGACGCGCCTGGGTCCCTCGTCGGCATCTTGCACGAGTTCGCCGCCCGCGCCATCAACCTCACCCGACTCGAAAGCCGTCCCACCCGCAAAGGACTCGGCGACTACTGCTTCCTGATCGACTGCGAAGGCCACATTCGTGACGAAGTGGTCGGCGATGCCCTCCGCAACATCGTCATTAAGCAAGGGAACGTGAAGTTCCTCGGTTCCTACCCTTCGGCCTACGGAACCGCAGCAATCCAGTCGAAAAACCGCGACGGGGTCACCCATGCAGATGCCTGGCTGGCCGCCCTTCGCGATCAGATCCAGCCGCCGTAGCGAGACCGAGTAGCCCAGGCGCGACTAGCGAAACGCCACCGTGACGCCGGTTCCGGCACAGTCACGGTGTTCGACCGGGGCCGCAAGGCTTCGTAGACGGCCATGATGGCGGCCAGTTCTTCTTCGGTGGGTTCCGGCGAGACGTCGATCGACATGACTACAGCGGGACGTTGCCGTGCTTGCGTTCCGGGATCTCTTCTCGCTTGGTTTCTAGAAGCGTAAATCCGGCCGCGACCTTGCGGCGAGTTTCCGCCGGTTCGATCACATCGTCGATATAGCCCCGCTCCGCGGCAAGGTACGGGTTAGCCAGACGAGCCGCGTAGGCGCTTACCAACTCCGCCCGTCGGGCCTTAGGATCGGCCGCTTCGGCTAGTTCGCGTCGATGGAGAATCTCCACCGAACCCTCGGGGCCCATCACCGCGATCTCGGCGCTTGGCCAGGCGAAGGAGATATCGCAACCCACGCCCTTGGAGTCCATTACCACGTAGGCACCGCCGTAGGCCTTACGGGTAATGACCTGAATGCGGGGAACCGACGCTTCGCAGTAGGCGTAGAGGAGTTTGGCCCCGTGGCGGATAATGCCGCCGTATTCCTGATTTACTCCGGGCAAAAATCCCGGAACGTCGACAAACGTAAGGAGTGGGATATTGAACGCATCGCAGGTGCGGACAAAACGCGCCGCCTTCTCGGCTGATTCGATGTCGAGGACCCCCGCGAGGATCATTGGTTGATTGCCCACCACCCCCACGGTGCGGCCATCGACGCGACCAAAGCCGCACACGATGCTGCGCGCCCACGCGGCGTGATACTCCATGAACTCACCGTCGTCGAGGACAGCGGTAATGACCGCTTTCATGTCGTAGGCCGAGTTCGGACTCTCAGGGAGCACGGTGTCGAGTTCGGGGCAGAGACGCTCGGGATCGCCATCCGGTTCGGCCCTAGGGGTGACCTCAAGGTTGTTTGACGGTAAGTATCCCAGCAGGATTTTGACCTGATCGAGCACGTCTGCTTCGGAATCGGCCACGAAGGTGGCGACACCGGATTTGGTGCTGTGCGAACCAGCACCACCCAACTCTTCGAGCGTGACTTCCTCCCCGGTGACGGTCCTAACAACATCGGGGCCGGTGATGAACATATGCGACTTTTCTCTCACCATGAAAATGAAATCGGTCATCGCGGGGCTGTAGACCGCCCCTCCGGCGCACGGGCCGAGGATCACCGAAATCTGCGGGATGACACCCGAGGCCTGCACGTTGCGATAGAAGATCCCGCCGTACCCGTCAAGGCTGACTACCCCTTCTTGGATGCGGGCCCCGGCCCCGTCGTTCAGGCCGATCATCGGCGCACCCGTAGCCAAGGCGAGGTCCATAACCTTGTGAAGCTTTTCGGCAAAGACCTCACCCAGCGCCCCTCCCATGACAGTGAAATCCTGGGAAAAGACAAAGATCTTCCGGCCGTTGACCGTACCCCAGCCGGTTATGACACCGTCGGTGTAGGGGCGATCGTCAAGCCCGGCCTCGTGGGCCCGATGACGAGCCAGCATGTCTAGTTCGTGAAACGAGTCCGGATCAAGCAGATACTCGAGGCGCTCGCGCGCGAGCATCTTGCCCTTGTCTCGTTGGCGAGCAACGCTGCGTTCGGATCCAGCGTTGACAGCGGCAGATTTCCGGTCGCGCAAATCGTCGACCTTGGCTTGCATAGAGGGTTCAACCACGTAACGAACCTAGCCCAGCGGGCGGAGCGTGCATCGCCCAAGTCGCTAACGAGTGGGTAAACGAGTCCGGACCGCCTTCCCCCCCCACGGAACTAATCCCCGAGGGCTCGGATCCCGGCCCGGAGTTCGTCGACGAAAATCGCGGGCCGTTCCCATGCCGCGAAGTGGCCACCTTCTGAGATATCGCTCCAGTAGCGAATGTCGCTATAGCGACCCGTGGCCCACGACCTCACAGACGGCAGGATCTCGTGGCGAAACACGCTCGCCGCCATTGGTAGCTCCACTGAATCGGGCCTGCCGGCGGACGGATCGTGTTTGTATTCCCAATAGAGGCGAGCAGTCGATGTAGCCGTCTGGGTGAACCAGTAGATCGAGATGTTGTCGACAATATTGTCGCGGCTGATTCCGTCCTCGGGGTTGCCGTTGTTGTCGGTCCAATCCCACATCTTTTCGACGATCCACCCCGCCAGTCCCGACGGCGAGTCGTTGAGGCCGTAACCCAGACTCTGTGGCCGGGTGGCTTGCTGGCTAAAGTATCCGGACCCTTCGTCGAAGTAGTAGCTTTGGCGTTGCTGATAGGCAATCTCCAACTCGGTCGGAGGCTCATTTCCCGGCGCGGGAGGCCCGGCGATGGGCATGTTGGTGTGGATGCCGCGGACCCGACCGCGCGCCTGGGCCCCGATGAGCGTGGTGATGACCGCCCCCCAGTCGCCGCCCTGAGCGACATAGCTTTCGTACCCCAAGACACCCATTAGTTCGTCCCACATGATGGCGATTCGGCCGGGGTTGGTGCCCGGACGCGACGGACGTTCGCTCCATCCGTAGCCCGGCAGCGACGGAATCACCAGATGAACGGCGTCACGGGCCTCGCCGCCGTGCTCGGTGGGTTTAGTAAGCGGATCGATGACGGCCATGAACTCGGCTACCGAACCGGGCCAGCCGTGGGTGATGATGACCGGTGTGGCGTCCTCGTGGGGTGACCGGACATGGACAAAGTGGATATCGAGTCCGTCAACCTCGGTCACGAAGTTCGGATACGAATTGAGGCGAGACTCAAACCGTCGCCAGTCGTACTCGTTGGCCCAGTAATCGCACAAGTCCTGGAGGTAGGCGAGGGGCGTGCCCTGACTCCAATCGTCGACCGTTTCGGCCTCGGGCCAGCGGGTCCGAGCTAGGCGGTCGTGTAGATCATCGATATCGGTCTGGGGTACATTTATGGTGAACGGACGAATCTCAGCCATCACGAGAAGCTAACCGCCGCGGGCCCTATTGGTGAACTGAGCGCTCGCCACGGCGTAGGGTGAGGCGGTTACCTATGGCCACTGACGAACAAATCATCGACCATCACCGCCGTCAACGGGACCGGCTGAAAAAAGAGCGGGTGGTTATTCATCGGTTCTCGTTTTCAGCAATGACCAAGGCTGAAGGGTTCGCCACCGCGGCCCGACAGGCGGGCTTTCTGGTGGGGGCATCGGAGTCGGCAGCCAGCAAGGTCGAGGTTTGCGTAGACCGGATTCAACCCCTAGTCGGCGACCAAGGCGCTCCTCACGAGAACTTCGCCACGATCACTACCTTAGCAACGCGCTACGAAGGCGAACGGCTGAACTGGCGCGCCCCGATCGTGAAGTCGGGGGGCGGTAACTCCATCGCCGCTCTCGTCAAGGGTCTGTTCACTAGACGACGACTCAAACGCCTTTAGAGCCCGGTCGAGCGCCAAGCCGAGTCGACCACAACTTGTGGGCTCGAGCGCCGAACCGTTCGGCGTTTAGCGCCGCGCAGGCCTCGTCGAATCCGGATTGGGGACCCTGCCACAGCATGGCATCCACCGTTTCGCTCACCGGAGCACTAAGATCAACCGTAGCGATGCGTCGGAACAGCAAGGCGTCACCGAGGTTGTCGCGCAAAGTCGCGGCCAGTTTGTTCGCCCCACGCACGAGAACGTCCCACTCTTCGGCCGTGGGAGGAACGTGTTCGAGGTGGCCATAACGGGCCAAGACGGCCGCGGCCGACTTAGCGCCCCAGCCCGGCAACCCAGGAAAGCCGTCGGCGGTGTCGCCGACCACCCCAAGATAATCAGGGATGGACTCGGGCGGAACCCCAAACTTTTCGATCACGCCCGCTCGGTCGTAGAGAATCTTGCGGCGCCGATCTAACTGCACTACCCGACCATCGGCGCTCACGCACTGGGCGAGGTCTTTGTCCGGTGTGCAGATGATGACCTGTTCGACGCGATCGTCCGCCACCGCCCGCGCTGCGCCAGCCGCTAGGGCGTCGTCGGCTTCGTGCTTGGTTTGCGGCCAGACCGCGAACCCGGCTAGTTCGAGCAAGTCCTCGATTTCGCCGAACTGGGCAAAAAGGTCCGGTTCGATATCCGAGCCGTCCTTGTATCCAGGGTAAAGGTCATTGCGCCACGACTCGATCACGTGATCGGTGGCGATTCCGAGATGCGTTGCCCCGTCAGAAACTAGATCGAGCATCGTGTTGAGAACCCCGCGCTGGGCCCCGTAACGCGGATCACGATTCGATCTCGCGTAATGAAACCGAAAGAGTTCATACGTGCCATCGACGAGATGAACCTTCATTGGGGTAAGCCTCGCACAATTTGGCTTGGCGTGCGCCATGATGCTCGCAATGGCTCTCGCCCCCACTGACCTTCCGATCGAGGATTGCATCGACTCCCTTCGCCATGCCTTAGCCACAGCTAAGCAGGCCGTTCTGAGCGCCGAACCCGGTGCCGGAAAAACGACGATCGTCCCGTTGCGGTTACTCGACGAGCCCTGGCTGGCGGGGCAGACAATCGTCTTGCTGGAGCCTCGTCGGATTGCCGCTCGTGCCGCGGCACGGCGCATGGCCCATCTTCTTGGCGAACCGCCTGGGCAAACCGTTGGGTGGATCACTAGAGACAGCCGCCTGATCGGGCCGGACACCAGGATTCAGGTCGTAACCGAGGGCATACTCACGAACCGGCTCGTCTCTGAGCCGACCCTTCCTGGCACCGGGTTGGTGATCTTCGACGAGTTCCACGAACGCAGCCTCCCAGGCGATACGGGCTTGGCGCTCGCCCTGCACGCTAGGGCGGCGGGGTTGTTGTCCGCTCGGCTTTTGGTGATGTCGGCCACTATCGACACCGAAGCCGTTGCCGCGGTGATGGGTGGCGCACCGATCATCGAAAGTCGGGGCCGCACCTACCCGATCGAGATCGTGTGGCGGCCCCGGAAACGGCGCGATCCCCTCGCCCCCGCGGTAGTTCAGGCGGTCAAAGAGGCGCTTCGGGGCCCAGGCGATGTGTTGGTGTTTCTTCCCGGGGCGGGCGAAATCCGCCGCGTGGAGCGGGAACTGTATGAAGAATTCGGCCGTGACAGGCCAACCATTTTGCAGCTCCATGGCTCTTTGCCGCCCGCCGACCAGGACGCGGCCTTAGTTTCTCGAGATAGCCAGCGGGTCGTGTTGGCCACCGACATCGCGGAAACGTCGCTAACCGTTGATGGCATCACCACGGTAGTTGACGCGGGCCTAGCTCGAGTTCCCCGCCACGACCCACGCACTTCCATGACGGCCCTGCTCACCATCGCCAACTCGAAGGCGTCCGCGACTCAACGGGCCGGACGAGCCGGTCGCCTAGGGCCGGGCGTGGCGATCAGGATGTGGTCCAAGATCGAACACGGCAGCCGACCGGTTCACCTTCCGCCTGCTATCACCCAAGTCGAAGTGGCTGGACTAGCCCTTGATCTTGCCCGTCGCGGGATTACTGATCCCTCCGAAGTCCCGTTTTTGGATCCCCCGCCGGTTGCCGCTTGGAACGACGCTCGCGTTTTGCTGCGCCGCCTCGGCGCACTCGACGAACAAGGGGCCGCCACCGAACTGGGCCGTTCGATGGCCAAACTCGGCACCCACCCGCGCCTAGCCCGAGGCATCGCGTCCGGGCGCCATAGGTGGCTGTGTTGCGTGTTGGCCGCCCTCCTCGACGACCGAGACGTCCTGCGGGGGCGACCGGGCAGTATCGAAGCTGGCCTAGCGGCGCGTGTCTCGCTCGTGGCGGTTTATGGAACAAATCACGTACAATCCGATCCGCGAGCGACTAGGTCGGTCCGAGACCAAGCGCACCTCCTAGCTCGCAAAGCCGGGATTAAGCCCAGCGACATTAAACTAGCCGACATCGGCGCGGCGCTCGCCGCCGGATTCCCGGACCGCATTGCGCGCCGCAAGACCGGCACGCGCGACCGCTTTGTTACCGCCGACGGTCGGACCCTAAAACTCAACCGCGACGATCCCCTCGCTGCGGTACCCGGAATCGTCGCCGTCGACCTCGGCGGCCGACCTAAGGAACCGATCGTCTGGCGTGGCGCCCCTTACCATGCCCAACTCGACCATCTGGTGTACGCCACTCCCAATCTCGACGCGACGGTGGCCGAAATCGGCGAAACGTGGGGGATCGAACCGGCCGCCGGGGGCCGCCATGACGGCCGGGGTACGCGCAACGCGCTGCTGGGGATTGGCAACGGTGCGTACCTTGAGATCATCGGGCCGGACCCTTCCCAACCCAACCCACCCGAACCGCGGCCCTTTGGCATCGACAACGTTACCGGCCCGACGCTGGTCACCTGGGCCGCGGCAGTACCGGATCTCGATCTCTGGCTGGAGTGGTGCGCAGCCCGCAAAGTCAATCCCGGTCCTGGTATCGCGATGCAACGCAGTAAGCCCGACGGTGAAGTTCTACACTGGCGGCTGACCATGCCCCCACCCGACGGTGACGGCGTAATCCCGTTCCTCATCGAATGGCCGGGGCCGACCCCCGCGCAAAGCGCTCCCAGCGGCGCCCAACTCGTCGAGTTCCGCCTCGGTCACCCCGACGGTTCCGTGCGGGCCCGCATGATGGAGTACGGACTCGATAACGAGGTGGGAACCGGCGCTCCGCAGCTGAGCGCCACCTTCTTGACCCCGCTCGGCGTGGTGAATCTCCGCCGCGAGCCCTAGACCTTTAGACCTGAACTAGCTCGATGAGCGTGCCGAAAGAACCTCGGGGATGAACGAAGGCGACCGTGGTGCCGCGTGAACCCGGTCGAGGCACCTTGTCGATGGCGGTCGCGCCCGCCGCCACCATCTGAGCGAGGGCCGCCGCACAATCGTCTACTCGATAGCCGACATGATGCAAGCCCTCGCCGCGCCGCTCGAGATAGCGAGCAATAGGGGAATCGTCTCGGGTGGCCGCGGTGAGTTGGATAAAGCTGTCGCCCACCTTGATGAGCGCCTCATCGACCCCATCGGAGTCGACGATCTCACGATGATGAACCTCGGCCCCCAACGCCTCTCGGTAGTAGTCGATGGCGGCTTCGAGATCGTGAACGGCGATCGCAACATGGTCAATCTGAGTCAATGGCACAACCCGAGGGTAGAAATTTAAGATTGCACTTGTAAACCGTATGACATAATTGTAAGGTAATCGTAACACAAGATGAGGAACAGGTTAAACCTCCTCCCTCCCCTCTGAATGTGTGGTCGAGGCGTCGTCCTGGATCTGCTGGAAATGTCCCTACCGCCCGCGTTCCGGCAGGCCAAGACGGCGCCTCTTCCGTTTTTACGGGCGGACCCGCTAGGCCGACGGCGACCCGCCCGCGGCGAGAACCCGCCGACCTTCAAGCGCTCGACCAAGCGTAAGTTCATCGGCGTATTCGAGATCGCCCCCGACCGGTAAACCCGACGCGATACGCGTAACCCGCACTCCCATGGGTTTCAGGTATTTGACTAGAAGCGCCGCGGTAGCTTCGCCCTCTAGGTTCGGGTTCGTGGCCACGATGACCTCTTCGATGTCTTCTACGCCAACCCGCGTCATCAACTCCTTGACTCGGAGTTGATCAACACCGACCCCGTCGATTGGACTGAACGCACCCTGTAACACGTGGTAGAGGCCACGAAACTCCTGCGTTCGCTCGACGGCCACGATGTCTTGACTGTCCTCGACGACGCACACGATGCGTTCCTCTCGCCGCGGGTCGCGACAAATCGCGCACTCGTCGCCCCCTTCGGACAGGTTGAAGCAACGCTCGCAGAACGAGACGCGCTGTTTCGCCTCGACAATGGCTTGCGCCAAGCGCCGCGCCTCTTCGGGCGAGGCCTTCAGGAGATAGAAGGCGACCCGTTGGGCGGACTTGGGACCGATGCCGGGCAGTCTGCCGAGTTGGTCGATGAGTTCTTGAACGCTGGTCGAGTAGCTCACTCGCCACCCAACCAGTAGCCGAGCACCCCTTGTTGAGCGCTCATGGCCGCTCTTGTTCTTCGACCGGCAGAACTTCGGTGCCGGGGAATGCTTCTAGTACCTGAGCGGTAAATTTCTCGATATGCGATGGGGCATCGACAAGATCGTCGATGTCTACCGTCTCGGGCTCCGGTTCGGGTACTGGTACTTGCTCGGGTACGGGTTCCGGTGCGGGCGGGGGTGTGGGCTGGGGTGGCGGCGAGGGTGCGGGGGTTGGTCGCGCTTCGTCGACTAGCCCGAGCCAGAATCGAGCGAGGTCTTCGGGCGTTCGCCCATCTGGCGGAGTGGGCCCGAGTTCCTCTTTGGCTCGACTGGTAACTACTCCTCGGCTCAGTCCGAGATGCTCCTTGGCCAGTTCCACGACCTCGGTCGGCGTCGCAGGCCGCAGGCGGCGTAAATCGGCGGTGGTCGAATCTGCCGGTATCGCGGCCGGTATCGGGGGTGGTATCGCCGGTGGGGGCGCAGCGGGCACGGGGACAGGGGGCGGCGGATCCGAGCTACCGCGCTTCTCCGCTAGGACCCGGCGGGCGTTCCCTAGGCCCGGTTTCTGCTTCGCCGAAGAAGGCCTGACTGCGGCAGTGGCAGTGGCCAACGCGGGAATGGCCGGTACCGGCGGCGGAGCGGAAGCGGGAATGGCCGGTACCGGCGGCGGAGCGGAAGCGGGAATGGCCGGTACCGGCGGCGGAGCGGAAGTGGGAGTATCGGCCGAACTAGGAGACCCTGTCGGGGTGGCGCCCACGAGTTGGCGCTCGATGCGATCTAGGCGCTTTTTAACGGCATCAAGAGAGGGATCGGCGGCGGGACGACAGAGTCGAACGAGGGCCACTTCGAGATCAACGCGCGGATCGGGTGCCTGACGCATCGCCACCAGCGACACGCCGAGAGTTTCGAGGGCCCGAGTCATCTCCGCTGGCGAGAGCAGGGTCCTGAGATGCTCAGCCCGCTCTTTTTGCGAGTCAGTGATCCGAGGCGGTGGGCTGCCCATCTCGGTGAGGAAGGCGTCGCGCAGGCCCGCCAGCACCGACTCCCCGATCGTTCGCGGGTCCCGCCCCCGACCGGTGGCATCTCCCACCGCGGCGAGGGCCGCGGCCACATCGCCACGGCCAAGGGCGTCCAACACGAGGTCGGTAGAGGTATCAATCTCCACCGTTCCGCCCGCCGCCACGACCCGATCAAGCGCCGAGAGGGTATCGCGAACCGAACCGCCACCCGCGGCTACTACATAGTCGACGGCAGCATCGTCGACTTCGAGTTCTGCGTCGTTGATAACCCAGCGAACATGGTCGACCATCTCATCGGCGGCCAGCAGCGACAGTTCAAACACCTGACACCGGCTGCGAATAGTGTCAACCACCTTGTGCGGTTCGGTGGTAGCCAAAACCCAGGTGACGTGATCGGGTGGTTCTTCGAGCGTCTTTAGCAGGGCGTTCTCCGCCTGAGCGGTGAGCATGTGGGCCTCATCGAGGATGTACACCTTCGCTCGACCGGGGTTGCCGAGGTTGACCTTGCCGAGCAGGTCGCGCATGTCCTCGACCTTGTTGTTCGACGCTGCGTCGAGTTCATGGAGGTCAAAGGAACGACCATTTTCGATAGCTACGCAACTTTCACATTCGCCGCACGGCTCGCCGTCAGCGCCTAGGTTCTCGCAGTTCAGGGCTTTGGCTAGGACCCGAGCCGACGTAGTTTTGCCGGTGCCGCGAGGACCGTGCAATAGGTAGGCGTGACCAACCTCGCCTTTGACAACCGCATTTTGGAGGGCAGCAATCACATGACGCTGGCCCCGTATCTCAGAGAATTTCTGTGGTCGGTAACGCCGATAAAGTGACTGGTAGGCCATTGCCTGTCGACTCTACCTAGCGGAGGCGGCCGCGGCATTTCCTCGATCGCAACGACGCCCGTTTCCGGGAGTGGTGGCCAGGCGATCTGCGGCACACAAGAGGATCCGCTGAGAGCTGCTGCCTTCCGACCCTGACTCGATTCACAGGCTCTCGTTACACAGGACCCGACCACCACACCCCGAAACGGGCGTTGCTAATATCACGCTACCCTTAGGAACAGGAACCCGCACCATGGGTTTTTCCTAGGAGGGTTGCCAGAGCGGCCGAATGGGCACGCTTGGAAAGCGTGTGAGGTGCAAGCCTCCATGGGTTCAAATCCCATACCCTCCGCCATCCGATGGCCCCAACCCCCCCCCGGGGCCATCGTCATTTCTTCATCCGCGCCGCAACCAAGGCGACCCAGTAGGCGATCCCAATTCCCACCAGTTGGTCGTTGAAATCGTAGAATGGATTGTGCAGCGACCCGCCGTGGATCGGTCCGTCGGTGCCGTTACCGACCAGCACGTAGCAACCGGGCTTCACCGCGAGCATCCGAGCGAAGTCCTCCGAGGCGGGAGTTCGTGGAGCCTCGGCATTCACTCGGGCCGCGCCAACCACCGTCTCGGCTGCGGCCGCGGCGTAGGCGACTTCGTCCGCGGTGTTGTTGAGCACGAAGAACTCGCGGGTGTAGTCAACTGCGCTGGTCGCCCCGTGGGCGTGGCAAACTCCGGCTACGATCGCCCGCAGGCGTTCTTCGATGTGAGTGCTGACCGCATCGGTGAACCCGCGACAGTCACCACGCAAAACTACGTTCGACGCAATGACGTTGCGCGCCCCGTCGGTTTCGAACTCGGTGACCGACACCACAGCAGCGTCGATGGGACTGATCGACCGAGCAACGATCGACCCCAAAGCAGTGACGATTTCCGCGCCGACGACAATGGCGTCGATCGAACGATCCGGCATTGACGCGTGCCCGCCCCGCCCGGCAATCCGGATCTCGAAGTTATCCTCAAAGCTCATCATCGGACCAACCCGCAGAGCGAAATCGCCTGTCGCTAGGCCGGGCATGTTGTGCAGGCCGTAAATCTCGGCCATCTCGAAACGATCGAACAGTCCGTCGTCGATCATGGCTTGGGCGCCGTGGCCGGTTTCCTCGCACGGTTGGAATATCAGATGTACGTCACCGGCGAAGGGACCGGCTTCGACCAAGGCAGCGGCCGCGCCCAGCAAGATCGCGGTATGGCCGTCGTGGCCACACCCGTGAAAAACGCCCAGGTTCGTAGAACAGTAGGCGGGCGTTCCCTGTTCGGTAATGGGCAAAGCATCCATGTCGGCTCGCAACCCGATCGAGCGCCCGCCGCCGGTTCCCGGCCAGGTCGCCACCACGCCGGTGCCTCCGATGCCGCGGGTGACCTTCAACCCAAGGTCGGCACAGACGTCGGCCACGAGGGTAGCGGTGTCGTCTTCGCGAAAGCCGAGTTCCGGGTTCTGATGAATCTGGTGGCGCCACGCGACGGCTAATTCGACACTGACCGAGGTAGGCATTACCCAGAAGCTACTATTTGGCGATGGAGCGCCGCCGATTGTTGACCGGAGCGTCGTTGATCGTGGTCCTCACGGTCGCGCTCGATCAACTGTCGAAATGGTGGGCGCTAGAAACGCTCGCCCCCGACCGCACTGTGTCGCTTCTCCCTACGCTCGAGTTCGACCTGGCCTACAACTCGGGGTTTTCGTTCGGCACGGGGGCGGGTCTGGGTCCCTGGATCGGCATCTTAGTCATCGGCCTAATCGGCTTTTTGGGTCAGAAGATTTACCGCTCCACCGCCTGGCCACAAGCCTTTCTGTTGGCCACCATTCTCGGTGGCGCCATCGGCAATCTCCTCGACCGCATCTTTCGGGCCAGCGACGGGCTTTTGTCGGGCAAGGTGATCGATTTCATTGATGTCGAGTGGTACGCCGTGTTCAACGTTGCCGACATGTTCGTCGTCTGCGGGTGTATTGCCTACGTGCTCTACGAACTGCGCCAAACCCGGGACGAGACAATGGAACCAATCCCTCAGCGTGCCGTGTTGCGTCATCGCCGAGGGAGTCGCTGGATGCACTGGATCAACTTTCCCCTGATCGTAATCATGGTCTGGAGCGGGTTTCGAATCTATTGGGCCGAGCAGATATACGCCTTTGGCCTCCTCGACTGGGAGTGGTTCAAGTTCCTCCCCGCCTGGATCAATGAACCGCTCGGCTTCGAACGTCGACTGGCACGGGGCTTGGCCTTCCACTTCTCGTTTGCTTGGCTCTTCGTCCTCAACGGCCTCGCCTACGGCGTGTACGTTTGGCGTACCGGAGGGTGGCGCGAAATCATCCCCACCCGCCGCGAACTCAAGCAATGCGGCGCTGTGGTGATGCATGACCTCGGTTTACGCAAGGATGCGCCCGCCCAGGACGGTCACTACAACGCGGCCCAGAAGCTGACCTACACGGTTGTTATCGGGCTCGGCGGCCTTGCTTTGCTCACCGGTTTCGCCCTCTTCAAGCCAACCCAGCTCAGCTTCTTGACCGCGCTGTTCGGCGGCTACACCACCGCTCGGCTTATTCACTTCTGGGTGTGCGTGTCGTTCGTCGGCTTTTTTGTCGTCCACATCTTGCAGGTCATCCGGGCTGGTCGGTCGAACTTCACCGCCATGGTCACCGGTTACGAAGTAGTCGAAGATGAAGCGCATGGCTGAAAAACCAGAACTCACCGGCGAGGAGTACCGGGTTCGCTCGCGCCGTTCGGTCCTCACCGGCGGTGCGGCCGTACTAGCGGGCTTCCTTGGTTGGCGCGGCGTTCAAGGATCGGGCGAGGACAACAACATTCCTGGCGTTTTGCGCGACCTGCACGAAGCCAACGAGGCGCTGTGGTCAAAGATGTTCCGTGACGACCATCAGGCGAAAACTTTCCCACGCTCCGAGGCGACCCCGCTGCGGATCAACGGCCGACACGGCATACGCAACGAAATCGACCTCGCGGCCTGGCAGCTTCAAGTCCTTGGTCCTGACGGCCGCGAACTCGGCCACCACTCGCTGGCCGATATTCAGGCCCTCCCGAAGCACACCATGACGATCGAACACAAATGCATCGAGGGTTGGGCCCAAGTCACCAACTGGGGCGGGGCTCGCTTCCGCGACTTTATGACCCAATACGTCGACCAACTCCCGCCCGACATCAGCGACGTCTATCTTGAGACCCCCGACGGCGCCTACTACGTAAGCGTCGACCTCGCCACGATGGGTCACGACCAAACTCTCTTGGCCTACGAAATGGTCGACGAACCCCTCGACGATGCCCACGGCGCCCCGCTGCGACTCGCCACCCCGCTCAAATACGGGATCAAACAAATCAAACGGATCGGAACTATTCAGTTCCGTCGTGGTCAAGGAGACGACTACTGGGGTGAGCGGGGCTACGACTGGTACGCGGGGCTTTAAGCCACTTCGGCGGCGGCCTGGGGCGGCACCGCGAGGACCCAAAAGACGGTTCCGGCCGCGGCGCTGAAGCCCAAAATGGTGAAACCCAGCCGGTAGTCGCCGGTGGCGTCGGCGAGAACCCCTGCGAGGACCGGACCGGCGATCGCCCCCATCATCACCACGATGTTGGACCAGCCCATTATCGAAGCAAAAGCGGTCGAGCCGAAATAGTCAGCGCGGATGGCCTGCATCTGGGGCCCCCGCACCCCCCACGCCAAGCCGTGGAACACCACGAACAAGGCCACCGCGAACACGTGATCGACCCACACCAAGGTGATGAGGGCGCTTCCGTGGACCAGCATCGCCACGCCAGCGATGAGCCGCTTGTTCATACGATCGCCGAGCAGTCCCCCGAGGGCGGTGCCAACTAACTGGAATACGGGCACTACCCCCGCCACCACAGCGGCGCGGCCCGCGCTGTAGCTGCGATCCTCGGTCAGGTAGAGGGCGAGGTGCGCCATGCTCGATGACACCACTAACAAAGCCGCGGCGTGCCCGAAGGAGATCATCCAAAATCCACGAGTGCGGATGGCTTGTCCGGTGGTGAGGTGGCGATCCTGCACGCCTTCGGCCCGAGGGGCGACGACTGCGCTGTCATCGTCGAGACCGTCCATTGGTTCGGTCGTCTCGTCCGGCGATCGCCCGGCGATGCTGGCCGCCCACCAGGCCACCGTCGAGAGCAAGAGGCCGACCACGGTAGTGGCCGTCCGCCAACCGACGAGTCGGTAGCCCCACACCACCAACGGGGCGCAAAAGCCGCCGAGGGCGAACCCCATGGTGAGGATCGACAAGGCCCGGGCGCGGCGGCGTTCGAACCAGCGAACGGTGGCAGTCGAGATGGTGAGGAAGCCGACCAGGCTCATCCCGATCGCCAGCACGAGCATCGCCAACACGAACTGAGCACGCGTGTTGGCTAGGGCAACGCCGACGAATCCCAACCCACCAACCAGCGCGCCAACCCGCATCACTTTCCCCACCCCGAACTCGTGAATTGCGCGACCCTGCACCGGTCCCAACGCGGCTGTCTCGGCACGGGTAGCGGCAAAGACCATGGAGAAGAACGTCTTGGACCAGCCGAACTGATGCCGGAGTTCGACCGCCAGATTGCCGTAGCCTTGGATCCACACCATCGACTGCAGCGACCACACCAACGAGTTCGCACCCACGACCCCCCAACCTGTGTAAAGCTTGCGTCGGGGTTGCGGGGCGCTCGATTCCGACATCGGACCCAGCCTAGAACGGAGCACGGTGTTGCGGGTAAGGGCAGACCAGTACAGTCAGCAACGTGACAGAAGTTCCATCAAACCCCGCCCCTGACTGGGCCGCCGTGATGGCCTTCGCCCTCGACGAAGCCCGCGCCGCGGCCAAACACGGCGACGTTCCCGTCGGCGCGGTGGTGGTCGTCGACGGCCAGGTCGTGGCTCGTCGTCACAACGAACGCCAACTCACCGGTGATCCCACCGCCCACGCCGAACTCCTCGCCGTGCGCGACGCTGCCCAGGCCATCGGGTCGTGGCGACTCGATGGGGCCACCGTTGTCGTCACGCTCGAGCCGTGCCCGATGTGTGCCGGGGCGCTCCAGCAGGCCCGTGTCGCCAGAGTCGTTTTCGGCGCCGCCGACCTGAAAACCGGGGCCTGTGGCTCGCTCTACAATCTGGGAACTGATCCTCGTCTCAACCACGAGTTCGAGATCATCCACAACGTGCGAGCCGACGAATGCGCGGCCCTGCTCACTGACTTCTTCGCCCCACGTCGACACTAGAACCACGAGGCGCTAGGCTTAGTCTTGGAAGGTTGCCAGAGCGGACGAATGGGGCGGCCTCGAAAGCCGTTGTGGCATCTTGTGTCACCATGGGTTCAAATCCCATACCTTCCGCCAGAGGACTGTCGCCGACCTGCCCATCCCTAGTCGGCGGCGGTCCTCGCTCAACTAGGAAATCAGTGACCAGCGAATACACGAACTGTCTCCCTCCTGAGCAGAAGGCACGGGTCAAGATTGACGCGCAACTCGCCGAGTGTGGTTGGGTCGTGCAGGACTACAAGCACGCGTCCATCGCCGCTGCTCAAGGAGTTGCCGTCCGTGAAATGCCGACCAAAGCAGGGCCAGCGGACTATGTGCTGTTTGTCGACCGACAAGCCGTTGGGGTTATCGAGGCCAAAAAGGTTGGTACTACCCTCACCGGGGTCGAGCGGCAAACTCGCAGGTATCAGACCAACTTCCCCGACGAACTTCCCGCTTTTTTAGTCGCCGATGCCTTGCCGTTCGGGTATGAGTCGACGGGCAAGGAAACACGCTTCAGCTGCGGGCTCGACCCCAAACCGACGTCACGGCAAGTTTTCACGTTCCATCGACCAGACGCTTTGGCTCGTTGGCACGAGGACTATATCAAATTCCAAGATCATGCCACCTTGCGAGGAGGCGTTCAGCTTCTGCCCGAACTCGACCCGGCTGGCTTGTGGCTCGCTCAGGCGGACGCGATCAGGAATCTGGAACTGTCGTTGCAGGAGAACCGTCCCCGCGCCCTGATCCAGATGGCGACCGGTTCGGGTAAGACCTTCACTGCGGCCAACATTTCCTACCGACTCTTGCGCCACGCCGGGGCGGAGCGGATCCTGTTTTTGGTTGACCGACGCCACTTGGGCCGACAGACAATCAAGGAGTTCCAGGGATTCGTTACGCCCGACGACGGCCGTAAGTTCACCGAACTGTACAACGCCCGCCGCCTCGACTCGTCTGGTCTCGATATGACCGATGAGTCGGCTATCAAGATCCACATTTCCACCATCCAGAGGATCTATTCGATCCTGCGGGGTGAAGAACTCAACGACGATCTCGAGGACAAGCCCGGTTGCTACATGGCACCTAAGCGACCCGTCGAGGTGGTCTACAACCCAGCGGTGCCGATCGAGTCATACGACGTGATCATCGTCGACGAATGCCATCGTTCTATCTATGGCGTGTGGCGCCAGGTTCTCGATTACTTTGATGCCTTTCTGATCGGACTCACAGCAACCCCAGGCAAACAAACATTTGGATTTTTCGAGCAAAACTTAGTCATGGAGTACCGCCACGATGAAGCAGTCGCCGACCGCGTCAACGTCGACTTCGACGTCTTTCGCATACGCACCAAGATCACCGAAGCGGGCGGCAAGGTCGACGCTGGCATGGTGACGGAGTTTCGCGACCGCGAAACCCGCCAGCAACGCTTCGATCGCCTCGATGAAGAAGTCAGCTACGACGCCAAGGAACTCGACCGCAAAGTGGTGGCCAAGGATCAGATTCGCACGGTCATCGGTACGCTACGCGACTCAATGCCGACGATGTTTCCCGACCGAGTCAAATTGAACAACGGTCGACTCAAGCACGTTCCCAAGACGCTGATCTTCGCCAAGAGCGACAGTCACGCCGATGACATTGTGCAGATAGTACGCGAAGAGTTCGGCCTGTCAAACATGGAAGCAGTGAAAATCACCTACAAGGCCGCCGAATCCGGTCACAAAGCCGATGAATTGCTCCAGAACTTTCGCACCGGCTACGAAACCCGCATCGCGGTCACCGTTGACATGATCGCGACGGGCACCGATGTGAAACCCATCGAGTGTCTCGTGTTCATGCGCCTGGTCAAAAGCCGCAACTATTTCGAGCAGATGAAGGGCCGCGGCGTCCGCGTCATCAGCAACGACGACCTTCGTATCGTGACCCCCGACGCCACCGTCAAAGACCGCTTCGTACTCGTTGACGCTGTCGGCGTCACCGAAACCAGCCTGCACGACACCGTCCCGCTCGAACGCAGGCACGGTGTCGGGTTCGACAATCTCCTCAACCAGATCGGCCTCGGCGTCACCGATGAAGCCGTCGTTTCTTCGGTCGCTTCTCGTCTGGCCCGACTCGACAAGTGTATTAGCGATCCCGACCGGGCCGAAGTCGAAACCCTAGCCGGAGTCAGCCTCACACACCTCGCTCGCCAACTCATCGAAGCCCTCGACCCGGACCGCCATCACGCCGCAGCTCAAGCCGCCAGCGGCACTACCGACCCCGACTTCGGTCAGATTGCGGTTGCCCGCAAACGGCTTGTCGAAGCCGCATTGCAGCCGCTTGCTGGCAACGCCGCACTGCGCGAGAAGCTCGTCGAGGTTCGCCGCAGCTACGAACAGGTCATCGATGCCACCTCCAAAGACATGGTCATCTCCGGCGAGTTCTCCAAAGACGCCACCGACAGGGCCCGCCGCACCATCGAGTCGTTCCGCCAATTCATCGATGACCACAAAGACGAAATTACAGCGCTGCAGATCCTTTACAGCCAACACTACGGCAGCGGCCTCACCCACGGCAATATCAAAGAACTCGCCCAGGCCATTGGTCGCCCGCCACGGAACTGGACCACCGAAGCACTTTGGAAGGCCTATGAAACCCTCGATGCCAACAAGGTCCGGGGATCAGGCCACCGCATCAACACTGACCTCATCAGCCTCGTCCGCTACGCCCTCGGCAATACCGACGAACTCGTCGCCTACCGTGAACTCGTCGACGAACGCTTCAACGCCTGGCTTCTTCAACAACACAACGTCAACCGCCGTTTCACCGATAGTCAACTCGATTACCTCCACCTGATCAAAGAACAAATCGCCGCCAGCCTCACTATTACCGCACGAGACCTCACCGAAGTACCCTTTAGCGAGAAAGGCGGCCTCGGCAGAGCCCGCCAACTTTTCGGCCGCGACCTCAAACCGCTCCTCATCGAACTTAACCAAACGCTCGCAGCATGACCCACGAGCTACCAAATGGCACGAATCAACTCCCCGACGGTTGGCGAGTCGAGAATCTCGGGGATCTCGTCCAGTTCGCGCCGAAGGTCAGGTCTGAACTTCTTGAACAGGACGCTGAACTGTCCTTCGTCCCGATGAAGGCTGTAGCCGAGGTCTCGGGGAGAGTGGCTCTTGACGAGGCGATCGCAGCAACGGCGGCCAAGAAGAAGAACCTCACCTACTTCGAGGATGGTGATGTCATCTTCGCCAAGATCACTCCGTGCATGGAGAACGGAAAGATTGCCAGACCGACCGGGCTACTCAATGGATCGGCCTATGGCAGCACTGAGTTTCATGTTCTACGAGCCGGTGCGCTCGTTGATGGAGAGTTCCTGCGTATTTTGTTCCTTGTCAATGACGACTTTCGGCACGAAGCCGCGAGAGCAATGACTGGGGCCGTCGGGCAGCGTCGTGTTCCACGCAAGTATTTGGAGGCGTACGATTGCTACAGCTCCCGCCGCTTAGCTGAGCAGGGGCGGATCGTTGAAATTCTTGACGAACACCTCGGCCGCCTCGACACGGCTCTCGAGCATGTCAAAATCGTCCGAGAAAAGGCCGCCCAGTTTCGCCGATCGCTACTCCACGCAGCATTCACCGGCGCACTCACCGGCCACAACCCCACCACGAATCAACTCCCCGACGGCTGGGTCAGCAAAACGCTGGGAGATGTATCGACGAAGCCACAATACGGCTGGACCACCAAGTCTGAACCCGGAAATGATCGGCTCCATTATCTAAGAACCACCGACATCACAAAGGGCCCAGTGAACTGGAGCACGGTCCCACGATGTGTGACGGAACCTGGTGACACGGAGAGATTCCTTTTGAAAACCGGTGACATCGTCGTGTCCCGAGCCGGGTCCGTCGGATGCTGTGCGCTCCTCGGGGACGTACCTCCATCCGTATTTGCCTCGTATCTGATCCGGTTACGACCGCTGGCGCCGCTGAACAAGACCTACGTATTTTGGTTCCTTCAATCGCCAGCATACTGGGACGCTATCAGTGAAGCGAGCGCCGGAATCGCTGTCCAAAACGTCAATGCCAAGAAACTCGCTTCGATTGAACTCCCAGTTCCACCCCCCCCAGCAGCATCGGATCGTCGCGATTCTTGACGAACACCTCGGCCGCCTTGAGGTCGCGCTTGCTTTGGCTGATGCAATCGAGCAGCGGGCGGCGGCGTTTCGCCGGTCGTTGTTGCACGCGGCGTTTACTGGCAAGTTGACCGCACAAAACCCAGCGGAGGAACCCGCCTCAGCCCTACTGGAACGAATCGGCGCCCCCCGACCGGCTCTAAAGACTCAAAAGGAGCATTCTGCATGAGTACAGATCCGAAGGCTCTCGTTCAGAAACTGTGGGACTTCTGCAACATCCTCCGCGACGACGGCCTGTCGTACGGCGATTACTTGGAGCAGCTCACCTACCTGCTGTTTTTAAAAATGGCCGACGAGCAGTACCGGTTGCTCGGCGAGAAACGGGTCGTGCCCGAAGGGCTTGACTGGCCGTCGTTGCTGAACCTGTCGGGGGTCGATCTTGAAACCCACTACAACGAAATCCTCACCAAACTCGGTACTAGCGACGGCATGTTGGGAGTGTTGTTTCGCAAGGCCCGCAACAGAGTCCAGAACCCGGCCAAGCTCGAACGGCTGGTCAAAGACTTTATCAATGACCATGAATGGCTCAGCCTGGACGCCGATCTTAAAGGCGACGCCTACGAAGGACTAATAGAGAAAACCGCCCGCGAAGGCGCCCGGGGAGCGGGGCAGTATTTCACTCCTCGGGCACTCATCACCGCGATAGTCGACGTCATGGAGCCCAAACCAGCGGACCGGATCTGTGACCCCGCGTGCGGCACCGGTGGGTTCTTCCTTGGAGCGTATCAGTCGATCGTGAAACGCTTCTCGCCCCTCGATCCTGATCAGGGCGCTCATCTGCGATCGGGGGCGTTCACGGGCTGGGAGATCGCTGACCTGCCGGCTCGGTTATGCGCCATGAACATGCTGCTGCATGGAATCGAAAGCCCTGAATCCAACTCACCCGTCCACGTCGACGACGCTCTGCGGGACGACCCCGGTGTCCACTTCGACATGGTGCTGTCCAACCCACCCTTCGGGAGTTCGTCATCAGACAGCTACGAGCGGGAGACATTCTGGGCCACCACCAAGAACAAGCAGTTGAACTTCGTTCAACACATCGTCGGGCTGCTCAAGATCGGCGGCACCGCCGCGGTAGTGGTTCCCGACAACGTGCTCTTCGAATCCGGTGCCGGTGAGACCATCCGCCGCCGGTTGCTGAACGACTGCGACGTTCACACGTTGCTGCGGTTGCCTACAGGTATCTTCTACGCCCAAGGGGTGAAGGCCAACGTGATCTTTTTCGAACGACGCGAAGGTGCCCCGCAGCCGTGGACCCGAAACCTGTGGGTGTACGACCTGCGAACCAACCAGCGCTTCACCCTAAAACAGAAACCGATCACCCGAGCAGACCTCGACGATTTCGTGAACTGCTACAAACCGGGTGACCGCGACCAACGCGCCGAGTCGGAGAGGTTCAAGAAGTACACCTACGACGAACTGATCCGGCGCGACAAGGTCAGCCTCGACGTGTTCTGGCTTCGAGACGACAGCTTCGCTGATGCCGCGAACCTCCCCGCCCCCAGCGTCATCGTCTCCGAAATATCTGGCCACCTGCAGGCTGCCCTAGACGAGTTTGACGCCATCGCCGAGGCCCTCGAGGGGATCGTCGTGGGTATCGACAAGTCTACAGAAACCAGCAAATGAGTGCTCGCCAACGGCCTCCTGTGCGACAATAAAATAGCTGCCGCGAGGTGCCAATTGGGCCGGGCGACACATCCGTGGTCTGCGTTCGTTGGGGTGGCGACGCGAAGCGACTCGCGTACGTCACAGGCATAAGCCATACTGGCTAGGAGTGGGGTCGAGGCTCGGGTACGGATACGAGGCGGTTGGTATTTCTCCTGACGGAATTCATCACGGCGAACGGCAACCTGCTTGAAGTCGATGTCGACGCGCTCGTAAATACGGTAAACACCGTCGGGGTGATGGGCAAAGGAATCGCTCTGGCGTTCAAGAAGGCTTTTCCGTCGAACTTCAAGGCCTACGCGAAGGCGTGCCAACGCGGCGATGTTAAACTCGGCTCTATGTTCGTTTTCGACAATGGGCAGTTCGTTGCGCCACGTCTGATCATCAACTTTCCGACCAAGGAGCATTGGCGATCGAAGTCAAAACCCCACCACATTGAGCAAGGCCTCGATGACCTTGCGACGGTTATCCGAGACAACAATATTGGGTCGATCGCGCTGCCTTACCTTGGGTGCGGCCACGGCGGCCTCGATTGGGCTGCGGTCGAACCAATGATCCGCGAACGACTGTCCGAACTGCCCACAAAGATCCATATTTTTGCCCCGCCCGGTTCGGCGGTTGCCTCGGCCGCGAGAACGGCACACGATCGCCCAAAGCTGACGCTAAGCCGAGCGGCGTTGATTGCAATGATTGACTGCTACACAAGCGTCGCGATCGAAGCCTCAATCATCGAGGTTCAGAACCTCATGTACTTCCTGCAAGAGGCGGGGCAGCCACTTCAACTCCGATACGAATCCGGTCGCTACAGCGGCCCGTACGCGAACAACCTCCGACACCTGCTGAACAGCCTCGACGGCCACCACCTCCAAGGCTACGGTGACGGGCGCACCACGATAGCCAAGGCTGATCCGATCAGGCTGCTCCCCGATGCCGCGGCCGAAGCCAAGTCCACGATTACGACGCTCGACGACACCGACCTTAGGGTTCGGATGGAGCGCACTACTGAGTTTGTTGAGGGTTTCGAGTCCGCTTGGGCACAGTTGTGTGAGGGCGGTTGGTTGACGACTGCCACCTCTGAGGTCGCCACGGCGGAAGCATAAGCAATGGTTGACCGGTCGGGGATCGAATGGACAGAGCCAACTTGGAACCCAACCACGGGATGCGACAACTGCTATGCGCTGACCTTGGCGAAGCGACTGCGACTCGAAAACTAGCGGGCCGGGGTTTGCGTTAACCCTTCACGAGGACACGATCGACTGGCTAATCGCGGGTGGCGAAAGGGGGCCTCGCTCTCGGCCTATGGACGAAACCTGGGTTCGTGACCTCCGAGACCGGTGCGGAGTTACCGGAGTGCCGTTTTTCTTCAAGCAGTGGGGCGGCAGAACTCCCAAGATCGGCGGACGAGAGCTAGATGGTGCGCTTTATGACGAAATGCCCCGCGTCAGAGCAAACGGATAGGCGCTATGTCGGGCCGTGCTTGGGGCATCTGGACGAAAGGCACGCTAGACGTTTTGCGTCAGTATCTCGACGCTTTTACAACTGCCACCAAGAACAAAGCTACCGAAACAATCTACATTGACACGTTCGCGGGCGAGGCGGAGAACAGGGACCGACTGACCGGCGAGCCACTTTATGGCTCGGCTAGAATTGCGTTGTCTGTCAGCAATCCCCCGTTCACCTGCCTCCGTTTTTTTGAGACGGGGCGAAAAGCCGCAACTCTCAACAGAACTCTTCGCCGTGACTTTCCGGATCGAAATTTCGAAGTCTTAGCTGGCGATTCTAATGATCAGGTACCCGTCGAACTTGCGCGCCTTGAGCATCTGAACTGGGCACCGACGTTCGCCTTCGTTGATCCCAACGCCATGGAGGCGAAGTGGCCGACTCTGGTGGCACTGGCCGAGTTCAAGAAAGCATGGCGGATGGAAACAAGATCATGGGTGCCATATACGCCAAAGCAGCGGCCGAGTTTCCCAAAATGCGATCCGAATGTCGGGCCCTGCGACGGGCGATGGAGGACGAGCCATTGCGCTCAACTGGCTAGCCGTCATGATCGGCCGATCCACTGGCGACGCGACTGCCTAATCAACGAACTTGTCAACCTCAATAAGCGACGGCCTCGAGAGCTACACCGGCCGCTGAGACCAATGTTGTGGTTCCGGCACCGAGGTGCTACCAATGGTGGTACATCGCAAAACGAAGGCACGTACATAATGAATCCCTCAGAAATTACTTCTGGCAAAGTACCCCCCCCCCCCGCCGAGGCTAAGCGTGTATGGTGGAAGCGGCATTGGGCGGAAGTAGTTGGACCGGTGTTTCTGCTCGCACTGGTGGGCATCGCTCTCAGTGACGACCCGCCTGCCGACGAGGAATCCGGCCTCACTAGCACCAATGTAGATGATGAAGGCAATGATTCGAGCGATGCGGCGGTTACTGACGAAGAGGCCACCACGACAACTATCGCAGCAGACGACCCGAAAAACGGAACTCGAGAGGCACCTTGGGCTTTCGATAGCCCTACCGAGGTGACCCTTCATGCCTGGGGCGATGCCGACAACTCGGTCTGGAGCTTTACTATCACGCCACCGCAAGACATCACCGCCGCAGTGCAAGATGAAAGCTCCTTTAACACCAAACCTCCCGAAGGCGAATTGCTCGCTGGATTCACAGTCGACATGACGCTTATAGAAGCCAAGAAAGAGCCCCTCTCGGTGGGGTCCAATTTCACTTGGGAACTACTTGGTGGCATTACAATCGGCGTATACAACGACGGCTGTGGGAGAGTCCCCAATGGGTTTGATAGATCTAGAGAGGTCTTCTCCGGTGGGACCCTCTCCGGCGTAGTGTGCATACCCCTACCCGCGGAGGACCTCGAGTCGGCCAAAACACAGGTCGCGTTGAAATTCTCCAGCGATGACCGAGTCTTCTTCGGCCACTCAAACGATACGGAGACGGTTGGCGAAAAGACCACCACAACCACAACCACCACAACCACCACTACGACCACAACGACCCCTGCCACCACTACGACCACAACCACCCCTACCACAACAGTTGCATCAATAGACGGAAGTCGAGAGGCACCTTGGGCTTTCGGCATCCCCACAGAGGTGATCTTTGATTCCTGGGGCGATGCCGACAACTCGGTCTGGAGCTTTACTATCACGCCACCGCAAGACATCACGACCGCGGTGATGAACGAAAACCTCTTCAACACCGAACCATCCGAAGGAGAATTGCTTGCTGGATTCACAGTCGACATGACACTTATAGAGGCCGGCAAGGAGCCTCTATCGGTAGGCTTCAACTTCGATTGGGAACTACTTGGCGGCGCGACCAGTGGCGTTTACGACGGGGGCTGTGGCGTTGTCCCCAATGGGTTTGATAGATTTAGCGAGGTCTTTGTCGGTGGGACCCTCTCCGGCGTAGTGTGCATACCCCTACCGGCGGAAGATATCGGGTCGGCCGAGACACTGGTGTCGTTGAATTTCACGGTCGGTGACCGAGTCTTCTTCGGCCCGTAGCACCGCCGCCGAGACAGGCGCCACGAGGACGAACTTGATGAGCGATGTTGCGAATCCGACGGCGCCGTGGCAGAATCAGGACGTAACGAAAGGAAAACTGTGGTTTGGAAGGCCGGAGTTGAGCAAAATCCGGCCCTTGTCTCGTCGCGAGTCATCGATCCTCTCGCTGATTGCTTGACCTGCGGCCAAGTCGTCGCGGTCGGTTTCAAATGTCGTAGTTGTGGGCAGGAGTTAGGTATCGCCGACCCGCACCCGGCAGATCAAGTTGGCGCCGTCGGCCACGTCCGGCGAGGTCTGAGACGGATACCAGCTATCGTGCTCCGAGAGCATGGACCGACCCTGACGGTCATCGATTCACAAGGATCAACAACCAGACTCAAGGCGTCCATCTTCAGCCCTTCCGTTGCAGTTCCTAACCACGAACTCCGAACACGTTCGGGCCGTCTGCTCTCCACCATAAATGATGCCCCCTCGGCCCCCATGGTCCGCGGGTTAGTAAAAGCGGCCCTCAACGATCTGGCATTACCCGAGGCACGCTCGCTCGCCCTCGACGCCTTCACCTTGGGCAAGACGGAGATACATGATGACCTCCAGTTTAGTAAGTATGAGCGAGTTTGGTGGCGGGCGATACAGGCTTGGCGGGGACAAGACGAAGACCGCGCTCTTTCTCTACTCCTCGAACTTCCCGACAACTTCTATGCTCCACGGGTTGCTATCTTCCTTGCCGCTTCCGACGCTGCTCTAGCCCGATTCGAGCCCAGCCGGATCCTTGCGACGTTCTCCGAGGACCTCAGACCTCGTCATCACCTCGAACTTGCACGGTTGCTTGTTCTCGGGCGCGTCGACAGTGGTTACGTCACCGACAATTTTCTCCTTTCCGAAATTACTCACCTGCGATCTTTCAAGACCAAGGACGGACCCCTCAGTGACGTCGCGACTGGACTGATCGGCGAAGGCGCGTCAAGCCGGATTCTCGGCGCGCTAAACGGGAACGCAAAGCGACTCGGCACGGACCCTCGCGTCCTCGATCACGTTCCCCACTCCGTAATCGATGATTTGATCGACTCAGGATCTGTTCCCCGCCAATGGGCTAAACCTACGTCAAAAGGGGCGCAGCGAGAATACCTGCAAGCTCGCCTCAATATTGGTTCACTCTCAGATGAGGACGTCAAACAACTCGGTGCCGAGTGGGAAACAGCACGTCGGTCGGTTGCCAATGGGCAGGGAGTTCCCAAGGATGCATCGGCCGAAGTCGCAGCCCACTTCTCCCCCATCGCCGCCCTCCTAGCAGGAGAGTCAACCACCGTCGCAGAGATCTCACGCACAACCGATCTCGATCCTGTGGAACTAAAAGCGGCCTTTACGACTACCGATACTATCCCCGACGACGCCATCCTTGGCGATGCTGCACTGGCCCATCTGCTGGTGAGCAGATCCACGGTATCAACGTCAGATATTGTCCCGTCACGGCTAAGTGCCTTGCAACGTCAGTGGCTAGGGCAGGTCCTGTTGCGAAGAGCCAAATCACGGTTAATGGATTGGGAGTGGACCGATACACTCAAAGAAGGACGCCAATGCCTTCGCTTCTCTCAGTCGGAACACCAACGAGACGAGGCTCTCAATATGATGGCGGCGGCTCACCGAGAACTTGGAAATGATCAAGCCGCGCTAGCTGCCCTGACCGTAGCGTTGGAGGACGAATACACCGAAGCACTCCTCACCAACATCACCGTAGTCGCCAGTGAATTAGAACCAGAGGTAGCTGCCGACCGTCTAAGTCAACTCGTTACTGAAGCACCAAATCTGGAGGTTAAAGTAGCCGCCGCGCGGCGCGCCATCACCCTCTGGGCGATCAACGACGAACCTTGGGCCACCGCCGACAGTCTCCCCGTTTCAATGCGAGACGCCATTCGAACCGTTGTCGTTCAAGACATTCCCGAAGAGGATTTCGTAGAGTTCTTAAAACTCCTCGCCAACCGTGACGAGGAATGGTTGAGCGCCGAGGGAGCCCTTAGAGGTTCACCTCACCGCAAATCTAATGTGGCGAAGGTCTGGACGGCTAGGGCCCGAGGTACAGAGGAGTTCGTCGTCGAACTCGGCAGGGTGCTGCGAACAAACCGCGAGCCTTGGGCAGTAGAAGAGCGCGACTCGATAGTTGGCGCCGCTGTCGCGGTTCTAGCTGTGAATGACCCTCCGCTACAGGCTGCGTCCTTCGGTATGGTTCTGCTTGACAAGGACCTCCCCATAGACCTAAACGAGGCTACGGTGCTGCGGGCGTTCGTTGCTCGAGCCGTCGCTAGAAACATTGACCCGGATGAAGGAGAACCCGCAGAGAAGTTCCTCATCTGGCTAGAAACTGCCAAGAAAGACCTAGCCCACATCGACAACGAGTACAAAGCACGAGCCGAGGTAGCTATCGAAGTCGGGTACGCGGAACTCGCAATTGCCTACCTCGCCGCCCGCACCAGTCAACTAAATAACGTGGTCATGATGTCCCAAGCTATAACGGAACAGATCAGTGGTCTACGGCGCTCCCAGATCAACCGCACAGCACTCAGGGCTACGGTTGCTCCCGGTCGTAGTTTCTGTTCGGACACAAGCACACTCATAAAACGATTACTCCCGAACGTCGCTGGTGACCTCCGGCAGGCTCTGCAAGACCTCGCAAAACGCTGTAAGTCAGTCGATGAGGCGTTGCACTATATGGCACATTAATGGAGGCATCCATGTTCAACCGCCCACTCTTACAGAAAATCCGAAGAATCACCAAAAAATTAGGTACATCCGTGAAAATGATTAACCGACCGCGCTTGCGTCAAATCCAAAACGATATCAATAAACTAGGTAACCTGTTAAATAGGATCGACGCGGCTCTCGTAATTCGCGACCCAGGGAACGCTCGGTCCGCTGACGCCTACGACGGACTTCGTAAGATGATTGTCGCGGGCGGTAAAGGGCGCCGAGATCATCTTCATAACCTAGTGGACCTCGCTCAAGCCCTCGAACGGGGTGCTACGCTAGAGACTATCCGAGAACGAACCGAAGAGTGGTGTGATAAAGCGGGTATTATACGCCACGAGTCGCCTGAACCCGCTGACTACTTTATAATTGTCGAAGGTGAAGGCTCAGTGATCGAAGTTGTCACGCCCGCATGGATAGACAAAGACACTTCAACATTGATTCGCAAGGGCACGACTCGTCGAGTTCCCAATCCTGATCCCAACACTGATTCGACTGAAGTCGAGGAGGAAACATGACAAGCATTGGTATCGATTTCGGTACAACAAACTCGGTAGTGGCCAAATGGTCATCCGAAGGAGCAGAGGCTCTGGCAATCGACGACCCTCTCAACGAATGGACAACCCTCGGCTTCGATAAAGTAATGCCATCGGTCTTCGCGAAATCGCCGGAGGGTGAAGCCCTTTTCGGTTGGGCGGCCAAAGGATGCAGCACCGGTCGGTTCGAGGCGGTGAAACGACTATTCGCGACCCAACAGGACTCGATAGTTGATGACTATGGCGATACGTTCGCGGTCGAAGAAGTAGCCACCATGCTATTTGCCGAACTCAAAGCCGCTACCGTTCGTCAAGGCGTCGCCGCTACTCAAGCGGTCGTCACCGTTCCGGCTAACTCGCGTGGCCTCGCTCGGCACCGTACAAAAATCTGCGCGAGTATGGCTGGATTCCAGGTACTAGCCCTCATCAACGAACCAACCGCGGCGGCGATGGCGTATGCGGCAAAAAACCCCGGTGATCAACAGATCCTAGTGTTCGACTGGGGCGGTGGCACACTCGATGTCACCATCCTTCAGTCTGTTTCCGGTGTCTTCATGGAGCAGGCCTCCATGGGCCTTCCCACCACAGGAGGTCTGGACTTTGACTCAAGGCTCCGCAAACTCATCTTGAAAACCGTTCCAGATCGGAGCTTCTGGACTAATAATGACCTCCGCCAGTTCGACCTTGACGTCGAACTAGCTAAAATCAATTTATCCGAACGAGATTCCACGATAGTCCAGTTACCGGGTGGCGATAACCGAAAGATCACTCGCGGAATGTTTGAGGATAGCATCGACGGTTTGATCAAGAAGGCGAGGCATCCAATCGAGCAATGCTTGAGAGATGTCGGCGCGGATTCCGGTTCGATCGACTCGGTTATCATGGTCGGAGGAACCACCAAAATTCCGGCCATACGAAAGTTCGTTAGAGATTTGTTAAACTTGGATCCACAAGACGGCGTTGATCCCATGACGGCGGTGGGTGAAGGCGCCGCGATTGCTGCAGCAATCCTAACCGGCGAACTCGAGGACAACGACTTCTACGTTGCTACCGAACACGCCCTCGGAACTATTGCCACCTCCGGCCATAACCGGCTACCAGAGTTCAGCGTTCTGATACCACGGAACCACAAACTACCGGCAGAGAAGACTAACACTTACGGACCTTCACGCCCTGAGCAGGAAGTTGTAATCATACCTGTCATCGAAGGGGACCCCGAAAAAGGCATTAACCATCCCGACAACGTGATCCTAAAAGAGTGGGAGTTACCATTACCTGGTCAACCAGGAGACCCGGACCGATCTCTCGAGGTCACCTACAATTACGACGTAAATGGAATCCTAGATGTTAAAGTCGTCGATGTCGCAAGCGGCGGAATCATGTTGGAGGACGATGTTTCCTATGGCATCTCCACTGACAAACGTGAAATGATACGGATTTCTCGGCAGGCTCAGAACATCGTCGGCGAAGGACGTGTGCCCGATAAGAGAGCCACTCCAACGATTACTGATCCCAAGTCGGTTCTTCTACTTCAGCAGGCCCACGTAAAGGTCATCCCGTTTCTCGACGGAGACGAAGCGGATGAGATCCGAGAAGCGGCCCACCAGCTAGAAAATGCCACAGAAAAGGAAACCGACGGGGCACAGAGCCACTTGGAGACCTTACTCTCAGCCTACACATACCTATTCTGATATGGCCGTAGTAGTCGAGGAGAAAATATGACAAGCATTGGTATCGACTTCGGCACAACGAACTCGGTAGTGGCCACTTGGTCACCCAAAGGGGCCGAGGCGCTGGCAATCGACGACCCTCTCAACGAATGGGCCACCCTCGGATTCGATCGCGTCATGCCTTCGGTTTTCGCGAGATCGCCGGATGGTAAGGCCCTTTTCGGTTGGGCGGCCAAAGGCTGCAACTACAGTCGATTCGAGGCAGTGAAACGACTTTTTGCGACCCAACAGGACTCAATCATCGACGACTCGGGCAATACATTTTCGGTCGAAGAAGTGGCCACCATGCTGTTTGCTGAACTCAAGGCCGCTACCGCTCGTCAGGGAGTCGACGCTACTAAGGCGGTCGTCACCATTCCGGCGAATTCACACGGCCTCGCTAGGTATAGAACGAAACTCTGCGCGGGTATGGCTGGTTTAGATGTGCAGGCCCTTATCAATGAACCAACCGCGGCCGCTATGGCGTATGCATCGAAAAAGCCCGGTGATCAACAACTCCTAGTGTTCGACTGGGGCGGCGGCACGCTCGACGTCACTATTCTTCGGACTGTTTCAGGCGTCTTTCTAGAGCAGGCCTCCATGGGTCTTCCCACCAAGGGAGGCCTGGACTTTGATTCGAGACTGCGCGAAGTCATCTTGAAAACCGTGCCCGATCGAAGCTTCTGGACGAACGTTGACCGGTGGCAGTTCGATCTCGACGTTGAACTGGCGAAGATCAATTTGTCCGAACGCAAGTTTACTATAGTTCAGCTACCGGGTGGAGATAATCGAAAAATCGCCCGGGAAATGTTCGAGGATAGTATCGAGACTTTGATCAGTGAAGCGAGGCATCCCATCGAGCAGTGTTTGAGCGATGTCGGCGCGGGATTCGGTTCGATTGACTCCGTGGTCATGGTTGGGGGCACTTCGAAGATTCCGGCGGTACGACGGTTCGTTACGGAGTTGCTACAACTAGAGCCAGAAGTCGACGTTGATCCCATGACGGCGGTCGGTGAAGGCGCAGCTATCGCCGCGGCAATCCTCAGCGGCGATCTTAAGAACAACAAGTTCGCTGTCTCTACTGAGCATGCGCTCGGGACTATTGCTGTCTCCCAGCAAAGCCAGACACCGGAGTTCAGCGTTCTGATACCGAGGAACCACAGACTGCCAGCTAAGGAGACCGAAACATATTCACCGGTCCACGCTGAGCAGAAGGCTGTAGTTATCGACGTCATCGAAGGGGATCCCGAAAAAGGCGTTGATCACCCCGACAACATAATCTTGAAAGAGTGGACGGTACCACTGCCCGGTCAACCAGGAGATCCGGACCGATCTTTCGAGGTCACCTACAATTACGACCTAGATGGAATCCTGCATGTACTCGTTACCGATTCCGCGACCGATGTTATTATGCTGGAAGATGTCGTTTCCTACCGCATCGCCAATAACAAATTTGAACTGGTTCGGATTGCTCGGAGGGCGAATAGGGTCGTCGCCGACCGCGAAATGCCCGACAACGTCTCCACCTCAACAACAACTGATCCCGAGTCGGTACTTCTACTTCAGCGAGCTAAAGTTAAAGTCATCCCGTTTCTCGACGGAGACGAAGCGAGGGAGATCCGAGAAGCAGTCCGCCGGTTAGAAAATGCCGCCGACAGTGACCGCCACGAGGCAATGACCCGGTTGGAAACCTTGCTCGCGCCCTACATCTTTCTCTTCTGACATGATTGAACGTCGCAATCCTTATCTGATTCTTGGCCTCGACTTCGCCGCGAGTCCCAAAGAGGCATCGATCGCCTTTGCTAAGACGACTAAACGGATTCGTCGCGGTAATACGCCGTTCACGATGGAGGACGTGACGTGGGCGTTACACCAAATCGAACAAGCGTCCACGGACCCACTTATTAACCTCAACGTCTACCGGGTGCCCGCCGACCCGACCGTATTTAGAGCGCCAACCGCGCTCGGTGCAGTAACCGGGCCCCCCATGAACCTCGATCGTCAGTCCCCCACCGACCCAACGGTACTCACCCAACTACGGGCGAAAGCTCTCACCGACGAGCTATCTGGCCCGCTTCTCGCTCAGGCTCTGGGGCCCTTTGTCGATGCGCCAGAACCCTAAACTGCTGCGAACTTCTGAGTCGTGCATGTCCTACTCATCGCGGCGGCCATAAAACGTTCAGGCCAGCAGCGCACGGCATTGCTTGCTCCGCTCAGTGACGAGCGCCACAAGTCGGGCCGGTAACTCGTTTGAGGTTTCGCTAATAACGCATTCGCGGGCCGCTTGGTCGATGGCTTCCGGCGTGCGTTCGGCCAAGTCGCTTACCCTTGCCAGAAGCCGGTCTCGGTCGAGTTTGAGTTCGTCGGCGGCGTGCTCCCACGCGCGACGGCGATCAATGCGACGGAGCTTGTAGTCGTCACCGATTTTCATAGCCATCTTTACCTTGAACCCGTTGGTGTCGTCGTAGGGGAGAATCGAAGCAATGTCGTACAGGGGAGCCAAACGGATCTGAGTCCCCGCCAACAAAAAACTGTAGTTCTTCGCGTGGGCGTCGGTTCCCGCAATTATCCAGTTGAAGGCGAGAGCGTCAACGAACCGCCAAACATCGGTCTCGGCGTCGGAGCCACGGACTGTCGATCGGATGAGTTCCACGATCTGGCGGGTACTCGGCCCGCCATCAGCTTGATACTTGCGGACGGGAGACACCGACATCGCCTGACATAGATCCTCTTGGTGGACACGGCTCAACCCTTGGTCACCGGCGATGCGATCGAAGCGTTCAACGACGATGACGCTCTCGTCTTCGAATGTCTCAATTCTCGTCCTTGCTGCGGGAAGGCCCAGAACTCGCGCCGTGGCAAGGCACAAATGCTCATTGAGATCTTGACCCTCGAATCCCGAAATCGCCGGTTTGAGAATGTGAGTGGTGGGAACCGTTCCCGTCGGTGCGCCCCAACGACCGTCGGCGTAGTGCAGTGCGGTCTTGGCTTGGGCTCCACCGAGGCTGAACTGGCCGGTGAACCCGGGACCGAGCCAACTGGTCGAATCGGTTCGCAGGGTCCGCAGACGTAACGCGATATCGGACTCGGTGAGCCACGTAATCTCCCCGATTCGGTTGAGGAGATTGTCGACCTCGTCGGCGGCGCAAAACTGCACTGCACCAGCGCAGTCATAGCCGACCTGAGTTCCGAGCAGCGGAAAGGGAGACGCGACCGAGACCCCAAACTCGCGACCCCACCTACTGAGAACGTCGGCGTTGTCGGGCAGCAACCCCCACAGCCACGGGGTAAGGCGAGCGTCGCTGTACCCTTCTTGTGTTGGAGGCATCGAAACCGACAACGCCGTCGCCGCCGGATCGTCCCGGTAGCCTTGATCATAGCGGATACCCAGAGCACCACTTGCTAACCGTTGCACGGTTCCGATCGACTGGCCGTCCAAAATGACGCTCAACTCGTCCGACGCCATTAGGACCTCTCACCCAGGATCTGACCAAGGTCGATACGCCCTACGGCGAGGTCCGGATGAGGAACGAAGATCACCTCGAGATCGAGAGCGCTCACCACCAACAAGGCACGGCCTAGTTCGACGGTGCGTTTACCGTTCTCGAGTTCGGACAGCCAGGATCGCCCTACTCCTGCCAGCGCGGCCAGTTCAACCTGGGACAGTCCTCGCTCTTTGCGGGCTTGGCGAACCGCCGCCCCGAACTCTTTGCTAGTCTGAATTGGCCTCATCGCCTTCTCTTTAACCTAAGCTATGTCTCCGTACGAGGACAATATATCATTGTTGCCGTTCGGGGACAATGATTCCGAGAACGTAGAAGCCAATCAAGCCCCTCGACTCCGGTTGGTATTACGTAGTAAGGTGGAACGGCCTTGCTGAATCTTCAATCAATCGACCACAAAGCATCCCAGTCACCCGCTCTACAGGCGTACCGCATCATGGAGCGAGCGGTTAGTCGCGGCACGCTTCTCACTGGGAGCAGACTTCCGCTCGAACAGGACCTGTCCGATCAGCTCGGTATTAGCCGTTCTACCCTCGACCGGGTCCTCAAGGCCTTATCCGATTCCGACCTGATCAAGCCCATCCCACAGCAGGGTTGGTACGTGACCAACGGACCCATCAATGACCCTCCGAACGCTCTGGTGAACTTCACCGAGAGGGCCAAGATGCGCGGGCTTCACGCCGGTGCCAAAGTACTCCTCCACACGATTCGGCCGATCACCCTTCACGAACAGGACGAACTACACGCTGCACCCGGCGCGCTGATTCTCGAGTTGAAACGTCTCCGCACGCTCGACAACACACCTGTGTGCATCGACCACAGTGTGGTGATGATCGACCGAGTCCCCGGCATCGAAACGGAGAACTTCACCGACGGTTCCCTCTACACTTCGCTCTCTAATGCAGGAATGAGGCCCGCGCGATCGGATTATGAGCTAACCGCCGATGGGGCGAATTACGAAACTGCCCGGTTGTTGGAGATCAGCGTTGGTTCACCCGTGCTAGTGGGCCGCGAATTGTCTTACTCGAGTGACGGCGATCGATTGCTGCTTGGCCAGGTAATTTACCGAACCGATGCCTATACCTTCCGCGCCACAATCCACGGCTAATCACTGCTCTGCATTATTGCGCGGGCAAGGCCTAGACTGGTTTGTTCCCCTGCTTGGAAGTTGACGCCATGACCGCCCCTGCAACCCCTTTAGGCTTTGGCGGACTCGGCCTACGAGACGAACTAGTTCAGACCACCACCGACCTCGGCTATGAAGAGCCGACACCAATCCAGCGCGAAGCAATTCCGCCTATGCTGACCGGCCGAGATCTTCTTGGTCAGGCCGCCACCGGTACGGGCAAGACGGCAGCTTTCGCCCTGCCGGTTCTCAACGCCATCGAGCCGGGGGCGGAGGCCGTCCCGACCGTGCTAGTGGTAGTGCCAACCCGCGAACTAGCGGTGCAGGTCAGCGAGGCGCTATTCAAATACGGTTCCCGCCAACGCATCAAAGTCGTGCCGATTTATGGCGGCCAGCCGATTCATCGCCAACTGCAGGCTCTACGCCGCGGGGTCCATGTGGTTGTGGCCACCCCCGGCCGGGCTATCGATCACATTCGTCGGGGCTCGCTCGAACTCAACAAAATCCGCACCGTTATTCTTGATGAAGCGGACGAGATGCTCGATATGGGTTTCACTGAGGACATCGAAACCATCCTTGACAGCACCCCGAAGGATCGACAAACCGTACTCTTTTCGGCCACCATTCCGGCCCGCATCGAAGCCATTGCGAGGAAGTACCAAACCGATCCGATTCGGATCAAGATTGCTGCGGGCGAGGCCGCGGCCACTAAGGCGCTTATTCGCCAGACTGCCTACGTCGTTACCCGCTACCACAAGTCCTCGGCTCTCGGTCGCGTGCTCGATATGGAAGGACCAACCGCCGCTCTAGTGTTTTGTCGCACGCGCGGCGAAGTGGATGAACTCACCGCCACTATGAACGGGCGCGGCTACCGGGCAGAGGCACTCCACGGCGGCATGGATCAACCCCAACGCGACCGAGTGATGGGTCGCCTTCGTGATGGCACCGCGGAACTTCTCGTCGCGACCGACGTCGCGGCCCGCGGGCTCGATGTTGACACCTTGACCCACGTCGTGAACTACGATGTCCCCAACGCCCCAGATAGCTATGTTCACCGCATTGGTCGGGTCGGCCGAGCTGGCCGCGAAGGCGTGGCCATCACCCTGGTCGAACCGAAGCAACGTCGCCTGCTCCAAAACATCGAACGTCTAACTAAGCAGACCATCGCTATCGAAAAGGTACCCACCGTTGGCGACCTACGCGACAAGCAGATCGAAACAACCGTGGACGCCATTCGCGAGGCCATGACGGCCGACGATCTCGAGAACTACTCCACTGTTCTGCGCGGACTGTCTGACGATGGCCGCGATCGCACCATCGCCCTCGCCGCGATCAAGCTCTTCCATCAGGCGCGGGGTGCCACCACCGACGAGGTCGAAATCCCCGATGCTTCCGAACGCATGCTGCGCGACGATCGGCCCAACAAGAACAAAAAGTTCCCCAAGGACAAAAAGTTCCCGAAGGGCGCCAAGGGCAAGCAACAGGTCGGCAACGTCGGTCCCGGCACCGGCCTTATCTTCGTTGCGTTGGGGCGCAAGGCGGGCCTGCGACCCGGTGATCTTGTCGGTTGCATCGCTAATGAGACCAATCTCACCGGCCGGGAGATCGGACCGATCCGAATCACCGACAACTACTCGGTAGTTGGCGTTCCTGAACAAACCGTCAACGCAACGATTACCGCTATCAACGCATCAAGCATCCGCGGCAAGCCAGCCCGGGCCCGCAAATATGTCGCCTGACCTTTCGCCGATCGAGCGCTTTGCCGCGGGGGCGACAATTGCCGACCTGCCCCTCGACGACATGATGGCGGCCTTTCACCGCGACGGAGCGTTCATCGCCGAAGGACTCTTCGCCCCTGACGTCATCGACCAGATGCTTGCCGACGCTGACCGTAAAGCAACCGAGGTCGAACCTGGTTCGGCCACGCAGGGATTTGGCGAGGAAGGCAAACTTTTTGCGGGCCAAAACACCATCCGTTTCTCCAGTTTGGGCAAAATCTCGGCGGCCTATTTTAAGATGCTCGACAACGAGCGTTACGCGGCATTGGCCGACGCTGTTCTCGTCGATTGTCCTGGCAAGTACTGGGTCAATACCGGCCAGGTCATGTACATCGGTCCCGGCGAACCCGCCCAGGTACTGCACCGCGACGCCAGCAACTGGTGGGAGTACGTCAAAGTCACGTGGCCGAACGGGCCGGAGATCACCGTGAGCGCCATGATCGGCCTTGTTGCAACAACGGAAGAACTCGGCGCGACCCGTGTTGTCCCTGGAAGCCACCGCTGGACTGACCTCGAACGGTTCACTCAACTACCGTCAGTCCCCGCTGAACTCGGTCCCGGCGACGCTTTAATCTACTCGGGCTATGTCCTTCACGGCGGCGGTGAAAACCGGACAACCGACCAGTGGCGCAAAGCAATGCACCTTAGCTTTGTGGCCGGTTGGCTCACCCCTGAAGAGTCCTGCGCCATCGACTTTACCCACGCGGAACTCCAGGTTCAGTCGCCGAGGGTTCAGCGCCTCCTCGGGCACCGCTCTTACAACCCGAGTCCGTCTCCTGGTGGCGGTTTGTGGCTGCGAAACGTCAGCGCTATCGAAGAAGCACCCCATATCAGGATGGTTTGATCGCCAACCGCTAACGTCCACCGATGGCTGCTATTCCTTCGCCCGTCTCCCCCACCGTCGACTACGACGCTTCAGGGATCCAGAACGGTTTCCTACAACTCCCTCACAGCCACGACACTTCGGCCTACGGCGCGGTCATGATTCCCGTTTCGGTCATCGCCAACGGAGAGGGCCCCACGGTGCTGCTCACCGGCGGCAACCACGGCGACGAATACCAAGGACCACTCGCCCTCATCCGTTTGATCGCAACGCTCGACCTCGATCTTGTGGCGGGCCGCATCATCATTATCCCCACCATGAACCAGCCCGCCTTCGCCGCGGCAACTCGAACCTCCCCGATCGACGGCGGTAACCTTAACCGAGCGTTCCCCGGTCGTCCTAACGGCACGGTCACCGAGAAAATCGCCGACTACATGGCACGCGAACTGCTACCCCTCGCCGATGTGGTCATGGACATTCACGACGGCGGAAAGACCCTTGAGTTCGTGCCGATGGCGTGTATCCACCCTCTAGGTGACCAAGTCGCTGAGGACCGCAGTTGGCAGTACGCGCTAGCCTTCGCCGCCCCATACACCTGCAAACTCGTCGAAATCGACACCATTGGCATGTGGGACACGCTGGTAGAGGAGAGCGGCAAGACCTTCATCACCACCGAATTAGGCGGCACCGGAACCACACGCCCCGACTGGGCGGAGATTGGCCTGCGCGGGGTCAAAAATGTGCTGCGCCATGCCGGTGTCCTCACCGATCCCCACGAGCCATCACCGTCGCAAATCCTCGACATTCCCCTCGACGGGGCCTACCTAACTAGCCACCACGACGGCCTAGTGGAGTGGCTGGTTACCCTCGGCGACCCGATCCGGGCCGGACAAATCATCGCCAAGGTGCATGATCTTGTCCACATCGGCACCGAACCAACCAACTACCGCGCCACGATCGACGGCATTCTGGCGATGCGCCACTTCCCGGGTCTCATCAAACTAGGGGACTGCCTGGGCATGCAGGGCACCATCGTCGGGTGAGCAAACCCCCAACGGGGAGCGTGCTCGATTCGAGCCTGGGGTGACACCCTTACCAGGGGTCCGCAAGCTAGTTTTGACAAAATATGTCGACCCTTCGATTGCTCAGCGCGGTGCTTATAAGCACCCTACTCATCTCGCCCGCACTGATACCGGACCCGGTTACCGCTTCGCCCGTTCTAAACGCCGTAGCGGCCACCAATCTCACGCCCGACGAGATGCTCGCCACCTTTGACAATGCCAACCTGCCTGGTCTGGCCGCCGTGGGCGATCCACCATCGATCACCGGAAACGCCGACCTCGATGCCCGCATCCGAGACCTTGGTGAGGCGCGTGGCTACCAACGTCGCCCTGAACCCTCGGGGGAGTTAACCCTCGTCGACGGCTACCGACTCCAACCCGATGCCGGCCACGCGTGGGAGTCTTTACAAGCCGCGGCGGCCAACGCAGGCCACAGCATCACCTTGACCTCGGCCTATCGCAGTGCCAACACCCAAAAATACATACTGCGGAGGAACCTCACCGGAACCAACGACGAGGCAATCAAAGCGGTACTCACCACAGTGGCGGTTCCCGGCTACTCCAAGCACCACACCGGCTACGCCATCGACATAAAATCAGGCTCCGCGGTTCTCCACCAGTTCGCTAACTCCGCTGCTTATGCTTGGCTGGCGGCCGACAACTGGGCCAATGCTAAAGCCCACGGCTGGCTCCCCAGCTACCCCGACGGAACAACCGCCGCGGGACCGAATCCCGAACCGTGGGAGTTCGTTTGGGTGGGCGTCACCAACATCATCTGCGGTGATTTCACGGCCACCGCCGAGACCCCTTTCTGCGACACAACCGATTCATCTTTCGCCAGCGATATCCGCTGGCTGTCCGATGAGGGAATAACCAACGGATGTGGGCCGATCCGCTTCTGCACGACCAACAATGTCACCCGTGGCGAGGTCGCGGCCTTCTTGTACCGACTGTTCGATAAGCCAGCCAGCGACTCGGTCATCCCCTTCGCCGATGTCGCCGACAATACCTTCTTCACCGAACCAGTTCGCTGGATGATCGGCGAGGTCACAACGACCGGAACAAGCCCGACGACGTTCTCTCCTTACGACCAACTCACCCGAGCCCAATTCGTCACCTTCTTGTGGCGAGCCGCGGGCCGTCCTTTTGTCGAGTCTGAACTCGCCTTCACCGACGTCGACCCCAACAGCTATGCCGTTCATGCGATTCGCTGGGCCAGCGAAGTTCAGATCACGACCGGAACAAGCCCCACGACGTTCTCGCCTGACGCCACCACTACTCGCGGCCAAGTCGCCGCGTTCTTGTCGCGGTTCAACGTCGCAGCATCCGTTCGGCATACCAGTTAGCGAAACTAGCAACCGCTGGCTCGAGATAGCTGAACGGTCCAGGTAGATGGCGGCTCGTTCTGCGAAACCATCGGAATCGATAGTTTGGGGCGGGAAACAAACCGCCTGAACACACCGAGTGCGGTGCGGTCCATCGGGGTAGACCTCATATAGCCACATGGCGGCTCGTCCGGTTGAAAACTTCGGCAAACGCCTTCCAGTTGCAGTCCACCGTGAACTCACGGCGACGCACGGTGACTAGGTCCGCCACAGGCCACGACAGTGTTCGAGATCGGCGGCTACCTCAGCCGGAAGCAACGAAGGGTTCACAGAAGAGAGCCTATTCGTTACGGACACTACGGAACCGCCGTAGGCGCAGGCTGTTAGTGACCACAAAGAGCGAAGAAACGCCCATTGCGGCGGCGGCAATCATTGGGTTCAGTACCCCGGCGGCCGCCAGTGGGATCGCCGCAGCGTTATAGGCGAAGGCCCAGAACAAGTTGCCCTTGATGGTGGCCAGAGTCCGTCGCGACAAGGCAATCGAGTCGACCACCGCCCGCAGATCACCGCTCACAATGGTGAGGTCCGAGGCCTCGATCGCCACGTCGGTCCCCGTACCGAGGGCAATGCCTAGATCGGCAGTAGCCAGGGCAGGGGCGTCGTTGATGCCGTCGCCCACCATGGCGACCCGTTGACCACCGGCCTGGAGTTGGGCCACTACTTGCGCCTTGCGTTGCGGAAACACATCGGCGATGACCCGATCTATACCGACAGTATCGGCTACCATCTTGGCGGTTTGTTCGTTGTCGCCGGTAAGCAGGACCGTCTGCAAGCCGCTTTGGTGGAACAATTCGATGGCTTCTTTCGAGGTCGATTTGATCTCGTCACCGACCACAAAAACCGCTTCGGCCTGCTCACCGCGTCCGGCAGCCACGACCGTGTGTCCGTCGAGGCGGGCACGGTCGACGACAGTCGCTAACCGGTCATGTAGATCACTAAACATTGACGGTCGCCCCACCCGAACGGCTCGCCCGGCCACCACGCCGGTAACGCCCCAGCCCGCCTGATTTTCGAATGAGTCAACCTGTCGGTGGTCGGTGACCGCGGTCGCGACCGCCGCGGCAATCGGATGTTCGGAACGAGATTCCAGCGAGGCGGCGTCGGCGACTAGGTCAGGATCGTCCCCCGTCACGTCGATGAGGGTCATCTCGCCGGTGGTGATGGTACCGGTCTTGTCGAGCACCACGATCTCGACCAGGCGGGTGTCTTCTAGGACTTCACCGCCTTTAATAATGACCCCTAGCTCCGCGCCTCTGCCGGTGCCAACCATGATGCCCAGCGGCGTGGCGAGGCCTAGGGCGCACGGGCAGGCGATTATCAAAACGGCCACGGCCGCTGTGAACGCGGTACTCGCCGGGGCGCCCGCGATGAGCCACGCGGCCAGAGTCAATACCGCAATACCAATCGCCATCGGCACGAACACACCTGCCACCCGATCGGCGAGGCGCTGGACTTCAGCTCGACTCCCCTGTGCTTGGTCAACCAACCGAATAATCTGAGCCAGTGCCGTGTCTGCACCGACTCGGCTTGCCTCGACCGTGAGCGACCCGTTGGTGTTGATCGTTGCTCCCACCACCTCATCGCCGGGACCGACATCAACGGGTACCGGTTCACCGGTCACCATTGCCATGTCAACCGCGCTGCGGCCAGCGACCACGACCCCATCGGTGGCGACCCGCTCGCCTGGCGCAACAACGAAACGCTGGCCCACCGCCAGATCGGCCACGGCAATCGTTGTACCGTCAACTAGGGTGGCCGCGGCCGCGCCCAGATCGGCTAGGGCCCGCAGAGCATCGCCCGAACGACGCTTCGCGGCAGCTTCCAACCACTTCCCCAAGAGGATCAAGGTAACGATCATGGCCGCGGTCTCGAAATAGACATGCTCGGCGAGGCCGCCGACCAGCACCACCATCGACCACAGCCAAGCGGCACCCGCGCCGAGCGAAACGAGGGTGTCCATCGTCGCCGTTCGATGACGCAGGTTGGCCACCGCACCGCGGTGAAACACCGAACCGGACCAAAATACTACCGGCGTAGCAAGCGCGCCAAGAACCCAGCCATCGCCGGAAAAAGACAGTGCCGACACCATAGAAATGACCATGATCGGAATCGTTAAAGCCAGCGCTGTCCCGAAACGCTGACGGAGATCCGCGGTACGGGCTTCCTCGGCTGCTTCGAGTCGATCAGCATCGGTGACCTGATAGCCGAGTCCGGTCACGATCGCCGCGAAACGTTGGTCGGTGACCGAATCCTCATGGCGGATCGTGGCCCGCGCCGTGGCGAAGTTCACGTTGGCATCCACCACCCCGTCGATATCTGCGAGGGCACTTTGGATACCCGACGCGCACCCGCCGCACGTCATGCCACTAATAGTGATGTCCGTCACCTGCAGGTTCATGGCTCTAGCGTAGTCTGATGTAGTGGCTACAAATATTGCCGCCCTTCACTTCGACAATCGTTTTACCGAGGAGTTACCCGGAGATCCGGTCAGTCTGAACCGGCCTCGTCAGGTACACGGGGCCGCTTTTAGTCGCGTTCAGCCCACCCCGACCCGAGAACCAAAACTGCTCGCTCACTCCCCCGAAGTCCTCGATTTGTTGGACCTGCCTTCTGATGTCGCCACCGGAGAAGAGTTCGTCCGAATCTTCTCCGGCAACGCCACGCTCGCTTCGATGGACCCTCACGCTGCGTGCTACGGCGGCCACCAATTTGGCCACTGGGCGGGGCAACTGGGCGACGGACGGGCTATCACCCTCGGTGAAATCGTTACCGCTAGCGGCACCCGTCACATGCTCCAACTCAAAGGGGCGGGTCCGACCCCGTACTCGCGTACCGCCGACGGTCTAGCCGTACTGCGATCATCGGTCCGCGAATTTCTCTGCAGCGAAGCCATGCACCACCTTGGCGTACCCACCACCAGAGCACTGAGCTTGGCCACCACCGGCGAATCCGTCCGGCGCGACATGTTCTACGACGGCCACCCCCAAGACGAACCCGGCGCGGTCGTGTGCCGGGTCGCGCCGTCGTTTATTCGCTTCGGCAGTTTCGAGATCTTCACCTCGCGCGACGACACCGACACCCTCCGCACTCTCGTCGATCACACCATCGCGACCCACTTTCCCGAGTTCGATGAACCCGGCCGCGAGACGTACCTAGCATGGTTTCGCGAGGTGGCGCGTCGCACGGCGGAGATGATCGTACACTGGCAACGAGTAGGTTTCGTTCACGGCGTGATGAACACCGACAACATGTCGATCCACGGACTCACCATCGATTACGGCCCTTACGGCTGGCTCGAGGACTACGACCCCGGCTGGACCCCCAACACCACCGACCGACAATTCAAGCGCTACCGTTTCGGCGCCCAACCCCATATCGGCCAGTGGAACCTGACCCAACTCGCCAACGCCATCTACCCGCTCATTGGCGAAGCAGAACCACTCCAAGCGGCACTCAACACTTACGGCGAGGAGTTCAATCGGCGCTGGCTCGAGATGATGGGGGCCAAGTTGGGACTGCCTGAAGTCGACCCCGAACGCGACCGGGGTCTGGTCAGCGATCTGCTTGAGATACTTCCCATGGTGGAGACCGACATGACCCTCTTCTTTCGAGGCCTAGCCAACGTCGACACCGCAGCTAACCACCCGACCGACGACGACCTGCTCGCTCCCCTCCTCGACGCCTACTACGACCCCAGCCAACTAATTGGTGACCCGCGCGCGGCTACTCTGGCGTGGTTGCACGACTACTGCGCCCGACTTCGTGCCCTCGGCTACCGCGACGACCTCCGCAAGGCCGCCATGGACGCAGTAAACCCGAAATACGTGCTGCGCAACTATCTCGCCCAACTCGCCATCGACGAAGCCCAGCAAGGCAACCCAGGCGAGATCCGCGCCCTGTTCGACGTACTGCGCCACCCCTACGACGAACAACCCGCCCAACAACGGTTCGCAGAGAAGCGCCCCGACTGGGCACGCACCCGCCCCGGCTGCTCCATGCTGTCGTGCTCGTCCTAGCTCGTCCCCGGGGCTAGGGGCTAGAGCTTGGTGATGGTGTCGCCGCGGCGGATGGTGCCGGTAGTGACCACTCGGGCGTTGACGCCCCGCAAGTGCAGCGTTTTGCCGAGTTCGGAGTTCACAAACCGGTGGGCATCGAGGCCGAAACGCCGAATGAACTTCGCACAGCCGGTGTGGGGTTGATCGGTGATCTCGATGACCGCCTCGCCGATCGCCAACTTTGTCCACGCCGGTAGATTGGCCTCGCTGAGATCAAAATCAACAATTAGCTGATCGCCAGCAAGGGCCCAGCGTTGCGGACTTTGAGCGACTTGGGCGAGGATTCGAGCGTTCATAATGTTGAGTTGCATATCTCGATGTGGTCCGCCGTCCTCGGTGCGCGACGAGGGTCGCTGGTTCCAATTGTCGCCCGCCAGCCCCTCCTGTGGGTTGAGTTCTGCGGTCTCCAGCACCACCCGCACCTCGTTCTCGGGCCGTTGCACGATCAAAGCCAGCGTGCCGTTATCGGCCGGTGAGGCTCGGACCTCATCGAGGCCCGCTTCGAGTTGTTCGGTAGTCAGATGCTCCATAGCCCCAGTCTTACCCGAATAGGGCCGCGAGTGGTTGGGTTCGTCGTGACCGCAACGCCCGCTGGTATGAGGTGGGAGCCGTTGCAACACCGGCTAGTATCGAAAAACCCTACTCGCCTAACCAACGTCGTTGGAATCTACATCTGTGCAGCCATAACGCATCGGCCGCACCTTTACCTAACGTTTGACTACGGCTTCCGGGTGCCGCTAAACCGCGGACAATCCCGTATGGAGGGAACAAGCTAATGAAACAGCTACGCAAGTTCGTATTCGTGTTTGTCACACTCTCGGCGCTGTCGCTCATTGCGGCCGCCTGCGGAGAGAGCGTTGATTCGGCCGCTACCGACGCCGACTTCATCGTCGTGGACGAGGGTGAGCAAATCCAAATCCGTTCGCTAAACGCCATCACCGGCGATATTTCGTTCCTCGGTATCCCAAACCAGCGCGGCGTCGAAGCCGCTGTAGCCGACTACGGCAACATCCAAGGCTTCGAAGTCACCAGCGGGGCCGGTCTCGATGATCTTTGCTCCGCTGATGGTGGCCAGGCGGCCGCTCAAACCATCGTGGCCGACGAGCAAATCGTCGGGGTCATTGGGCCCTCGTGTTCGGGCGCGGCCACCGCCGCGGCTCCGCTCATTTCCCAGGCGGGAATCGTCATGATCTCCCCTTCGAACACGTCTCCGGCTCTCACCTCAGACCTCAAGGGCACACCAGGGGAGAACTACAACGAGGGCTACTACCGCACCGCGCCCAACGACCTCCACCAAGGTAACGCTGTAGCGAGGTTCGTGTTCGAAGAACTCGGACTCAAGAGCGCGGCGGCGGTTCACGACGGCGACCCTTACACCCAGGGGGTGGCCCGGGCCTTCGCCGATGCCTTCGAGTTGCTCGGGGGAACGCTCACCGGCTTCACCGCGGTTAACAAAGAAGACACCGACATGGTGCCGGTCCTCACTGAGATGGCCGCCGGTAGCCCCGACGCTCTGTTCTTCCCGATCTTTCAGCCCGCGGGCGACTTCATAGCCGACCAAGCCCATGGCGTGGCCGGTCTCGAGAACACCCAACTTCTCGCCGGTGCCGCCCTTTTGGTCGACGGCTTCCTTGAGTTGACCCAGTCCGAGGGAATCTACCTCGCCGGTCCTGACTCCCGCTTCGGCGACAACGTTAACCAATCCACCGGCACAAGCGCGGCCGACCTCCTCGCGACCTACGAAGCCGACTACGGTGAACCCCCCTCGGCTGCATACTTGGGTCATTCTTACGACGCGGCCGCCTTGCTGCTCGACGCCATCAACGCCTCGTCTACCGTCAACGAGGCGGGCCAACTCGTGATTGAAAAGGCAGCGGTTCGCACCTTCTTGACGGGAATCAGGGACTACGACGGGATCATCGGCACGATCAACTGTGACGAATTCGGTGACTGTGGTTCGCAGAGGCTCACCATCATCAGTCACCAGAACGCGGAAGACATCGAAGCTTCCAAGGTCAACGTCGTCTTCGACTACGCCCCGTAAAGGAGTCTTACCTCTTAGCGGGGGACCGAACGGTGAACAAGACCACGTTCGACATTTGATCCGGATCGGTCAAGTCCGATGCTTCGTACACGGGAACGGGCCGAATTTCATACGGCGTGATCTTGGCGCTGCCGACCGCAGTGTCGAACCAACGGGCGAAGCCCCGAGCATCCCAGTGCCCGGCATTGATCCCAATGACACATTGACTTCCGGGCCTCGCAACTCGGACAAGTTCGGCGATGGGTTCCGCTGCCAGATGACCGTGAGTGAACGCTCCGGCCGAGATGATCGCCGCGTAAGCGTTGTCGGCCACGTCCATGCTAACGGTGAGGTCGGCGGTGAAGAGGTCTCGATAAATACCCTTAGCGCGGGCCTGGCCCAACATCTCCGGTGAGATGTCGACACCGTCAATGTCAGTGACGCCCAACCGATCAAGTTCAACACCGACAATGCCGGTGCCGCACCCAACATCAAGAACGGGCCCCGTGGGCTGTCCGCCTTCGATGAGGAGTCTGGCCACGTGTTGGTGATACACGTACCCCGACGCGGCAACGAACGTTTCCTCATAGGTTTCTGCCCAACTTGCGTACAGTTCGCGATTGTCGTCGGGGCTCTTGAGGGAATAAGCCTTCTCGAGGTTCGGGTCTTGGTTGCCGGGGCCGCTCACCGCTATGAACGTAGCTGCAGGGCGGTCGAGTCACCCGCATCACGCGTACGAGAACCTCGGCGGACCCTTCCGTTAATCGAGTGGGGCAGGTGGAGGGACGTCCGGACTCCTGCCCACAACTAGCCGAACCACGACGAGTCCCATCCCAACAACGGCCATGCTGAAGACGAAATAACCGCACGAAGCCAGCGCATCGGCCGCGTTGGTAGATTTCTCATCGTCCAGTGCCCAAGCGATCGCGACGAGAGCACCGCCACCCATCGCAAGGGAACTGAGGCCCGCAGTGACGACGCCAAAGCACACGCCAACCGTCACGGTGGGGGTCCGTAGATCGTCGCGCCACCGGAAGAACAAACGTGGAGCGCCAATCATGGAGAGGCCGTAGATAGTGCCGATCACGGTGATCAGATGGAAACTCGCCAGATAGTCCCAAATGTACGCCGACCCGTCGGGGGTTCGATCGTCCACAAAGAACGCGTTTGCGTAGATAGCGATCGAGGTAAGGAACATTCCCATGAGAACGAGCACCCCACCTGCTTCTAGCAACGGCCGCGCCCAGACGATCGGGGGTCGGTCAGTGCGCTCACTGCTCTGGTTCATATCTCATACCCTTCGCTTGTTACAGCACTCATAGATAACACAACCCCACCCGGACAGCAAACCCTAGTTCTTCACCAGATCCCGGAAGGGTGTGTCTTTGCCGGGGCCGGGCTCGCGGGGCAGACCGAGTACCCGCTCGCCGATGATATTGCGCTGGATCTCATCAGTACCGCCGTAGATAGACGGACCGGGAGAGAACAGGGTTATCTCGGCCACGACGCCCCCGGTCTGAGACTCATCGGCACCGGTGAGCATGCCGTCGGCGCCGATGATGTCGTTCCCTAACTTGCGGAACCCACGGAACAAATCGCTCATGATGAGCTTGCCGATGTTGGGTTCGGCTCCGGTTCGTTGACCGGGATCCTTGGCTCGGATGCCCGACATACGGTTGACTTCGATGAGACTATAAAGCTTGGCAAACTCCTGACGCAGGACTAGATCTTCGTTACGACCTGACTTGACGGCTACCTCCACGAGGCGATGCCAGAGCCGGATGCCAAGCGGAGGAAGTCCGGCTTCGCTACCGACTCGGTTGATGAACTCCGACACTGCGTGGGGTCGAACGCTTTTTATGCCCGATCCGGCCGCGCTGGCAGGCGTCTTGCCCGACGAACCAAGCGAAGCTCGCTCCACCATGAGGGTCGTGTTGGCCGCCGCCCAACCCTGGTTCAGCCCCCCAATGATGTCGGCGTCTCGGACCCGGGCCTCATCAATGAACACTTCGTTGAACATGGCCTTGCCGGTCATCTCAACTAACGGTCGCACTGTGACCCCCTGCTGACGCATGTCGAAGGCGAACCAGGTAATGCCGCGGTGTTTCGGGGCGTCGGGATCGGTGCGGGCAATGAGCATTCCCATGTCCGCGATCTGGCCGCCGGAGGTCCACACCTTCTGGCCGGTAATGACCCACTCGTCGCCGTCCTTTTCGGCCTTGGTACTCAAACCCGCGAGGTCAGATCCGGCGCCCGGTTCAGAAAAGAGCTGACACCAGCCAATCGAGCCGTCCAAGATCGGCGGGATGAGCCGGTCAATCTGCTCTTGGCTCCCGTGGGTGGCGATCGTTGGCGCGGCGAGCATCCGACCAAGCCCGCTCGGCGGTCCCATTACATTGCGGTCGGCCATGATCGCCATCACCGTTGCGGCGTGCGATCGACTCCAACCCTTGCCGTAGGCCTTCTCGGCGAGGATTGGATGGGCATACCCGGACGATCCAAGTCGATCCCACCAATCGCCGACGTTGAGGTTCTCATCCCAGTTTTCGTCGAGCCACGCTTCAACCGCGCCTCGAACTTCTTCGACACTCATCTCCGACATGTCCCCAATATTAGCAACCGTTCCCCTCAAGGTAAAATTCGCTGCGCCAGATGAGCAGCGCGGTCCGAAAAGCGCTAGGTTTTCGTATCGTGCCTACTACCGCAGAACTTCAGGGCCGCCTCTTCAAACCAGGGACCAAGGTCCGGTTGGTTGATGACATCCCCGGCTACCGAGCGGGGACGCGGGGCAAGGTGGCGCTGGCCAACGGCATCACCTGGAAGCGCTACTGGGTTCGTTTCCCCGACGGTTCGTCAACCGGATACGTGGGCCACGAGTCACTCGTCGGCGCCAAAGACTACGACACCTTCCTCGTCGCTCGCGAGCGCGAAGTTGTCGAAGCCGCCGCAGCCGCGGAAGCGGCGGCCGAAGCGGGCACGAATGCTCCGACGGCCGATTCCGGCGGTGCGCTGGCCGCGGAGAGCAACCCGATGGTAAATGGGATCGCCGTCCCGCAGCGACTACTCGATATGAGCGCCGCGGCCCGCATCCGCCTCGGCGCTTAGCTCTCGACACCATCGACGCTTAGGTGATCAGCGAATACGCGGGGTAATCCGTGTGCCCGCGGCGAACGCTTCTGCCCCGGCTTCTAGACCCGCTCGGTCGAAACCGGTCGTGAGCAACGCGGGCCCCACGGCGAGCGCATTCTTGGGGCCCATATCGTTGGCGGCCCAGATGGCCCGCAGTGTGGCCTGAACCCCGACAGGGGGCTGCGACGCCACCGCAGTTGCGATCCAGTTGGCTCGCCCCGCAAGGTCATCGCTAGAGCACACTTCGCTCACCAACCCAACGCGTTGAGCGGTGCGGGCTGACATGCGCTCGTGGTTACCGAGCAGCGACATTCGCAGCACCTCGCCGAGCGGCATGTATTGCAGCATCTTGATTGGTTCGTATACGGCCGCCATGCCGTAGCTGACATGAGGGTCAAAAAAGGTGGCGTGTTCGGCGGCGATGATGATGTCGGCCTCGGCGAGCATGTAGAACGCGCCGCCGCACGCCATACCGTTCACCGCGCAAATCACCGGCTTCCACAAATCGCAGGACTTCGGCCCGAGATCGTCACCCGGGTCGTCGTACATGAAGTTATTCGACGTGCCGTAAAGGTTGTGGTTACCAGCCAGGTTGGTGAATTCGGTTTCGTTGCGGTCTAGGCCAACGCAGAACGACTCTTCCCCCGTCGCGGTGAGAACAATGGCGTACACGTCGTCGTTGGTCCGAAAAGCCCGCCAGGTAGCCTTCAGTTCCTCTTGCATGGCGGGGTTAAAGGCGTGGCGGACCTCGGGCCGATTCAGGGTCACCGTCGCCACATGGGTGTCGTGATCAATCTCGACAGTGATGGTGCAAAGATCGCTCATGTGGTCCCAGTCTTTCATGCCGCGTATCGGAGCCGGAGCTAGAAATCCCCGGCCGGTTAGGGGTACGGTAGTTTCCCGTGATCCAAACGTGCGGAGTTTGCGGCGGCTCCGGTGCCGGCAAGACCACGTTGACCCAGCACCTGCTCAAACATCTCGGGGCGGATCAAGTCTCGGTTCTGGCCTTCGACTCCTACTACCGCGATCAGGGGCACCTCTCCCCCGCCGACCGATCGCTGATCAACTACGACCATCCTGATTCCCTCGACCACGAACTTTTCGCCCGCCACGTTGAAGCACTACGCGCCGGTTACCGGATCCACGCTCCCGTCTACAACTTCGATACCCACACTCGATCTCGCGAACCCATCACCATCGAACCAACCGCAATCGTCATCGTGGAAGGCATTCTCCTGCTGAGCTTTCCAGCGATCGCCGAAAACCTCGACCTCGCCGTCTTCATCGACGTACCCGTTGAGGTTCGCCTCGCCCGCCGCATCAAGCGCGACTGCGCCGAACGGGGTCGCGACGAACAAGACGTACGCCGCCAATTCTCGGCCACTGTTGCCCCGATGCACGACCAGTTCGTCGAACCGTATCGTCACCTAGCTGACCGCACTGTTGCCCTCGACGAGGATTATGACCCAGTCGCGGCTGAACTAGTGGGCCGACTTCGCGCCGCCCAACCACCCGCTTACCCCCGCCGGAAAGCCACGCCAAGGTAATCCTTCACGATGAGAACCGAGCGACCGTTTCGACATGGCTAGTACCGGGGAACATGTCAATGACTGTCCATTCGTCCATGGTGAACCCGGCGGCGATCAGACGAGCGGCGTCTCGCCCGAACGCCGAAGGATCGCAACTGACCAGCACAAAAGTCTTCGGCTCAGCCCGACAGAGCGCCTCGGCGCCCCGCTTGCCTAACCCTTTGCGGCCCGGATTGGCAATCACCGCAACGGCCCGTGAGGGTCGCCAGTTCTCGATGCTCGAGCAGATCACCTTAACCTCGCGACCTTGCACGTTGACCCGAGCATCAGCCACCGCATCTCGGTTCCGTTCGATAGCTACGACCGGCCGATGGCGACCAACGGTGACGGAGAACAATCCCACGCCAGAATAGGCATCAATGAGAAGGCCGGGTTCGGTCTTCGACAACATCCGTCCGACCTCGGCCACTAAGGCATCGGCGCCCGCTGGCCGGTTCTGGAAGAAAGAGTTGGCCGAGATTCGGACGCGCTGACCAACGATCTCTTCGTGAATCCACGCTCGCTTTCGCGCCGCTAGGTCAGCCTGGCCAACTACCAATACGTCGTCGGGAACCTCAACGCTCAGTGGCGCCCGATCGACAACCACGAGGCGCTCACCGGTGCGATTACCAACACGAATCGTGACAGTGTTGGCCCCCGGAAAACGACCCGCGACTAAAAGCTCCTCGGCGAGGGGATCAACAGCCACGCACGCTTCGGGGATCACCACGTCATGCGATGAGCGCCCACGGTAACCTGCTCGCCCTGCCTTAACCGCGGCGCGAATGGTGGTACGCCCGTGGTCCTGGGTGAGCGATCGCATGGACGGGTCCGGAGCATCGAGACCAACCCGGGCCAGTTGATCGATGGCCATCGAAGTCTTCATAGTGAGTTGGGCGTCAGGGTTAACATGCAGGAGGTCGCAGCCGCCGCAGCCGTTGACCTGATGCTCGCAGGAGACGACAACTCGATGGCGGGACGGCTCTAGGATACGAACCACGCGGCCCCGCGACCAGCGACGGTCGACCTGTACGATCTCCACGATGACGGACTCGCCGGGAAGGGCTCCTTCGACAAAAACAACTCGTCCATCTTCGCCGCGGGCGACGCCAGTACCGTCGCGAGCAGTGGCAGTCACTCGCAGTTCCACCATTCAAACGGTATCACCGCTCGGCGCGATTAGTGTCGGGACGGTGTCGCGCCCCATCGAGATATCCCCGTCCGTTCTACCCGCCGACTTCGCTCGACTCGGCGAGGAATGCCGCGAGTTGGCCGCGGCAGGCGCCGACCGTATCCATTGGGATGTCATGGACGGTGTGTTCGTGCCCAACCTCACGATCGGTCCCGCCATCGTCAAAAGCTGTCGATCCCACGTGGAGTTGCCCTTCGAAGCTCATCTCATGGTGGTCAACGCCGACGAGTTGGCCAAACTCTTTGTCGACGCGGGCTGCGAGACGGTCATGCTCCACGCGGAGGCGTGCCCTCACCTCCACCGTTCCCTAGCCAACCTGCGGGCGATCGGCGCCCGTTCAGGCGTGGTACTCAATCCCCATACCCCGGCCGGTGTCCTGGCTCATGTGCTTGACCAAACTGATCACATCTTGATTATGACCGTGAATCCCGGGTTCGGTGGCCAGAAATACATTCCGCTCACCGACAAAATTGCCGAAGTCAAAGCCATGGTCGACGCCGGTGGTCACGACATCGATATCGAGATAGATGGTGGTATCAGTGCCGACACGATCGGCGAATGCGCGGCGGCGGGAGCGAACGTTTTCGTCAGTGGATCGGCACTGTTTCGTTACGAGGACCGCGCCGCTGGGGTAGCCGAACTCAAAGCAATCGCCGAAGCGGCCCGAGGGTAACGACGCTTTAGAGCATCTCTCCTCGTCGAACGATGACGTGATCGATGATGCCGTAAGCCTTGGCTTGTTCGGCGGTGAACCAGCGATCCCGATCGGAGTCGGCTTCGATCTGTTCGTAGGTCTGCCCGGTGTGTTGGGCGATGCGTTCTTGCAATAGGCGCTTGGTGTAGGCCATCTGCTCGGCCTGGATGGCAATGTCGGTGGCTTGGCCCTGCACACCACCGAGGGGTTGATGCATCATAATACGGGCATGGGGCAAGGCATAGCGCTTAGTTGGCGCCCCGGCGCACAGCAGGAACTGACCCATCGACGCGCCTAGGCCCATGCAGATGGTGCCCACCTCGGGTTCCACGAACTGCATCGTGTCGTAGATGGCCATACCCGCAGTGACCGAACCGCCAGGACTGTTGATGTACAGCCAGATCGGCTTTTCCTTGTCCTGACCTTCGAGGTAGAGGAGTTGCGCGGTGATGTAGTTGGCGATCTCGTCGTTGACATCAGTACCGAGAACCACAATACGGTCCTGCAGTAGGCGATAGAAGATATCGGCCTGAGGATTACTGAGGGTTGAGGTATTCAATTGTGGGGTGCGGTGCAGCCGAGGCGTGTTCTGCGATTCCGAAGTCATATCTGTCAAGGGTACCGTCCCGAGGCGCTACCCTTGCAGCAGAGTTGTTCTGCAATCTCACGCGGGCGTGGTGGAATTGGTAGACACGCCAGGTTTAGGTCCTGGTACCCGAAAGGGTGTGGGGGTTCAAGTCCCTCCGTCCGCACTATTGACAGTTAGATCCCACTTCGGTCAAGGCGATCTGATAAGCCGCCGTACGCTGGCCGACCGTGACCACGAGCGAATCACCGTCCACGTCGACTCGGGCGCCGAGACCACCGCTGATCTGCCACCCGCCCGGGCTCACTCCCTCGACGCGAAACGTGGTCGTGGTCTCGGGGTCTTCGGTGAGTGGGGCCACCTCAACGCAGAGCGTTTCCCCTTGCCATTCGGCTTGACGTAAGGCGATCCGCGGGAAATCCACTCCCGTTACCAGCGGACACGGAGCCAGCGGAGCCGCCGACAGTCGCTCCCAGCGCCCCAGTCCGCCTGCTTCTGCCGCGGCCAAAAAGGCATTGTATTGGCCCCGTGGATGGGGTTCGTTGAGCCCCATCCCCCACGTGAACTCGCCTCGGGCATGATCCCAGGTGGGTTCGAACGAGGACTCAATGGCAGCCTCCAACCGTGCCGCAAGATCAGCGCATCCCCACTCTCGAGCGAGGAGCAGAGAGGCCGCCGCGCCGCGGCTGGCGGGCAGGGGATGGCGAAGTTCACCGAGGTAACCGGCCGAGGCACACGAGGCGTCCCACAAACGCCGCGCGTCGTCGCTCTCTTGGGGCGCGGCGTAGAACGAGGTCACATTGGCCAGTGCGGCGGACTTGCGGTGATGTACGTCAAGAATTGGGTCGTAGTAGAGCGTCGTCATCGTCGGCGGTTCGTCTCGATCGAGATCGAGGTAGTGCTCTCGAGCGTACTTCCACCAAGGACCGAAGGCTTGTGCGTTGTAGTCAGTGCCGTGTCGATTGTCGTAAAGTCTCAGACCGAGACCTGCTCCGGCCAGTCAAAGCGGCCAGACCTTGGTGTTTTCTCAATGACAGCCCACCGGCGCGGCCAGCCACTGACGACACAACGACTCAGCGATCTCGCCGTGGGTCCAGGTGAACGTGTTGGCGCCATCGTTGATCACCGTGAACGGCTCGTTCCAACGATCATCACCCGCAATCATCGAACGAATACCCAATAGCACTAAGAAGAAGCCCTTGTAAAAGAGCATCCCGTCGGCCGCGATAGGGTCAATTTGGCGACCCCACGGCTCAACACCGTTAGCGGTCCAGCCCGGCGCATCGTAATGGCCGAACAACTCGGGCGGAATCAACAACCGATAGAAGTCAGGATAGTTGGCTCGATCAGGGTCAGGTCCGAATTGGGTAAGCCAATCAGCGGCCGACCACCATTGGGTGTGTCGTTGGATCAACTCGTCGAGAATGGCGACATAAGGCTCGGTCCAGGCGGGCGTCCGATGGGCCATAAGACCCATCGCGTACGATGAATCCACTAGGTCGAAGCGGTGCCAACTGGCCATCGGAGGGTCGGAACGATCATCCCAGTGGGGATGGGGCCGACCGGTTCGCGACCAGTCGTCGGGCGTCCGGGCCTTACGGTCGAGATACCGAAGCCAACCAATAGAGCGGTCAGAAAGCGTCATGTCAAAACCGAGGTAGTGCTAGCTGGTGGGACGCGGTTCATCGTGCCGTACAGCAGACCAATCAGCACCACCGCTCCCCCTATGAAGGTGCGGGCGAGCGGTTGATCACCGAACGCAATCCACGCCCACGTGGTTGCCGCGAAGGTCTCCACGGGAGTGAACAAGGCCACCTCGGCGGCGGGGGCATAGCGCGGGGCAGAGGTATGGCAGAGACGACCCGCTGGATTAAAAACCAATCCCATTCCCGCGCACGCTAGGTACGCCTTGGCGCTATGTCCGAACGGGTCGGCGAACCCAACAGAGAAGAGGATCGTGGCCGCCGCGGCGATGGCTAAACCAACGTAACGACTCTGGTCTCGGTAATGGCGCCAGACGTTCATGTTGATCGAAAAGCACAACACCGCTCCCATAGCCAGCAAGTCACCAGTGAGGTTCGGCTCACCGACCGAGCCCAGCACCACGATGACTACCCCGATAACGGTGATGAAGATAGCCGTCCACACCCGTCGGCTGGTCCGTTCGCCGAAGAACAACCGGCCAACGATGGCAGCCGCTATCGGTGCCGACGCCACGATCACCACGACGTTGGCGATATCGGTCCGGGTTACCGCGATGACAAAACAGAGTTGGCTAACCCCCGAGAGGACCCCCACCGTAAGCAATCCCCGAGGGGACCGGCGAAAGACTGTTAGTGGCTGCCCGCCCTCCAGCAGTCGCTGCAATCCAATTTGCACCGGCAGCGAGCCCACTGAAACGAGAAAAGCAACGGTCCAGCCATCGAGTTCGGACAATCGGATGAAGTAAGAGTCGGTAGAAACCAGCAACATTCCCAGCGCCGCCAGCCCCCAACCTCGGTGCCGTCCCACCATCATGTTCGTTCGTGCAGGGCGGCAGCGAGGGCCCGAAAGGCTCGGCCGCGGTGGCTGATCTCGTGCTTTTCGTCGCCCATTTCGGCAAAACTGCGGCCATCGGCCTCGGTGGGCACAAAGACGGGGTCATATCCAAAACCGCCGGTCCCCCTTGGTGCGGCGGCAATTGTTCCCTCCACCGAACCTTCCACCACCAGTTCGGATCCGTCGGGCCATGCAACCATCACCACCGTGCGAAAGCGAGCCGTGCGGTCGACGGAATCGATTGCCGCGACCGCTTCGAGTTCGGCGAGGAGTTGGTCAACATTGTCCTGATAACTCGCCCCCAAGCCCGCGAAACGTGCCGAGTAAACGCCGGGCGCACCGTTTAGGGCATCAACTTCGAGACCAGTGTCGTCACTAACCGCGGCCGCGTTCGCCGCCGCGCAAACGGCGCGGGCTTTCAACCGCGCGTTGCCTTCGAGGTCCGGCGCGTCTTCCACCACATCGGCTAGTCCTAGCGGTCGGGGCAGCAGATCCACGATGCCGTCTAGCACCACGGCAATCTCCGCTACCTTGTCGGGATTAGCGCTCCCGCAAACCAACCGGGGGAGCCGACTCATGGACGGGCCACGCTCCGCGGGCTCGGTGCGGCGGCGAGTAGCGCCCGCTGAACGGCGATGATCTCCGCGATGCCGCTCTCAGCTAGATCGAGCATCTGATTGAGTTGGGCCCGACTGAACGAGTTGGACTCGGCGGTCCCTTGAACCTCGATGAGTTGACCCGCCCCGTCCATGACAACGTTGCAATCAACGTCGGCTGTGGAGTCCTCGGGGTACGGCAGGTCGAGGACCGCTTGACCGTCAACGATGCCTACCGAAATCGCCGCGCATTCGGTGCTAAGCGGATGTGCCACGATCGCCCCTTCCTGCACTAGTCGGGTACACGCGTCATGCAGAGCAATATAGGCCCCACATATGGAGGCGGTCCGGGTGCCTCCATCGGCCTGCAAGACATCGCAATCGAGGCGAAGCGAGTGCTCGCCCAAAGCCGACATATCGGTCGCCGCGCGCAGCGAGCGGCCGATGAGTCGCTCGATCTCCTGGGTACGACCCTTGGCCCCGTTTCGTTCGCGCCGCACCCGTTCCGGCGATGACCCCGGCAACATCGAATACTCCGCGGTGACCCAGCCTTGACCCTGACCCTTCATCCATCGGGGGACGTCTCGTTCAGCCGAAGCGGTACAAAACACGCGGGTCTCGCCGAACGAAACCAACACCGAACCCAAGGTCATCGAGGTGAAATCTCGAGTAAACGAAAAAGGACGAAGTTCGTGGGGCTGACGCCCGTCGTAGCGAGTGGCCACATGGTCTCCCAGAGTGGTGGAGCGAATAAGTCGGTGAGGCGAGTTAGACGGTAAAGACAGATCCCCGAAGGGCTACCTCAACTGGACCACCGTACGCCGTGGCGGCCTCCGTGCGGTGGGCTTCAGGGTCAGATCCTGGGACTAGATGGGTAACCACCAACCGACCAACGCCCGCGGCATGAGCGGCGAGACCCGCTTGGCGCGCCGACATATGGGGAATATCTCGGCCCTCAAGTTCGTGCAGGTGGCTCGCATCGCACATAGCTAGGTCGATATCGGGGCCTAGCGAACCAAGCGACCACGCCGGGCCGGTGTCCGACGTGTAGACGAAACTCCTATCGGCGGCGTCGACGCGTACGGCGAGGGTCTCAACCGGATGATCCGTACGAGAAAAACGCCACTTCTGGTCTCCGATGGTCACCTTCGCTGCGTGATCGATCGTCGACCAGGCGAACGGACTCGGATTCGCCGAGATCGTCACGGCATCGTTTAGGGCCGCTGTTTCCGCCGTTCCGTAGACCGGCAAAGCGTCTCGGGGCGAGAAGTAAGTAAACACATTGCGCATCACCGGAAGCTCCAGCCAATGGTCCGGATGACAGTGGGTGATGACGATGGCCGTGAGGTCCTGGAGGTTGATTGCTTGCTGGAGCGGACCTAGAGTTCCCGGCCCGCAGTCGAGCAGCACGACCGCCCCGCTGGTACGTACGAGATAGCCGGTACACGGGTTGTCTGGTCCCGCATAAGAACCCGACGATCCCAAGACGGTGATTTCTATACTCACCTAAGTCTCCCACGAATGAGCGGTGACCGAATCGAGTTCAGGACCCAGTAGCCGCCTCCCCAACCGAGCGAACGAGTTGATGTCGCCGCTCGACACAAACCGCGCCCGGCCCAGCCGATCGCCAACCGATGCGAGTTGGCCAGATTCCGCGAGTACGCGACTCAATGCAAACGCCGTCTCATCGGCCGATGAAACCAAGACCACATCGGGGCCCATCACATCGCCGATGGTACGCGCTAGGAACGGGTAATGAGTACATCCGAGCAACAATGTGTCGACTTTGGCCTCCTGCATCGGGGCCAATAATCGTTCGGCCAAGACGTGAACCTGATCAGAAGCGATCTCCCCCCGCTCGACGAACTCGACAAAGCCCGGGCAGGCAGCGCAGCTAAGTTCAACGTAGGGGGCATGGCGTGCCGTGGCCCGCTGATAAGCCCCACTGGCGATCGTGCCCACCGTGCCAATGACGCCTACCCGACCGGTGTTGGTTATCGAAAGCACCGATTGCAGGCCCGGTTCGAGCACGCCGATGACTGGAACAGCGACGCGGGCGGCTAGTTCGGCGAGCGCAACAGCTGTGGCCGTATTGCACGCCACCACCACCAGCTTCGGATTATAGGTCTCGATCATCCAGTCGGTGATCTGATGGGCAAAGGCTCGGACCTCGTGGTGGCCCCGCGAACCATAGGGATAACGCGCCGTGTCACCGAAGTAGACAACATCTTCGGCGGGCAGGAGGTCGATTACCGCCCGCGCCACGGTTAGTCCTCCAAACCCGGAGTCGAATATGGCGATAGGTCGATCAGTCGGACATGGCCCGTGTATCACCTCGGGCATCGCCGGGGAACCTAGATCAGCGCTCTTCTTTGAAGATGACGTGCTGGCGAATCACCGGATCGTACTTCTTGATCTCGATGCGCTCGCGGGTATTGGCCTTGTTCTTTCTGGTCACGTACGTGTAGCCCGTGCCCGCGGTCGAACGCAGTTTGATGATGGGACGCTTATCGCTGGCCATGACGAATCCTCAAACCTTTTGGCCCGCGGCCCGCATATCGACCACTACCCGCTCGATGCCGCGTTTGTCGATGGTCTTGATGCCCTTGGTGCTAACGCTGAGGGTGATCCAACGACGCTCGCTATTGAGATAAAAACGCTTCTTTTGGACGTTGGGGTTCCAGCGTCGACTCGAGCGGCGGTGCGAGTGTGACACCTGCTTACCAAAATGGGGCTTCTTGCCGGTGACCTGGCAGATTTTCGACATCGCGGAGACTCCTAGGCACTGGCAGTAAAACCAAACACGAACGAGTGAAAATCATAGCAACGTGATCTCAGGTCTCCACCCAATCGTTAGCCTCAAATTGTGAGCATGGCCGATCTCTTTGAGTCTGCGACCCCTTCCGGCGTCGACCGTGTCCTACTCGCCGCGCCGCGGGGATTTTGTGCGGGCGTAGAGATGGCGATTAAGGCCCTCGCCTGGCTAGTTCGGGCCTTCGAGCCACCCGTCTACTGCTACCACGAAATCGTCCACAATCAACTCGTCGTTCAACGCTTCGAAGAGTTGGGCGTGATTTTCGTTGACGACATCGCCGAAGTCGAACCCGGTCGGCCGATCATGCTTTCGGCCCACGGCTCGGCGCCCGAAGTTGTCGAAGCGGCACGAGCACGCGGGGGTTATGTCATCGACGCGGTTTGTCCCCTAGTCACCAAAGTACACCACGAGGTCAAGACGCGTGCGGGCAAGGGATACCAAATCGTCTACGTCGGCCACGAAGGTCACGAAGAGGCCATCGGTACCATGGCCGTCGCCCCCCAAGCCATCCACCGGGTCGAAACACCCGATGATGTGGCCGCTCTCCCCCAGTTTGAAACACCCGTTGCAGTGCTCGCCCAGACAACGCTTTCACATCGCGAATGGTCCGGTGTGGTGGACGCCACTCGCGACCGTTTCCCAGACCTCTGGGAACCCGGCCGCTCCGACCTTTGCTTTGCCACCACCAACCGCCAATTGGCGCTGACGAAAATCGCGCCACGGTGCGACGCCATGGTCGTCATTGGCTCCGCCAACTCGTCGAACACGAACGCCCTCGCCGGACTCGCTATAGAGGCGGGTTGCCCACGCGTGTTTCGCATCAACGGTCCCCACGAACTCCCCACCGACCTTCGCGGGGTGGTGGGTGTCACCGCGGGAGCATCGGCCCCCGAGGACCTAGTACGCGCGGTGATCGACCACCTCGACCCGCGCCACGGGGTCGAGGAGGTTGCCGTCACCGAAGAAACCGAGTATTTCCCGCCGCCTCGGAACCTCCGCGAGTTGCTCGGAGCGATCGACGCGGCCGCCGCGTTGATGTTAGGTGGCACCGAGCGAGCCCCCCTCGACGACCGCACCATCGATGCCTCCGACGTCCTCGAATCCCTAACCGGCCCAGCCCCGCAGTGAGGCGCCCCCAACGACGCCCGCCCCTCATCGTCGGCTGGCGAGAATGGGTCCTAGTCAACGGGTTGAGTTGTCCCACTCCGCTCAAGGCTAAGATCGATACGGGGGCCGCCACCTCGTCGCTGCATGCGCCGCTGCTCGAACACTTCCAACGCAACGCAGAACCCTGGGTTCGGTTCATGCTGCGCCCGCATCAGCGAACCTCACACGACACCACCGTAGCCGAAGCCCCGCTCATCGACGAGCGCCGGATCCGTTCCTCCAATGGGCAAAGCGAGCTTCGCCCCGTAATTGAATCGTTGATCACCATCGGCGATCGTCGCTGGAACGTGCAGTTCACCCTCACCCGCCGCGACACAATGGGATTTCGGATGCTGCTCGGACGCCGCGCTCTTCGTGGTCGAGCCATCGTCGACGTGAGCCGCTCCCACGCCACCGGACTGCCTTATTCCATAACTCCGCCGCCGAACTAGTCGCCGGTGTCGGGGGCAGGTTCATCGCCCGCGAGCACGCGGGCCTCGATATAGAGGTCGCTCAGATCCTGATACAGGCGATTGGTAAGGTCGCTCACTACCCGCCGCGCCACGCGACCCTCGCCGCGAGGCGGTGGGAAAATCGGATCTCCGATAACCGCCACGATACGAACGGGGCGGGGGATCTTGGCCCCCAGCGGAAGAGCACGGGAAATGCCGCCAATGCCGACCGGGACGATGGGAATGCCCGATCGAATAGCAACGAACGACGGGCCATCGAGCACCAGGTCTCGCTTCAGTCGGGCTCCCGTTTGACGGGTCCCCTCCGGGAACATAACCAGCGGCTCGCCCAACCCCAACACGTCCTCGGCCGCTCGCAGAGCCGCTCGATCGGCGGTACCGCGTTCAACGGAGAAGCCGCCCATGATGCTCAAGAAGGTGCCGAGGGGCTTGAAGTTCCACAGGTTCGCCTTGCCCATGAAGCGAAGCCGACGGGAGGTGACCATGCCGATGATTGGCGCATCAAGAAACGAACGGTGGACGCCAGACAAGATAAACGGGCCATCAGGTAGGTTCTCCTTGCCTTCCACCCGCAGGCGGAAAACGACCTTTATGGCGCTGAAAAATAGGGTCCACATCACTCGGTAGAGCACCCGACCGGCGAGAGACTGACGGCTTCGAGCTTCAGAATCTCCCGCTTGGGATCCGTATCGGTTGGCCCGTTTCATTTGTTCTCCGTTCGCGCTTGGAACCGGTCGACCAGCGATGCCACGACCTCGTCAATAGTAAGCCCGGTGGTGTCCACCAAAATCGCGTCGTTAGCTTCGGTCAGCGGATCAGCGGCTCGCGTCGAGTCGATTGTGTCACGGCGAGTTAGGTCCGCCGCAACGGTTGCTTCATCGAGCGACGGGTCTTCGCTCGCTCGGCGCCGGGCCCGCTCGCTCGGATCAGCGGTGAGGTACACCTTGAGCGCTGCGTTCGGGAACACAACCGTGCCGATGTCGCGTCCCTCCAAAACGCCTCCCCCTTGAACTTGGGCCCAGGCCCGTTGCCGGCGGACGAGTTCGCGGCGAACTTCTGGATTCGCGGCCACCACGCTAACCGCTCGATTGACCTCGGGACTGCGAATAGCCGCCGTTGCGTCGACTCCATCGACCAAAACCTTCTCACGGCCAATGTCAATCTCAATCGCCTGGGCCGCGGCGGCCGCGGTCGGCCCATCGCTGGGATCCTGGCCTGCCTGAAGAAGTACCCATGCCACCGAACGGTACATGGCCCCCGTGTCGAGATACTTCAGGCCAAGTTGCGCGGCGAGCACCCGCGCCACACTGGACTTCCCCGAACCAGCGGGGCCGTCGATGGCGATCACCGACACGGCCGACGGTGTACGCAAGCCGTCCAAGACCGAGAAGAACCGCGGGAAGGTCTTGTTCACACACGACGGATTTTTGATCTCAATTCCGTCGACGACGAGACCAATCAAGGAAAATGCCATAGCCATACGATGATCGTCGTAGGTCTCAAAAACCGTACCGTGTGGCCGTCCCTGCGGGTCTACGACGAAGCCGTCGCCGGTTTCACGGGCCTCAACCCCACAACGGTTCAGTTCAGTAACAATTGCTGCGATGCGGTCGCTCTCCTTGGCCCGAATGAAGCCGATTCCAGAGACCCTGGTCGGCGTTGTCGCGAAGGCCGCGACCGCGGCCAAAGTCGGTGCGGTGTCGGAGAAAGCCGAGAGATCAACGCCAACTCCTCGAACGGCACGACCAGAGACCTCAACCCAATCGTCGCCCCACCCCACCGCGCAACCCATGGCCTCGAGCACGTCGACGAAGGCCATGTCGCCTTGTAGCGAGGCCCGACCCAAGCCCTCGACGCGAACTCGGCCGCCAGTGATGGCCGCCGCGGCAAGAAAGTAGGAGGCGGCCGATGCATCCGGTTCGATCTCGTAGTCGCAACCAACGTAGCCGCCACCCACCGACCAGGTATCGCCGGGATGTTCGTCGACTCTTGCGCCGAAAGAACGCATAACGTTCGCCGTCATATCGATGTAGGGGCGCGAAACAGGCGCCGTTCCAAGGGTGATATCCAGCGCCGTCGCGCCTCCCGCCAACATCAGACCGGATATAAACTGACTCGATGTGTCGCCCGCCACGGTGACTTGGCCTTTGGTCATCGGCCCCGTGACCATGGCGGGGAGGTGGCCCTCGACGCCCAGTTCTTTAATCTCGACCCCCAGCGACCGTAGCGCGCCAAACTGGTCGCCCATCGGCCGGTCCCGGAGTTGCCGGTGGGCATCCACCACTACGGGCGCGGTTGCGTGGCTGGCCAGCGGCACCACGAAACGGGCCGTGGTGCCGGATTGGTTAGCGTTAAGCGTCTCGACGATTGGTTGCAGCGACGGACCCCGACCGTGGACCACGACCTCATGGCGATCCTCGTCCAACTCGACTCTGACACCGAGAGCCCCGATAGCCTCGATCATTGCCTGAGTGTCGTCGGCGAATAGCACTTGGCGCAACGTGCTCTTACCCTCGGCCAGCGCAGCACAAGCCAGCGCACGGTTGGTGATGCTCTTGGAACCCGGCAGGGCCACCGTCGCGTCGAGAAGCAACGCCAGCGGCACTATCTCGCGTGACTCCATAGTCAAGATTCTATCGTCATGATTCCAAGGCCCGAAGCGAAGGCCGATAGCCGAGGGCCATGAGGCCGCCCTGAAGACGTTCGGCTCGGTCCGTTTCGATCAACAAGACTATGACCCCGCGCGGACCTTCGGCCGAGTGTGCTATCTCGAGATCGTAGATGTTGACATCCAACTCCGCGGCCAGGGAGGCCACCGCGGCAAGTTCGCCCTGGCGATCGAGGACGGGGACCCGCATCTCGCTCATCGCCGCGGGAATAGGTGCTGTGGTGGGCAGATTCCGCCGCGCCGTGCGGGCCGATTCGAGTTGCTGGACGAGCATCTCGTGATTGCTGGCCGCGACTACCTCGCGGACGACTTGGAGCCGATCAAGCAACTCATCGAGCACCTCAACAATGGCTTCGCTGTTCTGCGTGCAAATATCGGGCCAAATCGTTGGTGATCCAGCAGCGATCCGCGTCATGTCACGAAAACCGCCCGCCGCCAAACGAAGCAAGATGCGGTGCTCATCGGCGCGGGAATCGGCTAGTCGCATGAGGGTCGCGGCGGTGAGGTGAGGGACGTGGGAGACAATCGCGACGAGCATGTCGTGGCGATCAGGCGGCATCGCGATCACCTGGGCACCAGTGGCCGAAACGACCTCGCTGACCGACGCAAAGGCCGTGTCGTGGGTTGTCGGGGTCGGGGTAAGGACCCAGGTTGTCCCGCGGAAGAGATCGGCCGTGGCTCCCTCGAGGCCGTCTTGTTCGCTGCCCGCCATTGGATGACCACCCACGAACTGTGGGTTATCGACGGCATTCACGATCGGGGCTTTGACGGAGCCCACATCGGTGACGACGGCGACGCCTCTGGCCAACAACTCGCGGGCTATCCCGGCCACGTCTCCGACTGGTGTGGCCACCACCGCGAGGTCACACGGCGCAAGGTCGTCTAGCGCACACGAACCGTCGATGGCACCGACCTGGATCGCCGCGGCGAGGCGGTCGTCATCGTGGTCAACACCGATCACTCGCCAACCATTAGCCCGCAGGGACAGTCCGACGGAACCTCCGATGAGGCCCACACCAACGATGGCTGCGGTTCGAGGTACGGTCACGGCCCCCAAGTTTACCGGCGCCAACCGGTTCAACTGGTCGCTTAGTTGTCGGCGCCAACCGGTTCAACTGGTCGCTTAGTTGTCGGCGACGGCTAGTTCCAAGGATCGGACCTCGTCGCGGCTGAGGTTGCGCCAAGCCCCGGGCTTCAGCTGTCGATCAACGAGGGATCCAATGCGGGTCCGTACTAGTCGCTCGACCGGATGTCCCACAGCGTCGAACATGCGCCGGACCTGTCGGTTGCGTCCCTCATGGATGGTGAGTCGGATCAAACTAGGCTCCACCGCGCTCACGCGGGCACGCTCCGTTGGACCGTCATCTAGTTCGACCCCGTCACGCAGTTCGCGCAAAGCGGCGCGTGACGGAACGCCTTTGACCAGCGCGAGATACTCCTTCTCCACGCCAAAACTTGGGTGAGTGAGGCGCTGGGTCAACTGACCGTCGTTGGTGAGAATCAACAGGCCTTCGCTGTCTCGGTCGAGCCGCCCGACCGAAAAAACCCGCGGTTCGCTCGGCACCGACTGAATAACGGTTGGGCGGCCTTGGGGATCATCGGCGGTGGTGATGACCCCAGTCGGCTTGTTGAGCAGGTAGTAGACGAGACCGGGCTTGATTCCGATCGGCGCGCCGTCGACCGCCACGATCGACGTGTCGACATCCACCCGCCGGCCCAGTATCGCCACCTCGCCATCAACGGTTACTCGGCCCGCCGCGATGATGTCGTCACACCCGCGCCGACTCCCGAACCCCAACCGTGCGAGAACCTTCTGCAGGCGCACACCTTCGTGGTGCGGGGCGTCGCTCATGACGTCGGCTCCGTATCGTCGTGGTCTGGAGTAACCCACAGGCTCCGCTCTAGTGCCTCGATCACCTCATTCGGGGGGAAGAACTCGCCTAGGGCGGGCAAGTCGTCGATCGAGTCGAGTCCGAGTCGTTCGAGAAGAGAGGTCGTGGTGCCGTAAAGAACGGCCTGGCCGGGACCAGGGTCGCGTGCGACCTCGTCGACGTAACCTCGCTGCTGAAGGGTGCGCATAACCCCATCGACGTTGACCCCGCGGATAGCCGCAATTTGGTTCCGCGACACCGGCTGTTTGTAGGCTACGACCGCCAATGTTTCTAGGGCTGCCGCGGATAGGCGGGCTGACTGACCGTCGAGCACGAAGCGTTCGACGTATGGCGCTTGGTCGATGGAGGTTTGGTAGCGATACCCGCCCGCGACCCGAGCCAAAATGAACCCCCGCCCGTCGGCGACGTACTCAGCGGCCAATGTGTCGCAGATGTCGATCACCTCGTCGGGCGCGGCACCGACGAGACGACCAAGCAGTTCAGGGGGTAGTGGATCTTCGGCCACCAACAAGATCGCTTCGAGCGCCGCCGCCACGTAATCAGCCATCTCAGCCCTCGTAGAAATCGATCACGAGGTCGCTAGCAGTTACCTCGTCACCGCCGGTCCAGACCACCGTAATCTCGCCAAACGTCGACAGCTGCTGCAAGTCAACGAGTCCTTGTTTGAAAAGTTCGAGAACGGCCAAGAAACGCACGACTACCTCAATGCGATCAACGAGTTCGGCCGTGAGTTGCCGAAAAGTTACAGAACCAACGGTCGATAGCTCATCGAGCAACTCGTCCACCGCCTCGGCCACCGTGACCTTGATCGGCGTGATGTGGGAGAGGTCGACCCGAACCTCCGGTTGGGGAGCCGTGGCTCGAAGATAGGCTTGGCGAAGATCGTCGGGTGTCGTGTTCTTGAGCAAGTCAGGGGCGAGGCTCACGAAGCGTTCTTCAACCAGTCCCACACGGCGAGGATACGAACGAGCCGCTTCGACCGACAGCTTCCGCAACATCGTCGCCGCGTCCTTGAACGTTTTGCACTCGACCAAGCGAGCGAGCAAAAGATCACGCTCTTCCCACCGGCCTAGTTCGTCGTCGAGGTCGATCTCGCCGTCTACGGGAAGGAGCCGGCGGGCCTTGAGTTCCACCAAAGTCGCGGCGATCAGCAAGAACTCGGTGGCGACCTCGAGGTCAAGTCGGTCCAGCCATTCCAGTTCCGTGAGGTAGGCATCAACGATCTCTGACAGGTCGATATCGTACAACTCGACCTGCTCGCGCAAGATGAGGTGCAACAAAAGATCAAACGGTCCGGCGAAAACCGGCGTATGCACCTCGTAGGCCACTGTGGTGACGATAGGCCGCGATCGGCCGCGTGCAACCAAATGCCTCTACGCTGGCCGCCTATGAGGCGCGTATTTTCCGGCATTCAACCAACAGGTGAACAACACCTCGGCAACCTCCTTGGCGCCACCCGAAACTGGGTGCGGATGCAGCACGAAACCGACGCCATCTTTTGTGTGGTTGATCTCCACGCTGTCACCGTGCCCCAGCCCCCGGGCGAAGTTCGGGAAGGGTCGTTGCGCTTGGCTCAGTTGCTGATGGCGGTCGGCCTTGACCCCGAAACATGCACGTTGTTCGTGCAGAGCCATGTCAAAGAACACGCCGAATGCGGCTGGCTGATGGCGTGTACGGTGGGTTACGGCGAACTCAGTCGCATGACCCAGTTCAAAGACAAAAGCGCACGTCACGATTTCATCTCGGCGGGACTCTTCACGTACCCGGCCCTGCAAACGGCTGACATTGTCTTGTACGACACCGACGATGTGCCCGTGGGCGACGATCAACGCCAGCACCTCGAAATCGCCCGCGATATTGCCGAACGGTTCAACCGTCGCTACGGCGACACCTTCGTCGTACCTTCCGCGGTCATCTCGCCACTTGGGGCGCGGGTCATGGACCTCCAGAGCCCCACGGACAAAATGTCAAAGTCACTCGCTTCACCGAAAGGAACTATTGGCCTGCTCGACGAACCAAAGGCCATCGAAAAAAAAATCAAGAGCGCTGTGACCGACAGCGACGGCGAGGTCCGGTTCGACCAAGCCACCAAGCCAGGCATCGCCAACCTGTTGTCGATTCTTGGCGCCGCGACCAACCGGGACCCAGCGCAACTCGCCGACACCTACGAGCAGTACGGGGCGCTGAAAGTAGACACAGCGGAAGCGGTCGTGGAACTCCTCCGCCCGATCCAGGAGCGCTTCCGCGAACTTGAGGCCGACCCAGGCGAAACGACGCGTCTGCTACGAGTCGGGGCAGAGAAGGCCCGCTCGATCGCCTCCGTCACCATGGAGCGAGCCCGCCACAATATTGGGTTGCTCGAGTCCCAAGGCTAATCGTTATCGACCTCGTGCAGGACCGCCGCAGTGGCCGGATCGAGCGTCCATTCGGCGGTGGGACGATGATGCTCGGCGGCCCACGCCACCGTGAGCGGATCTGAACCGGCGCGTTCCAGCATCTCGGCACCAATCTCAGGATGGTGGAGGTAGCGCCCGATCTTGCCCCTAAATCCTTTCGCTTGGCGCCATCGTTGGGCGGAGTCTCGTCCCAGTACTTTCGCGGCTAGGGTGGCCACCACTCGACCCACCGTTCCAAGATCGGCGTCTATCTTGCCCACGTCGTGGAGGAGGGCGGCGGCCCGCACCGGCATAGTCGAGTCACGGCCGAGGCGATGAGCTACTTCGCGGGCCACAGCCACCGAATGACGACGATCCGGTCCGCTCATCTGCTCCCATAGGCCACACTCCGCTTCGTTGAGTTGGTCGCCGACCCATGAGCAGTCAGCGGGACTTGGTCCGCCACGCCGCAGCGACCCGAAGAAGCGGCGGATGAGGTGAGCGGTACCGCCCATCAAAGCCCCACAGCCCGCGGATGGGCAGAACGGTAAACTTCCAGCATCCGCTCAACGCTCACCTTCGTGTAAATCTGCGTGGTCGATAGCGAGGCATGGCCGAGTAGTTCCTGCACCGTGCGGATGTCGGCGCCGTGGTCGAGCATGTGGGTCGCGCACGAATGGCGCAAGACGTGCGGACTGAGTTCGTCGTACAAGCCAACCGCGGCTCCCCGGCCCGTGACTATCCCCCACGCGCCTTGTCGGCTCAGGCGACCGCCACGCTGGTTCAAAAAGACCGCCTCAGCATCGCCGCGGCGAGCCCACCGCGCCGGTTGCATGGCCCCCCGTCCGGCGGGCGCGAACCAACCGGTGAGAGCTCCCGCGGCCAGCCGACCAAGCGGAACGATGCGCTCCTTGGATCCTTTTCCCATGAGGCGCACCAGCCCGTCGTGCAGGTCAATGTCGCCGAGCGACAAGCCGACCAACTCCGAGATGCGGGCCCCAGTGCCATACAGCGTCTCGAGGATGGCCCGATCACGTCGCGAAACCATATCTGCCCCCGTTACCGAGTCAATCAGTGCAGCTACCTCGTCAACGGTCAGCGCCTTGGGCAACCCTTTGGGCACTCGGGGGATCTCGACATCGGCCGCAGGGTCGTCGCTACGAACCTCCTCGGCCGTGAGGAACCTGTGGGCTCCGCGTACCGCCACGAGGGTCCGCGTGATCGACGCCGGGGCCAGCCCTTGCCCTACCAGTACGTGAACGAACGCAATGACATCATCAGTAGAGGCCGTGATGGAGGTTCGGCCTCTGCGGTGGAGATGATCCTGGTACCGGCCGAGGTCGCGTCGGTAGGCAGCCAAGGTATTGCTCGCTCGACCCCGTTCGACCGCCAAGCAGGTCAAAAAGTCCTGCAGGTTTGCTTCGAGCATGCCGGACTCACCGGTCTAGCCGCCGCAGGGCGGTGTGGAGGCCAACCATGGTCTTAGCGTCGGTGATTCGTCCGTCGCCAACCGCGGCCAGCGCCTCATCCAGGGGCCACCGTTCGATGGTCATATGGCGCTCCTCTGGTCCTTCGTGAGCGACGGACCGCACCCGCAGGTCCGTGGCCAGATAGATGTGTATGTACTCGTCGCAGAATCCCACCGAGCAGTGCATTCCGGTGAGAAACTCCAGCGAGGCTGGCTCAAGGCCTACCTCTTCGATTAGTTCGCGACGAGCAGTGGCGGCGGGCGGTTCGCCGTCGACATCGCGTTTGCCAGCCGGAATCTCCAGCACCTCCGTATGGAGGGCGGCTCGATACTGGCGCACCAACACAATCTCGTCGTTGTCGATCGCCACTACCCCCACCGCTCCGGGATGACGGACAATGTCGCGGTTGACTCGGTGCCCTTCCGGCGTTTCGAACTCGCCCTCGACCACCCGGATGACGAAGCCGTCGTAGATTTCGCGCTCGTCGACGAACGTGAACCCAAACGCCGAGGTTGAACCCTGGATGGTCACGACTCGGCTCCCGAAAGAGGCCCGTCAATCGACGGCAGGTGTGGATTCCGTCCTTCGGCGCGCTGGCGCGACGCGGCAATGAACGACCGGAACAACGGAGCGGGTCGGTCAGGGCGACTCTTGAACTCTGGGTGTGCCTGCGTCCCCACCCAAAACGGGTGGTTCTTTAGTTCGATGAACTCGATTAGTCGGCCATCGGGCGACTGCCCCGACAGGTACAGTTCGCTGTCTTCGAACCGACTCCGATACTTCGGGTTGAACTCGTATCGGTGGCGATGTCTTTCCGAAACGACATCTTCGCCGTAGGCGGCGCGGACCTGCGAACCGGGCTGGAGGTGGGCGAGATAGGCCCCGAGTCGCATTGTGCCTCCCATGTCGGTGACGTTGCGCTGACTGTCCATCAAGTCGATAACGGGATGGCTAGTTTGGGCGTCAAATTCGGTGCTATGAGCGCCCGCTAATCCGAGTTCGCTGCGGGCGTACTCGATGGTCATAACCTGCATGCCGAGGCAGAGCCCAAGGCACGGGATGTTGTTTTTTCGGGCGTAGCCCGCGGCGGCAATCTTGCCTTCGATCCCCCGCTCGCCGAAACCGCCCGGGATGACGATTCCGTCGAGGTCACGAAAGCGACCGCTGGTTAACGAACTGGCGACCGCTTCGGCTTGGATCCACTCGATCTCGATTTTGACCCCGTGATAGATGCCCGCGTGGTTTAGTGATTCCACCACGCTGAGGTAGGCGTCGGGCAGGCTGACGTACTTGCCGATGAGGCCCACGCGAACCGGCGTAGTGGCACCCTGAACCCGTTCGACAAGTTCCCGCCAAGCGGTGAGATCCAGTGGACGATCGTCGAGATCAAGGATCTGGCAGACAAAGTCGTCAAGCCCTTCGTCGTGCAGAACCAGCGGAATCTCGTACAGGCTCGAGGCGTCGGCCGCGTTGACGACGCCTGCTACGGGAACGTCGCACAGGTTAGAGATCTTGCGCCGCAGGTCCGCAGTGATGGAATCATCGGAGCGACAAATTATGGCGTCAGGTTGGATACCTCGACTGCGTAGTTCGGTGACCGAGTGTTGCGTTGGCTTAGTCTTTTGCTCCCCCGACGGTCCGATAAAAGGCACTAAGGTTACGTGGACGTAGCAGACATTTTTTCGACCAACGTCGAGTCGGAACTGACGGATCGCTTCGAGGAAGGGCAAAATCTCGATATCACCTACCGTGCCGCCGACTTCGGTGATGACAACATCGACATCGCGGCTTACTAGCCGGTTGATGCGTCGTTTGATCTCGTCGGTGATGTGGGGAATCACTTGGACCGTTTTACCGAGATAATCGCCTCGTCGTTCGGCGGCTATAACCGATTGGTAGATCGAGCCGGTGGTGGCGTTGGAGTCGATCGTGAGGTTTTCGTCTATGAACCGTTCGTAGTGGCCTAGATCGAGGTCGGTCTCGCCGCCGTCGTCTGTTACGAACACTTCGCCGTGTTCGAAAGGGTTCATCGTTCCCGGATCGACGTTGAGGTAAGGGTCCAGTTTTTGCATGGTGACGCGCCATCCACGGGCTTTGAGTAGTCGCCCGAGCGAGGATCCCGAGAGGCCTTTGCCTAGACCGCTCACCACGCCGCCGGTTACGAAGATGTGCTTCGTCATCGAGACGACACGCTACCCAAAGCACCCGCTCGGCGGGTCGCCGCGACGGCGATGAGTTCTTCGGCATGCTCTCGCGCCGTGTTCGATTCTGGCGAACCCGAAAGCATGCGAGACAGTTCAACCACCCGCTCCGCGTCAGTCAGAGGCCGCGCCGTACTGACGGTCCGACCCGCCACGTCGGCCTTAGTAATAGCGACGTGTTGGTCGGCAAACGCCGCGACTTGGGCAAGGTGGGTAACCACAAGCACCTGATGGCTGGGCGCAAGGTCGGACAAACTCGCCCCCACGATATTGGCCACATCGCCGCCAATTCCAGCATCAACCTCATCGAAGACCAAGGTGGGGGGACCGGCGGTGAGCACGAGGCGCAAGGCCAGCATCGTGCGGGCGAGTTCACCCCCGGAGGCAACCTTGGTGAGCGACTGCGGGTCGTGCCCTATGTTGGCGGCCAGACGGATTTCGACATCGTCTCCGGCCTCACCGGCCACCGAGACCTCTAGGCGCGCACCTGCCATCGCCAGGCGACCCAAATTGGCTTCGACCGCCGCCGCTAGGCGAGGAGCGGCCTCGGTGCGTGCGGCCAGAACCGCGGCCCGCTCCCGCGTGAGGTCGGCGAGAAGTTCATCGCGACGCTGATCGAGGACGGCCGCGCCTGCTTCGAAGCTAACTAACTCTGCTAAGCGCTCCGCTGAGTCACGGCTAAAGTCCAGCACCTCGGCCAGAGTTTCGCCGTATTTGCGACGCAGTTCGCGCAGCATCGCTCGCCGTTCGCGCAACGCCTCGAGGGTGGCGGGATCCTCGTCAATCGACTCGGCCCGCGTTCTGGTTTCGGCCGCGAGGTCAGCCAGTTCGGCCGAGACACCGTGGAGGCGATTGACTAGATCGGCGAACGGGGACCGGTCCGCCAGCGCTGCCAAGGCCTCGCCCACGCCCGTCATGACTTGTCCCTCGGAGTCCAGTAGGGCCACCGCGGCCGAGGCGGCTTCTCGGTGGGAGCTAGCATCGGACAGCAAGCTTTCCTCGTCGTCGAGGCGGATATCCTCATCGGGGTCGGCAATATTGGCCGCGTCGATTTCGGCCAACTGATGGCGCAGAAGATCAATCTCGCGTGCTCGGGCTCGGTCGTCGCCGCCGAGTTCTGCCAACGCCACTTCGGTCGTACGAAGTTCGTCCGTCAAAGTGACAAGGGCGGAGGTGTCGATCTCCCCGAACTGATCTAGTGCGGCGCGTTGAACGGCCACTTTGAGTAGAGATTGGTGGGCATGTTGCCCGTGCAGGTCGACTAGGTCAACTCCTTGATCGGTGAGCGCCCCGACGGTGGCGAGGCGCCCATTGATGTACACCCGACTGCGCCCCGCACGCGGGATAACTCGGCGGACCACGATCTCGTCGTCGCCCATCACGAATCGCCCTTGAATCTCTGCCTCGTCGGCGCCGGGCCGGACCAGCGAGGCATCCGCCCGCCCGCCGGTGAGCAAATCGATAGCGCCCACGATCAGGGTCTTTCCCGCTCCCGTCTCGCCGGTTACCACGGTCATCCCCTCGTCGAGAAGCAACGAAAGTTCGTCGATAACCCCGAGGTCGCGAACCAGAAGTTCGCTCAGCATGGGATCGCTCGGGGCAAACGACAAGGGCGAGATAGATCACGATCAGCGGTCATTGAGTCCAAACTTGGCCTTCAATACTTGATGGAAGCGTCGGGGCCCGAAAGTGACCAGCCGAGCCGACTGGGCTGACGCGGTACACTCAATTACGGCACCATCGCCCACGAAGGCAATCCTACGGCCGTCCACTGACACTGTGGCGGGCCGATGACCGTCGACGGTGAAGCGAACTTGGGTGTGAGGCTCAAACACCATCGATCGGTCGAACAACATATGGGGCGACACCGGCGTAAGCAGGATCGCCCGGTGTGTCGGGGCAATGATGGGTCCTCGCACCGAAAAAGCGTACGCCGTGGAGCCGGTAGGGGTCGACACAATCACGCCGTCGACCGCGTAGGTCGTGAAGAACTCATCGTCGATCTCGGCCCGCAAGCGAATGGTGTTGACCTCCGCCGACCGCTCGATCGCGGCTTCGTTCATAGCCAGGAAATGCCTAACCGGCTCCCCATCGCAGGCGGTGACGGCCACATCGAGCAGCATGCGCTCCTCAATGCTGAAGTCACCCGCAATGAAACGACTCACCGAGTGGACCGCCTGATCGGGGTGAACCTCGGTCAGATAGCCGAGTTGGCCATGATCGACTCCGAGAATCGGTGTACCCGCCGAGCCCACTAGTTCAACGGCGCGCAAAATCGAGCCGTCCCCGCCCAAGGTGACGACCAGATCGAGGCCTTCGACGAACGCCTCCCCATCGGTGAGGGTGACGCCATCGAGGTCGGCAAACTCCGCGTCGTTCGACGGTGCTCGCACCCTGTGGCCTTGTTGGCGGAGCCAGCCCGCGACCTCTCGTGCTTGCTGGCGGGCCGATTCACGGCCTAGGTGGATAATGAGACCGAGGGTGGCCATTACCGCCCCTCTCGCCACGTGGCCTCGGCGACGGCGTCGGCGCATCGGTCGGGCCATCGCTCGACGCCGGTCGTGGCGTAGCAAGCATGCATAAGGAACTCTACGTTGCCATCGCCGCCGGTTAGAGGAGACACCATGACCCCCATGATGGCCGCACCGACGCTCGAAAGGGCGTTTCCCACCCGCTCAAGGGTCGAGGCCCACACCGCCGGATCGCGAATAATGCCGCGACCTTTGTCGGCCTCGGCCTTGTCTGCTTCGAACTGCGGCTTGACTAGCACCACCATCTCGCCATCGGCGGTAGTGAGTTCGGCGAGGTTCGCGGCCACGGTTCGCAGCGAAATGAAAGATAGGTCAGCCACGAGAAGCGAACCAGGTCCGCCCACGTCGGCCGCCGTAACGTGGCGGACGTTGGTTTGTTGGTAAACTTCAACCCGAGGGTCGGCTCGGATTCTTTCGTGGAGTTGGTTGCGGCCCACGTCGATCGCGATCACGCGTGCGGCACCTGCTTGCAGGCAGCAATCCGTAAAACCGCCCGTCGATGAGCCGACATCTACCACCGTGCGGCCCGCGGGGTTGACGGCGAACTCGGCGAGCGCGGCGGCGAGCTTTTCTCCCGCTCGGCTCACGAACCGCGGGCCGTCACCTAAGATCACTAGCGCTTCACCTGGATCAACTAGGCGGGATGCTTTGGCCGCTGGCGCGCCACTCACGGTGACTCGGCTGCCCTCGATCAGATCGTGGGCCCGGGCCAGACTAGACACGAGTTCTCGGCGAACCAGCTCATCATCGAGACGACGACGGGCAGCCACTACCGCAGCCCCAGACGTTGCCCGACGAGCGCCCGCAGATCCTCGGCCGTAACCGCAGGCGGCCCAACGAGGCACGGATCAGTCGCCCTCGTGACGCCGCTGAAGACCAGACCAAACTCGTATCCCAGGTACTCGGCGAACAAACCATCTGTCTCGGCTCGATCGCCCACCATGATCCCGTCCGCGCCGAGTCGCTCTCTGGTGAGGTCGCCAATCGCGCGATGGGGTTTGCCCGCCACCTCTGGAGTGACGCCAGTGGCGGTAGCTATCGAGGCAACGATGGCTCCATTGCCGGGGAGCAGACCGTCGGCGGCGGGAAACGTGGTGTCGGTGTTCGTGGCGATGAACCGCGCCCCCGCTAGGACGGCGTTCATCGCCGTGGTCATCATCGAGTAGTCGAAATCGCTGGTCATGCCTACCGTGACCGTATCGATTAAGCCAGTTTCAACTCGGCCCGTAGCTACACAGGTCGTATCAAGGACCGTGGCACCGCGCCCCTCGAGGGCGCTACGCAAACCCTCAGAGCCGATCATCAAAACACGCTCGCCGGGTTCGATCATCGTTGCCGCGGCCATCGCCGAGGTGATGACCTCGGATTCGGCGTCGGGGATGCCGTGAGCGGCTAACTTGGCCGCCACCTGGGCGGGAGTGCGCTGCGCTGAGTTGGTAACAAACGCGATAGGGACCGCCTCGGCCCGCAGTCGGGCCACGGCCTCGGGCGCGCCGGGCACGGTCTTTGATCCCCGCCAGATCACGCCGTCAAGGTCGATCGCCCAACTGGTCAGGTTACGTCCCACGTCGGCAGGCTACGCAACAAGGCGTGCAGATCGCCCGGTCCGATGGTCTCGTGGGCGGCCACTAGTTGACCGTGCGCCGATTCACCGTATTCCGGCCGCCCGACGTCGCGGAAAACACCGATCGGGGTTGGTGAACTACGATCGTCGGCGAGCCGGCTGATCGCAAACGCGACCGACGGATCGGGGGCCGCTTCGTCGTGTACGTGAAGCGCATCAACTCCCACTTCGGCAATGTCAACGATCAGGGCCACGCCATCGTTGATCAAAATGCCGCGCTCGTTATTGACCCCGAACCGAACCGGTTGACCGTGCTGGAGTTTGATCAGCATCGCCTGGCGGGAATCCTTTTTCGTGATGGCACTGAACGCACCGTCGTTGAAGACGTTGCAGTTCTGGAACACCTCAACAATCGCTGATCCTTGATGGTCATGGGCCCGCCGAAACATTTCCTGCATGTGTTGGCGATCCATGTCGTGGCTGCGGGCCACAAAAGTGGCCTCGGCCCCGAGGGCGAGCGAGATCGGGTTGAACGGCTCATCGATTGAGCCCATAGGGGTCGACTTGGTGACCTTGCCCACTTCGCTTGTGGGCGAATATTGACCCTTCGTGAGGCCGTAAATCTGGTTGTTGACTAGCAAGATAGTGAGGTTGATATTTCGACGCAGAGCATGGATCAAGTGGTTTCCGCCAATCGACAGCATGTCTCCGTCGCCTCCCACAACCCACACGTCGAGATCGGGGCGAGCCATCGCCAAACCGGTCGCGATGGCGGGGGCGCGCCCGTGGATGGAATGCATTCCGTAGGTGTTCATGTAGTACGGGAACCGAGCCGCGCAGCCAATGCCCGACACAAACACGGTGTCTTCGCGGCGAACGTCGAACTCCGGCATGAGCAACTGCATTGCGGTAAGTATCGAGTAGTCGCCACAACCAGGGCACCACCGCACTTCTTGATCGCTGACCCAATCCTTTTTGGTAGTAGCGGGATTCGTCGTCGATAGCGGGGCATTCATGAGGTGACCTCCGTGATGCGTTGGACAAGCTCAGCCGCGGTAAAGGGCTGCCCCGAAACCTTAGAAATCACCCTGGCATCGACAAGGAACTCGGCTCGCAGAAGTTTCGAAAGTTGTCCGAGGTTCAATTCCGGGACGATCACGTTGTCGAAATCGGCCAGAATGTCGCCTAGGTTGGGGGCAAACGGGTGGAGATGGGTGAGGTGTACGTGGGCGATCTTCTCGCCGCGGCGCCGCATCCGGCCCACCGCTCCGGTGATTGCTCCCCAAGTCGATCCCCAACCAACGACGATGGTGGCAGCGTCACGGTCGCCAGAAATCTCCAGCGGTGGGAGTTTCTCGGCGATCTTCTGGATCCGTTCCGCGCGCAGGTGAACCATCGCCTCGTGATTGTCGGGCGCGTACGAAATATGGCCGGTGCCGTCTTCTTTTTCGATGCCGCCAATGCGATGCATGAGAGTCGCGGTGCCGGGGATCGCCCAGGGGCGCACCATGTCGTCGTTGCGTATATAGGGCCAATAGACCTCACGACCTTCGTCGTCGAGTCCGTTGGTTTCGGTCGCGAAGGTTGGATTTATGGAGGGTAACGTTGCTATTTCCGGCAGCCGCCACGGCTCGGTGCCGTTGGCTAGATAACCATCGCTCAACAGCAAGACCGGCGTGGTGTATTCGACGGCAATACGCACGGCCTCCAAGGCAGCGTCGAAACAACCTGAGGGCGAACGGGCGGCCACCACCGGCAGCGGCGCCTCGCCATGACGCCCATACATCGCCATCATGAGGTCGGCGGCTTCGGTCTTGGTTGGCAATCCCGTCGATGGACCCCCGCGTTGGATGTCGATAACCACCAACGGCAACTCGAGGCTCACCGCGAGTCCTAGGGTTTCACTCTTGAGAGCGAGACCAGGGCCGCTGGTAGTGGTGACACCGATGTGCCCGCCGTAACTGGCACCCAATGCCGACCCGATCGCGGCAATCTCATCTTCGGCTTGAAACGTGCGGACCCCGAAGTTCTTGTGTTTCGACAACTCGTGGAGGATGTCGGTGGCGGGCGTGATCGGATACGAGCCCAAGAAAAGCGGTAGTCCCGCTTGCTGGGACGCCGCGATCAGGCCCCACGACAGAGCGGTACTTCCGTTGATGTTGGTGTAGGTGCCCGCGGGGAGTTTGGCCGGTCGCACGGTGAGACGGCAGGCGGAAAGCTCAGCCGTCTCGCCGAAGGCATTCCCCGCCTTGTAGGCCGCCTCGTTCGCCGCGATAATCTGCTCTTGGCCCTTGAACTTTTCGCGGATCCAGATCATGGTCGGGGCTGCGGGCCGTGAATAGAGCCAAGACACTAGGCCGAGGGCGAAGAAGTTCTTCGACCGTTCGGCGTGGCGCGGCTTCACCCCGAGTTCCTTGCATGCTTGCTTGGTTAGGGTGGTCATCGGCGCGGTAATAACCGTGTAACCGGCCAGTGACCCGTCTTCCAGCGGGTTGAGTTGGTAGCCTGCCTTAGCGAGGTTGCGGGCACTGAACGCGTCGGCGTTGGCGATGATGGTGCCACCGGACTCGAGTTTGGGTAGGTCGGCCTTCATCGCGGCCGGGTTCATGGCCACCAACACATTCGGCGCGTCGCCTGGTGTGGTGATGTCGTGGTCCGAGATGTGGATTTGGAAGGCAGAGACGCCCGCTAGAGTTCCCGCGGGCGCCCGAATCTCAGCGGGGAACTCGGGAGTGTGGCCAAATCGTTGCCGAACAAGGCGCTCGCCGACGTGAAGCGATCGCCCGTTAGCTGCATCCCGTCGCCGGAATCACCCGCGAAGCGGATGATGATCCTCTCCACCTCGCGAATGTTCATTGAAAGATCGGTGGTCTTGGTCACCTGCTGCCCCTTAGTTCCTAGCGGTGGTAGGTACCGGTAACGCGACCATAGGCCCCGCGCCGGTAGTAGGAGCAATTACCCCGCCGAAGAAAACCCATCGCCCGCCTTCTCAGTCGCCTCAAGCAACGCGCCTGCCACCGCTCGCCTCGCCTTGGTCGAACCCGGCTTAGTGACTAGGGCGGCCGCCACTTCAGTACGGCTTTGGGTGCCGCCGCCGGTGCGAAAGAAGCGACGCTGGACGGTGCCGACCACTACGACCTGATCCCCAAAATCGACCCGTGGTGCCCGACTCGGCCTGAGCCACGAAACCGGCACGCTTTGTCGAGGCCCGTCGCCCGCCGCGTCGGTGGTGACCTCGTACTGAATCAGTTCATCGCCGGACGGCAATGTGCGACTCCGAGGTGTACTCGAAAGCGAGCCTTCCAAGATGACAATATTCATAACGTCTCCTAGCGAAAATAGCCCCTGCCCGAGCACCCTGAGATAGGGACCAAGACACTGGGCAGACCGAGGGGAAGTCGATGAGGTAACCATACGACCGAGTTGTGACAGCCCGAGCGTGACTCAGCCCAAGGCCTTCACTCTGGCTTCAACATCAGCTAGGTCGGGGTCGTGGCGGGCCACCCACTTGAACAGCTCTCGAGCTCGGGGCGCCCGACCGGCGCGGTCGTAGAGATCGGCGAGGGCGTAAGCACGGCGGAGGTGATGGCTTTGCGGTTTTTTGGGAGTAGGTCGGTTCTGTTCCAGCACCCGAATCGCTGCCGTGAGATCGCCTTGATCAGCTTTCGCACCAGCCACAACAATACGTCCCTCCGCCACCAACTCCGCACTGGGTGAAGCCTTACCCAACTCAGCCCAGATCTCGTCAACGTCGCTCCAGCGCTGCAGCCCACGGTACGCATCGGCGAGCACTGGGTGCTGTTCGGTGGACCCGCTCAGCGCCCGGAACCTTTCGAGGTGGTAGACAGCTTTCTTCCACTGTCCGAGACGGTAGTGGACCAAACCCATGAGTTCACGGCCTTCGGGGAGTTCCGGCGCCTCCCTTACGATGGGAGCAAGTGCGTCATAGGCATCTCGGAAACGCTCGGCAGCGAAAGCCTTGCTCGCCGCCTTGAGCCGGCCATGGAGCGACTTCGCCCGGACGTCGCCGACCAATTTCGTTAGCGTGACCGCGGGATCCTTGACCGGATGAGGGCGAGCGGGAAGGGGCCGACGATCATCGGTTCGCCGGGATCGAGAGCGGTTTACTGCCTTCGCCGCGGTGCGTTCGAGATCTTCGGCACGGGGAAGCGGGCGCTTCGGAGGCGGACGCGGCGGGCGTTCGTCACCTCGATCGGAGCCCGCTGAGTGGCGCTCTGGGCGCTGAGCCACCATTTCGGGATCGTCGTAATCCATGTTGCCCGCACCACGACGAGCGATTCGACCCCAACTGGCTGGGCCCGCCAGGTCACGATCAGGCCGCCGCTCTCTATCAGTAGGCATAGCAAGCAATCCTAGCGCCCGGCGGTGTCGGCGGCACGGGCGCAAAACGCACTCGGACCCCGCTTCCGCGAGGCCCGAGTTGGAGAAATCCGGCGGCGTCCTACTCTCCCAGGACCTGACAGTCCAAGTACCATCGGCGCTGCGAGGCTTAACTTCCGTGTTCGGAATGGGAACGGGTGTGGCCCTCGCGCTATCGCCACCGAAACTATGTTGTCGTCGCAGCCTCCTAGCTGCCCACCCTCAACCGAGGGGACAAAAGAACATGTGCACCGTGATGCGGTGCGAAGGATAGCCGAGGTCAGACCCCAGACCGCTCCTTCAGAACTCCATAGCGAACACGAACACCCAGATCAATTGATCAGAATGTAAAAACCAAGCCCTCGGCCGATTAGTACCGGTCAGCTGCGTGCATTACTGCACATACACTTCCGGCCTATCAACGTGGTGGTCTTCCACGGGCCTTACCCGGTTAACCCGGTGAGAGATCTCATCTTGGAACAGGCTTCCCGCTTAGATGCTTTCAGCGGTTATCCCTACCGTACGTAGCCAATCAGCAATGCTCCTGGCGGAACAACTGACACACCAGAGCTCGTCCATCCCGGTCCTCTCGTACTAGGGACAGCTTTCCTCAAATCTCTTCCGGCTGCAGCGGATAGGGACCGAACTGTCTCACGACGTTCTAAACCCAGCTCGCGTACCGCTTTAATGGGCGAACAGCCCAACCCTTGGGACCTGCTCCAGCCCCAGGATGCGACGAGCCGACATCGAGGTGCCAAACCTTCCCGTCGATATGGACTCTTGGGGAAGATTAGCCTGTTATCCCCGGGGTACCTTTTATCCGTTGAGCGACGGCGCTTCCACACGCTACCGCCGGATCACTAGTCTCCGACTTTCGTCCCTGCTCGACTTGTCGGTCTCGCAGTCAAGCTCCCTTGTGCGACTTGCACTCAACGACTGATGGCCAACCAGTCTGAGGGAACCTTTGAGCGCCTCCGTTACAATTTAGGAGGCGACCGCCCCAGTCAAACTACCCACCAGGCACTGTCCCTGACCGGATAACGGCCGAGGTTAGATTCCCAGCCATGAGATCAGAGTGGTATTTCAAGGACGACTCCACACTAGCTGGCGCCAATGCTTCTAGTCTCCCACCTATCCTACACAACTCAGACCAAAAACCAATACCAAGCTATAGTAAAGGTCCACGGGGTCTTTCCGTCCTGCTGCAGCGTAACGAGCATCTTTACTCGTACTTCAATTTCGCCGGGCCTATGGTTGAGACAGTAGGGAAGTCGTTACTCCATTCGTGCAGGTCGGAACTTACCCGACAAGGAATTTCGCTACCTTAGGACCGTTATAGTTACGGCCGCCGTTTACTGGGGCTTAGGTTCAAAGCTTCGCCTCAAGGGCTAACCTTTCCCCTTAACCTTCCAGCACCGGGCAGGAGTCACAGCGTATACTGCGCCTTACGGCTTCGCACGACTGCTGTGTTTTTAGTAAACAGTCGCTTCCCTCTAGTCTCTGCGGCCCCTTCGAGCTCAGAGAGTAAATCTCGTCACCCTACTGGGGTCATCCTTCTCCCGAAGTTACGGATGCAATTTGCCGAGTTCCTTAACCATAGTTATCCCAATCGCCTTGGTATTCTCTACCTATCCACCTGTGTTGGTTTAGGGTACGGGCACCACACGTGCTAGCTAGCGGCTTTTCTTGGCAGCATAGGATCAGTGACTTCGTCTGATTCGACTCGGCGTCGCGTCTCAGGATATATGAGGACCGGACTTACCTGGGCCTCTCCCTACACGCTTACCCCAGGACAACCATCGCCTGGGATCACTTACCTTCCTGCGTCCCCGCATTGCTTACCGCCACCACCTGGGTCAGTTCGTCAACCAGCCCTTTTACGGGCCGGAAGCATCCCTTTAGCAAGGTTGCTTTGGTATGGGCGCATAATGTGGTGGTACTGGAATATCAACCAGTTGTGCATCGACTACGCCTGTCGGCCTCGTCTTAGCTCCCGACTCACCCTGGGAGGATTAGCCTTGCCCAGGAACCCTTGGATTTTCGGCGGAGGGGTTTCTCACCCCTCTCTCGCTACTCATACCTACATTCGCACTCGACCACGCTCCACGACGGTTTACACCACCGCTTCGCTGCGAGATCGACGCTCCGCTACCACTCGTACTTACGTACGAATACACAGCTTCGGCTCTGTACTTGAGCCCCGTTACATTATCCGCGCAGGATCACTCGACCAGTGAGCTATTACGCACTCTTTCAAGGGTGGCTGCTTCTAAGCCAACCTCCTGGTTGTCTGTGCAATCCCACATCGTTTACCACTTAGTACAGAATTAGGGGCCTTAGCTGGTGTTCTGGGCTGTTTCCCTCTCGACCATCGAAGCTCATCCCCCGAGGTCTCACTGCTGCGCTCTGGAGTCATGGCATTCGGAGTTTGGTTGGGGTCGGTAACCTTGTAGGGCCCCTAACCCATCCAGTGCTCTACCTCCATGACTGAACACGCAACGCTGCACCTAAATGCATTTCGCGGAGAACCAGCTATCACCGAGTTTGATTGGCCTTTCACCCCTAACCACAGGTCATCCCCTCCGTTTTCAACCGAAGTGGGTTCGCGCCTCCACGGGGTCTTACCCCCGCTTCACACTGCCCATGGCTAGATCACTCGGCTTCGGGTCTACAGCATGCGACTGAACGCCCTGTTCAGACTCGCTTTCGCTCCGGCTACCCCTCACGGGTTAACCTCGCCACACACCGTAACTCGTAGGCTCATTCTTCAAAAGGCACGCATCATCGTGGCCACCGAAGTGACGACACTTTGACTGCTTGTAAACCAACGGTTTCAGGTACTATTTCACTCCCCTCCCGGGGTACTTTTCACCTTTCCCTCACGGTACTAGTTCACTATCGGTCACTGACATATACGTAGCCTTACGAGGTGGTCCTCGCAGATTCACGCCGGCTTTCCCGGATCCGGCGCTACTCGGGAGACACGATCGGAGGCAAGATGCATTTCGCGTACAGGGCTATTACCCACTGTGGCTGGCCTTTCCAGAACCATTCCGCTATACACTTGCTTTGTAACTCCGTGGACCTTCTGACGCAGGTCCTATCGGTTCCCACAACCCCAATATGGCAACGCCGTCAGGCTTTCCACCACACTGGTTTAGGCTGATCCCGTTTCGCTCGCCGCTACTCAGGGAGTCGCTGTTGCTTTCTTTTCCTCTGGTTACTTAGATGTTTCAGTTCACCAGGTTCCCTCTACCTGCCCTATGTGTTCAGACAGGAGTAACACCCCATTACGGGTGCTGGGTTTCCCCATTCGGTCATCCACGGATCGAAGCTTAGTAGGCAGCTCCCCGTGGCTTATCGCAGCCTCTCACGACCTTCATCGGTAGTCAGTGCCAAGGCATCCACCGTTGGCTCTTAGTAGCTTGGGTTTTCTACATTAAAATTAAAATATCAAAGCAGTTGTCCGAAGACATCTGCTTAGATGCTCGTGCTCGCTATGCAATTCTCAAGAAGCTAAAGACAACAATGCGCCCGACCAATGGCCGAGCGCAGCGGTTGCCAGAAGAAACGGATAGACCGCTCCCTCAAAGCGGAAGAGACGAACACCAATCATTGCGCTCCGAGTAGTGCGCCTTCGCGTTAAAGAAGGAGCCTCGTGAGGGCAAGGACTGATCATCCAAAACCGTAACGAGTGCCTAACTGGGAATCTCTCGAGTCGCCGACTCATACGAGTCAGAACCATCGAGAGAGACTCCTTAGAAAGGAGGTGATCCAGCCGCACCTTCCGGTACGGCTACCTTGTTACGACTTCACCCCAATCGCCAACCCCACCTTCGGCAGCTCCTTCCCCGAGGGGTTAGGCCACTGACTTCGGGTGTTGCCGACTTTCGTGGTGTGACGGGCGGTGTGTACAAGGCCCGGGAACGTATTCACCCCGGCGTTGCTGATCCGGGATTACTAGCGACTCCAGCTTCATGGAGTCGAGTTGCAGACTCCAATCCGAACTGAGACCGGCTTTATGGGATTCGCTTGACCTCGCGGTTTCGCAGCCCTTTGTACCGGCCATTGTAGCATGTTTGCAGCCCTGGATATAAGGGGCATGATGACTTGACGTCGTCCCCACCTTCCTCCGAGTTGACCCCGGCAGTCTCCTACGAGTCCCCACCATTACGTGCTGGCAACATAGGACGAGGGTTGCGCTCGTTGCGGGACTTAACCCAACATCTCACGACACGAGCTGACGACAGCCATGCACCACCTGTGTACCGCCCCGAAGGACACCACATCTCTGTGGCTTTTCGGTACATGTCAAACCCAGGTAAGGTTCTTCGCGTTGCCTCGAATTAAGCAACATGCTCCGCCGCTTGTGCGGGCCCCCGTCAATTCCTTTGAGTTTTAGCCTTGCGGCCGTACTCCCCAGGCGGGGCACTTAATGCGTTAGCTACGGCGCGGAACCCGTTAGAAGGTCCCACACCTAGTGCCCAACGTTTACGGCATGGACTACCAGGGTATCTAATCCTGTTTGATCCCCATGCTTTCGCTCCTCAGCGTCAGTTCCGGCCCAGAGCACCGCCTTCGCCACTGGTGTTCCTCCTGATATCTGCGCATTCCACCGCTACACCAGGAATTCCATGCTCCCCTACCGGACTCTAGTCACTGCAGTATCAGATGGCGTCTCAGGGTTGAGCCCTGAGTTTTCACATCCGACTTACAGAACCGCCTACGAGCTCTTTACGCCCAATAAATCCGGACAACGCTTGGTCCCTACGTGTTACCGCGGCTGCTGGCACGTAGTTGGCCGGACCTTCTTCTGTGATTACCGTCATTTTCGTCATCACTGAAAGTGGTTTACAACCCGAAAGCCGTCATCCCACACGCGGCGTTGCTGCGTCAGGGTTTCCCCCATTGCGCAATATTCCCCACTGCTGCCTCCCGTAGGAGTCTGGGCCGTGTCTCAGTCCCAGTGTGGCTGATCGTCCTCTCAGACCAGCTACCCGTCGATGCCTTGGTGAGCCATTACCTCACCAACTAGCTGATAGGCCGCGAGACCCTCCTAGAGCACCTGAGCATTTCTTCACTCGGCCATGCGACCATGTGAAGGCATCCGGTATTAGCCATCGTTTCCAATGGTTGTCCCGGTCTCTAGGGCAGGTTTCTCACGTGTTACTCACCCGTTCGCCACTGTCCCCCGGAGCAAGCTCCGAGATTTCGTTCGACTTGCATGTGTTAGGCACGCCGCCAGCGTTCGTCCTGAGCCAGGATCAAACTCTCCGTCGAGATCTCCAGACCAGCCGAAGCTGTTCTGCAAATCGATGTATCGGTATCTCCCATCACGCTGACCGAGGTCTTTGTGATCGCGGGGAGACACCAACGTACTGAGAGCCGGCCACCGCTGGCTAGCAGTGACCATTTTGGTTTTGCTTCATCATCGCAAGATGAATCGGCATGGCTCGCCGAGGCCGTTGAGGGTCCTCGACATATTTGAATTGACAGATAACGCCAATACGTCGCGAAACGTACTGCGCTACCCGCACTCGCTTTTGCGTCCGTCTCTTCCGTTTTCAAGGAGCAATCGGCACCGAAATGCCGGGCACTCGATCCGCAAGCGGAAAGTTGGTGCCAGTTGCCCGCTCCGACGAGGCCAAGAGGCCGCGGCTAGGAGCGAACTGCTACAGTATCGGGACTATCTGGCCTGTGCAACCTGATAGGGCGATTTCTTTTGGATCTTCACCATATTTCTCTGCGGCGGACGCCGCGGTTAGGGACCTAGCACCGCAAGGTGGCGTTGTTTCTTACCCCGCTGCACGAGGACGAACCGACCATCGACTGGATCGACGGGCGCTGTCGTTGCCTCGAGTTTGTTACCGTTGATCCGAATGCCGCCCTGAACGATGGTGCGACGGGCATCGCTACGAGACGAACACACCCGTGTAGCCACCAACAAATCCACCGCCGGTTCGTCCGTGGTGAGGACAGTCGCGGCGATTTCCGTCTCCGGAACTATCCCCCGCAAGGCCTCTAGGCTCTCGCCAGCTAGCCCCAACTCTCCCCGCGCGAGTCCGCCAAAAAGGACTGCCGCTGCCAGCGTGGCCCGCCGGACTTCGGCGCTACCGTGGATGAGTTCGGTTACCGAGTCCGCTAACGCTCGCTGAGCGATCCGCTCCTCTGGGGCCTGACGATGCCTCTCCATAAGGTCGGCGACGTCAGCTACCGAAAGCAACGTGAACTGGAGCATGTTGCGCTCCACATCGCGGTCGTCGGTGCGCAGGAAGTATTGATGGAACTCGTAAGGAAGGGTGCGTTTCGCGCTTAGCCAGACCGCTCCATCGGCCGTCTTACCGAACTTGGTCCCATCGGCGCGGGTGACTAGAGGAACGGTAAGGGCATAAGCGGTCGCCTGTGAACGCCGCCGTACCATGTCAATGCCAGCTGTGATGTTGCCCCACTGGTCGCTGCCCCCGATTTGCATCTCGCAACCCCAGTCGCGATGCAAGGCAAAGAAGTCGTTGGCCTGCAACAACATGTAGGAGAACTCGGTGTAGCTAATGCCGTGTTCGCCGTCGAGTCGACTCTTGATCGATTCTTTACCGAGCATCGTGTTCACCGTGACGTGCTTGCCGACGTCGCGGAGAAACTCCAGCACGGTGACGGGGCTAAGCCAGTCGCGGTTGTCGGCGAGTAGCGCCACCCCGCCGATGTCGAGCAGTTTCGCCAACTGCTGCTTGATAGCAGCCAGGTTTCGGTCGAGTGTGGCGGCGTCGAGAAGGTTGCGTTCGTCGGAACGCCCCGAGGGATCGCCCACCATTCCGGTGGCTCCGCCCGCGAGGGCAATAGGTCGGTGGCCAAAGTCTTGGAAGCGGCGCAAGACTAGGAGCGGTACTAAGTTGCCGACATGGAGGCTGTCGGCCGTCGGGTCAAATCCGCAGTACACGGTGACCGGCCCGGCATCGAGTCGGCGACGAAGCGCTGGCTCGTCGGTGGTGTCTTGGATCAACCCGCGAGCGTGCAGATCGTCAAGGATGGCGGCGCCGCGGCGGACTCCGGTGCTCATGGCGCCAACGATATGCGGGTATGCGCTAGTTCGCTGTCGATTTACGGCAGAATAAGCAACCATGCGCTGCCCTCGTCGTTTCCTCCTTGCCGCGCTAGCCGTCAGCGTGGTGACGACATCATGCTCGGTCGAGACTAAAGATTTCGACACCCTCTTCGGAGAGGACTTCACGGTTGACACACTCGACACGGCTCAATCGTCACGCATCTGGGATCGCCACGGAACCCTCATTACCGAACTTCGGGCCGAACAGAACCGCACCGATATAGAGTTCGATGAGATCCCCGACCTTGTGTATAACGCCGTAGTCGCCATCGAAGACGAGCGCTTCTGGGACCACGCGGGCGTCGACCTCAAGGCCATCTTGCGAGCGGCGCGGTCCAACGTCAGCGCGGGCGGGATCTCCCAGGGTGGCTCGACTATCACCCAACAGTACGTGGGCAACGTCTTTCTCGACCGGTCCGAGCAAACCGGAAGCCGCAAGATCGAAGAAATTTTCATGGCCCGCCGGTTCGAGCAGCGCTACAACAAGTCGTTCATCCTCGGAAAGTACCTCAACTGGGTCTATTTCGGCAACGGCGCTTACGGTGTGGAAGCCGCGGCACGCACCTACTTCGGCTCACCCGCTTGCTCCCAGCAAAAACTCGCCACCGACGTCGACGACCGAGAATGTCTCAAGGTCAACGAACTCACCATCGTCCAGGCCGCCACGCTTGCGGGCCTCATCCAAGCACCGGGTCGGTATAACCCGCACAAAAACTACGACGCGGCCCGCGATCGTCGCGACGTTGTGCTGTTGCGGATGTTCGCCAACGGCTACATCACCCAAGAAGAGTACGACGGGGCCCTCCTCGAACCTATCGTCCTCGTCGACGACATTCCGATCCTCGAGGAGCAGTACCCAGCCGCCCACTTCGTCGAAGACGTCAAGCAGTGGTTCCTAGATAATCCTGAGTTCGCTGCCACTCGTGACGAACGAGTCACGCTTCTTTTCGAGGGCGGTCTCGACATCCACACCACCATCGATCTCAAATTGCAGGCCGAGGCCGAAGCCCACATCGACGAGGTCCTCCCGCAAACGGCGTCCAACGGAACACCGAATCCTGACGCCGCCGCAGTCATCATGGGAACCACCGCGGGCGACGACGGCCACATCTTGGCCATGGTCGGGGGACGTGACTTCTTTGGCGGCGACAACGACGCTAAGTTCAACCTCGCTAGCGGATCCGGACGACAAGCCGGGTCATCGATGAAGCCGATCGGGCTAGCCGCCGCCCTTCAGATCGGCATCCCGATTACTAAGGTCTACGACGCCAGCAGTCCGCTAGAGATCGACAACAGAGCCGTCTGCGGTCCGATATGGAAAGTCCGCGGCGGCGTAGACGGCCCCAGCACCTTGGCAGACGCGACCAAATGGTCACGCAACACGGTGTTTGCCCAACTCATGGTCGAACTCGGTCCGCCGCGGTACATAGAGATGGCTGAAGCCCTAGGCATTGGTAAGGATCGGATCCAACCCGTCTGTGCCGCCATCCTTGGAACCGAGAACGTCAACATGGTCGAAATGGCCACGGTGTACGCCACCTTTGCCCGCGGCGGCGTACGGGTCGACCCAGTGTTGGTCACCAACATCACCCAACTCGATGGCACCAACCTCTACCAGCACGCACCGGAGTCCGTCATCGTGCTCACCAAGACAGTCAACAATCAACTCACTTGGGCGCTGAGCCAGGTGATGTCGGGCACCGGTCGGCGCGCCGCGCTTGACAACCGAAAAGCGGCGGGCAAAACCGGCACTGCGCAGAACAACGCTGATGCCACGTTCATGGGTTTCACGCCCCAGCGAGCGACCGCTGTTTGGGTGGGCTATCCCGACGAACAGCTCCCCATGCGAACCCAGTTCCAAGGGGGCAAAGTCCAAGGTGGAACCTTCCCCGCAATCATTTGGAATAGACTCATGACCGCGGCCCATGTCGGAATCGAACCAACGGAGTTTCCGACCCCTCCCCCGTCGTCGACCACTACCACCCTCCCCGAGATACCAGAGGAAGCTGAAGTGCCGAACCTGGTCGGTCTTGAACTTACCGAGGAATTGATTACTCAGTTCAACGAGATGTTCTGGCTCATCGAGCAGGTTGAAGTAGAGACACTCAACCATCAGGCGGGGCAGGTCTTCAATCAGGTGCCGTTGGCGGGCCTGATCGTCCCCGGCGGCACTACCATCACGGTGGAGATCGCCATCGAACAGGTGACCTCGGCGGTACCAACGGTAATCGGCTTGACCGAAGCCGAAGCCAAACAGGTAATCGCCGCGGCCGGTTTTGGCGTTGCCGTCGACCGAAGGGTGAATCCGGCCGCGAGCGACAATCCCCACCCGCCGGGTATCGTCTGGGCCCAAATCCCGCAACCGTCCGCGCCAGGCGCGGGGATCAATACGGTCACCATCTCAGTCAACCCCATCCCCTGATTTCTGAGGTCGACAAGTGAGCGAAACCAAACCCATCGAGGACGGCTGTGAGCCCGCCCCGCCCTACTGGACCTTCGGCCGGGTCGGGCTAGGGTTGGTGGTGATCGCGTTCGTGGCCTTCTGGGGCTGGATCTACCTCTTCGCCCCGCGCGAGAACCCCGACCGTTTCAGCACCACCGCCTACGCCAGCGCAGCCGAACCCATCTGTGCCTTGGCTCAGGCCGACATCGACGCTTTGCCGAGCGGTCGGCGCACACCAACCCCGGCAGAGCGGGCCATAACGGTGCGTCAAGGTACCGAGATCACGTCCCAGATGATCAACGATCTCAAAGCCCTCGCCCTCGTCCCCGGCCTCGTCCAAGACCCCAAGGACGCCACCACCCTGCGCCGGTGGTTCGAGGATTGGGAAGACGGCTACCTCGTTGATCGCTGGGCGCACGTCGAGAAGCTCGAAAACGCAACCGCCGACACCGACGACCGAGACCTCGCCTTCATTGTGCAGGAGCGGGTCTCGGGTGGTTTCTACACCCGGCGCATTGACGGCCTAGCCAATGTGAACGACATGGAGTCGTGCCACGTGCCCGGCGACATCTAAGCCGGCCAGCACTGTTTAGGCCAGCACTGTTTAAGCCAGTACTGTTTAGGCCCGGCTAAGCGAACGCGCTAGCGCCAAGCCGTTAGCGGCCAACCGCTGTAGGCCTAAATCGGCGCCTAGGGCATCGAGTTCGGCTGGGTGAACCCAACGGTTGGCCTCCGACTCGTGGTTGGTGTCAACGTCGGCTCCGGCGGGGGCGAGGACGACGAAACGAACGTCGTAGTGGAGATGGGCGTCTTCGTCGCCAGGGCACACTTCGTGAATGTCAAGGTCAACGGCCACCGGCCAAACTTTGAGTCCGACGATGCCGGTCTCTTCTGTGGCCTCCCGCAGGGCCACAGCGGCCAAATTGGCGTCGCCATCGGCGTGCCCACCCGGCTGGACCCAGATCTGGAGTTTGCTGTGGAACAGCACCAGGGTGCGTTGGAGATCCGCATGCACGACTAGGGCCGATCCGGTGAAATGACCGGGTCGCTCATCTCGCTGAAGCGGCCGGGGGCGAGTATCAAGCAACTCCCGCATACGGCGACGCTCGTTAGCTAGCGCCGGATCGGTGAGCGGTTCGATCGCGGCCCAAGCCCGAGCGATATCGACGGAGCCCGCCAGAAGCGGCGAATCAGCGGTTAAAAAGCCCACCGAGCGGAGGCCCTCAACCGTCAAGGCAGGCCCGGAACCGAACGAGTTGATCAACGACCGCGGCCGGTGAGCCGCCGCCCCGCGAGGTACGCCGGGTTACGGAGACACCGGGCGCAAGCAGGGCCGCGGCGGGGTCGCCGAGCGCCGGATGGGAAGCCACGAGATCGACCAGTGCCCCCTCACCGGCGAGCGACCTACGGACCAGTTCCGCCACGATGCCGTGCCCGTCACGAAAGGGCACACCGTGGGCAACCAAGTATTCCGCCAGATCGGTCGCCGCGGCATAGGGCGTATTGGCCTGGGCGGCCATCACATCGGTGCGGTATACGGTAGTGCTGACCATGCCGTCGAGGGCCAGCAGGGTGAGTCGCACGGTATCGACCGCGTCGAACAGGGGCTCTTTGTCCTCTTGGAGATCTTTGTTGTAGGTCAGCGGAAGGGCCTTGAGCGTAGCCAGCAAGCCGGTGAGATGCCCGATCAGACGCCCCGCTTTGGCTCGGGCCAGTTCGGCAATGTCGGGATTCTTCTTCTGTGGCATCATCGACGAACCGGTGGAGAAACTGTCGTCGAGTTGCACGAAACCGAACTCGGTGGACGACCAAAGCCACATTTCCTCACCGATGCGGCTGAGATGCACGCCGAGCAGAGCCAAACAAAACAGCGTCTCGGCGACGAAGTCGCGGTCGCTGACCGCATCGAGGCTGTTGTCAAACACTCGATCGAACTCGAGGTAGCCCGCGGTGATGGTGGGGTCGATGGGCAGCGATGATCCGGCCAAAGCCCCCGCGCCTAGGGGCGAGACGTTGGTACGGGCGCGGGCCTGGTGGAGTCGCTCAACGTCGCGAGCTAGCGCCCAACCGTGGGCCAAAAGGTGATGGGCTAACGCCACTGGCTGCGCCTGTTGGAGATGGGTATAGCCCGGCAGGTATGCTTCGCCCGCCGCTTCGGCCTGCGTCAGCAGGGTGTGCTGGAGACGGCCAACTAGATCGATGATCTCGTCGAGTGCCGAGCGGGTCCACAACCGGACATCGGTGGCCACCTGATCGTTGCGGCTACGACCGGTGTGCATTTTGGCGCCCGCTGGTTCGATTTCGGTAACCCGCCGCTCGACCGCAGTGTGAATGTCCTCGTCGTTGACCACGAAAACGAACGTTTCGGCCGCTATCTCTTCTTCGACCTGAGCGAGCGCCGAAAGCACGCCATCTCGTTCGTCGTCGGTGAACAAGCCCACGTCGCACAGCATCCGAACGTGGGCCCTCGAACCGTCGATGTCCTCGCGAAAGAGGCGGCAATCAAATGAGAGCGAATCGTTCAGCGCTTGCAACGCCGCCGCCGGACCGCCCACAAAGCGACCGTGCCACAAGGTGGAGCTCATGGCCGACCACGCTTGCGAGCGAGGTTGCGGAGCCGTAGCGCGTTGAGCTTGATGAAACCCTCGGCGTCGGCTTGGTTGTAGGCACCGTCGTCCTCTTCGAAGGTGGCGATTTTCTCGTCGAACAACGAATCATCGCTTTTGCGACCGGCCACCGTGACATTGCCTTTGTAAAGCCGGAGGCGGACCTCGCCGTTGACATACCGCTGGCTGTGATCGATCGCCACCTGCAGCATCTCGCGCTCGGGACTCCACCAGAAGCCGTTGTAAATGAGTTCGGCGTACTTCGGCATCAGGCTGTCCTTGAGGTGGGCGACCTCGCGGTCGAGGGTGATCGACTCGATGGCGCGATGAGCTTCGAAGCATTATCGTCCCGCCGGGGGTCTCGTAGGCGCCTCGACTCTTCATGCCCACGAAACGGTTCTCGACGATATCTAGGCGCCCCACCCCGTTAGCTCCCCCTACTTCGTTGAGTTTGGTCAGAACTTCGGCCGGGCTCATGGCCTGGCCATCGATGGCCACAATGTCGCCGTGGTTGTAGGTCAAATCGATATAGGTGGCGATATTCGGCGCGCTTTCGGGACTCACCGACCAGCGCCACATTTCCGTCGGCGGTTCGGTGAACGGATCCTCCAGCGGTCCACCTTCAAACGAGATGTGCAACAAATTGGCGTCCATCGAGAAGGGCGACTTCTGGCCTCGCTTCATCTCTACGGGAATGTCGTGCTGGGCCGCATAGTCCATCAGCGACTGGCGCGAACCGAGGTCCCATTCCCGCCACGGGGCGATGACCCGAATGTCGGGGGCCAAAGCGTAGGCCCCCAACTCGAACCGGACCTGATCGTTACCCTTACCGGTCGCTCCGTGACAGATAGCGTCGGCACGGTGAGCGGCGGCAATTTCGACCAAACGCTTCGCGATCAACGGGCGAGCGATCGAGGTTCCGAGGAGATATTCGCCTTCGTAAATCGTGTTGGCGCGAAACATTGGATACACGAAATCGCGGACGAACTCCTCACGGACATCTTCGATATGAATGTTTTCCTCGGGCACGCCCATCAGGAGAGCTTTTTGCCGCGCCGGTTCGACTTCTTCACCTTGGCCCATATCGGCGGTGAAGGTGATGACTTCCGCGGCGTAGGTCTCCTGCAGCCAGCGCAAGATAATAGAGGTATCGAGTCCTCCGCTATAGGCAAGCACAACCAACATGCAGTTTCCTTTGCTTATTCAGGCTGACCTAGAGGCCAGCTAGTTCGCGCAACGCAGCGGCCAGGGCCGCCCCGCCGAGAGGACGCTTGGCCACAACGATGAGTGTGTCGTCCCCTGCGACCGTACCGAGGATTTCGGTCATCCCCGCCCGGTCCAGGGCTGACGCCACGACATGGGCCGAACCCGGCGGTGTCCGCAGCACGACGAGATTCATCGAAAAGGTCACCTCGGCGACCCAATCGCCAAGCACCCGCCGGAGATGGTCTTGCGGGGCGATGCGATCGACAGGGTGTTCGGGGATGGCATAAACCGTCTCCCCTCCCGCTACCCGAACCTTTACTGCACCTAAGTCATCAAGATCTCGAGACACCGTGGCCTGGGTGGTTTCGAGGCCTTCATGCTCAAGTAGTTCAGCCAGGCGAACTTGGCTCGTGATGGCATGGTTTTCGAGCAGAGCCGCGATGCGGTATTGACGACTGGCCTTGGACATCAGCCGTTCTCCGTAAGCAGCCAGGCCAGAGCACCCCGCGCCGCGTGCATTCGATTCGCGGCCTGGACCCAGATGCGGCTACGGGCGCCATCAAGAACGCCGTCGGTGACCTCTTCGTTGCGGTGAGCGGGAAGGCAATGTAAAAAGATCGCATCCGTTTGCGCTCGGGCCATGAGCGGTTCGTTGATCTGGAAGCCCTCGAAGTCACGGCGACGTTGTTTAGCCTCTTGCTCTTGGCCCATCGATGTCCACGTATCGGTGTAGATGGCGTCAGCGCCGTCGACGGCCTCCTCTGGTCGGTCAAATACCCGCGGCTCGATACCGGCCGCAGCAAACCGGTCGACATCGACCGCAGAGAAGCCGTACCCACCGGGACTAGCAAGGCGAAAGCTCATGCCCGCGAGACCGCAAGCCAACCCAAGCGATCGGGCGACATTATTGGCATCGCCGACGTAGGCCACCGAGCGATTAGCTAGATCGCCGAACTCAGCGCGCATCGTGAGCAGATCGGCTAAGGCTTGCAGCGGATGAGCCTCGTCGCTGAGCATGTTGACGATGGGGACCCGGCCGACCGCGGCCATGCGTTCGACGACGGCGTGCTCAAAGACCCTGGCCCCGATTAGCGAATGAAATCCCGCCATCGCGTTGGTGACATCTTCGACCGATTCTCGGGTGTCGAGACCCACCTCATGGCCTTCGATGTACACCGGATGACCGCCTAGTTGAACGACTGCCATTTCCATCGAGTTGCGGGTACGGGCTGAGGGTTTTTCGAAGATGAGGGCCACTCCCTTCCCGGCCAGCACGGGCGGTAGCTCCGGGGTCGTCGCGAGTTCGAGAATCTTGCTGATCTCGGCCGACGAGAGGTCGTCGACTTCCAGAAGGTGCCGCATCAGTTGGCCTTCGTGATGGGGGCGTTGAGTACTTCGTTGATGATGGCGACGGCTTCATCGATCTCGTCATCGGTGATGATGAACGGCGGGGCGATTCGCAGAGCCGTTGGCGTGATGCCGTTGACGATGAGTCCAAGGTCGAGACAGCCTTTGGCGATCTCGGGTCCGGTTCGACCGTTGAGCGCATCGGCGGTGAGTTCGATACCGAGCAGCAGGCCACGGCCCCGGACGTGATCAATGCCGGTGATGGTCGCGAGGGACGCTCGAATGCGCTGCTCTTTGGCCACCGCGACAGCCGGCGCGTCGATGGCCTCGAGGGTAGAGAGGGTGGCTCGGGCCGCGGCCAGAGCTAGCGCCTGACCCGCGTACGTTGACCCGTGATCACCGGGGCCAAAGGCCGCGGCGACGTCGTCACGGGCCCACAACGCGCCGACCGGCATACCGTTGGCGACGCCCTTGGCGATGGTGACGATATCTGGTCGAATCCCGGCCGCTTGGAAGCCGAACCAGCGGCCGGTGCGACCCAGCCCGGTTTGGATCTCGTCGAGAATCAGCAGGATTCCGCGTTCGCTACAGATCTCGCGAACCGCTTGCAGATACTCGACGTCGGCCGGGTTGATCCCGCCTTCACCCTGCACCGACTCCAGCATCACGCCCCCAACCTCAGGACCGAGCGCCCGGTCGAACTCGGCGACATCATTCCACACAACATGGCGGAAACCCTCGGGAAGCGGCTGGAACGGTTCGTGCTTCTCCGGTTGGCCGGTAGCGGCCAGCGCGGCCAGGGTCCGACCGTGAAAGGAGCGCAGCGCGCTGATGATGACGTGGCCGCCCCGGCCCTGAAACTTGCGAACTATCTTGATTGCCGCTTCGTTGGCTTCGGCCCCTGAGTTCTGGAACAGAACCTGACCAGAGCCGGAGTCGATCAGGCGCGAGAGGGTCTCGGCCACTGGGGCCTGGTGTTCGTTGGCAAAGAGGTTGCTGGTATGGGTGAGCGTGGCGGCCTGATCGACGATTGCCTGGGTTACCACGGGATGGGCATGGCCGAGACCGGTAACCGCGAGCCCACATAGGAAGTCGAGGTGACGGTTGCCGTCGCGATCCCATAGGGTCGCGCCCTCTCCTTTTACAAACAAACGAGGCGGCGAGCCGTAGTTGTTCATCAGCGGACTGTGATTACCCTCGGCTCCCCACGCCGCGGCTTGTTCTGCGGTCATGACTGGTCCTTCGCGGTGTCGCCGGTGACCATCGTCCCGATCCCGGCATCGGTGAAGAGTTCCAGCAACAGCACGTGAGGAATCCGACCGTCGAGCATGTGGGCCGACGCGGCTCCTGACTCAACTGCGTTGATGCAGGCCTCGACCTTGGGAATCATCCCGCCCTGGATTGTGCCATCGGCGATCAGGGCGCGGATTTCCGTGACCGTAGTACGGGCTACGATAGAAGCCGGATCATCAACGTCGAGCAAAAGGCCTGGGACATCGGTGAGGTACACGACCTTCTCCGCTCTTAGCGCCCCGGCGAGCGCTCCCGCGACGGTATCCGCGTTGATGTTATAGGCCTGACCGTTCGCATCTGAGCCGATCGTTGACACAACCGGGATCATGTTCTCGGCGAGGAGTCGTTCAACGATGCCGGGTTGAACCGCAGCCACGTCGCCTACAAACCCGAGCGATTCGTCACGCGGAGCGGCCGTGATGAGACCACCATCCTCACCGGACAAACCAACCGCGTAGGCACCGTGCACGTTGATGGCGCCGACGATATCGCGACCCACCTTGCCGACCAAAACCATGCGAACAACATCCAACGTTTCGGCATCGGTGACCCGAAGGCCATCGACAAACTCGGATTCCTTACCCAGTTTGGTGAGCAACTCCCCAATCTGTGGTCCACCACCGTGGACAACAACGGGACGCAAACCAATCGACCGAAGCAAAACGACGTCTTCGGCGAAGGTGGCCGAGAGAGCGGGATCCACCATGGCGTTACCGCCAAATTTCACTACCACAATCGCATCGCGGAAACGTTGTATATACGGGAGGGCCTCGATTAGGGCTCCAGCCCGACGGACCGGCGCAAAACCCCGGTCGGGCAGAAGATCTTCACTCATGAGCGATATCCCGCATTAATGTCGATGTAGCCGTGGGTGAGATCGCAGGTCCAGATCGTGGCCGAACCGTTGCCGATTCCAACATCAACCCGAAGTTCGATCTCAGCCTCACGAAGGTGTTCTGTTGCCCGTTGCTCACAGTAGGAATCGAGGACCCTGCCGTTGGCGGTCACCTGCTCGGGTCCGATCCAGATTTCGATCGCATCGCGGTCAGCGGCTTGCCCAGACTTGCCGACCGCCATCACTAGGCGACCCCAATTGGCATCTTCGGCCGCTAATGCAGTTTTGACTAGTGGTGAGTTGCCGATTGCGAAAGCGATTATCCGAGCGGCGTCGTCGGATTCCGCACCGCTAACCGAGACTTCGACAAATTTCGTTGCCCCTTCGCCGTCACGCACGATCTGATGGGCAAGGTCGAGCAGAACCGCATCAAGCGCGTGCTGAAAATCAGGCCAGCGGGGATCATCAGAAGAGGTGAGTTCATCGTCGATCTGCTCGCCAGTAGCGAACATCAGCACGGTATCGCTGGTCGAAGTATCGGAGTCAACAGTGATGCGGTTGAAGCTCTTGGCCACCGCCTGCGATAAACACGTTTGCAGCAGCGTTGGTTCGACGGGAAGGTCGGTGAAGACAAAGGCCAACATCGTGGCCATATCGGGAGCGATCATGCCGCTGCCCTTAGCAATGCCAACGATGTGTGAAACTGCGCCGTTGATTCGACGAGCACTGCCCTTAGCGAACGTATCGGTCGTTCGGATTGCGTTGGCGGCCGCCTCCCACCCGTGGGGAGAGGACGCCACAACCGCGTCAGCCAAGATCGGAAGACCGCGGCGCAAAGCATCATCGGGCAGGGGTTCGCCAATGACCCCAGTAGATGCGAGATAAACGAAATCGGGGTCGAGGCCTAGGTGATCGGCCACGATGTTCGCGGTTAGCGCCGCCGACGTCGCCCCGGCCCGGCCCGTAAATGCGTTGGCGTTACCGGAGTTACAGACAACGGCTCGGGCGGTGCCGTTTCCCGCGGCGAAGATCTGCTTACTCCAGTCAACCGGCGCCGAAGGGCACCGTGATTGGGTGAACGTCGCGGCGACCGCAGTTCCTTCGGCGACCGCGGCGAGGAACAGATCGACGCGCTTCGTACCGCGGATACCGGCCCCATGGGTGGCCAGACCCACCCCGGCGATGGGCGGCAAGGCCGGAAATCCGGCGGGAGCGAGTAAAGACACGGCCTCAGACATCAAAACTCCTATGGGTACATGCCTGCAACGGCGAGGCCGGTCGCCTCGGGCAATCCGAGCGCTAGGTTGGCACACTGCACCGCTTGTCCTGACGCTCCCTTCATAAGATTGTCGAGCGCCGCGATGACCATGACCCAACCGGTGCGGTCATCGACTCGGGCCGTGATGTGACAGCAGTTAGTTCCGAGCGTGGCTTTGGTCGACGGAGACCGCTCGCTAACCACGACAAAAGGCTCGTTCCCGTACGCCTCGGTGAGACACGACAGCACCTCATCTGTGGATGGAGTGCCGATGGGCCGAGCGTAGCAGGTGGCCAGGATTCCACGGTTCATCGGAGCCAGGTGGGGCGTGAACAGTAGCTGCACGTCGCAATCGGCATAACGGCCTATAGCCATCTCGATCTCCGGCGTGTGACGATGATTCAGCAATCCGTAAGCGGTGAAGTTCTCGTCTGCCGTGCAAAACGTCGTGTTGTCCTTGGCTGGGCGTCCGGCGCCGCTTACCCCGCTGGCCGCATCAACTACGATGCCGCTGGGTTCGACCAGTCCCGCTTTCACCACCGGACCAAGCGCCAGGGCCGAAGTAGTCACGTAGCAGCCAGGCGCGGCGATGAGCTCAGCGTTATGCAGATCCGACCGGAAGAACTCGGGGAGGCCGAACACGAAGTCGGTGAGAAGTTCTGGGGCCGCGTGCTCATCGCCGTACCACATCGGGTATAAGCCGGGATCATCAAGCCGGAAATCGGCCGCTAGATCGATAATGTGCTTCACCGATCCTCGCAGTGCAGGAACCAGCGACTGCGACGCGCCGTGCGGCAAACCGAGAAATACCAGATCAGCGTTCTCGACCACCGATGGATCGTAAGAAACGAAGCGCATGTCGCCGTATGCCGCGGCAAGGCTCGGGTAGAGATCGGCAACGGCGGTGCCAGCCTGAGTGTCGCCGGTTGCCGCTATGACCTCAAACTCTGAGTGGGCCGCGCAAATCCGCAGGAGTTCGGCGCCGGTAAACCCCGACGCGCCAATAATCGCTACCGGATGCATGTGGACATAATACTTAGATAAGAATACTTATGCAAGTATATTTATGCAGAACCCATTTTATCAGAACAACATTATGGCCAACAACTCGGCGAGATGTCACAGCAGCTACCTATCATTCATGGAGTACATTTATTCGCTAGAGGGAGGCATAGCGGTGCGATGAAGATTCTCCATGCTGCGGACCTGCACATCGATAGCCCGCTCGGTGGATTGACTGCCTATGAGGGCGCTCCTGTCGATGAGATCCGGGGCGCCACTCGTCGGGCGACGGAGAACTTGGTTCAGTCGGCAATCGATGAAGATGTCCAGTTGGTCATTCTGGCTGGTGACATCTTCGATGGTGATTGGCGCGACTACAGCACAGGCTTGTTTTGGAACGAGCAGCTAGGTCGACTCCGAGATCTCGAGATCCCAGTGGTCAGCGTGGCGGGTAATCACGATGCCGCCAGCGAAATCACCCGCTATCTCCAGTTGCCGCCAAACGTGACCCAACTGTGCGAATCGCGGCCCGAAACGAAGGTGTTCGATGACCTAGAGATAGCTGTAGTTGGCCAGGGATATGCCCAGAAGGCGGTCACCGCCGATCTCGCCCAAGGGTTCCCCAAGTCGGATTCCGGGCTCTTCACCATCGGCTTGTTACACACCAGCCTCGATGGACGGCCTGGTCACAGCAACTACGCGCCGTGTTCGGTTGAGGTGCTGCGCAGCAAGGGCTACGACTACTGGGCTCTTGGTCATATACACAAACGTGAGGTGGTCCACACTGATCCGTGGATCGTGTTCCCAGGGAATCTTCAGGGCCGAAAGTCGATCGAGACTGGGGCGAAGGGTGCCACCCTAATCACGGTTGAGTCGGGACAAATAGCCGAAGTTGAGCACCTAGAGCTTGACGATGTGCGCTGGCACCGATGTGTGGTGGACGCTGTAGACATGGTCGGAGTCGATGACATCCTATCCGCCATCGCCGACCGTTTCCGTTCGATCGCAAGCGGGCCCGGGCATCGCCTAGCCGCGATTCGCGTAGTTGTCAGCGGCGCTTCGCCCGCTCACAAGGACCTCTGGAAAGACCCCCACCACTTCGAGGCGGACGTGCGCTCCCTCGCCGTCACTACGGGTAGATCGTGGGTCGAGAAGGTAAAAATCGAAACCTCTCCTCCGCTTGACTTGGCCAAAGCGCGCCAAGACGATGTAATCGGTGACTTGGCCAAACAGATCGACCACCTCCGATCCGACTCGGATATGTTGGCTGACTACGAGTCCTTGTTCGTTGCCATTCGCAATAAGATCGGCGCTGACGCACGCAGCGCTGCCGATGCCCCTGTCGACACAGGCCAGATAGGGACTGCGGAACACCTCGCGAAGTGCCTCGACGCTAGCCTAGAGATGATTGTGGCCCTGCTGGCGGAGGAGCGGACATGAGGATCAACCGACTTGATCTTACCCGGTTCGGCCCGTTCACTGATATGACCCTCGATCTATCGGCTCCGGGTACCCATCTCATCTTGGGTGCCAACGAAGCGGGTAAGACGGTGAGCATGGTTGCCATCCGCCAGCTCCTGTTCGGGATCCCCGTTCGCACGACCTACGGCTTCCTCTACGCGATGCAGGATCTGCGGCTCGGCGCCAAAATTGCCGATAAAGATGGCGGTTCGCTCGAAATCGTCAGGGTCAAGAAAAGGTTAAACACTCTGCGGGATCCCGACGGCAATGCCTTGGGTGAAGGAGTGCTGGCCAGATTCCTCCACGATGTCAGCGAGGAGGTCTACGCAAGCCTTTTCACTGTCGGCCACGAGGAAGTCGTCAAGGGCGGGAAGGCCCTCCTCGACACTGATGGCGAGGTAGGACGAGCGCTCTTCAGCGCTAGCAGGGGCACGGCAGATCTCAGCGCAGTGATGAAAAAACTGGACAATCGTGCTGGCGAACTTTTCAAGAAAGGCGGAGCGAAGCCCCTACTCAACGCGGCCATACGGGAGTTCAAGGATGTTTCCGCAGAAGCTAAGCGCACCTTGGTGAACGCGCCGCAGGTCGTAGACCTCGAGGAAGAGCTGACCGCGGCCCAAGAAGATCACGATCAAGTGGTGGCTAAGCGCAAGGAGTTGTGGGGCCAGAGGGAGCTGTTCGTACGAGTCCGAGTGGTCCGGCCTCTCCTAGCAAATCACCTGGATTTCGTCAGCAGGCAATCGGAGTTGAAGACGCAGGGTCCGATGGTTGGAAGCGATGTCCAGTCAAGCCTTAAAGATGCTCAGAGTCAGCGCAGAGATGGTGAAGTAGATCAACGAGCGGCCAAGTCGGCCATCAATCGACTCGGCGGAAAACTCGACGAGCTTGCTGTCGACACCAATCTTCTCGAACATCAGGATATTATCGAGAGGCTCACTCGCAAGGTCGGTGGTTATGACCAGAATGAAGAGGACCTTCCGGGCCTGAAGGCGAAAGTAAGCACCCTTGAACGGGCACTGGACCAACTCCGAAGACGGTTGCCCGACGGATGTCCACTCACCGAAGAGGGTCTCTCTGGTCTGGCGGTAAACCAGGAGCAGCAGATTAGACAGTTGACGGCGAGCCGCGCAAAGGTAGAAGGCGATTTCAAATACGCCGTCGACGAGTTCGAAGAGACTAAGAACGCCTTGGAGTCCCGAAGCAAAGAACTCGAAAGACTCGACGAACCCACCGATGTTATAACCCTCGTCGAGGCCATCGCCCGGATTCGCAAAGCCGGTTATATCGAAGCCAATCGGACCGATACCATCGCAAATCTCGAAGCAATTGACCGCAAGTTAGCCAGCAAACTGACCCGGTTAGGGTTGAGGGAGGCTGACCCCCGTGCCATCGCTGCCATCGCCGTACCGACGATTGAGACCATCCGACGACACCGAGACGAATTCGAGACACTGGCCGGGGCCATTGCTCGACTTGAAGACCAGATCGAAGAACTGGAATCACAGCAAGATGAGACCAACGAAGAGTTGGCTCAGTTGTTGCGTAGCAAGAATCCCTTGACCATTGACGATCTGTTGGCGTCTCGGTCCAGTCGCGACGAAGGATGGCGCCTCATTCGCGGGATTTGGTTGGGCGAGTCCGGCGATGTTGACTGCGAGCCGACATGGGCCGATGGGAGGCCCCTCCAGGATGCCTACGAGTCGGCGGTCAAGAGCGCCGACGACGTGGCCGACCGCCTGCACCGAGAAGCTGGCGCGGTGGAACAACGTGTGTTACTCGAACTGAAACTGGAGGACCTGGCTGACGATCTCGATAAGCGAAACGAGAACCTAGAAAAGGAACGCGCAGTCACTAAAGAAGCGGACGCCGCATGGGGTCAGCTGTGGGAGCCATTCGGAATCACTCCGCAGTCCCCGACCGACATGGAGAACTGGCACGACGACTACAAAACGAGCGCTAAGCTTTCCGACGAAACCCGAACGCTTGAGGGCAAGGTCGCCGAACTTGAGGCCACCATCACCCGCCACTGCTCAGATCTCATCGCCTCGCTTACTTCGATAGGCAAGTCCGCGCCCGAGTGGTTGTCTTTGCTCGACCTTCTCGATCACGCAGAGCGGATCGCAGCCGATGAGGAGCAGGCACAACAGTTGCACTCCATCGCTACGACTGCGTACATTGAGGAAGAGAGCCTTCTCAAGAGACGCGCCAAGACCCACGAGCGTGCGGACGCGGCTATGACCGCTTGGCAGGACGAATGGTCAAGCGCGGTGACCATGCTCGGGCTGAAGGCAACTGCTTCAACCGGCGAGGCGAACTCGGTCCTCGATGTCCTGCGTGACATCTCCAAAGAGAGGGCTGCGCACGAGGATCTGCAACGTCGCATCTCCGGCATCAAGCGACGTAGCGACGAATTCACTGACGGAGTCATGTCGCTACTGTCTGCACTCGACGGCAGCGACGACGATTGTGCGGACGCTGATCCTTCGGCGGCGGTGAGAATCTTGAGCCGGCGGGTCAATGAGGCTCAGGAAATTGCGACCGAGAGCAAGACGATAACCGAGGAACGAGAGAAGCAGGAGATGCTCCAAGATGAGGCGGAACTTGCTGTAGAGGAAGCCGAAAAACTCATCGAAGAGATGGTCCAAGTAGCCGGAGTGGACGATGAATCTGAACTGTTGGAGGCGATTGACCGAAGCGAGAAGAATGTCAGACTGCTCGATCAGATCAACCAAGTAGAGGACAACCTTAGAGAGGCGACAGGCAAGCAACTGAACCAGATCAAGGCCGAAGCTGGCGAATTGGCCGATGTCGAGATCGAGCCAGAGGTCCAGCAACTCGACCTTGAGATAGAGGTGTGTGAGGCTCAGATCAAAGAGAAGCAGACGAATATCGGAGAGCTGACCAACCAACGCTCCCTCATCGGCTCGTCGGGAAAGGCCGCCGATCTGACGACCCAGGCCCAACAGTGCTTGGCGTCGGTCGTTGACTACGCCGACGATTACGTCCAGACGCTGCTCGCCCGCCAACTCCTTGAAGAGCGTGTCAAGGCCTACCGCGATGAGCACCAAGGTCCTCTCTTGACCCGAGCGCGCGAATTATTCCGCGGCCTGACCCTCGACCGCTACATCGGACTCGACACTGACACTGATGACAAAGGGAACTCGCTACTACTGGCTCGCAACGCCAGCGACAAACTCCTCAAAATCAGCGCCCTAAGCACCGGCACACGTGATCAACTGTACTTGGCCTTACGGCTCGCGGCACTCGAACAATTCATGGCGCGCCGCGGCCCTTTACCGATCATCCTTGACGACCTCTTCGTCCACTTCGATGACGAACGTACTAAGGCTGGCCTCGAACTACTTAGCCAACTAGCTGACAAGACTCAAATACTACTCTTCACCCATCACCAACATGTCGCAAGCCAAGCTTGTGATGTTATCGACCCCGCCCGCCTCACGCTGCACAACCTCGACTGCTCAGCGCGGCCACAAGAAACGGTCCGTTGAACCTTGGCTAGGTCCTGCGGTCGGAAAAGGCCGTGTTCGTCCGCCGCGGGGACTGAACTCAGACGTAGCCTTGGTACTTGTCGAGGTGGCGCACCGGTTTACTGAGGGCGTCTTTGCGAAACGGGTCTCCCAATTCCTTGGTACACATGATCTCGATGACGGTGGTTTGCCCTTCGTTCATCTGGGCCGCGACGGCGGTGTCGAGGGCCAGACCGACCTCGTTGATGTCGTCGACACGGAGGCCTTCGGCCCCCATCGACCGGGCAATCTCGGCGTAGTTCTCGCCCCCGTCGAGTTCGCCCGCCACGAAGCGTCGACCGTAGAAATCGACTTGGTTCTTCTTCTCCGCCCCCCATTGACGGTTATGAAAGACGATGGCGGTGACCGCGATGTCGTGGCGAACCGCGGTCATGACCTCCACCATGCTCATCGCCCACGCGCCCTCGCCCGCGTAGCAGATGGCGGGACGGTCGGGCGCGGCTGCCTTGGCCCCAATGATAGTGGGGAGGGCATAGCCACAGTTCCCCCAACTCATCGGGGCGAAGAACGAACGAGGCTCCTCGAAGCGGAGGTAGCTGTTGGCGACGGAGTTGATGTTGCCGATGTCGGTGGACACCATGGCTCGCGCGGGCATGGCCTTTTCTAGTTCGCGCAGCACCTGGCGTGGATGCAGCCAAGAGCCTGCTTCGTGGTTTGCCTCATCGACCATATCTAGGCTGAAAGCGTCGGTTTCGTGAATCCATTCGTCGAGTTCGGCCTCCCACGCGGCTTTTTCGCGCGCCGTTGTCGCGGCCCGTTCGTCACGCGTGGAGTCGCAGGCGAGGGTCTGGTCGGCGAGACGTTCGGCTAGCGCGACCGCCGCCGCCCCGGCGTCACCGCAAATACCGACCTGGACCTTCTTTACTAAGCCGAGCATCTTTTGATCAGCGTCGACTTGAATGATTTTGGCGTTTTGGGGCCAATAGTCCATGCCGTGTTGCGGCAGAGTGCCAAACGGACCTAGGCGGGTACCGAGAGCCAAGACCACGTCGGCCTGGGCGATCAACTTCATCGCCGCTTTGGAACCCTGGTAACCCAGCGGGCCTGCCCACTGCGGGTGACTGGCCGGGAAGGAATCGTTATGGAGGTAACTGTTGACCACGGGGCAACCCAAGCGCTCGGCCAAGGCCACCGCTTCAGCCATGGAGTCGCCCATAACGACACCTCCACCGGAAACCATGACCGGAAACTCGGCCTGCGCCAACAGTTCGACGGCTTCGTTGAGGCTGCGCTCGCCGCCGGGTCCCCGGTCAAGTCTCATGGGTTCGGGGATTTCGACGTCGATATCGCCGTAGAAGCGATCGCGGGGAATGTTGAGTTGGGTCGGGCCGATCTCCGACATCGCCCTGTCGAAGCACCGCGCGGTAATCTCGGCCATACGGTTCTCGTTATTGATATGACCCTGGTACTTCACGAACTCTTGGAACATCGGGAGTTGGTTTGCTTCTTGAAAGCCACCCAGACCTAGGCCCATGGTTCCGGTCTCGGGGGTAATCATCACGACCGGACTGTGGGCCCAGAAGGCGGCTGCGATAGCGGTGACACAGTTGGAGACACCCGGACCGTTCTGGCCAATGACGACGCCGTGACGGCCGCTAACCCGGGCGTAGCCATCGGCCATGTGGCCCGCACCCTGTTCGTGGACGACCGGCACGAGGCGGATTCCCGCTGGGGCAAAGATGTCCATGGCATCCATGAACGCGCTCCCCATGATACCAAAAATCGTGGTTACGCCGTTAGCGACCAGCGTCTCGACGAATGCCTCGCTGGGGGTCATTCTGGTCATAGGTGCTACTCCTCTTGGTTGGTTGACGCGGGTCTTGGTACTGCCACAGCACACGATCCGAGACTATTAAGAAAGTTCAAGGTGGTGAATCCCAGCGATCAGTAGATCAATGAGGCCCGAAAAGGTTTCCTCAAGATCATGGGGATGAGGATGGCCATCTCCGGACTCCAAATGGGCGAATCCGTGAAAGGCGCTACGCAGGCCGCGGGCCACGTGGATACGTTCGCTCTCGGTAAGGTCGAACGAACCTAACGATGCGGCGATGATGGTAACGATGCGTTCCACCGCGGCTTCGAGTTCGTCGTCGCCCGCACAGGGATACCGATCGGTCGCGGCATATTGCCCCGGCGATTCTTGAACCACCGCGCGCCACGCAGCGCCTAGCGCACGAACAGCAGCGGGACCCGCCACGCCGAGGGCGGCCCGGTTGAGACGCTCGGCGAGGAGTTCTCGCCCGCGAAGACCGAGGCTCCGAATAAGATCGTCGTAGCTCGCGACATGGCGGTAAAGCGCGGGTTGACGGACGCCCAACCGGTTGGCGATCTTCGTGAGCGTCACCGCGTCAAGCCCTTCTTCATCGGCGAGCACCGCGGCCTCATCGAGTACTCGTTGACTATCGAGAGAGGCGAGCGACATTAGTTAGAGGGTATCGCGGTCCGATTGGAGGGCGGCGATCACTGCCACGTTCACGATGTCTTCGGCCTTACAGCCGCGTGAGAGATCATGAAGCACCCCATCGAGGCCCTGCAGGAGCGGGCCGAAGGCTTGGCCACCCGCCAGCCGTTCGGTGATCTTGTAGGCGATATTCCCACTGTCAAGATCGGGAAAGATAAAGACGTTGGCCTGACCGGCCACCGCCGAGTCTGGGGCTTTGGCCGCGCCGATTGCTGGCACCCAAGCGGCATCGAATTGAAGTTCTCCATCGACCATCAGATCCGGCGCCGATCTCCGCACCAGTTCGGTAGCTTCCACCACCTTGTCGACTCGAGGGTGCACCGCACTGCCCTTGGTGGAGAACGAAAGCATCGCCACGCGAGGTTCGAGGCCGCTGAGTTGGGCAAAGGTCGCAGCGCTGGCGATAGCCACTGAACTGAGTTGTTCGGCGGTCGGGTCAGGTAGGACGCCACAATCGCCGTACACAATGGGCACGCCGGTCGCCAACACGAAGAAAAACGAGCTGCTTACTGTGGTCATCTGGGGTGAGACGCCGATGAGGCGAAGCCCAGCTCGGATGACATCACCCGTCGACCGAGTCGCTCCCGCCACCACGCCGTCGGCCCAGCCTGTTTTCACTAGAGCGGCCGCGATCGTAAGCGGGTCGTCGATGTCGAGTCGCCGACCAGCCCACGGCCCGTCGGTAGCCTCTAGTAGCTTCTCAACTAAGGCGTCAGCCGCCGGATGGGCGGCATCGGCGAGAGAGTTGATTTCACGGCCCAGCACCAAAGCGTCGGCTAGGCCCTCAGCGTTCAGACGATCGGCCGCGGCGTGGGCCCGCCTATCGCCCGCGTCGGCCAAGAGAATCCGACGGGGCGACTTAACCGCTCGGGCGTACCAATCCTCAAGTACTTGCACTAGGAAAAATTAGCCCTTACCTCGCCACGGGATGAGCTTCGACTCAAGAAAGCGAAGAAAGATGTCCATCAACACGCCGAGCGTGGCGATAACAATAATGCCGACCACGACAACGTCGAGGCGAAAGAATGGTCGAGCGGCGAAAATCATGGCGCCGAGACCCTTGCTCGCGCCAACCAGTTCGGCGGCCACTAACGTTCCCCAGGACACGCCCAGCGCCACACGAAACCCGGTGAAGAGCTCCGGTAGGGCGTTGGGAAGCAGGACTCGGAACAGGACCTGACGCCTTGAAGCGCCGAGGGAGTACGCCGCTCTCACCTTGGAGAGGGTGGCGGCTTGTACCCCCGATCGAGCGGCAATAATCATGATCCAAACGCTGGCGAAGATTAACAACTTCACCGCGGTACCGTCGCCAATGCCGAACACTAATATGAACAGCGGCAACAAAGCGAGCGGCGGAATCGGGCGAAACAGTTCCACAATCGTGTCGAAAAACCCTCGGGCTCGGCTCGACAAACCCATAGCGAAGCCGACCGGAACACCAATCAACGAGCCGTAAACCATGCCGCGGGTGACCCGCCAAAGACTCGCTCTGGTGTGCTCCCAGAGGCTGGCGCCCTTGAAGCCTTCACCGTTGAGTTCGAAGAAGGTATTCCACGTGTCGCGGATCGACGGGAACTGCAAGGGACCCAGCAGTTGGCTGAACGAACCCTTGCAGGAGGGATCAGAGTTGCAGGAAGCAATCCGTAGTTTGTCGCTCAGTTCCGGATCCTTGAACTCGGCTGGGAAACCCCACGCGGTGGTCGAGAGCCACCAGAAAAGAGCAAGTCCAACGAGCGAAACAAAGCTCCAGAACGGCACGCTTCGCACTGCACTCGAATCGCCAAAGGTCACGGTCTTGCGGGCGTTAGCCCCAGCCTTGGCGAGTTTTGAGGATGGCATTAGGCGACTCCTTCCGTACGGCCCATGATTTCTTCCTCCATCTCCCAGATGATGGACAAGATTTCTTCTCGTTTTTCGGCGAACTCCGCCGAGGCCTTTAGTTCGCGAGCATCCGCGGTGAGGCCTAGCTCGGCGAACGGAAGTTCGTAGTCGCGGTGAATGCGACCGGGGCGAGGCGCCATCACGAAAAGTCGGTCGCCGAGATATAGGGCTTCTTCGACGCTGTGGGTGACCAAGATGATGGTTTTGCCAGTCTCTTTCCAGAGGTCAAGGATCAGACTTTGCATCTTCTCTCGGGTGAGCGCGTCGAGCGCCCCGAGGGGTTCGTCCATTAAGATGACATCTGGATCATTGGCGAGACAGCGGGCCAGAGCAACCCGCTGCTGCATGCCACCGGAGAGTTCGTAGATTTGTTTATCACCGAAACCACCTAGGCCAACGATCTCTAGTAAGTCACTTGTTCGCTGCCGGCTTTGGGCCTTATCGGCCCGGTTCATTCGGGGACCAAAGCTGATGTTGTCTTCCACTGACAACCACTCAAAGAGTGCTCCTTGTTGGAAGACCATCCCCCGTTCCTGGCCCGGCCCCGTGATGGGATCGCCGCCTAGACTCACCGACCCATCGGTAGGGGCCAAGAAACCCGCCATGATGTTAAGCAGCGTTGTTTTGCCGCAACCCGACGGGCCCAGCAAAGTAAGCAGGCGACCGGCCGCAAGATCAAAGGAAACATCGCTCAGGGCATGCACTGAACTTCCGTTCGGGACGGCATACACCATCTCAATGCCTTGTACGGATAGATCCTTCATCGGTCCCCTCCCATTACTAAATGTGGCCGCGAACGACGCGTTGATTCAACCTCGAACGGTTTCGAGATAGCTGGTATCGACCGCACCTGCGAAATCACCAACCGCGGGATCGCCGCCCCCTAGTTTCGCCAGGGTCTCGACTTGGCCATGCATGGCTGTAGCGACGTTACCGCCAAGCCAGTCGGAGCTCAGTTGCTCGGCAACGGTTGGGAAGACGAACCACTGGTCACCGCCGAGGAAGTTAGCAACGTCCTCCATACCGGCCGCCGCCGCGATCGTCGGGTTCTGACCCGCGCTATCGGCGGCCCAAGCTGCGTTGAATTCGTCGGTAGCCCGCAAGAAGGCCACGACCGCGTCCGAATGTTCCTCACCAAAGGAGGTAGGGATAGAGACAATGTCGTAGGTGAAGATGCCGATGTCAGACTCGTGTTCAGCGCCCGTCATGATCAGCTTGCCACCGCCCTCGATCATGTTGACCACCGAGCCACCGAACGCACAACCAACATCGATATCACCCGCCGTCATCGCCGCCGCGGTGGTCGCTCCGCCCTCCGCCTGAAGAATGTCGAGCGCATCGATGTCGACCTCCAAGAAGTCCATCATCGAGAGCATCTTGTAGTGGGTGACGTTGCCGAACGGCGTCATGACGGTCGCCCCGTCGAGAGTCTCGGCGGCGTTGTCGCGGGTGACCCCTAGGGCGCCTGCAGCCACGCAATTGTCCGCTTCGGCGTAGGAAACGGCGATACCGACCAGTTTGAGGTCCGCCCCGCCATTGATCGCACCAGCGAACGGCGTGAGACCCTGTGAGTACGCAATATCAACGTCACCCGCAATCATTGCCTCAGACATCTCACCACCACTGGCGAATGGCAGCCAGTTAATGGTGGCGCCGACCGCCTGACCAAACGAACCATCGGCTTGCCCGTACTGATTTGGGGTCGGCCACTCTGCGAAGTAGGCCACGTTAATTTCGTCCACGGATAGGCCCGATGTGGAACTCTGGTCGGTCGCCGGTTCGGTAGTTTCGTCGTCACCACACGCGGCAGCGAAGGAACCAAAGACCATGAGCAATAGCAGGAATCGCTTCATTGTTTTGTCCTTTTCCAAAGGCTAATTGTGTTCAGATGTTACTTGCGAGCCAGGCCGCGACGCGGCCAACCACCCGATCGGCACGTTCGTGCATATCGTCTATCACGACTTTGTCGGCAACAAGGGGCGGCGAGAAGGTCAACATGGTGGCTCCGCGGTCGTCGGGGCGTACTAGTAAGCCTTCCTCCCGCAACAATCGAGCGAGCACGCCGCCCTGCAAGCCGAGCGTCTGATCGTCACTCAGATCGAGGCCGTTGACTCGGTCGGCCATGAACTCGATAGCGTAAAAGTAACCCGCGCCACGCAGTTCGCGTAGCACATTGTGATTCTGAACAATGGCCTCGAATCCAGAGCGCATGTACTGCTCGTTGGCCTGAACGTGCTCCATGATCTTTTCATCATGCATGGCCTCGATATTGGCCACAGCAACGGCCGTGGCCACCGGATGACCGCCAAACGTCGAGCCGTGGTTGTAGAGGCCGACTTCGGAATCCCAAATTGTCTCGACGAGAGGCCGTCGGATCACAACTCCGCCGAGGGGTAAATAGGCGCTCGTAACGCCCTTGGCGAAGGTGATCATGTCGGGGACAACTCCGAAACGTTCGCTGCCAAAAAAGTACCCGAGACGACCGAACGAACAAATGACTTCGTCGGCACACAGCAGCACGCCGTACTTGTCGCAGATTCGTCGTAGTTCGGGCCAGTAGCCGTCGGGCGGAACCAGACAACCTCGGCCGTTTTGGACCGGCTCAGCGATGACTAAGGCGACCGTTTCGGGGCCCTCTGCGATGATCATGTCCTCGACGGCCCGGGCTGAATCGAGCGCTTCAGGGGTGTCGCCCAAGGTGTGTCGGACGTGGCGCACGCCATCCCACATCATGGGACGAAACGTCTCGCGAAACTTCGCCACCCCGGTTACGGTGAGGGCGGCGAGGGTAGTGCCGTGATAGCTCAAGTCTCGGGCGATGACCTTATAACGAGCATCCTCGCCGTTGGCTACATGATAGTTCCGCGCGAACTTCAACGCCGATTCAACCGCTTCTGAACCGGAGTTGACGAAGAAAACATCGTTGAGATCGCCAGGCGCGACTTCGGCAATCAAGGTGGCGGCACGCGCCGCGGGTTCATGGGTATATCCCCAAGTGGGATAAAACGCCAGCTTTTCCATCTGCCGGGCGGCAACGGCGGCGAAATCCGAACGATTGTGACCCAGGTTGGTGCAAAACAGGCCCGCCAACCCGTCGAGATACATATTGTCGTCGGTGTCCCAGACGTAGCAGCCTTCGCCCCGGTCCATAACTACCAGATCGTCGGCCTTCCACGCGGAACCCTTGGTGAAGTGTGGGACGACATGGGCTTGGGTTGCCGAACGAACTTGAGACACGAGACACCTCCCAGCGAGAAAGCGGCGCTGCGGAACCGTACCCGTAACCTACCAGAACTCAGGGGCCCAACTCGACTACTGCTTTTCCCGAGACCAAACGGTCAGCAATGGCCTGAATTGCCGCGGCCGCCTGTTCGAACGCGAAAGGAGGATAGAGAGCTGGCGCCACCTTGCCTTGAACCGCGAGGGCAAATATCTCCCCCATCTGCTGGCGGAGCGAATCGGGAAAGCGCATGAGAGACGCGCCCCAGTGAACGCCCACGATCGAGTAGTTCTTCAGCAGGGCATGGTTCGTGGGGGCGTTCGCAATACCGCCCACGAAGCCGATGATGAGCAAGCGCCCATCCCAGGCCATGCAGCGGCGCACTTGGTGGAAAGCGTCCCCGCCGACGGTGTCGTAGGCAACATCGACTCCCCCACCCGACAACTCGCGAACCAAGTCGACCCACTGGGGTGTCTCGTGGTGATCTACGATGAGTTCGACTCCGAGGCGGCGGGCGAGGGAGGCTTTCTCCTTGCCCCCAACAACGGCGATGGGAGTTGCTCCGGCGGCGAGACACAATTGGATACAGGCCGTGCCCGTGCCACCGGCGGCGCCGGTAATCAAGACGGTCTCTCCCGCTTGCAGCTTCGCCCGATCGTGCAACGCGAACCACGTTGTGGCGTAGTTCACGGGCAGGGCCGCGGCTTGCCCCGGGGTCAGCACATCGGTCGGGTAGGCAAAGCAGGACCCGGCGGCCACCACGTTCTTCTCAGCGAGACCGCCGCCCAGCACCGTAACCGCAGTTCCGACCGCTAGGTCCTCTACCCCCTCGCCCACTTCGCTCACTATCCCGGCCGTCTCACCACCGGGCGTGTACGGGTGACGGGTCGGGACTTGATACTTGCCCCGACAAGCCAAGACATCGGGGAAGGTCAGGCCGACTGCGGTAGTGTCGATCACTACTTCGCCCGCCCGAGGCGCTGGATCCTCCACCTCCTCGAGGCGCAGAATGTCTAGGGGATCACCAAGTTCGTAGGCTCGCCAGATTTTCATAACCCTGACCGTAGTCGCTCAGCCGCGCAAGACGCCCTTGGTCTTCGCCGCGACCCGTCCGATGCAGGCCTGGCGAACGTCGGCGATCTCAGCATCGGTGAGGGTGCGGTCGGCCGCCTGGAATCGGAGTCGATAGGCCAGCGATCGAAACCCGTCATCGACGCCGTGACCCTTATAGACATCGAACAGGGCGAGGCTGACGAGCAGTTTGCCTCCGGCTTGGCGCAAGTTCGCTTCGACTTGGGAGGCGGGCACGTTGTTAGCCACCACGAAGGCCAGATCGATGTCCGACGACGGGAACTTGCTCACCGGCGTGTACTTGCGTTTTCCGTGCGGGCCGCGCAGGATCGCGCCGAGATCGAGTTCGAGCCAGGCGACCCGACCTTCGACCCCGTAGGCCTCGAGAACGATCGGATCTACCTCGCCAACATGACCGCGGCTGCGCCCCGCGACGATCACCTCAGCCGAACGGGTCGGGTGCATACCATCGGGCGTGGCGGGCTTCAACTGCACGTTGGGAAGGGCGAGGGCCCGGTCGATGGCATCGAGAACCGCAACCGCGGCGGGGGCTTCGACTCCGGCGAGGGCCACCGCTAGATGTTCGCGCTCATCAGGCAGTTGGTCGCCCGCCGCGGGGGGCAAAAAGACATGATCGATCTCGAAGAACCGCACGTCGGCTCGGCGATGGGATTGATTGTAGGCCACCGCCTTCAACTGTCCGGGCAAGAGCGAGGGGCGCAGGACGGATTCTTCGGCGTGGAGCGGATTGGTCAGGGTTACCGCCTCCTCGGGCAAACCGGCGCGGGCGAGATCGCCGGGGGCCAAGAACGGCATCGGCAGCGTCTCGTCGCACCCCAATCCAGCCAGCACGTCGCGAACCAACCGCCGATCCTTCTGGTACGGGCTGAGTCCACCCGCCGCCGCTCCCTTCGGGACGGTACGCACAATGTTGGCGTAGCCGAACATACGAGCGACCTCTTCGGCGATGTCGGTTTCGGTGACGGTGTCGCCGCGCCACGTCGGAATAACGACAGCGAGGATGTCACGGTTGACGGTAGTGACAAACCCGGTCGACCGGAGGAGGTCGGCCATGGCCTCGGCGCGCAACTCGGTACCCAGCAAGCCGTTAACCCGACCAACGCGAACCTCAACCGGCTCACCCGACGGGGTAATTCCGCGCTCATCGACCACCCCGGTGACGGCCATTACTCCACCCTCGGCGGCCAGTTGCACGAAGCGACGCATTGCTCGAATGATGTTCTCGCCGTAGTCAACTCCCCTCCGGAAGCGAGTTGCGGCCTCGCTGGGCAAGTTGTGACGCTTGACGGTTCGCGAGATCGACGGCGGATCCCACCACGCCATCTCCACCAGCACGTCGGTCGTGGCGGCGGAGATCTCGGTCGCCAGACCTCCCATCACACCGGCGAGACTGACGACCTCACCGGCACCGTCGGCGATAACCCCGTCGGCGGGACGCAGGGCGCGGGGGGCTCCGTCGAGGGTCACGAGCGTCTCGCCTTCGCGGGCCCGACGGACCGTGAGCTTGCCCCCCGGTAGCGTCGCTAGATCGAAGGGATGATTGGGTTGGCCCAACTCGAGCATCACATAGTTAGAAATATCGACAACCGAGTTAATGGGCCGCATCCCGGCTTGGGTCAGGCGCTGTTGCATCCAGGCGGGGGAGGTTCCGACGTTGACGTTACGCAGTACCGTGGCCACGAAACGACCGCACAGTTCAGGGTCCTCGATCGTGATATCGATGAGCCCGTCGATGGCTTCGTCGGTGGTCACGATGTCGTAGTCGGGGAAAGCAAACTCGACCCCGAGGGCGGCGGCGAGATCGCGGGCGATTCCCGCCACCGACAGCGCGTCTGGCCGGTTAGCGTTGACTTCGAGGTCCCACCAGACATCGGCGGTGGTACCGATCGCGTCGGCCAACGGAGCGCCCAAGGTCGCTTCGTCAAGCACTCGATCGTTCAGGATCAAAATGCCCTCTTCGTCAGAGCCGAGGCCAATCTCTGCTCCCGAACAGCACATTCCGTTGGAGGTTTGCCCCCGCATCTCTCGCTGGGCAATCCGCATGCCGTTCGCCATCACGGTTCCAATGGTGGCGAACGGGATAAAGTCCCCCACGGCCATGTTGAACGCGCCACAGCAGACTTGTTGAGGCTCCCCGTCGCCGCAGTCAACGTCAACCAACTGGATCTGATCGGCGTCAGGATGGGGACGCAGAGCAGCTACCTGGGCCAACACCACACCGTCAACTACTTCGCCAATGATTTCCATCTCCTCCACCGCGAGGCCCAATCCCGACAAGATCTCGCCTAGTTCGGCGGGGTCGCCAGCGATTCCGGGGGCGAACTCGCGCAGCCATGAAAGGGTGACCTTCATCAGAATTGCCTCAAGAAGCGAACGTCATTGTTGACCAATTCACGAATGTCGTCGAGTTGGTAGCGCATAACGGCGAGGCGATCGATACCAAAACCAAAGGCGAAGCCCTGCCACGCTTCGGGATCTATGCCGCAGTTTCGCAAGACGTTGGGGTGGACCATTCCACAGCCGCCGAGTTCGAGCCAGGACCCGTCGGGCCGACTAATGTCGAACTCCGCGCTGGGTTCGGTGAATGGAAAATACGACGGACGCAGGCGGGTCTGTACCTCCCCGCCGAAGAAGGCGTGAACAAACTCGTCGATCGTGCCAGCCAGATCACCGAGGGTAATCCCACGGTCGATGACAAGGCCTTCGATCTGGTTGAACGCGGGAAGATGAGTGGAGTCGGCGGTATCGGTGCGAAAGGTGCGACCCGGCGCCACGATGTAGATCGGCGGTTCGGTATTCTCCATCGTGCGGATCTGCACGGGTGAGGTGTGGGACCGCAACATGACCTCTTCGGGTTCGCCCAAGTTGACGAAGATGGTGTCGAAACTGCCACGGGCGGGATGCCACTCGGGAATGTTCAGCGCTTCGAAGTTATACCAGGCCGTCTCCACCTCAGGCCCTTCAGCCACCGTGAACCCCATGCCCACAAAAACATCCTCCAGGCGATCACGAGCCTGCGTATTAAGGTGCAACGCGCCTCGGGGCAGAGGGGCAACTCGTTCGGTTAGGTCGAGGCGCTCGGCTTCGTAGTGGGCGGCGCGGGCGGTGGCGGTTAGGCGGGCGCGCGCCGCTGCGATATCGGCCTCGATCTCGCCGCGGATCGTATTGAGGGCCTGACCTGCTGTCTTGCGGTCGGCGGGTTCCAGCCCGCCCAACTGCTTCTTGGCTTGGGCGAGCACGGACTTCTTACCCAACAACTCAGAGTCGAGCGCGGTCACGGCGTCGAGGTCGGAGGCCGCGGCCAGGCGCTGTTTGGCCAGCGCGGTGATCGTGGCAAGATCAGTGACTAGTGGTTGCGTAGGACTCATTGAACCAACAGGTTACGAGGTCCGACGAGCCGCGGACAGCAAAAGCGTCCCGGCCATGGCCACATTGAGGGACTCGGTTCGGCCCGGCATGTCAATGCGGGCCCAGCGGTCGATCAGCGGATCAAAACGTTGATCGAGCCCCGTTGGCTCAGATCCCAGCACGATCGCCACCGGACCGGCCAACACGCCTCCGTCGTGGGGTTCGCCCTTACCGGCGTCGGTGCCCACAACGGTCGCCCCCGCCGCCCGCACGGCCGCCAACGCGTCGTCGGGTTCGATCGCCGAAATAACGCCCACCCGCATGATGGACCCGGCCGAGGCTCGGACCGCCTTCGCACCCCACGGATCCGCTCCCCCAGCGACCACCACAGCAACCGCGGCGAAAGCCTCCGCGGCCCGGATCAAGGTCCCGACGTTGCCCGGATCACCCACCTCAATCAGGACCAGCACCACAGCGTCAGCCGCCAAGGCCGACGGCAACTTGGCCTGGGGCCGGGGCGCGAGGGCTAGCATGGGTTGCGGTGAGATCGACGGTGCCAGCTTGTCGAACACGTGGTCGCGAACCACGAGGTACTCCACGTCAGAACCCAGCCGATAGCTCACCGACCCCACGCCGAAATCGTCCGCCGACGACTCAGGCACCAAAACCGTGGTGGGCATCTGGCCCGCGTCGAGTAACTCGCCCACCGTGCGCGGCCCTTCGAGAAGTACCGACCCCGAGCGCGAACTGCGCCGCCCTAGCAGGCGCCGCAATTCGACAATTCTGTGATGTTGGGCGCCAAGAACCGTGGGCAAACCGGTTCTCAGGAAGCCGCGGCCTTGGCGAGAGCCCCGTCCGCGGCGGAAACCAACGCGGCAAAGGCGGTCGGTTCGGTGACGGCCAAGTCGGCGAGGATCTTGCGGTCGACCTCTATCTCCGCCGCCTTTAGCCCGGCGATGAACCGACTGTAGCTCATGTCGTTAGCACGGCAGGCCGCGTTGATACGCTGGATCCAGAGTTTGCGGAACTCGCCCTTGCGAGCACGGCGGTCGCGAAACGCATAGTTGCCAGCGTGCATGACCGACTCATTGGCCGATTTGAACGACCGTGAACGGTTGCCGTAGTGGCCTTTAGCTCGATCGAGTACTACCCGACGGCGTTTCTTCGAGTGAACTGAACGCTTGGAGCGTGCCATCCCGATTCTCCTTCAGTATTAATTCCCTGTACCTAACTGGTTCTCAGAAAGGTTCTTACAAAATGTCGCGGTGACGGGCTTAGACGCCCAAATCGCGGAGGTTGCGTTCGTCGGCCTTGGCGACCGGAACGCTGCCCCGAAGTTGACGAACCCGCTTCGGGCTTTTCTTTTCCATAATGTGGTTTTTGTTCGCCTGACGGCGACGGAGTTGGCCCGAACCGGTTCGCTTGAACCGCTTGGCCGCACCGCGGTGAGTTTTCATCTTCGGCATGTTTGTTCCTACTGTTCTTCATCCATGGCGACCGCGGCGACGGAAGCCTCGTGTGCCGCTTCGGCGGCTGCCTTCTTCTTTTCCTTCTCGTGGCGGGCCTGCGCCTGCTTGTCGGGCGCAAGGACCATAACCATATTGCGACCATCTTGACGGGGATGAAACTCCACCTTGCCGACGTGATCGACTTCGGCGGAGAGACGGTCGAGAATTTTTCGCCCTAGTTGAGGGTGCTGCATCTCGCGGCCACGGAACATAATCGTGACCTTGACCTTGTGACCCTCGCCCAAAAACTGCTCCACCTTGCGGGTCTTGGTGGCGAAGTCGCCTGGCCCGATCTTGGGTCGGTACTTCATCTCCTTGACTGCTAGGTTGGAAGACTTCTTTCGTGATTCCTTGGCCCGCTGATCGGCCTCGTACTTGTATTTGCCGTAGTCCATGATCCGACAAACCGGTGGGTTGGCTCGATCGGCGACCTCGACTAGGTCGAGACCCGCAGCCCGCGCGATATTCAGCGCTTCGGGAACAGGCCTGATGCCGATTTGTTCGCCGTCTTGTCCGACAAGTCGAACTTTGGGGGCGCGGATCCGGTCATTGATCCTTGGCTCATTGTCTTGGCCTGCTATTGCTCTGAACTCCTCGTGAGCACGGAACCTCCGTAGTGGTGAAACCGTTAGGCTACCACCATGAGTTCACTATGGACACCTGGCGGCGAAGTTCCTGTCAATTCCGATCCTGATCCCGCCACCACTCCCCCGCTGACCCCGACCCAAATTTGGACGATGCCATCGCGGCGGCCCTTCCCGATGGGGTTCGGCTCGACGACCTCAGCCCCGAACAGCGAGCCCAGGCCGAAGAGATGGTGCAGGAGATGGCGGCCGCTAGGGAGCGGCTCCTCAGCGCGCCAGCCAGCACCGTGGTGGCCAATCACGCCATGGGACTCTACGAACTCGCAGCCCTTCACCTGTCGCAACCGATCCCCAACTTCAACCAAGCCAGTGTGGCCATCGATGCCATGGGCGCCATCGTCGATGCCCTACCCGGACGCCTCGATGAGGCCGAACCAACCCTGCGTGAAGGCCTCGATCAGATCCGCATGACCTTCGTGAAGTTAAAGAACCCCGCCACGACCCTAAAGACAGCCGCCACAATCCAAGAGACAAACGTCGACGGGAAGTAGGGTGGGGCTGCGAGAGTCGGGGGTCTTCACCCCATCAACCCGTCACCATCCTCAAGGCCGAGTACATCTAGGCCACGGGGATGGGTTTTCGATGTCGGGCAGGATCGCCACGTTGGCCTCGGTGTTTTCGCCCGTGACAGTTCCAGCAAGGTAGTTCGAGGTTGTCGATATCGGTTGGCCCGCCGTCGGCCCATTCCTTGGTGTGATGCGCCTCGGTGCGGTCTGTTGAGGCTCCGCATTCGCTACAGCCGCGATGGCGGGCGATAAGGGCAATCCACTGATCGCGACTAGCCAGGCGGGTTGATCGCCCCAGCCACAACGGTCGTCCGTCGCCCGCAAAGATCTGGCCGACGACTTCGGCGGTGGGGCCGAGTTCGATGAGTACGTCGTCGGGCACGGGACTGCCGTCAGCGAGTTCGGTGCTGCCCGATTCGAGACAGTGCAGCAGGTGGACCATGTGCTTGGGATGAGGCTTGCCAGTACGGGTCGAGCGGGCCCCAGTGAGCAACGCCACCATGGCATCGGCGCGACGCTGCTTAGCCGTCCGACTATCGTCAGGGCCGATCTGGTTAGCGAACTCCCGCAAGGCCGCCAAGGCTCGAGCGCCGTTGATCGGATCGAGGCGGCTCAAGATGTTGACCATCCCTTCGCCGTCAACCCAGTCAGTTACCTCACGCAAACGACGCTGCCGAGCATGACGCTTCTCAACCGTGCCCTGAGATTCCCTGCTGTTGACCCACTCGCGTGTCTTCTTAGCGAACCGATCGGCGGGCAAATCCGCAGCCAGCGTAAGCAACTCCTCAGCCTCACTAGGCGATACCCGAGCCGCCGCCTCAGCACACACCGCGGCATGCTCAGAAGTGATAACTCCGCTGGCCAAGCCCTCGGCCACCGCCGGCATCTGCGCCAACTGTGTAGCCACCTTGGCGTCTTGTTTAGACTGCCGGTTCGATCGCCGCGACAACGAATGCCCCACAGAAGCGGCATCGGCCCCGGAATCACCCAACGCGTCGATCCCAGCCAAACAGGCCAAGCGTCGTTCTTGCGCGTGAGCGATCACCCGATCAAGCCCACCAATGGTTGCGGTCAACTCCGGTCGAGACATTCCATGGAGAGCAATCTCGTCCATGTTGTCGTGCGCTTTCTGGAACATGTGTATATCGTATCAAAACGAAATTAGAATGTCAACAAGAAATCCATACAAATCTCTAATAGCAGTCCCACCCGTCGCCATTAGGTTGGTGTCAGCCAGTTGATCGGGGGTTGTTCTGCGATATGGCGGCAAAACTCACCCGAGGCGGCGAGAGATCACGCGATGATTTTGGCTATCGGCATCTCGACGATGCCGCTGGCTCCCTTGTCGCGCAGAGCGGGAATCAAGATGTTGATCTGATCCTTGGCCACGACGGTTTCGATGGCGTAGCCCGCCCCACGGAACAGTTCGTTTACCGTCGGCGACTTCATCGAAGGCAGCACCTCGATCACTGCGTCAAGGGCATGGATCGGCACATTCATCTTCACCAGGACCTGCCCGCGAGCATCGAGAACCCCTTGCAAAAGGGTATGGATCTGTCGCATGGCGTGCGCTTTGTCGGGATCGGCACCCGCCACCGGGTTGGCGATGAGTTCGGTATAGCTGGTAATGAGCGTATCGATAATGCGTAGACCGGCGGCCCGCAGCGCCCGACCCGTCTCGGTGATATCGACAACAACATCCACAATGTCGGGAACCTTGGCCTCGGTGGCGCCATAGCTCAACCTAACGTCGGCATCGATCCCCGCTTCTTGGAGGAACTTTCGGGTGATCTCGGGGTACTCGGTAGACACGCGGACCCCGGCGGGCAGGTCGCGCACTGACCGCCAGGGAGAATCACCGGGCACAGCCAGCACAATGCGCACCGGATTGGCCGTGGCCTTGGAGTACCGAAGCTCGCCCAGGGAATCGACCACGCTGGCGGTTTCTTCGATCCAGTCACGACCGGTTATGCCGATGTCAAATAGTCCGTCGGCGACGTAGGTGGGAATCTCTTGGGGGCGAAGAATGCGGACCGACTCAATCCGAGGGTCGTTGATCGTTGCCTTGTAGGCAACCGACGAGGAACGTTGAAGCGGAAGATCGGCCGCTTCGAAGAGTTCTATCGTTGCCTTCTCGAGCGAGCCTTTAGGGAGCACTAGGTTCAACACGATGAAAGGCTACCCGTGCGGCGGCGAGGCGGGACCGGGTTGGAACACGACGCGGATATCTTCGCCCACGCGGTCGGTGGAGATGATGACGCCTCGCTGAACGTCAGCAATCGTGGCTGCTCCTGGTCCGCCAAACATGCCTTGCGCATCGTTTCCGCCGAACAGAACCGGGGCCAGGTAGAACACAAAGCGGTCGATCAGCCCAGCCCGGTTGAAGTTTGCCAGCACTCCCGCTCCGCCTTCGATCATTAGCTGCACGATTCCGTCGTCGCCAAGTTGGTCCAGTAGCCGGTCGAGGCGGCCATCCCACTGCACACACGGCTGCACCCGAGCGTTTTTCGCCACGGTCCCCAACACGATACGACGCGGATCGCTTGCCGCGGGAGTTCCCTCCGGTGGGGTCCAATCCCGCACCGTGAGCGCAGGGTTATCGACCCGCACTGTGGCCGCCCCGACAACAATGGCATCGGACTCGGCCCGCAGGCGATGAGAGTCCGCTCGTGCTTGAGGACCGGTGATCCACTGCGATGTTTTGTCGGGAGCCGCGGTACGGCCGTCAAGACTGATCCCGAGTTTGGCCACCACAAATGGGCGACCAGTCCGGCGGTGGTGCAGGTAAGGGGCAAGTTGCTCCTCGACCATTGCTCGTTCAATCCCAACCGCGACTTGTAGCCCGGCCTCTCGTAGTCGTTGGATGCCACCCCCCGCAACCAACGGGTCGGGGTCCTCGGTCCCGATGACAACCCGCGCCACCCTCGCCGCGATGAGCGCATCGGTACATGGCCCGGTGCGACCGCTATGGCAACAGGGCTCGAGCGTGGTGTAGACGGTAGCCCCTGCCGGATCGGGGTGAGCGGCTAGCGCCACCCGTTCGCCATGGCGACCGCCCGGAGGTTCCGTCGCCCCATCGGCGATGCTATTGGCCCCGACGATCACCGCTCCCACCCAGGGATTAGGCGAGGTTGAGTGGCGCACTCTCGCCGCGTTAGCCAGCGCCCGCCGCATCAGAGCACCGTCGTTACTCGCCGCGTTGAGAAGTCCCGCCTCAGCCATGCCCAGCGGACCCCGACCCTTCCCCTGATGGATGGGGATCGTAGTTGTCGACTAGCAAGGCCACTGCGTGTGACAAGACGTCGATGACCGCCTCCACCGTTTCGATACACCCTTTCGCCGAGCCAGGAGTGTTGATGATGAGGGCCGTGTCAAGCGTTCCACAGACGCCGCGGCTTAGACGTCCAAGCGGATTAACTAAGCGCATGGCCTCGGCCAGACCCGGAGCTTGGCGATCAATCACCGCTGAGGTTCCCTCCGGGGTGCGATCTCGGGGCCCGAAACCGGTGCCGCCAGTAGTGACGATAAGGCCATGGAACCCCGCTGCAAGGCGAGTAAGAGCCGACCGCACCGGCTCTATTCCGTCCTCGCTGACCGCGCGCTCCACCACGTTCCAGCCCGCCTCAACGAGATAGGCCTCAAGAATCGCTCCGGACTTATCTTCGCGGGTACCAGCAATGACACCATCAGAAACGGTGAGAATCTTGACCGACAGCATGGCGACACGTTAGCCATCCCCAAAGAAACCAGACTAAAGAGCCGCTTGGATAACTGTGTAGACTGACTCGCTCCCGCCACCAGAGGTCAAAGAATCGAGATACTAATTGTTTACCCAAACCCTAATGATCGCTCAAAATATTGAGGGCGACTCGGCCGGTTACCACCGAACTCGAATCGCTATGGCGGTCTTGGTCCTATTCTGGTTGCTGTCACTCGCAGGCTCGGCTTCGGCAGATCCGTTCGGAGTCGGGGGTTCGGAAACGGGCTGGTTGGCCGACAACCACGATCACGATTACTGCTGGTCTACCGGCTTCACTGGGACGAGTTTACGGAACAGCGCTGCCGAGCGCCGTGCGTGGCACATCTACCGCCGAAACCTACTAGGTTCATACTCGTAACCACATGAACGATCTAGAGGTCGTGACATCATGAACACCTGTCCTAGTATTCCTGACAGCCTAAGGAAACGGTTGCAGCCGAAACTTCTCACTTGGGTCTTAGGGTTCCTCACGCTAGTTCTAGTGGCGGCGGGTTGTGAATCTCACAGCGAATCCGATGAGGTTTTCGTCGACACGTACGACTCGTACTTCCAGTCTTTTTCGATCGACTACAACCCGTCGCCCGATATTGAGGATCTGAGCAGGCGGTCCACGGTCGTAGTCGAAGCCGTCCTCGTCGATGTTGAGGACGGGCGGTTCATCGCCGATTTGGAGACCGAACCGCTGTGGTTTCATATAAATCTCGTGTTCGAGGCTGACGACAAGGAGCGCTACTATGTGGAACTGCCACGGCCGAACGACTCATCGGTGGATCAGTTGAGGTCAGTGCTACCGATCGGTGCTCGTAGTGTCGTCTATCTCCAACCGAACAATGATCCGCTCGAAGGAGTCTGGTTTAACTCTCGGGCCGACGGCAATGAGTGGTTCTTCACTACACCTCAAGGCTGGATCCTCGATCATCCAGAGCGGGGAATCGTGTTTCCACTGGAAGATAGCAAGAACGAATCGCCGTTTCTCGACACCTTAATGAACCCAGGGCAGTCGCTTGGCGATTGGCTCGTTTCGGAAAAGCGGAGCTAGCTATCGCATCACCGTGCGCCGAGCGTTATCGCTCATTTACCCAGCCGATCAGCGACGCCGCCAACGAGCGAGAACCATACCGTCGACGGCCGGGCCCGGTAGCAGTCGATATACGGTAGCGGTCAGCGCCTCCCAGTCGCCCTCCGGGGCAGCCGCTGGGACGAACCCCGCGGCTTGGAGGCCAGCTTTGGTGGCGGCGACCACCCCGACTGATTCGGCGTTGGTGAGCGTGCAAACGCTGTACACCAACCAACCACCGGGGCGAACCAGGCGTGCCGCGGCAAGCAGCATCGATGCTTGCAGGGTCGCCAAGTTGTCAATGTCGCCCAGAGCAATCCGCCACCGAGCATCGGGGCGACGACGAAGCGCACCGAGGCCCGAACAGGGGGCGTCGACGAGTACCGCTTCGAACTGCTCGCCCCGAAAGGGAGGGTTCGTGGCGTCGGCTTGGATCACATGCAGATCGTCGAGTTCGAGCCGCTCGCGGTTGGCCACGATGAGTCCCACCCGGTGGTGGCGTTGGTCGCCTGCCACTACCCGCATCCCACGGCGGGCTAGGGCGGTCGCCTTCCCGCCCGGAGCGGCGCAGAGATCCAGCACGAGATCCCCCGGGCCGCCCGGCACGGCCGCGGCAACCTGCTGCGAGCTTGGGTCCTGGACGTAGCCATCGTCGCGGGTAGATACGGGCGCCGGCTGGTTCATGGACCGCAGTACTTGTTCGGCTCGGTCAGCGCCGAGGTCAGCGCTAAGCGTGCCCAGGATCCAGTCGGGGTAACTCAAGTCCACGCCCAGCGAAGGGTAAACAACGCCTGCTTTGACCGCCCCGGCCACCTTACGTAGTACCGCGTTGACCAACCCTCGGAACCGTTTCGGCGTGGCGTCCACGGTGGCCGAAACCGCGGCGTGTGGCGGAGTGTCGAGGTGCAACAACTGATGGGCACCTAGGCGCAGAGCGGCGCGAGCCGACGGGGGCGGCGGCTGCACTAGGAACCGATCGACGAGATGATCCAGTCGCCGCCGCATTCGGGTGCTGCCGTAGACCAGTTCGGTAACAAATCCTTTGTCGCGTGGTTCAAGATCGCTGGCCGCCAACAACTTCGACAAGACAAGGTTGGCGTAGGCCCCCTGTTCGTCGATCCGAACCACGGCTTGAATCGCGAGGCGCCGAGCGTTATCCGTCACTCCCCCAACCGATCGTTGGCTGTCCAGCGAGCACCGTTGCTCCAAGCTCGGGCGTCCATTGGTAGCTTCCCCTCCGGCTGGACCTCCAGCAACTCGAGATAACCCGAACCGCTCGGGACAACAACCCCGACAGCATCCGCGGCGGACGAAACCACCCGAGACCGCAGCACCTTCAGCCGCTTACCCCGTGCGATCGTAAAGGCACCCTCGACGCGGACTCGGCGATGAACCTCTAGCGCGGATTGCGACCAGTTGATCTCTCGTTCGGTCGCGGTGATCTTGGCCGCGTAACTCGGGTCACCGTATTGGGGCGACGGGGTGGGGAAACCCTCGGCCAGGGCGACTAGGAGTTGAACGGTCCCCATTTCGACCAAGCGCCCGCGCAAATCAGCGAGAGTCTCGTCGTCGCCGATGGGGATAGCCCCCCTGCTATACACGTCACCGGTGTCTAGATCCTCGGCCACATCCATAAGACAGACGCCCGTTTCCCGGTCGCCCGCGAGGATCGCCCGCTCCACGGGGGCGGCCCCCCGCCAGCGGGGCAACAAGGAAAAGTGCAGGTTCACGAACGACAGCGCGTCGAGCATCGGGGCTGGTATGAGCTGACCAAAGGCCACCACTACCGCTAGGTCGGCTGGGACCGAGGCGAGATCCAAGAGATCATCGGTGGTCGATAGGCCGAGTTCTTCCGCCACGGCTTTGACCGGGGCGGGTCGCTTTTTCTGCCCTCGACCTTGCCGAGCATCGGGGCCCGAAACCACGAGTGAAATGTCGTACCCGGCGGCGAGTAAGGCCCGCAACGGAGACACCGCCAGGGCGGGAGTTCCAAGGTAGATGATCCGCCGAATCTCAGCCGGCGGGGGGCGACTCACGGCAAGTGCAGTCCGCCGCTCGCCACCTTCGCGGCGGCGCCGATCTGCTGGTCGCGCAGCGTCTTGAGAGCTGCTTTACGGGTGTCGTCGTCGAGTCGTTCGATCAGCAGCGTGCCCGCCAGATGATCCAGTTCGTGCTGGAACATGCGCGCTTCGAGTTCGTCGGCTTCATACGACACCTCGTTGCCGTCGAGGTCGTGACCAACAACGTGGACGGTCTTGGGTCGGGTAATTTCCCACGATAGGCCTGGCACCGAGAGACAGCCCTCCTCAAATACCCATTCCCCGTCGGAGTCGATGATCTCTGGGTTGACAATGGCCTGCGGACCCAGGCCTAGGTCCCAGACGAACAAACGCTTCTGCACGCCGACCTGAGGAGCCGCCAGGCCCAGACCGGGAGCGGCGTACATCGTTTCGATCATGTCGTCGGCGAGGCGTACCAGCGCGGCGTCAATATTGGTAACGTCGCGCGCCTTTTGCCGAAGGACGGGATCGCCGATCAGACGAATGTCGTAGGCAGCCATGGTTACAGCGTACCCAACCCACGGCTACCGTCGACACAGTGAGCAACGACCATTACTTCGACCCTGATCCAGCGGTTGCGTCCGCGCCTCGGCCCGTCGAGGTCAATCTGGCTGACGTGTCACTGCGGTTGACGACCGACCGCGGGGTGTTCAGCGCCGACCATCTCGACGCAGGGACCAAGCTCTTGTTGCTCGAACACCCACCCCTCGAAGAACACGAAACCCGCATCCTTGACCTGGGTTGTGGTTGGGGGGCCATTGCCTGCGTCGCCGCGGTTCGTTCACCGAACGCTCATATCTGGGCCGTCGACCCTAATAACCGAGCCCGGTCCCTCACCGCGGCCAACGCCGCCATTGTCGGAGCCACCAAGCGCATCACCGTTAGCGCACCGGAGGAAGTCGATGAAGCCCAACCCTTTGACCGAATCCTCAGCAATCCCCCCATCAGAATTGGAAAACCGGCCCTGCACGCCCTCCTTCTGCGCTGGTTACCGCAATTGACGCCCGCGGGGGTCGCCCACCTTGTCGTTCAGCGCCATCTCGGGAGCGACTCGCTGGCCCGGTGGCTCAACGATCAGGGCTTCGCCACCCAACGGCTACTGAGTCGGGCGGGCTTTCGTATCCTCGAAGTCCGACCCTCTGAGTGGACGGAGATCCCCGCATGACCCACCTCGACAGCACGGGCCTGAAGCGACTCCATCGCGAGTGGCGTCGTCAAACCACCGGCCGGGTAGCCCTCGTACTCGACCACGTGCAGAACCCCTTCAATCTGGGATCCATTGTGCGCACAGCCGCTGCCGAACGCATCGATCATGTCTTTATCGGGGGCGGCACCGAACCGTCGCACGCCAAAGTCAACAAGACCGCCCTCGGCACAGCCCGCTATCTCACTTGGTCAACGTTCGCCGACGGCCCCGCCGCTGTCAGGGCCGCACACGCCGCGCGCTATCAGTGTGTCGCCATCGAACTCACTTCCGAGGCCGTACCCCTCCACGAGGTGGCCATGGACGTGGACGTTGCTTTGGTTATCGGCCACGAGGACCGCGGCGTTACCGCGGCGACGTTAGCGGTATGCGACGCGGTGGCCTTCATCCCCCAACTGGGAAAGGTCGGCTCGCTCAACGTGGCCAGCGCGGCGGCGATCGCCATGTATGAAGCTCGGCGACGGAGTTGGATTCGCTAGCGCGGCGGAACCGCTTCACGGCACACGTCGATGACCCGTTGCGCCAAACCATCGTCGTTGACAAAGATATTCGCCCCGCACTCGAGGTAACGATCGGCGCCGTCGAAGAAGACCGCCACCAACACTTGAGTCTCGCCTGCCGCGGTGCGAGCGGTGAGGGATCGGCTGCGTTCGTCGTTGTCTACCTCAAGGTCAAAAAGGAGGTCGCCTGCCGCCGCTTGGGCGTTGACGAACGTGGGAAGTTCGGCGCTGAGGGCGAGCCATTCCTCCCGCGAGCGGTTCGCACAGCCGTCGGGTCCGCACGCCCAAGCAACGACCCAACGGTCGGTTGTCCGATTGGCCTCGACGGGCGGGAGGTATTCGAAGAGTCGATCGGGGTTCGCCGACCAGCCCGCGGGAACCTCCACCGCAACTCCGTCGGCAGTCGTTGTTCGCACGAGGACCGGTGATTCGTTAGCGGTCAGGACCAGAATTATTCCAACCAGTCCGAACAGGACCAAGCCCAGTTGAACCAGCCGACGCAACATGGCCGTCATACTCGCAGCGGATCAACCTCAACCCGCACTCGGGCCGCGGGTCGCGGCGTAGCCCGCAAAACGTCGAGGATCGGTTCGAGGTTGGTTCCCCGAATAAGCCAGCGGTCATCTAGGGGCCCTCGCACGTGGAAGGCGTCGCTGTCACCAAGAGCGGCGATGAACTCGGCCCCGCCCTTACCCGACACCGCGACCTGGGCTCCGTAGGGCGGTAGTTGCAGAGCCTGACGGCGATCGCGTTCGGCTCGAGCAACGATCGAAGGGTCGCCTCGGCGGGCCGCTTCGAGCACCTCATGGGCAGGCTGGCGGGTCTGGATGACGATACGCCCGCCCCCGCCGCGGCCACCGGTGAGACGCGCCGCATGAGCCAAGAGCGCCATTGCCTGCTCGGTAGCCCGTTGGCGCACAGCTAGAAGTTCCTGATCAAAATCTAAAAAGACCACGACGTCGGCCGAGTCGATGCCATGGAGGACGGCTTCGGTACCGATCAGCACGCGACGATCGATGCCTTCGGCCTTCCCTGCGCTGATCTTACCTACCGGTTCACCAACGAACGCTTCGAGTTCTTCGTGGGCCCGCTCAACTCCGAGGCGAAGGTTCTTGATGGCGGTGCCGCCGCAGTCGACGCACACGAGGGGCCGCCGCTCCGTGCCGTCCGGCGACACTAATTCGTCGTCCAGTAGGACCATCGTGACGCGACCATCGAGCGATCGCATTAATTCTCCGCAACCCCGACAGGCCATCAGTCGGGATCGACCTTTGCGGTTGAGTACACATACGACCCGCCGATCACCGTCGATAAAGCGCTTCAGGTCTTCCGCGAATGGTCCGCCTCTGACGCGCTGGTCAAGGCGTCGGTCAAGGGTGTCCACGATAGGCCACTCTTGGCGCTCCGCGGCGCGTTCTGGGCGCAGCAGCGGGCCGATGTTCAGAGCCTCGAGCGACGGGACCGGACTAGTCAGAACCGCCGGAACCGCGGCTCGACGGGCACGTTCAAGGACCACGTCTCGGGCGTGCCAGGCGGGTGTGCTTTCCTCTTTCAAGCGTTCGTCGTGTTCGTCGAGGACCAGCACCGCGGCCAAGTTCGGCATGGGCATCCACGCCGCCGAACGAGGGCCAACAACGGTGGCGCCACCCGCCGCGGTCGCCCACTCTCTTACTCCGAGGGCCACCCGTACCCCGGCGCGCCGCAGAGCAACCGCCAACCGACGAGCCCGGCGAATATCGGGCACCAGAATTAGCGCATCGCCGTGACGACAGGCAGCGAGCGCTATTCCTACGCCGTCATCGGCGGGCGGCGTCCTCACCGTTGCCAAACCGTGGGCGAACGCATCGTCGAAGACATCATCAGGTCCGGAGGGCACGGGAGCGGACCGACCGGCGGTCGCCGCTCCCGGGATCATCTGCGCGGGCGAGGCGGCCCGCATGAACGAAACTCGGCGACCGGCCCAGCGCCACGCGGCCCATTCGGTGAGGTCAAGGATCGAGGAATCGGGACCGATACCGCTCAGCTTCGCCAGTTCGACGAGGGCCACGCTTGACGACGGCTCAACGTCGAGGGCGGTCACCCATCCGCCCACTCGGCGGCCCGCCAGCGGCACTCGAACCATCGAACCAACAGCTAGGCGCGAACTGCGACCGTCGTCCCACTTGGCTGGAACGAGATAATCGAACTCCTTGCTAATGGCGAGTACGTCAGGCAGAACGCGCACCACCCGCCCCGCCGGAAGTACTACGGGCCCGCGGGGCCGACCGAGGTCGAAGCGACCCTGATCCGACACCGACGCCTCGGACGAGATCAGAGCCCGAGAGCCGACTTGAGTTCGTCGACTCGGTTGGTCTGCTCCCATGGGAACAGGCCGTCCGATGGGTCACGACCGAAGTGCCCGTAGGCGGCCGTCTTGCGGTAAATCGGGCGACGAAGGTCGAGATCACGCACGATCGCAGCGGGACGCAAGTCGAAAATATCGTCGACCGCTTTCTTGATCGCCTCTGGGTCAACCGTCTCGGTGCCGAAGGTATCGACAAGCACCGACATGGGGCGAGCCATCCCGATCGCGTACGCGACTTGCACCTCGCAGCGACTCGCCGCGCCGGCCGCGACCACGTTCTTGGCCAGCCACCGGGTGGCGTAGGCGGCCGAACGGTCGACCTTCGACGGGTCTTTCCCAGAAAAGGCGCCCCCGCCGTGCCGGGCCATGCCACCGTAGGTGTCGACAATGATCTTGCGACCGGTTAAGCCAGCATCCGCAACCGGACCGCCGATGACGAAGCTACCCGTCGGATTGACGTAAATGTCGTAGTCGTCGTCGGCGAACTGTGCCGGAATAACCGGACGAATCACGTGGTCGATGAGATCGGGACGAATCATCGTGTCACGGTCGATGCCTTCGTTGTGCTGGGTCGAAACGAGCACGGTCTTGAGCCGCACGGGACGATTGTTTTCGTACTCGAAGGTGACCTGGGTTTTGGCGTCGGGGCGAAGATATGGAATCGTGCCCGCCTTGCGCACCTCGGCGTGCTTTTCGGCCATACGGTGGGCGAGATGGATCGGCAGCGGCATGAGCACGTCGGTCTCGTCGCTGGCGTAGCCAAACATCATTCCCTGGTCGCCCGCCCCTTGCCGGTCGAGTTCGTCCTCCTCACCCGATGAGCCGGAGCGAACCTCTTCTGACTGCTGAACACCCCGCCAGATATCACGTGACTGTTCGTCGAGGGTGACCATCACGCCGCAGGTATTGCCGTCGTAACCGAACGCTTCGCGGTCGTAGCCAATCTCGTTAATGGTCCGCCGCACGGTGCCGGGGATGTCAACATAAGCCGTAGTGGTGATCTCACCGGCCACCACGGCCAAACCGGTAGTTACCAAGGTTTCGCACGCCACTCGGCTCGCTGGATCCTCGGCGAGCATCTCATCGAGAATCGCGTCAGATATCTGATCAGCCATCTTGTCGGGATGACCCTCCGAGACGCTCTCAGAGGTAAAAGTCCAGCGCTTCACTATTGCTCCTAGGTTAGGCCGCCAAGTTGGCCCGAGGCGGTGTCTAGCACACGGCGAGCTATCTCGCTCTTGTCAGCTAAGGGTACATATTCTCGGGTTCCATCGGCGCAGAGGATTACGACTTCGTTCGTTTCGTGTTCGAATCCAACCCCGACCTTGCTCACATCGTTGGCCACAATAGCGTCGAGGTTCTTTTCGGCCCGTTTGGCCGCTGCGTTCTCGATCAAGTTGGCCGTCTCGGCAGCGAAGCCGATCAGCACCTGACCGGCCGGTTTCTGCTGGCCGAGTCGAGCCAGAATATCGACCGTTGCCACGAGTTCCACCTTGGGCACTCCAGTCGCCTTTTTGAGTTTGCCGTCAACCGTTGTAGCTGGACGAAAGTCGGCCACGGCCGCTGACATGACGACAATGTCGGCGCGGGGCGCGGCGCGATCGCAGGCTGCGGCCATCTCCGCCGCAGTTTCGACGGCGATCACCTCAACTCCCGACGGTGCCCGGCCAGGTTGGGTGGTAATCAGCACCACCGCTGCCCCCCTAGCGACCGCGGCTGCCGCTATGGCGTGACCTTGGCGACCAGACGAGCGGTTGCCGAGGTAACGAACGGCATCGATCGGCTCGCGGGTGCCGCCCGCGGTGACGACAACCGAACGGCCCGCTAGGTCGCCGTCGGTGAGTAAACCTTCGACCGCGGCGACGACCACGGCAGGATCGGCCAAGCGGCCGAGGCCTATATCGCCCCCGGCTAGACGACCGCTCTCGGGCCCCACCATATGGACTCCACGCTCAGCCAGAACGGCCAGGTTCTCCTGCACTGACGGCTGCTCCCACATCTCGGTGTGCATTGCCGGACAAAGCACGAGCGGAGCGCGTGTGGCGAGAACGGTGGCGGTCAACAAATCGGCGGAGCGACCAGTGCGAATGTCGCTGATGACTCGAGCGGTCGCCGGACAAATCAGCACTAGGTCAGCCCGTTGGCCCAACTCGGTATGCGGTATGGGGCTTGCGGGATCGTCGAAGAGTTCGCTTCGCACTGGTTCGCTAGCCAGCGCGGAGAACGTGGACGGGCCCACCATGCGTTGAGCCCCCGCGGTCATTATTGGCGAGACGTGAGCTCCGGCATCGACGAGTTGGCGGCAGACCTCAACTGCCTTGTAAGCCGCAATTCCCCCGGTAACGCCCAAGACGATTCGGCGACCATCGAGTGAGGCCACTGTGCGACGCTCAATTCAGGCCGCGTCTTGGCCTGACCTCGCCGCGGTCCGTTCGCCCGGATCGACCTCGGTGGCCACGATCTTTTCCGCCGCAATCTCCTCGAAAGCAATCGAAAGGGGCTTGGCCGCGACGGAGGCGACCTGTGGCGGCACCAAAGCACCCACATGGTCGTTCAACTTACCGTGGTAGCTAGTGATCTCTCGGCTGCGCATCGCCGAGAGCGACACGAGACGGAACTTAGATCCGGTCTCTTCGAGGAGTTCCTCGATGGACGGGTTCATCATAGTGTCGTAGCCGTGGTCCATTTGCGTCTCCCGTAGTGCGACCGGTTCTACAGGTTACCAGCAACTAGCTTCGCCGCGGCGTTGTTCGATAAGGGAACGCACCTTCTTTACGGCCTCACCAAGATCGTCGTTCACCACCTCGATCATCCCCAAGCGCTTCGCTCGGTTGGTCTCCTCGCGTCCCTTGCGCAATCGGGCCGTGATTCGTTCCTCGGTATCGCCTCGTCGACGCAAGCGAGCTTGTTGTTCGGGCAGTGACGGGGCCTTTACGAAAATCAGGAGAGCCTGGGGATAGCGGACCTGCACCTGTTCGGCGCCGTACACGTCGATCTCCAACAGCACGTCGTGGCCCGCGGGGGGCAAGGGCACCGGCGTGCCTTGCAGGTAGTCTAGGAACTCAACCCATTCGAGAAAGCCGTCGGCTTCCACTTGGGCGAGAAATCGCTCTCGGTCGGTGAAGTGATAGGCCTCCATGGCCTCGCCGGGACGGCGGTCGCGAGTAGTCCAACTCCGCGAAAGCCACAGACCGGGTTCTGAATCGAGCAGGCGAGCAACGATCGTGCCCTTCCCCACCCCACCTGGCCCAGAGATGACCACAATGACACGGTCGTCGAGGTCGCCGGTGACGTCGTTGGTCATTCTCAACCGAAAGCTTCAACGAGCTGTTCTTTTTGCTTGTTGCCTAGCCCCCTCACCCGACGGTTTGCGGCAATACCGACGGCGGCCATCGTGCGACGAGCCGTGACCTTGCCCACGCCGGGGAGCGATTCGAGGATGGTGAGGACCTTGGTGGAGGCCACGATCTGGTCAGATTGGGCCTCAACCAAAAGATCGACGAACGACAAAGCACCCGTCTGCAACCGGACCTTGAGTTCCGCTCGGACCCGCCTCGCATGCCCGGCCTTGTCTAGGGCGGCTTGGCGCGCCTCAGGGGTAAGGGAGGGAGGGGTCGGCATAAGGGGGGACTGTAGCGGAACCCGCTACGAGACAGCCGCGGCGTGGACCCGCTGGGCAGCCGCGAGGGGATCGTCAGCGCCTGTTACCGAGCGCCCGATCACTAACAGGTCCGATCCCGCGGCTAACGCCGCGCCGGGCGTGGCCGGCCGAACCTGATCGTTAGCAGGGTCACCCAGAAGCCGAATACCAGGCGTGACCAGCGTAAGACGTGGGCCGTAGCGATGAGCCTCCTTGAGGTCGCCGACGGCACACACGATGCCCGCGCAACCCGCCGCCACAGCGATGCCTACCCGTTTGGCCAAAGCAGAAGTCGGTGCCTCGCCATCGCTCGTGAGGACGGTGATGGCGAGGGAACTCGGCGGCGACAAACCCGCCCGGCACGCTCCATCGGCGAGACCGTCAACCCCGGCCCGCAACATGTCAACGCCACCCTGGGCGTGCATGGTGAGGTACCTGACCCCGAGGGAGCCGAGAACCCGAGCGGTTTTTTCGACGGTAGTGGGAATATCGTGGAGTTTGAGGTCCAGAAACACCGAATACCCGAGATCGGCCAGCACCACGATGGCTTCGGGACCGGCGGCTGAGAACAGCTCGAGCCCGATCTTGGCCACCCTGAAATAGGGCTTTAGCTCACTGCCAAGGCGGACAGCAACGACGAGGTCATCGACATCAAACGCCAAGGCAAGTTGGTCGCGGATTTTTCCGTTGATGGCGCTTTCTTCAACCATGGGCCCCTCCGACCAACTCAGCCACCGTCGTCACCTCATGTCGTTCACACCAACTCTCGAACTCTCTCAGAATACGCCGGGGGGCTCGTGGATCAGCAAACGTCGCTGTACCGACTTCAACCGCGGATGCCCCGGCGAGCAAGAACTCTACGACATCGGTCCCCGTGGTTGTACCGCCCACCCCGACGATCGGCAGGTCGGGTTGGGCTTCATGAACGTCGTAGACGGCGCGAACCGCCACCGGATGCATCGCCGCGCCCGACAACCCGCCCCGCCGCCCGCCCAGTACCGGTGATCGAGTTTCGGGATCGATCACCATGCCGAGGAGCGTATTGGTGAGCACTACTGCTTCGGCGCCTGCCTCCGCCGCGGCGCGGGCAATCTCGGGCAAATCGGCGGCGTTTGGACTCAACTTTGCCCACCGCGGTCGCCCACAGGACTCGGTGGCGGCGATGACCTCGGCGGTGGCCGAGGGCGAATGAGCGAACATCTTGTGCCGGTCCGCCAGGTTCGGGCAGGACACGTTAACTTCTACCGCGACGACGCCGTGCGGCGCTCCGGCGATAGCTTCGGCCGCCGCGACATACTCCTCCACGGTGGATCCCCAGATACTGGCGACAACGGTTGCGCCGGTGGCGAGCAGCGGCGGTAGGTCGTGCTCGAGCCAGTAGGCCACGCCCTTGCCTTGCAGCCCCACGCTGTTGATCATGCCCGCCGCCGTGGGATGAACCCGCGGCGCGGGGTTGCCCGGCCATTCCTCGGCTTTCATCGACTTCACCACCACCGCGCCAAGTTCCGCGGGGCGGAGGTAGCGAGCGAACTCGGCGCCGTGACCCGCTGTGCCCGAGGCAGTCATCACCGGAGCGCTGAGCCCCACCGACCCGATCCAGGTCGTGAGGTCGATCACTCCTCGGCTCCGTCGATTAGTTGCGAGGCTGACGCCCCCCGATGGTATTCCTGCAAGCTACGAACGGCCAGCGGATAACGCTTCCAGTCCCGCATCCCCTTGGCCGCAGCGAGCGCCGCCGCGCCGGTGGTGAGCAGCGGCACGCTCGCCAATCCCGCCGCCGAACGGATGTGATCGCCGTCGGCGCGGGGGCCTCGCCCGCGCGGCGAGTTCACCACCAAGTCGATATCGCCGCGCTGAATGAGATCGACGGCGTTCTCCCCGTCGGCGTCGCCCAACTTGGCCACGTCGAACTCGACCGTGAGGCCGGCCTCTCGCAGCGAAGCCGCCGTACCGGAGGTCGCAGCGATAGCAAAACCCATGGCCGTGAGCAACTCGGCCGCGGCAATACCAACATGTTTGTCGCGGTCGGCTAGAGACATGAACACCGTGCCGGACTCCGGCAGCCGAGTACCGGCCGATAATTGGGATTTCACGAACGCCAGACCAGGCGTAAGATCAATACCCATCACCTCACCGGTTGATCGCATCTCTGGTCCGAGCAATGCATCCGCCTCGGGGAATCGGTTGAAGGGCAGCACCGCTTCTTTGATGGCGATGTGGTCAGAAACAACGCGATCGCGCAGCACCCCCTCAGCCCGTAACTCTTCGAGCGTGGCCCCGACCATGACCCGGCTGGCGACCTTGGCTAACGCAACGCCGGTGGCCTTAGCCACGAACGGCACCGTGCGTGAGGCACGCGGATTTGCTTCGATGACGAAAACCTGGTTGGCCTTCACCGCATACTGCACGTTAACGAGACCACGGACATCGAGTTCAGCCGCGATGCGACGCGTGTAGTCCTCGATAACGGCCACCGTCTCGTCGCTCAGGCTGGTGGGCGGAATCGAACAGGCCGAGTCGCCCGAATGCACCCCCGCCTCTTCGACGTGTTCCATGACCGCACCTAAAACCATCGCCCCGGTGTGGTCGCGGATGGCATCCACATCGACCTCGGTCGCGTCCTCGAGAAACCGATCAACGAGGACAGGACGTTCGGCCGAGAGACCGCCTTCCTTACCGAGCGACCCGAAACCAACTAGCGCCGCCATCGCCCGCCGGAGATGGTCGTCGTCGTAGACAATCTCCATGGCCCGCCCACCTAGGACGTAAGAGGGACGGATCAGGGCCGGATAGCCGATCCGGCCGGTGATCTTGAGCGCTTCATCGATCCCGACGGCTGTGCCACCGGCCGGTTGCGGTATCTCTAGCCGAGCGCAGAGCCCGCTCCACTGCTCGCGGTCCTCAGCTAAGTCGATCGAGGCGGGCGAAGTCCCGAGCACCAATTCGGACGGCAGACGACTGGCAAGCTTCAACGGAGTTTGCCCTCCGAGCGAAACAATGACCCCGAGCGGGTTTTCGCTTTCGATGATGTCCATAACATCTTCGTAGGTGAGCGGCTCGAAGTACAGACGATCAGAGGTGTCGTAGTCAGTGGAAACCGTTTCCGGATTGCAGTTGACCATGACGGTTTCGTAGCCCGCGTCGCGCAGCGCAAAGCTGGCGTGAACGCAGCAGTAATCAAACTCTATGCCTTGGCCGATCCGGTTCGGGCCGGAGCCCAAGATGATGACCCGCTCTTTCTCTCCCGGTCGCACCTCGTCGGTGTCTTCGTAGGTCGAATAGTGATAAGGCGTTTCCGCCACAAACTCCGCCGCGCAGGTGTCTACGGTCTTGAACGTGGGACGGACTCCAGCGGCTAGGCGAGCGGCGCGGACCTCGATCTCGGTCGAATCCCACAGGAAGGCTAGTTGCGCGTCGGAGAAGCCGAGTTGTTTCGCTCGCCGCCAACCGCGGGTGGTGATGGTCGCGGCGCGGAGGCCTTCGAGATGGGCCCGTTCGTCAGTGATAACCGACATCTGATCGAGAAACCAGGGATCGACGCCGGTAGCGGCGTAGATATCGTCAATCGCTACGCCGCGGCGCAAAACCGCTTCGAGTTGAAACGGGCGATCAGGGGTAGCAATAGCGGACCGCCGGAGCAATTCGGACGTCGCGAGGGCGTCGTACTCGGCTTCGCCCGGGTCCGCGTTAAGCCCGAACCTGCCGTTTTCCAGCGACCGCAGGGCCTTTTGCAGCGACTCGGGGAAGGTCCGCCCGATGGCCATAACTTCGCCCACCGACTGCATCGACGTCCCGAGAACCCCCGACGTGCCGGGGAACTTCTCGAAGGCCCAGCGAGGGATTTTGGTGACCACATAGTCGATCGACGGCTCGAACGAGGCTGGGGTCTTTTGGGTGATGTCGTTGGGTATCTCGTCGAGCGTGTACCCAATAGCGAGTTTGGCCGCGATCTTGGCGATCGGAAAACCGGTGGCTTTTGAGGCCAGCGCCGAGGAGCGACTAACCCGCGGGTTCATCTCGATAATTATCTGGCGGCCGGTGTCGGGATCTACAGCCCACTGGACGTTGGAACCCCCTGTCTCGACGCCGACCCGGCGGATACAGGCCAGCGAACCGTCGCGCATTTGCTGGTACTCAACATCGCTAAGGGTTTGGGCCGGAGCAACAGTGATCGAGTCGCCGGTGTGGACCCCCATCGGGTCAAAGTTCTCAATCGAGCAGATGATGACGCAGTTGTCGGCTCGGTCGCGCATCACCTCCAACTCGTACTCCTTCCAGCCCTTGATCGACTCCTCGATGAGGATCTCGTTGATCGGACTGCATTCGATCCCGTAGGCCGCGACCTTCTCGAACTCCTCCATGGTCTCAGCCATACCGGTGCCCCGCCCGCCAAGAATGTAGGCGGGGCGGATGATGATCGGCAGACCAACCTCGTCGACCACGCGGCGGGCTTCGGTCATGTCGTGGGCTATGCCGGAGCGGGCGACCTCGAGGCCAATCTCCTGCATGGCAACCTTGAACTTCTGGCGATCTTCCGCCGTTTCGATCGCCTCAGCGTCAGCGCCAATGAGCTCACAGTCGAACCTTTCCAGCACCCCCGCTGTCTTGAGTTCCATCGCTAGGTTGAGCCCGGTTTGGCCGCCGAGGGTCGGTAAGAGTGCGTCGGGTCGTTCCCGGCAGATGATCTTTTCTAAAACGGCGAGGTCGAGGGGTTCGATGTAGGTCGCATCGGCGAAATCGGGATCGGTCATGATCGTCGCCGGGTTCGAGTTGGCGAGAATGACGCGGTAGCCCTCCTCCTTGAGCACTCGACACGCCTGAGTCCCTGAGTAATCGAACTCACACGCCTGACCGATGACGATTGGTCCGGATCCAATGATGAGGATGGACTGAAGATCGGTTCGCTTCGGCATCAGCTTGCTCTCGTTCTGGGAGGGCCGTGGGCGTCCATAAGTTGGGCGAACTGATCAAAAAGGTAGCGACTGTCGTGGGGGCCGGGGCCCGCCTCCGGATGGTACTGCACACTAAAGGCCCGGAGTTCGTGGTGGACTAAGCCCTCGAGGGTGCCGTCGTTGAGGCAGAGGTGGGTTTCCACGACATTCGGGACCGATCCCAACTCGACCGCGAAGTTGTGGTTCTGGCTGGTTATCTCAACCTTGCCGGTGCGCAGATCTTGCACTGGTACGTTGCCGCCGTGGTGACCGAACTTCATCTTAAAGGTGCGTCCGCCGAGGGCGAGAGCCAAAACCTGGTGACCGAGACAGATACCGAAAATCGGCACCTTCCCGAGCAGTTTGGGCAATTCACTAACGATGCGACCTGCCTCTTCGGGATCGCCGGGGCCGTTCGACAAGAAAACGCCGTCGGGCTTCATGGCCAGCACTTCTTCGGCGGGGGTGGCCGCGGGGACCACCGTAACCGTGGCTAGGTCGCCTAAGTGTCGAAGCATGGTGGCTTTCACGCCGAGGTCGTAGGCCACCACCCGCCGCGGCCCTGTCCCTACTTCGTATCGGGTTTCGGTTGTGACCAACCCGACTAGGTCCCCACCCGCGGTTCCGGGGTCGGCCTGCGCCGCAGCCCGCAGGGTGGTGGCGTCAGCCGAACCAAACGCGCCGGGCAGCGCCCCCTCATCACGAAGATGACGGGTCAGTCGACGAGTGTCGATCCCAGCAATGCCGGGCACCCCGTGATGGCGCAAAAAGCCGTCTAAGTCACCATCGCCACGCCAATTGCTGGGGCGGCGGGCCAGATCGCGAATAACGATGCCCCGACAGAAGGGTCGGACCGCCTCGTCGTCGGTTGCGTTTACGCCGTAGTTCCCGATGTGAGGGTACGTGAAGGTGATTATCTGGCCCGCATAGGACGGATCGGTGATCACTTCTTGGTAGCCCGTAAGCACGGTGTTGAACACCACCTCGCCGGTAGCGATTCCACCCGGCGGATCGGCGCCGATACCATCGCCCGCGAACACCTCACCGTCGGCCAGAACCAGTTGATACTCACGAAGCCCGTTCATCGCCTAGCCTCCCCGTCGTTCACGACAATTTCTCCGTTCAAAATGGTGTGCCGCACTCGGCCACGCAACTGGCGACCTTCGTACGGCGTATTCCTGCTGCGGCTAGCCATCGAATCGCCCGAAACCGTCCAGGTTGCTCCGGGGTCGAGGACGGTCAGGTTGGCCAAGCGCCCCGGCTCAATGGGTCCGCCGTGGCGCTCATTGAGACCGGCAATTCTCGCCGGATTCCACGACATCAACGCGACTAGGCGGTGGAGCGGTATATCGAGAAACGTGTTGGCCACTGCGAATGCGGTTTCCAGCCCGACCATGCCGGGGGGCGCGTCGGCGAACGACCTTTCCTTGTCCTGTTGGGTATGAGGAGCGTGGTCGGTGGCAATCGCGTCGATCGTTCTATCGGCTAGACCAGCGCGCACCGCGGCGATATCTTCCTCGGTCCGCAACGGTGGATGTACCTTGAATACTGGGTCGAAGTTGGCGCAGCACGAATGATCGAGGCTGAAGTGATGGGGCGCTGCTTCGGCGGTGAGGCGAAGCCCGGCTGTCTTAGCCGCCCGGATCAGGGCCACCGAACCGGCGGTCGACACGTGCTGAATATGGACTCGGCCGCCGGTCAAACGAGCGAGTGCAATGTCTCGCATCACCATCAACTCCTCCGCAGCGGACGGTTGCCCCGGCAAACCGAGCCAACTCGACCACGCACCTTCGTGCATCACGCCCGTTTCGCTGAGCACCTCCACCTCGGCGTGTTGGGCGAGCACAATGTCGACACCATCAGTGAGGTGGGTGAGGCCACCTGCGTACTCGAGGGCGGTACGCATCAGTTGATCGTTTTGTACGCCGCGCCCATCGTCGGTGAAGATTCGCACGCCCTCGCGTACGAGTTCGGCCATCGGCGTCAACGCCTCACCCGCTCGATCCACCGTGATCGCCGCCGCGGGCACAACTTCGCAGGCGGTACCGGCCGCTAGCTCACGAATATGGCGCACAACTGCCACATTGTCGACCGTCGGCGTAGTGTTCGGCATGGCGACCACCGCAGTGAACCCGCCTCGGGCCGCCCCCCGAGCGCCAGTGGCCACGGTCTCGGCTTCCTCGTGGCCCGGCTCGCGCAGGTGGGCATGAAGGTCCACGAACCCGGTCGTGACCACCATGTCGCGGATGTCAAGTTCCGTGCTTCCCGTAAGACCCGTATCCACTGCTTCGATGGCGCCGTCGTCGCCCACGAGAACGTCGGCACGTCGAGAGCCCGTGGAGTCCAGCACTGTGCCGTTTTTGATGACGATGGTCATGTCGCCACTCGTTTATCGTCAACCACGTCAAGGCCAGGACCCAGCAGCAAGAAAAGCACCGCCATGCGGACGGCAACGCCGTTGGTGACCTGTTCGGTAATGACCGCATTGGGCCTATCAACGACCGCCCCGGCTATCTCAACGCCACGGTTAACCGGACCCGGATGCATGATGAGAACATCGTCACCGAGGCGGTCGGCCCGGCCCACATCGAGCCCAAACTCGGCGTGAAACTCACGCAAACTTGGAACTAGTGCCTGTCGTTGGCGTTCTCGTTGCATCCGCAGCATATAGCAGATGTCGAGTTCGTCGATGACCTCATCGAAGTTGTGGGTGACGGTCGCGGGCCATCCGGCGAGGCTGGCAGGGAGAAGCGTGGGCGGTGCGACGAGGGTGACAGTCGCGCCCATCGCGGCGAAACCCAGCACGTTGGATCGGGCCACCCGAGAGTGCTTGATATCGCCAACGATAGCAATGTGCAAGCCGTCGAGGTCGCCGAGATGATTGCGAGCCGTGTACAGATCAAGCAAGGATTGGGTCGGGTGTTGATGCCAGCCATCGCCCGCGTTGATAACTGATGCATCGACCCAATCGGCGACCCGCTGGGGAACGCCCGCGGCCGGATGGCGGACAACAATCCCGTCGATTCCCATAGCGGTGATTGCCTCGACCGTGTCGCGCAGGGACTCGCCTTTATTGACCGATGAGGAGTTGACGCTGAAGTTCATGGTATCGGCCGAGAGTCGCTTGGCCGCAGTCTCAAACGAGAGTCGGGTACGGGTGGAGTCTTCGTAGAACAGCCAGGCAATGGTCTTACCCCGCAGCGCGGGAACCTTCGGGATCGGACGTTCTCCCACCTCGGCCAACGTTTCGGTGAGGTTCAGAATCTGTTCGATTTCGGCCCGGTCGAGATCGGCCATTGACAGTAAATGACGCCGTCTCCGGACTCGGCGCGTCATGCCAACTCCCCGAGGTCGACACCGTTTTCGTTGACATCGACGACCTCGTCTCGCCTAGTCGGCAGGTTCTTACCGACGAAGTCAGGCCGAATCGGTAGTTCGCGGTGGCCCCGATCAACCATCACCGCCAACTGGGTTGCGGTGGGTCGCCCGTAGCTATGGAGCGCGTCGAGGGCCGCTCGTACGGTGCGCCCAGTGAACAACACATCGTCGACCAAAATGATGATGAGCCCCGTCGGGTCGGCGGGAATATTGGTCGGGGCTTCCGGCATTACCGGTCGGAGACCAAAGTCATCGCGATGCATCGTCGCGTCGAGGGTGCCGGTGGGTACGTCGGTCCCCTCGATCTCTTGAATGGCCCCAGCCAACCCCCGAGCTAGGCCCACTCCACCGGTCTGCATTCCGATAATCATCAACTCCGCGGCGCCGTGGTTGCGTTCGATTATTTCGTGGGCCATTCGCCGGATCGCCCGGGTGACGTCGGGAGCCGACATCACCCGCGTACGGGGTTGGAAAGAACCACCCCAAGGCCGCGCCACCAAGCGCCGTTCTCGCTCTGCCATGGTTCTCACTTTCGTCCGTATGAGCCTCACGGGACTCGCTTCACGGTCGGAGCAGTAATCTAGCCGACAACCGGCCGCGTTCGGCGACGAATGAATACATGTGGCGCAGTTCCGTTCGATTCTCGCGCCCGGTGAAGGCCCGCTCCCTGAGCAACACGGATCGACTGATAATTGTCCACCCCGATCTCGGCGATCACCGCGTCAAGGGGACCGTCGGTCAACAACCACGACACGAAGAGGTCCACTCCGGCGGTGGCGAAACGCTGCCCGCGGGCTGGCGCGGCTACCCACCAGCCCACAAGGGCGGCCCGGCGACGTTGATCAATTGCCGAGATCCCGACCTCGCCTACTACAACATTGCTTGCTGCGAGATTGCTTGCTGCGAGATTGCTTGCTGTGCGATTGCCACGTGCGTCAACCATGACTAGGTCGAGGGCTAGTCCCCGTTCGGCTCGGTGTGGGCACCCTTCGATCCAGCGCTCGGCGGCGGCCAGGCTGCGGTCGGCTGGAGGGATCGAACCTGCCCGAATTTCGGGGTCGGCCCACGCGGCAACGAGGGCACCGGCGTCATCTCTGCGCCATGGACGAAGGGCGACACCCTCCCCTACTAAAGAGCCGGGGTCGAACAGCACTACTCAACTCCCACGGCGGAGTTTGCCCGCCACGCTGCCGAGCACGCCGTTAAGAAAACGCGGCGACGGTTCCGCGCAGTACATGGTCGCGATTTCGACCGCTTCGGAAAGCACGACACCGGTCGGGATGTCGGCTCGGTTTGCTAGCTCCCAGGTGGCCATGCGGGCAATGAGTCGATCGAGTAACGGCATGCGCTCGACCGTCCAGTTGGTGAGATAGCTCCCGATGATGACGTCGAGTTCCGCCTGACTGGAGTCGACGCCCTCGGCTAATTCTATCGCATAGTCCGACGGCGAAATGTCGCGATCGGCGAGGACGTCAGCCACCGATTCTCTCGAAATGTTGGCCTGGTACAGCAGGGCAAGCGCTTCTTCGCGCCCCTCCCGCTGGCCACCCAGGCCAGGAATGTCGGAGTTCACGCTCGACTGAGGTACTCGCCGGACCGCGTGTCGATCTTGACTCGCTCGTCCGGGCCAATGAACAATGGCACCTGGATAACGAGGCCGGTTTCGAGGGTGGCGGGCTTGGTGCCACCCGATGAACGGTCACCCTGCAGGCCCGGTTCGGTCTCGGTGATGTTTAGTTCAACCGATGCTGGAAGTTCGGTTCCTACGATCTCGGAGCCAAACATCTCGAGCACGACACTCGATCCGTCAACGATGTAATTCCCCGCATCGCCGAGCGCGGTGGGTGGGACAGAGATCTGGTCGTAAGTCTCGTTGTCCATGAGGACGTAATCGTCGCCGTCGCGGTAGAGAAAGTTCATCTCCCGCTTATCGATAGTGGCACGCTCAACCTTTTCGCCCGCCCGGAAGGTCCGTTCCACCGTACCGCCCGCCCGAACATTGCGAAGGCTAGTGCGCACAAAGGCGGGGCCCTTGCCCGGCTTCACGTGCTGAAAATCGACGACCTGAAACAAACCGTCGCCGAGTTCGAGGGTCATCCCGTTCTTTAGATCGTTGGTGGTGATGGTAGCCATGAGTACTCCGGTCAGGGGATGATCTTTGGTGAACGGGTTAGCGAACGGCAACCCGCGGGGGTCACGACAACGGTGTCTTCCACCCGCGCCCCACCAAACCCGGGAATGTACACCCCCGGCTCAACGGTGATGACATGGCCCGGTTGGAGGATAGCGGTGTTGCCTTGTCGGACAGCGGGTAACTCGTGAATGTCGAGGCCCACCCCATGGCCGGTCCCGTGGCTGAAGGCGGCACCGAAACCGGCTTCGGTAATGACGGAGCGACACCTGTCGTCTATTCGCCCGGCTTCAATTCCCGCCCGCACCGCAGCAACCCCGGCAGCCTGAGCGTCGGTTACGAGGGTAACAATCTCGCGGGTTCGATCGCTGGCGTCGCCCACGACAAAGGTGCGGGTCATGTCACTTCGGTAGCCCTCAACCTCGGCGCCGACATCGACAACGACAAGATCGCCGTGCTCAAAAGGGCGTGAACTCGGCTGGGCATGTGGCAACGCCGCGTTCGGACCCGAGGCCACGATCGTCTCGTAGGCTGGCCCACGTGCCCCGCGGGCGCGAATGCCGTCGTCAAGCGCCACCGCGATTTGGTTCTCCGTGGCGGCGGGAACGATCTGGTCGGCGACCTCGGCCAGCGCAGCATCGACAACATCGGCCGCGGCGGCCATGCGCGCTAGTTCGGCGGGGTCTTTGACACTACGCAGTTCGGTAATCATGTCGGCTACGGCAACCACGATGCCGGGCACCGCTTTTTGCCACTCCTGCGCCGCGGACCAAGTGATGTGGTTGGACTCCAAGCCCACCGACTGGTAATCCCCGAGGATCCCCACCCCTTCGGTTACTAGCGCCGCGCTGATCGCCACCGTGGCCTCACTTCCCGCCGCGGCCAACTGGTCTGGGGCTTGGATTTGGTAGCGACTGTCGGTGATCAGCACCTCGTGGTCTGGGGATATGACGACAATGCCGTTGCTGCCGGTGAACCCGGTGAGCCAACGCACGTTCATGGGGCTAGTAACTACCAGGGCGTCAACTCCTGCCCGGCGGCTCATTTGCCGCACCCGCTTCGTTCGCCCCGTAACCAAAAGAGGCGGAAGGTCGGTAATCACCGCACCGCGGCGAACGCTTGACGCAAGACCGCCGGATCGACTCCGACCACCGTTTCGACTCCGTTCGGGCCGTCGAGGACGAACGTAACGCCATCGATGGCTTTTTTGTCCCGACCGAACAGGGCCAGCAACTCGTCGTTTTGGAGGGCGGCGGGAACCTTGGTCGGGAGATCATAAGCGGCGAGTACGCGGCGGTGTTCAGCGACCCGATCATCGTCGATACGGCCTAACAAGCGCGCCACCTCAGCCGCGTAGGCGATTCCAATGGCGACCGCTTCACCGTGGCGAAGGTCGTACTCCCCCGCCGTCTCCAGCGCGTGGGCGAGGGTGTGGCCATAGTTGAGGATGGCCCTTTGCCCGCCCTCTCGCTCGTCGGCGCTGACTATGTCGGCCTTGATTTGAACACACGCCGCAACTCGATCCTCTAGGCCTAACTGGTCGAGGGCTTCACCGCCAAGAAAGTGGTACTTGGCAATCTCACCAATGCCGCACTGAAACTCGCGCCGCGATAGCGATGACAACGTCTCGGTGTCGCAAATGACCGCGGTGGGCTGCCAGAACGCTCCCACCAGATTCTTACCTTCAGGCAGGTTTACGCCGGTCTTGCCCCCAATCGCGGCGTCGACTTGCCCCAGTAATGTGGTGGCTACCGATACGAAGCGGATCCCGCGGTGATAAACAGCGGCGACGAAGCCGCCCACGTCGGTGACCACCCCGCCCCCGACGCCAACCAAAGCATCGGCTCGGGTTAGGCCGGCCGCCGCCATCTGACGGCAAACATCCTCGACAACGGTCAGCGACTTGGCCGCTTCGCCCGCGGGGAGTCTTACGGTGATCGATTCAACCCCCGGACCCGGGTCTACCGTCCACGGAATGTTGGCCTGAGTCACCACCACAACACGACGAACGTCGCCAGGCAGCACCGCAGCCAGTTCCGCTCGGGCGCCGTGCCCAACGTAAACGGGATAGCTGCGGTCGCCCAGGTCGACGGTGATGGCCTGCGTCACCCAGTCAGGCTACCGGCAGCGAGGGTGGGGGTAGGGCGGTTCAGTGTGGATGGCCGCCGCGCTAGCTCAGGGCAAGATCGGCACTGATCACGTTGTGGCCGCGGGTGGGGCTGGCTCATGATAATGTCATACCCTTTGATTATATTCTAACTATGTTTGAACCAGCGCATCGGAAGTTGAGCAACCTGTTGCCGGTCGGGCTTTCACGGCCGGAGTTGATTGCCACCCTCGCCGAGTGTCACCGCCTCGCAAAACACTCCGAAGAGCGCTGCCTTGCCTACACCGCAGCCATCGACGCCCTCGACGACTACGGAGCCGACGCAGCCACCGTCACGCGTGATCTGACCCACCGCTCAGCACGCCAAGCCAAACAAATCGCCGACACTGCAACGCAACTGGCGTCTATGCCACTTATGGCCGCCGCGCTTAGCTCGGGGCGAGATCGGCACCGAACATGTTGTGGCGGCGGCCGATGCCGCTAAGCAGGTCTCGCCGGAAGAGGCTGACCAACTCGTTGATGATGCCGTTGCGGTGCCAGCGGATCTTTTCTTGAAACGAACCCGGCAATGGATCGGCCAACACGAAACCGCCGACGAAATCGAGGATCGCTACCAGCGGCAACGCTCACAACGTGAAGCTAGGTGGGGCGTGGGCAACGATCGGATGCTGCACCTTCATGCCGTGCTTGATCCGGTTAGCGGCCGCGAGTTGGTCGCGGCGCTCGATCGTCGAGTTGATTTTCTATGGCGAGCCGATGGCGGCCGCGACGGGAACTCCCGACGATGTTCGCTCTCCTCGCCAACGCCGAGCCGACGCACTTGTCGAGTTGGTGACCACGGAATCGTCTGGGAATGGCCGTGTGCATCCCAAGCACATGGTGATAATGCACCTTGACGTGGCACGCGGTACTGCCGAATTCACCGACCACGAACCAGTACCCGCCTCGGTACTCGCCGACTTGGGGCCCAAAGCCGAAGTCGTTGGCATGGTCTACAACGGTGACGGCCAACCGCTGCACCTCGGCCGAACCGTTCGCCTGGCCAGCCGAGCGCAATGGATAGCACTTATCGACCGCGATCGAGGCTGCCTACGCTGCGGTGCCGACCCGTCATGCTGTGATGCCCACCATGTTCACGAATACTCCGCCGGCGGGGCTACCAACATCGACAACCTCGAACTCGACTGCCACGGCGACCACGCACTGATCCACCGACACGGCTTCGATCCCCGACGACAGCCTGCTAACCGGGGGGTGGGCTAATGGGCGGCGGAGGTCGGGCGGCTCGGCAGTCCAGCGTGGATAAACAATTCGAACATTTCTTCTCTAATGATAGCCGTAGTGTCATAGGGTCTGTTGATACTAGAGTTATGTTTGAATCATCGCATCGGAAGTTGAGCAACCTGTTGCCGGTCGGGCTTTCACGGCCGGAGTTGATTGCCACTCTCGCCGAGTGTCACCGCCTCGCAAAACACTCCGAAGAGCGCTGCCTGGCCTACACCGCAGCCATCGACGCCCTCGACGACCACGGAGCCGACGCAGCTACCGTCACCCGTGATCTGACCCACCGCTCGGCCCGCCAAGCCAAACAAGTCGCCGACACCGCAACGCAACTGGCGTCTATGCCACTCATGGCCGCCGCGCTGGCCCGAGGCGAGATCGGCACCGAACATGTTGTGGCCGCGGCCAATGCCGCTAAGCAGGTCTCGCCGGAAGAAGCTGACCAACTCGTTGATGATGCGGTTGCGGTGCCAGCGGATCTTTTCTTGAAACGAACCCGGCAATGGATCGGCCAACACGAAACCGCCGACGAAATCGAAGATCGCTACCAACGACAACGCTCACAACGTGAAGCTCGGTGGAGGATGGGCAACGATCGCATGCTGCACCTCCACGCCGTGCTTGATCCGGTAAGCGGCCGCGAGTTAGTAGCGGCACTTGATCGTCGAGTTGATGCCCTATGGCGCTCCGATGGTGGCCGCGAGGGAACTCCCGACGATGTTCGCTCACCTCGCCAACGCCGAGCCGATGCACTGCTTGAGTTGGTGACCACGGAATCGGCTGGGAATGGCCGGGTGCATCCCAAACACATGGTGATAATGCACCTCGACCTAGCCAGCGGCACCGCCGAGTTCACCGACCACGAACCAGTACCGGCGTCGGTACTTGCTGAGTTGGGGCCCAGAGCCGAAGTCGTTGGCATGGTCTACAACGGTAACGGCCAACCGCTGCACCTCGGCCGAACCGTTCGTTTGGCCAGTCGGGCGCAGTGGATAGCCCTCATCGACCGCGACCGAGGATGCCTACGGTGCGGAGCCGACCCGTCACGCTGCGACGCACACCACATCCACGAATACTCCGCCGGTGGGGCTACCGACATCGACAACCTCGAACTCGACTGCCACAGCGACCATGCACTGATCCACCAACACGGCTTCGACCCTCGACGACAGCCTGCTAACCGGGGGGCGGGCTAATGGGCGGTAGGGGTCGGGCGGCTCGGAAGTCCAGCGTGGATAAACAATTCGAACATTTCTTCTCTAATAAGGGCGATAATGTCACAGGCTCTCTTTATAATGGAGTTATGTTTGAATCAGCGCATCGGAAGTTGAGCAACCTGTTGCCGGTCGGGCTTTCACGGCCGGAGTTGATTGCTACCCTCGCCGAGTGTCACCGCCTCGCAAAGCACTCCGAGGAGCGCTGCCTGGCCTACACCGCAGCCATCGACGCCCTCGGCGACCACGGAGCCGATGCAGCTACCGTCACGCGTGATCTGACCCATCGCTCGGCCCGCCAAGCCAAACAAGTCGCCGACACTGCAACGCAGTTGGCGTCTATGCCTCTTATGGCCGCCGCGTTGGCTAGGGGCGAGATTGGCACCGAACATGTTGTGGCCGCGGCCGATGCCGCTAAGCGGGTGTCGCCGGAGGAGGCTGACCAACTTGTTGATGATGCGGTTGCGGTGCCGGCGGATCTTTTCTTGAAACGAACCCGGCAATGGATTGGCCAGCACGAAACCGCCGACGAAATCGAAGATCGCTACCAACGTCTACGCTCACAACGTGAAGCTCGGTGGTCGATAGCTAATGATCGCATGCTGCACCTTCATGCCGTGCTTGATCCGGTTAGCGGCCGCGAACTAGTAGCGGCGCTTGATCGCCGAGTCGATGCCCTATGGCGCTCCGATGGCGGCCGCGAGGGGTCCCCCGACGATGTTCGCTCACCTCGACAACGCCGAGCCGACGCACTTGTCGAGTTGGTGACCACGGAATCGTCTGGGAATGGCCGGGTGCATCCCAAACACATGGTGATCATGCACCTCGACGTGGCACGCGGTACTGCCGAATTCACCGACCACGAACCAGTACCCGCGTCGGTACTTGCTGAGTTGGGGCCCAAAGCCGAAGTCGTTGGCATGGTCTACGACGGTGAGCGGCCAACCGCTGCACCTCGGCCGAACCGTTCGCCTGGCCAGTCGAGCGCAATGGATCGCACTCATCGACCGCGACCGAGGATGCCTACGGTGCGGAGCCGACCCGTCACGCTGCGACGCCCACCATGTTCACGAATATTCCGCTGGTGGGGCTACCGACATTGACAACCTCGAACTCGACTGCCACGGCGATCATGCACTGATCCACCAACACGGCTTCGACCCCCGACGAACGCCGACTAATCCGCGGGCGGGCTAATGGGCGGCGGAGAGGCTTTGGCGCGGCTACCCGCATAACGCGTACACAACGTCGGTGGTTCCCAACCCTAGGGCCCGGCGAATGGGCCGGGGAAGAGCACCACGATCATCGTGCCCGCGGCTAGTGCTGGACCGAACGGGAAGCTGTTGCTCCAGATCGGTCGGGAGCGCCGGGCTAGAGCCACCGCCACCCCGATGATGGCACCGAGGAAGCAGCCAATAACTAAGGCAAAAAAGATCAGGCGGAACACGGTGCTCCATGCGACATAGGTTGAGCCAGCAATCCATCCCAAGTGCAAACCCAGCAAAAGAGCGAACTTCACGTCGCCAAAACCCATACCCCGCGGCGAGATGAGATGAAGAGCGAGGAGGATCACGAAGTATCCGAGGGCGCCCACCGCGGCTCGCCCTAACGCCGCCGGACGGTCGATCCCGAAGGCCACCACTAGCATCGCGAGCGCCGAGACGCCGGTCGCGGCAAAGACCACTGCGTCGGGGAGGCGGTAGACGTAAAGGTCGATAGTGGACAAAGCCACCAAGGCAACCACTAAGACGAACGGAGGCAGAACCCGCCAGCCGTCGAACAGTCCCGCAACAGCGGCAAAGAGACCGGCGGTGAGCAACTCGACCGCGGGGAACGCCAGCGGCCGCTGCGCTGGATCTCGGAATCGATCCACGACCGTAGAGGCAAACCGTCCGGCGATCAGACCGCACGGCGGAGCAAGGATCAACATCGCTATTTTCACCGAACCGCCCCCGGGCCAGGTGGCGGGAAGATCACCGCGGCTCGCATCTCGTCGATAGGTGCCCTCACGCCGGTCCAGATCTCAAACTGCAGGACCGCCTGATGCAAGAGCATCGAGACGCCATTCATAGTGGTCGCCCCCGCCGCGGCTGCCGCCGCCAGCCACCGTGTCTCGATCGGGTTATAGATAAGATCGACCACCAACTGAGCAGGCCGGAAACCAGTCGACGCAGGAAGGCCGGGATTGTTAGCCATACCGAGCGAGGTGGCGTTTACAACCAAGTCCGCCGCTTCGAGATCGCTCAACGTACCGAGCCGACCGACCCGCGGGGAGACAGCCACGGCATGCGCGGCCCGATCCGCGGAGCGGTTGACGATAGCCAGATCGGCCGCTCCGGCCCGGTCGCAGGCCTCAGCCACCGAACGAGCCGCCCCACCCGCCCCCAACACCACGATGCGACAGCCCGCGACGCCAAAGCCCGCTTCTTCGTCTAGCGCCCGTACAAAACCGTCGCCGTCGGTGTTGTGCGCCTCTACCTTGCCGCTCTCGGTAAGGGCAAGGCAGTTCGCGGCCCCGAGCATCCGAACCGTGTCGGTCGTTACGTCGGCCGCCGCAGCGACCGCCTCTTTATGTGGCGTGGTGACCGACAGGCCACGAATCCCGAGTGTTTTCATCGCGGCAACCGCCGCCGCGCCCGAACCACCCGGGACAAGAAACGCCACATAGGCCCAATTAAGACCAGCGGCGGCAAATCCAGCGTTATGTAAGGCCGGCGATAGGGAATGTTCGACAGGATCGCCGATAACCCCGGCGATTTTGGTAGCTCCCGTGCAACTCATCCGCAGTAGCCGAGTTCGCGGCAGACCCCCACTGCTTGGTTGTGTTCGTCGAGGGTCGTGGAGAACGTGTGCGCCCCCACAATGCCGTCGTGATCAGTACGGGCCCAGAAGATGTAGTCGCCGTCGGCGGGAGCCAACGCCGCCCGCATGGCCGCTTCCCCAGGGGCGGCGATCGGCGTGGGCGGGATGCCCGCCGTTTTGCGAGTGTTCCACGGCGATTCCGCGTCGAGATCCGATTGGGTTAGCTTTTCAGTGAACGGTTTACTCGTCGCGTAGTGCACGGTGGCGTCGATTTCGAGCCGGATCCCTCGGGCGAGGCGGTTGTAGATCGCACGAGCCATCAGCGGACGATCGACAGCGACCCGGGCTTCTTCTTCGATGAGGGACGCGACGACGATGATGTCGTAGTCGCTGAGGCCCAACTCGACAATCTCGTTACTTCGGCCTAGTTCATCGAGTAGGGAACCGAATCGTTGGTCGAAGGTGTCTGCTAGACGCTGCAAGAAGCGAGCCTCATTGGCTAGGTCACCCTCGGGAATGTCATAAGTCGCTGGGAATAAGGTTCCCTCGAGTGGGACCGCCTCGGCAAGGTTGGAGTCCTCGAAGTATTCCGAAATCAGGTCCGGGTTCTCCAGCGCGACAAGGATTTCCTGGCGATCGAATTGATCGTTTTTGGCCAGCATGCGGTCGACCAACTCGTTGAGGCGCAACCCCTCCGGAATCGTGAGATTGAAGAAAATCTCCGGCGCGGGCCCCTCCGCGAACACCGCCACTACATTCTCATAGCTCATGTTTTCGTATAGCTCATAGTCGCCAGCCTGAAACGAGGTTTCCGTCTCACAGCCAAGGAAGCCAGTGATGTTCAGGTCGCCCTCGCAACGCAACCAGTAGCGAAAAACGGTGGCGTTGCTGATGATGTCTTGGTTGACCAGCGCGGTGGCGACGCTGTTCGTGGCCGCCCCGTTGGGAATAGTGAACTCGACCAAATCCCCCTGCTCACCGTCGGGAACAATCTGGACATCAACCCAGCCGTAAATGCGATCGCGAACGGTGGTGACCATCCAAAGGAGGAACAGCACCAAGGCGACAACGCGCAAGAGACTGCCCCAAGTTGTCCGGTAACGAACCCAGTTGCGGTCCTCGTAGTCGTAGCGAGGATCAACCAGCGGAGGAGCATCAGGGTCGTCTTCGAACACGTACTCGACCCCGTCGGCATCGACCCCGGCCACCAGCACCGTACCCGGGGGCGCGACATGATCGGGCAGAGCAAACGGCACGTTGCCGGGGTTGCCGTCGGGCTCAACCATCACCGGAGGAGTGGGCGCGGGCGCGGGGGTGGCGCTCACGGGTCGAGCGACTCTCGTTATGGGCCGCCGCCTACCGGCGGGCGGATACAGGGGAGCAGAACTGGCGCTCGAAGGGGCGGCAGGTTCGACGGGAATCTCTTCGTCGGCCGCACCGGTGAGAAAGGCGAAAAAGTTACGGCGCTTCGGGGACGGCTCAGTCACGGGGCATACCCGCGTCGAGCCATGATTGCAGCATCACAGAGGCGGCAACCTTGTCGACCACCAAGCGGCGGTTCTGGGCGTTCATGTTCTGCTCCATCAATTGGCGCTCCGCGGTGACCGTTGTTAGTCGCTCATCGTAGAGAACAACGGGTACGCCGAGGGTGTCAGCCAAGCGCCTTGCTTCAGATTTGTGCTTTCGGGCCATCGGGCCGTGGCCGCCATCGAGGCTCAACGCCAACCCAACGATGACAATCTCGGCTTCCCATTCGTCGACGAGATCGGCGATCACCCGATGCTCACGCCTTCGATCACCTAGGCGTTTGATGACCTCGATGGGTGAAGCAAGCGTGCCCGCCCCGTCGCTCACCGCGACACCAACTCGCTTATCGCCCAGATCAAGGCCGAGAGCCCGCATCTCAGGTGAGGCCCGCGGCTGCTCGGGCCTGATCGAGGGCGGCGTCGATGTTTTCGACGTGCTTGCCCCCCGCGACGGCTAGATCAGACGACGACTTACCTCCCCCACCGACCGTCTTTTTCGCCTCCTCGATGAGGCCCCCGCATTTAGCGAACTTTCGGGAGTGACCGCGGCGACGAGACCAACGCCGCTACCATCGAGGGCCGCGGCCAGCACTACGGCATGCACGCCCGCTTGATCGCGCACCGACGTCGCGAGGTCGCGCAAGGCGGCCCGATCAAGTCCGTCAACGCGGGCCACAACTACGCCTTCGACGGCAGCCGAGGCGAGGATCGGAGCCCGGCCGATCGCCAGCTGCTGTTTCAAACGAGTCACTTCGGTGCGGAGCTCTTTATGTTCGGCTTTCATCTTGATGATGCCGTCGAGAACTTTGTCGGGTGTCACGCTCAACTCGTCGGCCGCGGCCGCGACGGCTGCAACCGACTCCCGCAACAACTCCACGGTGGCTAGTCCGGTGATGGCCTCCACCCGGCGAAGGTTGGAACCAATCGACCCTTCCACCACGAGACGAAATTGACCAATGTCGCCCAACGCCCGTACGTGCGTTCCGCCACAGAGTTCGACCGAGTTCGATCCGGCCTCGAGCACGCGGACAACATCGCCGTACTTATCGCCGAAGAAGGCAATAGCGCCCAACTGCTCGGCGGTGGTCATGGTGGTCTCGAAGTGGCGACACGACCCGTTGTCGAGTACCTCGCGGTTGACTAGATCTTCGACCTCAGCCAACTGTTCGGCGGTCATGGCTTGGTAGTGGCTGAAATCGAAACGAAGCCGGTCAGGACCGACATAGGAACCCTGCTGTTTCACGTGTTCGCCCAGCACCCGGCGCAGCGCCCAGTGCAAGATATGGGTCGCAGTGTGGTTGCGTCGGATAGCCGCCCGACGGTCGCCGTCGATCGTGGCGGTGACCGTCTCGCCGGCGACGATCCCGCCCGCCACCGATTCGATCACGTGAACGTGAAGGCCCGGGACGCCATAGCGGGTATCGCCGATGTGGAGTTGGCCCGCGGCGCTTTGCACCACCCCGGTATCGCCGATCTGACCACCACTCTCGGCGTAGAACGGGGTCTGGTCGAGCACCACGATGTCGTCGTCGAGGTACAGAACCGTGGCTTCTGTGCTCACCGAGTCGCGGCCGGTGAAAATGGTCTCGCCGTTGGCTTCGACTAACGTGATGAGATAGTTCGTATCGCCGATGGCAGCGGTCTTACGGGCTGCTTTGGCCTGGCGCTGTTGTTTGGCCATCGCCACGGCGAAACCATCGACATCTACCTCGACCCCGCGCTCGGCCGTGATCTCCTGGGTGACCTCTAACGGGAAACCGTAGGTGTCGTGCAGCAAGAACGCGGTATCCCCCGACAGTCGCTCCCCCTCGCCCAGGTTCTCCATCTTTTCGTCGAGGATCGCCTGGCCCTTGCGTAGCGTCTCGCGGAAGCGCCCCTCTTCTCGATCAATGACGTCGCGCACGAAGGAGTGGTTGGTGACAAGGTCTGGGTAGTCGGTACCCATAAGTTCAACCACGGCATCGACCATGCCCCCCATCACCGGAGTTTCGACCCCGAGGAGGTAGGCGTGGCGAACGGCGCGACGCAGAATCCGCCGCAGGACATAGCCGCGACCTTCGTTGGACGGGAACACGCCGTCGCTCACCAAGAGCGCCGTGGACCGCGCGTGGTCAGCGAGAATACGCAACGACACTAGAGATTCGGACTCGGCGGTGGCTGGATCGACTCCGCTCAGTCCCGCCGCCGCGGCCTGCAAGGCGTGAAGCTCGTCGGTATCCCAAACCGAGTCCACTCCCTGCAGGACCGACACGGTGCGCTCGAGGCCCATGCCGGTGTCAATCGACGGTTTGGGAAGCGGCACCTTGGAGCCATCGCCGGGCTGGTCGAACTGCATGAACACGAGGTTCCAGATCTCGATAAAGCGATCCTCGCCGCCGTGCTCGGGACCGCCACCGGCACCGAACTCGGGGCCTTTGTCCCAGAATATCTCCGAGCACGGACCGCACGGACCAATGTCGCCCATCTTCCAGTAGTTATCCTCATCGAGGCGCTGGATGCGAGCCGCGGGGACACCCACTTCGTGCTCCCAAATTGCCGCCGCTTCGTCGTCGCTGAGGTGAACGGTGACCCAGAGGCGGTCGGCGTCAAGGCCGAGCACTTCGGTGACGAACTCCCACGCCCAAGCACACGCCTCGGACTTGAAGTAGTCGCCGAAGCTGAAATTGCCCATCATCTCAAAGAAGGTCAGGTGGCGCTGGGTACGGCCGATCTCGTCAAGATCGTTGTGCTTACCTCCCGCCCGCACACATTTTTGGATTGTGACCGCACGTTGGAACGGGGCGGCCTCTTCGCCAGTGAAGTAGGTCTTGAACGGCACCATTCCCGCAACGGTGAACAGCAACGTGGGGTCGTGCGGGATCAGCGACGCCGAGGACTGGTGGCTGTGATTACGTTCGACGAAGAAGTTGGTGAACGCTTGGCGTACTTCGTTGGCCTTCATTAGCAACCAAGCTTAGCGGTCCACACCTTCGGCGAAATCGTGAGGTTGGTGAGTCGTGAGCGGGGCCTCGTCGACGATGAACTCCGCCATCAGGTCGCGCCGTTCGTCGCGCATCGCCGCCACCCCATCTTGGGCGGCGTCACGAAGGTCCACGACTACGTTCTTGGCCCGCTGCGCGACTGCTCGTCCATGATGGGCGACCTGCTGGCGGGCCTTTTGCGGGGCGTAACGTTTAGCCGTTCGCCGCAGCCGACGCTGCACATAAACCGAAGTTCCCAAACCAACCGTGTAGCCCAAGCCCGTCCAGAAGGTTCGTTTCACTTTTGTCGTCCTTTGACTTCGATGGCCGGTCGCCGTTTAGGAGTAGCAAGTCGGCGTCCGACTCGGCCCACGCCAGTGACCAAAGACAGGCCTCGGATGAGTGGTGGCGCTACCACTTTATAGGTGAGGCGGGTGGCTACGTCGACGGTGGCGGTGATCCGCTCGGCTCGGTCGATCACCGCGTTAACCCGATCGAGTTCGCCACTGGCACGGTCCACGGTGGAGTGCAACTCCTCGACCATCGGCAGCGTGTTGGCCTGCAACTCGTCCACCGTGTGGCGGAGTTGTCGTAAGGTTCGCACGAGTGCCTGAACGGCCACAACCAACACCGCGGTCACGATGAGACAAACAATGGTCACGACGAGGGCGGCGAGATCGGTGGCGGTCATGACGCTCCCTTTTCTTTTTGACGACCCGGCCACCATTGTACGAGGCGGCCTTCACGCCCGTGCGGAGACGGGTCGTAGTAGGTCGAAGAGGCGACCTCAGCGGGCCGATACTCCTGATCGGCCCACCCCGACGCCTCATCATGAGGGTAGCGATAACCCGCGCCGTGCCCCAAACTGGCCGCCCCTTGGTAATGCGCGTCGCGTAAATGAACGGGCACTTCACCGGTCCCTGCGGTCTTGAGGTCGGCTTGAGCGGCGAAAATAGCCATCGTCACGCGGTTGGATTTCGGGGACGTGGCGAGGTGGATGACAGCCTGCGCTAGGTTGAGTTGGGCCTCGGGCAAGCCAACGAACTCGACCGCCCGCGCTGCTGCATCAGCTATGAGGAGTGCCTGAGGGTCGGCCATACCAATGTCCTCAGAAGCGAGAATAACCAAGCGGCGAGCGATGAACCGGGCGTCTTCTCCCGCCTCGAGCATGCGCGCGAGCCAGTAAAGGCCCCCGTCGGCGTCGGAGCCGCGGATGCTCTTGATGAAGGCACTGATGACGTCGTAGTGCCCGTCGCGTCCGTAGCGGACCGCTTTGGCGTCAACCGCACCCTCAGCATCGTCGAGGCAAACCCGGATAGGGCGACCCCGAGCCGCCGCCAACACCACCGCCACCTCGGTACTGGTCAGGGCATGACGCCCGTCGCCCCCGGCGCGTGCCGCGAGATGCGCGACGGCATCGTCGTCGGCCGACGCTCCTTCGACCTCGAGGCCCCGACGAATGAGTTCGCCGAGATCGGTGACTTCGAGGGAGTGGAGCCTAAACAGCGTGGAACGACTCATAAGGGGAGGGTTGACCTCGAAATGCGGATTTTCGGTCGTGGCCCCGATCAAGACGATGAGTCCTTCCTCCACCGCGGGCAGCAGCGTGTCTTGTTGGGCTTTGTTGAAGCGGTGGACCTCGTCGAGAAAGAGGATGGTGCCAGCGCCGCGTTCGCCTAGACGGTAGCGGGCGCCGGCAATTTCCTCCCGCACGTCCTTGACCGAAGCGGTGACCGCGGACAACTCAACGAACACCTTCTCGGTGGTCGAAGCAATAAGCCGGGCCAGGCTGGTCTTGCCCGTTCCGGGTGGACCCCACAGAATTACCGACGACAGTCGGTCGCTCTCAATCAACGCCCGCAGCGGCTTACCCGGCGCCAAGATACCGCGCTGGCCTACCACCTCATCGAGGGTGCGGGGTCGGAGGCGAGCAGCCAGCGGCGAACGGTCCGCTAGGCGTTGTTCGGCCGCCGCGTTGAACAGATCCTCAGACACGAATCCCGAGTTCTTCACGGTGTGCCGCGTCGATCGGCGATGGCGCGTTAGTGAGCGGATCGGCACCGGATTGGGTTTTGGGGAAGGCAATGACTTCCCGAATGTTGGTCTCGCCGACCAACAACGCGGTGAGGCGATCGATACCGAACGCGAAACCGCCGTGCGGCGGAGCACCGAAACGAAAAGCGTCGAGCAAAAACCCGAATTTCGCCTGTGCCTCTTCGGCGCCGATACCCAACAAGGTAAAGACCTGGGTCTGAATATCGGGTCGGTGGATTCTGATCGAACCGGAACCCAGTTCCCAGCCGTTGAGCACCAAATCGTAGGCCTGGGAACGAATGGCAAGCAGGGCTTCGCCGCCCGCGTTGAGTTGGTCGAGGTCGTCGCCGTGGGGCATCGTGAACGGATGGTGAGCAGGGACCGGGTTTCCTCCCTCGCCAAGGGCTTCGAAGAGCGGGAAGTCGACGACCCACAAGAAATTGAGACCCCCTTCGTCGACCGGGAGGCGGCCCAATTCGAGGCGCAGCAAACCCAGCACGTGGCGCACGACGCGACGTTCGTCGGCCACCAAAAAGACCATGTCGCCCGGCGCCGCGTCGAGCGCCGCGATGACCTGCGCCGATTCGTCGGGCGTGAGGAACTTCGCCACCCCAGCATCGAGGGTCGGTCCGGTGTCGCCGTCGATGACCCTCATCCAGGCCAAGCCCTTCGCCCCCCAGCGCTGGCAGGTTTCGACGAGGGCATCGATCTGCTTGCGACTCAACGCCGCCACCCCACCCTCCAGTTTGATGCCTTTCACGCACGGAGCCTGAAAAACCCGGGCCTGCGTCCCGTCGAAGATGGTGGTGAGTTCGACAAGTTCCATGCCGAATCGAGTGTCGGGCTTATCGGAGCCGAACCGTTCTTGAGCCTCGATCCACGCCATGCGCGGGAAGGGACTGAGGCGTTCACCGGTAACCGCCTCGGTCGCCGCGGCCACAGCGGCATAGATCACCCGAAACACGTCGTCTTGATCGACGAAACTCATCTCGGCGTCCAACTGCATGAACTCGAATTGTCGATCAGCTCGGAGATCTTCGTCGCGCAGACAACGAGCAATCTGGTAATAGCGATCGATTCCGCCCACCATGCATAGTTGCTTGAACAGTTGAGGACTCTGCGGTAGGGCGTAGAAGCTACCGGGCTCCTTGCGGCTCGGCACTACAAAATCGCGGGCCCCTTCCGGCGTCGACGCGACGAGCATCGGCGTCTCAATCTCGACAAAGCCCTCCGCTTCCATGCTCCGGCGAATCGCCGCGTTGACCGCTGCCCGGGCCCGAAGGTTGTGCTGTAAGCGGTCCTTGCGTAGATCGACGTAGCGGTGACGCAGGCGAATCGTCTCGTCGACATCGGAGCGTTCATCGCGGGGAAACGGGGGTGGCTCCGACTCGGCCAAAATCTCGATCTCGATGACCTCAACTTCAACTTCGCCGGTCGGGAGATCTCGGTTGACCGTACCCTCCGGACGCGGCCGAACCGTTCCGCTAATCTGGACCACATACTCGCTGCGCAAATCGCGGTTGCCGGGGACCACGCACTGCAGCACCCCAGTACGGTCGCGCAGGTCGATAAAGGCCAGATGTTCGCCGTGCTCGCGGCGCCGGTCGACCCAGCCACACACTGTGACAGCACGACCCGCATCGGCCGCGGTGATCGTACCGCACATGTCTGTTCGCATCGAGGTGGAAAGATCCATCATGGGGGTCCTGAGGTTGAATGAACGAGAAAAAAAAGAAGCTGTTACCGAGTGGCGTTGGCAACGGCAACGGCAACGGCGACGGCCAGTTGATCGAGCGAGACACGGCGTTGGCCGGTCTCCCCTCGCAGATCACGCAAGGTGACCTCGCGGGCCGCGACTTCGTCCTCGCCGATGATCGCTGCAAAGGCCGCTCCACTACGGTCGGCTGCCTTCATCTGGGCCTTCATTGAACGACCGCCGTAGCTACCATCTGCGCCAATGCCCGCGGCCCGCAGTTGATCGCATATCGCCGGCCCATGACCGTCGCCGGTGATATCGACGACAAAGACCTTCACCACGGGGGCGGGCATCGCGAACACGCCTTCGGCGTCGCAGGCCAACAAGATGCGATCAACCCCGAGTGCGAAACCGATGCCGGGCGTGGCCGGACCGCCGAGACTTTCGACTAACCCGTCGTAGCGACCACCGCCGCCGACGGCATTTTGCGCGCCCGTTAGGGCCTCGGCGACAAACTCGAACGTGGTTCGGGTGTAATAATCAAGTCCCCGAACGAGTCGGGGGGAGATCTCGTAGGCGATGCCCAACCGGTCGAGACCTTTACCGACCGCCCCGAAGTGTTCGGCGCTGTCGTCACTGAGATAATCAACCATGACAGGGGCGCGATCAATGATGGACTGATCTTGGGGTCGCTTAGAATCGAGAACCCGCAGCGGGTTACGGTCGAGGGTGATCTGGCTCGCTGGCGACAGAGCGGCTCGATTGTTGTGCAAATAGCACAAAAGGGCAGCCATATAAGCAGGACGACTGTGCATATCGCCCAAGCTATTTAGTAGCAGGCGAACCCGGGTGAGGCCGAGCGAGGCGTAGAACCGTCCGGCCAAGGCAATGACATCGACGTCGGCTTGAGGATCGTCGGCCCCTAGGGTTTCCACTCCGACCTGGGTGAACTGGCGATAGCGCCCCGCTTGAGGCTGTTCGTAGCGGAACTGAGGACCCTCGTACCAAACCTTCCACGGGGGAACAGGCCTATGTTCGGCGTAGGCGCGACATATCGACGCCGTGAGTTCGGGGCGCAGAGCAAGATGTTGGGGCGGTTCGCCCTTATCGAAGAAGTCGAACATCTCCTTACTCACCACGTCGGTGGCCTCGCCTAAGCGCCGAAACACGCCGATATCTTCAAACAGCGGCGAGACAACTTCGCCAAAGCCGCTTAGTTCGGCCTGCCGGGCAAACGCATCGACTAGCGCTCGACGGCGACTCGACTCGGGGGGAAGAATGTCGCGGGTGCCCTTGGGAGCCCGAAAAGTTGGCTCCGCCATCAGCGAGTCGCCGCTCCGGGCAGAACCCGGTACGCCTCGTAGACCGACTCCACGCCAAGCAACGACGACAACACGGAGTCGAGTTGGTTGAGATCAGCCAACTCAAACTCGAAGCGGATTTTTGCGACGGCATCGTCGCCTGTCTCACTATCCACGCCGAGGACGTTAATGCCATGTTCGGCGAGGATCTTGGCCACATCGAGGAGGAGCGAGTTGCGATCGAGGGCCAGAACTTCGATCACGGTGAGAAACCGGCCGGTGTGCTTGGCGTCCCACTCGACATCGATGAGTCGGTCCGGTTGCCCTTGGGACAGTTCTGAGGCGTTGAGGCAGTCGCAGCGATGAACCGACACTCCCCGACCACGTGTGACAAAGCCCAAGATCTCGTCGGGCGGCACCGGTGAGCAGCATCGAGACAAGCGGATCATAATGTCGTCAAGACCCTCGACATGGACACCGGCCGATTGGGTCGGGCGCCTCCGAGACCCGCTACGACGACTGACCGTGGTCGGAAGCCGATCGAGAGGGGAAGCCCCTTCGTCTTCGTCGCCACGCAGGGCGCGACCGATGCGGTCCGCTACCGTAGATGCGCTCACGTGCCCCTCGCCGATGGCCGCGAAGAGGGTGTCGTTGTCGACGTAGTTCATCGACATCCGCACCTCGACGAACACCTCTTCTTTCAGCACTCGACGAGCGGGAAGACCTTCGCGCCGGAGGGTCAAAATGAGATCCTCGAGACCGTGCTCGATTGCGTCCTCGCGTCGTTCTCGGGTGTACCACTGTTTGATCTTGTTGGCCGCTCGACGGCTAGCTACGAACTTCAACCAGTCACGCGACGGGCCCGCCCCTTCAACCTTTGACGTGAACACCTCGACGGTATCGCCCGACTCGAGACGGGTATCGAGCGGGAGGAGGCGCCCGTTGACCTTGGAGCCAATGCACGCGTGTCCGACATCGGTGTGGATCGTGTAGGCAAAATCAACCGGAGTGGCACCGACAGGCAGCTCTAGCACCTTGCCTTTGGGGGTAAAGACGAACACCTCATCTTGATCGAGATCGAACTTAAGGTTCGACATGAACTCCGACGGATCAGAGGTCTCCTGTTGCCATTCAACGATGCGGCTGAGCCAGGCAAGATCGCCCTCCGGCGACTGTTTTTTGTAATCCCAGTGCGCGGCGACGCCGTACTCAGCTCGGGCGTGCATTTCGCGGGTGCGTAACTGGACTTCGACCGACTTTCCCTGCGGCCCCACTACCGTGGTGTGCAACGACTGATACAGGTTGAACTTCGGCATGGCGATATAATCTTTGAAGCGGCCCTGCACCGGTCGCCACGTGGCGTGGATCGAGCCAAGGGCGCCGTAACAATCACGGACTGACCCAACAATGACCCGGAGGGCCACGAGGTCGAAGATCTCATCGAACGAACGGCCCTTCACTACCATCTTTTCGTAGATGGACCAGAGATGTTTGGGCCGGCCGTCAACCTCGGCTCGAATCCCGAGTTCGGCGAGGCGAGCTTGAACGCCACCAATGACTTGAGTGAGGTAGATGTCACGCTCCGGGGTCCGCTGTTCGACCATCTGATCGATCTCCGCGTAACGGCGAGAATGCAAGGCGGCGAAGGAGAGATCCTCAAGTTGCTGCTTGAGATCTTGCATCCCGAGTCTGTGAGCTAGCGGGGCGTACACATCGAGCGTTTCTCGCGCTATTCGCTCCTGTTTAAACTGCGGCAACGCGGCGATGGTCTGCAGGTTGTGCAGTCGGTCGGCCAACTTGATGATGAGCACCCGGATATCGCGGGCAATCGCCACGATCATCTTACGCATCGTGGCGGCCTGATGGTCTTCTTTGGTGTCGTAGTGAACTCGGTCGAGTTTGGTAACTCCGTCGACTATCTGGGCGAGTTCGGCACCGAAATCGCGCTCGAGATCCTCGAGGCTGACGGCGGTGTCCTCCACCGCGTCGTGCAGCAAGGCCCCGGCAACGGCGGTGTCATCGAGGCCTTGGCGGGCCACGATCGTGGCCACGGCGACAGGATGACGAATGTAGGGCTCACCGCTTTTGCGGTTCTGGCCCGCGTGAGCGGCATTGGCAATCGTAAACGCCTGCTCGATCGTGGTGACACTAGCTTTAGGATGATGCTCGCGAAACGCCGCGAGGAGATCAGCAATCTCCGCCGCGGCGGGCCGATTAGCGGTCCGTCGCCAAGGCAAGACGCGGGTAACGGTCGCCATCTAGCCCTCCACCAAGAGCAGCGACTCAATCCGCTGCTCCCCGACTTTGGCCCGACCGTCGAGCGCGGCGAGTTCCAGCAAAAACGAACACCCGGCCACCTCTCCACCGAGGCGCGAAACTAAAGTGATGGCCGCAGCCGCGGTTCCCCCAGTGGCCAAGACGTCATCGAGCACCACTACATGGTCGCCGGGGCTGATGGCGTCGTCGTGGATCTCGACATGATCGGTGCCGTATTCGAGTGCGTAGGGCTCAGAGATGGTCGAGCCGGGAAGCTTCCCCGCCTTGCGAATGGGCACGAAACCAACGCCTAGCGCGTGAGCGACGGGCGAGCCGAGGATAAAGCCGCGCGCCTCAATGCCTACCACTACATCAACCTCGGTAGCTCGCCACGGCGCGGCAAGAGCGGCAATGCAAGACGCCAGAGCAGTGCCATCGGCGAGCAAGGGGGTGATGTCTTTGAACACGATGCCAGGCGACGGATAGTCGGCAATGTCGCGGATCAAGGACCGCATTTCGGCGGAAGAAAGGTCGCCCATGAGCTAACCGTACCTCCGCTTAGTTCTTCTTCTTTTTGCGAGGTTTGGGGGGTTGGCCGGTGGGCCCGCCTTCCCGTTTGGGTCCTGATCGACCTTGGCGAGCGACTTGGGATGGAATGCCGCCCAACGCAACGTCGCTCGCACTGACCTGTCGAGTACCGCCATCGGCGCGCCCCGAGCGAGCGACGACCTTGCGGGCTACCGCTTGATTGTCGGCTTCGCGTTCTTTCATGTAGGCCAGCAAAGACGATGCCAAAAAGATCGACGAGTAGGTACCGACCAAAATACCGACGAGCAAAGCAATGGCGAACTCCTGAAGAGTCAAGGCACCCAAGAAGAACGAGCCAATCACCAGCATCGAAAACACCGGCAGCATCGAGGTAATCGAGGTGTTGACCGAGCGCATCAGTACCTGATTCAGCGACAGGTTCATCATCTCGGTGTAGGTGTAGCGGCCGGTGGCGGCCAGCCTCCCACCCACTTCGCGCACCTTGTCGTACACGACAATGGTGTCGTAAAGCGAGTAGCCCATGATGGTGAGAAAGGCAATGACGGTCGCCGGGGTGACCTCGAATTGGAACACCGCATAAACCCCGACCGACAAGATGATGTCGTGGGCGACCGCTACTAGCGCCCCAACCGCCATCTTCCATTCAAGGCGGATGGCGATGTAGCCCGCCACGATTATGAAGAACCAAATTAGGGCGTTACGGGCTTTGGCTGTGATTTGGTCGCCCCACGATGGACCCACGGTGGTGACGCTCACGTCGGTGATATCGACCCCGGCTAGGTCGGCGAGGTGAGCGCTAATGCCTTGGACATCTTCAACTGAGTCGAGATCAGCGCGCACCCGAATGGAGTCGCCGCCCACGGTCTGGATCTTCGCCGCCGCGGCGTCGGTGTCACTGAGCGCATCGCGGGCGTCGGCTACGGACACGTGCGGCGCCGCAACCTCCCACGACGTACCGCCCTCGAACTCGATGCCGAGATTGAGGCCCTGGAACAGCAGCGACGCTAGGGCCACCACTACCAGAACCGTTGAGCCGATGATGGCCTTGCGCCACATCGCCGGGAAATCGAAGTGATGTTCACCTCGGTATAACGTGCGGAAAATGCTCATTGCAGCGCCTTCCCGCTAGGGATACCGAACCGTGTTGGGTGATCGGCCAGGGTGGTATCACGGTGCGCCATGAGTCGGATGGAGGGACCCATAAAGAAGTACGTGGCGACAAGATCGAGCACGGTGGCTAGGCCGAGGAAAAGGGCGAAGCCTTTCACCTGACCGACCGTGAGGAAGTACAAAACGACCGCCGCAATAAGGCTAGCCACGTCGGCTTTCACGATGGTGGAGTAAGCCACCGGGAACGCTCGGTCGACCGACGAACGCAAAGAATGTCCGTTCTTGACGTCCTCTTTGACGTGTTCAAAATAGACCACGTTGGAGTCCACCGACACCCCGACCGAAACAATGAGCCCGGTGACACCGGCTAGGGTGAGGGCCAGACCTTGGGACTCGCCCAGCCAGGCCACGATGGTCCACAGCAAGGCACCGGAGATCAACAAACTCAAGATGGCAACGATGCCGAGCAATCGGTAGTAGGCAACAAGGTAGACCGAAACGAGCGCCAGACCAATGAGGCCCGCGACAATGCCCGCGTCGAGGGCGTCCTCACCCAAGGTGGAGGAGACGATTCGGCTCTCCTGCGCTTCGAGTTCGAGCGGCAACGCCCCAAAGCGAAGAACGAGTGCTAAGTCCTTGGCCTCTTCCTCGGTGAACGAACCACTGATGGTGATGACGTCGCGCTGAAACGATGGCGCGTTGATGCGCGGCGCGCTCTCAACTAAGCCATCAATCTCGATGGCGACGCTGGCCCCAGGACAACTGCTAGTGATGTTAAAACAGGCGGCGGCCAGGCTGTTGAAATCATCAATGCCGGGCGAACCCGAGTTGAAGGTGGGGTTGACCGCCCAGCCGGTTTGCACACTGAACCGAGCCGACGCGGTCTCCAGCGTCTCGCCCGTAACCCGCTGGCCTGGCTTGGCGGATTGATCGATCGCCAGCGGCACCGGACCAAGGCGTAAACGGCCCGAGAAAGTGTCGTTGCCTTTGGTGCGAAGCACGGTGGGTTCGTCTGGCGCGGCGTCGGGGGTGAGAGCCCAGCGATCGACGGTGGCCTGGATCTGTGCCAGCGACTCGGCATCGAGTTCGCCTGGGTCCGCCAGCAGCGCCTCGGCGGCCGTGATCTCAGCTTCCACCCCGGGCGAAGCGAACTCGAGAACGGGTCGGAAGCGCAGTTCTGCAGTCTGGCCCACCAACTCAATAGCCCGAGCTTGATCGTCGACGCCTGGGATCTGGACGAGGATCGTTTCGCCCTGCCGGGTGACTTCTGGTTCGCGCACCCCGAGGCCATCAACGCGGTTACGGATGATTTCGACTGCCTGATCGAGCGTTTCTTCGATTATCTCAGTGCCATCCTCGGACGCCACCGGCTCCAAGACGACCGATGCGCCCCCTTGGAGGTCGAGTCCCAGCAAGGGTTCATTGCCTGAGGTAATGGTGTACACGATTCCCGCGACGGCAAGCACAACAATGCTCGCAACGTGAATGACCTGACGGCGCATGTTCTACTCGTCGATGTCGGCGAGTTCGTCCGCCGCATCTCCGGCATCGTCTTCGTCATCATCGTCGTCATCGTCGTCATCATCGTCGTCATCTTTGACGACTTCGGCGATGGAAGTCTTGGCCATTTTGAGTTCCACCTCGGGCGCCACCTCGATCCAGATGATGTCACCGTCGATTTCGGCCACCGCGCCGTGAATGCCAGAGTTGGTTACGACAAGATCACCGGGCTCCAGTCGGCGTAATAGCGCGGCATGGGCCTTCATACGGCGCTGCTGCGGGGCAATCATCAGTGCGTACATCGCACCAACGACAACGAGAAGAAAGAGGATTTCCATAGCGTTCTGAGTCCCAAAGTTCGGGCGGCCCGACAAGTTTAGCCGCGGGTCAGAGGCTATCGCCGAGACCACACCTCGTGGACACCGCGCCGAAACTCGTCGAACGTTACCGCTCGGATCGAATCAGCCATCTGGTCCATGAATCGTAACAGCCAGGCAAGGTTGTGCAACGTGATGAGACGCGCCGCGGTGGGTTCCTTGGTCAACAACAGGTGCCGCAAATAACCTTTCGACCAGCGAGCGGCGGGACTTTCGGGCCAGGTCGGGTCGAGGGGTTCGTCGCTCCTCGCGAACTCGGCTCGCCTGAGGTTGTAACGCCCCGCGTTACTGAGAACCGTACCGTGGCGGGCGAGTCGGGTGGGCAGGACACAGTCAAACATGTCAACCCCTCGGGCGACCGCTTCGACCATACCGATCGGGTCACCGAGGCCCATAAAATAACGCGGTTGGTCGGTCGGCAAGTAGTCCAAACAAGCATCGAGACCATGAAGCATTTCTTGACGGTTCTCCCCCACCGAGAGTCCGCCCACCGCATAGCCGTCAAAATCGAGAGCCACGATACGTTCGGCGCTTTCCTTACGCATCGACTCGTTGGTAGCACCCTGGACGATTCCGAACTGCGATTGCCGCACCGAAGCATCGGCGTGGTTCAGAAAATGGGCCCGACCACGTTCCGCCCACCGTGCGGTACGGTCGACGGCGGCGCGCACTACCTGCTCATCGGCAACTGATGACGGGCAGACATCAAGAACCATCTGAATGTCGGCCCCGATTAGCGCCTGCACGTCGACGGCCTTCTCCGGGGTGAGAAGATGGGTTGAGCCGTCGTAGATGGATCTAAAGGTCGCTCCGTCGTTGTCGACGTGGGGCGAGAGGGAAAAGATCTGAAACCCTCCGCTGTCAGTTAGGTACTGGCCATCCCAGTCGGCGAAGCGGTGCAGTCCGCCGAGTTCGGCCACCGTTTCGGCCCCCGGTCGCAGCATCAGGTGATACGTATTGGCCAAGATGACTTGAGCCCCGAGCTTTTCTATGTCGTTGGACGCGAGGTGACGAATTGCCCCGCGACTGCCTACCGGCATGAAGCGCGGCGTCGTGAACGAGCCCCGCGCGGTGCGGACTAGGCCACAACGAGCGTCGCCATCGCGGGCCGTTTCCATGAACCGAGCCTTCACCCGACCCCCGCCTCCGCTTCCGTTTCGAGACGGTCGCCGCGGCGAGCTAGCAGCATGGCATCACCGAAGCTAAGAAAGCGGTAGCCCTCGCCGAGCGCCAATCGGTAGAGGTCGCGCCAACGAGGACCCACGAACGCGTCGACTAAGCAAAGCAAGGTCGACTCGGGTTGATGGAAGTTCGTCAGCAAAACATCGATTAGTTGCCAGTCGTAGGGTCGGCGGATAAAGAGATCGCTGCGCCCTTCTCGCTCGCCGGTGGCGGCCCACGTTTCTAACGCCCGAACCACGGTGGTCCCAACGGCGACGACGCGTCCGGCTTTTTCGATGGCGGCGACGGTTACTTCGGGGATGCGGTACCACTCGCTGTGCATGACGTGATCGTCGAGCGTTTCGACCATTATCGGGCGGAAAGTGTCGAGTCCAATGGCCAAATCGACGCTTGCTATGGCTATCCCTCGCTGCTCCAGACGGGCCAAGACGTGGTCGGTGAAGTGCAAACCGGCGGTGGGTGCGGCGGTGGAACGCGGCCTGTCGGCGTAGACGGTTTGGTAGCGCTCTGGATCGTCGAGCGGGGTCTCGATGTAGGGCGGCAATGGCACTTGGCCAACTTCGTCGAGCACCGCTGCGAGGGGCCGATCTCCCGAGTCGAGACGCACCAGTCGCCGTCCCTGCCCCAGATCATCGCCCAACACAATTCGTAGCCCGTTGGCCACTACCGTCGAACCGGGGGCCAGTTTCTTACTCGGTCTAACTAGTACCTCCCACTGGCCATCGCCTCGCTCTTCGAGCAACAACACCTCGGCGCGGCCCCCAGTCGGGCGGCGCACCGGAATACGGGCCGGGAGCACGCGGGTTTCGTTGACTATCACAAGATCACGTGGCCTCAGCAAATCAGGCAAATCAGCCACGACGCGATGCTCCACGCGGTCACCCCAATCGACTAGCAAACGGGCCGAATCCCGGGGCTCGATCGGGGTCTGGGCGACTGCTTGTGGCGGCAGGTCATACCCGATATCAGCACGCGTTTCGGGGCGATTGGTCACCCGTGAAAGGCTAGGCCGTCACTCGTCGACCCCGAAGAGTCCGACCGGAGGCGGCGGACCCTCTGCGGTTGGCGGCGATAGTCCGAGGTGGGCGTAAGCCGTGGGTGTCGCCACGCGGCCCCGCGGCGTACGCATCAGCAATCCTTGCTGGATGAGGTAGGGCTCGTAGACGTCCTCCACCGTCTCCGTTGGCTCGCTCACGCTGATAGCGAGGGTGGACAATCCGACCGGGCCGCCCCCAAAACGCCGACAGATAGAGTCGAGCACCGCCCGAGACGCCTTATCGAGACCTAGATCATCAACCCCAAAGAAGGCCAACCCGTCGCTCGCGATACCGGCATCGACGTAGCCGTCGCGCTCGACTTCGGCGTAGTCACGCACTTGGCGCAGCAATCGGTTGGCGATACGGGGCGTGCCCCGCGACCGACGGGCGATCTCCCACGCTCCCGCATCGTCAATGTTGACGTCGAGGATGCGAGCGGCCCGCAAAACGATGCGTTGAAGGTCGTCGACTTCGTAGTACTCGAGGCGGGCCACTAGACCAAAACGGTCCCGCAAGGGTCCGGTGATGAGACCGGTTCGGGTAGTGGCCCCCACTAGCGTGAAACGGGCGAGGGGGAGCGGAATCGAACGAGCGGCGGGGCCTTTCCCCAACACGATATCGATCCGAAAATCCTCCATCGCGGGATAGAGCACTTCCTCGACCGGGCGCGGCAGACGATGAATCTCGTCAATGAACAAAACATCGCCTTCTTCAATCTTGGACAAGATCGACGCGAGGTCGCCCGCTCGCTCCAGGGCAGGGCCAGAGGTCACCTGCAAGTTGGTGCTCATCTCCGACGCGATGATGTTAGCGAGCGTGGTCTTGCCCAGACCAGGCGGGCCAGCGAAGAGCAGATGATCGGCGGGTTCGCCCCGCTTAACGGCCGCTCCGAGCATCACCGCTAAGTGACCCTTCAACTCCGACTGGCCAACAAACTCGGCGAGAGTCTTGGGCCGCAGCCCCGGTTCATGCAAGATGTCGTTGGGTTCCTCGGCGGGAGAAAGCAGTTCCTCTCTGGCCATCAGAGACCTGAGGCTAGGCGCCGCAGCGCATGGCGAAGTAGGTCGCCGGTCTCACCCTCGGCGGGGAGATCGACGAGTACGGCATGAATCTCCTCGGCGGCATAACCGAGGCCCTCTAGGGCTATGCGGATATCGGCTCGCGCCCCGCGGCCAGCGACCCCACCCGGATCGGCGGCGGTGGCCGCCCCGGCGTCGGCGGCGGGTTGACCAAGTATCGACTTGAGTTCCAGCACTAAGCGGGCCGCGGTCTTTTTGCCCACGCCGGGTACTAGGCACAGGGCCGCCACATCGTCGTCGGCCACCGCCCGACACAGCGCGTCGGGACCGTGGACCGAAAGAATGGCCAAACCCAGCGCCGGTCCGACGCGGTGAGCGCTAATGACTAGCTCAAAGACGCGCCGCTCTGCAACCGTGGCAAACCCATACAGCGTTTCGCTGTCCTCGCGAACCACGTGGTGTGTGTGGACGAAGACCTCGTGGTCCACTTCGCCGATCGTAACCGCCGTCGACAAAGTGAACTGCACCCGATAGCCGACGCCGTTGACCTCGATAAGTAGTTCGCCGTCGGGAGATCGATCCAGCAACCTGCCCCGCAACGATCCGATCATGGGGTCACCCCCTTGCTCCGCGCCGGAACCCGGGCGAGGTGGCATAACGCCACCGCCACAGCATCGGCCGCGTCGGCCGGTGTGAGTCGTTTCGGTAGTCGCAACAGGGTTTGGACCATGGAGCCGACTTCGTCCTTGTCCGCGCCTCCCCAACCGGCGACGGCCTGTTTGATCTCGTTGGGCGAGTACTCGATGACTTCGCAGCCCGCCGACGCGGCCTCGGCCATGGCGAGTCCACTGGCCATGCCAACCCCCATTGCCGTACTGACGTTGTGCTGGAACAATACCCGTTCAACTGCTACCACATCAGGCGTCAATTCGGCGATCAGCGCTCGGAGTTCCTTTTGCAACTCGGCGAGTCGGTGGGCCAGCGGCAGGTGCGATTCGGTACGGATGACCCCCGCAGCCAAAGCCCGAGGCCTCCGACCGCCTTCCACGCAGCCGTAGCCGCAGCGCGACAAACCGGGATCTATACCGAGAACGAACACCTGTGCGATTCTAGCCCTATTTCAAGCCAATGTGGCGGCCAGGGCATTATTCGGCGGCCTCGTCCAACAACTCGTCGCTGATGTCCATATTGGAGTGTACGTCTTGAATGTCGTCGAGGTCGTCGAGTAGATCCATCAACTTCAGAAGTTGTCTGGCGGCGCTCACGTCGGTGACCTCAACCGTTGAGGTCGCCAGCATGGCAAGATCGGCTGACTCGACCGTGATTGCCGACCCAACGAGTGCCTCACGAAGCATCGCCAGATCGGAGGGAGAAGTGGTAACCCGCCACATCTCGCCCTCGTCAACGATGTCTTCGGCTCCCGCCTCGAGGGCGGCCATCATAATCTCGTCCTCATCGACCGCGGAGGAGACGAACACAACGCCCTTGCGTTCAAACTGCCAGGCCACCGCGCCCGGTTCGGCCAGCGACCCCCCGCTCTTCGACAGGGTTGACCGAACGTCGCCGGAGGTTCGGTTACGATTATCGGTGAGACATTCGATCAACAAGGCAATCCCTCCCGGGGCATAACCCTCGTAGGTGATGGCCTCGTAGTTGACCCCTTCGAGTTCACCGGTCCCTCGCTTGACCGCTCGTTCGATGGTGTCTAACGGCACCGAGTTGTCGCGGGCTTTTTGGAACATGGTTCGCAGTGTCGGATTGGCTTCGGGATCGCCGCCGCCGGTGCGGGCGGCCACCTCTACCTGCTTGATGAGCTTGGCAAATAGCTTGCCCCGCTTGGCGTCCGCGGCCCCCTTTTTGTGCTTGATGGTTGCCCATTTGGAGTGACCACTCATGAAATTTCCTCAGTGATGAGATCGGCATCAACGAGCCATTGGTAATGCAGTCGAGCATCGCCGGACAGTTCGGGGTGAAACGATGCCACCGTAACGGAACCGTACCGGCAGAGTACGGGTCGGTCGTCAACCGAAGCAAGAACCTCCACTCGGTCGTCGTATTCCTCCACGACAGGAGCCCGAATGAATATGCCTGGGAACAACTCGTCTAGGCCGGTGACCTCGAGGTCCACTTCAAACGACGCCAGTTGTCGTCCGTAGCCGTTACGACGGGCCGTAATCGGCACCGCGCCCAGACAATGCTGATCCTCGCGACCGTCGATGATTGCTTCAGCCAGCAGGATCATTCCGGCGCACGTCCCGAACACGGGTAGACCAGCGGCGATACGCTCACGCAACGGTTCTAGCAGGCCGAAGCGTTCGAGGAGCATCGACATGGTGGTCGATTCGCCGCCGGGCAAGACCAGCGCCGCAACGGCCTGTAACTGTTCGGTCGTGCGAATCTCTTGGGCGTCAACGCCTAGCGATTCTAGGATCGTGGCGTGAGCGGCAAAGGCCCCTTGCAGGGCAAGAACGCCAACGGCGGGGACTACCAACCGCGTTCGGCCAGCTTCGTCTCGAGCGTGGCGATCTCGAGGCCTTTCATGGCGCCGCCAAGACCGGTAGACACCTTTACTAAGATGCCGGGGTCCCGATAGTGCGTCGCCGCTTCAACTATGGCGGTGGCCATCTTGGATGGTTCGTCGCTTTTGAAGATTCCTGAACCAACGAACACGGCCTGCGCTCCGAGTTGCATCACGAGTGAGACGTCCGCGGGAGTAGACAAGCCCCCCGCGCAAAACAAAGGAACGGGAAGCTCGCCGGTGGCGGCGATCTCTTGCACGAGGGACAAGGGAGCCCGCAGGTTCTTGGCCCAGTCGAAAAGCTCGGCCGAATCAGCCCGGGTTATCTTGCCTAGGTCGCCCCTGATTGACCGAAGATGACGAACCGCTTCGACCACGTTACCAGTTCCCGCTTCGCCCTTGGAACGAATCAGACAGGCACCTTCGCTGATGCGGCGTAGCGCTTCCCCGAGGTCGGTGGCGCCGCAAACGAAAGGAACGTCGAAGGCCCACTTGTCGATGTGGTGAGCCTCGTCGGCGGGAGTCAGCACCTCGGACTCGTCGATGAAGTCGACGTCGAGAGCCTGCAGGATTTGGGCCTCCGCGAAATGGCCGATGCGAGCTTTGGCCATCACCGGGATGGACACCGCCCGCTGAATGCCGACGATCATCTCCGGATCAGACATGCGCGACACGCCGCCGTCCTTGCGTATATCGGACGGCACGCGTTCTAGCGCCATGACCGCCACGGCACCCGCGTCTTCGGCCACCTTGGCTTGTTCGCGGTTGACGACATCCATGATGACGCCGCCCTTCAACATCTCGGCCAACCCACGCTTGACGAGCGGGCTACCGGTGGCGCGGGGAGTCGAGTCACTCATGGGCTCAGTTTAGCCACCGGCACCGAGGACCAAGTGTGAGATATTGGACTCAACCTCAAACGTGTAGCTTTCTTGGGGAACTAAGGTCAACCAGGTCCGACCCGGTTCGAGCATAATCTCTGCTCCGTCGTCGCTTCGGAAAACGTACGGAGCAAAGCGATCGGCCCGAGTCCAGGTGCCCGACCAGCGGCGGCCGCCGATCAGCACGTTCACCGGACCCTCACCGACCGTTACCGCATCGACCGACCCCGCGGTATGCGCATTGGGGCGATACGGCACTTCCATGACGACTAGGTTGGTAGTGTCGAGAGAAATCCCCTCGCGGGTGACGTGGATGGCTCCGTCTTGCACCCGAACGTAGCCGGTTCGGTCTCGGTACACGTAACTCACCGTGTCGCGCCCGGTGACGGTAAAGCCGAGTCCGTCGATACTGGGCGGCCGCGGACCGGACTCTTCGTCACGGAAGGTAAAGATCGGTTGGGCGGCCCCCGCCGCGTCGGAGAAGTCGTCGATAACCTGTCGAAGATCGGTGAATAGGTTGTCCGGCGCCCGAAAGTCTTGGTCGCGGTAATGGTGTTGATTCGAGCCTGTGTCTAGCACTAACACGACATGATCTTCGGCCGACAGAGCACGAAGTTCTCCCAATACGCCAATGTTGGCCCCCGAAAAAACCAGGATCGGCTCGCCGAGGTTCACCAAGAGGTCGCCATCGGTCGTTCGCGCTGATCGAACCGGACCGAGCACGGCGGGAATCTCGGAGTGAAAGATCGCCGCGAACCGAGTGGCTCGATCCTCGATCCGTTCCTCGATCACGACATCGGCCGACTCGAGACCAATAAGCGCGGCCAGGCTACGATCGTCGTTGTTGGAGACCTTGACGACAACCACGGGCTGCTCGGCGAGTTCCTCGGGCGCCGGTAAGCCGGTGTAGGTTGCCTTTGGTCCCGCGTCGATGATTGGCGTCGGGGTGGGTTCCAGCGAAACCGTGGCGGCCACCTCGTCGAGGCCCGCTGTCGAATCATTGTCTCTATCGTCGGAAGGCTCCTCCGCGCCGCCACAACCCGACGCTAAGACGGCACATGCTGCGAGTGCCCCCAGAGTTCGGCGCACGCTCACAACTCGTTAAGGGTGTCAACGCGCTCGAGGAGTTCAGCGGGAGCTTGGGTATCGGCTGATCCGATGAGCCACAGGTGATCAGATGGCGGATGGGGGGCGATCCGCGTCCCTGCAAGGGCCTTTGCCAAGGTGGAGGCGAGCGCCGGCGGGTAGCGGGTGAACCTGACCCCAACGAGATCGGCTCGAACCCGACGCCGGTCGTCGAGTAGTCGATTACGTAGACCACCGGCGAAGGGCCCGAGTAGCGGCGCAATGGCGACCAGCATGGTGGCGGCTTGCACCCCTTGACCGAACAAAGATAGTTGGCGAGCAACGACCGCCTCCAGTTCGAGCCGATCGAGTTGCCGTAGAGACCCGGTGGTGAGAACCAAGCTGGTGCCGCGGCGACTGGCCACGACGGCAACATCGATGGCGCGGGAGTTAGCCACGTACAGCACCGGTTCGGCAATGCCGTGGCTGGCGCATACCGACTCGACCAGACTCTCGAGTCGGGGTTCTTGGCCTTCGGGAAGGGGACGACCCTTCAACGCCCGCAAGGCTCGGTTGGCGGCTGTGCCCACCATGAACCGCCACGCGACGATCCCAAGCACGACCGCGGCAATAACCGCGATCAGCGGAGAAACGACAAACACCAAAATCAAGATGATGTACGCGACGATGGCTATAAGTGAGGCAGGAATCAACGACAGCATTCCCGCAGAAACTTTTGGCATAGGTTCGTCCTAAAACTAGACAGCCTCGGGAGATCCCCTCCAGTGTACCAAGCGCCCAACCGGTAGACGTCTCAGCCCCGACCAACCGCCGAACGAGCCACCAACCGTTCGTATCGGGCGAGGTACCAGTCGGCCAATCGGGCCATAGAGAACTCCTCGGCTCGCTTGAGCCCCGATTCGATGAGTTGGTTTCGCCGAGGGGCGTCGCTGAGCACGGTACCCAGGCCGGCAGCTAGGGCCGTGACGTCATCGGGTTCGACCAAAACGGCTTCGCGCCCTCGGCGAGCAACGTTGGCATACCCGGCAATGTCGCCAGCCACCACCGCGGTACCCGCCGCCATGGCTTCGAGTAAGACAATACCAAATGACTCACCGTGCAGTGAGGGGGCACAGAAGGCATCGGCCCCACGGAGCCGGGCAATCTTGTCGGTCTCCGAAATCGTGCCGAGCCATTCGATGCGAGAATCACCTGCGTAGCGGCGGCGAAGTCCGACCGTCTCTGGTCCATCACCTGCGACCCACAACCTGGTTTCGGGGGGCAACCGCGCGAACGCGTCGAGCAGGACCCGAAGTCCCTTGCGCGGTTCGTGGCGACCCAAAAAGAAGATGGTGGGTCCGCTCGTGACGTGCGGGGTTCCGGAAGCAAAGCGGGGCAGTTCGACACCGTTAAAGGTGATGTCGTAGCTGCCGCCGAGTCCCTGGCGCGCCATCTTCGCCGCGTCCTCGCTGACCGCGCATCGGTCGTCGAGTCGTCCGGCTAGAAATCGCACCGCTGTTGGAAAAATGTCGTAAGCCAGCGAACGGCCCGCTGCGTGGAAGGTCCCCAACAGTGGCGCCGGACGGACCAACAACGCTGTCTGAGTCGGACCGGGAGCGATCGGTTCGTGGAGGTGGATCACATCGAACGCTTCGTCGCGCATGGCCCGAATTACCCGCAACTGGGCCGCCGGGTCGGGCGCGACGGGAGCAACCGAGCCGTTGGCCGCGGTGGGGAGGCTGAGCCCCAGTGGGGTGACTCCCGCATCTGGTGGCGGGCCGTCGCACGGGGCCAACACTCGCACCTTCTCGCCTCGCTGCCGCAAGGCGCGTGCCAGACCCAGAACCTGCATCTGCACCCCGCCGGGGATGGTGAGACTGTACGGACAGATGATGCCGATCCGCATTAGCTAAGTCCCCTGAGGTGCTCAGGAACCGGCTGACCTAGGGCTTCGTAGTCACTAGGCCAGTTGGGGTTAAGCAGGTGCCATTGCTCGGGGGCTTGGGCGATGAGGGCTTCGAACTCGTTGGCCAGCATCTGGGTGACCCGCTCCACGTCGTCGCGCAGGCGTTTCGATTCCCGCTCGACCACTAGCGGAGGTCGGACTAGACCGTGGCGGGCTTTATCGCGCCAGAAGACCGCTGTCGGCATAAGCGGCACCTTGGCCCGCAACGCCAGGGTGGCCGGCCCGCCGGGCAACGTGGTCCGTTCGCCGAAGAAGGTCACGGGGATGCCGTTGCCGGGCAGGTCTCGATCGCATAGCAGACACACCAGATGACCGTTCTTGAGGGCTTTCATGATCGCCCCGCTCACGCCAGGCCCCAACGCATGTATTTCCATCCCCAGCGACTCCCGCAACCCAACGAACCACTCGAACAATTCCGGTGGCTCGATGGCTTCCACGATGGCGGTGACCTTTACTCTGGGGATACGAGCCAGCCAAAAAGCCGCCCATTCCCAGGTGCCGAGATGTGGCAAGGCCAAAATCGCCCCCGACTTTCCCGGGCCGCAGTGGGCCTCGATCTCGCCCACCCCTTCGTAGGAAAAACCGCGATCGAGTTCTTCCCGCCCGACCGCGGGAAGACGGAAGCTCTCAACGTAATAACGGGCGTACCAGGCGAAGGTCTCAGCCACCCGACGCCTTTTTTCCGTCGAACTCAGCGGGCGGCCAAGAACCCGTTCGAGGTTGCGAGCAACGATTTCGGCCTTCTCCCCCGCCATCATCGACGCACTTAGGCCCGCCAGACGAGCGCCCGTGGTACCCATGGCGTCGGGCAGTCGCTGAGCGAGAAATGACCCGGCCCGGTAGGCCGAAACCGATGCCATGGAGCTAGTTGTCGTTGCGCTCGACTCGGGCAGTTCCTAGGCGAGCAGAGAGGGCCCGGCGTTCACGCATTCGCTGACGCCATAGGGTCTCGGTTTGGCGTTGACGGGGCTTGCGACGGGGCCGCCGGGTGGGGACGGGGCGATCCTCTGAGGCTTGACGCCACACTTTGACGAAGCGCTGCCCCGCCGTGATGACGGTGAGCGCCAGCATCACCCAGAGGGTGGCGATGAGCAGTTGGGGGAACAGCAAAGCGAAGGCCAACACGATGATGCGCTCCGCCCGTTCCATTATTCCGCCCTTGGCATCGAAGCCGAGGGACTCGGCCTTGGCCCGCTGGTACGAAATGAACATCGCTAAGCCCATGATGGCCACCGGGAGCATCATGATGCGGCCCGGTTCGACACTGGCAAGGTGCCAGGCAACACCGCCGAACAGCAAACCGTCGGTCAACCGATCGGCCACGGAGTCAAAGTACGCCCCGCGCACCGAACCGCTTCCGGCGGCCCTAGCTACCGCACCGTCGAGCGCGTCGGGGATAGCGGTCAGCAACAAAAACAAGAACCCAACCGAGTGGTATCCGGCACCAATCGTCACCGCTGCAACGCCAGCCATGAGGATGCCAATGACGGTTATGACATCGGGCGTTATGCCCGTCTTTACTAGACTTCGGCCGATTGGGGTCAGGCTGCGGTCGACTTGGGCACGCAACTTTCCGTCGAACATGAAAACTCCCGAACTTGGAGACGACTCAAGGGTAGCAGTGACCCAGCCCGAATCCATCCCGGGGGTGGACAGTCAGGTGTCGTAGCCGGTCCAGTCCTCGGGGTTCGATTCGACGAAACGGCCGATAATCTCACCGTCGATCCCGTCAACAAGGACAAGGCCGCGGTGTTCTGGCGATGCCTCGTTACTGTAAAGCAGGATTCGCCAGGTCGGGCGACTGCGGAGGCCTCGCCAACCCAGTTGAGCCGAGGCGTGGCCCACCGCGAAGCCGACTTCTTTGGTCGCCGCGCCGAGGGCGTGCTCCTCATCGAAGGACAGGTCCCAGGCTCCTTGCCAGTGGTAAAGCCCAACCAAAATCAACCCGAGGCCCGCCACAAGAATGCCGTTGTTCACGAGGACCGCATCTTCGCCCGCCTGGTTCCACAGCAGGATGCAGCCGAGACCGACCAGTCCGTAGAGCACGGCGGGGATTCGGCGGCGATTGTTGTTGGGGAAAAGATAGGGCGCGGCGAGCGCGGACGGGTCGAGGTCGGCCGGAAGTTCATCGCGGATTTCGTCGTCGACTGACACGCTAGTAAGACTACGCCCTACGCCTGAGACATCAGCGTTTCTCGTCCACCTCGGAACGGAGGCAAGCAATAAAGGCGTCGACGCTGATGTCACGTTCGGGTTTAGTTTCGCCGCGACGGTTGACCCCCGCAGTGCCGTGAGCGACATCGTCGTCGCCGACCACCAACAGGTACGGAACCTTGTCGACCTTGCCGTTACGAACCCGTTTTCCGAGCGGTTCGACCGCCTCGGCCACGTCGGCTCTAAAACCGTCCGCGCGCAATCGGGCGACCAGATCGTGGGCGTAGTCGTGGTGGACTTCAGCAACCGGCAGCACCCGCACCTGAAGGGGCGCCAGCCACGCCGGAAAAGCCCCGGCGTAGTGTTCGATGAGCACGCCAAAAAAGCGTTCAATCGAGCCCAGCAGAGCTCGGTGGATCATTACCGGTTGCATCCGTTGGCCGTCCGCGGCTACGTACTCGAGACCGAAACGGTCGGGCAGGTTGAAGTCGAGTTGAATAGTGGACAGTTGCCACGCTCGGCCAATGGCGTCCTTGATGTCGACGTCGATCTTCGGGCCGTAAAAGGCACCGCCGCCTTCATCGACGACGTAATCGAGTCCGTGGGCCTCGAGGGCGAGGCGCAAACCTTCGGTGGCTTCCGCCCACAACTCGAGGTCACCCACCGCCTTCTCAGTCGGGCGAGTCGAAAGCTTGGCCTGGAAGTCGTGGAAGCCGAAGTCGCGCAACTGCGAAAGCACGAAATCCAGTAACGAGGAGAGTTCTGCTTCGATTTCTTGTCGGGTGCAGAAGATGTGGCTGTCGTCTTGGGTGAAGCCGCGGCTACGCAGCAGGCCGTGAATCGCCCCCGAAAGCTCGTAGCGGTAAACGGCCCCCAATTCAAACAAGCGCAACGGGAGTTCACGGTAGCTGCGTTGGTTCGCTCGGTAGACCATCACGTGGAAGGGGCAGTTCATCGGCTTCGGGTAGTAGCTAACGCCGTCGAGTTCCATCGGCGGATACATGCCATCGGCGTAAAAGTCGAGATGCCCAGAGGTCTCCCACAACACGGATTTGGCGATGTGTGGCGAAAAGACGAACTCGTAACCGCCGTGTTGGTGACGATCGCGGGAGTAGTCCTCGATGAGCTTGCGAATAAGCGCGCCTTTGGGGTGCCAGACCGCCAACCCGGGCCCCAGTTCGTCTGGCCAGCTGACTAGATCGAGTTCTCGCGCTAACCGGCGGTGATCGCGCTTGTCGGCCTCGGCCAACATCTGCAGGTGAGTTTTGAGTTCCTTCTTGGAGGACCAGGCCGTGCCGTAGATGCGTTGTAGCATCGGGCGGGTCACATCGCCTCGCCAGTAAGCGCCCGCCACGGACTGCAACTTGAAGTGACCCAAGCGGCCAGTGCTCGGCACGTGAGGCCCAGTACACATGTCGCGGAAGCTCTCGCCGTTGGCGTAGTAGCTAATGGTGTCGCCACCACCGATCTCGCCTGAATCCTCAACGCTGACCGGACCGGCGATGACCCGTTCGATAATCTCGGCCTTGAAAGTATCGTGGGCGAAGAACGCAGCTGCTGCCGCGGCGGGCATCTCGTGGCGCACAAAGGTCTGATCAGCGGCCACGATTTCGTGCATACGTGCCTCGATGGCGACAAGGCTCTCTTCGCTCAAGGTCTCGCCCGCGGGAAGTTCGACGTCGTAGAAGAAACCATTTTCAATCGCCGGTCCGATGGCCAGCTGAGTCCCGGGGTACAGGTCGAGGACTGCCTGAGCCATGAGGTGAGCGGTGCTATGACGGATGGTGTGCAAGCCCCGTTCCGACCTAGGGGTAACAATCTCGACGGTATTGCCGTCAGCGAGAGAGGCCGTGATGTCGCTCTCGACCCCATCGACGACGGCAATCAGGGCATCGGCGGCTAGCCGCGGACCAATGGTCGCGGCCAAGTCCGCTGCCGATGATCCAGCCGGAAGCTCCCGCGCCGAACCGTCCGGCAGATAAACAGAGATCACGTCACTCGCAGCAGCCCTACTCATAGCAGTCCTCAGGCTAGCCGTGGACTCCCGATTCAAGGGACGATGTTCAGGCTGAAACCGAGCGTAAAACGTCGGCTGACGACCGCCGTTCGGACTCATCTGGTTTTGTGTCGACGGTATCGGTTGCGGTGTCCTTGGCCTGAACCTTCCTGGCGTAAGTGTCCACGTAGTCTTGCCCGGTAAGTTCACGAATCTCGTACATGACCTCATCGGTCATCTGGCGCAGTCGGAGACGAGCGTCGCCCGCCGAGGTGGAATGAACCGGTTGAATTGGACGGCCGAAGCGAATCTCTACCGGCCGAAACACCTTCGGCAGTCGCGCATCTGGTGGCTGTATCGCTCGGATTCCTAGCAGTCCGACGGGAACGATGGGAGAACCTGTGCGCACGCTCAGCCGCGCCGCCCCCGTATGCCCCTTGTACAGCACGCCACTGCGAGACCTTGTCCCTTCGGGGAAGATACCGAACAACTCCCCCGCCTCGAGCACTCGGGCCGCCGTGTCGAGCGCCCGGGCCGAGGCGTGGCCGCTGCTGCGATCGATGGGGATCATCCCTAAGGCGGGGAAAAGGCGGCGGGTCTTCCAGTCGTCTAGATATTCGGCCTTGCCAACATAGCTAATACGCCGAGGCAGCACCACCGGGAGAAAAAAACTATCGAGAACCGATGTGTGGTTGGGCGCCAAGATTACGCCGCCGTGCAGTGGAAGGTTGTCGAGACCGGAGACCTTAATTCGCCAGAGGGCTTTGACGATGGGACGAGCAATGGCGAGCGTCCTCGCCTGCAGTTTTCCTGCCCCTTCGCTCATGTCTTCCTTCCGTCTAGCTGGCCGTCTGTGAACATCATGGCCCAACTGGCACATGGATGCCCAATAGAGCCGCTGTTTGGCTAACTCCCTCACCCCGCTCAACCGCTCGACCTATGGCATTCAACGCACCGGGGACATCTAGATCATCGTCAACGTAGCGACGTACCTCATCAATCGCACCCTCTCCTTCGCCTGCCTGAACCCAGGCGCGATAGCGAGTCATTGCATCGTCGAGAAGGGCGCCACTCCAACTCCAGGGGCGCCGATAGTGGTGCATCGAAAGGGCGATCCGGATCGCCGCGGCCGGGTACAATCTACGGAGATCTCGAACCATCACGAGATTGCCGGTGGACTTGGCCATCTTCCGGCCATCGACATGCACCATCGACTGGTGGAGCCAGTGCCGCACGAACGGCTTCCCCGTGATGGCTTCGGCTTGGGCGGCGACACACTCGTGATGCGGGAAGAGTAGATCGACTCCACCGCCGTGAAGATCAATCGTGTCTCCTAGTTCCCGAAGCGCCAAGGCCGCACACTCCACGTGCCAACCGGGGCGACCGGGTCCCCATCGGGCTTCCCACTCTGGCTCTCCGGCGGCGGACGGACGCCACACGACGAAGTCCAACGGGTTGCGCTTACGCGGGTCGTTGGGGAAGTCGTCCGCCCCTGCAGTAAGATCGAGCATGCGCTGGTCGCCGAGGGCGCTGAGGGTGCCAAACCGATCGCTCGCCGCCGTATCGAAAAACACGGTTGTCGGAGAACCAGACCCGCCGACGAGGTAGGCATGACCCGTCGATAGCAAGGCATTCACCACGCCACGAATGTTGGGGATGGCGCCGGTGGCCCGCGGCTCAGACCACGGCTCCAGCGTATTGAGCGCCCGCATGTCGTCATCGAACTGAGCCGTCTCACCAAACGCGAGGTCCAAATAATGGACCCCTCGACGATGGGCCGCGGCGAGAAGATCGTCGTCAACATCGGTAATGTTGCGCACGTAGCGAACCTCGTGGCCCAAATCGATCAGCCTGCGTTGCAACACGTCGTAGGTGACATAGGTCACGGCATGTCCGAGGTGGGTGGCGTCGTACGGTGTGATACCGCAGACATACATCGACACTAGAGGGCCGGGTTCAAATGGCACCACGCTGCCGCGTCGAGTGTCGTACAGTCGCATCACGGGTACCATAACGCCCGTGCCATAACGTGGGGGCAAGACTTCAGGAGGCCGCCGTGGGCGTGCTTGACGGAAAAAATATTGTGATCACCGGTGTTCTCACCGATGCTTCACTTGCGTTTGGGGTTGCTAAGTTGGCCCAAATTGAAGGTGCCGCGGTCATCCTCACCGGCGCCGGGCGCGGTCTTCGCCTGACCCAGCGAACCGCCCGCAAGCTTCCCGTCGAACCGTTGGTTTACGAGTTCGACGTAACTAATCCTGACCACGCCACCAGCCTCCACGATGCGTTAGCCAAAGAGTGGGGGCATGTCGATGGGGCACTTCACGCTATCGGCTTTGCTCCTGAGGCTTGTCTCGGCGACGACTTCATGGCCGCCACCTGGGACGACGTTAAGGTGGCTGTGGAGATCTCGGCGTATTCGCTCAAGCTACTCGCCGAGGCGGTTGCGCCTTTGATGACACACGGTGGCTCTATCGTCGGCCTCGATTTCGACGCCACCGTTGCCTGGCCCGCCTACAACTGGATGGGTGTCGCCAAGGCCGCCCTAGAGTCCACTAGCCGGTATTTGGCCCGAGAGTTAGGCCCCGCGGGCATCCGCTGCAACCTGATTGCCGCCGGACCAATCCGCACTATGGCCGCCAAATCGATCCCCGGCTTCAAGCGCTTCGAGGACGTCTGGGACGCTCAAGCCCCGCTCGGTTGGGACGTCGAAGATTCATCGGCTGTTGCCCGTTCGACAGTGGCGTTGTTGTCGGACTGGTTCCCGAGCACGACAGGTTCGATGATCCATGTCGATGGCGGCTTCCACGCCGTCGGGGTCTAACGATCCGGGGCTGTGCCGCTAACTGGCTGTGCCGCTAAATGATAGGGGATCCCTGGCCGCCATCTGTTTCGTCGGTGATATCGCCGACGAGCGCCTCCAGTACATCCTCCAAGGTGACTATCCCCAGCAGTTCACCACGGGGGCAACGAACTAGGGCCATATGTCGCCGCTGATTGCGCATGGAATGCATGATGTCCCGAACCGGGCGATCCGGCCCCACGATCAGCATGCGCCGGATCATCTCGAGAGGGACGGGATCGTCACGTTCGCCCGCCGCGAACCGCAGCAGGTCCTTACTGTGAACGAATCCGACAACATCGTGGGGCCCCGATGCTGTAACTGGGACTCGGCTATGGCCGTGTTCGGCAACGACGGCTTCTAGATCGCTCACGGAGGTGGACCGCGGAACGCTCAGCATGCAGGCCCGCGGGACCATGATTGAAGCTGCGGTGCGAGTCCTAAAGTCGAGCGCGCCCGCTAACAGATCGTGATCGACATCTTCCAACGTGCCGTCTTCGACCGCCCCTTCAATGAGCGTATGAAACTCCTTGACCGTAAGCGCCGTGTTGATTTCGTCTACTGGCTTCATGCCGAGCAACCCTGTGATTGCGTTACTGATCACGGTGAGGAACCACACAATGGGGCGAAAAACAGTGACATAAACGCGGTGTAGCGGGGCGAGCCGTCGAGCCGATTGTTCAGGGGCGGCGAGAGCGAGGTTCTTGGGCACCATCTCGCCGATCACCATGTGGAGCACCACCACAACGGCGAGCGCGGTGATGAACGAAATCGTGTGGAGCACGCCCGACGGAATCTCAACGAAGCGTTCGATGACCGATTCGAAGAGCGCTGCTACCGCGGGTTCGGCCACGTAACCCAAACCAAGCGACGCCATCGTGATACCGAGTTGTGCTCCGGCGAGTTGCGGCTGAAGATCGCGTACGGCTTCGAGCGCCACCGCGGCCCGCCGGTCCCTATCATCTGCGGCCATCGGTTCGAGGCGGGCCGCTCGGCTGGCTAGCAAAGCAAACTCGACGGCCACAAAAAAGGCGTTAGCGACTAACAAGCCGAGGGCGGCTAACAGTGACCATCCGATCATGGCCGAACCTCAGGCGGTGCCACTAGACGAACCGTCGCCACCCGCAGTCGATCCATGGCGACCACCTCGAGTCGCCAGCCGTCGATGCTCACCATCTCGGCTGGTTGCGGAATGTGCCCCAGTCGATCCAGCACCAACCCGGCGAGGGTCTCATAATCGCCTTCGGGCATCTCGAAACCGGTCTCAGCTCGAACCTCGTCGGGATGTAGCGAAGCGGGAACCACCGTGGACCCTTTCGCTTCGATCCTTGTGAGAGGCACTGGTTCGGCGTCGTACTCGTCGTCGATCTCGCCGACGATCTCCTCCAAGATGTCCTCTAGGGTAATAATGCCCGCGGTGCCGCCGTGTTCGTCGATGACCACCGCCAACTGGGTACCGCCTTGACGCAAGTCGACAAGCAGTTCGTCTAAAGGACGCGACTCCGGTACCGCAAGCACCGGGCTCATTACCGCCGCCACTAGGGTTTCGGCCCGTTGAGCGATGGGGATGCCGTGGACCGCTTTCACGTGTACGACGCCGACCACATCGTCGAGATCATCGTCAAGTTCATCGCCGGTAATCGGGAACCGAGAGTGGCCGGTCCGAGCTGCGAGGGCGACGAGAGCGTCGATCGGCGCCGATGCCATAATCGCTTCAACCCGGACCCGCGGGATCATTGCATCGTCGGCCGATTTGTCGGCTAGGCGGATCGACCGAGTCAAAAGGTCGACCTCACCTTCGTCAAGGGTGCCGGTTTCTCCCGACGATCGAATGCGGTTCTCGATCTCCTCGCGGTCCGGCGTTGATTCCAACTCCTCGGTCACCTCAACCCCGAGGCGGCGGGTCAATCGGGCCGCCATACCATCGAGCAAGGCAACAACGGGCCGCGCCAATAATCCGTAGACCGCGACCGGACGGGCGAGCGCGAAGGACGTTTCGAGGGGCCGAGAGGTTGCAACGGCTTTGGGGACGAGTTCCCCCAACACCATTTGCACTACCGTCGCCACGGCGAGGGCAACCGCAACCGACACGGCGCGAGACGTCAAACCCAAAGCTGCCTCTAGGACCGGTGCGAGCAGGGTGGCGATGGCGGGTTCGGCCAAAACGCCGAGCAGCAACGAGGAGATGGTGATGCCGAGTTGGGCCCCGGACAGGTGATAGGAGAGTCGCTGCAGCAGTCGCTGAACCGCCACGGCGCGTCCGTGTCCTTGGCGCACCCGATCGTCGACCTTGGTTCGATCAACAGCAACGAGGGCAAACTCGGCGGCAACGAACCCGGCGTTTGCGGCGACGAGTCCGACGGCGGCCAGTAGTCGCAGTGCGGTGTCGATCAGTACTCCCCCGCTGGTTCACTCATTTCACGAATCTAGCCGTACCGTGGCGCGATGCCCGCACCTGCCTATGACCGTCCCCGCGCTGGCGTGCATCCTGACCCCAAGCGATGGTGGCTCAGCCGTTTGTGGCCGGTGGTCTGGATTCAGAAGTGGTCGTTCAGTGCATCCATCCTGGCCGGTATCGTGGGAATCTCGGCCACCGTCGCTGTCCCGATGGTTCTCGGTCAAGGCATCGACGCGGCGAGCAACGGCGACTCGGTCGGGTCTTTCGTGATCGTGCTGGCGGGCCTAGCCGTAACGCGGTTCGGGTTCGGGTTCGTCTACCGCTTCGGCTTGTTCCGGTCGGCCCTGCGGATCGAGAACGATCTCCGCAATCTCATGTACGAACGGCTCACTGAGCTCTCGTTCGACTACTGGGACCGTACCCAAAGCGGCCAGGTGATCTCGCGCGCCAACTCCGACATTCGTTCTATCCAGTTACTCTTCGCCTTCGGTCCGCTCGTGGCGATGCAACTCGTCATGTTTGTGCTGGCCGTGGCGGTGATGTTGACGGTCAGCGTGACGCTCACCCTCGTCGCCATTTCCCCACTGCCGTTCGTGTACCTCGTGGGGTTGCGGCTGCGGAACCGCATGTTTCCCCTTTCGTGGGTGGTTACCGCTCGCCAAGCCGACCTCGCCACGATCGTTGACGAAAACATCCAAGGTATTCGGGTCGTTAAGGCATTCGCCCAGGAACCGGCGCAAGTCCAACATCTCGCCGCCGCAGCGCGCCGCCTACGGTGGGCCGGAACAACCCTCGCCGACACCCGCGCTCGACACGCTCCTGGAATGGAATCACTGCCTCGCCTAGGGTTGGCCTTGGTCTTGTTGTACGGCGGTATCGGAGCCATCGAAGGCACGATTGCGATCGGCGATCTGGTCGCCTTCAGCACCTATGTCGTGATGCTCGCGGTACCGTTTCGACTGCTTGGTTTTATCTTGTTGCAGTGGCAGCGGGCGGGAGCGGCGGCGGTTCGAGTGTTCGAGATTCTCGATGAGCACCCCAGCATCGTCGAGCCAACCAATCCCACCGCGCTGGCAAATCCTCGTGGCGAGGTGGTGTTCGATCAGGTTCATTTCGCTTACCCCACCGGAGGGGGCGAGTCGATCCTGGCCGACCTCTCCTTCACCATCGAAGCGGGCGAAAGCGTGGCCATCGTCGGCGCCACCGGCAGCGGAAAATCCACCATCGCTCGACTCATTCCCCGGTTCTACGACGTCGCTAGCGGAGCGGTGTTCGTCGACGGTCACGACGTCAGCACCCTCGCCCTCGCCGACCTACGTAACGCCGTCAACGCGGTCACCGATGACCCGTTTTTGTTCGCCGCATCGGTTAGCGAGAACGTTGCCTTCGCCCGACCCGAGGCACCCGCCAGCGAGGTGACCGCGGCCCTCGCCGATGCCGCGGCGAGCGAGTTCGTGGCGGCCCTTCCCGGTGGGGTCGACTCCGAGGTGGGCGAACGCGGCCTGACCCTCTCCGGGGGTCAACGCCAGCGCCTCGCAATAGCCCGAACCCTGCTCGCCGACCCGGCTGTGCTGATCCTCGATGATGCCACCAGCGCGATTGATGTCGCGGTCGAGGAACGAATTCACTCGGCCATCGCCCTACGCCGAACCCAGCGGACCACGATCCTGATCGCCCATCGCCTCTCGACGATTGCCCTCGCCGATCGGGTGATGTTGATCGACCACGGCACGATTGCGGCCACTGGAACCCACACCGAACTGCTGGCCACCAACGCTCGCTACGCGGCAATTCTCGCCGAGGTTTCCTGATGTTTTCGATGGGTGGACAGGGCGGGCTAACGGGCGGTCCCACCTCGATGCAGGCAAACGCCGCGGCAGGCCTGCCCCCCGCCGACGTTCCCGGCGACCTGCGTAACTTGGTCGAGAAGGTCCTCGATCAAGAGCCAGAGCATGTCATAGCGGACACCAAATGGCGCGTCGACGAGTGGGATCGCCAAACGTTCTCCCTCGGTCGGTTCCTGTGGCCGTACCGGGTTCGACTTCTTGGCGCGGTGGGCCTCGTCTTAGTCGAAACCATTGCCTTGCAACTCGGCCCGATCCTGACCCAGATCGGCATCGACGACGGCGTCCGCAAAGGTAACAAGGAGGTACTCGTCACCGTGGCGTTGGTTTACGTGGCCGCGGTCGCGGTCGCCACGCTCTTGGGTTGGGCGCGGGTTTCCTACACCGGTCGGCTCGGTGAACGACTCAACGAGACCCTACGGGTGCGGGTCTTTGGCCATCTTCAGCGCCAGAGTATGGCGTTTTACACCGAGGAAAAGGCGGGGGTTCTGCTCACCCGTATGACCTCCGACGTCGAGGCGCTCTCGATTCTGTTCCAAGAAGGAATCGTCAACCTTTTGGTGCAGGTCTTCACCCTGCTGGTCATCACCGTGGCCCTCTTTGTCTACGATCCGCTGCTGGCGGTCATCACCCTCGCAGTGGCGTTACCGCCAACACTGATCGTCTCGATGTGGTTTCGGAAGGTCTCATCGGTGGGTTATCTCCGGGTGCGGGATCGCATCGCCGACCTGCTCGCTGATCTGCAGGAGTCCCTCGCCGGCATCCGGGTCATCGCCGCCTATAACCGACGCCACGTCAACGTAGCTAACCATCGGCGCGTGGTCGGCGAACATCGCGACGCAAGCATCGCCACGTCACGAGCGAACTCGACATTTGCCCCTGGAACCGAGATGATCGGCATCGCAACCCAGGCCATCTTGTTGGCCGTCGGCGGGGTGATGGTGGCCAACGGTCGCATCACGGTGGGTGAGATGGCCGCCTTTTTGTTGTTCCTCACTTCGTTCTTCGCTCCGGTGCAAACCCTAGTTCAGCTCTATAATTCGTACCAACAGGGCGGCGCGGCCATCGTGAAACTGCAGGAACTGCTCGCTATCGAGCCAACTGTTAGTCAGGCTCCCGACGCGCTAGAACTGCCCCCAATTGAGGGATCAATCATCCTCGATCGAGTCACGTTTAGCTACCAACCGGGCCGACCTGTACTGCACGAGGTTTCGCTTACGATCGCGCCGGGGGAAACGGTGGCCTTGGTGGGCGAAACCGGGTCTGGGAAGTCTACCATCGCCCGACTGATCACTCGATTCCATGATCCCGACACTGGCACGATCACCATCGACGGTAACGACCTCACCACCGTCACTCTGGCCAGTTTGCGCTCCCAACTCGGGGTCGTTCCCCAAGAACCGTTCCTCTTCGCCGGTGCGGTACGCGACAACGTGGCGTTCGCTCGACCCGACGCCCCCGACGACGAACTTTACGCCGCGCTCGAAGCGGTCGGTATCGCCGACCTCATCGAACGTTTGGGCGGCCTTGATGCCGTCGTCCATGAACGGGGCGCCTCGCTCTCTGCGGGCGAACGTCAACTTCTGGCCCTTGCTCGGGCGTTTGTCGCCCGGCCCCGGGTGTTGATTCTCGACGAGGCAACCAGCAACCTCGATCTTCATTCCGAGACCCGGGTCGAGGCGGCCCTCGACGTAGTACTCGACGGACGCACCGCGGTCATTATCGCCCATCGCTTGGCCACCGCGCGGCGCGCCGATCGCATCGCGGTGATTCACGACGGTGAGGTGGTGGAGTTAGGCACCCACGAAGAACTCGTCGATAAACGCGGGCGCTACGCAACGATGTACGAGACTTGGGTTCGTCATGGAGGAGCCAAATGAGTCCACCGGTACTTGAGTTGTCCGACGTCACCCGCACGACGGACGGCACCGAAATATTGGCCGGTATCGACTGGAGCATCGAACCGTCACAGCGTTGGGTTTTACTCGGGGCCAACGGTTCTGGAAAAACGACCCTCATTCGCATTGCGTCGATGTGGTTGCATCCGTCTCGCGGATCGGTCACCGTTCTGGGCGAGACGCTCGGGCGCACCGACGTGCGCAACCTACGGGCGCGTGTCGGCTTGGCCAGCGCGGCGATGGCTGATCTGCTGCGGCCCAACCTGACCGTCCACGAGGTTGTTTTGACGGCCCGTCACGGGGCCCTCGAACCGTGGTGGCACACCTACGACGACACCGATCGCAGCCATGCCGACGCTGCCCTCGACCGCGTCGGGATTGCCACACTGGCCGAGCGTCGCTTCGGGGTTTGCTCCTCAGGCGAGCGGCAAAAGGTGCTCCTCGCCCGCGCCCTGTCAACCAACCCCGGCCTGATCCTGCTCGACGAACCAACCGCCGCGCTGGATCTAGGGGGACGCGAATCGCTGGTTCGGACCTTGGCGAAACTCGCGGCCGACGAGGCAGTACCACCGATCGTCCTCGTAACCCACCACGTCGAGGAGATTCCCGATGGCTTCACCCACGTCCTGATGCTTCGTGATGGTCGAGTATCAGCTCAGGGCCCGATCGAGTCGACGCTTACTAGCGAGAATCTGTCCGTTTGTTTCAACCTGGAGCTGACCCTGGAGCGGCGCCACGGGCGCTGGCTGGCGTGGGCGAGTTGACAACGAGCACCACCCCGGTCCCAACGACAATCCGAGGGTGGGCGCTATTTACCCGGTTAGAAATCCCTCGACCGCGAAAAACCGAAAGGCGTCCGGCGGTGAGGGGATAGTCAACCCCTGTCGTGGTGATGGCGTCGGCATCGCCGCCCACTGGGATAAGCGCAACGTGGTCCCCCGGCGACAGCGGCAGTTCCATCTCTTCGCGCACCACCCACACGCGGTGGTGGCCAATTGAAGCAGACACGGCGGCGCTGGCCCACTCCGGCGCGGCGAGTACCGCTAGGTTCGCTAGCTGATGATCCAACCGGCCACCGTCGCGAATAACCACGTGGATGACGGTGGCACCTCGCTGAATCGCCTCACCTAGGGCCAGTTCGAGATCGGTCTCATTCTTATCGGCTCGATAGGCAACGACCTCCGCCCCCGCCGCCTCCGCCTCAGCCAATAGAGTTGGATCCACCGAATCTAGGTCGCCAACAATGACATCGGCAGACCATCCCGCACCAACAATCGCGTCGAGACCAGAGTCCGCGGCGATCACCAGATCTGGCCGCCGGTCGAGAGCCGCGACGGCCGCCGCTGTGGCCTCCGTGGTGGCCGAGGCAACGATCACGGCCACACGCCGGGGAACTTTCGCCACCGACAACTACAGGTAATCCGCGGGGTCGAGGGCTTTACCGTTGAGGCGGACCTCGAAGTGAAGGTGCGGCCCCGTCGACCAGCCTGTGCTGCCAACGAAACCGATAACCTGACCACCGGTAACGGCCTCGTCGACGGACACCTTTAGCGCACTCTGATGGGCGTAGAGGGTCACGAAACCCCCTCCGTGGCTGATGATGACCGCATTGCCGTAGCCATTGATCCACTTCGCGACGAGCACTTTACCCGACGCCGCGGCGACGATCGGATCGCCCGTATCGCCATCGAAGTCGATGCCGTGGTGCGATCGAACGGTGCCGAAGACTGGATGCACCCGCTCGCCGAACGGGCTAGTAATGACCCCCGTGGCGGGCGAGTGGGTAATGACGAAGTCGCCGTCGGGCACCACGACGGGAACCACGACGGGCACCACGACGGGTTCATCAGCGGGTTCGGTTTCGGCGGGAGCTTCAGTTTCGGACTCGGCGGGATCGGTTTCGGCTGCTTCGGCCGCCTCTTCCGCCGCTGCTTCGGCCGCTCGCCGCGCTTCTTCCGCTGCCTCTTCCGCCGCTTCTTCGGCCGCCCGCCGCGCTTCTTCCGCCGCTTCCTCCGCCGCTCGCCGCGCCGCATCCTCCTCGAGGCGCTGAATCTCGTCCGTGATGGCGCGGTCCGCGGCATCAATCTCCGCCGCCGTAACCTGCCACTCGTCGATTCGCGATTTCACTTCAACTCGGAGGTTCTCCGCCTCCACCCGTGAGTCCTCCAAATGGACTAGTCGAGTCTCCAGATCCCGCCGTTCGAGTTCGGCTTCTACCCTTAGGTCGTCGGCGGTTCGCTCTAGGTCGTCCTGCTCGGCGACCCGAAGGCGAAGCTCATCAACCAAGTCGTAGGCGTCACCCACAATCTGGTCTAGGAACGATTCTCGGAGCGCCGCCTCAAGTAGCGTGCCCGCCTTCAACTCGATGAAGTCGTCGGCCCGGGGAGCCACAAACACGTCGAGGGCCCGCTCCCGTAGCTGTTGGCGAACGTCGGCTATTTCGCTGTCGATCTCGGCCCTGCGATTTTCGGCCGCCGCGGCCAACCCCTCGGCCTCAGCTATTGCCTGCCGGGCGGCGGCGACCTTCCCTTCCTGCAGGGTAATGTGAGCGTCAATCGCCGCCAGTGCCGCCACGATCTCGACGTCCTGGGCCCCTAGGGCATCGATCTGGGCCGCGATGTTGGCCTGATCGCGCCGGTTCTCTTCGCGCTGGTCGCGTAGATCGTCGGTCCCTTGAGCCTGACTGGATCCGGCCACCCCGAGGACCACGACAGCGAAAATCCCCAAGGTCGCGAGCGCGCTAAACCACGGCCGAGCAACCGAAGGGAGGCAGATTGACCTAGACACCGAAAACAACTGTAACCGAAACGCAACACGGCGGTGCATATATGTCTGGCCATGATGGAGCGATGCCGCTCCCCGAGTATGCAATCGAGTCCTTCAGCCACCACAAAATAAGCCACGAAGTCTACCGTCGTGGGACGGGGCCGATGGTGCTTATTGCCCCCGAACTTCGCGGCATCACGCCTTTGGTTGCCGCGTTCGGTGATCGCCTAGTCGGTGCCGGTTTTTCGGTGGCCATTCCTTCTCTCTTTGGCACGCCGGGCAAGGAGTCAAGCCCTCTGCGGTCGCTCGGGGTGTTGGCCAAGTTTTGCATAACCCGAGAGTTCAAGGGGTTCGCACTGCGAGATGACTCCGCTGGCACTGATTGGCTCCGTGCTCTCGCCCGCCACCTCAACGCCGAGACCGGCGGCAACGGCATTGGCTTCGTAGGCATGTGCTTCACCGGCGGTTTTGGCTTAGCCATGATGCTCGATGACGACGTAATCGCCCCTGTCTTGAGCCAACCAGCGGTACCGTATACGCTCACTCAGAAGCGACAAGCCAGCCTCGGCCTTGACGACGCGCAACTGCGGGTAGTGGCCGAACGAGCCGCCACCGGATGCGACGTTTTAGGTCTGAGATTTACCGGTGATCCCAAGGTGGGCGACGCTCGGTTCCAGTCGCTTCGTGATGCCCTTGGCGACAATTTCATCTGCGAAGAGATCATCAGCCCGAACAATCAGGTAGTGCCCGAGATTGCCGAAGACGCCCACAGCGTCCTCACCGGAGCCTTGGCCCCCGATTCGATACCGGAGCACCCAACCCAAGTCGCGCTGACCAAAACGATGGCCTTTCTCTGCGAACGACTGCAGGGCTAAGCCCCCAACAGCAGGAACAATCCAAGCACTGTGTAGGCAATCATCACCAACAGGAGCCGATACTGGGAACGAACGGCTAGTTGATATCGATACCGGCTAACCGCCACATCGTGTGCCGCAGCGACCGCCAGCACGTGACCCCCCGCGATGGCGAGCGTCTGCACCCAGGCGATCGTGTCCGGGGACACAAGGGTCCAGTCGATGGCGTAATCCTTAGTTCCAAATAGATCGCGGCCAGTCCCAAACGGATCGCTGACTCTAATAATCATCGCCTGACCGTTCAAGACAAGCAGGCTGAAGTAGTGAGCCAGCGTGTAAGCGGCGGCGATCGGGACCAGGGTGGGCCCAAAGGCGCGGCTGACTTCGGCCGGTTGTTCCCCGGTTATGTTGGCCATCCAACTCACCGCGAAGGCGTAGATCCAGCCCACTATCCCAATCACTACGAGCAAGCCGATGGTGCTCACCACCGATCGAGACCAGCCGGTGCGAGTCCCGCTAAGGTCGAGCCAGATCGAACTCCGAGTAAAGCCATCGAAAGTAGTTGCACCCAAGACCACAACGATGAACGGCACCGTGCCCGCCGTCGGGGGAACGGTCGAGAGGCCGCTCAGCGGCAGGCGCAGGCGGAGGTTGGCGCGGTGGTCACGGTAGACAGGGGCAAGGCCGGCCAACAGCGAAAACAGCACGGCGAAACCGTCGGCTTCACGCACCCAGATCCGACCCCTGATGGCCGCCCCGCCCAGCAGCAGCAAGCTGTAAAGGGTGATAAACACCGCGATCGCCCGCGGTCTATCCGGGCTGTGATACGCCAACTCGAACCACAGGTAGCCAAAGATCGCGACCACCGCGGGCCACAATGTCGAGACGGTTTCGGTCACCGGCCCCGATTTTTCCCCGCGGATCTTCGCCCGCAACCACGCCGCACTATCGGCGATCGTGAGATACGGATTAAAGGCCCGCCAGCCGTCACCTAAAGCAACCGACACCACTTGCAGGCCGACCCAAAACCAGATGAACACCGCCCCAGGCGCGACATTCACCGCCCCATTGGGATTGCCTCCCCAAGCTGCGTAGAGCACCACTACGAACAACACCAGCCCGAACACTCGGCTGAAGATGAGGCCGCCTCGAGCGACGCTCCCCCGTAGCGAGAACAAGCAACGACCTCGGGCCGCGGCGCCTAGGCGAGGGGTCGACCAGAACGCACCGACCGCCACAAAGGAAACAACGACGGCGAAACCGGCGGCCCACGCCAGTTGCCACGCCGGCAAGGGTAGATCAGTGCGACCGCCGATGCCGTGAGCAAGGATCAGCATTAGGAAACGGTCAGTTCTGCCAGTAGCTGGCCCGAGCCCTCCAACTCGATCTCAAACCGGCCCGGAATCAGGGCGTCAAAACTCAGCCGGGCTACGCCGTCGACTACCTCAAGGAACAGATCATAGCCGTGGATGTGGACCTCATCGGCGCTGTCACCGGTGACCTCGATGTTGACCGCGGCTCCGAGGTCCACCGCGATTCGCTGAACTCCCCCTACCGGCCCGTTGTCGCCGAGTTCGATTTGGATCAGAGCCATCTCTGCGTCGGGAACAACTTCAAGATCGGGGCCAGGCGACGCCCGCTCACTGCACCCGGTGGTGTAAACGAGGACGGCCAAGACGATGATGGTTAGCTGTCGTAGCCCGAGGAATCGCATTAGTTGGGTCTCCTTGGTGATGCCTCGGCGAAGAGGGTGGACAGGTGCTTGGAACGGAAGTCCTTTACTCGGGCCGTGGGATGGGTGAGCACCACTCGCTGCTCCACCGCGACACCGTCGGGACCACCCATACCAAGATGATCCACGAGAGCGGTAGCACCGCCGACTAGAGCGTCAACAAGCACGGGGCGCGACCGCTCCAGACGGGTCGGCAACTCAACCGAATCCGGAATATCAACAATGTCAATTCGCACCTGTCGGCTCTTGGCCATCTCGCTAAGCGGGCAGGCCAATCCGTCGGCGACGGCCCGCAGGTTCCACGCTTGCTGGCTCGACCACGCCGGCAGATCAGCGAGGAGATCACCGATGTGGTCACCATGGATCCGGCGAACGACTGGCACCACAGCTAGGCGCTCGACCAAGCTGAGCGACTCGATCTTTTCGTCCATAAGAACCGGGCGGGACGGCAAGACAAGAATATGGGTTGCTCCCAAAGCGGCGGCCGTCCGCCACGGCACCGGTTCGTGAAGTCCACCGTCGACATAATCCTCACCATCGACTTCCTTGGCTCCCCCCGCCAGTACCGGCAGGGAGGCGGTGGCCTTCAAAATGGCCGCCATCCGGGCGATGTCTCCTTCGACGGGGAAGTAACGGACCGGGTTGTCAGGTTCTACCGGCGAAACTGTGGCATACAGTGGGATCGAACTATCAGCAACGGCCGCTAGGTCCAACCCTCGGGCCGGGGCCGCCTTATCGATGAGATAGTCGAGGTCGATCGCCGCTTCCATCTTCAACATTCGTGACCGGTCGAGGAACGGTTCGGTATGGAGTTCCGTGTAGAAGAGAACGCTGCCTTCAATCGTGCGGCCGTCGAGGAAAAAAGCGGCGGCCAAGGCACCAGCCGAGGTGGCCACAATCAAGTCAATGGTGTCACGCAGGCCGAGTTGTTCGAGGGCCAACAACATCCCGGCAGCGACAACACCGCGCATGCCACCGCCTTCAATCGCCAATGCCAAAGTGGCGTCGTCGGCCCGGGCTCCCGGCTGGGAACTACCCCGGAGTCGCTCGCGCATGAGGTCCGCCGCCGCCTGGGGTGAAGGCGGCCCGCTAGAAGGAACCGCCATTGAAGCCGAAGTTGGTGTGAATCAGCCCAGAGCCAAGGCTAGGGCCTCAACTGACGGGGCGAAGTAGTACGAACCCGAGGCCGGGGTCGAGTAATTCGTGATCAGATCGGTTTCTTGGCCACTTGTGCCGTACATGGCTTCCATGCGTTCGCGCATCGGCGCTTGAGTCTTGCAAAAACCCATGAAGTACAGGCCAACGGTTCCGTCGTGAAAGGCGTAAGGGGTTGAACGGCGAACCATCTCGCCCCGCTTGGCGGTGGACTCGTCAGCGGTTTCACCCTCGCGCAGTTCGACGTGGCGGAGGTGAGAGCCAGGCACTTGGGTTTCAAGTTTGACGGAATCGGGCTTGGTGCGGCCAAAGGTGTTCTCCTCCTCGGCCAGGGACAGGCTGGCCCAGTAGCCCATGTCGTGGACCCAACGCTGGGCGATGCAGTAAGAGCCGCCTTCGCCCGCTTGGCCATCGCCGATAATGCCCCGATCTTGTTGATCCTCAGGTTCGGGATTACCGGTACCGTCGATGTGGCCGGTGAGGTCGAGGCTGTTTTTGTAGATGAAACACGGCGTTTCACGGGCAACGGCGAGATGCCCAGCTACGGCGTTGCGGAAGGTGTGCTGGACTTCCCAGATGAGGTCCTTGTCGGCATGGTGAAGCCACAACAGCAGCTCTTCTTGGGTGCCTTTAGCCACCTTGGTGCCGTCGGGGGATTCGTAGCCAGGGTAGGCTTGGAAGTCACCGTCGGTCTCGATACCAAGATCATCAGCCAGCGTCGGGCCGAACAACACGCCAAGGTTGACCCCTTGGGCATCGGCATCGGCTTGGGTCGCAGTGAGCGCCGACTTGATAACGCCGAGATCAGCGCCCTCGGTCCGGCTCATGTGGACATACCACTGGTACTTCTGCAGATCCCCAAGGATCGCGGGCTGCGATGTTGCCATCTGTGGATTCCTTTGTTCTTCGATGAAGGAGTGTGGAGTAGTAAGCTTAGACCAAGTACAGCCTCGATGCCTACTATTCTTGATCAACCGTCAAGAAAGCTCTACTTTTGCTCAGCTTTCGACGGGCCCCAACTCGGCGGAGTCGATCCACGAACGGAGGCTGCCGTAGTCGGTAAACGACGCCAAGTCGGGGTTCTCCGCGATGATGTTGGCGGGTGCGTAGAGCAAAGCGCCCGCGTGTGCCGACCGCAGCATCGACAAGTCGTTGTAGGAGTCCCCCGCCGACACGACATGATAGTTGAGCGAGCGGAAAGCTTCAACCGCTCGGCGCTTGTGGTCGTCGATGCGTTGGACATAATCAACAATATGGTCGTCAACAACCCGCAGTTGGTGGCAGAGGATGGTGGGACACCCAAGTTGGTGCATGAGCGGCGAGGCGAACTCTTGGAAGGTGTCGGACAGCAGCACTACCTGGTAGTCGGCGCGCAACTCGTCGAGGAACTCTTTAGCCCCGTCAAACGGACCCATAGCGGCCAACACTGCTCGCAGGTCGCTCATGTTCACGCCGTTAGCGTCGAGGATTTCGAGCCGATACTGCATGAGCGAGTCGTAGTCGGCTTCGTCACGGGTAGTGCGGAGCAGTTCGTCGATGCCGGTTCGCTGAGCCAGGTTGACCCACACTTCGGGGACCAGCACGCCTTCAACGTCGAGTGTGACAAGCTTCTGGGGATGCACTCCGGAAATGGTAATGGTTGAGCGGTGAACTTCCCCCGCGATATTCCTCGGACGGGTACCAGTTCGCAGGCTCGTAACTGGCTGCGGGCGAACCCCCACGTCCCCTTCGAACCCATCACGATCGACAACGCCGATCGGATTCGCACCCAGATCCGCGACGGTTTCCGGGCGGAAATGGTCGCCGCTCGTGAAGAGTTCGCGGTAGCCGAAACCCGAACGGCGATCGATGGGGTGCGGTGCTGCGAGTTTCGTCCCGCGCTTGGCGGCGAGCGCCCCGACGTGGCAATTCTCTACTTCTTCGGCGGCGGCTTCGCGATCGGATCTCCCGCCGAGGATGTTGTCATTACCGCGCCTTTGGCGGTGAACCTCAATATCTGTGTCGTTGCCCCCGAATACTCCCGAACACCTGAAGCCCCTTTCCCCGTCGCCCTCGACGAAGCAATAGCGGTCTATCGGGTTCTCATCGATGAATACGGCGCCGAGAACGTGGTGGTAGCCGGCGAGTCGGCGGGTGGAAACCTCGCACTGACGACCACACTTCGAGCCCGCGATGAGGGTCTCGATATGCCCGCCGGGATCATCGGCTTGTCCCCTTGGGCCGACCTCACCCACTCCGGTGACAGCCACCTAGCTGACCGCGATCCGACGGCGAAGATGTCGACCTGCGATCTCCAACCGTTAGCCGCTGCGTACACCGGTGTACACACTCCTACGGACCCGCTGATCTCACCGATCTTCGCCGATTTCCGCGGCTTTCCCCCCACCTTTCTCACCACGGGAACTCGCGACATTTTGCTGTCCGATTCCGTGCGGCTCGCAACAGCGATGCGATGCGACGGGGTCGCTGTCGACCTGCGCGTGTGGGAGGGCATGTGGCACGTCTTTGAGTTCTATCGCGAGCTTCCTGAAGCGCGAACTTCCGTTAACGAAATCACGGCCTTCGCCGCGAACATCCTTGGAGTTGACCTACTCCCGGGGTTTCTTGGCGAACCGGTCGATCGCTAACGGCGCGGCCAGCGGGGGTGGACCTCAGTCGAACTCTGGAGCCCGTTTTTCGACGAACGCGGCTATGCCTTCTTGTCCGTCGTGGGTCGCCATGGCGGCGGTGATCTTTTCGGTCTCGAACTCGCCTGCCGATTCCAGTGAGTGCTCCATGCCGTTGTAGATAACCCGTTTGGCGTGGCCGATCGCCGCGGCCGCACCGTGGGCGAGGGTGGTGGCCAGTTCGGCGGTGGCTGACTCGACTTCGTCGTCTGGCACGACTCGGTTGACTAGTCCCCACGACTCAGCTTCGTCGGCGGACAAGACGCGGTTGGTGAGGGTGAGGTCGAGCATGCGGCGCAGTCCGATATGACGGGCTATGAAGTACGACGAGGTGCCGTCAGGGGTCACCCCGGCGCGGGTGTAGGCCATGGTGTATTTCGCTGACTGGCCCGAAATCACCAGGTCGAAAGCGCTCATCAAGCTCAGTCCCGCGCCGCCCGCCGCGCCGCGTACTCCGGCCACGAACGGTTTGGGTGTGCGGTTCATCAACTGGATGGCGGCATGGAAGTCGATCAACATGTCATGGGCGCGGCGCGGGAGTGCCTGGCCCCAGTCGTGAAACAATTTGAGGTCGCCCCCGGCGCAAAAAACCCGGCCCGCGGCGGTGACCGAAACGGCACGAACCGCATCGTCGTAGCTGATATCAAGCATGACGGATCGAAGGTCACGGGCCAACGCGGGACTAACCGCGTTGGCCCCTTCGGGACGGTTGAAGCAGAGGTGGCCGACGCCATCGACCGCCTCGTAGGTAATGGTCTCGTAGGTCATGTAACGAACCTACTCGTCGAGTGGGGGCCGGCGGGCGACCCGCTCTATAGGGGCCCCGCCGGTGTTAGTTCAATGCCCTATACAAGCGGGCCAATGCCAAGGCCATCTGCTCACGAGTCATCATATCGGAGGGAGAGTACGTCGTTGCTGACGTTCCCTTGATCACCCCAATGGATTTGAGGCAACCAAGATCTCCGTTGGCGTATGACGATGCTGGGACGTCGACGAAACCGTGATCAGTGGACAGGCAGGCTTTGTCGCCGCTCACCTTACGGTACAAACGGCCCAAGAACGCCGCCATCTGCTCCCTCGTCACCGAGTCGTGGGGCGAGTACGTCGTTGCTGACGTTCCGGTGGTTACGCCAAGGGCTTTGAGGCAACCAATGTAGAGGTAGGCATAGGACGATCTTGGGACATCAACAAACGGGTGGTTAGCGGATCCGCATGCCCTTCCGGTCACCTTGCGGTACATACGGCCTAGGAACGCTGCCATCTGCTCCCTCGTCACCGAGTCGTGGGGCGAGTACGTCGTTGCTGACGTTCCGGTGGTTACGCCGAGGGCTTTGATGCACCCAATAGCGCTCGAACCTTCTAGCGTCGACGGCACGTCAGTAAAGGGGTGAGGAGCGTTGGCGTTCTCGACGCAAGCCGGATGAATCCTGATCACTTCGGCAACGGGGACCGTTATCACCGGAGGTGCTGGCTGGGTGACCTCGGCGACATTGTCGACGGTGACCGTAATTAGCTGACCTGCACGATTCGGACCATCGGAAACGATGACTTGAACCACATAATCATTGCTGCCGGCCGCCGAGCCGGGCATCTCGAAGTCCGGAGCGTTCTTGAACGTCAACACACCAGTGGCGAGACTGATGTCGAACTTCGCGACATCGGCCCCGGCACTAGGCCCGGTACCCAAGGTGTACGTGACGGTGTCCGATGTGTCGGCGTCGGCCGCTACCACCGTCCCGACGGTGAGGAGGTTTTCGTCCACGCTGAACGCCTTCGATGAACTGAACTGTGGGGTGTTGTCGTTTCTGTCACGGATGGTGACCGTTATCGACTGCTCGACGGACTGTCCGCCCGCCGTGGCGGTGACCGTAACCTCATAGACGTTATCGGTGGTGCCAACATCTTGGGGTAGCTCGAAATCAGGAGTAAACTCGAACGTCAACGCACCAGACGCCGCGTCGATACTGAAGCTCGCTAGGTCAGCTCCGCCCGACAACGAATAGGCCACGGTGTCCGCCGTGTCATCGTCGGTCGCTACCACGGTAGCGGCAGCGCTTTTGCCCTCCTCGATAGTGAAGCTAGCCGGTGAGGTGAACTTAGGGGGGTTGTCGTTCACGTTGGTAACAGTGACCGTAATCGTCTGAGTTGCTGCCGCATTGGTGCCATCGGAGGCGGAAACTTCAACCACATAAACATTGGCGTTGTCGGGGTCACCCGTACCGGCGGGGGTTTCGAAATCAGGAGCCTCTATGAACGTCAACGCACCCGACGTCGCGTCGCGGGTGAACTTCGACCCATCAGCCCCACCCAACGTGTAGGCGACGGTCCCCACCGTGTCAGCATCGGTCGCTTCCACCGTGGTGACAGCAGTCTCGCCTTCCTCGACGTCGACCGCTGCAGTTGCTGCTAGGAACACCGGAGGATTGTCATTGGCGTCAGTGACAGTGACCGTTATGGCCTGAGTCGCTACCAGATTGGTGCCATCGGAGGCGGAAACTACAACCACATAGACATTGGCGTTGTCACCAGTACGGGTGGCGTCTTCGAAATCAGGAGGAGTCTCGAACGTCAACACACCAGACGTCTCGTCGATACTGAACTTCGCTTGGTCGGCTCCGCCCGACACCGAATAGGTCGCGATCACCACCGAATCAGCATCGGTCGCTTCCACCGTAGTGACAGCAGTCTGTTCCTCAGCGACGGTGACCGCTGCAGTAGCCTCCAACACCGGAGGATTGTCATTGACGTCAGTGACAGTGACCGTTATGACCTGAGTCGCTGCCAGATTGTCACCATCGGAGGCGGAAACTTCAACCACATAAATATTGCTGGAAGCATCCGAGCCGAGGGCTTCGAAATCAGGTTCCTCTATGAACGTCAACTCACCAGACGTCGCGTCGATACTGAACTTCAACCGATCAGCACCGCCCGACACCGAATAGGTCACGGTGTCACTGTCGACGTCGGTCGCTTCCACCGTCGCGACGGCAGTCTGGCCTTCCTCGACGTCGACCGCTGCATCATCTGGCAACACCGGGGAGGTGTCGTCCTCATCAGTAACAGTGACCGTAATTTCCTGGGATTCTGTAACTAGGCTCGCGGGATCTTGGCCCAAGGTGGCGGTGACCGTAACCACATAAACATTGCTGGAAGCCGCCGAGCCGCGGGCTTCGAAATCAGGAGCTTTCTTGAACGTCAACACACCACTGGCGAGACTGATGTCGAACTTCTTGTCGTCGAGACTGTCGCCCAAGGTGTAGGTGACGGCACCCGCCGTGTCAGCATCGGTCGCTAGCACCGTAGTGACAGCAGTGGTGCCCTCTACAACGTCAACCGCGTTCGGTGACGAAAACAGCGGGTCGCTGTCGTCGATACCAGTAACAGTGACCCTAATTACCTGGGATTCTGAAGCTTCGCCCAGGGTGGCGGTGACCGTAATCACATAGATGTTGTCCTGATCAGCATCGAGGGGTGTCTCGAAATCAGGTGCGACCTCGAACGACAACTCACCAGACGCAGAGTCGATGGTGAACTTCTCGTCGTCGTCACTGTCGCCCAAGGCATAAGTGACGGCACCCGTCGTGTCAGCATCGGCCGCTACCACCGTGAGTACAGCACCAGTGGTGTCCTCTACAACCTCAACCGCGTCATCTGACGAAAACACCAGGTCAGTATCGTCCACATCGGTAACAGTGACCGTAATCGTCTGAGTTACCGCCGTATGGACAGTATCGGAGGCGGAAACTTCAACCACATAAACATTGCTGTTGGCCGCCGAGTCGAGGGCTTCGAAATCAGGTGCGACCTTGAACGACAACGCACCCGACTCCTCGTTGATACTGAACTTCGACTGATCGGCACCGCCCGACAGCGAATAGGTCGCGATCACCACAAAATCGGGATCGGTCGCTACCACCGTAGTGACAGCAGTCTGTTCCTCAGCAACGGAGACCGATGCAGTAGCCTCCAACGCTGGGGCGTTGTCATTGACATCGGTAACAGTGACCGCAATCGTCTGAGTTGCTACCGGATTGACACCGTCGGAAGCGGTGACATCAACCGTATAAACGTTACCAGACGAATTACGCTCGGCGGACGGAATATTCATCACGTCAATCATGGGGGGCTTTTCGAAATCAGGAGCCTTTATGAACGCCAACACACCAGTCGTCGCGTCGAGGGTGAACTTCATGCTATTCTCCAGACTCAACGTGTAAGTGACGGTCCCCACCGTGTCGACATCGGTCGCTAGCACCGTAGTGACAGCAGTCTGGTTCTCAGCAGCGTTGACAAATCTACCAAGTGCTGAAAACACTGGGGCGTTGTCATTGGCGTCGGTAACAGTGACCGTAATTGTCTGGGTTTCTGACTCTGTGCCCGCGGTGGCGGTGACTTTAACCACATAGACGTTGCTGGTGGCCGCCGAGTCGGGGTTTTCGAAATCAGGCGGGGCCTTGAACGACAACTCACCAGACGCCCCGTCGAGGGCGAAGCTCGCATCGTCGGTACCGCCGCCAAGGGCAAACGTAACGGCAGCACCGCTGAAGAAATCAGCCGCATCCACCGTGATGAAAGCGCCAGTGCTGCCCTCGAGAACGTCAACCCCGACCGGTGACGGAAACAACTGGTCGGGCTCGGCCACGACGTCAGTAACAGTGACTTTTATTTCCTGGAATGCTGTTTTATCGTCCGCGGTGGCGGAAACTTTAACCTTATAGATGTTGTCACCATCAGCATCGCCAGGTGTCTCGAAATCAGGCGCGGCCTCGAACGACAACTCACCAGATGCAGAGTCGATAGTGAACTTCGACCCATCGGCCTCATCGACCAAAGCGTACTGGGTCTCGCCCACTGTGTCGGGATCTGCTGCGGCCACCGTCCCAACATCGACGAGATTTTCCTCCACGCTGAACTCGGCCGGTGAGGTGAAATATAGATGAACGCCGTTAGTGACATTGACCATTATTACCTGGGTTGCTGAATGCTCACCCACAGTGGCGGAAACTTCAACCACATAGATGTAGTCTTCATCAGCATCGTCACGATTTTCCCAATCAGGCGGGGCCTTGAACGCCAACACACCAGACGCCCCATCGAGGGTGAATTTCGCATCGTCAGCCCCACCAGCAAACGCGTAGGAGACGCCGATCGTGCCGGGATCGGTCAGGGCCACGGTGGTGACGGCGGTCTGGCCTTCGACGACACTGACCAACTGTTGCGTGGGAAGCACCGGCACTTGGCTGTCTGCGCCAAAGACCCGAACCTGACCAGCCTCAGTTCCGATAGCAACCTTCGGAGCTCCAACCGCGACCACGTGCTCGTCAGCCGACAACGACACACTATGCCCAAAGCGACTCTGGTGAGAGGCACCAAGGAAAGCGGGCCTTACCGCCGTCCAAGCAGCGTCACCCTTCTCGTACACCGTAACTTGACCGAGTTTGGGCACAATATCTGCCGGGGTCGCATTGGGGGCACCAACCGCCAGCAGCGAACCATCCCGCGACAACGACACACTCCTGCCAAACTCGTCGCCTGCCGAGGTACCCGAAATAGCCGCACCGACCACCGTCCACACCGCCGGCGTACCAACCTGAGCAAAAACCTCAACTTTACCATTACCACCAATGGGTTCTCCCACTGCGACATGCGAACCATCCCCCGACAACGACACGTTGCGGCGAAAAGCGAACGAAGCACCAGCGAACCCGGCCCCCTCCTGCGTCCACGTCGTAGCCGCGGTATTCAGATCAAACACCTGAACCCCATCAGTTCCCCACGCACCAACCACAACACGCGAACCATCATCCGACAACGCCACACTCACACCAAAAAATTGGCCAGGAGTAGTGGCGTTCAGGTCCTGACCAACCTTCTCCCAAGCCGCACCCGCCGCATTCAGATCAAACACCTGAACCTGACCACCACCATGGCTGTCGGCACCAACCGCCACGCGCGAACCATCCCGCGACAACGACACACTTCCCCCAAAAGCAGCATTGCCAACTCTTCCGAGCAGGTCCTGACCAACCTGCACCCACGCCGCATCCGCCGTACCCGCCGCATTCAGATCAAACACCCGTACATGACCAACATTTCTAACCAAGCTATCACCCTCCCCCCGATTAGCAGCCGTAGCTCCAACCGCTACACGCGAACCATCGCCAGACAACGACACACTCGAACCAAATTTGTCACCTGCGGCCGAACCAGGGATAGCGGCACCAACCTCCACCCACGCCCCATCAACAGCATCAAAGACCCGCACCGCCCCCGTATTTTTCCCCGCCGTGTCGTTACCGGGATACCCAACCGCAACACGCGAACCATCATCCGACAACGACACACTCCAACCAGCCGAATCAAACGAACCGGCGGCCCCATCGATGCTGCGACCAATCTGAGGCCACTCCACCGTAGGCGTGGGCGTGGGCGGCGCCACCGTAGTGGTAGTAGTGGTAGTAGCCGGAGCCACCGTGGTAGTGGGCGGCGGAGCATCCTGTGCGGCCAACGGCTGCACCACTGCCAATGAGGCCGCGGCAAGCCCCAACACAACCAACACCCGCGCTATACGCACCTTCATAATCAATACTCCCTTGTGCGAAAAACGCATCGACCTAAAACAGATCATGACACAGCGTAGGGTCTGCCGCGTGGAGATGCAACCTCACCGTCATCTTATTAACGAATGTTGGGCACCATCGACGAGGGTTTCCACGACCAGGGTGCGGTCAAGGTAACGGTTGGCGTGACCACATGACGTTTCGGGCAAGAAGAGGCATACGTGGCAGGCCGCCCCGTGCAAGGAACCGTCACCACTAACTCCGCCGGTCGGGACGCCGTTGGGGACGTGGGTGGCGCAGAACGGGTCCGAGGTGCAGATTCGGGCACGTTCGAGCGCCCCGTCGATCAACTCACCGAGTCGGTCGGGGGCACCCATCGCCACTAAGCCCCCTAGCGTTCCTTCGGAGTCTGGGGCTGCGGTGTAGAGCAACACCCCGGCCATGGGGTCACCCTCAGCTGGGGTTTGGGCGTAGATGCGTTCCCTGATCGAGGCCGCCGCGTATCCGGCTTCGTGGCTGATTTCTTGTATCAGGAGATGGGAAATGGTGTGAACGAGGCTAAATCGTGGGCTCGGCGGAGGCGGAGGTTGGGCGGTTGACCTCCAGCGAATACGAAACCACTATGATCCCAACCGCAGCACAAGCAACTCAACCCGACGTATCCCCCAAAACACACCGACCCCCTACCAAGTTTCACGCCGGTAACCCACCTCACGATGGACCCACCCCGAAGGCCTTTGATGTCTCGACCACTTCATGTAGTGCTTACGTGTACGAAGCGAAAGCGCTCAACGGCGTTGAATCCGCCGCGCCTCCGTGACGTAGAGGCATCCGACATCAACACCCTGAGCATTGACTGGATCGAACGAATCAAGCAGGCCGAACCCTGTCACGCGGCGGCAGACCTCTACTCTGGGGAGTACTGGCAGCAAGGTATGGCCTTGGCGCGAGCGGTCCGAGTTCGGTTCTCGTCGCGGGTGTGGGTGCTGTCGGCCGGACTCGGCCTGATCGACGTGACCGAATTTATACCCAACTATTCGGCCACCCTAGTGTCCGGCGACCCCGACTCCGTCGCCCGCGGGTGGAACGACCGCAGGCCTAGTGAAGTAAGGCGGGAATGGTGGAGTGCTTTGTCGCAATGGCCCGGTCCGGCAAATGGAGGCCCGCGCACGCTCGCCGAGGTAACCGCCGAACAATCCGGCGCACAAGTCCTGCTTTGTGGGGGGCGTGATTATGTCGATGCCGTCGCCGACGATCTTCGCTCTCTCCAAAGTGCCCAGGAGGGGGAGGGGGCCTTGATGATCTTTGCCTCGGGATCGCCCCTGCCCGGCTTGCATGACGCTTGGGTGCGGGTGCCGGGTCGCCTTCGCCTCGCCTTGGGCGGATCGCAAACCTCCACCACGGTTCGCACCGCCACCGCCGTCATTGAGTCGCTGCTCCCCCACCGCCTCAATCCCCCCGCCGCCCGATCCGCAACGGCCGCCTTCGCCCGAACGACCCCTCCCCTTCCCGTCTTTGCCCGACGACGCATGTCTGACGCCGAGATCGTGAACTGGGTACGCGACCATCGTAGCGATCACTCGGGCGTGACAAAGTCAACCGCCCTTCGGGTATTTCGCGACGAGGGACTGGCGTGTGAGCAGGGGCGGTTCGGGCGACTGTTCGAGGACTCGCCGGTCACGGCGTGAACCGTCGAGGCCGTCGCCGCAGATGAAATTCTACTTTCCCGACAGCCAAGACCAAGTCGATCCTAGCTTCGACTTCATAACCGAAGAGCGATCAATCCACCGAATCCGTCAACGAGATGATCACTATGCCCACGAGATTCTCGACCCGCCGCCCTACGACGGACTACTCGTGTCAAAGGCCGTCGTAGATGGGATGCCAGGCTTCGGGGGCAAGTACACCGAAGCCCAGCGCAACCGCCTGTACCGCGTGGGAGCGACTCGATTCTTCCGACTGGACCGAGAGGGCACCGCCCTGGAGATCATGGGCGACTGCGGCGCGTTCACCTACGTCCGAGAAGAAAAACCGGTCTACAGCATCCAGGAGGTCATCAACTTTTACGAAGAATGCGGGCTCGACATAGGGATATCCGTCGACCACGTGATCTTCGGGTATGATGCTTCCCTCGACTCACTTCCTGCGTCTGCAGTACCTGACGATTGGCTTTACCGGCAACAACTCACCGTCCAGTTAGCGGCCGAGTTCTTGGCTGAACATCGGAGCCAATCCTGCCGTTTCGAACCCGTGGCGGTCGCTCACGGTTGGAGCCCAAGGTCCTACGCCGACTCGGTCAGGCAACTCGAATCCATTGGGTATCGCCGGATTGCCCTCGGGGGCATGGTCCCGCGCAAGACACCCGACATCCTAGAGGTCTTGAAGGCGGTAGGGGCTATGCGGCATCCGTCCACCAAACTTCACCTGCTGGGCGTTACTCGCACCGCTCACGTCCAAGAGTTTGCCGGCTTTGGCGTGACCAGCTTCGATAGCACCTCGCCTTTTCGCCAATCCTTCAAAGATGACAAGGACAACTTCTACACCCTCGACCGGACATACGTCGCCCTACGGGTTCCTCAAGTCGATGGCAACACGAAGGTCAGATCTCGGGTCGCGGCAGGGGAAGTAGATCAGCGCGCCGCTCGGCGCCTGGAACGGGCCTGCCTAACTCAACTCCGGCATTTCGACGCCGGTCGGGCCACCTCTGATAGTGCGATTGACGCCATTGTCTCCTACCACGAGTTGCTCGGCGAGACCAAGAACCGCAGTCCGCAGTACCGAGAAACCCTCGAGGCCAGAGCCTGGAAACAATGCGGCTGCGCTATATGTAGGGAAATCGGTATCGAGGTTATAATCTTTCGGGGGGCCGATCGCAACCGGCGGCGCGGCTTTCACAATCTCTCAGTTTTCTCCCAACGACTCAGCCGAGATCTTGATCCCCGTGTCTGAACCTCGGAGTTCATCGTGTCTAGCAACCAAAAACAGTACGAACTTCGCCTACCGGCCCTCGAAATCAGACAGGGGCGCACCCGCTGTCTCTACACGTTCGCGGTGGATGGCAAGGCGCTAGCCCAGTTCTCCACCGTGAGCCGGATTCGCCGTGAAAAACGCAAAATCGAGGGCTACCAGCGCCCTGAAGTCTTGGCGCACGTAAAGGGGATTCGCTCCTACATCGAGTCGGCTAACCCGATGATCCCGAATGCGATTGTCGTGGCCTTCGACGAGCGCGTTAGATTCGAGCCAACCGGCACCGCGGATCCAGAAACCAGCTATGTGAGGCCAGGGGTGATCGTCATCCCCATCGACCCGGATCTCGCTGATGAGGACAAGCCGGGTTGGATCGTCGACGGGCAACAACGTTGCGCCGCGGTCCGCGAAGCCGACGTTAGTCACTTCCCGCTCTGTGTAAACGCATTCATTACGGCGAGCGAGGGAGAACAACGGGCCCAGTTTATCTTAGTGAACTCCACCAAGCCGCTGCCCAAGGGACTCATCTACGAACTTCTCCCCACCACTGAGGGTCCGCTGCCGCTCGCCCTCATGCGAAAACGTTTCCCGTCATTCCTGCTTGAACGACTCAACTACGACGAGGACTCACCGTTTCGCCAGTTAATCCACACCCCCACCACCCCTGACGGCATAGTGAAGGACAACTCGATCCTGCGGATGCTTGAGAACAGCCTAACCGACGGTTGTCTGTACTATCATCGTGATCCCGATACCGGAACCGGCGACATCGAGGAGATGCTGCTGATCTTGAAGCCGTTTTGGGCTGCCGTGCGACAAGTCTTCGGGGACGCTTGGGGGCAGGTTCCTCGGCGGTCACGTCTGATGCACGGGGTCGGCATCGCCAGCGTCGGCTACATCATGGATGCGATAACTGAGAAGTACATCGAGGAGGGCCAACGCCTCGACGAAGCCAATTACGTGACAGAACTGAAGCTCCTTCAAGACAGGTGTGCTTGGACCTCGGGGTATTGGCGGTTCGGTCCAGACTCTCTCTGGCGCTGGAACGACCTGCAGAACACGTCGAAGGACATCAAACTCCTTTCCGGCCATCTCCTGCGCGAGTACAAGTACTTGTCAGCGCGGGTTGAGCGGCCCGAACCCAGACGGCAGCAGGGCAACAATGCCAACGTATGAGACCAGCGGTGAACACCTCGCGGCCTACCTCCGCGATCGACATTTAGGGGCTAATCCTCGAGCTTGGGACGAATTGGAAATGGTTCTGCTCCCCACCGGACGGGCCGAGCATTGGACGGCCGCCCTACGCGAGATGACGGCCTTGCACTTGACTCACCAACTAATTGTCGCCGGAACGGCAATATTCAAGCGCCAAAAGGCGTTCGACACGGTTGCCGATCGCGACATCAAACAAGTCATCGTCGACACGATGGTGGTCGACTATTCCGTTGTCAACGAGATCTCAGCCCGATTAGAACCGTGCGTGAGAGCCACTCAGACAACAGTTTCTGCTAGTGACCGGCGAGCCATCAAGAATCAGGCGCTACTGGAATCCCCGTACTGCTATCTCTGCGCCTCGGAACTCACCTTCGACGATCCCTCTACCGATCCGAAAGCGTTCACGATCGATCACGTGTGGCCACGGGGATACGGCGGTGAATCCCGTCTCGAGAATCTCCTAGCGGCCTGCCGGTCCTGCAACGAGCGAAAAGGCATCACGCCAACGTGGTCGATCTATCCCGTACAAGCACTGGTCGCGGGGTACGAACTCACCGACGAGAAGTTGGCAGAATTGCCTAAGGAGATGCGGTTCGCGATCCAGTCGCGGGCGGCTATGCAACGGGCGAAGGCCGACGGTACCAGTCTCAAGGAAGCCTTCGTCGCTATCGGGCGCCCCGATATACCATCCGTTGTCGATCCAGGGGTCAGCGTCGACGTGTTCAATCTCACTTTTTCCGCCATCAACTGAGGAGTACAGATGCCCTTTGCGTATCCGGCCATTTTCAGTCAACAACGAAAAAACGAGGGAGCGCCGCTGTCTGCTTGCTTCATCGCGCCGGTTGGTGAGATCCGACGGTGGACAAACATTGATCGTCTTTCGACCACGGGAAAAGGCCATCAACGAGTGGAGAACGCGTCGAAGGTGAAAACAATCCGTCGCTTCCTTGAGTTGGACGAGCGCAACACCATTCCCAATGCGCTTACGGTGGCCCTTCGTCTGGATGATTTTCGTGAGCCAGTCCTAGATGACTGCGCGACGCTACACATTCCGGACAATGATCCGCCCCTCGGTATCGTGATCGATGGTCAGCACCGCCTCTTTGGGATGGCTGCCTTCGACGACAACATTTCCGTCAACGTCGTAGCATTAATCAACCCCTCCGACGAAGAGATCGCTTTTCAGTTCTTGGTCATCAACGGAAAGGTCAGCAAAGTCCCAGCCGACCATTTGACGCTACTGGCGCTTCAGTATTCAAAGACGGGCCTCGAAGAACGACTGCGATCGGCTCGCATGGTGCTTCGTCGTCACGCTTCGCTGGTCGGTATCGTTGATAGCTCCCCCGACTCTCCGTTCGAGAACGCAGTCAAGTGGCCTACCGAGGAAGTCGCAGGCGCAACAACCCGGCAGAACCTAGTCCTTCCGGCCTCAATCGAGCGCTCACTTGCCATCGTGGCACAAAAGAACCTTCTCGCTCTGCGCGATGACGATGCCCTGCTTGAGTTCTTCTTCACCCTGTGGTCAACGGTGAAGGATACTTGGCCGTCGCTGTGGAACGAAGGGTCAAGGCTACTCAGCAAAGTCGGGTTGGTCACCTTCACCCACTTCATCATCGATGACCTCGCACCCCTCGCGGATCGAGACCTGGTTGACCTCGGGGACCCGTTAAGCATTAAAGAAGCAGCGCTCGAAGTACTGAGCGACCTTGAGCCTGATTTCTGGACCAGCGAATGGACCGCCACCAGTCTTGACACCTCGACGGGTCGACGACTCGTGGTCGACACACTCATCCAGATCCGCCGTAACGTGCGGCACAAATCGCCCTGGCACCTAGACGTCTCGCTCGTCGAGAGCGGAAGTCCCGACAACTAACCAATCGGAACGGCGCGATTCACCCTACGATGGAGTCGACACAACGGCTTCGGTCGCGTAGACCGATACGATAGGGAACCACGACATGGCGAGAATCGCAGTTGTTTTGCTCAGCGGTGGACTCGATTCGGTCACCGCAGGTACGGTTGCTCGTCGCGATGGCTTCGACCTTGCGGCTCTCAGCTTCGAGTATGGACAGCGACACACGGCCGAACTTGATGCCGCGGCGCGGGTAGCCCACGCCCTTGAGGTGACCGAGCATCGCGTCGCACACGTTGACCTACGCGCCTTCGGGGGTTCAGCCCTCACCGCTGACATCGCGGTTCCCAAGGATCGCGACGAGGCAACCATGGCCGGTGGCATCCCGATTACCTACGTCCCAGCACGAAACACTATCTTTTTGTCATTTGCCCTGGCGTGGGCGGAGGTTCTGGGTTCGGCTGACATCTTCATCGGGATAAACGCCCTCGACTACTCCGGTTACCCAGATTGTCGCCCCGAGTACCTCGAAGCGTTTCAGGCCATGGCGCGACTCGCCACCAAAGCAGGGGTCGAAGGGCAGGGCGTGACAATTCATGCTCCCCTGATGCATCTGTCCAAAGCCGAGATCATCACCCTCGGAACCTCTCTCGACATCGACTACGGACTCACGGTCAGTTGTTACGATGCAGACCCAACCGGTCGCGCCTGCGGACGCTGCGACTCGTGCGTTCTGCGATCCAACGGCTTTCGCCAGGCCGGGGTGAGCGACCCCACCGCCTACTTGCCTGCAGCCGTCAACCCATGACCTACGTAGTCAAGGAAATCTTCTACACCCTGCAGGGTGAAGGGTTCCATGCCGGAACGCCAGCCGTGTTCTGCCGCTTTGCCCGATGCAACCTCTGGACAGGCCGAGAGGAACACCGAGCTACCGCAATCTGTCAATTCTGCGACACGGACTTTGTAGGAACCGACGGGCCCGGTGGCGGCACCTTCCGCTCCGCTACGGATCTAGCGACCGCGGTCGCTAGTAGTTGGGGCGAGCGCAATGGCCCGAGGTTCGTCGTGCTAACCGGTGGCGAACCCCTGCTTCAAGTCGACCGGACCTTCATCGAGGCACTGCACCACGAAAGATTCACGATCGCGATTGAAACTAACGGGACATGTACAGCCCCCACTGGAATCGACTGGATCTGTGTAAGCCCAAAAGCCGGAGCCGAACTCAAGTTACGTAACGGTAACGAACTGAAGCTCGTCTTTCCCCAGAGCGGCCTCCATCCAAAAGACGTCGAACACTTGGCTTTCGATCACTTTTTCCTCCAACCAATGGACGGAGTTGACCGAGTTTCAAACACGACAGAAGCCGTCAACTACTGCTTGGAGCATCCGCAGTGGAAACTCAGTCTCCAAACCCATAAGTATCTGGGGATTCCCTGATGGAGTTGTTCAAGGAGTTCAGGTTCGAGGCCGCTCATCGTTTGCCCAACGTCGCCGAGGGCCACAAGTGCGCTCGTTTACACGGCCACTCATACCAAGTGACCGTGCATGTTGAAGGGAGCATCGACGACGAACGGGGTTGGGTAATCGACTTCGGTGATATATCTGCCGTCGTGCAACCGGTCATTGCTGAAATCGATCACCGCTACCTGAACGAGATCCTCGGACTCGAAAACCCAACTAGCGAGGTGCTTGCTCGTTGGATCTGGTACCGCCTAGCCGGAGTTTTACCCGGTTTGAGTGCCGTCACGATACGGGAAACATGTACATCGGGTTGCATCTTCCGCGGCGACCAAGTGCCCTAGCGCTCACGACTAAAACTAAACTATGACCCGCAACTAGGGCCGATTCCGGTATTTTCCCGCTATACTGCTCCTGCAGGGTGGCCCTCGTGGCCGCGGTAGATGATGGTGAGTGGTGGCCCGTATGGCACCGGAGATATTTAGAGAATCTGATTTAGGCCGGTTCGTGGTGGGCGCGCCTGAACTCGGGGTCGGTCGACTGGTAGAAATCGGCGGCAGCATGCTTCGCATCCGCTACTTCCGCGGACCAGTCGAGAATCCGTATGTAGAACGACTGTTTGATATATCCCGGGTGCGCTTCTACAAAATCCAAACCCACGATCGAGTGTATTTCCCTGATGGACGGCGCTGGAGAATCGGTCGAATCGGCGATGCCCACCCTGACTACGACGGTCGTTACGTTGTAGCGCTACCTAATCTGGAGGGCGAGTATCTGTCCGCGGATGAATTCGATCTGCGCTGGACCCCTGTGATCGAAGACCCGTATGAGGTTCTCGCATCTCTTGGTGGCGACAGTGCCTACCTCTACGGGCCAAGAATCGATCTGATAGCCGCCTGGCACAGCCAAAAAGCGGCCGCGCTTGGGGTCGAGGGACTGTTGCTCGCATCAGTCGAACTTCATGACCACCAACTCACGGTAGTGCGTAGTGTCTCCAACGACGCCGACCGGCGCTACCTTCTGGCCGACGAGGTTGGGTTGGGCAAGACCGTGGAGACTGGCGCATTGCTTTATCAATCTCTACGCGCTCGTCCTAAGAGCGCGGTGCTGGTCTTGGCCCCCAATCACCTTCGCCAACAGTGGCGCGATGAACTGCACGAGAAGTTCCATATCGATGAACTCACACAGGCATCGATCCAAATTCGCGCCCACGAGGAACCCGCAACGTGGCCCTGCGGACCGGTCGATATTCTGATCGTCGATGAGGCTCATCACCTCACTCGTGGCGGACCGTTTTCTCCCTCGGTGCTTAAGCAGGCCGCGGATTTGGCCCACCGGTCGACTGACGTCTTTCTCCTCTCAGCCACACCCGTTCGATCGAATGAAGCGGCCTTCCTCGATCTTCTACATCTACTAGACCCGAGTAACTACCATCCAGATGACCTTGAGTCTTTTGTTAACCGCGTGAAAAAGCGGGACCAAATCGCCCTCCTACACCACTCTCTGACCCCCGAACTAGATGAGTTCACTTTCTCGCTCTTCGCCGAGCAACTGCGATCCGAGTTCTCCCACGATAAGGCACTCGGCCACCTTATCGATCAGGCTGTTGACGCTACCGACGAGCAGCGTCCCGACCGAATTGTGCGGGTCAAGAACCATCTATCGGAGACCTACCGACTTCACCACCGACTGCTCCGGACCCGCCGGACGCCGGAACTCAACATGAGCTTCGGCGTGCGTGGGCGAGGCCGAGGCCTGCCGTTCACTGTGAATATCAGAGATGATACCGACGAATTACGATCCAATCTGATTGAGGACTTTCGCTGCCACGTCGCCGAACTCGTTGAGTCAGAGACCATAGAAATGGTTCAAGCTAGGGAAGCGCTACGATTGCTTGGCCAAGCCTGTGGTTCGCTGCCGCAGGCCATTCTCGGATTGACAGATATCGGGGATGAGTCCGACGAGGTACGCCGTTTGGTTGGTCGCTGGCTCCGGTCGATCGGTGACGCATGGCGACGGAATCTAGTCGCGGCAACTCCCGACGCCTTGGACGAAACCGTTCGTGAGATCGCTATGCTAGCGATAGCCAAGGACAGCGGAAAGGTCATTGTAGCGACTTGCTACTCGAATGTAGCTAGGGCAGTGTCGACTGCCCTCGTGGACTCCCGCGGTGGGGACCGAGTCGCTGAACATCTAGGTGATCACTCGCGAGAAGACAACGCAACAAGTGTGGAGCGTTGGCGATCCAACCCTTTATGCCGAGTTCTGGTTTGCGACTCGAGTGCCGAGGAAGGAATCAACCTTCAGACCGCAGACATAATCATCCATCTGGATCTTCCCTGGGACATCTTTCGCCTCGAGCAGCGACTCGGACGAGCCGACAGGTTCGTAGGTAGTAAATTACCGCCGGTTAAGTCAATGGTGTTTACCTACGGCGAGCAAGCGTACGCCGAGGATTGGTTTTTGTTTGCCGCCGACTCGTGTGGGGTCTTCGACGAATCAGTCTCTTCCCTACAGTACGTCCTAGCAGATTTGGAGTCCTACCTACTGAGCCAGGTGATTATGGGCGGAGTTAGCGTGTTTGACTCCGACATCGAGTTGCGGCGAGAAAACCTCCGGGGCGAGAGTGATCAAATAATGCATGCCGCTGGCCTTGATTCGCTAAGTACTACCCACGGCGATCTCAACGAACGCCTTTTTTCCGAAGATGAAGATCCACGACTTGGTGAGGCGTTCACGATCTGGCTGAATGGGGTGGGGGGAAGGGTGAAGAGCCCTGCCAAAGGCAGCATTAAGATTGCCCCGAAGCCGCTTCTTCAGATCCCGTTTTCTCTTAAACAGGCTATCGCGCCCTGGCTTGATCGCGAACTCACCTTCTCGCGGCAAACCGCGGTAAATCGCCACGTCCCGATTGTGAGATCCGGGCACGGCTTACTGGACCCAATCGTAGCTCATCTTTGTAACGATGACCGAGGCAGTGCGTTTGCGTTCATGCGGGAGATAAGGGATTGTTGGCCCCCCATTCCGATATTTCGCACCGACTTCCTAGTGCGACCGTTGCTAACCGGCGATTTGGATCAAGTAGCGAGCGAGCAGGGTCTCTCTGCTTGGCTGCAAATTGAACGATCTGCACTGATCGCCCCTGTACTGGAAACGGTTTACATGTCCGAAGCGGGGTCGGAGATTCCGCAGGAATGTCATCCCTACAACAGAGTGACAGGGGATCTCAACCTAGGGTCAAGGCCCGATTTGTTCGATGAACTCTCCGCCCACCTCGATTGGACGGCGACGTGCAAGCAAGGACTCGCTCGGGCGACGGACCTCTTGACCACCCGAGACTCTTGGCTGCCTCGGGCCTCCCGATCGGCGCACTCCCTGAGGTCATTGATCGAGGACCGTCTAGCAGCGCTACGAGCGACCGACGATCCACGACCGGTTGACCAGGAGATCCAAGCTTTCGAACTGCTGGCCGCCGCAGTTCCTGACTCCCTAGATATGGCGATCGACGTAATCGGTTGCGGGGTAATCCTCCTCGCCGATCCCGAACGGATCGAGACGTAACGTGCAGACAGTACAAGACGTTCAACGATTACTTAACCATGTCGCGAAAGGGCGGGGTCTCGAAGCAACCGACCGTATTTCGGCCGCGCTGTTCTCCGCCGCCAACACCCTTAGCGGAGCGGTGGATGCCGCTGTCCTGCTGCGTCAAGTTTTGCGGACCGACGACGTTCGCCGGGAGGTGAGCGCCTCAAACTCTGATCGTTATGACGAAGATGGGGCGCGGTCTGCATGGCTCGACGTGCCCCATTCCAAATGCTTCCCCGAGGACTTCGCGTGGAGCGATTTTGGGCTCAAAACTGAGCAACGCCTCTCTGAGGTAACGCGGATTCGGGCTGTTCCGTGGCAGCCTAAGTGGCTCAACGGAGATGCCGTGCCCGCCGTAGACCACGACGTCTCACACCCTATCGTGATGAAGCCTGATGAGTCGGTTCTCGGAGACCCTTTTCTCACTCTCCTTGACGAGGACTTCACCTCGTATTGGACCCCGGGCCAACGAACCGCCGTCCGTAGTGCCCTCTTGGCCCCGGCGGGTAGCACAGTCGTCGTCAATCTCCCGACCGGCGGGGGGAAAACCCTCGCCATCTTGGCGCCCGCCATCATGGCCCCCTCAGACGGGTCAGTGTCGATAGTTGTAGTTCCCACCATTGCGCTCGCCCTTGACCAGCAACGGCGCTACCAGAGTCAGCACTCGAAGGCGCCGCTAACTGCGTACCACAGCGGACTGACGCTGAGCGAGAGGAACGGCTTCGTTAACCGCCTGCGATCCGGCCAACAACCGATCGTCTTCACCAACCCCGAGTCATTGGTTACGACCCTCGCCTGCCCTGTCACCGAAGCGGCAAGATCCGGTCGACTCCGGTTGCTGGCGATCGACGAGGCCCACATTGTAGCGTCCTGGGGGGACTCATTTCGCCCGCACTTCCATGCCCTAACCGGTTTGCGAACGTTTCTTCTCCGCCAGGTGACCGCGGCTGGGCATGGACCGTTCCGCACGGTCCTAGCGAGCGCCACCATTACCGAGGACACCCTGAACTTCCTCGAGGAACTCTTCGGTCAACCGGGACCATTTATTCATATCGGAGCGCCAGCGGCTCGGCCCGAACCGAGTTACTGGGCCGCGCCTAGGTCGGGTAAAGACGAAAGGGAAGCTCGACTCATTGAGGCGCTGCGGCACCTACCTCGACCCGCGATTGTGTATACAACTCTGCGGGACGAAAAAAAGGCACGTCCCGATACCCTGACGCCAACTCGGCTCAAAAAACTTGGGGCCGCGCACGAATTCACCCGTTTCGAAGTGGTTGACGGGAAGTCTTCTACCGCTCATCGAGAAAAGGTTCTCCGAGGCTTACGCGACTCACCCGAGAATCCCGCCTCGATTGATCTGGTGTTCGCGACGTCAGCCTTTGGGCTCGGGATCGACGTGCCCGACGTTCGTACCGTGATCCACGCCTGCATTCCAGAAAGCTTCGACCGCTACTACCAAGAGGTCGGTCGAGGAGGACGTGACGGTCGACCGATGATCTCCCTCCTGCTGCCTACGTATTCAGACCAAGATATCGCCACTGACCTTTCGGCGCCGCAGGCCTTGACCCCGGAGCGTGCACGCGCTCGCTGGACGGCTATGTCTCAGGCGGGTGAGAGCCTCGACTCAGATCTCCTTCGAGTGCCCTTGACCGCCGTTCCTGGTAATCTTAAGCAAAACAGTGACTTCAACGAGCGTTGGAATCTGTCGACGGTCAGCCTGATGGCTCGCGCTGGTGCCCTAGCTTGGGACTTCAGTCTCTCCGAAAGCCGAAATGACTCTAAATGGATCACTGTCCGAGTTCTTCGCGGCGATCACCTAACTGATCGATTCTGGAGCAAAGTACTAGAGCCATTCCGAGCCACTATGGCCGCCCAGTCGGGCCATGGACTCAAGAAACTGAGCAACACATTGTCCGGCCGCGAATGCACAGGTCACCTCGTTGGATCGCACTACTCGATCTCAAGCAACTCTAAGTTCCAGACAACCTGCCAACCTCGTTGTGGCGGATGCACACACTGCCGTCGAACAGGGCAAGTTCAGCCAAAAGCTTGGATGGCGCCCTCCCCCATCCCCCGTGGGATTGAGACCGGACCCGTGCCTAACCCAAGCAGACTCTATGAACTTGCTGCACTAGGTCGTTGGGGCCCACGGGTAATCGTTGGTGCTGACCACTCACTCATGCAATCTCACTGCCGGTTCCGGCGAGCTATCCGATGTCTCATTGCGCACGGTGGAATCCAACTGATCGTAGCTTCAAAGGCGAGGCTTTCCACGGTTAAGGATTGGCTGCCGCCCCACGACAATACTCGACCGCCTCTAATGACGAATTCCTTCGAAGACTTCGACCCCATGATTGAGGTCGGTGTCCCGACACTAATAATTTGCGACGAGGAAATTGATCCGGAACCCTTTTTTGACGGGAGTTCGAGGTCTGCACTTTTCGTCATACTCGGTTCCAATGACCTGCCATCACTGATGGATAATGAGGCGACCTTCCGACTCGACGATCTCGAACGAATGCTATAGGAGGCAACCCGATGTCGTTACTTAATCCGCCTGAACTTCGAGCGAGCATGATGTGTATTATTCTGCTCTACCTCGCGCAACAACGGGGTCAGCAAGATAAAGCGTCACGCATAATTGATGCTATATCCCCGCCGAGTCTCACGAAGGAGCCACAAAAACACCAAAATGACGCGCGCCATAACCTGAAGAGTGCAATCGATCTTGGTTTAGCGACTCAAAAAGATAGTCGTATCAAACTAAGCCAAGAGAGCACCGCGGCGGCCCGCCAAGGTTCTTCTGGAATCGCCACCCTTCTACGTAAGCGCATACTTTCCTCGGAGCAAAATACAGCTCCTTGGGGCAGCCAAGACGGTGCTCGTGACCTCACTAATGCCCTAGCCTGGTTCCTCACTTTCAGCGCCGTTGATGCCCCCAGTCGATGGGAGGGGAGTCCCTCATCTGTTGCCTCTCAGCAAGAAACGGACTTCGGTCCGCGGGAGAGTAAAGATAGCGAGTCAGGCGGCGGTCCCATCGCTAATGACACACGCTGGACTGCCTTTCAACGATGGACGTGTTCGCTTGGATTTGCGTGGCGCTCTCCCTCCGGGCGTATGATCCCAGATCCAACACGGGCTATCCGTGATTCGATTCCTGACATCTTCAACGGGGAAGCGACACTAGATGGACTGTCCTTCGTTGAGGCACTCGAAACTCAACTGCCGGTCCTCGAAGGTGGGGCGTATCGGCGTTTCGTTGAGGAGAACCGCTACCGTACGGCTAATACCAGCGATACACTGAGCGCAGCTACTACCGACGCCTTGTACCGACTTGAAGCCACTGGGCATCTCCAATTTGAGAACCGGGCGGACGCCCCTAAGGTCCGTCGACACGACGACACCATGTTCTCCCATGCCTCAAACTTGAAGCGGCGATGACTGATATGCGTCAATATGTGTGTTGGAAAGATACGACCGTTGGGACCATGGCACCTCTGGATGCGGCAGCACTGAAACCTGGTCACTTTCAGGCGGTACATCATCCTCTGAAACTACGGCAACGTCGTTTGGACGCTAAGGACGAGGGTAACTTGGTGGAAGAAACCGACGTTGTCCGAGCGCTTGAGAGTCCACTCACAGCTGACGGCTATCTATTCATCCCTATCGTCGGCGGGTCCGGCACTGGCAAGTCGCATCTTGTGCGATGGGTCCACGACCGCACCCAGAACCACACCAACTGGGAGCAACGCTACCTAGCTAAGAACGACACTACCATTCGGCGGGTCATCGAGATAGTCATCGCAGGACTGGAAGGCCCCGCTGTTAAGGCTGCAGAAAAAGCCTTGCTGAGTGCGCCCGCCCAGTCTAAAGACGAGGGCGAGTTACGCGAACTCCTGCTAGACCAACTGGCAGTTATCATATCAAGGAAATCGCCTGCAGTTGTAGGGGAGGGGGACCAGAAAACAGCTGAGCTAACGAAGAAGCTTCGACGCGAACTACCAGACCTCTTACGCGATCCTGTCGTTCGTCGGCGTCTCACAGGTGAAGGGGCGGTCATCTCGCGTCTAGTAAAAGTCGCGCGCAGCGGCCGGAGGAATGACGATGGCCTTAACAACGATGCCAAGAAGGTCGTCGAGGCCGATCTTCCGTTGGTGATGACCGAGATTGGCGAGGCAAGCAAAGGTGTCCAGGGTCTGCTCTGTCAGATGGCAGCGATCCCTGAGTTGGTATCAGGCGCGCTCCGACTGATCAATGAAGCACTCCCCGCAGCTATCAGGCACGTGTTCATTGGCGGCACAGTCGACCTGATCGTCGTCTTTCGAGAGATTCGACGAGAACTAAAGACCGCGGGCAAAGAGCTGGTTCTATTCATAGAAGACCTAACCGTTCTCCAAGGTCTAGAGCGGGAGTTCCTTGATGCCATCATTGAACCGGCCTCATCAAAGGGCGGAGACCTTTGCCCGCTACGAGTCCTGCTCGCAATAACAGAGGGACACTTCGATTCACTGGACACTGTTCGTACCCGGGTAGACGACGCTTATTGGCTCGACGCGCCCTACGGTCCCGAAGGCGTGGGCACCGAAGAAGCGATTTCGTTCCTCGGCCGCTATCTGAATGCATGCCGTCACGACCCAGAGGAGGTGTCTGATAGGTGGACTAAGCGAGAGCGAGAGAGCGAAACCTGGATACCGAACGCCTGCGACGATTGCCAATACAAAGTCTCCTGTCATGAAACTTTCGGTACTAGCGAGGAAGGCTACGGTATATACCCGTTCAATTCAGCGGCGATAAACCATTTCGTAGATTCCCTCTCCATCAAAGGTTTCGATCCCCGTCTCATCGTTAGAGAGCTCGTGAAGCGCTTCCTTAGGATAGCATCGGGCGATCTTACCCGAGGAGAGTTCCCGTCGAATGAGTTAATCGATCGTTTCAATAAATACAGCGCCCCCCTCCCTGCGCTTTACCAGAGCACCATCAAGCAGCATCGACCTAGTGACTTCAAACGGGTCATTAACTCGATACGGTATTGGGCAGACCAGACTGGACGGGTAGGAGACGCGACCTTAGCCGCCTTCGGAATTGATCCCCTTGAGGATCTAGAAACAATTCTTACTTTAGCGCCAAGAGGGAAATCTCAGGCAACAACAAAAGGGGTAACAGTTCTTTCCGGTATTGACGAGGTTACAACCGTCGCCAAACCAATCACATCACGATTAGGTGCCCCATGGGGATCAATCTTCGACGCGTTAGATACATGGATCAATAACAAGGAAAATCTTACTCTAAAGGCTACGAACGAACTCAAGAAACTTGTTCACAAATCAGTATCAGAAAACCTCGATTACAGTGCGTTGCCATTCAATCTCGGAAGTGAATTCAACGACCAAAAACTATTCGATCTACAGAAAGACATCTTCATAGTTGGCTCAAAAACCGCCCAGAATGCCAAAGAACCGAAAATAACCATCGAACGAGACGCGGATACCGCGGCTGCACTGCAAGGGTTGATTCTGCTCAAGAAATTCCCAGATGACGCGGATTACTCTGAGGTTGACAATTATCGTCGCAAAGCGGCACGGTATCTGGAACACTGGACGCTTCTAGTTACATCACGACTTGAGCAACCACCAGAACCAGAGGCCATTCAGGCCATCGAGGACTTGGTCCTATCTGCCATCGTCTTAGGCATGTGTGACGGGGCATCCGAACCTCACGACCATCTCTCGGCAATCTTTGGAGGACCCGTCACACCGGAACGACTGCATCGGACACCGAAGTGGCAGAAGGTCGTCAATAAGTCCGCCGACAAATACCAGGCATGCTATCCAGTAGTCACAGCACAGTTCGGTGAGTCCCGCGGGGCTGGTAGCCCGCGTGCAGTTCGGGCCGATCAGATTCTCTCGATTATCCAGGACTTCACCCAAGCGAAACGCTTTGACTCCAGTAACGCATCCACAAATCAATTAATGCAATCCACGAAGACCGCAGTAGAGGTCGAGTGGGACCAACTTCGAGGTCACTGCACCAATGCCGCGCCTTTCGTTGATTCAAGCCGCCCGTGGTCTGAGCAAACCGGAAAGGTGCTTGAACTGATCGAGAAAGTACACAAGGCGGGATGGCTAAGCGACCACGACGCCATGCATGACCTCAGAGAGCTCAGTTCTGTGACGGGTGACGATGCCCCCAAGATTCTCCATCAAACCGCCAGGCTTCTAGCTAGCGATCCTCCACTCATCAGACGACTTCAAGAAATCGCCAGCGATCGCCCAGATTCTGTGGCGGCTACCAGCAAGTTTGTCAACCGAGCAAGAAAAGCAATGGATAGCATTGAAAATGATCTCGATGAGCGTAGCTCTAATTCCTCCGCTGATGAGAACGCTCAAGACGTCACCAAGGATGTCCTTAAACTGCTTGAGCGCCTCGCAATTGCCATCAAGGAGATTGAGTCATGACGCTCTTCAATACCGCATCCGAACTCCTAGTTAGATTAATGATAGCGAGCGAAGCCGAGTTGGGAGATCAGTTGGTCGTCCGCGCTCAAAATGTTCGTGACTCTATCTCGACCGCGGTCGACCACTACGAGAACGTTCAATCGTATCGGTCCGCGATAGCGCCCAAAGATTCCCCGTCGTTCAAGGGCAAAAAGCTCCGTCAGTCCATCAGTGGATTCCGCAGGGCGCTCTCGACTAGGGGAACGAGTGCATTTCAGCAAAACGCGTCCGGCACATTGCAGCAAAACCTACAGACGGAATCCAGGATCTTAGATAAATGGGTGATGCAGACCTGGAGTCAAAACTTTGACTCTGCCCATGATCTCCTCCTGCGGGCTCAATCCGGCGAGCTATATGGGTCACCCCGAGCCAAGGCCAAGGCAGAAACCCTCGCCCTGAAGATAAATGCCGCTAAGAACTATAACCCAGTGAAGGACCGGGCGGAGCTAGAAAAACTCCTCAAGGTCCAAGGGGTGAGCGCCTATCTCAAGGGTGTGAACGACCTTATCGAAGAATTGAGAAAAGAGATTGCCGAACTCGACCAACTCCAGGCTACCATCCCACCTGAGGCACAAGACCTCCTCAAACGATCAGCATCCGATGAGGGAATACCACTCAGCGACGTCACGCCAGAGGTTTTGGCCATGCTTAGGTCAGCCGATCTCCTTGGTGAGTTTGTAGTACGTCGTTCGTGATTGATCCTATTCTTATTGATGTTCTTAATGAACTTGAAGCACGTGAGCTGCCTCTTCTTTCGTGGGGGGTGACCAGTAGCGCCTTCGAGAAGGCCGAACTCCTAGAACTGCTACAAACGCTCCAGCCAGAGTCCGATCCTGGCGAACTTCTAGCGGAACTACTCAAATCCGCATTCATCTTTAGGCGGGGTCCGAAAGGGAATCAGTTCCGGACACGCATGGCAGAGACCGTTCGGTTGGCTCGACACCTAAAACAATGGTCCCACGATCCACAAAGCGATTGGACCACCGCCAAAGCACTCGTGTCGGACCAGCGTTTCCTAACCCGTCCCAGAGTCGCTCCTATTAGAAATGTTCTCGTCGATCAACTCAAAGACCGACTCCGCTTCCAACTTGGCCAGCAATGGACGACAGTCCACGAGACGACCGTGGACACCCTCCTCGACGGACGATCCATCTCGGGGTTCCAAGCTAGAGCAACAGAATCCCTTCTGAATCCGGTAGGGGGCGGACATGGCACCTGCATTACCGCAGGCACCGGGTTGGGCAAAACGCTGGCCTTCTACCTGCCCGCCCTGACCCATGCCCTCAGTTTGCCACGACCGACCGGAGTTCCTCGGATAATAGCTATCTATCCACGAATTGAATTACTCCGCGACCAACTTAGAAGCTTACTAAAAACGCTCGCCTCTCTAGAAGCTAATGGAGCAAAAAGCCTCCGAGTCGGCGTGATCTACGGCGCAACCCCACATCATCGCAATGATGCCGAAAAGACTAAGTCCCGAGGATGGCTTATAGCCGACACCGGGCTTATCTCACCCATGGTCGACTGCCTGAAGGACGACTGCGCGGGAAAATTGATCTGGCCCAACGGAGAAACAACCGGGCAACTCCTTCGATGTGACACCTGTGAGGACCAATTGGAGTCGCTCATCTTCACTCGTAAGGCGTTGCAGTCACAGTCGCCAGAGATTCTCCTGACTACCACGGAGAGCTTGAATCGACTACTTGGCCAACCCAAAATGCGACAATTGCTCATTGGGGACCGTGAATATTCACCTGACTTTATCCTGCTCGATGAAATCCACACCTACTCGGGGACTCACGGTGCGCAAGTGGCGAATCTCATTCGTCGCTGGCGCAGTGAAATGTCAACCCCTAGTCATGTTGTTGGCTTGTCGGCTACACTGGCTGACCCGGCGGGGTTCTTCTCTCAATTAATTGGGACCGAAGCAGCTAATATCGCCACTATCTCACCCTTTGACGCTGAGATGGTTGAGGTTGGTCGTGAGTACTTTATGGCGTTGCGTGGTATTCCAGGGTCGCAAACATCACTACTCACAACCACGACTCATACGGCAATGTTGATGCGGCGAATGCTCGATCCAGAACCTGACCAACCAAGTGGCGGAGTGTACGGAAGTCGCGTCTTTGCATTCGCCGACAAACTAGACCTAGTCAACCGCCTCTACTCCCAACTTCAAGACGCCGAGGGTTGGCAACCGAATGGAGTCGACCGCAAACCAGGGGGGAGTATCGCCGCCCTGCGAGCTACAGGGGTCGACAATCAACTCCGAGACAACGCCGGGCAACTCTGGGACGCGGCGGAAGCCTTGGGTATGCTGATCGAACCAGTCGTGGTGGAACGGGCGACCGCACAGTCCCCAAGGATTGGCCGGACCAGTGACATAGTTGTCGCCACCTCCTCCCTCGAAGTAGGGGTCAACGATCCAAACGTGGGGGCGATTATTCAACATAAGGCCCTCCAGGATGCGGCACAGTTCGTTCAACGTCGAGGGCGCGCGGGTCGAGATCCAAAAATGCGCTCGTGGACGACGGTAGTGCTATCCGATTACGGAAGAGATCGCCTCGCCTTCCATGCCTACGAAGCCCTCTTCTCTCCTATACTACAACCCACACATCTACCGATCCGTAACCGAGCAATTCTCAAGATGCAGGCCACATGGTGGGTAATTGACTACCTCACCGGAGAAGCGGATGGAACCGATCTGCGATCTCTGCTCCGAGCAATGGAGCCGGACCAAAAGCAGCTAGCGCGCAGGGTCTTGGCCGTCGCAAAAGAACTCCTCACCGCCAATGGGTTGAACAAACTCCAGACCAAACTTACAGCATCGCTCAAGATCAGCAAAGCGGATGCTCAATCGGTTCTCTTCGACCACCCGCGTGGGATAGCGACCACGGTCCTACCAACAATAATCCGACGACTCCAAGCGGTAATTGGCCAGACCAGGGTGCCGGACAATTTTAACTGGGATGACCCGCTCACTAACTTTGTTCCGCGTTCGTTATTCTCTCCTTTGCTGTCCCCAGAGGTTCGGCTAGTACTCCCTCCGCGTGGGACAACTAAGTTAGACTCTGTTTCGAAGTCCATGCGCGAGTTCGCCCCGGGAAAAGTTAACTATCGGTATGCGCTTAAGGGCAAAGGCGAACGAATGTGGATAAAGCCGCCTGAATCAACCGAGCCAACTCTCGATCTCGAAACCTTTTGCCCTGATCATCTACTCTTAACCACTCCACCTGGGTTCATTCAAGACATCGTTCAACCGCGCTCCATTAAGTTGTCTCTCCCCGCGGACAATGTTTCCGAGTCGTCCTATGGAAAGTGGAACTGGGAAGGGTTTTTTGCCGTCAATGGTCAACCAGCCAAATTGGATATTCCTTTAGGCAGTCCATGGGAACAGTCAGTTACATCCGTCACGGTGATGACGCACCGCTCTCGCGCGCCTCTAACCGTTTGGCGGATAGCACGCAGTGTCGACGTTGAGCGGCAGGTTCCCTCCGAACCTCTAACGACGCGACACCGCTTGCAGTTAGCGGGTCGCGACACCGCTATTGGGTTCACCATGGACGTCGACGCCATTCGTCTCGACGTGACTCTTCCCGTCCAAGTACCGAATGAGCCCAAGAGTGCGCTCGTTCGTGCTCTTCGGACCTCCTACTTCGAGCACCTCGTAGTCAATGACCCAGAACTTGTCAGAATAGTCTCGTCTGCTTTTCTTCGTGAATGGTTAGCGCAATTGGCTCTCGGCGCGGTGATAACGGCCGCCATTGACGGAGACTGTAATCTGACTGAGATCTCCAATATAGACCTAGCAGCGGCGGTTGACCAAATTGCCCGCTCCGTCTTCGGCGCCGAAGGCCCGCCACCTTCCCATCAAGGGTCAGAGCGTGAATCGGATCTAGTGAGTGCCATAGGGGAAGCGCTCGAGGACCAAGAGGTAGTGACCGCGCTCAAACGATGCTTGACGGTGCTCCACGCACCGCTGCCTTCCCTAGCGCTCCGCTGGGTTCAGGAGCGCTACGCCTCCACGATTACTGCCGGATTTATCGGTGCCGTGCAGGCGGTTTGCCCAGATCTTGATGTTGACGAGCTCTGCGGTGAATTCGAAATTGTTACCTCAGATGACGCTCTACCGTTCGCTCGGATCACGATCTCAGAAGATCAACCCGGTGGGACCGGACTTATCGAAACTACTGTTGACCAGATTGTCGATGACCCGCGTGCGTTCTGGGCCGTTATGACCAAGGTCCTCGGTCCGGGCGATGGTGAACGAATTGACGCAGCACTCCGACAATTCTTAGACGAACGCCAGGACCGCGATCTTGCAAACGAAATTGCAAACGTCCGGGAAGCATCGGATTTACATGCCACAACGGAGGCTTGGTCGTCGCTGAAAAGAGCAATGTTTCGCCGGGGGATAGAAGCCGACCAGACCGTTATCAGCGCCCTAGCAGACGAGATTCTTACGGCCAGGCGGCGACGCAACGGTGGCGCAGTTGAGTGCCGAACTCCTCGACTTCTGGGACCTTATCGAAGATAGGCTCGGGATTGAAGTGGGTCTGCGCGTTTTTGCCTACTTGGCCGCCTCTGATGAAAAGTTTAGCCGATCACTAGACGCCGTTGGTTCCGGTGCCGATCAGTCTCCCGATTGGGCCATCGGGCAGATCGTGGGCCTGCTGTGGTCCCGAGGCAGAGATATCAGGGCATCGAACCTCCGGACCTATAACCCCTACGCACCATTACCGGCGACCGAACGTCTCCTCGTCGACTACCTAATGCAATCAGCAACGGATCCCGTGCAGTTCTCTTCAACGGATTGGAAGAAGGACCTAGCCCAACAACTACACCAAGACGGCGAGGCGCGGATTGTCTGCCCTGACGAAGCCGCTGCGGTCGAGGTCCTCCATCAAATGGTGATCTCACCAACCGCTGTGGGGGCGTTAGAGTTGTATCCCCGGATCATCGGTGTGCAACGGTCGCCTACCCAAATCACATTGATGTTGGACCTTCGAGAGGCCCAGCAGTGACTATTCGAGACCTACGCAACACATCCTTTACGTCCCGCGAGGAGTTGGCCGACTCCTTGCAATGTCTATTCGTGTCGGAGGTGCTTGTACCCAGCATTCCGCTATGGATTATTACACCACAAATCTCCGACGTACCGCTTATCGACAATCGTGCTGGACGCTTCGCAGGGTTAATACCCGCCCTCCCGCCGCGCTGGATTCGGCTCAGCGAAGTCCTCGAGCAGCAGTTGACTAGGGGCGGGTCCATTGTCATAGTCTGTAGTCCGAACGATAATAATCGGGCCTTCACTAATCAACTTCAGCAGTTGGCTCGAAAAAATGGTAATGAACAATACTTATCTGTGCGATTGTCTAACGAATTGCACAATCAGGGTATCTTGTCTGAAACTATCTTCATCCGCGGTTCCATAAACCTAACCCACAATGGTTTGCGAACCTTTGGAGAGATTATTCAGATAGTCGATGAGAAAGATACGGTCGCTGAAACACGGTTTGTTTCCCAAAAACGTTGGAGTGCGCCATGAAGGATCTCGACTCTCGAATCAATACGTTCTACGAAGAGCCAAATGAGGTAGACATATCTTTATTGCCGGCTGAACTCAGAGAACCATTGCAAGTTCTTCACGACCGGTTCACCGAGGGTCGACGGACTCTTATTCCTGCCATAGTTGAGGGCCAAATGAGCTGGTACGGGATAGCGCGCTCTGCGGGCGATGCTCGCCTACTAGCCGAGGAGATGGCTTCGTGGTTGGGTCCTCCCCTCGGCGAAGAACCCTCCGTTGTAGTCGAGGCGAACGACGAACTCGACAAGAAGGCCTTGTCGCTGTCTGAGAACGGAATACTACTCCGTACCCGGGTGAGTCCTGGATGGGAAGGCCAAGCGCGAAACAACGTTCGCAGTTTGATTGATATCTGGTTACTCACGCCAGATAGAGCTCGCGATAAACCACGCACCCTTGGTCAGATACTGCGTAATTTCTACGAAGCAATAGCCGAACAAGACCGAGACTCTGCCACCGACGCTCTCGACGAGATTCGCGCAGGCGGAATGCTGTCGACTACTAATATGAGTTTCCTCAAGGTAGAGCTCCTAGGTGAACTTGGAACGCCAGAAGAACTCCGTGATGATCCAACTCTCGCGGGCATTTCGCAATTACGGTGCCCACCCACGGTCAGTGACTACCTTGCACGCGCCGCCGATGAACTTTTCATCCGTCCCGGTGCAGAAAATTCTAATAGGAAAGACTGTAGGTCGCTCGCGAAAAGGATTAGAACTACCTGGCCGAACATTATCGCCCACCCAAGTCAGGTTCGCTCAGTACACGGGGCGCGCTGCCTCGGCCTAAGCGAATTACTGGCTTCGAAGCCGCGGCAAGGAGTGATCGACCACCTCCGATCCGAATGGAGTAGTGAGGACGCCTTGGTAGCCCGCCTCGTGGACTTGCTCCAGGAGACCTTAGGACCCACCTCTGAATGGGTCGACGACCTTGACAGAGCGACATCCGTCACCCGCCTCTATGAGGATGGTGAGTTTGAGTTACTTCTCAACGCAGCCGAGAAAGTAGACGAACCAGATATAGGTGTAGTGAGCCTGGTCATGTCCGCCGCAATCAATCTCGCTGATACGGATTCGGCTGTTTTCGCCCTGGCCATGGTCGATCAACTCACAGATACCGACCGTAAGGAACTACTCGAACGCGCCGTTGAAAAATCTCTCCATACCCAGTTACTTGACCGCAACGAGGGCACCCAGATCCCTAATGGTTGGCGTGACTGGCTGAAAGGCGACTGGCCCGACCAACCTACCCTGCTAAAGGAATGGTCGAAAAATTGGAGTATCGGATCGATCACCGCAAGGAAGGAAGCTTATCTTTTCGAATTAGACTTGCTAGATGCTCTCAATAATGACACCCGAGAGCGTGTTCGTAACGGCTTACCAATATTAGTGTCATGGCTAACACACGACGACCATACTGGAGCAGCGGCGATACCGATCGCCACCACGATATTAGATATAATTCTCTCTTCCTATCCCGGCCTAGGGGAGCGACATACTGCACTCGACTTGCTCAAATATATTCTTCAAATCGGCTGTTCGTCTAAAGAATACTGTACAATCGCAGACGCCTTGAGTCAACAACTGGAATCAATAGGTCGAGATGATATCGACTGGCTAAGAGATGTACTCGACTTTCAGATTTGCTACGCTGTCCCAAATACAGAACGACGTGGCGAACTATTTGCTCAATCGTCACCTCTTCTCCAGAGTGGATTGCAGATCTCAATCACACGGATGCATACCTGCTGCAGAAGATATTTAAAATAGCAGGAATCTCGCCTAGAACACCTCCCAGGGGACGCTATCCCATTGGAGTATAAGCAGCGTAAAAAATCCTTTAGAACTGTAGGAATACACACACTGGAAGTCCACCTAACGCATATAAATGCAGAGATTGGATTAAGGATGAGTGGAAGAATGTAAAGGTCTATTTATCCCACGATAAGGCGAATAGTGACAAGTTGCAAGGCTTTATTCGCAAATCAGATGTCATCCTTATGCAAACAAGCAGAGCGAAGCATCCCGCTACGACGGCCATCGAACAGGGGACTAAACCATCGAGCCTAGTACGGGTGAAGGGAACCAATGCTGCTTCGCTCTATAAGGGACTTACCGACTGGCTTGAGGCCGAGAACTAATGGTTATCGACGCAGTTAGGCGCTCCTCGGCTACGCCGTAAGATCCCAAGCAGTGTCGAGGGTATCTCTGGTGGTCGCGCTAAGGCGGCACAGTCCGTATTCTTCAAGCACCGATCGATAGCATTCCTCACGCTCCGCGCCCCGCACACGATGTCTCGCTAGGCGTGCCGCCAATTCCGCGGGCGGTACGTTATGAATGTCCCGCCCGCCCAACTCTCGCTCCCTGTATTCGGCTTGCTCCGGAAGTCGAAAGGTCAGAAGCTTGTAACCCTCTTGACTAGTTGGATTATCAGCCCGGATTCGCCCTTGCTCCACTAATGAGCTTATAGATGAATTGATCGCTGACCGGATTAGGTTAGACCCCCTCGTTCTGCCACTGGCTTTGTTGTATACCTGTATCAAGCGTCCACCCATGATCGGGCCCTCCACCGCGACAATACGAACTACCCATTCGCAGATCTCCAAGCGGGTTGCGGTCGTCGCCAGTGGAGTATCCTCCGTGAAACTCTCATAAGGTGCGAGGGAGTACGACTCCCGGGACGACGACTCCTGCGTCGACGATGCTTGGGGCGGGTCCAGTGGGAGCAGTTCATCATCAACTGCATCAACCTCATCGGGAACGGGAACATGTAGTTGCTCCCAGTCCGCAACGGGTACTATCCCCTCTTCGGCCAAGCTCTTGACCAGCCGGTCAACGGCGGAGCGTCGCGAAGTATTGAAATCCGAATGATGCACTCGAAGCACCGTCCAACCACACCGCTCTAGATCATGTTGACGTTCCCTGTCCGCGAGGTATTGCTCTGCGGTGTCGTGATGGGGACCGTCGTACTCCACGGCCACTTGTCCAACTTGGCCATAGACCACGAAATCGAGTCGATATTTATGGCCGTCCACTGGAGCGGGGATCTGCGGTTTAAGCATATAGCCTCGCCCGACCAATTCATTGAACAGTCGCTGCTCGCTGAGCGAATCAAAGGGTTCGCATATGACATCGTCGGAGACTGGTTCCGGAACACCGGGCGCAATGCGTTGCTCCCACAGTTGATCTTGTTTGAGGGCGTAATCAAGATAGTCACGCCTGACATCGCCCGGTTTGTAACCCTGCGGACCACACGAATAAAAGACACGCATCTGCTGACGGGCTCGAGAGGTCGCTACGTTCATTTGGTTGAGCGTGGTGCTATCAAAGCTGCGAGTCCCATGCGTTTTACCGGGTTCGAGCACCATGTCAGACATCGCGAGGTAGATCAGGTCGCGTTGGGCACCTTGGAACTCGTAAGGTCCACCCACTCTTATCTGGTATTTTTCCACCAAGTCGGCTAATTGATCGTAAACCGCTTGTCTGATCTTACGAACATGGTCCGGTTTACGTGCAATGATACCAACACTCTGCATCCAGTCCGGTGCTTCGTTCAGCATCTGAACAAGATCATCAACTAAGCCCTGGACCTGTGGCCCCTCCGACCCTCCGCCCGTCGCGGCAATGCCGACGATAGGCTTAGGCCGGCTGCTTTTCGTACCGGTAAGGATTTCCAGTTCAACTCCCGCTAAGTCATGATAAACGGATTCTTGAGCCCAACCAATAATTTCGGGTGGGCATCGGAAATGTTCGGTAAGGCTGACCCTATCCACGGCAACCGCAGCTACATCCCACAGCGAATTACCCGGCATCAAACGATCGCCCAAATGAGGGTCGGAAATCTGCTTCCGCGCCTTCTCCTGGAGATCATAGGCTGTGAAACTCGGGGGTGATGTTTGATAGGGATCGCCAACGATCGTTACCTTATCGGCCATTTGCAGCACAAAAGCTGAAGTCAAGGGCGACTGCGAGGCTTCGTCCACGATGACAACGTCAAAGGGTAGATCTCCGGAAATGGTACTTTTACCAAACGTTTCTGCGGCCTGGTCTAAAGACATCACCCACGCTGGAACTGCGTCAAGGCAGGCCTTCAGGGCGCGCTCAACGGCCTTGAGCTTGCTACGATAGCTCTTCGCCGTGACAGTCTTAGGAATCTTACCTTGCGCATCCGCGAACTGACGCAAGGCTCGGCCCAAATCTGGTTTCCGCTGGAGTTGTTCATGGACCCGAAGCCACGCATCTGCGGTAACCAAGTCACGCACTTTCCTTTGGAAGGTTGCCTCTACCTCATCTAGTTCCTTGAGGATCGTCTCCCTAGTAACGTCTATCTCGACGGCCCCCACCGTATATCCCCATCGCATGGCCGCACGAAGGTTCTCTAGATGCAAGACCGCCGCCTCTGGATCGGTCTCTAGATCAGCGGCATAGAGGGGCACGACGACCTTGAGTCTTTCGAGGACAGCGCGCGCATTTTGCGCTCGGAGTTGAAGATAGTGAACCCTCTTGAACCTCTCCACTAACGCATGCCATGCCGATGAATCGGCCTGTTCATCCAGTGCCTTGAGAGCAGCGGTAATCTGCTCGGTATCCTCTTTCAGGTCGATAGCTCTCAACCTGTCCAGTTTTATGTGGCGTTGTGCCGCCTCTTGTCGAGTCTGCGCTGCCGCCCAACGCACAGCTTGGGCATCAGCGTAAAGGTCGACTGCAGACCATCCGTCGGCTAGTTTTACCCCTGCGCCTTGAACCTTTGCAAGGGCCGAGGCAATTCGATCTATTGTTTCCAGCGCTCCTTCCACATCATCATGCAGTATCCGAGCGATGACTGCCGCTTGCGTACTGCTCGAAGTATCAAGATCATCAGAAAACTTACCCCATTCCTCTAACAGCTTTTCATGAGTTAGCCGTACTTGAGCATAAGTGTATGCCAGCACTGCCTCCTCTCTAGTATCAATGACTGATCCATCTACGGTGACGCCCTTGAGATTCTCTTCCGCTTCTTTGACTTGTTTTGACCGCGGCCATTTTCGTAAGGTTTTACCAGGCTTAATCTCTTCAACAAGAACGGTCGATGCTCCGTTAATAACAGCGGCGGAGACCCCACCGCTATCAACGTTGTGATCCGCTAACTCGTTAAGTGCCCTATCGACTTTGGCCAGGGCTTTCGACGAGCGTCCCATACGACGGCGCCAGATCTCGAGAGTTCCGTCGGAGGCAGCGGCCAATAAATCCAGTAGATGGTATTTATTTGACTCCTCAATACTACGGACCCATTCCGCAGCTTCCGTTATTACGTTAGCAATCTCCGAGTTGGTGTCAAGGTCGTTAGGAGCAGTCGCCACCGCCTCACGGTGGCGATATTCATTCAACTCACCGAGCTTCTCCCTCGCGTCAGTTAGTTCTGCCGCAAGGTGATCACTCTTCGCCAGACTCAAAAACGCTTCGAGATCGGGAAGTTCCCTTCCCAAGCCTTCGGCCGCTTGCTCCTCAGGATCGACAAGATGAAACAATAGCTCTAACTCCTCGTCGGAGATAGACAACTCAACGCTCGCTGGGCAATCCTTGAACCATTCGTACAAAGGGCGATCGCGCTCAACGGCCGATGCGACAGTTTCGAGATCACCCACATAGGGGGCTACATCAAAGCGTAGCGATTTCTCGGCATCCCAGTGCTGAGTAAGATCGTTCAATAACTCGATTCTACGCGATCGGAGGCTTTCTAATTCACTGGTGAGATCCTCGACTAGCTTTTCTCGATCCGGTATAGTTGACTCCTGTTTCACCGCGCTTATCCGCTTGATCGACTGAGACAGTCGTTTCTTGTCACGTGCAGTACCCCGCAGGATCGGAACAACTAGATCTTGCAGATCATCAATAATCTTCCCACGTACCTCGTGAAGGGCTTCTTCCTTCTCCGCGGTTATAAGCACCCGCTTTCCTTGGGCGAGTAGATGACCAACTAGGTTGGCAATGGTATACGTCTTGCCGGTTCCGGGCGGGCCGAACACTACGGTGAGAGGATTCCGCTCCATCGAGAGCGCTATCTGGCGCTGGGCCCGCGAAGACGCTTGCGGAAGCAGCAATTCTGGATGAAAACGATCCTCAATCTCCGCCCCGTGGGGCAGAGTTGCCCGTTGTGCCTCGTTTATCGTGACCAAGGATTCCATCGCCGTAGTAAACGAACCTTGTTCCGCCAACCCCTCAAGAAGATCCACCCGCGCCCGAAAGGTCCGCTTGCGGATTCCGACCATTGGGGCGAAGGTCACCGTCAACTCATCCGCTTGGTTATCGGACGGCAGGCTGGGACTGGTAATCCATTTTCCCCGTCCACTCGTTTTAGGCATGCTTAGCACGAAAGCATTTATGGGCTTAGTTAGAGCTGAACTATCAAACAGTTCATCCATATTTTCTAGAGCTTCTTTTAGCTTATCTGCCTCCGACTGATTCGGTAAATTCGCCTGTGGTAACATGTCCGTTTCAACACGTATATCCAAGTCATCATACTTGATTTCAATCCGTGCCTGATTGGGATCAAGGCTAATCTCAGCCGGGATAGTTACAAGGGGACGCTCGACCGCAGATGCAGCAGACCCCGACTCAAATATCGCCAATCCCAGAAAATATTCATATTGCTCCGGATCGGTTTGCAACAACTGCCGTGCCTCCCAGCAGGCCGTGTATATCTCCATCACCTGCTTTTCAACTAGATACTTAGGTCGCCATAGGTCGAGCGCCACTTCGTATTCCTCGGCAGCAGTCTCTATAGCGGAATTATCGATGGCAGGATTGGCGGGTATTTCTTCTTCGTAAAGTGATGGACGAGGCGGTGGGAAATCGTTACGGCGCGGATCGAACTTGACCCCATGTCCCTGAGCCCACAACAGCCAGTCATGGGGAGGAGCAGGGGGTGGGGATATCTCCGGACGAGTAATCGAAAACGCAACATCAGGGTCTAGTTGGTGGGCCTCGTTTAGAAATGATTTCACGAGGTGGTGGGCAGGAGCGTCGGCCAAATACAGCGTGGCGTCACGCGTAGCTTCGGGGCAGTCCTTCTTCCACTGCTCAATAGTGCGAGTACTTTTCTTCAGCTTCTGGCGAGCCAAAGTAGCAAAGTACTCGAACATCTCTTTCGTCAACTGCTTACTCAAACTCAATCCTGACCATAACCGCTTCAACTTTACCCGACAGTTGGATAGAACCGCGGCCACTCCGAGACTACCACAACCGCCCTAACCCGACGGTCCACCTACCGGCACGGTCCACCTACTGGCACGCTCCGCGCCGACAATGCGGGGGCGAGGTCGCTCCAGCGCTCACGGGTTGCGATATGGTGCTCCTCAGAGATCTGGTCGGCTATCAGGTCAGGCCGGATCTTGCCTTCATCCGCCAGGTCACAAGCCACTGCGGCGACATCTTCCCAGCCTGTGTCAATCACTGAAGGGCCAGCTCTCAACACTTCCAGCAACGCGACCTCGCACGGTCGCAACTCGCGCATACGCCGGCCCAACGAACGCTCAGTGAAACGCACCGCCGGCCACGGTTTCGGCGCCCGAATCGGAACCGCTATCGACAAGGTCGAAGGCAACTGTGTCGTCAATCCGAGCCAATGAGCCGCCGCCACACCCGCTGGCCCCGAGCCGGGGCCGCCAACGACCAGAGCAACGTCGTAAACCTTGGGTGGAGACATTCCCAGACGAGTCTCCACTCCCTTCCAGTAAAGACCCTTGCGAACCCGCAGAAGCCCCCCCGCCACACCGATTCGCGACAGCGCCGTGTCGACCGCGCCTCGCGGGCAGGCAATGTCTTTACCCGCGACGAACGAACGCACTGGCAAACGGGCGACATGCTCCGCTACGATGGCAGCTACGGAGTCCTTCATGGCAGGAAAGTGTAACGTAATTCTGTCAGGTGGCAAACGGGCGACATGCTCCGCCAAGCTTCACACCAGTGAGCCGTCTCAGTTTTCGTAGAGTTTGGCTTCCGGAAAAAACGCCGCGAAGGCGAACCAGAACTCGTTGCGGTGCGGGGCGATCGCTAGTTGCTCGCCTTCGAGCGGGCCATCGATGGCCTGGCCGAGCAGGGTCCAGGTGCTGCCCGTCTCAGCATCGGCGAACGTATCGTCATCGTTGGCCCGAAAGGTCAGGACTTGGTTGTTGATTTGGCGTTCATAGGCGATGCCGCTACCGATCTCCTCACTGTCGCTGATCGAACTGCCATCTAGTGCGTCGGCAGTGGTTCCGCCGAAGAAGATAACGATCGGCCGTTGGTCAACTTCATCGTTGATCGCTGGTTGAGCCTCCAGAACGCTGAAAGGATAGGCGACTGGGCTTTGTCTACCGACGGCAACCACTCGCTCGAGAGCTGGTAAACGGTTGTCGATCGGCCCGTTGATAAAACTGGCGATCGGTCCCCCACCGGTTGAGTAGCCGTCGTACGGATTCAGGCCGTAGTTGCTGATAGCGAAGCCAGTCTCACGCGACAACGAAAGGCCGTCAGGGTGGGCTAGTTCGAAGTCGCCGAAGGACACGATGGACGTTGGCACCACCTCGAGATCGGTACCGGCATAGCGGCCAACGACTGCCTCGCCGGTGATTTGCTGCCAGAGGCTGTCGGTTAGATCGTCCCACATGACTAGGTCACTGTTTCGCAAAAGTCCGCTGACCCCGAAGCGAAGTACTTCACCCGAGACGCGCCGGTCGAATGTCACTGCGGTGTTGCAAAGCGGACAGTAGGTGATAGCAATCGGGATATCGCCGATTCGATCGTTGATGATCTCGTGGCGGGTCAAAATGCCCAGCGGGTAAAAACGCGCTTCCCCCGCGAAGACCACCAGAGCACCGGGATCGTTCGGGCCAAGCCAATCAATTCCGGAAGCAACCGTCTCGAACTTCGGAACATCGACTGGTGGAATCCCGTCTCGAGGGTCGAGGCCTCTAAGGCCCGCCGCGAAATCCGACAACGGAACCGTCTGACGGGTCCAGTCTGTCCCCCACTCACCGCTAATCGACGCCGCTGCCGCAAGAAGTTCCGAGCGCGGGTCTTCTTGCTCGATACGAACCCCGTCGTCGGAAATCGTCGCCCCACCATCGAGATCAAACGGAGTTGATACTTCGGTGGGCGAATACAGGACGTCGGGGCTAGTCTCGACCGGCGGTGCCACAGTGGAGGCGCCGCCGCAAGCGACGAGGACCAACAGCGCGGCTGCTAGACCTCCCAGCCATCCCACTGACTCTCGTCGCAACACCATCAGGCCACAACCTTACCTACATCTTCGCCGCTAGCGGCCACTAGTCTCGTGAATCAACGAGACCGCCAACCCCAAGGAGCTAATGAGATGGCATCGAATGCGGGGGCGAAGCCCGCCGATCGCACCCGCCGTTTCGAGTCGCTTGGGGTTCCGGAGTTCCGGCGGTTGTGGTGGGGAGGCGTGTTTGTCTTTTTGGCCATGCAAACCCAACAAATCGCTCGGAGTTGGCTGGCCTTCGAACTCACCGGAACTAACACCGCCCTCGGCGGGGTGCTAGTCGGGTTTGGCGTGGCCGGACTGATCGCCATCCCGACGGGAGGGGTGCTAGCCGACCGTCTCAACAAACGCACCATCTTGGTCTCGACTCAGCTAATCAACACCATGGTCGCCATAGCTATCGCCGCGGCGATCGAAACAGGGGTGATCGCCTACTGGATGATCGTTGTAGCTTCGGTCGTTGGCGGCGCCACGATCTCCATCTTGGCTCCCGCTCGAATAGCGATGACCGCCGACATCGTCGACCGCAAGATCCTCACCAACGCCATCATGCTCGGCACGATGAGCGCCCAAGCAACACGGGTGGTTGGCCCCGCCGTCGCTGGGGTAATGATCGGCATAGCCACGATCGGGGTGGAAGGCGTCTATTACCTCTCTGCTGTGCTGTCGCTCGTGGCGGTACTCTTATCCATGAAACTCCCGCTCGGAGCACCCGCCCCGCGGGCGGCCTCAACCCCTATCGCCGATCTACGAGACGGCTTGCAATACACCCGCGCCCGGCCCGAACTCGTGCGCCTGCTCACCTTGTCAGTCATCGTCGTGATGTTCGGCTTCGCCCATATTGCCTTCTTGCCCTCCCTCATCGCCGACGTGTACAACCGCGGCGCGTCCAGCCTGGGTTATTTGACCGCGGCGGCAGCCATCGGCGCGGTGATAACCGCGGTCACTCTCGCCAACACTTCCCGCGACCGACTCACCTCGTTTCAAGGCCGGTCCGCCTACGCCGTGGGTTTCTTCTTGCTGCTCTTTTCGGTGATGCCGAACTTCTACGCCTCGCTCGCGGTCATGTTCATGCTGGGCGGGGCGATGGCGGCTTTCCAGTCGCTGAACGGCTCGCTGGTCCTGTCAAGCGCCGACATGGAATATCACGGCCGGGTTCAATCGCTGGTCATGTTGAGCTACAGCGCCTTTGGTTTGGCCGCCTTACCGTTCGGCATTATCGCTGACATGGTCGGCCTGCGCCCTACGATGTTCGCCATGGCTCTTGCCGTGATTGTCGGGGCGGGGCACAGTCAACTCTGGCGCCGCCGCCTTACCCGCCCGTCTTTCAATATCCTCTGAGGTTTCGCCATGAACCCGCCGCCACCCGAAAGCCCGCCGCAATCCGAAAGCCCGCTGGTTCGACTGTGGGACCAACTCTGGGTGCATGGCTCGGCGGAAGGGATAAAGGACTACGTCACTGATCCGTACGTGCGGCACTCCGCGGCGGGGACCGAGGTAATGACGGCTACCGATTATGCCGCGAACGTGCTGTCGATATGTCGTCATATTCGAGGCACCGGCGTGGTCTTTGACTACCTCGACCAGAGCGACACTATGATCCACGCCCGCTTCACCCTGCACGGAATCAGCGTCACCACCGGCGATGCCTTTTCGGTGGGCTGGATCGGCCAGTACCGCCTAGTAGACGGTCGTATCGCCGAGGCGTGGACATTGCGCCAGACCGATTTCTCCTGGGATGAATGAATCTGAGCTGCTTTTAGTCATCCTCTTTTCACTGATCGGATCGTTCGTCAAGAGCATTACCGGGATGGGATATGGGCTGGTGGCTATACCGTTGCTGACCCTTTCGATCGACCTCGAAACCGCGGTTGTTGTCATCGCCATACCTAACCTGCTGGTGAACGCGGTTCTCAATCATGGCGTGCGCGAAGAACGCCCGCATATCCCTAACTTCTCACGCCTAGCGCTTCCCGCGGTTGCTGGCACGGTGGTAGGCACCCTGCTCCTAGTCAACATTCCAGAAACTCCCCTGCTCTTATTGTTGATCGCCACCATCGTCATTTTCGTCACCAACCGCTTGTTGACACCCGATTGGGTTCTCACCGCCCGCCAGAGTCAAATCGGAGCCCCCTACGCCGGCATGACCACGGGTTTATTGCAGGGCAGCATCGGTGTGGCTGGTCCGGTCGTGGTGATGTGGTTTCACAGCCACCGTCTCCCCACTCCCCGTTTCGTGGCGTCAATAACCGCAGTCTTTTTGCTCGTGACCACAAGCCAGGCGGTGGTGCTAATAGCAACGGGAACATTCACCCGCGACCGGCTACTGGCTGGCATTTGTGCCCTTATCGCCAGTTTGGTAGTCATTCCGTTGGGTACGTCGCTGCGGTCGCGGCTTTCCGGCCCCCGCTTCAACCACCTAGTGCTCATCTTGTTAATCTGCGGGGCTCTTTCGCTAACCTATAGGGTCATCACGTGACAGCACGACCCGACCCGTGGAACCGTGTCCGAGTCGGGTTTGCCGTGCTAGCCGCCATCATGGCGGTCGGTTTCGTCGGCTATCGCATCTTGGGCTTAGGGCCTTTCGATGCGTTGTACCAAACGGTGATCACGATCACCACCGTCGGGTTCAGCGAGGTCGGCACAGTCGAACAGATCAATCGCAACTACCGCATATTCACCATGCTTTTGGCTTTCTTCGGGGTCAGCGGCGCCCTGTACACCTTAGGCGTGATGGTTGAAGCCCTCGTCGAGGGAGCGCTCAACGACGGCTTCCAAATCCGAAAGGAACAACGAATGATCGACAAGATGACCGGCCATATAATCGTCGCCGGAGCCGGACGGGTCGGCAATGCGATCACCCATTACGTCTCGCGCCACGGTGCTGAGGTGGTGGTGGTAGATCGCCAAACCCGTCCCCCCAACGCCCCCGCCTGGGTCGTGGGCGAGGCCACCGACGATAAAACGCTGCTGCAGGCTGGGATCACGAGGGCGTCGACGCTTATCGCCGCCCTCGACTCCGACGCCGACAACGTTTACGTAACCCTGTCGGCCCGTTCCTTGAATCCCGAACTTTTTATTGTCGCTCGAACCAACACCCAGTCGAGCGAAGCAAAGTTCTTCCAGGCGGGCGCGGACCGTGTCGTCAACCCGCACGAAATCGGAGGATCGCGCATGGGCGCGCTCGCCTTGCACCCCACCCTCGCGGAGTTCCTCGACGAGGTCCTCCACGACGAATCCCACGGCGTGCGCGTCGATGAGATCGAAATCCCGGAAGGTTCGCCGCACGTGGGGAAGTCGCTGCGTTCGCTCATCGGCGAGTCCGGCCAGCCGCTACTCATCGCGGTTCGCGATCAGAACCACGGCTACGTGGCCACCCCGGCGGGCGACACGTTGATCGCTTCGGGCGCGGTGCTGATCGTGCTCGGTTCCGACGCCGATGTCGATGCACTCACTCGCCGAGTCCACGGCTGATAGCTGCTAAGCTCCGCAGCATGGCGGAACTTTGGCAGCGCAACGGACCAGACCTAGTCATCGAGGGCGACAACCTAAATGCACTCCGGGCGCTACCCGATGAGCAGTTCCAGATGATCTATATAGATCCGCCGTTCAACACCGGACGTAAGCAGCTTCGCCAAACATTGCGTACGACAAGTTGCGAAACCGGGGATCGAGTCGGCTTCAAAGGACAACGATACGAAACGGTCAAAGAACGGGCGATGTCCTACGATGATTCGTTTAGTGACTATTGGTCTTTTCTCGAACCTCGCCTAGTTGAGGGTTGGCGTTTGTTGAGCAACACCGGAACTATGTACCTCCATTTAGATTACCGAGAGGTTCACTACGCCAAGGTCTTGCTCGACGGAATCTTTGGCCGAGATAGCTTCTTAAACGAGATTATCTGGGCCTATGACTACGGTGCTCGTTCCAAGAAGAAATGGCCGACCAAGCACGACAATATTCTCGTCTACGTCAAGGACCCTAAACGGTATTACTTTGATTCAACCGAAGTTGATCGAGAACCCTATATGGCACCGGGTTTAGTCACCCCCGAGAAGGTCGCTAAGGGAAAGCTCCCCACCGATGTTTGGTGGCACACCATTGTTTCTCCCACGGGCAAGGAAAAGACCGGGTATCCGACCCAAAAACCGGAAGGGATCATCCGCCGCATGGTGACCGCGTCTAGCAGACCAGGCGATTGGGTCCTGGACTTCTTCGCCGGTAGTGGCACGCTCGGCGCGGTGGCGAGCAAACTCGATCGACGCTTCGTGCTAATCGACAATAATCCTGAGGCCGTAGCAGTCATGCAGAAACGCCTCGACGTTGGGAGCGGGCGTCTACTCGAACTCGGCTTGCGAGGCGCCTAGGACGTTAGCGTTCTCGGCCACGTTCCGTAGCACCTTTTCGTTGTAGCCCTCTGGGTTCTTGGCCCGGACCTCGAGCGAGAGTTCAACATCGGATCCCAGTTGCTTGGTCACATTTTCGATGATGGCATCAAGATCCTTGATACCGCGCAGCGTGTCCAGGCAAAAACGGCATAGAACTTGGTTGGCTTATCGGGCGACGGTTTGCCCCCTGCCACCGGTTGGGAAACGCTCGGCGTAGAGGCGGGGACGAGGACTACCGGTGGGGGAACGTGATCTCGGTGGATAAGCAGGCCGGTGCGGGCCGGCCTAATCTGTTGGGCGGTCTTGACACCGACCCAGCGCTCTTCGTGGCGGACATCGGCGTAGCCAAAGGTCTCCGTGGCCCAGTTGAGGTTCGCTGTGGCGTCACTGATCGCCGCGGTCAGGGTCTGGTAGCGAGCCAGCCTCGGCATGTACGGATAACGGGCGTAAGCAGCCCACAAGTCGCCCACGCTTAGATCGTGGTTCTCGGACCATAGGCCGCGACGGTCGATGTCCATCTCCACGCGAACGCCGCTGTAGACGGTGATCAATTTCTCTTCGCCCTCGAGCTTTTTGCTGACCCGTTCAGCTAGGCCGCCCGATGCGGTTGCCTTGGTGGTCATCCAGGTAATAGTGTCGGTGCCGGGTTCTTGGGTCGGGGTTAGGATCTGGGTGAAAGTCGCTTCGCTGAGGCTGTCGATTTGCTGAGATTTCTCGCCCATCCGACTCTCGGCCTGCTTGCGCCGATTGGCGGTGAGGTTGAGTTCATCGTGGGTGTCCGCGATGGATTGCCAGGCTAGGAAGAGTCGGGTTGCACTGCGGAGTTCTCGCAAACGCTCGGCGTGGGCGGCCACAAAGACAACCAGGTTCCGGTTGAGACGAGGCCCTTTGTCACGGTCGGCGAGTATCTTCTTGGCCAATTTTACCGCGTTCGAGTTCTTCTCCTTGCCCGCATTGGTCGAGTGGGTCGCGTCGGGCGCGAGCACCACAAGGCGCACCCCTTCGTCGTCGTCGGGGACATCTCCTGGCCCGGCCGCGAAAACGTGGACGCCGACAAAGTTGCCTCGACCGACCGTGGCTGTGAGGCGGGTCTTCACTTCGCTATCGGCATCAGCATCGGTGAACATGGACTCGGCTCGATCGCGGGCCATGCGGTTGAGGGTCGGATGCAGCGAGTACAGGTATTGGGTCCCGTCGACGTGAAGATAGGTTGCTTCGCCCGCTAGGTGTTTGAGTGCGTCGCGGAACTGCTTGACCGATTCGCCTGGTTGGGCACAGCCAAGGGCGACGGACTTGACATCGACCCCGGGCGCGTCGTCAGGATGAGGTGCGGATCCCATATATACGGTGCGGGCGGCGCGGCGGGTGGCGTGTAGTTCTCCGAAGGCCTTGTTCGCTTTGTCTAGTTTCATCGGCCGAGAATCAGCGCCGTCTACTTCGGTTTTGATGATCGGGTCCCAGCCATCTTCGAGGTAGTTTCTCATCTCCGAAACAAAGACACCCGAATGCATGGGCAAGTTACCCGGCATAATCATCAGCGACTTATCGCCGCTTTCCCACAATTCCGAAATCGCCAAGGCCATGAACCGAAGCACGCCGCGGGTGCGCTGGAAAGTGTCGAGGGTGGACCAGTCGCCAAAAAGTCGATCGAACAGTTCGGGATGAATGGGATACGACCGCTTCATGCGTTCTAGGTAATCCGCTTCCGCCGCTGCGGACGGGAAAACGCCCTTGTGTCCACGGTACATCGCGTGGAAGGCGTCGATCACCACGTCGCGGACCTTGACTTTGTCGGCTGGGATGGCATCGAAAAGGCGTCGGCGGACGATCTCGAACGATTCATCGGGCGTGGCGGGTTGCCAGTGGGAAGCCTTACGAGCGACCACGTTTTGCAGTTCTTCCAACGCTTTTCGGCCCTGTTCTCCTCCCACTTCGATGTCGGACTCGGGAATGGCGACTAACAGCACCACATTGTTGGCCGCGGCGACCGCTTCGGTCAGGGCCTGGGCGAAGGTGAACTGGGTGGCAAAATCGCCCCCTGCCAGCCGTTCACCATCACGAGGCAGTTGACGGGCGTAGGCAACCCACTCGTCGATAAGCACAACCGCCGGGCCGTACTCTTTGAATAGTTTCCCGAGGGCCGCACCAGGATTAGTTCCCGCTTCGTCGTCGGCGCGGACTAATTCGTAGGCCTCTTTACCCCCCAACTGATAGGCGAGATGCCCCCATAGGGTATGCAGTATCACTCCGTCGGAACGGGGTTCAGGGGCACCGGGAGAGATTTGCTGCCCGACGATCACCGCCCGGTTGATCTTGGCGGGAAGTTTCACATCCGCCGCGGTGAGGGCTTCAGCCACGCCGGGCAGTTCGTTCACCGCCCCTCCGGCCGCTAGATGATACAGGGCGATCATGCTGTGGGTTTTGCCGCCCCCGAAATTGGTTTGGAGTTGAATAACCGGATCGTCGCCGTTGCCCGCGAGTCGCTTTGCCGCGCCGACGAGCATCTCTTCAAGCCCCACGGTGAGATAGGTCCGGGCAAAGAACTCCTTGGAGTCTCGGTACTCTCGGTCGGCTTCGCCGTGGGCTACCTCAAACAAATCGGCTGCGAACTCGGCCTGGTTGAAGGTCCCCGCCGCGACATCGGAGTGCGGATGGATTAGCTCGCGCCACGGACTCAGCCACTTCTGCGGTTTACCAGCGGTGGGTTGGCGCCCCACCTTGCGGCGTTCCGCCCGGGATTCTTCCTCCGCCACCTGGAGTCGGAGGTCTCGTTTCAGGTCGCGGATCACATGACGGGACGCGCGGTTGCCGAACGCTTTGAGCAGGAGTTCCATTGAATCCAGCGCTCGATCGGTTTCATCGGAAGAAAACGGTTCCTGGTGGGCCCAGTTGTTGCGCGCTTCAGCCACCTCGAACACCAGCGACCTGATGGCGGGGGCGAAATCCTTACTAAAGCACTTGTACCACGTCAGTTTTATACCGATAAGCAAAAAGGCAACGTCACCGGTATTCGGTGGTGACATTGGATGTTCGCGTAGGTCGTTGACGCGGTTGAGCCAGTCGTCGCCGTAGAACTGCTGCCATCTCTGTTCGCACTTGGGTCGCAACCCGTCGCGCAGAGGATCAAGCGCTTTAGCGATCCGTTCACGATTCGATATCACCATCAGAATTGCCTTCCAGTATTGCTCTTCACGTCCAGGACTGCTGTTGGTCTGCCGAGGCCATCGCTACCAGCCGGGGCCATACCATGACCAGGCTGTTGTAGGCGTTTGCTTCGTCCGCCCAGCCACGCAGCGTTGCTTTCTGAAACAGCAGGTAGGCCAGCGCTCGGACCTGTTCGCCATCGCTGCGCAGTTGGGCGAGCAACTTCGCGGCGTCGGATTCGGATTCCGCCAGCTTGGCCACGAGGTACTGGGTTTCTTCCCACACGGTTGGAGTGTCGTCATGTAGCGGCGTCCAGTCGGAGGGCAGTTCGCAGCGTTCGTACAACTGGAACTTCCCCGCCACGGACTTACCGAGACCGGCGTCTCTGGCGGCTTCCATGGTGGTGTTTTTGGCTTGGGCGATGCTGATGGCGTCGCCCGACGGGGCCGGGTTGTAGCCGTACTGGTCGTACCAGGCCACGGCGAAGCGGGTGTGGGGATCGAGTTCGGCTTCGGTCTCGTCGAGGATCTCGGCGAGTACTTGGTTGACGTGGGCGAGTGCGTCGGAGACCGACATTGGCTTGCCGGTAGCTTCCACCACTCGGGCGTAGCGGGAAAAGATTCCTATACCCGGTCCGATGGTTGACTGGGCCATATCCACCGGGGCAATGTCGGCCGCCTGCAGGACCCGGACCGCTGCGGGGAGTTCGCGGCCCAGCGCGGCAACGAACTCACCGGTTGAGGCCCGCGCCGCGCCAACTGGTCGGGGCCGAACGACCAACACGATCGACGAGGCCAAGGCGTTAGAACCGGTGGCTCTCAGCCGGCTGGGCATCTCGGTTCGGAGCGGCCAGGTGGCGGTGATCTGGAACCCGGCGTCGATAACGGCCTGCAAAAAGGTGGCCCAGCCGGTGGAACGAGTTTGGCCGTTTTTGGTTTCGGTCGCCTTGTAGGCGTAATAGATCGTGGCTGGCGCCAGTGGATGCTGGGTTTTGGCTACAGCAGCCATGAATTCGGCCATACCCGACTCGAAATGCTCCGCCGCGGCCAGTTTCGAACCGGCCCGGTACTTGTGAGCGATCAGCTCATCGGCTTTGGGCGTGGTTAGGGTGGCGCACTCGTCGGGCCAGACGTCGGCTAGGTTACGTCGCAGCCAGGTGAAGAAGTAGTCGCTGAGGTCGGCGTAGGAGATGTTGTCGTAGTAGGGCGGGTCGGTGGACACCACAGAAGTGGTTGCTTCGGCCACCCGAACCCGGGCGTCGCGCTGAACCGCCTGGCCCCCCCCGCAGCGGGGAGATGGTCGATGGCTTTTTTTACCCAGCCGAGCATCGACAGCCAGCTACCCGACGACTCAGAAAACGGGTTCGCTTCAGCAAAATCCCACGATATTGGAATAGCTTGGCGGCCGAAGGTATTGAGCCAACTTCTCGCCCTTGTTGTTCCAGTGGCAGATGGTGGACCAGTAATCGGCGCACTTGTCGACCACGAACGCTAGGTAGGTGACGATGGCTTCTGCGTAGGCAACGGCACCGTCGCCGCCGTCGCGCAAAGCCGCCGTGTCAGTACTCCACCCCGCGGCGCTGGCGTCTGCCACCACCCGCTCACGAACCTCGGCCAAGAGATCAGAAAACGTAGTCAACGCCGTCAACTGCCGCGGCGTGAACAAATCCTTCCACTCAGCCATGCCATAGGCCTGAACCCGAAAGCCAGGCGCTTGGTCGGGCATTTGGCCGTCGGGAAACCACTCCGGCGTGGCCATAGCCGCGGCTTCTTCATCAGCGTCGGTCGCCACACAGTAGACGCGGCGGCGCTGGCCCTCCCCTACCACGGCTATCAACTGCTGGCCGAGCCGCCCAGCGTGGCCTTCGGCTTTGATGTAATCGTTGGGAATCACCGCTCCGGTCGCCAGGCAAGTGCCTATCCCCCGCGCGGAGGTTCGCTCCACGCAAGGCTCACCTCCCGTACGAATCTCGTAGCGAATCCGCTGCTTGGCACGATCGACTATCGGTTCGATCCACACCTTGGGCTTCTTCGGCCGGTTGGCTAGCGTCCACGACGCCACCAACGGCACCGGCGGGCCTTTCCACGCAGGATCCGGCGACGCCACCGTCCGTGCCCAAATCCAAGCAATCGGCGTGAACTTCTCCCCCGTGGGCCCAGTGGCGTCGGGATACAGTTGCCCGATACGTTCTGCGGCTTGGTCTCGCATCCAGCGGCCGTAAGCAGCCACGTCGGCGGCTAAGCCCTGCGCCCGCGACCACGCCCCCAAACCCTGATCCAGCCCCGGATATACAGGGGATCGAGCGGCGAAACGGGGAGGGATCTCGACCATGGCCTTTTGGATCAACACCGCCACCGGGTTCAGATCCCCCGACCAGGCTTCCAAACCCAACCGCTGCACCTCCAACGGAATCGCCCCCCCACCGCCGAACGGGTCCAGTATCGGCGGACAGCCATCGGGAAAACAGCGATCAATTTCGGCCCGCGCCTTGCCCAAAACGTCTGGATTGTTGGAGTTCTCCCACACCACCAAATCGCTCAGAATGGCAAACAGTCGCTTGCGTTCGGTGGCGATCTGCTCCGCTGTCAGCGATTCATCCCCCGAAGGGTCATCAACGAGCGATGCCCAAACCACCGCCCGCGCCGCGGCCAACGGCCTACGGGCCCACCACAGATGCAAGGTCGACGGATGCCCGTGGCGCAACGACTTCTCCCGCACCGACGCCGCGTTCACATCAGCCAGCGGCAACGCCACCTCGATGAGTTTGGGCTTATAGGACTGCTTCACTGAGGTTCTCCGGATTCAGCGATGAGTGTAGCAACATCGAGGGGTACACCGGTCTGGGCGAAATGAAGGCTAACATCGGCGAAAGGTTCAATCAGGTAACGAACGGTCGGTTCGATATCAAGATCGTCAGGCACTGACACCACCGCCAGCCGCCACCGCAACGGATTCGACTTGGCTTTTTGGACCTGCGGGGTGCTGATCTTTACTTCAGTGGTTTGCCGCAGATGCCCCTTGACTTCGATGAAGTAATGGATGCCGGTTGTGGGGTCGATTGATTCGATGTCAAAGCCGGGATTGTTGTGCTCTTGTTCGGTCGGGACTCGGCCCAGTTTCTTCTCCACCGCCATAACCGCGGCAACAGCCCGGCGATCGGTTTGCGCGGTGTCGGCCACTAGTTGCGGGTCGGGTGGTTGGCCCGCTAGTTCGTCGAGCAGGCCTTGTGGGATGATAAGGGCCGCCCCGACGATGGTGGGCGGGTTGTTATGCAGATCGGCCTCGCGATCTAGGTCCAGTCGGCGGCGGGCCAGACGGGATTCGAACTCATCGGCTCGGCTCTGGGCCTGTGCCGATTTGGTTGATGGTTGTTGTCTGAGTTCCGCGGCGCGCTTATCCCAGTAGGTGATCTCGGAGGTGAGTCGTTCGCGGACCGCCTCGCGAACCTTGGTCACCCGTTCGCTAGTGACAGCTGAAACTTCGGCGAAGTGCGGGCCCGCGAGGTGCTCGATGGCCCAGTCGCGGGCCGCCACCTCGGCCTCATGATTGACCCAATGGTCGTCGAGATGGCCAGCGAGGAGGGTTCGTTGGTCGGCGCTGAGCGGGGCGTAACCAATGTAAGGCTCGCTTCCTTGGTCGCGAGCGTGGCCTTGTTTGTCGATCTCGACGTATTGGAACCTTCTCGACACAACCTGGCGGTGGCCGTGAATGATCCGCCCGTCGGTCACCACATGATCGAGATAGACCAACAATCGGGGCTCGCTGGATTGATCATCGGGGGCAACAAGAGTGGCGCCCGCCTGCAGGGTGGCGCCGTGATCGGCGAGAACCTGGTCGACCACCGCGGCCAACAACGCCGTGCCTGGCGAAATCAGCTCGGCTCGTTCGCCGCTCGGGCCAATAATTCGGGCCTTGTCGAAAGTTACCCGGGCGTAGCGGTCATGCACCAGTCCCTTGGCCTGGTCAGCCCGGGCCCGGATCGTGGCGGGGATGCGGGTGATCTCGAAGCGGCCCGCTTCACGGCCAGTGATGCGCCCTTTGTACTGGCGCAAAGCTTCGGTGAAGAATGCCTCCACGAACCAGGGCTGAAGCTTGCGTGCTTTGGCCCGCTCCATCAAATCTCGAATCTTGTCGTTGGCGCCATCTGTTCCGATTTCAACCAAGGCCCGTTCTTTGAGAACCTGGGTGAGTTGAGCGCCGATATCACTCTCGATGACCTCGTCCATAAAGGAAAGCTGAGCCGGATCCTCGTCCTCGCGTATAGCCCGAAGCAAAAGATCGTGCAGCGCGGTGTTGATGTGAGAATCGCCGAGCACGTCGTAGACCTGATCGCCAAAGACGACCCGCTGCTGCTCGATCTTTTCGAACAAGCGCCGAAAAACCTGCCCTTCCCTGGTTTCGTGGGCCACCAGGTTCCACAGGTGACAGGGCAAAGTCTGACCGATGCGATGGATTCGGCCGAAGCGCTGCTCGATACGGTTCGGATTCCACGGCAGGTCGTAGTTCACCATCAGGTTGGCGACCTGCAGGTTCACCCCCTCACCCGCGGCATCAGTGGCCACCAGCACTCGCACGGTTGGATCAACCCGGAACCGGTCCTGGATGTCGCGCCGTTCGTGGCGCTTCACCCCGCCGTGGATCGTCACTACCGCTTCGGGCCGACCCAACTCGTTGGCGATGCGCTCCGCCACGTAACTAAGAGTGTCTTTGTGCTCGGAAAAAACTATCAACTTGCGGAGGCCATCGACATCGCGAAACTCCTCGGAACGAAGCAAGCCGCGCAGTTGCTGCCACTTGGTGTCGTCTTGGGATCGCCGCACCCGTTCGGCGAGCCGGACCAGTTCGGCCAGATCGACCAACTCGGCTTCGAGTTCGTCGGCCGTTTCTGCCGCCGATGCGGCATCGATGACAAGGTTCTCGAGGTCCTCGAATTCGTCATCGCCGTAGTCGTCGAGGTCGATATCGACCAGATCAGCGATACGGACCCCTTTGGGCAGCTCCCCGATCCGAACCGGTTCCCCGCTCGCCGCCAACCGGCGCAACTCCTCGGCCTGAGCGGTCAGCCTTTCGTGGCGGCGGCGCAGCGAGTGATAGATGGCGGCGGGCGACGATGCCAGACGCCGCTGCAGACCGGCCAAAGCGAACCCGACGATGATACCGCGGCGCTTGTCGCCCTCTTCTCGCATACGAGCGGCGCGGTTCATCCCGTGGCGGACATAGCTCGTGACGGCCTCGTACAACTCAGTTTCTAAGGCCGAGAGTTTGAAATTGACCGAATGGGCGGAGCGCTGCGTGAACAAGCGACGACCATCGAACGTCGTCAAGTTCTCCTTCACCAAGCGGCGCATCACGTCATCGACGGCGGGCATTTCCCCGTTGCGCAGCCGCCCGGTGAATCGGTGCGGATCGATCAACGTCATGAAGGCAAGGAAGTCGTCGTCTTTGCCGTTGTGGGGAGTGGCGGTCAGCAACAACAAGTGCCTAGTCCGGTCACCCAAGAGCTTGCCGAGCTTAAACCGTTTCGTCTCGTTCAACTTGTTGCCGTAGCGATGCGCCGACATCTTGTGGGCTTCATCGACGATGACTAGATCCCAGGTGGCTGCTTCAAGCTTGGCTGTCAAATCCTCCGCCCGCGACAGTTGATCGAGTCGGGCAACGAGCAGGTCGCGCTCCAAGAAGGGATTACCAATGCGGGAACTTTCGACCTTCTCTCGCGACATGATCTCGAAATCGAGGCCGAACTTGTCCCCCAACTCGTCTTGCCACTGCTCGACTAGGCTCCCCGGGGCAACGATCAGGCACCGGGCAACATCGCCGCGCAGCATCAGTTCTCGGATCAACAAACCGGCCATGATTGTCTTGCCCGCGCCGGGATCATCTGCCAGCACAAACCGCAGCGGATGCTTCACCAAGAAGCGGTTGTAAACGGCATCGATTTGATGCGGGTACGGCTCGATATTCGACGTTTCGACCGCCACGAACGGATCGGCGAGATGGGCCCACTTCATACGGCGGGCCTCCGACGCTAGGCGAAACATCGCCCCGTCGGCATCGAAAGTCCACCGGCGGGCGTCGACGGCAGAAATGGCGGTTAGGTCAGCGAGCGAAAGCAGACGCTGGTCGATCGGCCCCTCGCTCGGTTTGTAGGTGAGCGTGGCCGAAGTGGAACCGTGCCACTCCAAGGCAATGACCACCACCTCGTGGCCTGCCACCACGCCCGCGAGCCGCTTGCCGCTCGTAATCTCGTCGAATCTTATTGCCATATCACCCCAGCCTGGACTGCGGCCACCATAGCTATGCCCTGTGACAATCTCATGAGCGGGGCCAGGCCAGCATGATCCGAGCTACAACTCTCAGAGTCCCAACTCGCACAATACTGCCTGCCACCAAGCAGCGCCTCGGAAATTCTCAACGCAAAGGCGGCAGATCACGGCCGATACTGCATCCGCAATCGGACGCACAGTAGAACACGCGTTGATCTAGACCTAGTCAAAGAGGGTTGGCGGTTCTTCGATCGCAGCTTCGATATTGGCACCCGTGTTCGACGGATCGGTCTGCTCAAGGCGTTCGATTGCCGAACTCTGGCTCTCGTCGTCGGGTAAGTCGACTTCGACGTGCTCGCTGCCTACACTCCGGACCTGAACGACTGGCGCTAGAACCCGTTCTGTTATTTTGACGACGGCCGCGCTGAACTGCTTCCTGTCTGTGTCTCGCCATTTGCCAAAGACGCCGAATGTCGCACGATTCAGTAGCTCAATAGCGCACAGCGTAAGCGTCGCCGGAATTCGAACCCTGCCGACTTTGGCTAGGATTTGTGTGTACACGCGGGCAGTCAACTCGTTTAGCCCAATAGTCCGGAACTGGGCGTGTTGGCTGTCTTCGATACCCGGAATCCACGGAATGAAGTACAGAGGCTGAAGATCGTTGACATCAATTTGCCTCAACACAATCGCTGGCTCCATAAGCGCCTTGGCCAATGGCGCTGGCAGATCAGCAGGGAATGGGCTAGATAGTGCCATTCCGCCCTCCACTATCGACAAGCCGATGACCCCTGTCGGGGACGCAATTACGGTCTCAGCCGCGAGTGCATTGGCTAGGTAATTCAGTGTGTCCGAAAGGTTGGCGACATCCTTATCAATTGTCGCATAGATGACATGGCCAAGACGCTTGGTCTGCTCCCCCAGTGATAGAGAGAGATCTGATGTCGACGCGATGAGTTTGAACGCTTGCCTTCGGTTCGACGAATCCGGAGAAAAGCCCCGCGCCTTCAATTCGATTATGGGATCAACCGAGTCGCTCGCATGCCTCAGCCACAGGTCCGGACGACACGAAGATCGATCACGATTGCCAGTCAGTTTGGCGAGCGCAGAAACAACCTTTTCGTCGCCAGGTACGATGATCTTGCGTCCGATGGAGTTGAGTTGGTATCCGGCCTTACGAAGCACGGGTTCAATAGGACCACCGCTAGGAATATCCGATAATGCCCAAAGGAAGGCATTCAGTTGAAAGACCTGATCCGAAAGGAGGGCCTCATTGTTGGTCATACAGCGGTTGACATAGACTTCGCTACTGCTTCGTCGTAGCGTTCACTCCCGAGCCATACCTCCGCTTTCGGATCGAGATAGCGCTGCACGTTGGTTACTAGTCGGTGGACTGTATTGCCGCAGGTCCCCCGGGGAAGTACGGCGAGCAGATGCGTGCTCGTTACCTCAAGAAGAAGTGGCTGCCAGAGATGTCGATCAATGGCCGCCATGTGGACTTTGGTCGGCCCGCGGCGTGTAACGTAACCACCGATTCGGAATCGACTCGTACGTCGTTGCAGGCCAAGATCAACGAACCGATCAAAGGTCGTGGCGCTAAGTGGCTCACCGAACCGGATTGTCAGTGGGGCACCAGTAACAGTAATTCCGTCTTGCCCGACGTCTGTTGTATCCACCCAAAGCTGCGCTTCGGCGTGCTCGGTGATCCGTCGGTAGAGCCCTAGAACGAGGGCAACTGTGGCGCGGTGTTCAATGAACGAGTTACTCCGATCTGTGGCGCGCCCATCGTGGTAAAACAGGTGACCCCCACGTTCTCCACTGGGAATCTGTAGTTGGACCAACGAATGCAACGGATCGTAAAGGTTTCGGAGATCGGGGAGCTTTTCTTGCAAAACAGACAGTCGCTCGGTGAGTATCACCTTTGATCGCCGTCGATCAACTAGGCCTTCGGTGAACTCGTCGTCTTCGCCTTCAGTTGGTTCTTCGTCCTGATCGTAGAGATCGCGCGGGTCTGAGGTCGTTTCGTACCATGCTTCGTGGTCAAAGCCGAGCCTGACATACCTCTGATTTGGTGTGCTCCGCTGCACGTATTGCCACAGCTCGAAGAGGATTGAAGATGACAACCAAAGGTGATCTAGCCACGGGCAACGCTCGACGACGCGTCGAACCCACCTTTTACTGTCGTCAGCGGCCATTGTCGTATAGAAGACTGGGTGGCGGTCGTCCAAAGACTCCAGGAGACCAACGACGTTGCCGCCGTGGTCCGCGTCCTCAACGCGGTACATTGTGTCGTCTAGTCGTTGGAGCGTGATGCCGTCCGAAAAGAGAGATGCCAACTCTGGGATTGCGTGATCGTGTCGAGCGGTCTCAAGCATGTAGGTCTTGAGCAGCTTCCGAGACTTGCCTCTTTCGAGGTCCACAACCGCTGGAGTGACGAATCCCTCCAAATAGTCGACAAACTCCTCACGAGATTGCAGTCGCGGCAGATACCCGAGATCGGTCATCATCTCCCAATCGTAGCCACCGGGTGAGACGTCGACGGACGAACGGTTGGCCCTCAGGGATCATAATCATAGATTCCATCGAGACAACCATGCCCGGCACGAGTTCGGTCGCTCCCGCATGGATTGCATCGGCCACCGCACCGCCACCCAAACCCGGGGCGATCAGTCACCTAGGGTCTGCCGCTTCGGCCACGATGTCGGGCGTGGTCGCCGCGTCGGCCTCGGTGTTTTCGCCCGTGGCAGTTCCAGCACGGTAGTTCGAGGTTATCGATGTCGGTTGGCCCGCCGTGGGCCCATTCTCGTGTGTGGTGGGCTTCGGTGCGATCCGTTGATGCTCCACATTCGCTGCAGCCGCGATGGCGGGCGATGAGGGCAATCCACTGATCGCGGCTAGCTAGGCGGGTTGATCGCCCGAGCCACAACGGTCGTCCGTCGCCTGCAAAGATTTGGCCGACGACTTCGGCGGTGGGTCCGAGTTCGATGAGTACATCGTCGGGCACTGGACTGCCGTCAGCTAGCTCGGTGCTGCCCGATTCGAGACAGTGCAGCAGGTGGACCATGTGCTTGGGATGCGGCTTGCCAGTACGGGTCGAGCGTGCACCAGTGAGCAACGCCACCATCGCGTCGGCGCGGCGCTGCTTCACCGTCCGGGCATCGTCGGGGCCGATCTGGTTAGCAAACTCCCGCAAAGCCGCGAGAGCCCGAGCGCCATTGATCGGATCGAGGCGGCTCAAGATGTTGACCATCCCCTCGCCATCAACCCAGTCAGTTACCTCACGCAAACGACGCTGCCGGGCGTGGCGCTTCTCAACCGTTCCGCGAGATTCTCTGATGTTGACCCACTCCCGAGTCTTCTTAGCAAACCTGTCGGCAGGCAAATCCGCAGCCAACGAGAGCAACTCCTCAGCCTCACTCGGCGATACCCGCGCCGCCGCCTCAGCACACACCGCGGCGTGTTCGGCAGTGATAACTCCGCTGGCCAGGCCTTCGGCCACCGCCGGCATTTGCGCGAGTTGAGTAGCGACCTCGGCGTCTTGTTTGGACTGGCGATTCGAGCGCCGCGACAACGAATGCCCCACAGAAGCGGCATCGGCACCGGAATCACCCAACGCGTCGATCCCAGCCAAGCACGCCAAACGACGTTCTTGCGCGTGAGCGATCACCCGATCAAGCCCACCAATGGTTGTGGTCAACTCCGGTCGAGACATTCCATGGAGAGCAACCTCGGTCAGGTTGTCGTGCGCTTTCTGGAACATGCGTTTATTGTATCAGAACGGAACTAGAACGTCAACCATTTCTTTAAATTTGACAGAAATCGCCAACATGGTGGACAGGACTTCAATCCGCTACCCGAGCAGCTATCGGCCAACGTTCGCCCGAAAGCGCGGCGCGGAACTCCGACACCGAGCGATGTGGCGCACTCCGTGGGATTGGTCCGGTGCCAAAAGGCAGGCGCGGTCATTGCTGCTGGTTGATTCGACGCAGCTGCCCACGCCCAAGCCACCGAGGGCACCAATTAGCGCTTCAACAGCGTCCTGCTCGACCACTGCGGTGGCTCTGGCTTGGAGTCGTGATGGTACCCCGTACGGGATTTGAACCCGTGCTACCACCTTGAGAGGGTGGCGTCCTAGGCCGCTAGACGAACGGGGCGTGTTCGAACCATCCGAAATGGTCGGCGGGGCAAGTGTAACGCTCGGGGAGGAGGACTCGAACCCCCAATGACTGGACCAGAACCAGTTGTGTTACCAATTACACCATCCCCGAAGGATGACCCTGAGGGCTACCCGCGAGCGTAGCGGCATTCGTGCGATCATCCGACCCGCTGAGCCAGTTAGCCACCCGGCGGTAGCCAAATATGCGCCCCAAGGCAACGGCCGCGGTTTCCCGCCCGAGTTGGCGAAACGAGGTGGCGCCATTAGTCGACGAGACGGTGCCTTCGAGGCCCACCTCGGCGGCAATATGGAGCAAGCGCAGCGAGTGATAAGGATCGGACACCAAAACTACCCGCTTGACCCCCTGCTGGCGTAACTGTCGAGCGGTCGCGGCCAACTGTTCCCATGTTGACGCCCCGTCGGTGATAGCCAACAAGTCGGCTTCGGGAACGCCCGCTAAACGCAAATACTCGAACCCGGCGAAGCCCTCGGTGAAGCGATCGCCGGGCTGGTTCGAGCCTGTAGTGACGATCAACGGCGCGACCATATCCGCCCAAAGTTGGTAAGCGTGGTCGAGTCGGCCAGCCAGCACCGGCGACGGTTCGCCGTCGTACTGAGCGGCGCCGAGCACGACGATGGCATCGACTACCTCACGATCGTCAGTTGCCGATTCGATCAGCACCTGAATAAAGGTAAAGGCAGTGTAGAGCACGCCAAGAATCGCCACGATTGCAAGGACGCGGCGCACCATCGCTAGTGGCCGAGACGGGCGCGGGCTGCGCTGAGGCGGGCTAGGCAGGCGTCGAGACCGAGCAAACTCATCGCCGACCACAGCGGAATACCCGCACCCGACCCCGTAAGCGCCACCCGCACCGGGGCCTGCGACATGACCCGGACCCCGAGTTCTTCGCTGAGTTTGCTTCCGACGCCCATAACGCCCGCCTCAATCGCCGCGGGATCGGCAAAGTCCACCGCGGGAAGGGTGGCGATGACGTAATCAAGAACCCGGTCGGGAACTTTGCCCTTCACCATTACTTTAGCCCACGCCTTTTCGTCGTAGTCGGTGATCTCGGCTACGAACAACCACGTAAGCCACGCCGGCGCATCGGCCAAACACGAAACCCGGGTCTGGACCTCCGCGGCAAGCGCCTCGACAATCTCGCGCCGGTACGCCCCGACCGGCCAGGGGACATCGCTGCCGGTCATAAAGGGCTCGAGGAGCGTGGCGAACTCGGCCGGTTCGAGTGCTTTGATGTACTCGCGGTTGATGTGATCGAGTTTCTGAGGATCGAAAAAGGCCGGACTCTGGTTGACCGTCTCGAGGGTGAACAACGAAATGATCTCGCTGATCGGACGAATCTCAACCTCGTCGGGCGGACCCCAACCGCACAGTGCGAGCATGTTCACCATCGCCGCGGGCAAATATCCCTGATCCACATAGTCGCGAAGGGCAACATCGTCGCGCCGTTTCGAGAGCTTCTTGCGTTGCTCGTTGACCAGCAGTGGCAGATGTGCGTAGACGGGCGGTTGGCCGAACCCGAGGGCGTCCCACAGGAGCAGAACCTTGGGGGTGGTGTTGAGCAGATCCTCACCTCGGATCACGTGGCTGATCGCCATGTCGTGGTCGTCAACCGCGTTGGCGATAAGAAAAACCGGCGAGCCGTCGCCGCGACGGATAACGAAATCCTCGATCGTGTCGTGGCTGACCTCGACCCGGCCGCGAATGACATCGTCGATGACCGTGACCCCGCTGTCGGGAGCGCGGAAGCGAACCACCACGCCTGGACCGTCGACCACTCCGCGGTCGCGGGACCAGCCGTGATAGCCAGCGGGGAGACCCGCCGCCACGGCTCGGTTCTTGATCTCGTCGCGGGTTAGATCGCAAAAGTAGGCCGCACCGCTGTCAAGCAACTGCTGCACCGCGCGGGCGTGAAGTTCGACCCGGTCGGACTGAAAGTACGGGCCTTCATCCCAATCAAGGCCGAGCCAGCGCAGCGGATCGACGATGGCGTCGACGAACTCCTGGGTTTTCTTCGACCCGTCGGTATCTTCGATCCGCAACACGAAAGTACCTCCGTGATGGCGGGCAAAGAGCCAGTTGAACAGCGCCGATCTGGCACTGCCGACATGGAGGAAGCCAGTCGGCGCTGGCGCAAAACGAACCCGAGGAGCACTCACCGGCGCCAGACTACCTGACTGCGGGCTAGGCCATCACCACTTCGGAGTTGACCATCTTGTCGTGCCAGGTCTGTTGATCGTCGTCCCACAGCATCCACAAATACCCAATGAGAAAGACGAAGCCCGAGATAAATTTCCCGATCAAGCGGGCCACCGCCATCCACCGACCGATGGGTTCTAGCGTACCTCTGCCCACGGTGCGGATCTTCACCGCCTTCTTGCCGAGCGTTTGACCACGAGCGCCCTCGAACTCAGCCCAGTACCAGAAAGGGACAACTACCCCCGCGATACTCGCCAAAGCAATAGACACAATGCTAACTAGGTCGAAGGAAATCCTGGTGATCAAAAATAAGATGACCGCGTCGATGAGGTGAGCAACGAGGCGTAAACCGAAATTGGCCGGATGCTTGACCATCCCCGACGGACTCGCATCCGGCGGTGGTGGTGGGGGCGGCACGGGAAGGTCACTCATAAGGTCCTCCGGTTGCTTTAGTTAGGGCCATAACCCTAGCGCCATGTTTTGGTCATCGTCCCGCAGCATCCACAAGTAGCCAACGCTGCCATCCCCCTGTAGAGAGTTGTTATACACGGACTTAGTCTGTATCTCTGGGTATAATCAATTCATGCCCGGAGATCCAGACACTCCAGACACCACACGATGGCCCGCCTCGACGACCGAAACACGCCCCTGGACTACCTCTCCCAGCGGAATCTCCGGCCGCCAACGAGCCAAGATCCTCCCCACCTACGAAGCCGCCATACTCCCAAACATCGCCGACATCGGAACAATCGAGCTCCCAGGCGAACTCATCGCCGACCTCGCCGAAGCCGAAGCGACCATCGAACGATTCGACGCCACTGTCGGATCCGCCCTCTCCGGGTTCGCCGTCATCGCTCTACGAACCGAAGCCGTCGCCTCGTCTCGCATCGAGAACCTCTCGGCCACCGCGACCTCCATCGCCCTCGCCGAACACCTACCCAAAACGGCGCGGACCAGAACCAACGCCGAAGCCATCTCCGCCAACGTCACCACTCTGGCCGAATCCCTGCAACGCAGCGGTGACATCACCCCGAGCGAAGTCGCCGAGATCCAACGCATCCTTGTCGAAGAACACACCCCTAAACTCGTCGGGATCCGCGAAGAACAAGTCTGGATCGGCGGCACTAGCTACTCCCCGCACGGCTCCGACTACATCGCCCCGCACCACGACCTAGTCCCCGCCGCACTCGATGACTGGGCTACGTTTGCCAACCGCCAAGATCTGGGCCGGCTCGCCCACATCGCAGCAGCGCACGCCCACTTCGAAAACGTCCACCCGTTCGCCGACGGCAATGGACGCACGGGTCGAGTCATTGTCCAGCGAATGCTGCGAACCAGCGGCCTTACCCGCGACACCGTGCTCCCAGTCTCGGCCGGGCTGCTCACCTACACAGACCAGTACTTCGATGCCCTGAGCGCCTACCGGGCAGGCGATGTCTCAGCGATCGTCGCGGCGTTCACCGACGCAACCTTCGCTACGTCCGCCAACGCTCAGCAACTCGTCGACGATCTAACCGAGATCCGCGAGGAATGGCGCTCACGAGTCACAGCCCGCTCAGACGCTGCGGTGTGGGAAGTGATAGAAGCCGCTCTGCGGTCCCCGGCAATCAGCGCCGTGTCGGTCAGTTCCGAGCTCGAGATGAGCGCTGACCGCGCTCGAACCGGGATCGATCAGTTGGTCGAAGCTGGAGTGCTGCATGCCAACTCGACCGCACGCCGTAACCGTGTCTGGCTGGTCACTGATGTGATCAACGCGCTCGAAGCATTCATGGACCGCACCTTTCGGCCACGTAGTCGAGGGGGCTGAAGCCGTTGTTGTAGCTGTGGCGGCCGGTATGACCCGATGGAATCAGGCGAGGTCGAGACGCTTGACCGATGGGCTGGCAGGCCGCATGCGAAATGAGATCACCCTGGGCGTCGTAGGGGTAGCTGGTTGGCAAACGAAGGGTCGAGCGGATCAGACCAGTCCGGATCAGCGACGCGGTAGTAGGAGCCCCCAATGGATGCGATCTCAATGTTCACGCTACGCGTGAGTAGTCGAAGCTCTCTTTCACGGATCGGAGGAGCCACTCGTGCTCGTCCGCCCCGATCAGCTCAAGCATTGTCCGGTCGCCGTATGCCTCTGCGGGGCGTCTCGCGATGACAGTAGGCATTCCGTCCCGGAGGCGATGCCGGAGGATGTCTGCGATCTCGGCGATTGTGCCGACCTTTCCCGAACGTTCGACGGGCGGCCCAGCAAGTAGCCACTTGTCGACAGCCTGGCGTTTCACACCCATGAGGTCTGCCATGTCACTGCTTGACAGCTCCAGAGTTGTCATCGCCCGCCTGAGTGGTGAGCTTCGCTCTTGTTCGTATTCCACCTCGGCCATCGACTTGAGAAACCAGCGAAAGCGATGTCTATTGATGTCTTGGTGTGCCCTGACGCATTCCTGGGGCAGACCAGCTGCGAAACCTCTGAGCCGGTCAACGAGGACTGTAACGACGCCAATTCCATCAGGTGATGGAGCGACCCACGGCACTTCAACCGTGTCTCTGCGCAGAAGCTCATAAACCACCAAGGCCGGCGGAAGGGCTCCGGGGTTGCGCGCTGGCAGCGCTGTCAACGCCTGAACTGCCTCGTGAACGAACACCCAATAGCGCCGCACCACTGCCCGATCCCCTCCCCGGGATAGCTGTGGCATGAGTCGGTCGAGTGCGGCGACAATGTCTGGGATCACTTCAGACGCCGCCTTTGACGCGGTAGCCAGATCCTGCTCAAGCAGATCTTCGGTCTGCATCATGCCACGACCATACCGCAGCCAATCTGCAACTGCAATCGGTTGCGGCTAGGCCATCACCACCTGTGAATTGACCATCTTGTCATGCCAGGTCTGCTTATCGTCGTCCCACAGCATCCACAGATATCCGATGGAAAAGGCGAGACCCGAGATACTTTTCCCGAACGTGCGCCCCAACGCTGCCCCCCGACCGATGGGTTCCAACGTGCCTTTACGCACGACACGAATCTTCATCGCCCTCTTGCCCAGAGTTTGACCGCTAACGCCCTCAAGTTCGATCCAGTACCAGAGGAGGAGAACAATCTCCACAAGCGTGGCCAAAACAGGGAAAAAGCTACCCACCACTAGGGCAAGAAGTGTGGAAATGATATTTATGACAACAAGGTCGATGATGAAGGCAACGAGGCGTAAACCGAAATCGGCCGGTTGATTGACCAACCCCGCCGAACTCGCATCCGGCGGTGGCAGTGTGGGTCGGCGAGGTACCATCACCACCTGGGTGTTGACCATCTTGTCGTGCCAGGTCTGCTTATCGTCGTCCCACAGCATCCACAAGAACCCAATAAGAAAGACGGCTGGCAGCCATAGGTACCCAGTTAAAAAGAGGCATCCCGGGATAAATTTCCCGGTCGTGCGGACCAGCGCCCTCCACCAGCCAATGGAATCCTGCGTGCCTATACGCACGACACGAATCTTCATCACCTTCTTGCCCAGGGTTTGACCGCTAACGCCCTCGAACCCAACCCAATACAAAACGGCAACACCAACCGTCATGAAGAGCCCCCAATAAAAGACCCGGATATCACCATCGCTGGCGTAGGGGTCAAGTTCGTGAACCCGCCTAACGATAGCGAAAATCATTGCGAACGGGAAGAAAGGTACAACGAAGATACTAACGTCGAGGGAGTGGGCCGCGAGGCGTAAACCGAAATCGGCCGGTTGATTGACCAACCCCGCCGAACTCGCATCTGGCGGTGGTAGGGGCGGTGGCGGAGGAGGCGGGTTACTCATTGGTATTCTTGTTTCCAGTAGATTACGGCCACCACCCTCTTATGGCGGGCTAGGCCATCACCACCTGTGAATTGACCATCTTGTCATGCCAGGTTTGTTGATCGGCGTCCCACAGCATCCACAGATATCCGATGGAAAAGGGGAGACCCGAGATATATTTCCCGAACGTGCGCCCCAACGCTGCCCCCCGACCGATGGAATACTGCGTGCCTTTACGCACGACACGAATATTCATCGCCCTCTTGCCCAGAGTTTGACCGCTAACGCCCTCAAGTTCGATCCAGTACCAGAATGGGAGAACAAACGCCATAAGATACCCGAAAACAGGGAAAGAGCTACCAATCACTAGGGCAGCAAATATGAAAATGATACCTGTGACAACCGAGTCGATGATGTACGCAACGAGGCGTAAACCGAAATTGGCCGGTTGATTGACCAACCCCGCCAAACTCGCATCCGGCGGTGGTAGGTGCGGAGGCGGCGGGTTACTCATTGGTACTCTTCTTTCCAGTAGCTTGCGACCGCACCCTACCATATCAGCTTGGCGTTAGTTCCCTGAGTGGAGAAGGCCGTAGACAAGCGAGTCGACAAGGGCTTGCCAGGACGCTTCGATGATGTTCTCGCTAACGCCGATGGTGGTCCATTCACGGGCCCCGTTGGTGGAGTCGAGCAGGACCCGGGTGACCGCCCCTGTCCCCTTGCCCGTGTCAAGGACCCGCACCTTAAAGTCGGTGAGAGACACCCGTTCTAGTGCCGGATAGCGGCCAGCGAGCGCCGATCGCAAAGCGGAGTCAAGGGCATTGACGGGACCGTTACCCTCCCCGACAGCGAGTTGTCGTTCGCCGTCGACCCAGATCTTCACCGTGGCCTGAGTCTCGACGTCGACAGCGACATCGTTCCATAGTCGAGCGTTGGTGCCCGAGCGGTGATCGGTGCTAACCGAGAACGATTCAAGCTCGAAATAGCGTTGAATCCAACCGCTCGCGCCGCGCATCAAAAGTTCGAGCGAAGCGTCGGCCGCTTCGAAGTGATAACCAGCGTGCTCTAGCTTCTTTAGCGTGTCGATAACGTCGCCGATGGACTTTGCGTCGAGGGCAATACCGAGCGATGCGGCCTTCATTTCGAGGGTGGATCGGCCCGCCATCTCCGACACCAACACCCGGGTACCGTTGCCCACAGCCTCTGGCGCGACGTGTTCGTACGCATCGCTCGCCCGACTCAGCGCCGAAGTGTGCAAACCAGCCTTGTGGGCAAAGGCGGTCGATCCAACGTAGGGCTGCTGGGGATCAACGGAGAAGTTCACCAGTTCGGCCACGTGGTGAGCGACCGACGTGAGGTGCTGGAGTCGCCCTGCTGGCAAACACTTGATGCCCATCTTGAGTTCGAGGTTGGCCATGATCGGCACGAGGTCGCAGTTGCCGACCCGTTCGCCGTAGCCGTTGATAGTGCCCTGCACTTGGGTGGCTCCGGCCCGAACCGCGGCGAGGGCGTTAGCAACGCCGCACCCGGTGTCGTTGTGCAGATGAATGCCAACGCCACAATCAAGGTGGGCGACCACAGCAGAAACGGCCGCTTCGATATCGGGCGGTAGCGAACCACCGTTGGTATCGCACAAGACCACCGCTTCCGCGCCGGCCATCGCCGCTGCCTCGACCACCCGCAGGCTGAACTCGGGATTTCGTTTGTAGCCGTCGAAAAAGTGCTCCGTGTCGAAAAAGACCCGCTTGCCCTGCCCTACGAGGTAGGCCACGGAATCGGCGACCATGGCCACGCCCTCGGCCAGCGTGGTTTTCAGCGCTTCGGTGACGTGATAGTCCCAGCCCTTGCCGACGATGCACACCACGTCGGTGCCAGCGGCCAGCAAATGAGCAAGAGTTTGATCGGAGTCGACTTTGCCCTTGGCCCGACGGGTGGAACCAAAGGCCACGAACTCCGACGTCGCCAAAGCGAGTTCGGTCTTAGCCCGCTCGAAGAACTCGTCGTCTTTGGGATTAGCGCCCGGCCATCCACCCTCGATAAACCCCACGCCGAGGCGGTCGAGTTGCTCGGCGATTCGGAGTTTGTCGTCGACGGTAAGCGAGATGCCCTCTAATTGACTGCCGTCGCGCAGTGTCGTGTCGTAGATATCAACCGCCGCGGGCCACGACGGGTGGCGGCTCGCCGAACGGTCAATACTCGCCGTCACGAAACCAACTCGTTCCAAGACGAATAGCGCCCGTTCTTGCCCCGCACGACATCGGCATAAGCCGCGGCCAACACTTTGGTGGCCGGACCCGGGCACGGAATCGAGCGATCGTCAACCGAGTTCACCGCGCTCACCTCGGCCGCGGTGCCGACCACGAAGATCTCGTCCGCGGTGTAAAGATCGCTGCGGGCCAAGTCGCCCAACTCGATATGGATGTCGTTATCTGCGGCCAACGCCATCACCGTGTTCTGGGTGATGCCCGCCAAAGCGCCCGACGACGAAGGCGGGGTGATGATGACATCGCGGTGGGCGCAAAAGAGGTTCTCGCCACTGCATTCGGCGACTAGGCCCGCCCCGTTGAGCATGACCGCTTCGTCGTAGCCGGCGTTGAGCGCTTCCATTTTTGCCAGCGTGGAGTTGGCGTAGTTGCCGGTGGTCTTAGACGCGGGCGGCATAATATTGTGGTCGTGACGGGTCCACGAACTGGTCTTGAGCCGGACCCCTTTGGTGGCCGAGTCGGCGCCGAGGTAGGCACCCCACGGCCACGCAGCGATCGAAATATCGGTCTTGCAACCGGTCGTAGCTAGGCCCATCTCGCCGTAGCCGTAGTAGGCGATGGGTCGTATGTAGCAGGCGTCGAGACCCGAGTCAGCAACCACCGCTTTGGTTGCCTCGACTAGGTCAGGGACCGAGTACGGCATCGGCATGCCCAGAATCTTCGCCGAGTTGTGGAGCCGTTCAATGTGCTCGGTGAGCCGGAAAATGGCCGGACCATGCTCGGTCTCGTAGGCCCGAATGCCCTCAAAAACGCCCGTGCCGTAGTGGAGGGTGTGGGTGAGGACGTGAATCTTGGCTTCGTCCCACGGCACCATCTCGCCGTTCATCCAAATATGGGGTGTCGCAGTTATAGGCATGGTGGTCTTGAAAGTCCTCTTGCGTTTCTAAAGGCGGGCCGCGATGGCGTCGCCGATCTCAGTAGTGGTTCCGGTAAGGGAATCGGGGTCGGCGCACGCCGCACGAATGCGATCCGCGGCGTCCACTTCCCCCAGATGATCCAACATCATCGCACCGGAGAGCACCGCGGCAATAGGGTTGGCCCGCCCGGTTCCCACAATGTCAGGGGCCGAACCGTGGACGGGTTCGAACATTGACACGCCGTTAGGGTTGAGATTCGCCGTCGGGGCGAGCCCAATACCGCCGGAAACAGCCCCCCCTAGGTCGGTGAGAATGTCGCCGAAGAGATTGTCGGTAACGATGACGTCGTAGCGCTGCGGGTCCTGCACGAAATAGATGCACGCCGCATCGACATGGTTGTATGCCGTCTCGACCGCGGGGTACTCGGCGGCCACCTCGTTGAAGGTGCGATCCCACAAGTCGCCCGAGAAGGTCAACACGTTAGTTTTGTGGACGAGAGTGACGTGCTTGCGTCGGTTCATGGCCAACTCGAAGGCGTAGCGCACCGCCCGTTCGACCCCCATTCGAGTGTTGATCGAGCCTTGGGTTGCCACTTCGTGCGGGGTGTTGGCCCGTAGCAGGCCACCTTCGCCAGCGTAGGTGCCTTCGGTGTTCTCGCGGATCACCACAAACTCGTGGCCGGGGGCCTTGAAGGGCCGCAGGTTGATGTACAGGTCGAGCTCAAATCGCATACGGAGCAGCAAGCCCCGTTCGATCACCCCCGGCGGGACACCCGGAGCGCCCACCGCACCGGCGTAGATCGCATCAAGGTGGCGCCACTCGGCGATGATCTCATCGGACAGCACTAAGCCATCACGGAGGTAACGCTGGCCGCCGAGGTCATAGTCGACGGTGTCGAGTTCGACCCCGACCGCGGCGATGACCTTCAGCCCTTCAGCCACAACCTCCGGACCGATCCCGTCGCCCCCCAAAATTCCGACTCGATACGTCATAAGGCTTGTGCTCACTTGGTTTGGCCGCGCGGCGCGGCGGGTCACGGATGAAAGTCTACCGCACGGCGCGACGGGCATCGGCTTTCCAGCACGGTAGATTCTCCAAGATGGCCGCGGCACAACAACTCTCGCAGACTGCGTTCGACCGGCTCTTTGCCGAGCACGCCGACCTCACCACGCGGGGACGAATCGACATCGCCCGCAAGATCGAATCCGCCCGCGAGTTGGGCGATCTCTCCGAAAACGGCGACTATCAGGCAGCCAAGGAAGAACAAGGCAAGATGGAAGGCCGAATCATGCACCTGGCCCGGATCATCGACAACACCGTGATCGTCGAAGCCGACCGTGGCAGTGACACCGTGCTGGCCGGCTCGATCGTCACCATCGTGTTCGACGGACGACGACATCGACGAAGCGGAAAAGTACCTCGTCGGCTCGATCGAAGAACAGCGAGACGATATTCCTGTGGCTTCGCCGGGATCACCCCTCGGCGGCGCTCTCCTCGGTAAGCAGGTGGGCGAGACCGTTGATTACGATACTCCTGGTGTCGGCAGGCAGCGCGTCAAGATCCTAGAAATCGAGTAGCTATGAGTGCTTTTATTACTCCCACCACGTTTGCCGCGGGCGACACCGATAGCGGCCAGCCGCCGCTGCCGCCGAGCGAGATCATCGAGATCCCCGGCCGCGGCACGACCCGTATGCATCGGGTGCAAGGGCCGCCGGGTGCCCCCACCGTTGTTTTGCTGCACGGCTGGCCGGTCACTGGGGCGCTGAATTGGTTCCGGCTTTTTGAGCCGCTTTCCGCCGTTGCCCACGTGGTTACCTTCGACCACCGCGGTCACGGCGAAGGAATCCGCCCCGACGGCCGATTTCGGCTCCGCGACGCCGCCGACGACGCCGCGGCCCTGATCGACCATCTCGACCTCGGCCCCACGATCGTCGCGGGCTACTCGATGGGCGGCGTCATCGCCCAACTCTTGGCCCACCAACACCCTAGCGTTGTCGATGGGTTGGTGCTTTCGGCCACTTGGGCCAGTGGCTTCTCGACACCTCGTAACCGCCGCCTCCTCCGCCTAGCGGGGCTCATCGGTCAGGGGCTCGGCCGAGTCTCCGTCGAACGCCAGATGAAGCTCCTGGACTACGGCTTCAAGAAGGTCACAGGGGTCGAGTCGGCCGACCGCCCGGCCTGGTTTGTGGAACAGATCAGGGCCGGTTCGATTCCTCACATCATGCAGGCGGGTGGCGAAATCGTCCGCTTCGACAGCCGCTCGTGGCTCCCCGAACTTCGCCTGCCGACCGGCATCGCCATCACGACCCACGATGTGCCTATACCCGCCGATCAACAGCACGAACTGGCCGCCCTTTTGCCGCACGCCACGCTGCGGCTCATACCGATTGATCACGACGGGGTGGTCACCCGCCCCGATGTCTACGTCCCACCGTTCGTCGAACTGGTTAGCGCCGTCATGGCTCAGTTGCCCTAGCGCTTACCCCCGCCCGGCCGATCTTGAGAGGTCCAACTCTGAGAGTTCCAACTCGCACTATCCAGGGCCGCTATAAGTGCAGGAGTCCGGCTCGGTTCGTTCTCGGTACGCTGCTCGCTGTGGCCGTTGTGAGCGGTGCGTGCCGCGGGGCGGGTCCCGAGGCCGATACCGGTGCCGAGGCCGATGCCCATACCGGTGCCGAGGCCGATGCCCATACCGGTGCCGGTGCCGATGCCGGTGCCGAGGCCGATGCCGATGCCGATGCCGGTGCCGAGGCCGATGCCCCGTCGTGGCTTATCGAGCGAGCAGGAGACGCCACCACAACGTTTGAGATTAGTGACCGATCCTTCGACCTATCGGCCCGCATCTTGGGCTTGAGCGCTCGCACCCGTTTCGCCGACGGCGAGGAGATCTTTGAGGAGTTCTTCTCGCCCGGATCAGGATTGGGCCCTGACTTCAACGCCAACGGGTGCAATTCCTGCCACGTCAACAACGGCCGGCAAGCCGCCCCGCTAGGCGATGGCTATCTCGGCATTGGACCGGTCGTCCACGTGTCGGCGCCCGGTGCCAGCGCCACCGAGGCGCCATTCGACCTACCCGGCTACGGCACCCGACTGCAAACCTATGCGCTAGAAGGGGAGACGGAGGCTCAAGTCAATCTGCTCTGGGAGAATGTGGCGGGCCAATATCTGGACGGGACCCCCTACGAGCTGCGCCGGCCGATCGTTTCCGTCGTCGGCCGAGAAGGGCTGCTCCCGGCCGATGCCGAACTGTCGCTGCGGATCCCGCCGCCGATGGCCGGTCCGGGCCTGCTGGAGTTCATTCCAGAAGCCGACTTGTTAGACGCCTCCGACCCCCACGATCTTGACGGTGACGGCATCAGCGGTCGGGTGAACCTGATCGCCGACGACGCCGGAGATTTTCGGGTAGGCCGCCACGGCTGGAAGGCCGAGAACTTCGATCTCATCCACCAGTCGGCCGGGGCGCTCGCCGAAGACCTCGGGATCACCACGTCGCTCAACTCACTTGCGGGCGGGGCTGCGGGCGGGGCCGCGGACTGCGGCCCGGGACTGCGGGCGCTGGCATCGACATCAGCGACGCGGACCTCGCCGACTTGGCATTCTACATTGAAGGTCTGGCTATCCCGGCGGGCCGCGACGTCACCGATCCCGCCATCGTTGATGGGGCGAACCTCTTTGCCCAAGTCGGCTGCACGGGCTGTCACACACCGCAGCAACGAACCGGCCCAACCAACACACCCGAACTCGACGACCTTATCATTTTCCCCTTCACCGATCTGTTACTCCACGATCTAGGCCCCGGCCTCGACGACGGTCGCCCCGTCTACGCAGCAAGCGGCGCGGAGTGGCGCACCTCCGCCCTGTGGGGGATCGGCTTGTCGGCAACGGTGAACGGCCATGTCTCGCTGCTCCACGACGGACGAGCCCGAAGCGTCGAGGAGGCCATCTTGTGGCACGGCGGAGAAGCCGAAACGGTAACCGCCGCATTCCGAGCGCTACCCGCGGCCGATCGTGAACGGCTGATCCAGTTTGTGAACAGCCGCTAGGAGTAGGTTCCAGCGACGTTGATCAGGTGGTCGGTTCGGCGGGGCAGTGTGGAAGACCGAAACGAACGCTTCTGCGTCACTGCTATTAGGGATGTCATACCATTTGATTATTTTCTAGCTATGTTTGTCCCAGGGCATCAGAAGTTGAAGAAGGTGTCGCCGGAGGAGGCCGGGTGGCTCGGGGGCTCAGCGTGGGTAAACAATCCGAACATTTCTTCTCTAATAAGGGCGATAATGTCATAGGGCTTGTTTATAATGGAGTTATGTTTGAATCATCGCATCGGAAGTTGAGCAACCTGTTGCCGGTCGGGCTTTCACGGCCGGAGTTGATTGCCACCCTCGCCGAGTGTCACCGCCTCGCAAAGCACTCCGAGGAGCGCTGCCTTGCCTACACCGCAGCCATCGACGCCCTCGACGACCACGGACCCGACGCAGCTACCGTCACTCGTGATCTGACCCACCGCTCGGCACGCCAAGCCAAGCAAGTCGCCGACACTGCAACCCAGTTGGCGTCTATGCCACTCATGGCCGCCGCGCTGGCCCGGGGCGAGATCGGCACCGAACATGTTGTGGCCGCGGCCGATGCGGCTAAGCGGGTGTCGCCGGAGGAGGCTGACCAACTCGTTGATGATGCGGTTGCGGTGCCGGCGGATCTTTTCTTGAAACGAACCCGGCAATGGATCGGCCAGCACGAAACCGCCGACGAAATCGAGGATCGTTACCAGCGGCAACGCTCACAACGTGAAGCTAGGTGGGGCGTGGGCAATGATCGCATGCTGCACCTCCACGCCGTGCTTGATCCGGTTAGCGGCCGTGAGTTGGTAGCGGCGCTTGATCGTCGAGTTGATGTCCTATGGCGAGCCGATGGTGGCCGCGACGGGAACCCCCGACGATGTTCGCTCTCCCCGCCAACGCCGAGCCGATGCACTGCGTTGAGTTGGTGACCACGGAATCGTCTGGGAATGGCCTGTGTGCATCCCAAACACATGGTGATCATGCACCTCGACATAGCCAACGGCACCGCCGAGTTCACCGACCACGAACCAGTACCCGCCTCGGTACTTGCTGAGTTGGGACCCAAAGCCGAAGTTGTTGGCATGGTCTACAACGGTGAGGGCCAACCGCTGCACCTCGGCCGAACCGTTCGCCTGGCCAGCCGAGCGCAATGGATCGCACTCATCGACCGCGACCGAGGCTGCCAACGCTGCGGAGACCCACCATCACGCTGCGACGCCCACCATGTCCACGAATACTCCGCCGGTGGAGCGACCAACATCGACAACCTCGAACTCGACTGCCACGGCGACCATGCACTGATCCACCAACACGGCTTCGATCCCCGACGACAGCCTGCTAACCGGGGAGGCTAATGATAATGTCATACCCTTTGATTATATTCTAACTATGTTTGAATCATCGCATCGGAAGTTGAGTAACCTGTTGCCGGTCGGGCTTTCACGGCCGGAGTTGATTGCCACCCTCGCCGAGTGCCACCGCCTCGCAAAGCACTCCGAGGAGCGCTGCTTGGCCTACACCGCAGCCATCGACGCCCTCGACGACCATGGAGCCGACGCAGCTACCGTCACCCGTGACCTGACCCACCGCTCAGCACGCCAAGCCAAACAAGTCGCCGACACTGCTACTCAGTTGGCGTCTATGCCACTTATGGCAGCCGCGTTGGCTAGGGGCGAGATCGGCACCGAACATGTTGTGGCCGCGGCCAACGCCGCTAAGCAGGTGTCGCCAGGGGAGGCTGACCAACTCGTTGATGATGCGGTTGCGGTGCCGGCGGATCTTTTCTTGAAACGAACCCGGCAATGGATCGGCCAACACGAAACCGCCGACGAGATCGAGGATCGCTACCAACGGCAACGCTCACAACGTGAAGCGCGGTGGGGCGTGGGCAACGATCGCATGCTGCACCTTCATGCCGTGCTTGATCCGGTTAGCGGCCGCGAACTAGTAGCGGCACTCGATCGCCAAGTTGATTTTCTATGGCGAGCCGATGGCGGCCGCGAAGGAACTCCCGACGATGTTCGCTCACCCCGCCAACGCCGAGCCGACGCACTCGTCGAGTCGGTGACCACCGAATCGGCTGGGAATGGCCGGGTGCATCCCAAACACATGGTGATAATGCACCTCGACATAGCCAGCGGCACCGCCGAATTCACCGACCACGAACCAGTACCCGCGTCGGTACTTGCTGAGTTGGGGCCCAAAGCCGAAGTTGTTGGCATGGTCTACGACAGGTAAGGGCCAACCGCTACACCTCGGCCGAACCGTTCGGCTGGCCAGTCGAGCGCAATGGATCGCACTCATCGACCGCGACCGGGGATGCCTACGGTGCGGTGACCGACCCGTCACGCTGCGATGCCCACCACGTTCACGAATACTCCACCGGTGGAGCAACCAACATCGACAACCTCGAACTCGACTGCCACGGCGACCATGCCCTGATCCACCAACACGGCTTCGACCCCCGACGACAGCCTGCAAAACGGGGGGCGGGCTAATGGGCGGTAGGGGTCGGGCGGTTCGGCAGTCCAGTGTGGATAAACAATTCGAACATTTCTCCGCTAATACTGGCAGTAATGTCACAGGGCTTGTTTATAGTGGAGGTATGTTTGAATCATCGCATCGGAAGTTGAGCAACCTGTTGCCGGTCGGGCTTTCACGGCCGGAGTTGATTGCCACCCTCGCCGAGTGTCACCGCCTCGCAAAACACTCCGAAGAGCGCTGCCTTGCCTACACCGCAGCCATCGACGCCCTCGACGACCACGGACCCGACGCAGCCACCGTCACACGTGATCTGACCCACCGCTCGGCTCGCCAAGCCAAGCAAGTCGCCGACACTGCAACGCAGTTGGCGTCTATGCCACTTATGGCCGCCGCGCTGGCCCGGGGCGAGATCGGCACTGAACATGTTGTGGCCGCGGCCGATGCGGCTAAGCGGGTGTCGCCGGAGGAGGCTGACCAACTCGTTGATGATGCGGTTGCGGTGCCGGCGGATCTTTTCTTGAAACGAACCCGGCAATGGATCGGCCAACACGAAACCGGCGATGAGATTGAGGATCGTTACCAGCGGCAACGCTCACAACGTGAAGCTAGGTGGGGCGTGGGCAATGATCGCATGCTGCACCTCCATGCCGTGCTTGATCCGGTTAGCGGCCGTGAGTTGGTAGCGGCACTCGACCGCCGAGTTGATGTCCTATGGCGAACCGATGGCGGCCGCGAGGGAACCCCCGACGATGTTCGCTCTCCCCGCCAACGCCGAGCCGATGCGCTGCTTGAGTTGGTGACCACGGAATCGTCTGGGAATGGCCGGGTGCATCCCAAACACATGGTGATCATGCACCTCGACCTAGCCAGCGGCACCGCCGAATTCACCGACCACGAACCAGTACCCGCCTCGGTACTTGCTGAGTTGGGGCCCAAAGCCGAAGTTGTTGGCATGATCTACGACAGTAAGGGCCAACCGCTGCACCTCGGCCGAACAGTTCGCCTGGCCAGTCGAGCGCAATGGATCGCTCTCATCGACCGAGATCGAGGATGCCTACGGTGCGGAGCCGACCCGTCACGCTGTGATGCCCACCACGTTCACGAATATTCCACCGGTGGGGCTACCGACATCGACAACCTCGAACTCAACTGCCACGGCGACCACGCACTGATCCACCAACACGGCTTCGACCCCCGACGAACGCCCACGAACCCGAGGGCTGGCTAATGGGCGGCGGGGGGGCGGGCTAATGGGGGGGAAGGCGGGCGGCTTGGCCAGCCGAGCGCAATGGATTATTCTCATCGGCCGAGATCGAGGATGCCAGCGCTGCGACGCCCACCACCTCCACGAACACTCCACCGGCGGGGTGGCGATTCCGATTATCCCTGATCTGGTCCCTACCCGTAGCTCAACCTTTAGCGTCGGCCCAGGTGGGGCCAACGTTGAGATTGACCTCCAAGGGCACCCGCAGGTCGAAAGCGCCGCGCATGGTCTCTATAGTGAGCGCCTTCGCTCGGTCGAGTTCCGCGGTTGGGGCCTCCACGATGATCTCATCATGGACTTGCAACACGATGCGACTGTGGAGTCCTTCTTCTTCTAACGCTTTATCCAGTCGCACCAGCGCCACCTTGAAGATGTCGGCGGCGAGCCCCTGAAGGCCGGAGTTCATCGCCTGACGTTCAGCGGTCTGGCGAACCCGTCGGTTGCCGGAGGCCAGTTCGGGGATCGGACGACGACGCCCGAATAGGGTTTCGGTATAGCCGCGATGACGGGCCTCGGCGACCGTTGCGTCCATGTACGCCCGCACCGACGGGAAGGCAGCGAAGTAGTTCTCTAGGATCTCCTTGGCATCGACGAAAGCAATATTGAATCTCACCGCCAGACCGTAGGCTTCCATGCCGTAAACCAGTCCGTAGGAGATCATCTTGGCTTTCGAACGTTGTTCGTACTTCACGTCGCCGGGGGCCACACCAAAGACCTTCGCCGCGGTGGCGGTATGAATGTCTTCGCCCGCCTCGAACGCCTCGATAAGCCCCTCATCGTGGCTGAGATGAGCGATACAACGAAGTTCGATCTGGTTGTAGTCGGCCACTAACAACATATGATCCGGCGGAGCCACGAACGCGGTACGAAAAACCCGGCCTCGCTCCGAGCGCACCGGAATATTGTGCAGGTTGGGGGCGTCCGAGCTGAGCCGCCCAGTCCGCGCCACGGTCTGGTTGAACGTGGCTCGGATCCGATCGCCGGGCCCCACCTCAGCCAAAAGACCCTCGCCGTAGGTCGAATACAGCTTCTGCACCTCGCGGTACTCGAAGACGTCTTCGATGATGGGATGTTCACCCCGCAACTTCTCCAGCGTCTGAACCCCGGTACTAAAACCGGTCTTCGTCTTTTGCTGCGGGGGTAGCCCGAGTTCCTCGAACAGCACCTCTGCTAGTTGTTTGGACGAGTTGACGTTGAACTCGTGACCGGCGTGCTCGACTACCCGAGCCCACATCTGCACGGTGGCAGCAGCGAGTTCGTCACGGATGCGCGAGAGGGCTTCGCGATCGACGCCGATGCCCCGGTGCTCCATACGGGCCAGCACTCGCACAAGCGGCACTTCGAGATCATCGTGCAGTTCGACCAAACCCTGAGCACTCATGGCCTCGTGCAAAGGACCAAGCAGGCGATCTACCGCCAAAGCGGCGTGGGTCGAGTCAAGAGCGGCGCGGTCCTGATCGCCACCGGATAGATCGAGTTGGCCTTCGTCCGCCTCGGCGTTGGGCAGCACTTGTCCGACGTGGCGCCAGAGGAGGTCGCCGAGTTCGTAACGATTACCGGTTGAGTCAAGGAGGTAAGCGGCCAGACGCGTGTCGTGGGTGAGGCTACGAACATCGACGTCGTAAACGAGCAGTTGCCGCAGGGCGAACTTGGCGCCGTGCATCGCAATGGGGCGACCCTCGGCGCCGACGAGTTGCCGCAGAGCATCGAGCACCGCTGCATCCAACAGCACCCGGCCCGCAATGAACCCGACCTCCCCTGCCGCGCCGTTGACCACGAACGCCAAGCCGTGTTCGACCCCGGCGGCGGGTACCGCGATGGCTAGGGGGTCGGTGCCGGTCGCGGCGACGGTCAAGGCGGTGACCGCCGCCGCGGCCGTGTCGTAGCCGGTGACCAAAACGTCGATAACTTCCGCCGGGTCGTCGGGGACCGTTCCCCCCAGGATCGGCACGAGACGGTCCCATAACGAGCGAAACTCCAGTAAATCAAACAGCTTCTTTATCTCGTCGGGGTCGGGATCGCCCGTCTCTAGGCCAGCCAACGGCACCGGGAGGTCGACATCGCGGATGAGCCTCATCATCTCCACGTTGTGGCGGACGTTTGCTTCGTGGGCAGCCAGATTTTCGCGCAGTTTCGGGGAGAGTTCGCCAAGCGCGGCGTAGATGCCATCGATGCCGCCACGCTCGTTTATTAATTTGGCCGCCGTTTTTTCACCCACGCCGGGAACGCCAGGAAGGTTGTCGGAAGGGTCGCCTCGCAGCGCAGCGTATTGCACATAGTCGACCGGTTTCACCCCAGTCCGCTCAAGGATTCCCGCCTCGTCGTAGAAGGCGTAGTCGCTCACCCCTCGCTTGTTGTAGAGCACCTTGACGTGAGGATCTTCGACTAGTTGGTAACTGTCGCGGTCGCCGGTAACGACAATGACATCGTCCCCGCGATCTCGAGCCTGGGTAGCCAGCGTGGCGATGATGTCGTCAGCTTCGAAGCCAGCTAGATCGATGGACGCAATGGCCACGGCTTCGAGGACCTCCCGCACTATCCCCAACTGCTGGATCAAAATATCGGGCGGTGATTCTCGCTGGGCCTTGTAAGTAGGGGTCATCCGGTGGCGAAATGTCGGTTCTGGTCGATCGAAAGCCACGGCAACCACGTCGGGTTGGTGATCGGTCAGCAAGTTAATGAGCATCGAAGTGAACCCGAACACTGCGTTGGTGACCTGCCCCGAAGCCGTAGCCATCTCGGTGGGCAGGGCAAAAAACGCTCGGTAGGTGAGCGAGTTGCCGTCGATGAGCATCACGGTGGCCATAGCCGTTGACCCTAACCTCTGGGACTAATGCCTTGGCCCACCGCAACCATCTCCGCGACCACCTCTGCCGCGACATCGGCCATGCGTCGCCGGTTCGACATGGCTTCTCGCTGCAGCCAACGAAAAGCCTCCCCCTCGGTCAACTCGTGCTTGGCGATCAGGTGCGCCTTGGCTCGATCAACCAGTTTTCGCTGATCGAAGCGAGATTCGAGATCGACCACCCTAGCCGCGGCCACCTCCGCCTCCTGGCGCCGGGCCCGGGCGAGTTCCAGCGCGGCCACCAAGTCGGCTCGCTGATAGGGCTTCACAAGGTAAGCCATGGCGCCCGCCTCGCTGGCCTCATCGATAAACGAGCGCTGACTGAACGCGGTCAGCAACACCACCGCCGCCCGGCACGTCCCCCGCACGGCGCGGGCTACTTCCAGACCGGTCCGGCCCGGCATTTTGATATCGAGCAGGGCCACGTCGGGGTCGTGACTGGTAATCAACTCCACCGCTTCGTCGCCCCGGCCGCAATCAGCTACCACGTCGTAGCCTTCGCCACGCAGCATCTCCACCAGATCAAGGCGGATAATGGCCTCATCTTCGGCTACGACCACCGAAGGCCGAACCCGGGGTGCGCTCATAAACTGGTGAGCTGGTCGAGGAGTCGATCCTGTTCGGCTTCGAGTAAATCAAGTTTTTCGGCCAGTTTCGCCCGGTGCTTGCGGAGTCGGTCGGCGTGACGGCTGGCTTTGCGATGCTCCCGGTCGGCGAGCGGTGTTTCGGATACCAGAGCACGAACGCGGGCAGCATCGGCTTCGTCGACGAGACGGATCAACTGGTGGTCGGTGACCTGCAGGTCGTCACGAACGGAGCGGAGTTGCTCGCTTACCGCCCGGAGGCGTCGTTCGATCTGGGCACGAGACATCAGGGCGAGCGTACCTAACCCGGCGGCGTTTCGATAAGGGCGTATAGGTCGTCGGCCGCTGCTTCGAGATGAGAAATAAGGTCCCAAATATCGGGAACAAGGTCGCGGCAGCCAATGAGGCCGAAATCAAGCGCCCCGTTGTAGGACTGCAGTGTCATGTTAAGCCCTACCCCGTCGTGGATGGTGGAAACCGGGTAGCACGCGGCGAGGCGACAACCCGCCGTATAGAGCGGAAACTGGGGACCGGGCACGTTCGAGATCACCACGTTGTACGGCAGATCGACCCACGATCGAGCAGCGGCTCGGGCGATCGTGCGAGCGGCCCGCGCGGCAACGGCGGGCGGCGAGAATTGAGCGAAGTCCTGCAACAGAGTGGCCGGAATGGCCAAGTGGGCTTCCTTGGCGACCTTCATCGTGTCGTGGACCGCGCCGACGCGTGCGCCTAGGTCCTCTATATCGGTGTGAAGGGAGGCGGTCATGCTAGCGATCTGGTTACCGCCATCGCCTAGTTGTTCTTTGGTCCGCACCGATACCGGCACCATCGCCACTAACGATTTCTCCGGCAACTCGTCACGCTCGAGCAAGTAACGGCGCAGGGTTTCAGAACACAGCGTCATCACCACATCGTTGAGCGTGACCCCAAACGACGTCTTGATGGCTTTGACGCGGGCCAAGGGGATGGAGGTGTAGGCGAAACGGCGGTGCGGACCGATCGCCGCGTTGAACGAAACCCGCGGCGGCAGGGTGGGGGCCATCGAAAGCATCGACCGGTCGAAATCGCCTTGGCGGACCTTCCTAAGTTGAGGTTTTAGTTCGGGCAGGCCCAACGATCGAGCCACGGCAGAAACGTTACGCACGCCGTCGCGCAGGAGTCGGATTCCTTTGGCGGGCTTGGTCGCGACCGAAACTAGGCCCCGGCCCAACATTTCGAAATCGGAGGGTTGAGCCTCGGGGATCCACGGCTGGTCCGGCGGTTCGATCACCCGGGGAGTGATGTCGGGATCGAGCAGGTTGGTCAAAATCTCCGCCCCGGAGATGCCATCAATCGCACAGTGGTGAAACTTGTTAAGGTGAGCGACGCGGCCGTCGGCGAGCCCTTCCACCATGTAGTACTCCCAGAGCGGACGGCTACGGTCGAGGGGACGAGCCACGATACGTTCGACTTGGGCGGCGAGTTGGGTTTCGTTGCCTGGCGCCGGAAGCCCGATGTGGCGGAGGTGGAAATCAAGGTCGAAGTCGGGGTCCTCGATCCAGTACGGTTGGTCGAGCCCGAACGGCACCTCGACTAGCCGCCGCCTGTAGGGGGCGAGGAGGTGTATGCGTTGGCTTATAAGTTGGCGGAGTTGTTCGAACGTGCCGCCGCCGGGAACCTCGCTGGCTTCAAAGACCGCCACGCTGGAAACATGACCGTAGGTTGTGGCGCTTTCGATATTGAGAAACGTGGCGTCGATGCCGGTGAGTTGCTGCATTATCCACCCACTCTATCAAAATCCCGAAATTTCTCGTCGTAGCACTTTCGGGGCCGCTTCTAATGTATATAGTTGAGAACAAGCCCACGGTCGAAAAGATGGGATGAACCTCAGCACCGCCCAGTTTGCGCTACTCAGCGAAGTGTCAGCCATCGCAGGAGGTTGGGCGCGCGCTGATTTCGTAGCCGAGGGCGCGCTTTTCAAGCCGTGCGTCGCTATCGACACCGTCGACCTCAAGACTGTCTGGAATCTTTCTAGCCTGCTGGCCGAACGCGACCAAGATCTCAGTCGGGCCATGCGCGGGCCCGCCGTCGAAATTAACGGCCGCCACGCCACACTTTTCTGGCCCGGCGTCACCGCACGATAGCATCTCCGGTCCGCTAGACTCTGCCGTTGACGCCGACAAAGCTGCGGCGGTCATAGCAAGACGACTGAAGGACTTGCCTTGGGGGCATTAGCGGGCAGCACCGCCTTAGAGAAGATAGTGACGCAGGTCGTGAACGTTTCTCGGTTGGGCGAAAACAACGCCTGTGGCTGGTGGGGCACCCAATCGTTCGGGGCGGCGGGTCGGGTCATCTTGTCGCGGCATTTACCTCGCACCTGGCGCATGGCCGCGGTCGAACTCGATATCGCGGCCGCGGCGAGTCGCCACAACAACGTCATCTACCGGCCCAACGCGGTGCATCTATTCAGCGACACTTGGCCCGTGCGGCGCTGGGCCAATGCTTGGGTTTCCGAGCAAAAAACGCAAGCGTCGACTAGCTCGGCCCAGGATTATTTCGCCGGCCTCGAAAAGGCCACCGCCGAAACTCTGCTGGCAAAGTTGCCTACCCCCCCCGTCACAGCCGTTTAACTAACCGGGCCGCGGGCACAGCGATTCGAGTTGGCTCGGTTGCTCGCTCCGATTTTGGTTCCCCCGAGGCGTTACTTGCTTCGGTATTGAGTCTCGCCGCGGTCTACGCCGATCTCGGCGATTCGTTCGCCGTGCCCTATCTCGAGGTCGAGTAGTGGTCGAGTTCAACGCCGACATCAACGTGGTCGGTGCCCTTATCGACGACACCCGCGCCTTAGTCGAGGTCTGGGACCCAACCCTCGACGCGGCGGCCAACGTCAGGCTGATTATTAACGAGAACAGGCTCGGCTTGTCGTCGCAGGACCGCACCAGAGTGGTGATGATACGGGCACTGCGGCGGCGCTTCATCCAACCCGATGCGGGCATCGTGGAAGCCCTCGCCGTTATGAGCGGCACGGGCGGTGCTAGCCGCGACGCCTTCCGCGACGCTTGTTTTTTTGAACTAATCCGCGACAATGGCCTCGTTTTGGGGTTATGTGCGGAGGTCTTGGTCGAACGCTGGGCCGAGGGACGCCAGACGATTTCCACCCGCGACGCCCGCGACTGGATCGACAAGCTAGCCGGCGATGAACGGATCAAGGACTGGGCGCCCAGTGTCCGCGCGGCCGTTGCGGGGTCGTTGCTAACCGCGGGGCGCGCTGCTGGTCGCCTCTCTGGTCCGCGAGGCGCGGCGACCAAGCAACTCGTCGGGCCGGGGATCTCCATCGGCGGCTTCGGCTATGTCGCCTATCGACTGCACCAGCAAGGCCAATCGAGTCGCGCCATCCTCTCGTCGCCCTACTGGGCGGCGTGGCTACTCGACGACAGTCGGGTCGAGGAGATGATGCACCGCCTCGCCGCCACCGGTGTGGTCTATTACGCTGTGGCGGGGTCGACGCTACGGATCGACTGGCGGGTCGACTCACTCGTTGAGGTAGCTCGTGTCAGTGCCTGACAAATTCGCAGAGGTTGCCGAGCGAATCGTCGGCTTCTATGAGAAAAAGTCCAGCCCGCCCTTTTTGGTCTATCAATACGACCCAAAAGAGGAATACACGGTTCGCCGTGAGTTGCATGACCTGATGGCCTGGCTCGCCGCGCCGCCCCAATCCATCGAATGCGCCACTATCTCTTTGGCCGAGGTCTTCTGGGAGTCCTTGGAGGAGAACGGGCAACTAGAACAGATCGCCGAACTAGAACGAGCGGGCGATTACGGCGACGCCAACCTAGCTGTTCGCCAGATCTTGGACCAACCGCCCACGCTTACTGACCGGGTCCGCGAGCGGGTTTTGGGCGCGGGCGGGGACTCTTCTGCCGTTTTCTTGTGCCGCGCCGCGGCTCTGTATCCAGCGCATCGCACATCTCCTTTGATCGACGACCTCAAGACTCATGTCAATCGACCGGTGGTGATGCTCTTCCCGGGGCGACTCGTCGGCCAGTACGGCCTGAAGTTCATGGGCCAAGGCGAACCAACTTACGCCTACCGGGCCCTGATTATCCCCCGAAAGTTAAGCTAATGCAGATCAAAGATATCTTTAGCCGCGACATCGACCGCGACATCAAAGAGGTCATCAAGGTCGATGAAGGGTTCTTCCATCCTCGACGAGGTAGAGGAGTACGTCGCCACCGAGCACATCACCGATCAACTCCTCAGCGTGCTCGATAAATATCAAGAAACGGTGCTGCAACCGAGCGACGAGATCAACCTCTGGGTCAGTGGCTTTTTCGGGTCAGGTAAATCATCGTTCGCCAAGGTGCTGGGCTACCTGCTCAGCAATGCACAGGCAGGCGACACTACCGTAGCTGAACGCTTTTTCGCCCTCAACGAGAGCCCCAAAGCCAAGGCCCTGCTCACCCACATTCACCTCCACGCCCCGACCGAGGCGGTACTGCTCGATCTCAACACGGCCCAAACCGCTTTTGCCGATGGCGAGTCGATTGTCTTGACCATCTACCGTCGCTTGTTGGAAAGTCTCGGCTACAGCACCGACTTGTCACTATCTGAACTCGAGTTCGCTCTAGAACAGACCAAAGAGCTCGCCGCCTTCAAAGATAAGTACGCAAAAGTCTACTCAGCCTCATGGGAGAGTAGGCGTAACGTCATTTTGGCAAAGAACGAAGCCAGTCGGGTCCTACATGAACTTGACCCGCAGACCTACCCGGCGGCCGATTCTTGGGCCAAAACGGCCACGCCACCCCCTGTCTCCGCGAAATGGTTCGCAACTCGGGCCATGGAGCTGTTACGTCGCCGCCGCCCCAACAAGAAGCGACTGATCCTGATCGTGGACGAGGTCGGGCAGTACGTTGCCAGCTCGACGGATCGCATGCGGGATCTTCAAGGCTTGGCCGAGGAATGCCAAAAGACCCGCGGTGCTTTGTGGCTGCTAGCTACGTCGCAGGAGAAGCTGACCGATATCGTCGATGGCCTAGACGGCAAGAAGACAGAGTTCGCTAAGGCCAAAGACCGTTTCCCGATCCGGGTGGATTTGCTGTCGTCAGACATCGACGAGGTAACCGGCAAGCGAATCCTCGACAAGACGACGGAGGGCGAAACCCAGGTCCGCCAAGTGCTCGGCGACCATCGGCCCAAACTGGCCACCGCGGTCAATCTGGACTCGCCTCGCAATTTACCATTTTCTGACCAGGACTTCGTCCGCCTTTATCCCTTAGTGCCTTATCAACTCGAGGTGCTGATCGATGCGGTGACGGTTCGCCATAAGCAAGGCGGAGCGTCGCAAACATTAGGAGGATCGAACCGCACTATTCTCCGCCACGCCCAACAGTTGCTTAGCCACCAACGGGTCGGCTTGAAAGACGCCAAGGTCGGCGCTCTCGTCACCCTCGACCGGTCCTATGAGTTGCTCGAAGACGTCGTTGCCCCTGCATGGCGAAACGAGGTCAAGAAGGTGTCCAAAGAGCATGGCTCCGAAAGCTTCGAGGCGAAGGTCATGCGGGTAGTGGCGCTCTGTACCGGTATGCCTTGGTTGCCCCTCAACGTCCGCAACATCGCCGCGCTGTTGCATCCGTCCATGTCGGCTAATCCGCTCGATAAGCCGGTGGAAGTGGCGCTAGGCAACCTCGTCGACGAACTCCGCCTTCGTGAGGTCGACGGGTGTTTCGCCATGCAAAATCCCGAACAGAAAACCTGGGCACAAACTCGTCAGGGCTTGGACATGAAACCAGCCGATGCGGCGCGCCTGAGCAAGGAAATTTTCCGGGATGAACTCAACGCTCTGACGGTCAAGTCTGTCAAAAACAAAACCGGTCGCACGTTCAAGGTGCAGGTCCAAGTTGAGAACGAGACCTTGCATGCGGGTGACATTATCCTCGGCTTCCACCGCACAACCGATCTTCATCTCCTGGAGATCGCGTCTCACCCGGACGAGGCCAAAAACCACATCGCTTGGACGTACTCGCGCAGTGAGGAAACGTGGGAGGCGCTCTTGGAGTGGCATCGCAGCGTCGAAATGATCAGCAACTTCAACAACCCCAACCAGACCGACGCCCAGCAACAACTCCTCACCGAAGAGCGCCTGCGCCGCGACGCGGGTCGCGACCGCGCGGCCCGCTTGCTCGCTGCCGACCTTGCCGCGGGGCAAACCATCTTCCGGGGCATGACCGACCTCGCTCCGAGTGGCCAGCTACGCACAGCGGCCGAAAACCTGGTGAGCGAATCTCTGCCAACCATTTACCCGCACCTATCCACCTTCGCGGGAGTTTTCAGCAAAGCCGACATCGTCAAGATACTGCGGGCCGACACCCTCGACGGCCTTCCCACAGCGGTTGGCCCGGACGGCCTCGGCCTGTTCCGCCTTACCAAAAAGGGCCGTGAATTCATCACCGATCAGGGTCCTATCGAAGCAGTGGTGACCTTCATTGCCGGACAAGAACAGTACGGCGAGCAACTAAGCGGCGGGCAACTCCAAAGCCACTTCGAGGCCCCGCCCTACGGGGCTACCCTCGAAGCTCTGCAGGCCGTTTTGGCTGGGGCCATGCGTGCCGGACTGCTCGAAGTGTTTGCCCAAGCGGTGCGGATCACGTCGGCTGGCGACCAGCGCCTAGCGGAGGTATTTGGTAAAGCGAATAGGTTCAAGGCGGCCACATTTAAGCTCGCCGACGCCACCGGGCCATCGCTCGATGAGCGCGCCAGGGTGGTCGAGTGGCTCCAAGAGTTCATGGGAACAAAAGTCGGGGTGAATCTGGGCGACCTCGCTCTGGCCGGTCGCGAGGTCGGCGCTGGACTGTACAAGCCTTTCATCGCGGCGAAGGGCGCCCTTGACGGGGCACGGTTAGCCGTCCCCGCTCCGATTGCCGCACTCGAAGAGCTTCTTGTCCTCCTCGAGGGCGACGATCGAACCGTTGTGTCGACCCTTCACGACCGTGGCCCCGACCTAGTGGCGGGCCGCCAGGCGTTGCAGAAACTCAAGGGCCTAATCGAGGACAATCTTTCGCCGCTGCGAGACGCCCAAGAGGCGGTCAAACTGGGCGCCATCCTCGATGACGAAGCGCTCGCTCAAGCCTCGGCGAGCCTCCAGCAGGTGCTAGACAAGGCCGACTACGGCACTGATCTGGCCCGGATCAAGTCGCTGACTACCAAGATCGAGGACGGGGCCAGGGCCGTTACCGAGCAAACCAAATCAGCGCTCAGCGACGTCGTCACCGCGGAGGTGAGCAAGCTCCGCTCCACCTATGACACAGTCAAAGACGCTGACTTCGCCACCGCGGTCGAGCCCTTGGTTAAGCTCAACCGGGCGAGCGAACTCGGGGTGCTACGAAACAACGTCAAAGCCGTCCCTTACGAGGTATCCAACGCGGCCGAGAAGCTCTCCGGATTGTCCACCAATCAAAATGTGCGTCACGTCAAAGCGACCGAGGTGTGGAGCAAGCCAATTCGCAACGAGGCCGAACTCGACGACGCCCTGGCTCTCCTCCGCCAAGCCGTTCTCGAGCAACTAAACGACGAGACCGAGGTGCGTTTCCGATGACCGCGGCGCTGTCAGAGGATCGGCGCTCGGTCCTCGAGGAGCTAACCCAAACCGCTCGCCGCAAGGTGGAGGACGATTTCGAAGCCACGTTGGCGGGGAAGTTCGGGATTCATCGTTCTGGCCGCTTGGCTCCGGCAACAGACTTGTCGTTGTCGGCCACCGAGCGGGCCATTCACGCCAACTTAGTTGAGGTGGTGCAATTCTTGCGGGCCGAGGGGGCCACCGATGCTGCGTCGGTGGATCGACTGATACGCGAGGCGGCCTTCACCCTAGTGAACCGGCTAGTTGCTGTGCGTATCGCCGAGTCGCAAACGGTGGCGGTGTTGCCCGAAACCATGGCCGAAGGCTTATCGTCGTCGGGCTTCGCGGAGTTTGAGCAGTTGGCCCCGCTGGTCGCCGCTACGCAGTGGGGTCGGTTCGGCTTTTTTATCCGGTTGTGCGCCGATGAGTTATCAGGCGACGTGCCAGCCTTGTTTGATCCTCGAAATCCTTTGCTGGAGTTGGAACTCTCGGAGCCGGTTTTGGCCGAGGTAGTGGAGGCCATCGCCGCGGTAGGCAATGAGGTATGGGGAGCGCCTGATGCGCTGGGCTGGGCCTATCAGTTTTTCAACACCGACATCGAACGCAAAATCATGCACGACGAATCGCGCCGCGCCACGGACGTCGCGTGAGTTAGCGGTGCGTAACCAGTTCTTTACCCCGTCGTACGTGGTCGAGTTCTTGGTCCATAACGGTTTGGGCGCCTACCTAGCGGCGGGCATCGACGGCTTGGCCGAGCAGTTGACTTACCTCGTTCCGAGCAATGAACCAGGCGCTGGGGTGGGCGCGTCGGGCGAACACCCCGCTATTGATCTAGACGCGGTGTCTGTGCTGGACCCGGCGTGTGGTTCTGGGCATTTCTTGTTGGGGGCCTACGACGTTTTAGAAAAAGCCCACAAACTCAACGGCCTCGAACCAGCCGAAGCCGCGCCGAGGATCGTGGCGTCGCTGTGGGGGATCGACATCGACCCTCGGGCGGCTCAGATCGCCTCCGCCGCGGTGATCTTTCGGGCCCGCCGGGCAGGCCACAGCGGCCCGTTGCCAACCCCGAACGTGATCTGTGTGCGAGCCCTGCCCACCGGGGCGGCTATCGACGCCATCGTTGCCGACCTTGCCCCGCCGGTGCAGCGGGCGGTACGGGGCTTAGCCAAAGAACTCGTCAACGCGCCCTTGCTGGGGTCGCTGCTCAAGATTGAGGAACGCATCGAAGACGAAGCGCTGGACCGCTTTGGCACCGGCAAGATCACGGGCACGCTGGCTGAGGAACCGGAGGTCGAGATGGCTTTGGTCCACCGGCAGGTGCTCGCCGCGGTGGACGCTATGGCCGCGGCCACGACCGCCACCGCAGCGGAGCGCCTCTTCGCCGCCGAAGCCCACGACGCGGTGCGTTTCGTGGCCGCTATGACCCGCCGCTACACCGCGGTGGTTATGAACCCGCCGTTCGGTAGTCCGGTGCCTGAAAGCAAGCCGTATCTCAAAGCCAATTATTCGTGGATTCCGAGGGGTTGTGAATTAGCTGGGGCTTTCGTGGGTCGGGGTCTGGAACTAGCCGAACCCGTCGTTGGTTCCTGTGCGGCGATCACTACCCGCGCTGCGTTGTTTTTAAAAGGCCATCAACGCTGGCGCAGCGAGGTCCTGCACGCCTCGGATCTGCGGGTGCTGGGCGACTTGGGCAATGGCAAGGTGATGGAGCAGGCACTAGTCGAGTCGTCCGCTTACGTGGTTGGCCGTCGCCCGCCGGGCGGTGACGCCACGTTCATTCGCCTGACCCGCGACTTGAACCGCGCGCAGGCTTTGTTAGCGGTGGTGGATCGGCTTCGGCGCGGCGACAGCGATGAGCGGGTTTTTCGCCGCGGCGCGGCTTTCTTTCAAGCTATTCCCACCGCCCCGCTGGCCTACTGGGCCGCCCCTAGCCTCACCGCGGCGTTTAGCGAACTAAAGGCGCTGGGCCAGGTCGACGACGTGGTGAATGGCCTGCAAACGGGCGATAACTTCCGCTTTGTGCGCCTGTTCTGGGAGGTCGAACCGGACCGGATCGGCTACTGTGCGGCCGATGTGGCGGTAGGCAACCGCTGGGTGCCGCTGGCCAAAGGCGGCGCCTATAGCCCTTACTGGGCGGACCTGCACTTGGTCGTTGACTGGTCCGGCAACGGGGACCTGATCAAAAACCACCCCAGTTCAAGGGTTCAGAACGTCGGCTTCTATTTCGACCCTGGGCTGACCTGGACGGTGCGAACCAACAGCGCCTTCTCACCTCGGTTGCTTCCCCGCGGCTGCATCCCAGGCGCTAAAGGCAACCTAGTCCGTACCGAGGCGGCGTTTTCTCGCCTGACGTTGTTGACCAGTCGCTTCGCCCGAGAGAGCATCAATCTGCGCATGTCGGCGGGCGATGAAACCACCTCGGGCGGCGCGGCAAGAGAGTACACCACCGGAGTGGTCGGCACCGTGCCGGTGGCCGAACTGCCCGGCTCAGCGCTAGCCGCGGCTGAGCGGCTGGCTGCTCGGCGCCGCAACCACGACACCGCTAACGAGGTGACCAGCAGCTTCATCAGCCCCGCCTCGCCGCTCGCCCGCCTCGACCATCTCGCCCAACTAGCCGACGGCCAGTTAATTGACGACCTGGTTAGCGAAACGGTCGGCCTCGACGAAAACGGCGTGGCTTATCTCGACAACGAAGGGGGCCTGCATCCGCTTCGCTTCGCCGAAACAACCCGGCACGACGACCGCATCGCCGACCTCTTCACCTTGCCGATGGAAGAGTTGATCGGGGTTCTCAAAACCGAACGGGGAGCCAAGCGGCAGATCACCACCATGACCTATCTCGCTGATCGGCGCCTCGAAGTGATTAGCCACGGCTTAGAAATCAGCCCGGCTTCGATCATGCGGGTCGTCAAAGAACGCGGCTTAGTAGCCCCCGGCGAAGCCGACGACGCGGCCTTTCGGCTAGTGTCGTACCTGGTCGGGGTGGCTTTTGGGCGCTGGGACGTGCGCATCGGCGCTGACCCGTCACGGGCGCAACTGCCCGACGATTTGTTAACGCCGCCCGCTCGCTACTCGCCGGGCAGCCTAGTCGACGCCAGCAACTGGCCGCCCGAAACCCCGCCCGGTTATCCGTTGGAGTTTCCCGCCAGCGGTTTGCTCATCGACGAACCGGGCCAGCAGTGGGACTTCACCACCCAGGTCCAAGCCGCGGCTCGTGCCCTGTCAGGCTCAGAAGATGACCTCGACGCCGCGCTAGCCCAGCTAGCCAACCCGTCGTCGCTGGCGGAGTTCCTGCGCCGCCGGTTCTTCAAACAGCACCTAACTATGTACTCGATGAGTCGCCGCCAAGCGCCCATCTACTGGCCGTTGCAGGTGCCGTCCCAGCAGTGGGGGGTATGGCTGTACATGCCGCGACTGTCGCGCAATAGCTTGTTTGCGGTGGGCCAGGAAGCCCAACGTCGAAGCCAGCTAGCCGATCGCCAGATCGAGCACCTGCAAAAGGAAACCGCAACCGGGCGCGGTGGTCGCCCCGCCGCGACGGTAGCTAATGACCTCGACCGCGAGCAGAATCTGGCGTTGGAGTTGAAGGCGTTTCGGGCCGAAGCGAACCGGATCGCCAACCTCGGCTGGGAACCCAATATGGACGACGGCGCGGTGCTCAACGCAGCGCCGCTAGCCGATCTGCTCCCCGCCTGGCCCCGAGCCGCCAGCTACCGCAAAGCGTTGCGGGAAAAGAAGTACCAGTGGGCGACCGTGGCCCAATACGCCGCTCAGCTATGAGCGCACTACGAGAACAACTCCGCACCGAGTTGGCCGAAACAGTGATGCGCAACGGCCTGGTCCTGTGGGACGACCCTGACAAGGTTTACGCCACCGTAGTCACCGACGTCATACCCCCCGAGGCAACGCTTTACTCGTTCACCGGCAGTTGGTTCGACCTGCGCCACCAAATCGAAAAACATATGACGGGCCGAACCGCTCCCTCAGTCGTGGTTTACCTTCCCGCGGCGCGCCCAAAAGTCGATCCGCTGGCCGAACTACGCGCCATCGGAACCAAGTTCAACCGCCGACTTCCCACCCTTATCAAACGAGCCCTTACCGGCCAGGTCACCGACGACCGGCTCCACACCTTGGGCCAGCAGTGCTCCACCATTGACGAAGCCGAAGCAGCCCTAGCCAGCGGCGAAGCAGCGATCGACGCGCGGCTTATCACCCTCACGGGCGCCACCACCATCTCGGCGATTGCCGCCCGACTCTTAGCCGGTATCGCCGCTGATACTGCTTTAGCCGATACTGGTCTAGAAGGCACCGTGCGGGAAATGCTGGCCGAGACGTTCGGTGGCTGCTACGAAGACGTCGCGGCCGGTGATTTACCCGTCGCGGTGTTTCGCCAGATCGTTTTGGGTCAACTCGACAACGCCCTGACCGCGCTGCCCGACGACCTAGTAAACGCCCACCAGTCCCAGAGCGCGTCGCAGACCAGTAACGGCCGGTCAGTGATTCAAGCCATGCGCAGCCTCGGCGACGACGATCTTCGGCGGGCTTTCGTCCTCCTCGCTAACGAAGCCGACCAGCAACTACCGCTCGAAAAACTCGTTGGCTGGGACGATGCCCTCGAAACGCTCGACACCACCGCGGCCCTCGAAAAAATCGCCGTCCGCGAAGGCATCCGCCGCCTCGAAACCGATGACTACCACGCGGCCGCGGCGCTGGCTCGCAGCCGCCTGAGTAGCAGCTGGTGGGTCAGTTCCGACTCACCCCACCGCGCCCGCTGGCAACCCCGCTGGCTGGCCGTAGCCGCTCTCGCAGACCTCGGCGCGGCCATCGCCGCCGGTCTACCGCCCGCCGCGACGGCAGCGGAGATTCTTGACTGGTACGCCGCGACAGGATGGCAGGTTGACTCTCACTACCGGAAAAGTCAGCTAGTCAAAGTCAACTCCGGTGACGCCCTCGACGAACTCGACGGGCCGTTCCGGCACGCCCAAAACATTTACGAAACCTGGCTCGATCAACTCCTGCAGGCCATCACAGCCGCCCTCGCGGCAGGCGAGTTGGCCAACGTGACCCAGCAGCGCTCGATCCACGACACCTACATAGCTAAGCAACCGGGTCCGGTCTGCTACCTCCACGTCGACGCCCTCCGCTACGAACTGGGCCGTGATCTAGCTACCCGACTCGGCCAGATAGACCACAAGGCCGACGTCAAATTAGATTTCGCGGTGGCTACGCCCCCCACCATCACGCCGGTAGGTATGGCGGCCTTGCTCCCCGGTGCGGCGGACAACTTCGCCATTGATCTCGGCGCTGATAACCGACTGGTCGTGCGGGTCGGTAATGATCTAGTCAAGTCGGTGCCGGACCGGGTCGAACGCCTCCGCCACGCCCACGGCAAAGTCGCCGATCTCAAACTCGATGACGTAGCTAACTACGAGAACCAGCAGCTGACCAAAAATATCGCCGGAGTTGACTTGGTTCTCGTGCGCTCCACCGAGATCGACGCCGACGGTGAAACCGATCACCTGGCCGCTAGTTGGGGATCGTTCTCTACTACCCTCAGCGTGCTGCAAACCGCGGTAGCTAAACTGCTCCAAGCGGGAATCAAACACATCGTGATCACCGCCGACCACGGCTTCCTCGCCGTCCGCAAACTCGCCCCGGATCGTCGCATCGACAAGCCCACAGCGGAGCACGGCGAAATCCACCGACGGGCGTGGATTGGTCGCGGCGGCGACGCCACCGGCTCCACGGTCAAGTTGCCCCTGGCCAATTTCGGGATACGCAGCGACCTTGACATCATTGCCCCGCGCGGCCTCGGAGTTTTCAGTACCGCCGGAGGGTTGCAATTCTTCCACGGCGGACTCTCGCCACAGGAACTAGTAATACCGGTCATCACGGTCCATTCACGCGAGGTCGCCCCCGAACCGCAATATACGATCACTTTGGCTGTCGCTGGGGACACCATCCAAACCGGCATCGTTTCGGTCACGCTCACCATGGAAGGGGACCTGTTCAATCGCACCGCACTCGTGCGGGTACAACTCACCCACCTCGGCGAGCGGGTGGCGGGCGTAGTGGGCGGAGACGGGGTGGATACCGCTACCGACACCGTCGAAGCCAGCACCACTCGGCCGCGGGTGGTTAGCCTGCTGGTCAGCCAGAACCTGACAGCCGGATCCACCGTCGCCCTAGAGGTGCTCGATGCCGCCACCGGGGTGCGGCTCTGTGACCGCAACGTCGACGTGGTGGCCAACGTGACGGTGGTGGACGACCTTGACTGACGGACTTGACAGGCTCGACCAACTCGCCAACCGATTCTTTCCTGGCCGGGTGGTGCGCAAGGATTTAGTGCGCCAGGTAAAGATGGGGGTCAACGTTCCCGTCTACGTTCTTGAGTTCCTGCTGGCCAAATACTGCGCCTCGGACGATCCCGCAGTGATCGAAGCGGGGCTCGAAGTGGTCAACCAAACCCTGACCGATAACTTCATCCGACCCGACGAGTCCGAAAAAGCCAAAGCCGAACTCAAACGCAAAGGCAAGCACCGCATCATCGACAAAGTCGACGTGCGTTTCGTAGCCGCGGAGAAGAAATTCTGGGCCAGCCTTAACAGCTTCGGGTCAAAGCACGTCAACATTCCCGAATCGACCATCTACAAATACGACCGACTCCTCGGCGGCGGCGCATGGTGCCAACTCGACCTCGTCTATAACGATCTCGAAGACGTAGCCCAAAAAACTCCGTTCTATATTTCTGCCCTGAAACCCATCCAGGTCGCCCAGTTCAACCTCGACGCCTACCTCGAAACCCGCCAAAAGTTCAGCCGCAACGACTGGCTTGACCTAGTAATCCGCACCCTTGGCTTAGAGCCTCAAGAGTACAGCCAGCGAGAAAAGCTGCTGGCCCTCACCCGTCTCATCCCCATGGCGGAACGCAACTACAACCTCATCGAACTCGGTCCGTGGGGCACCGGAAAGTCCTTCGTCTTTCGCGAATCCAACCCCAACACGATCCTGATCTCGGGGGGCAAGGTCACCGTCCCGCAACTTTTCGTCAACCTTGCCTCGGACCGCGTTGGGCTCCTCGGCACGTGGGACGTGGTCGCCTTCGACGAGGTAGCCGGGCTGCAAATGTCGGACAACACTGTGGTCAACATGCTCAAAGACTTCATGGAGTCCGGGTCGTTCGCCCGCGGTAAGGACGAAATCCCCGCCGAAGCTTCGATCGTTTTCATCGGCAACACTTCTCGGCCCCACCAGGACCTAGTGCGCAGCGCCCACCTCTTCGCCGACCTCCCGCCCACCATGATCGACCCCGCCTTTCTCGACCGCCTGCACTTCTATCTACCGGGCTGGGAAGCACCGAAGCTAGAAAAGAAGCACTTCACCGACCATTTCGGTTTCGTCTCCGACTACTTCTCCGAAGCCCTGCGCCAGCTGCGCAAGCAGACCTTCGTGACCGCCCTCGACGCCGATTTTACCCTCGGATCGCACCTCGCGGCCCGTGACGAAAAAGCGGTCCGCAAAACGGTCTCGGGGCTTCTCAAGATCCTCCACCCGCACGGTGAATGGACCACCGACGACCTGCGCGAGTATCTCGAGTTCGCCCTCGAAGGCCGGCGGCGAGTCAAAGAACAGCTCAAGAAACTCGCCGCCCACGACTACGCCAAAACCGCCTTCTCCTACCTCGAAAACGACACCGGCCACGAATCCTGGATCGAAGTACCTGAACAGCCCGACCACTTCCCCACCGACCCTTCGGAGCCTGATTCACCGCCACTGTCATAGTCACCCGATACGTTCTTCCAATGAGCAGTTTCTTCCCTTCATCGACCATGCCTTTGGCGGCCTTAGCGCTCTTCTCTCTGACTGCATGCGCAAGTAATACGCCATCCGAGGCCGACGGGGCCATTGCCTCATTGGATGTTGCAGTTGCAACTACCAGCACGACAGTGGCTACGACCACCTCCACCACAACGACTACCACAACGACTACCACCACTACGACCTTGCCGAGAATTGTCGCTGTCGATCTACTCAATGCGGTCCCCCAACCCAGTGAACTACCACCGGGTTGGACTAGTACCGGAGAGAAATCAGAACTCCTTCGTAGCCTTCTCCCTAGTCAATCTGGCCAGGGCTTTGGAATCTGTGGTGGCACCGATGCATTCGGAAGAGCCAATACGGCACGCGTAATGCGTGTGGTTACTGCTGGCTTTGAAGGGCCAGGAGGACTCGAAGGGTCGATGGTTCTATATTTATTTCCTACCGACGACCATGCCTCGAACTTTATGGCTCGCTCCGAGGACGCGGTCAATTGCCCCAATGGGATCGAGTACACAGCTCTGGAGATCGTCGAGGGACAGGATATCGAAGACCATGTGGGCCCTACCAGGGACGGTTTCGCTGACGAGTTCGACCCCAAAGTTCCTTGGGAGGTGAGCGAGCACTACTCGATTGGTGGGGCTGAGTCAGAGAATGCAGAGGACGCATTTTTCGTGCAAGGAGCAACGACGACTCAAATATCCGTAAACGGCGTCTCGTTCGGCAGTCGCGAAAAGGTCCTCTCTCAGTACGAAAACCTTGGGCAAGTGGTCCTGGTTACCGTTATTTGGGGCCGTTGTTGCGTATATGGCTACAGCAATACCGACGCCTATTCTTCTGACATATTACCCGACTACAACTACCTGAGCGAGTTCGCTGATTCTATAAGTCGCACCGTTTTTGCTGAACTTGCACGTTAACCCCACTTCTATTCCGTCTACACTGTGGTATCGGTGCCGTCGCCCCATCGATACTGGACTGTTCCTTTTGCCTAGACGGACGCCTGAACGGGTTGGCGCACCCGTTCACGCAGTCGAGAACTTACCTCGTTGTGGATATCAATCTGGATCTCGGGTCCAATCTCGAGGGTCACGGCGAGCCCAAACCGGACGCCTCTGCCGCGTTCTAGTTTCCCGACGCGCACATTGCAGTCGACATCGATCGCTAGGTTGGCGTCAGCTGTGTAACCTGCTGCTCTTCTCCCTACGAGCACCTCATGTTGGACGGTACCTTTGCCGTTCATTACGTGGTCCACTTGGGTCGGGGCGATCCGAAGGACAATTGGGCGGTCCGGTATTGCTGAGTGCTCGGCACCGTTGGCGATAGCCATGCGAGTGTCACGATCAAGCGCCTCCAACCAACTGCGCTGGCTAGTCCCGGGGGAAGCGGAAAGCGAAAGGAGTGTCGCTTCTTGTTGGCGATAGTGCCCGCACCAATCAGCGTAACTCTTTTCGGCGTGGCGGCGGCAATTCGCTCAGGGGCGAGAATCCCGAAACCGAGGTATTGGGTCAGCAAACGACGTCTATTCTTGCCAGTCGCGTCAAAGTCCTTGGCCCATTGATCTGCCCGATCAGGCCAGATTGCCGAATGGATTAACAGTGCCTTAGTAAGGACAGGGTGATACTGCTCCTCGGGAAACTCCGACTGTCCAACAGTGTTCGAGGCCTCTTCGAGGAAGTCGAGTATCTTGACAGCGCTACGAGTAACAAGGGCCGCGGAGTTACTCGTACCGAACGTATAGGCTGTGCCGTTGGTTGCTCCCGGGAGACTTGGAGCGGCGACTTGGATGCCGGGTCCGGTTGCTACGGAATTGGCTGGCTCGAGTCCGACCTCGCCCGACGTCCCGATAGGCCGTTGAACGACTACTCTTCCACCAGGAGCGAGGAGTTCTGGTTTGGGTGAGCCCCTCAATCCCGATACAAACGGCGAATAAGTCGCGACGGAGCCTTCTAAGAGAGGGTCGAGGACTGAACCTGGTAGGGCAGCATTCGAAGCGTCGGCATGAATCGAGCCTACCGTCATCACGTTAATTGCCTCAGCAGGAGAGAACATTCTACGGAACCGTCCAGTCCTACGCATCTCCCGTCGAACCGCGGAATCGAGCGCGACTCGGTCGTCGAGTATCTCGACCGGTACCGACAGATCACCGGGCTTCTGGTTTCCTGCGGAGACGACGATTAGGAGATTGTAGAGATGTGCGAAATAGTCCAAGAGTCGTGCCAACGGACTGAGCCGACGAACAAAGACCCTAGCTGGATCTCCCAATGAGATGTTCACAACGCGGACACTCGACGCTTGTGGGTTGGCGCCTCCAAACATGTGTTGGAAGGCCCTGTGGATGATATCGACGATGAGTTCATCCGAAGGAACCAGTTCCGTGTTATGCACCCATTTGTGAGGCACCATTACAGGATGCACATAAAGAAACGACGTGAGCGCAACCCCCGGGTTGGATAAGTCACCATGGATAATGAGCGATGCCATCGACGTTCCGTGGCCGCACTGCTGGGGGGAGTACAACGCTGACCGTCCGGAGGGATCATCAATGGAAAGCCGGCCGGCAAGAACGTCGTGGTTCGATAGCGGCAAGCCGTCGAGCAATGCTGCTTTGGGAGCTAGGGTTACCGGCGTAGTGTCCACTTCGGGCATGGGTCCTGCTTCGCCCATCGCCGTCAGGAGAGACATCGGTCGAGCCGGCGAGACAAAAAATACGTCGTCGGCCCGAAGTAGGCTGATGGCGGCCGCCCCGTCGTCCAGAACCGCTTCGACCTCCTGTGCAGTTAAGTCAGCAAGGATTGCGTGATAGTTGATCGCGTCGACTTCTGCGGTCGAGATGAAGACTCGTCCTGGTAGAAGTCGTTCAACCGCAACCTGAGCGGCCGCTCGATCCTGCTGGCTTGTTTTCCAAACTAACTCGATTTCAACCCGCACGAAACCGCTCTGACCAATCATGTCGAGGTGCTCTTTCCAGTCCTCGAGTAGGCCGGTCTCCGCAATTCGGTCGACTGCTCCCCAACGACGAACAGTGTGGAGTTCAGCGAAAAGTTTCTTGAGCGGAGCTAATCCCCGTTCGAACTCGACTCCCTTGTCGTTTTGGTACAACTCGAAAAGTCTGACCAACTCAGCAATGGCGTGAGTGTTGGCCATAACGAGGTAGAGCGTTTGCCGAACTTTGGTACCTGCCCGCTCGCCTTTATCATCAACGTTGTAGAACTCATCATCGGGGTCAATCCCGTCCCCGACAAATTCGGTAATGAACGCCAACCCCTCAACTCCTTGCGCCGCTTGCATGAAACGATCGATTGTTCCCGCCACCTCAAACACGATCACGAATTCTGGGTCGGGTGCGTTCGTCGACTCGGCGAGTTCGGTTGTCTCAGCGACAAGCGCTTCCTGCAACGCTCTAAACTGCGGGGTAAGTCGTTTACCCTGACGACTCTGACTGGGAAGCATCGGTCGCGGGGCGAAAGGCCAGCATAGGTCGCTTCTGAGGAGGGCCTAGCTGTGGACCTGTGTCTGCCACTGAGCAATCCTTTCTTTAGCGATAGTGGCAAGGTCGGCCTCCGGAAGCGACAACACGTACCGGCGGCGCACATCCAAGGCGAACTGTTCCAAATCCGAAAAGTTCGCACCTTTGAGGCGATCAGCGATCGTTCTAGGGGCCAGCCCAAGTTCACCGCCAAGCCGAGCGCTCAGATGCGTAAGAAAAGCCGTCGCGCTTGCTCGCGACGGTGGCTCGATCGACAGTCGAACCTGGAACCGTCGCCACGCTGCTCGATCCAAGAGTTCACTGTGGTTCGTCGCGCAAACCACGATGACATGGGAGGGTAGCCGGTCGATCTGTAGGAGCAGGGTCGAAACCAGTCTCTTGATCTCGCCCGTCTCGTGTTCGTCGGATCTCTCCTTCGCGACGGTGTCGAACTCATCGAAAAAGAGCACGCACCGACGCGTACGTACGAACTCGAATAGGTCATCAAGACGGCTAGCCGATTCTCCTAGGAAACTCGAGACCAGACCTTCGTACCGCGCGACGTAAAGCGGGAGCATTGTCTCGGTCGCGATTGCCTCCGCCAAACTGGTCTTGCCATTCCCCGGAGGGCCAGCCAACAGGACTCGGTGGCGTGGTTCGAGGTTATGACTACGCAAGACCTCGAATCGATGGTGTTCCTCCACCAATTCCTTCACCGCGCATGACACCACCGGACTCAGCGTCATGTCGGACAAACGTCGCTTCGGCACCAAGTCATGCACCAGATCACGGACCGCTACCGCCGAAGCATCACGCTGACCGCGCTCGGCGGGGCCGGTAGTTGTGATCAGAGCAGCAAGCCGATCGGCAACCAAGTGGTGGCTCTTCGCTCGCTCCTCCGCAATGACCGCCTCGACAAGTGAGAGGAATCTCGCCTTGTCGCCAATCCGCTCCGCTTCAACAAGGTCGACGAGGAGATCTGAACGAGCCACCCCCAGACTGTAGGCCGTATTTTCGAGCGGGTCAGTTCGCGATAGAACGACGATACGAATGAGTTCCCCGCCGCGGGCAACACGCTCACCAACCCTTCGGAGCCTGATTAGGATACGAACCGAGGGGCAATGACGAATTGGGTCGGACATGGATGGTCGATTGATGTCGACCAAAGCGGGGCTAGGATCGTCGGGCCGCGCCACTCCTTCACAGTGGAGATAGCCGACGCGGAGTCGGTCACACTGCGCCGCGGTTTGCTCGTCTGGAAGCTGTGCCGGCCGGATTGTCGCCCAAAATGGGTCCGCGGGATGCGGCGCGTGGTCGCCAAGCAGGCGAAGTCGGGCCTTGCTTTGCTGCTCTTCGTGGACGAACTCCACGGCTGGGTTCGTCGCTTCGACGAGGTTCACTCTGCGTGCGAAGAGGGCCTGTGGCAAGGCCGGTGGGTGCCGTGGGATGTACGCGACGCGTTCCTCATGGGCCATGATCCGGATTTTCCGGAACGACTGCAACGGTCCGCAGCGGCGCCGATGCTGTCGGAGCGAGACGTAGAGGTGCTCGCCTTCAGCCCCGAAGCGATGGCTTTTATCATCGACCAGGCCAACGAGCGCATTCTCGCCAACGAACTCGACGACCGGCGCGACTTTTTCGCCACCATCGAGGCGCAACCGTTGACTAACGAACAAGCCCAAGCTGTCATAACGTTCGACAACCGCGTTCAAGTCCTCGCCGCGGCCGGGTCGGGCAAGACGTCGGTCATGGTGGCCCGAGCGGCCTACGCCGTGGCGCGAGGCTTCGTCCGCCCCGAGCGTATCTTGCTACTGGCGTTCAATAAGAAGGCAGCCACGGAACTGCAGGAACGGGTGAAGGATCGCTTCGACGCCGCCGGTCTACTTTCGGCGGGAGTTCAAGTGAGGACCTTCCATTCGTTTGGCCTGTCGATGATCGGCGCGGCAACCGGTCGCAAACCCACCCTCGCACCGTGGGTCGCCAACAATCAACAACCGCAGAAGATCAGCGATCTCGTCGATGAGTTACGTGCCTCGGACAAGGCATTTCGCTACCAGTGGGATTTGTACCGGTTAGTGTTCGCCCCCGTTCCGATGGATCCCGGCCGCGGTGTTCCCGACGGCTACGACCGTGAGCGAAAAGAATCGGGCTACGAGACGTTGGGCGGCGATATCGTGGGCAGCGAAGGCGAGCGCATGATCGCCAACTGGTTGTACATCAACGGTGTCAACTACCGCTACCACGAGCCCTACCTCACCGACGCGGCCGACCCTAGGTTCGGTCAGTACCAGCCCGGCTTCTACTACCCCGATATCGGTGCCTGGCACGAGCACTGGGCGCTCGACTCGGAAGGGAACCCGCCGGAGGACCTCGAAGACTACACGGCCGAGATGCACCGAAAGCGGTCTCTGCAGGCACGCGAGGGGACCGACCTGATCGAAACCACGTTCGCCGAGATTGTCTTGCGCGATGAAGGTTTCGCCGGACTGGAGAAAGCCCTCGTTTCGCGCGGTATCACGCTGGGCTGGGACCCGCAACGCAGCCGGCGCGGATCGGGGTACGACACCCTAGGGGGTGACCTGGTCCGCAGCGAGGGCGAGCGACTGATCGCCGATTGGCTTTTCCGCAACGGCGTCAAATATCGCTACGAAGAGCCCTACGAAGTCGACGTGGCTGATGCCACACACTGCCAGTATCGGCCCGACTTCTACTACCCCGACATTGATGCGTGGCACGAGCACTGGGCGCTCGACCGCGAAGGAAAGCCGCCCGCTGAGTTCACCGACTACGCGGAGGGAATGCGCTGGAAGCAGAAACTCCATGCCAAGTACGGAACCGACCTGATTGAGACCACGTACGGCGAGATCGTCCAAGGCGACAGGGGGATCAGCGGCCTAGCAAAGGCCCTCGTTTCGCGCGGCATCACGCTGGACCGGGACCCGCAACGCCCCCTCCCGCACCCCAAGGAACGCCACTCGCCCAAGGACTTGGTCTCGCACGAACAGATGGTCAAGCTGATCTTGGCGTTCCTCAGCCACGTGAAGTCGTCGGGGGCCACCAAGGAATCCCTTCAGCACCTGCTCGCTACCACCCGCCGCTCGCTGGCGGGGGCCAGAACTCAGGGCTTCCTCGATGTGTTCTGGCCGGTGTTCGACGCCTGGAACGAAGCGCTCCGCGCCGCCCCGTACGGAGGGTACGTCGACTTCGATGACATGCTGGGGAGTGCCGCGGACCTGATCGCGGATGGGCACGATCCGGGTTACGACCTCGTGCTGGTCGACGAGTTCCAAGACTCGTCGCAGGTCCGGGCCCGCTTCGTTGATGGCCTGATTGCACCGGGGAACCGCTACTTGATGACGGTGGGCGACGACTGGCAGGCCGTCAACCGATTCGCGGGGGCCGACCTTGCGGTTATGACCGACTTCCACGAACGTTTCGGCCCAGGCCCACAACTCGCACTTACGACCACGTTTCGATGTAGTCAAGTTATCTGCGACGTCGCCTCGCAGTTCGTGGCCAAGAACCAACGGCAATTCGATAAGGCCATGCGGTCGGTCGAGCAAAAGAATCAAGGTGCGCCCGTCGAGATCATCTTTGCCGATGAACCCGGAGGCGCGGTCAAGGCCTGCCTCGATCGGGTGGCGTCGAAGGTCGGCGCGGCGGGAGCAAGCGTTTTTATCTTGGGCCGCTACAGGTTCGAAAAAGAAGACGCCCTCCCCAGGCAAACTCCTGCGGGCCTCAAAGTCGAGTTCCGCACCGTTCACTCCTCGAAGGGGACCGAATCTGACTACGTGATTATCCCCGGCATGAAGGCAGGCAAGTACGGCTTTCCTTCGACGATCGCCGACGACCCGGTGCTCGATCTGGTGATGGGCGACCCTGACACGTTTGACCATGCCGAGGAGCGGCGACTGCTGTACGTGGCTCTGACCCGGGCGCGGCGCGGGGTCTATCTCATTGCTTCGCATGACCACCCGTCGCCGTTCGTGACGGAACTGCTCGAAACAGCCAATCCACCCGACGGTGATGAACTCGTGGTTCAGGTTGACAAGTTCGGCCGTCCGATCCCCGCGGCCAAAAAGGTGCGGCCCTGCCCCTGCTGCAAAGAAGGGCGGATTGTTACCCGCCAAGGCCCCATGGGACCGTTCTTAGGATGCAGCAAATTCCCCGCTTGTACGTTCAAGGAGTTTGGCCAAAGAGCAGAGGGCGAGGCCATCGTTTTGTGCCCGCAATGCCATGTGGGGGAACTCCGGAAGCGGGATGGCAAGTTTGGCGCCTTCTTTGGGTGTAGCACTTTCCCCGCCTGCAACTTCACACGAGACGGGAATCTCGTCAAGGGGCCGGCGGGTTCGGTGGAGTGAGGTCAATGCGGAGTTGGGAGGCGAGCTCTAGCAACTCGGCGTCGGTGCTGCTTGCACCCAAGAACTCGACCAGTTCTTTTTGGCGGGGTTGGCCGAACGCGAGGCGGTAGACCGCGAGGGCCTTGCGGAGTTGCGGAAGTCTCGCGGACTCACGGCTGAAGGGCAGCACTGGGACGTGTCGTTCGATCTTGGCCGGGCCTTGATGGAACACCCAGTACGGCACCATCTCCCCATCCCCGGGCTCTCTTGTGGCCGCGGCGCGGTCGAAAAGTTCGTCCCACAGGTCCGTTTCCGGATCCAGTCCGCTTCCTAGGGCAGCCGCGCCGAGGGTGGCCGCTATGTTTCGGCGCACGGCGTGCCCCTTGTATCGGTGGACACGGCCTTCTCGTTGCTCAAGGTCGACCGGGTTGGAGGGCAGATTCCAGTGGACGACGGCGTGACACCACAGGTGGAAGTCCAAGCCCTCCTGGCCGAGCGAGGTGGAGGCCAAAACAAACGGCCAAAACGGTGAGTTGAAAGCGTCCAAGACAGACTCGATTCGAGCCTCGTCACCCTCATCGAATTTCTGTTTCGCGAAGGCGACCGCGAAGCGGGTGCGCATCCCGTAATCGTCAAACGCAATATTCGACCGTTTCCCTTTGTGGCGGGGAACGTCGACACGAAACGTTGAGGTGCGAAGGTCCAGCGCCTCAGCGATCTTCGGGCCAATCTCACCGGCCGCGGCGACACGATCGGCGGTGGTATCGGGGCTCACGTAACCAAGCTTGTCGCGCATCACGTGGGCGTGCTCGTCAAGAACAGCTTGCAGGTTGCCGTCGATCGAATGCTTCACGACCTCACGCCAGTAGCCAGCAACACTCTCCTCGGAGTCGGCTTGCTCCGCTCGCGCGCCGACGACGATCCCAGTGGTTTCGGGGGCGTTGAAGAAGTTCCGGAACGCGACGGCGATCCGTGCCGCGTTCGACACCACCGCCTCATGGTCGATGGGCAGTGAGACGGTTGCCCTGAGCGCCCGGATGGCGCACTGTGCCGGTCCGCCGAGGGCGACCTCAGCTAGCACCTCCACAAGGTCATCGGGAGGCTTGCCCAGAGCGGTCAGGCCGTATTTGAGCATCGAGTTCGCGGCGCCCAGGTGGGCGAGGAAGTTGTCGCGAACTGAATCACCTTCCCACCCCCAAGCCGAACCCCCAGCGAGAAGCAGTTCGACGGCGGCGGGGTGACGCTTTTGGTCGAGGAACAACGGGGCCGCCCAGTACCACCGCTGGTCGACAACCCCCTTGGTGGGGGCGGTGCGCAATAGCGGGGTAACCGCGGCCGAGACTCGGTCGCGTATCTTGGCAAGTACGGCCTCCAACTTTAGTTGGTCGCCAACCAGCGACCGAGGATCGCCAAGTTCGGCCAGGCTTGGGCTCGGCCACACGAGCAGGAATGCTGTCATCGACGCGGCGCGTCGCCTGCCGCGGACTTCGCCAGGCCGGACCTCTGCCTCGGCCTTGGCTCGTGCGTTGGTACGAAACGCCAGTCTTTGGCCCCCTCGGCGTCCGAAGTCAGTGGTGTAGGCGTGACTGCGGCCAGCAAAGGCCCGACGCTCGGCCTCGTAGCTGACCAGGGACGAAACCGCCTTCGGCACAACCTTCCAACCCGAAAAGATCAAGCGCTTCGTGAAAGCCGCGGCTTTGGGCGACTCATACACGGAGCCAGTGTCGTAGTAACGAAGAGACGGCGGCATCCAGAGCAATTCGAACGCGTGATGACTGTCGAGGTCCTCGAGCAGCCAGCGGAGACGCCCGTTCTGCGGGTCGAGGAGCTCGTAGGCCTTGAGGGAAGGCCAGTCAAGTAGGCCAGGTCCGGGCTGAAGTCGCTCACCAGCATCGAGCTTTCCGTCAGTGGCCGCTTCCTTGATGCCTTTTTTGAGCTTGTAGTCCTCCATGAAGTTAACTAGGTAGGGACTGGACTTCCAGTACTCGGTGGGTTCGTGGTGTTCCACTGCCTCCGCCAGGTTGCCGAGGCGGATGTAGGACCGGAGATCGTCGTGCTCTACGGACACCTCAGTCACGATCTCTTTGAGCATCCCGCTACGGTCCGGAGTAGCTGCCAGCCGCTCGGTTCGAGCCATGACCCCGCCAAGGGCGGCGCTAATCTCACGGCAAACCGCGCCCGCCTCAACAAGGCCGTCGGTAGATGTGAGCGCGGACCGGAGTTTGGCGAACCGGTGCTCGAGTTGCTCGACCCGATCAGCGGAGCCCGAGAAGAGAAATTTGCAGGTTTCGAGGAAGTCCGCGTAGTGGTCACTTTTGGTCTCGTCGGTGGTGGTATACATACGATAGGGAGTGGCGGAGAGCAGCAGCGTTCTAGTGGGCCGATCGGTAACGGGGTCGACATACCCGAAGAGTTGGTGGGCCATGTTGGCGGCGAATTCCTTGGGATCGGGCTCTAGCAGATTCTTGAACCGTTGGAACTCATCCAAGATCACAAGATCGGGGCGGAGCGCGGTGATACCGACGGTCGCCATGATTTGGCGCACCTCGACAATCAGATCCTCGCGCTTAGAGATCAGATCTGCGGGAAAGGAACGCTTACGGGCGAGGCCAGCGACAATCTCGTCGAACAGTTCGCGAACAGTGGGCTTCTCCTGGCGTCGCCTTCGCTCGTCGACCTTTCCCAGCAAACGCTTGAACTCAGGGAGCGAGTTTCCGATTTGTGAGCAATACCTGCCGGCGTAGTCCCGCAGGCGTTTGTCGGCCTGCCGCCGTTTGTCAGCGTTATCAGCAGCAAGACCTTTCCAGAAGATCCACCGAGCCGCCCGTGTATCCATAACGTCGCGTCCCCAGCACTCGCGAAGGAACGTGTACGCAAGGCAGCGTTCCTTGAACAGGCCGGTGTTGCGACCAAACTTCAGAGACGTGCCAGGGGTGATCGCCAGCAGATTGATACCGGGCTGATCACTACTACCGTTGTCGAGTTGGGCGAGCGGGAGCATCGTGAGTCGTTCGATACTGTCGATCGGCTCAATGCCCTTGGGGAGGAGCTTGCGAAGGTTCTGCCGAGCGATCGCCGCGTTGGAGCAGACGTAGACGATGTCGTGTCGCCGATCACCTTCTCGCCCGAGGTAGTCAATTACTTGGGCAATCACGCCCTTGGCGACGTGAGTTTTTCCCAGACCGACTTCATCGGCAACAAGGAACCGAAGCGCGGGATCCTTATCGGCAAACATCTGCTGGAACGTCCAGTCGGCAGTCCGTCGCTGGAAGTCCTTCAGTTCGGCAAGCACCGCCGCCGCGTCGAGATGATTCTTGCTCATTTGGTTCCACCTCCGACGTTGGTAACCTCTTGAATCGTTGTCCACAGTTCGGAGAATCCGGTGGGCAGTATGTCGTCGTCTAAGTCGAAAACGAGCGGGTCTAGTCCCTCGAACTTCGACGGGTCTCGCCTCATGGTTTGCAGTAATCGCTCGAGTACCGCCGGGTTGTTACTGCTGGTCCGTCGTGGCTGGCTGGCCTGGTCGCCAACGTCAGCGCTGACGGGTTCGGCCGCGTCTAAGAGTTCCGGCCACTCAGTGTCCTGATCTCGTTCGGAGTCCTCGGCGAGGAGCGCTAGGAGATACCGAAAGAAGCGCTCGCCATTCCCAATCAGTGACCGCAGCAGGCACCGATCTCGATCTTCGGGCATCCCGGTGAGCGGCACGGGGACGACGAAGCGACTGACCGTGCCTCCTTCGCCCTTCAACTCGTAGGCGAGAAAGCCGATGATCCTCTCCATGCTGACCTCGAAGCGCAGGTCGAGTGGTTCACCCTGTTGAACCCTGCGCCGGTTGCCCGCCAAAGACAGCGGCCAGCAGTGGACCTCGACGTCGTCGAAGGTGGGGAATGGTTCCTCAGACCGGTACGTGATGGCCCAGCCGGTGCCGCTTTGTTCGACTAATCCCTCGATCGGGTGCTCAGCGATGGTGTGTCGGGCGTGATCCAAACCCATTGCTTCGTCTGACCAGCCACCTGGTTTGCCAGCATGGTAGGGCTTGAACAGGTCGTGCAGGACGGGTTCATCCTTGGAGCCGCCGCAGAGGCGATCGATGCCAAGCTTGGCGACCGAACCACCGAACTCGACCAAGATCTCAACATTTTTGTCGAAGGCACTGCCCGTCGCATTCGCGGAACCGAGGAACAGTTGGGCTCGGCCACCTTGTTCGAAGGCAAACACCTTCGCGTGGAGGCCAGCCAGCGGACGGCCAGGATCCTGAGGTGACCAAACTTCATCAGCGTCGAGATCTCGTGTGCTGGTGTCATCGAATACGTACGGCTCGGCCACCGTGGCGAGGATCTCCGGGGTCAGGGTGTCGAGTGATTGCCATCGGCTGACGAGTTTTTCCACCGGCGCGGGATACACCTTGGCGAAGAAGGGGTTGCTGACAAACGGCGAGATGATCAACGAGCGGTCGGCGCTGGTCGGTAGTGGTGACGGCGTGGGTTTCAGTCCAAGCACATGGATCTTGAGATTATCGACCCCGGCGGGGAGCGCGAACCTCGCGTCCCGAAGAGCGGTGGCCAAAGATCGGACACGGTCCTGGTGCACGGCTGCGACATCACCAACCGCCATGGGCAAAAGCCCGTCGAACAGGTCGCCGACCGCGTCGAGTCGTGCGCCGGCTTTACCGGTTGCTTCATCGAGTCGGATCACGGTGTCCCAACTTGCATCGAACGTGAGATTCCGACTGGCAATGAGGACGCGGAGCCGTTGTTCAGGTGCGCCGCCCGCCACCGTGTCGTCGCTTGCCTCGTACCGCAAGACCCACACCTTTGGATGGACGATGCCGCCTAACGGAGCTCGAACAGCCACGACCGTCTCGTCGAGGAAGGCAAAGACTCGCCTCGAGGGCGGCAGGGCAATCTCGCCGACTTGGTTGAAGACAGTCAACTTGTCGGAGTGGGTTCGCACGGCAGAGAGTAAGTCGATGGGTTCGTCAGGGCCGTCCCCGGACACCGTTACGTCGGGACCGCTGAGCGTGAACGCAGTCAACGCGGTGAGGAGGGCCGTCAAGTCGAGGGTGTACGTGACCGCCATGGCCGACTCCAACGAGAAGCCAATCGGTGGTCGCATCGCATCACTGAGCGTGATTCGGTTCGTTGGTTGCAGCATTATTCGCCGACCTCCAAGCCTTCCGCGAGGTCGGTAAGGAAACTCTGGGTAATCGACCATCGGTAGTTGACCGACCCGCCGAGCGGTACCTGCTTCCAGTTCTCGAGCGCGGACCGCTCACTCAGACGGGCCCGTTTCGATTTGAGTAGCGATTCTCGCTGGATAATTAGTTCGTGGACGGTCCGATTCTCGGCGAAGCCATCTGGCTTCCTGGTCGCCTGAGTGGCGATCTCGGTCACGAAGGCTTTCGTGGAAGCACTGATGCCATATCTGGAGAGGAAGTTCCAGAACCCGTCGAGATCCTTCACCCAGTCGTGGGGGTCATCGCGGCGGGCGCCGATCGACTTGACCCACGTCTTGAGATGGTCGAGTTCGCTTTCTTCGAGGTCGGCGGTGTCCCACTCTAACTCGTCGCGAGCCTTGCGAGCGAGCAGCACGTTGTAGACATGTTGGGTGCCGATCGTCAACTCCGAGAACCAGCGGGCGTGGCGTAAGGCCTCCACTAGATGTTTTGGCAAACCGCGTTCAGGTAGATCCCACGGGTTCGCGAGGTCACTCGAGATCTTGGGGTTTCCGCAGAGGTAGGCGAGTAGCGTTCCGCTGTGCGTCCGTCGGATGTGGTCGATAAGCACCACCGCCTCTTCACGACGGAGATCAAAATTGATATCGGCCTGGAGGAAGTCGTCGGGTGGAGATGGCAGCGCAGCCCACATCGACACCTGCGAGACGGTGGCGTGACCTTCGTCATCGCGATCAGGCTGGCGCTGGCCCAGCGCCGCGGCCCGCTGTCCGTACTGGGCGAGGCTCAGATTCAGTCGGCGGAGCCTCCACTTCCCCAACCCGGACCAATACGCCGCGCTCGGCATTCGCTTCAAATTTCGACCGGACTTGTAGCCGATAACTCCCTGCTTCGGCCCCAGATGATGGAGGCAACCGATAAGACGTACCTCGTCATCGCGGAGTCGCTGAGCAAAATCGGCGGGCCGCACGCGCTCTGCTTCGAGGCGACCAAGTATCCACGGAAGGAAGATGAAGTAACGAATCCGGGTCTGGGTAGTCGAGGTCCCGGGGCTAAGCATCGTCGAAAACGCGTCCCGAATTGAGCCTAAGCCAAGGGCGTCGAGGGAACCGGGCTCTTCAAGCGAGCGCAACAGCGCGGCGACCCGCTCACTCGCCGCGGCATCGAGATCAAGCCAACCTAACGATGATGACGGTGAGTAGGTAGATCATTGCACCCTCACCCGACTCCCTCGACGCATCCGCTGACGTCGTCGAGGATTAGCTGATGGTTCTGCCCGGCAGTCTCGTGTTCGCAGAACCCAATGGTCTTGTCCATTGCTGCTGATTGGTTGCTTTGCATGCCTCGGTCTCCGTATGAATCCTTGGGGGGGGGGGGGGGGGGGGGAGGATCCGCAAGGCCATCGAGCGAATCCAAACCGCTGGACGCATACTGTCGGAGAGGTGTGACATTCCTTGGTTGCTCGGGGTCAAGGGATCAACCGAAGGACGAAGTGGAGGACACAAAACGCACCTTAGTCCGGCCGCCGCTCTCGAGTGTTGGATGCTAGGAAGTTTCCGTTCTCGTACGCGATTTGTATGAATTTCTTGTTGACATTCTAATTTCGTTTTGATACGATATACACATGTTCCAGAAAGCGCACGACAACATGGCTGAGGTTGCTCTCCACGGAATGTCTCGACCGGAGTTGACCGCAACCATTGGTGGGCTTGATCGAGTGATCGCTCACGCGCAAGAACGACGCTTGGCCTGCTTGGCCGGGATCGACGCGTTGGGTGATTCCGGGGCCGATGCCGCCTCTGTGGGGCATTCGTTGTCGCGGCGCTCGAATCGGCAGTCCAAACAAGACGCCAAGGTCGCTGCTCAGTTGGCGCAGATGCCCGCTGTGGCCGAGGGGTTGGCCAGCGGGGCTATCACTTCCGAGCATGCCGCGGTGTGTGCTGAGGCCGCGGCTCGGGTCTCGCCGAGTGAGGCCGAGGAATTGCTGGCCTTGGCTAAAGAGTTGCCCGCCGACCGGTTTGCTAAGAAGACTAGGGAGTGGGTCAACATCAGAGAATCTCGCGGAGTGGTTGAGAAGCGTCACGCCCGGCAACGTCGTTTGCGTGAAGTAACTGACTGGGTTGACGGCGAGGGGATGGTCAACATCTTGAGCCGCCTCGATCCAATCAACGGCGCACGGGCTCTAGCGGCTTTGCGGGAGTTCGCTAACCAGATCGGCCCCGACGACACTCGGACGGCTAAGCAACGTCGCGCCGATGCCATGGTGGGATTGCTCACCGGTGCTCCTGCGACGCGTTCGGGTAAGCCGCATCCCAAGCACATGATTCACCTGCTGCACTGTCTCGAATCGGGCAGCACCGAACTCGCCGACGGCAGCCCAGTACCCGACGAAGTACTCATCGAACTCGGCCCCACCGCCGAAGTCGTCGGGCAAGTCTTTGATGGTGTTGGCCGACCGTTGTGGCTCGGACGCTCCACCCGCCTAGCCAGCCGCGATCAGTGGATTGCCCTTATCGCCCGCCATCGCGGCTGCAGCGAATGCGGAGCATCACCGGACCGCACCGAGGCGCACCACACACGAGAATGGGCTAATGGCGGGCCAACCGACATCGACAACCTCGAACTACCCTGCTGGAACTGCCACGGCCGAAAACACCGAGGCCAACGCGGCGACCCCGCCCGACACCGAAAACCAACCCACGCGGCCCAGGGGTAGGGATCGCTGACGAGCAGTGTCGCGAACCAAGGGACAGTCCCCCGACTTCTGGACCGGAGAAGCGGCTCGGTCGGTCCGTGGTCACTACCTCTAAGGTGACCACCATGATTCTTGGTTTCGACGTTGGTGGCACCAACGCCCGCGCCCTGCTGATTAATCCCGACACCGGATTGGTGCAGGACCGCGACCGAGAATCGAGTGCCGGAACGGGAGCGGTTTTAGTCGCCACGCTCTTGGGGATGGTGGCGCGCATCCGAGACCGCAACGACGTAACGATCAAGGCCATCGGACTCGGCGTGGCTGGCCTCGCTCATCAATCAGGCGTGGTCTACTACTCGCCCAACCTGCCCCAGTTGGTCGAGTATCCTCTCGGCACAGAGTTGGCCGACGCGCTTGATCTTCCGGTAGTGGTGATGAACGATGCCACGGCAGGAACGTGGGCGGAGGCAAAGTTCGGCGCCGGACGCGGGGCAAAGGATTTCATCTTGGCCACACTCGGCACCGGCATCGGCAGCGGTTTTGTCTCCGGCGGTCGACTGCTCCACGGGGCCAACGGGTTTGCGGGCGAATCCGGACACATGATCGTCGATGCCAACGGCCCGACCCATCACACCGGTCAGCAAGGCCCATGGGAGTACTTTGCCTCCGGCTCCGCGCTGGGCCGACTCGGCCAGGCCCAGGCCGCGGTTGGTCACTTTCCGGTTGCTTTGCACCTCGCTGGTTCGGTCGCCGAAATCGACGGGTTCACGGTCGCCGCCGCCCGCGCCCAGGGAGACGAACGAGCGGTCCAGATCTTTGACGGTTTCTGCAAACATGTCGCTCGCGGCCTCGCCAACTTGGCCATGGTGCTCGATCCCAGTCGCGTGATACTCGGCGGTGGGCTGACCGACATCGGCGAACCCCTCCGAGACGGAGTTGATAGGTGGCTCTCCGAACTCCTCTTAGGGGCCGCCCACCGGCCCAAAATTGAGGTTGTCATGGCCGAACTCGGCGACGACGCGGGCGCGCTCGGCGCCGCTCTGTGGGCGCTCGAGCCGAAGGACCAGCGCCTCAGTTAGCCGGGATGCTCGACCGGGCTCGTCGTTTGTTCCACCGCGACGATCATCAAGGCACCCACCGCAATGACGACACCCCCAACGATGCCCAGTGTTTGGAACGAACCCGCGGCGACCGCCGCGCCACCCATCAGCGGGCCCACGGCGCGGCCCGCAGCCATTGCTGCTTGAGCATCGCCGGCCCGCTCGGCTGGGAACCGTGACCGCTCGCTCAAAAGGTTGAAGGTGGCCGGGATCGCCAACCAGAAGGCGAAACCCCAGGCGGTAAGAATCAGCCAGAACAGCGGCGCCTGATCAAAAGTTCCTATCCCAATCGCTGATGCCGTGGCGATCAGTAACCACCAACCGGCCCCCGGTCGCCGGCCCCGCCAACGAGCTGAGGGAATGCCCGCCGCAGCGTTGGCCGAAAAGGCGAGCGAGACCGCTACGGGTCCCATGCCGTACTTCTGCGCGGCGATCGCTCCGGCGAACACGAACACTGCGGAGCCTCCCAGCGTTACCACCCCAAGGGCCGCGATTAGCACCAACGCCGGTCGAACCGCCTGGTTACGGCCCCCCGCTCGCGCCGGAAGAGTCGCAAAACTTGGCACTCGGGCCAGCGGTATGAGCGCCAACGCTGCCAAGACAAAGAACACCGTCTGGACCTGGGATACTTGAAGGACCAGTCCGAACAGCGGAGCGATTACTACTCCGGTGACCGGCCCAACGACGGCGATATCACTCGTTCCCTCGGAGTCGCCAAAGACCTGCGAGTAGGCCAACCACGTCAACACCCCTAGCGCAAGTCCCGCCCCGGCCCGAGCCATCACCAACCACCAAAACTCCGGAGCAAAACCGCTGATCACGTTGGCCACCGCCAGCAGCACTAGGACTTGCACGAAGAGTCGGCCAGAGGGTTGCACGAAGCGACCCGCCGTCCAAGACCCACCCACGAACATTGCCAGTTGGGCCGCCGCGAAAAGAGCCGCCGTGCCGGTTGAGATCCCGAATCGTTCCGCTACCGGGGCCAAAACGAGCGGCGTGGCGATGAAGGTTGCCGTCGCGACTGCGGTGGCCAGCACCAACCCCGTTTGCGTCGAGACTCGCATGACCGCGAGAAGCCGATGGGGTGCATACATTGGCGTCACCCTAGCGACAGAGTTAACCCCAGTAGTTCAGCTTCAACCGTTAGCCAGAGGCAAGAAACGAACTAGTCTTAGACCTATGCCTGACTACCGCTCAAAAACCAGCACTCAGGGCCGCAACATGGCAGGAGCCCGCGCCCTCTGGCGAGCAACCGGAATGACCGATGACGATTTCGGCAAACCGATCATCGCCGTGTCTAACTCCTTCACCCAGTTCGTACCCGGCCACGTTCACCTCAAAGACCTTGGCCAGCTAGTCGCCCGCGAAATCGAAGCGTCCGGCGGCATCGCCAAGGAGTTCAACACCATCGCCGTCGACGACGGAATAGCCATGGGCCACGACGGGATGTTGTACAGCCTGCCGTCACGCGACCTCATTGCCGATTCAGTCGAATACATGGTCAACGCGCATTGCGCCGACGCCATGGTGTGCATCTCCAATTGCGACAAGATCACGCCCGGAATGCTCATGGCCGCGATGCGTCTCAACATCCCGTGCATCTTCGTCACCGGCGGTCCCATGGAGGCGGGGAAGACTCGCCTGGCTGGCGTGGAAGTCAAGCTTGACCTCATCGATCCCATGATTAAGGCGGGTGATACCTCGGTAAGCGACGAGGACGTCCTCCAGATGGAGCGCTCAGCCTGCCCAACGTGTGGGTCATGCTCCGGGATGTTTACCGCCAACTCGATGAACTGCCTCACCGAAGCGCTTGGCCTTTCTCTTCCGGGCAACGGAACCGTCTTGGCCACCCACGGCGACCGCAAACGTCTCTTCCTCGAAGCGGGCAACCGGATCGTCGACATCGCCCGTCGCTATTACGAAAAAGACGACGATTCGGTCCTGCCGAGGTCGATATGCACCAAGGCCGCCTTCGAAAACGCCATGACCCTCGACATTGCGATGGGCGGATCAACCAACACGGTGCTGCACATTCTCGCCATGGCCCGAGAAGGCGAGGTTGACTTCACCATGGACGACATCGATCGGCTGAGTCGCATCACCCCGGCCATCTGCAAGGTCGCGCCCGCCACCCCCGAGTACCACGTCGAGGACGTCCACCGAGCTGGCGGGATCATGGCCATCCTGGGTGAACTTGACCGCGGCGGACTCCTCGACACCTCACTGCCGACCATTCATAGCGAAACGCTCGCTGATGCTCTCGCTCAGTGGGACATCATGGGCGATCCCGCCGCCGATGTTATCGAGTTCTTCCGGGCGGGTCCGGCGGGCATTTCGACCCAAACCGCTTTCAGCCAAAACACCCGCTGGGACTCGCTCGACACCGACCGGGCGAATGGCTGCATCCGGACGACTGACCAGCCCTACTTTGCTGATGGTGGCCTAGCGGTTCTGTTCGGAAACATTGCCGAGGACGGCTGCATCGTGAAAACCGCTGGGGTCGATCCATCCATCTTCACTTTCTCTGGTCCGGCGCGTGTCTTCGAAAGTCAAGATTCGGCCTGCGAGGGCATCCTCGACGAGACCCAGATCAGCGCGGGCGATGTCATCGTCATCCGCTACGAAGGCCCCAAGGGCGGCCCAGGGATGCAGGAGATGCTCTACCCGACTAGCTATATCAAGAGTCGAAACCTGGGCAAGGAGTGCGCGCTGGTTACCGACGGTCGCTTCTCCGGCGGCACGTCAGGTCTGTCCATTGGGCATGCTTCGCCCGAAGCAGCAGAGGGTGGCGCCATTGCCCTTATCGAGGACGGCGACATGATCGACATCGACATCCCGGCACGCACCATCTCGCTTCGAATCAGCGACGACGAACTGGCCGCTCGGCGCGCCGCAATGGACGCTCGCGACGGAGCGAAAGCTTGGCAACCCGCGGAGCACCGCGAACGCAAGGTGTCGGCCGCCTTGCTCGCCTACGCGGCGATGACCACCTCGGCCGCCAAGGGCGCGGTCCGTGATGTTTCGCAGATTCGGCGCCAAGTTTGACCGATCGCCGTGCGTCCGACCAACCGATCCGCGGTCGCGAAGCCGTCTGCGACAGCCTTATAACCGCCGCCCTCGAACTAATGTCGACACTCTCTCCCCGCCAGATTTCGGGTCGCACCATCGCCCAGCGAGCGGGCGTTAATTACGGGCTCATTCATCACTACTTCGGATCAAAAGACGGCTTATTCGCCGCCGCGGTGTGTGCCGCAACCAAGGAGATGGGGCAGCGGTGGGACGACCTAGGGATCCTGCCCGTCAATACCAGCGACGAAGCAGCCATCTACCGCACCTTCGCGAAACTCGAAGCCGACGCCGCGCGATCAACCATGACCCCACTAATCCACCGTATCGTTCGCGGCCAATGCGGGGGCTCCGAACGTTGCCCCACCGACCCAGAGTTGCTAGCCGAGGTCGCCCTTTGTGCTGCGCTGCAGTTTGGCTGGGGCACCTTCGAGGAGGAAATCATGGCGGGTTTGGCCGAGTTCGGGGCCGAACGCGATGACATGCGCGCTCGCGTGGCCGAGCTTTCGACCCGCCTCCTCTCCAGTGACTAACGGTAACGAACCGTCCAACGACCGTCACCTTCTCGCGGCTTTGGTCGCGGCGTGCGGCGACTTTTTCGTACACACCGGCACCGACGGCGATACCTTCGGCCGAGACGAGCGCGGCGTCTTTGCTGGCCCGGTCATCGCTGGCGTGCGACCGGCCACCACAGAGGCGGTAGCGGCGGTGGTTCGAGCGTGCGCGGCCGCGGGGGTGGCGGTCGTAACCCAAGGGGGAAATACCGGTCTCAGCGGCGGTGCTCAACCGATCGCCGACCAACCAGCTGTCGTCGTGTCGCTCGGGCGTATGCGTACGATCGAAGCCATCGACGTCGACGGTTCGACAGCCGTGGTTCAGGCCGGGGTCACAATCGAGGCCATACAACAGGCCGCCGCGGCCGCCGGGCGACTCTTCGCTCCCGATTGGGGTGCCCGGGGAACTGCCTCGATCGGCGGCGCTATTTCGACCAACGCGGGCGGCATAAACGTGTTGCAGTTCGGGCCAACTAGGGACCATGTGCTCGGTCTCGAGGTGGTGCTAGCCGACGGCCGGATCTGGAACGGCATGACGGCCTTACGAAAGGACTCCACTGGGTATCAACTCCGCCAACTCTTTGTGGGCGCGGAGGGAACGCTAGGCATAATCACCAAAGCGGTGGTTCGCCTGCTGCCCGCCATCCACGACCACCAGACCGCTCTCATTGCCATGGACGACGTGGACCGCGCCTTGAGTTTGCTGGCCATCGCCCGTGAGGCCGGGGGCACGGTGACGGCCTGTGAGTTGCTGCCCGAAATGGGTGTCGCTCGGGCCCTTGAGCGTTTCAATATTGAACGTCCGCTCCCAACCATCCGACCGTGGTACCTACTAGTTCGGATCGCCACGCCTAAAGGGCTCGATGCCGCCGACGCCATGGCCGCTTTCCTGCAGGCCGGGAACGAGGCCGGAGGTATCGTCGACGCCGTAGTGGCGGGCACACCAGACCAAGAAGAAACGCTCTGGCTGATACGTGACGAAATGCCGCCAACCAACCTCTGGGACAACATCGACGGCTACATCAAGTACGACACCGCGGTACCACTCGCTCGGGTGACCGAGTTCATCCAACGAGCGGAAGCTCTAACCGCCGAGATCAGTCCCGCCTGGACCACGTTTTCGTTCGGCCATATCGGCGACGGCAACATTCATCTCCATGTTCTTCCGGCGTTCGACCAACCATGGAACCCCGCCGATCGGACCGCCATCAAAGCGGCTATCAATTCGCTGACGTTCGAACTAGGCGGATCACTCAGTGCAGAACACGGTGTAGGCCAGGCCTTGCGGGCCGAGATGCTCAGGCAAAAAGATCCGATCGAGATCGAGTTGGCCTGGCGAATCAAGCACGCGTTTGATCCCGACGGGGTGTTGAACCCGGGGAAAACCCTGCCCGTGCCCCACCCTCGGTAATCATGGCCGCGACACCTCGCTCGCTGCCGAGCGAACGGTTCATCATCGGGTTCCTAGCGTCGCTCAGCATGCTGCTGGCGTTTGGGATAGACACGGCATTGCCTGCCTTCGATGAGATTCGCGACGCCTACCATCTCGCCGCGGGTTCTGGCGAAGTGTCGCTGATCGTTACGTTGTACATCTTGGGCCTAGCCTGCGGGCAACCGTTCTACGGCCCACTAACCGACCGGTTCGGCCGCCGCCCCATCTTGGTGGCCTCGCTCGCCATCTACGTCGCTGGGGCGCTGGGGGCGAGCCTCGCTCCGACGTTCTCATGGCTCCTAGTCTCCCGACTGGTCTGGGGGATTGGTGCGGCGGGGCCAAACGTTCTTTCCACCGCAATCGCCCGCGACCTTTACCACGGCGACCAGATGGCACGGGTTCTGTCGCTGGTGATGGCGGTGTTCCTAATCGGGCCGACCATTGCCCCGCTGATCGGTGAAGGTTTGCTGTTGACCGGGGTTTGGCAGACGGTTTTTCTGATCCCGGTTGGATTAGCGGCCCTCGTCACTATCGGGGCGTGGCGCTTCCCGGAAACCCATCCCCCCGAAAATCGTCGCCCAATCGACTTTCGATCTGTGGCATCGGGCTATCGAATCGTCTTCACCAACCGCACGTCCGCGGGGTACATCGCGGCCATGGTCTTTAGCTTCGGAGCGTTCTTCGTGTTCCTAGGCAGCAGTCAACCCATTATTGACGAAATCTACGGCCGGCCTGAGTGGTTCGCCTTCACCTTTGCCGCGATTGCCGCGGTCAATGGTTTGTTCATTTTTGCCAGTAGCCGTATCGTGGAACGCGTCGGTGCCGCTACTCTGGCCGCTGGTGCCTACATCGGCCTTACCACGGCGTACGCTGTGATGTTGCTAGCCGCCCTCGGATCGGGCGGCGTTCCCCCGTTCGGTGTGTGGGTGGGTCTCGTCACGGTCACCGGCACCCTTGCGACCCTGATATCCACCACCGGCATTTCGCTGGCCCTGCAGCCCATGGCGCGCCTTGCGGGCACCGCGGCAGCGGCTCGGGGCCTAGCTACCCAAGGGGGTGGGGCACTGCTCGCCGCACTCGTCGATCGCCAAATCAGCGATACGGTCACTCCTATGGCGGTTGGTGGATTGATCTATGGCGTTCTCGGCCTTGGCTGCCTGGGCTGGGCCCGAGGCGGAAGTCCCCACGATCGGTGCGGCGACTAGCCATGCAATTCTCGTCTCGCATCACCAACCTGATCCATTCGCCGATCGGGGCCGCGCACGCCTTGCTGGCGCAGCGGACGAATGCTCGGCCACTGCTTGACCTGTCGCAGGCCGCGCCCGGCTACCCTCCAGCGCCGGTAGTCCAAGAGCGAATTGCTGCCGCGGCAAGGGAGAAAAAGACCTCGGGCTACGCCCCCCAGCCCGGACTCCCGGCGCTGCGGGAAGCCTGGGCGGCGGACCTCAGCGCGGCCTACGACGCGCCTATCACCGCAGCAGACACGCTCATCACCGCGGGCTGCAACCAGGCCTTCTGCGTCACGATCAATGCGCTCGCATGCCCCGGCGATTCGGTCGTCTTGGCCGCCCCGTACTACTTCAATCACGACATGTGGCTACGGGCCGAAGGAATCGAACCTCGCCACCTCCCCGCCGACCAGGACCTCCTGCCCGACCCCGACCAAGCCGAGAGCCTGATCGACGAGCGCACCCGTGCCGTAGTTTTAGTCACGCCAGGCAACCCCACCGGAGTCACCATTCCCCCCGAGCGACTCGCACAGTTCGCCACGCTATGTCGACGCCACAATATCGCGCTTATCGTCGACGAGACCTACCGGAGTTTTCGAGCCACCGCGGCCCCACCACATGGGCTCTTTTCTGACCCGGTGTGGAACGAAACGCTGATTAGCCTCCACAGTTTCTCCAAGGACCTCGCCATCCCCGGCTACCGGGTCGGCGGCGTAGTTTCGAGTCCCGCCCATCAGGTCGAAGCCCTCAAAGTGTTGGATTGCATAGCCATTAGCGCGCCGTGGATCGGGCAGGAAGCCTGCATCACCGGCTTGGCCGTGGCGACGGCTTGGCGGCGGGAACAATCCGCTCGGGTGGCGGAACTTCAGAGCCGTTTCGAAGCGGTGATGGCCGACGAACCAGGCGGTTTCACGCTGGTAAGTGCCGGGGCTTATTTCGGCTGGGTGCAAGCCCGAGACACGGTCAGCACCGCCGAGATCATTCGCCGTCTCGTTGTCGACTTTGACACCCTCGTCATCCCCGGCACGGCGTTCACGCCGACAGACGAACGCCTCTTGCGGTTCAGCTTCGCCAACCTCACCTCGGCCGAGATCACCGAGCTCGGAACTCGGCTGGCAGACTGGACAGCGTGAGCCTGTACTACGTTCAGAAGTTTCTGTATGAACTAAACCGCAACGAGAAGCTACAAGCCGCGTACCACGCCGACCGAGAGGCCTCCCTCGACGGGTTCGACCTCACCGACGAAGAACAAACTGCCCTCGTTGGGCCCGATATCGGACTTCTCTTTCACCGCGGGGTCAACGGCCAGATCCTGATGCACTTCGCCGCCTTTCATAAAATCGAGTGGGCCGACTACCTGCAACGCATGCGTGACGGCTTGGCGAAACACGGACCCGTTCGCGAGGGCGTCTATGCCGTGACCGGCTACTCCCCGTGAGCCTTGTCTACGCAGGCGTTTGCAGTCACGCCCCCGGGATCACTGGACGCGCCGCTCAGGCCGATCCCCTAGTTCGCGACCGGTTCACCGCCGAACTCGACGCCATGAGGGCCCGCATCGAGGCGACCCAACCCGACGCCCTCGTCATGGTCGCGGCCGAGCATTTCGCCAATTTCTTCATGGATAACATGCCGTCGTACGCCGTCGGGATGGCCGATCACTACGAAGGACCGATCGAAGATCCGGATTGGCTGGGCATCGCCCGAACAACCGTCCCCGGCAACCGCGACCTCTCCGAACGTCTCATCATCGAGATCATGCAAACCCACGACGTGTCCTACGCCGAAGAGTGGAAATTTGACCACGGCATCAGCGTTCCCTTGCACTTCTTGACCCCCCGCTACGACCTTGCCGTCATCCCGATAAACATCAATTGCCAGGGGCCGCCGCTGACCCCCCTCCACCGCGCGTGGAACTTCGGTGAGGCGCTGCGCCGGGCGGCCGACGCGGTTCCCGAACGCATCGCCGTCGTGGGTACAGGCGGGATCTCGCACTGGCCCGCCACCCCGGATTCCGGCAAGATCAACGAGGCTTGGGACCGCGATTTTCTCGATCGTTGGACGTCAAACGATCGTTCCGCCCTGCTTGACTACAACGATCTCCAGACCTACGCCGACGCCGGTCAAGGCGGCTTCGAGATCCGCACTTTCATCGCCATCGCGGCCGCGGCCGCCGGAGCTCTCGGCACGCTTCACTTCTACGAACCCATCCCCATTTTCGCGGTGGGTTGCACCGTGGCCGACTATACGATCCACCCGCCTAGCCAGGAGTCCCCATGAGCCTCACCACCGTACGCATCGGCACCACGATCACAGCCGGGCGAATCGAAGGCGAAGACATCGTCATCCTCGAAGCCGCTGACGTGGGCGAAGTGCTGCAGGCCGGGGGTGCCGCCGAGACGGGCCGGAGTATTCCTCGGTCAACCGCGGAGTTCGCCCCGTTGATAACGCGGCCCGACAAGATCGTGTGCGTTGGCGTCAACTATCGCGACCATATCGCAGAGATGGGCGGCGTTCAGCCAGGCAGTCCGACCTATTTTGCCAAGTTCCGAGCCGCGCTCATCGGCGCCCACGACGACATCACTCTCCCCGATCCCGCCCTCTCGACTCAGATTGATTGGGAAGCCGAGTTGGCGATTGTGATCGCCACACCGTGTCGCCATGCGTCAGCCGCCGAGGCCATGGCGGCCATCGCCGGGTTCACTGTGCTCAACGACGTCTCGGTCCGCGACTACCAGCGGCGAACGAGCCAGTTCCTGGCGGGCAAGACATTCGAAGGCATGACCCCGCTCGGTCCGTCGCTGGTGAGCACTGCCGAGGTGGGCGACGGCTCCGGACTCGCCATCACAACCGAGATAGACGGGGTAGTAAAGCAATCGTCTTCGACTTCTGAGCTTTGCTTCAACGCCGTCGACATCGTCGCCGACCTGAGCCACATCATCAGCCTCGAACCGGGCGACGTCATCGCCACCGGCACGCCCGGCGGGGTCGGGGCGGCCCGCACCCCACCGGAATGGATGGGTCCCGGCACGACCGTGCGGTGCTCTATCGAGCGCATCGGCACCACCGAGAACACCTGCCGACTCGCTAATCGGGGCTGAACCGGTCGAGGATCTCGGCAGCAATCTCTGCTGGCGTTCGTTCGTCGGTCGTGACTTGGGCGAAGGTGGCGTAGCGCTCCGCCCGACGGGCCAAGAGTTCAGTGATGCGAACTAGCGGGTCCCCTTCGGCGAGCAATGGTCGCTGGGCCAAGCCATCGCTCGTCACCCGTTCAAGGATGGTTTCCGGCGAGGCGGTGAGGCAGTAGATCTCGCCAGAGGTGCCCAACAGCTTCGCGTTGACGGGGTTGAGCAACGTTCCGCCCCCGGTGGAGATCACCTGCCCTTCCCCCGCGGCCAGTTCTTGACAGAGGTCCTCTTCAATGGCCCGAAAAGCCGCTTCTCCTCGGGCGGCGAAGAGGACCGGAATGGCCCCGTGTCGGCCAGCGATGACGGAATCAGTATCAATCCCGTCGTAGCCGAGTTCATCAACGAGTCGAGCCGCGACCGTACTCTTTCCCGTTCCCATGAATCCGGTGAGGATCAGGTTTCGCCGCGCGGTGATGGCCACGCCGTGAGGTTAGAACCCTCGGGGGCCGTTCACCCGCCGAGCTTGGGGATCGGGTGGTTCCCGGTGGCGATGGCGACGTTCTTCGTTTCCATATAGAAGTCGAAGCTCCAATCACCGCCATCTCGGCCGATCCCGCTCCGCTTGTTGCCGCCAAACGGAGTTGGCAGGTGACGCACGTTCTGCGAGTTCACCCAAACCATGCCGACATCGAGGTTCGCCCCCATGCGGTGGGCGCGGCTAACGTCGGCGGTCCAGACGTACCCAGCGAGGCCGTATTCAACATCGTTGGCGATGGCGATGGCGTCGGCTTCGTCGGTGAACGAGATAGCGGTGAGGGCGGGGCCGAAAATCTCTTCTTGGGCAATCCGCATCCCGTTGTGGGCGTTAGCAAAGAGCGCCGGAGCAACAAAATTGCCTCCCTCGGGTGCCTCGTTCCAGTTTGTCCCCCGGAAAACCGTCGCTCCTTCCTCGGCCGCGAGGTCGATGTAGTCTTGGACCTTGGCGCGGTGGCGAGGATGGATGAGTGGGCCAATCACAGTGGCGGGATCCAACGGATGGCCCACCGCGATGTTGGCCAACTTGGCGGCCAACCGGTCGACGAACTCGTCGTGGATCGTGTCTTGGATCAAGACCCGACTCGAACTCGTGCAACGCTCGCCGTTGAGGCTGTAGATCATAAACACCACGGCATCCAACGCTCGGTCAAGGTCGGCGTCGTCGAACACGATGACCGGGTTTTTCCCGCCGAGTTCGAAGTGGACCCGCTTTAGGGTCGGGGCCCCCTGGGCTTGGATCATGGATCCGGTTGTCGATTCGCCGACGAAGGCGATGGCTTGAATATCGGGGTGCTCAGTGAGCGACTTGCCGGCGGTCTCGCCCCGACCGTGAACGGTGTTGAGCACGCCCGGCGGCAAGCCCGCCTCCAACGCAATCTCCGCTAGGAGTTGCGCGGTCACGGGACTCCACTCCGCGGGCTTATGGACGACTGTGCAGCCCGACGCCAAAGCGGGCGCGATCTTCCAGGTCGACAACATAAAGGGGGTATTCCATGGCGTGATGACCCCAACCGGCCCCCTGGCTCGGCGCGACGTGTAGTTGAAATGGTCGGCACTGGGCAGGGCCAATCCATCGGCGGCGCTCGGCGCTTGATCGGCGAAGAAGCGAAAATTGTCGGCGCCACGAAGGGCCGCGGCGCGCATAAAGCGCATGGCTTGGCCCGAATCCACGCACTCGCTCACCGCAATGCGATAGGCGTTTTCCACAATGAGGTCGGCCACGGCGTGCAGTATTCGCTTGCGCTCGGTGCCTGACGTGGCGGCCCACCCGTCGAACGCGGCCGCCGCGGCCTTAGCCGCGGAATCAATGTCGGCGGCATCGCCCGACGCAACCCAACCGAGTGACGAGCCGTCGATAGGTGAATAATTTTCGAACATCGCGCCGCTAACAGAAGGGCACTGCTTCCCGCCAATGAGATGGTTGGTTGGTTCGTTGATGAAGCGGGCGAGATACTCGGCTGCGGCCGCAGTATTGTCGGCAAAACTGGGCGGATTGGCGGTCGACATCAGCGGGCTGCGGATTCTTCGGCGCGAATCTGATTCCGATTGATCCGCACCGCAGCATCGATGAACTGGATCTCGGTGCTTAGCGCTATGGCGGAGGGAACCGAGGAAAGTTCGTTATCAACCGTATCAACGATGAGCTGGAGAAAGTCCTGGACAACGGCTGTGGAACGACCCGGACCTATCCGCACGGTGACGGCCACGAAGATGTGCGACGGATCACCGTCGGCAACCCGAAAGTGTGAGCGAGACGCGGCCCGGGTCCGTAAAGCCGAGCCACTCACCCACGACACGGCGAGAACGGCGTCGTGTACCGTGTCGACTAGTGCCTGGATGTCGTGATGGTCCGCGAGATTGGCACTGTGTTCGATGATGATGTGCGGCATGACAACGTGTCTAGCACCGACTATCCGACTTTTGCGCTACTCCGTTCCTCGCTGTGCGGGCCACCCCGCTAAGACCTCGGTCGGGGCCGTGACCGCCGACGGTGCAGGCGTGATCGACCTTGCGGACAAGATGGCGGGCATCTCAGACCTTCACGACATCATCGAACAAGGCCGAATCGCCGAGGCGGGCGCAGTGAGCGAAGGCACCCCCGCCGACCATTCCATCACCGACATCGTATTCGAACGGCTGCTTCGGTGGCCTCGCAAGATCTTCTGCATCGGGGTGAACTACGGCGGACGAGCCGCCGAGTATGCTGATACGAGCGATGCGTCGTATCCGAGCGTGTTTCCTCGCTGGCCCGATGGCTTCACGGGACACAACCAGGACCTGTTGCGCCCGCCCGAATCATCCCAACTCGACTACGAAGGCGAGATCGTCGTCGTGATCGGCCAAGCGGGACGCCGAATCCCGATGAGCGAAGCCCGTTCCCACATCTGTGGCGTCACCCTCGGAAACGAGGGCACGATTCGCGATTGGGTCCGGCACGCAAAGTTCAACGTCACTCAGGGCAAGAACTGGGAGTCAAGTGGGGCGATTGGACCGTGGCTCGTACCAATCAACGAGATCGGCCCTTTCGACGAACTTCGGCTCCGGACCCATGTCAACGGCGAACTTCGCCAGGACGACTCACCGGCCACGATGAAGTACTCAATCGAGTACCAGATCCACTACCTTTCCACCTTCACCAACCTCCAACCCGGCGACCTTATATTCACCGGCACGCCAACGGGCGCCGGTGCTCGTTTCGATCCCCCGGTCTGGCTCGAACCCGGCGATGTAGTCGAGATCTCGGTCGCTGAGATCGGCACCCTACGCAACACCATCCGCGACGAGTTCGTTGCCGGACCAGCGATCAAAGTACCGGCACCACAATGACCAGACTAGGGCCTGAGCGCCTAGAACTCTTATACGACTTGCTCGACGATCTCACCGCTGAACCCTTGTCCTTAGCCCCGTTGGGAGCCCCATGATGCATGCAATCCAGGTGAACCTACCCGGCCCCGCCACCGCTCTCGAGCGGGTCACCATTGATGAACCCCGACCCGGTCCGGGCGAGGTGCTCCTCGACATCCATGCAGCCGGACTCAACTTCATCGACACCTACCACCGGTCCGGCCTTTACCCGATGCCGCGACCGTTCATCCCCGGCTTGGAGGGGTCGGGGGTGGTGCGAGAACTCGGCGAGGGGGTGACCGGCTTTGCCGTCGGTGACCACGTAGCGTGGATTGCTGGCGGAGGCGGCTACGCCGAGGCTACGTGTGTCGCCGCCGAGGCTCTGCTCAACGTTCCCCCCGATATGAACCTCGACACGGCCGCCGCTCTGCCCCTTCAAGGCATGACAGCGCACTATCTCGTCACCGATACCTATCCGCTGGGGCCAGGCGATCGCTGCTTGATCCACGCCGCGGCGGGCGGAACAGGGCGGCTCTTAGTCCAAATGGCGAAGCTCCGCGGGGCTAAGGCAATCGCCACGGTTGGCTCGGAGGCCAAAGCCGAACTAGCACGAAGCGCCGGAGCAGATCACGTCATCAACTACGTCACGACGGACCTAGTAACGGCCGTCGAGTCCATTGTCGGCCCCGACGGCATCGACGTGGTGTACGACGGCGTGGGCGCGGCAACGTTGGCCGCCGGGCTTGGCCTGCTCCGCCGGCGCGGCACCATGGTGACCTTCGGAAACGCGTCGGGGCCGGTTCCTCCCTTACCGCCGCTCGCCTTGATGCCAAAGTCTCTCTATTTGACCCGCCCGAAACTCAATGACTACATCGTCACCACGGAAGAGCGAAACAACCGCTGGGATGAATTGTGCGATTGGGTCCGAGATGGGCGGCTAGACGTCCGGATCGGAGCGGTGTTCGCTCTGGCCGACGCGGCTCTGGCCCACGAAGCTCTCGAGTCACGCGCCACTACCGGCAAAATCCTTCTCGTTCCCGGCGACGGTCGATGACTCTTACCGCTCAACAAATCGACGACGAAGCGGACCTGCTCCACGAGGCAGAGCAAACGGTTACTCAGATCCGCCAGACCACGCTGGCCTACCCCTCCATGACGATCGACGAAGCCTACGCGGTACAGCGGGCCTGGCGAGATCGAAAACTGGCGGCCGGTCGTCAGCTAATCGGGCACAAGATCGGATTGACGTCGCGGGCGATGCAGGCGGCGATGCAGATCACGACCCCAGACTCTGGGTTTCTCACCGACGACATGGTTTTTTCGCCCGGCGGGGCGATGGATGCCAACCGGTTCCCCGATCTCAAGATCGAAGTCGAATTAGCCTTTGTGCTCAGCCACGACTTAGTGGCCCCCCGCCAGAGGCCGTTGACCATTCCCGACGTTTTGGCCGCCACCGACTATGTCATTCCCGCGGTGGAGTTGATCGCGGCTCGCAGCCACCGGATCGACCCGGATACCGGCCGCGCACGGACCGTCGTTGACACGATTGCCGACAACGCCGCCGACGCGGGGATCATCACCGGCGGCGAGCGCATTGACCCGCACGCCACTGACCTTACGTGGGTGGGCGCGATGCTGGCCAAGAACAACACCATCGAAGAGACCGGCCTAGCGGGCGGCGTGCTGGGACATCCCGCCATCGGCCTTATCTGGCTGGCCGAACGCTACGCGGCGCGCGGTTGGCGACTAGAGGCTGGCCACACGGTTCTGACCGGTTCATTCACCCGACCGGTAGCGGTCGCTAACGGCGACGACTTCAAGGTCGACTTTGGCGCTCACGGAAGCTTCACCTTGTCATTTAGGGCCGAGAACAAAAACGACCACGGAGCCCGATGACTCCCCTCCTCACGACCTTTGCCACCGTCGTGGCCGCCGAATGGGACCACCTCGCTGCGCCCGGTGCGCGCTTCACGGGCGCGCAACGGGTGGCCATCGCGGCAGCGGGTCGATGGGTGGGCGACGAACTACCAGCCACGGGCGCTCAGTCTTGCCTATCCGCTTCGGTTGAGGAGGCGGCGCGGCGGGTTGCGGGCGCCCCTCCTACCATCCGGACCGGGGACATCGAACGCTGGGCTCATGGCGGACTCGACGTTCATGCGTACCTGGAACTCGTCGACCTGGTCACCAAGATGGCGGGCCTCGACGTGGCGGCCTTCGGGCTCGGGCTCGACCGCGAACCGCTGCCGGTCAGCCGTACCGGAGAGCCCAGTCGGCAAATCCCGGCCGCGTTGTACCGACCATCCGAACCGCTAAGCGACCTAGGCACTGAACACGACAGCCTCAGCCCGCTTCAGATCGAACTGATCGCCGCCCGCACATCGGCGGTCAACAGATGCGGGCCAGGCCTAGCTATCCACACAGCGAAGCTCTGGGCTAACAGCCAACACCATGGCGCGATCGTTGATTGCGCACCGATCGAGCGAGGGTATAGCCGCGGCGATTGCGGCGTCCCCGCGGCCAACGAAATCTTTGCCCTAGTGGATGCAGCCATCCTCGGTGACCTCGACGAATACCCCGATGCCCGAATCCGAGCCGAACTGGCCCTAGACCGCGACGCCGCCGATCGGGTGGCCCTAGCCGCGGGACACTTCACCATGATGAATCATTTGATGAACGCCACCAGCGTCATATCAGCACCTCGCTGACGATCACCGCCGCCATGAACGATTCGCCCTACTCCACCATCCCCGAACTGATCGACTGGGCCGCAGTCCGATTCGGCGATCGCGAGGCGCTAGTGGACGGCTCTATACGCTGGACCTACAACGAGTTCCGCGAGCAGATTCTTCGGGCCGGGCGGGCCACGATCAGCAGCGGCGTCGGGCACGGTGATCGGGTTGCGCTGTGGGCTCCCAATATTTGGGAATGGGCGGTAACCGCGCTCGCGGTTCACTACGTCGGCGGAGTCGTTGTCCCGATCAACACCCGCTTTTTGGGTCGAGAAGCCGCCCACCTTCTCAATCGCAGCCAAGCCCGTCTGCTGTTCACCGTCACCGACTTCCTCGACACCGATTACCTTGCTCTATTGGACGATGCGTTATTAGGCGATGCGTTATTAGGCGATGTCGACCGGCCACCGGCGCTCGACGAGATCGTCGTCGGGCGGGGCCCCGTTCCGGCGGGCGCTTCGTCGTTCGCCGACTTTTTGGCCCGCGCCGACCAAACATCCCCGCACGAACTGGCGGTCCGGTCCGCTGCGGTGCGTGGTGGCGACCTCTGCAACATCATGTTCACGTCGGGCACCACCGGCGCCCCCAAGGCAGCGATGCTCACCCACTCGGCCACATGCCGCGCGTTTCGCTCATGGAGCGACGTTGTTGGACTCGACCAGGATCGTTACCTGATCGTCAACCCGTTCTTTCACTCGTTCGGGCTCAACGCGGGGATTCTTGCCTCGATCATGACCGGGTCGACGATCGTTCCGCACCCCGTGTTCGACGTCGACTCGGTTATGAAACGGATTCCCGAGGAGCGGATCTCCATGCTCCCGGGGCCCCCGGCCATCTTCCAGACGATCCTCAATCACCCACATCTGGAGGATTTCGATTTCAGCACCCTCCGACTCGCCGTCACCGGCGCTGCCGCTATTCCCGTCGAAATGATTATCGAGATGCGCGAGCGGTTGGGCTTCGAGAAGGTGGTGACCGGATACGGTCTCACCGAAGTCACCGGCATTGCCACGATGTGTCGCCACGATGATGACCCTGAGATCATCGCTAAGACCTCCGGTCGAGCCATCGACGGTGTCGAAGTCCGCGTCGTTGACCCCGCCAACCCCGACAATACGAGCAACGAAGTCCTCGCCGGCCAACCGGGCGAGATTGTGGTGCGGGGCTATAACGTCATGGTGGGCTATCTCGACGATCCGACCCAGACAGCCGAGACTATCGACGGTGATGGCTGGCTACACACCGGCGATATCGGGGTGATGGATTCCAACGGCAACATCGCCATCACCGACCGGCTGAAAGACATGTTCATCAACGGCGGTTTCAACGCCTATCCGGCCGAGATCGAAAATCTCATGCTGGGCCATCCCCACATCGGTCAGGTCGCGGTGGTGGGCGTTTGCGATCAGCGCCTCGGAGAGGTGGGCTTCGCCTTCGTCGTTGCCTCCCCCGACGCGCTGATCACCGCGGCGAGCGAAGCTGAGATAATCGCTTGGTGCCGCGGCCAGATGGCGAACTACAAAGCCCCCCGTTACATCCGGTTCGTTTCCGAACTTCCGCTCAATGCCAGCGGCAAGGTCTTGAAGTTCGAGTTGCGAGCTACCGCAGAGCTATTGGTTGGCGGAGCTAGCGGTTAGCTGAGCTATCAGTTAGCCGGGCCACCATCTAGGCACAACGAGAACCATGATGGATCGAACTCGGGGATGAGTCCCAGCGCGCCCTTCAGGCGGATGACTCGGGCCGCCGACTCGTCGACTCGGACCGCGAACTGCGGATCTTCGCGGGCTCGGCCGATGATTTCTGCTACCACCTCAGCGGCTTCTTCGGCGCTTAAGTATAGGGCTAGGTCAGCTCCGGCGGAGATCGCCGCCGCGCCGCGGGTGGCCCGAACAAGTTCGCCCGCCACCCCGCGCATGCCGTGCAGATCGTCGGTGATGATAACTCCGTCGTAGTTGAGCCCATCGCGCAGCCAACCCGAGGTGATGGTGAGCGAGAGACTAGCGGGCCAACCGTCGTCGATCCCGTCGTAGCGAACGTGCCCCGTCATGATAAGAGGAGCCCGAGTGTCGAGGTAGGGAAGGCGGCCGAAGTCAAACCATGCTGATTGGTCGTTGGCGGCCACCGATTCGAGTTGGTGAGGGTCCTCGGGTGTCGATCCTTGATTGGGGAAATGTTTCAGGGTGGCGGCCACCCCGGCTCGACAGTGCCCCTCAACAATGGCCCCAGCGATAGCGGCCACCACGAGAGGGTCGTCGCCGAAGGATCGTCGTTGGCGGGCCATGTAGAAGTCACCAGCGACGTCCACGTCCGCGATCACGCCTAGGTTCACATGGACCCCGGTGTTACCTATTTCCCGGGCGAAAGCCGCGGCCGCGGGTAGCAGCGCGGCGAGGGCCGCGGCGGGATCCCGGCGGTGACTTTCCGCCAACGTTCCCGGGTCTGGGAGAGGCGGCACCGGAAGCTTCAACACCCGCGTCCCGGCTTCGGCATCGGTCGAAACCAGCGGCCGAATCCGACACTCCTCAGCGGCGCGGGCTAGTCCCGAGATGAAGGTCGTGGCGGCGGCCGGATCGGTCGCGGGCTGCCAGTTTCGCTCATTCTTGGAGACGAAGAAACCGCCGACACACGGCGAACCAAGCGACTCAGCAACGTCGCTCGCCAAGTCTTCTCCCGCCCCGCCGAAAACCACGAGTTGGGTTGCTTTTTCGTCGATGGTCAACGACTCCAACAACTCGGCCACGGCACGCTCACCTGGCGGAAGAGTCGACGTAGTGGTCGTTGAGGTGGTCGTGTGACGTGGTCGTTGTCGAGGTGGTCGTTGTCGAAGTTGCTAGACTGGTTGCTGTGGCGACGTGGTCGGTGGTTTCATCAACGTGGCGTGTCGACTGGGTGGTGATCGCCACGAGAATCGCGACGATGGCCACCCCGAGATAGATCAAGCGGCGAGCCCCCACTCCCTTACTTTGCCTCCCGAGCAGCAAAAAACCTAATCCAGACTATCCCAATCATAATTATCAAGATAAGGTATCTCGATGAACAACAACTGGAAATTTGAAACTCAGCAGATCCACGCAGGTCAAGTTCCCGACTCGGCCACCAACGCCCGTGCCGTGCCGATCTACCAAACCACCTCTTTCACCTTCAACAGCACGCAACACGCCGCGGATCTCTTTGCCCTCGCTGAGATGGGCAACATCTACACCCGCATAATGAACCCAACCCAAGCGGTCTTCGAGGCTCGGATGTCGGCCTTGGAAGGCGGCACGGAGACCGCGGTCGGCCTCCCCGGCGCACTCGCCACGTCGTCCGGGCAAGCCGCCGAAACCCTAGCGATTCTAACCTTGGCCGCTTCCGGCGATCACATCGTGGCGTCCGCCGCCCTCTACGGCGGCACCTACAACCTGTTCCACTACACGCTTCCCAAAATGGGCATCAGCGTCACGTTCATCGACGACCCTGACGACCTCGAGGCGTGGGCCGCGGCCAGCCAACCCAACACCAAGGCCTTTTTCGGGGAGACCGTCCCGAACCCGAAGAACAACTGGATCAACATCCGCGGCATCGCCGACATCGCCCATGCGAATGGGGTTCCGCTGATCATCGACAACACCGCCGCCACGCCGTACCTCGTGCGACCGTTCGACCACGGCGCTGACATCGTTGTTCACTCGGCCACCAAGTACATCGGCGGTCACGGCACCTCGATCGGCGGTGTCATCGTCGATGGCGGGTCGTTCGACTTCGGCAACGGCAAGTTCGACAACTTCACCGATCCCGATCCGAGCTATCACGGGCTCGCCTATTGGCCTGCGCTGGGCCACGGCGCGTTCATCATCAAAGCTCGGGTCCAGATCTTGCGCGACATCGGCGCATCGACGACCCCGTTCAATTCGTTCATGTTCCTCCAAGGACTCGAAACACTGAGCCTGCGCATGGAACGCCACCTTGAGAACGCGCAAACGGTGGCCGAGTTCCTCGCCGAACGCGACGAGATCGAATCGGTTGCTTTCGCCGGTTTGCCCGACAGTCCGTGGCACGAACGGGCGAAAGAACTCACCGGTGGGAAGGGCTTCGGGGCAATACCAGCGTTCAACCTCAAGGGCGGGATCGATGCGGGCAAGAAGTTCGTGGAAGGACTCGAACTGCACAGCCACGTCGCCAATATCGGTGATGTGCGGAGTTTGGTGGTTCACCCCGCGTCAACTACCCATTCTCAGCTCAGTCCTGCGGAACAGGCCACCACCGGCGTGCATCCCGGCCTAGTCCGTCTCAGCGTCGGCATTGAACATATCAACGACATCATCGACGATCTAGAAAAGGGCTTCGCCGCGCTCTAAAGGGCCGATGTCAGACCCCAAAAGCCCCCTCCAACTTTCGTTCGTTCGCTCCTACGTCGATGTCGGTGCTCTGCCGCACGTCAACGCCGAAGTAGCTTTCGTCGGCCGCAGCAATGTCGGCAAGTCATCGCTGATCAACGCGCTAGCGCAGCGCAAGAACCTAGCCAAGACCTCGAAGACGCCGGGGGCGACCCAACTCATGAACGGATTCGAGTTGGCTCCAGAACATTCGGGTCGCTGGCTGATGGATCTGCCTGGCTACGGCTTCGCCAAGGTTCCTAAGGCCGAGCAGCGCAAGTGGGCAACGATGCTGAACGGCTACATCGAGGAGCGCGAGAACCTCGTCTCGATCCTGCTCTTAGTTGACGGGGCCGTCGGGCCAACCGCGCTCGATCTTACGACGGTCACTTGGCTGGAGGCCCAGGGCCACTCGATCACCTATGTCGCGACCAAGGCCGACAAGGTTCGGCCCTCGAAGAGCCAACCGCGTCGCCGCGAGCTAACCGCCAAGCTCGATCTTGCGCCGAGAGATGTCATCTGGGTAAGCGCCAACCAGGGCACCGGGATTCCCGACCTGCGAGCCAAGATTCGACAACTCCTTGGCGCGACAAGATAGCCACGCCCTGGGTTCCTCGCGAACCGTTCAGGTGATGACCATCTGCGACATCAAGTTGGCCCGTTCCTCGTCGAACGTGTCGAGGTCCATCTGACCGTCGTCGTAGCGGTGTTGCAGCTTCGACATCCGTTCCATGATCTCTTCGTTGGACAGTCCAGAACCGGGGTCTTGGCCATTTTCGAGTTCGTCATCGTCGATCGCCACCCCATCTTTGTCGAGTTTGCGCTCGCGCTTAGCCGCGGCCTTGGCCTTTTTGGCCATATCTCTTTGCCGTTTGGCAAAACTGGATCGTCCTGTTGCCATAAGAATCCGCCTGAGAGGGAGTGGAAGCTGCCACCGCTTGTGACCGAGTTACTAGGCTAGCCAGTTCAAGGTCGTTTGCCGCCCGCGGGGCGGGGCCAACCGCTAGGTTTCGTTGGTTGGCGGTTGGAGTCGGTCGGCCATTGCTTGGGTAAATCGGTCGAGCACTATAGCCAGCAAGACAATGGCGATGCCCGCTTCGAAGCCCGTTCCTACCGCGTCGCTGCGGCGCAGGCCGCGTACCGTTTCAAGACCAAGACCACCTCCACCGACCAAGCCGGCAATAACAACCATCGACAATACGAGCATGATCGTCTGGTTCAACGCCGCCACGAGCACCCCGCCAGATAGCGGGAGTTCGACCTTGCGCAGCGTTTGCCGGGGGGTGGCGCCAAACACGGTGGAAGCTTCGAGCACTCTTTGGTCAACGCTCTTGAGGCCAAGCGTGGTCAACCGAATCGTTACCGGGACGGCGTAGAGAACCGAGGCGGCAATACCGGGAACCCTCCCCACGTTAAACAAGATGACAACGGGGACTAGGAGCACGAAACTCGGAATTGTCTGGAGGAAGTCGAGCACCGGACGCAGGAGAAACTCGATAAAGGGTTTGCGGGCCGCGAGGATGCCGACGGGGAGACCAATAAGTAGGCATATGCCCAACGCCACAAGGACTTGGGCGAGAGTGTCCATCGACAACTCCCACATGCCGAGGAAGCCAATCGCGGTCAAACTGGCAAAGCCAATGGCCGCGAGTTGGGCTTTGCCTAGTTGCCATCCAACGATCGTTGCCACCCCGATCACAACCGGCCACGACAAGTCCATCGAGAGGAGTTCGCGAAGCGGGGTGACTAGGCGGATGGTGACGAAATCAGAGAACGGTCCGGTGCCGAGCCCGGTGTTGGCGATCTCAAAGAGGTTGGTCTGCGTCCAGTCGACGAGGCTGTTGATTAGACCGGCGTAGGAGAACTCAAGCCAACTGGGCGCGTAGGCCCAATCGAGCGCCCGGCCGACGACCGTAAGCCAGGCACCCAATCCGACGATAGCGGCGAGGGTCGGCCGGTTGAGTGCCCGACGGAATACGCCCGGGGCGGTCGAGAGACCCTCGGTAAAGCGGTCTAGCAGGATCGCCATGACAACGATGGCCATGCCCGCTTCGGTCGCCCGGCCAACGTCGAGATCTCGCAGCGAGCGAAGCACGATCTGCCCAAGTCCGCCCGCCCCGATGAATCCGGCGATTACCACCATCGACACGGCCAACAAGATCGTCTGGTTCACCCCAGCCAAAATCGCCGGACGGGCGAGCGGTATCTGCACCCCGCGCAGTGTCTGGCGCGGCGTGGCGCCAAATATGTGCGCTGCTTCGACGCTCTCCGTGGGGATTTGCCGTATCCCAAGGTCGGTTAGCCGGACCACCGGCGGGAGGGCAAAGATGACTGTGGCGAGAACCGAAGGGACTCGTCCCACCCCTAGCAACAACACGAACGGTATGAGGTACACGAACGCGGGCAGGGTTTGCATCACGTCAAGAACCGATCGCAACATAAGGCGGAACCGGTCGTGCAGCGCGGCCCACAGCCCTAGTGGGATACCAATTATCAAGGCAATGACGACCGAGGCCACCGTGAGGGCGAACGTCTGCAAGAACGGATCCCACAGTCCAACTGCTCCCACGTAGGCAATACCGACCGCGGCGGCCACTCCGGCTCGCCAACCGCGGGTTCGCCACAAGGCAAAAGCCGAGACGACAATGTGGGTGGGAAACGGTATCCAACCTAGGAAGTCCTCGAAGGCAAGCATGAGGCTTTCGATCGTGTCCGACATTGGATCAAGGATGATGGTGAACAACCAGTGATTGGTTTGGTGAGAGATCAACCAGCCTCGGAGGTCATTGATTGGATCGGCTAGCCCCAAATTCCATGCCTCGGGAAAGCCATCGACAGAGCGAGTGACGTTGACAGCCAAGGCAAAGGTGAAAATGACTAACAGTGCCCCAAACAGTTGGCGGAGGCGGGCGGTTTCTTGGGCCGCGAGGCGCTCGGCGACGCCCGCGTTGACCGCGGTCATGGGCCGTCGTGGTTGAGCAGGGTGATCGCCGCGGCTCTGTCAATGATCCCGAGGTCGCGCCCGGAATGATCAACTACCCGAATCGGGTCGGAGGACGAAACCAACCGCGGGAGCGCCGCTTCTAGCGTGACGTCGTCTCGCATCACTTCTCCGGCGGCCGTGCCCGTCGAGTCGGCGACAAGACAGGCCCCGAGCGTGACGACCTTGGCTTTGGCCACGTCACGCGTGAACTCGCGGACGTAGTCGGTGGCGGGCGACAGGCAGAGTTCGAGCGGCGTACCCACCTGATCGAAGCTCCCGTCTTTCATGATCGCTATTCGATCGCCCAACTTGAGGGCCTCGTCGAAGTCGTGGGTGATAAAGAGCACGGTCCGGCGGTCGTTTCGCTGGAGTTCGATCAGTTCGTCTTGCATATCGCGTCTGATCAACGGATCGAGGGCCGAGAAGGGTTCATCGAAGAACACGACCTCCGGCTCGACCGCCAAGGCCCGCGCCAGACCGACCCGTTGTTGCATCCCGCCACTGAGTTGGTTGGGGAAATGGTCAGCCCAATCCGCCAGACCGACCCGGTCTAGGGCATCAAGCGCAGCCGACATCCGATCCGACTTGTCGACCCCTTGGACCTCGAGTCCGTAGCCGACGTTGTCCAACACGCTGCGATGGGGGAGCAGGCCGAAGTGTTGGAAGACCATCGCAACGCGGCCGCGGCGAACCTTTCGGAGTTCGTCGGGGCCCATGGCCAGCAACGAGGTTCCGTCTAGGTCAACCTCCCCGGCGGTCGGTTCAATCAGGCGGACTAGGCACCGCAGCAGGGTGGACTTGCCGCTGCCGGACAGGCCCATCACGATGAATGTCTCGCCCCGTTCGACAGTGAACGAAACGTCGCGGACCGCGACGAGGCTGCCTGTCTCTTCGACGATCTCTTGACGACCCGCTCCGGCCTTGGCTAGGGCGGTCGCCGCGGCTTGATCGCCCCCGAAGACCCGCCAGAGGTTGCGCACGGCGAGAATCGGCTGCTGCGACGCCCCAGACACTTCCATGCGTCCCCCTTGAGATCGTGAAACCGTTGGTACCGACGCTAGCGTAGCCCCGCGGGGCGAGCGACGCGAGACGCCCTTCCCTAGACAGCACAGCAGTGCTACGTTTAGTGTACCGACTGGTCGGTTACTTTCGTACCGGCATGATTATGGAGGACCCGAAATGGATCGAACGACACACCCTTGGCGACGATGGGGCTTGATCACAAAGATCATGTCGCTCTTCGTCGTACTGGCCCTAGCCGGTGCCGCCTGCGGCGATAGCTCCGACGACGACTCAGCCACCGACACTGGAGGCGACGCCGACGAACCAGCAGAGACCGAAGAACCAGCCGAAGAACCAGCCGACGAACCAGCCGACGAACCAGCCGACGAACCAGCCGACGAACCAGCCGACGAACCAGCCGAAGAACCAGTCGACAGTCACGGCGAGATCGACACCATCAAGTTGGCGATTAACCCGTGGAACGGTTCGGCGGCCAACGTGGCCGTCGCCAAGGCGCTGCTCGAGAACGAACTCGGCTACAGCGTTGAAACCACCGATCTCGACGAAAACGCTCAGTGGGCCGCCATCAACACCGGTGATCTACACGCTTCCCTCGAGGTCTGGCCCTCAGGTCACGCCCAAAACGTTGCCGACTTCATCGATGCCAGCGGCAATGTAGTCAACGCTGGATTGCTGGGACCGGTCGGCAAGATCGGCTGGTACGTGCCCACCTACATGGTCGAACAGAACCCGGCGCTCGCAACCTGGGAAGGCTTCGCCGATCCCGATTTGGCGGGCTTGTTTGCAACCGCGGAGACCGGCGATCTCGGACAGTTCCTGGGCGGGGACCCGAGTTTCGTGCAGCACGACGAGACCATCATCGAGAATCTCGACCTGAAGCTCGAGGTCGTGTACGCGGGATCTGAGGAAGCCATCTTGGCGTCGGTTGACTCTGCGATCAGCCGCGAGGACCCCGTCCTTGTCTACCTGTGGACTCCCCACTCGGCCCACAACGCATACGACCTGACCGAGATCCAACTCCCCGACTACAGCGATGCCTGCTACGACACCGCCGACGCTGGCGGGGTCGACTGCGACTATCCAGCCGATGATCTGTTCAAGATCGCCTGGGCTGGTCTTGAGGACGGCGCACCCGACGCCTTCACCCTTTTGTCCAACATGAACTACACCACTGCGGATCAGGTTTCGATACTGGCCAGCATCGAAACCGACGGTCTCACCGTCGACGACGCTGCCGCTCTGTGGATCGACAACAACGACGCTACCTGGAAGACCTGGCTGCCCTAAAGGTAGAACTCACTGAAGTTATAACCGTAAGGGGGGAGCCATAGGGCGTCCACGGCGCCGGTGGCTCCCCTCTAGCGGTCCGGGTTTTTGCTTCGCTTCAGGTTGCGGGCCCGCTCGCCAGCGGACAGCACAGTCTTGCGGACCCGAACGAACTCCGGCGTAACCTCAACACATTCATCGTCGGCAATGCTCTCTAGGGCTTGTTCGAGCGACAGTATCTTCGGCGGGGTAAGCCGGATCGTATCGTCCGATGATTGGGTGCGGATGTTGGTCTGCTTCTTCTCCCGCACGATATTGACATCCATGTCCTCGTTGCGAGCGTTTTCACCCACCACCATGCCCTCGTAGACCCTCACACCGGGCGCGACATAAAGAGCCGAGCGTTCCTGCAACGAGGCAATGGCGTATCCGGTGGACTCGCCTGCCCGGTCGGCCACCACGCTCCCTCTCGTGCGGGTGCGAATCTCCCCGGCCCACGGCATCCAACCTTCGAAGATGTGGTGAAGCAATCCGGTCCCACGAGTTTCGGTGAGAAACTCGGTCCGGAAGCCAATCAAGGCTCGGGCGGCAACGACATAATCGAGTCGGACCCAGCCGGTGCCATGGTTCGCCATGTCGGTCAGCTTCGCCCTGCGCGTACCAAGCAACTGCGTCACCGAACCAACGTGTTCCTCTGGCACGTCGATGGTGAGGCGCTCAGTTGGTTCGTTACGAACCCCGTCGATCTCTCGGGTGAGCACCGCGGGCTTGCCAACGGTGAGCTCGAACCCTTCACGACGCATAGTCTCCACCAGAATCGCCAACTGCAACTCGCCGCGGCCCTGCACTTCCCAGGCGTCGGAGCGCTCGGTGGTTAAAACCCGTATCGAGACGTTGCCGACCAATTCAGCGTCGAGGCGAGCCTTGATGAGGCGAGCGGTGAGTTTCTTGCCTTCTGCGCCGGCGAGCGGTGAGGTGTTGACCCCGATGGTCATCGACAGCGTGGGTTCGTCAACCGTGATGGCCGGGAAAGGGCGGGGATCGGCGAGATCGGCCAGCGTGTCACCAATGGTGACCGCCTCGATCCCGGCCACGCCGATGAGTTCCCCCGGACCAGCCGACTCGACATCGACTTGATCGAGGGCTTCGGTGACGGTGAGCGTGCCCACTCGAGCGGTTTGGATGGAGCCATCTTCTCGACACCAAGAGATGGCCTCTCCCTTGCGGATCGTGCCGTGCTGAACGCGGCAAATCGCGATACGGCCGACGTACGGCGAGGCCGTAAGGTTGGTGACCCATGCTCGCATCGGATGGTTTGGGTCGTGCTGAGGCGGCGGCACCGTGTCGAGTAGAACCTGGAAGAACGGCGTGAGGTCAGAGCCGAGTTGGTCAGGGTCGAGCGTGGCCGTACCTTGCCGGGCGATCGTGTAGACGATCGGGAAGTCGATGGCCGCTTCGTCGGCGTCGAGGTCTAAGAAGAGTTCGTAAACCTCGTCAACCACGGCGGCTATTCGTGCGTCGGGTCGATCAATCTTGTTGATCACCAGCACTACCGGCAACTCAAGGGCGAGGGCTTTGCGCAGCACGAAACGGGTTTGTGGCAACGGCCCCTCCGAGGCGTCAACGAGCAGCACTACGCCGTCGACCATGGTCAACGCCCGCTCGACCTCGCCCCCAAAATCAGCATGGCCGGGGGTGTCGACGATGTTGATCTTGAAATCGCCGTAGCGAATCGCTGTGTTCTTGGCCAGGATCGTGATGCCCTTCTCCCGTTCCAGGTCCATAGAGTCCATGACACGGTCGGTCAGTTTCGCGCCCTCTCGAAAGGCCCCTGCCTGACGAAGCAGGGCGTCGACCAGCGTTGTTTTGCCGTGGTCGACATGGGCGATCAACGCCACGTTGCGTAAATCGTCTCGTGCTATCACCGGCCGAAGGCTACCGAGATCGGCGGGCGATTCGCCCCCGACTTCTTACTTGTTGACGGTGGACATGCCGCCGCTAACCGGGATTACCACGCCGGTCACGTACGACGCCGCTTTCGAGGCGAGATAGATGGCCACCCCGGCCATGTCGTCGGGTTCCCCGATACGACCCATCGGAACATCGTTGACCATTGCCCTCCGCATCTTTTCGTCGTTGAGCGCAAACGCCATCATCTTGGACTCGAAGGGGCCGGGGGCGATCGCGTTGACGGTGATGTGGTCCTTCGCTAGTTCTTTGGCTAGGTGCCGGGTCAACATGTGTACGGCCGCCTTCGACGACGAGTAGGAGAAGGTGGCTAGCTCCGGCGGGAATAGCCCATTGACCGAGCCGGTGTTCACGACCCGAGCCGGGTCCTCCGGCGTACCCGCAGCCCGCAGCAACGGAAGCAGTCGTTGGGTGAGGAAGAACACGCTACGAACGTTGACGTTCATCACTTTGTCCCAACCAGCGGCGGGGAAAGTATCGATGGGCTCGCCCCATGACGCGCCCGCGTTGTTGAACAAGATGTCGAGGTGATCCCAGCGTTCACCCACCGCCTCGGCGAGACAGTCGAGGCCCGCATCAGTCGAGAGGTCGGCGGGGACGCCCACGATCGAGCCCTTCTTTCCCAGCTCCGCCACCGCGGCGTCGACCTGTTCGACTTTGCGGGCCGAGATCACAACCTCACACCCAGCGTCGAGGAGTCCGTCGGCGATCATGTAGCCAATACCGCGACTACCACCGGTAACTACCGCTCGTTTCCCCTCCAGCCCAAACAAGGACTGCAGTCGGTTCATATTCATCTGGTGACCCCTGACATTAGCAAGCCGATCGCCTCCACCGTAGCCTCGGAGCGGGAGAGTTCAATTATCGACCGGTTCCCATCGCCAACGCTTGGCCGCGTCGACACCGAAGATGCGAACTTCATCGCCGTCGGGGGTCGCCACCGCCGCCGAGGGTTCGAAGTCGGCGGATTCGTCACGCCATAACCGAATCCGCGACGAAGCCCGCCCTAGGCCGTAGTGATCGACTCCGTGGTGAGATACGAACCCTTCGAGTTGGCCCAACGCTCCTTCGGTATGGAACAACTCGGCCACCACCTCGAGCGCGTACGGAGCGTTAAAGACTCCTGGCTTGGCCGACCCCGTCGCCTTGTTGCTCCACGGGTGCGGCGCGGAGTCCGTGCCGTAGAAAAACGACGGATCCCCTGATGTCGCGGCTGCCACTAAGGCAATCCGTTCGTCACGCGAGTTGATCACCGGCTTGCAGTAGAGGTCGGGGCGCAGGCCGTTGGCGAGAACGTCGGAACGGTCGCAGGTGAGATGATGCGGCGTAATCGAACCGGCCACCCCGCGGCGGGACCGAACGAAGTCGAGGCCGGATCGAGTCGAGATGTGTTCGACGGTGACTTTCAGGGCGGGGATTGCCTCACACACGGGTGCGAGTTCGGTCTCAAGGAAGGCCGCCTCGCGATCAAATATGTCGATGTCCGGGTCGGTGGACTCGGCATGAACGAGCAGAACGATCCCTGCGTCGGCCATGGCCTCAAGGGTCGAGCGATAACCCATAAGCGCCGCGCCACCCTGGTCGGAGTTAGTGGTGGCGCCCGCCGGATAGTACTTCGCGGCTAGCACGAGTCCCGCGGCATGGCCTGCTAGAAGGTCCGCTGTTTCGAGCGAGTCGTTGAGGTAGAGCGCCATCAACGGGGTGAAATCGCGACGGGCCGCGGCCCCCGCCGCTTCTAGGATGCGTGCCCGATAGCCCGCGGCCATCGCCGTTGACGTGACTGGCGGAACTAGATTGGGCATCACTAGGGCATGGCGAAACGTGCTGGCGGTAAAGGGTGCCACGGTGACCAGCATGTCGTCGTCGCGCAAGTGGACGTGCCAATCGTCGGGTACGTCGATTTCGATCTCGATCATGCGCCGTACTCGTCGCGGTAAGCAGCAATCTTGGCCAGCATGTCGTCACCGAGAATGACCTGCCCGTCGATTTCTCTACCGTGAAGGTGTTCGACCACTTCGTCGAGGGTGACGATGGCCCGAGTCGGCATGTCAAACTCGAAAGCTAGTTCCGCCAGCGCCGACCGCGCTGTTGTCCCGCGTTCTTGGCGGTCGACGGAAACGATAAGGCCAGCCAATTCGACTGCGGCTACCGAGCGTAGGAACGGGACCGTCTCGCGGACCCCAGTCCCCGCGGTTGTGACGTCTTCGACGATAAGGACACGGTCGCCTTCGCCAAGCGGCGCACCGACCAGCGAGCCTCCTTCGCCGTGATCCTTAGCCTCTTTGCGGTTGAAACAAAAACCAACGTCGCGTCCGTGAGCGGCGAGGGCTATCGAGGTGGCGGCCACGAGCGGGATGCCCTTGTAGGCGGGCCCAAACAGCGTAGTGATAGGGCCAGGCCACTGATCGATGATGGCGGCGGCGTAAAACTCACCGAGACGGGCGAGTTGTTCTCCTGTACTGTAAAGACCTGTGTTGATGAAGTATGGGGTTCGACGCCCGCTCTTGGTGATGAACTCGCCGAAGGTCAGCACCTCCGCGCCCACCATGAACTCGATGAACTCCCGCTTGAAATCCTGCACCGGTCTCCCTTTGTTGCCATGCGAACGGTACTTGTAGTTCTGGGCCTCGCCGTGTTGGCGTGGCTCGCCGTGGCATGCAGCGGCGGCGCCGATCCCGTCACCTTAGCCGAGCCTACGACAACCACGACCACAACCCCGGTTTCGTCAACGACTACGACTACCACGTCAACTACAACCACCACTACGACAACAACTCTGTTCCCCGATCCGGCGGTATCAACGGTGCCCGAGTTGCTCGCCCTCGAACGTCCGGTCATCGCCGGTCACGCCGGGGGCGACCAAAGCTGGCCGCATTCAACGATGTTCGGCTTTCGCGAAGCGGCGCGTGCTGGGGTTGACGTGCTCGAGTTGGATGTCCAACTCACCGGCGACGGGGTTCTCGTCGTTCACCACGACGACACCACCGACCGCACCAGCAACTCCAGCGGCGCGGTTCGCGACCTAACCCTGGCCGAACTCCAAGTCCTCGACAACGCCTACTGGTGGTCCGCGGAATGGTCGAGCCACGATCTCCCCGCCGACGCTTATCTCTACCGCGGCATTCGTACCGGCGATCTCGAACCTCCCGCTAGCTACACCGCCGACGATTTTCGGGTGGAAACGTTCGCCACTATCGCCGAGACCTTCCCCAACCACATCCTCGATATCGAGATCAAGATCCCCGCCGGGGCTAACGGCCAACCCGATGTCGAGTTCGGCATCGCCGGCGCCCAAGTGCTCGCCGACGAGATCGCCCGACTTGAACGCACTGACTCGGTCATCGTCGTGTCCTTCGACTCCGATATCATGGCCGCCTTCCGTGGTTTTGCTCCCGACGTGGTTACCAGTCCGGCGACGAACGAGATGCTGGCCTGGTTTTTCGGCACCAGCGACTTCACCGCCGCTGACCTGATCGCTCAGGTGCCACCCGACTTCGACGGTATCGAGGTCATGACCCCCGAAATCGTTGATCGGGTGAAAGCCGCCGGTCTTGAAATCTGGGTGTGGCCCAACGATGTCGCCACACAAGAAACAGCCGAGTACTACGTTGAAGCCGTCAAACTAGGCGCCGACGGCATCATCGCCGGACGGCCCGCTGTCGCCGTCGATGCCTACCGCGCCGAGGGCTGGCTCCGATGATCACAATCGGATAAGTGCGAAAATTCCGATGCCGATATAGCCAAGGATGAGACCTGCGATTGCCATTCCTCGCCCACCTTGCCGATTGTCAGGTCGATTCAGTTGGTTGAGAGCAACGTGCCCGAGAATCACCGCCAGAAATGAGCTAACCCCAAAGAACCAGATGATTCCGAGGACCATGGATGCGATGGCTAGGCCGTTTGTTCCCGCTGTCTGAGCAGGGACGTTCGGCGGTTCGGCAAAGTACGATTTACCGCATTCTGGACAGAAGGTCTTCTCGGTCTCGGTAATCGCTGAACAATGAGAGCAGTGATGTTGAACCATAAAGCTCGCTTTCTTCCATGGAGGGCAAAGCCCATTGTGGCATTGATACTACTGGATGTCAGCGAATCCCACCCGGTTACCCAGCGAACAGACTCACCGCAGGCGCAGGCTGGCAATCTGCGTTCTTCATCCACAACATCGGTGATGAGCAGCGACTCGGGTCCTTCGCCTCCCCCTGCCAAATCAATGCGGCGGTGAGGACTACTGACGCTTCTTGTTGCGCACGACGACACCGCCGACGGCTCTTTGGCTACCGGCCAATGTCTTCGTTCCATAGGGCACTATGAGCGGCAACGAACTCAGCCATCATTGCCTTGCAGTCGTCATCATTGGCCACGACCACCTCGACTCCCCGCTCCCGCAGTAGGGACACTCCGCCAGCAAAAGTGTCCCTTTCGCCGATTACCACTCGGGCGATGCCGTAGAGCAGGGCTGCGCCGGTACACATATCGCACGGTGAGAGCGTGGTGTAGAGAGTGGCCTGCCTATAGGTCGTAGCGGGAAGCCGACCGGCCCGTTCTAAACAATCCATCTCGGCGTGCAGCACCACGCTTTCTTGCTGGACCCGACGATTATGGCCGCGACCAATGATCTCGCCGTTGACCATCAAGGCCGATCCAATAGGAATACCGCCCTCACTTCGGCCGGTTCGGGCCTCGGCGATGGCCGCGTCGAGGCCCCGGCGGTCATCGGATGAAAGTTCCATTAGTCAGGTCGAGTCTACCGTGTTGGTCGGAAATTGCGAGGTCTAACATTGATGCCGGTGAGGTTAATCACCAAGTCGTGATTGTGTTGTAGGGAGGGGTTAGGTGCTCCAAGCCTCGCTCCAGTCTACGCTCCAGACTGCGATGAACAGTACAAGCACAAAATATGCAAGAACTGCGATGCCGATATAGCCAAGGACGAGACCTGCGATTGCCATTCCTCGCCCACCTTGCCGATTGTCAGGTCGATTCAGTTGGTTGAGAGCAACATGCCCGAAAATCACCGCCAGAACTGAGCCAACCCAATAGATCCAGATGATTCCGAGGACCATGGATGCGATGGCCAGGCCGTTTGTTCCCGCCGTCTGAGCAGCGACGCTCGGCGGTTCGGGATAGTACGATTTACCGCATTCTGGACAGAAGGCCTTCTCGGTCTCGGTAATCGCTGAACAATGAGAGCAGTGATGTTGAACCATAAAGCTCGCTTTCTTCCATGGAGCGCAAAGCCCATCGTGGCATTGATACTACTGGATGTCAGCGAATCCCACCCGGTTACCCAGCGAACAGACTCACCCCAGGCGCAGGCTGGCAATCTGCGTTCTTCATCCACAACATCGGTGATGAGCAGCGACTCGGGTCCTTCGCCTCCCCCTCCCAAATCAATGCGGCGGTGAGCGACATGCTGGCCTGGTTTTTCGGTACCGGCGAGTTCACCGCCACCGGCCAGAGTTGGAGCCAGTCTGGGCATGAACAGCACCAGCACTCGGGCGAAGGGCAAGGGTCTCGTTCGCCAGGGTGAGTCGCAGCAACGACACCCGCTCCTCGACCTCTTAGGCGGGGACGTAAACAACGTTGGCGAGTCGAGGGCGTCTAATTCTTGGCTGCCATGGGTTTTGGGCGTCCTCGATAGACGATCGCACCGCTCGCTAGGCAAGTCTCGACTCGGTGAAAGAAACGAGGACGGCACCGAGGCTCAAATCACAGCAGGGCAGATCGTTCACTCCCATGCTCGGGAACTCGGCCGGGGGGGGTGCCTACAACTGGCCGATTGGGATTTGTGATTGTGTTGTAGAGAAGGGTTAGGTGCTCCAGGCTCCGCTCCAGTCTGCGCTGAACACTACAATTATAGCAAATGCAACAAATCCGATGCCGATATAGCCAAGGATGAGACCTGCGATTGCCATTCCTCGCCCACCTTGCCGATTGTCAGGTTGTTTCAGTTGGTTGAGAGCAACGTGCCCGAAAATCACCGCCAGAAATGAGCCAAGCCCAGAGATCAAGGTGATTCCGAGGACCATGGATGCGATGGCCAGGCCGTTTGTTCCCGCTTTCTGAGCAGGGACGCTCGGCGGTTCGGCAAAGTACGATTTACCGCATTCTGGACAGAAGGTCTTGTCGGTCTCGGTAATCGCTGAACAATGAGAGCAGTGATGTTGAACCATAAAGCTCGCTTTCTTCCATGGAGGGCAAAGGTCTCGTTCCTCAGGTCGAGTCTACCGTGTTGGACAACTCGGTCACAGCGTGGGCAACGATTGCTCGCGGCTCATCGAGACGGGTGAGTCGCACCAACGACACCCGCGCCTCGACCTCTTCGGCCGGGACGTAAACAACGTTGGCGAACCGAAGGCGTTGAACACTCGCCGGAACGAGCGCCACCCCATTCCCGGCGGCAACCAAGCCAACAATGGTGGTGTACTCGGTGGCTTCGATCGCTGGGTCGTAACCGACTCGGTAGCGGGCCAGCAGGGCACGAATCTCCCCATGATGCGATGGTGACACCTCGCGGGAGAATCCAACGAACCGGTCGCCGACTAGTTCGGCCAAGCTCACCACTGCCTTCGTCGCCAGGGGATGGTCACCGGGTATTGCCACAACGAGGGGGTTGTAGCCCAAGATGGCGGAGTCGACCGCGGGACGTACCGGCACAGTCCGAGCAATCCCGATGTCGATCTCGCCATCGACGAGGGCGGTGGCCTGCTCGTCCGAGGACATCGTCCGCAACTCCACTCCGATCTCGGGCCACTCAGCACGAAAGTTATGCAAAAAGCGGGGCACGAGATCGAAAGCGGTGGAGTCAATGAAGCCGACGCGGAGCAGGCCCCGAGCCCCTTCATGGAGTTCGTCGGCCACCCGCGCTACTCCCTCGGCGGAGACGAGAAGGCGGCGAACATGCGGGAGCAAAGCTTCGCCCGCCGCTGTCAAGGCGACCCGGCGAGTGGTGCGGTCAAACAACGTCAAATCAAGGTCGGTTTCGAGCTGGCGAATCTGCTGGCTCAGCGCCGGCTGGGCCATATACAGCCGTTGGGCGGCTCGCCCAAAGTGCAGTTCCTCCGCCACGGCGGTGAAGTATTCAAGACGGCGAGCCACGAGAGGCGTATTCATAGGCATAGCTTATCAATCATAGCCAGATTAGTACTTCCCTTGCATGATTAGGCGAAGCAAACTTTGCGCATGGGTAACTACAAAAAACCGGCACGGTACAGTGCCGCTGGCCTGTTCTTGAGGGGTCTCAAGAAAGAGGCATGGCCTCGGGTGTGGCGTGAACCGGCGTGGAAAGACACCTACGATGTCGTTATCATCGGTGGCGGCATCCACGGCCTTGCTACCGCTTACTATCTGGCCAAGAACCACGATATTACTAATGTCGCGGTCGTCGATAAGGCCTATCTCGGCTCGGGTGGTTCCGGTCGCAACACGGCCATTGTCCGGTCGAACTACCTGACTCCGGAGGGCGTGGCCTTCTACGACCGCTCGCTTGACCTCTACAACACGATGTCGATCGATCTGAACATCAATGTGATGTTCTCCGAACGTGGTCACATGACGCTGGCGCACACCGACGGCGCCCTGCGCACCATGAACTGGCGGGCCGAAGTCAACAAACTCCAAGACATCGACTCCTCGGTCATCGACCCGGCAGAAGTCAAAAAGCTGGCCCCGAGCCTCGACGTGTCGGGGGATTCACGTTACCCGATCCTGGGGGCGCTCTACCATCCGCCGGGCGGAACTATCCGCCACGATGCGGTGGTCTGGGGTTACGCCCGAGCCGCCGACGCGTACGGCGTCGACATGCACCAAAAGACTGAGGTACTCGACATTCTCTGCGAGGGTGGTGATCAAGCCGAAGGCAAAGGTGAAGGTGGCAAAGTCGTCGGCGTTCGCACTAACCGCGGCGATATTCACGCTCCTGTGGTCGTGAACTGCACGGCCGGCTGGGCGTCGCAACTGTCAAACATGGCTGGCGTGCGCCTACCCATCACCACTCACCCGCTGCAGGCGGCGGTCACCGAACCGGTGAAAACGTTCCTGCCCACGGTTGTGGTCTCGGGTTCGCTGCACGTCTACGTGAGCCAAACCGACCGCGGCGAGTTGGTCTTTGGCGCTTCCGTCGATCCCGTCGCTACCTACGACATGCGCGGCACTCTCGAGTTCACCGAGGAACTCGCCGGCCATGTCCTCGAACTCATGCCGGGCATCTCCAAGATGCGCCTCCTGCGTCAGTGGGCAGGCCTCTGCGACATGACCCCCGACTACTCACCGGTGATGGGCCCCACCCAAGTCGACGGTTATTTCGTCGACGTGGGATGGGGTACCTACGGCTTCAAGGCCGGTCCCGTATCAGGAGAACAAATGGCGATATCGATTGCCAACAACAACTTGCCCGAACTCATTGCTCCGTTCGACCTCAAGCGCTTCACTGAAGGCGAACTGGTCGGCGAAAAGGGCGCCGCGGCGGTGGGTCACTGATGCTACTCGTACCCTGCCCCCACTGCGGCCCCCGCAATGCTGCCGACCTGTCTTACGGCGGCGAGGCTCACTCTCGCCCGACCCCAAAGCTGCCTCCCAGAAGGAATGGCGCACCTACCTTTATCTGCGCGACAACCCGTCGGGCTGGCTCAAGGAGAACTGGTACTGCTCGTCGGGCTGCCGCAAGCATTTCCAACTAGAACGTCACACCCTCACCGGCGAACTGAGGAATCCTCCTTTGCCCGGTAGCAAAACCGCAGGAGGTGGCTCATGAGTCATCGTCTCCCCGCCTCACCCGGCGAAGTCATTGATCGCTCAAAGCCGATCACCTTCACTTGGAACGGCAAAAAAATGAAGGGCTACCGGGGTGACACAATCGCCTCGGCGCTCATGGCCAACGGCGTACACGTCATCAGCCGCTCCATGAAGTACAAGCGTCCTCGAGGGGTGCTGACCGCTGATTACTGGGATCCAAACACGACCGTGCAGGTCGGTGACGAACCCAATGTCCGCGCCGGTCACCGCAAGTTGGCCGCTGGTATGAACGTCTCGGCCCAAAACGTGTGGCCGTCGCTGAAGTACGACGCGGGGGCAGCCAACGGACTCGTAGGACGTTTCCTCACCGCAGGCTTCTACTACAAGACGTTCATGAAGCCCGCCTTTTTGTGGCCGAAGTACGAAGCCGTTCTGGCCAAGTTCGCGCCGGGTGGAAAGGTCGACCTCGGAACCCCTCACGGCTACTACGACAAGCGTTACATGCATCCCGATGTCGTCGTTGCCGGGGGCGGTCCCGCTGGGCTTGCGGCGGCTACCGCGGCGGCCAACGCTGGCGCTTCGGTCATCCTCGTCGAGCACGAAAACGCTATCGGCGGTCACCTCCTTGTGGGGATCCGACGAAGATCGGGCCGCCGCGGCTGACCTCAAAGCCGCAGCTGAGAAGGCGGGGGTCGAGATCCTAGAGAACTCCACCGTCACCGGCCGCTACGAGGACAACTGGATTTCCATCGTTCAGCGCAGCCACGGCATTGCCTTGGAGCGGCTGATCAAGGCTCGGGCCAAGGTCCTCGTTGTGGCCGCGGGCACCATCGAGCGTCCGTATGTCTTTGCCGGTAACGACATCCCAGGGGTCATGACCTCCGGCGCGGTCCGTCGCCTTATCAACCTCTACGGGGTGAAGCCGGGCCAGCAAGCGGTTGTTTTGACGGCCAACGAATCCGGCGACGCGGCGGCGGACGATCTTCGTCGAGTCGGTATCGACGTCACCGTGGTTGATGCCCGCGAGGGCCAGACCATTGCCTCAGCCAGCGGTTCCAAGCAGCGGGTCAAGAACGTGACCCTCAGCGACGAAACGTCGATCGACTGCGATCTTGTGGTCACCGCGGTGGGTTGGACCGCTCCGACCTCGCTGCTGAACATGGCGGGCGACCGTCCGGTGTACGACCCGGCGGCGGCTCGCTTCTTCCCCGGCACGCCCCCCGACAACGTGTTATCCACCGGCGGTATTTGCGGCGATGGCAGCCGCGACGAACTCGTCGCCCACGGTTCGGCCACCGGCGAACTAGCCGCTAGGCGCGCCGCGGCGGCCCGCCACCGCCTGCAATCAGCAACCGCTAGAGCCACAGCCGTTGACGGCCCCGAGCCGGAGTTTCCGACCGATAACCGCACGCCCTTGGGTCGCCAAGCTCACGTAGAGCTCTACCGCTCCAGCACCCACGGCATTGTCGACTACTCCGAAGATGTGGGGTCTAAGGATCTGTTCGGTGCCGCCGCGGAAGGCTTCGACTCGGTCGAGTTGCTCAAGCGTTTCACCACCGCAACCATGGGTCCATCCCAGGGCAAGTTAGAAACGGTCAACACCGTTGCCGTGCTAGCCGAGGCCCGTGGCGAAACCATCGCCGAGGTTGGTACCACCGTGTGGCGCCCGCCATACGCGCCGGTCACGCTCGGTGCCCTCGGTGGCCGGATCTTCGAGCCGGTTCGGGTTTCGTCGATTCAGCCTTGGCACGAAGCCAACGGCTATACCTCGATCCTGGCTGGCCAGTGGGTCCGCCCGGAGCATTACGGCGATCCCCAAGGCGAGGTGCGCAACACCCGCACCAACGTGGGCATCTCCGATGTGACCCCGCTCGGCAAGCTCGACTTGCAGGGCCCCGACGTAACGAAGTTGCTGAGCCTGCTCTACACCAACAAGTGGATGCAGCTACCGATCGGCAGCGTTCGCTACGGCATCATGTGCGCCGAAGATGGGGTCGTGCTCGACGATGGTGTCACCGCCCGTTTGGGCGAGGAGCACTACCTGATGACCACAACATCGTCGGGGGCGGGCACTATCTGGAGTTGGGTTGAGAACTGGCTCCAGACCGAGCACCCCGACTGGCAGGTCCACTGCACCCCGGTAACCACCGGCCTGACGTCGATCAACATTGCCGGTCCTCGCTCCCGCGAGCTGCTGGCCCGCCTCGTTGAGAGTGATGACTCTGAGAGTAGCAACTCGGAAGGTATTGATCTTGACCCGGAGGGCTTCAAGTACATGCAGGTCCGCACCGGCACTATCGCCGGGGTCAAAAACTGCATCGTGTGGCGTATTGGTTTCACCGGCGAGTTGTCCTTCGAGATCCACGTGCCGTCCGCTTACGGCCTGCACGTCTGGAACACCCTCCTCGCCAAGGGCAAAGACCTCGGCGTGGCACCGTTCGGTCTCGAAGCCCAGCGCGTCATGCGTCTGGAGAAGGGCCACTTCATCGTTGGCCAAGACACCGACGGCCTGAGCAAGGTTCCGACCACCGCCATGATTCCCTTGTTGAAACTCGACAAGGACGACTGGGCGGGGATGACCGAAACCGCCTGGGCTCTCGAAGCGGACTATCCGGTCATCGTTGCCGTTCAGCCCACCGATCCCAAGGTGGTGCCCGAAGAGGCCTGCCAGATCTTGCGGGCGGGAACCAAGGAGATCGTGGGACGCATTACCTCGTCTCGCTACTCCCCCACCCTTGAGCGTTCGGTCTGCCTCGCGCAGGTATCCCAAGAATTCGCCGCCGCGGGCAGCACCCTTACCGTGCTCTTGGTGAACGGCGAACGCATCACCGCCAAGGTGATAGAACATCACGCCCACTTCGATCCCGAAGGAGAACGACTCCGTGGCTAGTCCCTTTGAAAGTTCCGTTGTCACGATCAACCCGGCCGCGGCCACCGCTGCTGTGGCGATCACCGACGAGTCAAGCGCTGAGCAAGGCCAGCGTCCGGGCCGCTGACGGCACCGCCGCGGCCGACGCCCTCGGCTTGACGTTTGGCTCAGCAGAACACCGCGGCGATACCTTCGTCGCCCGGGTCCGGCCCGACGAGTGGTTCATCTTCGGGTCCGACACCGCCGAGGCGAGCACGGTAGTGGACGGGCTCGACCTGTCCGGCTACGCCAGCACCGTCGACATCACCTACAGTCGTATGATGCTGCGAGTCACTGGGGTTGACGCGGCCAAGGTGATGGAGAAGGTTTGCAGCCTCGACTTCGCCGATCACATGACCCCCAACGGTGCCTGCGCTGGCGCTTCGGTGGCCAAGGTCGGCTGTGATGTGATCCGCGACGACGTCGACGATGTGCGGTCGTACCGCATCCTCTGCGACCGCTCGTTTGGTCAGTACTTCTACGACGCCTTGATCGACGCCGCGGCGGAGTTCAACGGCTAATGACATCCAAACCATTGCTATGAAGATCCTTATCGCCACTGACGGACACCTCGATCCGGAAGCAACCACCGACCTAGTCGCTCGACTCTACGAGGCAGGCGACGAGCTAGTTGTGCTCACCGTCATCGATCATCCGGGGGAGATCCTGCGCAACTTTGCCAATCTCGGAACGTGGAAGGACACCGACCAGATCCTGGGCGAAACGGGTCCCGGTGCCACTGGATTCGGTTCCGGTGGCGTGGCGGCCAGCCGTATGGGCCCCCGCGATCGTTCTGCGTCCGCTCAACCCCGTACCCTCGACACCTATTTCATCGAGACCGCCACCCGCCTGCAGGCCTCGCTAGTTGCTCAACTCGGGCAAGCCGGGCTAGATCTCGAAGCAAAATGGGCGGCAACGGAACGCCGAACGGCCCGCACGATCCTTGACGTGGCGGCCGACGAGGAGGCCGGAACCTTAGTGATTGGCAGCCACGGGCGGGGCCGTTTCGAGGGCTTGCTCGGCTCGACTGTCACCAAGCTGGTCCGCCAAGCAACAATCCCCGTCTTGTTAGTTCGTAGCTAAACGTAGCCACTACCGGCTACGACTCGGCGGTGAGGGCGATCCAGCAAACGAGGTGGACATCGTCTGAGGTGATTTCAGGGAGTGCTTCGGGTGGTATGAACGGTTCTAGTCCGAGTTCGTTGACGACGCCTTGCAGGCGGGCGACTTGCTCGGCGGGATTGTCGGTGGCTCGCAGCGCCGCTCGGATGCTTCGGATGGTTCGTTGCGGGTAGGGGGCTTGGATGGTGTCGATGAGGTCATCGATGCCGGCTTGGTCTAGGTCGGACGGTGGGTTCGAGCGGACAATGTCGGCTGCTTTGCGTAGGACCGGGGGAATCTGTGGTTCGAGGTTGGCCTTGTCGGCGTGAAAGTTCCAAGTCTTGATGATTTCGTTGCGTGCGTGTCCCCAGGCGTCGAAAGCTAGGCGCTGGGTGTCGTCGTCGAGGACCCGCGGCGTGCCAAAGCCCTGTGGCGGTTTGGCATGGTCGAGACACGTCAGGGTGTCGTCGATGACAACAGGGTTAGCAGCAGGGTCGGCATCAGGGGTCGCCATCCAAGCCGAGTTCGACGTAGCGAAAGAGGGTCCGGGGCCAGTCGCCGATGTGGACACAGAACACGAAGCCCGGCCCGTTGCTGGCGTTGGCCTGGCTGAGAGCCATTCCGGAGCCGGCCCCCCACGGCAGGGCGCTGATCTGGTCGCCACGTGAAGCGTCTTGGAGGGCTTGGCGTAGTTCTTGGCGGTATTCTTCGCCAGATATGGCCCCTCTGGTGGTGCCGTGGCGTTCGAAAAGGGTGTTATCTTCTCGCCGTAGGCGTTCGATCTCGGCACGGGTTTCGGTGAACTCGACATCGACCGCGGTTTGTTCAGGGAGTACGCTAGTAACGCCGACGGTGGCCGCTGCCTGTTTTAGTTTGCGACGCATTCTGTCTTCTAGGCCGAGCAGATCATCGAGGCGGGTATCGGGGAATACGCAGCGGATGAATACTTTTTTATGGTACGAGCCGATGCGGTCGATGCGTCCGTGTCGTTGTACGAGACGCATCGGGTTCCAGGGCAGGTCATAGTTGATGATGTGGCGGGCTTGTTGGAGGTTGACTCCTTCGGCGAGCACGTCGGTGGTGACTACAATGTCGTAGCGGTCAGTGTCTGAGCCGTGGGGGGCGTCGGTGGTTTTAGGGGCGAATCCCCAGAGCACATCGTGTTTGTCGTCGCTGCCCCCGCCCCCGGTGATGGAAGCAATTCGGCCCCGGTAGCAGGCCAGTTGATCGTTGGTGGTGACTGCGCTGTGGAGGTGTTCGGTGATCCACTCAACGGTGTCGGCGAAGTAGCTAAAGATCAAGACTTTGCGTTTGTTTCGGGTGTCGTTCTCGCCAATGCCTTCGGTTTGAGCCTCGCGGCTGATTTCGATTAGTTCATCGACCAGCGCGGCTAGGGTGGGATCGCTTGCTCTGGTTACTTTTTTGGCCTCGTCCGCGAAGTCCCGTAGCAGGTCACGATCTTGGCTGACGTGGCGGGTGAGGGTGTCGACGTCGTAGTCGGCGGCGACATCGAGTAGCCCGATGTGGCCGTCGCGGTAGCTGTCGGCTTGGTCGATCTCGTCGGAATCGGTGGCGGACCAGTCGGCTAGTTCATCGCCGGTGGCCACCTGACCGTTAGCTAGCAGTGTCAAGAAGGCGTCGTTGCTGTCAGCCATAGTGGTGCAGGTTCGGGCAAAAGCGTGTGGCGAGGATTCGAACCGTTTGAGCAGCCCGGAGCGCAGCAGGCCCGAGAGTTGCCCCTCGTAGGTTTCGTGGATTCCGTCGTGGCGGTAACGCGACGGTGTGTAGCGAGCCAGCGAGAGAACTTTCGGATCGGCACCCGCAGCAGAGCCATCACGGATGTCGAGCGCCTTTGCGAAGCGGTCAAAAAACCCTGGCATTACCGCATCAAGATCGTAGGTAACTTTGCGAACACGCGGGATGGGGAACTCGATCGGCACCATCTGGTCGCCGAGCTTGATGCGGTCGTTGGAATAGGAGCTTTTGACGAAGGACCGGGTTCGGCGTACCGCGACCGAGTCGAGTACGTCAAAGAGGTGTTTGGGGCTGAGCTCTTCGGGGTTGAACGTCATGGCCTCAGCGAAATGGTCGCGCACTGAACGGATCCCGATATCGGCGAATGCGGCGTCGTTGGCGAGGAAGTAGCCGAGCAGGTGATAAAGATCCCACAGGCTGTTATTGACTGGGGTGGCGGTTAGCAACACCAACGACTTGGCCGGGGATCCCGCGGCCAACAAGCGCCGGAAAGATTCAGCACGCTGGGTTGACGGGTTGCGCAGATTATGGGCTTCGTCAACGACCACCATGGCGTAATTCTTGGGGTCAGAATCGAGTTTTGGCTTCGCTCCCGGTTTCGGGTTGAGCCGCACATCGTTAGCTAGGTCATCAAAGGAACGCAACTCAAACGGCAGGTTCTGGTCTGCCTTGAAGGACCGCCATGGACCGTCACGCAACGTAGCTGGGGCTACTACCAAAACCCGCTGGCGTTGCTCGATCGCCGCCTGGTGTATTAGCGCCCCTGCCAGATAGGTCTTGCCTAAACCAACCTCGTCAGCAATTAGTACCCCTCCGTGTTTATCTAGAATCCGCTGGGCCCGCCATACCCCATCGCGCTGAAATCCGGTGAGGTGAATCTTCGGGTTACCCGCCTCTTCACGTTCCGCTTCGAGTTCGCCGCCGTAAAGTTCCCATAGCATCCGCAGATAAATCAGTTGCGGTGAATAAGCCTCAAACCGGGCCTCAAATAGCGCCGCTAGATCATAATCAACCGCTTCGTTCCATAGTTCGTCGAACCAGTCCTTTACTTGATCTACTACCCCCGGTGTGTAGTTCCCTAGGTTCAGTTCAATATTTTTGGTCAACCCGGCGAAAGTAAAGTTCGACGATCCTGCTACCACGCCGTGGCTTTTCGCCCCCACCATGAACGCCTTCCCGTGCAAAAACCCGCTCTCTAGACGGCGTACCTGAACCCGACCGCTTCTGAGCCACTCCACCAAACGCTGGGCTTCGCGGTCGGCTTCGAGTGAAAAGCCTAGCAAATCCCGATCTTGGGTCACGGTATGTTCATGACCCTCCAACGCCCGCTTTAGCCGGTGATGCTCGGTTCGTTCCGGCAGCACTGATTCAACTTTGAGCTGTCGCACCCGTCGCTCCCGCGGATCCGGCTCGGCTCCCAATAACAGCCGCACCCCCGCTACGTGATCGAGGCTCTCGGCCAAGCACGTGTAACCGCCGACGTTGAAGTAGGCCGTAGCAATCGCCACATGGGTGTCCTCCACCAAACCGGTGGCGGCGTAGGTCAAGAACCCGTTCAGGGCGTCCGCGACCGTCTCGGTGGTGCTGTTGATGGCCAACTCGGGCCGGGCGGGCTTGGTCATTGGGGGTTCCGGAAGTGTTCGAGGACTGCGGCGTGGCGTGCCGAGTGGTCGGTTTTTTCGTGAAATGTGGTGTAGATGACGGCTAGATCGTGTTCGTTGAGGCCGTAGAGGTGGGCTACTAGGGCGTCTAGTTCGGCGATCAGGTCGTCTTTTTCGTTGTCGCTGGTGACCGAACCGACTGGTACGCCTACTTCGGCTGCCCATTCGGCGTAGCGGTCATCCACCGCGGCTAGGCGTCCGGCGATTTCGGCTACCCGTGCCGCCCGCGGGTTTGTAGCGGGGGCCGCATCGGGGATCGGGAAACTGTTGACTAGGTAGAAGTTCATGGTGATTTCGATGATCCGGCGGGCGAACCAGTCCAGCACCATGGTCGACAACACCCCCAACACAAACGCCGCATCCGCTGCTGTTCCCACCGGCCACAACAGATAGGGCGCCTTGTTGGTTGCTACCACGTCGCCGGGGATCAAAGCCGCTATCACCGTTCTGGCATCGGTCGCTCTCGCAATATCGCGAAAAGCGATTCTTGGGTTGAGGCAGGGCAGAGTCGATTTATCATCAACCCAAGCCGACGGGAACTCGCTGAAGGCGGACTTAGTGAGTTTGTGGGTTCGTTTTCGTTTCTCGACCAAGACTTTTTGGACTTTGGCTGGGTTGGCGGTTCCGTAGTACTTGCCGGTATCGGGGTTCCAGAGGTTGAACGAAGCCCCCTTATACACCGGCCACGCCTCATCAGGCTCGGGTGCGCCCGTCAAAACAAAAAGCCCTTTATCAAAAGTGGCGTTGAATTCAGAAGTCGGGCGGGTGCGCCAGGGTCGGTCGAACGAATCCAGCGGCGGATGTTCCCGCAACCGGCGAAACGTCCCCAACGCTTCCGGCGACGGAATCAACGGCAACGACGCCGAAGCGTTCCACGTCAGAAACTCCTCAATGGGGACACGGGCGAACGCCTCGGCTTTCTTCCCAGCCCGGTAAGCATCCAAACTCGAATACGGGCCCCGCATTTGCAACTCGCCGACATGTTTGCTTCCTTTGCGCAGCGCACACAAACCAATCGAGTATCCGCCGGCGACATCGTCGAAGATCCAGCCGCCGGTGTTGGTGCCGATAGTGAGATCAGCAAACGCCCCCTCGGCTAAAACGGTGCGCCGCCACGACTCGCTGCCCTTGGCTGCCAACGCGCTGCGGGGCAACACCACCCCAATCGCACCATCGTCGCGGGTGAGGTCCCAAAAACGCCAACAAAACGCCTTATACAAATCCGGATGACTGGCATTCATCCCCGGGTAGGGTCCGTTGTGAAGGAACCGCCGGGTTTCCTCCGCCGCGGCCTTCTCATCATCAAACTCGGCCACCAGATCGCTTCGTAGCTCGCGCAGCCGTTTGATCTCGGTTTCTCTTTTGCCTGGCGGCAAGGATTTCAACCCAGGAAAGCGCAGAGCCCAAAACCCGAGATCTTCCACCATGGCTTTCTCCCACGGCGGGTTACCCAGGATGCAATCAAAACCCGCCCGCTCCCGCAGAAAAACTTCGGGAAATGTTGCCGGGAAATGCAACGGTGCGACTCGGTGAATCAACGCCCGCACCGCTGGTCGGGCCGCGACTTTAGCAAACGTGGCCTGATCCAACGCTTCGGGCAAGGCGGTGACTTCGGCCCGGTTGGCTGTCACCACATCGAACATGGCCCGCGCGCCCGCCACGGCGTGGCGAGCCGATTCATGAGCGGCCCGGGCATCGTCGATCTCTCGCTTGGATGCATCCGAGGTGTGAGCCAACCGGCTCAGCGCTTCCTCCGACGCTCCCAGCAGGCCCTGAATCTGTTCTCTGAACAGGCTCGGGGCCGTAGGATCAGCACCAGGGTCTAAGGCTTCGACTACTTCGTCGAGTGTGCCCACCCCAGACAAACTGTCGCCAACGACAAGGTTGTGATCCAAAAACGACAACGGCAAACCGGGAACGAACGTGTGGACCCAGATCGACAAGCGAGCCAGTTCTATGGAGATATGGTTGAGATCGACTCCGTAAACGCAGTGTCGGGCTACTTGACGGCGTAGCAGCGACCCGGTTTCGATCTCCACCCCGTGGCCTAGATCGCCTAGCGCTTGATACGCCGCGGTGCGGAGACGGTCCAGTTCGGCGGTTATCGCGGGGATTGGGTTGAGGGCTAGCCAACTCGATAGACGGGCTTCGATACGGTCCACCGCGGCAACCAAAAAATGCCCTGACCCCATCGCAATGTCGGCGCAGCGGAAATCGAAAAACGCTTCGGCAACCGCGGCGTCGTCACCCTGTTCTCGGCAAGTCCCGAGACGTTTGAGGTGATCGTCGAGAGCCGGTTCTAACGCCTGATCGAGCAGATGCTCAACCGCGAACGGTTTCGTGAAATAGCTGCCGGTGTCTTTGCGAACCCCCGACCGGTTGTGGAAGTACACTTCCCCGGCGTAAACCACCGGCGTTTCACTTTTGGTAGCCGGTTCGTAGTTGTCTTGTTTGCCGACACTGAGATTAGTCTGCGCGACCGAGAGTTTCGACTCCAACAGGCCTTCATAGATCGTGCCAAACTCGCGCACCGACAACGAACGAAAATCGACAGGTCCCTCCCCGTCAGGACCTTTGTCGATGAGCAGCGCGGCTAGCACCGGGGCGAAGTCGGCGTCAGATAGTTGAAGGCTGTTGACTTGCGCCCCCACCGCGTTGATGTCCTTGTCGCTGCTGAACAATCCACCGTTATAAGCGGGAACCCCCCACGTCTCGTGGCCCTGATAAACCGCCCACCACAACTCGACCACGCCCGACCACAAATCGAAACAATCGGCGCGGTACTCCCCGCTGTTGTTGTTTAGCTTGGTTTTGAGGATTTGTTGCGCCGTTCGCGACAACGAATGCTCGGCGTAATCGGCATTCGTGCGATACGGCAGGAGGTCCTTATCCTCGGCGTAGGCCACGAAAAGCAACCGGAACAACACGACCATCACCTGTTCGTAAGCCGCTACCAGGTCCTGTTCGGTTGGGTTAGTCCCCAACCGCTTAGCCACCACCTTCGCTAACGCTGGTACCACATCGAAATAGACCCGCTCGCGCAAACGCACCGCAAGCGCCGCCGCGAAGCGCGAAGAATCGGCCAAAATATTATCTACCGTGCCGCCCTCACCAAGCGCCGCCGCGGAGAACAACAATTGCAGATACCCGGCCCGTTCATCAGGCAAAAGAGCAAGGTTTACTTCGACAAAGGTCTCGGCACGCCCTTTACGACCCACCCCTGTATCAGCTCGCGCTGCGTAAAGACGAATCTCTGATTTGCGGGTAAGAATAACCCACGGAACATTTTGCCGGTCGGCGAGAGCCAAAGCGTACGAAACCGGCGACATCCCAAACCGATTCGCCGACGAGTCATACGACTCACCATCATCAAGAAAAACCGCTACAACGCGCGCCTCGCCTCCCCCAGCTGCCGAACCAAGGGTGAGCATCGACGCATTCGCAGCCAACGACTCCATCTCAAACCCCAAACCCTGCACCAGACCCTTACCCCGCCGGAGCAAAAGCGGCACACTTTTCGCCGTAGCTGCCTGCCAATCTGGGCGTTTCGGCACTCCCACCCGCAGTTCGTGAGTGGCCAACAAACCCACATTACGCAGCCCCGGCAACTCCGCCGCCACCTCCGGCAAAGTCGCCAACAAAAACCTCGTAGCCGAGTGATGCGTAATCTCCGCTAACCCAAGCCGGGCAATCCGTTCCACCGAAGAGACCGCTAGATCACGCTGCACCGCCGGACGATCCCCCACCGGACCACACACCGCTAACCGCCACCCCGCACCCGCCGGATAGCCCGCAGCCACTGGATAGCCCGCAGCCACTGGATAGCCCGCAGCTACTGGATAGCCCACCACCAACAGAACCGGACACGCCCGCCCAGCCCGTCGCTTCAACCACGCCGTATGCAGATCGCTCGTCGTCGGACATTTTGCCGCCGATGCCAACACCACCTCCAACCCGTGAGGCGCAGATTGCACAAACAAACCCTCTGGCGCAAAACCAGCAGGAAACCCCGCCGGCTCCTTCCACCGCACTGGATCAAGTTCGCTAAGAAAACCCTTTGCCCAAGCCGTCATCGCGACCCGCATTCTTCAGCCATACAACAAGACTAACCCACCCCTATGACACCGACCGCCTCCCTGCTAATGATAATGTCATACCCTTTGACTATATTCTAACTATGTTTATCACAACGCATCGGAAGTTGAACAACCTGTTGCCGGTCGGCTCGCCAAGCCACGCACTCCCGACGACAGCCTGCTAACTGGGGGGCGGGCTAATGGGCGGTAGGGGTCGGGCGGTTCGGCGGTCCAGTGTGGATAAACAATTCGAACATTACTTCTGTAATAAGGGCGATAATGTCATAGGGCTTGTTTATAGTGGAGTTATGTTTGAATCATCGCACCGGAAGTTGAACAACCTGTTGCCGGTCGGGCTTTCACGGCCGGAGTTGATTGCCACCCTCGCCGAGTGTCACCGCCTCGCAAAACACTCCGAGGAGCGCTGCCTGGCCTACACCGCAGCCATCGACGCCCTCGACGACCACGGAGCCGACGCAGCTACCGTCACGCGTGATCTGACCCACCGCTCGGCTCGCCAAGCCAAACAAGTTGCCGACACTGCTACGCAGTTGGCGTCTATGCCACTTATGGCCGCCGCTTTAGCTAGGGGTGAGATCGGCACTGAACATGTTGTGGCCGCGGCCAATGCCGCTAAGCGGGTGTCGCCGGAGGAGGCTGACCAACTCGTTGATGATGCGGTTGCGGTGCCGGCGGATCTTTTCTTGAAACGAACCCGGCAATGGATCGGCCAACACGAAACCGCCGACGAGATCGAGGATCGTTACCAGCGTCAACGCTCACAACGTGAAGCTAGGTGGGGCGTGGGCAACGATCGGATGCTGCACCTTCACGCCGTGCTTGATCCGGTTAGCGGCCGCGAGTTAGTAGCGGCGCTCGATCGTCGAGTTGATTTTCTATGGCGAGCCGATGGTGGCCGCGAGGGAACCCCCGACGATGTTCGCTCTCCTCGCCAACGCCGAGCCGATGCGCTGCTTGAGTTGGTGACCACCGAATCGGCTGGGAATGGCCGGGTGCATCCCAAACACATGGTGATAATGCACCTCGACATAGCCAGCGGCACCGCCGAATTCACCGACCACGAACCAGTACCCGCATCGGTACTCGCCGACTTGGGACCCAAAGCCGAAGTTGTTGGCATGGTCTACAACGGTGACGGCCAACCGCTACACCTCGGCCGAGCCGCTCGCCTAGCCAGTCGGGCGCAATGGATCGCACTCATCGACCGCGATCGAGGATGCCTACGGTGCGGTGCCGACCCGTCACGCTGTGATGCCCACCATGTCCACGAATACTCCACCGGTGGGGCGACCGACATCGACAACCTCGAACTCGACTGCCACGGCGACCACGCACTGATCCACCAACACGGCTTCGACCCTCGACGACAGCCTGCTAACCGGGGGGTGGGCTAATGGGCGGCGGAGGTCGGGCGGCTCGGCAGTCCAGCGTGGATAAACAATTCGAACATTTCTTCTCTAATGATAGCCGTAGTGTCATAGGGTCTGTTTATACTGGAGTTATGTTTGAATCAACGCATCGGAAGTTGAGCAACCTGTTGCCGGTAGGGCTTTCACGACCGGAGTTGATTGCCACCCTCGCCGAGTGTCACCGCCTCGCAAAGCACTCAGAAGAGCGCTGCCTGGCCTACACCGCAGCCATCGACGCCCTCGACGACCACGGAGCCGACGCAGCCACCGTCACACGTGACCTGACCCACCGCTCACCACGCCAAGCCAAACAAGTCGCCGACACCGCTACCCAACTGGCGTCTATGCCACTCATGGCCGCCGCGCTTGCCCGAGGCGAGATCGGCACCGAACACGTCATAGCCGCGGCCAATGCCGCTAAGCAGGTGTCGCCGGAGGCGGCTGACCAACTCGTTGATGATGCGGTTGCGGTGCCAGCGGATCTTTTCTTGAAACGAACCCGGCAATGGATCGGCCAACACGAAACAGGCGATGAGATTGAGGATCGTTACCAGCGGCAACGCTCACAACGTGAAGCGCGGTGGAGGATGGGCAACGATCGGATGCTGCACCTCCACGCCGTGCTTGATCCGGTTAGCGGCCGCGAGTTGGTAGCGGCGCTTGACCGTCGAGTTGATGTCCTATGGCGTGCCGATGGTGGCCGCGAGGGGTCCCCCGACGATGTTCGCTCTCCTCGCCAACGCCGAGCCGATGCGCTGCTTGAGTTGGTGACGACGGAATCGTCTGGGACTGGCCGGGTGCATCCCAAACACATGGTGATAATGCACCTCGACCTAGCCAACGGCACCGCCGAATTCACCGACCACGAACCAGTACCGGGGTCGGTACTTGCTGAGTTGGGGCCCAAAGCCGAAGTTGTTGGCATGGTCTACGACGGTGAGGGCCAACCGCTGCACCTCGGCCGAACCGTTCGCTTGGCTAGCCGGTCGCAATGGATCGCACTCATCGACCGCGACCGAGGATGCCTACGGTGCGGTGCCGACCCGTCACGCTGTGATGCCCACCACATCCACGAATACTCCGCCGGCGGGGCTACCAACATCGACAACCTCGAACTCGACTGCCACGGCGATCACGCACTGATCCACCAACACGGCTTCGACCCTCGACGACAGCCTGCTAACCGGGGGGCGGGCTAATGGGCGGCGGAGGCCGGGCGGCTCGGCAGTCCAGCGTGGATAAACAATTCGAACATTTCTCCGATAATACTGGCGATAATGTCACAGGCTCTCTTTATACTGGAGTTATGTTTGAATCATCGCATCGGAAGTTGAGCAACCTGTTGCCGGTCGGGCTTTCACGGCCGGAGTTGATTGCCACCCTCGCCGAGTGTCACCGCCTCGCAAAACACTCCGAAGAGCGCTGCCTGGCCTACACCGCAGCCATCGACGCCCTCGACGACCACGGAACCGACGCAGCCACCGTCACCCGTGATCTGACCCACCGCTCGGCCCGCCAAGCCAAACAAGTCGCCGACACTGCTACCCAATTGGCGTCTATGCCACTCATGGCCGCCGCTTTAGCTCGAGGCGAGATCGGCACCGAACATGTTGTGGCCGCGGCCGATGCCGCTAAGCAGGTATCGCCGGGGGAGGCTGACCAACTTGTTGATGATGCCGTTGCGGTGCCGGCGGATCTTTTCTTGAAACGAACACGGCAATGGATCGGCCAACACGAAACAGGCGACGAGATTGAGGATCGCTACCAACGGCAACGCTCACAACGTGAAGCACGGTGGAGGATGGGCAACGATCGGATGCTGCACCTTCATGCCGTGCTTGATCCGGTTAGCGGCCGCGAACTGGTAGCGGCGCTTGATCGTCGAGTTGATTTTCTATGGCGCTCCGATGGTGGCCGCGAGGGAACCCCCGACGATGTTCGCTCACCCCGCCAACGCCGAGCCGATGCACTGCTTGAGTTGGTGACGACGGAATCGTCTGGGAATGGCCGGGTGCATCCCAAACACATGGTGATAATGCACCTCGACCTAGCCAACGGCACCGCCGAATTCACCGACCACGAACCAGTACCCGCCTCGGTACTTGCTGAGTTGGGACCCAAAGCCGAAGTTGTTGGCATGATCTACAACGGTGACGGCCAACCGCTGCACCTCGGCCGAACAGTTCGCCTGGCCAGTCGAGCGCAATGGATTGCACTCATCGACCGAGACCGAGGATGCCAACGCTGCGGAGACCCACCATCACGCTGCGACGCACACCACATCCACGAATACTCCGCCGGCGGGGCTACCAACATCGACAACCTCGAACTCGACTGCCACAGCGACCACGCACTGATCCACCAACACAGCTTCGACCCCCGACGAACAGCCTCCGAACCCGAGGGCTGGCTAATGTGGGGGAAAGGCTGGCGGCGGGGGGCGGGATAATCCGTGGGCGGCGGCCGAGAGCGTGCGGGCGGCTTGGCTTTAGTCTAGACCTAGTTGGGCCTTGCGATCCGACGACCATACTGTGATCAGTCGATCGGCGGTGAGGCCGAGCAAGGCGACACACAAGCCGAGGATTGAACCAGCGCCGATATCGGAGTTGGTGAGAGACAACAACAGTGGTGTGCCAAGACCGCCGATGCCGCCGATGAGCGCACCGATCATCACCATGAACAAGCTGTAAAGAATCGTCTGGTTGAGCCCAAGAAGAATCTCCGGCATGGCCAGCGGGATCTTTACCTTCCACAACACCTGACGGGGCTTGCACCCGGTGGTGAGCGCAGCTTCAATCTTGTCGGCAGGGACACCCCGCAAGCCCAGCATCGTGTAGCGGGTAGCGGGAACGGTCGGATAGATCAACATGGCGGTCAGAACCGCGGCGGGGCCGACCCTAAAGAGCATGACCACTGGCAACAAATAGATAAACGACGGCATGGTTTGGAAGGTGTCGAGGCCGACCTGAAGGACAGCTACTCGCCGTTCGGACTGGTGGGCCCAAATACCCAACCCGACCCCCATAATCATGCACAAAATCACCGCGGCGAGGACGAGGTAGGTGGTCTGCATTGCTTCGACCCAGAAACCGGACAAGGCAATGGCTAAAGCCAGCAAACCCGCCGACCCGGCGAGTCTCGGACCTTTCAGCGCCCAGCCAATGCCAACGATCAAGACGATCCCCACGATCCACGGCGTGGCTTGGAAGGCATCACGCATCGGCAACAAAAAGTTGATGAGCATGAAATCCTTGATCGTGCCCACCACGCTCTGCATCTGCAACCAGTCAATCACGCTGTCGGTTTGGTCCGAAAAGGAGATCGTGCCGCCCTCCGGGAAAACCCTGAAGAAGCCAATGGACTTGCTCAACGCTAAAGTAACGAAAGTGAGCACAACGGCGAGATACGCGAACCGGAACCGCTCGAGATGGGGCACCTCATCGCGATGTTCGGGCTCGCGTGCCGCCCACGCCTGACTCAGACGATCGAGAATAATCGCCATGAGAACCACGGCGATACCTATCTCGAGGCCCTCCCCGATCCTAAGACTATTCAGCCGGCCCTTGAGTTCTAGGCCCAAACCGTTGGTGCCGATGAAGGACGCAACCACGACCATTCCGAGGGCGCCCATCACGACCTGGTTGACACCCACCATCAACGCTCGCCGAGCCGCGGGCAACTCGACCTTCCACAACATTTGACGCGATGTCGCGCCCGACATTTGACCCGCTTCGATGATCTCCGGCGAGATGCCCCGCAAGCCCAGCAAAGTCAAGCGGGCCATCGGTGGGAAGGCAAACACGATGGTTGCAATGACGCCCGCTTTGTTCGACAGGCCGACGAAAACCACAACCGGTAACAAGTAAGAAAAGTGAGGAAACGCCTGCAAAACATTAAGAAAAGGCAACAGTATGCGCTCAAACCAACGACGTTTAGCGGCCAACAGGCCAAGGATGAACCCGACAAAACCAGCTACCGGAACCGCCACCGCCACCACCGCGAGGGTCTTCATCGAATCTTCCCACAAGCCGAAGAGGGCGAAGTAGAAGATCGAAAGACCGGTAAGCAGCGACAGCTTCCAGCCCCCGAGATGCCAGCCAAGGACTGCCCCCAACGCCATCAGCATCGGCCACGGGATCGGCCCGAGCCAAAGCGAACCCTCGCCGGTGAGTAAGATTCCCTCCATGAAATCCAGCGGATAGTCAAGCCACGCCGCGATGAAGCGGGTTAGCTCGCGAAAGTTGAACAACCCAAGAAATTGATCGTCTTTTAGATAATCAACAAAACGGTTGATGTGCTTTGGCAGGTCCGGCACCGCCCAACTGGGCATAGTGCGAGTCCACTCTGGGAATGAATCGCCGATCAACTGGCGAATGATCTGGAGAACTACGAACGGTCCCAGGGCAATCGAAACCCGGCCCTTCGTGGTCGACAGGAACGGTTGACGGTCAGTGACCGCGGCGGCGGTCGGGGCGGTGGCTGTCACGCTTGATCTCCGTAGAGGGCGGCGATGAGGTCATCTCGGTCGACAACCCCCACGATCGAACCCGTGTCGTCGTGGACACCGTGATCGCCGTCGATGCCCAGAACTTGGGGGGCTACATCAGCCAACTTTGCTACCGACGAGACCGAACCCGAGGCCTGAGTGTCGGCGGCGGCGGGACGCATCACGGCACTCACACTCAGCAACTTCTCCCTCGACACGTCGCTAGTGAACTTGCGTACGTAGTCGGTGGCTGGGTGCGTAATGATCTCCTCGGGTGTACCGATTTGGTCGATACCGCCTTCGTACATGATGGCCACACGGTCGGCGAGACGAATTGCTTCGTCGAAGTCGTGGGTGATGAACACGATCGTTTTGTGCAGTTGATCCTGCAACCGCAAGAACTCGTCTTGCATCTCCTTGCGGATAAGCGGGTCAAGGGCCGAGAAGGGCTCATCGAGGAACCACACGTCGGGCTCCACCGCCAGCGAACGGCCGATACCGACTCGTTGCTGTTGCCCACCGGAGAGTTCACGCGGGTAGTAGTTATCGCGACCGGCGAGGCCGACGAGTTGGAGAATCTCTCGTCCCTTGGCGCGACGCTCCTCGCGTTCGACGCCTTGGACCTCCAGCGGAAAGGCCACGTTATCGAGAACCGTCCGGTGCGGGAAGAGAGCAAAGTGCTGGAACACCATGCCCATCTTGTGGCGCCGGATCTCGATCATCTCTTTATCGGTTGCAGTCAGCAGGTCGCTGCCCTCAAACAGTAACTCGCCCGCGGTGGGTTCGATCAAACGCGAAAGACAGCGTACAAGCGTGGACTTGCCTGAGCCACTAAGACCCATGAGGACCAGAATCTCGCCTTCGTACACCTCGAGGCTGGCGTCGTACACGGCGGGAATGTAGCCCGCCTCTTTTACTTGGTCCGGCGATGGATGGCCATTATGGCTGCGCAGGAATCCTTCAGGGTCTGGCCCGAAGAGTTTCCAGACATTGCGACAGCTGAGCTTTGATTCCGACACGTTCCCCCCGGAGCGGCAGTGGATTATGAGTTTCCTACGAGACTAGTGTCCCATGCAACTTCGTGGACCGGCCATACTAAAATGACCGGTCCACCGAAGCGTATTCTTGACGGTCCGGCGAGGACCGCAGTGCGGGGCTACCGCTGTGCTACTAGCCGACCCACTCCGCCACGCGGTCCGCGTTGTCCTCGATCCACTTGGCCGCGTTGTCCTCAACGGTCATTTTGTCGATGTCGCCCTGAGCGGCCATGGTCGCAAGGTCGAGGTTGGTGAAGTTGATGCTGGTCAACACTTCGTAGGCGTGAGGCCATTTCGCCTCGAAACCCTCCCAAGCGCCGATCTTGAGGTAAGCCCCCTTCGGGTTACCGCAGTCGTAGGGAAGGTCCGGGTTCGAACCCCAACTCGGATCATCTACACAGTCTGCTTCGAAATCAGGGAACTCAACGAATCCGCCACCCAAGTAGACCGCGTCCACGAAGTTAGGGGTCCAGTTGAAGCTCATGATCGGGGTGCCGTTAGCCTCGGCTGAGTCGAGTTCAGCCCAGATGGCGTCCGCTGAACCGGCGTTCACAACCGTGACCGGAAGGTTAAGGGCCTCGATACGCTCTGGGTCCTTCTTTTGCCACTCAACCGGACCACCGAGGTAACGGGCGTTGTCGCCGGTTTCAGGGGTTCTCAGGGACTCAATACAGTCCGGCTCAAGCAATGCGTTCCAGTCCGGAAGGGTGGGGCAAGATGCGGCCGCGGCGGAGTTGTACCACCACTCCTCACGGGTCTTGGTGTCGTGGGTCGCCGCGTCGATGACGCAACCTTTGGCGACATTCTCTTCGAACGGCACTCCGAACGAAGATTCCCAGACCTCATGTACGAGCGAAACGTCGCCTTGGCACATCGCCTCGTACACCGGGGCACCGGAGTCCGACGAAATGTACTCGACGTTGGCGCCCGCCTGGATCAGGATCCGACCAACGACCTCAGCCCCGACGATCTGGCTGGTCCAGTTGTGGATCGGGATGATAATCGGGTCATCTGAATCTGTCGATGCCGCGTCGGCGGCCTCTTCGGCGGCCTCTTCAGCGGCCTCTTCGGCGGGCTCGTCAGCGGCCTCTGCCGTATCGTCGCTTCCTGCGGTTGTTGTATCGGCGTCGTCGTCACTGCCGCAGGCGCTAGCAAAGAGCGCCAGCAAAATCAGCAAGAAACTGAATTTCTTCAACATTTCCCCTCCAAGGGTGTTATTTAGGTCACGTTCGACCTCCCATGAGAGTAGTGGATCATCTACTCATACTCAAGTGTTAAATGAAAATTTCTTCCCGCGGGCCAAATGAAGGATTCCCTGACGCCCGTTCTGCGATGATTTATGGCACTCTCTACGGCATGGAAAATGCGGAGGATCTAGGGGCATATCGTCGATCCGCGGAGTTGAGTCGCATCGTTGGTGAACGAGTTCGAGAACTGCGCACCGACCTCAACATGACCATGGCGGCCTTCGCCGACGCGGCCAATATCTCCCTGGGCATGCTCTCTAAGATCGAACACGGACAAACAGCGCCCAGCCTGAGCACCCTCCTTGGCCTGGCGGAAGCGGCCCAAGTTCCCTTCACCGCCCTCTTTCGGGGACTCGATGAGGAACACGACCTTGTCCTCGTGCGAGCCGCCGAGCGCCATGAGATCATCCACGAGGGGTCCGGCCCCGGCCACGGCTATTTCGACCTCGGTGCGCTACGCGGCCCATCGCGCACGATCGAACCAATGATAACTCGGCTCACGCAGGCCTCAGATGTGTTCCCGCTGTATCAACACCCAGGGATCGAGTTCATCTTCGTGATGACTGGGGCAATGTCGTACGGCTACGGAGGAAAGGTCTACGATCTGTTCGCGGGCGACACCGTGCAGTTCCGCGGCGAAGTGGCCCACGGCCCGATCGAGATTCTTGAACTCCCCATCGAATTCTTGTCAATCAAGGTCTACCCGAGTCTCTAAGAATCAGATATTGCGCAAAGAATGAACTTATTGCCAATATTTCACTGGCATGGGCGATTATTGAACGGTAGGATAGATTAAGCCCGCTTCGCCCCAGAAGGTTGTCGCCACCATGCTACCAATCGTTGACCGCCCCCGTGTCCTGCAACCGGGGTTGATGATCCTCGCGCCGGGTACCGAGCGCTATGTCGTACACGGCGGTGCGGCGACCGCCATCATGCTCCGCGCCGGAGACACGATCGAGATCGTTGATCCGACCGGGGGACAACAAGCCGAGGTTAGCGTGTTCGCGGCTGACGGTACTCCCGACCCGGGACTGCTCGGCCTCGCGGGCCGCCGCACAGCCACCGGCATCCAAGCCATCCTCGGCCAGAACCTAGTCGACGCGCGGCGGGTCCGTGCCGGGCTAGCCGCTCGCCAGATCAACCTCGCAACTGCCACTGCGGTGGCGGTTTTCGACAACGACACCACCCCAGGCACGTCGATGCGAGCTACCGCCTCGGCCAACGCATCGTGCATCGTCGCCGCGGTCGGAGCGCCGATGCAACCCCACGAACAAACCCCGCCCACCGATCTCATCTTGTACGTCCATCGGGCCACGATCCTGACCGGGCCCGACGCTCTGCTACCGGTCCCCCTCGCCGACCCCAGCCAAGACTTCCGGATCGATCGGGCCACGGCGCGGGCCTACGAGGTGAAGGCGGGCGAGTACATCCAAATCCTCGATATTGAAGGTCGGGAATGCTCTGACTTTCAATGCCTCGACGCACGAGCCCTCGACAACGGCATCGAGAACGCCCTCGACGCGACCTATACCCGCACCAACATGGGGGCCCTATTCCCCGGCCCCGGGCTCTACTCCAAGTTCTACGGCGACAATATGCAGCCCATGGTCGAGGTCATCCAAGACACCGTCGGCCGCCACGACACGTTCAACACGGCGTGCAGCGCGAAGTACTACGAAGAGATGGGGTACCCGGGCCACGTCAACTGCACCGACAACATGAACGCCGAGTTTGTTCGGTTCGGTATCGGGGCACGGCCGGCCTGGGAAGCCATAAACTTCTTCTACAACACCCAACTCGACGCCGCCAACCAGATCTTCTTCGACGAACCCTGGTCCCGCCCCGGCGATTATGTCCTCCTGCGCGCCCTCACCGACCTAGTCGCGATCAGCACGGCCTGCCCGTGTGACATCGACGCGGCCAACGGATGGAACCCGACTGATATCCAGATTCGGGTTTACGACGAATCAAATATGTTCAAGAAAGCGACGGCATTTCGAATGACCGCGGACAGCGAAGGCGAACTCACCAAGGAAACCGGCTTTCACAGCCGCACCTCCGAACTCGCCCGCAACTTCACCGAATACAACGGCTACTGGCTGGCCAACACCTACCGTGATCACGGCGAGATCGCCGAATACTGGGCATGTCGAGAGGCCGCCGCGGTCATCGACCTTTCGCCCCTGCGTAAGTACGAAGTAGTTGGTCCCGACGCCGAAGAATTGATGCAAATCTGCGTCACCCGCAACATTCGCAAACTCGCAGACGGCCAGGTTGTCTACACCGCGATGTGTTACAAAACCGGCGGCATGATCGACGATGGAACCGTGTTTCGCCTCGGACGTGAGAACTTCCGCTGGGTCGGCGGTTCCGATGCGAGCGGGCTGTGGCTCCGCCGCCAAGCTGAGGAACGAGGACTGCGAGCCTGGGTCCGCGACAGCACCGATCAACTGCACAACATTCAGGTCCAAGGGCCAAAGAGCCGCGACATCATGAGCGAGATCTACTGGTCACGGCCCGACCAGCCAACCACCGACGAACTCGGCTGGTTCCGCATGTCGATCGGTCGCCTCCACACCCACGACGGCATCCCGGTGGTCATCTCGCGCACCGGTTATACCGGCGAGTTCGGCTACGAAATCTTCTGTCACCCCAGCAACGCGCCCGCAGTCTGGGACGCCGTTTTCACCGCGGGCAAGCCCTACGGCGTAAAGCCAATGGGGCTGGCCGCCCTGAACCTCCTGCGGATCGAAGCGGGCCTCATCTTCGCCGGTTACGAGTTCTGCGATCAGACCGACCCGTACGAAGCAGGCATTGGTTTCACGGTGCCGCTACTAACTAAAGAAGATGACTTCATCGGGCGCGACGCCCTGATTCGGCGGAAAGGTTCGCCCAACCGCAAGTTGGTCGGCCTCAAATTGGAAGGCGGCGAACTCGGCGCCAACGGCGACACCGTGCATGTTGGTCGGGCTCAGGTCGGCGAGATCACGAGCGGCGCCATGTCGCCCATAATGCGCAAGAACGTGGCGTTGTGCCGCATGTCGGTCGAGTACGCTGAAATTGGCACCGAGGTTGAGGTCGGGAAAATCGACGGTCACCAAAAGCGCATCCCAGCCCAAGTTATTGAATTTCCCTTCTACGACCCTACAAAAAGCCGCGTCCGCGGCGAAAGCTGAGGTACTTCCATGGTCCTTACCGAACGAATCTTGATGGGGCCGGGGCCCTGCAATCCCTATCCCGAGGCCATCGCTGCCCTTGGTCGGCCCATGCTGGGGCATCTCGATCCAGAGTTCATTGCTCTGCTCGACGAAACCAACGAGCGGCTCCGGACCGTCTTTGGCACCAGCAATGCGCTCACTTTCCCAGTGTCGGGCACCGGTTCGGCGGGCATGGAGGCGACGTTCGTCAACCTGCTAGGGCCCGGCGACACGGTCGTGGTTGGGGTCAATGGCGTCTTTGGTATGCGGATGTGTGATCTCGCGGCTCGCTGTGGGGCCGACGTGGTTCGCGTCGACGCCGAATGGGGGCAGCCGGTCAACACCGACGAATTGCTGAGCGCGCATCCCAACCCGACCGTTATTGCGGTCGTCCACGCCGAGACCTCCACCGGCGTGCGCACCGACGTGGCCGAACTCGGGGCCAACAAAGGCGACGCCTTGCTGCTCATCGACTGCGTGACCTCGCTCGGCGGCCTACCCATGGACCTCGACGGCTGGGGCGTCGACGCCGCCTACAGCGGAACGCAGAAGTGTCTTGGCGTGGCACCGGGCCTTTCCCCCGTCACCCTTTCCGCCGCGGCACGCCAGGCCATCAAACCAGTTCCCCAGTCGTGGTACCTCGACCTCAACATGATCGCCGCCTACGTCAGCGCCGGTGGCGGCGCTCGGGCCTACCACCACACGGCTCCGATCTCGATGATCTTCTCCCTTCATGCGGGCCTTGGTGCAGTGATCGACGAAGGGTTAGAAAACGTTATTTCTCGCCATGCCGAGTGCGGCGCAGCAATCCAAGACGGCGTCCAGAAACTCGGGCTCGAACTCTTTGCCGCCGAAGGTCATCGCCTACCTCAGCTGACCTCGGTTTGGGTCCCCCAAGACCGACTCCCGGCGGGCCTTACCGAAGCCGATGTTCGATCGACCTTGCTGACCCGCTACGGCATCGAAATTGGCGGCGGCCTCGGGCCAGTTGCAGGCCGGGTATGGCGAATTGGCTGCATGGGCAACACCGCCCGACTCCGCAATGTCGAGATGTTGCTCGGCGCGCTCGGGGAGATCCTAGAGTAAAAGACCTGCTGGCAATCACCGGAGTGAATCAATGACCAGAGTAGCAATTATCGGCGCGGGTCCCAGCGGTTTGGCGATCCTGCGCGCCTTCGCCTCCGAACGCGACAACGGAGGCGACATCCCCGAGTTGGTCTGCTACGAAAAGCAGTCCGACTGGGGCGGACTCTGGAACTACAGTTGGCGTACCGGCCTCGACCACCACGGCGAACCGGTCCACAACAGCATGTACCGCTACCTCTGGTCGAACGGACCCAAGGAATGCCTCGAGTTCGCCGACTATTCCTTTGAGGAGCACTTCGGCAAGCCGATCGCCTCCTACCCCCCGCGCGCGGTGCTGTGGGACTACATCAAGGGGCGGGTCGAGAAGTCCGACGTGCGCAAGTACATCCGCTTTGACACCGCCGTTCGCAACGTCACGTTCGACGACGCATCCAAAACCTTCACCGTCGTAGCCCACGATCACTCATCAGACATCGTGAACCGCGACGAGTTCGATCATGTCGTAGTTGCGTCGGGCCATTTCTCGGTACCGAACATGCCTCACTTCCCCGGCTACGACACCTTCGGCGGCCGCATCCTTCATGCCCACGATTTCCGCGACGCGCTGGAGTTCAGAGGCAAAGATATCATGTTGATCGGTTCGAGCTACTCCGCCGAAGATATTGGTTCTCAGTGTTGGAAGTATGGCGCCAAATCGATCATCACCACCTCACGGGCGGGCACAATGGGCTACGGCTGGCCCGACAACTGGACCGAAAAGCCGATCCTGACCCATGTTGATGGCAACACAGTCCACTTCGTCGATGGCACGTCGGCCGAAGTCGAAGCCATCATCAGTTGCACTGGGTATCTCCACCACTTCCCGTTCCTAGAGGACGATCTGCGCTTGATCACCGGCAACTGGTTGTGGATTGATGGTCTCTACAAGGGCGTGGCGTGGCAGAAAAACCCGCAACTGTTCTATCTCGGCATGCACGATCAGTACTACACATTCAACATGTTCGACGCTCAGGCTTGGGCCGCTCGTGACATGATCCTCGGACGCATTGCTCTTCCGGACGAGGAAACCATGATCGCTGATAGTCAACCGTGGCACGATCGCAACGCGGCGCTCGCAACCGCGCCCGAAGAAATCGACTTTCAGGGTGACTACACCCAGCATCTAGTGGACCTCACCGACTACCCGGACTTTAACATTCCGGCAGTGAACGAGATGTTCAAGATCTGGAAGAACCAAAAATACGAAGCCATCATGGAGTACCGCGACTGGGGATTTGCCTCAACCCTCACCGGTACCCAAGCGCCGGTCCACCACACTAAGTGGGTCGAGGCGCTCGACGATTCCTTTGCCAGCTATCTTGCCATCTGCGACGACTAATCCGCCTCTACTAACCCGTCACGTCGCCTCTAACCGGAGGTTCAGCAATGCCGTCTGACGACCTCGCCATAGCCGACGAACTCGCATGGTTTGTTCAAGAACAATTACTCCCTGGCTTGGGGATCAAACCGGCGACGTTCTGGGCTGGCTTCGAGTCGATCCTGGCCGACCTGATTCCCCGTAACTCGGCCCTGCTTGCCCACCGCGACGCGCTACAAGAACAAATCGACGAGTGGCACCGCGGCCACGACAACCACGACCCTGATGCCTACGCCGGCTTCCTCCGTGAAATCGGCTATCTCTCTTACGTCAGCGGCGAAGTTTCGGTGGTTACCGAGAACGTAGATAACGAGATCGCCCGCTTGGCTGGTCCACAATTGGTCGTCCCTCTTGACAACTCTCGCTATGCGTTGAATGCCGCGAACGCCCGCTGGGGCAGCTTTTACGACGCTCTCTACGGCACTGATGTCATCGACGACAGCCACGGCTGCGGCCGGTCGACGAAGTACAACCCCATCCGGGGCGAGATGGTCATCAAGTACTGCCGCGACTTTCTCGATCGTCACTTCAGCCTCGATCAGGCAAGCCACCACTGGGTCACCGCCTATTTCGTGGAGGACGGTGATCTCAAAACCCGCAGCGGCGACGGCACCGTGAGCACGCTGTTGCGACCGGAGCGCTTTGTGGCCTACACCGGCGACCCCGCCTCCCCGGATTCGGTCCTGCTCCGCAAGAACGGCCTGGGTTGCGAACTTCGCTTCGGGGAGGGCTTCTTCATTGGCCGTCGCGACCACGCCAACATCTACGACATCGAGTTGGAGTCGGCCACCACCGCGATCATGGATTGTGAAGATTCGGTGTCGGCGGTAGATCTCGAGGACAAGCTAGTCGTGTACGGAAACTGGCTTGGCTTGATGAAAGGGACCCTGACTAGGTCGTTTCACCGGGGTGGCGACACGGTCCAACGAACGATGGAGGCGGATCGCATCTACACCGCGGCCGACGGCGGCGAACACGTAGAGCACGGCCGCGCCTTGATGCTGGTGCGTAACGTGGGCCCTCATCTCACCACCGACGCGGTGACCTACGCGGGCGAACCCGTTCCCGAAACAATGCTCGACGCGCTTATCACCGCGGCGGCGGCCATGCACGACCTTAAAGGACTCGGGGTTCATCAGAACTCGCGGACCGGTTCGATCTACATCGTGAAGCCAAAGATGCACGGCGCCGACGAAGTCGCCCTCGCCTGTGAACTCTTCAGCCGCGTGGAAGATGTTCTGGGCCTAAACCGCAACACGCTCAAGATGGGCATCATGGACGAGGAGCGCCGCACTTCGCTGAGCCTCAAGGCCTGCCTCGACCACGCCCGTGAGCGCGTCGTGTTTATCAACACCGGCTTTCTTGATCGCACCGGCGACGAAATCCATACCGACATGGAAGCCGGTCCGGTGCTGCCCAAGGGGGAGATGAAGAACGCGACCTGGCTGCGGGCCTACGAGGACTCCAACGTCGACACCGGACTCGCCTGCGGACTCAAAAAGCGCGCCCAAATCGGCAAAGGGATGTGGGCCATGCCGTCGGAGATGGCCGCCATGGTGAAGACCAAGATCGCTCATCCGCTAGCCGGTGCGACCTGCGCCTGGGTTCCTTCCCCCACCGCGGCGACCCTGCACGCCACCCACTATTTTCTCCTCGACGTCGCAGATCGTCAGCGTGACCTTATTGATCGGCCTCGCCAACGGGTGAACAACATGCTGACAATTCCAACGTTGCCCGAGGGACGTAGCCTCAATGCCGACGAAATCGGACGTGAGCTGGAAAACAATGTGCAAGGCATCCTTGGCTACGTCGTTCGTTGGGTTGGCCACGGGATGGGCTGCTCGACGGTGCCTGACCTACACGACGTGGGCCTGATGGAGGACCTCGCGACGCTACGTATTTCTTCTCAGCATGTCGCCAATTGGCTGCACCACGGCCTCGTCACCACCGAACAAATCCGCACTACCATGCAACGAATGGCAGCCATTGTCGACCAACAAAACGCAGGCGAAGCGCGCTATGAGCCTATGACGACAGACCTCGAGCAGTCGATTCCGTTCCAGGCCGCACAGGCCCTCATCCTGAAGGGTCGCGAGCAAAAGAACGGCTACACCGAAGCCGTGCTGCGGGACCATCGGCGAGCAATGAAGGCCCGCTTCGCCTAGAGTACTAAGCCATGGGGGTCGTACTGTGGGCTGATGAACGGGTTCGTTTCGTATCTTTTGGTGCTACTCGTCGCCGTGCTTGGCCTCACCTACTGGGAAACCAGGGATCGAGGGTTCGATCGCCGGACCACCCGCTGGTGGCTGGCCTTCGTTGGCCTTACCCACGCCTTTGGGTATCTCGCCTTGCGCGGCTACGGCCTTTACGCCGACCGTAAGTCCTCGGGCCCTAAGTGATCCGGCGTTGGAAAGCCGTCGAGGGGCGCTGGAAGGCGTTGTTCCTCCTCGGCGGCGCTTTCGTGATTCTGGGCGTCACCGGAATCTACGGGCACACCAACGATCTTGAACTCACCGAGGCCGAGGCGATCGAGACCGCATCGGAGTACCTCGACTTCGAGCCAGAGATCGCCGAAGCACGTATTATTCGCCACGGGTTCTTCCGCCAACCGGTCTGGGCGGTGAACTTTCGTACCCCCGATCCCGACGGCTCACGGACCGATTTCCTTCGTCATCTGACGGTCGAAATCGACGCGGTGACCGGCAAGGTTATTCGGATTGGCGACGATGGCGTTACCGAGTTCGAAGAATAAAAACGTGCCAACTGTGGCAGGCAACAGTTTCCCTGTGTTACGTTTGTCACAGTTCGGGCCAGAGGGTCCCGAGCGTTGCTAGCCAAAGGGGGACTCGCACATGCTTGTGCTTGGCCAAGAAACTGTGGACCTAACGGCCACCGTGTTCACCGAGGCGTACTACTTCTTCACCGTTGCGATCATGTGGCTGCTCCATGTGGGCTTCATGACGTACGAAGCGGGAGTGAGTCGCCGTAAGAATGTGATGGCCACGGCCATGAAGAACATTCTCACCATCGCGGTGGTCACACCAGTCTTTTATTATCTCGGGTGGTGGGTCTACTTCTGTATGCAAGAGGGCTTCTTACCGACCGGCTCCGCCGACGGCAACCATGCTGGCTCGGGGCTGTACTTCTGTGGTGACGGCTGACGCCGTACCCTGGGACGGCTCTATGGGCCCGAACCTTGGTGACAACATCACCGGCGTTTTCTGGGCTGCATTCCTACTCTTTTCTTGGACGACTGGCTCGATCATGTCGGGCTGCCATCCTGGAACGGGTCCGCATGTCGGCCTACCTACTCCTGACCGCCCTAATGGGTGGCTTAGTATGGGTCATCGCCGCCGCGTGGGGTTGGAGTTACGGCGGGTGGCTAGTTATCCACTTCGGCTATCACGATTTCGCCGCATCAGGGGTAGTCCACGGCATCGCCGGGATTTTCGCCTTGGGCGTGCTGCTAAACCTCGGACCACGCATCGGCAAATACGACACCGACGGTGGCGCTCGGTCGTTCAAGCCGCAGAATCTGCACATGACTCTTATGGGTCTCATGCTCATCTTCACTGGGTTCTACGCCTTCTACGCCGCGTGCTTGGCGATCACCGCCGATACCGCACCGGGTTGGGCGAACATCTACTTCAGTCCGGCCACACTTTCGGCCATAACCTTCACCATCACGATGGGCTTCGCAGGCGGTTTCGCCGGGGGCTACATCTTCTCCAAGGGTGACCCATTCTGGACCATCTCCGGAAGTCTGGCAGGCGTGGTCACGGTGTCAGCCGGGGCCGACATTTACCAGCCCACGCTAGTGATGTTGATCGCCTTCTTCGCCGCCGGTATGGCGATCTGGGTGGCGAACTTCATCGAGGTCAAGATGCGAGTCGATGATGCCGTTGGCGCAGTCGCCGTCCACGGGGTGATGGGATTCACTGGGGTATTACTCTTGGGGGTGTTTGCCTCCGGCTACCCCACCGGCCCAGCGGGGGTTGAGACCTCACTCCTGGGCCAAGCGATCGGCGTGGCGGCAATGTTCCCGCTCGCCTTCTTGTCGGGCTATATCGTCTCGGCGATCCTGAAGTACTTCAACCTATTGCGGGTACCGCCAGAGGTTGAGCTCGAGGGTCTCGACGTGGTCGAATACGGGGCCGATTTCTTCCCCGAATTCGCGGCCACCCCCGAGATGATCATCAACGCCGACGGCTCCGAAGAGCTTGCCGAACCAGTCCTGATAGCCGCCTTCCGCGACCTCAAGTCCTCCTGATTCACGATGCTTCAACTGATTGCGTCCATCGCCTTGATGTACCTCGTCGTCATCTCCGCTGGCGTCTGGAGTACTCGGAAACGAAACGCCCAGAAAGAAGCGCTCGCGAATTCCAACCCAGAACGAATGGAAAAATAAAATGAACTCATTTCCCTATGACAGTTGGGAACATGCACGCACCGAACTCGGTGCGTACTACACGTTTGCCGACAATAGCTTGATCGTGAAAGTCATCACGTTTATTGGCATCGCTATGTCGATCTACTGGATGTACAGTTTCATGAGTGTCGAGAACAAAACCCTAACCGAAGAGGCGAGCAAACTCGCCGGAAAGTACCGGGGGTAGCTCATGGCCGGTAAACAGATTCAATTCAACGAAAAGCAGACCCACAACAAGAACTTCGAGCGAAACCTGCTCATCTTCTGTGGTATCTGCATCGTCTTGGTGATCGTGGCGGTAAATACCGTTACCGGCGGAACGCTCTGATCACTAGATTGTGAACACGACAATCACTCGGCCGCGAGGGGCACAAATGCTCCTCGCGGCCGCGCTGATCGCCATGTTCTTGCCGTGGGCCACCAGCGCCGACCCGTTCCTGACCGATGTCAGAGGGGTCCAGGTGAGCGAAGGGGTGCTGATCATGGTCGTATCCCTAGTCACTATCGGTTTGATCCAAGTCGGTTGGCGACCGGCATGGATCGGGGCGGGTCTCGTCGCGGCGATAGCCATGCCGCAGTTATCGAACGTGGCCCAGCGTGCCAACACCGATGTCGGTTTCGGCCTCTGGATCGCAGCCGCGGCGGGAACCCTCGCCGCTGTTGTCTTGATCGCCGACCTGCTCATCGCCATCCGAGTCGCCGCTCCGAGCGACTAGTCGCACCTGTACCCCTAGACTTTGGTCACGACTCTCTTATCGCCGCTACGGGATCAAGCGAGGCAGCTCGGTAAGCCGGATAGAGGCCAGCAAGGGCCCCGATAACGGGTCCGGTGAGGGCGGCGAGTACCGCTATGCGAACATCGAATACCGGCTCCCAATCTTGGGCCAGTGTGGTCAACACAAGGGCCGCGACCCCAAAGCTAGAGCCTACAAAGCCCGCCAGGCTCCCCAACGTCATGCTCGCCGAGAGTTGTTCTAACGCGATGCGTCGGCGGCGCGCTCCAACCGCCATTCTGAGCCCGATCTCAGACGTTCTCTCAGTAGTGTCAAGTACCGCGATGCCCGCGATGTTGACCGTTCCGACCAGCACTAGGGTCACGCCAACACCGATCAGCAGTCGCCCAATTTCTTCACTGATGCGGTTCCCTAACTCGCTCAGCTGACTCGCCACCTCGACATTCACGTCGCTCGGGTCGTTAGGTGACATCACTATTGCCAACTTGCCGGCGACGGCTGCGGCGGCCCCCCGCTCGACTCGGGCGTAGAGTTCGGTGGGCGGTCCGACCCGCCATAGGGATCGTGCGGTGGACGCGGGAATAATCACCGAGTCGAGCAGATTACCACGCTCGTCGACCTGGTCGAGTATCCCGATCACGGAGAAGATCCTTCCGTCAATCGTGATCGAGGGCTGCGTTCGAATGTTGGTGAGATTCAACCTCTGCGCGGCGAGTAGACCAACGATCGCCGTCCTGTCATTTCGCTGGTGGTGACCAATGTCAAAGCCCCTCCCCTCAGCTAGGCCCACGCCGAGGGTTTCGGACAGGCCGGGACTGGCCGCGAACACCGTCACGTCGGCACCTACCCTCGATGTCATCTCCACCAGGCGGGGCTGGACCGGACCGCTGATCGGTACGATCGCTAGGAAAGTCGCTGAGCGTACCCCGCTCACGCGTGTGGCCGAGTCGAGCCTATTCCACGCAAACGGAGAGGCGAATCGGAGTTGGCTCTCCGCGGATGGCTCAAGGGTCAAGATCACCGGTTCTAGGTCCACAAACTGTGACGCAATCTCTGCCTCAGCCGAGGCGGTAAGTCCGATAACGACTACGAGCGAACCCACCCCCATGGCTGTACCGATTGCCGCCGCTGCAGTTCGTACGGGCCGTTCGAATAGTCGGCGAACGGATTCCTGAGCGAGGTCTCGAACGACGCGGGTGAACCCCACCCTACTCGGGTCACTCCTGAAGCGCGCCATTGACCATCTCTAGTCTTCGATCGCCAGCGCTAGCAACGACGGAGTCGTGGGTCACTAGAATAACTGTCAAGCCGTCTTGGTTTAGCCGCTGGAATACGCCAACTATCGTCTCGGCTGTCGTGGTATCCAAGTTACCGGTGGGTTCATCGGCAAGAATCACCGCTGGCCGGTTGACGATTGCCCGGGCTAGGGCTACCCGCTGACGTTCACCGCCAGAAAGCACCGACGCTGGGGCCTCGGCGAGGTCGAGGATTCCAATCGTGTCGAGCGCTGATTCCACTAGGGCCCGCCGGGTCTTGGCCCGCCCCGTTGAGTAAATACAGCCAAGTTCGACGTTGTCGCGCGCCGACCGTCGCTCCAAAAGATGAAATGACTGAAACGAAAAACCGATCTGGGTTCCGCGGTGCCTCGCTCGGTCTTTCGCCGACATCGTTCCTGCGGCGGCGCCCATGAACTGGACCGACCCACTCGTCGGCGTGTCCAATAATCCCAGGATGTGTAGAAGGGTCGACTTTCCCGAGCCGGAGCGACCCATAATCGTCAGGAACTCGCCCTCCGAGACAGTGAGGTTGACTCCGACCAGAGGATGAACCGGTCGGGGGCCAGCGAATGTTCGACGGAGGTCCCGTATTTCGTATACCGGCGAGCGAATAGAAGCGGCTGGTCTAGCCATAGCCGACTATGACTTGGTCGCCCGCCACCAACTCGTAGTCAGTCGACTCAATCTCGACATAGCCTTGCGCTGTAGCGCCCACGATCACCTCGACTTGGAGCGGGCCTGAGTCGGCCAGCAACTCAAGCGATGAAACTCCCGCCGCGGTTGTCGACAAAGCGGCGGCCGGTACGAGCAATACCTCCCCGACGGACAACTCAACTGGGATTCGGAGGCGCAGGTCGCGGTCAATCATCTCTGGGGTAGGGGGTCCAGCGAGATCGATCTGTACATCAACACCATTCTCGGTGTCAACAACGCTGGTAACCGCACCTTTTAGCACGCTTCCCGTGAGGATATCATCGAGAAACACTTCGCTCCCTACGTTGACCCACACACTATCAGCGGAGTCAATTTGTCCCTTTGCCTGCGTTGAGGTGCCCGCGATGTGTCCTATTTGCGCGTCGCCGATGATGGAGCCAAGTCCAACACTCCACATAATTGCTGCGCTAGGCAAGCTCTCGATCGTCAAGAAGGCGTCTTGCGGGATAACGGTCGCTCGACGTTTGGAAGGATAGCCAGCGGACTTTAGCAAATGAGTAAACGCCCGCAGAGTGTCGGTCTTTACAACATTTCCGGGCTCCCGGTCCAAAAAACCAAGAGCAGTCAAGCCCGCTTCTACGAGTTGCACATCCCGTCCTTGATCCTTCCGGTAGAGATTACGCCATAGCGGGAAACCCCCTTCTATGGCGAACACGGGTTGACCGTTTAGTTCGAGCGCGATGTTTCCCACGTCGAGAGAATCGGAACCAGCAAAGAATGACACAACATTGCCGACTGTGGTGGACGCCAGCACCAGCGCCTCCCTCTTCGGTTCTTCGACTGTCGCTCGGCCAAAAATATCGAGTCCCAGCGCCCGCTCTTCCACCCCAACGGTGAGCACTTCTGGTTCGACCACAGTGGGGTCTACCCGAGAAGCCTCCGAGCGCGATATCTCCTGCGCGGCAAACCAGCCACTCGCCGCCGCTACGCCTAGACAGACGAGCGCTAACAACCAGATACTTTTTTTCAACGCTCAATGCTCCTAATTCGCCGCCATGGCGTCGTCATCAGGTAAGTTCGCTAAGTATCTTCTTGAACTCTTCACTTAGGTCAACTCCAAGGCCATCACGGCATCGGACATACTTCGCCCCGTATTCAGTGTCGATAACCGCAGCACGTTTCAGCACCTCTGCGAGGCCTAGCGAAGAGACCAGACTTTCTGGTGATGCCCCGTGTTCTTCAGTGAATACCTCCGTAAGCGAATGGTAGAGTGCCGCCCAAGCAAGCGGCGAGGGATTCCCAAGGAATCCTTCCTCCACAAGGCAACCCTGCCATTGCTGAAGGATACTTACGAAACTGCCATCAGTCAGCGCTTCTTCCAGGCTTTCGGCTAGGTCTGGATCGCCAACGACGGGTGCCTCTATGCTCCCGACCTCCGCTTTAGCAAGAACCACGCACGACACGTCACCCGAACCACTCCCCCCGAGTCCCTCCAAAGCCGACATATACTCCTTCCAACGTTCTTCGTCGAGATCCTCCGGTATGCGTACGACGTTGAATCGTTCGCCAGATAATTCGGTATCGAGCCCCGTTGCGAAACCCAGCCCCAACTCCGAGGCATCTTCAGATGTCATGGTTAGCAAGAAATCGACCGAACCGAAGAGCAAACCGCGGCCCTTTTCCTCGAAGAACGAAAGCGGCGGCACCGGATCACCCTGCAACGTAAAGCCGCGTTCCTCCATACACTTATCAACGACTCCCACATATTCCACTAGTCGTTGCCGATGACGAATCGGGTCAGACAAGAAGTCGTCATACTCATCGAACGCGGCGACCGCGGCAGGAACTTCCACAGCGTTCGAACCGCACGCACTGCCCACCAACGCAGTCAACCCAGCAAACACTCCAAAACGAACCAAACACGCGCGCCACATTAGTACCTTGTTCCGTGGGGGCAACCACGAGTCGCATGGAATCGTTTCATACTTTCTCCTCCCCGCGGCGCAGATCGCCAGAGTCCTCCGTTGCCGTGACAGCGTACTACGCGCTTCGCGACTATCCAACTGCTGTTAGTCGCCGCTTGGGGCGCACTCGGCGCGTAAGGCCGTTAGGTTGAACGCGGCGTCCTCGCTGCCATTCTCGGCGGCTCGTTGCCACCAATATTCGGCTGAGTCGCGCCCTTGCTGACGGCCTTGCGTCTGACGCAAGAAGCCCAGGTTAACCATAGCGTCAACGTTGCCGCCATCAGCGGCGCGCTGCCACCAAGTTTGAGCTGACGTCTCGCCTACAACTCGGCCTGCCTCGAAATGTAACAAACCGAGGTTTAGCATGGCGTCGGTGTGGCCTAGTTCGGCCGCTAAGGTCCACCAGGAGAGTGCAGAGTCGGAGCCGTGGAGTTGCCCTTTTTCTCGACATAAAAGACCCAGATTGCACATGGCTTCTGCGTCGCGATTCTTCGCCGCCGCCCGCCACTTAGCGATATCGTCAGCCGTCGCCCCTGTGTCGTTAGTCATCTAGACGCCCCCGAGGCAAAGTCAGCTCCAGGGATATGGACTATTCGACACAGGATGCAATTTACCCTCGGCATACCGGCTATAGCGGAACGGTTCCAACAGGGCCTGGGGTTCGCCGAGAAGTTCCTTCGCTACCAGTGCGCCCACTCCAATCATCTTGTACCCGTGATTGGAGTCAGCAATGAAGTAGCAGTTCTCACTAAACGTATCAAAGACCGGGAAACTGTCTGGAGTGAACGATCCAATACCCCCGCTCGGTTCGTGGCTTATCTGGTCGCCTTTACCCTCGAAGCGCTTCTGGCAGAAGGCCAAAGCCGCTGTCCAAGTTTCATGGAAATCGTCGCCGACCACGAAGTCAGGGCTTTCGGGACCGTAAGGGTCAACGGCAACGTCCTCGGCCGCCTTGTCCACGATGTAGGGCATATAGCCGCCCTGTACGCCACCAAAGTTGAAATCAGGCTTGTAGTAGATTCCCCAAGTGTCTTGGGTGATCTGGCGACCCGCGGCGTTGAATAGCGGGACATCAGTATCAATGTGAACTACAGGAGGCATGTTCCCCTCGTTGTCCATCAGGTATCCTGGATCGACGTCGAGAGTCCCTTCCTGCAACGCCCAATAGGTCCAAGTTGGCCGTTCATGCAACTCGCCATCGGCACCTTTAACCATGGTGGTCATCGGGAGATCAAGCATCTTCCACGGGGCTTGCACCCACGGACCGGTACCGATAACGACGTGATCGCACGCGATCGAACCTTGATTGGTGACCACCGAAGTAACCGCGCCACCGGAGGTTTCGAGATCCATGACTTCGACACCGCTAATGATACGAACGCCTTCGGCCTCTGCCTTTGCGGCTAACCCTTTGAGCGACGCCATGTTATTGGCATAGCCGCCCTTTTTTTCGTGCAGCACCGAGGTGATGCCCTGCGCCTGCCAGTCATGGAAGATACCGCGCATATAGGCGGCGGAAGCCTCGGTCCCTTCGATGAATACAGACTCGTATCCGATGGCCTGTTGTTGGGCGTGAATTGAAGCCACGTCATCGAACATTCCTTGATGACTGATCTGTAGATAGCCCACTGGATGATAGGCGTAGGCCTCAGGGTCGGAGTCCCAGACTGATACCGAGTGAGCCATCAACTCGCGCATGGCGGGTTGGAAATAGTTATTGCGAACGACTCCGCAAGCAATGCCCGACGCCCCAGCACCAACCGCTGTTTTGTCAACAATAACAATGTCCTCACCCGAGCCTTTACCGGCACTCTTGAGTTCCCGAGCAAGATGCATAGCGGTCGAAAGACCATGAATACCTGCACCGACAATAACGTATTTAGAGTTAGAAGGAAATGACATATCAGTGCCCGGACGGAGCTTCCCACCCTTCAAGGACGGGACGTTTCCAGTCGGTACCAACCTCACGGCATTCGTCCACCCACGGGCCGAGGTCGACCTGGGGGAACTTGCAGTGAATGTCTTTCAAGATGATGCCATAAGAGTTCCCTGATTGCAGGTGCTTGATGAGCACCTTGCGAGCCAGTTCGTCCTCACGTCCTTCGGGAATATCGAAGTAGATCTTGAGAAAGGAGTTCGAATAGCGGTCAAAGACGGCTGGGATGCCGTCTTCTTTCAACAACCAGATGTCCTCCAACCAGTTGAGGTCGTCGCCGGGTGTGGCCGCCATAAGGTCAACGTCTTCGACGAGCGATCTGTCGCTTTGGTAGTCGAAACGCTTCCCCGCTAACTGTTCGGCGTCGATGCCAACTGTGCGTTTGCCTGTATCAGCCTTAATTTCAGCCATCTCAGATTCCTTCCTGACCGGTCATCTTGGCCATCATTTCTCGCATCTCGGTGAAATGTTTCTCTTCGGTAACTCCGGGGATGTACTGCGTACCGGCCAGTGGGACCCGAGCCATGGCCGCCGCTTCGTAAGTGAGGGCGGCAAGGTCCTCGGGTTCCAAAGAGTGGATGTTGGTCTTGCCACAGGCCCGGGCGAGCAATTGAACTTCCATGGTGAGCGTGATGAGGTAGTTGTAGACCCGCAGGGCGGCCTCATCAACATCGAGGCGCTTACGCAATTCGACGTCTTGGGTAGCCACCCCTACCGGACAACGTCCCGTGTGGCAGTGATAACACTGACCGGCGGGAACGCCGATGGTCCCTTCGTAGTCGGTGATCCCAGGGAGGTGTTTGTTACAGTTGAGGGCCATAAGCGCCGCTGTACCAATAGCCACGGCTTTGGCACCGAGAGCGATGCATTTAGCAATATCCCCCCCGTTACGAATACCACCAGCCACGACGAGGTCCACCTCGTCGGCCAAGCCTACGTCCTCGAGCGCTCGGCGGGCTTCGGGGATGGCTGCCATAAGCGGAATGCCGGTCTCTTCGGTAGCGAGGTGTGGACCGGCGCCCGTTCCGCCTTCCGCCCCATCGAGATAGATGGAATCGGGGCCACATTTGGCGGCCATACGCACGTCATCGTAGACACGTGAGGCACCAAGCTTTAGCTGAATTGGAATCTGATAGTCGGTCGCTTCGCGAATCTCTTGGATCTTGAGCGACAGATCATCAGGGCCGATCCAATCCGGATGGCGAGCCGGTGAACGTTGATCGATACCGGCGGGCAAAGAGCGCATCTCAGCGACCTGCTCGGTGACTTTCTGGCCCATAAGGTGACCACCGAGGCCAACCTTGCAGCCCTGCCCGATGAAGAACTCTGCCGCATCGGCGAGCATAAGGTGATGCGGGTTGAATCCATACCGGCTCTGAATAACTTGGTAGAACCATTTGGTCGACAGATCACGCTCTGGCGGAATCATGCCGCCTTCGCCCGAACACGTCGCCGAACCGGCCATCGAAGCCCCTTTAGCGAGCGCCATCTTGGCTTCGATAGACAAGGCACCGAAGCTCATTCCGGTGATATACACCGGAATATCAAGCTCAAGTGGCTTCTTGGCGAAACGGCCGCCGATGACGGTCTTCGTTTCGCACTTCTCCCGGTAGCCCTCGATCACAAAGCGCGTGAGCGTGCCCGGCAAGAACACGAGCTCGTCCCAATGAGGAATCTTCTTGAACAGGGAGAATCCCCGCATCCGGTAACGACCAAGTTGGGCCTTCACATGGATGTCGTTAATCACCGTGGGGGTGAAAATTTTACTCTGGCCGAGCAGATCAGTACTAGCGTTGACCAGCACCGCGTCCTGTTCGGCTTGAGTTTGTGCGTTCTTTGCTTGACTCATTTATCCAATCTCCTCAGATGACGAGCTTCTTCTCAGACGGCTCAAGCGAGTCGTAGTTGTGTAGTTGTTTACCGCAGACGAACTTTTCGAACTCCGGCGGCGTACCGAGGTCGTACAGACCGAACTTGCGGTTAATGAACTCCGTGTCGGAGTCGTCCCATTCACCGGGAACGCAGTCGACACCAAGCGAGGCGATTTTGCCGCCGACGTATATGGCGCCGTCGTACATGGAGTCGCCCATGTTATGGCCGGCATTGCCGCAGATGACCTGACGGCCACGCTGCATCATAAAGCCGGTGTTGATGCCCACGCTTCCCATGACAATGATCGTGCCGCCCTTTTGGTCAACGCCGGTACGGGCCCCAACATCGCCTTTGAAAACGAGATCGCCGCCGCGCAACGCGGCACCGGTCAACGAACCAGCCCCTCGTTCGACCACGACCGAACCCGACATCATGTTCTCTCCGCACGACCAGCCGACTCGGCCATCAATCTTGACCATCGGGCCGTCGATGAGGCCGCAGGCGAACCAGCCGGGCGAACCTTCGAAGGTGATGTTGCAGCGCTTGAGGACACCAACCGCCAGGGAGTGTTTCGACCCTGGATTGACGATGGTGACGTTATGGATATTCTCGACATAGATCAAACGCCGAAGCTCGAGATTGATTTGTCGGGTGGAGAGATTAGTCGCATCGACGCGGGCGAAATCGCCGTCGATCTCTGCTGTCTCGGGGGCTACAGCGTTGGGCTCAGCCAAGCCGCGGGCGTCGTAGTTGACACCCGATCTAGAACCTGCACTCATACCTGCCACACCTTTACTTCACGCTCGTAGGGATCTCGTGTCTCGACTTCGCGCCCGACGAGGGCCCGAATGGCGATTTCTTCGGTGGCCACCACCACCATGTCGTCGTTTTCGAACAACACGAGCGGTTTAGCCGCCATCTCGTCCTTGCAGAAGCCAAGTTGGTTGCCGGTGACACACACGTAGGTGAACACACCGTCGAAGTCGTCGATGCTCTCCTTCATGGCCGTTTCCAAGTCGATGCCCCCTTGGAGCTTCTCGGCGAGGTACACGGCAATAATCTCAGAGTCACATTCGGACTGGAAACGGTGGCCTGAGCGCTCAAGCCGCCGCCGCCAGTAGTGGTAGTTGGTGAGCTGACCGTTGTGAACCACAGCGACGTCGGCGAAAGGGTAGGCCCAGTAGGGGTGGGCGCTAGCCAAATCGACATCGGATTCGGTCGCCATGCGAACGTGGCCGATGCCGTGGGTGCCGGTGAAGTCCGCCAGATTGTACTGATCGTCAACCGTTTCGGCGTCGCCAAGGTCCTTGACGATCTCTAGGGAGTTACCGAGCGAGAGAACCTCGCAACCGGGAACGTCTTCGAGATAGTCAGCCAGGGGCTTTAGTTCGCCCGAGTACCGCACCGTGGCGCGAAAGGCGTAGCCGGTCTCACTTTGCATCGTGGCCACCTCGGCGCCGATTTTGGCCAGCCGCGACTCGATTTCTTGACGGTTTCGATCCAGTCTCTCCTGTATGTGCATGCCCGCGAATTCGCTCGGCTCGGCCAGCACGAACCGGATGACGATCATGTCGTCAGCGGGTCCGTACAGCGCGTAGCCAGTTGAATCTGGGCCGCGATGCTTCATGGACTGGAGCATCTTGGTGAGTTCCGCGCCGATATTGGCGGTTCCGTCACGATGGATAATGCCGGCAATGCCACACATATCGTGTCTCCCTTTTCTTAGATCGTTTTGATTGATTGATTGGTTGGATGGTTGGTGGACGGGGCGTTTACGGCAGAATGTCGAGGTATTCCTCGACGTCCCAGTCGGTCACGGTGGCCATGAAGCGCTCCCACTCGTCGCGCTTGTAGTGCTCGAAAACCCGGAACATGTCGCCGGGCAGGGCGGACTTGATTACCTCGTCGGCCCGAAGCGCATCCAGCGCCTCACCGAGAGTCATCGGGATCTTCTTGACGTCCTTGCCCGCTTCCATGGCTTCGTAAATGTTGCGCTCTTCGGGCGGGCCCGGATCGAGTTGGGCGTCGAGTCCGTGGTCCATGGCCTTGATGAGGCCAGCCATTGAGAGGTAGGGGTTGACCGCGGAGTCCACCGATCGATATTCGAAGCGCCCCGGGGCGGAGATTCGCAGTGCGGTAGTCCGGTTCTGGAAACCCCAGTCGGCAAAGACAGGCGCCCAGAATCCGGTGTCCCAGAGGCGTCGGTAGGAGTTGACGGTGGGCGAGCCGAGACAGGTGAGCGCTGGCAGATGCTTGATGATGCCGCCGATGGCTTTCATGCCCACGGGGCCGGGGATCTGAGGGTCGTCCCCTTCTGGCATGAACTTGTTGTCGTCGCCTTCCCACAAAGAGATGTTGTGATGACAGCCGTTGGCCGAAACGCCCATGAACGGTTTTGGCATGAAGCACGGGAAGGCACCGAGTTCGCGGCCTACTTGCTTACAGATCTGGCGGTAGGTGCTCAAGCGATCGGCGGTGAGTTCAGCCCTATCGAAGTTGAAGTTGAGTTCGAGTTGGCCCGGAGCATCCTCGTGGTCGCCCTGGATCATGTCGAGGCCCATCGCCTCGCCGTATTCCACCACCCGATGGATCAGCGGCTGAAGCTCGGCGAACTGGTCGATGTGGTAACAGTTGGGCTTGGTGAGTCCCTCGACGGTGGGCTTGCCGTTCTCGTCGGCCTTGAGCCACATCATCTCGGGTTCGCAGCCCGCGCGGAGATGCAGACCGTGCTTGGCCTCAAACTCGGCGTGAATCCGCTGGAGGTTTCCTCGGCAGTCCGAGGTGAGAAAGGCGCCGCCGTCCACTTTTTCTTCCCGGCCGCGGAACAGTGTGCAGAAAACACGGGCGGTCTTGGAGTCCCACGGAAGCTTCATGAAGGTGTCAACCTCGGCGACACCGACGAGTTCCTTCGACTCTGCGCCGTAGCCGATGTAATCGCCGTGGCGGTCAACGAACAGGTTGGCCGTTGAGCCGTAGACCAGTTGGAATCCCTTACGGGCAATGGTTCCAAAGTGCTTGGCGGGGATGCCCTTGCCCATGATCCGGCCGGTGACGGAAACGAACTGGCAGTAGAGGTACTGAATCCCCTCTGTCTTGATGCGTTTTTCGATCTCTCGGACCTGGGCCTCACGGCCGTCGGCATCAATGAACTGTTCGATATCGGTTGGCATGTTGTCCCCCTAGGACGAGACGGATGTCACGGTCTCAGCCCCGAGCCGAGTGTGCCATTCGCCACAGTAGTGCAGTCTAATCGCCCGCACTAGTGGAATTATTCCACTGACAGTAGTTTCCTGTCAATAGATAATATTTCCTCTGGGTAGAGATTTGCCCGTTCGTGGGCGAGCAACCACCGCTTGAGGTCAAGGCCACCGGCGAACCCGGTGAGGGAACCGTTGGTGCCAACGATGCGATGACAGGGCAAGACAACCGGTATCGGGTTCTTGGCGTTGGCCGATCCCACCGCCCGATAGGCGCCGAGCCGACCGATTGCTTTGGCCTGTTCGCCGTAGCTGCGGGTTTCGCCGTACGGCACCGCGGCCAAGGCTCGCCATGCTTCCCGCTGGAAATCGGTGCCGACTAGATCGAGGGGCAAATCGAATACTTGTCGTTGGCCATCGAAATACTCACGCAACTGTTCGGCGGCTCTGGTCAACTCGGGATGAATCTCGCATGCCTCTAGTGTTGTGGATTCTTGGCTCGAAAAAGCCACGCGGCGCAGCCCGAAGTCGGAGGCAATGAGGGTGAGGGGGCCGATCGGCGACTCAAGTTGAGTTTGGTAAAGCGTCATAGGGGGACAGTATCGTAACTAGGGTGATTGACAATCCGATCATCAACTCGCCGTTCATCGAACCTAAGTATCACTTTAAGTTCGACGAACGCGGCGTTATCACCAAAACCAAAGCCAAAGGTCGGCGTTGCTCGCTGTACTTCACCCCGATCCCGGGGACCAAAAAGCAGGGCACGCCGCAGTCGTCGCTCGACCTCGACACTGTCGATCGTGTTGAAGAGAACCAGTTCATCAATCAGGTCAGGGAAGCTGTTTCGCTGTGGCGAGACCGCGGGTATCCCGGTACGACCCAGACCAGCCGCCGACTGCTGGCCCACTGGAATCAGATCGACGGACGGGACCGCCCGCTGTTCTTTTGTCAGCGCGAGGCAATCGAAACGGCGATCTTTCTCGCCGAAGAGGCGCCCAAGGCGGAGCATTACTTCCAAACCACGCTGGCCCAGTACGCCAACTCGCTGAACGAGGGACTGTTTCGCATCGCCTTGAAGATGGCGACCGGCGCGGGCAAGACCGTTGTCATGTCGCTGCTCATTGCCTGGCAGACCCTGAACAAGGCACGCAATCCTCACGATGGGCGATTCACCGACCAGTTCTTAGTGGTAGCCCCGGGCTGCGAGCAGATCTCAACCGAGCCACCGTGCATGTCATCAACTATCACCAGCTCATGCGGCGCGAGAAGCGGTCAGCGCCGGCCAAGACGAAAAAGTTGCTCGGCAACGATGCTGTCTTCACCGAGACCCCCGGCGAGATGGCGAACCGTGTCCTGCAGCCGTTCTCCGGCACGAAGCAGATCATTGTGCTCAACGACGAGGGGCACCACTGCTACCAACAAAAGCCTGCCAATGTTAAGCTAGACCCCGACGCCGCCAAGTCGGCCTTTGGCATCGACGACCTCGCCGGGGAGGACAAGGTGGCGGCGAAGGCCCGAGAGGCCGATGCCCGGGTGTGGCATACCGGTCTCGTCCATATCGCTCGCAAGCGCGGGATCAAATCCGTGTACGACCTTTCGGCCACCCCGTTCTACCTTCGAGGCTCGGGCTGGCAGGAAGGGACCCTGTTCCAATGGGTTGTTTCTGATTTCGCCCTCACCGACGCCATCGAGTGTGGCATCGTCAAGATTCCCCGGGTGCCAACCGCAGACGATATCGACCGCAGCGATCCGGCGTTTCGGGCCCTCTGGGCAAAGGTCGGCAAACAACTCTCGAAGGGCACCAAACACTCGAAAATCAGCTACCCGCCGGTCCTTCCTCCCGAACTCGAGTCAGCGCTATGGGCGCTCTACCACGATTACGAAAAGCATTTCAACGACTGGAAAGAAGCGCAGAGCCATAACCGCGAGGCGGTGCCACCCGTCTTCATCGTGGTGGCCCAGAACACGAACATTTCGCAACTGGTTCACGAATGGATGTCAGGCTGGGAAGAAACCACCGATGACGGCTCACCGCTTCGCCATCACGGCAAGCTCCCGTTGTTCGATAACGTCGACGATAACGGCGGGTGGATCCCTCGCCCTGTTGCCATGATCGTCGACTCGAAAGCCATCGACTCCGGCAACCAACTGACCCCGGCCTTTCTCACCGCGGCGGCGGTCGAGCTAGAGCAGTTCCGCGGCGAATTCGAACGGCGCAATCCCGGCCAGAGCGCCGCTGCCGTCGGCGAGGAAGGCTTGCTGCGCGAGGTGATGAACACGGTGGGGCGCGCCGGCAAGCTCGGTGCACCGATCCGCGCTGTCACCTCGGTTTCTATGCTGACCGAGGGATGGGACGCCCGAACCGTTACCCATATCCTCGGAATCCGCGCCTTCGGCACGCAACTCCTATGCGAGCAGGTAGTCGGGCGGGGACTGCGACGGGTGTCTTATGAACTTAACGATGAGGGCAAGTTCGACCCCGAATACGCCGACGTCTACGGCGTGCCGTTCGCCTTCGTCCCTGTCGCCGGGCTACGCAACACCGCCGAAGGCATCGAGACCCACACCTACGTCCATACCGTCGAGCAACGAAGCGAGTCCCGCATCGAGTTCCCGCGGGTCGTTGGCTACCACTACGCCACGCCGTCAGATTCGATCCAAACCACGTTCAGCGACGACCACCGCATGGTGTTGGGCAACGACGCAGTGCCGACACGTGTTGACATCGAGGACATCACCGGCATCCCTGAGGTTCACACCCTTGACGCCCTGCGGTCACTGCGGATGCAAGAAATCCGCTACCAAATCGCGGCTCAGGTGTGTAAAAAACTGACCAGCGGCGACGGCGATCCACGGCCGTGGCTCTTTCCCGCGGTGCTCGACGCGGTCGGCACCTGGATCGACGATTACGTCACCATCACCGGCAACGCCTTCTGGCAACTGCTCGGCCTTTCGGCGTACCAAGCCCGAGCCACCGACATCATTCTCGCCGCAATCACCTCGACCCAAGCTAACGACGCGGCCATCAACGCCATCCTCGAACGGGCCAACCCGACCGGCGATACTAGCGGCGTGGGATGGGCCACGAGGCGAGACCCGGACGAACTCTTGGTCACCGGCAAAAAGTGCCACCTCAGCCATGTGGTGCCCGATTCCGGCTGGGAAACCACCGTCGCGGCCACCCTCGAAGGGATGGACGAGGTAGCGCGCTACGTCAAAAACGACCATCTTGATTTCACCATTCCGTACGTGATCGACGGTATCCAGAGGGCTTACGTGACCGACTTCATCGCCGTCATCGACGACGGGGGACCAAACGGCCCGGTCAACCTGCTCATCGAAGTCTCGGGCCAAGAACGCCCAGACAAAAAAGTCAAGGTCGCCACTACCCGCGATAAGTGGCTACCGGCGGTCAACTCGCTCGCCGACTACGGCCGCTGGGATCTGCTCGAGATTCACGACCCGGCCCATGTCGATACCCAGATTCGTAACCACCTCAACCTCACGGTAGCTACCCCATGAAAAGCACTGCGTCCCCCGATTCCTCCAACGATCCGACCAAGATCGACGCCTTCCGTCACCAGGACCAGCGCACCAACATCCCGTCGGACGAACACGCCCCCTTTGTTGCTACTGACGGCGCCGAACACATTATGTCCACCCCCCCCGCAATGGGACTCGGAACTTGATCCGCAACTTGTGTGGAGAGGAAAGGACCGCCTTGACGACGATTCGCTAGCGGTTCGCGTCGTTCCTATCTACATCCAGGAACGGATAGTCCCGCGGGCCATCATCGAGAATCTCCGTCGGCACCGCAATCGATCAGAGTCCGGACTCTCAGAGTCCGAACTCACACTGTTTGACGATTTTGACGGCACTGAGGGCGACCCGTACGCAGACCTTGAGTCCTACGAACACGCCGTCAACTGGTCGAACCGGCTGATCTTGGGTGATGCCTTGATCGCCATGACCAGCCTGACCGAGAAGGAGGACCTGAAAGGCCAGGTCCAGACTGTTTATATAGATCCGCCCTACGGGATCAAGTTCAACTCCAACTGGCAGGTCTCGACTAGCCAGCGCACCGTGGTCGACGGTCGTGATGTCAGCCCGCAACCCGAACAGATCCGAGCCTTTCGCGACACTTGGAAGGATGGGATCCACAGCTACCTTAGTTATCTGCGTGATCGCTTGGTGGCGGCCCGCACGCTGCTCAGCGACTCCGGTTCGGTGTTCGTCCAGATCAGCGACGACAACCTCCACGTGGTGCGCAACCTGCTCGACGAAGTGTTCGGGCCCAGCAATTACGTCTCCACTATCACCTTCACCAAGACGGCTGGTTCGTCGTCCACTGGGCTTTCCACCGTGGCCGATTTCATCATCTGGTACGCCAAAGACAAGCCACAGATGAAGTACCGGCAGCTCTACAAGGACAAGGTGCTCGGTGGGCCAGGGGCGACTGGTTATACGAAGGCGCGGATGCCCGACGGGAGCACGCGGTCTCTTACGCCAGAGGAGAAGGCGGGGTTGGTGGCGGTGCCGGCCAGCGATCGGGTGTTCGCCACCGACAATCTGACGAGCCAACGCCCAGCGCGTGGAGCCGACCTCATCGAGTTCGAACACGAAGGGAAGACCTTTACCCCCGGGACTGGAACTTGGAAGACGAACCGGGAGGGGATGGAGCGCCTTGCCACCGCGAGGCGGTTAGCACAGGGCAGCAAAACGCTGAGCTACATCCGCTATCTCGATGACTTCCCCGCGGTCGCGATCAGTAACGTCTGGACCGACACCGGAGGAACCCCCAACAAGACTTACGTCGTGCAGACCAATTCGAAGGTGATCGAGCGCTGCCTTCTTATGACCAGCGACCCCGGCGACCTTGTCCTCGATCCGACCTGCGGGTCGGGAACCACCGCCGTCGTGGCCGAAAAGTGGGGCCGACGCTGGATCACCATCGACACTTCTCGCGTCGCGGTCACCCTCGCCCAACAGCGCATCATGGCCGCCCGGCATCCGTCCTTCACCCTCGCCGACAGCTCACACGACAGCGACATCCGGCAGGGTTTCGTTTACCGCCGGGCGCTGCACATCATGTTGTCGACGATCTCGCGCTGCGAAGAGATCGTACCGGGGATGACCCAGCAAGATGCCGACGCGGCGATCCGGCGGGCAGCCGACTACGAACCGCTAGTCGATCAACCCGAGGAGGATAAGCGCAAGATTCGCGTCGCCGGACCATTCACGGTTGAATCGCTGTCGCCGCATCGCACCGTGACGTCCCAGGCAGACTCAGCCGCCAACGCCACCGGCACCGGCACCGGCAATTTCGTCACCATGGTCCTAGACAACCTGGCCCGAGCCGGGGTACAAAACGGCTACCGAGATGATCGCCTCAAGTTGGGCTGGCTCGAACCTTACGCCGGTAAGTGGGTGCACGCCCTAGGCGGTTTCGTCAACACTGACGGCCAAGACAAGTTGGTGGCGGTTTCAATCGGGCCGGAGTCGGGAACGGTCGGTCGCGAACAAATCGCTGGCGCGGCCAAAGAAGCAGTCCGCGGCGTCAAGGCCGATCTGTTACTAGTCTGCGCCTACGCCTTCGACGGCGGGGCCAGCGAACAGGCCTCGACGGAAAACGATACTGAGCACACGTTCTCCGTCGACGGGCAGCGAACCGTGGGACGACTGCGAGTCCTCAACACCCGCATCAACGCCGATTTGATGATGAGCGAGGAACTCAAAAGCACCGGCGCAGGAAACCTCTTCACCGTGTTCGGCGAGCCCGATATTACTATCGCCGAACACGCCGACGAGTTGGTCACGGTCGCCATCAACGGCCTCGATATCTTCGACCCCAACACGGGGAAGGTGCGCTCATCGGGCCCCAACGATATTGCCTGCTGGTTCATCGACACTGACTACAGCGGCGAAGCTTTCTACGTGCGTCACGCCTACTTCCCCGGCGGAGCCTCCGACCCTTACCAGGCGCTGAAGAAGGCGCTCAAAGCCGAGATCAACGCTGAAGCCTGGAACGCACTCTACCGAACAGAGTCGCTGCCGTTCAGCCGTCCGCAGTCCGGCAAGATAGCGGTGAAAGCGATCAACAAGTATGGAGACGAGGCGTTGAAAGTCTTCTCGATCTAGCGAGCTAGCCGTGGATTCTAGGAGCGGTAGGCCGGATCAAGTTGGTGGCAAAGACGCTTGAGGGCAGGCCATTCGTTGACCCCTAGCGGGAAGTGATCGTACTGCTCCTTGGCCAATTCCCAGGTTTCGGTCGAGCCTCGATCGAGTTGGCAACCGGTGGCCGTCGCGGCGAGGAACGCTCGGCAACCGCGGATCAAATAGTGCATCACCATGAACGCTTCGCCTGCTGTTTCCCCGACGGTCAAAAAGCCGTGATTGCGCATGATGAGCGCCCTGTTGCCCTCCATATTGGCGGCTAACCGAAGCCGCTCGTCGAGCCTAAGGGACAAGCCCTCCCAGTCATGGTAGCCAACCTGGCCGTACAGCATCGCGGTGTCCTGCACGATGTGGGCCAAACCATCCTTTAGGGCGGTAACGGCCAGCGCGTCGGGCACGTGCGCGTGAAAAACCACCTTGTGCTGTGGGAAGTCATTGTGGATCGCGCTATGAATCACGAAACCGGCCGTGTTGACGTCGGCGGGGCCTTCAAGCACGTTCCCGACCGCATCGACCTTGATAAGGTTTGAGGCGGTAACTTCGTTGTAGAGCAGGCCGAACTGGTTTAAGAAGAAATCGTGTTCGCTGCCGGGAACCCGCATCGTGATGTGGTTCCAAACCGTGTCGTCGTAGCCGAAATGCGCGGCCAGGCGGTACATCGCCGCCAAGTCGACTCGGGCCTCCCATTCGTCGTAGGCGACTACCTCAAGTCGTTCAGCGGTATCGGTCATTTTAGGTTCCTTAGGGTCGGGCGGCTGGCTTCTGAGAAGACCAGTCCATTGTTCTGCTCAGTGATCTGGGCTGCAAGTAGATGTGGCGCGGCGGGGCCATAAAGGCGTTCCGCCGCGGCGTAGCGCTCGGCGACGCTCGCCATGAAGGGTAAATCGGCGTCGACCATCTCGGCCATCTCCATCGCCAGGCGCATGTCCTTCGCCGCCAGTTGCAGGGTGAACGCGGCGTCGTAGGTGCCCGCCACGATCTCAGGGCCGTAGACGTCGGCCACATAGCTTCCCCCCGCGCTGCGCTGGATCAACTCCAACATTTTCTCCGGGGCCACCCCGCCCAACACGCCAAGCGTCAACGCTTCCACGAACGCGATGGTTTGCGTATAGCAAAGCGTGACTTGGGCAATCTTGGCCGAATAGCCCGCACCGTGGGCGCCCAAATAGTCGATATTGGAACCTATGGCTGCGAACACCGCTTCGAGGTCGGCCACGACGCTCGCCTCCCCGCCGACGTACACGCTCAGGGTGGCCGCCGCCGCCCCTTCGGCCCCACCCGAAACCGGCGCATCGACTAGGTGAACCCCTCGTCGCTCAGCTTCGGCGGCCAACTTTCGGGCAGTGGCCAGATCGGTGGTCGAGAGATCGATCCACACAGTGCCCGCCCGCATGTAGCTGAGAATCCCGTCGTCGAACAGGAAGGCGCGACGGATCTCGGCCGGGCCGGGCAGCGACGACATCACAATATCGGCAGCCTCCGCCCCCACCGCCGCCGACTCGCTTTCGACTACTCCGACCGCGGCCGCCCGGTCGAGCGCCTCGCGGTTTACATCGAAGCCGTGAACTTCGAACCCGTCCCCGACAAGGTTGGCAGCCATAGCGCCGCCCATATGTCCTAGGCCGAGGAAGAAGATACGCGTCATGTGGCCGACAGCGTTAGTCGGTGAGACCGTCGTTACGGTCGATGTGTCGGGCGTGTTGAACCGGCAGGGCCCGGCCGTAGATGTTCTCGGAGTGAAACGGGGTATTCATCAGGTACGGGTCAGATACGTAGGACGGCAAACCGACGTAGCGGCTAGTGGCCCCCTCGATGCGGGTCACGCGATGCATCGAGTGACGGCCTCGGAAGATCTGTAAATCGCCGGGCTGAAGATCGAGTTCGCAAACGCCGTCGCGGCCCCCTTCCAAGATGTGCTGCACTCGCTCGTAGTTCTCGTCACCCGGCTGGCGAATGTTGGGAACGTACTCGAACACGCCCCCGGCGACGGCTTTCTGAACGAGCAGGCTGACGGTGAAGTCGTTGCCATCGAAGTGCCACGGGAAGTAGTGATCCTCGTCCATCACGCCGTAGGGGTTGCGGCCCAACGGATCGGCCCAACGGTAGAGGGGCTGAACGTCGAGGCACTCGCTGAGGAAATGTACGACAATGTCGGAGTCAAAGAACATCCTCAGGCGTGAGTAGCGGGTCAGCAAATCAGAGTTGATGAAGCCGCTCCGCCGCTCCTGCAACCGCCGGCGGGGATGCCCGATTCGGTACCCTTCATCAGGGGGCGAGAAGTACGGGGTGTGCGGTTCGACGGACCAGGTGGTTTGGTCGCGCAGTTCCTCCGCCTCGGCCCGCATCGCCGCCACCGCCTCAAGACGAACGAAGTCGGAAATCCGGCTGCATCCCACGGTGGCCATCTCTGAGCGGGTGTGGGCGACGAGTTCGGCCCGCCGGCGGTTGTTCAGCAGATGGATCGGATGACGCTCTAGATCGACGATCGCATCGAGGTCGAAATCAAACCCAGTGAATTGGGTCGGTTCGACAAGGCTCACACTTTCTCTCCTTTGAGCGGGACTCCCACAAGGTGCAGAGGCCGGAACTAGACGATCGCTTAGTTTTCGTAGCTTAGACCCATGCTGAACGTTCGTCCAGTTATATATCCCGCGGCGGACTCAGTTCCAGAACGGATACCGAGAAAGGAGGCGAACTCCGTCAGCGGTGACCTGCACCATCTGCTCGAGTTTCACCCCTTGTCGTCCACCGACAGCACCGACATAGCTCTCCACCGCGAGGACTAGGCCGTCTTCCACCTCGCCGTCGTATCCTGTCTGCGCCCAGTCGTCTGGGTAAGGGATTTTGGGGTACTCGTCGGACATTCCTACCCCGTGAAAGGCGCACGCATAGCGGTTGGCGATGAACTCATCGGGATGGCGCAACACGGCATGGGACAACTCGGCGAACGAGGCCCCGACCCGCAGCAGGGAGGTGTTGTGGGCGAGTTCCGCAAGCGCTCGGTCGTATAGCGCTCTTTGCTCCGCTGTCGGCGGTCCGTCGCCGCACAAGAAGGTGCGGGATATGTCGGCGCAGTAGCCGTACGGGCCAATGAGATCGGTGTCGAACGGTACTAGATCGCCAACCTCGATTCGCCGGTGGCTGGCTTCTTGGTACCACGGGTTGCTGCGCGGGCCCGAACACAACATCCGCCCGTCGATCCAGTCGCCGTCATGGGCGATGTTCACGTGATGCAGCAGCGCCCAGAGTTGGTTCTCGGTGATCCCCGGGGTGAGCGCAGATGCCATCTCGGCAATGCCATAGTCGCAGACCTCGATCGCGTATGCCAACGCCACCATTTCCTCAGCCGACTTGCGACTCCGAGCTACCTCAACTGTGGGTTCGGCATCGAAGACGTTGAAACCGGCATCGGCAAACGCTCGATGGCCAGTCGGGGTGGTGCGCTCGATACCTACCGAGACATGCATAGAAACCCCAATATCGGTCAAATAGCGCGAGATGTCCGCGACAAAGCGATCGGCGGCACGAGAGAGGTCTTGTCCCGCATCAAACGTGGTGATGGCGTGCGAAGGTCGACAGGCCGCAATCAGCGGGAGATTGTCGACATAAGCGCCGTGCATCACGATCGGGCCTTCGACCGCCACGATTGCATAAGCCGAAGGAATCCGACTCTGGAAGTTGGCGTAGGCTCGGTAACCGGTGGCGTAGCGGATGCTCACCGGGTTGGTCAGGACCACGACGTCGAGGCCGTCGTGAGCCATTGTGGCTCGGAGCCGAGCTAGGCGCGTCGCGTTCAGCGCGTCCTCATCGAGATCGGGCCGAGGCAATATGGCGAATGAGAAGGCCACCTGCTCAGCTTACGTTCTCAACCGGTAGCGCCCGGAGCAATCTCGTCCACCATGACCATCACCTCAGCCAGCGGCTTGCGCTCAAAGTCGGGCACCCGCACCCCGGGCAACGGATACCCCACCGGAAACATCACGAACGGTCGCTCGTTTTCGGGGCGCCCCAGCACTCGGGTGAGAAACGCCATCGGGGTCGGAGTGTGGGTCAAAGTGGCCAGCCCCATCTGATGAAGGGCGGTTATGAACATCCCGGCCGCGATACCCACGGATTCCTTCACGTAATAGAACTTGCCTCGCTCCCCATCGTAGCGCTGCTCGTAGCGTTGCTCGAACAGCACCACGATCCACGGCGCGATCTCTAGGAACTCCTTGTGATAGTCGGTGCCGATCGGAGCTAGAGCTTCTTGCCACTCGTCGTTCATCCGATGCTCGAGATAGTTGACCCGTTCCTCGGCCTCGGCGGCGGCTCGGATGGCTGCTTTGACTTCCGGCGCTTGAGTGACAACGAATCGCCATGGCTGCTTGTGCGCCCCCGATGGGGCAGTGCCCGCGACACGGATCGCCGACTCGATCAGGTCACGGGGCACGGGACGGTCACTAAAGAGTCGGGGGCTTCGACGGCGTTTCATCAAGACCTCAAACCGGGCGGCACGATCGCGCATCTCGGCTTCGTCAATGCGCTCAAAGTCAAGGGGGCGAAAGGGATAATCGGCGGCCAGCTCCGGTGAGGGATACGGGTGTCGGTACTGCGGTTCTACGTGTTCCACAGGTTCATCGTGGCACGGTTTTCACCGTGCCCGCGACCTGAGGGGGTGGACGACGGTCCCACAACAGGGCCAAGATGATCCCGTGAGTTTCACCGAAACCCAAGAGCAGATCCTCGACGCGGCAATGTCGATCATCGTGCGCCAGGGCATCGACTCCACCAGCATGCGCGCAGTGGCCGAAGCCGCCGATGTCTCGTTGGGCCTCCTCAGCTACCACTTCGCGGGCAAAGAAGGCCTAATCGTCGCCGCCTTTCGACTCTCCTGCGACCGACTCCTCGAATACACTAGGATGCGCACCTCAGGCGGGGGCGACGATCCCGCTGAACGGCTCCGTGGCACCATCCGCGCCTTCTACGACGGCGACTTTGTCACCGACGACTATCTCGCCTTGTGGTTCGCCATTTGGGCCGTGTCTCGAACCAACCACGAAGTACACATAGCCGAACAAGAACTCTACGAAAACTACGGAATCGAGCTTGCCCGAGCGATCAAGGACGCCTTTCCTGCCATCTCCGACACCGAAGTGGCCGCTCGCACCACCGACCTGATCGTGGTGCAAAACGGACTGTGGCTGAACTGGGCTCGCTTCCACAACAAGGTGGACCTCGAGCGTGGCCTAAAGCTGTGCGAAGCAGTGGCACGCGGATCCGTTCGCCTCCCAACCGACTCTGAGGCCCTGCCGTGACCGGCCGGGTGGGCCAGGGACAACTCGAGTTGGGCCGACTCGCTGGCCGTACGACGATCGTAACGGGCGCCAGCAGCGGGATCGGTCGCGCCATTGCAGATCGCTACGTCGCCGAGGGGGCTACCGTCTTCGTCGCAAGTCGCTCCCCGGCGACAATCCCCGGTGCGACCTGGGTTAAGACCGACGTGACCAACTCGGCTCAGTGTGATGCGTTGATTGCCATGGCCGCCGCCCCGAGCGGTCGACTCGATGTAATAGTCAACAACGCGGGCGTGCAGGTAGAAAAGACGATCGACGAAACCACCGATGAGGAGTTCAACCGCGTGATGGATGTCAATGTCCGAGGCGTTTTCTCCTGCTGTCGCGCTGCGGTGCGGATAATGAAAACCCAGCCAAAGGGAGGCACCATTATTAACATTGGTTCGGTCGCGGGCAACGTCGCCGATCATTCCATGGCCGTCTACAACGCCTCGAAAGGCGCCGTCCACTCCCTGACGCGGGCCATCGCCACCGACCACGGGCGCGACGGGGTGCGCTGCAACGCCATTAGCCCCGGTTGGATCACCACCGCGCTGGCCGACGCCGCATTCGACTTGGCCGACGATCCTGCCGCAGCCCGCGCCGCGGCCATCGCCAAGCATCCGGTCGGGCGGATGGGCCAACCCGGCGACGTCGCCGCCCTCGCGGTATGGCTAGCTACCGACGACGCTGGCTTCGTGTCGGGCAGTTGCTTCACCATCGACGGGGGCCTCACCGCTCAAAGTCCCATTACGCCTGACTACGTGTAGATCGACGCCCTCGACGCCCTCGGCGATCACGCTTTGATCCACCGACACGGATTCGACCATAGACGACACGCTTCTGCGTCACCGATAATGGCACTGTCATACCATTTGATTATATTCTAACTATGTTAATCACAGCGCATCGGGAGTTAGCCGCACTGGTGCCGGTCGGGCTTTCACGGCTTAGCGTGGATAAACAATTCGAACATTTCTTCTCTAATAAGGGTGATAATGTCACAGGGCTTGTTTATAGTGGAGTTATGTTTGAATCATCGCATCGGAAGTTGAACAACCTGTTGCCGGTCGGGCTTTCACGGCCGGAGTTGATTGCCACCCTCGCCGAGTGTCACCGCCTCGCAAAACACTCAGAGGAGCGCTGCCTGGCCTACACCGCAGCCATCGACGCCCTCGACGACCACGGAGCCGACGCAGCCACCGTCACCCGTGATCTGACCCACCGCTCGGCACGCCAAGCCAAACAAGTCGCCGACACCGCAACGCAGTTGGCGTCTATGCCACTTATGGCCGCCGCTTTGGCCCGAGGCGAGATCGGCACCGAACATGTTGTGGCCGCGGCCGATGCCGCTAAGCGGGTGTCGCCGGAGGCGGCTGACCAACTCGTTGATGATGCGGTTGCGGTGCCGGCGGATCTTTTCTTGAAACGAACCCGGCAATGGATCGGCCAACACGAAACCAACGATGAGATTGAGGATCGTTACCAGCGGCAACGCTCACAACGTGAAGCTAGGTGGGGCGTGGGCAACGATCGGATGCTGCACCTCCACGCCGTGCTTGATCCGGTTAGCGGCCGTGAGTTGGTAGCGGCGCTTGATCGCCGAGTTGATTTTCTATGGCGCTCCGATGGCGGCCGCGAGGGGTCCCCCGACGATGTTCGCTCACCTCGCCAACGCCGAGCCGACGCGTTGATCGAGTTGGTGACCACCGAATCGTCTGGGAATGGCCGGGTGCATCCCAAGCATATGGTGATCATGCACCTCGACGTGGCACGCGGTACTGCCGAATTCACCGACCACGAACCAGTACCGGCGTCGGTACTTGCTGAGTTGGGGCCCAAAGCCGAAGTCGTTGGCATGGTCTACAACGGTAACGGCCAACCGCTGCACCTCGGCCGAACCGTTCGCCTGGCCAGTCGAGCGCAATGGATCGCACTCATCGACCGCGACCGAGGATGCCTACGCTGCGGTGCCGACCCGTCACGCTGCGACGCCCACCATGTCCACGAATACTCCGCCGGTGGGGCTACCGACATCGACAACCTCGAACTCGACTGCCACGGCGACCACGCACTGATCCACCAACACGGCTTCGACCCTCGACGACAGCCTGCTAACCGGGGGGCGGGCTAATGGGCGGTAGGGGTCGGGCGGTTCGGCAGTCCAGCGTGGATAAACAATTCGAACATTTCTTCTCTAATAATAGGCAGTAATGTCACAGGGCCTGTTTATAGTGGAGTTATGTTTGAATCATCGCATCGGAAGTTGAGCAACCTGTTGCCGGTCGGGCTTTCACGGCCGGAGTTGATTGCCACCCTCGCCGAGTGTCACCGCCTCGCAAAGCACTCCGAGGAGCGCTGCCTTGCCTACACCGCAGCCATCGACGCCCTCGACGACCACGGAGCCGACGCAGCTACCGTCACCCGTGATCTGACCCACCGCTCGGCACGCCAAGCCAAACAAGTCGCCGACACCGCAACGCAGTTGGCGTCTATGCCACTCATGGCCGCCGCTTTAGCCCGAGGCGAGATCGGCACCGAACATGTTGTGGCCGCGGCCAATGCCGCTAAGCAGGTCTCGCCAGAAGAAGCTGACCAACTCGTTGATGATGCGGTTGCGGTGCCCGCGGATCTTTTCTTGAAACGAACCCGGCAATGGATCGGCCAACACGAAACCGCCGACGAAATCGAGGATCGCTACCAGCGGCAACGCTCACAACGTGAAGCGCGGTGGGGCGTGGGCAACGATCGCATGCTGCACCTTCATGCCGTGCTTGATCCGGTTAGCGGCCGCGAGTTGGTAGCGGCGCTCGATCGTCGAGTTGATTTTCTATGGCGCTGCCGATGGTGGCCGCGAGGGAACTCCCGACGATGTTCGCTCTCCCCGCCAACGCCGAGCCGATGCACTGCTTGAGTTGGTGACCACCGAATCGGCTGGGAATGGCCGGGTGCATCCCAAACACATGGTGATAATGCACCTCGACCTAGCCAGCGGCACCGCCGAATTCACCGACCACGAACCAGTACCCGCGTCGGTACTCGCCGACCTCGGACCCAAAGCCGAAGTTGTTGGCATGGTCTACAACGGTAAAGGCCAAGCGCTGCACCTCGGCCGAACCGTTCGCCTGGCCAGTCGAGCGCAATGGATTGCCCTCATCGACCGCGACCGAGGCTGCCTACGGTGCGGTGCCGACCCGTCACGCTGCGACGCACACCACATCCACGAATATTCCGCTGGTGGGGCTACCGACATCGACAACCTCGAACTCGACTGTCACGGCGATCACGCCCTGATCCACCAACACGGCTTCGACCCCCGACGAACGCCTACGAACCCGAGGGCTGGCTAATGTGGGGGGAAGGCGGCGGGCGCGGGGTGCTGGGCCGATTCGCTGGGCTGATTGATGCGGCTGGAATCTACCGCTAGGTCGGATAAATGTCTGGTTGGTCCAGCGGGATGTTGAGCCACTCGATCATCTGGCGCACTTGGTCGTAGGCCGCAAGTCGGGCTTCGTCGGTGTTAGCAACTTCCGCCGCGACAAACGGCTCCCGCAGCCGCCGGGCCATCCGCGGCCCGAGTTCCAAAAGACCGGCGCTTCCCTCGGTCGCCCAACGAGCAAGCACGTAATGCACGATGGCGCCGACGGGGACGTCGATACTCTCGCTCAGGTTGGCGATCGTCGCTAGGGGATCGAGATAAGCGTGGGCCGCGATATCGGCTTTGAAATTGGCGTCGCGGTCATCCTCAGACCACGGACCCGTCCATCCCGTCAACGTCAAGGTAGTTTGTTTAATCATGGCCGTCATCGTCGCGCGCGTATCGGCCACCGCGTCGGTTTTCTGCTTGACTAGTGCCAGCAAACTCGACCGGCCCATGGAGTAGATCATGTCAACGGCACTGAAGGCCCGACGGTGGCCTCCGCCCCGTCACCGAACTGCTCGACGCGTTCAAATAACGGGCCACTGATGAGCAACACCGACTACGACCTCGTGGTGATCGGAGGCACCGCGGGCGGTCTTTCTGTGGCCATTTCATCGCTGCGGTCAGGGCTGGCCCTCGTCCGGGTTTTGGAGGCCACTCACGCGGTGACCTTCCCCGAGTTGGTCGGGGAGAACGAACTCGACGTCGGCTACGGCGAGACGGTCGTCTCCATCGAGTTGAGCGAAGGTGGGGTATGCGTAACCTCGAACAAACAACAATACCGAACCCGGGCGTGCCTAGTAGCCGAACGAGGTCCCCAGCCTCGCTGGAAGCCGCCGATCCCCGTTCCTAACCTGCCGTGTATCGGTATCGACGCACTGCCCCGCCATCCGGAAAATGACGACGTTCTCATCGTTGGCTACACCGACCACGCGGTCGAACTCACCGCCACCGCGGCGGCGGCCGGGGCCCGAGTGGTGCTTGCCGCGGGCGGCATGGATCCGAACCGCCTCTCGCCCGCGGGGTCCCGCGAACTGCGCCGCCTGGAACGAGAACGACAAGCGACCATCCTGTACCGATCGGTACCAGCCCAGATTGGCGACGTCGACGGCTACCCCATGGTGTTCTTTGGCGACCGGCGAACCCCCGACCTGCAATTCGACCAGGTCGTGTTCGCCTCCCATCGGACTAACCTCACCCCCTTAGACGTTGGTCTGAGCAACGAAGCGCTCGAATCCGGACTCGTGTGGTTCCTAGGCGAACCAGAACCGGAATCGGTACGCACCACCGCCCCCGGCTGGCGAATCGGGTTGGAGATCGCCGCAGCCTGCTTTCCCGAACTCGGCATCGACCACGTCACCCCGCCGCAGTCCCGCCGCCACCGTCACACCAGTGCTATCGCCGAGTTGGGTGACGAGCATTACAACGCCACGATCACCCACTTCGAGCCGACGCACTCCGATCTGTGGGTGCTGCGGGTCCGGCCCGATCACGGCGGTACGTCCTACATCCCCGGCCAGTACGCCACCCTCGGCCTGGGCTACTGGGAGGCACGGGTCGACGACGCCGAAGACTCCGACCTTGACGATCGCTGGGACAAACTGATCCGCCGGTCGTATTCGATTTCTTCACGCGTGCTCGACGAGGTGGGCTATCTCGCCGACGAAGGCAGCCTCGACGAACTCGAGTTCTACATCGTCTTAGTCCCCCCGACCGAGAACAACGTGCCCGAACTCACCCCTCGGCTGGCGCTGAAAAGGCCAGGGGCTCGCATCTATCTCGGTCCCAAAGTGGCGGGCCGTTATACTTTAGCGGCCGTGCAGGATCCGGCCGCGACCGTTCTTTTGTTGTCGACGGGCACCGGAGAGGCACCGCATAACGCCATGGCAACAGAGCTGCTACGCAAGGGCCACCACGGGACCATCGTGGCTGCCGTCTCCGTGCGTCAGCGCTCCGACCTCGGCTACCTTGAAGTCCACCGCGAACTGGAGAACCGCTTCGCCAACTATCACTATATTGCCTTGCCGACGAGAGAACCCGACGTGCCCAAGCGCTACATTCAGGACCTGCTAACCGACGGCGACCTTGACGCTCTTACCGGCGGGCTAAGCCCCGACACGACCCACGTCTACCTCTGTGGAAACCCTGCGATGATCGGACTCCCTGACCACGACGGCAACTTTCCCGAGACAATCGGTGTCGTGCAACTCCTCAGCAGGCGGGGCTTTCACCTCGACCAGCGACGCCAGCCGGGCAATGTTCACTACGAGGAATACTGGTGAGCGATAACCCCATGAGACCCCTAACGTCGCGGCTCGACACCCACAGCGCCACATTCACCGCCAACGACGCGGCCAGCCGAATCCTCATCGATGAACTGCGGGGCCATCAGCAGGCGGCGATCGACGGTCGCCCCGGCCGCCAGAAATCGATTGAACGCCACGAGGCCCGCGGCAAGATCATGGTTCGGAACCGCATCGACATGGTCACCGATCACGATACCGGCTTCCTAGAGTTCTCGGTACTGGCCGGAATCGGGCAGTACAATGACGAAGTTCCCGGCGGCGGCATCGTCACCGGAATCGGCGTGGTACACGGCGTGCCCTGGGTCTTCATCGCCAACGATGCCACGGTAAAGGGCGGTTCGCTCACCCCGATCGCCATCAAGAAACACGTTCGAGCTCAGGAAATCGCCGAAGAGAACCGGCTCGGGGTGATCTATCTCGTTGACTCCGGCGGCGCTTTCCTTCCCCTCCAGGACGAAATCTTCCCCGACAAAGACCATTTCGGCGGCAGTTTCTACCGGCAGGCTCGCCTATCGGCCCAAGGCCTACCGCAACTTTCGGTCGTGTTAGGCGGCTGCACGGCGGGCGGAGCGTACGTCCCTGCCCTCAGCGACGAAGTCATCATGGTCGAAGGCATCGGCCGCATCTTCCTCGGTGGTCCCCCGATCGTGAAAGCCGCGCTCGGCGAGATCATCGCTCCCGACGATTTGGGCGGGGCGGAGTTGCACACCCGCCTTTCCGGCGTGAGCGACTACATGGCCGCCACCGAACAAGAGGCCTACGGCAAGCTGCGGGAGATCTGCGAGACCACCAACCAGCGACTGATCGACGACCGTCAAGCCTGGATGAGTTGGCGCGAAGCCGAGCCGCCCGCGTTCGCGGCCGAGGAGATCTACGGCATCATCAGCGCGGACGACCGAATCCCGTTCGACGGGACCGAGATCATCGCCCGCCTAGTCGACGGGTCGCGGTTCTCTCCCTTCAAGCCGGAATGGGGCGAGTCGATCATCTGCGGCTTCGCTCGAGTGTGGGGTTACCTCGTTGGCGTCATTGCCAACAACGGCATCATCTTCAGCGAGGCCGCTCTCAAAGCCACCCACTTCATTGAACTCTGCGAACAGCGGCGGGTTCCTCTGCTCTTTTTGCAGAACACTTCTGGATACATGGTGGGCCGTGACTCCGAGGTCGGTGGTATTGCCAAGAACGGGGCCAAGATGGTCGCCGCCGTTGCCAACGCCACCGTGCCGAAGTACACGGTGCTGATCGGCGGATCCTACGGGGCGGGCAACTACGGGATGTGCGGTCGGGGCTTCAACCCCCGTTTCTTGTTCGCCTGGCCCAACTCCCGCATCGCAACGATGGCCGCCGACACCGCGGAGACCGTGCTGGTCGATATCCGGCTGGCCGGGATGAAAGGAGCCGAGACCACCGACGACGAGATCGCGGCTCTACGCGCCGAGGTGCGCGGCCAGTACGAAACCCAATCCGACCCGTACTACGCCACTTCTCGGTTGTGGGACGACGGCTTAATCGACCCTGTCGACACCCGTGACGCCATCGGGATGGGGCTCGCCCTCGCCGCTCGACACGACGAACCAGCACCCGGCCACGGCCTCGTGTATCGGATGTGAGGCCATGCGAATTCTGATCGCCAACCGAGGAGAGATCGCCCGCCGCATCATCGCCACCGCTCATCGGTTGGGCCACGAGACGGTGGCCATCTACGCCGCACCCGACGCCGACGCTCCCTACACCGGCGAGGCGGGCCAAGCGGTGAACATCGGCCCCGCGGCACTTGCGGAGTCGTACCTCTCCATCGAGCGGATCCTTGCCGCCGCGGCCCAGACCGAAGCCAACGCCGTACACCCCGGCTACGGCTTCTTATCCGAGAACGCCCCGTTCGCCCAAGCAGTGATCGACGCCGGGATGATATGGATCGGCCCGTCACCGGCTGCCATCGCCACCATGGGATCCAAAATCGAAGCTCGGCTTTTGGCCGCCAGGGCCCGTGTGCCAATCATTCCCGGCTACTCCGACTCCCAGGACCGAGCCGACCTAGCAGCCGCGGCTGAGCGAATCGGCTACCCCATTTTGGTGAAAGCAGCGGCGGGTGGTGGGGGTAAAGGAATCCGGATCGCCGAAACTGCCGCCCACTTCGCCGACGCCCTCGCCCAAGCCGTAGCCGAAGCCGAGCGCTCGTTTGGCGACGGGCGGGTCATCGTCGAACGCTTCATCACCCGCCCCCGCCACGTCGAAGTCCAAATCGTTGGCGACACTCACGGCACGGTGATCGACTTAGGGACCCGCGAGTGTTCTGTGCAGCGGCGCTATCAAAAACTCCTAGAGGAAGCTCCTGCTCCGAACTTGGCTGACTCAACCGAAACCGGTTTACGAGAAGCGGCCCGTCGTCTCGCTCGGTCGATCGGCTATGACTCGGCGGGCACGGTCGAGTTCGTGGTCGACGCCGAAACCGGCGACTACTTCTTCTTAGAGATGAACACCCGTCTGCAGGTTGAACACCCCGTCACCGAAGCCATCACCGGCCTGGACCTCGTCGAACTTCAGATCGAAGCGGCCACCGGGGAACCCCTTAGCGTGACGGAGGCCGACATCGCCTTCTCCGGCCACGCCATCGAAGTCAGGATCAACGCCGAGGATGCCGCTAACGGCTTCGCTCCACAGATCGGCACGGTCAGCTTAGTTCGGGTGCCTGACCAGGTGCGCTGGGACGCGGCAATCGAGCCGCAAGTCGCCATCACCCCTCACTACGACCCCATGATCGCCAAACTGATCGTCCACGGCACCAACCGCGACGCCGCCATCTCGCAACTCGCCACTGCTCTCGACGGGTTACTAATCGGTGGCCTCGTCACCAACGGCGGCTTCCACCGCTGGCTCATTGATCGTCTCGAGTTTCGTGAAGCGCGGCTCACCACCCGCTTTCTCGACGAAACGGACCTGCCCGACGACTACGGGGCCAACGAAGCGGCCGCGATGGCGGCGGGGGCGACTCGAACACTGGGACAGGGGCGGGGGCCTTGGTCGGCCGGCGACCGCCGATTCACCCCGCATCGACCCCACCGCACCGTTGCCCTGCGCGACCAAGCGGGTACGGTACACGATGTCACCCCCGCCACTGGCGCGCTCACCGCGACGGCCGATGGCACGGTGATCGTCAATCATCGGGGCCAATCGCACACCTTCCAAGTCCTTTCCCAATCCGAACGATGGGCGCCTGTCTCCGACCGCGGTCACGGATCGGCCCACGCCGTCACCGCTCCCTTCCCCGCCGTAGTCGCCGAAGTCCGAGCCCGCGTCGGCCAGGAGGTCAAGGCGGGGGATTCGATAGTGGTCATCGAAGCCATGAAGATGCTCCACACGCTCACCGCCGCCGGGCCCGGAACCATCGAGTCGGTGCGGATTACGGTCGGCGAGCAAGTCGCCAGCCATCAGATACTGATCACATTCGAGGAGATCCAGTGATGCGAAACGCCTACATGACAGACGAACTCGAAGCCATCTACGAACAAACGGTGGCGTTCGTCGAGAACGAAGTCACCCCTCACGGCGATGCCTGGGAAGCCGAGGGCAAGGTGCCGCGCTCGGTGCTCCAGTCGATGGGAGAGCTTGGCATGTTCAGCCTGCGGGTGCCTGAGGAACACGGCGGTCTCGGCCTCGGCATGCTGGCGTCGGCGGCCTTTTCCGAAGCACTCGGAGCGTCGACCTTCGCGGGCTTCGATGTAACCGTGTTAGTGCATACCGACATGGCGGGACCTCACCTCGTCAACTCTGGTACGACCGAACAACTCGACGAATGGCTCCCCCAGGCGATGGCAGGGGACGCCATCTTGTCGATCGCGGTTACCGAACCCGACGCCGGATCCGACGTCGCGGGCCTGCGGGCGACGGCGGTGAAAGACGGCGAGGGGTGGCGCATCAACGGCCGCAAGATGTTCATCACCAACGCCGTCTACGGCGACCTCACGATCGTCGCGGCTCGCACCGACCCCGACAACAAGTACGGCATCACCATGTTTCTTGTTCCTCAGGGCACCGAAGGTTTTGCGGTGGCTAGCAAACTCGACAAGCACGGTTGGCGCTGTTCCGACACCGCCGAACTCGTGCTTGACGATGTATGGATAGCTGACGAACAGGTCCTCGGCACGGTCCACCGCGGCTTCTACGAGACGATGAAGAACTTCCAGAACGAACGCATGGTCCTAGTCGGGATGGGGGTCGGCTCCGCCCAGCGGGCTATCGACATGACCAACGAGTACTGCCGAGATAGGTCAGCGTTCGGCGGTCATCTCAGCGACCTCGGCGCGATCCGTCAACGCATGGCAATGAACCAGGCCAAGGTCGATGCCGTGCGGGCGTCGATGTATCACGCGGCATGGATGCACGATGACGGCCAAGACAACGTGAAGGCCATGTCGGGTGTCAAAGCGTGGGGGGCGGAGGTGATCAATCAGATCATGTACGACTGTGTGCAATTCCACGGCGGCATGGGCTACATGCGGGAATCGCCGATCGAGCGCATGTATCGAGACGCCCGGATATTGCCGATTGGCGGCGGGGCGACCGAAGTCATGCTCGAAGAGGTCGCCAAACGTAGCTACGGCTGACGTTACTGACGCGGGGCCCAGGCAGGCCGCCGTTTCTCCACGAACGAAGCAATCCCCTCTTGGCCGTCGGCGGACACCGCCCCAGCCGCCATGATCCCTGTTGCGTACTCGTAAGCCTCGTCTTGGGCCATGTCAACCTGTGCGTAGTACGCCTGCTTGCCTAGCGCTTTAGAAGCGGCACTGCCCCGGGTAGCCCGGCGAACTAGGTCAGCTGTGGCTTCGTCGAGTTCGTCGTCGGGCACAACCCGGTTCACCAAGCCCCAGTCGCAGGCCGTTTGGGCCGAGATGGGATCGCCGGTGAGGGCCATCTCGAGCCCCTTCTTGCGGCCTACTGCGCGAGCAACGCCAACCATCGGGGTGTGGCAAAACAGTCCGCCTTTGCCCCCCGGCGTCTGGAACTGGGCCGATTCGGCCGCCACCGCGAGGTCACACGACGACACCAGTTGACAGCCCGCGGCCGTGGCGAGCGCATGGACCTTGGCGACAACCACCTGCGGCAGTCGCTGCACCAGGGTCATCATGTTCGTGCAAATGTCGAACAGGGCGCGGACGGCGACTTCGTCGGCGCCAAGCATGTCGGTGAAGTTGTGACCAGCGGAGAACACTGGACCATCAGCGGCGATAACAACGGCGAGGGCATCGCTGGGCGCGGCTTCTTCTAAAGCCCGCGTGATCTCCTGCATTGTCTCTAAGGCCAAGACGTTTCGCTTGGCGGGCGCGGCGAGGGTGAGGGTGAGAGTGGTCCCGTCACGCTCCAACCGAATGCGTTCATAGGTCATAGCCAAAGAGTATCGGCTAGCGATCCTCGGCCGCGTCGGCAATAGCGTCAGCGATGGCGTCGGGGAAGGCGACCTCGTCGAGGAACCAATCGACAAGAGCGAAACACTGCTCGATATTGCGGGCTTCGTTTTCTCGCACCGATTCGAGAAGGGCTACCGGATCAATGCCGTAGTCCCGCAGGTATTTATCGTCGGCGGTGGACAAGAAACCCTCCACCTGGCCGACGTCGACCTCGGGATGAAACTGTGTCCCCACGGAGCGACCGAGGCGAAACATCTGGGTCGCGTGCTGGTTCGCGGCGAGCACCTCGGCCCCTGGCGGGGCTTCGAAGCGGTCGTGGTGCCATTCGAACCACGGACCGGATCCGATGGGGTGAGTTCCCGCATCGTCCACCTCGCACCAGCCAATCTCGAACTCTGGCGCCGCCTCGACCGAGCCACCCAGCGCCGCGGCGAGAAGTTGCCCACCGAAGCACATTCCAAGCATCGGTTGATCGCGATCCTGAGCCGCTCGAACGGCGTCGAACTCGGGATAAATCCATTCGGAGATTTCATCTCGGCGGGTTAGGGAACGGACCGATCCCATTAGCAAGACGAGGTCGTAGGCCGCCCAATCGGGCCACATCTCGTGGTGCTGAGGCCGCGTGTAGTCGGGGGCGACGGTGTGGCTGTCGACCTCGAAACCCCGCTCCCGCAGGCGCACCCCGACCTGACCGGCGGGCCCATCGGGGTCGTGGGCCATCACCAAAACCCGCTTAGACCCAACCGATGCCGTCATCGCCCCAACCCTACCCAGAAAGAACCTTCCCCATGGGCGGCGTCGCAACGCGGCGGAGGGCCGCTAGGCGTGGGTGCGGCCCTTCGACGGGTCATAGAACGGGATGGCTTCAACCGTGCCCGAGTAGCTCGCCGACTCCCCCACCACCTCGACCACCGTGCCTACGGCGGAGGCGGTGTGGGCGATGTGGCCGAGGGCCAACGACTTTCCGAGCCGATGCGAGTATGCCGAACTGTTTATTGTGCCAACGTCGGCCCCGTTGACTCGTATCGTCTCGCCACCCTCGAGGATGTCGTCGTGATCAATCGAAAACCCCGCGCCAGCGAACCGCTCGGAGCCAACCGCCGCCAATGCGGCAGCCTTGCCCCGGTAGTCGGCCCCGAACTTGCTAATCGACCAGCCAAGACCCACCTCGGAGGGGAAATGCTCGTCGGTCATGTCGTAGCCGAAGAACAGCAAGGCTGCCTCGACCCGAACCTTGTCGAGCGCGGTGAAAGAAGCAGCCATGACGCCATCGTCAGCCCCCGCGGCCAAGATGGCGTCCCACAGCGAACCAACATCGGCCGCCGCCACGAAGATCTCATAGCCACGCTCGCCGGTGAAGCCGGTGCGAGACACGGTTGTGGATAAGCCGAAAAGGTCAGTGTCAACATGATGAAAGTACGGCACCGAATCAAGGTCGACCGACGCATTGGCGTTCAGCAGCGGCATAGACGCCGGACCCTGCAGCGAGATGCTGTGCATGTCGTCGTCGAGTTCGATTTCGACCTCGCGGCCCTCCGCCGAGGCCTCCAGCATCTCCATCGAGACGCCCGTCCCGTGAACGAACAACCATCCGGCGTCGCCGTTGTTGAAAGCGATTGCGTCGTCAGCCACTTTGCCAGCCTCGGTGAGGACACAGCCGTAAGCCGACTGCCCGGGAGCGACTCGGGTGAGGTCCCGAGAGTGGGTGTGATCAATGACCGCGTCAGCATCCGGACCGCTGACCCGGACCTTTTTGAGCGGCGACACGTCGAACATGCCCGCCGCTTCACGAATAGCGTCGTGTTCATCTCTCGGATCTGTCGAGTACGACCAGGGCGTACCCATCCCGTTCCAGTCTTCCAATCCTGATCCCAGCGCCGTGTGGCGCGAGGCGAGGGCTGAAGTTCGCGAGAGTTCATCGGTCATAGTGGATAGCTCCAAGGTTCGGGGTTTCTTAGTACCATAGGTCAGGCATCGCCGCCCGACGATCTTCGATGAAGGCGCGCAGTTCGCGGTCGACCGTTTCGTCGATGGGAGGCGCCTCGTAATCTGCCAACATCTGGGGCCAAACGGCGGCGGCTCGGCGCTCCATATCAAGCGCACCATCATCGCTCCACTGCTCGAAAGAGTTCGTGTCGGCGAGCGTCGATTCGTGGTTGGCGGTCTCAAAGTTCCGCAACGTGTGGGCGGTGCCGAGGTAGGCAGTGCCGGGGCCAGCCTCACGGTAAGCCTCTGTGGCCAGCGATTCATCGTCGATGGTCAGACCGGCTAGCTGGCGGTGCAACATTGCGCAGCGATCAAGGTCCATCACGAACTTCTCGTACCCCATTGAAAGTCCCCCTTCGAGCCAACCGGCCGCGTGGATCACGAAATTGGTTCCGGCAAGAATCCCCGCCGTCATCGCGTCGGCGGATTCCTGCATGGCTTGGCCATCGGCGACCTTCGATGCGGTGTAATGAGCACCACAGCGCAACGGCAGGCCAAGACGACGGGCTAGTTGGCCAACCGCGTAGGTCGCGAGCGACGACTCCGCTGTCCCGAATGTCGGCGCCCCGGACTTGAGGTTCATAGTTGTGAGGAAGTTCCCGTAAACCATCGGTGAACCGGGTCGGACCAGTTGGGCCAAGGCAATCCCTGTCATGGCCTCGGCGTGGGCTTGAGCGACAAGGCCTGGCATAGTCACCGGACCCATGGCGCCGCCGATGATGAAGGGCGAGATCACACAGCCCTGATTCGCCCGAGCGTAGGCCTTCAACGCGCCACTCATGGTGTCGTCCCAGACCAACGGGGAGTTGACGTTGATGTTGCCTTGGATCACGCAGTTGTGCTCCATGAAGTCTCGGCCGTAGACGATGCGGGCCATCTCGATGGAGTCGTCAGCTCGCCCCGGTGCCGTCACTGAACCCATGAACGGCTTCATTGAATACCGCAGGTGGGCGTAGACCATGTCGAGGTGGCGCTTGTTCACGGCAACATCGACCGGTTCGCACACCGTGCCACCGGAGTGATGCAGCCAGGGCGACATCCAAGCGAGCTTCACGAAGTTCTCGAAGTCTTGGAGCGTGGCGTAACGTCTTCCCTTGTGGAGATCGGTGACGAAGGGCGGACCGTACGCGGGGAGGAACACTACGTTGTCCCCACCGATCGGCACCTGACGGCCGTCACGTCCGTGCATAACGAATTCGCGTGGGGCGGTAGAACACAGGTGCTCGGCTAGGCCAGGCTCAAAGCGGACCCGCTCACCGTCAACGCGAGCCCCCGCGGCCGCGAAGAGTTCGAGGGCCTCTTCGTCGTCTCGAAAATCCACTCCGATCTCCTCCAGGATCCAGTCGGCATGGCGTTCGAGTTCGTCTAGCTCAGCGTCGCTCAGTAACTCATAGGTCGGAGTCCGTCGACGCGGAACTACGGCCGAAACGAGACGATCGGTTCGGCGAGATGCGACACGTGCCGAACGACCCCGGCGCACAGGGCGATTCCCGGATGAAGCAGTTGGCACCACACGCCCGCTAGTAGAGACCGCCGCTGGCGGGGTGGTCGAGTTCGCCACGGGCCGCAGCGAGGGCTGCTCTCGCGCCATCGGCGAGCGCGATCTGATCGGCTATCGCCGTGACCATCCGGAACCCCTGCGCGAAACGAGTTGGCGTCAACGCTCCGGTCGCGTGGCATCCGGGCATCACCGCGGCCTTGTTGCACTCGCTGAGAATCGTCGCGTAGGCCTCATCGAAGGCGGCGTTGCCATCGTTGTTCCCAGGCGGCAAGCCAAGCGTCAACGAGAGATCGGCCGGTCCGACATAAACCGCGTCGATTCCGGACACCTCCAAGATTTCGGGCAGGTTCGACACTGCTTGCCTAGTCTCGATCATCGGGATCACGGCCACGTTCTCGCTCGCCCACTCGACATAATCAGCGCGACGGACGCCAGCCACCGTCGGTCCAAATGAACGCGAGCCAGCGGGAGCGTAACGACAAGCGCGGACCGCGGCTTGGGCTTCCTCCGGCGTGTTGATCATCGGGATGATGATCCCTTCGGCACCAGCATCGAGCATCTTGCCGATGATGCCGGGATCGTTCCACGGCACCCGAACGATCGGGATTGACCCGCCGTGGTCGATCGCCCGTATTAGTTCAGCGGCAACTTGGTAACCGACCGAGCCGTGCTGTGTATCGACACAGACATAGTCGAAACCCGCTCGTGCCATGATTTCTGCGGACAAGGTCGCGGGCACCGAGAGCCAACCCCCCACCACATTCGCGCCAGATTTCCATTGCTGTCTCAGACTCGCCACCCCCCTTGTCTACCGCCCAGGGCGACAATTGGGAAGAGGATGGCTGATGTGCCGGTGACTTCAACCACGTACGTGTTACCAGAACCACCCGAACCGGGCAGCCCGACTCAAGGTCACCACCAGTCACGGGGCGCACGCCCTATAGTCGAGGAGAGGCCCTATGAGTCAGACTGTGCAGCGAGCGATCCGGGTACTGGGATTGATCGCAACGACCCCATCATCAATCGAGCAAGTAGCGTCGTTCATGGGCACCCACCGCAGCACCGCCTTGCGGACGTTGCAGGTTCTAGAAGCCGAAAAGGTTGTCGTTCGAGACCGCCACAATGTTTTCCGCTTGGGGAGTCGGCTCATAAACCTAGCGAATGCGGCCCTCGAAAATATTGACCTTCGAAGTGTTGCGGCGCCGTTTTTGACCGACCTGAATTACCGGGTCGAACACACCATCCACCTTGCGATGTTGGAGGGCGACACCGTTGTCTACATTGATAAGCGCGAAGCGAGACAAAGCGTGCGCATGTATTCACGTATCGGGAACACTGCGCCGATGCACTGCACGGGCGTGGCGAAAGCCCTCGTTGCGTTTCTCCCTCCCGCCGACCGGGACCGAATCGCCGCCGACATCGACTACACCATCCACACCGACAACACGTTGGCCACCGCCGAGGCGTACCTCACCGATCTAGATGCCACTGTCGCCCGCGGCTACGCCATCGATAATCTCGAACACGAACCGTGGGTCAACTGCATCGCCGCCCCGGTGTTTGAGGCCTCGGGTCGAGCCACCGCCTCTGTATCCATCACCACCACGACCCTATCGTGTGACTACGAGACGCTAATCACGATGGTTCCGATGCTCTTGGAAGCCAGCCACGGGATTTCCCGCGAGTTTGGCTGGACCGAACCGTAGGCCCCAGTTCAGAGCAGAGGGCTATGTTCTATTAGGTCGAGCCAGACCGCATACTCTTCGGCCGCCGTGGTCGAGGGGCAGAACTCAATGGCCTGGCCTGGGCTCGGCATCGAGATCGCCAACAGTTCGTCGGTGTCGTCGACGGTCACAAATAACGTCTTACAATCGGGGTCTAGGGCCATCCCGTCAGGACCTTGGACCGCCACTCCCGCCACTTCGGGTATATCAGCGCGGCCGAAGCTGCAGACGTTCGGTATCCATCCGCCCGACCGCACCGAACTCTCGGCCGGGGCACGTGCCGAGATCGCCCGACCGTCCCGGACAGGCAGGCCGTAGCAGCGTTTGTGGTTACTCTGAGGTCACTGGGTCGCAGCCCCACGGTCACCGCCGCGCCCGGCTTGACCTTCTTTCCTCCAACGAGTTTGAGGGTCGTCGAGCCTGAGCGGCGGCCAGCGTCGAGGCATAAGAGTCATCCCAAGTGTCGAGAACACCTGCTTCCTCGAGCAGCGTCTCGTTGAAAGAGTTACTCTGCCGCGAACCCCACATTGACGCTGTCTTCGCCCTCAATGACGTCATGGCGCTCGGAGCAATTCGAGTTCTCCTCGAATCAGGTCGCTCGGTCCCAGACGACGTGGCGGTCATTGGCTTCGACGACATCGCAATCTGCGCCACGGTAAAACCGGCCCTCTCAACGGTGAGCATAGACCGTGAGATGGTAACCAACGAAGCAATGGAGATGCTGCGGCGAATGACCGACAAACCCTACGAATCCCTCGAACCGGTCATGGCGCCCGTCCATCTCGTCCTCCGTGAAACTACCTAGGCAACACCCCCCGGCAAGGTGTTACCTGGGGGCCCAGGTGGCGTGGGTGCCGCTAGAGATGCGGGCGGGAAGGCGGACCCGGCAAATCGGGCCGTTGGTTGGTGAGGCGGCGTCGAAGATCAGACAATCCGACCGATCGTTCACTAGGTCGCTGGCGAAGGTCAGGAGATAACCATCGTCCTCGGCCAAAGAGCCGTCGCGCGGCGCCATCACCGTCTCGCTCAGGAACACGCCGTCGGGCGCCTCCCATAACTCCTCCACTCCCGCCTCGATGTCGTGCTTGATGAGACCATCAAAGGCAAATAGGCCTCGAGCGCACCGAGCGTTGTACGAATACCGGTACCGACGCCCGACGTGGCGCCCGTTGACCATCGGGAACTCCGAACACCGATCGCTCAACTGCTCCTCGCGGCACTCCCCTGTCAGCAAGTTGAAACGCCAACGATGAGCCCGAGCCTCCAGCACGTTCATGTCGAGCGTCTCGAATCCTTTGTGGCGCGAATCGGCGAAGGGTGGACAGTCAAGCCCCGTCGGGTTGTGCTGGAAAAACCCGTCAAGCACTACCTCATCGCAGTCTTCGTAAGCGTTGGTCCAATGCAAAACAAACGTCGGGTCGGCTTCGAACCAGCGGATGTCTTTGGTCGAGCCGTGGCGGGGGATCAAAGCAAAACGGCTGGGCAGGTCGCGGCGAAACACGTTGGTATAGAATCCCGCGGCGAGCGCCTCGGGATCCCAAAAGAGCGGCAAGTCGTTGAGGATCGACCAGTTCTCGGTGATGGCAATGTCGTGGGGCAGACGAGGGCCAGGCAGCGGAATGTCGCAGTAGGTCGTGAGTTCACCGGCGGGACTCACCACGCCATAACGCATATAGGGTGCGTCGACGAAGTAGTTGAAGAAGATGAGTTCGCCGGTGTGTTCATCGAGGGTGGGATGAGCCGAGACGCCCTCAACCGGGAACTGACCACCCCAACTCGCTCGACCCAGGTCCTCGAGTGTGACGGGATCGAGGCGGTAAAGATCGCCGCACTGGTAGAAGCTGGCGAGGGCTTCGCCACGATGTACGACCACGTCGGTGCTGGCGTTGTCCTTCATCATCGAACGAGCCCCCGAGCCGGTCTTGGCCACGGCGTTGCTCGGATGCTCGGTAATCCCCGCCCACAGGCTTTGCTTCGCAACTTGTTCGGCGAGGAAGCCATCGGTGCGAACGAATCGATTGGCGTACCGAGTCTCACCGTTGGCGAACGAGAGCGAGTGCAACATGGCGTCGCCGTCGAACGGGTGATACCGCTTGATGGGTTCGAACACGGCCGTTTCGGTGTTGCGTAAATACACGCCGCTGAGATCACTCGGCAGGTCGCCGTCGAAATCAAGATCCCACGCGTCGTACTCGGTGTACTGCGGTTCCCACGCCCCGCTGCGGTAGGGGTGATCGTCGTCGGGTGGGAGTCCCGAGCTCACAGTCGAGCGCACTTCAACTTTCATCTCAATGTTTTACTCCGGTGGGACTTCAGCGATGATATACGCTGGGAAAAGCCATGACCACGAACTCTCCGCACGCGGGGGTCACCATCCTCGGTGGCTACCAAAGCGACTTTGCGACGAACATTAAAAAGCGCGGAATGGATGTCGCCGACCTGACCCGCGACGTCATCAATGCCACCCTCGAAGATGCCAAGATCGACGCGGCCGAGATCGAGAGCATCCACGTCGGCAATGCGTTCGGTCAGGTCTACAACGGCCAAGGACACTTGGGAGCCATGCCCGCGACCGTCGTCGAGGAACTGTGGGGCGTGCCCGCGATGCGTCACGAGGCGGCGTGTGCTTCTTCGTCGATGGCCACGCTGGCGGCCATGGCCGAGATCGAGGCGGGCCGCTACGACGTTGTGTTGGTGCTCGGAATCGAGCAGGAAAAGAATCGGCCGGGACCTGAAGCAGCAGCCGTGCAGACCGCGGCGGCGTGGGTCGGCCACGAAACCGACGGGATCGAGTTTTTCTGGCCGTACGCCTTTGACCGGGTGGCCAACGAATACGACGCTCGCTTTGGCCTCGATGACACCCACCTCCGAGCGATTGGCGAACTCAACCTGCGCAATGCCAAAGCTAATCCCAACGCTCAAACCCGGGCCTGGAAATTCACCTCTGACTCGTTCGGCACCGACGATCATGTCAATCCCGTTGTGCATGGTCGACTGCGGCGCAACGATGTCACCCAAATCACCGACGGCGCGGTTGGTGTGGTTCTCGTAAGCGACCGCTGGCTCGCCGAAAACCGCGACCGTCAAGGCCGGGCCCGCATCACCGGCTGGGGCCACACCACTGTCGGCTTGGGCTTGGACCAGAAGTTCGAACGCTCGGCGGGCGACGAGTACGTGATGCCTCACGTGCGCGCCGCGATCACCGCGGCTTTCGATCGAGCCGGTATTAGCGGCGTCGACGATCTTGATCTCATCGAGACCCACGACTGCATGACCCCATCGGAGTACATGGCCATCGACCACTTCGGGATCACCGCACCGGGGGAATCATGGAAAGCGGTGGAGGAGGGAGACCTCGCCCGCGACGGTCGCATCCCCGTCAATCCCTCCGGAGGGCTGATCGGAGGCGGACACCCGGTTGGGGCAACGGGCGCCCGAATGTTGCTCGACGCGGCCAAACAGGTATCGGCAACGGCGGGCGACTATCAAGTCGATGGGGCACGGCGGGCCGCCACGCTCAACATCGGCGGATCTACCGCGACGACAGCATCATTCGTGGTCGAATCGCCGTGACATCCGACTTCGACGAGATCACACTCAACATCGCGGACGGTATCGCTGTTCTCACCCTCAACCGCCCAGAGAAGTTGAATGCTTTCACCGTCACGATGATGAAGGAAATGATCGCTGCCTTCGACCAAACCGACGCTGACGATTCGGTTCGAGTGGTGATCGTTACCGGTGCCGGTCGGGCCTTTTGCGCGGGGGCCGACTTGTCGGCGGGCCCGGCCACCTTTGATCACCGCGTAACCGGCGATACCCCTACCGTGCGTCGAGATGGGGGCGGTAAACTCACGCTGCGGATCTTCGAATCACTGAAGCCGGTGATCGCTGCCATCAACGGACCCGCGGTGGGGATCGGCGCCACCATGATCTTGCCCATGGATATTCGACTGGCCTCAGTCGATGCCCGGTTGGGCTTTGTTTTCACCCGCCGCGGCATTGTGCCGGAAGCGGCATCGAGTTGGTTTCTCCCTAGAGTTGTAGGCATCAACCAAGCCCTAGAATGGACATTCTCGGGAAGGGTCTTCCCCGCTACCGAAGCCCGCGACGCAGGCCTTGTGCGCAGCCTCCACCCGCCCGCCGACCTGCTTCCAGCCGCGTTCGAGTTAGGCCGCGAGATTGCCGACCACACCTCCGCGGTGAGTGTCGCCACTACCCGCCACCTGCTCTGGAAGATGCTGGGGGCCGACCATCCAATGGAGGCCCACAAGATCGACAGTCGGATGATTCACGACCTCGGCCAAAGCGCCGACGTGGCCGAGGGAGTTACCAGCTTTCTCGAAAAACGAGCCGCGGTGTTTCCTGGTCGGCCGAGTACTGATATGCCCGACGCTTTCCCGTGGTGCGACGAACCGGAGTTTTACTAGATGCCCGCTCCTGTCGCTGAGCCGGGCTGGCGGTTCTGGATCGACCGAGGCGGCACCTTCACCGACGTGGTCGGGCAACGACCGGACGGCTCGACGGTCACCCACAAACTGCTCTCGGAAAACACCCGCCGCTACCCCGATGCCGCCGTGCAAGGCATCCGCGACCTGCTCGACCTCGACGAGAACCAGCCTCTGCCTATCGAGTTGATCGAATCGGTGAAGATGGGTACCACCGTCGCCACTAACGCCCTTCTCGAGCGCCAAGGCGAACCCACCGCGCTCGTGACCACCAAAGGCTTCGCCGACGCCTTGCGTATCGGCTACCAGGCTCGCCCTGATATCTTCGCCCTCGACATCGTGCTCCCCGAAATGCTCTACCAGACAGTAGTCGAGGTCGACGAACGCGTCGCGGCCAACGGCGAGGTAATCACCCCTCTCAACGACGAAGCTGCCCGCGCTATTTTCGCCCATCTCAAAGCCGACGGTTACGACTCGATCGCCATCGTCTTACTCCACGGCTACCGGCACCATGATCACGAAGCTCGGCTGGCTTCCATGGCACGAGCCGCCGGCTTTGGCCAGGTCTCGGTCAGTCACGAGGTCAGCCCGCTGATGAAGTTCGTGAGCCGCGGCGATACCACGGTGGTCGATGCCTACCTTTCTCCCATCCTGCGTCGCTACGTCGATCAGGTCGACTCCCGGCTACGCCCAGCCGGAGAGGGGCCGCGGGTGATGTTCATGCAGTCCAACGGCGGTCTCACCGACGCCCACCGTTTCCTCGGCAAAGACGCTCTGCTCTCGGGCCCCGCGGGGGGAGTAGTCGGCATGATCCGTACCGCGGAAGCGGCCGGATTTCATCAGCTGATTGGCTTCGATATGGGCGGCACGTCGACCGACGTTTCCCACTACAGCGGCGAACTGGAACGGACCCACGAGACCGAAGTGGCGGGGGTGCGGGTGCGCGCACCGATGATCCACATTCACACTGTCGCCGCCGGTGGGGGATCGATCCTGCACTTCGACGGGAGCCGCTTGCGCGTGGGTCCCGACTCCGCTGGGGCCGATCCTGGCCCCGCCTGCTACGGCAACGGCGGACCGCTGGCCATCACCGACTGCAACGTCTTGCTCGGTAAGCTCAACCCCGAGTTCTTTCCCACCGTGTTTGGCCCCCGCGGCGATGAACCGCTCGACATCGAGATAGTCAACGCCAAGTTCGCCGCCCTCGCCGAGGAAGTCGAAAACGCCACCGGTATTCCCCAAACGTCGGCCGCCCTTGCCGAAGGGTTCTTGTCCATAGCTGTCGAAAACATGGCCAACGCCATCAAGAAGATTTCGGTCCAGCGTGGCTACGACGTGAGTGGCTACACGCTGGCCTGTTTCGGTGGCGCGGGCGGCCAGCACGCCTGCCTCGTCGCCGACCGCCTTGGCATCGGGAGGGTCCACCTGCACCCCCACGCCGGGGTGCTCTCCGCGGTGGGCATCGGCCTAGCCGATGTTCGCTCGCTCGCCGATCAGGCCATCGAGACGGGCTTGTCGACGGAGTCACTCGAGGCGCTCGGCCCTACCTGGGCCACCCTCGAACGCACTGGGGTCGAGGCGGTCACCGCCCACGGTATCGACGCCGATCACCAGCGAATCGAACGCCGTTTAGCTCTGCGCTATCAGGGTTCCGACACCGCCATGCACGTCGCCGAGGGCTCACTCGCCGCGGTGGTGGCTGAGTTCGAACGGGTTCACCTCGCTCGCTTCGGCTTCGTTGCGGGCACCACCCCGCTCATCATTGAGTCGGTGCAGGTCGAAGCAATCGGCCTTTCCGACGCCACACTCGAGCATCATCAAAGGACCCCTGCCAGCGATCAGGCCCCGCCCCGTCGACCCGTGGTGATGGCGGGCACGGAAGCACCGACACCGTTCATCAAACGGACAGGGCTCGACCCAACCACACCCATCCCCGGTCCCGCCGTGCTGCTAGAGGCCACGGGAACGACCATCGTGGAGCCGGGGTGGGAAGCGACCGCCCTCGACAACGGAGACCTCGTTTTGCGCCGAGTCGTTCCCCTCGATCCCACCGTGGCGATCGGTACGGCCGTGGACCCCGTGCAGTTGGAGATCTTCAACAATCTCTTCATGAACATCGCCGAACAGATGGGACTCGTTCTCGAAAACACCGCTTTTTCGGTGAACATCAAAGAACGCCTCGACTTCTCGTGCGCCATCTTTGACGAAGGCGGGGACTTGATCGCCAACGCCCCTCACATGCCGGTCCATCTCGGGTCAATGAGCGAATCCATCAAGTCGATCATCCGCCAGAACCCCACGATGCATCCCGGCGACGTGTACGTGATGAACGCGCCGTACAACGGCGGTACCCATCTGCCCGACATCACCGTCGTCAAGCCCGTATTCGACGGCGATCACGTCATCTTCTATGTGGGATCGCGCGGTCATCACGCCGACATCGGCGGCACCGTGCCCGGTTCGGCGCCCGCCAACTCGACCTCGGTCGACCAAGAAGGCGTACTGCTCGACAATTTCCTGCTCGTTTCGGAAGGCACTTTCCGAGAAACCGCAATCCACGAAACCCTGACCACAGCCCCTCATCCGGCCCGCAACCCGGCCCACAACATCGCCGATCTCAAAGCTCAGGTCGCGGCGTGTGAGAAGGGCACGGCCGAACTCCGCACCGTAATCGATCACTACGGACTCGATGTCGTTCACGCCTACATGGGCCACGTTAAAGACAACGCCGAGGAGTCGGTGCGACGGGTCATCGACGCCCTTAGCGACTCGACCTTCACCTGCGAGATGGACGACGGCCACCGAGTCAGCGTGGAGATCACGGTCGATCACGAAGACCGATCGGCGCGGATCGACTTCACCGGAAGCAGCGCCACCCATCCGGGGAACTTCAACGCCCCGTCGGCCATTGCCCACGCCGCGGTGCTGTACGTGTTCCGGTGCCTAGTCCACGACAATATTCCCCTCAACGCAGGCTGTATGAAACCCCTCGACGTGGTGCTACCCGAGAACTCGATGATAAATCCGTCGTACCCGGCGGCGGTTATTGCTGGCAACGTCGAGACCAGCCAGTTGATCGTTGACACCTTGTTCGGGGCGCTCGGGGTCATGGGAGCCGCCCAAGGTTCAATGAACAACTTCATCTGGGGCAACGACACCCACCAGTACTACGAAACAATCTGTGGAGGGGCGGGCGCAACCGCCCGAGCCGACGGCTGCAGCGCTGTACACACCCATATGACCAACTCCCGCCTGACCGACCCCGAGGTACTCGAGTGGCGCTATCCGGTGCGCTTGGAATCGTTCAGAATCCGTGCCGACTCCGGCGGGGCGGGACATCATCGCGGAGGCAACGGCGCGGTTCGTCGGATACGTTTCGCCGAGGCTATGGAGATCAACGTGTTGTCGAGTCGCCGGCGGGTGCCGCCCTACGGGATGGCTGGCGGTTCGGCCGGAGCCGTCGGCCACAACCGGGTTATTCGAACCGACGGCACGGTGACCGAGTTCGCGGCCAGCGCCCAAACCACCGTGGAACCCGGCGATCAGTTCGAGATCGAAACGCCGGGAGGCGGAGGCTACGGCTCTCGCTAGTTGTACTCGGCCTTCAGCGCGATTTGTATGAATTTCTTGTTGACATTCCAATTTCGTTTTGATACGATATACACATGTTCCAGAAAGCGCATGACAACTTGGCTGAGATTGCTCTCCATGGAATGTCTCGACCGGAGTTGACCACAACTATTGGTGGGCTTGATCGGGTGATCGCTCACGCGCAAGAACGACGGTTGGCGTGCTTGGCTGGGATCGATGCGTTGGGTGATTCCGGGGCGGATGCCGCCTCTGTGGGGCATTCGTTGTCGCGGCGCTCGAATCGCCAGTCCAAACAAGACGCCAAGGTGGCTACTCAGTTGGCGCAGATGCCCGCGGTGGCCGAAGGGTTGGCCGTGGGGCTATCACTTCCGAGCACGCCGCGGTGTGCGCTGAGGCCGCGGCTCGGGTATCTCCTAGCGAGGCCGAGGAGTTGCTGGCCTTGGCTGCGGATTTGCCTGCCGATCGGTTTGCTAAGAAGACTCGCGAGTGGGTCAACATCAGAGAATCTCGCGGGGTGGTTGAGAAGCGTCATGCTCGGCAACGCCGCCTGCGTGAGGTAACTGACTGGGTTGATGGCGAGGGGATGGTCAACATCTTGAGCCGCCTCGATCCAATCAACGGCGCTCGGGCTCTAGCTGCTTTGCGGGAGTTTGCTAACCAGAAGGGCCCCGACGACACTCGTACGGTGAAGCAGCGCCGCGCCGATGCGATGGTGGCATTGCTCACCGGCGCACGGGCGACCCGTTCCGGCAAACCGCACCCCAAGCACATGGTCCACCTGCTGCACTGTCTCGAATCGGGCAGCACCGAACTAGCCGACGGCAGCCCTGTCCCCGACGAAGTACTCATCGAACTCGGACCCACCTCCGAAGTCGTCGGTCAAGTCTTTAGCGGCGACGGCCGACCATTGTGGCTGGGGCGCTCCACCCGTCTAGCTAGCCGCGACCAGTGGATTGCCCTTATCGCCCGCCATCGCGGCTGCAGCGAATGCGGAGCCTCACCGGACCGCACCGAAGCGCATCACACTAGAGAATGGGCCGATGGCGGGCCAACCGACATCGACAACCTCGAACTGCCCTGCTGGAACTGCCACGGCCGAAAACACCGAGGCCGACGTGGCGACCACGCCCGCCACCGAAAACCCATCCCCGCGGCCTAGGTGTGATGACCGAGTACACCTAACTGCCGGAAGCACTGCCGGAAGCGCCGTCGGAATCGGCGTCGGTTCGCAGATGCGCACGCGCCCCGCGCAACGCGCCCTGGCGAATGTTGATGATCTCCACTACAACGCCGCCAGCCCGCAGTTCGTCGGTGATACGGCCCAGCGCGGCCGCCGCGCTGAGATCAAGACGCCCCACCCCGCCGAGATCAAGTACCACTCGGGCGAGGTCCAGATGATCGGCTATCTCGGAGCGAATCAAGCGATCGACAGCGGGGACTGTCGCGAACCACAAAACACCCTCCGGCGAGACGGTGAGCGTCTGACCTGACCGCTCGCTCGGTACCGACAAGCTCATCTCACGAAAAAGGTGTACGCCCAGCGACAACACTATGCCGACCATGACCCCGCGCTCAACCCGCGGGGCCGACACGAGGGTGGCGGCAAAGGTGCCAAAACCGACAACGGCCTGCGGCGCGGACTGGCTGAAAAGGCGCCACAATTCGCCGAACTTCACTAACTTTATGACCGCCCCGACCACGATGGCGCCGAGAATCGCCCGCGGCAGGTCCGCTAGGAGCGGGGTGAGCGGGAGCGCCAACAGCACGAAACCGCCGGTGATTGCGCCCGCCCACGCGCTCGTTGCCCCCGCCAGTCGGTTGAGCGAACTACGAGAGAACGACCCGCCCACCGGGAAAGCGCCAGAGATCGCAGCAGCGAGGTTGGCCACCCCCTGGCTCACCATCTCACGGTTGGCGTTCCACGGAAGGCGTTCCTCGGCCGCGAAGGTACGCGCGATCGACGCCGGTTCGGCAAACCCTACAAGCGCAATGGCCAGCGCGGGAAGCACGAGATCGCCGATTGACTCCCACTGGAAACCGATGCCCAGCGAGATAAACCCACCGTCGAGGGCACCAACGGTGGAGCCGGGGTAATTCGTAGCCCAGCTAACCACTACGCCCACCACGACCGCCACCAACACCCCGGGGAAGAGCCTGTGGAGGCGCCGGCCGCCGAACATCGCCAGCAGGGTCATCGCCGCGAACGCGATCGCCGCCGGTTCCCAGTCGCTGGGGCTCATAAGCGCTGTGAGGGCATCGTGCAACACGCCATGGCCCGCCGGATCGATATCAAAAACCTTCGGTAGTTGCGACGACAGGATCAACACCGCGGCACCGGTGGTAAACCCGACGAGCATTGGTTCGCTCAGCAGATAGGCGACTCCGCCTAGGCGCAACAAGCCCAAGGCAACCCGCATGACGCCAACCAGCAAGGCGAGCAGGGCGGCGAGGGCAATGTAGTCGCCTGAGGCCGGTTCCGCGATGGGTTCGAGCGCCCCGTAGGTGAGCAACGCAGTTAACGCGACTGGACCTGTCTGCAAATACCGCGACGAGACAAAGATGGCAGCCAAGAGCGGTGGCAAGGCCGACGCAAAGAGACCATACTGAGGCGGCATCCCAGCCAACTCGGCGTAGGCCAGCGACTGCGGCAGAGCCACGAGCGCCACCGAGATGCCCGCCACGACATCGCCCACGCTGGGTTTCGCCATCCTCGTGAACGACCAGATCATCGCTACCTCACGGGCGGCGAGATGCGGGTTGGGGAACGCCGCCGAGGACTGTTCCCCAGACTCCGATGTCTTTGAGCGCGCCCGGATCAACTTCGTACGGGTCGGCGTCGAGCACGGCAAAGTCAGCCAGTTTACCCGCCTCGATCGAACCAACCAGATGATCGACCTTGAGTTGGTAGGCCGCACCGAGTGTGGCTGCGTGAAGGGCTAACTCGACCGATATTCGTTCGTCGGAACCCAATATTTCACCTGTTGCCGTGATCCGGTTTACCGCGCACCACATCACATGAAGGTGACCCAGCGGCGTGATAGGTGCATCGCTGTGAAAGGAGAACGAAACGCCTTCTCGTTCGGCGGTGGCGCACCCGTTCATCCCCGCGGCCCGCTCGGCCCCCACCGTGAACTCGACGTGCTGGTCGCCCCAGTAAAAGATGTGATTGGAGAAGAGGTTGGCGCACATCCCCAGCGCGTGCATCCGCTTGTACTGGGCTTTGGTGGTCAGTTGAGAGTGCTGCACCGTGTGGCGGTGGTCCCAGCGGGGATGCGCTTCGAGGGCGGCCTCGACGGCGTCGATGAAAACCTCGGCCGCTTCGTCGCCGTTGCAGTGACAGTGGACAGTGAGTCCGGCACGGTGGAAAACCTCGACCATCTCGTTTAGCTGTTCGGGAGCAACGAGCCACAGACCGTTCTGCGCGGCGCCCTCGGGGGCGTTGGTGTAATGCGGCCAAGAAAGGCGAGCAGTGAAGCCCTGTATCGAGCCGTCGAGGATGATCTTGATTATCCCGAAATACAGTTTCCCCCCCGAACTTTTCTGCAGATCAGTCACTTGCCGGGCCATGTCGACGGGATCGACGGCGCTAAAAACCGTGGACGCGGCCACCATCACGCGAGCCGGGAAGGAAGGCGAACTTGTGGCGGATCGCCAGCTGTTGATTCCCGCCTCGTGGAAGGGCGAACCACCGAGATCGGCCAAAAAGGTGTGGCCGGTGTTGCGCGCCGCGGCGGCGTAGTTCCACTTCGCCTGTTCGGTGCCGTGCGAACGTCGAATCAGTTTCCACGCCGTCGCAGCCAGGCTCATCGCGGCGGGTTCTTGCAGTTCGCCGTTGGGGGCACCATCGGCACCGATAACAATTCCCGGGGTGGGGTTAGCGGCGGTGATCTCCTCGGCTTCGAGCACCGCCGCATTGACCGTCGCTAGGTGGCCGCTGGCGTGGTACACGAATATCTGGCGGTCGGGGGAGACCCGGTCTAGGTGCTCGCCCACCAAGCGAACGCCGTCGAGATAGATCGGATCGAGCCCCCAGCCAATGAGAACCTCGTCGGAGTCCGCCAACCGTTGCTCGGCCTCGCCCAACCGTTCAAGGACCGCCTCGAGCGACCGACAGCCCGCCCAGAGTTTGCCTTGCGTATCGCGCCGCTCGAAATAGCCGACGTAGGTGAAGTCCCAGACCCCGCCCGCCATCACATGGCTATGCGCTTCGACGAATCCCGGCGTCAAAACGTGATCGGCGAAAGTCTCCTTCACCATTACCTCACCGCCGCGGGCAAGTTCCGCCCGCGACCCTACCCCCAGGACTTTGCCGTCCTGCACCGCGACCGCCTCGGCGAAGGGCCGCGAGGGGTTCATGGTGATGATCCGTCGAGCGGGGTAGATCGTGATGTCGTTCATGATGCCCTAATCGTGATCGGCAACAATATGTCCGGGTTCCACCTCACGGTGGGTCACCAACTCGGGGGACTGGCCGGCCGGCCAGACCGGACTCGGGATCTCCCCAACGAGTCGTTCTCGTTCGCGGCGCTGCGTAGGATCAGCAATCGGCACCGCCGACAATAGCTTCTGCGTGTACGGGTGCCGCGGGTTGGTGAAAACCTGACGCCGGGTTCCCAACTCCACGATCTGGCCGAGATACATGACCGCCACGCGGTGAGCGACCCGCTCCACCACCGCGAGGTCATGAGAGATGAACAAATACGACAATCCCATATCTTCTTGCAATCCCATCATGAGGTTGACGACCTGGGCTTGGATCGACACGTCAAGAGCCGAGACTGCCTCGTCGGCGATAACCAGTTCGGGCTGAAGGGCTAGCGCTCGGGCAATGCATACTCGCTGGCGCTGACCACCGGAGAACTGATGCGGATAGTTCCGCATGACCGACGCGGGCAGGCCCACCTTCTCGAAGAGTTCCGCCACTACCTCATCGATGTCGGATCCCGCCTGACCGTGAACCTCAAGCGGTTCGGCCACAGCCTTGCCCACCTGACGGCGGGGATCGAGGCTGGCAAAGGGATCCTGGAAGATGATCTGCATCTTCTGGCGGTGGGGGCGCATTCCTCGCGGCCCCAGCGTGGATATATCCACCCCGTCTAGAAAGACTTGCCCGTCACTTGGTTCTTCGAGCCGCACGATGGTGTTGGCCAGCGTTGACTTGCCACAACCCGACTCGCCGACCACGGCCAAGGTTTCGCCACGCTGGAGGGTGAGATTTACCCCCACCACGGCATGGACCATCGCGCCGTCGCCCACCGCGAATCGCTTGTGGAGATCGACGCACTCCACCAGTGGCGCCATCAACGGACCTCTACCAGCGGGAACTTGGCTGGCTCGTCGGTGTTGTTCATGCTGCCCAACCGCGGCACAGCGGCGAGCAAAGCCTTGGTGTAGGGGTGTTGCGGATGGGCGAAGATCTCCTCCACGGGGCCTTGTTCGACTACTTTGGCGCTCTTCATGACCACCACTCGATCAGCGATCTCGGCAACTACGCCCATGTCGTGGGTGATCATGATGACCGCGGCACCGGTTTCTTCCTGCAGGTCCTGAATGAGACCGAGGATCTGCGCCTGGATGGTGACATCGAGAGCGGTCGTGGGTTCGTCACAGATAAGAAGCCGGGGATTGAGCACGAGCGCCTGGGCGATCATCACCCGTTGACGCATACCGCCCGACATCTGATGCGGGTACTCTTTGATGCGCTTCTCCGCCTCCGGAATGCGAACCCGTCGCAGCATTTCGAGGGCCATCTCATGGGCCGCTTGCCTGCTCACCGCGGAGTGAGCGCGAACGGCTTCGCTGATCTGATTGCCGATGGAGTACACCGGATTCAACGCGGTGAGCGGTTCCTGGAAGATCATCGAGAGCACCCGGCCCCGTATTCCCCGCAGCTTCTCTTCGCTTTCCTGCACCAGATCGGTGGGGGCTTCGTCGGAGTGGGACAACTCGATTTCACCGGCGGTAATCCGACCTCGTGAGCTGAGTTCGATCAGGCGCATGATCGACAACGCGGTGACCGACTTTCCCGAACCTGACTCGCCGACAATGGCCAGAGTTTCGCCGGGGCGAAGCTCAAAAGACACGTCGTCGACCGCGGTAAAGGCCCCGAACTTCACCGTGAGACCACGCACCGAGAGCAACGGTTGATCGCTCATCTAACGTTCTCGCAGCTTCGGGTTGAAGGCGTCGTTGAGCCCGTCACCGACGAGTCCAATCCCCAGCACAGTCACGAAGATGGCCAAGCCAGGGAAGGTGACGGCCCACCACGTGACCAAGATGTACGGACGACTGTTGCCCAGCATCAAGCCCCACGTAACGACGTTAGGGTCGCCGAGCCCGAGGAAAGAAAGACCGGCTTCAAACAAGATCGCGGCACCGATAACGAGGGTGGTGGACACGACTAGAGGCGGAGCCGCGTTGGGCAAAATGATGCGGGTCATGATGCGGAAATCGCTCGCCCCCATCGCCCGCGCCGCTCGTACGTACTCCATGTTGCGAAGCCGCAGGAACTCCGCCCGGGCGAGACGCGCCGTGGTGGGCCAAGCCACGAGGGCGATGGAAAAAACCACGCTGCGAACGGTGGCACCCCACAAAGTGAGGATAACCATGGCGAATAAGATGGCCGGGAGCACCTGGAAGAGTTCGGTGATGCGCATAAGTACCGCTTCAACCCGGCCGCCGTAATAACCCGAGGGAGCACCGATGAGCAGGCCGATAAGTACCGTCATCAAACCCGCGGAGAGGGCAATAATGAGCGTCACCCGCCCCCCGACCAGCAGGCCCGCCCAGATGTCGCGCCCGAGATAGTCCGAACCGAGCAGCAACTCCGATTCCGAGGGAGACTGCCGGGGCTGGCTAATGACCCGGAACGGATCGGTGTCGTGAATCATCGGTCCGAAGATGGACATGACGATGATCACCGCCAACAAGATGAGCCCGCCGAGCGCGGCTTTGTTGCGGCGAAACATGTACCAGGCTTCGCCAATCGGTGATCGAGCCGGGGCTTGCAGCGCCAGCGGTGGGTCGATGTTTTCGGGGGCGCTCATGTTCGGGAGAAACGAATACGCGGATCAATGAGCCGGTAGGAAAGGTCGGTGAGTAAGTTGGCGGCAATAACCACGATGGTCGAGATGATCAGCACGCCCAGCAGGATCGGTGCATCGCGGGTGAGCACCGCGCTGTAGGCCAAGGTGCCCATTCCCGGCCAGCCGTAGACGACTTCGACCAAGATAGCACCCGACAGCATTTGGCTGAACTGCAATCCCGCCACCGTCACCACCGGGATGATGGCGTTACGTAAAGCGTGCTTATAGATGACAAGGCGTTCGCGAATGCCTTTGGCCCGAGCGGTGCGGACATAGTCGCTTTCCAGCACTTCCAGCATCGACGCCCGGGCAATGCGGCTGTACTGCGCGAGATAAAGAAATCCCAAGGTGAACGCGGGCAAAATCAGGTGCTGCAAGGTATCCCATTGACGGGTGAACCAGCCACCGTCGATCACTAGGGAGTGCATTCCTTGGGTTGGCAGGATCGCCCACCACGAAGAGAAAATCAGCAACAACATGATGCCGGTCCAAAATACGGGCGCGCTAAAACCAAACAGTGACACTGCGGTAACTACATGACTCGACGCTTTGGTCGGGCGTCGTGCCGAATACACACCGAGCAATGTGCCACCGACGATGGCTACCAATAGCGCGGTTACCACCAGTAGCAATGTCGGCCAGATGCGGGCGAAGACGAAATCTCGGACAGGAGTCTGGAACTGATAAGAATCGCCAAAGTCCAAAGTGGCGGCGTGCGCGGTGTAATCCGCGAGTTGCACAATGTAGGAGCGATCGAGGCCCCGATCCTCACGAACCTGCTCAATATATTCGGCGTCGCCTCCCCCTTGGAGGCCCACAATGATGTCGGCCGCGTCGCCGGGCGCGAGGTGGAGCAAGGAGAAGGCGATGACCACCACGGCGAGGAGTAGCAAGGCGGCATGACCGACCCGGATAAAAATCATCCGAAGCGGTCGCGGCAGTCTCCTCCCCGCCGTGGCCTTGATCATTTAGCCAGCCACACCTCGTGCAAGGGCGACATGGCACCCCAAATGGTGAGCGGCGGGTTCTGGACTACCGCCGTGTTGTACACCGAGTTGGTGGGGAGGGTTTCTATCCAGTGGAACGGGACATCCTCGGCAAGGGTCTTCTGAATGGCGCTATAGGCCGCCTTCCGTGCGTCGAAGTCCGCTTCGATGCCCGCCGCCGCCATGGCCTCCTCGTTGTCGGCGTTGATATACGCCGAATTGTTGGCGAACGGAATGGGGACGATGTTGCCCTCAAGGAACGAGCGGTGAACGCCGATAACCGGATCAGCCCACATGAACAAGATGTTCATCGTGATGTCGTAGTCACGGGCCGCGAGGTAGGCCACCGCCCATGTGCCAATGTCGGGCGAAGCTCGTAATTCCACGTCGATACCAACCTCAGCCAGCGCCGACTTGGCGTATTCGGCGATCACACTCTGGTAGTCCTCGGCTGTCGGTATGGCGTCGATGGTGAGACTGATGCCCCGCTTGCCGTCGGCGCCGGCAGGGAAGCCCGCCTGATCGAGCAGTTCCGCCGAGCGGTCGAGGTCGAACTCGTAACCTTCGATAGAATCGTCGTAATACGGACTGCCTGGGTGGATCGGGGACTTGGCCCGGAACGGCAGTCCCCCGTGGAGCTCTTCGATGATGAAGTCTTTGTCGATCGCGTAAGCGATGGCTTGGCGTACTTCCTTGATACCAAGGACCTCGTCTTCGAGGTTGAACTGCATGGAGACAACAGCACCGATCCCCTCGGTGCCTTTGGCGGTAACGGTCAGGGAGTCGCTGGCCGTCACTCGTTCAAGGTCGGCGACCCCTTGGACGTTGCCGATATGGATTTCGCCGTTTTCCATTTCGGTGATGAGTTCGTTGGCCGAGGGGCGAACCGCGATGACCAGTTCATCGACGTGCGGACGACCGAGGAAAAAGTCCTCGTTGGCTGACATTCTAATGACCCCGTCGGTGGGGTTGAACTCCTCGAGCACGAACGGCCCCGAACCGACAAGCTCGCCCGGTTGACTGTTGCAGGTGCAATCGCGGATGTTTTCGACCTCACCGTAGACGTGCTCGGGGAAGATCGGGAGCAGCGCCGGGGACATGGCAATGAGAATGGCCGGGTGCGTGGCCGACAAGTTGATCACCGCGGTGTTGGCGTCGGGCGTGTCGACCGAGGTGACCGAACCGAACATGGGCTTGAACGGATGGTTGGCCTGGTTCATGGCGATGGAGAACGCAACATCGTGGGACTCAATCGGCTCGCCATCGTGGAAGGTGGCGTCGGGGTTGAGGTGAAGGGTAAGACTCAACCCATCGTCGGAGAACTCCCAGCTATCGGCCAGATAGGGTTCTGGGTTCCATTCGTCGTCGAACTTCAGCGGGCTGGCAAAGAGTTGCGTTCCTGGCGTATTGGGTGCGGTGCCTGACGCAATATTGCCGTTGAAGTGGGTGGGCAGGGTCTGCATCGCGGCGACAAGCGTGCCGCCGGTCTGGATCTCATCGCCGTCGTCTTCGGGTTCTGGTTCTGGCTCTGGTTCGGGTTCATCGCTGGCTTGGTTCAGGTCTTCGGGGACTTCGTCAATCGCCGGTTCATCAGCCTCATCAGAGGCAGTATCCCCGGGTGCATCCCCGGGTGCGGTCTCATCGTCATCGCCACAAGAAGCGGCGAGCAGAGCCATGGTCGCCAGCAAAGCGACCAACCACCAGAATTTTTGCTTGCTCATTGTTGGTTTCCTCTCACTGGGTGCATTCCGCACCACCCTTCGCAGTGTAGTCGCTAGAAGTTGTCCGCTACAAAATAGGTCACGCTGGCCCCAAGGACGGCAGTACCCGCGACGATGATCCACATCGTGGCAAAGCCATAGGTATCTATGAGCCAACCGGTAAGGAGCGGCGCGGCAAAGACGCCGACGTATACCCCCATCTGGGTCACCCCACTCGCTCGACCGGCCGCGTCGGGGTTAGTGCGGATGATCCCGAAGTTGGTGAAAACCGGCCACACCCACCCGGCCCCGAAGGCCAACAAGGTGAACGCTAGGTGGGTGGCGGGAACTCTAAGACTCAGCCCCAACATCCCCGCCGCGCCGAGCGTCACCGCTAGCGCGGCAACCGCAAAGGGACGCTTCGTCATCACGTCGACTTGGAACCCAGCGAATAGCCGTACCGTGATACCGGTCGCCGCGCCGGCGCTTAGCATCAGCCCAGCGCCTCCTTCGCTGAGTCCGGCATCTACGCCCGAAGCCACTAGCCAGGCGTTGAGCGCTCCTGCCGAGAAGGCTAAGCAGGCACTGCTGGCCATCGCCCAACGCAGGTCTCGTCGGCTAGATACCGTCTCCGCCAAGTGGGACTGTCGGCTCCGCCCTGGGTCATCGATGATGACGCGACGCACCGCAATCAGGGCGACCAGCGCCAGGCTGGCCCCCATAAGGTAAGCGGCCCGCCAGCCAACGGTGAGGGCGAGACCGGGGACGGCTAAGCCGCTGAGCAGAGCAGCCGACGGCATCCCCGACTGCTTCAAGGCAATGGCTAGACCAAGGCGAGGCAGTTTGGCTTGGGTAAGGGCCAGGTTGACCGCCGTCTGGTTAGCGGCATTCACTACACCGCACACGGACAGGGCAGCGACAACCCTCGCAAACGACGACCCGAAGCCAACGATCGCCAACTGGGCTGCGACAGTGGTGACTAGGGCGATGCTGATTTGTCGCCGCGGCCCGATGCGCTGGACGACGTGGCCGCCCACGATAGAGAAAGTGGCGGCGGCAAGAAAAAACGCGGCTAGGCCCCATCCGTACGTTGACGCGTCCACATCGAACTCGTCGCTGACCTGGACGCTGAGCGCTCCGATGAGGAACCCCGGATAGACGGTTGAGACGGTGGCGAGGACCATCGCAGCAACAATTGGTTGTGAGCCCGCGGACTTAGGCATCGCCCGCCAGCGTCCGAGCGATCCAGTCGGGGGCTAGGGGACGACCCTCATCATCTTTGCCATGCACGGCGATAGCCACCGCCTTGGAGGGCGGGGCAACCACGGTGGCCAACGGTTCGAGCGTCCACCGGCTACGAACCCACTGCAACACCGCGGCTCCCTCGTCGGGACCAAACCAAAAGATTCCTTTGGCGCGAACGACTCCGTGGGGCATGGTGGCCGCCCATGATTCCACTCGGGTTCGCTCAACTGCCTCGCTGATTTCGGCCGTCCACGAGATGAAGCGGGCGTGCGGCGACCCCGCCGATCCTGCCGATCCTGCGATCCTGCTTGGTCAAGCCGATCCAGGCCGAATAAAACAGCGGGGGCCACCGCCGCGTGAATCGTCTCGAGAACCGGCGCCGCCGAACCCGTGGCCGCTACCACCGACCGAGTCTCGATCAGCGTTCTTTGATCCGCAAGATCGGTTTTGTTGAAAACGATCAGGTCCGCGGCCGCCAGTTGACCGCGCACCGTCTCGCCCACGTAGTGATCGACAGCCAACCGCCCGAGGTCGGTGGCATCGACGAGGACGACGACCAAATCGAGCCGGAAACCCCGCCGATGGCAGTAGGCCGCGACCCCGGCGGGATCGGCCACCCCGCTGGCCTCGATGAGCAACCGCTCGGGACGAGGTTCCAAAGCAGCAATGTCGAGGAGCGCACTGGCGAGTCCATCGGCCATGCTGCAACACACGCATCCGTTGGCCAAGGTGAGCATCTCGCCATCGTTGGACTCGATGAGCGCGGCATCAATGTTGATTTCGCCAAAGTCGTTGACCAGAACCGCCGTGCGGGCGTCCGCGGTGCCTAACACATGGTTGACCAGCGTGGTTTTGCCCGCACCAAGGTACCCGCCGATCACGGTAACCAAAATGGGCGTCAGCACGGGCGCGGCCTTCGCCGCGGGCCGGTTTATAATTCGGTCCACGCGCCCGCCAGCCATTGCTCGCGAAGCCGGAACTTTTGGATCTTGCCCGAACCGGTCAGGGGGAACTCCGCCACCTCAAACCACCGCCGCGGGGTTTTGTGCGGGGCGAGATTGTCTCGTAGGTACGAAAACAAGACTGTCTTGTCGACGTGATGATCGGGCGCGGGACGCACGAAAGCAGCGACGGTTTCGCCCCATTTGTCATCCGGAAGGCCGACCACGGCCACCTCACCAACGGAGTCGTGGGCAAATAGCAGCTCTTCGAGTTCTTTGGGGTAGATGTTTTCTCCACCGCGGATGATCATGTCCTTGAGCCGACCCTCGATGGTGCAGTAGCCCCGTTCGTCCATCGCCGCAAGGTCTCCGGTATGAAGCCAACCGTCGGCGTCAACTGCCTCGGCCGTCTGCTCCGCCATATTGAAGTAACCATGCATAACGTGGTAGCCGCGGGTGCAGTATTCGCCGACGTCGCCGATCGCCGTGGTAGCTCCCGTCTCGATATCCACAATTTTTACCTCGACGTTTGGCATCGGTAGCCCGATAGTGGATGCCTTGTCCTCGATCGAGTCGTGGGGGCTAGTCATAGACGAAACTGGAGAGCACTCGGTTTGGCCAAAAACGATGGTGAACGGCGCCCCGAGGTCGTCTTCTAGTTGCCTGACTAACGACTCGGGCACCAGCGAACCGCCCGAACACAGGGCGTTCACCGAGGAGAGGTCGGTGTCGGCGAACGCTTTATGCTCCGTGATCGCGACGAGCATGGTCGGGACACCCAAGAGCGAGTTGGCTTGGTACTCCTCGGAGAGGGCCAGGACCAGACCGGGATCGAACGTTTCAATGAGTACCTGGGTGCAGCGCCGGGCCAAACACCCCAGCACCGACATCACGCTCCCCGCGGTGTGAAAGAGCGGCATCTGAGTGAGGTACACATCGCCGTCGCCAACCCCCATGCGATCAACGTAATGATGTCCGTTGTTCACGATGCCCCGATGGTGGAGCAACGCCCCCTTGGGGAAGCCGGTGGTCCCCGAGGTGTACTGGATCATCACCTTGTCAAGCGGATCGACGGCGGGAAAATCGCCAGCAAAGTCGTTCCCCGATGCGAGGAAATCGTCCCAGTCACTAAACCGGATGATCTCTTGCAGGTCGGGGCAGTTGCCTTGGACGGCTCTAGCGGTCGACAGCATCGGGTTGCCGCGGTAGTCGTCGACCACGAACAACGCGGTGGCCTGTGACTGGGTCAGCACGTAGCTCAACTCGGGGGCCTGATAGGCAGGGTTCACGGTCACGATGACCATGCCCGCAAGCGCACAGCCAAGTTCAACGAACTCCCACTCCGGAATGTTCTGGGCCCATACGGCGAGGTGATCGCCGGGCCGAAAGCGAATGAGCAGGGCCCGCGCCACGGCCTCAGCTTCGGCGAGAACCTCAGCGTAGGTCCATTGCCGACGGGTCGTTGCATCAGCAATACCCTCGATGAGGGCGACCCGGTCGGGTTGATCGGCCGCCGCCTCCCGCAGGGCGTCGCCGATGGTGAGGTCGCGAACGGCCGGTTCGGTCGGTCCGTAGGCATGCGATTCGGTCAGGATCACGACATTCCTTTAGGGAGAACACGGGACGCCTCCCACGCAGGCGGGCAAACTAGTAGAACCACCCTATGACCGACGTTGTCTTATACGAGGAACGTGACCAGATCGCCATCGTCACGCTCAATCGTCCCGAGAAGAAGAACGCGCTCAACGAGGCGATGATCCAAGGGGTGGCCGACGCGATCGACCGGGCCAGCAAATCGGCTGATGTTGCCGCAATCGTGTTACGCGGGGCGGGCGGGAACCTGACCGCGGGCTACGACCTCACCGCCGGACTCGAGGACCTTGACGGCAACTATCCGGCCTGGTCCACGCCTTACGGCGCTCCCGGTCCCGAACCGCGGGATGGGGCCTGGGATCCCGTTCGCGACTATCAGTTCATGAACAACAACGTCCGGCGATTCATGAAGATCTGGGAGTGCCCGAAGCCCGTCCTCGGCGAGATCACCGGGTGGGCCATTGGTGGAGCCACCGATCTCGTCTTGTGCTGCGACCAGTTGTATATGGCCAACGACGCGCACATCGGCTACGCCCCGAGTCGGCTGTTCGGTACGCCAACCACCATGATGTGGGTGTATCGACTCGGGCTCGAACACGCCAAACAGTTCCTGCTCACCGGTCGGGCCATCGACGCGGCCACCGCTCATCGCATCGGGCTAGTGGCCCACGTATGTGACCCGACAGAACTCAGCGCCACGGTCGAGGCCGACGCCTGCCGGTTCGCGAACATCCCTGCCAACCAACTGGCCCTCAACAAGTTGCTCATCAATCAGGCCTTCGAGAACATGGGCCTGCGGACTAGCCAGTTGATCGGCACCTTCTTCGACGGCATCACCCGCCACACCGAGGAGGCCTACAAGTGGGTCGAATCCTTTGACGTCAAAGGATTTCGCCAGGTCATCCGCGAACGCGACAATCCGTGGCAGGACTACGGCTCAGCCCCTCAGTAGCAGACTTGGTCACCAGCTAGCGTCCGGATGCGATTATTGCCCTTGATAAGCCACAATCGCAAGATGCGTTATGAGTCCCTTGGGATCGCCTAGACTCACTGTAGGGCCTAGAGCGGAAGAGAACGACGTGGCGATTTATAGGGTGCGTGAGGCAGGAAAGAACGGCACGGTTGAGATACTCGACGACCGGATCATTCGGACCCGCCCTAAGTGGATAGGCAGAGATGACGTTCAGACCATCCCGATCAAGTTCATTACAGGAGTAGGCCACGACCGTAAGACGATGCTAACCGATGAGGTTCAGCTCACCGTCGGATCGATCCTCTATCAGTGGAAGGTCGTGAACGCCGAGGCAATGGTCGCCGAGGTTCACTCAAAGATATTCTAGCTTGCCCCTAGGTAGCTCGTGACTAGAGAATCGTCGCGACGAAGGTCGGCGGGGGTTCCTTCGAGTACGGGCACGCCGTGCGCCAGTACAATGCCCCTCGTTGCCACGTCCAGCGCCGCCGCGGTGTTCTGTTCGACAATCAACATCGGAACTTGAGGGGCGATCTGGGCGAGAGCGCTAAACACACTCCGCCCGACCGAGGGAGCTAGTCCGAGGGACGGTTCGTCGAGCAGGAGCACACGTGGGGCGCCGAGGAGTCCACGCCCGACGGCCAGCATTTGCTGTTCACCGCCGGAGAGAGTCCAGCCGCGGCGCTCTCTCAACGGCCACAGCGAGGGAAACAGTTCGTAGATCTCATCAATCGACAGCAGAGCAGGCCGACCCCCCGCGGCCTTGGTTGCGACCTGAAGGTTCTCGTGAACGCTAAGCGTCGCAAAGATCTGGCGACCCTCCGGTACATGGACGAGACCGGCGCGGGCCAGGCGATCCGGCGACAGTCGAGTTAGCGATCGACCGGCCAACTCCACCGTCCCCGAAAACGCGGCGAGACCGGTGATCGCTCGCAACGTGCTCGACTTCCCCGCCCCGTTCGGACCGAGCAATGCAAGAACGTCGCCGAGACCAAGCTCAAAGTTCAACCCGTTTACGGCACGTACTGGACCATAGAAGACTCGAAGGTCACGAACTCGCAGCAACGGCTCAGTCACCGGCGGACCTCCGCCCCAAGTAGGCGTCGACGACGAGTTCGTTCTGCCAGATATCGGACGGTGGACCCTCGGCGATCACCTTCCCGAGTTGCAATACAACGATGCAGTCACTGAGTCGATCGAGGAACTCGATTTTGTGATCGATAATAATAATCGACACCCCGGCGTCTCGAAGTTCGGTGAGGATCTCGGCCAGGAATCCCGTTTCTGACGCATTCAACCCAGCCGACGGCTCATCGAGCATCAAAATTGATGGCTCGCCCGCCATGGCCCTGGCTAGTTCGAGCAACCTCTGCTGCCCGTAGGTGAGAACGGAAACGCCGGCCGAGACGAACGGCGCCAATCCAACCCGCTCTAAGGCAACGTTCGCGGCCGCCGCTCGGGCTTTCTCCGCTCGCAGCATGGCGCGCCGGCCCAGCAGTGCGGTAGCCAACCCACTGCGGCTCCGATCGGGCGAACTTAGCATTACGTTCTCGAGACACGACAGTTGCTGTAGGTTCTGTGGTGCTTGAAAGGTGCGAATGACGCCCGCGTCTCGAACCCGACGGGAACGCCCCAGTTCGACCGCGGCACCATGGATGCGAAGCTCGCCCTCAGCGGGGACCAAGCCGTTCAACGCATTCAGAAATGTCGATTTACCCGAGCCGTTCGGGCCAGTCAATCCCACCACTTCACCGGCTCGCACCGTGAGGTCGATCTCGTCACAGGCTCGTACCCCGCCGAACGAGACAGAGATCTGGCTTGCTTCGAGGGCCAAGGTCACGACGCCGACCCTCTGTCCCACACCCGGACCGCAACGCGTTCCCAGCCCCCGACCATTCGATGCCAGATCCCGACGATTCCATCGGGAAACAAAATCATCACACCGATGAGGACCATACCCCAGATCACCTGAGTCCATTCCTCCCACCGCTCGAGGTACTCGGGGATATAGATGTAAAACCAGGCTCCGACCAGCGCTCCGAAGAGCGAATGCATACCCCCGAGGATGAGGACCACGAAGATCCCAATTCCGAGTTGAATGCCGAAGGTGTCGGGCGTGCCGAGGCCGCGCGTATGCACGAAGATCGACCCCGCGGCACCGGCAATGGTGCAGCCGAGGGTGAACAAAACAATGCCAACCCACTGCACGGAGACCCCGACCGTTTCGCTCACCGTGTAGTTGTCTCGGGCAGCGATGGCGGTGCGGCGCAGCGGGGACCGTTCGATCAACGCGGCGATGGTCAGCACCACCCCGAGCAACGCCAGCCATAGGTAGAAATGACGATAGCGAGAATCGAGTTCCACGCCGAAGATCGAAACGTCCTGAACGCCGCGGATCTCTCCGCCGGGGCGGCCAACGAGGCGATCCCAGCGGCGCAAGACTAACAAGATGAGCTCCGCCAAACCGAGGGTCGCAACGGCGAAGTAGAAATGCTGGGCCTTGCGCACGACAAAGGCGAAGATCAAGCCCAAGAGCAGCGATATGCCAACGGCGACGACAAATCCGACCGCCCAGTTGTTGCCGCTCGATGTCACGTAGTGTGAGGAGTAGGCGCCAACCCCGACGAACGATGCGGTGGAGAACGCGAATCGCCCCGCCACGCCGAAGACAAGGTAAAAGCCCGTGACAATCACCGACAACCACATCCATTCGTTGAACGTGACTTGCGCGGAACGTTTGTCGATCTCGCCAAACACCCCGGGAAGGCCAAGATGGTGGCCGAAGTTGAAGTACAGGGCGAGCAAGACCAAAACGCCCGTGATCGACGCGAATTGATGCCGCCCGTAGATAGCGGGCAGTTCCTCTCGCCCCACGGTTAGCTCAGAGGCGGGCGGCATGAACTTCCCGTCCGAATAACCCCTCCGGACGAACCGCTATTGCCAATATCATGAAGATAAAGGGCAAACCCTCGGAGTATTCCGTCAGAAAGTAGCCACCCACCAACCGCTCGAGCAGGCCGATCATGACGGCCGCCACGGCGACGCCACGAAGACTGCCGAAGCCTCCGATAATCATCGCCGCGAACGAGTTGAGCATCACCCCGAAGCCGAGGGTGAGTTCGACCCCGCCGAGCGGAGCGATCAGTAGTCCCGCTAGGCCCGCCAACACCGCCGAGAGGCCAAAGGCAATGAACGACATCAACGACACGCGGATACCGGCCAGTTGGGCCATCTCGCGGTTGGCGGCCAGCGCCCGAACTTGACGGCCAAACGACGTCGAGGCAAACAGCCAGATGATTCCGCTCAGAACGGTCACCGAAACCACGATCACAAGGAACCGGTGATGAGGAATCGCCGCGCCGAACAACTCCGTCGTTTGGGGCAGCGGGGAGGCCAACCGTTTGGGTCGCGGGTCTTGCCAGATGGCGAGCAATGTGCGTAGCGCCACCGCGACGCCCAACGTGGCGATAACCACGACGTGGACCGAACGCCCTCGCAGCGGAGCCACCGCAACTCGCTCGAAAACCGCGCCGACGCCGAACATGATGATCGAAGCGGCGACAACGGCAGTCGGATAGGGCCAGCCGTGGTCAGAAACCAGCCACACCCCGAGGTATGCCCCTGTGGTGATCAGATCGCCGTGAGCGAAGTTGATCACGCCGGTGGCTTTGTAGAGGACGAGAAGACCGACTGCTGCCAGCGCAATCACCGCGCCAGCGGTAATCCCGCTGAACGCTAAGGCGGTGAACTTCTCCATCTACGATGAACGCATTAGGGCGCGAGCGCCGTACCGGTATCGTCGAGGAGGTACTCGGTTTCCGTGGTGATGATGCCTCCCTTGAAGCTAGTCACGACCGTGCGGTGGGCGAGGGCGTGGTTGCCACTGTCGGAGTAGTTCTGGCACACCCCGTCCCATGCGGTCGATTCGAGTCCGGACTTCACCGAGGCGGGGTCGGCGCCCCCCTGACGGGCGACCGCGTCGACGACCAAGAACACGGCGTCGTAGGTCGTGGCGGCGAGCCCGGTCATATCACTGCCGAACTGGGCGGCGTACCGACGGTTGACCGCGGGGTCGTCTTCTCGCGGATTGCAGTCCGCAATGGCGATCGTGGCCGCCTGCTGATCCGCCGACAGGGCCTGGTAGATGACCTCGGTCGAGGCGCCGCCCATTATGGTGACGTCGAGGGCATCGTTGTCCTCCATCTGCTGTTCGAACGCGATCTGCGGTCCGGGGAACTGGACGAGAGCGATGGCGTCGGCCTCGGCCGCCAAGAGATCGACGATGGACTGGGTGAAATCGCTTGCATCGAACGCCGATGAGGCCCGCCCGGCGATGGTGACGCCCTGCTGGGTGAGCAGCGCCTCGGCATTGTCGCATCCGCTGATGCCAAACTGGGTTTCCACGCACTCGAGCCAAACGCTTTGGGCGCCAAGCGCACCGAGATGGGTGCCCCAGACCAGACCCTGCGTGTCATTCACCGGTCGGGCCATCCACGCCCACTCCGAACCGTTCTCGCCATCGAGGAGACCGTTTCCGGTTCCCACCGGCCAGATCAGCGGGATTCCACCCTCGTCGACGATGTTGTTCAAGGCAATCTGAGAACTCGATCCTTGACCAATGATTGCGGTGGGTTCCATTTCCTGAGCCTGAAGAAGGTTGGGCTCCATGCCTGCCACGGAGAAGTCGGTCGGAATGCGTTCGATCGTCACGAAATCCAGTCCACACGCCTCGTTGATATCGGCCGCGGCCATGGTCGAGCCATTGACGAAATCACTGATCGCGGTGGCGCTCTCCCCCGCAATATCGGAGAGATGCACGATTGTGATGGGCTCAGCCGCGGCCGCCGCACAATAGTCGGGGCCTCCGGTCGCCCCGGCCTCAGCCCCGGCCTCAGCCCCGGCCTCAGCCCCGGCCTCAGCCCCGGCCTCGGCCTCGGTCCCGGCCTCAGCCTCGGTATCGCCACCGCAGGCGGCCATTAGGAGCACGAAGCCCGCCAGCATCGCCCCGACCTGTCTTGTCGTTGTCATATTGGCCTCCAAGTCACTAGTACCACTACGAATGTTTCACTGCAACCTTGACGGTAGTGCGTCGGTCCGCCAAACTCAGTCCATGACGACCTTGAACGATCGTTCAACAATGCTCAAACTGGTCGGCACGGGCCACCACGCCGATCCCGCCGCGTCGATGTCACTGCACTCCGACGCTTACACCGAAGACGTTTGGTTTGAAAACGAACGAACAACCATCTTTGCCAAGACCTGGCAGTGGGTAGCACACGTCGAAAAACTGCGTGAATCCGGGTCCTACGTCACCACAGAAGTGGCGGGAATGCCTATCGCGGTGCTGCGCGACACGGCGGGTTCGCTGCGGGCCTTCTACAACGTCTGCCAACATCGAGCCCACGAACTACTAGCCGGTGAAGGCACCACTCGCAGCATCGTGTGTCCATATCACGCTTGGACCTACAACCTCGAGGGGAAGTTGACCCGGGCACGCCGAACTAACGACTTGGTTGCGTTCAATCCGTCGGAGATCTGCCTCAAGGAAGTACTCGTCGAGGAGTTCGGCGCGTTCGTGTACGTGAACCTCGACCCCGCCGCGCCTGCGCTAGGCGAACAGGCAGGCAACCTCGGCGCGGAAATTGCCCGCTGGGCCCCCGATGTTTCCCGCCTGACCTTCGCTCACCGACTCGAATACGAGATCAACTCCAACTGGAAAAACGTCGTCGATAACTTCTTGGAGTGCTACCACTGCCCCATCGCCCACCGGGACTTCGTGTCGCTTGTCGACATGGACACCTACAAGGTCACCACCCACGGCATTTATTCGAGTCACATGGCAGAGGCGGGCAAAACGGTCAACCGCGCCTACGACGTGAGCCAGGCCACGGTCACTGATCACGCCGTATGGTGGCTATGGCCCAATACCTGCCTGATGCGTTATCCCGGCCGGGGCAATTTTATCGTCATGCAGGTTATTGGCGTCGGTCCGGCCAAGACCCGCGAAACCTACGATTTCTTCCTCGAATCCGCCGAACCCACCGAAGCCGAGGTCGATTCGATCCGTTACATCGACGACGTCTTGCAACCCGAAGACATCGCCCTCGTCGAAAGTGTGCAGCGCGGCATGCAGACTCCCGCTTTCACCCAAGGACGTATCGTGGCTGACCCTCACGGCTCAGGACTCAGCGAACACGCCGTGCATCACTTCCACCGCCTCGTGCTTGACGCCTACGCTTCATGACCGGCCTGCTCAACGACAGGGTCGCCCTAGTCACCGGCGGGCGAGGCGGCGTCGGACGAGCCGTCTGTGAACGCTTCCTCGCCGAAGGCGCCATAGTGTACGCGGCCGACCTCACCGCAGCCGGGAGCCTCGCCGACGATGACGCAGCGGCGGGCGAGTTCGTGAAGTTCGATGTCACCTCCGAAGAGGACGTCGTCGCAACCATGAACCGTCTACGACAAGACCACGGCCGCCTCGACATCCTCGTCAACGCCGCCGGAGTAGAGATCGAACACACCATCGAGGACACCACTCTTGAGGCCTGGAATCGGCTCTTCGCCGTCAACGTTACCGGCACCTTTTTGACGTCGAAATACGCCTTGGCGTTGCTGCGCGAGAGTGCCAGCGCCTCGATCATCAACTTTGGGTCCTACGACGGGTTCATCGCCGACCCTCAACTAGCGGCCTACTGTGCCAGCAAAGGCGCGGTCCACGCCCTTACCAAAGCAATGGCGTGTGACCACTCCCCCGAAGGCATCCGGGTCAACGCCGTATGCCCCGGCTACGTCGATACGCCAATGCTGCAGAGCTTCTTCCAGGAGTCGGGCGATATCGACTCCCTCCAGCAGGCCGTGCGCGACGTCCATCCTCTACGCACCTACGGCACGCCTACCGATATTGCCAACCTGGTGAACTGGTTAGCCAGCGATGAGGCTCGTTATGCGTCAGGCCAACTGTGGGTGCTCGACGGCGGACTTTCCGCCCAAGTTCAGCAGTTGAGGCGGTGAGTTATGCCCACCGTCGACCACACCGCGGTGGGTATTGACAAGCGAGACAAGATTCTCGACGCGGTGATCCGGGTTCTCGGCCGTGACGGGATCTCCGGTGTCACCATGCGAGCCGTCTCGCGCGAGGCCGGGGTGGCCCTTGGCCTGATGAACTACTACTTCGACGACAAGGTCACCCTGGTTGGCGCGGCGCTCGAACGGGTCGCCGCGGCGGATCAACTCATCGTCACCCCCGACGCGGAATTGTCGCCGCGAGAGAACCTGCGGGTCGCTCTCGGTCGCATCGCCGATCCGTCGTTTCTCACCGTCGACTATCTGGCGGTACGACTCCACCTTTGGTCTCTCGCCCAAGCCGAACCCGAATACTCAACCATCAACCAACAGGCCCAAGCTCGCTACCTTGCGGGGTTGGCCGACCTTATCGCCGCCGCCCACCCCTCACTCGACCGCCAGGAGGTCGACACCCGCGCCGAGGACATCCTGGTAATCCAGAACGGCGATGTGGCTCACTAGCGTCTTGATCCCCGACGCCGCGACCGTGGCTCGGTCCCTCGAACGCACCGAATCAATCGCTTCCGGGGTTTCGCTAGCGCCGCCCATTCCAAGGAAGCAGGGGTGTGCCACCTCCCGCCAGATAGGCCCGCCGCTCCATAAGGAGTGTCCCTAACCAGTTATCGCCGGGCCGCATCGGATGCTCGAGATCGACACCCCAGATGGTGTCGCCCCAGAACGTTCCTTCGCAAAGATAGGCGCTGCCGGTAGCAAGGAGTTGTTTAGAAAGCGGCGCTTGGTCGTGGGGGAACTTCATCCGAAGACATTCTTGCATGACGTACAACTTGACTTCTTCCCAGTCGTGGCGAAGGGAACACATACGCCCTTGGCGCTTCGCGGCACCGGGTTCGTCGCAGTTCCAGATTCTCCAGAAATCCTCGATATTTTGGGCCTTCGCCGCCTGAAAAGGAGTTTCGACATTGCTGAACTGAAGCGGGCCGGAGGCTTCAACTTGGTTACCTACCGCCCGACGCAGAATATCGATATAATCTGGCGTCGCGGCCCGCGGGCTATCGATGTAGTGGTTCGACAAAAACCCGTAGTTATTCTTATACCCACCTCCATCGTAGGAGTTCTCGAACCAATCAATGAGTTGAGTTGGGTCGGAGTTTAGTTTTCGACCGGATTTATCATGGGGGAACCGCATAAGAGAAACCGTAGCGACCGACTGTGACAGCCCACTAGAGGGATGCCTGAGGGTCACGAAATGATCGGTAACTCCGGAGCGGCTCGGCGGCTAAGCAAGTGAGCACCGTCGGCTCGAATTACCACGTTTTCTTCGTGTACCATCATCTTGCCAGGAGCCCACGTGAGCCCCGGCTCCAAGGTCAGCACCATGCCTTCTTGAATGACGGTGTGGTCGGTTGCGGTGTTCGACGGCCACTCGGTGACTTGCATCCCAAGCCCGTGCCCCATGCGACCCACACTGTTACCTAACGATCCCGCGGCATCGAGGACCGTAGCCATCGCCCTCCAGACGTCGGTCGTGGTCGCGCCGGGTACCGCGGCCGCCAAACCGGCCTCGGTTGAGGCCCACACCGTGGCGTAGGCACGTCTCGTAGCGTCATCGGCATGGCCGAAGGCGAAGTTCCGATCGAAATCAGAAAAGTAGCCATCATAAACCGAGCCCGTGTCGAACAACAAGAGGTCACCAGCAGCTAGCCGACGATCGCTCGGGGTTTTGATGATGTTGTCGAAACCGCCGGGGCCGGTGCTTCCCACGAGGTACGGCACGTCATCGGCCCCGCGCTGAAGAATGTCGATGCGGAACTTGGCGAACGCTTCACGTTCAGAATCACCGACCGAGACGAGTTCGCCGAGGCCGTCGAAGGCGTCAGAAACAACCGAGCAGATGTAAGCCACCTTGGCGATCTCGGCCGCTGACTTCACCATGCGCAACCTCGCCACGATGTTGGTCGCGTCCACGAACGGATACTGGGGCAGCGACTGCCGCAGTTGGTCGAAATCGGCCGCGGGCATACGCACGTGCGTTTCGGGACCCATCGGCACGCCCACCAAGCCGGCCCCGCCGACCAAGTCACGAATCGTGGCCGCGAGAAGGGTGACACCATCGTCGGCCGGAGCAGGCGATGACCACGTTCTTATGTCCTCGATCCACGTTTCCGCCATTGACGCCGCGCCAATCTGGGGGATAACGGCCACGGGGGTTCCGTCACGCGGAATCACCACAAACCAGGGCCGGGTCGGGCTCAGCCAGAACAAGGTGTGAAACCCGGTGAAGTAACGAACCTCGGGTTCGGTGCAAACCAACAGCGCCGAGAGACCCGATTCGGCCATATGGGCCTGCGCGGCTTCGGTACGGGCCACAAACTCTTCGCGAGTGAACCCGCGAGGGGGCGGCTGGCTCGACATCAGCAAAAGCTAGCCTGAAGCGGTAGACCAGTGGGGTGCTGATCGTCATTTCGCCCGCCAAATCGCTCGATTTCGAGTCGCCGCTTCCAACCAAGAAATATTCCGACCCCCGCCTGCTCGACCGCTCCGCCGAACTCGTTTCGGTGATGGCCGAGAAGTCACCGAGCGACATTTCTAAGCTCATGCACGTATCGGAATCCCTCGGCGAACTCAACCATGACCGGTTCCAAGATTGGGAGCGCCCGTTCACTCTCCATAACGCCCGCCCGGCTCTCCTAGCGTTCACCGGCGACGTCTATGTCGGCATGGACGCACGGGATACGTTCACCGAACGCGACTATACCCACGCCCAAAAAACCCTCCGGATCCTCAGCGGACTGTACGGGGTGCTCCGCCCGCTCGACCTCATGCAGGCCTATCGCCTCGAGATGGGCACCTCGCTCGCCACCGATCGAGGCTCGAACCTCTATTCCTTTTGGGGGGATGAGATTACCAGTTCACTCAACGTCGACCTAGCCAAAAGTCCGGGGGCCAAGGCGCTCATCAACCTCGCCTCTAACGAATACTTCGGATCGGTGAACGTTAAGCAACTCAACGGTCGGCTCGTAAGCCCCTCTTTCCTCGACTCCAAGAACGGGGGGCCGTACCGGGTCGTGAGCTTCTTCGCCAAACGAGCCCGCGGCGCGATGGCCGGTTGGATCATCCGCCATCGGATCAAGTCCGTGGCCGCACTCAAGGATTTCGAAGGCTTGGGCTATCGCTACGACGCCATCCGTTCAGCGGCCAACCAACCCGTATTCGTGCGCGAGAACGGCGCCATAACCTAGCCGTCGTCAACCATCAATGGGTCGGGGGGCGAAGCGAACCACTGGGGCGACAAGATCAGTGAAGAGGTTGACCGCTCCCGTGTCCGGATCGAGATGAAGGCCGTCCATGCGGGAGTAGCGCACCCCATCAGCATCAATAATCGGGCCAACATCGAGCAGGTGTACGTGGGGGAATTGGCTAACCTCTGCGAGGATTTCGTCGTAAGCCGCCATTCGCTTCTCCAACTCTCCGACTATTTCCAACTCGGGTAGTAAGGGCACTGGGGCGGTGAGAATCAGCACCTGGGCATCAGCCTCGGCAGTTTGTTCGATAAGTTGAGCGTAGCTACGGCGCACCACCGCGGCGAGGATGGCATCGCTCACGTCGTACCACTCGTCGTCTAGGACGGAGATGTGATCAATAAAGACCGCGCCGTGGTCCATCACCACGACAAGATCAGTCGATAGTGAAACTTCGGGGCGACACGGTCCGCTTAGCCCACCAAACGCAGTCTCCCAGTTGGCGTACTCCTCGGCAAAGAACACGGGCGAACAAACCGCCCAGGCGCGCGGAATGGCCGTCCCGCCGTTGGCTCTAACCCACCCCTCGAACGCGCCGATCGCGGCGAAGGCAGTCGAGTCGCCTATCAGAACGATTTCGGCGTTGGCTGGCAGGTCGATCATCAGGGCGGGCGCGGTGGTTGTAGTTGTAGACGGGTCTGGGCGTGACTCGGAGGCCACCGTGGTTGGGGCCACCGTGGTCGTGGTCGTAGTCGTCGTGGTCGCAAGAGCCGCTTCAGTTATGGCCGCTACTTCCGCTACGCTTGGCGCTTTCGGCGCCACCGCTTCTACCACGACAAGCGAGGTGGCCAGTACCGCCGTCGTACCTAAGAGAACGGCTAGGGGACGGGCCAAGCGGGCACCGGATCGGATCGGCCACTCAATAACCCGGTGTGAAACTTCGGCGAGCAAGAACGTTGCCCCGGCGGCCGTCCCTTTTAGCCAGAGGGGACCGTCAAACCAGACCAGCAAGGGCCAGTGGAACAGGTAAATCGCATAGCTCCGACGGCCGAGCCAGACCAGCGGTGCGCGGCCTAGGACCATTGCCATCTCAGGTCCGCTGAGCGCCCGCGCGGTTATAACGGCGCCGAGCCCGGCGACGAGAAGTAGCGCTCCGGTAGCTACCGCGGGATCGGACTCTTCGAGCGTGACCGTCAGCGCCAGCAGAACCACCCCGGCGCTCCCAGCCAGCCACCCGGGAATCCGTACCGGTCCGCGGCGAGCAACGACCACTGCCAGAACAGCTCCCGTTAGCACTTCGGCAAATCGGAACGGGGTGGCATAGTACGCATCACTTGAACCCCACCAGATGACGTACCCGCCGGCCACAACTACCGCCCCAAAGACGATGGCCCGTCGAGGGCCAAGGAGGAGTAAAGCAAGGGGCCATACAAGGTACACCTGCTCCTCGATCGCCAAACTCCACATATGGGCAAGAGGCGACGGGTTCTGCTCGAATATTTCCCAGTACCCACCGATCGCCGCCGCCGACCACCAGTTGTGAACATAGAGAGCGGACGCCAGCCCTGCGGTAGCGGTCTCGCCCAGGGCCGCTGAATCAATACTCGCGACCACCCCCACTGTCGCCGCGATCGTGACCAGCGACGCGGGCAGCAGGCGACGGGCGCGTCGACGCCAAAACTCGCCGAGCGAATTCACGCTCAACTCGTGATCGCGCAACACGATGCCGGTGATGAGGTAGCCGGACAGCGTAAAAAACACTGATACTCCGATCCAACCGCCGGGTAGGACCGACGGCCACGCGTGATACACGACAACAGCGACGACAGCGAGCCCTCGAAGGCCGTCGAGAGCGGGGATCCGCGTGGTCGACGGCACGGCGACAACCTAGCACCGGGTTGGGTTCAGCCAATTCTTCTAGGTAATCTTTGCTTTATGGCTCTCACCTTGCCGCCCCTCCCTTACTCTGCCGACGCGCTGGCTCCTCACATCACGTCTCGCACGCTCAGCTTTCACTACGGCAAGCATCACGCTTCCTATGTGAACAATCTGAACCGAATGATCGACGGAACCGACCTCGCCGAGGCATCCGTTGAGGAGATCATTTTGGCAGCGGAACCAGGCGGACTTTTCAACAACGCCGCCCAAGCATGGAACCACACCTTCTACTGGAACTCCATGCGTCCGAACGGTGGCGGTACACCAACTGGGTCCTTGGGCGCCACGATCGACGCCAAGTTTGGCAGCTACCAGGCATTTCGCGAGCAATTCACCGCGGCCGCAGTCGGCAACTTCGGATCAGGGTGGACTTGGCTGGTGCAAGACAGTGACGAGATCGCCATCGTCAGCACCGACGACGCCGATACCCCCCTCAAGCACGGTCAGCGAGCGCTCTTCACCATCGATGTGTGGGAACACGCTTACTATCTCGACTATCAGAACGCTCGCCCCACCTACGTGGCGGCCTTCCTTGACCATCTCGTGAACTGGGACTTCGCGGCGGCCAACTTCGCACGCTAGCCCACGACCGAGTGGCCGGCCTGAGATTCGCAAAATGCGGCGAGCGTTGAAGCGAGGAGTACTTCGCCTACCTATAGCGAGCCTAAGCCTTCGACTATCGCGGCGAACTCACCAAGGGCGGCTTCGAGTTCTTCCATAATCTCGGTGGCAAGCACGTCTGGTGCGGGTAGATCGGCGGCGGGGGCGTCCCGGTTTGTAGCAGTCAACGAAGTCCTCTAGATGAGAGCGGCGCAGCGGGTTCTGTTTCTGAGTGAAGTGCTGATTGGTACGGTAGTCGTAGACCCAGAGTTCCTCAGTCCAAGGGTCCGACCCTGCTGGACGTTTGTCGAAGAACAACACGTTGGCTTTGACGCCACCAGCGTAAAAGATACCGGTAGGGAGGCGGACCAACGTGTGAACGTCGAACTCTTTCAGCAAGCGTCTCCGGAGTTTTTCTCCCACCCCGCCTTCAAAGAGGACGTTGTCGGGGAGCACGACTGAGCAGCGTTTGCCAGGATCAGCGGTCAGAGCGTCTTTGACTTCGATGGGGCTAGGGCCGCCAGCTCGTCCCATGCCGTGTAGCAGCATATTCATGGCGGCAAGTCGGGCGGCATCGCCGCCGCATACTCGACCTCTACGGGTTGGACGGGCATGTAATCGTCGATACCTGGGTCATCTTCTTCGCTTACCACCTTGCCTCGCAACACCGAGAACGCCCGTTGGATGGTCGAAATAACTACTTTGCTGGACCCAATCATTCCCGCCGAAGTGAGCTTATTTACGTTGTAAAGATCAGTGAACTTCCGGCCATCGTCAGGAGTATTGTAGTCCCGAAACTCACGAAGAGTTTGATCGCCAAAATTGTTGCGATCAACGAGGAACAAAACCCGATCGAAGCCGCCGTACTTGATCAACCGATAGCACTCGGTGACCGCCATCCGAGTCTTGCCCGCCCCCGTTGCCATCTGCACCAACGACCTTGAATGCGTCTGACCGGCGAGAGATTTCTCAAAGTTGGCAACCGCGGCGAACTGGGCCGGTCGCAGGTCGTAATGATCGAACGGCGGCATCTGCTGAGGTCCACGGGGAGACCAGCCGCGTACATGGCGGACTGCCATTGCACGCCGATAAGCGCGGTCCCGACCGGCTTCGCTTCGATAACCCCGCCGATCTTGCTATCTACGTACAGCAGATAATCCGCTCGGCCGTGACCGGCATCCATAATTACTTCCCGAACTGCGTTACCCCGATGGTTAACCAAATCTCGGTCGTCGCGGTCGCAGCAATCTAGCTGACCGTAGATTTCGGCAGCGTTAGTCTGGCCCGAAGTTGAGGCAGAGGTCGGGCGGCTCGGCGGCTCAGCGCGGATGATTGGTACGAACGCTTCTACGTCACTGATAATGATACTGTCATACCATCTGATTATATTCTAACTATGTTTATCACAGCTCATCGGGAGTTGCACGACCTGACGCCGCTCGACACGCCAAGCCAAGCAAGTCGCCGATGGCGGCCGCGACGGAACTCCCGACGACAGCATGCTGATCCGAGGGCGGGCTAATGATAATGTCATACCCTCTGATTATATTCTACCTATGTTTATCACAGCGCATCGGAAGTTGAGCAACCTGTTGCCGGTCGGGCTTTCACGGCCGGAGTTGATTGCCACCCTCGCCGAGTGTCACCGGCTCGCAAAGCACTCCGAGGAGCGCTGCCTTGCCTACACCGCAGCCATCGACGCCCTCGACGACCACGGAACCGACGCAGCCACCGTCACCCGTGATCTGACCCACCGCTCGGCTCGCCAAGCCAAACAAGTCGCCGACACCGCAACGCAGTTGGCGTCTATGCCACTCATGGCCGCCGCTTTAGCTAGGGGCGAGATCGGCACCGAACATGTCGTAGCCGCGGCCAATGCCGCTAAGCAGGTGTCGCCGGAGGAGGCTGACCAACTCGTTGATGATGCCGTTGCGGTGCCAGCGGATCTTTTCTTGAAACGAACCCGGCAATGGATCGGCCAACACGAAACAGGCGACGAAATCGAAGATCGCTACCAACGGCAACCCTCACAACGTGAAGCGCGGTGGGGCGTGGGCAACGATCGCATGCTGCACCTTCATGCCGTGCTTGATCCGGTTAGCGGCCGTGAGTTGGTAGCGGCGCTTGATCGCCGAGTTGATTTTCTATGGCGCTCCGATGGTGGCCGCGAGGGAACCCCCGACGACGTTCGCTCACCCCGCCAACGTCGAGCCGATGCACTCGTCGAGTTGGTGACCACCGAATCGGCTGGGAATGGCCGGGTGCATCCCAAACACATGGTGATCATGCACCTCGACCTAGCCAGCGGCACCGCCGAATTCACCGACCACGAACCAGTACCCGCCTCGGTACTTGCTGACTTGGGGCCCAAAGCCGAAGTCGTTGGCATGGTCTACGACGGTGACGGCCAACCGCTGCACCTCGGCCGAACCGTTCGCCTGGCCAGCCGAGCGCAATGGATCGCACTTATCGACCGCGACCGAGGATGCCTACGGTGCGGTGCCGCCGTCACGCTGTGATGCCCACCACATCCACGAATACTCCGCTGGTGGGGCTACCGACATCGACAACCTCGAACTCAACTGCCACGGCGACCACGCACTGATCCACCAACACGGCTTCGACCCCCGACGACAGCCCACAAACCGGGGGGCGGGCTAATGATAATGTCATACCCTTTGATTATATTCTAACCATGTTTGAACCATCGCATCGGAAGTTGAACAACCTGTTGCCGGTCGGGCTTTCACGGCCGGAGTTGATTGCCACCCTCGCCGAGTGTCACCGCCTCGCAAAGCACTCCGAGGAGCGCTGCTTGGCCTACACCGCAGCCATCGACGCCCTCGACGACCACGGAGCCGACGCAGCCACCGTCACCCGTGATCTGACCCACCGCTCGGCACGCCAAGCCAAACAAATCGCCGACACCGCAACTCAGTTGGCGTCTATGCCACTCATGGCCGCCGCGCTGGCCCGAGGCGAGATCGGCACTGAACATGTTGTGGCCGCGGCCGATGCCGCTAAGCGGGTCTCGCCGGAAGAAGCTGACCAACTCGTTGATGATGCGGTTGCGGTGCCGGCGGATCTTTTCTTGAAACGAACCCGGCAATGGATCGGCCAACACGAAACCGCCGACGAAATCGAGGATCGTTACCAGCGTCAACGCTCACAACGTGAAGCTACGGTGGGTCGTGGGCTAACGATCGCATGCTGCACCTACATGCCGTACTTGATCCGGTTAGCGGCCGCGAGTTAGTAGCGGCGCTTGATCGCCGAGTTGATTTTCTATGGCGCTCCGATGGTGGCCGCGAGGGAACTCCCGACGATGTTCGCTCACCTCGCCAACGCCGAGCCGATGCACTTGTCGAGTTGGTGACCACCGAATCGTCTGGGAATGGCCGGGTGCATCCCAAACACATGGTGATCATGCACCTCGACATAGCCACCGGCACCGCCGAATTCACCGACCACGAACCAGTACCCGCCTCGGTACTCGCTGACTTGGGGCCCAAAGCCGAAGTCGTTGGCATGGTCTACAACGGTAAAGGCCAACCGCTGCACCTCGGCCGAACCGTTCGCTTGGCCAGCCGAGCGCAATGGATTGCACTCATCGACCGCGACCGAGGATGCCAACGCTGCGGTGCCGACCCGTCACGCTGCGACGCCCACCATGTCCACGAATACTCCGCCGGTGGGGCGACCGACATCGACAACCTCGAACTCGACTGCCACGGCGACCACGCCCTGATCCACCAACACGGCTTCGATCCCCGACGAACGCCTGCTAACCGGGGGGCGGGCTAATGGGCGGTAGGGGTCGGGCGGTTCGGCAGTCCAGCGTGGATAAACAATTCGAACATTTCTTCTCTAATACTGGGCGTAATGTCACAGGGCCTGTTTATAGTGGAGTTATGTTTGAATCATCGCATCGGAAGTTGAGCAACCTGTTGCCGGTCGGGCTTTCACGGCCGGAGTTGATTGCCACCCTCGCCGAGTGTCACCGCCTCGCAAAGCACTCCGAGGAGCGCTGCCTTGCCTACACCGCAGCCATCGACGCCCTCGACGACCACGGAGCCGACGCAGCCACCGTCACGCGTGATCTGACCCACCGCTCGGCTCGCCAAGCCAAACAAGTCGCCGACACTGCAACGCAGTTGGCGTCTATGCCACTTATGGCCGCCGCTTTGGCTAGGGGCGAGATCGGCACCGAACATGTTGTGGCCGCGGCCGATGCCGCTAAGCAGGTGTCGCCGGAGGAGGCTGACCAACTCGTTGATGATGCGGTTGCGGTGCCAGCGGATCTTTTCTTGAAACGAACCCGGCAATGGATCGGCCAACACGAAACCGCCGACGAGATCGAGGATCGCTACCAACGGCAACGCTCACAACGTGAAGCGCGGTGGAGGATGGGCAACGATCGCATGCTGCACCTCCACGCCGTGCTTGATCCGGTTAGCGGCCGCGAACTAGTAGCGGCACTCGATCGTCGAGTTGATGCCCTATGGCGCTCCGATGGCGGCCGCGAGGGAACCCCCGACGATGTTCGCTCACCCCGCCAACGCCGAGCCGACGCACTTGCTTGAGTTGGTGACCACGGAATCGGCTGGGAATGGCCGGGTGCATCCCAAACACATGGTGATCATGCACCTCGACATAGCCACCGGCACCGCCGAATTCACCGACCACGAACCGGTACCCGCCTCGGTACTTGCTGAGTTGGGGCCCAAAGCCGAAGTTGTTGGCATGGTCTACGACGGTGAGGGCCAACCGCTGCACCTCGGCCGAACCGTTCGCCTGGCCAGTCGAGCGCAATGGATAGCCCTCATCGACCGCGACCGAGGATGCCAACGCTGCGGAGCCGACCCGTCACGCTGCGATGCCCACCACATCCACGAATACTCCACCGGTGGAGCGACCGACATCGACAACCTCGAACTCGACTGCCACGGCGACCACGCACTGATCCACCAACACGGCTTCGACCCCCGACGAACGCCCACGAACCCGAGGGCTGGCTAGCGCGGTTGGGGCCTGCCGCTAGCCGGCGAGTCGATCGTGGACGACGGCGGTTACTTGGGCCGCCACCTCACACGCGCAGCCATACTCGTGCGTCGCTAGGGCATAAACCTCCGCTCGGGATTCGATCGCCGAGCCGCGGCGGCGACTGGCTCCCTCCGCGGCGGGGAACCAGCGACCCTCGAACACGGTTCCGAGCACCTCAACCGAGTCAAGTTCGAGCGGATCGATGGCCACAGGATCACGGTCCACAACGGTGAAAGTGGCGAACTTGCCCGGCTCGATCGAGCCAATCTCGTCCTCCCGGCGCCATGAATGGGCGGCCCCAAGGGTGACCGCGTGAAGCGCCTGCTCGGCAGTGACTCGCTCCTCGGGACCCGCCACACGCCCCGACCGAGTGATCCGGTTCACCGCGCCGTGCATCATCGCGATCGGGTCAGCGGGGCCCATCGGAAGGTCCGAATGAAACGAAAGCGGAATACCCCGGGCCAGGACTGAGCCATTGCGACACATGACATCAGCTCGTTGGGGTCCTAGGCCCCACTGGCTGTACTTGTCGGCAAATCCAACCGGGTAGTACGGGTTCGAACTCACGATCGCGCCCAACTCGGCGATCCGATCGACTTGATCGAGTGTGGAGTTAGCAAAGTGAACAATCACCGTCCGATGATCGTGACGGGGATTTTCACCGAGGCGTCGTTCGAGCATGTCCAACACGATGTCGAGACCCAGATCACCGTTCACATGGATATGAAGTTGGAATCCGGCATCCCAATAGGCCTTGGCCCGCTCCTCGAACACGTCCGGTGCCATGAGCCATTCGCCGTGGTGATCGGGATCGGGATTCCCGTCTCCGTCGAGATAGCCATCGCGCATTTGCATGAGCTGAGAAATGATCGCCCCGTCAGCGAAGAGTTTCACTTGGCCGGGCAAGAAACGGACCTTGCCTTCGTTGCGCTCGTTGATCGTGCACGCCGCGTCGAGAAGGGCCTGTTCAACCGGCACACCACGGTCGGCCGGACCACGCGCATCAACAAGGAAGGTGCTCGACATCGGGGTGTCCTCGTGGCCGAGAATTGCCTGATACAGGTCCCACGCGCCGGGGGCAAGAATCGCCCCAGGTTCGTTGAAGGCCGTGACCCCGTTTTGATGAAGGTACTCGACCATCTGGGTGATACCGAATTGCAACCGGTCAAGGGTGATGAAAACCGGGCTTATGTATGGCATCAGAAACGTGAACGCCCCGCGCTCCCAGAAATGGCCGCGTTCGAGGTCGATCATCTCGGCCACATCGCCCGACGCGGCAACCAAGTCGGCTGTGATCCCCAACTCGTCGATTGCCGCGGAGTTCAGATAAAACTCGTGGCAGGAGCGGTGCCACACCGCAACCGGACGAGAAAACGACACCTGGTCGAGCACCGCTCGACTCAACTCCCCATGCCACAGGGCGTGGTAGCCCCAAGAGAACAACCACTCCCGCGGGTCGTCGAGGACCGCTTCGGCTTGCCGCAGTCGACCCACGTATTCGGCGTGAGAATTCGCCGCGGGAAAGGCCTGGCGGGGCAGCACCCAATCCTCGGTCGCGATGACGGCAGTGGACAGGGTACAGGCACCAAGGACGGGATGGAGATGCTGATCGATAAGCCCAGGTAAGAGCACTTGGTCAGCGAAGGTGTTGTCGATCACCGCGTCGCTAAGAGCGGCGCTGACTTCATCGAGCGAGCCCACCGCGGCGATGCGATCCCCATCAACCCCCACCGCGACCGCGGTCGGGCGAGCGGGATCCATCGTGCGGATCTGGTGAGCGACGTAAATGCGGCGGGCCATCCCCCGACCGTAGACGAAGAATGCGGGACCGAACCCCCCACCAGGATCTAGCCGAAACCTTCGCCGCCTTCGTGAGCTACGACGGCCGCCACGCAGCGGCGCCCACTCCAGCCGCCCGACCCGTACTAAAGCAGGCCTGGAGGAGGTAGCCGCCGGTTGGCGCTTCCCAATCAAGCATCTCCCCGGCCACAAACACACCGGGGCGGTTGCACAGCATGAACGTGTCGTCCACCTCAGCGAGAGCGACACCGCCCGCGCTCGAGATAGCCCGGTCGATAGGAGACAGAGAATGTACCGTGATCGGAACCCGCTTGAGCAGAACCGCCATCCGTGCCGCGCTACGGGGAAGGTCATTACCGGTGACGTCTCGCATGAGCGACACCCCAATGGGATGCACGCCACCGCGCCGCAACCAGGTTGAGACGGAATCTTTCTTGCGGCGGCGTTCGCTGAGGCGCAAAGCCACCTGCTTCTCGGTGAGATCGGGGTGCAAATCGATGTTGATGACAGCGGCGCCGGTAGCGAGTTGAGTTCGGAGCGCGGGCGTGTGGGCATAGATCGGGCCGCCTTCGAGCCCGTCGGCGGTCACGACCGGTTCACCTCTGATTGACCGGCCGGCGACGCTCACCGCCACGTTCTTCAACGGCGCCCCCGCGAACCGCTCCACGAACCGCGGCGTCCACGCGACTAAAGCCCCGCAGTTGGCCGCGGTCAACTCGCGGACCTCGATTCCGCCTGCCCGTAGCGCCTCCACCCAAGACCCATCGCCGCCAACCCGCGGCCAACTCGCCCCGCCCAAGGCCAGCACCGTGGCGTCGGCCGACCAAGTCTCATCCCCTCCCGTTCGCCCGATGCGAAGCGTCCCGTCGGGGTCCCATCCGTGCCATTGGCCAGCCAGAAACTGGACCCCTTGGGTTTCGAGCCGGGTCAACCAGCGGCGCAGGAGCGGAGTCGCCCGAAGACCCCGCGGGAACACCCGACCGCTTGAACCGACAAACGTCTCAGCATCAAGTTGATCGGCCCACGAACGCAACGCTTCAGGACCAAACTCTAAGATGGCAGGTTCGAGGACAGAGCGAGCCTCGCCGTAGCGCCCAAGGAACTCATCGAGGGGTTCGTTGTGAGTCAGGTTCAGCCCACTACGACCAGCCAACACCAACTTACGTCCGGCCGAGCGACGCCCCTCGATTAGCGTGACCCGGCGACCTGCGTGAGCCGCTGTCTCGGCGGCCATGAGCCCCGCCGGCCCGGCTCCTATTACCACTACATCGCCGGTTCGCTCCACCACGCTTTCACCTAAATAATCGAGGTCAGGTGGCTGACGCGGCAGCGATCCCGGCGACGGCATGGTCGAGCATGGCGTCGAAATCGGCGTCGCTTTGTTGGGCGGTCAGGCCCTCGGTGAGAGCCCGAGAGAAGCTGGCAATCACCCCGTTCTGGCGGCCCAATCGATCGTTGGACTCTTCGCGGGAGTACCCGCCCGACAGCGCCACTACCTTCAGAACTTTGTCGTGGTCGACGAGTTCTCGGTAGAAGTTGTCGACCTCTGGGAGGGTCAACTTCAACATGATTTCCTGCCCCGCGGGAAGGGCCTCGAGGTTGCGAAGTATCGCCGTCTTGAGCAGTCCTTCGGCCTCGGCTTTGGTGGCCGAGTGGATGTCGACCTCGGGTTCGATGATGGGCATCAGGTCGCCAGCCAGAATCTGCTGGCCGATCTCGAATTGCTGGTCGACTACGGCATCCACGCCAGACTTATTGGCGTCCTTGATGACCGAACGCATCTTGGTCCCAAAGCAGCCCGCCGCCACCCCTCGGGCGAGAAGAGCGTCAAGATCGGGAATCGGCTTCAATACCTGCGTGCCGTTGACTTCGTCGGCGAGTCCTTTGTCGCACTTCAAAAACGGCACGACGTTCTTGACGTTCCACAGATAACGAGCCGAACCTTCACCCTCAATTTCACGATCCATGGTCATCTCAAACAAGATGGCGCCGAGGATCCGCTCACCGTCGAAGCTGGAACTGGTACAGATCCGACTACGCATCGCATGAATGTGATCAAACATCTCATCGTCGCCGTCGTAGGCGCTTTCGTCGATGCCGTAAAGCTTGAGCGCTTTGGGCGTGCTCCCCCCGCTTTGATCGAGGGCAGCAATGAAGCCACCGCCGTGGCGGACCTTAGCGAGCATTTCTTGGTTCATGGATCACCCATCATAGACCCGCTCCACCGACTCGTGACCGGCAAGTTCTAGCCAACGAACTGGGGGCGCGGTGTCGCCACCGGGACTTCCCACGCCGCGGGCATGGCCCCGAAGGCAAAGAACGGCGCCTCGTCCCCCGCGGCAACCGCGTCCTCGATCTGGTCGTAAAAGCCTTTGCCAGTTTCCGCGGCGAAGGTGATGGCGACCCTGTCTTCAGCGATCTCGGCCTGGGGTCGCTCGCAGTACTCGGGGAACGACGCTTCCGCAGCGTCACCTCCGCAATAGCCACGAGCGAACATCTGCTTAAGAGTGCCAAAACCGTCGTTGCGGACGAGGACTCCACCGCGGGGGTTGCCGCCCATAGTCTTGAGGTGAGCAACGAACGCGTCGAGGTTGTGGGTGTCATAGGCCACGTGCTGACAGGAGTGATCGCCATGAACGTCGACAAACTTGCTGACCTGAGACCGCTTCGCTCGGTCGATTCCTTCGATCAAAGCAATGCCGAACTCGCCGAAGTCGATACACCAAATCTTCATCGACGAGTCGGAATCGTCGGGGCGAACGTCGTCGATGCGATTGATTAGCGTTCCGCCCTCGACCTCAATGTGGAACCACGCCCACTTCTCGATCTGACCAGCGGCACAAGCGTACGTAACGTGGTCGACCTTCTTCAGGTGGGTGCTCTGCATGGTCCAAGTAGAACGATTTGGATATGGTTAAGCAATACGTCTTGACAGATATCTTTGTTATTGACACCTGAGTCATCATCTTGTCCACTTGGAGGACCAATCGAGCGATGAAAGTGAACAACATGCCCTACTCTCTCGATCAAACCGATCGACGCCTCCTCGCCTCCGTGCGCGACACGCTGCGCCCCGCCCACTCCGCTGTCGCCCGCGCCACCGGCCTAGCCCGCGGCACCGTCTACGCGCGACTCGAACAACTCGAACGACGCGGTGTGATAGAAGGCTATCAGCCCCGCATCGATCCACGGGCCGCCGGATTCGACGTGATCGCCTTCGCCACGCTCGAGATCAGCCAAGGGACCCATGACCCAACGACGAACGCTCTCGCCACCATTCCTGAGATCCTGGAGATCCACACCATCACCGGCGAAGGCGATCTGTTGTGCCGCATCGTGGCCCACAGCAACGATCACCTGCACCAGATCCTGCAGACAGTAACGTCCATTCCCACGGTCACTCGCACGTCGAGTCAACTCGCCCTCGCGACCCCCTTACGCCGGGAAGTGGTCGATGTCCTAGCCACGGAGTCGACTTTGCGCTAGTGACCGTGGTCGAGAAACCCGGCCCCGTCGATCACTAGGAACACGACGGCAAATACCGCGGCTCCCAGCAACACGTTCGCGACTGAGCGGCGACCCGTCTGCGGATTGTGAATCGCGGGCAGGGTATCAACGGTGGCGACGTACACGAACGTGCCAGCGGAGAAGAGCATTACGAGAGCGATCAGTCGAGCACTCCCGCCGTCGAGGGCGCGATAGGACAGCAAAATAGCCAACGGCGTGGCGATCGAGAAGCTGACGATCGAAGAGGTTTTCCACCGGCGGTCGTCGGTGCCGTGCAGCGAGAATAACCCGAGGCTGAAAGCCGCCGGGACGCGGTGCAACAACACGGCAACCGCGACTAACACCGAGAACGTTTCATCGCCGCTCACCGCGGCCGACCCGATGGCGAGGCCGTCGGCCAACGCATGCACCGATAGGCCCAGCGCCAGCACCCCACTCGAAGACGGGTGATGCACGTGGCCATGGCCGTGGCCTTCAGTGTGGGAGTGGTGTTCCTCGTGGACGGCATGACCAACGCCCATTCCTTCGAGCACCAACATGAGGGCGAACCCAGCCAGAATCGCCGCGCCCAACACCACTGGCTGGTCAGAGAACCCATTCGCCTTGGCCCCCTCAGCCGCCACATGGAACCCCTCCGGGATAACCACCAGCAGGGCCGACGCCAAAAGCAGTCCCGACGCGATTCCGGTAAAGTCGTTAAGGCGAGTCAACGAGACGCGGCCGTGCATCGCCCGCGGCGCAAGGCCCGCAACAAGCGACAACACAAAAATCACCGATGAGAGGCCAACGATCGACATCGCACGTAATCTAGGGCGGTTAGGCCAAGGCAAGCGCGCGGGGGTTAGTGTTGTCGCAGTGACGGGAACCGCTACCCCCAACCTGCCGCTACAAACCCTGCTGGTTCTGGTACGCAAGATCACCGAACACCACACCTTGCTGGTAGCCAGTGGTGTTGCCTTTTCGTGTGTCTTGGGGGTGATTCCGGCGCTAGTGGCCGTGGTTGCCGTCTACGGGATGGCGGCGTCGCCCTCTGAAGTCGAATCGAACGTCCAACCCCTCGTCGCTACGCTGCCCACTGACGCCGGCGAACTCCTCATCGAGCAGCTCCAAAACGTCACCACGGTCAGCCAATCCGAGGTCACAATCGGCCTAGCACTGGGCTTAATCGGGGTGACCTGGGCAATCTCGGGGGCCATGAATGCGCTAGTGATGGCCATACGCATCGCCCACGAACGACCCAGTCCTCATAGCTGGATCCAAGGGCGCTTGTTCGCCATCCGGCTCAGCCTCATCTGGGTTTTTGCGACCGCTTCCATGCTGTGGTTCATCGTGGCCCTGCCGCCGGTACTCAGCCAGTCGGACCTAGGCACGTCGATTCGTTGGGCGCTCAGGATTGGCAGATGGCCGATCGCGTATGTGGTCACCGCGGCAACCCTCGGCCTTTTCTACCGCGTCGTGTTGGGTCATCGTCCGGGCGGACGACGGTCGGTCAGCCTAGGCGCCCTCGCCGCGACCTCGATGTGGGTATTGAGCACCTACGCCCTGAAGCTCGCCTACGACTATATCGGCCGAATCGAGTCGACCTTTGGCTCACTCAGTGCAGTAGCAGCGCTCATGGTGTGGATTTACCTATCAGCACTGTCGGCTCTCATCGGCGCCGAGGTGGACGGTGCCTTCCACAAACACACCAACGGTGCTTAGCTATAGCGTAATGAAGTGGCCTTCGCCCATCAGCGCAGAACCTCGTCGGGACGCTTACGACGTCATAATCGTCGGCGGTGCCGTGACAGGATCGTCGGTTGCCTGGTTTCTGTCCGCCAACCCCGACTTCGACGGTTCGGTTCTTGTAGTCGAGCGAGACATCTCCTATGAATACTCTTCGACGGCACGGACCAATTCATGCATACGGCAGCAATTCAGCAACGAGTTGAACATCCGAATTAGCCAATTTGGAGCCGATTTTATACGCAACTTCAGGTCTTATCTCGGTCACGATCCAGAGGTACCCGAAATCAGGGTGGAGCATTACGGCTACATGTACCTCGCTAACTCTGACAAATTCGCTACCCTCCTTCACCGCAATCAAGCACTCCAAGCATCTTTGGGCGCGGGAACCAAGATCATGGAACCAGCCGATATCGCGGCCGCATATCCGTTCTACAACCTCGATGATATTGTCTGCGGCAGCCATAACCTTGTTGATGAGGGCTACTTCGATGGCGGCACCCTTTTCAATTGGTTGCGAAAGAAGGCCCGGCAAAATGGTGTCGAGTACTGTCAGAACGAAGTCATCGCCATCAACCGCACCGACACCCGCGTCACCAGTGTGCAACTGGCTTCCGGACGTATCCTCACCTGCGGCACTGTAGTGAATGCGGGTGGTCCCCGCGCCGTCGAGATCGCCCGGATGGCGGGTTTGGTCTTGCCGGTAGAACCCCGTCGCCGGTTCACGTTCATCTTCGACGCGGCAGAGTCAATCGATCAACCCGTACCTCTGACCATTGACCCGTCGGGAGTCCACTTCCGTTCCGACGGCCGATACTACTCAGCTGGTTGTCCGCCCGATCACGATCCAGCGGTTGACTACGACGACTTCCGCCTAGATGACAACGTGTGGGAGGAGAAAGTCTGGCCCGCCCTTGCTAACCGCGTTCCATCGTTCGAACGGATCAAAATAGTTAACAAGTGGGTCGGCCACTACGCCTACAACACAGTTGACCAGAACGCCATTATCGGTCCGCACCATAAAGTCTCTAACTTCATATTCGTAAACGGCTTCTCTGGTCACGGACTACAGCAATCCCCCGCTATGGGACGCGGCGTCAGTGAATACTTAACTTACGGCGAATTCCGCTCCATAGACCTCACTCCCCTCGGTTATCACAGGATCGCGGCAGGCGAACCGTTTATCGAGACGGCCGTAATCTAGAGGGTTGTCCCCTAGTTCAAGGTAATACCCGCGGCGGCGAGGGCTACGGCGGCACTGTCATGGCGGAGAAGTTCTTCGGCCGCACCAAGATCAGGGGCAAGATAGCGATCAGGGCCGGGTCCGTCGACCGAGCGGCGTAGCACATCGAGCACAATTCTGGTGGCCTTCCCCGGGACGAGAGGGGCCCGCAAGTCAATCGCTCGCGCGCCGCTCACGTACTCGACAGCAAGGATGCGACGAACATTGTTGATCACTTGGCGAAGTTTGCGCGCCGCCCCCCACGCCATCGACACGTGATCCTCCTGCATACCTGAGGTTGGTAGAGAGTCCACCGACGCGGGCACCGCGAGTCGCTTGTTTTCCGACGCCATCGCCGCCGCCGTGTAATGCCCGATCATCAGACCACTGTCAACGCCGACCTCCTCAGCCAGAAAGGGCGGCAGTCCATGGCTTCGTGTCTGGTCCAGCAGTCGATCTATTCGCCGTTCGGCAATGGCACCAATCTCGGCTAAAGCAATGGCGAGGAAGTCCGCGGCAAACCCCAAAGGAGCGCCGTGGAAATTCCCGCATGACTCGACCCGACCGTCAGCCAACACCATTGGATTATCGATAGCTGCCGCTAACTCCCGTTGGGCAACGCTGCGTACATGATCGAGGGTGTCACGGGCCGCGCCGTGAACCGACGGCGTGCAGCGAATTGAATAGGCATCTTGAATAAGCGTGTCGTTACTCTTGTGACTGGCCACGATGGGCGAATCATGCAGCATCGTGCGCAGATTCGCGGCACTTACCGCTTGGCCGGGATGCGGTCGCAGTCGTTGGAGATCCTCAGCAAACGCCGAGTCTGTGGCGAGCAGTCCCTCAACTGTGAGAGCCGCGGCCATGTCGGCTTGGGCCACCAACCGTTGGGCGTCGTCGATCGCCAGGCACAACATGCCCAGGATCCCATCAGTTCCGTTAGTGACCGCTAGACCTTCCTTCTCGGCCAGCGTGATCGGATCGAGCCCGGCCGTGGCCAGAGCCTCAGCGGCGGACATCGTGGCGCCTCGGTATGTCACCTGACCCTCGCCCAGCAAAGCAAGGGCGGCGTGGGCCAGAGGGGCGAGATCGCCACTGGCTCCTAGGGAACCGTACTCGGGGACGATCGGCGTGATTCCAGCGTTCAGCATCGCCACCATTGCCTGGGCGACTAGGGGACGAGCGCCGCTGTGACCGAGCGCTAGAGTCCGGGCCCGCAAAAACACCATGGCCCGCACCACTTCGCCCTCGACCGGATCGCCCATCCCCGCGGCATGGGAACGAACCAGCGCCGTCTGCAGTGCCAGGCGACGCTCGGGGGCAATGGACACCGTGGCCAGCGCACCGAAACCGGTTGAGATCCCATACTTGGGTTCTCCTTCGGCGAGTCGTTCGACAATCTCTCGGGCCGCCACCATCCGGGCGATGGCTTCCCTAGTGAGCGACACCTTGGCGCCGTCTCGTGCGACGGCCACAACATCGGCAATCGACACACCCGGTCCGTGAAGTTCGACGCTCAAGACGCCTCCTGTCTCATATCTGGCGGACTGGTTATTGTCACAGTATGTCCTCGTTGATTGGCCCGCCCGAACCCTCCGTCTCGGCTCGCCGTGGATCAGACCTCATCTGTAAAGGCTGGCCCCAAGAGGCCGCCTACCGAATGCTGCAGAACAACCTCGATCCCGAAGTGGCCGAGAACCCCGACGAACTCGTGGTCTACGGCGGTACCGGTCGGGCTGCCCGGTCCTGGGCGGCTTACCGCGCCATGCTCCACACGCTGAGCACGCTCGAAGGCGACGAAACCATGCTCGTGCAATCGGGCAAACCAGTGGGGGTGATGCGGACCCACGAGTGGGCCCCGCGGGTAATAATCGCCAACTCCAACCTCGTACCAGACTGGGCCAACTGGGATGAGTTCCGACGACTCGAACACCTTGGGCTCACCATGTACGGGCAGATGACCGCCGGTTCGTGGATCTACATCGGCACACAAGGCATCCTGCAGGGCACCTACGAGTGCTTTGCCGAGATCGCCCGCCAGCGCTTCGGCGGGACCCTTGCTGGAACGCTCACGATCACCGCTGGTGCGGGCGGCATGGGTGGCGCGCAACCCCTCGCCGTCACCATGAATAACGGCGCAGTCCTAGTGATCGACGTCGACCAGCACATGCTCGAGCGGCGCGTCGCCCACCGCTACCTCGATGAGATCGCCCCCGACTACGATGCCGCAATCCGGGCCGTCACCGACGCCAAGCAACACCGCCGGGCGCTCTCAGTCGGCTTGCTCGGTAACGCAGCAGACCTTCTCCCTCGCCTGTTGGCTGACGGCATCGACGCCGACATCGTCACCGACCAGACCAGCGCCCACGATCCGCTCAGCTATCTCCCCAACGACATCTCACCGAGTGCGGCGGCCGAGATGCGGGTCAACCAACCCGCCGAGTTTACCCGCCGGGCCCGAACCGCTATGGCAGCTCACTGCCAGGCCATGGTGGGCTTTATGGACGCAGGCGCAGAAGTCTTCGACTACGGGAACTCATTGCGGGCCGAAGCCCAACTCGGGGGATTCCAGCGAGCATTCGATTATCCCGGCTTCCTACCCGCCTACATCCGACCTCTGTTCTGTGAAGGCCTAGGACCCTTTCGTTGGGTAGCGCTCTCGGGTGACCCGGCCGACATTGCCGCGACCGATCAGGCGGTGCTCGAAGAGTTCCCCGACAACGAAGGTCTCGCTCGTTGGATTCGCCTAGCGGGCCAGCGGGTCGCCTTTCAGGGCTTGCCCGCACGAATCTGTTGGCTGGGCTACGGCGAACGGCATCGTCTTGGCCTGCGCTTCAACGAGATGGTGCGTTCCGGGGAGTTGAAGGCCCCCGTCGTCATCGGTCGCGACCATCTCGACTCGGGATCGGTTGCGTCACCGTACCGCGAGACCGAAGCCATGATCGACGGCTCCGACGCGATTGCCGACTGGCCCCTCCTGAACGGACTGGTCAACACCTGCTCGGGGGCGACCTGGGTGAGTATCCACCACGGCGGCGGCGTCGGGATCGGCCGCTCGATCCACGCCGGGCAGGTCAGCGTCGCCGACGGCACTGATCTCGCGGCTGAGAAGCTCGAACGGGTGCTCACCAACGATCCGGCGATGGGGGTGATTCGTCACGTGGATGCTGGTTACCGCCGGGCAATCGAAGTCGCCGAGGAGCGCTGCGTTACTATTCCGATGGCCCGCCAGCCCCGTGACGCAGCCACGGTAGCGTCGACAGAGGAGCTAGCCCCGTGACTGTTCGCCCCATCCTGCAGATCGGGAATCCGGCCCTGCGCGAAGTTGCGCCACCGATCTCGCCCGACGAGATCACGAGCGAGCCGGTCGTGACCCTCATCGATGACCTCATCGAAACGATGCGCGACGCTAACGGTGCTGGCCTAGCCGCCCCGCAGATCGACGCCCGCTCACGCATAGTCGTGATGGAGGTCACCCACAATCCCCGCTACCCGTACAAGCCGCCGCTGCCGCTCACGGTGGCCATCAACCCGGTGATCGAACTGCTCGACGACGAGATGGTCACTATCAACGAGGGTTGCCTGAGCGTCCCGCTGCGGGGCAACGTTTCGCGCCACGTCAACGTGCTGGTGCGCTACTTCGACCGCCACGGAAACCCCCACGACGAGATCAAACGAGGACTCACCGCCGGTACCTGGCAGCACGAAGTCGACCATCTCGACGGCATTCTCATAACAGACCGAGCCGACCCCGCATCGCTCAGCACCTGGGCGGAGTTCCAAGTTCACCATCGCGACGCTTTCATTGCCCGCATCACCGCCTTCGTCGATCGGGTCGGATCGTGATCTCCTACCTTTGCGATCTCGCCGTGCTCCCACACGGGGTCGAGGCGAACGTAGAAATCACCATCGCCAACGGCCGCTTCTCCTCCGTGAAGACCGCCGCTGTCAAGGCCGACGGGGAGCATCTGGCCGGGATCACCATGCCCGGACTCGCGAACGCCCACAGTCATGCCTTTCATCGGGCGTTGCGCTCCCGAACCCAGGCCGACCGCGGCACCTTCTGGACGTGGCGCGACCTCATGTATCGCGCCGCGGCACGGCTCACGCCCGACAATTACCGTCGCCTCGCCACCGCCACGTTCGCCGAGATGGCCCTCGCGGGCATCAGCGTCGTAGGCGAGTTCCACTACGTTCACCATCAACTCAACTCCATCCGCTACGCCGATCCCAACGAGATGGGCCACGCCCTGCTCGATGCCGCGGCGGCCGCGGGCATCCGCATCACCTTGCTCGACACGCTCTACCTCCACGGCGGACTCAGCGCCGCGGGCTACTCAGCTCCCGCGGGCGCCCAACTCCGCTACACCGACGGCACGGCCGACGCATGGGCGTCGCGCGTGAGCGAGCTGCGGGCGGGAGCCAATCACAAAGTTGGCGCGGCTATTCACTCCGTGCGAGCCGTTGATCCCGTAGCCATGGAAGTGGCTGCTCGGTGGACCGCCGCCCACCAAGCCCCCCTCCACGCTCACGTTTCGGAACAGCAAGCCGAAAACGACCAGTGCCGGGCCCACCACGGAATCACTCCCGTCGCCCTGCTAGCCAAGGTCGGCGCTCTCAGCGATCGGTTCAGCGCAGTCCACGCAACTCATCTCTCTTCCGCCGACATGGCCTTGCTAGCTAGCGCCAAGTCGTGCGTTTGCGTGTGTCCGACCACCGAACGCGACCTCGGCGATGGCATCGGTGAGACCTCCGCCTTGGCCACCGCAGGCGTAGGCCTGACCCTTGGCAGCGACTCGCACGCAGTTATCGACCACTTCGAAGAGGGCCGAGCAGTCGAACTCAACCAACGACTGCGCCTCGAGGAACGCGGCATCCACCACGCGGCCGAGATCCTCGACATGGCCACCAGCCGCGGCCACGCCAGCCTCGGCTGGCCCGACGCTGGGCGGATCGAAATCGGAGCAAGGGCTGACCTTACAACGATCAAACTGGACTCGGTGCGTTTGGCGGGTTCAACCAAAGCAACCGCGGCTGAAGCGGCCGTCTTCGCCGCGGGGGCCGCAGATGTCAGCCATGTGGTGGTTGACGGGCGGGTCATCGTTGCCGAAGGCCAGCACCAAACCATCGACACCGCGAGGGAACTCACCGCCGCTATCGCCGACCTACTGGATAATGATGACTAACCCCTCGTCCCTCGTCATCGACAACATCGGGTCGCTTATCACCAACGACCCCGCACTCGGACCGGGCCCGCTCGGCATAATCGAGAACGCCTCTGTGGTCATTCAGCACGACACGGTGGTAGCGGTAGGGCCCGCGGGCGCGCAAGCCGACCACCGAATCGACGCGGCTGGCGCTTGCGTCCTTCCCGGTTTCGTTGATTCCCACACCCATCTCGTGTTCGCGGGCGATCGAGCGGCCGAGTTCACCGCCCGCATGGCAGGGCAACCCTACGACGGCGGTGGCATTCGGGTTACGACCGACGCAACCCGCAAAACCCCGACCGATGAACTCAACCGGTTGGTGCAGTTGCGGTTGAACGAAGCCCACCAAGCGGGGACCACCACCATTGAGATCAAATCCGGCTACGGCCTCAACGTCGAAGACGAAGCCCGATCGGTCAAGATTGCCCGCTCGTTCACCCCTGAGTCAACCTTCCTCGGGGCTCACCTGTTGCCGGTTGAGTTCGCGGGCCGTGCCGACGACTACATCCATCTCGTGTGCCACGAAATGCTCGAAAGGGCCGCACCCCACGCCCGTTGGATCGATGCCTTCTGTGAAGAAGGGGCCTTCGACGAGGACCAGTCGCGGGCTGTACTCGAGGCGGGGCGAGCCGCCGGTCTCGGGCTGCGGCTTCACGGCAACCAACTCGGTCCCGGCCCGGGCGTTCGCCTTGCGGTCGAATGCGGATGCGCGTCAGTCGATCACTGTACCCATCTCACCGCCGCCGACGTGGACGCACTCGCGGGCAGCGACACGGTTGCCACCTTCCTTCCCGCCGCGGATTTCTCCACTCGCCAGCCCTACCCCGATGCCCGTCGACTCCTCGACGCGGGGGCTACGGTCGCCTTGGCATCCAACTGCAATCCGGGTTCGAGTTACACCACGTCGATCTCATTTTGCCTCGCCATCGCGGTGCGCGAGATGAACATGACCATTGACGAGGCCATTCAAGCGGTCACCGTCGGCGGGGCCGCCGCCCTGCAACGAACCGACATTGGTCGCCTTGCGCCCGGCTCGGCAGGCCATGCCATCATTCTCGACGCCCCGTCGCACCATCATCTGGCGTACCGTCCCGGCGTTCCTCTCATTCGCCAGACGGTAGGACCTCTCGGGACCGTTTCTACCTAAACACGCCGAGCAGCTTTGCGGCGAGCAGAATCGAGGCGAGCACCATCACGACTCGAATCAGTTTCTCTCCCCCGCGCACCGCGGCTCGAGCCCCCAGCCAGCCCCCGATCGTGAATCCCGCCGCCAGGACGAAAGCCGGCAGCCAGACGATCCTGCCTTGCCAGATGAAGACGGGCAAGGCAACGACAGTAACGGTAAAGATCACGATCACCTTGATGCTGTTGGCCACGACGAGATCAAATCCGGCCCGGGTCAAGGCGGCCAAGAGCACTAGGCCCACTCCCGCCTGCACCGCGCCGCCGTAGAGACCGATGCCGAAGAACACCACGACGGAGACGGGTCGACTCCAGGTCGCCGAATCGGTGCGGAAGTGAGGCGGGCGGATCGACAAGATGATCAACGGGATCATCAAAAGTCCAAACACTGTCTCGAAAGTCTCGTCGGTCAGCCGACTGATCGCTAGTGAACCTATGAGCGAGCCCGCAACAACAGGTAGAAGAATTGGCAGGGCCGGAGTAAGCCCGTTGACCCCTAAGCGACGAAACGACGTAGCCGCGGCCGCGTTAGAGGTAAGGACGCCGATACGGTTCGATCCGTTGGCGCTGTTACCGGGAACCCCGGCCAGCACAAGCAGGGGAACGGTCATGCTCGAACCGCCACCGGCCACAGCATTTATGGCGCCCGCGAAGGTACCGCCGACCACCAAAAGGGCTGCCTCCCACCACTCCATCATCGCACTCTAGGTGTCGCGACCACGAAGGGGCATGGTTAGGGTCGGAGCATGGTTGATCTCGAACTGGCCTACCTTTCCGCCGGAGAGCAGGCTCGGCGCGTCGCTTGCCGCGACATCTCGCCGGTCGAACTCGTCGACAACGCGCTCGCTCGCAGCGCCGAAGTCAACAACTCACTGAACTGCTTTTGCTTTATGTGGGACGACGAGGCCCGCGCCGCGGCCCGGCGAGCCGCCGATGCCATCACCAACGGCGACCAACTCGGTGTGTTGCACGGTGTTCCCATTGCGCTGAAGGACACCACGCCGACCGCGGGCCACCGCACCACGCTCGGCTCCTACAGCCACGAGCACTGGGTTCCCCAACATGATGGCGCTATTGCCGCGGCCCTGCAGCGCGCCGGGGCCATCGTGATCGCCAAAACCACCACGCCCGAGTTCGCCCATAGCCTGGTGACCGAGAGTCCGCTGTGGGGAGTTACCCGCAACCCTTGGAACACCGACCTCTCCACCGGCGGATCATCAGGCGGGTCGGGGGCGGCGGTGGCCTCCGGATGCGTAGCACTGGCCGAGGGGTCGGACATGGGAGGGTCGGTACGGATTCCCGCTGCCTGGTGCGGGGTCGTGGGTTTGAAGCCGGGTCTTGGTCGAATCCCGATGGACGCACTCCCCGCTTTGTTCGACACGATCTCGCATCACGGACCGCTCGCTCGATGCGTCGACGATGCCCGATTGTTCCTGAGCGCCACCCAAGGCCCCGACGAAACCGACCCGCTCTCGGTTACCGCTCCGCTCGCCCTGGCCGAACCCCTCGTCCCCGATGTTCGCGGTAAGCGCATCGGGTTCAGCATGGACCTCGACGACTGGTACATAGCTCCTGGCGTGGCCGCCGCGGTGCAAGCCGCGGCCGACGCGCTCGCCGACGCAGGCGCACAAATCGTGGAGGTCCACCCGCGGTTCAGCGGCGTCGAGGAACAAGATTGGAACAAGCTGTGGGAAGTTTTCATGGCCACCTACTACGGCCATCTCGTGGCCGACTTCGGCGAGCGCATGGATCCCCACGTTGTCGACCTCATCGAGCGGGGCTTTGCCATGTCTGCCGTCGAGTACAAAAAGGTCGAGTACACACGCACGGATCTGTGGCGACGGATGAGCCCGATTCTTGAGCAGAACGACGCCTTTTTGTGCCCTACGATGGCGACTGGCCCGATCCCGGCCTCGATTTCAGACTGGAATCCCTCGGCGCCTGACGATGGCCGCAACTACGACCCGGATATGACCGCTGTATGGAACCTGATTTCGCCGTGCCCTGTGCTGACCGTTCCGTGCGGCCTAGATGATAGCGGCATGCCGGTAGGGGCTCAGCTTGTCGGACGGCGGTGGGATGAATTGGGCCTGCTGCGGGTAGGCCGCGCCCTCGAAGCCGTCGTCGGCCCCATCGGGCGCCCACCGCTCCCCCGATGACCGCTTGGTTAGTTGGCCCGCCTCGGGTTTTTGACGGCTGGAAGGTCGTCGCCGCGGTCTTCGTACTGCTCATGATCCACGCCGGGCTCGGCTTCTACGGACTGGCGGTCTTCCTAGAGGCGATTACCGAGGAGCAAGGCCTCTCCACCACGTCAGTTTCCTTCGCCACCTCGATCTATTTCGTGACCGGAGCGGCGGTCGGGCGGATAATTGCGCCGCTGATCGAACGGCGAGATATCCGGCTCGTGGTGGGAGCGGGTGGGGTCATCGCGGCGATCGGACTCTGGTTCATCGGCCAAGCAACCGATCTCACTAGCCTCTACGCCAGCTACATCCTCTTCGCCGTCGGAACAGCGATGAGCGGCTTGGTTCCCGGCACTACCCTCATCACCCGCTGGTTCCAAACCCGTCGCTCGGTTGCGCTTTCCATCGCCTCAACGGGTCTGTCCGTTGGTGGTCTCACTATCACCGTCGCCGCAGCACAACTAATCGACAGCCGAGGCATGCGCGCCGCGTCACCTTGGCTCGCGATGATGTATCTCGTCTTCGTGGGCATCTCACTCCTAGGGCTTTGGCCCGATCCGACAGCGCGAGGCCAACGACCCGACGGAGCCGGCCCCGATGACCCGGGGGCATCGGCAACGCTAAACGGAACGACTTACGAGGAGGCCGTCCGCAGTCGGTTTTTTATCCTCGTGACCGCGGCCTTCGTCGCGACCATGGGGGCCCAGGTCGGTGGGATCGCACACCTCGCCAAACTCGGTACCGAACGAGCCAACGACGGAACCGGAACGCTGCTGCTGTCCACAATCGCCCTTACGTCGGTCCTCGCCCGACTGGCGGGCGGGGTCGCCGCCGGACGGGTGCAGTTGCTTCGCCTCACCGCGGCCTTCTCCCTGGCCCAAGCCTTAGCCCTGCTTTGGCTGAGCCTGGCTCCTTCCCAAACCCTGCTAATCCTTGGCGCCATCTTCTTCGGAGCCACGATCGGCAACCTCTTGATGCTCCATCCCCTCCTCCTCGCCGACCAGTTTGGTGTCGCTAACTACCCTCGCATCTTTTCGCTATCGCAGTTGATAATGATGGGCCTTGGTGTCGCGGGAGGGCCTTATCTCCTGGGTGCCCTGCACGACCTTGTCAACTATCGGGCCAGTTACTTAGTCGCCGCCGCCCTCAGCACCACAGGCGGAGCCATCTTCTTCGCCGCCCGCTAGAGTCCCCCTCGGACTAGGCGTCCCCGGCGCCGCGACTAGTTGCTTGGACCATAACCCTTGATCGACCTGCCTATCCCTGACGCTTGCCTCTCGGTCGTGGTGCCGTGCTACAACGAGGTTGACACGGTCGCTACTTTGTTGAAACGCGTTCTTGATGAACCCTGCGTGGCCGAAGTCATCGTCGTTGATGACTGTTCGACCGATGGCTCTACCGACATCATTGCCTCCTTCACCGACTCGAGGGTCCGCGTTCTCCACCAACCGTTTAATATGGGCAAGGGCGCGGCTTTGCAGCGGGGGTTCCTCGAAGCAACTGCGGATTATGTTGTCGTGCAGGACGCCGATCTCGAGTACGACCCATCGGAATTTTCGCGCCTCCTCCAGCCCTTGGTGAAGGACCTTGCCGATGTCGTCTACGGTTCGCGATTTCTAACGACGAGCGCTCATCGGGTGCTTTATTTCTGGCATTCAGTCGGCAATCGGCTGCTCACCTTGCTGTCCAACACGTTCACCAACGTGAATCTGACCGACATGGAAACCTGTTACAAGGCTTTCCGTCGAGAAGCCATCCAACAAATTGATCTTCAAGAAGATCGGTTTGGCACCGACCCCGAAATTACCGCCAAACTCGCGGCTGGGGGCTGGCGAATCTGGGAAGTCGGTATTTCCTATTCAGGTCGCACCTACGAAGAGGGCAAGAAGATCGGTTTCCGCGACGCCGTGCGAGCCAGCTACTGCATTCTCCGCTACTCACGGACCGGCAATCGGTTGGCCCGAAGTTCGACCGCTCGCTCTCGTGACAACGGCCTCGACGCCGCTCACCATTCGACTACCGTTTCTCCTCTGGCCGAGACCGAGTCCTATACCGATCACCTTGTCGATCAGTTGGACCCGTGGCTCCACGGGCGGATTCACCCGATCGGCGCGGGCCTTGGACCACTGACTTCGCGGCTCTCAACTCGGGGCTACCAGGTAGTGACTCCAGAACCCGACACGATAGTAGCCGATACCATCGTTTTGGCAAACACGCTCGAACATGTAGAAGACGATCTTGAGATGCTGCGGCGAATCTACGATTCAGTTCGTCTTGGCGGTTCGGTTGTGATCCTCGTTCCCGCTCACGAAGCGCTTTACGGTAAGCACGACCGAGTTATCGGTCGCTACCGTCGCTACCGCCGCACGCAACTCGTTAATCGAGTATCCACGGCCGGATTCATCGTCGAACATGCCGCGTACATCAACGCTCCCGGCGCCGCCCTCTGGCTGATCGGGCGACGATTCCTTCGCCGGACTCCGAAGGCTGACGGACCGTCTCCCCTCTTTGATCGAATCATCCTCCCGTCCGTGAAAAAATGCGACGCTCGATTTGACCTGCCGTTTGGACAGTCGCTCATCGTCGTAGGGCGGAAGGTGGCGGTAAACTGAGTTACCATGAACTCGGCGCCTTCAGATCCAGCCTTGAATCAAACCGAGACGTGTCGTCCCCTGTTTGAGGCGGCCGCGTTGGGGACGCTCACGTGGGCGTGGGAAACCTTTGGCCTTCGGTGTTGTGTCTTATCGTCGATGCAAGACACTGCGGTTATTGAACTGGCAATGCGGGTCAACCCTCAGTTTCCGGTGGCGTTTATCGACACCGGCTTTCACTTTCCCGAGACCAAGCAGACATTGCAGGCGGTCCAGGACCGCTACGGTATTACCGTCGAGGTCTTCGGCCCTCCCTCGCGACCGCGGTCACGGATCGAGCCGGGGCAGTGCTGTGACAGCAAAGTTGATCTGCTGGAGGAAGCCCTCCAAAATCGCGACGCGTGGGTAAGCGGCATCCGTCGCTCTCAAACCGAACACCGCCGCTCCGCGGCCGTTATAGATCGCGACCAGATGGGTCGAACCAAAGTCAACCCGATCATCGAATGGGCAGACTCCGAACACGATCGTTTCGTCACCGACAACGACTTGGTCCGAAACCCGTTGCTGGCCCAAGGCTACACCTCAATCGGATGCACCGTGTGTACTGCGGCGACCAAAGAAGGCGACGATCCAAGAGCGGGTCGCTGGCCAGGAACAGAACGCGTCGAGTGCGGGCTTCACCTTCCCGCGTCCGGTACCAACGGTTCTGCGTCCGGTACCAACGGTTCTGCGTCAACAAAGTGAAGCATCTGGTGGTGGTCGCCGACCCGATCTGTGACGAGGCAACCGCCCGCCTGGCCCAACACTTCAGCGTCACCACCCTCACCGCGGACCAACGCCTCCGCGATCACCTCCACGACGCCTCGGCGATCATCGTGCGCTCAGCTACTCAGGTCACCGAGGACGACATCCGCGCCGCGCCGCGCCTATGCATCATCGCCCGGGCCGGGGTCGGCTTGGACAACATCGACCAGGCCGCGGCCAAGCGGGCGGGGATCATGGTTTCCAACACCCCCGACGCCAACTCCGTCTCCGCCGCGGAGCACACGCTCGCCTTAATCTTGGCCATTGCCCGTCACATCCCCCAAGCCAACGCCACTCTCCGGCGAAAACAATGGAACCGCGGTGACTTCGTAGGTGTCGAACTCGCAGGAAAAACCCTCGTCGTGATCGGCCTCGGCCGAATCGGGCAACTCGTCGCCGAACGCGCCCATGCGTTTGGTATGAACATCACTAGTTACGACCCCGCTGTGGCCACCGTCCCCTCCTGGATCAACCGAGCCCCGCAGCTTTTCGACGCTATCAGCACCGCCGACTTCGTGACGGTTCACACTCCCCTCAACCCGTCCACCAAGTCCATCATCGGCGAAACCGAACTTCGCACTATGCGGCGCGGGGTCCGCTTGGTGAACACCGCCCGCGGCGGGATCATCGACGAGAGCGCGCTGCTAGACGCCCTCAACACCGGCCACGTAGCCAGCGCCGGGATCGACGTATTCAAAGACGAACCCCCAACCAACTACGACCTTGTGGCTCATCCCAACGTCGTAGCCACACCTCATCTTGGCGCCTCAACCACCGACGCCCAGAACCGAGCCGGTCACCAAGTCGTTGACCTCATAATTGCCGCTCTCGATTAGTCCGCATTTACCTCGCTCTATCTAATACTAAAATGATTTCGCAATGTGGTTGGGAAAATATTCGGCGAACGCTTTCTCCCAGTTCGCGTATCGTTCTTCTATATATGCCGCGATACTATCTAGCTTTCTATTTTCTGATTCATCGAAGTCCGGTTTCCTAGTTTCTAACCGAGACAGAACCGCATCAATATTTAATTCAAGCAGAACTTCCTGTGTGTACCGCAAAACTTCATCAAAGTCACTAGCAGACATGCGATCAACAACCCTTTGAAACTTGCCACCGAAACTTACCTCCCTATAGTAAGGATCATGCTCGACGAAAGCCTTACCGGGATCGATGGTCACGACTATTTGTTGTCCTTCACGATCAACCAACCATAAACGATTATCGGAGTTGTTATCGGGTTCACCAATTAGGTACTGCTGAGCCAACATCACCGCAATCTGCCGGTGATGATAAAAGGAGTTTTTACCCAACTTGGCCTCATGCGCGTCCTCGACATACAGACAGAGCGTTAGTCGATTCTCCGTGTCACCCCATTTAGTGACCTTTTGTCCCGCCCACTTGACCCCGGGAACGGCTACGGCGTCATCCTCAACCGTATATTTCGCACCAATGATAATGGGTTCTGCTGTAGGAAATCCCAGTTCGTCAGTAACAATAGCCGTGGCTAGCACCTTCAGATGTTCAACATCATCTCGAACGGGTTCCCTTATTACATACTTTCTTTTGGTAACACTATCCTTGACCATGGTAGTTGGATAACCCAACCAATTATTGATACCGGCGTTAATGCGAAGTCTTTTAAACCTGCACAGGGAGTTGGCCTGAATTGCTTTAACCGCAGCTACCTGCGTACTGCCGGACAAGTCCTCGAGGTCTGAATCCATCGCCTGAGCCCACGCCCAAGGAACTAAATCGTCAATGACTTTAAGGTCTCGGTACCGACTGGCCCTATTCGTCGTCTCACGGATGAGGGGCTTTGCCTCCGCTAAATCAGCAAAAACAAACCTCTCTGTCTCGTAACAAGGCGGGTAGACAACAGCTGCTACTCCATCCTCGAACACCGCTTCAGCATTGACGGTAGCAATAAAGTAATAATTTTTTGATCCGCCTCCTCGGTACATGCCTTTTAGGGCGCCCTTTAGCGTAAGTGAATCTTTACCGATATCGATTTCTTCTTCGACTTCTCTAAACGCCGCTTCTAATGCGTCCTCTCCTCTGTCGATTCCACCTTTAGCAAAAGACCAATGGACACCACCAAATAGACCGCTTGGGCGACGAAGAATAATCTTTCCCGTCTTCTCATCTAGGATGACAATGCCAACACGAGTATGGTAGTCGTTCAGATCAAAGCGTGAGTCAAACACTTTTTGGCCGTCTACTGGAGCGTCCTTGTCTCGCTCAAGGCTCTTAATCGCTTCACCGGAAATTCTCGCCGCAAATTCTCTTACAGTCTTTTTATTCATCAGCGAGATCAATATAGCAACTACATCTGGAGTTTCCTCGCCCGAACCCGTAGGCTCGTGAGCGATGACCGTACCGAGTCCGTTCATGATCATGCACTCGATGTCGTCAGATCGGTCCTCGGTCGACGGCAAATCGATCAACAAGCAGACCCGCAAACGGGTATTTTCGTTCGCCCAACCGTACCGCATCTCTATCATCGGGTTCCTACTCACAATTGTTGGATCAACGTTTCTCGGTTTGCTGCCGCCGCTGCTCATTCGTGAGGTTTTCGACAACGCGATCGTGAGCAACAACCGCGGCCTGCTCAACACCTTGTTCATCATCATGATCGGGGCTGCCGGGGGAGAGGTGCTACTGGGCTTGGTCGAGCGGTACCTGTCGAGTCGAATCGGGGAGGGCCTCATTTTCGACCTGCGAGTGCGCCTATTTGATCACGTTCAACGCATGCCGCTCGCCTTTTTCACCCGCACTCGAACCGGCACGCTCATCTCCCGCCTTAACAACGATGTCATCGGAGCACAGCGGGCGTTTACCGGCACTCTCGGTACGGTCGTCGGCAACGTCATCACCCTCGGCGGAACGCTCATCGCAATGCTGATACTCGAGTGGCGCCTGACCCTTCTGGCCATCGTGATCCTGCCGTTCTTCGTGCTTCCCGCCCGACGGGTCGGCACGGGACTGCAAGCAATCACCCGTGAAGGAATGAACGTCAACGCCCAAATGAATAACACCATGACCGAGCGGTTCAACGTCGCCGGTTCTTTGCTGGTGAAGTTGTTCGGCCGGCACGAGACCGAGGCTGACGAGTTCTCCGCCCGGGCGGGTCGGGTCCGCGACATCGGCGTGCGGTCAGCCATGTACTCCCGCGTCTTCCTTGCCGCCCTCACCCTCGTCGGTGCGGTCGGGACTGCTCTCGTCTACTGGTGGGGCGGCCATCAGGTCATCGACGGTGACATTACGGCGGGTACGCTCGTAGCCCTCGGCCTCTATACCGTGCGAATCTACCTGCCACTCACGTCGCTTTCGAACGCCCGCGTCGACATCATGACGGCGTTCGTATCGTTTGAGAGAGTCTTCGAAGTTCTCGACACCCCCAACCCGATCACGGATGCCAACGACGCTATCGAACTCACCGGTATCGAGGGTTCGATCCGCTTCGACAACGTCACCTTCCGCTACCCCGATCCGGCCGCAGGCACGCCCGAGTCGCTCGGCGGGGGCGAAAGGACCGCATCGCCCAACGACGTTCTGCGGGGTCTCAATATCGACGTCAAAGCAGGCCAGATGGTCGCCATCGTTGGTCCGTCGGGCAGCGGCAAAACGACCATGGCCTCGCTCGTCCCCCGCCTCTACGACGTCACAACCGGTGCCATCTCGGTCGATGGGCACGACGTGCGCGACATCACCCAAGCCTCACTGCGTCAAGCCATCGGTGTAGTTAGCCAGGACCCGCACCTCTTCCACGACACCGTCGCCACCAACCTGCGCTACGCCCGACCCACCGCCCGCGACGAAGAACTCATCGCGGCCTGCACCGCGGCGCGCATCCACGATGTCATCGCCGCCCTGCCGGAAGGCTACGACACCATCGTTGGCGAACGCGGCTACCGGTTCAGCGGCGGTGAGAAACAGCGCCTCGCTATCGCCCGGATGCTCCTGAAGAACCCAGCCATCGTCATTCTCGACGAGGCTACCTCCCATCTCGATACCGATAACGAAGCCCACGTCCAAGAAGCACTCGCTCACGCTCTGCAAGACCGCACGTCGCTAGTGATCGCCCACCGCCTTTCCACCATCACCGATGCCGACCAGATCCTGGTGCTAGACGACGGGGCCATCGTCGAACACGGCACCCATGACGAACTGCGCCACGCGGGCGGCATCTACGAAGATCTCTACGACACCCTCGTCCGCGCCGAACACGAGTAGAAACTGTCTGTGGACTACGCTGGAACCTCTCCCAACGCCAACGCCGTCAGTCGCTCGTTCGCTTGGTCAGGCGCGCTGTTTCGGGGTGTTAGCCATCTCCTTAGCAGGGTTGATGCTGACCCTTTTCCCGACCTGAGCGGCCCGCCCACGCTGTTCGTCGCCAATCACGCAAGCGTGGCCGACATTTTCTATTCCGTCGCGGCTTTCTCCAAATGGAATTGCCCGGCCCACTGCCTGGTGCGCCACACCTACTTCAACAATCGGCTTCTAGGGGCGTGGCTTCGTAGGTTGGAGATGGTTCCCGCGGGAGGCGGCGGAACCGATGCCGTCAGCGCGGCCGTGGCCCTCCTCGCCGCGGGAGAACCAGTCGCCATGATGCCCGAAGGCCGCATTACCCCCGCCGAGCGCCGTCTCGAAGACGGACTGGGCGAGTTCCGCGACGGTTTTATAACCATCGCCCGTCAGGCCAACGCCCAGATCATTCCCATCACCATCCAAGGCAGCGATCAGGTGTGGGGCAGCCGAGCGAAACTGCCCCGGTTTCCGTTCGGTCGTCCCCGAGTTCGCCTCCAAGTCGGTCCGCCGATCACGATTGACGAGCTGAGCGACCACGACGCCGAGGCCGCGATACGCACTCAAATGGCGACGATGCTCGCCTTGCCAGGCCTCGCTGAGCCACGCTCTTCCCCAAATGCCTCTAGGCTCAATTTGGGCCGCTAGCTCATCGGGTAGAGCAGGGGACTTTTAATCCTCAGGTGCTGGGTTCGAGCCCCAGGCGGCCCACCAAACAACCAAGACCGTCCCCCGACGCTTCTCAGATACGCCTACGATACGCCTATGAGAATTGTCAGGGCGGCCGAGTTCGTAGGTGACGTAGCCTGGGCGGCGAATCACATCGCGACAATCGATGGTGCCACCGTAAGACTCCACTGGACAGATCAGCCGTACATCTGGCATGTCAACGATGGCAAGGAAGTATTCGCAGTTCTTGATGGCATGTTTGACATGCATGTTCGCGCTGACGGAGTGGAGACAATCCATCGACTCGTTGTAGGAGATGTCTTCTACGCAGAGGTAGGAACCGAACACGTTGCCCACCCGATCGGTCCCAGTCGAGTACTGGTGGTCGAACGCGAGGGTTCGGTGTAGGGGAGTCAATCTGGGGGCGATCAATCCGACGCCCCTGCGATTGTTCTACTATCGAGGTCGTGCAACTTCGTCAACTGATCGCCGTGCTTGTCACCCTCACCACTATTCTTGGAGTTGCCTTCTTCGTGGTTACCTGGCAAGGCGACAACAACGAGGCCACCACCGATAGCACGCCTGCCACGACTACCCTTGCTACTACCGCGGCGGCTCTCACCCCCTCCAGCATCACGACCCCAACCAGCACCACGACGACCACGATTCCCGTCAACTGCACGCTCGAGGAACCCGCCACGGAAACGGTCACCGAAGAAGGCGACGAAGAGGGCGGCGACGAACCGCTCATCGTCCCCACGCTCGGCTCCAACTCGTCGGTTACCACGGTCGGACTCGACGAGGTCACCTTTGGACTCACGGTGGCCCAGGCCGAACAAGCCGCGGGGACCCAACTGATCCCGTGCTCAGCGGTCAGCGATTGCTACCGAGTCACCCCCCTCCTAGCGCCCGACGGCATCAGTTTCGTCGTCACCGCGGGCACGATTGAACGAGTCGATATCGCCCGCGGTCCCATCACAACCCGTTCCGGCGTCGGTATTGGCAGCCCGGAGGGTCTTATCATCGAACTCTTTGGCGATCAGATCGAACGCCAGACCACCGACGACACCAGCGCCGACTTGATCTTTGTCCCCACCGATGCCGATGACGCTCAGTTCCGGGTGATCTTCACGATCCGCAACGGCGAAGTCGAATCGTTCCGATCAGGCCGGATTCCGCACGTCCTCGCCCAAGATCCCTGTGCCGCCGCCTAGGACGGAGGTGGTATTTTGCTAAGAACTCATGGTCTCTCGCCTCGCTCTCGTCGCTGTCTCCGCCGCGCTCACTTTTAGTTCCTGCACGGTCGTTGACACCACGCCCGAAGGACCACCAACTCCCCAAGTTCGAGCCACAACCGCTCCAACGACGAGTTTGGCAGCCAATGACCAGACTCCCTCAGTCGGTTTGGTCACGGTTGGCGGGGAGTCCTTCGATCTCGACTTTGAGTGCTTTGCCCCCGGGGCGGGCGAGATTCTAGCCGTCGGTCTCGGGCGGGCCTCCGACGGGCGGCGGATCGAAGCGTACTTGCAGGCATTCCTCGGCTCGCCGTACATGGCGATTGCAGTCATCGACGATACCACCGTGCTGTACGAAGCGGCGGTCGACCGACCGCTCAACGTCGCCTATAACTTCGACACCTTACGCGTCGACGATGTTGCCCTCGTGACCGACCTCAATCTCGAAACGGGAATCGGGACCGACGCTGGCCTCGGAACCATCGTTGTCGAATGCCGGTCCTATGCCAAGGACTTGCCCGCCGGGTTTAGCGCGGGCGGTTGAGGAAGCCATCCCGATAGCGTCGGTGCGTGGTTTCTAAACAAGAACTCAACAAACGACGCGTCACGGCCAACAAAGCCAGCGTCCGCCACCAGCAGGCCGGAACGAGAGCCACCCGTCGTCGCCAGCGTGGCCTCCGTGTCGGGATTTCCCTTCTCGCCCTCGCCCTCATCGCGCCACTCACCATAGGACTGATCGCAGCGCTCCAGAGCGGCAATTCCCCCGCCGCGACCAACACCACCCAGCCGCCCACCACCATCGCACCCAACCTCGTCGAACCAGAGCACGAAGGGGTGGCGCTCACCGGCCCCACCCCCTGCCCGACCACCGACGGCACCCAGGAGCGCACGACCTCGTTCGAAACCGCACCGCCGTCGTGTATCGATCCCACCGCGGTGTACACCGCCACCTTCGTCACCACCGCGGGCCCGATCGAGATCAACCTAGACGCCGCCGCGGCACCCGAAGCGGCCAATCTCTTCGTAACCCTGGCCAGGTACGGCGTCTACGACCGCGCCCTCGTCACCGCCTTCCCCGGAGTACTGGTTCTCGGATCGTGGGGCAGCGCCGGGTTTAGCGTTCCTGCCACCGAAGCCCCTGCCGATGGCAGCTATCCGGTCGGCTCCGTCGCCATGCTCACCGAGAGCGACGAAACGATGCAAGGCCGGATCGTCATCATCACGTCCCAAGCGGGTGCCGATGCCATCGCCCTTGACCCAACGAGTCCCATCATCGGCACCGTAACCACCGGCTTAGCTACCGCCACCGCGGTCGGGGGCGGAAACCTAGAATCGGCCACTGTGACCGGTCCCGCGGTTAGCTAGTTGGCGGGCGGGCCCATGCTTCGACGAATGAACGCAGAGGAGCAGCTACGCTAGCCACCTCGAAGCGGTGCAGGTCGGTCACGAAAAGGCCCGACCGGCGGATTCGGTCGGGAATGTCTCGGTCGAGGTGGAGTCCGGCTACCGAGCGAGACAATCGTCCGCCGATGATTTGCGCCCAGCCGAACGAACCGGTGCTCACGGACGGTTCGAGGAAGTAGGCGTGGCCGTTCGGGGCTAGCAGGGCACGCAGGTCGGTGAGAAAGCGATCGACATCAGCCATTAGCGGGGTTCGGACCAGCGACACGATCGACTCGTAGGGACCGTCCGCCGCGATCAAGTCGGCGCACTGTAGGTCAACCCCGTCACCGTAGGCGTCGAGATGATCGGACCAGCCGCCGAGGTCAAGGGTTCGGCCTGATGCCCGCGCGGCGACCGCTCGCCTACGGTCACGAAGTGCCACGGAGAGTTCCGGCGGAAGGATTGCGGCCATGGTGCCAAGCTACCGGCTGACAACGACGTGGTGAGCCCAACCGGTCGTAGGGTTATGCCGTGCCGATCGATCCGCCGCCGACACGCTGGCGCTTTCCGTCGCTTGACGACCTTGATGCGAACGGCCTTGATGCGAACGGTGCGAACGGTAGTGGCGATCGGCGCCGACGAAGAACCCGCGACGATCCTCGAGGGGTATCGCCGCGCAATGTTTCCGATGCCGATCGAGGCCGACGGCCCACTCGGCTGGTGGTCGCCTGATCCTCGGGGGATACTCGAACTCGACAACCTCCGCGTCAGCCGGTCGCTGCGACGCAGCATGCGCTCCTTCGAGTTCCGGGTCGACACATCATTTGACGATGTCGTGACAGGCTGCGCCGACCCAACCCGGCCCCACGGGTGGATCGACGACCGCATTCGATCGGCCTATCGGCGACTCTTCGATCTCGGCTGGGCGCATAGCGTCGAGACTTGGCGAGACGATGAGCTTGTTGGCGGCCTGTACGGGCTCAGCATCGGTGGTCTTTTCGCCGCTGAATCCAAGTTCCATCGGGTGACCGACGCCTCTAAAGCAGCGCTGGTTTACCTAGTCGACGGACTGCGTGACGGATATCCCCGCCTGATCGACGTGCAGTGGCGTACCGACCATCTAACCACGCTGGGCGCAAGCGAACTCCGGCGAGACGTTTACCTCGACCGTCTCGAAGGCCTGCTCTTATCTCCGCCACCGGCCTTTCTATCCGGACCGCCAAACGCGTCGTAGCCGTCGCGGCCACTATCGTGGGGGACGGAGAGATGGCAGAGTGGACGATTGCGTCGGTCTTGAAAACCGTTGGGCCTTTACCGGTCCCGGGGGTTCGAATCCCCCTCTCTCCGCCATGTGATGTCTCAAGACATCGGAACCTCCTGAACCTGCGGGGGCAGGGGGTTCTTCACTTTTTGAAGCGTGGTTGGTAGCCGCGTTTGGGGTTGAGGGTGAGGTGGCGGAGGAGTTCGCCGGTTTGGGTGGCGATGACGCGGATGTCGAGGTCGTCGATGAGCATGATGACCGCTGTTCGTTTGAGTGGCCGGCCGATGCCGATGTGGTGGAGTCGACTGTTGTGGCGGAGGGTGACGCAGCCGGTTTTGTCGACGCGGTCGTGGCGTAGCCGGTGGTGTGTGCCGGTGTTGGTGCCGGCTGGTCCGGCTTTTGGGAGCAGGTTGTAGACGACGGCGGGTGTGCGTCGTTTGAGGCTGCTGTGTGGCCGGTGGTTGTTGTAGTGCTCGACGAAGTTGTCGATGTGCGTTTGGAGTTCGTTGATGGTGTTGGCGGAGTGGGCTCGGAGCCACTTTTTGAGGGTTTGTTGGAAGCGTTCGACTTTGCCGGTGGTGGTGGGGTGGTTTGGTCGGGTGTGTTTTTGTTCGATGTCGAGGTCGACGAGGAGTGTTTCGAGTTGGTTGCGGCCGCCGCGGCCTCCGGAAAAGCGGGTGGTGTAAACCATGCCGTTGTCGGTCAGGACCGAAGCGGGAAAGCCGTGTTGTTCTGCGGTTTTGGTGAATGTTTCGACAACGATGAGGCCGCTGACACGCTGGTGGGCGGTGCTGTGGAGGCAGTAGCGGGAGTGGTCGTCGAGCCAGGTGATGATTTCGGTGTCGGCGCCGGTGGTTAGGCGTTGGTGGGTGAAGTCTGATTGCCACATCTCGTTAGGGAGTTCGGCCTCGAAACGGATGTAGCTGCTCTTGGGTCGTTTCTTGGGTTCCGGGGTGATGAGTCCGGCGGTCACGAGGCGTCGGCGAATGGTGGAGACCGACACGGTGTGGCCTTGGTTCGCGAGGTGCCATTGGATCGTGTGGGGACCAGCATCGAGGCCGCGTGTGGTGAGGTCGACGCGCAGGTTCACGATCTGTTTGTTCACCACATCTGCAAGCCGGGCCGGTGAGGTATGTGGCCGGCGTGATCGAGGTTCGAACGCGGCATCGCCTTCGCTGCGGTAGCGGCCGACCAGCCGAGTCACCCACGACCGGGAAAGCCCGTACTGGGCAGCGACATCGGCGTGTGTGCGGCCCTCAATCACAACAGCGGTGATGACCAAACGACGTTTCGACATCGCCCACCCTGCACCCCGGCAAGGTTCCGATGTCTTGACACATCATGTTCCGATGTCCTGAACCAACACACCCCCTCTCTCCGCCACTTCCCTGCGTCACTAACCAGCTTCGGCGGCGAGGCCGGTCGCTTCGGCGAGCACCTGCTTAGCGGGGCGGCCGAGAGCGTGGGCGGCGGCGGCGACATCGTCCCACTCGACGCTGCGGTTGGCGACCACGCCCCCGTGAGAAGCAATCTTCACCCCAATCCGCTGCCCGTCCACCTCCACGGCCGTTTCTACCCGGTCCAGGGGATGCTTGGTGATCAGCGTCTCGCGCAACCCAATGGTGCTGGTCTCACGGAAGATGGCGTGTCGCACAGAGGGGGCCTCTGTGGGAGCGCACAATGCACTGAAGGTAACCGCGGGTCGGCCCTTCTTCATCGTGATCGGCGTTACCCACGCGTCTTGGGCCCCTGCGCCGAGTACCGCGGCGATTGCCTCGGGCCAAACGCGGGGGTCAAGATCATCCACGTTGGCCTCGAACTGGACCCCCTTCTCGCCTCCCGTAGCAGCCGCCGGTTCGCCAATAACGAGGCGCACCACGTTAGCCACCTCGTCAGAGTCTCTCGTCCCCGCCCCCGTGCCGGTGGCCGTCACCGTCATGGCTGGCAGGTTCCCCCACGAATCGACGGTCGACATCAACAACGCGGCCCCCGTTGGCGTGGTGCTTTCGAACGGCGCCTCGCCAGCCTGCACGGGAACGTGGGGCTCCAGCAGTTCGAGAACGGCCGGTACTGGGACCGGAAGGGGGCCGTGGGCACCACGTCCCGCGCCGCGGCCTAAGCTGAGCGTCGAACAGGACAGGTGGCCAAGGCCAAGGTCCACTATCGCGGCGGCCACGCCGACCACATCGGCGATCGAATCGAGCGCTCCGACCTCATGGAAGTGTACCTGATCGATCGGCATCTGGTGAACGGCCGCTTCGGCCACGGCCAGTCGCTCAAACACGTCGGTGGCGATGGCGCGGACTGGCTCATCGAGTACTTCTAAGAGGATCAAGATGTCGGCTAGGTGGCGCACCGTGGCAATTTCGGGCGCTTCGATATGGACTTTCGTGGCCCCCAGCCCCCCGCGCGTCACCGACTCAACCCGGATCTCTAGGCCAAGATTCAGAGATTCGAGGCTCGACTGGACCACCTCAACCGGTACGCCAACCCCGAAGAACGCACCGAGCAGCATGTCGCCGCTGGCCCCCGCGCCGCCATCAATCCAACCAATCATGGCGCCCTCTCGGTGAGGAGGGACAGCATTCGTACCGCCGCACATGCCGCGCCAAACCCGTTATCTATATTCACCACGGTAACTCCTTGGGCGCAACTAGCTAGGGCGCTATTGAGCGCCGCCGTGCCTCCCGCTGCGACGCCGTACCCCACTGACGTCGGCACCGCCACGACAGGCGCAGCCACCATCCCGCCCAGCACCGAGACTAGAGCCGCGTCCATGCCCGCCACCGCAATAACGATATCCGCGTCGCGGATGTCGGGCAATCGGCGTTCCAGACGCCACAAGCCCGCCACGCCGACATCGACGATCAACTGGTTAGCGATGCCGCTGAACGTCAGCGTCCGAGCGGCCTCCAAGGCGATCCCTTGATCGGAGGTTCCCGCGGCCACGATGGCCACCACACCCGATCGAGCGGGGAGCACCCCATGGAGGAATCCGGTCTCAGAAACCGAATCGTAGTCGATCGCCGCGACCAACTCCTCCGGCCACGCCGCAACTCGATCGGCGCCGAGGCGGGTGAGCAGGATCGGTTGTTTCCGAACCGCGAGATCGGCGATGATCGCGCCGAGTTGGGGAGCTGACTTGGTCGAACAGAGCACCGCTTCGGGCATGCCGATTCGCGCCGGTCGGTCGTAATCGTGAACGTGCATCAGCCAACCAACAAGATGGCGCGCCCCGGTCGGTACGGACGTTCATCGAGCGACACCCGGATAATCGATGGTTCAATCGCTTGCATTACCCGGGCCAGATCGGCGAGGAGGCCAGCGGTCACCGCCCCCCGCACTTCGTCAAGAACCTCAACAATTGCCTCCACGACAGCCTCGTTGGCTGCGTCGATCGTGCGAACCCGGCAGCGGACAACCTCGACGCCCGCGGCCCGTATCACTGCTTCGCCCGCTTCGACCGCACGCAGGCGGGCCTCGGTGACCCGCGTCCCCGTGTAGAGGCGACTCGCCAAGCACGGCGAAGCCGGTAGGTCGGCCTCGGGTAAACCGAGCGACCGAGCAATGTCACGGATCGTTTCCTTGTCGATATCGGCCTCAACGAACGGATGGCGCACCTGGTGTTCCGCGGCGGCGACCAGGCCAGGTCGATACTCACCGAGGTCATCGAGATTAGCCCCGCTCACGATCGTGGCCTCGGCCCCGAGAGTATCAAGGGCCGCCAACGCGTCGTACAGGTTGGTCTTGCAGTAGTAACAGCGATCGGTGGGATTAGTGAGATAGCGCTCGTCGGCGAACTCCTCGGAGCGCACAAGTTCCAACCGCCAGCCGTGACGATACGCGTGATCGACTACGCGGGCCGTTCCCTCGGCCGGAACGGCGGGACTCATCGTATGGGCGACCGTGGTAGTGGCGGGTGCCCGCCGATGGGCAACAGTTGCCAGCAGCAGGCTGTCGATTCCTCCGCTACAGGCCACAATCCGCGGCCCGCAGCGGTCCAGCGCTTGTTCGAGGCGGGTCAGCGCTGTCTTGGTTCTCGCCATGGACATTACCCTAGGCTCCGGGGAGTGTACGTAGTACTTGTTCGCCCAGAGATTGCGCCCAATACGGGGGCCATAATCCGCCTCTGCGCTAACACTGGATGCGGATTGCATCTCGTTGAGCCCTTGGGCTTCGAGGTCTCCGATCGGCTCTTGAAGCGCGGCGGCCTTGACTATCACGAACACGCCGACATGACAATCCACCCCGACATGGCCGCTGGCCTCGCCGCTCTTCCGGGTCGGATTTTCGGCTTCTCCTCGGCTGCCCCTTTGTCCTACGCCTCAGTCGAGTACCGGCCCGATGACGCGTTCGTTTTCGGAGCCGAAGGCCGCGGTCTGGCCACCGAAGAACAGGCTCAGATCCCCGATGGCCAGCTGCTCACCATCCCGATGCGGCCTCATAATCGAAGCCTCAATCTCGCCAACGCCGCCTCGGTCGTCGTCTACGAAGCATGGCGTCAGCAGGGTTTCGCGGGGGCGGGGGCGAGCTCGGGGCCGAGTTCGGACGAAGGCGCGCCCCGTCAGGGCCTCACCGCCGAAACGCTAACCAGCGAACCATTCGACCACTGAACCAGCAGGCGGGAAGGTCTCGCTTGGCCTACGACGAAAGCTGTGAAAAGCTAGCCACTATGGACGTAGCAGCACTGGACTTCCACTTCGACATCATGTGTCCGTACGCCTACCAGACCGCTAAGTGGATTCGCCGCGTCCGCGACCAGAACGGAATCGAGATCAACTGGAAGTTCTTCAGCCTCGAGGAAGTCAACCGGGTCGACCAGAAGCTACATCCGTGGGAGCGTGAGTGGTCCTACGGTTGGTCTCTGTTACGAATCGGCGCGCTGCTCCGCCGAACAAGCATGGACGATCTCGACCGCTGGTACGCCCGGGCGGGCCAAGCTCTTCACGAGGACGGCCACCGTCCCCATGACCGCGATGTCGCCCGCCAACTGGTGGAGGAAATCGGGCTCGATCCGGCCCTCGTCGACGCCGCGATCGCTGACGAGACCACCCATGATGAGGTGCGCGCCGAACACGAGCGGGTAATCGACGCGGGCGGGTACGGCGTCCCCACGCTGTTTATCGACGGACATTGCCTATTTGGGCCGGTGCTCATCAATCCCCCGACCGGCGATGCCGCGATGCGGTTGTGGGATGCGGTCATCGCTTGGATTGAGTTCCCGCAGGTCTACGAACTGCAGCGCCCCAAGACCAAAGACGACGAACGAGCGATTACCGCGACGTTCAAGCCCTACCTCGAAGCCCGCGATTGGGTCAGCATCAACCGTGGGGTTGAGATCTCCTTCACCGAAGATGGCTTCCACGCGGCCGATACCCGCCGCACCTCCGACCAGAACCGCTAACCTTCGCGGATGTACCTTTGGGTACACGGAGACGTGGCCGAGCCAGGTTGAAGGCGCTTCCCTGCTAAGGAAGTAACGTCGTTAAGGCGTTCGTGGGTTCGAATCCCACCGTCTCCGCCATTGCCGAAACTAGTGGCGCCGACAACCGCTTGGCGTACACTCTTGGGGGCATGTCAATCTGCAGCTTGCCTGCAGGATGTGAATTGCGCCCGTAGCTCAGCTGGATAGAGCATCTGACTACGGATCAGAAGGTCGGGAGTTCGAATCTCTCCGGGCGCGCTGACCGAGTCCCCTGCTCCGGCGGGGGACTCGTTGGTTTGCGCCCAACCAGAGGGGTGAGAGACTGTAAAGTTTCCCCGATGACACCAGAAGAGTTTCGTGAGGCGGCCCATGAGTTGGTCGACTGGCTGGTTGATCAACGGGTATCGGTGCAGCACCGCCGAGTGCGGCCCGATTTAGAGCCGGGCGCGATTCGACGCGCCCTGCCCGCCACGCCGCCGGAGGGAGTGGTATCGGCCGCGGACGTGTTGGCCGACCTCGAATCGATCGTCGCCCCGGGGGTGACGGAGGTCCAGCATCCGATGCATTTCGGGTGGTTCCCGTCGAACGCCAGCCTGTCATCGATTTTGGGCGATCTAGCCTCGTCGGGTTTGGCCTCGCTGGGCATCTCGTGGGAGTCATCGCCGAGCCTCACCGAAGTCGAAGAAGTTGTCGTCGACTGGCTCCGGCAGTTGTGCGGACTGAGTAACGAATGGTCCGGGGTGATCCAAGACACCGCGTCGACCACCTGCCTTATCGCCATGTTAGCGGCCCGAGAACGGGCCACCGGTCACGCCCAGGCGGCGGGCGGTATCTTAGGATTTGGCAAGCGCCTTCACGTGTACACCACCGTTGAAGCCCATTCGTCGGTGCGTAAGGCGGCCCTGCTGGCCGGGTTCGCGGCCGCTGACATCCGCTCCATCGAGGTTGACTCGTGGACGCGCGACATGCGCGCCGACCGACTCGTCGGGGCTATGGCTAACGACGCGGCGGTCGGTGGCGTGCCCGCCATCGTCGTGGCCTCCCTTGGCTCCACCGGAGTGACCGCGTTCGATCCGTTGCCCGAAATCATCGAAGCAGCAAAACCCTACGGCGCTTGGGTTCACGTTGATGCTGCCATGGCGGGTAGCGCCATGCTGCTGCCGGAAAAGGCCGGTGTCTTCGCCGGGGTCGAACAGGCCGACTCACTGGCCTGGAATCCCCACAAATGGATGGGAACGATCCTCGACACATCGCTGATGTACCTCCGCGATCCCGATCATCTCATCCGAGTGATGTCAACCAACCCGAGCTACCTCCGTTCGACCTCCGGCGGCGATGCAACACAGTACCGGGACTGGGGGATTCCCCTCGGTCGCCGATTCCGCGCCCTCAAACTCTGGTATCACCTGCGAATCGACGGTACCGCGTCGATCCAGACCCGCCTGCGCCGCGACCTCGACAATGCCCAATGGTTCGCCTCCGAAATCGTGAAGCGGCAGGGTTGGACAATCGTGGCCCCGGTCCGGTTGCAGACGGTTTGCGTGCGCCACCGACCCGAAGGCCTCAATCCCGCGGCGGTAAGTGAGCACAACCTGGCCCTCGTACGGGTGATCAATGAATCCGGCGCGGCCTTCCTTTCGCCGTCGATGCTCGACAACCAATGGATGCTGCGAGTGTCGATCGGTGTCGAGAGCACCGAACGCCATCATCTAGAGGATCTGCTCGCCCTGATGGACGAGGCGGCCCGCAATTCACAACCTTGCTGAAGATTTCCTCGAACGAGCGCCTAGTTTTGTCATAGGCCAATAGTAATGTTCTCAGCAGCGGTAATCGGAACCCGCGGGCTCGTCTGTGCCACCTAAGTTCCCTTCCTAATTCGATAGCAAGTGATCGGGTACTAGGATGTTCGACGCCCTGCGTGGTGAAGCCGAGGCAATAAAGTTGCGGTTCACGGCCATGAGCCGTCTCGAACTGACCGATGTTCTCACTGCGCTCGGCACGGGGCGCGGGGTGTTTGATGCGCTCGAAGCGGGAGTCCTCCGAGCGTTAGACGCCCTCGGCGATCATGGCCCGATCGCGTCAGCTACCCTGCGCTCGGCCACGCGGGTCTCTCAGCGAGAAGCCGACCGTCGAACTCGACGGGCCGAGGGGCTTGGAGCGCTGCCCTCGGTAGAAGCCGCTCTATCCACGGGACGCATCTCGGCCGAGCATGCCGACACCCTTACCCAAGCGGCCCGAGCTACCTCGGCCGCGGCGGTGGAAGCGTCGGATTTGCTGGACAACGCGGCTCGCCGCCCCGCCGACATGGCCGCGCGCGATGCCCGGGAGTGGACGAGTCGTCGCCAACGCAACGTGGATCGGGAAACTGAAGCGACTCGCCAGCGGACATCGCGTCGCTTCAAGCACTGGCAAGGCAACGACGGACTACTCCAGTTCTACGGAGGATTGCCAACCGTGATTGGCCATCAAGTCGCGGCCGCCATCGACGCTGAAGCCAATGCGTTGTATCACGCGGCGGGCGGGCGCAGGGCGCTAGGGCACACCGGCATGGCAACACTGGAGCAACGGCGAGCCGACGCGTTCGCTAACCTCGTGCTCGGTAACGCGTCGACCGGTGGTGCCGCGAGCCCCACACCGCGGCACACAATTCTCGTCACCGCCGAAGTCGGGCTAGTCACCGGCGATAATCCCGAAGGTCGAGCAGTCATGATCGGCGGCGACAACGGCCCGGCCGATATCGGGCGAGCCGCCCTCGAACGTCTCGCCTGCTCGTCAGGATTCGTGGGCGTTTTGTTCAGCCAGCCGGGCGAGGTGCTCTATCACGGGCGAGAAATCCGCTTACCGTCAAAGGCTCAGATGCAAGAACTCATTCGGCGGGACCGTGGCTGTGTGATCTGCGGGCGAGCACCCAAGCACTGCGAAGCCCACCACATTATCGCGTGGTCGAGTCCCAGCCAAGGTCGTACCGATATCGACAACCTAGTGCTGCTATGTCGTCACCATCATCATCTGCTCCACGACACTAGGCAAAGACTCCACCGATCCGCCTCGGGTGAGTGGTCAATGGTGCCGCCACGACAGGGAACCGGAGCCGTTGGTGGAACCCGAGCCGTTGGTGGAACCCGAGCCCAGAGTGGAGGGCGGAGGCCATCGGCTAAAGCGAGGGAGCCCGCGTGACGCGGCTAGGAGCCGGATCAGCGGCGAAAGACTGGTGTGGGATCGGCGGGAAGCGGATCGTGGCCCAGGATCAGATCGGCGGCCTTCTCCGCGATCATCATCGTCGGCGCGTAGATGTTGCCGTTGGAAACAATGGGCATCACCGAAGCGTCGACTACCCGCAGGCCGTTTACTCCGTGGACTCGCATCGACGACGGTTCGACGACCGCCATCGGGTCAGCGGCATCGCCCATCTTGCAGGTACACGACGGGTGCAGGGCCGTCTCGGCATCCCGGGCCACCCAATCCAAGATCTCCTGGTCCGTGGACACCGACGGGCCGGGGGACACCTCGCCGCCGTTGAACGGGGCAAAGGCGGGCTGATTAAGCACGCTGCGGGCCACCCGCACCGCCTCGGGCCACTCTCGGCGGTCCTGATCGGTGGTGAGATAGTTGAACTGCACCGCGGGCTTAGTGGTCGGGTCGGTCGAGGTGATCTTCACCGTACCCAAGGCGTCGCTGTACATCGGGCCAACGTGGACTTGATAGCCGTGGCCGCCCTCCGGTGCCGACCCGTCGTAACGAACAGCGATCGGCAAGAAGTGAAACATCAGATTCGGGTAAGGCTCACTCTCGTTCGATCGAACAAAGGCTCCGGCCTCGAAATGGTTCGACGCCGCCGGGCCCCGCCGGAACAGCCACAGCAGGCCGATGAACGGCCGCTTCCAGAACTTCAGGTGCGGCTGGATCGACACCGGCTGGGTGCAGGCGTACTGAATGTAAACCTCTAGGTGATCCTGCATGTTCTCCCCAACCCCGGGGCGTTCGCTGATCACGTCGATGCCGAGCGACTCGAGGTGTTCACGCTCCCCGATGCCGGACAGTTGCAGCAATTGGGGCGAATTGAAGGCCCCGCCACAAGAAATAATCTCCTTAGCCTTTACTGTGCGAGTCGACGCTTGACGCATGCCCCAACCGAACCGACCTTGCCGGTACCGGACACCGACCGCCTGATTACCCTCAAACAGCACCTCGTCGGCTTGGGCGCGAGTCCGCAGAGTCAGATTAGACCGCGCCTTGAGGACCGGATGCAGATAGGCCCTAGCGGCCGAGAGACGGCGACCCCGGTAAACGTTCTTATCGAACGCCGCGAAACCTTCCTGGCGGTAACCGTTTACATCCTCGGTGCGATCGTAGCCCGCTTCCTCTCCGGCCTTCAGCCATGCTTGGAACAGCGGCGTTTGCGCCGGACCTCGTTCTAGGGTGAGCGGACCATCAGTGCCGCGCAGTTCGGCCCCCTCGTAGGCGTCGGCGTTGGAGCCGGCGGCGAGACACGACTCCATACGTTTGAAGTAGGGCAGGCAGTGCTCGTAGCTCCACCCTTCCATACCGGTGAGTTCGGCCCATTTGTCATAGTCCATCGGGTTACCCCGCTGGAAAATCATTCCGTTGATGCTGGAGGAACCGCCGAGGACCTTGCCGCGGGCGTGATACACGCGGCGACCCGCCATCCCCGGTTCCGGCTCCGACTCGTACTTCCAGTCGTAGAGGCGGTTGCCGATGGCAAACATCAACGCCGCGGGCATGTGGATATAGACGTCCCACTTGTAGTCGGGCCGACCGGCCTCGAGGACAAGAACTTCGTTATTGGGATCCGCGCTAAGGCGATTGGCCAGTACGCATCCCGCGGACCCGCCCCCCACGATCACGTAATCGTAGATTTTTTCCGAACTGCACCTTCTGGGCACGTTGTCCCCACCTTCCCCATAAAACCGTCTGGATAGACGGTTTTATACTAGCGCTCTTGTAGCAAGCACTCAACCAGATCAATAACCGCGGCTCGATCGGCCTCGCTCGGGCGGGCCAGACCGAAAAGATCTATCAGCCACAGGCCATCGCCCACGATCCGGGCCAGCAAGCCCAAGGCGGGATCGAGTCCGTCGTCGTTCATCAGCCGCTGCTGCCACGCGTCGAACACTTCTGCGGCCGGACCAAGTTTACCGTCACCGGCAGCCGAAGCGGCAAAGATAGCGGTAGCCGCATCGGCTTGGTGTACGTCGGGGCGTCGAACGTATTCGAGATAAGCCCGAGCGAACGCCCCCGGAACGGCACCGTCGGTTAGCTCATCAAGACCGGCGTCGGCATCGGCAAGCGTTTTTTCCAACAGTCCAGTAACTAGAGCCTCCTTGGAAGCAAAGTGATATAGGAGCCCACCCTTAGAAACACCGGCCTCTTCGGCCACCCGAGCCAGCGTCAAGCGGGGAACGCCATCGCGGCGAACCACGGCGGTAGCCGCGTCAAGCAAGCGGGCCCGCGTCCGCGCCGACTTTTGCTGCTGAGGTCCGAGTTCGGTCATATGGTTCGGAGGCTAACCCTGCCGCTTTTGGATGTTCGCCCACTCATCGCGGAGACCAACCGTGCGGTGAAAGAGCGTGGGCGGCGCCTCCGGATCATCATCGAGGTCCCGAGCGAAGTAACCGAGGCGCTCGAACTGCACGACCTCGCCGGGTGCGATGTCAACCACCGCGGGTTCGACCTTAGCAGGCCGAATCGTGCGGGAGTCCGGATTGAGCGAGGCCAACGGGTCCTCACCGTCCGCACCGGGGCGCGGCTGGATGAAGAGCCTGTCGTATAGGGCAACGTCGACATCGAGGGCATGCTCGGCCGACACCCAATGCAGCGTGGCTTTGACCTTGCGCCCATCGGGAGCTTGGCCGCCCGTCGTCTCGGGGTCATAGGTACACAGCACCCGGCTGATCCTTCCGTCAGCGCCATACTCGACATCGGTACAGGTGACGAAGTAGCCCGCCCGGAGGCGAACCTCGCGGCCCGGTGCCAGCCGGTAGAACCGCTTCGGCGGATCAATCATGAAGTCTTCACGCTCGATGAACAGCCGGCCAGAGAAAGGCACTGGGCGGGTACCCGCGGAATCGTCTTCGGGATTGTTGACCGCCTCACGCATATCGCCCTCGCCCGCCGATCCCACGGGCCAGTTAGTGATGACAACCTCAAGGGGATCGAGGACAGCCAAGCGTCGCTGCGCCGTCGTGTTGTGATGCGTGCGAACAAACGACTCGAGCAGTTCGATTTCGTGAACGCCGTTGACCTTAGCAACCCCGATATGGCGGCAAAAGTCGCGGATGGCAGGAGCTGGATAACCGCGGCGACGCAAACCCCGCAGGCTCGGCATACGTGGGTCGTCCCACCCGTCAACATGGCCTTCCGCCACTAATTGCCGCAGTTTGCGCTTCGACATAACAGTGTGAGTCAGGTTAAGCCGAGCAAATTCACGCTGGCGAGGACGGTCCGGACCAAGACCGATCTGCTCATGATACCAGTCGTAAAGCGGCCGGTGAGAGTCGAACTCGAGGGTGCAAAGGGAGTGCGTAGTGCCCTCGAGTGCATCGGATTGACCGTGGGCCCAATCGTAGGTCGGGTAGATTTTCCACTCGTCGCCTGTGCGGAAGTGGCCGGTGTTACGAATGCGGTACATGACCGGATCGCGCATCTGCAGGTTCTCGTGGTTCATGTCGATTTTGGCCCGCAGAACCCGGTCACGGTCCTCGAACTCGCCGTTTTTCATCCGTTCAAACAAGTCAAGGTTCTCCGCGACCGAGCGATCGCGCCACGGGGAATCAACCCCCGGGGTCGTGAAACCACCACGGTTTTTCGAAATCGCGGCTGGGTCCTGATCGTCGACGTAGGCCCGACCCATCTCAATCAAGGTCACCGCCCAGCGGTAGAGGGGCGAGAAGTAGTCCGACGCGTAGGCCGGTTCGCCTGGATCGAAACCCAGCCAGCGAACGTCTTGTTGGATCGCCTCGACAAAGGCTGCGTCTTCGGTTTCGGGGTTGGTGTCGTCAAACCGCAGTTGACAGCGCCCGTTGAACTCATTGGCTACCCCGAAGTTCAAACAGATCGACTTGGCGTGACCAATGTGAAGGAAGCCGTTCGGCTCGGGCGGGAAGCGGGTCTGCACCCGACCGCCGTACGGGCCATCCAAAGCATGTCCTATCAGCATCTCGCGAATGAAGTCGGTGCCCGAAGTTCTCGTTGATCGATCGTCGCCTGCGGTGTCGCTCACCCCCGTAATCCAACCGGGGTACGGCAAGGACGGCAACTCCTGCCAAACTGCACGCCATGGCCGACCAAGCACACCACGCCGCCCCGCCGCTTGCTGGACTTCGGGTTATCGACTTTTCCCGCGTTCTGGCCGGTCCCCTCATCGGTCAGACGCTCGGTGACCTCGGCGCTGACGTCATCAAAATCGAGCGACCAGAGCAGGGCGACGACACCCGCGCATGGGGTCCACCGTGGCACGACCAACCCGAACCGCAAGCCACCTACTACCTCTCGTTGAACCGCAACAAGCGCTCCATCGTACTCGATCTCAAAGCACCTGGCGATATTGCCTTTGCTCGCCGCCTGGCCCTCACCGGCGATGTCGTTTTAGACAACTTCCGCCCCGGCTTCCTTGAGAAACTCAACCTGGATCACGCCTCCCTGGCCGCCGCGAAACCAGACATCGTTACGGCCACGATCACCGCCTTTGGCGCCGGCACCTCCGCCGCCCAACTGCCCGGCTACGACCTCGTTGCGCAAGGCATGGGCGGACTCATGCATCTGACCGGCGAAGTGGACGGTCGACCGTTGCGCGTCGGAGTCCCAATAGTCGACATGATGAGCGGCATGAACGCCACGATCGGGGTACTCGCGGCCCTCACCGAGCGGGCCTCGACTGGGATCGGCCGTCACGTCGAGGTATCCCTCTTCGACACGGCGATCTGGTCCTTATTGAATCATCACGCCGGGGTGCTCATGGGCGGGACCAACCCGGGTCGCGGCGGTAACCGTCACCCGTCGATTTCACCCTATGAGTCCTACACCACCTCTGACGGCGACATCATCATCGCGGCCGCCAACGACAAACTCTTTGCCGGTCTGTGTCGAGCCATCAACCGCCCCGACCTAGGCAACGACGCGCGGTTCGTGACAAACCCCGACCGTCGCCGCCACAGCGAAGAACTCAACGCCGAGATAAACGCCGCACTCGCGTCCGATACCCGGGCCGGTTGGATCGCCAAGTTGCGGGCCCAGGATGTCCCGTGCGGGCCGATCAACTCCATCCCCGAAGCAATTGCCTGGGGCGAATCAATGGCAATCGAGCCGCTGGTAACCGGAGACGATGGCTACACGGCTGTCCGCAGCCCGATTCGTATCGACGGCGCGGTTTCGTCTTGGGCCCGTCGGCCGCCCACCCTCGGGGAGCACTCCGCTGAGATCCGCCACGAGGTGGACGGCCCCCAATGATCGGTAGCATTGCGAGATGCCCGCCCGCAATATCTTCCCCCGCGCCATGCACTCACTAACTCTTTGGCTGCTTGTTTTTGGCCTAGTCGCCGCCGCTTGCTCGTCAGAGCCCGAAGCCATACCCGACGTTACGGCCGAGCCCGAAGCCATACCCGAAGCCGTACCCGACGCCCCGGCCGAACCGGAAACCCCAGCCGAGCCGGAACCCGAATCCGCGTCGGATCCTTCGGGCAAGCCATCAGATATCAATTTCCCCGGAGTAGCGCCGGCAGAGCTGACCATCACCGTGTTGATCCCGGGGGACGGTCCCTTGGCCGATGTCGGCGATTCCGTCGTGGTCGACTATGTCGGCGTGCGCAGTCTCGACGGTGTGGAGTTCGACACCAGCTACGGCCGGGCCCCATTTTCGGTTTCGCCGCTCGGTACCGCCGGGGTCATTCAGGGTTGGAACGACGGTCTGCTCGGGGCCCAGACGGGTTCTCGCATTCAGCTTGACATCCCGTCGGACCTTGCCTACGGCGAAACGTCTCGCAGCGACGTCATCCGCGAGAGCGAGCCTCTCACCTTTGTAATCGACGTGCGGGCCGTCATCACCCCATCGGATCCGACTGACGCGCCAAGCGAGGCGGGCGTAGAGTTGTCAGAAGGCGCCACCGAACTGGTCATCAATGATCTCATCACAGGCGACGGCGAGGTAGTCGAATTAGGGCAGACAGCGGTGTTTGATCTTCTCCTCTTCCGAGCCGACACCGGCGAACTTCTGGACTCCACCTGGGGCATGACCCCGCTCCAGATACTGCTTGGACCGAACGGCTTCCCAGCCATCGTCCGTGGCCTGCCCGGCATGGCCATCGGCGGACGCCGCGCGATTACCTTTCCGCCGGACATGGGCTTTGGCCCCGACGGTAGCCCCGACATCGAGCTACCGCCGGAGGTCGACGCAATCATCGTCATCGACCTCCGCGCCATTTTCTAACTAGAATCCCACGAATTGAAGGGGTCCCTGACACCCAAACCGCCGGAGTGGATCGACACCGCGCCGTTCAAGATCCGGTGCCATCGCGAAATGCGGGCCTCGCCGGAGGAGGTGTGGGCGGCTCTCATCGACCACGACTCTTGGGCCGAGTGGTTTGAGGCCATCCTCTGGGAGCCAAACCGGGATGGAAGTTCATTTTCCAGCGCGTCCTGCAACGGGGGATGCAGAAAAAGCTGAGCACAGCGCTGGACGAACTCAGTCGTTACCTCGAACGCACCCGCCGCGAAGCTAACCAAGAGTTGCGTTCCGGCAACTAATGGGTCATGGTCAGAGCATGACCAACACCGCCGATCTCGGACCTGATATTGCTTCTGCCGCGGCTGGAATCGACGAATCCACCATCGAGTTGCGTCGGGCCATTCACCGCGACCCCGAACTCGGACTCGACCTGCCCCACACGCAGCGACGCATCACTGAGGCCCTCACCGGCCTCGGGCTCGATATCACACTCGGACGGTCGTCCACGTCGGTCGTCGCCGATCTCGATTCCGGCCAGCCGGGCCCCACCGTCTTGCTACGTGGCGACATGGATGCGCTGCCCTTGCAGGAGGATTTCGCGTCGGACTTCCAGTCCAAAAACGACGGCAAAATGCACGCCTGTGGCCACGACACTCACGTGGCGATGCTGGCCAGTGCGGCTCGACTGCTCGCCGACAACACCGACAGCTTTCGCGGCAAAATCCGGTTCATGTTCCAACCCGGTGAAGAGGGTTTCCACGGGGCGCAATTGATGATCGACGAAGGGGTACTCGTTGGGGTCGACAGAGCGTTCGCCATTCACGCTTTCACCAACCTACCGTCGGGGGTAATCGCCACCAAAGGTGGGGCCCTCCTGGCCTCGGCCGATCGATTCGAGGTCACCGTATACGGTTCCGGCGGTCATGCGTCGGCGCCGCATCAGTGTACGGACCCGATCCCGGCCATGGCCGCCACCATAACCGGACTTCACACCATGGTCGGTCGTTCTGTGGATGCCACCCGATCCGGCCTGATCACGGTGAGCCACGTGCGGGCCGGAACCACAAACAACATCATTCCGCCCCACGCATACATAGAGGGAACCATCCGTTCGCACGACGAAGAAACCCGCGACCTACTCAAAACCAACATCAAACGTGTGGCAGGGGGGATCGCCAGCGCCCACGGGTGCTCCTGCCAAGCCGACATCGAGCCCGGCTATCCCGTCACTGTCAACCACGACGACCAGGCCGATTTGGTGGGCGAAGTCACCCACGCCGTGCTGGGCGAGGATGCCTTCTGGGCCATGCCGCGCGCCATCATGGGCGCGGAAGACTTCAGCTATGTGCTGCAGCACGTGCCGGGGGCGATGGCGTTTCTCGGCGTGTGCTCCGAAGACGAGCACTGGGAAACGGCCGCACCTAACCATTCCAACCTGATGCACGTCGACGAAAACGCCATGTCTCGTGGTGTCGCTCTGTACACCGCGATGGCCCTCGCCGGGTAGCTCCGGCGGCTGCGATCACATCGTGAAACGCAGGCTGCGGGCCGCTCGGTCGCCCCATGTCGCGTCACCCGTCCACGAGATTCGGCCCGCGTCGATCCGTTCTTGTGGATCAATTCGACCACACGCCAGCATCACAAACGTCTCCGTATCGGCAGTCAGGGTGAACGTCGGATCCTCAACCGCTTCAACCAAACCGGCCCGCTTACCGTTCACCGCGACGTAGAAGCTCAGCGGGGTTCCGCCGGTGACGTTCACCGCCATCGACATGCCGTCCTCGAGGCCAATCAACTTGCCCGCTATGTAGCCCATCGAGCGGTGGACCTGGTTGACGGCCATCGCCGCGCCGAGCCCATCGTCAGGCAGCGAAATTCCGAGAGGCAAGGCAATATCACGGGCGTGAACCCAATGATCAAAAATCCGAATCTGCAGGAAGGAACCAAAGGTTTGACGGCCGACTGGGGTAATGCTCGGCTCATCAAGCACCTCCTCCGAGCGACCCTTGAGGTCAGCCAGGCGGCCACGGGCCACGGCCGCAGACTCGGCGTTGAAGTCATCGCCTGACATCGTGGCCGCGGCAGCCATGAACGAGTGCATCTCCGCCAACGGTGGGGGCTCCTCGGTCGACGGGCCCCAACCGGTGAGCAATTTATCGACCCCAATCACGTGGGCCACGCAGGCCCTCACGTTCCAGTCCGGACACAACGACGGTACCGACCATTGCTCGTCGGTCAGTTCACCGGTCACCCCGGCGAGTTCGCCATATGCAAATCGATGAGCGGTGATGTAGTCAGCGAGAGTGGCCATGGCTCTGACCTTACGACGAGTTAGGCTAGGCAGCGATTGTCAGGCAGACTTTCCCCATGACTTCCGATCTTCACCGAGTCGAAGCGGCCCTCGACGCTCTCCTTTCCGAACATAACCCACTAACTGAGAGCTACCAGGAGTTTCGCGGCCACCGATTCGACGCCGGACTGGCCTGGGTAATGTATCCCGAGGGCAACGGTGGGCTCGCCGTAGCCCCCCAACTCCAACGAGTCGCCAACCAACGACTGCTCGCCGCGGGAGCTCCACCCATGGACCCGGCCATGTTTTTCATTGCCCTGATTGGTCCCACCATCGTCACCCACGGCTCCGATGAAGTAAAGCAGCGCTTTTTGCGTCCCATGTTCACCGGCGAGGAGAAGTGGTGTCAGCTGTTTTCTGAACCGGGTGCGGGCTCTGACTTTGCCGGACTCGGAACCAAGGCCGTGAAAGACGGCGACGAGTGGACAGTCAACGGTCAAAAGGTATGGAATACGCTCGCTCATATTGCCGACTTTGGCATGCTCGTCACCCGTACTGATCCCAACGTGCCCAAGCACCGCGGCATGACCTACTTCGCCCTCGACATGACGCTTCCCGGTGTCGAAATTCGCCCTCTGCGCCAAATCACCGGCGAAGCCGAGTTCAACGAGGTCTACCTGACCGACGTGCGCGTGAGCGACGCCCACCGCATCGGTGCCGAAGGTGAAGGCTGGCGCGCCGCGCTGACCACGCTAATGAACGAACGCAACGCCATCGGTGGCGGCAGTGGGGGCGGCCCTACGCTGGGCGGCGGATCCATCGGCTCCCTCGTCGACATCTACCAAACCACAGGCAACAACCACACTGGCGCCGCTCGCGACGAAGTCATGCAACTCTGGATTCGAGCCGAAACTTTCCGCCTCACCAACATGCGAGCCGCCCAACTCGCGAAGGCGGGCAACCCTGGTCCAGAAGGCTCGGTGGGGAAGGCACTCATGGCCAACCTCAACCAAGATATTTTCGAAAAGGGGGTCGACCTAATGGGCATGAACGGACAAATCAACTACGACTACACGTTCCGCGTCCCCGAATCGACCGACATGTCAGCCGCGGGCGGCATTGGTCACGCCTTCTTACGAGCCCGCGCTAATTCCATCGAGGGAGGCACCACTGAGGTCATGAAGAACATTCTCGGCGAGCAAGTCCTCGGCCTCCCCGGCGAACCGCGGGTCGATAAGGAAATCCCCTGGATCGACATCCCCCGCGGCTAGCCGGAGGTCAGGTCACCGCCGAGGTGGGCAACCACGTCAGGGTAGAGCTGTTCTTTGATCGTGGTGAGGTTCGGCCCCGCCGTATTCGCGTGGGGTCGACCCAACGCGATGGCGGTATCGAGCAACCGATCGAGGGGCGCTACCGCATTCACGATGCCCGCGGCCCGCGCCTCTTGTCCGGAGTAGCGGGCCCCCGACGCGATCGAAACCCGTAGGGTCTGCGGCGACAATGCGGCCTTGGCCACGGCCATCAACGACGCCGGAAACGACATATCCAGATGGATTTCGGGGAAGCAGAAGAAACCCCGGTCCTCGCGCATCACGGCCTGGTCGTGAGCCATCAACAAAAAAGCCCCCATACCAAACGCATGACCATTAACCGCGGCGACCGTCGGCGCCGGAAACAACATGATCCGGCGCACCACGTGTTCGATTCGGCGCACGTAGGCCGCGATTTCCCGGTTCGCCACCGACGACATGTACGACACGTCTAGCCCATTGGAGTAGTGCTTGGCACCTCCTGTGGTGACCAAAAGTTTCGGCCCGTCGACCGCTTCAACTTGGTCGAGCAAGGCATTCATCTCGGTTGCCCAAGCGTCGGTCGTGACGTTCTCGTCGGCACCGTAGCTAATAACAAAGACTTGGTCGGTGTGGGTGAGTGTCGGTTCGGCCATTGCGCCAACCCTAGTGACCATGTCGTCTACCATCTCGGCCATGACCGCCCTCGCCCTCGCTTTTGACGACATCGACGCCATCAACGCTCAAACCTCCGACGAGTACGGGGATTGGGGCCACGAGGTCGAGGTCACCCAAGAAATGGTCAACGCCTTCGCCGACCTGACCGGCGACCACCAGTGGATCCACGTCGACGTCGAACGCTGCCAGCGCGAGAGTCCGTTCGGCGCTCCGATCGCTCACGGCTTTCTTACCCTGAGCCTCATGCCTCGGCTTATCTCGATCCCCGTCAAACTCACCGGCGCGAAGAACATCGTAAACTTCGGCTCAAGCGGCCTCCGGTTCCGCCGCCCAGTGCCCGCTGGAGCAACCATCCGGGGACGATCGCGACTAATCGGAGCCGAGAAGCATCGAGCGGGGACTCTTATCACCTTCGAATCGGCAATTCATGTAACCGATTGCCCGAAAGCGGCGCTTGTCTATACCTCGCAGATCCTCTTCCAAGGCTAGCCAATGTCGTTGCCCGGCGGCGGGGGGAACTTCGCTAACGACCTACTCGCAGCGGTCGGCGATCGACTAGATCAGCCGTTTCTGATCACCCCCGGCGGGCCCGCCCCGATCACCTATCGCGAGTTCTTCGATCAGGTCCGGCGGATCGGCACGGTCCTCGGCGAGGCGGGCGCGGCCCGCGGTGACCGAGTCCTCATGCAGGTTCAGAAGTCACCCGACGCCGTGGCTCTTTACGTCGCTTGCCTCTGGACGGGAACCGTGCCCGTACCCCTCAACCCGGCTTTCACCACCGACGAACGCCGGTACTTCATCGACGACGCGCAACCCGCTGTCCTAGTGCTTGATCCCCAGATTGTTGACCCCAAGTCGGGGCATGTACCGGCCACGGTGCTGACCTTGACCGCCGATGGCCGTGGCACCCTCCTCGACCGCAGTCGCACCGCAGCCAGTCTCCCTGGTCCGGTCGACCGGACTGACAACGACGTTGCCGTTTTGATCTACACGTCGGGCACTACGGGTCGTCCCAAGGGTGCGGCGCTGACCCACACCAGCCTGCGCCTCAACGCCCACGTCCTGCACGACACTTGGGAGTTCACCCCCGACGACCACCTCCTTCATGTACTGCCCATCTTTCATGTTCACGGCCTTTTCGTCGCCCTTCACTGCGCCATGCTGTCGGCTATTGCGGTGACCTTCCTGCCCCGGTTCGACCTAGACGCGGTCGTGGCCGCCCTGCCCCACGCCACCGTGTTCATGGGGGTCCCCACGCACTACAACCGACTCCTAGAACGCCCCGACTTCACCCGCCAGGTTTGTACCGGGATGCGGCTCTTCACCGCTGGCAGCGCCCCCACGACCCCGGCCACCTTCGACGCCTTCACCGCGCGAACCGGCCATGTTCTCTGCGAACGCTACGGAATGTCCGAAACTGGGATCACTACGTCAAACCCCTACCGCGGGCCGCGGCTCGCGGGCACAGTCGGGCACGCCCTGACGGGCGTTGAACTAGAGGTCGTCGACCACACCGGCACCCCCATCGCCCGCGACGAAGTCGGAGCCGTAGTGGTTCGTGGCCGCCAAATCATGCGCGAGTACTGGGGTCGCCCCGCGGCCACCGCGGAGGCCTTTCTCCCCGACGGATGGTTCAAGACCGGCGACGTGGGTTCTCTCGACGCCGAGGGACGCCTCACCCTGCAGGGGCGGGCGGGCGACATGATCATCAGCGGCGGCGAGAACATCTACCCGAAGGAAATCGAACTCGTCCTCGACACGGTCGCCGGGGTCACCGAGTCGGCGGTGGTCGGTATCCCCGACCCTGAATACGGCGAGCGAGTCCTCGCCGTTTTGGCCGTTGACGGCCCCTCCCCTACCAGGGCCCAACTGGCCGCGGCTCTCGATACGTCCCTAGCCCGGTACAAACACCCTCGGCAATGGGTAATAGTTGACGCTCTGCCGCGAAACTCCATGGGCAAGGTGCAGAAGGCGGCCCTGCGAGCGGCGGGGGCTACGGCGTAAGCCACCGACGCAACGCTCCTCCGGCGGCCCCGATGAGCACGACAGCACCGGCGGGCAGGATCAGGCGCAGCGTGCCTCGGCCGACCGCACCTTCGTACTCGTCGACGAGCGTTTCGGCCTGATGGGCGGCCGCCGAGAACTCTCCATCGTCCCACGATTCGAGGATGGTCGCCAAGCGGGCCTCCGCGTCGTAGCCGACCATGCCAAGGGCAGACAGCAGGCCTCGGTCGCCAATATCGAGGCCCCGAGCTTCAACAACGGTTTCTAGCGTCTCGCTCTGTTCAGCGAACAGTTCCCACGTCAGATTCATCGATGCCGGGGCCGCTTCGAAAATGTTTTGCAGGCCGTCGCCGATCTCCAACCCCGCTTCCTCGGCCGCGGCTTGCAGTTCGTCGCGCGCCTCGATGAACTCAGAAACTGGGCCTTGTCGGGCGAGGAAGGAATCGAAATTCCAGCCGCTCATGGGTCTACGCAGAAGGGGCGGCAAAATCCACGGGGCCGCCCGATCAGACAGCGCCCGATACTCGACTAGGGCCGTTTCACGCCGCCGCAACTCGGCCCGCGAGTCCGCGTCCACCGAGAACTCAAAGGCCGTGGAGGCCCGACTTACGCCCGCGAGATGTTCGAAAACGTCAAGCACTCGGCGCCAATCAACGGCGGCCGGAATGTCGATCGCAAGGGGCCCGGCATACGCTGGCGTGCCTGCGTCCAGCGCGGTAAGTGCCGCGGCAAAGGTCTCAGGTTCGATATCGACCAGCGCGTCGGTCGTTCGCGACCACGGTATTATCCCGAGGGTGTAGTTTCTCGTTGGGTCGCTACTTCGGCTGGCAATCGCCGCGGCCAGGCCGAGCCGTACCTCAGGGTCGGTAAACGCAATGTCGGCGAGCCATTGGTCTGCCACGATGGTCAGAACATCAAACAAGGAAATGTTGGGCGAAACAATCACCGCCCCATCGTCCCCACGCCGGGTCATAGCCCCACCCGTCCAACCTTGCCGAAGCTCAATCGACTCCGGTGGGCTCAGCGGAATCCACTCGGCCAGCGCGGGCACTCCCGTTCGCAACTCAGCAACGAGCCAGCCAACCGCGGCGGGCGGCGAGGTCACCTCGATATCAAGGTCGATACCGTCGATGCGAGAACTCGCCAGGCCACCTAAAGCCTCCAACACGATGAGCTGGCCTTCGTACTCGGTGACCGTGTCGCCGTGCAGCACGGTTATCCCATCGACCACCTCCACATCGAGACCGGCCCCTTCGACTACATCAAACTCCCCCCGAACGCGGACCGTAAGCGAGGCGGCGCCGCCATGGCCTACAGCAAATGGGGCAAAGGCCACCAGGGTAGGCGAAAGAAGATCCTCGTCGTTGGGGAGGCTGTCCAGCCTCTGGCGAGACCACCGGACCTCGACATCGATCTCTTCACCAGCGGCGAGCGGTTCGGGAAAGACGATGCGCCATTCCGCCACTTCGTCACGAACTCGACTACCGAGAAGGGGGAGCGGTTCGTCCGACGTTGTGGCCTGAATGTCAACAGCATCGCGGGGGATGGTCTCAAAGAACTCTGTGAACACCCCTCCGAGCGTGGTGTTTTGGAACCGATAGCGATGGATAACATCGACCGAACCCTCGGCCGGATCGACAAATACCTTGGTCGAGGAAATGGCAACCAGGCCAAGGGCGGGCCCATCCTGGGCCTGAACCACCGGGGCGGGAGCAAACACGGCAACAGCCACCCCGACCGACACGGCGAGCGCCACCCCGAACCTTGCGATCAATGATGAAACAGCCGCGAGCACAATCGCAAACGCTACCGCCCCGTCGGACGGCTCTCTCGCTAACCCACGAGGCTGGCGAGGGCCCAGAGGGCGGCTACCCCACCGATTACGACGTAAGCGAGACCTCGGCCAAGCGGCGCTCGCTCTAGGGCATCGCCGTCTCGTTGGCGCTCGGGCGGTCGCAGCAAGGCCAGTCCGTTACCCACCGCCATAGCCGCACCGATGGCCAGAACTAGCCAGGCGAGAAGATCTTCTCCCAAAAACACAGCTAGACCTCTCGACGAGCGAGATTTCGAAACGCGGTAAACCGCGGCACGAAGCTGAGATTGACGGTACTAGTGGGACCGTTTCGGTGTTTCGCCACGATGAGTTCGGCTAGGCCCTCCGAATCGCCGCCAGGGTTATAAACCTCATCGCGGTACAAAAACATCACCACGTCGGCGTCTTGCTCAATGGAGCCTGACTCGCGAAGGTCCGACAGCATGGGACGCTTGTCCTGGCGACTTTCGAGGTTTCTAGACAGCTGGGAAAGTCCGATAACTGGGCATTCGAGTTCGCGGGCCAGAATTTTAAGACCGCGGGAGATTTCGGCCACCTCCACCTGACGGTTCTCGGCTCCCGCCCGACCAGTCATGAGTTGCAGATAGTCGACCACGATGAGTCCCAGACCCCCCGCTCTGCTCTTCAGGCGCCGTGCCTTGGCTCGGATCTCCATAATGGTGAGGTTTGGATTGTCGTCGATCCACATCGGCGACTCGGCTAGGCGGCCAATGCCGTTGGAGATGCGGGCCCAGTCTTCTTCTTTGAGCTTTCCGTCGCGCATGTTCTTCGCGTCGACGTTGGCTTCGCTGCACAATATGCGTTGGGTGAGTTCGAGGTGGCCCATCTCCAAGCTGAAGATGAGGGTTGGCTTGCTCTCGCGCACCGCGACATGGGTGGCAACATTGAGCGCAAACGAGGTCTTGCCCATCGCGGGACGGGCCCCAACGATGAGCAAGGAGCTGGGCTGAAGTCCCGACAACACGGCATCGAGGTCAATGAAGCCGGTGGGCGTGCCGGTGATGCCTTCACCAAGTTCGTAGAGTTGCTCGAGGCGATCAAGGGTGACGTCGAGAAGGTCGCGGATCTCGGCCATAGTGTCGGCGACCCGGCCTTGGGCCACCTGAAACATCATGTTTTCGGCCTCGTCGACGGCCCGGGTAACGTCTTCGGGGCGGCTAAAGCCGATATCGGCGATCTGATTTGCCGTCGAGATTAGGCGCCGCAGCGTGTAGCGCTCGGCGATGATCTGGGCGTACTTGTCGGCGTTCGACGTGGACGGCGTCTTGATCTGCATGGAGATCAAGCCATCGAGGCCGCCAACGTTCTCCAGCGCCCCCATTCTTTCGAGTTCCGCGGCGACGGTAACCGGGTCAGCGGGATCGCCGCTGGCGTACAGGCCGGAGATGGCGTCGAAGATGTGGGCGTTAGCGGGCCGGTAGAAGTGGGTCGTTTCGGTGTGTTCCACCGCGTCGGCTATGGCATCGCGGGACAAAAGCATGGCCCCCAATAGCGACTCCTCCGCCTCTAGGTTGTGCGGTGGGACACGCTGGGTAACTATCGTGTCGAAGTCGCTCATCACCATGATTACACCCTGCCCGGATCAGCCTGTGGATCGCTAGTGGATGAGCTGTGGATTGTGCTTCACCCCCGGATTACATCAATCGAGATCGGGAAGGCGACATCGGGATGCAGTTTGCACATCACCATGGACTCGCTCACGTCTTTGATCGAAGTAACGAGATCAAGGGTGCGGGCATCTACGACCAGGCCAGCTTGGGCCTTAACCGCGGCGACGATCTCGGTCGCCCCCACGGAACCAAACAGGCGCCCACCGTCGGCCGCTTTGGCCTTGATGGTGATGCGTTGGGGCACCAACCGGGTGGCGATCAATTCTGCGTCGGCCCGACTAGCCGCATCGCGGCGCAAGGCGGTACGAAGCATGGCTTCGCCCTGGACCGCGGCCCCAGCCGTGGCTTTGAAGGCCAGTCCTTGGGGGTTGAGGTAGTTACGGAAGTAGCCCGCGGCCACATCGGTGGTTTGCCCTTTGCGGCCCACCCCGTCGACATCGGAACGAAGTACGACCTTCATCATTTGGTCCCTTCGCTCGCCTGGTGACCTTCGCTGCGTTCGCTCTCGTTGCGGCTAGGTGGCGGCCCACTCGGCCGCGGTGCTGGACCCTCGGCCCGTGAACCACGGTCGCCTCGATCGCGGCTGTTGCGCTGCGAGGTGACACGGGTGGCGTAGGGAATCAGCGCCATCTCTCGGGCCACTTTTACCGCATCGGCGCAGAGCTTTTGCTGCTGGGTGCTGTTGCCGCTAACCCGCCGAGCCCGAATCTTGGCCCGCTCCGACACGAACCGACGCACCAAGGTGGCGTCTTTCCAGTCGACATAATCGAGCTTCTCGGTGGTGAGGACGCTGACTTTCTTTTTGCCGCGACGGTCGGTTGCCCTGCTACTGACCTTGCCGCGCTTTTTGACTTTCGCCATGAGCTATTCCTGTTCTTTCGTATTTGTTGGGGGAGCCTATTTCGCGCCGAGCGGGGCTAGAAGGGCTCTTCGTCCATGTCGTATGCGGGCGGGGCCTGCTGGGGAGCTGGTCGACCGCCACCGCCACCGGACCCACCACGCGGCGAACCGTCGCTGTCGCCTTTGAATTCGTTGCGCCGGATCTCAGCTGAAGCCCAGCGCAAACTCGGCGCCACATCGTCGGCAACGATCTCTACTTTGGACCGGCGTTCGCCCTCTTGGTTGTCCCAGCTGCTTTGTTTGAGGGTGCCGTAGACCACGACACGAGCGCCCTTGGTGATGGACTCGGCCACGTTCTCGGCCAACTCGTAAAAGCAGGTGACATCGAAGAACGAAACCTCTTCCTCCCCGTTTTGCTTCTTCTTATTCCAAGCGACGCCAAAGGAGGCAATGGCCATCCCCCCCTGCGAAAATCGCAGTTCGGGGTCGCGCGTGACGTTGCCGACGACGGTGACGGTGTTGTTGTATCCCATGTTATTTCCTCCGGGTTAGCCGGCCTCGACCGGCGCCGCTTCCCCGAGGAGACCACGACGGGTGGCTTCCTTTTCGGGTAGGCGGAACAGTTTGTGGCGGACTATGTCGTCCGCAAAACGAAGTTGGCGTTCCGTTACGGCCAGCCCAGCGGCCTCGGTAACGATCTCCCAGACCACGTAGGTGCCTTCGTTCTTGTGGTTGATCTCGTAAGCAAACTTACGAAGACCCCAGTTGTCTGTCGAGGCAATCCGGCCACCTTCGTCGGTGATCTGGCCTTCGACACGTTGTATCACCGCGGCAATGTCGTTGTCGTCGACATCGCGATCGATGATTATCATCAGTTCGTACACCCGTGTGATCACAGGCACTCACCTCCTACGGACCCGACGGCGTCGGGGCCCCTTCCCGGGGCAGGGGTAGCTTGGTTGTGGTGTCCCCCGACTAGGGAACACTTAGAGGCTATCGGCATGATTCACAGTTTGGCGCGGGGGTGTGACAGCTAGCCTGGCTAGGACCTAGATCACCCGATTCGCAAAGGGGCACACATGCACATCGCGGTGGGCAAAGAAACTCGAACCGGGGAGCACCGGGTGGCGCTCACCCCGCACGCCGCCGCCAAGTTGATCGGCGATGGCCACACCGTTGCGGTGGAAACCGCCGCCGGATCCGCGGCTGGCATCAACGACGTCGACTATGTCAAGGCGGGGGTCACCATGGCGGCCAGCCGCGCCGAACTCAACTCCCACGCCGAGTTAATGGTTCTCGTCAATCGGCCCCACATCGACGAACTCGTTGGTCTGGCCCCCGGAACTATCCTCGTCGCCTTGCTCGATCCGCTCTGGACGCCCAACCCGCTGAAGGCGTTGGCCGCCGCCCAACTCACCTCGCTATCCCTTGAACTAGTGCCGCGAATAACCCGGGCCCAGTCGATGGACGTGCTCTCGTCGATGGCCACCGTGGCGGGTTACCAAGCCGTACTCACCGCTGCCCACCGCCTGCCCCGCATGTTCCCACTGCTGATGACCGCCGGCGGTACGGTGCCGGCCGCTCGGGTGCTAGTCCTTGGCGCGGGGGTTGCGGGCCTGCAGGCCATCGCCACCTCCCGTCGATTGGGTGCCGTGGTCGAGGCCTACGATGTTCGCCCGGCCGCGGCGGAGCAGATCAAATCACTGGGCGCGAAAATCGTCGAACTCGATCTCGACACGTCCGGCGCCGAAGACGCTGGGGGCTACGCCCGAGCGCAGACCGACGACTCCCAAGCCCGCCAACAAAGCGCCCTTACCCCGTTCGTGGCTGCCAGCGACGTCATCATCACCACAGCGGCTATCCCTGGGGCAGCCAGCCCCGAACTGCTCACTCAAACCATGGTGGAGGCCATGCGGCCGGGATCGCTCATTGTTGACCTAGCGGCCGAACGCGGCGGCAACTGCGCTCTCACCAAAGCCGACACCGAGGTTGACCACAACGCAGTGACCATCCTTGGTCCCACTCAATTAGAATCCGGATCGGCTCGTTCCGCGTCCTTGCTGTACGCCAACAATCTAGTCACCTTCATCCGCCATCTTACTCAGCAACTCGATCCGGTTGGGGACGGCGCCGGTTTCGCCGACGAGATCCTCGGCCCCATGCTCATCACCCATCACGGGGTGATCGTCAACGACCGAGTCCTCGAAAAAATCGGCCGGGAGCCGTCATGACCTTGCTACTTGCCGTCACCTTATTCGTGCTCGCCGTGTTCCTCGGTGTGGAGGTGATCTCCAAAGTGCCGCCGACCCTGCACACTCCCCTGATGTCGGGCTCCAACGCCATCTCAGGCATCACCCTCATCGGGGCTTTGGTCTCCGCGGGAAGCAACCACCGCACACTCACCACGGTTCTAGCTTTCTTGGCCGTAACGCTGGCCACCGTGAACGTGGTCGGCGGCTTCTTGGTTACCAACCGAATGCTCGCCTTGTTCGCGGGTCGGTCCAAACCAAAGACCAAGCCATGAGCCGGATCGATCTCATCGACGCTGGCTACTTGGTCGCCGCGGTGCTTTTCATCTTGGGCCTCAAAGCCCTCGGGAAGCCCCGCACCGCTCGACGGGGCAACCTGCTGGGCGCGACTGGCATGCTCCTCGCCGTGCTGGTCACCTTGCTCAACCAGGCGATCGTTTCGTACTGGGTACTAGGCGCTGGCCTAGCCGCGGGAACAATCATCGGCACCACCTTGGCCGTGCGCGTCCAGATGACTTCGATGCCCGAACTCGTGGCCCTCTTCAACGGGTTCGGCGGCGCTGCTTCCGTGCTCGTAGCCGGGGCAACTTTTCACGAACTTGTTGATCTCGACGCTATCTCGGATCAACAATCGTCGGCCGCGGCGACCACCGCTCTCATTGGCGCTCTCACCTTCACAGGTTCATTCATCGCCTTTTTGAAGCTCCGCGAGACCTTATCGTGGTCGGGTTTTCGGGGCCAACGCATCGTCAACGCGGCGCTAGCGGCGTCCGCTCTAGGGCTAGTCGCGCTAGTCATCATCGACCCCAGCAATAGCGAGTGGTTCTGGCTCCTAGTCGCCGTTTCGGGCTTCTTGGGACTCCTCGCCATCATCCCTATTGGCGGAGCCGATATGCCGGTGGTCATTGCTTTGCTCAACTCCATGTCCGGTCTGGCGGCATCGGCGACCGGGTTCGTACTCGACAACACCTTGCTAATTATTGCGGGCTCGCTGGTCGGGGCGAGCGGCCTGATCCTCACCCAAATCATGTGCGTCGCCATGAACCGGTCAGCGTGGGCCGTCATCTTCTCCAGCGCCCCCACCAGAAACGCCCCGATCGACGACGACGATGTCTACGCGGGTCAGGTGACCTCAGCCTCGGCCGACGAAGTCGCCCTGATCCTCGACACCGCCAACCGTGTCGTGATCGTTCCCGGTTACGGCCTCGCCGTCGCCCAAGCCCAGCACGCCGTGCGGGAACTCAGCCGAGCCCTCGAGGAGCGGGGAACCGAAGTGGTGTTTGCCATCCATCCCGTCGCCGGACGCATGCCAGGACACATGAACGTCCTACTCGCCGAGGCCGAGATCGACTACGACCAACTAGTCGAGATGGACACCGCAAACCCCACTTTCGCCCAGACCGATGTCGCCATCGTACTCGGCGCCAACGACGTCGTGAATCCCCTAGCCCGGACCGACCCTCACTCCCCCATCGCGGGCATGCCGATCCTCAACGTCGACGAGGCCCGCACCGTGGTGGTCATCAAGCGCTCGCTCAGCCCCGGATTCGCGGGGATCCCCAACCCGCTATTCGCGGCGGCCAACGCGTTGATGCTCTTCGGCGACGGCAAAGCAGCGGTCACCGATCTAACCAAGGCTCTCGCCGCGCTGTAACTATTCGCCGCGCTGTAACTATTCGTCGTCAGCTAGGTGGTGAGACTCGGCCACGACCCGAGGATCTGCTGGACTTCCGGCTTGAGGTCCACCCCATTTCTTCCTCCCGCGGCCAAACTTGATCCATGCTTGGCTACGACCCGCGCTCCCCGAGCCAACGTCCGCTCAATTTTGTCGAACTGGGCCCAGGGCTGGGGGAAGATCTCGACCGCCGACTCATCGGCGAGGTGCGCGGTCGACGGGTGCTTGACCTCGGCTGCGGAGGTGGTCACAGCGCTGTGGGCCTAGCCCGACGGGGGGCGCGGGTGATCGCCACCGACCACGATCCAAGCCAAGTCCTCGCCGCTCGCTTGTTGGCCACGCAAGAGGGCGTAGCCGTCGAGTTCCACGAGGCGGGCCCAGCCGAACTGGCCTTTCTTCGCGCCGACCTGATCGACATTGCGGTCTCGGTTTGGTCGCTCTCCCTCGTCGACGACCTCGACCGAGTACTCCGCCAAGTCCACCGGGTTCTTCGCCCTAGTGGACTAGTCGTGATCGCCGTTCCGCATCCGGCCAGCCTGTGCGCCGATCCGGGCGACCCAACCCGCACCATACGGTCGTGGCAAACCCGCGATCCCATCGGCGAGCGCTTCGTCCACACCGCCGAAGATCTCATCACGGCGTTCGGTCGCACTAACTTCGCCGCCGACCTCTTGCTTGAACGTCACGCGGACGGGCTAATGCCCGCTTCGCTGATCGCCCGGGCTCGCCGCCTCACCTAGCTAAGAGGTGCGGTCGTACCAGGACCGGACGCGCTCGGCCGCTTCGTCGACAGTGACCGGGCCTCGTTCGAAGCGCTCCTCCATCAGGAATTCCATCGCCTTGCCCACCACCGGACCCGGTGCGACATCAAGCAAGCCCTTGATCGCCGTGCCATCGAGAACGGGTACAGGTTGATCGAGATCCTCCTCGCATTGACGCAGAGTCGCCAAGACGGCCCGCGCGCTGGCAAGGTCTGCGTTTTCGACGACGCGATCGGCGGCCCGTAGCGTTGCGACAAAAGCCAGCAGCGTTTCTAGCGGATGCCCGACGGGGGTAGCGGCCGCCGCTCGCCGCAACTCGGCGGGGCTAATCGGAATAGCTCCCGGGGATCGCCACTGCGCCGCTGTGCCCAACCAAGCCACTTCCGCCGCCTGCTTGCCCGATAGTTTCAGGCGACGCACAACACAGCGCTGATCGTTCGGTGTGCAGCCCATCAGCAGCGCCGCCCAACGCTCGCCGAAGCGGCCAGGTGCGCTCCGAACCAGAGCTCTGATCGCTTCCCCCTCGCTAACCGGGTCATCGCCAACCAACTCGGGAAGCACGTGAGTTATGAGTCCGGTCGAAAAGATGAACGCCAACCCCGCCGAAGGGTCGGGGAGCAACAACAGCCTGGTCATCTCCTCGCGAATCCGCTCGGCGGAGACGATCTTCATGCGCTCCCGCAGGTGAACTACCGCCTCGGTCAGCGCCTCTACCGGGGTGAAGCCGAAAGCGGCCAAAAAGCGGGCCGCCCGCAACATGCGTAGCGGATCATCAGAGAAAGATATGTGGGGATCAAGCGGTGTCCGCAGTTGACCGGAAGCCAGGTCTGCTCGTCCCCCGAAAGGATCGAGAAGTTCTTGGGTGTGGAGGTTGACCGCCATGGCGTTGATGGTGAAATCCCGGCGGGCCAAGTCTTTGATTATGTCGTCGCCGAAGGCAACTGTGGGCTTGCGTGATGCGCTGGCGTAAACCTCGGCTCGATGGGTAGTGATCTCGTATTGGCGATCACCGATCTTCGCCCCAATGGTCCCAAAGCGCTCGCCTTGGACCCAGACCGCATCGGCAATATCTGAAAGCAAAGACTTGATCTCTGGGGGTCGAGCATTGGTCGTCATGTCGTAGTCGACATCGTCACCTTGTCGGCTGACGAGTTCGTCGCGCACACTCCCCCCCACCAAGTACAGGTCGCGCCCGGCCGCCGCGAATCGCACCGTCAGCGGCGCGGCTTCTTCGAGCGCCGCGAGCAGGCCCGCTGTGAGATCCGCGCTCATCATTCGCCGAACAGCGCCCGGGCCGCTTCCACGACCTCATAGCCCGGTCCCCCCACCGTTGCCTTCTCGGGCCGGTGGTGTTCGCCAACCAGTCGGGCGCTGACCGCGGCGGAAGAATCTCGCACCGCGTCAAGGTCATAGCCGCCTTCCAGCACGGTGACGACTCGACCCGGAGCCACCGTTGCTGTCAGGGTCCCCACCAAGTCAGCCAGGTCGCCGCTGCTGTAGCCAAGATCGGTAAGCGGATCCGCCCGGTGGCCGTCGAAACCGGCCGAGATAATGAGCCAGGTCGCACCGAAGCGGTCGATGGCGGGAACGATCACCTCATCAATAGCTGAGCGCGCCACGTCACCGGTGGCGCCCGGCGGAAGGGGGACGTTGATCGTTGTGCCGACCGCGGCCCCCGTTCCGCGATCAGTCAGTTTTCCCGTACCCGGATACAGCGGCGACTGATGGATCGAGGCGTACAAAACCCGCTGATCGGCAAAAAAAATGTCTTGGGTGCCGTTGCCGTGGTGGGCGTCGATATCAACGATCGCTACCCGTTCTCCCGCGTCGGCCAAGGCCGCGGCGGCGATCGCGGCCGAGTTGAACAAACAAAATCCCATGGATTGGGCCGCCGTGGCGTGATGCCCAGGGGGTCGCACCACGCAGTACGCCGCGGCAAAACCCGCGCCAGCTTCATCACTCAAGGCTTCCACCGCCGTCATTACCGACCCCGCCGCTAACCGCGCCGCCAGCAGGCTATGGGCATTCATTACCGTGTCGCCATCAAGGCGGCCCCCACCCGCCGCGTCGATGGCTTGTATGCGGGCCAGAAGTTCAGGGTCGTGAACGCGGCCCACCTCGTTGTCGGTAATCAACCGTGGCACTCGCCGTTCGATGGCATCATTGATACCTGCTTGCTCCACCCCCGCCATCGCCGCGGTCAGTCGACCGGGTCGCTCAGGATGCCGCGAACCAGCCGAATGGTCGAAACAACGCTCGTCGCTCACAACTAACAACACACCGCGGAGCGTACCCGTCGCACCAGAGCACGTATCGTGGAATATCCTATGGCCCTTCACTCGCTCACCGTTGACACCGCGCGGGTAAGCACCGGCGGCTGGCGCGGCAGCCCCAAAGTCGCCTATCTCGTTCCGTTATCCAGCGCCAATACCTTGACCCCTACGACCTTAGAACGCATCCGCACTCGCCTCCGAGACGACGGCTATCTCGAGGTAGTCACCGCGGCGGTTGGTCCCACCGAACGAGACCGCTTCCTCACCGACGGCTTCGTCGATCACGAACATCTACACCTGCTGAGCCACGACCTCCACGGGCTCCACGACCTCCACGACCTGCCACCAGCTCGCCCGGCAAAGCACCGAAAATCCAACTCAGTCGCTCGGGCCGCCGCGACATCACCGAGATCCTCTCCGTCGATGAAGCGACCTTTGACGATTTCTGGCGTCTCGACCGAACCAGCCTCGATGAGGCCATCCACGCCACCCCGGCGCATCGTTTGCGTATCGTTAGAGGTCTCGAAGCCCGCAAATCCACCGTCGTTGGTTACGCGGTAACCGGCCGGGCCGGGACCCAAGGCTACCTCCAACGAGTCGCGGTCGCCCCGCATGCCCAAAGCCACGGGATAGGCAGCGAGTTGGTCCGCGACGGGTTGCGGTGGCTCCACCGGCGGGGAGCATCCGTTTGCTGGGTGAACACCCAGGTGGCCAACGATTCGGCCTACCGCCTTTACCGCCGGTTGGGTTTTCGGGCCGCCCAGCACCAACTCACCGTTTTAATGGCAGGCACTGTAATGGCAGGCACGGCGAGCACTGTAATGGCAGGCACCGCGAGTTCTCGGCGGACGCACGCCCTGACCTTGGCGGGTTTCCTCGTTATTGTGACCGCCATCGCCAGCCTGCTCCAGCCTGCTCCAGCCGCGGGCCAGTTACTAGACCATCTTGACCTCGTGTCCCAGACCCTAGTAGTTACCGATGATCCGGTCGTCTTCGACCTGCGGATTCCGTCGCAACTTGCGAATCGCCAACTCAAGGTCAGGGTTCATGCGCCGGTTACCGATCCGGCCGAACTGCGAACAGTGTTTGACGATCCGCCGACCGAGAACATCATTAGCTTCTTTTCGCTGACAAACCTGAGGGACCACATCGGGGAATCAGGCGACGTGCTCTCGATCACCCTTCCCGACGAGCAGATCGGTGAGATCGTGCGCCGAAAACCCGGTGCTTTGCCCATCGTGATCGAAATGGTCGACGAGAGCGGCATCATCGACACCCTAGTCACCGCGGTCATCGTCGACGATGGTCAACTCGGTGCGGCTATCCACTTGGGCTTCCTCGCCGATGGCCAAAGCCCACTGGCTCACCAACTCGACCAGACCATCGAGATCGACATCGCGGCCACGATAGCGCGGCTAGCCGACCTCGAAAGCCAGCGACCGGGTCCCACCCTGATCCATTTCAGCCCAGAAACCCTCACCGCCCTCGCCCATCCCGAGACGACAGGCGGGCTCGCCGCGATCACCACAATCGCCGAGTTGCTCCACCGCGATGACCTCTACGCTCGGCCTTGGGTCGACCTCGACGAAGAAGCTTGGCGCCTAGCGGCCGAGACGCAACGGGTGCTCGATCAGTACCGCCGTGGCCAGACCACTCTCGAGAGGCTCCTCGGCCGCTCCCCAACGGGCGTCGCCGCGCTAGACCGCGACGCCACACCGGAGACACTTAGCCTGCTCCGAAGTGCCGGGGTCACGGGGACGATCGTCGATGCCGCGCAAGCTAATTCGGCCAATCTCCCAGTCGACGCCAACCGACCGTTTCGACTACTCGATGCCAATCAGGTCAGCATGCCCGCACTCGTTGTTTCCGCGACGTTCGAGTCCCATCTCGATCATAACGACTCCGAGCTAGCTGCCAGCCAGACGTTCGCCGAACTGAGCCTACTTTCGGATCACGTCACCCAACCGCTTGCCTTTCTCGTCGACCTTGACACCATCAATCGCCTCGCCCTCGATCAACTGCTCGAACATCGAGCGCTGCTTCCCGAGTTGCGGCTCAGTTCGGCGGAGAGCCTCTTGGCCTTGCCCCCCGTCCGAGACGAATTGGGCCGCGTCCTTCGCGTGAATCTCACCGCCGAGGCAGCTCCCGATATCAGCAACAGCGCTCTTGATCTTCACCTCACCGAATCAATTCTTGACAGCTACGCATCAATGGTTGCTCCGGCCGTCGCCCCAATCGTGCCCTTACGCTCCCTCCTAAACGTGGCCAGTTCCGATCAACTCAACCACGAAGAGCGCCAGGCGTTTACTAACTCGGTGTTTGTCGCCGTCGCCGACCGGACTGCCGGTTTCGAGGTCGTTAGCGGGGGACGGATCACCCTAGCCACTCGGACCGCGGAGTTGCCGCTGACCCTTGGCAACGACCAACCGCTACCCATCACGGTCGTTATCCGGCTAAGCGCGGAAAAGATTCGGTTCCCTGACGGCGACGAACTCACCCTCTCCCTCGAGTCGGGAGTCACCGTGCTAGCAATACCCGTCGAGACGCTAGCTTCGGGCGACTCACGGATTTCGGTCGCTGTGACGTCACCGGACGGCCGCCTGAATCTGGCGAGCGGGGCTATTGATATTCGCTCCACCGCGATCTCGGGGCTAGGTCTCGTGGTCACCCTGATCGCGCTCATTGTGTTGGCCTCTTGGTGGGCTCGCACAATCCGGCGGGTAAGACGTAACCGCCTAGCCGCTAACCTGAACCCTGCACCGACCACCCAAGGACCGCCATCGTGACCGTTCGAATTGTCACCGACTCCGCCTGCGACCTTCGCGGTGACGAAGTCGCCGACCTCCACATCGAGGTCGTCCCCCTCTCAATCCGATTCGGAGACATTGAGTACACCGACCGCGAGCAACTCACCGTCTATGAGTTCTACGAACGGTTGGCTAACTCCGCCGAACTCCCCGAAACCGCGGCCCCGTCGCCGGGTTTATTCATAGCCGCCTTTCAGCGACATTTTGATGATGGGGCCGACACCGTGGTCTGTATCAATCTTTCGTCCGCTGTCTCCGCCACCATGCAATCCGCGGTTACCGCGGCGAACGAGGTGACCGGCGATGTTCGTGTCGTCGACAGCCTGTCCGTTACCGCGGGCCTCGGATCAATAGTTCTCGGCGCGGCCCGGTTGGCCGCCGACGGCGCCTCAGCCGACGAGGTGGTCGCCGCGGCGGAGTCGATGGCGAAGCGCACCCACGTGTTCGGTGCCCTCGATACGCTCGAGTATCTGCAAAAGGGCGGTCGAATCGGCAACGCTCGAGCCCTGTTGGGTTCCATCCTGTCGATCAAACCAATTATCGACATCTCGTCGGGCCAAGTCGAAGAGGCAGGCAAGCAACGCACCCGCAAGAAGTCTCTCGTTTGGCTGCGTAACAAACTCGCCGAGTTCGGTACCATCGAGAACTTGGCGATCATGCACGGCGGCGCTCCCGATATTGACGCTTTCGTTGCTCTCCTCGCCGAAGTCACCGATATTGAACAAGCACGGATCGATTTCATTGGTCCCGTTGTGGGGACTCATGGCGGACCACGCGTCATTGGCTTCGCTTTCCAGGTTCCGGCCTAAATCACACCACTGCGCCTAATCGGCGGGCAGGGTCAAGGCGCTAGGCTCGGTGCTTATGGTTAGCAGCCAAGAGACCGCGCCCGATTGGGCCGAGCAACAAGCCGATCGGGTGATCACCTTCATCGACACTGTCAAGGGGTTCACCACCGACAAGGTGGTCCTCATCTTGCGCCTCGTGGTCTTTGGCCTCGTTGCGGTGGTGTTTGCGGGGGCGGCGATTCTGCTACTCGTTATCATCGTCGTTCGGTTGGCCGATGCCTACCTTCCGATCGGTGCCGGGGTCGGCGATGCGGGTTGGGCCGCTCACCTCTTTATCGGCTCCTTATTCGCGGTTTTGGGTTTCGGAGCGTGGTTATCACGACGTTCCTCCATCAAACCACTTGTCGTGGCGGGTTTCATCGACTTGGCGATCATCGTAACCGTCGTTTGCTACGGGATAGTCCACGGAATAATCGCCGGGATGCAGTGATGCGTAACGTCATCATCATAGGGTCGGGGCCCGCTGGCCTGACGGCCGCCATCTATACAGCGCGAGCGAACTTGGCCCCGCTCGTCCTCGAAGGCGAGCCCAGTTCGACCAGCGATCAACCCGGTGGTCAACTCATGCTCACTACCGATGTCGAGAACTACCCGGGTTTTCCCGAGGGCGTTATGGGACCGGATCTCATGGTGAACTTCCGTATGCAGGCCGAACGTTTTGGGGCCGAGATCCAGACCGTGAAGGCCACCAAGGTCGACCTGTCCGCCCTCCCCTATGGCGTGTGGGTCGACGATCCTAACACGCCAGAACCCACCCATCGAGCCAACGCCATCATCGTGGCCACCGGCGCTCGGTCACTCATGTTGAACCTGCCCCGCGAAAACCAGTTCCTCGGGCACGGCCTGTCCACCTGCGCCACCTGCGACGGCTTTTTCTTCCGCGATCACGAAATCGCGGTGGTCGGGGGTGGCGACTCAGCACTCGAAGAAGCCCACTTTTTGTCCCGCTTCGCCCGTCGGGTCACCATCATCCACCGCCGTGACGAACTCCGAGCGTCGAAGATCATGCAGGATCGGGTGTTCAGCAACCCCAAGATCGAGTTTCTGTGGGACAGCACGGTCGTCGAATACCTCGGGGACAGCACCCTAGCCGGTATTACGATCGAGAATCTCAAAACCGGCCGCCGCCACGACTTAGGGGTCACTGGCCTGTTTATCGCCATTGGACACAAGCCCAACACGGACCTCTTCAAGGGGCAACTTGCCTTGAAGGACAACGGCTACCTCGTTACTCGCCCCGACTCCACCGCCACCGATGTCAGCGGAGTGTTCGCTGTGGGCGACGTCCAAGATGACCTCTACCGCCAGGCCATAACCGCGGCCGGATCGGGTTGCCAAGGGGCTCTCGAAGCTGAGCGTTGGCTCGAGTCAACGAAGTACCATGACCTCTCGATGAGTTGAGTTAGGATGTCGCCAGCTACCGTTCGGCGACGAACGAAAGGACTTACCATGAATGGAACTGTCACCGAGCTTTTTGATGAAGATTTTGATGAGCAGATCATGGCTGCCGATGTGCCCGTTCTGGTGGACTTTTGGGCCGAATGGTGTGGCCCGTGCAAGAAGATCGCCCCCATCCTCGAAGAGATCGCTGTCGAACAGGCCACCACCCTTAAGGTCGCTAAGGTCGATGTCGACGAAGCGGGAAAAATCGCGCAACGCTTCGAGATTATGTCGATTCCAACCTTGATTTTGTTTAAAGACGGTAAGCCGGTGGAGCGGATCCTCGGTGCCAAATCAAAAAGGGCACTCCTCAAAGCGCTCGACAAGTACCTCTAACGGCTGCCCGCTACACTATCACCTCGCTAGCCTCGCCCCGATGACCTCATCGGGGACCGCGTCGGGCTTACCACTCCGATTGGGCGACGAGGGCGTGGCCGTGCGCGATCTCCATCGGCGTCTTGCCGCGTCTGGCTACAGCGTTACTGGCCATCCCGAGCGCTTCAGTCCGGCCACAGAAACTTCGCTGAAGGCATTCCAGGCCTCGCGACGGCTGAGCGAAGATGGGATTTGCGGTCGCCAGACTTGGGCCGCGCTAGTCGAGGCCGCCCACAATTTGGGCGATCGTATGCTGTACCTTCGCTCTCCCATGACCCGAGGCGACGACGTTACCGACCTCCAGCAACGCCTCGGCAGCCTCGGTTTCGATGCCGGCTACGTCGACGGTATCTTCGGTCCCGATACCGAGTTGGCGGTACGTAACTTCCAGCACAACCAAGCCGTCACCGCCGATGGTGTGGTTGGCCCCGGCACGGTTCAGGCGCTGGCTCGCCTAGCCGGACGCAGTTCGGGTGAAAAGACCATTACCGAGGTCCGCGAAAAAGAGAACCTTCGCCGGACCGCGCCTAGTATCGAGAAGCGTCGCTTCGTTATCGGCGAAACCGGTGGTATTCCCGGCATCGTGGACACCAGCGGCCCGCCGCCTGCGCCTCGATGGAGCCAAAGTGTTAACCCTTCATCACCCCGATCCATCGACCCAAGCACGCGCCGCCAACGAGTGGGGCGGCGAGGCCTATATCGGGATCACTCTGGCGGCCGACGACCTGACGGTGGCGTACTTCAAGACCGATGGTTTTATTTCCGCCGGGGGACACGGACTCGCCCTACGATCAAGCGAGCGTCTCAGTGACTTATTCGGAGTTATCCACAGGCCAGTTGGGATGCGCCTGCCGCTACTTCGCGAAACCCGGATGCCGGCCATTTGGTGCCGACTCGGCCCTCCCGCAGACGTTGTGTCCCAAGCATCCGCCGTAGCCGACACTCTCCGTGCTGCTCTAACCGCGTGGTGTGGTAATCCGATCGACGGCTAAGGTCTCTGCCATACCGCCTTCCCCACCTTTATCCCCATGTTTATCCCCAAGATTGTCGGCGATCTTCGGCAGGTAGTTCAGGCGCTAGTGCCCGGCGGTGTGATGATCCGGTAGATGCGCTCGAGATCGTCGAGATTGGCGAACTCTACGAGTAGCTTCCCCCGTCCCTTTCCCAACTGCACCGTGACCCGGGTTTCAAGGCGCGTGGCCAGCAACTCCTCCAACTCGAGAACTCCGGGTTCCGGGACACTTGGGGTCGATCGTTTCGTGGTTACTGGTACCTCGTTATCGAGTTCGTCCAGTTTCAGCAAGTCCTCGACCTCGCGAACCGTGAGGCTGTCGGCCACGATTTGCCGAGCGAGACGCTCCTGGGCTGCCCTATCGGGGCTGGAGAGCAAGGCGCGGGCATGCCCCGCTGTGAGCTGTCCTTCAATTAGCAAGCGCTGCACGGGCGCCGGTAGCTGTAAGAGGCGAATCGTGTTAGCGATCGCGGAACGTGAACGTCCCACCCTAGTCGCTACCTGCTCTTGGGTCAGGCCGAAATCCTCGATGAGTTGCTGGTACGCCGCAGCTTCTTCCAACGGGTTCAGGTCCTGGCGGTGTAAGTTCTCTACTACAGCAGTCTCTAGGCTCGAAAGATCGTCGGCCGTCCGAACTAGGGCCGGGATGGCGGGGAGTCCCGCTCGCTTCGCCGCCCTCCATCGCCGCTCTCCGGCGATAAGCTCATAGGTGCCCTCAGCCGATTCACGAACAACTATCGGTTGGATGACACCGATCTCGCCAATTGACCTCGCGAGTGAAGCCAATGTCTCTTCGTCAAAGTTACCACGGGGTTGATACGGGTTGGCGATGATGTCGTTGACGTCAAGCTCGCGGTACGTCGCACCATCAGTCGCCAAATCAGCGGGAATAAGAGAACTGAGGCCTTTCCCTAGGCCGCTACGACGGTTCACCTAGAATCTCCTTCGCGAGCTCCCGATAGGCAACCGCCCCCCGAGAGAGTGGATCAAAGGCGGAGATCGGCTGTCCAAAGGACGGTGCCTCCGACAGTCGAACCGTGCGAGGGATCACCTGGCGGCACACCTTGTCGCCGAAATGCTCTCGCACATTATCGGCCACTTGTCCGCTGAGATTTGTCCGAGCATCAAACATCACAAGCACTATGGTACTCAAGGTTAGCTCGGAGTTGAGGCTTCGTGTTACCAAATCAACATTACGGATCAGTTGGCCAAGACCTTCGAGTGCGTAATATTCCGTTTGGATCGGCACCAAGACCTCCGAGGCAGCCGTCAATCCGTTGACCGTGAGAAGGCCCAATGACGGGGGACAATCGATCAAGACGATGTCGTAGTCCTCCGCAACCGTGGCTATTGCTTGCTTGAGTTTTTGCTCTCGGCTGAAAGCCGGGACCAACTCAATCTCGGCTCCCGCGAGGTCTAGGCTTGACGGTGCCACGAACAGGTTCTTGACTGATGTCGGCTCGATCACATCCTCTAACTCCACCCCTTGGAGCAGTACGTCGTAGAGAGAGTGGTCAAGCTGGCGAGGATTCAGGCCCAACCCGGTGCTTGCGTTCGCTTGCGGATCTAGGTCAACGATAAGGACTCGTCGCCCTAGATCGGCGAAGCACGCACCGAGGTTCACCGTAGTTGTTGTCTTACCGACACCACCCTTTTGATTAGCAACCGCAAAGATGCGGGTCCCATCTGTAGACGCTCCCACGTGGAAATCCCCCTTTCGATTCAGACTTTACACTTCGATGGTCAGCCTATAGGTGTTTCACGTGAAACATTCAGAAGAGGGGAGACCGGCCTCGAACCTTGCACCGTCGAGGATAGTCGGAGGGAATGTCCCCGACCCGCTTCATTACAACGAACGACCCCGCCTCCGTGGCAAACACCTCCGCTCGATCTAGGCCAACCGGGCTCAGATCAGCCTCTAGCCACCCGCTGAGTTGCCGTTGCGCCGCTGAAACGACCACTAGGCCACAGTCACGAACGAACGGAGCTAGCAGCTCAGCGGACTCTGCGGGATCACCCAACAAGCGAGCCACCGCGACATCGAAACCTTGACGCCAGCCAGCCGCTCGGGCCATATCTTCGGCTCGGCCGTGTACGACCGAAACTCTGGATTGAAGGAACAACGCTCCCGCCGCCCGGCGCGCCGAATCGCCACGTCGTTCACTGGCATCTAAAGAGACGACCTTCGAAAGCGGTAATTGGGCCGCAAGTAGGACCCCGGGAATCCCTACACCCGAACCAACATCCACAATCCGAAGTGCGGCTGATCTCGCGTCAAGGCCAAAAGTGAAACACACGGCCGACGTGTAGCCAGCCGTGTGTTCCCACAAATCCTTGATAGAAGCGCTACCGAGCGCCCCGTCGGATCGAGCACGACTCCAGGCCGCCTCAACCGCTAGTGCGTCCGCTTCAGGCAGCATCCTGAGCCGGAACGATGACTACATAACGGTTGGGGTCCTCACCCTTGGAGAGAGTATCGACTCCAGCTTCCAACGAGATCGTGTCGTGGACAATCTTGCGGTCAACGCCACCCATCGGTTCCAGCGACCGCGAAACGCCGCTTTCTCGCACCGCTTCGGCCTGTTGACGACAAAACTTCACTAGGGCCTCAGTCCACCGCGCCCTGACTCCCCCGATATCCACCCGGATACGTCCGTCGCGTGCGCTCCCCGCCTGGCGTTGCAAAACGGTCCGGACTAGTTCATCAATAGCCTTCGCTACGGCACCACGCTGACCGATCATGCGGCCAAGGTTCTCGCCGTTAACCGTCAACCGAATCTCATTATCGCTCAATTGCTCGTGCTCAAAGGACACTGGGGCCGCGAAGCGCTCGGCTAAACCGGCAACAAACTCTTGGGCTAGGTCGGCCTGCTCGGGAAGGGGCATGGTTGTTTCTTCTTGCACGGGTTTCTCCTGCTTTTGATTCTTCTTAGTTTCGGGGCCTTGGTTGCTCCGGTTACGGTTTTTCCCATTTCGATTTCCTGAGTTAGCCTTGGCCGGTTGGTTTTGTCCCGCTCTCCGACTCTGTTTGGCCCGGCGATTACCGCGGTCCTCTTTGGCCCGCGGTGTTGTCGGACGAACCCTAACTCGAACCCGAGCATCTTGCTTCACCCGCCCGAACAGGCCGATCTTCTCCTCCGTGATTACCTCGAACTCCGCGTCATCTTCGTGAACGCCAAGACGATCGAGAGCTGATTCTTTTGCATCCGACACCGATTTGCCGGTGGTCTCAACCCATTCCATGATGGGCCTCCTTATTCTAATTTGGGGCAGTTAGCTTGTATTCGTCTAGCTAGAATGGTTCGACAGCACGCCGCTAACCGGTTGCAAGGGCTATCGCTTTCGCTTTTTATGCTGGGGACTTCCGGGATTAGTCGTACGCCCGCCTTGTGGATGGTGCCGACTGGGGGCCTTCCCCGTACGACCAGCACCGCTCCCCTTCGACTTTGCTTTCTTTGCCTTACCCTTATCGACTTTACCCTTACCGACTTTGCCCTTACCGGCTTTGGCCTCATTTCGCTTCGGCGTGGCTTGACCCTTCTTACCGGTGATTCGACCATCGATCGCCTTGCTGTTCCCACTGCTACCCTTCGCTTGCGTGGTTTCGCGGGAACGACGCGCTTGAGCACCAAGGCTCTCTTCGCCACTGTACAGCGAGCGGGTAATGTAGCTCTGCTGGCCAATGCGATAGATGTTACTCACCACGAAGTACACGACCAAGGCCGCGGGCATAGTGAAGGAGAACACCGGAAGCATCCAGGGCAGGATCTTCATGATCATTTCCTGTTGAGGGTTGATCGACGCGCCCGTGTTGCGGCCCCGAATTTGTTTTTGTTGATACAGGCTCGACACCAAGACGACGACAATGAGAAGCAGGTAGGGGAGGGCGGAAACAAAGCTTTCGCCTAGCACGCTCTGCGTCGAACGAGAAAGGTCGATAGTCCAGGAGACCATTTCGGTCGGCCGGTCGGCGTAAGGCAAAGTCGAACCAGTGAGGTCAAGGTACATTTCACTGTCGACGGGCAGGTTCTCGGGATCAAACGGCAGATCACTGCTACGGATTGGCGTGACCTGATTGCTCGAACGACTCCCTCGACCACTCGTCCAACCCGCTTGCAGCCCAAAATCGGTAATTCGACGGTTGATGCCTTGAACGACTCGGAACAAGACGAGAAAGACCGGCATCTGAACCAGCAAGGGTAGACAGCCGCCGAGCGGGTTGATGCCGTTCTCTTGGTAGAAGGCCATCAACTCCTCGTTCATCTTTTGCCGGTCGTCTTTGTACTGTTTCTGGATGGCCTTGAGTTCAGGCTGTAGCCGCTGCATCTGCAGCATCGAGCGAGTGCTCTTTAGCGTGAGCGGGGTCACGACTAACATGACAATCAGCGTCAATCCGACCACGGCCAGGCCGTAGGAGGGATAGAGAGAATAAAAAAAGGCGAGAACCTTGGCAATCAGATCGAAGAACGGATCGAACATTAATGCTCCTCGGAAACCGGTACAGGGTCAAAACCGTGATTACCCCACGGGTGACATCGACAGAGCCGCTTGATAGCCAGCCAGCCACCACGAATTGCACCGTGGCCTTCTACCGCTTCGAGCGCATACGTAGAACAAGACGGCACATACCGACACGGCGAAGGGCGCCCATCAGTGACAGACTGATAGACACGAACCAATCGGCCGAGGAGGCCCGCGCCCCGCGCCATTAGTTATCCCCTGGTGACGAGTGGACAGTCATAAGCAATTCGGCCATGGCACGACGAAGTGAATCGTAGCTCCAACCGTCTAGCGAACCGGTGACGCGAATTAGGTGATCGCCGCCTGCCAGGCCATCTCGTGGATGGCGATCCAGTTCCTGCAGTACAGCCCGCAACCGACGCCGAATTCGGTTCCGGACCACCGAATTTCCCACGCTGCGCGGGATTGCGAACGCGAACCGCGCGTGAAGGTTGGAGTCGGGACGAACCATAAGACGCAGTGGCCCGCGGCCGACCCGAACGCCTTCGGCCCGCAGCAAGTCGAATGATCGTGGACTCGAAAGACGGGCAATCACGCGGACAGGCGGGCGCGGCCCTTCAGGCGCCGTGCTCGAACAATGGCCCGACCACCACGGGTGCTCATACGAGAACGGAACCCGTGTTTCTTGGCCCGTTTACGAACGTTTGGTTGATATGGGCGTTTCATGCGTTCTCCAGGAGGCTGCCGCCAAGGTACCCGGCGGCACTAAAATCCGGCTCCGAGGATGGGAAACCGGTGACGTCAACCCACTAGGCTAGGGTACGCCACGGTCGGTAACAACCACCCCCGCCCCACGTTCTAGCAAAGCACTCCCGCCGTGGCCGGATTCAATCCGACGCTAACAGTATTACAGCAGTGTGTTTTATCCTACAGCGTTGTGTTTAAATATTCAATATACCCTCTGACCTGGGATTATAGAGAAATATCTTGTTTTTGCGTATGCCACCCCGTCGCCTTGGTATGTTCACTCACCATCCCCCCTCGGAGACGGATTTCAGTCGACTCACCGTGGTCAACACCGAGATCTCAACCAAACACCGTAAACGCAAGATAAACACACCTGTGGATAAGACTGTGGAGACCCCCCTTGACAATTGCCGACGACCCTGACGACGCCAACGGTCTCTGGATTAACTGCGCAGCCAGCATTCGTACCCAGGTAGGTGACGCAGCATGGCGCACGACCTTCAGCGGAGCAAAGGTCGCGGCCTTCGACGAAGGAGAATTTGTCCTTTCCGTGCCGAACCGACTCCAGAAAGATCGCATCGAGCGCGAGTTTCTAGGGCTAGTGCAAGACGCGATCGAGGAAACAAACCCCGTCGTGTCCGTGAGAGTCGAGGTCGCCACCAGTTGGGACGAAACGGTCATCGACATCCCCGCCGCCGATCTGCGCCCTGCGAATGAACCTGAACCACCGCTGACTTCGGTACCCGAGGCCGGCTCTCCTACTAACGAGAAGTTCACCTTCGAGCAGTTCGTCATTGGCCAATCAAACCGTTTCGCCCACGCCGCCGCCCTCTCTGTTGCCGAAAAACCCACACACAGCTACAACCCTCTTTTCATCCACGGGGACTCCGGGTTGGGCAAAACCCACCTCCTGCGCGGAATCTCTCACTACGTAACCAACCACTATCCGAAATACCGGATTCGCTACGTATCGTCAGAAACCTTCCTAAACGAATTCGTTGAAGCCATCCGTAGCAACGCTTTGCCCGCGTTCAAGCGCCGCTACCGCGATAACGAAGTGCTCTTGTTCGACGACATTCAGTTCATGGAAGGCAAGGACGGACTCCAAGAGGAGTTTTTCCACACCTTCAACGACCTCCACCAAAACCAGCGTCAGATCGTTATAACCTCCGACCGCACCCCCGACGCCATGCCCACCCTAGAGAACCGACTCCGGAATCGCTTCAAATGGGGGCTCATCACAGATATTCAGCGCCCCGACCTCGAGACCCGGCTGGCCATTCTGCGCAAGAAGGCCGAGTCAAAAACCCTTACGATTCCCGACAGTGTGCTGACCTATATCGCCGAGAACATCACCGAGTCGATCCGTGAACTCGAAGGAGCCCTCATCAAACTCACGGCCTACGCCGCCCTCACGCAACAGCCACTCACGGTCGATCTCTCCTCAACTATCTTACGGGATCTCATTACACACACCGAGAAAAAGCCGGTAACGGCGGCAACCATCATCCAACTCACCGCCTTGAAATTCGACCTAGCGATCGAATCCATCACCGGCGGGAGTCGCCGCCGCCCGCTCGTCGATGCTCGGCAGATCGCTATGTACGTCACCCGTTCAATGACCGATCTATCGTTTCCCGACATTGGCCGAGCTTTCGGAGACCGCGACCACACCACCGTCATGCACGCCTGCCGAAAAATCGAGCGAGTTATGGGCGAGAACCAAGCTGTCTTCGACCATGTCACCGACCTGCAAAACCGCCTTACACGGCCATAGTAATGCACCCGCTAGCGGGCACTCCATGGGTACAGTCCTGGGGATCACTTGGGCATATCTCGGGGACGCAACGCGATAACCTCCTCCTTGTCCCCATCTACCACAAGAGAAACCTTCGGCCCTGTTGGCCACTGGGGATCCAATGTGGATACAATTTCGGCTAGATTACACGTCATACGCACCTTTATCCACAATCCACAGCCCCTATTGGTTTCTACTAGTTTAATTCCATACGACCGAGAGAAGTAACAGCACCATGAGCATGAAGTTCAGATGCGAACGAGACGCGTTGCTTGACGCCCTAACTACCGCAGGTCGAGCCGTCACCACCCGGGGCGGCGCCTTGCCGGTGCTTGCTGGCGTCCACCTAAAGTTAGTGGGGCATCAGCTCACAATCACTGGGAGCGATCTTGATCTCACTATCAAAGTGTCGGTTCACGTATCCGGACAAGACGACGGTGTCTCGGTCCTTCCCTCGAAGCTGATCTCAGATGTGGTCCGGTCGTTACCGCCGGGAACGGTCGACATTTCAACCGAGGGCGATAACGCCCTCGTTGTGAGTTCGCCATCGGAGTTCACCATTCGGGTGATCGCGGCCGACGAGTACCCGGAGCTAGCGACTGCCGATGGCGAGGCGGTGAGGCTTGAGGCGTTGGCTTTTAGCGCCGCAATCGATCAGGTCGAGAAGGCCGCCTCCAAAGACGATGCTCGACCGATTCTTACGGGAGTACTCATGGCGGCCGAGGAAGGCGGCTTACGCCTCGTCTCGACCGACTCGTATCGCCTTTCGGTGCGGGACCTCGCTGGTACCAGCATCTTGGCGGAAGGTCAGAAAGTTCTCGTGCCAAGCCGGGCCCTCAAGGAACTGTCGCGGATGGTTGGTGGCGCGAAAGAGATTACTTTGCGTTTGGGCGAACGCGATGCTGGCTTCGAGGTTGGCAACGTAGCCATCTCCACTCGCTTGATCGAGGGCGAGTTTCCCAATTACAGCGGTCTAATCCCGAAGAATCATCCGAATTCGTTGACTGTCAAGCGCGAAGCTCTCCTCGCGGCGGTTCGTCGTGTGCGACTGTTGGCCCAAGAATCAACGCCAATCCGCCTTTCTATGTCCGCTGACGGCCTCGAACTTGTCGCGGTCACTCAAGACGTTGGTCAGGCCCACGAAGCTGTAGAGGCAAACTATGTGGGTGACGACCTCACCGTTGCGTTTAACCCAGAGTACTTGATTGACGGCATCGACGTAGCTCCTGGCGACGACATCACCCTCGAGACCGTCGACGAACTCAAGCCGGCGTTGCTGAAATCCGCCACAGAGCCCAACTTCTTGTATCTGTTGATGCCGGTGCGTGTCAGCTGATCTGCGAGTTACACCTTACCGATTGGCGGTCGTACCGGTCGGTCGATGTTTCGTTCGAGGGTGGACTCACCGCCATCACGGGCGAGAACGGTCATGGCAAAACTAATCTGATCGAAGCTATTGCTTGGCTGGGGGGCGGAGGGTCTTTTCGGGGTGCCCCTGACGATGCCTTAGTTCGGTTGGGTGCCCAGGCTGCCGTTGTTCGGGCCACGATCCAAGCCGACGATGGACGCGAGCAACTAATCGAGATCGAAATTCCGCGGCAGGGCCGCAATCGGATTCAGGTCAATCGGCAGCGACTCGCCCGGATGACTGATTTGCTCGGCTTGATGCAAGTGACGGTCTTCTCGCCCGATGATCTTGCGTTGGTAAAGGGCGGCCCGACGATTCGGAGGGCGTGGATCGATGCGGCTCTCCTCAGCCGCAATCGCAAACACGGAGCCTTGCGTAGCGATGTCGAACGAATCTTGCGACAGCGCAACGCCCTGTTGCGATCAGCTCGCGGTAAACTAGACGCCGACGCTGAGTTCACCCTCGATGTCTGGGACGCTCAGTTAGTAACCGCGGGAGAGGCGCTGCGGGCGGCGCGCCAAGACCTTCTCAGTGAGATAGCCCCTGATCTTGCCGCGGCCTACGATGCGGTGGCTCGGCGACCGGCCTACGTAACCGCTGACTACGACGCTTCGTGGTCGGGGGATCTTGCCGCTGCCTTATTGGCAGTCCGTGACCACGATGTGCGAAGAGGAGCAACAACGGTTGGCCCGCACCGCGATGAGATTACTTTTGCCATCGGTGGCGCGTCGGCCCGGACCCACGCTTCACAGGGCGAGCAACGGTCGTTGGCTCTAGCGATGCGCCTAGCTGCCGATGCGGTCGTCCGGCGCGCCGGTCTGGTGGCACCTATTTTGTTGCTAGATGACGTGTTTTCGGAACTCGATCCGCATCGTCAAGGGGCGTTACTTGAAGCGCTGCCCGATGGTCAGTGCATCCTCACCGCCGCCGCGGGGTTGCCGCCCGCAGCCAAGCCGGATCAGGTCTGGCGGGTCCACGACGGAATGATTTCATGAGGTCGGAATCGTGAACGAAAAGTCGAGACCGAAATCGGTAAGAGAGAGCCTCGAACGGCTTCTCGGCTACAACAAAGCTCCGTCGGTTGACGTAATTCTAAAGATTTTTGGTGACTGGGCATCGATCGTGGAAATGACATTGCTCAACACACTCGACCCGTGAAGATTGATGGCGATCAGCTAACGGTTGCCGCATCCGACCCGGCGTGGGCTGACGAGTTCCGCTGGCTCGAAGCAGAGGTAGTGAAGCGCCTAGAAACCGTTACCGGCTCGGGACGAATAAAGCGACTGAAGGTACAGGTCCAGAGGCGCGAATGATGGCGGGGGAGTCGGTAGACTTACCGCACCGTGAACTTCTACGTCCTACCGTCCTCTGTGAGCGCACCATTGCCTCCGGTGCCCTGTGTTCTAGCGGGCAGCTGCAAGAATTTCGGGGCGCGGCGATGAGCGGAACGGGTGAGCCAACTCCACCCGATGCGTCGTATGACGCGCAGGACATCAACGTTTTGGAAGGGCTGGAGGCCGTCCGGCTTCGACCCGGCATGTACATTGGTTCCACCGGTCCCTCCGGCTTGTACTGCCTCGTGTGGGAGGTTGTCGACAATGCCGTCGATGAAGCAATGGCGGGCTATTGCTCCCACATAGATGTGTCTATTCTCAGCGATGGCGCGATCGAGGTGCGCGACGATGGTCGGGGCATTCCGGTCAACAACCATCCGAAGTTCAAAGACACGTCGGCCGCTGAGGTCGTGCTCACTACGCTGCACGCGGGGGGTAAGTTCGGCGGGGGTAGCTACCAGGTTTCTGGGGGCTTGCACGGGGTTGGTATTTCCGTTGTCAACGCCCTCTCGAGCCGGGTGGAGGTAGAAATCGATCGTGCGGGCTCTCGTCATGTGATGTCGTTTGTCAACGGCGGGGAGATCGAGAAGCGCCTAGCCCCGGTTGGTCGGGCGCCGGGTGGTGAAAACGGCGCAGCGCGCACGGGTACCACGGTTCGCTTCTGGCCTGATCCGACGATCTTCGACGAAGTCGTCTACCGCTGGCAGACCTTGTCGGAACGCTTCCAGGTGATGGCCTTTCTCAACCGTGGCCTCGAGATCAGGTTTCGTGACCAACGGCCTACCGCGATGGTCGAAACCGAAGACCCCGAAGGGTGGGTCCGGTTCAAATACGACGGCGGGATCAAAGACTTTGTGAGCCATGTCAACGCCCCTAAGACCGCATTGTTCCCGATCGTTGGCTACTTCGGCGCGGCGTTGGATATTGACGGTAACAACCACGAGGTCGAGGTTGCCTTTCAGTGGAACACGGGGTTCAACTCCGATGGCCTCCACAGTTTTGCTAACGGCATCTCGACCACCGAAGGGGGTAAGCATGAGCAGGGATTTCGCACCGCGGTTACCCGTACCGTCAACGCCTACGCCCGCGGTAAGGGGTTCCTGAAGGAAAAAGACGACAACCTCACCGGCGAGGATATTCGTGAGGGTCTGACCGCCATCATCTCGGTGCGCTTAGGCGAACCCCAGTTTGAGGGGCAGACCAAGTCGAAGCTGGGAAATATGTCCATGCAGTCCTTCGTGGAGCGGGTTACCAACGAGCGCATGGCCGAGTGGCTCGAAGAACATCCCAGTGAGGGCAAGGTCATGGTCACTAAGGCCGCCCACGCCGCCAAAGCTCGAATAGCGGCTACCGATATTCGCCGGGCCATCCGCTCTAAGTCCCTCTTCGATGGCGCTGGTATGCCCGATAAGCTAAAGGACTGTTCGGCCAAGGAACCCGAGCGTCGCGAATTGTTTATCGTGGAAGGCGACTCCGCCGGTGGATCCGCGGTTCGGGCCCGTAACCCCGAGACGCAGGCGATTCTGCCGATTCGTGGCAAGATCTTGAACGTCGAGCGCGCTCGGGTCGACAAGATGCTCAAGAACAATGAGGTCCAGACCCTCGTCACCGCGATTGGTGCCGGAGTGGGTGAAGACTTCCAAGTTGATAAGGCCCGCTACCACAAGGTGATCCTGCTCGCTGACGCCGATGTTGATGGCAGCCATATTCGCACTCTGCTCCTCACCTTCTTTTTCCGGCAGATGCGCCCCCTCGTCGAGGCCGGGTACGTCTACATCGCCCAACCGCCCCTGTTCAGCACCAAGGTTTCCAACAAGGAGACGGTGTACCTCAAAGACGCCGCGGCGAAGGACGCCTTCTTGGCCCAACGAACGAACTACAACAAGGACTTCCAGCGACTGAAGGGCCTCGGCGAGATGGACTGGGACGAACTTCGCGATACGACCATGAATGTTACTAGCCGTTCGCTGCTGCGGGTTTCGGTCGAACAAGCCGCCACCGCCGACGAGGTGATGTCAACTCTCATGGGCGACGACGTGGAACAACGTAAGAACTTCATCGTCAAAAACGCGCGTGAAGTACGCAATCTGGATTTCTAAAAGGGGGGATTGAGCCATGAGCGACTTGTCACCCACCGACGGCGACAACGGTGACGTCAGCATTATCGAAATTCAAGAGGAGATGGAGCGTTCCTTCCTCGACTACGCGATGTCGGTCATCATTAGCCGCGCCCTGCCCGACGCACGCGATGGTCTGAAACCAGTTCATCGCCGGATCTTGTGGTCGATGTACGACCAAGGTTTTCGGCCCGATCGCAACCATGTCAAGTGCGCCCGGGTGACCGGTGACGTCATGGCGCGCTTTCATCCCCACGGCGACAGTGCCATCTACGACGCCTTGGCTCGTATGGCTCAGCCATTCTCGCTTCGGCACCCGCTCATCGACTTCCACGGCAACTACGGTTCGCCGGAAGATCCTCCCGCCGCGGCCCGTTACACCGAAAGCAAATTACATCCGTTAGCGATGCAGATGCTGGCCGATATTGATGAAAACCCGGTTGACTTCATCGACAACTACTCCGGTGACTTCACCGAACCAGCGGTGCTCCCGGCTCGCTTCCCGAATTTGCTCGTCAACGGCAGTCAGGGCATCGCGGTGGGCATGGCCACCAATATTCCGCCTCACAACCTCAACGAGGTTTGCGATGCGGTTAGCCATCTGCTTTACCACCCCGAGGCCACAACCGAGGACCTCATGGAGTTTGTGAAGGGGCCTGACTTCCCGACCGGGGGCAAGATTCTGGGCCGAGTTGGTATTGAGTCGGCGTACCGCACGGGCCGGGGTTCGGTGAAGATGCGGGCCTCAACCTCGGTAGTAGAAAGGGGCCAAGGTCTGGCCATCATCGTCTCCGCCTTCCCCTATCAGGTTTCGGCGGGAGCGGTGGCCCGGAAGATTTCCGCCTTGGTTAAGAACCGGGACCTAGACGGCATCCGCGATATCAACGATGAATCCAGCGGCGACGAGACCCGGTTTGTCATTGCCCTCAAGCGCGACGCCAACCCTGAGGTAGTGCTCAACAACCTCTGGAAGTCCACGCCGCTACAGACCAGTTTCGGGGTCAACATGGTGGCCCTCGTGGGAGGTGTTCCCCGGACCTTGACGCTGCGGGATGCCTTGGTGGCCTACGTCGATCATCAAATCGAGGTCATCACCCGTCGGTCCCAGTACCGACTCGATCAGGCTGAGAAGCGACTCCACATTGTCGAAGGCCTCAGCAAAGCCCTAGATCTCATCGACGAGATCATTCACACGATTCGGGGTAGTGAGGATCGTGGCGCGGCCCGTCGGGCCCTCATGGCGGGAATCATGCCTGCCGCCGGTGGCGATGTGGTTGCCTTCTCCGAGGTGCAGGCCAACCATATTCTCGACATGCAACTTGGTCGGCTGACCCGACTAGGCCGCAGCGATCTCGAAGTAGAAGCAACCCAACTCCGAGAGACCATCGCCGAACTCGAAGGTATTTTGGGCAATGACACTCGGCTGCGAGATGTCATTGCCGAAGAACTAGGCACAGTTCGGGCCAAGTTCGGTGAAGAGCGGCGTTCGTTGCTTGAGATTGATCCTGGCGAGTTCGATATCGAAGACCTGATCGACGATGATCCGCTGGTTTTCACGATGTCGGCGACCGGCTACGTAAAAACCACGCCAGCGGAGGAGTTCCGCGCCCAAGGTCGCGGGGGTCGAGGTATCGCGGGAGCCAAACTAAAAGACGAAGACACGATCACTCACCTGATCCAGACGTCGGCGCATGCTTACTTGTTGTTTTTTTCTACCCAAGGCCGAGTCTATCGACTAAAGGCCCACGAGATTCCCGTGGCTAGCCGAACGGCGCGCGGTACCGCGATTGTCAACCTGTTACAGCTGCAAGAGGGCGAGACAATTCAGGCCATTATTGACACCCGCGATTATGAGACCAAGCGTTACCTCTTTTTTGCTACCGCGAAAGGACGGGTCAAAAAGACGCGCTTCAATGTTTACGACTCGTCTCGACGAGCGGGTCTCATCGCCATCAAACTCAACGAGGGCGATGAGTTGGTCGAGGTCATCCCCACCAACGGAGTCTTCGATATCTTGTTGTCGTCGCGGCTCGGGCAAACCATTCGGTTTAAGGAAAACCAAGTCCGCGCAACGGGTCGAAGCGCCGCGGGCGTCATCGGCATGAAGTTCAAGCGGGCCGACGACGCGGTGGTTGGCTGCGATATCGCCCGTGACGGTGCTACCATCTTGCACGTCACCGAGAAGGGTTTCGGAAAGCGCACCTCGGTCGATGACTACCGGACAAAGGGCCGGGCGGGCATGGGTGTCGTCGGCATCAAGATTCTCGAGGAGAGAGGCCCCGTGGTGGGCACCCTAGTGGTCGATGACGATGACGAAATACTCGCCGTGACCCGCCAAGGGGTACTCATTCGGACGAGGGTCGCGGATATCTCGCTGCAGAGCCGCTCAGCCAGCGGCGTGAAGGTCATCACCCCAGACGACGACGATGTGGTTTCCTCGATTGCGCTGGTGAGTCGAGCAGAGGACTTAGATGAGGACCTAGATGAGGACCTCGATCAAACAGCGGAAAGTAGCGCCGAAGCCGACGTAACCGACTAGAGTTAACCAAAGACGCACTCACTTCCCCGTGATGACCAACATCAAGAACGGAGAAGTGCCATGCAGTCTTTATTTTCGGGTAATGGTCGATGTCACGGCGATCAAGGTCAGATGCTGCCGTGGATGGCCCTCATATTGCTAGTGGGGTTCGGCCTCGCCGTCTTTGCCGCTCGGTTCGGTCCGATTCTCGATGAGTCGGCTCAGGCCCGTACCGCGGCTGATGCTTCGGCGCTCGCCGGTGCCGCTGAGGGTAGAAAGGCAGCGGAGGAGTACGCCCAACTGAACCGAGGGCACCCTTACCGCCTACGTAAGGACGAGCCAAGGGGTGCAGGTCACGGTGCGGGTGGGGCGGGCCACCGCCACGGCCCACGCTGAGGCGACAGTGGTGTGGGTACCGAATGCTGCGGCCGGTTAGCCAAACTCATAGCTGACTCGATGGTTGGCTAAATCGGTGGGTGAGGCGCTCTCGTGGACCGCGACCCGTAGACTACTTTATGCCGATGAGTGAAATCCCTGAGATCGACGACGAAACCTTTCGGTTGGCGACGGACGACGAGTTTGTGCTGCCCGGCGACGAGGAGGCCGAAGCCCAGCCAGCCCCCACCCCTATGGGCCCAGCCCACGGTCGAAACATGGTTGGTCGGCCCACGTGGCGCGATAAGCGCACGGCTGGCCGTCTCCGTGCTCGCAAAGTCCGCCGCCTAGTTCGTCATGTCGAGCCTTGGTCGGTGTTGAAGATCTCCCTGATATTTTATTTCTGCCTTTGGGTGATCTTGCTGATCGCCGGGGTGATGTTGTGGAACTTGGCTATCTCGTCGGGCACTATCGACAACGTCGAGAAGTTCGTCACTGAACTTTTCGCCTTAGAGAGCTTCTCGTTCAATCCCGACCAGATCTTTCGCGCCAGCGCCATCGGGGGACTCGTCTTGGTGGTAGCGGGAGCCGGTTTCACTGTGTTGATGGCCGTGCTGTTTAACCTGATTTCCGACATTACGGGTGGCATCCGATTCACGGTGGTCGAAGAAGAGACCGCTCGCCCCCGCCCCAAGCGAATTCGGCCCCGGCGCACCCTGCTAGATCGTGTCAATAACCCCTCGGGGGCCCCGCCTAAACGGGTTGCAATTCCGGTGCGGGACTCGCAGCCCTCTGCTCAGCAAGAAAGCCCCGCCGAGTCGACAACCGCGGATGAGGTGGAACTAGCCGAAAACCCTGGGTAGCGTAATTCGCTGCACGGGGCTATAGCTCAGTTGGTTAGAGCGCACCCCTGATAAGGGTGAGGTCGCAGGTTCGACTCCTGCTAGCCCCACGCATTGTACACTGTGCATCCACTTGGTACCCGTAATGAACCGGCACGGAGGTAGCTCCCATGGGCGGAGGCTTGATAACCCTGATCCGGCGAGGTTTGGTGGCGATCGCCGCGGGGATCGCCATTGCGGCCGCGATCCGAGTCCGGGGGAGTGGCGGTATTCCGCCCCAGACCGGTGGGTGGCGCGAACTCCGAGGCGACGACCTCCGGTGAGTCGGGTGTTGCTATTTGGCGCCGGAGCCACAGGTTCGCGCATCGCTCGGCAGTTGCGCTCCAGTGGGGTGATCGAAGCGCTCGAGATTCGTGACCCGAACGCCGAGCGACTCGACCATCTCATTGTCACTTTGGGCGAGGGGGTGACTGCTGGCCGCGGTCGACGGGTTCCCGACAATGTCGACGCGGTCGTTGTCGCCAGTCCGGCTGGTTCGCAGGTGGCTCTCGCTCGCCGAGCGCTACAAGCCGGGGTCGCCACCGTGACTACCTCGAATCAGACGTCTGAAGTCCGGCGGCTGCTCGCCTTAGACGATGAGGCTCGCGACCGAGGGGTTTCCGTGGTGGTTGGGGCCGGGTTTATGCCCGGACTCACATGTTTGCTGGCTCGCCATGGCGCTCGGGAGTACGACGGAGTGGACGAGATTCATGTCGCCAAGGTGGGTACCGGTGGTCCGGTATGCGCCCGACAGCACCATCGAGCTTTGAGTTCGGCGGGGGTCGACTGGCGCGATGGTCGCTGGACCAAACGAAGCGGCGGGTCCGGTAGGGAGTTGGCGTGGTTTCCGGATCCGGTCGGCGGACGTGATTGTTATCGGGCCGCCCTGCCCGATGCTTTGTTGTTGGTTCCGCACTTTGATCGAGTCCAGCGGGTCACCGCTCGTCAGGGTGCCACCCGTCGTGATCGGCTCACCGCTCCGTTGCCGATGCTTACCCGCCCTCACGCGGAGGGTGGTATTGGCGCTATTCGGGTGGAGTTGCGGGGCCAGGTAAGTGTCGAACGCCGGGTTAGTGTGTACGGCGCGATCGAGCGGCCCGCTGTTGCCGCTGGAGCGATGGCCGCCGCGGTCACTCTCGAGACACTCGCCGGCCATATGCCAGCGGGTTCTTACGGCTTAGCGGGCGTGACCAATACGACCCGACTGCTAAGTGTTCTGGCCGCCCGAGGGGTGAAACCGGTTCGCTTTGAAGGGGTGGGCACGTTCGTATAAACGAACACGGTCGGTCGTTCGGCTGGCTCGGGGTAACGTGACGCCCCATGCCACGACCGTCTAGAACTTTCACCCGCCTCTTCTCTAGCACTGCCGGTGTGGCGATGCTCGCGGCCCTTGCCGTGGTGGCCACCGGTTGCGGACTGACGCCGTCGGACCCCGAGCCCCTCGCTGGTTCGGAGGACGGCCCCGCCTGTGAGCCGGTTAGTCCGCCCGCCCCAGACCAACTCGATGTAGGGACGGTAGTGGAGGACCCCGAGGCAGAAGCAGACCATTTGCTATGCGAGGTCCAATACGAGAAGCGGCCGCCGACCGCTGGGGCCCACTTCCCCGCCTGGCAGAACTGTGGCTGGTACGACCAAGCGGTGCGAGATGAGACGGCCGTGCATTCGCTCGAACATGGCGCGGTGTGGGTCGCCTACGGCGACGATGCGTCGGAGGCGGATCGGGCGACCCTGCGAGCCCTCGCTGCCACCGAAAGCTACCTCCTAGTCACACCGTATCCGGACCTGAAAAACCCCTTGGTCCTGACGGCGTGGCAGCGCCAGTTGGCGGTTGATTCCTGGGCTGATCCAGCGGTGGCTAAGTTCCTCGCCGATCAACTAGGCGACGTCTCCCAGACCGCGCCCGAGGCTGGGGCGAGTTGCGCGGGGCGAATCGGCACCCCCGGCGGAGATCCGGACACGCTCTACGCTGAGGCCCTCGAGTCGTTTCTCGCCCAGTAACGCTCGAAGTTATCAGCGGCGCTAATTATGGCCGGGTTCGATGCTCGTGAATCCACTCGTCCATTTCGAGCCAGCGGTCTAGTAGCCATTCGGTCAGTTCGCTTTGATCGGTAGGTACGTCAAGGCGACAGTAGCGGGTCGATTTGATCCGCAGGGTTCGCTTCTCGGTGATGGACGCGAGGAGCAACTGCAGCGTCTCGGACTTCTCCACCCCAACGTTGGCCATGATGACTAGGTCGGCGTCGGGGGCGCCGCGCATGAGGGCAAGCGTCCCCGCCGGTTTCGGCGGCAGCAGGTAGCGCAGGCGGGAAGCTTTCTCGGCAAGATCAGGTCTGGCCTGGCAGAGTCGTGCCACGGCTCGGTCGCGGCGAGCGGCGGTGAAGAACGTGCCTTCGGGAAAGATGATGGCGCTAGATGTTTCGTCTAGATCCGCGGCGAGCGCTTCGATGGCTGCGAACGTAGCCGACCCGGTTTGGTGCCCCCGATCGATCCAAACGTTGCGGGTTCGATTTCCGAGGATGTCCATCGACGGTAGCCATTGGAGGTCGTGTTTGAGTGTGTAGCGCGGGAGCTGTCCCGCCTGATCGAGGGCGTAAAGGGGAGCGACAGCGTCGATATGGCTGGCGTGGCGGCCCACGACGATGGCACAGCCGGGTTGCAGGGCTTCGGGATTCTCTGACCGGAAGGTGATTCCCGCTACGTGGTGGAGGATAAACAGGTTCATTCGGGCCCGCCAGAACTCGAGCCGATAGGAGTGAGCGACCCAGTTCTCGGTTCTCCGACGCCCTAGATACCAGACCCATGACGCCCCTGCGGTGGCAATTCCGAGGACCTCTGTAGTCAGAGTCGTGGCGAGGAAGACCCAAGCACGACTAAGTCGACCGGTGGGGTGGCGTTGGAGGAGATCGACGGTCCAAAGCAGAGGAACGACTAGCGGGGAGAGCACGACTGTGACGAGGCCGAGAGTTGCCACGATTGCGATGGAAATCGGTCGACGAATTGCGGGGCGGGGAAGGTATGCCACGACCCGAGACAATACTGTGGGGGCGATGAGTGACGCGCCGTTGTGGACCCCAGATTCTGATCGTGTGAAATCGAGCAATCTGGCTCGATTCCAGCAAACGATCGAGGAGCGCCACGGGGTGGCATTGGGGCGGGATCGAGTCGACTATCGGGCCCTGCACGCCTGGTCGGTTGATCACGCGGGAGCGTTCTGGGCTGAGGTCTGGGACTTTTGTGGAGTCATCGGCGAGCGGGGCGAACGGCTACGGATAGACGGCGAAACCTTCCGAGAGACCCGGTTCTTGCCCGATGCAACCCTGAACGTGGCGGCGAACCTACTGCGGGAACCGACCGATGAGTTGGTTTTGATCTTTCGGGGAGAGGACGGCGAGGCGGTCGATGTGACCCGCCGCGAACTTCACCAGATGGTGGCTCGGATTCAGCAGATTCTGCTGAGCGCGGGCGTGGAGCGAGGCGATCGAGTGGCGGCGTGGATGCCGAACCGCCCCGAGACCTACGCGGCGATGTTGGCCACGGTCGGACTCGGAGCTGTCTTTGCTAGCACTTCGCCCGATTTTGGCGTCGACGGGGTGATCGATCGCTTTGGTCAGATCGAACCGGTCGTGTTCTTCGCCGCGCCCTCCTACGTCTACAACGGCAAGCGCCACGACTGCGACGGCCGCATGACCCAGATCAGTGCGGCGTTACCGAGCGTGCGACGCACTGTGGTGGTACAAGACGGTTGGCTCGACGAGTACGCCGCCATTGCCGAGGCCGACCTCATCACCGTTGCGTTGCCGTTTGATCATCCGTGGTACGTCATGTTCTCGTCGGGGACGACCGGAAAACCGAAATGCATAGTTCATCGGGCCGGCGGCGTGTTGCTGAAGCACCTGAGCGAATACGTATTGAACTGCGACGTCAAAGCAGGGGACCGAGTCTTCTACTTCACGACCGCGGGATGGATGATGTGGAACTGGCTGGCCTCAGCCGCAGCGACTGGAGCTTGCGTAGTGTTGTTCGACGGGGCACCCACGTTTCCAGATGCGAACCGATTGTTTGATCTCGCCGACGAGGTTGGGATCACCCTATTGGGGACGTCGGCCAAGTTCCTCGATGCGTGCGCCAAGGCCGATATTCGACCGATCGAGACCCACGACCTAGCGTCGCTGCGAACCCTCACCTCCACCGGTTCGCCACTCTCGCCCGAAGGGTTTCGCTGGGTCTACGACGCGGTGAAAGCCGATGTTCATCTGGCCTCGATATCAGGGGGGACCGATCTTTGTGGCTGTCTAGTGTTGGGAGACCCAACCCGTTCGGTGCGTGCGGGCGAGATCCAAGCCCCCGCGTTGGGACTCCAGATCGATGTCATCGACCGGGCAGGCCGGTCCGCGGCGGTCGGAACGGAGGGAGAGATGGCTTGTCGGACCCCGTTTCCTTCGATGCCGTTGCGGTTCTGGGATGACCCAGGCGACGTTCGCTATCTGGCGGCCTATTTCGATCGTTTTCCCGGGTTGTGGCACCACGGAGATTTTGTGCTCGAGAGCGCAGCCGGTGGGTATGTGATCTCGGGCCGGTCGGACGCCACGTTGAATCCGGGCGGGGTGCGAATTGGGACAGCAGAGATCTACCGTCGAGTCGACACGATGCCGGAGATTCTCGAAAGTGTGGTGGTTGGCCAGTCGTGGGAGAATGACACACGCGTCGTGTTGTTCGTCCGCCTGGCAAACGGGCACGACCTCACCGACGAACTCTGCGGGCGGATTCGAGCGAAGATCCGAGCCGAGGTCACCCCCCGCCATGTACCGGCGATTATTGCGGAGGTGCCGGACATTCCGCGGACTCGGTCAGGGAAGATCACCGAGCTAGCGGTGCGTGACCTGATCGCCGGTCGCCCGTTGCACAACGTGGAAGCGCTGGCCAATCCCGAAGCGCTGGCTTACTTCCGCGATCACCCCGCGCTCTAGGCTGGCACCGGTACCCGGAACTTGGGGGCAGAGGGAAAGAGGGCCTGCAGGCTCCAAGGAACTTGGTAGGGATGCCACTCATCGAGAGGCAGGGCGAGCCGATCGGCCACTACGATTAACGCCGACGGGTTGTGCCCGAGCCCGCAATGACTTCCGTAGACCTCGATATTTTCGGTCCGGGGAAGGTCGCGGTTGAGGCAGTGATGCCAGCGAACGATGCCGTCGGTGCGGGTATAAATCGAGGTAGTGGGAACTTCGAGCGGTTCGCGAATGTAAGCCGGCACCCGCATTTCGAGGTAGGGCACGTGGCGATGGCTCAGCGCTTGGTACAGAGGCGAGACGTTGGAGTCCTTCAGATCCCTGATCTGGAAGGGGCTGCCTAAGGTTATGACCTGGCGGATCGAGTGGGGGGACAGGCGGGCCAGTTCTCGGGCGAAAATACCGCCCAGACTCCAACCGATAACGTCGATGGGACCGTGTTCGTGGTAAAGATCGTCGAGTCGTTCGATGATGCCGTCGAGTATTTCGGGAGTAGGACCGAGGTTGGTGCCTAGATCCCAACCGTAAGTTGTGTGGCCCAGATGGCTAAGAGTGGCCCGCAGTCGTGCCGTGGATCGGTCGCTGGAGAGAAAGCCGGGCATGACGAAGACGGGGCGATTAGCGCGCGGGAGCCAGCGTTCCATGAGGGGAGAAGTGGTCGCGTACACCGCGAACTCAGCGACGGCTCGTACTTCGGTGAGTACACGTAGCCTCTGCGTAGAAATAGCCATGCCATCAGAATGCCACGAAAGTAAGGCGAACGTCCACCGGGCTACACTGTTCGCGGTTCCCCGATCAGGAGATAACGTGTCAAATCTTCATCAGTTCACGATGACCTCATTGGAAGGCGACTTGGTTGCCCTCGGCGATTTCGCGGGGTCGGCGTGCCTCATCGTCAACGTCGCCTCGGCTTGAGGCCTTACCCCTCAGTACGCAGGTCTGCGTACGCTTCATCACAACGACAACGGCCTTCAGGTTTTGGGGTTCCCGTGCAACCAATTCGGGGCCCAAGAGCCGGGTTCGGCGGCCGAGATCCGCGCCTTCGTCACGGAAAACTTCAACGTTGACTTCCCGATGTTCGCCAAGGTTGACGTCAACGGCGACCATGCCGCCGATCTCTACCAGTGGCTCAAGGGTGAACAACCCGGCGAAGGCGACACCTCCGACATTGCCTGGAATTTCGAGAAGTTCCTCGTCAACGCGGATGGCGCTGCTGTAGCCCGTTTTGGGCCCCAGGTTTCTCCTGAGGACATCGCCGAACAGCTTCCCCGCTGGTTGAGCTAGCGGGTTATCCCGGTGGTGGTAACCTCGTTAATGAGGTCGGCGCCGCCGGTGTAGCGCCGCAAGTTCTCCACGAACATGGCGTCGAGGCGTTCCTGACTTCTAGGTCCATCGCCGGACTGGTGGGGAGTGATGACCAGGTTAGGGAGGTCCCAGAGCGGACTGTCAGCCGGTAGTGGTTCTTGGCGCGTCACATCGGTGGTGGCGCCGCGGATCACTCCCTGGCGGAGGGCGTCGGCTAGTGCGTTTTCGTCGATAACTTCGCCGCGGGCGACATTGATGAAAACCGTATGATCGCCCATCATGGCGAACTCGTCGGCTCCGATGAGATCGAAGGTCGCGTCGCTGAGCGGTACGGTGACCACAACATAGTCGGCGGCCCGTAGCAGTTCGGGTAGTCGATCGGGGGGAAGAAGTTCGTCGACATTTTCCTCCTCCCCGGGCGTTCGCCGAGTGGCGATGACCCGCATGCCGATGGCATGGGCGATGCGAGCAGTGGCCTTGCCGATACCGCCGTAGCCGACGATGCCGAGGGTGCGGGCGGTGAGGTCATCGGACTGGACTGGACTCCATTCGTGATGTTGGGAGCGCAGCATTTGGCCGCCGAGGTGCTGGGACCAAGCCAGGATCCACGCGGTGATGTACTGGGCCATGGGCTCGGCCCAAATCCCTGACGCATTGGTGAGGCGGACGCCACGGTCGAGCAAGCCCTGCCATAACTTGTTGTCGAGACCGGCCGAGGGGCCTTGAATCCATTGGAGTTCCGGTTCATCGCAGATCTCTCGCACGCGGGGGAAGCGGGGATCATTTCCGTACATGTCGGCCCCCCAGAAAAAGATGTTGGTGCCCGCGAGGTCGCCATCGACCGAACCGTCGGTTTCGATGAGGACCCACTCGGCGTCGGGGGCGGCGGCGGTGAGAGCGGCGACATTGGCGGCGTAGGACTGGCGGCCAAGAACGATTTTCATTGGGATGGCGTTCCTAGGCGTTGCCACGTGGACCTCCGTTCTCTCCGGGCCAGCGACTGCCGCCGATTACATCGGCATGGGTCCAGAAGGCGTCGGGGTCGAGGGGGCCCGCGTTGGAGATGACGCGGGACTTCATCTGGGTGGTGATGAGCCGAGCGCGGAGTTGCTCCTGTATCGGGAGATAACGGGCTACCGGATCCCACGGGGAGTCGAGCAGGGTGAGTTCGCCGTCAAGGTCCTCAACATGCAGGGTTTGCATGGTTGTGGCCACGTCGACCACGACAGGGGCGAAGTCGTAGCCGTCGCCGTCGCCGATTTCGCGGGAGTACTTAGTCCACCACTCATGGGTCGTGTGGTCGCCGCGTGGCGGTTCGGACTCGCCGGTGACGGTACCCTCGTACTCAACGAAGGTGTATCCTTGGTGGATGGCTCGAGCCCCGACAGCCGAACCGAGGCGGAAGTAGCGAACGTCGCAAAGGTATTTGGGTTGGCCGTTGCGCTCGCCGCTGATGAAAACAGCGTTCTCTTGGCTGATGCCCATGCCGAGGTTGTAGACGCCGTCGACGCCGTTCCATGCGGCGGGAATCTTGATCGATATGCCGTACTCGGGTTCTCTTTGGATCGGCACGCAGTAGATGCCCACCGTGACGGTCGAGTCGTTGGTTGGGGAGAACCCTGCGGGAAGGAGAGGGTCGATGTTGTCGGGGTTGGTTCGGTAGGTGATCACCAGCTTTGGCCAACCCGCGCTTTCACCGGTTCGACTGGTCGGTGCGTTGTTCATGGTCCTCCTGAAGGGACGGCGGGAGTATCCAAATAGCTGTCAATTACGGCTTGAACTGTCTGATCAAACAGACGCGGTAGATCAACAGTGCCGCGGCGCCGTTCGGCGGGAATGGAGGACTCATCGCGCAAGGCGTGCAGCAAGAAACCGCCGATGGTCGCAAGGATCGAACGGAGGGCGTCCGCTGCTTGCTGGTCGGCTAGGCCCGCGGCCTGGAGTTCGCGTTGTAGGGCCCGTTCCAGCGGGGCTTCGAGCACCGACGTGGTTCCGCTTTGATGGGCGAGGGAGGTGATGGCGCGGTTGTCGAGGGCTGCGTCCCACATATGGCGAGCCGCGGCCATGACGCGGGTGCGGGGGGTGCGGGCCACGATCTTTTCGGTAGCTTGGCGAACGGACTGGAGTCGAACCACCGCGATGATGAGTTCTTCGCGGCTGCCCACGTGCCAGTAAATGGTGGTGGTAGTGACCCCGAGTTCGAGGGCTAGGCGGCGCATCGTTAGCGCGGTCGGTCCTTCCGACACGACCAAGGCGAGGGCAACCGACACCATTTGCTCGCGGTCCACCCCCGCGCGGCGACCGGTGGGTGGGGCAGGCGAACGGGGCATGGGTGGTGGATAAATCGGGGAGGCTTGCGTACTCGGAGGTTAGTCTGTAACAGTGTGCAAGTAACCCTATTACGCGCTGCAAGCCTTGGCAAGGAGAACCTATGTCGAACCCTCTCGAGGGCATCAATCAATCGAACGATCCCTACGTCATCGTCAGTTCCGACACCCACGCTGGTCTCCTTGTGGATGACTACCGGCCGTACTTGGAGTCGGCGGTTCACGACGAGTTCGACCGGTGGCTCCGGACCCGTCACGAGCATCGGGCGATGGTCGAAGAAATGAACGGGGAGTACGTCGAACAGTGGGAGCGCGAGAACGAGCGCGGCCTCAAGGGAGCGTACGATCCCGACATCCGCGACGAGGCCCTTGACGGCGACGGTATTGCCGGCGAAGTGATCTTCGCCGACGGTGATGCCGTCACCGGGATGGAAGCTCCCCCGTTTGGGGCTGGTCTCCAGGCGGGAACCATCACCGATCCCAAGTTGGCCTGGGCTGGGGCGCGAGCCCACAATCGCTGGCTGGAAGAGTTTTGTGCCACTAATCCGCCGCGTCGGGCCGGAGTTGCTCTCGTCCCGGTTACCCACGGCGTTGAGCAGTCGGTGAAGGAGATTTACGCGCTGGCCGATAAGCCTGGGATCAAGGGAATAATGATCCCTACGATGTGGCACGACGCCCCGTCGTACGGCCACGAGATGTACGACCCAATCTGGCGAGCGTGCCACGAAACCGCTCTCGTGGTGCATACCCATTCGGGGGAGGCCGACGTGGGAGCGTACAACGACAACATGGCGCAGTACATGCTCGAGGTCGCGTTCTGGACTCACCGCCCGTTGTGGCAGTTCCTCCTCTCGGGCAAGTTCGACAAGTATCCGAACCTGAAATACGCCCCAGTCGAGTGTGGTTCGTGGTGGCTCGGCGACCTCCTATGGAAGACTGACGTGATGTTCGGGGGCAGCAACTGGAAGGTCAAGAAGATGAGTTCGCGTACTCACGGGCTCATCCAGCGCCTGCCGTCGGAGTATGTTGGCGAAAACGTGTTCATCGGCGCGTCGACGATGAGTAAGGTCGAACTCAGGCGTCGCTACGTCAACGGCATTGATGCCCTCATGTGGGGCACCGACTACCCGCACCCCGAAGGCTCGTGGCCCCATACGCGGCAACGGCTACAGACCGACTTCACCGAAATCCCCATTGAAGAGACCCGGTTGTTGCTCGGCCTCAACGCGGTCAAGTGCTACGGCCTCGATGAAGGGGCCCTCACCAAGATAGCGGCCAAGATTGGCCCGACTCCGGTTGACTTCAGTCAGAATCCCAGTTTACGTACCGACCCCAACGCTATCCGCGAGGCTCGCTGGTGGTTTGAGGATTACGGCGTTCCTTGGCCCGAAAGTGCCGCTTGCGACTGAATGCGCAGTGCCGTTCGGGCCAGATTCGTTGAGGCCTTGCATTCCTCGAGGAAATTAAGTTACGATCATGACCGTGAGCGCTCCCGTGCATGAACTCGGAGGCGAAACGATCCTTAGGAATGGAAGGTTAAACAATGCGAAACTCCAAACTAGTAACGCTGTTGGCTATCTTCGTGACCTGCGCGCTGGTTGGCTCAGCGTGCGGCGATGAGGCCGCTAACGTCGTCGACCTCGATGAACCCGCGGGTGAATCCACCGAGGCAGGCGGTGAGGAATCCGAAGAACCGACCGCTGAGGACGCCGTCGAGACAATCACCCTTACCGCCCGGTGCAAGGCGGATCCACCTCAGGAGGACGGACGTTGTAACAACTTGGCGGGCGCCGTTGAATCAGCGAACGCCGAGTTGGAAGCGGTCGGGGACAACCGAAGGATCGCGCTTGACACGATTCAAGATAATCTAGATTGGGGCGAGTACAAGACGGAGTTCGAACTCGCGAGCGAGGCTGGCGAAGCGCCCGATATTATTGCTTCGTCGCATGTTCACATCGGCGATTGGGTGCCCGCCGGGTATCTCACTGACCTCACGACCCTTATCGGTGGACACCCGCAACTCGACGATGTGATTGAGACTCTGTGGGGTGCGGTCGAGTTTGACGGTAAGCGCTGGGGGATACCGCAAGACGCCGAGGCTCGGCCGATCTTCTATTCTAAGATTCTCCTCGCGGAACTGGGCTGGAGTGAAGACCAGATCGAAAGCCTCGATGACCGCATCAACTCGGGAGAGTTTACGTTCCAAGACATGTTAGCAACCGCTGCGGAGGCCGTGGAAGCGGGCGTTGTCGAGGAGGACTTTGGCTGGTGGCACCGGCCTACGAATGGTCCTGACTTTTTGTACTACTACTATGCTGGCGGCGGCGGACAGTTGGTCGAGGGGGACAACATCACCTTCAACCGAGAGGCCGCGCAGAACGCGTATGAACTGTTCGAGACGGCGACCCAGGAACTCAACGTAACCCCCGAGGACAGACTCGATGGGGAATGGGACCTATTCAAGGAGATCACGGCGGACTTCACGAAGGTCTTGTTTGTAAGCGACGGGACATGGCGCTGGGCCAGTTGGGCCACGAACTTCCTGCAGGATCAGGGGGGAGAGGAATATCTCTTCGAAAATGTGGGCCACGCTCTAATTCCGGCCAACGCTAACGGTACCAATAAGCCGATCACCCTCACCCAACCGATCGCCTATCTGGTGTCGTCCCAGACCGATCACGCCGACCTTGCCGTGAGGTTGATCGCGAACGCTTCGACATCGGCACTCAACACTCCGTACGCGGTCGACTCGGGCCACCTTGGTATACTCAATGCCCAGAGTGATGATCCGGCGTATCAAGAGGCGAGGCTCCTGACCGAGACCTTGTACATGCTGGAACACACCAACTTCCAACCGAACAACCAGCACTATTCGACTTGGTCGGAGATCTTTTTCAATGGCATTCAGGCGGTCGAAAATGGTGAGTTTACTGCTGCCGAAGCGGTGGATTTCGTAGTCGATCAACTCCAGAATCAACTGGGAGACAACGTTATAATCTCGGGCTAGAGAAATACTCGAGATGACATCCGGTCGAGAGGGCAGGTCCTCATATTTGCGGCTGTCGCTGTGGGCCTTCGGTAGCCTGCTGCCGTTAGTTGGACTGTTCCTACCGTGGGTCAGTGTCGTGGTCGAGGACCGACGCGCGCTCACCGTAAACGGTCTCGAGTTGGGGAGCGAGCCGAACTGGCACACCGTCGATGGCCTGATCCTCATTTCCACGAGCCCCATTTATCTGTTCGTTGCTGCCGTCGGGATAGCGACCTTGCTTGGTTTAGTGGTCACTGCTGTGCGCCGATCACCGCCGAGAACCGCTCAAACAACTTTGCTAATGATTGCTGGGACCACGGCCTTTGGTGTGGTGATCGCCCGCCTCAAGAATGCCCACGACATTGCCGCCGACGTAGGAGTCGAACTCGAGAGCCGACCGGGGCTTCAGCTGAGCCTGCTTGGCGTTGCGCTGCTGGTCGCTGCGGGCTTCGTTGGCTATCGAGAAAGAGCAGGCGAAGACGCCGTGGCTCGCCAGCGATTCACGGTGGCAGGGTTCTTGGCCCCAGCGGTTCTGTTGGTGCTGATCTTCTTCTTTGCCCCAGTCGTTGTACTGTTTCTACTGAGTCTTACGGATCTCCGAGGGTCAAACTTCAGCCAGTCGTGGACCTATGTCGGCCTCGACAACTACCAGGCCATCTACGATGACACGTTCAGGAACCGGATCCTCGGCAACACTTTTCGCTATGTGACCCTCACGCTCATCTTCAACGTGGCGGTCGGGTTGGCCATCGCCATCCTCACTAGCTTCGTTCGCAAGTCGGTGGGAATGACCGCCCGTGCTCTTTGGCTGCTCCCCCGCATCACACCACCGGTAGTTTACATTGTTATCTGGACCCGAATCGGGGCTCAGTCACCGTATGGGATCCTGAATCAGATTACCAGTGTCGTCGGGGTTAGTACGAATACCAGTTGGGTCAACCAATACCCGTGGGTTTTTGTGGTCCTTGTCAATGGCTTCGTGGGAGCCTCCCTTGCGATGCTGATCCTAGCCTCGTCGATCGAATCGATACCGAAAGCCCACTTCATGGCGGCCGAAGTGGACGGGGCGAATCGCTGGAGACTAACCCGAGATATCATGCTTCCCCAACTCAAGTGGCCGCTCCTATTTATTATATCGTATCAAACCCTTTCCCTCCTCGTGTCGTTCGAGTACATCTTGCTCCTAACCGGCGGTGGTCCAGGATTATTCGAAACAGAGGTCTGGGCGCTCACCTCCTACAACCGAGCTATCGGCTCTTACTTCGGAGCCAATCTGTGGGCTCAGGGTGCGGCTTGGGGTTTCGTACTGGTGGGGATAGGCACTGTTTTGTCGTTCATCTACCTCCGCGTCTTCCGCTTCCGAGAGCTAGTCCACGAGCCTCCGATTGAGATCGTGTAAAGTATGGCCGAAGACCTCACCTCAGGGACAACTTTCGAACCAGGCGTGTCGCGGTCGGTACTAAAATTCACCCACGCCGCCCCTTATATAGCGCTGGGTCTATCGGTCATCCCGATCTTAGTGGGCTACGCATGGCTCCTCTTGGCCACTTTTACCCGACGTACCGAAGGGCTAAAGCCGGTTGGCGGGTTCACCCTAGAAAACTGGGATTTCTTGGATGATAGTGAAATCTGGCTCGCCACCCGCAATTCATTCATCGTAGCCATGCTTACCGTAATCATCGTCACAAGTGTGTCGGCATCATGTGGCTACGCTCTGTCTCGCATTAGCTTCCCCGGCCGACGAGTGCTGCTCTCGGGAACAATGATGCTCCACGCGTTCAGACCCGAGATGCTGATAGTTGGTACCTTCCAAGTACTCCTCTTCGCAGGAGGGGTGCCGCTTATCGGGCAGTACATAGGTTTCAACACGATGGGTGGGGTAGCCCTAACTCTAGTCACGATCGAATTGCCGTTAGGTATTTGGTTGATGAAAGGTTTCATGGATGGCATTAGCTGGGAGGTGGAACGAGCGGCTCTGATCGACGGCGCTAGTCGCTTTCGAGTCTTCTGGCAGATTTTGTTCCCCCAGGTCCGCCCCGGTTTGGCCGCCATCGGGATCTTGATGTTTATTCAAGGCTGGAACGCTTACTTGATTCCCCAAACCTTTACCATCGGTACCAAAGTGACCACATTGTCGGTTTTCCTCAACCAATTTTCCGGCGATACGTCATTCCAATCCTGGAACCGGGTTGCCGCGCTTGGCATGTTCCAACTCGTCCCGGTGCTAATTTTCTTCCTATTCACCCAGCAGCGCCTTATGCAGGCCCTCGGTTCGGGAGTGAAGGGCGCATGAACCTACCAGGAGAAGAAAGCGGGCAGAGATGCGAGTGACTTTAGAAAAGCTCCGGAAATCTTGGGGGGACGTGGATGGCGTAGTCGATGTCAGTCTGGACATCGCCGACGGTGAATTTGTTGCCCTCCTCGGTCCGAGCGGTTGTGGCAAAACGACCACCCTTTTAATGGTGGCCGGCATCTATCGACCTACTGAAGGGGAGATCTACTTTGACGATCATCCCGTTTCTCAGCTCCCGCCAAAGGTGCGGAATCTAGGCATGGTTTTTCAGTCCTACGCGCTCTATCCACATATGACGGTTGGGCAGAATATCTCCTACCCGCTACGGTTGCAGAAGGTCGCCGACCAAGAGATCACCCGCGAAGTGTCGAGGATCGCCGAGATGCTAGGCATCGGCGAACTGCTTGATCGTCGGCCCGGCGAACTGTCTGGAGGTCAGCAACAGCGAGTTGCTCTGGGCCGAGCTTTGGCGAAGGCACCGGCCCTTCTGTTGTTTGACGAACCGCTTTCTAACCTCGATGCGCGGCTCCGCCTGGTGATGCGAGGAGAGATCCGCCGGTTACAGCGCGAACTCGGCGTGACCGCGCTATATGTCACCCACGATCAGGTAGAGGCGTTAACCATGGCTGACCGGATTGCTGTGTATGACAAGGGGAGGGTCGTGGCCTACGACACGGCCGCGGTGCTCTACGACACTCCGCCCAACCGTTTCGTGGCTTCGTTCATCGGAAATCCGCCGATGAACTTTGTCGGCATGGACGTCGTTGAAGATGACGGTCGGTTCGAGGGTCGCGCCGCTGGCTTGAAACTCCCCCTTACCGGAGCACCCGGCGTGTTACTCGCGGCGAGCATGGGTGCGGTCGAAGTCGGGTTCCGGCCTGAGTCAGTGACCCTTCGCGGCGGTATTGGCGCCGAAGTCTTGTTGGTTGAGCCCCTCGGGCGGGAGACCCTAGTGGAGGTAGCGGTCGGCGGTCATCAAATTCGACTCCTCGCAGATGCGGGCTTCCGCGCCCCTGTGGGGACACGAGTCGCCATCAGCATTGACGCAACTCAGGTCCACTTCTTTGAGCGTGTTTCTGGGGAAGCGGTTCGGTAATGGCTGAGCTATCAAAGGTAGGGAGTCACGGGTGACACGAGTCACGATCGACCAGGTGGCAAGCGAGGTGGGGGTGTCGCGGCAAACGGTATCTCGAGCGCTAAACGAGATGCCAGGCATTAGCCCGGCGACCAAGACGAAGGTGTTTGAGGCAGCACGACGGCTAAATTATCAGCCGAGTCGGCTCGCTCAGGGCTTGGCGGGAAAGCAATCGAAGACTATAGGCGTGATGTTTGGTGACATTGATCATCCCCACTTCGCGAGAATGGCGTTTGGTGTCGAGGCCGCCGCTCGAGAGCACGGCTATCACATTATTTTGACGAGTTCCGATACCCGCTCTGACCAAGCTGAGACGAACCTCTATTCGCTAGCCGCGCAGGGCGTCGCGGGCGTGATCCTCTATGCCGCGTGGATGACCGCCGAGTCGATTTCCAACTTCTCGAAGCGGCACCCAGAGTTCATTGTCGTTAACGCTCGCAGTGGACCGGTGAACGTCCATCAGTTCCTGCATGACGAGCAACGAGCCGCGGAAAAACTGGGCAATCACCTAGCGAACGTGGGGCGGTCGAAAATCGCCATCATTGGCCCACCCGATAAGGGTGGTATCGCGCACCCTCGCACTGCAGCGCAACGCGAAATACTCTCACCGGTGGTCGAGATAAACACGGAAAGGACCACCGGCGGCGGACGCGATGCGACGAGAGAGTTGATTGCGTCCCGGCGTAAGATCGACACCATCGTTGCCCACAATGACCTCAGTGCTCTCGGGTGTCTAAGGGGACTTCACGACCTAGGTGTACTCAGCCCCGACGACATTGCGGTGGTTGGCTATGACAACACATCGGTCGCCGAAGTATCAGTGCCTTCATTGACTTCGATTGGTTTTCGCGGCCAAGAAATCGGGCGTCAACTCGTTCGCCATTTGCTAGAAGTAATGGCCGATCCCACTGCAATCCCAACAACGACGATGGTAGAGCCAGACCTCTTCGTGCGCGAGTCGACCACGTTTATTGGCGTGACCACCGCAGCGAGCGGGTGACGGGAATCGAACCCGCGTATTCAGCTTGGGAAGCTGATGTTCTACCATTGAACTACACCCGCGTAGGCCGCTGATCGTAGCGGACTAGGCACCTTGATGCCCTTAATGCGGCCTACTACTAGTTGGTGGCGATGGCGCGCAGCCACTCGTGCAGGTCAGCCTGAGCCGCTTCCTGCATCGCGTGAGGGAACAGAGTGAAACCGTGGAAGGCGTCGGGGTACAGACGCATGTCGACGGCGCCGCCCAAGTGGCGAATCCGATGGTGGAGCAGGAGCGTGTCGTCGAGAAGGGGATCACGGGTGCCGACAGGAGCGAAGATCGGTGGTAGTCCGCGGAGATCGGCGTAGAGCGGTGAAATATCTGGGTGGCGGCGCTCTGAGGCGGTGCGGTTTCCGCAGAACGAGTCAAAGAAGAAGCGGAGGTTCTCTGGCGAAAGTATGAGCCGGGCGGACCAGGCGTGGACGCTCGGCGTTCCGCTCAGGTCGAAACAGCCATAGGTGAGATTCGCCCCGCAGAAGGCATCGCCGAGGCCCGCGTCGCGGAGTCGAAGGAGGGTCACGAGCGAGAGGTGAGCGCCCGCCGATTCACCGCCAACGATGAGCCGCGACGTACCGAACTCGGCTGCCGCATTTTCGATAAGCCACCGAGCCGCGGCTTCGCCGGTGTCGGGGGCGGCGGGGTAGGGATGTTCGGGGGCGAGCGGATACCCGACGGACATCACGGCGACGGAGGCGGCGTCGGCGAGGTCGGCGAGCAAAACATCGTGGGCCATGCGGCTGCCGATAACCCACCCCCCGCCGTGGAAGTGAAGGTACATGGCCTTCACTTCGCCTACGGGACGGATGATCCTAACGGGGATCTCCTCGGGGCCAATCTCGCGCTCTTCGGCCCGATCGAGCAACGTTGGAGCCGGGAAGGCGCCCTCACCGGCCAACCGAAGGCGGCGGCTCTCGGCGGGCGGCGTGGATTCAAGGGGAGGCGTATCGAAGAACCGGCGGGCGAGAGCATCACCGAACGCCGTGGTTTCGGAACGCAACGAGTCAAGTTGGGAAGGCCACATGGCTCTATGATCGCGTAAATCGGCGGTAACGGGTAGGGTCGCCGCCGAACCCTTTTCGACCACGGATCGGAGCAAACCCGTGATCCTTTCCGATCGCACGATTCGCGACTACCTCGCCGCGGGTCGCATCATCATCGAGCCCCTAGATCCCCAAGGGTTGCAGCCGTCCTCGGTTGACCTTCGCCTCGACCGAAGGTTTCGCGTGTTCAAGAACCATACGATGGGCCATATCGACGTGAAGACGAGTCTCGAGGAACTAACCGAACTCGTCGAGGCTAACGACGACAAACCGTTCATGTTGCATCCAGGTGAATTCGTCTTGGGTTCGACCCTCGAGCGGGTAGCGGTGCCCGATGACCTCGTCGCCCGTCTCGAAGGCAAGTCGAGTTTAGGTCGACTCGGCTTGCTTATTCATTCCACAGCAGGGTTCGTCGACGCGGGGTTCGATGGCCAACTCACCCTCGAGTTGAGCAACGTGGCCAACCTGCCGATAACGCTTTATCCGGGCATGAAGATCGGGCAGGTCTCGTTTCAACAGATGACCACGCCAGCCGACGTTCCCTACGGCTCCGATCAGCTCAAGTCGAAGTACAAGCATCAACAGGGCCCGATGCCGAGCCGCTATTGGGAAAACTTCGACTAGCGGTACTGGTTTAGCGGTACTGGGTTAGCGGTACTGGGTGGCTGTCATGATGCCGCCGAAGATCATGGCGAGGCCGAAAAGCAAGATACCGTTAGACGTTTCCCAGAACGAACCCACATAGTTGGCCACGATCACCGCGATGCCTCCGCCGAGAAAGCCAAACATCAAGAGAGGAACCCACCGTGGGCTTGGGGCGAGGTCTTCGTGGCCGGTGTGGCTCACGGTTTCGGCATGGTAGCCCTCAGGTCGGGTTCCCTTTGGCGTGACTCGTCCGCCGGAGACGCGGCGCTTGTCGGGCTTTTCTGTCATAAGCCGTAAATACTAGGCCGTCGGCGGGGAAAACGGGAATGACATCAATGTGATTATCCCCCGACTTATGCACAGCCTGGGGATGACACTGGTTAATGTTCAATCTTCGATTGGCGCGATGAGGTCCATATCTTCGAGGCAGTGGCGAGGCGCTTCGGGTTCTTGGTGCGGAGCGATGGTCATTCGGACCTCGGTCCCACAGATCGTGCAGCGGTACATGATCTTCACTTTGCGCAACTCACCCGCCGGTGGTGGTTCTGGAATGGGCTGGGCAAGCCCGCGTAGCATCCCTAGGCCGATACGGAAGAGGACCCATCCCACGGCGATGGCGATGATCACATTGATCACGTTCATGGCGTTTATCCTAGAGTCGCTTCCAGACGGTGACAGCGGAGCCTGAATGTCCCGCTACGCCTGCCGCCCCTGAGTCTCCGACTTCGGCCGTGATTATCGCATCGGTGATGAGTCGGATCTCTTCTGCCGCCCCTGCGTCGCCCACCGAGAGCATTCCGCCGTGCTGGTTGACGACACTGGGTTCTAGCCCTAGGGCATCGACCATGATCAGAGCAGTGGCAGCGGCGGGCTCGGCTACGTGCCAGTCGAGTACTGATGAACCGTCTATCCCCGCGCTCTTGGCGGCGCGGGCGATCCCGGCCGCGGCGTCATGGGGATGGGCAGCCGCTCGACCCATGCCGATGATTTCACCGAGGGGGGCGGGATGCTCGGTAGTAAGGACAATGGCGGCGATCCCGTCGGCGGCGGGCGTAAACGTGGCCGCGGTGATGGTGCCGTCCGCAGCAAAGAGGGGATTGAGTTCGTGATGGGGCGGAACGAAGCGGCGAATGTCGGCCGTTACTGGCGTCCCCTTTTGGATGGCGACGGAATCGCTGGGCCGCGCCCCGATCGCCATGATTGCTTCGCTGTTGGTCGAACGGTGCTGTCTGCTACGGTCGGCCCACGCCTCTTGGGCTGCTCGGTCGTGACGATTGATTGCCGCCGCTTGGCGCTCCGCGTTTTGCACCGTGGCGAAGAGCCCACCGTCGGCCTCGTAGCGATCAGCAGGACCGCGGCCCCACGGTCGTCCGTAGCTGCGAAGGCGGGCCGCCGCGCCCGGTGGCACGATGGAAGCGCTACAAATACCCGCGACCACTACCGTCGTGGCTTGACCGATGCGCAGGGCGGCTCCCGCGGCGTGCAAGGCGGCGGTGCCGCTGGATTCCCCCCGCTCGATCACCATCCCGGAGATGTGGTCGGGCCAGCCCGCCGATAGGGCAACCGCCCGCGCCAAGTTGGCCCCTTGGGCGCCGACCGGTTCGGCGCAGCCGACGATCAACTCGTCGACGTCGGTCACCGAAATCCCGGCCCGTGAGAGTGCCTCGGTCGCCACCACGGCGCCGAGGTCGACGGGATGCCACCCTGCAAGGACATGATTTGCAAGCGCGAAAGGAGTGCGGGCAACCGCGGCGATGAGTACGGACACGATGACACTCTTCTACACTGTTGCCCGACAAGGGAGTCGACATGTTCACATCAATTACGGCCTTGGAACTGGTGGCTTTAGACTCGGACAACTACATTGTGGGTTCCGACGAGCTAAGTCTTGGAATCCTCGTCCTGCGGGTGGCGGCCGGTTTAGCTATGGCCGCCCACGGCTACGCGAAGTACACGCAAGGCGGCAAGATCGCGGGCACTGCGGGCTGGTTTGACTCGATGGGGATGCGGCCGGGCAAGGTTCATGCCTACCTTGCCGCGTCAACCGAGATCGGCGCTGGGGTGCTACTGGCGCTCGGACTGGTTACCCCGCTGGCCTGTTTGGCGTTCGTTGCGCTGATGGTGGTGGCGGGCTACACGGTGCATCGCCCGAACGGTTTCTTCTCGGTCAACAATGGCTACGAACTCAATTTCCTCTACGCGGCGGTGGCGGTGGGGATTGCCACGATTGGACCCGGTCGCTATTCCCTCGATCACCGGTTCGATTTGATCAGAGATTTCGACGGGGGGACTGGCCTGCTCATTGCCACCGTGGGGGGAGCGGGGGCCGCAGTCGGCCAACTCGTCCTCTTCTACCGTCCACCGGCGGGGTCCTAACCTTTGTCGCGGGTGTGGCAGGGTTAGCTGGCTCAGAACGGGCGGCTACTCGGGCGGCTCGATTTCAAAGGTCGCCACGTCGAAGGTGCCCAGCGATGAATCGAGCACGACGCGGTCGCCGAAGTTATCCCGAGCTTTCTGCTCGAGGTCGAAGATCACGGCGTTGATCTGGATCTCTCGGTAGTCTTTGACAATAGTTTCGATCTGTTGAGGATCGGCGTCGGGGTGGACCTCGGCAGTGGCTGGCCCTACCGACTCGATCTCGATGATGTGCCAGCCGAAATCGGTCATGACCGGGCCGATAATGTCGCCCGCATCCGCGGCGTAGGCCGCCTCTTCGAACTCCGGAACGAGGCTGCCCTCAACTAAACATCCAAGGTCGCCGCCGGTCTCCGCGGTGGGGTCGAGGGAGAGTTCCTCGGCCAGGTCAGCAAAGTCCTCACCATCGAGGGCGCGAGCTAGGGCTTCGTCGGCACCCGCCTCATCGTCGGTCTCGAACAGAATATGATTGCTGCATAGGTAGAGGGGAGGGTCGATCGGGTCCCTGTCCGCCATCTCTTTTTCGGTCCAGCGACCGACGGCGAGGCTCAGGGCGAAGGTGTCGCGCAACAACTCGGCCTGGAAGTCTTCGATGGTCGTACCGGATGCGGTAACGATTTGAGTCGCCTGCAGTAGGTCGCTCTCTTCGACTTGGTAGCCCCGATCGTTGAGTTCGAACTCGACCGCTTGGGCGACTAACCACGTCGTGACGACGCTGTTTCTACGGGCGGGAACGGTGGCGTCACCGTCGGGGAGAAGGGCGTCGAATTGCGTGCGAGTAAGCACACGATCGCCGACTCGTGCCATTTCGGAATTATCGACGCTGGTCCCACATGCGGCAGCTATAACAGCCAAGAGGAACCCCGCGGCGAACAGGCGGGTAAGGGTGAAGCGAGCCACGGAGGAGAAGGCTAGCGTGGCTCTGATGCTTGTGGACGTCGAGTTGGCCGACTTGGGGAGAGCTCTTCGGTTGGGTGAGCATGAGTTGGTTTCGTTGGTGGGCGGAGGAGGGAAAACCACGGCGCTCTTCGCTTTGGGTTCTCAACTGTCGGGGAGTCGGGTGCTGACCACGACCACCAAGATGGGTCGCAACCGAACGAGCGGAGTGGCCCGGCTCCTAGCGCCGACCGACGAAGAGATTTCGTCGTCGCTGGGTCGAGACGGGGTCGTGCTGGTTTGGGCCGCCGAAGATAACCGCAAGGCGTTCGGCGTTGACCCGCGAGACTGCGATCGTTGGTTTGGTCAATTTGATCATGTTGTGGTGGAGGCCGACGGTTCTCGTCGAAAGCCGTTCAAGGCGCCGCGGGACTATGAGCCGGTAGTTCCCGCGGCTACCACGGTGCTTATCGCTTGTGTCGGGATGGCGGCGATCGGCGAGATAATCGCGAGCGGCTGCCAGCGACCAGAACTCGTCGCGGGTCTGGCCGGTTGCGGAGCCGACGCGCCGCTAACTGAGTCGCGGCTGGCTCGCGTTCTGCTGCATCCGCGCGGCTCTCGCAAAGCGTGCCCGCCGAGCAGTCGGTTTGTGGTGCTGCTCAACCAGGTGACCTTGGCCCGCGAGCCGGTCGCGGCGGCCGTCGCGGCGGCGGTACATGAACTTGACCCCACCGTTTCGGTGATCGGTATTCGTGATTTCAGCTAGGCGGGCTACTCAGGCCAATCGGCGTAGAGATCGGTCGACCAATCTGCGTGCCCTTTTGGCCATCGCCGCGCTCGGTGTTGGTCTTCGGGTCGTCTATGTCATGACCGCGGGCCGCGGCCTGATCTCAGAGTTCGGAGACGCCGAGACCTATCATCTCCTTGGCGAGTTGCTGGCCGACGGTAAAGGTTATATCCGGCCGCGCGAGTTCATCTTCGCTGGCGAGCGAATCGCTACCGCCGAGTTCCCGCCTTTGTGGCCGATGGTGTTGGCGGTGCTTGATTTGGTTGGGTTCGACAGTCCGACCGAACAGCGGCTTGTCGGCGCCTTCATTGGTGGGGTATCCGTCGTGGTCATTGGCTTGTTGGGTGAGGCGATCGCCGGTCGTCGGGTTGGTGTAGTTGCGGCGGGTTTCGCGGCCATCTATCCCCAACTGATTGTGCTTGATGGGTCCCTGCTCAGCGAAGGGCTGTACGTCCTGCTGGTGTCGTCGCTGATGCTTGGTGTGGTTCGGGCATTGGCCGGGGACGCCGATCAGTACAAGTGGTGGTTATTGGCCAGTGCCGCCCTCGGGCTTGCCTCTATCACCCGAACGGAGTCGCTGTTGCTGGGGCCGTTCCTTATTGTTCCCGCGGCTCGCATAATCGACCGGGATCGCTGGCTGCGGGTGGCCGGTGTTGGTTTGGCGGGGGTGATAATCATACTCGGCACGTGGACCGTCAGAAACGCGGTCTCGTTAGGTCACCTGCAGCCCTTACCGAACAACAGCGGAATCTTGCTCGCGGGCGCGAACTGTCCGGCCGTGTATAGCGGATCTCAGATCGGGCTGTGGCGCTTAGATTGTGTCACCGCGATCGATACAGCGGGTCTAGACGAGTCGGCGAGAGCGTCGGCTTGGCGCGACGCTGGCATCAACTACGCGCGGGCCCATCTCGACGAGTTGCCCGAAGTGGTCGTCATTGGCTTGATGCGCACGTTCGGCGCGTGGGATATTCGCACTCAGCTTTACTTTGAGAGTTTGGAGGGCCGTGACTACGACTGGCTATGGGCGGGTTGGTTCATGTGGATCGCCCTCGCGCCACTCGCCGCGGCCGGTGCTGTCTTGCGACGGTGCCGCGGCGAGCCCTTGGGGCTGTTGTTGGCCCCAATCGGGGTGGTTGCCGTCACCGCCCTTACGACCTACGGGAATCAACGCTTTCGTGTTCTGGCCGAACCTGCCATTATTGTGCTAGCCGCCTACGCCGCGGTTGACCTACTCGGGCGAGTCCGCCGTCGTGTCAAAGCGGGTCACCGAAGCCAAGTCCTGTGATTTGATACTTCCTCACTTCCTAATGGCCGCCCATACCCGGGCAACGGGCCCTTCTTTGGGGGTTAGAAGGCGGGGATTACTTCGTTGCAGAAGAGGTCCATGGAATGCTTCTGGCGGGGATGGTCGAGGCCGAGACTGGAGTAGTAGATGAACTCGTCGACCCCGAGATCCTGGTAACGCTTTAGTTTCTCGATGCACTCGTCGGGCGTGCCAAACATGAGGTTGTTGATGAGGTTGGCTGGCTCGTAGTCGGCCGCGTTGCGTACCTGGTCCATCGGGAGTTCCTTGGCGAACCCGTTGTGGACATCGCCGAGGTTCTTGAAGAGGTTCTCGAACTGGCCGAGTTGACGCTGGGCGGCCGCGACGACGGCGTTTTTGCCCTCGTCGGAGTCGTACACAGCGGTGTGGCGCATCATGGCGAAGGTGGGTCGGGCCCGGCCCGGGTTGGCTGCCATCACCTCAGCGAGTTGCCGGGCGTAGAGTTCCGCCTCCGCGAATGGTCGAGAGATCGGCCACGACATGATGTGGCAGTCGTTTTTGACCGCGTAGTCAAAGGTAAGCGGGTTCCTGGCCGCGACCCAGATTGGGGGATGCGGCTTTTGCACGGGTTTCGGCACGGAAGTGGCGGTCGGAAAACGCCAGAACTTGCCGTCGTGTTCGTAATCGCCCTGCCAGAGCGCCTTCAGAGCGGGCAGCATTTCGTGCAGATACTGCCAAGCATCGGTCTGGGAGAGACCGTTATGCATACGGTCGAACTCCCGCTGGTAAGCCCCTGACCCGATGCCCAACTCCAGCCGTCCCCCGGAGATCAGGTCGAGAAACGCTGCCTCGCCCGCCAGGTTGACCGGGTGCCAGTAGGCGGCCACGGCCACCGCGGTGCCGAGTCGGATCGTGCTGGTATGGCCAGCCCACCACGTAAGGATCTGCAGCGGGTTTGGCGCGATGGTCATCTCGAGGGCGTGATGTTCGGCGGCCCAGACGGTAGTGAAGCCACCCGCTTCAGCTCGTTGCACCATATCGATGGTGTGGACGGCCACGTCGGCCATGTCGAGCGAGTCGTTCATGCGTTCGAGGTTGATGGCCAGTTGAAATTTCACCCGACATTGCCTCGGTGTTGGAAGGAGTCGCGGCGAAAACTGTAGAGCGCATTCGGATCCACCGCTATATCGATCACCGCGGGTTTAGCGGCAACGAGAGCGGCAGAGACGGCTTCGGCCACCTCGTCTAGGCGGTCGACTCTGAAACCCACTCCGCCGTATAGTTCCGCGACTTTATCAAACGGCGGGCTGGTAATGTCGGCACCGATGTAGCGCCCCCCGAAGAAGTCGCGCTGGTAGGCCTTCTCGGCCCCCCAACACTGGTTGTTCAGGACAAGGGTTACCGTGTTGATCTCGTTGGCCACCGCGGTGGCAAGTTCGGAGAGGGCCATGCCGAAGCCACCGTCGCCCATGAGGCTGACCACGGGCCGGTCGGGGCGGGCGAGTTTGATCCCGAGACCGCAGGCGAAAGAGAAGCCGACAAGGCCAAAGTCCATTGGGGTGAACAGCGATTTTGGGGTCCAGTAGTTGAGCGCGTCAGTGGCCTGCAGGCACAGTGTGCCCGCATCGAGGGTGATCGCTGCCTCGCGAGGGAGCGCCCTGCGTAGTTCCTTGAACAAGCCGGAGGGCGCGATGGGTGCGAGTTGTGTGTTGGCGTTGGCGTCGCGCTCTGCGAGATGGGTCCGACGTTCAGCCGTGTAGGTGTCTACCCAGCGTTGAACCTCGGCCTTGGCTCCGACATGAGCGAGCGCGGCGGTGAGTTGGCGGGCCGCGGTCGGCGCATCGGCCCAAATGCCGACCTCCACCGGGAAGTAGCGACCGATAGCGGTTGGTTCGAGTTCAATGTGGATGATCGACGCGTCGATGTTGATGTTGTCGTAGGAGTAGAAGGTCGAGTTGAACCCGAGGCGGGTGCCGAGAGCAACGATGACGTCGGCTTGTTGCACGAGACGCGAGGCCACCGGGTTGCCGCGGGGCCCCATCTGGCCGGCGTTGAGGCGGTGGCCGAACGGTACCGCGTCGCCGTGACCGGGGGAGCAAACTATCGGCGCATTGAGTGTTTCTGCCAGTTCGAGGGCCGCTTCGTGGTCGCCGGTGTTTTTGATGCCACCCCCGACGACGATCACCGGCCGGCTGGCCGCCCCTAGCAAGGCCGCGGCCCGAGTCACTGCGTCGCTGCTTGCCGCAGGGAGATCGTGGTTGCGGTAGTTCTCCGGCGCCTGCATCTCGTCGAACTCGGCCTGGGCGGCCAAAACATCGCGCGGCAGGTTCAGCTGAACCGGACCTTGACGGGGAGTCAAAGCTAGGCGGAATGCCTCGCGGAATAACTCCGGGATACGGTCGGCGGATGGCGCGGTCCACGTCTTTTTCGTAATCGGTGTGAACAGAGCCTGCTGGTCGACTTCTTGGAAGGCGTCGCGGTAGACATGGCTCGACGACAACGCTCCCGCGATGGCCACGACCGGCGAGTAGGCGGCTTTAGCTTGAGCGAGGCCGGTGACGAGATTGGTGGCCCCGGGGCCGTTCTGGCCAGCAATAATGACGCCTGCTTCCCCCGATGCCCGGGCGAAACCGTCGGCGATGTGCGTACCGGTACGCTCATCGCGAACCCCAATGAACCGAATTTCATCGCAGTCGTAGAGAGCATCGAACAGTTCCATCGTGGCCGAGCCGATGAGGCCGAACACGTGGGAGACCCTTTCGGCTTGCAGCGCTTTGGCTGCGGCCTGGCCGCCGGACAGGGTCTGTTTGGTCACGAGCGACTTTGCCGTAATGGTCGGGGGAAGATCGGGTCGAGAAAGCCGCGGAGGGCTGCCACGAATGGTTCAGGGTTTTCGAGAAGACCGAGGTGTTGCAGGCAGGGGACGATCACCGTTTTGGCCCCCACAATTTCGGCCGCAATGGCGTGGGCCATGCTTGGGGTGGAGCCGGAGTCGTGCTCGCAGGTGAGGACTAACGTTGGTACCGTGATAGGGGGCTGCGGGTCGATGAGTTCGGTCACGCCGTTGGCTAGGACCTGTCGGACTTGGCGGAAGGTGTCGATGTTGTTGGCGAGAACCCATTCGCTTACCCGTGCCACGAGAGCGGGTGTAGCGGTCGGGGTCAACCACCGCTCTAGGGTAGCGTCAAGGGTGGCCGAGAGATCGCCGGCCGAGGTGGCCGCGGCGCGTTCTTCGACTAGTTGCTGAGCCTGAGGGGAGCGTTGGTGCGGCGAGTTGAGTACGCCAAGGGCGCTGACCCGCTCCGGTGAGTCAATCGCCACGCGGCGGTTTATCATTCCCCCGAGCGAGAACCCCACGAGCCCCGCCTTCGGAATCTCCAGATGATCGAGCAGTTCGACGCATTGGCGGGCGAAAAGGCCCAGACTCGCGGGTTCCGGTAGCGGACCGGACTCGCCGTGGCCCCACAGGTCGTAGCTAACGACCCGGTAGCGATCGCTTAGCGGTTCGAGTAGGTCGTCCCAGATCCTTCGGTGCAGCCCGAGGCCGTGGATTAGTACGATTACCGGCGCGTCGTTTGGTCCGCTGATGGCGAAGGCGGTCGGGGAGCTAGTGGTCGTGGGGGTCGCCGCGGCCATGGTGGCAGTGTATGAGGAATCGGTGGCCCTCGGGTGAATCCAACCGGTCCCCGTTCGGTAGGCTAGAGGGTGAGGTGGTGATGACACTGAGTCCCGATCCGGTCGCTCTTCGCAACGAACAAGCTGTCACGCTCGCTTCGACGCGTCTGCCCGCGGGTTTGGCCGCTCGGCTGCTTTTTATCGTGATGGACCTGCTTTACGGCCAACCTGGCTCACTGGCGAAGTTTCGGGTCTTGGAAGTTGTGGCGCGGGTTCCGTATATCGCGTGGGAGTCGGTTGCCTATGTTGCAATTACCCACACGCATGAGCGCCCGCAAGTGGCGCGCGAAATTCACGACGAGGTCCGAGCCACCCGCGCCCAGCAGGACAACGAACTCTTCCATCTCCTTATCATCGAAGAATTGTTGCAGCGGAGGGGTGAGCGTCGGGGCCTAGTTCGGGGCCGTATTGTTCCGCAACTCCTTGCGTGGAGTTACTACCACCTGTCGTGGCTTCTCTATGTGGTGAAGCCGAAGTTGAGCTACCGCTTGAACGCGGCTTTTGAGGATCACGCAGAGCACGAGTACATGAGCTACGTCGCCGAACACCCAGAACTAGACAACGAACCGTGGGAGAGCGAGTTTCGCGTTGACTACGGTGACTTCGCCACGGTGGGCGACGTGTTGCGCCAGATCGCTCTCGACGAACGCGCCCACAAAGAGGAGAGTCTGGCTCGCATCGCGGCCGCCCGATTCTCGACATCGCCGGCTGACTGAGAGGCCGTCTGGTGCTGGATTTCCATCTCCATGTGTGGCCCCATCACCCCGGTACTCCCGTCCCGACCTTCGCCCAACTCGAAAAGTACTGCGAAAAGGCTCGTAGCCAGGGCATCGACCAGATTGCCATCACCGAACACTGTCATCGTTTCACCCGCACTGTGAACGAGGTCATGGCGCACTGGGCGCGGCCGCGTGGTGGCCGAATGGCCGAAGCGACTGACCGTATTCTCGCGGCGGAGAGTGGCGGCGATCTCGACGACCTACGTGAGCGCCCTCGTTGATGCCCAAGATCGGGGCCTCCCTCTTCTTGTTGGTCTCGAGGTCGACTACTGGCCGGGAACGGTTGAGCCGATGCGTGATCTGCTCGCCGAGTATCCGTTTGACATACTGCTTGGCTCGGTTCATTGGCTCGATGACTGGCTCTTTGACGCTTACGAAACCGCGGCTTTCGCCCAGGAGTGGAACGAACGCGACGTCGACGACGTGTACGCCCGTTACGTTGACAGCATCACCGAACTCGCGACCTCTGGTTTGGTTGACGTGCTCGCCCATCTCGACGTAATCAAGGTGGGAGGGCATCGTCCGAGTCGGCCCGCCGAGCATCAGGATCGTCTCCTGCGGGCCGTCATCGATTCAGGCGTGGTGGTGGAGTTCTCGTCGGCTGGGTTACGAAAACCGATCGCCGAGACCTACCCGGCCATCGACGCGCTCCGTGAGTTGGCCGCCGCCGGGGTCGGGTTCACGACCGCGTCAGATGCCCATGTCGTCGACCAAATCGGCATGTCCTACGACAGGTTGCGTTCGATGCTCGCCGAGGTGGGTGTTACTGAACTGGTATCTTTTCGGCGGCGTGAGCGGATCGCCCATCAACTTGTCTTGGACTGATGGCTTAGTGGGTTGCGGTAGAATTGCCCCGACGACGAGGAGGAACTTTGAGTCACGACACTAGGGCGAACCGGTACTCCCGACTTATAGAGCGCGCCCGGGCGGGTGAACGGATCTTGATTGATGGGGGGACCGGTTCGGAGTGCATGCGCCGAGGTGCCCCCCGATTGCCCAACGGTTGGAGTGGTGGGGCGGCTCTGAGTGACCCTGAGATAGTTCGCCAGATCCACGTCGATTACATCAATTGTGGGGCCGATCTTATCGTGTCGAACACGTTCGCTACCGGCCGAAACGTGCTCGAAGACGCGGGGGTCGCCCCCGACTTCGAGGCCTGCAATCGACGGTCGGTCGAGCTAGCGATCGAAGCCCGGGACGCCGCAGGCGCTGCCGCCGATCACGTTGTCGTGGCGGGCGGCGTCAGCAACTGGAGTTTCTCCGGCGATCACCCGTCGCTTGAGACGTTGTACGACAACACCGTCGAACAGGTCACGATCATGCGCGACGCTGGCATCGAACTGGTGAGCCTAGAGATGATGGTGGACATTCCGCGCCTGACCGTCACCCTCGACGCTGTGTCGACGGTAGGTCTCCCCGTGTGGGTCGGCTTCACCATCGGACCCGAAGAAGGTCACGACGTCAGCGAACTCGGTGATCAGATCGAGCTACGAGACGGTGGTCTACTCACCGATGGGGTGAAGGTCGCTAAAGGCTACGACAGCGTTGACGCGCTGTGTCTCATGCATTCCGATGTTCGCCTGACGGAGCGGGGCGTCGCCGCGATCCGCGAACATTGGGATGGGCCTCTGGGGGCCTATGCCCATGCAATGGTGACCGCTGGCGGTGTGCTACTGCACGATACCAGCATCACCGCCGATGAGTACGCGGCCTACGAACCGGCCTGGCACGCCGCGGGGGCGACCATGGTCGGTGGCTGCTGTGGCATTGGCCCCGACCATCTCCGGGTGCTGGCGGAGACGATGAAAGGCTGAACGCATTGTACCTTGAGTCCCACCCGTGGCTCACCTTCGCAGCTACCGACATCCGGTCGCTGAACCCGAGGGTCTGGATGCTTCTGGGCGAGGCGCGATCGAGGGAAACACGTTAACCGAAGAGCAGGTGAGCGATATTCTTCGGGGGACGTTCCAAGCCCCTCCGTCGCGTGCCTATCAAGCGCGTGAGGTTAAAAACGTGCTCGACGCTCTTGATGCCATTGCTCAGCAGGTGCTGAGCGGCGATCTACCGAGAATCACTCCCGACTTGATCAGCGATCTTAATCGACAAGTCCTTGAAGGTACCGACTATGAACCGCCCGTCGTCGCGGGTAAGGTTCGATACCACTCGGTTGTTGCGGCCTCTTACCGCGGCGCTCCGGCCGAAGACTGCCACTACCTGCTGGAGCGACTGTCTGAGTGGCTCGACGGTGACACTTTTCGATCCGAGGACCGAGCCGAACAGTTTGCACTCACCGTCCTTAGCGCCATCTATGCCCATCTGTACCTTGCCTGGATACACCCATATGGCGATGGCAACGGCCGGACAGCCCGACTCTTGGAGTTCCTAATCTTGGCTCGGTCCACGATGGTGCCGATCCCCGCCGCCAACCTGCTGTCGAACCACTACAACTTAACCCGAGACAAGTACTACAAGGAACTCAGCAGGGCTAGCCAAACGAGTAGTGCGGTCGGGTTTCTTAGCTACGCCACACAGGGACTGCTCGACGGCCTCCGCGGTCAGATTGAACAAGTCCGAGAGCAACAACTCAAGGTCACCTGGATCAGCTACGTACACCAGGTCATGGGCCAGTTTGCGCCGACTGTGGCAAGGGACAGACAGCGCTCGCTCGTTCTCGCCCTGCCCTCCAGAGTCGTGGTGCCCAAGGACGAAATTCCCTTGCTCGCTCCGAGGTTGGCGGCTTTCTATGCCACTACCGGGCCACGCACTCTAAGCCGTGATCTGAATCGCCTGCTAGAGCTTGGCCTAGTCGTGAAACACGCTACGGGATGGCAATCAAACGAGGCGATCATCGAAGCCTTCCGCCCGCCGATTGCCGAAGTCGAGGCGGAGAGTCGACCGTGACCGAGACCTGGCCACTTAGGCAAGGGTTGCGTAGGGGTCGTCCTCGGCTCGGGGCGGTCTAGTGGCCCGAACGTCGTGCCAGAGCCGTCGGAGATCCGCGGAGCCGTAATAGAGGCGACCGCGTCCCGCGCCTTGCGGTCGAAGAACGCCCGCGTCAACTAACCGCTTGAGGTCCCGACTGGCGGTAAGATCAGAGATCGGATCACCAGTGGTCAACCCAACGAGGTTGATGTAGTTGCCCCGTCGAAGTCGTCTACCGCTTGCCGCATCGACAAGCGCTCCTACCGAACGCGGCGGGAGGCCAGTGCGAGTGGTGAGTTGGTTGACCGCATCGTAGAGGTGCTCTGTCTCGTGGACTCGACGCTGAACCGTCCACGCCTGTCGGTAGTGTGCTGTGAGCATGAAGCGGATCCACGGCCGGGCGGAGCTTCCCGGGCGCCAGGTTCCTTGTCCTACTTGCGACAGAATTGCGTAGTAGTCGTCGGTGTTTCGGCCAAGGTATTCCTCCACGGAGGCAAAAATCGGAGATACGATCCCCTCGCGGGCGAGGACCATTGTCTGAAGAGCTCGGGCCATGCGACCGTTCCCGTCTCGGAAGGGATGAATCATGACGAGGTTCAGGTGGGCCATCGCTGCTCGGACGGTTACCGGGGTTCCATCGTTACTGTTGACGGTTCTGACCAACTCCGCCATTAGGTCCTCGACGAGGTTGGCGTCAGGCGCCTCGTAGAGGCGGGCTCCCGTTTCGTCTTCGACCCATACCTCGCCTCGTCGGTAGGTCCCCGGCGAGGCCCGTAGGTCGTGTTTCGTCATCATGAAGTGGAGAGAACTCAGCAGCGACTCGTCGACGTCCTTGCCCGCTTCTGACAACGACAAGATGAAGGTCATAGCGTCTCGATAGCCGCTTAGGGCGGCGCGCGTTTCGGTCGGGACCTTGATCGGTTCCTCGCCTTCGATGGCGTCGCGAACGTCGTCCAGCGACGCTCGGTATCCTTCGATCCAGTTCGATCCTCGGATCGCGCGTGCCAGGCTCATGCTCCGAAGGTGGCCGATCCATCGTCGAGGCTTGTAGCCGGCGTAGCGCGACAATTCCCGACGTTGCCGCTCGAGAGCTTCAAGTACGCGGAGATCGGCCTGGTCAAGCTCCGGTGTAGCGAAGATAGTGGCGCCCAGCATTCGATTGATCATAGCAAAAGATGATATGAAGAAGGTATCAAGGTAGCAATTGGGAATTTGCCCTTGACATAGTTAGTAAGTTCAATGACTATAGAAACTAATGCACGAGGGACTCACCACCGGAACGGGATTACGGGCGTCGTCGAAGGCAGCTCGCGAGGACACGCGTGCCGCGAATCGCCGCCTTGTTCTTCAGCACCTGTTCGGTGGCCGGCCGTTGAGTCGAGCTGACCTAGCCCGCGTCACCCAACTCACCCCCGCCACGGTATCGGCCCTCATCTCGGAGCTGGAAGAGAGGGGACTTGTTGCGGCGGTCGGTACCCGCCGTGACGATACCCAAATCGGCAAGCCGCCAACGATGCTGCAGATCCGGCCCGAGGCACGTAACGTTATCGCCTTAGATCTGAGCGAACCAGGAACCCTGCGTGCTGCGGTGGTTGACCTCGGCGGGGGCATTGTCGAACGGCTTGAAGTGGCCGCCGAGGGCGCAACCGGCTACGCCGCTCTTGATTTGGTTACCAACCTAGCCCGCCGGGCGGTGGGCGCGGCGAGGAGCCCGATTCTCGGTATCGGCGTGGGGACTCCCGGCGTTGTCTCCCCGGACGGTTCGGTGCTTGAAGCACTGGCTTTCGGTTGGCAGCACATCGGTCTGCGGGATCATCTTGTCGCCGAGGTTGGTCAGCGGACTTACGTCAGCAACGATGCCAACGTGGCCGCTATTGCCGAATACAGCCGTGGCGAACACGGCTCGGCCAACCTCGCCGCCGTGAAGATCGGCTCCGGGGTCGGCGCCGGATTCATCCTCAACGGACAACCATTCCGAGGGGAGCACTCGGGCGCGGGAGAGATCGGACACCTAGTCGTCGATCCCGCGGGACCGAAATGTCGCTGTGGCCATTACGGATGTCTCGAAACCTTTGTCACTTCCCCCAACATCGAGGAGGCGCTCGCCCAGCCGGACCGCGACCCTGATGCAGTTCGCAACGGTGCCGCGGAGCGCCTCGGCATCGCCCTGGCGGCCATCGTTGCCATCCTCGATATCGACCAGATTCTAGTGTCCGGGCCACGCCGTCTTCTCGGCGACAAGTTCTGCGAACACGCTACCGCGAGTTTGCGCACCCGCTGTCTCGACAGTGTGGCCGAGTCAGTCAACGTCAGCTACACCTCGCTCGGTGACGATGTGATTCTGCTCGGTGCCGCCGGTCTGGTGCTGAGCCAAGAGCTGGGGGTCGCCTGATGGTGATCCCATGGCGCAAGAAACAACCAACGACCCCGCCCCACGGGTCAGAATAAAGGAGCACCCAGAATGCGGCAAATGAGCAAATGGATCGGCCTAGCTATGGCCCTAGCAATGCTGGCGACAGCTTGCGGTGACGACGGTAACTCGACTTCCTCGGATGCTGGTGCCGGAGGCACCGACGAAGCGGTAACCATCACCATCGAGAGCTGGCGCAGCGACGACTTAGCCATCTGGAAGGACCAACTCATTCCGGCTTTCGAGGCGGATCATCCCGGCATATTGGTTGAGTTCTCGCCTACCCCACCAGCCGACTATAACGCCGCTCTGTCGACGCGACTCGAGGGCGGAACTGCGGGTGATCTCATCACCTGTCGACCCTTTGATGCTTCGCTAGCGCTGTTCGATGATGGGCATCTCGTCCCGCTTGCCGACCTCGACAACATCGACAACTTCAGTTCGGTGGCCCAGAGTGCGTGGATCACCGATGACGGCAGCACGCCGTTCTGTGTGCCGATGGCCTCGGTTATTCACGGCTTTATTTACAACGTGGATGCCTTCAATGAACTCGGCTTGGATATTCCCGAAACCGAAGAGGAGTTCTTCACGGTGCTTGATGCGATCGCCGCGGATGGCACCTACACGCCGTTGGGCATGGGAACCGCCGACCAGTGGGAGGCCGCCACCATGGGCTTCCAGAATATCGGCCCGAACTACTGGAACGGTGAGGACGGCCGCAATGCCTTGATCAGCGGCAATGCGCGACTGACCGATCAGCCCTATCTCGACACGTTCGCCAGTCTCGCCCGCTGGTCGGATTATCTGCCCGACGGTGCGTCGGCGGTTGTTTACACCGATGCCCAGAACCTATTCACCCTTGGTCGGGCTGCGGTTTATCCGGCCGGTTCCTGGGAGATAGCAGGCTTCAACAAGAACGCTGATTTCGATTTCGGCGCGTTCAAGCCGCCACTTCCCGGCGGACAGGGCACCTGTTACATCAGCGACCACACCGACATAGCGGTCGGCCTGAACGCGGCGTCGCCCAACGTCGAGGCGGCCAAGACGTTCCTGTCCTGGGTAGCGTCGGAGGGCTTCGCGAGCATCTACGCCAACGCCCTCCCCGGGTTCTTTAGCCTGCAGGATACCCCGGTCACGTTGAGCGATCCGGTGGCCCAAGAGTTCGTGTCGTGGCGAGACGAGTGCGAATCCACGATCCGCAATTCGTATCAGATCTTATCTCGAGGTGAGCCGAATCTAGAAAACGAGCTGTGGGCCACCAGCGCGGGGGTGATCAACGGCGACTTGACCCCCAGCGATGCCGCCCAGCGTCTCCAAGACGGGCTTGACGCCTGGTACAGTCCCCCCAAGTGAGCCATCGGCAACTAAGGTCGTAGCTCATGTCTTCGACCAACCAGTCGGTCGTCATGCGACGGCGTTCGCGGCGGCGATTCCCTACCCACCTAGTGGTATTCCTCGCCCCGGCGGTGGCTATCTATTCGGTGTTCATGGTGTATCCGCTGCTCGATTCGCTACGCCTGAGCCTGTTTAACGATGCAGGGAGCTACGTCGGTCTCGACAACTTCGACACCCTGTTCAATAACCCACTGTGGGCCGACCGGTTCTGGGGAGCGTTGAAGAACAACTTCATCTTCTTCGGCTTCCATATGCTCGTCCAGAACCCGGTCGGACTCTTACTCGCAGCCCTCCTGACTGCGCAAGGAATTAGGGGTCAAAACATTTACCGCACGGTTATCTTTATCCCGACCACTCTGTCGGTGGTTATCGTGGGCTTCATCTGGCGGCAAATCCTGAGTCCGCTGTGGGGCATCGTCGATACCCCGCTACTAGGGGAGTCAGGCACGGTACTGCCAACCCTCTCCTTGATGTCAGTATGGCAATTCGTCGGCATGCCGATGATCTTCTTCTACGCCGTTCTTATTGCCATTCCTAAGGACCTAATCGAAGCGGCGAGAGTCGACGGGGCTACCGCGTGGAAGGTGTTCTGGCAGATCACTTTCCCATTGGTGCTGCCGATGTTGGGGATTATTTCCATCGTCACCTATGTGGCCAACTTCAACGCCTTCGATCTGATCTTCACCGTCAAGGGCGCCCTCGCGGGCCCTGATTTCGCGTCCGACATCATGGGGACGCTCTTTTACCGGAGCTTTTTCGGTAACCAACTCCAAGCGGGGAGTCCCGCTATGGGTTCCACCGTGGCGTCCGCGATGTTTTTGATCATCTTGCTCGGCGTTCTCGTTTACACCTTCGTGTGGCAGCGCCGAGTTACGACCTACGAACTGTGACATGACCAGTACAACTACCGAAGCGACCCCTCGCCGAGCGCCGCGTCAAGGGGTTAAGTGGGGGGGACTCGGAATCCACGCTGTCTTGTTGGGTTACGCTCTCATCGCACTGGCCCCAATCGTGTTGGTGATTGCCAACTCCGTAAAGTCCCGCCGAGCGATATTCGATTCGCCATTCTCCCTACCCAACCCCGACACCTTCAGCCTCGATGGTTACGAAGCCGTGTTCGACGGCGCTTCTTTCGACGTCTACTTCCGCAACAGCATCATTGTCACCGTCGTCTCGCTGTTCTTCGTCGTGCTCTTCTCGACCATGGCCTCCCACGCCCTGGTCGAATACAATTTTCGCGGCAATACCCTTCTCGGGCTCTATATGGCGATCGGGATAATGATCCCCATTCGGCTCGGAACGGTCAGCTTATTGAAGTTGATGGTGAACCTCAGCCTCGTCAACACGCTATGGGCCCTGATCCTCGTATACACCGCCATGGGCATCCCCCTCGGGGTCTTTTTGATGAGTCAGTTCATGCGTCAAGTTCCGCGGGACCTCAAGGCCGCGGCTCGGGTGGACGGGGCCAACGAATACCGAGTCTTTGGCCTAGTGGTGCCGTTGGTGCGGCCGGGAATGGCGGCGGTCGCGGTGTTCACCATGCTGCCCATCTGGAACGATCTTTGGTTCCCGCTGATATTGGCTCCGAGTGACCAGACCAAAACGGTCACCCTCGGCGCGCAGCAGTTCCTCGGCCAGTTCGCGTCGGACTGGAACGCGGTTCTGGCCGCGTTGACCCTCGCCATGATCCCCATCGTCGTGCTCTACATCGTCTTCTCCCGACAGTTTCTCGGCGGACTTACCGAAGGAGCCATCAAGTGAACGCCCAGTGCATGAAAGAGCCTCACTATGGCTGAGATTCAACTCGACGGTGTCACCAAACGATACCCCAATGGCTTCCAAGCGGTTACCGACGTTGATATCGAGATCAAAGACGGCGAGTTCTTGGTACTAGTCGGCCCATCGGGGTGCGGTAAGTCGACCCTACTGCGAATGATCGCGGGCCTCGAGGAGATCTCCGACGGTGATTTGGTCATCGGTGATCGCATCGTCAACGACGAGAGCCCCCGCGAACGCGACATCGCCATGGTGTTTCAGAATTATGCCCTATATCCCCATATGACGGTCCGCCGAAACATCGGCTACTCACTGCGCCTGGCCAAACTGCCCAAAGCTGAGATCAACGAGCGGGTCGAGGAAGCGGCAGAGTTGCTCGAACTCACCGAACTGCTCGATCGCAAGCCGGGGTTGCTGTCGGGCGGTCAACGGCAGCGGGTAGCTATGGGACGGGCCATCGTGCGTCGACCGGCTGCCTACCTGATGGACGAACCTCTCTCCAACCTCGACGCCAAGCTCCGAGTGCAGATGCGAGCCGAGATAGCCCGCCTGCAGCGAAACATGGGGGTTACCACCGTCTACGTCACCCACGACCAAGTCGAAGCTATGACCATGGGCACCCGAGTAGCGGTTCTCAAAGACGGGATCTTGCAGCAGGTTGACACTCCTCAGGCGCTTTATGACCGGCCCACCAACTTGTTCGTGGCGGCCTTTATCGGCTCACCGTCGATGAACCTCTATCAAGGGCGAATCACCGCGAGCGGCGGCACTGCGATCGTGAACTTTGGCCGCCAGTCTCTGCCTATTCCGGACCATATCTTGGCCGCCGACCCGCACCTCGGGGCCCTTGACGGCCGCGATGTCGTGGTCGGCATCCGTCCCGAGGCCTTCGCTGAACCGACCGACGAGGGCGAGGATCGACCTACCGTGCGTACAACGGTGGAACTGATCGAAGCGCTCGGGGCCGAGATCGTGGTTCACACGACCATTGACGCTACAGCGGCCGAGATCGACGATCCAGACCTCGCCGAGGTGACTCCGATTGCCGACGATTCAGGAGCGCTGTGCATCGCTCGTCTCCCACCGAAGGCCTCTCTCAACGTCGGTGAGACGATCGACTTGACCGTCGACACTACTGATCTCCAATTCTTTGATCTAGACACCGGCCTCACTTTGCGGGCCGGGTAGTCATGTCGAGCGGTTCGGCTAACCACGACGGTGCGATAGTTGGTCTCGACATCGGGGGGACCAAAACCCACGCCGTGGCCTTCGACCAGCAATTTAACCAACTCGCTGAACATCGCGTTCGCACCGGCACGGGTGGAGTAGAGGCGGTCACCGCGTCGGTGCTCGGCACCCTCGCCGCGCTCCAATCCAAGACCGGTACGGTACCGATTACCCGTATTGGGATCGGCATTCCCGGTCTCATCGACCCAAGAACTGGTTCGGTTCGCCAAGCAGTTAACCTAGGGATCGGCGATGAACCGCTTCCGATCGTCGATGATCTTACGGCTGCGTATAACGTCTCGTGCCGAGTCGAAAACGATGTCAATGTCGCCAGCCTCGGGGCCTACGAGCTACTACACCGCGACCTCAACATCCGCGACTTAGCCTATCTGAGTATCGGCACCGGGATTGCCGCTGGGGTTATCTTGAACGGCCGTATCCACCGCGGCCAAGGCGGCGTAGCGGGCGAAATTGGGCACCTCCCGGTCGTTGCGGATGGACCCGAGTGCGAGTGTGGCCTCCGAGGATGCCTCGAAGCGGTGGCCTCCGGTTCGGCCATTGCTCGACTATGGCCCTCTACGGTAGGGGCAGGCCCTGCTGAAGCGTTGATCCTCGCCGCCAACGGTGGCGACGAAGCAGCCATCCAAACGCTCGAGGCGATTGCTGATCGCTGGGCCGGAGCCGTTCACCTGCTGGCGGTCACCTTCGATGTGGATCGGATCGTGATCGGCGGCGGGGTGGCTGATATCGGCGAGCCCCTGCTCGATTCCATAAAGGCTGGGCTGCGTCGACTCGAGAGCCGGTCCGATTTCCAGAAGTCGCTTGAACTCCCCGACCGAGTGATCCTCAAATCCCCAGGGGCGATCGGGGCGATCGGGGCCGCGGCCCTTACCGGACTGGCGATGCCGAGATGACCTCGGCCCCGATCTATATCAGCGGTGCTCAGATAGCGACCCCCGACGGCCTCGTCCCCGGCACCATCACCATTATTGGGGAGAATATTGTTGACGTGAGTAACGCGGTCGGCGCGGCGGCGGGGAAGCCGCGGCGTGCCAATCTTATTGACGGGACTGGACTCATCACCGCGCCGGGGTTCATCGACCTCCAGATCAACGGAGGGTTTGGACTGGATTTGTGCCGCGACCCTAGTTCGATGTGGGAGCTAGGCCGTCAGCTTCCCCGCCACGGGGTGACCGGATTCCTGCCGACGATCATAACCGCGCCGTTCGAGGCCTATGACGCCGCCATCGAGGCACTTCAGGCCCGCCCCGCGGGGTACGTGGGGGCGGAACCACTGGGCCTTCATTTCGAAGGGCCGATGCTTAATCCCCAGCGCCGAGGGGCCCATTGCCTTGACCATCTCCTCCAACCCGGCCCCGAAGTGATCGCCGGTTGGTCGCGCCATGTCGGTGTCGCCCTCGTCACCATCGCCCCTGAACTACCGGGGGCGATGGGGGTCATCGCAGAACTCGCCCAGCGCGGTGTGGTCGTGGCCGCGGGCCACACCAACGCCACGGCCGGTGTCGCGAAGGCTGGTCTGGTGGCCGGGATGACGGCCGTCACCCACCTGTTCAACGCGATGGCACCTCTCGGTCATCGCACCCCCAACCTCGTCGGTGTGGCGCTGACCGAGCCGGAACTGATTGTCGGCCTCATAGTGGACGGTGTACACGTCGATCCTGTGGTGGTCGCCGCGACATGGAAGGCCAAGGGCCCTGGCGGGGTGGTGCTCGTCACCGACGCGGTAGCGGCTATGGGCCAAGACCCCGGGGTTTATGAATTGGCCGGTACCAGCGTCACCGCGGATCCCACCAGCGTCCGCCAAGGTGACGGAACCCTTGCGGGCAGCATCCTCACCATGGACCAGGCCGTCCGCAATCTCATCGCCTACACCCGCTGTGCCACGCACCGGGCTCTAACGGCCGCGACGAGCACTCCGGCCGACCTCTTGGGCGAGGACCGCCGCGGACGAGTGAAGGCCAACACCACCGCGGATCTCGTTCTTCTCGACAAGAACCTCGAAGTTCAGCTCACCCTGTGTGCGGGGCGGATCAGCCACGTCACCGAAGAGGCCCGCGGGCGACTACCCAATCCGCTCAGGAAGGTCAGCTAGCCCATGGAGATCGTCATTACCGCGGGGCCGGCGGCGGCGGCGATGGTGGCCGCGGACGCCATTGCTCACGTGCTGACCACCGTTGAGCGACCCGTGCTGGGCCTCGCTACGGGCAGTTCGCCGTTACCGACCTACCGTGAACTCATCCGCCGCTATGTGGGGGCCCAGATCACTTTCGCGGACACCCGGGCGTTCCTGCTCGACGAATACGTCGGCCTCGAACCTGGCCATCGCGAGGCTTACCGCTCTTTTATCCAGCGCGAGTTCACCGATCATGTAGACCTTGTTCCCGAGGCGCTCTTTGGCCCCGATGGCACTAACCGAGACCTTGCCGCCGCCGCCACGGCTTACGAACAACTCATCGTCGACGTTGGCGGTATAGATCTTCAACTGCTCGGCATTGGTCGTGATGGACACATCGGTTTCAACGAACCAACTTCCTCGCTTGGGTCGCGAACCCGCCTCAAGACGCTCACCGACGCTACCCGGGCCGACAATGCTCGCTTCTTTGACGACGCCATCGACGCCGTGCCCCGTCACGTTCTCACCCAAGGAATCGGCACCATCCTCGAGGCCCGCCACCTTGTCTTGATCGCCACCGGTGAAGCCAAGGCCGCTCCTATCGCCCGCGCCGTGGAAGGCCCCCTCACCGCCATGCTCCCAGCGTCCGCGTTGCAACTTCATCCCCGAGCCACCGTCATCGTCGACGAACCGGCGGCGCGGAGTCTCACCCTCGCGGGCTACTACCGCGAGGCGTACGACAACAAGCCCGCATGGCAGCGGATCTAGTGACCGATCACCACTCGCCTCACGCCCTTCGCGTCCTGCTTGTTGGCGCGGGCCATATGGGGACCTCGCACGGCCGAGCCTTCGCCGCGTTAGCGGCCTTCGACCTTTGTGGCATCGTCACCCGGGGGGACTCCGGCTTGCGGCTAGCGGCCGAACTCGGCGAGGTAGCCCACTTCCGCGACTTCGATGAAGCGCTTGCGGCAACCAAGCCCGATGCGGTGGCCATTGCCTCGTTCGCCGAGACCCATGTCTTGTTCGCCACCCGGGCTCTCGAAGCGGGCTGTCATGTTTTCGTCGAGAAACCCCTGGCCGAGACGGTTGAGGAAGCGGCCGCCCTCATCGATCTCGCCCGCCGTCGAACGCGGGCCCTGACCGTTGGCTACATCTTGCGCCATCATCCCTCCTGGCGCACTTTCGTGAACCTCTCTCACACCCTTGGCCAACCGCTGGTCATGCGCATGAACCTCAACCAGCAAAGCACCGGGCCTGAATGGGAAACCCACAAGGCCATCATGGCTACGACGTCGCCCCTCGTGGATTGCGGCGTCCATTATCTAGACGTCATGGCTCAGATGACCCGCGCTCGAGCTACGCGGGTTCATGCCATCGGGGTTCGCCTCACCAACGACATCGACTCGACGATGTACAACTACGGGCAACTGCAGGTCAGCTTCGACGACGGATCAGTTGGCTGGTACGAGGCGGGATGGGGTCCAATGATGAGCGAGACAGCGTTCTTCATCAAAGATGTCATCGGCCCTAACGGCGCTATCTCGATCGAGTCGGGGCTGGAGACGATGGGCGCGGATTCATCCGACGTCAACATCCACACGGCAACCAACACCATTCGCCATCATCACAGCCAACTCAATTCGCAAGGCAGGTTGGTTCGACCCGATGACTTGATTGAAACCAGCGATGAACCCGACCACGACCAACTCTGTCAACTTGAACAGGAGTGGTTCCTGCAGGCCATACGTGGCGAAATCGACACTACCCAACACCTCCGTGACGTACTCGAAAGCCTGAAGATCGCCCTCGCCGCTGACCAATCGATCCGAACCGGGCGGGTTATCGAACTCTGATGAGTTCACCTCGGCGCACACCTTTCGGTTTCGGCTATGGCCCGACGCCGTTTGTGCCCGCGCCCGATCTACATTAACGGAGCATGGATCCATACCAGCCGGTTCGCAGGCCAATCCTGCTGGCAGTGGCAGTGACATTGATCGTCGTCGCGAGTTGTTCCAACGGCGCCCCTAGCGAGTTCGAGAACCAGAGTTCCGTGGCCCTCGTGCAAGGCTTGCCCGATGAAGTAGCCTCCGACGAGTTTGCCCGCAGCGCGGAGGCCGAAAGTAGCGAAGACAGTTCGCCGCAAACCGCAATTCTCGGCTGGGATCGGCAGCGGACGCTGATAATCGCGGAGCAGTCGTTGGTTTCGGCGTGCATGGAAGACGCTGGTTTCTTGTACCAGGTTGTCGAGCCACCAGTGGTGCCTGATGTCGGCCGCGGCACAAGCTACGGGTCTGACGATGTCGAAACGATCAGCGTTTCCGGCTACGGACTCGGGTCCACCAATGATCAGCCCATCGACCCAAACGCTGAGTTGGTCCAGACGCTCTCTGAACAAGACCAGGGAAGCTACACCTTGGCATTGTTCGGAAATAACGAGACTGGCCGCTCAGTTGAGGTTGGTGGAATAACGCTGATGACCCACGCCGACGGATGCCTCGCGGATGCCCGCGCCCAGCTGTTCGGTGACCAATTCGAGTGGTTGAGACTCACTGCAACGATCGACCTCGTCCGTAGCGATGTCGTGTCCCTCGTTCTTCAGGACGAAGCGTTTCTGCAGGTGCTGGTGGCGTGGTCTGGCTGCATGGCAGGCGAAGGGTATGACTTAGCCGACCCAAGTGAGGCGAGGCTGGCCGCGCTCGATGCCTATCGGGCAGGGAGCGGCGATGCCGGTGAGATCGAACTCCGGATCGCAACAGCAGATGCGGCCTGTGGTGCGGCCGTCGACCTACTCGGAGTGGCGGCAACGCTTGAGGCCACCTACCTCGAGGAGGTGCTGAGTGACCGCGAAGGCGAGGTTCTCGCTTATCGCGAGCTAACAGCGAATGCCATTGATCGCTGGAAGGCGCTCTTGGGTGAGTAGCGGCCGATCGACCAGGAGGGGCCAGGTCGTCGTCGGTATTGGATGCCTCATGTTCATCGCTGTCGCACTGACATGGTTCGCGGCCTCACGAGTCCAGTCGCCCTCTGAGGCCACGGCGAGTGCCGCAGCACCCGAACCCGCGGTTGTTACCCACCCAGTGCAGCGCCGCGCTCTCGCTGCGACGGTCGCCTTGCGCGGCACTGTCGTCGCCCCCGACACGATCGAAGTCATGCCGGTGGCCTCTGCTCGAGGTCGGATGATCGTGACTCGGATCTCAGTGACACGAGGCGATGTGGTACACGAGGGCGCGCTCTTGGCCGAGATCTCAGGTCGGCCCCTTCTCCTCGCTCAAGGGAGCCTGCCCGCGTGGCGAGATCTGAGGTCGTTGATGGAGGGCCAAGACGTCGCGCAGCTGAACGCGGCGCTTGTTCGCCTGGGGTTTCTAGATCCAGCGGATGCGGGGGATTCGTTTTCTGGCGCGACGAGCGATGCTATCGCGGCCTGGTACCAAAAGGCTGGGTACACTCCACCACAGACGGTTGAGGACCTCGAGGGTGTGATCGCGCGTGCCGACGATGCCGTCCTGGCTCTTGCGGATTCGCTGCGGTCCACTCGGCGCGCCCTGCAGGAAGCCCAGCGCGGCCCTAGTGAGCTAGACCTCGCGACAACCCAAATCTCGCTGGACAACGCGAAGCGAGATGTCTCGGACCTCGCGGAACAGTTGGCCACGTTGAAGGCGGGCCCCACTGAGGAAGTCGCGGCCGAGAGCGCCCTCGACGCGGCACATCGTGCCCAGGAGGAAGCCATCATGCTGACGAAGCGCAAGCACAGCGATGCCGAGGCAGCATTGCACCTTGCTGAACTGGCGCTGGAGGAGTTGCTACGACCGGCGGCTACAGGCGATATCGTCGACGAGATCTCGAGCCTGAAACGCTCCCTGGTTGCAGCTGAATCCGAAGCGATGAACGTGCGGAAAACAGAGGGGGTGATGCTGCCAGCAGCCGAGATTATCTTCGTGCCGCAGGCTGCGATGACAGTGCTCGAGGTAGATGTCGAAATCGGAGACGAACTCGAGGGCTCGATCGCGACGCTCTCGCCGGGACATCTAGTTGTTGAGGTCTTCGTTCCAAGCACTCAGCAGCACGACCTCTCTGCTGGTTCGTTCGGGGTCGCGATGCTTGAGGACGGGCTGGGTACCACGATCGAGGTCGTAGTAGCCGAGGGCTCAGGCGACATTGTCGAGGACCCGGCCACGGGTACCCCATCGCGAAGGCTCTTCCTCGTGCCGGTCGATCCAATTGTCGCTGAAGCGCTTTCGCTATCCGTCATCACGCAGTTCGAGACGACCCGAGTCGAAGATGAGTTGGTCGTGCCGGTCTCGTCGATCTACTCCGACGCCAACGGCGCGACCTTCGTGCTCACCGCGACCGGCGGCGATCTCGTGCCCGTCGCGGTCGAGATTTTGCTCGTCGCCGACGGTTGGGTCGCAGTGAAGTCAGAAGCGCTCGACGAGCAGTCGACGGTCGTGGTTTCGCAGTGACGGCCAGCGTCGCTATCCGAGGGCTGTCGAAAACGTTCGGAACTGGCGCCAACGTGGTCGACGCGCTTCGGGATGCGACTGTGACCATCCGGGCCGGCGGTACCACCTCGGTCGTCGGACCGTCCGGCGCTGGGAAGTCCACCCTCTTGAATCTGCTCGGTCTTCTCGATTCACCGACGGATGGAGAGTACATCTTGGGGGGCCAACCGACCCACGACCTCTCCGAGAATGAGAGGTCAGCCGTCCGTGCCGAGTCGATCGGCTTCGTGTTCCAAGCGTTTCACCTGTTGCGATACCTTCCAGCGGTAGAGAACGTGGAACTCGGAATGCTGTATTGCGGACACCCGAAACGGGTACGGCATCGGGCCGCCCTGGATGCGCTTGAGCGGGTAGGTCTCGGCCATCGAGCGCGTGCCACGCCGGATACCTTGTCAGGTGGTGAGCGCCAGCGAGTCGCAGTCGCTCGTGCCATCGCAGGCAATAAACAGCTCCTGCTTTGTGACGAGCCAACGGGAAACCTTGACACCGTGACATCGCGCCAGGTGATGGACACCATCATCAGCTTGAGCGACGAGGGCAAGGCGACCGTGATAGTGATCACACACGACCGCGAGGTCGCAGCCCGATGCGTGCGCCGACTCGAACTCGTCGACGGAGTCCTCGGCGAGGCTCCTCAGTGACCGTACGCATCGCCAAGCGCGATCTATTCCGCCAGTCGTTCTCGGGGATCCGTGGCAGGCCGGGTCGGTCAGTACTGACAGCGATAGGAGTCACCATCGGCGTCGCTGCGGTAGTGAGTACGGTCGGGTTGACCAGTACGGTTTCAGCGCAGATCTCGGCTCGGTTCGATGAACTCAAAGCCACCGAAGTTACGGCGTTCGACTCCACTCCCGAAAAGGGAAACCCATTTGGTCCGGGAGAGCTCGAGGAGCGGATCGCAGCCCTCAACGGGGTCGCCGAAGGTGGCCAATGGTGGGCGGTCGGGAATGCCCCAATGCCGACGAGGGCCCTTCGCGACGCGCCTCGGTCGCTATCGTTGCCATTCATTGCTGTGGGACCGGGGGCGCTCGCCGCCATGAAGCCGACCATGGCGAGCGGATACGGGCTCCAGGCGTGGCATCACGACCAAGCAGCGCGTGTCGCAATCCTCGGATCAGCGGCGGCGACCCGGTTGGAAGTCTCAGATGTCCGCCTTCCGCGAGCCGTGTGGGTCGGCGACGTTTCGCTCACCGTTGTCGGCGTTCTCGAGGACATTGCCAGACATCCGGAGGTGCTCCTCGGAGTGCTTGTCCCAGCGAGTACCGCCGAGGATCTCTGGTCCGAGGTCGAGACGCCGAAACAGATACTCATCGACACCGATCCGGGCGCGGCGCAGGTAGTTGGGAGGCAACTGGCCGTGACCCTTCAGCCCGCCGATCCGGATCGCTTCATTGTGGATGTTCCACCAGACCCTGAGCGTCTCCGTGCTGTCGTGTCAGCCGAGTTGACGAGTTTGCTGCTGCTAATGGCCAGCGTGTCTTTGATCATCGGAGCCTTTGCAATCGCCAACACAACGCTCGTCGCCGTTCTCGAAAGGTCAGCCGAGATCGGACTTCGGAGGGCGCTAGGAGCGCGGCGATCCGACATACGGTGGCAGTTTCTTGGAGAGTCGGCCATTCTTGGTGCACTGGGCGGAGTGGCGGGAACAATGCTGGCTGTCGTCGTTGTCGCCGCCATCGCGATCGCAAAGTCTTGGACTGCGGTCATCCCCCCGGTGCTTGTCGTGGTCGCACCTACTCTGGGTGCTCTCACTGGACTTCTTGCTGGGATCGTGCCCGCCGCGCGGGCAGCCCAGATTGAACCTCTCGAGACGTTGCAGTGACCGCAGCAGACAGTCGAGGCCTACCCGCAAGAGTCCGCAGTGTTCGCGCAGGACCACATTTGCAGCCTGGTAGAGAGTGCATCCAATACGATCAACGACGGCTGTCCCGCGGGCTCGAGGGTACAGATGATCGTCGTTGTTCGGGAGGCCGTCCGCCCGCGCCCAGGCAACCGTCCGCTCGACCTGGATGTGGTCGCGTGTTACCCGGGCGATGGCGGAGGGTCTCGTCCCACCTCAAACGTCATGGCGTCCCTGAGGTGGCTCACCAAATGAGCTTGATCGGACATTGTCATGAGCTGGGTGTTTGATCGACGCTTGTCACGCGACCAGATCGGTCGGCGGAGTTACAAGGCGAGGTATGAATGAACGGCACTAGCGGGATGCGCGCCCGGATCTGGAAGAACATCAACTACGACGGACCCATGTTGTGCATCTACCAGGGCGTCCGCGTCCCGCACCATGGTTCGCACTTGCTCGGCAACGATGAGGGCTCGTCCAACGACTGGCAGTGGTTCTGTTAGGAGACAACGAACTGACTTGACCTCGGCAAGCGCCGCTGCGCTTATCCCAGTGCTTCAGCGGGTGCTTGGACCACCGCGTACTCGCGGGGAGAACTTGTGCGCTCAGATTCGGTCCTGCGTGTTTGTAGTGGAGCTGATGGTGTGTTGGTTCAGGACATCGGAAACACATGTGTCAGGACATCGGAAACACTTTGAGGGTCAGGGTGGGCGATGTCGAAGCGACGCGCCATCATCTTGTCGGTCACCGTTGAAGGGTTCTCCCAGGCCGAAACAGCCCGCCGCTACGGCGTAACCCGAGGTTGGGTCTCCAAACTCCTCGCGCAGTATCGAACCCACGGCGAAGCCGCGTTCGAACCCCGATCGCGACGACCCCGAAGCTCACCAAGCATGGTTTCCGATGTCGTGAACGAACACATCGTGAACCTGCGCGTCGAACTCGACAGCCAGGGCCTCGACGCCGGCCCCGAAACCATCAAATGGCATCTACACCAACACCACAACATCGACGTGTCGATCTCAACGATCCGACGACGACTCCTCGCCGCAGGACTCATCGAACCCCAACCAAAGAAACGACCTAAGAGGTCCTACATCCGGTTCGAAGCCGAACTCCCTAACGAGATGTGGCAATCAGACTTCACCCACCAACGCCTAACCACCGGCGCCGACACCGAAATCATCACCTGGCTCGACGACCACTCCCGCTACTGCCTCCACAGCACCGCCCACCAGCGTGTCAGCGGCCTCATCGTTGTCGAAACATTCACCAAAACCGCAGAACAACACGGCTTTCCTGCCTCGGTCCTGACCGACAACGGAATGGTCTACACGACACGTTTCGCCGGGTTCCGAGGCGGCCGCAACGCCCTCGAGACCCGGCTCGCGGAACTCGAGATCCAGCAGAAGAACTCCGCCCCGAACCATCCCACCACCTGCGGCAAAGTCGAACGCTTCCACCAAACACTCAAGAAATGGCTCACCGCCCAACAACCCCAACCCGCCTCCATCGCCGAACTGCAGACGCTGATCGACGCCTTCGTCGATGAATACAACCACCGACGACCCCACCGATCCCTCGGCCGAACCACACCCGCAGTCGCCTACCAACGCCTCCCCAAGACTGGCCCGGCAGGCACCGACGTCGGCCCGCACTACCGCATCAGACGCGACCGCATCGACAAAACCGGAGCCGTCTCACTCCGCCGCGCCGGACGCATGCACCACATCTCCATCGGCCGGCCACTCAAACGAACAGCGGTCATCATGCTCATCGACGACCTCGACATCCGCGTCATCGCCACCCAAACCGGCGAACTCCTCCGCCACCTCACCCTCAACCCCAAACGCGGCTACCAACCACGCTTCAAAAAGTGAAGAACCCCCTGCCCGCAGGTTCAGGAGGTTCCGATGTCTTGAGACATCACATAGTGGAGCTGATGGGAATCGAACCCACGACATCCTGCTTGCAAAGCAGGTGCTCTAGCCAACTGAGCTACAGCCCCGTGATGGGTGGAAGGTTAGCGAGTTGTTGGCACGATCCGGCAGTGAAGGAGCGGCGAGTGCCGCAGCACCCGAACCCGCGGTTGTTACCCACCCAGAGCAGCGCCGCGCTCTCGCTGCGACGGTCGCCTTGCGCGGCACTGTCGTCGCCCCCGACACGATCGAAGTCATGCCGGTGGCCTCTGCTCGAGGTCGGCCGAGCCTTCCCCGCAGCGGGCGGTTCGTCTTTGAGGGGAGCGCAGTGGTCGGCGTGTTGAACATTGTGGGACACTTCAAGGTGACGAGAGTCTGGTTCCCTCGGTGTCAGATCGTGTTCTCAGCTCCAATTGTCGGCGAGTTCGAGTGCGTCCGCCCAGAAGCCGGGTTCTTCAACTGAGAGTCGTGTGATGGCGATGTCTCGGTCGGCCTTCTGGGAGTCCTCTCGGGCCTCGAGTGTCTCAAAGTCGACTGTCGGGAAGAGATGCTGGAGTTGTCCCATGTCGCTCAACTTCCCAGACTTGGTCTCATAGCCGCGAACACGGGTCGCCAACTCGGAGAGCTGTTCTCCCTCCGCTCGCAGAAGAGACATCCAGAGGTCACAGGCTTTCACGAATACGCCTGTCACTTCGTCGAGATCCATCTGCGAACTCTGGCTGCTCCACTTTCGAACGACTCGTTCGAACTTGGGAGCGAAGTGGCCATAGGTCTCGAGTTGTGAGAGGTCACTGCGGTCAATTGTCAGCTCACCGCGCACGGGCTGAGTGGCGAGTGATCCGGTGTGGGCACCGTCGACTGCGACGATCCGCACGGATTTGATTCCCCCGTGGGCCTCTAGGACCTCCTTGCCGGTCGCAAGAAGGAACCGAAGAAGAATCTGTTTGTAGAGCTTCGACCGGTCGGCCTTTGTCCGCTTCTTCACCGAGATCCTCGGGAGCGTGTCGAAGTTCGCCTCTTCCGGCCAGATCAGCGCCTGCTCTTCGGGAAATGTCATCAAGACGAGAACATCGCTGTTGTCGATCCCCACAGGCGAAGCCGGGACACCGTTGTCGGCAAGGATGGCTTGCATCACGAGCGTCGTAACTGCGGGCTGGAGTTCCTCAAACCTGCTGTAGGCCTCGGCACAAGCCGAGTACAGGGACTGCCTCTCCGCCTTGATTTGAGACTGCAGATCGGAGGACCGCGCAGCGAGAGTCTCTTTGCTTTGCTTTCGCCACCATCTCCACTCTCCTGCGGAACGCATGTCTTGCTTGACGTGAGCGGCGATCTGCTCCAGCGATGGCACCTGTGGGATCACCGGCGCCTGGACCCGCCCGTACGGCTGCGCCCAGGCCACCATGGCAGCGAGTTCGAACATCACAGCTTGAACACCGGCGGCGGCGATCTCGACTTTGTTTCGGCGTTTGACTCCGGCCTTCCGGAAAGCATTCTGGTAGCTCTCGTAATGGTCAGTGAGTGAGATCCGACTGTGCCGCTGCGGTACCGAGGATTCAGCTGATGATCGTGAGGAACCACGAGGTCGGTTCGCCAAAGGCGATCCCGAAAACCGACTGGCGTTTCCACCCAACCAAAATGGACCTGCGCTCAGCGCCGCACCGACACCCCTGCTGCGAACAGAAGCCCTGAGCGGTCCGATCCCGCCGCTCAAGCGGGCACCGCCAGAGCCCGCCGTGAGCGGACCGATTCCGCTCGATACGCGAACCCCCCGCGAGCCCGCACTCACACGGGCAACGCGTGGACCCGCAGTCGCTCGAAGTCCGCCGCGCCCCGCAGACACACCGGCCCATCGCGGGCCGACCCGGACGCCTCGCGTCGATAGGCGGATCCCAGGAACCCCAAATCCGAAACCCATTCCGCTTCCTCTCGCGATTTGCAGCAATCCTAACACACAGCAGGCGCACAGTAATGCAACTCGAAGGCCCGCAGACGAATCCAGTAACTCCGGCGACACGAACCGCCAGTACTTCCATCCGACCCACACCGGATTGGCTCTCCGGTTGGCTCTCTAGAAGCGCCGGCCAGACCGGAGCACATCTACTTTCCCGGGTTTCTAGTGACCTTGGCCCACGTCATCATTGCCAAGCGGCGTCCGGCAACTTCGTCGATCCGCCAGTAGCTGGAACTCCTCGCTGCTTAATGTGGTACTGTATTAGCGATGACCATTCGAGGGACCCACGTCGGGGGACGTATTTTGCTAGGCGGCTTCCTTAGCTTGGCCGGATTGTTTGCTGTGATCGCCTGGGTCGTGTCTGCTCCCACTGGTTCGCAAGAACCTGTTGAAACAATCCCGGCTGGTTCGCAAGAACCTGTTGAAACAATCCCGGCTGGTTCGCAAGAACCTGTTGAAACAATCCCGGCCGAGATCGAATGCGAGGCTACGTTGGCCGAGTTTGGGGCTGCCGTTGCTTGCACCGCCGCCGGACCGGTCGATAGCCACATCGATTGGGGCGACGGTACCCAAACCGAGGTGGGGGCTGGATTCGAGGGCTCCCACCTGTTTGCCAGCATCGGCGACACTGTTGCTACGGTCGTAGCCGCCGAGGGCGAGCTGTTGGCCCACGCCACTATCGAAATCGTGCCCGATTTTGAGGTCGAATGCGATCTCGGCATGGTGCTCCCAGTCTACGCCACCACCCCCGCGGCGCCCGGCTCGGCTGAGCCTTGGGACTATGTGTACTTGGCTGACGAAACGGGCGAGCGGCTATACCCCGGCGACGAAGGCTACCCCGACGGTGTGCTCGCCGGATCGCGCATGGACAAAGTCGCCATCGGCGAAGCGGCTCGGGTTCGCTCCTGTCGGGCCAAGTCCGACGCCCGCGACACCTTCGGGGGAACCGCCACTTGGACGGTCAGCAACGAGTGGTACGACGATGTGGTCACCCGCACCCGCTACCTCACCCCCGGTACCCGCGGCACGTTCGAGGGGGTTCAGCCGATTGATGTCCGCATCGATCTTGAAGTGGCCGGGTACGAAGCCTCCGAGCGGATAGGCCTCTATTTCGGCGGCTGTGGTTGATCAGATACTGGCTGAGCCGGTCGGCTCAACGTTTGATCTGCTAACTAATCGGTGGCGCCCAAGGCGAAACGTCGACGGCTCCATCCTTAATCACGCGCGGCAGGGCATTGAGAAAGCGCCGAGCGCTATTCGTTCGCGGATGATGAAGCAGGTCCTCGGGGTGAGCGTCCTCCACGATGCGCCCGCTTTCGAGATACAGCATTCGATTCGCTACTTCGCGGGCAAAGCCGATCTCGTGGGTTACGGCCACAACGGTGACGCCGCGGCTAGCGATATTTTTCATCAACTCAACGATGCCCTTGGTGAGTTCGGGGTCGATAGATGCTGTTGGTTCATCGAGCAGCACAATCTCTGGGTCCATTACGAGCATCCGGGCGATGGCGACCCGCTGCTGTTCTCCGCCTGAAAGCTCATGGGGATGCTTGCGGGCGTGTCCGGCCATGTCCACATCGTCGAGAGCCTCGAGGGCGCGGCGGCGGGCGTCGGCGGGCGGGCGGTGCTGAACGAGGCGCTGGGCCACGATCACATTGTTTTGCACGGACATCTGCGGGAAAAGGTTGAAATCCTGAAACACCATTCCTATTCGACGTCGGACAAGGCCGAGTCGGTAACGGTCGCTGCCGAATCTGACCCCGAGAACGTCCAGGTCACCGGTGGTGTGGGTTTCGATCCCGTTGATACAGCGCAGGAGGGTGGACTTGCCCGCGCCGGACGGACCGACCAACGCCAGAACCTCACCCTCGCGGATCGTGAGATCGATCTGGTCGAGCGCTTGGAACGCGCCGTACCACTTGCTGACTTGGCGGCATTCGATCACCGGAGGGGGAAGTGGCGTCAAGCCGAACAGATCTCCCATGACCTCTCAGTGAACCACAGTTAGGAACCACTGGGGCTTGCGTGCCATCATAGCGAATACAGCGATGGAGGGACCCCATGACCGGTTTGCAGAGCACGCCAGACGATTTTGACCTGCGAATGTCGGAAACGGCGCGGCCCTTCTTCGACAAAGTGGTCGAATTCTTGGACCGTGTCGTCGAGCCAATGCAAACGAAGTTCGTGAAGGCAGGCGCGGACCGAGCGGACCGGTGGAGCTACACCGACGAACAACTCGAACTGCTCGAAGGAGCCAAGAACCAAGCAAAAAAGGAGGGCCTCTGGAACTTCTTCCTACCCGATACGGGCCAAGGCCTATCGAACCTTGACTACGCCTACCTGGCAACGGAATTGGGCAAGTATCCGCTCGGTTCGGAGTCGCTCAACTGTTCGGCGCCTGACACCGGCAATATGGAAGTCCTCGAACGGGTCGGCACGCCCGAACAAAAAAAGCAGTGGCTTGAACCCCTGCTCCGCGGCGAGATCCGGAGCTGTTTCGGTATGACCGAACCGGGCCTGCCCAGTTCTGACGCCAAAAATATTCGCACCCAAGTGGTTCGCGACGGCGACGAGTACGTCATCAACGGTGAGAAGTTCTACATCTCCGGCGCGGGCGACCCTCGCTGCAAGATCATGATCCTGATGGGCCAGACCAACTCGGATGGTCCGCCGCACCGTCGTCAGTCCCAGATCCTAGTGCCGATGGATACGCCCGGCCTAGAGATCCTCGGGCCGATGCACGTATTTGGCCAAGACGACGCGCCGCACGGGCACATGCATCTCCGCATGACCGACATGCGCGTGCCAGCCCAGAATATCTTGTGGGGCGAAGGCAGGGGGTTTGAGATCGCCCAACTGCGCCTCGGTCCCGGACGTATTCACCACTGTATGCGTTCTATTGGCAGCGCGGAGAAGGCGCTCGAACTTATGTGTGAGCGGGGTCTTACCCGGGAGGCGTTCGGCAAGCCCCTAGCCCGCCTCGGGGGTAATGTGGAGATCATCGCTCGGGCCCGCACCGAGATCGAATCGATGCGCATGATGGTCCTGCGGGCCGCCAAAGCAATGGACACGCTCGGCAACGCCGAAGCCAGGGTCTGGATCTCGGCGGTGAAGGCGCTGGTGCCGGAACGGGTTTGCACGATCATCGATCAGGCCATCCAAATGCACGGGGCCACCGGTATTTCACAGTGGACTCCGCTGGCTTCGATGTATCAGAGTCAGCGCACTTTGCGTCTCGCCGATGGCCCTGATGAGGTCCACTGGATGGTTGTTGGCCGCGCCGAACTCGGCTCCTATGACGGACTCGAGGTTCCCCTCAACCCGACATCGGCCGCCGACCCGGCCGTAACCGGATGGGGATCGAGGGCGGGGCAAGGCAACTAAGGAGCCAGGGGTCGCCCGAACGGAAGCTCGTCTTGCCAGGTCCGCAGGAATGATTCGGCTTGGTAGCAGGCGGCGAGGAACGGTCCGTCGTCGTGGCCCGACACTTCGTCGCAAAGCTCGCCGACGGTGTTACTGATGCGGGCAAAAATCTCGGTATCGGTGCGGTCCGCGGCGTCCCACACGGCTAGGGACGACCCAGCCAACGATACGAAGTCAGCTGGCGCGGCGACACCCGCGCGGCGTAGAACGGCGAGCGCCCGGGCGGTGAAAGGGAGTCGTCCCGAAGCTACGACAGCGTCGCAGTCGGTAAGTTGAGCTGCCACGCCATGGTCGACTATCCCCATCTTCGAGCCGACAAAGATGATGTTGGCGCTGCTTCCGAATATCGCCATCGGATGTTCAGGGGAGCCTAGGTCTTTAACGAATTCGGCGCCACTGGTAGCCCAGGCTTCGGCCAGATCGGTGACCGCGTAGCCAGCGGCGTTGTGGATCGTCCCGATAGAGGTGGCGACAGTCGTGACGCGTCCGCCCCGCTCAATAACGGCGGCAGCAAGTGCGGGACCGGCCGCGGCGAACCCTTCGATGGCGACGGTACGGCCCTCTAGGCTTCCCAAGGTGCAGTGGGCCGTCACAGCGGCGCTCAACGCTTCGGTGTTGGCGGCGAACTGGCCGAGTCGGGCCGTGTCGCGCTCGTCGGCGCTACGCAGGGCGGCCAGTTCGGCGTGGGCGACGCCCTTCGCTGCGTCGGGAAGGTAGCTTCCAGAGGCCACCAACGGTTGGGCTTCGGTGATGAAGGCCGCGAGCGCGGCGGCGCGGTTGGGACTCTCGGCCGATAGGCCCGCCGAGGCGCCCCCGCGGCGCATGCCGAGCACCGCGTAGGTATAGGTCTGCGAGCGAGCGAGATCTTTGGCGCCGCCCTGAAGCACCTTGCGAGCCCAGCGCAGCGGCCCCGAAGATGCCCCCGCGTCAGCCAGATCGATCGCCACGAAGGCGTCGGTCGAGTTGAATTTCTGAATCCGCACCGAGTGGGCTACTCCTCGAGCGTGATCGCGAATTCGGGGCAGTTGTCGGCTGCGAGCCGAGCCTTGTCTTGCATCTCGGCTGGAATCTCGCCGTTCACGAGAAGGATCGAGTATCCCTCGTCGTCGGTGTCGAAGAGTTCGGGGGCGAGCATGTAGCAACGGTTGTGGCCCTGGCATGCGGAACGGTCATAGTTGATCTTCACGAACGTAACCTTAGATCAAAGAGCGATATCTCGGCCATTAACCCGCCGTAGTTAGCGGTACGGGGCTGCTTACGAGCCTTCGGCGATCAGCTTGATGAGGGTTAGTTCGGGCTGGTCCACTTCGAGGCGTTGGAGCCAGTACGGGCTCTCGAACAGGGCTAGTAGTTCGCCGTCGCGGCGCGCCGCCACGGTCACACCGCTCATCGAGCGCAGTTTGGCCGCTGATTCTTGATCGGTGATGCGAGCCGTCGTCCACGAGCAGGCGTTGAGTTCGACGGGTGCGCCGAACTCGTTTTCGAGCCGGTGTTGGCAAACCTCGAACTGGAGGGGGCCAACTGCGGCGAGGATCGGAGCCAAGTCACCTATGTCTGGCTGGCGCAGAACCTGTACGACCCCTTCTTCGTCAAGCTGGTTTATCCCGGAGCGAAACTGCTTCGAGCGGGAAGTGTCAAGCGTGCGCGCAACACGAAATGAGGCGGGGGCGAAGGCGGGCACCTCGGGCCACTGCACCGGCTTGTCGACGTAAACGGCATCGCCGACCCGGAAGTTGTTGGCATTGACCAAGCCGACAACGTCACCCGGGAAGGCCTGCTCGATTGTCTCGCGAACTTGACCGCGCACCGAGGTGGCGTACTTGGTGGCGAACGGTTTGCCGGTCGGACCGTGGGTGACCACCATGCCGCGGTCGAACTGGCCCGAACATACCCGCATGAAGGCGACGCGGTCTCGGTGGGCTTTGTCCATGTTGGCTTGGACCTTGAAGATCAGGCCGGAGAACGGATCGTCGAGCTGACGGGCGGCCCCCCCACGGTCGAGGCGGGGCGGGGGCGACGGAACGAAGTCGACCATGGCGTCGAGGATCATGCGCACGCCAAAGTTGGTCAGCGCCGACCCAAAAAACACCGGCGACAGTTCGCCTTGGAGGAAGCGCTCGGAATCGAAGTCCCGCTCGGTGATATCGAGGAGTTCGACGCCTTCTTGAGCGGCCGCCCAGAGAGCCCCCTCTTCGGCTTCGGCTCGGCCCCCGTCGACGATTTCCTCGGGCGCGACCGACGAGCCGCCCGCGGTACGGGCGTAGCGAACAAAGTCACCCGACCGTCGATCGATCAGGCCGCGGAAGCGGTCGCCGTCGCCGACCGGCCAGTTGATCGGGACCGGTTCGAGGATGAGTTGCTCTTCGATCTCATCGAGCAGTTCGAGGGCGTCGCGGCCGAGTCGGTCCCATTTGTTGATGAACGTGACGATCGGGATCGCACGATTACGGCAAACCTCGAAGAGTTTGCGGGTCTGCACCTCGATGCCTTTGGCCGCGTCGAGAACCATGATGGCGGCATCGGTCGCGGCCAGCACGCGGTAGGTGTCTTCGGAAAAATCACGGTGGCCGGGAGTGTCGAGCAAGTTCAGTACGCAGTCGCGGTACGGGAATTGGAGAACGGTCGAGCTGATCGAGATTCCCCGTTGCTGTTCGAGTTCCATCCAGTCCGAGGTCGCCGATCGGCGAGCGCCCTTCGCTTTCACTGCCCCCGCGCCGCTGGTTAGCACGCCTCCATAGAGCAAGAACTTCTCGGTGAGGGTGGTTTTGCCCGCGTCGGGGTGCGAGATGATGGCGAAGGTTCGTCGTCGGGCCGCCTCTGCGCGGGGATCGGTCACCCCGACAGGCTACGGCCGCTCGGGCGGGGTTCAGGTGTCGCGGTGGACCATGAAATCGGCGAGAGCACGGAGGGCTTGGTGGCTGCCGTTGTTGTCGGGGAGGGCGTCGATGGCGGCGAGGGATTGGTCGAGCAGGTGCTCGGTTTCGGCTTCGGAGGCCGCCACCGCCCCCGTGTCGAGCAGGACTTGTTGGATCGCTGCTACGTCGTTGTTAGTCATCTCGGATCCGACCTTGGCTAGTTCGGTGAGTTGGATTGGGTTCGCGGTCTCGCGAGCGAGGGCCAACATCACGGTGGGTTTCCCCTCGCGAAGGTCATCCCCCACCGGCTTCCCTGTTTTCGCGGTATCGCCGAACGCCCCGAGTATGTCGTCGCGGAGTTGGAAGGCCACACCGAGGGGCAGGCCATGAGCGGCGAGTGGTTCGGCGAGTTCGGGCTGTCCGGCGATGGCGGCCCCGAGTTGGAGAGGACGCACGATGGTGTAGCCCGCGGTCTTGTTTCGCATAATGGTGCGCGCCCCTTGGGCTGTGACTTGGCCTCGGGCGGTGCCGATCACGTCGAGGTATTGACCCAGGTTGAGTTCGGTTCGGAGCGTGTCCCAGACATGTCGCCCGGCTGGGTCGAGGTCACCCAACTGACGGTCGGCCATCACCATCGCGATGTCGCCGACGAGGATCGCTGCCGCTTCGCCGAAACGGCGGTCCTCGCCTTGCCAACCCCCTTCGCGGTGGCGCTCGATGAAACGAGCCCAGACTGTGGGATGGCCGCGTCGAGTAGGTGAGCCGTCCATCACATCGTCGTGGACGAGCGCAAAGGCTTGCAGGAGTTCGACGGCGCAGCATCCAGCGAGAGAACCCGCGCCTTGCGGATCGCCGCCAGCGGTCACGAAGCCCCAATGCAGGTAGGCGGGGCGGATGCGTTTGCCTCCCCCGGCCACGAACGCCGCTAATTCGCGCAGTGGGAGATCGACGGCAGGATCGAGGGTGGCCCAGGTTGCTCGTTCGGTAGCGAAGATCTCGGCTAACGCCTTCTCGGTACGCGACGCGACGGTGGTGAGTTGTGACGGGGCGCCCGTCACCCGTCTTCGTCACCTGCGTTAGCAGTTTCGAGCGACGCAACCACCCGCTCTACCTGCATCTGAGCGGCGCCGATGCGCTCGCGGCAGAGTCCGATAAGGCCCGAAGCTCGCTCGACGCTAGTGGCTAAGAGGTCGACATCTAGGTCGTCCCCGTCGAGTACGTGCAGGATATTTTCGAGTTCGGCCATTGCTTCGGCGTAGCCGATCTGGTCTTCGGTGGTCTTGTCATTCATCGCCTGGTGCCCCCTGTCGGGTTAGTTGCGCGGATCGTACTGGTGAGCGTCCCGTCGGCGACCCGGGTTTCGATCTGGTCGCCTACCTCAAGACCCGCCGCCGAGCGAACTATCTGCCCTTGAGAATCGCGGGTAATGGACCAGCCGCGGGCCAAAGCTCGGGCCGGGTCGAGGGCGCGTACCTGGGCCGCCGCGGCATCGACGCGTCGAGTGGCGTCGCGTAGGGAGTTGTGGGCCGCGTTGGTAACCCTTAGTTGTATTTTGTCGAGGCGTTGGTCGGCCCTCACCACCGACTGTCGGACGTGGCGAGCGATCCCAGATTCGAGGAAGCTGAGTCGCCCCAACCACTCGTCGACGTAGGCGACAACCGCTTGGGCCGCGGCGGTAGGGGTGGTGTGCGCGGTGTGGGCCACCTCATCGGCGACCGAACTATCGGTGTCGTGGCCAATACCGGTAAAGACCGGAACGTGGGCCCGAACAATGGCGTGAGCGACCAGTGAATGATCGAACACGGCGAGGTCGGTTTTCGACCCGCCCCCACGGGCCACGATGACGACGTCAACGTCAGCCGCGGCGGCGGTCGTGATAGCTGCCGCGATGTTGTTCTCTGCCCCTTGCCCCTGCACCGGAGTGTCGACCTCGACGAGTGTGAACGACTTCGCTGTGTTCTCGAACACGGTGGTAATGTCGGCGTGGGCGGCCGAGCCGAGTGAGGTAACCACCCCGACCCGGGTCGGCATGGTCGGGACCGAGTAGGTAGCGTTGGCCCGTAACAGGCCCGATTCGTGCAACTCGCGCAGCAACGTCTCACGCTCGGAGGCGATCACGCCGAGGGTGTAGGTCGGGTCGATCGCCGACATGCGGAGTTGCAAGCTGCCGTACGGGACATAGAAATCGGCCATGGCTTGGATGCGGACTCGCACCCCGTCGGTCATACGAATGGGGTCGCCGTGCTCTTGCAGTAGTTGGTTGACCTTCTCGCGGTAGCCGCGGAACAGCACTACCCGCAGCTTGGCGTCCGGGGTTTGGCCCGCTGATTCCGCGGCTTCGATGAGGTCGAAGTAGACGTGACCGTTGCGGGAGCGCTTAATGCCTTGGATCTCACCCTGGACCCAAACGCCATTTGGCAGCACTTCGTTGAGGGTGTCACGAATGACGTTCGCCAACTCCGAGACGCTAAAGGTATACTCGCTCACCCCAGAGACGGTACCCGCAAGAGCGACCAGATCGGCTCAGTAACTAGCGCACCCCTCGGTCAAGGTCGCGAACTTCGGCGAGGCTTACGCAGCCCAGTTGATGCATAACGATTACGACTTCTTGCTCGAAGATCTCGGCCGCGTGGATGGCACCGCGAGCCCCCAAAGCGCCCAGACCGAACATGAAAGACCGTCCGCTGAACACCATCTCGGCCCCGAGTGCCACCGCCCTGACCGCGTCGAGTCCGCTCCGTATTCCGCTATCGAGCATCACCGTCGAACGATCGCCGATCCGGGCGACGATGGCGGGTAGGGCGCTAATGGAGGGAGGAGCGGCATCGAGTTGGCGCCCACCGTGGTTCGAGACGATGATCCCGTCGATGCCCAGATTGACGCACCGTTCGGCATCGTCGGGGTGCAGGATTCCTTTCACAACGAGTGGGCCCGCCCAAGCGTCGCGCAGTTCGCTGAGGTAGCGCCAATCAAAGGTTCCGCCGAGGTTGGCTCCCACAAATCCCGCCGTCTCGCGCATGGTGTTGTCCGAAGCGTACAAATCGAGGCTGCGGAACCGGGGCAGGCCGTGCCGAATCGTTCCTAGTCCCCACGCGGGGTGAAGTGCCCCTTGGATTAGCAGTTTCGGCGTTATGCGCGGCGGCACCCGGATGCCCGCGCGGCGTTGACGACCGCGCCGCGACGCGGCGGGGACATCAGCGGTAACGACTAGGGTAGTGAATCCCGCGTCGCCGACCCGTTTGAGTAGGTCGGCCCGGGTAGCTAAAGCGCGGGGTGGGTAGAGTTGAAACCAGCCCCGCCCCGCCGTCTGCGGCCCAACCTCTTCGATCAATCCGGTGGAGACGGTGCTCATGATGTACGGTATGTTGGTGGACGCCGCGCAGTGCGCGAGAGCGTCGTCGGCCCCCGGCCAGATAAGGCCCGTCATCCCCACCGGGGCCATTCCAACAGGCGAGTCGTAGCGCACGCCAAAGATTTCGACCGACGGGTCTGGGGTGATCTCGCCTTTCATAAACCGCGGCGTCAGCGTGATCGCGTCGAACGCGGCCTGATTGTGATGGACGGCCGATTCGTCGCCGTCGCCGCTGTCGAGGTACTCCCACGCGAAGTGAGGAATTCGTTTCGCGGCGCGGCGTTTAAGGTCAGAGATCCGGGGATAGCGCTCGTGGCTCACAACAAAAGCCCCAACTGGCGGCTCTGGGCGACGAGGGCCCCCGTCGAGTCCCACAAACGGCCGGATTCGATTACTTTTCCCGCCGCAAGGTCGTCGCACCAGAAATGGGCGGCCAGCCAACCCGGTGCCGGCCGGCGGCGAATGTGTACGGTTAGCTCGATGGTGGGGACCCACCCAACGGCACCCAACATGGTGAACACGCTAGGCGGGAACGCATCGCAGAAGAACGGTAGGGAGAGGGTGCAGGGGTCACGACGATCGCGAAAGCGAACCCATCCGAGCATCTCGGACCGGCCCGTTTGTTTCGGGTCAGGTTGCTCGGGGACGGTGAGGATTTCGGCCCGGGAATTGAGCACCACGTGGATGCCCTGGTTGAGCGACGATCGGTCGACACACTCCTCGGGTCCGGGCATATCGGGCATGGCGATGGTTAGATCGGCAGAATCATCTCCCTGCCATTCGGTCGGTGGGGGGAGATCACCGAACCCGGCCATTACCGAGAGTCGGGGCTTGCCGTCCTGGCTGACCTGGCCGGTGGCGGTGGTGATAGTGCGGCCCAACTTGAGAAGCTCAGCCGTGACCTCAGCGCCTGACCCGCCGCGCCCGGGGCGAAAAAAGTGGGTGGTCACGGTGAGCGGGTCCGAGTGACCGCTGAGTTCCCGCATGGCCCGCAGGGCGGGTGTGAGTAGGTAGCCGCCGTTGCTTTTGTCGTTAATGTTCCAGGACGCCGAGAGGTCAGTCGTCCAGCGGCCTTCGCCGTGCGGCGTGAGCGCGGTTTCTACGTCAAACTGCGATGGAGGCATTTGGCGACGCTAGATCGCCTCGAGGTTGGCGACGGTGTTGGTTGCCGCGTCGGCCGCTTCGCGACCCTTCTGGACGAGGTGGTCGTAGAAGAACCCGTGGTGGGTTTCGTGTTCATGGAAGGACTGCGGCGTCAACACTGCAGACATGATAGGGACTTCGGTTTCGAGCATTACGTTCATCATTCCCTGGAGCACCGCGTGAGCGACGAACTCGTGACGGTAGATGCCGCCGTCGACCACTAGGGCGGCGGTGACGATGACATCGTAGCGGCCGGTCTGTGCCAGTTTCTTGCAGTGCAACGGGAACTCGAGGGCGCCGGGAAGTCGGTGAACTTCGATGGAATCGGTGTTGTGCCCCAACTCGTCCATGCGCTCGAAGAAGCCTTGCCGAGTGCGGTCGACTAAGTCGTCGTGCCAAGTCGCCATGACGAATGCAACACGGATATCGCTCATGGAGGAACCTTACCGTTACAGGCGACGAAACAGCCGTTGCTCTGCACGGCGATCGGCGAGGTCCCGGGGGTCAGTTCGCAGTAGCCGACAGCGAGAATCCGATTCGGAGTTCTCGGGCCCGGTTGAACAGGCGAGACGTCTGCGGTCCGGGCATTTCGGTCTCATAGAAGCTGATCAAGATCTAGGTCGTCTTCATCTTCGACGTACCAGCGAGAGAAGAAGGTAGTGAGGGCCATTTCCGGGTAGACCACGCTGCTGAGCATGTCGGGCGGGAACCGAGCCCCTTCGTCGTCGGCCAGCGCGGTCAAGCGCGACCCGACTGGCATCTTCTGGGGCTGAGTCTGGCGGGCGTTAGACGTTCCCGGGCCGCTGAGGAGTGGCCCGAACCGGTCGAGCACTTCGGGTGTCGCCTGTTGGGCTGGCGAGCGCTCGCTCGAGGCCGGTGAACAAGTCGAGCACCTCGGTCGCCTCGAACACCCGGTAGCGCTGTCGGCCGACGTTGCGCTGTCGCAGCACGCCGGCTGTGGCGAGGGCGTTGACTGCGTCAGTTGTGCGGGCTTTGGATCGGTTGATCAGTTTGCTGGCTGACTCCACGGTGACGATCGGTGCGCCTGGTAGGACGCGTAGCAGTAAGTCGGTGCTCGAGTTGGCGCGGACGCGGCCGAGCTTTGAATGCCAGGTCGCGGTGATCTCGTCGATGTCTTCGCTGTATGCTTCGGCGTCTTGGCAGGCGCGGTTCGTGGCGGTGGCGAACATGTGCAGCCATTCGACCGTGGCAGCGGATCGCTCAGTGCTGTCGGGTTTGCTGAGGTGGCGGAACGTCATCAATCCGTTGACGTAGTCGTCGGACCAGGTGGCGAGCATGAGGCTGATGGGTGGTACGAAGGTCGGGGCGAGGCCGCGTCGCCGGAGAACGACGTGGATCAGAGCGCGGCCGGTGCGACCGTTTCCGTCGGCGAAGGGGTGGAGGGTCTCGAACTGGGCATGGGCGATGGCGGCCTGCACGAGAGGGGAGTGGTCGTTGCCGTTGACGTAGTCGAGCAGGTCTGCCAGCAAGTCTGGGAGGTACTCAGATGGTGGCGGGACGAAGGCTGCGCTGCAGGGGTTGAACGAGCTTCCGCCGATCCAATTCTGCTCTTCTCGGACGACGCCACCGAGTTCGGGGGTGGGGGAGTTGTCCATCAAGGTGCGGTGGACCGAGAGGAGGTCGTCGAGGTCACGAACGTGGTCGGCGCTGGTGGCCAGTTCGACCGCTGATTCCATCGCGGCGATGTTGCCGATGACCTCTACCGCGACGCGATCGTTGGCGTCGCCGCCGAGCGCGATAGCGGCCTCGGCTTGAGCGAGGCGACGAGTTGCAGCCTCGAGGCCTTCGATCTTGGAGGACCCGACCGACTCGGCCCGTAGCAGGAACCGGGCCAGACCCTCGAGGCTAACGTGAGTTGTGCCGGCGTTGTTCAGCGCCCGTACTGCGGCTTCGGCGTCGGCGATGTCGGCGGCGACGTCGGCGGAGATCGAGAGGCTCCAGTCGGCAAGGGGGTCGGCGAGGTACGCGTGGTAGTCGCAGCCGCGGCGATCTTGTCGACTCATCCCCTCGAAGTTCGCGTCCCAGCGCTTCGGTAAGTGTGAAGCCATGAATCCTCTAAGTCTCGGTTACCGGATAACTGTAACTTAGATCCAGTCGGGGTCAATGGATTTTTGAAGCTGACGGCCTTGCCGTTAGAAGGCTCGGCGTTTCAGAATCGGGCCCGTTTCAGGAGCGGTGAAACGGCGTCGATCCCAGAACACTTCTAACGGATCTTCTAACGGACGGTCTAAGACGGGTTGTTATCCGATGTTGGGGTTGTCGATTCGGTTGTGACGGATCCGGTAGTGGTCTCTTGCGCCGTCGTTGCCGGGCTCGTCTTTGGGATTCCGCTGGTAGGCAATCGTGGGCGGGCTTTTCGGCATTGAGCCCGTCTAAGGTGGGGACCGACAGAAGAGCGAAGCGACGGTGGAGACGTACAACATGAGCAGCAACCTTGAGGTACTGAAGACAGCGATCGTCGACAAAACGAAGATTACGGAGGTGTGCAAGACCTACCAAAGAGACGTCTCGCCCCATGCGGTTGGCTGGAAAGGCGGGGCCCTGTACACGGGAAATCTGCATTCGCGCCCGAACACGTGCATTGACGAGGTGATCAGTGAGATCGACTTCGAGCCCTGATCGGTGCGTTTTCACCAGTGGCCGTCTGTCGCCCAGGCTGGGAAGAACGTTGTGAAGGCCGCGAGCCTAATATCGCCAACCGCTGCCGTGCTGGCAGTAATACCCGTCCGTTCCGCCAGCTGATGGGCTTTCTCGACAGATTCTGTCGCTCGCCGGATCGGCCGCTTGATTCGTCTGTGCATATCGCTACAGACTCACACCTGTCAGCCGCCCTCCCGCCGCGGGGTTCTCGACCTTCAGCCGAGGCCCATCCGGTTGTCTCTTCGGGCGAGTACAGACGGCTGGCTGGCGGCGCGGATCGGATCGTGGTCGTGGACTGCGAAACGACCGGTGTGTATCCGTCAGACCGTGTGGTCGAGGTGGCACTCGTGACTCTGTCCCTGGATGGAGCAATCGTCGACACCTGGGAAACCCTCGTTCAACCCGATCGCGATGTCGGCGCATCGCACATCCACGGCCTTACCGCTGAGTCGCTGCGCGATGCCCCGGTCTTCGCAGACATCGCCGGTGACCTGGCCGTCAGACTCCACGGCGCCTGTGTAGCTGCTCACAACCTGCCATTCGATGCCCGGATGCTCGTGGGCGAATTCGATCGCCTCGGGACCGATCTGAGCATCACGGCTGGAATCGACACGCTTCGTGCAGTCCGGGCGAAGCTCACGGTGGCTTGTGCCGAACGCGGTATCCCCTTGGACGGGGCTCACAGCGCCGTCGTGGACGCGACCGCCACAGCGTCATTGCTCATACGAGTTGCGCAGCACTGCCAGCCGGGTGCCCCGGTGGTTGCGCCCATGATGCTCGGTCGCAGCGGCCGCGTATACCGTCGGATCGACGCCGTTCCTGTGGTCATTCCCGACCCACCATTGATCATTGAGCTGACCACCGCCCTAACGCACGACGGGGCCGAGTCGGACACGATTGCATACCTCGAACTGGTAGATCGAGCGGTCGCAGACCTGCATCTCGATCGCGAGGAGCGAGCTCACCTTCGTCGTTTTGCCAACGAAATCGGTCTCGATGATGCCCGCATCGCCCAAGCACATCGACGATTCGTAAACGAACTAGTCGACGCCGCCCTCGATGATCATGTAGTCACCGAAGATGAGCTCGATGCGCTTTTGCGGATCTCTTCAGCCTTGGAGGTCGATCAGTTGCTCGTCGAACGCAGAACCCGCCCCGCCCGATCGAACTCTGTCGAGGTGACGATGCGGCCGGGCATGTCGGTGACATTCACTGGCGACGACCCGTCGCACGAGCGCGATGCCCTCGTTGGGCATGCCGAACAACTCGGCCTCGAGGTCGGGAAGGGCGTTACCAAACGCACCGATCTCCTCGTCGCCTACGACGCGGAATCGAGTTCCGGCAAGGCAGCCAAGGCCCGCAGCTACAACGTACCGATCATCACCACCGCTGCATTCTCCACTGCGGCGCCCGGTGTCACATTCGAGGCCGCGGGATCGTCGCTCGAAGCTCTCAAGGTTGTGACATGCCCAGACTGTTTCGCGACCTGGACGGTGCCTGCCAGAGCGGGCAAGCGATCGAACCAGCGGTGCGATGATTGCGCGCCGTTGGTCTGATGTCTGAAGGCACCGGCCCATCATCGTCGTTGAGTGTCGCCCGCTGTGCTGGCGCAACCGCCACCTCAACTTCCGCGAGTACGACCTAGCCGGGCCGACACCGCGACTGACGTCGTGCGAGCCGCTCCCTGCGCGGCGCTCGCATTGCCCGCCATGCTCGATAGCTCAAGGAGTGTCCAGTAAGGCGCGGGTGTAGTCGCACATGAACGCGACGACAGTGGGCTGGTCGACGATACCGGCGAGAGCCTGTGTGGCGAGTTCAATGCCGGGGCTTCGCGGTGTCATGAAGAGCCGACGGATGTAGCCGAGAGCGACCTTGGCCGTCGATTTTGACCGGCCGTCGCTAAGCAACCCACCGAGCGCGATCGCCATCTCCTCTGTTGAGCAGGCGTCGAAGAGGCGGTAGACATCTCCGGCGTCCTTCGCTATGAGTCGCTCGGGGGTCTTGAGTCGTTCTCCGAGCTTGAAGGCCTTGGCGACTAGGAGCGCAGCTGGGCCAGCAATGTTGACGACGACTCGGCGAATGTCGTCGTCTTCGAGAGAGGTGATCTCGAACGGGTCGAAGTCGACAATGGCGCCTTCGACACCGTCGCTTTTACGGGCCGCGGTCTTGCCGTGGCCGCGAGGAAGTCGAGCTCCGCGGCGGCCGGCTTTGGACACGAGTTGGGCGGGAACGATGAGATCGACCGGCACTGTGACCTCGCCATCGAAGCCAGCGCGCTCGAATCGCTGCTCCCAGATCCCTGGCTCGCCAGAAAGCACGAAGCCGGCCTCGGTCATGGCGTCGCCGAGGAGAGGAGTGTCGGCGAGTTGGTCGGGGTCGATGACGAGATCGGCGTCGGTGGTGAAGGGCTGGTAGGTCGGCAACCTGTCCTCGGTGCGCAGGTAGACGGCTTGGGCACCGATGAGCACGACCGCGTCGATGTGGGGCTGGAGGGCAACGAGTGCGTCGAGAAGCACCCGTCGGGCTTCGATGAATTCGATCCGGAACTCGGCGTTGTCATTCATGGTAGAACCGGTTGGGCAGTGAGGGAGGTGGCTTGCCAGTGTGGGGTTTTGCGGCGCATCCAGTCGAGGAGGGCGTCGCCTTCGGCGGGCATGCGGCTGGGACCAGTGAGGCAGTCGATTGCCGCTTGCGCGGGGGAGACGTAGATGGAGTTGTCCTTGGTCCAAGTGCGTTCGAACACTATCTGATCGTAAGGGACGGCTAGAACAACGTTTCCTCTATTTCGGACTGGCCGCAGGCGCGTCGCGGTCGCGATCTGTTCAGGGTCGTCGGCGTAGACGACTGCGATCTCGGGCGCTGCGACTGACACGAGTCGTGACGCAGCGAACGATCCGGTAATGGCCCATCGCTTCGTGTTGCTCGCGGCGAGATCTTCGAGGAACTGTTCGGGCCCGGCGGATGCGATCCAGTTGGTCGTTTCGTTGGAATCGAGCAACGAGTAGCCGGTAGTGATCTGGCTTAGTAGAGACTCCCATTCGACATGTTCAACGGGCCCACGAGGCACCCTGCTGATCAGAAGCTCATCGGTTAGCGCACTGAGTAGCCGGGAGATGTAGCCAGCATCAGCGTTGACGGCGCGGGCGAGGTCGCTCACCCCGTAGGGGGGTTGCACTTCGGTGAGGGTCCGCAGCAGAGCCCAAGCCCGCGGGCCGCGGATGTTCAGCCGTGGCACAGATGGGGGAGACGGGTCGCGCTGTGCCCCTTCGGTACGAAAGACAATCCCAGGTCGCCTAACTACGGCACTGACGTTGCCGGTCTGGTCGACGTAGCCGTATCCGATGTCTTCGAGAAGTTCGCGGCTGCGGGGGCTCAGCCATTCGCTGGTGATGATCGTGTCGACCTCGACCTCGGGAAGGGCGACGACACCGCGGGGCTTGAGATCCCAGTGGACCATAACGACCAACTCGCCTGAGACGTCGTCGGGTGAGATCACCCCGATGGTGCCGCCGTCGTCAGAGCGCCGAGCAACCTCGACCTGCCAATCCGGTGGAGCGAGCGAGTCGAGCAACTCTACGGTCGCGGCGAACAGACGTCGTGTTGCTTGAGAGCCGGGTTTGCGTGCCATGAACAAGCCGCCGATCGAGACAAGTCCGGAAGGTCCGGAACGATTCTGGGTGACATGCTTAGACTATCGACTTGTTTGAAACAAACAAAATGGCTTTCTAGGCACGACTTCTAGCGGACGGTCTGAGACGGGGGTGTTATCCACACTCGCCGATATGGGGGCTGAGGGTGAGGTGTCGGCTGAGTTCGCTGGAGGTCTTGTTGACGACGCGGATGTCGAGGTTGTCGATTCGGTTGTGACGGATCCGGTAGTGGTCTCTTGCGCCGTCGTTGCCGGGATCGTCTTTGGGATTCCGCTGGTAGGCAATCGTGGGCGGGACCTTCGCGATCGTAGTATGGAGGCGGCGATGGCTGTAGATGTCGACCACGATGTCACCCGTGATGCGTTGGTGGCATGAGACATACAGGGCGTATCGGGAATGGTCATCGAGCCAGCTGCGGCGAGCCGACGTCGAATCGTCGAGACCGTCCGCAACGAACTGTTCGCGCAGGTTCACAATCCGATCATTCACCACATCTGCAACCCGATTCAGTAACCGGTGCGGCCGACGCGACCTCGGCTCGAACCCCGGCTCGAACGCCGCCTCGCCCTCTGCCCGGTAACGGGCCATCAGCTTCGACATCCACCACGATGACCACCCGAGTGTTTCCTATGCCCTGAACCACAACACTGCACCCGCTACCACAAAAGCCCTGGTCACAGCGTTGCTGAGGCCGGGGCTTTGTCGTTCCCGGACCATTCTTCTAACGGACGATCCGGCACTGTGTGGCATTCGTCGCGCTGGTCGGTTGATTCCAACTCAGCGTTGGAGCTTACCGATCTCTTGAATCAGGTCTGCCACTTGGCTGATGGTGGTCGGCGCATCGCCAGCGTCTGGGCCCGCCCCACCATAGCGACGGGGTTGACCGAAGATCTTCTTGGCGATGTCGGTGAGCAGTTCGTCGCGGCCCTCAGGGCCTACGAGGTCATTGAGGTAGGGACCGAGGGCTGCGAGCTGAAGGGCCATGTGCTCGCCCTCCCGCTGGACATGGCGATGCTCACCTGACTGCTTCCCGGCGTAGGTAGCTGCTGCCGTGATCGGCAACGCCAACACGGTCTTTGCTGCGAAGTGATCCCAGTCGGTCCCGTCGTCGGCCGCAGACGTGACGATCCATACGCCGATCGCCACCGATGCGAGCACCAGGGCGATGGTGATCCATCGCCAGCGATCTGCTTGTTCCTTCTCTTCGCTAGCGTTCTTTGAGTACGTGCCAACGAGGGCTTCCTCGCTGACGATTCCGAGGATCTCCTCGACACGTTCTTTCGCGGCCGCCGCTGCATCGGCGTGACCTTGCTGGACCTCGGCGAGGCGATCAGCCGTCTCGGTAGTGCTGGTCTCGATTGCCTCGACGGCAGCCGTGGATTCACTACGCTTCTCATCGAGGAACTTGCCGAACAACTCTTGACGCTGATCTTGGGCGGACGAGAATGTGTTCTGCTGCCGGTTGGCCTGATCGCGAGCGGCGTTGAGCACCTGGTTCAGTTCTTCGCGCAGGCGCCTGACCTCCTCTTCAAGCTCGGTCACTCGTACTGTCGCCTGGTCTGCGGTGGAGGTGAATTCCTGTTGGACCTTGATGGAGGTCGAGCGTAGATCCTCGATCTCACGATCGACCTGACCTCGGTGCTGGCCGACCGATCTTCGGAGCGATCCGATTTCTGCCGCCGCCTCCGTCGCCGTCGAAGATATCGGGATGGTTGCCACCGCGGTGATTGCAGCGTCTGCCTGAGCGGTAGCGGCAGTGAGTTGATGCGCCCCAGCGCCCGCCTTCCACTGGTCCAGGTGGTCTCGCGTTTGGGTCAGCTGCTGCGCGAGTTGGTTGATCGTGGAGTCTGCTATGAGAACTGGATCAGCATTTGAGACGATAGATGCGACCGCCTCGACCACTCGTTGGATGCGATCGACTTGATCCTGCTGTGCCGGGTCAGCCGGCTCGTGCTCGTCGAGAACTTTCAGGATCTCCGCCACACGGTCCGGTAGACCACTCGAAGCAATCCTGGCGCCCCAGGGCGGGGAGTCGTCGAACTCGAAATTGGTAATGTCGCCAGAGTACGGGCGCGCTGTGACACTGACGGGCACCTTGGGCTATACCAACTTGATGCTGGCCTCATCAGCGCAGGCCGCGAGTTGAGAGTGCTAGCCCTTCTGGAAGCCCGCACGCCGAAGAATCCCGTCGGCGTCCGCTTGAAACGGTTCTACGAGGCCGAAGGCTGAGAAGAGGTCTGACGCCATCAGCTTCGCCTGGCGCAATGAGTCGGGCGGTGATGTTTAGCGCCCCGAGGTTTCTTGAGCGGGTGGTATGTAGCGCCAGCAGTCGAAGGTCGTTCATCAGATCTCCAAAAACGTGGTCGTCGTAGACCGGCAGTGAGCTGTCGTCTTGAGCTTCGACATGCGTGTCGAATACGAGGTAACCCGACCTGTCCAGACGGAGCTCACCCCAGGCTCCGGTTATCTCGAAGCGGGGACCTCCGCGCCCACCGACTCGGATCGAGCGGAAGTCGGGCGAGTTGCTGCCACTCCTCCGGAAGGCCACGGTTGGGGCGCAGAACTCGACGACGGTCGGAAGTTCTGGTGGGGTGACTCGACCAAGACGATCGGCGATGCCATCGCCGCGGTCCGATTCACTGGACCTTGTGGCGGGAACGGTGAGTCGAATCCTTAACTATGTGCCCGGATGTGTCCCCTGAGGCGGTAGATTCGGGCACAGACCCAAGAGAATGGGCATCGGATGAGCGAAACAAGTGGTGCATCACGTTCGATCCCGGGGTGGGCCGCGGATCTGATTGCTGTTCTCTCTCGGGACCGTCCGGCAGTCGTGACGCGAGAAGATCTCGTCGGCCACCTAGATGCCTTTGGAATCACTCGCGACCCCGAACGGACCGCATTCGACCTTCAGCAACTCGGCTGGTTCGCGAGTTTGCATCTCAAAGGTGCATGGGCGTTCGTGCCAGCGGGGGAGGCCGACGTCAGCGACCCGTACATCGATCTGCGGGCTTGGAAGGCACGTGAGCCGGATGCCTTGTTCGCTCTCGCCGGGGAGGCCGCGGCCTGGCACCTTGGTTATCTCCCTCGAAATTTCGGCGGGACGATAGCGGTCTGGCTGCCGTCGAAAGAGCGTGTGCCGCACGGGCTGCGGAGCTACGTCTCGATTGTGCGGCTCAGTTGGGCGGGCGAACAAGTCCGTGAGTTCGCTCCCACCCCCCACCTGCTTCGGCGCAAGGGGTTGGACCTGATCAGCTGGGCTGGTGGGCTCCCGGCCTTTGGTCCTGAAGCGTTGCTTGTCCAGTTGGCGGCCCGGCCAGCGTCGTTTCGGGTGTGGGCCGACCTGATTCCTCAACTCGATGTCTTGGCCTTCGACTGTGACATCGACAAGATCGAGTGTCTGCTCGGCGGTCAGTCGGCATCTGCATGGCAGCGCGCAACATATCTTCTGCACTGCGGAGGCCGAACCGAGGAAGCTGTTTATCTACTCGACCAGCGGCCCGGAAAGTCGACGCCGGTTGCGGCCTTTGGCGACGGCCCGACAGCCGTGTGGTCATCACAGTTCAGCGTCAACGATCACCTTATCGCGCCGCTGCAAGATCAACTCGGGAAGGCGTGATGGCCGCCGGGACGCTGACCGAAGCGCTGGTTCGTCTACATGGAGCCGGACGAGCCGACACCTACGGGGCGGCGCTGCTCGACGTTGCCCAGGACCATCTGCTCTACCTGTTGGTTGAGCTCGGCTACTTCGCTGACGGCACCTTGCTGCTCAAGGGCGGCACCGCCCTCCGGAAGTGCCGACTCGGGGGCGCAGGACGGTTCTCCACCGACCTCGACTTCGTCGCTCCCGATGACGACACCGTTCTGGAGGTGTGTGACGCCATAGATGGGGCGAGCATCGCTGGGTTCCAATTCTCGCTCCAATCTACTCGCGGTGACGGGTGGCACTGGACCATGCAGGTCCGACACCCCCAACTCGGCCAGCCCGATGTCGTGGCGTCGGTGGAGTTCGCTCGGCGGCCCCTGATCCCCCCCCCCGAGCGCCTCGGTTTCGTTGAACTGTCGGTGCACCGGGTGTATGAGATAGTGCTGCCGGAGCTTCCCGTAATCGCTGAGGCGGAGGCGTGCGCGGAGAAGCTCGCCCGCTACCGACGCGTCGCGCTCGGCCGCGATGTCTATGACCTGGCACAGTTCGCTTCTGGATCGATGGATGAAGCTCTCGTTCGACGGCTGTGGGTCCTCAAAGTGTGGGGCGACGTTGTCGACGATGGCCGCGGTGACAAGCCAGTTGACCCCGCGGACATTCTCCAGTCCAGATCCGAAAGCGACTTCGCCCCCGATTCGATCGGGAAGCTCACACAACCGGTGGACCTCGAACGCTGGGAGAGAGTCGTCCGAGAACGCTTCGAGTTCCTCGCCGCCCTCGATGACGATGAACGACGCTGGGCCCCCTGCGATCCGCGCCACCGTCATGAGATCGAGACCGCGATCGACGCTGGCGGATTCGCATAGACGTCAGGCGGGGACTTGTTTCAATCACCGACTTGTTTGATGCAAACAAAGCGATGTCGTTGGCAAGAATTCTAACGGACGGTTCGTCAGAGGCCGTTATCCACAGACACGAGCCAGCAGCATGAAGTCGCTAAACCCCAGGTCAACGGCATTTCTTGGTACAAATCGATATTCGCCGATATGGGCTTTGAGGAACTCATAACCCGAAGGTCTCAGGTTAAAATCCTGCCTCCGCCACCACAGAAACACCTGTTTAGAAGGGGTTTCGTTTCGGTGAAGCCTTTTCTGCATAGACGTGCATCTACCGGAGATCTACCGGGACTTGACAGATCTACCGGGCCGACAGCAGAGTTGGTCTACAGTCCTCTTCGCTACAGACATAGCTTCTGGTCGGAAATCACTCTGGGTGGTGCTGGTGATTGCCCGAGAACGTCTCGGCGATCAACGTCGCTATTAGGGTCTGGTCTGCGCCGATCATGTCCGATCCGGTTCGTGACCTCCACCATGCCAATGCCCGGTCGCTCGCCAGAGTTCGTAGTGAAAGAGCCACTCGGCAATCCACGGAAGGATCGTCTCGTCGATTCGTTGGCCGTTCCACTCGCCCGGGTAGTGGAGACACAGCTCGTTGCCGGGGAAGACGTGCGGAAGCTCTTCATCCTTGTTGATCACAATCGGTGGGTCGAGGACGACTACTTTTGCTCGTTTGAGTCCTTGGCGGTAGGAGACCTCGACTTGGTACACGTCGCTGATCGGTGTCGGCTGGATGGCACCTAACCACTTGATTCGTCCAGCGCTCACGGTGAGGCGTCCGCTGCCGAGGATGCTGCGCAGCCGGAAGGCCTCGAGAGCCACGTTCGGGATCGAGGTGTTACGAACCATAGAAGCGGTGCGGGCGAACCAACGTGCCGGTCGCGGTAGTGAGAGATGTCGCCGGTCCGGCGACGCTCAGTTGGCCGGTGGTGCGCAGGTTGTGGTAGTCATCACCGAGCTTCGCTGCAGCGCGTCGAACTCCGGGTCCGAAGCTTCGCTCAAGTCCGGCGGTGACTTGCTGAATCCCAGAGCCGGATCGCGCGTCGCTCAGATCCTTAAGGAGCACGCTGAGCCAGTTGATCATTGTCGGCTGTGCTGCCTGTGATTGAGCCCATCGGTCAGTGAAGTCCTCAGTCTCGCAGACGGGGTTCATCACGCTCAACGGCCCTGCGCCCATTCGATCCAGCATCGCCTGGGCTGCGAACTCAACAGCTACAGCGAGACTGATCTCACCGGCGTACGCCTGAGCGGCCATCGTGGTGATCAGGATCGACGGCGGATCAAACGTTTCGAGCTCTCCGACGAAGTGGACGTCCCGATGGCACTTCAGTACCTGTACGGTCCGCTGCAGTGTCGTCTTCACCTCCCAATCCGGGATGTCATCGACGGTGGAATCGCGTGCCGCGGCAAGGACGCTCTTTCGATTTAGCAGCTCAGAAACGCTTTGCTGGCGGAACCAATCTGCGAACGCCTTCGGATTGGTCACCAGCCACTGAGAGAGTGTTCGGTCCGAGATCAGCAGTTCATCAGGGCGCTTTCCGTTGGTCGAGTCCGTGCTCGGAATCGCCGGGAGGATGTCCATGTGAAAGTCCGCTCTGTAGTGAGCGGTCCAACATCGTTTGCCCTCTTGGACTGACGTCATTCCCACCGTTGAGCCGTGCTCGAGTTGGTACCGCATCACGCTCTCGCCAACGAGATTCTTGAGGTCGGCCTTCGTGATGCTGGCCTTGTCCACGTCGTGGCGACAAACTAGGTCGACATCGAAGGGACTGTTCGCTTGCTCGTCGATCGGGCGAACAGCGGTGCCGATTAGCAGCGACCCTTGGGGGTAGATAGCCCACGACGCCCCGCCTCTATCGTCAGCGAACTCAGCGAGGTAGCTCCCTAGGTGCTCGTACAGTTCGGTCGCCCGCCTGAGCGTTTGCGGAGGAATATCGAGTGCCTCGGCGGTGCCTTCGAGGAGATGAGACACGATGTCGTCGGCTGTCTCCAGTTGTACGGTTGTCATCTTGGATCTCCGTTCGGGGAGTTGGTCAGGCGAGTAGGGATTCGGAGAGCGGGTACGTAGCTCTGGTCGGTGCGGTGGTAGATGGTGGCGTTCGGTGCGGCGTTGTCCACTGGCCAAATGCGGCCGAACGACACAGCAGCCGACACCGGAGCCGCGGCGAAGACGTGCAGGTGTCGAACGTGCTTCTGTTGTTCCAACGCTGCTAACAGGCCTCGGGCCGCAGAGGTGAAGGATGCGAGAGTGGCTGAGGACTCAAATGTGGTTGTGCCGGGGACGTCGCCATTCGATGGCTCGATGACAAGAATGGGCAGTTCGGCCAAGTCTGCCGGCAGTTCGCCAGGATCGATCGAGCCGCTGGCGTTGATGATCAGCACCGCTGTCTCGCTCGCGATCTGCGCCGGGGTCTGGTGGCCGAAGTTGATCGCTTCCGCTTCCCGATTCCACATCCACGAATCCGAGGACCGATGGCGCTCGTAGATGTCGCACGGAACTGTGTCGTCGAGCAGGCTGCCGAGGGCAACGAGGAGCGGAAGAAGTCCGAACGCGAACACACTGACGTGGCTGACCTCCCCGTTCCGAGATGCTTCCCGAACTCGATCCACTTCGGCCGTGATCTGTCGAACCGCCTCTACCCAGTACTTGGGAGATCCAGGTGACGGGAGCCCCTGGAGGTTGATCGTGAGGCCGACGCCTCGTGGATCTGGCAGATACTGAGGTGTCCGAAGAGCGTGATCCATCGTCGCCTGCGCAGCGGCGACACGCTGCACAAGGTCGGTGTGCCCACGCACGTCGCCCGCCAGTCGAAGAACGATGGTCGTCCGCTCGGCATCCAGACCCGTGACGAAGTCGATCCAGGCTTCCTTGCGCTCCTTGTGTCGGAGAAGATACTCCTCTGTGTACAACGGGTCGATGAGTCTGCCGGTGTCGGCCGTGGTGTGTCCGGTCGGACACAACAGGATGAGGTTGCTGACGTCGTTGCGTTCGGTGGGTTTGACGCTGGATCTTCCTCGTGGCCCACTGGTGGACTCTCCTGCGATATGTGCAACCTCTCCGATTGACCGGATCTCCGCTCGATCTCCGAGGTGGGTGGTGAGGAGCGAGCGGGTGCAGATGATGCACCGCCCGGCTGCTCGTACCCAGACGACGCGCTTCGTCACTTCGCTAACGGCCACGAGTTGTTGTCGCTACCGCTTGTCGCGGGGAGGCATCGGATCATTTCCACCGCCCACGGTGTCGGAGTCGCGGAAACGTCCGTTTCGGCCGGCGGTAGTTACTTCGCCGCCGCCGAGATTGGTAACGATCTTTCGGGCGACTTGTTGAGCTTTGGCCTGGGTCCGGGTCCGGACGCTTGCCCGGTCCGCTCCTGGTGCCTTGACCTGCCACCCGCCGTCGGGATGTGGTGTGACAATGCGGCGGGTCGGGTTCGAGGTCTTCTTGGACCTCATAGAGTTATCCTCCGTATGTTAGTGATTTGAACCTTACTTTATTATACTACACGAAATTCCGTGCAAACTGTGTTCTTTGAAAAGAATAACTGAACCATCCTTCACTCGCTACAGTCGATTGCACTAGAAACTGAGGTGGGAGAGGGTCATCGCCGCCTCGCCTGCCGCCAACGGAGACAGAGGAAAGTTGAAGCCAGGGATGAACGAGGTGTCTGAGTACGTAGTTGAAGAGGCTCGCGGAGTACTGCCGCTCTTCTCGGCAAATCGACTTCTCGCCCTTCGGGAACTCGACGGCCGGACCCAGAGCCAGCTCGCCAGAGATGCTGAGGTCACCCCTTCGGCACTCAGTCAAACCGAACGGGGGCTGACGACACCAACTGCTTCCAACCTAGCCCGACTTGCGATCCAACTGGGTGTTCAGCCAGCTGCGTTCGCTGACCGGGTCGAGTCCACGACAGCGATGCAGCCCCAGTTTCGCCATTTGCGCCGGACGCCGAAGAAGACTAGGAGGCAAGCCGAGCAGTTGGCATACGCAACGGCCGCGGTTGCGGAGGTGCTTCGCCGCCGGGTCGAGTTTCCTTCAGCATTTGGCTCGAGTGCTCCAATCGAACCTGACGCCATGATCGGCGACGTTGCGGATGACATTGAGGAGGCGGCCGAGACGACCAGGAATGACCTAAACATAGCGCCGCACGAACCCAGCGGTGACGCCCTGATACAGGTGCTCGAACAAGGCGGAATCGCCGTAGTCCGTGATCCAAAGACGGGTCGAGATATTGATGCGTACTCGGCGATTATCAACGCGATCCCGCTGATCGTTCTCGATGGCGCAGAGTTGTCGGTCTGGGACCGCGACAACTTCAACCTCGCTCACGAACTTGGTCACCTGGTCATGCATAGCGGTGTCCCGCATACCCCCGGCACCCGAACGATTGAGGCTCAAGCGCACCGGTTCGCAGGCGCGTTTCTGGCACCAGCCGACGCGATCCTAGCCGAGTTGCCGAGGGACCTTGATTGGCCCCGCTACTTCGAACTCAAGCGCCGATGGGGGATGTCGATGGCTGCTTTGGTTCGACGAGCGAAGGATCTTGAGGTGATCACGGACGCGACCTACACGCGCGCGATGAAGCAGCGCAGCGCCTACGGCTGGCGCAAAAAGGAACCCGGTTCGGCTGATCGAGCACTAACCCAGCCGACCTTCCTGTCACGCGCCATGACGATGACGGAACTCAACGTGGAGGATCTCGCAGTGGCTGCTCAAGTACCACCAGCCGTGGTCTCTCGAGTGGTCGGTCGACCGAGACCGTCGCTCCTCAGTCCGTAGCCATCGACGTCCATAGGATCGCCCGGTGGCCCGCCGATCGTCTCCGATGGGATTCCGACGCTCGTGCCGCAAGAACGGGGGCCGAGAGATCCTTCGATCTCGGTGACCGGCCGACAGCCCCTAGTAACTCGATGCCCACTATCCCTTGGCGAGCGGACTCGTCATCTCAAAGGGGTTCGAACCATTCCTCGAGGTGGAGCGAACCGGTCCGCATTTGGGCGCTTTCGGTCGTGTCGGGGTTGTCGATGCCGTCGAAGGGGGAGAGCGAGCATGTACTGGTGGTCGAGGTCCTCGGCTCTGCGGGCTTGGGGCCGCCAGCCGTCCTGGAGCTTCCCGGCGACTACGACGAGACAGGTGTAGAGACGGCGGGTCATGGCGAAGTCGTACAGATCGGCGTGCCGGTCGGGCAAGAACCGGTCGCTGAACGCCGCGCTGGTCGGTCTGCCCTCGGCGTACCGTCGTTCGTCGAGGAGGAAATTCCTCGACCATATCGACGGCGTCGGACACTGCCTGTTGTTTTGTTGGTGAGAGGTAGCGGCGATTCTCGGATCGATCTGCGTGGGCTCAAGATTCTGCGGTGAGACAGCGGGATATTGCCGGCGGCTTCGCGTTGGTGTAGAGGCGATCGAGCGCGTCGTCGAAGCGTTTTTCGAGGCTGGGGAAGAGGTGGCCGTACGTGTCGCGGGTGACGGTGATGGTGCTGTGGCCGAGGTTGTGGAATCGGGTGCCTTCCGGGGGTTGGCGCGTTCGACTGCCGGCTTGTAGTGGCGTGGGTACCAGTTCGAATGGCGGAACAGACTGCCCTGGGAGTTCGACCAGACGGAGTTGCTCGGCTCATGCCTACGGAGATGGCCCGCGAGTTCGTCCACGAAGTTCGCCGGGATCGACACTGAGCGCCGCTCGTAGGTCTTTGTCGGAACGACTTGGAGTTCGCCGTGTGCTTCTGACACTGACTCGTGGACCTCCACTCGTCTGCGCATGAGGTCGAAGCCCAGAGAGTATCGAGTTCACCAGCGCGGCGGGTGGTGGGATCGGTGCGCCGCGGAGGATCAACTAGAGGGCAGACGGCTTGTCCGTAGGCGGCGGATCCCGAGGTGGAGGTGGTGTTGCCGCAGCGACCCACATCACCGGGGTGCTGGGATCCTGCGTTGCCGATCGTGCTAACGACGGAGCTGGGGACGACCGAAAGACCGTGGTGCCGACGTCGACTGCGATGTCGCTGGCAGATCCCGACAGGCATAGATGTCTGACCGTGACTGGCACGGCGTCGTACATGTTGTGGGGGTCGCGGCGCCCGTCGCCGTAGCTGTCTACGCCGAAGATCACCCAAGTTGGAAGGGATGAACTGCATCGGCCCTACAGTCCGGTTCCAGACGGCATCGACGGACAGTGCCAGGTCCAAGGTGACTGCTAAGCGCGTTGCTGCGGGGCCTGGGAGGTCGACGACCGCCAGGACGTCGGAGCGGATCACGAGTTCGTTCAGAGTCGGACGAGGGTCGATGAGTTCGTCGAGTAGGTCGCTGGTTAGGTAGTCAGCGGCAGCGACGTGTCATGCCTGGGTAGTGGCGGCGGGCTTCGCTGTCTTGGTGATCCACTGGACACAGACGGTGCCGTGCTCGCTCCCGCGTACGGCCTGCCCGTAGCGGCGTTGGCGGGAGAGAACAGTCCGCTGGTGCCGGTGTGATGCCAAGGCGTTCACCACCTACCGGTGATGCCGGACTCGATGGCGGCAACGATCCGGGCTGTGACCTGAGCGCCGAATTCGTCGTAGTGCATCACGATCACCGCCCCGCCTTCTCAGCGACAGCCCGGGTGTGGACCTAGCGCAGCCACTCGGGCCAGCGGGATTGCATCCGCAGCGGCCCCGCCGGATCGTCGACGACGGAGATGATGAGGTCCTCGACACCGGGCGGTTGGATGAGATCGGTGGTGGACATGATGTGCTTCCTTCGTGGGCTTGGTTCGTGAGCCGCCCCGTGCCACGGGGACGAAGAGAGCGAAGAAGATGGAGCCCCCGCAGCGCAACGAGGAGGAACGACCTTCGCAGCGAACAAGCCCGTGTCGGGCTCACACCCGAACCGAGCCAGGAGGGGCGCAGTGCGGTGGTGCCGACGTACTTTCACGGGGTCGCCTGTGGGTGCTGAACTTCTTCTAACGGTTTTCGGTCGATGTCACGAGCGCCACCTACGATAAGATAAGGTGTGACTCGTCGTTTCTGCGACCGGAGGTGTGCCCGATGATCCCAGCGCCAGAAATGGCGGAGATATGACGCTGATGATTTCGGGGAGTCCTGTCGGTCACGATATGACATGGGATGGTGTGGCAATTCTCACCCTTGGGTCTGGTGGTGAACGGGTGGAGCAGTCGCTCCTGATCACCCCAAGTGTTGTCGCGATCGAGGGTCGTCGTTGGAGTTCAGTCGATACGGCTCGCACGTCTGGCGAGGCCGTCGTCCGGCCTTCATGTCCATCGCCAGTCTGGTGAGGGTGGACCGTTGGAGATCTCCGAGGACATCCGGGCGGCGTTCGGGCTTGGACCGATGGCATGGGGCTTCGCTGATTGGTTCTGCGTCGACCATGCGGTGGTGCTGAAGACCGACGGCAGCCGTGTCATCCTCGCGTCGTCCAACGGACCGAACGTGCTGATCTACCCGAAGTCGCTGCGCACTGTGTCGTCCAACGGGCAGTCTGAGCGAGGTTCGGGCAAGCTTGGGCTCGTGCCGCTACCACCAACGGCCCGATGGGCGATCAGCCCTCGTTGCCACCTGTTCCGAGCAGTCTACGAATCTGCTCGATTCGAAAACTTCAAGAGTTGGGAACAGGTCGAGCCGTCGTTCCTCGCTGCCATGTCGGAGTTTGACGCATCGATCCCCAGGACGATCGTGTCGAACATGTCCGACACGGAGAAGTCCGAACTGAGCGCTGACTTGCAAGACGGCAAGGGCGACTTCTTCAATGACCTTCTGGCTCTCCTTCTCGAGAACTGCTCAGGAATCGACTTTCTCTCCACCCGCAGGAAAGTTCCTGGACTGATAGTCCACACACACAATCTCGACGGCGTCTATCCGGGCACGGGACCGATCAAGTTCATGCCCGAGGCCAAGATGATGGGTACTCCCAAGCACATCAACAGCCCCACGCAGAAAAAGACTGGTCGGCCGGGATCGGCTGATCTCGACAAGCGGGTGAAGGAACTGCCGTTCAAATGCATCGACTTGAAGGGCGAGTCCAGCCGTCTCATAACGATCGAAGGCGGCTCCCCTGTGGCTGGTGGCGCAGGCCGCGGTGACCTCACCATCTGGCTCCGCTCCATCGACCCAGGGATCTACTTCTGCATAGCCGTGCGAGTCATTAACGAGGCCGACTTCGAACGAACGATGAAGTGGGCGTCAACCGCCCAGCAGGTTCTCGATGCCGTCGGTGTCTACTGGTTTGAGTCAGTCGACGACACCTTCACGACCTACCGGCGGAGGGGCGGCGTCCCGGCCGATCTTGACCTGGGTCGAGTCCTGTACGAGGCATGTACCGACCTGAGCGCTGCAGCAACCCCGGCTAGCCCCTACCTGGTAGCAGGGGAATCTTGAGGTTCTCGTGTTGCGTATCTCAGAGTTGTCGACACTGGAGGAGGCACTCACATCACGTTGGAACGAGATTCAGAGTGACAGGTCCGTTTTCATCACGAGGTCACTGACTGCGGCCGTCTCAAAGTGGGGGCGTCTGCACCGCTTCGAGGTGGCCCATGAAGCTCTAATCGATACTCCCGGCTACGTGTCCGCAAAGGGCATAACTCGAACGAAGGGATACCTGGATCTACTGCTAGTCCGTGGCTCCCTCAGAGTGGCAATCGAGATCGACCGAGGAAATAAGGCCTTCTCGCTGGCGAAGCTGGAACGAGCGGTGCATAGCCGTGGAGCAGAAGCAATCTGGATTAAGTGGGGGGCTCCTGTCAAAGTGCGCATCCCGCCCCGAGTGCATCTGATAAAGCTGTCCTACTCGGAAGTATCACGGCCCGATCGCTGAGATCCATCTTCGCTATCGGAGCGTGTTTGGGATGCCCCTGTTTTTGGTGCCAGTCGGTTTTAGAGTCGGTGGTTGTGTGAGCACGCGGGAGCGTACTCGTTTGGTGTTTGGTAGGCGAGCGATGAGTGTCGGTGGCCGTTGTTGTAGCTGTGCTTTCAGTCGCCGATGAACCCGTTGCGCCAGGGCTCGTCGGGTGGAATGTAGCGAATCGCGATCGTGTCCTCGCAGAAAGCTCGCAGCGTTTCGGATACGAGTTCGGGGCCGTTGTCGCAACGTATCAACACTGATCTGCCACGAACTGCGATGACCTGATCCAGCGCGGTGACTAGGTCGTCACCGGTGATCGAGCGACTGGTGATCTCGAGCAGCGATTCGCGGGTGTGTTCATCGACCATCGACGCGATCTTGAACTTGTATCCATCGACAGTTGCATCAAAATAGAAGTCGATGGCCCACACCACGTTTTTAGCGTCCGCGTCGATAATCGGCCCAGACACGCCGATAACCCTTGCGGGTATTGCCCCCAGTGGTCGCCCACGTGTTGAGCCAGTCGTGTAGCCAAGCGATCCGGATCATTGCTTCGACCACACTGAGATCTTCTGCGTTGGCTGCTGCGGGCTTGGCCCGTAACCCGACGTGATCTCCTCAGGAAAGTGCTTCTCTCGTTTCGTCATAGTCATGCCCTTGCCCCTGCGAGGCGGTAAAGACTCCAAAACTACCTGGCACCAAAATCAGCGGGCATTCCACCTTGTCGCGAACCTCTCGATTCGAAACCGGTCGGGCTTTGCTTGCGTAGTAAGTGCGTGGAGCGAACTGCGAAGCTCCACATATCGACTCGACCCCATACTCGACGCGGTGAGCATCGATGTAAGCAATCACCTCCTAGTTCGACCGTCGAGTTCGGTCGCGAAAAAAACCGACGCCGATTTGAGAATCTCACTCGCCCGTTCCAACTCACGGTTCTCGCGTTCAAGTTGCTTCAACCGGGCCCGCTCATCGGTCGTGAGTCCTGGCCCGAACCCGGTATCGGTCTCCGCTCGGCGAACCCAAACCCGGAGCGTTTCGTGATGCAACCCAAGCTGCTCACCGATCGAACAGATTGCCTTCCACTGCGACGGGTACTCGTCTTGATGCTCGAGCACCATCCGAACCGCACGCACTTTCAACTCCGCCGGTTATAGACGAGATCTTCCCGACATGGCTAATCCTCTCAAAGAACAAAGGATGCATAAAACTCATGGCTGTGGAGTAGCCATGAGGTCTTTTAGAGCGCGAAGTCGCCGATGGCTCAGACGCGGTGTCGTCCCCGGCGATGGACTGGTTCCAGCATTCCACTCCGTAGACGGTATGGCCTGCGAGTTTCCTGGCTACAGTTCGGCGAGAAGGTCTGAGATGAGCGCCGTCATTGAGGCGGTGATGGTGTCGGGGTCGGCGTCGGGTCCGGCGGCACGAATGGCCATCTCGACTCCGACCGCGTCGGAGCGCCCGAACAGTGGGGTGAACTGGCCGATCGCCTCGACGGTGACGGCTGCGCTGAGGTCATGTTCGCGGAGCCTGTCGAAGCTTTGGGTGAGCTCAGCGGTTGTGGCGGCCTGAAGGATTCGGAGTACGTCAAGGGCATCTTTGTCTCGAACTCGGTCATCGTCCCTCGTGCGTTCAGCGATCTTGTGGACCTTGGCTACCAGGAGGGCCGCGGTGCCAGCTACGAGCATCGTGACACTCCTAGTGTCGGTCGGATCCAACGCCTCAATCGTCATCTGCTGGCGATCGACAAGCGTGGCTTCGAGACCCTTAGCCCTTCGCGCTACTCGTTTGCCGTGTACACCGAGGCGAGCACCACACGTTCCGGGGCCGGCGATAGCCTCTGGGACCATGAGGTCGACGTAGATACCGTCAGGGCTGAGCCATCCTCCGGGGTGTTCACGGGTGGTGAAAGCCCGGTCCGTCAACAGTGCCGCTAGGAGCGGCGCGGGCGCGGACATACAGCGGGTCAGGTTCGCCAGGCATCTTCGTTCTTCTTCATCCACACCAGTATCTCTTCGCCCTGTGACGGTTCTCGGCCCGGCCCGGTCAATAGATCGACCGCGAGTTGGCTCGGGGCCACACAGCGGAGACCGTCACGTATGGTGGTCCTCTCAAAGACGACTGGGTCGAAGGGTTCGAGGAGTACGACGTTGGTGCCCGCTTCGGTCTCGCGGAGGTCTAGGCGATCTGCGGCTTTGGTCACGTCGTCGACGTAGAGGGTCGCGGTTCGGGCCGGTGCGATGGGATTGAACCGTTGGGCAGCGAAGGCGCCGGTAGCGGCAAAGGCGAGTTTGGTGGTCTGGAGTTTCTTTTCGATCGAGGGGATACCTCTCGGGTCGAGGAACGTGGTTGCCGTGTTCGATTTGGTTTGGTCGTAGTCTTCGGCCCAACGCCGAATCGCAGCCTGCCAATCGACCGCAAGCACTGGCCCGCGGCGTTGGCGGGTCACGATGGCTTCGCGTTCTAGAAGCTCGATAACGCGAGATTACGTGGCGGCGGACGCGCTTGCGGCGCTAGCCACCTCGCGGGTGCCAAAGGGGGGAGTTGTACCGATGATCGCTCGGATAGCGCGGCCTGCACCGCGGCCGCGAAGTGACTGAAGGGTGACGTCTTGTGTCCACGGGTCGCTGTCGAATCCTCGAGTGAAGATGACCAAACCTGGCGCCGGCGAGACGATGTTGATGTTGCCGGTGGTGTCGATGTAGCCGACCTCGAAGTCGTCGAGCATCTCCCTCGTCCGGGGCGAGAGATAGGCGGCGGCGACCACTGCAATGGCGTCGAGCATCGTGGCCTTGGTGAGCGTTAAGATCTGCTCGGCGGCCATTGGGACCGATCGCGGCTCAAGCGCTCGCTTCACCTCGATCGCGAAGCGGGCAGTTTTGCCGTCTGGTGACTTCACCTCGGCCAGCAGATCGATGCGATTGCTCTTCGCTGGGGCATCGGACTTCGTCTTCAACGACCAGGTAGGAGGGATGCTCTGGGTCAGCACGCGTTCGACGTCGCGGATGATTCGCGTTTTACTTGGAAGCCAGTTTGTTCGACACAGGCAAGTCCTCCTTTCAGGCAAGTCCGTACAGGATCCGGATGTTTCAGAAATACTACTGTCTCAGTAGTAGTGAAACAAGCTAGTTTCTGGGGCTTTTCTAAAGGATGGTATGAAACAGGGTGTTGTCCATAGGGGCGAACCAACACGCTGGGCCTACACCCAGAGGGCGTCGGCGCTTGGACACCCCCACTAGGTACTACTTGCGCACGATCTTGACAGATGTTAGAACCAATCGGTAGTAGCAAATTGCTACTAACCGAAAGAGAGGAATGGACATATGCGCAAGTTCTTGAAGCTGCTCGCGGTCCTAGTAGTCCTCGTTCTTGTCGCGGCAGCGTGTGGCGACAACTCAGACGAGGAATCGAATGCCGATCCGGGGTCGGCCGATGGAGACGACGCAGCCGACGGCGACTCAGCATCAGATGGCGACGGCGACGACCCGTCTGCCGAGAGTGACGGCCCGGGTGAGGTAACAACGGTGCGGATGGTGCTGTGGCCAGGGCCCGAGGGCGACGCGATGCAGCAGGTTGTTGACGCTTACAACGATGGTCTTGGCCAGAACCAGGGTGTGCAGATCGAAATGATTCTGCTGAGCCGTGACGACACGTTCGCTCGCGAACTGACCGAGATCGCCGCGGAGTCGTCGGCGGTAGATCTGTACTTCACTGCGTCATACAACGTGGGGCAATTCGCTAATGGTTTGGCGCCAATTTCGGATCTTGGGATCGACGAGTCGGTGTACTTCCCTGCTGCGTTAGAGTCGTTGCAGGTTGGTGGCGAGCAGTACGCCCTCCCGCTTGATGTGTCCAACCACTTCTTGTACTACCGCACCGACCTGATCGACGAACTGTTGAGCAACGCCAACTGGCAAGCAGCTTATCGCGACATCGCCGCGGACGCGATCGGCGAAGCCCGCGATCCGAAACATCCCGACGAGTGGGACGTGCAGGACTATCTGGCCGCCGCTGCGTTCTTCTCCGAATCGTCGAATCCTGATTCCCCGACGCAGTACGGCACGCACCTCCAGGCCAAGGCCAACCCGTTCAACGTGTTGGTGTGGAACGACATCTTGTGGGGAGTCGGCGGCGCTTGGACCGACGCTGAAGGTACGACGTCTCTGCTTGAGTCGCCTGAGGCTGTGAGGGCTGTGAATGTGTTCCGATCGATCTTCGACAACGACTGGACCGCGCCATCGGCGTCCCAAGCTGAGTACGGCGAGACCAACGCTGCGTTCCAGAACGGGCAGGTTGCGTTCATTCATCAGTGGTCGGCGGCGTTTGCGACCCTTGATGACCCCGAACAGTCGCCCGAGGTCGCTGGTAACGTCGGCATCGCTCCAGTTCCTGGGTCGCCTCAGAGCACTCATGTGCACGCGTTGGCTGTGTCGCTGAACGCGCACGCCGAGAACTCAGCCGCGGCCCGCACCTGGCTGCAGTATCTGGCAACGCCGGAGGCAATGGATGCCTACGCCAAGGCCGGCGGCATCCCGTCGATGCCTAAAGTGCTAATCGACAACGCTGATCTGAACCCGGCCTTCAAGGCGATTGGTGACCATGTCCAGCAGTTCGGCTATTCGCCCTACATCTTCGATCAGACGTTCCCGACTATGGAGGACCTTGGCTCTACGCTGAGCGGCGCCTGGGTTGGCATCAACAGTGTCGAGGAAGCCTTGGCTGACGCCTCTGAGCGTCTCCAGGAACGTCTGGACGCTCAGGGCTGATCGGCCCGAAACTAGCTTAGAGGAACGATTGTCATGGCTTCGGTCACCACTCTGACGCGGAGGTTCGTTCCCTCCAAGTTGCCGCGTCACGGGATGAGAGGTGTCGGGAAAGGCGGGGGAGTGGCGCGCTGGGTGTTGAGTGCGCCACTCCTCACGTTCCTTGCAGCATTCGTTCTCTATCCGTTAGGTCTAGGCATCTGGACTGCGTTGACGAACAAGTCGCTGCTCGTCGTAGACACCAAGTTCATTGGTTTGGACAACATCCGAGCGACTCTTGAGGACGACAGATTTTGGTCATCGTTTCGATTCACGGTGAAGTTCACGCTGCTCACAACGTTTGCGACATTGACGACCGGCTACTGGCTTGCGATCCTCGTCAACCGTCGATTCCCGGGCAAGCGTCTACTGTTCACGCTGCTCTTGATGCCGATCATGGTCGCGCCAGCCCTCATGGGGGTGATGTTCAGTTTGTTGCTGAATGACAACATCGGGGCGGTGCCGGAGGTGGCGTTCTCTCTGCTCGGTACGCGGCTTTCGCTGTTTGATCCCGACTGGACCGTCGAATTGCTCATGGTGCTGGAGATCTTGCAGTGGACCCCGTTCACGTTCTTAATCATGTATGCGAACTTGCAGGCTATTCCGGCGAGCGTGGTCGAGGCGGCACGAATGGACGGCGCATCGGGATGGCAGTTGAACCGGCACGTGATTCTACCGCTAATGGTGCCTTCGTTCTTCGCGGCCGGATTCTTGCGAGGTGTCGATGCCTTGCGCACGTTCGATGTAATCAACGTGTTGACGGGAGGCGGGCCGGGCGACCAGACGACCACGCTGAGTATCTATGTGTACAGGCGGGCCTTCGTCGAAGCCAATTTCGGCCGAGCTGCTGCGGCATCGCTGGTCATCATGTTGTTGATGCTGCCACTAATTCCCTTGATCGTTTCTCGACTGAGTAGGCGGAACTTCACATGAAGCGGTATATGACAATGATTGCGGTTGGTGTTATCGCTGGCCTAGTGAATCTTCCGCTTCTCAATGCGCTGTGGACGAGCTTTAAGGTCGACGGGGATATCAACTCCTCGCCGCTCGCCGCTCCAATTCCCCCCACACTAGAGCACTATCAGAACGCCACATATGCCGCTGGTTACGACTTCCCAGACTTCTTCCGGAATAGCACCATGATTGCCCTGGGAACTGTCGCCCTTGTCTTGGTGCTGGCCGTACCGGCTGCATATTCTAACGTTCGTCTCGGATTTGGTGGTCGGCCATTGGCCAACATGGTGACAAGCCTCAGGTTGCTGCCAGCTATCTTCTTCGCCATTCCCTTCTTCATCATGTTCGCTCGACTGGGGCTGACCGACACCATCCGCGGCATGGTGGTCGTCAACACGTTCTTGAACCTGCCGCTCGCCATGGTGTTGCTGACAGCCGGGTTCAACGACGTGCCTGTCGAACTCGAAGAGGCCGCTGCAATGGATGGAGCCTCCCCGTACCGAACCCTATTCTCCGTACTCATGCCGGTTCTCGCCCCTGCTATTGTGGCCACAGCGATCCTAGTGTTCATGTTTTCCTGGAACGACTACCTCTTCGCGGTGATCCTGACTACCGTCGATGCCGTGCCCGTAACGGTCGGGGCCTCACGTTTCGTAACCAGCTTTGGCATTCGCTGGGGCGATATCTCCGCGGCGACTGTCTTGTCGGCCGGGGTGCCTCTGATGTTCGCCGTGTTTGCGCAGAAATATCTCGTATCTGGGCTGTCGATGGGAGCGTTGAAAGGATGACCACTAAGACTGAGAAGATCCGCGATCAATTGCGCGACGCGATTGCGACCGAGTACCACCCTGGTCAGCCACTGTTGCCCGAACGCGAGCTTGAGATCCGCTACCAAGTAAGTCGAGTCACCATCCGAAGGGCGCTCGATGCTCTTGTCGCCGAAGGAATCATCTATCGAGTGCGCGGCTCGGGTACCTACGTGAACGACCAACGTAACGTACGCAAACCGCTCAGCCTCACCTCGTTTTCCGAGGACATGGCCGACCGAGGACTAAACCCCTCCTCACGTCTTTTGTCCATAACCGTGGTTTCACCTGATGAGGTTGTCCGCGTCGAGCTAGGTGACTTGTCCGGCGAGGTGCTCCGTCTCGAGCGGCTGCGTTGTGCCGACGACGAGCCGCTGGCTCACGAGTTGGCGTTCTTGCCCATTACTCGATTCCCCGGGATCGAGTCTGAGGATTTTTCCAGATCGCTTTATCGGATACTCGAGGAGAGATTTCGAGTTGTTCCGATCCGCGCGCGTCAGCGTATGCGGTCGATTCCGATGTCGCCGACACTCGCCCTGCACCTAGGAGTCAAGGAAGGTGTCGCCGCCATGGAAGTCTTGAGGACCACGTTCGACCGGTACGGCAAACCCTTCGAGTACGTCGTGTCGACATATCGGGGCGATCGATACGAATTCGACATCTCGGTCGATCGATAGAGAGAGACCATGGCGGAGTTGATTCTCGACATCGGTCAAACCGGTATGCGTGGCGTTGTGCGGTCTCCGGACAGTACCGAGCAGACCATCCACGGACCGCCGGTAAGCAGAGCCATTGTGAACAGTGCTGAACTGGACCAACTGAGCGAACAGGTCTGCGCAGTCAGTGAAGGCTTAGGCCCGTTTTCTTCCGTCGGGATCGGCCTGTCCGGGCTCGCTGAGGATGAAGACGGGTACCTTAGCGGCTCACAAATCGCCCAACAGCTACGCTCGAGCCTCGATGCGGAGCGACTAGTTTTGGCTAGTGACGTCGTCACCGGCTACCTCGGTTCGCTCCGACAAGGCAGCGGCGTCGTGCTCACTTGGGGCACCGGCTCGGTCGCGATTGCTTCCGACGGCAACTCGGCATGGAAACGGGCCGACGGCCGCGGCCCCACACTCGGCGACCTCGGCGGGGGCTACTGGATCGGCCAACAGGGACTCATCGCCGCGCTCGATCACCTCGATGGTCGTGGTGGATCGCTGGCACTATCCGAGCGGGCAATCGCCACCTGCGGTCAGCCCACGACTATCTATCGCGCCGCCTACCAGCGAGCCTCCTCAACTGCATTCGTCGCGAGCTTCGCCCGTGACGTGGTCGAAGCCGCATCGACTGGCGATGCCGTTGCCCAGATCATCGTGAGCGACGCGGTTGAGCACGTCGAACGTACGATTGCGGCGGCCAGCGAGGTGATTTCTGGCACGGGACCTACTCGAGTTGCAATCGTCGGAGGCCTGACGAGGATCCAATTACTCCTTGACGCTCTCGTGTACCGACTCGAACAGAGCGGTGCGTCGGTCGAGAGCATCGATTCAGCCGCTACTTGACCCATACACAGGGCCCCAAACCTTATGACACTGCACACACCGATCGACGCGCTCAAAGACGTGCTGATCGCATCGATTCAGGCCGATGCTGGATCTCCAATGGATGACGCCGACACTCTCACACGGATCGCACAGGCAGCGATCGCCGGCGGAGCACGCGGAATCCGGGCCAACGGACCCGGACACATCGCAGCGATGACCGCCGCAGGAGTGGATGTGCCAATAATTGGCCTGCACAAGCGCCAGATCGCCGATGTCCGCTGGATCACCCCGTTCTTCGAAGATATTGAGGCGCTCGTTGAAGCAGGAGCAGACATCATCGCTGTCGATGCCACTATTCGCAGGCGACCCGACCGAAACACACCGGCGGAGTTCATCAGGAAGATCATCGACGTTTTCGCCGTCCCTGTGCTCGCCGACGTCGACTCCCTAGAAGCCGGCATTGCCGCCGACGAGGCTGGCGCCACAGCGGTGGCAACGACTCTTTCGGGATATACCCCCGAATCGGCGGGAAGCAGGTCCCATCCCGATCTTCACCTGATCGAATCCCTCACAACGCGCGTCTCGTGCCCCATCGTCGCTGAGGGCCGCTTCGAGACCCACTCACAGGTCTCGGCCGCTTTCGAAGCCGGCGCGCATGCGGTCGTTGCCGGAAAGGTGATCTCAGATCCGACCGCCATCGCACAGCGGCTCATGGGGAGCCGGAGCCTTGCCAGCGATAGCGTCCTTGCCCTGCCTAACAGCCGCACCCACGCACCCAGGAATCCTCAGTAGAGCATCGGACTCTTAATCCGCAGGTTCTGGGTTCGAGTCCCCGGGGGTGTACCACAACAAACCCCGGGTCACGGCCGCTTTCCGGTCGTCCCGGGGTTTCGTTGTTATGGACCGGAGCGCCAGTTAAGATACGGTTACGACGTGCGCCGTATTGTCGCGTTGGTCGTGGACCTAGATGCCGGACAGGGATGTCAGTGGCTGACCGGATCGGGATGAGCGAAGAAACTACTAAGAATCATGCTGGCTTCATCTGGTCGGTCGCTGACCTGCTCCGGGGTGTCTACAAGCAGTCCGAGTATGGCCGGGTCATCCTTGCGCTCACTGTCTTGCGGCGTCTCGATTGCGTCTTGGAACCAAGCAAGGACAAGGTCTTAGAGACGGCCGCCGGACTCCCGGAAACGTTGGTGAACCGTGATCCGATCCTAGAACAAGCAGCCGGGCAGGAGTTTTTCAACACCTCGAAGCACACGTTCGCGACGCTGCTAGCCGACCCTGATAACGTAGCCGCGAACCTGCGTAATTATGTCGCTGGCTTTTCTGAAACAGCTCGCGACATCGTGGCCAAGTTCAACTTCGATACCCAGATTGAGCGGCTCGACGATCACAATTTACTGTACCTTGTGGTGTCGAAATTTGCCGACCTGGACCTGCGTCCGGAGGTCGTGTCGAACCTGGAAATGGGCTACATCTACGAGGAGTTGATCCGCAAGTTTTCCGAACTGTCCAATGAGACCGCGGGGGAACATTTCACCCCTCGCGAAGTAATCAAGCTGATGGTCAACCTGCTGTTCGCCGACGATGATGAGTTGCTGACCAAGCCGGGGGTAGTAAAGACGCTCTTCGATCCGGCCTGTGGCACCGGCGGGATGCTGTCGGTGGCTGATGGGTATCTGCGCCGACTCAACCCGCAGGCCCGGCTAGAATTGTTCGGCCAGGAACTAAATGCCGAGACTTACGCGACGTGTCGGGCCGACATGTTGATCAAGGACCAGGATGCTTCGCGTATCCGATTCGGTAACAGTTTCGACAACGACCAGCATCAGGGGGACCGGTTCGATTATCTGCTGGCCAATCCGCCGTTCGGGGTCGAATGGAAGATGGTAGCCAACGTCGTCAAAGCCGAACACGAGACTCAAGGTTTCGCGGGTCGGTTCGGGGCCGGACTGCCCCGCATCAACGACGGCAGTTTCTTATTCCTTCAACACATGATCGCAAAGATGAAACCGCTTGACGAGGGCGGCTCCCGGCTGGCGATCGTGTTCAACGGCTCGCCGCTGTTCACCGGAGCGGCCGGATCGGGCGAGTCCGAGATTCGCCGTTGGATCATTGAAAACGACTGGCTCGAAGCCGTTGTCGCCCTGCCCGATCAGCTTTTTTACAACACCGGCATATCGACCTACTTTTGGATCGTCACTAACCGTAAAACCCCCCAACGGCAGGGCAAAGTCCAACTGATCGACGCCCGCGAGTCGTTCATCAAGATGCGCAAGAGCCTGGGTGCGAAACGCAAAGAGATATCGCCCGACCAGATCGACGAGATCACTGGCCTCTACGGCGCATTCGAAGAAGGCCCCAACGTGAAGATCCTCCCCAACCAGAGCTTCGGGTTCCTGCGCATCACCGTCGAACGGCCCTTGCAGCTTCGCTGGGAGATCAGCGACGATACTCTCGCCGCCGTCGAAGCCGACCCTAAGATCGCCAAGTTGGAACCCGAACCGCGCCAAGCGCTCGTCGATCAGCTTCGCGCCCATGAGGGTGGAACCTATGCCGTCGAAAAAGATGCTAAGGCTGTCGTGCAAGGGGCGCTGATACTGGCGACAGGGGACAAAGCCGCGGCCCTCGTCAAAGCCGTCACTGCCGCGCTCGCCGTGCGAGACCCTGAAGCTGCAATTATCACCGATCGCAAAGGCCAGCCGGCCCCCGACCCTAATCTACGCGACCACGAAAACGTCCCCCCCCCCCCCCCCCGATGTTCCGGTCGTGTTCGAAGCCGACACGGCGGCCCGGCTCGCCACCGTCGAATACCGCACCGCCATCGACGACTACCTCGAAACCGAAGTTCACGCTTACGTCTCTGACGCTTGGCATGATCCCGCCAAAACCAAGATCGGCTACGAAATCCCGTTCACCCGCCACTTCTTCGCTTACACCAAACCCCGCCCCCTGGAAGAAATTGACGCCGAAATCAAGGCCCTCGAAGCCGAGATCCAAGAACTGCTCGCCAAGGTCACGAAGTGAGTAGTCGCAACCTAGTGCGAAGTACCTGGCCGGGATCAACGAGCGGTCACTGCCCGAGCAAACCGTGAACAACGCATCCGGTCGACATCTCGTTGGTGGGCTACGGCTACCTGGTGGGAGAACCCAAGGAGCTACGGTTCAAGGGCTCCGTCTAGCGCTAGGAGGCTCTGCGGGACGGCGACACGATTATATCGACTGTCGCCGTACCTTCGCGCCGTTTGGCATGATGGAGAGACCGATGATCTGGTCGTCTCCACCGGTTTCGCGGTGCTGACACCAATGCAGATCGACTCGCTTCTTCTCTTGGTGGGTTCGCTCCCAGATTCATTGAAGATGGTTGCCCGTTCGGTTTTGTACCCGACGGTCAGCGCCCTAGAACTCGGTGATCTACAAGTGCGGATGCCCGCAACAAGCGAGCAGCGGGCGATCGCTGATTACCTCGACACCGAAACCGCCCGCATCGACGCCCTCATCACCAAGAAACGCCGCCTAATCGATCTCCTCAACGAACGACGCTTGGCCTGTGTTAGCCACAACCTGGCCGTCTGGCTACCCGGTGCTCCCACTGAAACGAATTGCTGATGTAGCACGAGCAATGTCGACAAGTCGTCAGTCAAGGGCAGTTGCCGGTACGTTCGTCAACTACACCGACGTCTACTACGGCGATGACTCACCTCGATGACCATGCGGGCACTGCGACACCTGCGGAGGTAGCTCACGTCGGCGGTGATGTGATCTGACAAAGGATTCAGAGACCGCAGTGATCGGCATACCCGCAGTTCGTGGATTCGCAGCCCCCGGTCTGATATGCGGGTATCACTTGTCGCTAGTACGGCCACGAACCGTAATAGGCCGGTACCTCTACTTTGCGATCTCGTCGACCCACGCAAGGGACCAGATGAGCGTAGCTAGTACAGTCGAGTCACTCGGTTTGCCCTCAGGTCAGAGAGCATCAAGCTACTGTCTGTGCGGGTACCACCCTTGTCTAAGCAGCGGGCGATCGCTGATTACCTCGACACCGAAACCGCCCGCATCGACGCCCTCATCACCAAAAAACGCCGCCTAATCGATTTACTTGCTGAGCGGCGGCAGGCGCTGATCACGGCAGCGGTCACCGGTAAGCTAGAGATTCCGGAGGTGGCGGCGTGAGTAGCCAGTATGCGCTGACCATTCAGGTAATATCCGGCGATCCCGACGGTGTGCTGGTTGTCGAGAAATCGAACTGGTCAGGCCGAGGGGTCATGTTCAGGCGCGCCGATTTGAAGGCAGCTCTCGATCAGTCGATTTCATCTCCGGGTGTCTACGTGTTGTTGGGTGATGATCCAAAGGGCGAGTTTGACAGCCAGATCTATGTGGGCCAGGGGGAGGAAGTCCGGAGACGTCTAGATCAGCACCACAGCGACGACGCGAAGGAGTTCTGGACCAACACCGTGGTGTTCGTCTCCAAGGATTCGAGTCTGAACCGCGCTCACATCCTGCACCTGGAGGCCCGACTCCTCGGACTGGCCGACGCGGCGAAACTCGTGCGGGTGGCGAACGGCAACCGGCCCGCCGCGCCGTCACTTTCGGCGATCGTCCAAGCGGAAGCCGAAGGGTTTCTTTCGGATATGCTGGCGATCTTCTCGGTGTTCAACATCGAGGCATTCGACGAGCCAAAAGCGCCCGCTAAGCCTAAATCACCCCAAAGGCCGGAACCGACCGCAAGGCCGCAAATGTCCGCAAGGCCAAAAGCCTCGGCTAGTACTTCGCCGCGCCGGTACTTCCTCAAGGGTCCTGATGCTGCGGGAGAGGGCGAACAGCGTTCTAGCGGCTTCTTCGTCTTTGCCGGGGCCACCGCACGGATCAAAGAGACTGCCTCCATGAGTTCGAGTAACCGTCAGATACGTAAAAAGTTGCTCAGAGCCGGGGTGCTCAAGGAGGAAGGCGATGTCTATCGACTGGTCGAGGACCATCTGTTTGGGTCACCGTCCATGGCGGCAGTGGTGCTTCTGTCCAGCAACGCCAACGGCCGCAATGCATGGAAGGACGCTAACGGCGTGACCTTGAAAGAGCACCAGCGTGCCAAACAGGCAGGCCAATGAGCGCCGCTAACGAGGCGGCCTTCGAGGATCACATTACCCGCTGGCTCACAGAGCACGGCGGCTACGGGAGGGTGAAAGTCGGCAACGCAGGAGCGGGGCCGCGTGATTTTGATGCCGACACGGGGATAGACACCGCGGATCTGTTCGAGTTCATCGGCGCAACCCAGGCCGAGTCGTGGGGTCGTTTGATTGACGCTGGTTACGGCGGCGACGCTAACGCGGCCCAGGCCGGGTTCGTATTGCGCTTAGCATCGGAGTTGGACAAGCGCGGCACCGTTGATGTGCTGCGCCACGGGACCTCGGATCGTAACGTCAAGATCCGGCTCGCGTTCTTCAGACCCGCGCACGGGCGAGCGCCGGAATTAGCCGAACGGTACCAGTCGAACCTGTTGACGGTGACCCGGCAGCTCCCGTTCGATCCGAGAAGTTTGCAGACGATCGACCTGGGGTTGTTCGTGAACGGCATCCCGGTGGCGACCGCGGAGTTGAAAAACCCGCTGACCGGACAAAGCGTCGAGGACGCGATCGTTCAGTACCGAAAAGACCGCGATCCGAAGAACCGGACGTTGGCGCGGCTAGGGATGGTGCACTTCGCTGTTGACCCGTCCTCGGTGGCGATGACGACACATCTGAGAGGGACCCGGACCCGGTTTTTGCCGTTCAACCAAGGCCACAACCTCGGCGCGGGTAACCCGCCCAACCCTAACGGGCACCGCACCGCTTACCTGTGGGAACAGGTCTGGTCGCGGGACGCTTGGATGGACATCCTGGGCCGTTTCATCCACGTCGAAAAGCCCCGCCGAGGATCCCGGGCTCGCCCCGAGGTAATTTTCCCCCGGTTCCATCAATGGGACGCGGTGCGGTGCTTAGAAAACGACGCCAAAGCCAACGGTGCGGGCCGGAACTATCTAGTGCAGCACTCGGCCGGTTCGGGAAAGTCGAACTCGATCGCCTGGCTAGCTCATCGGTTGTCGTCGCTGCACAACAACGACGACGAAGAAGTGTTTGCAAAGGTCGTGGTGATCACCGATCGGATCATCTTGGATCGTCAACTCCAGGACACGATCAGCCAATTCGACCACGCCACCGGCGTAGTCAAACGAATAGATAAATCCGCTTTGCAGTTGGCCCAAGCGCTCACCGGCGAGGGTGCCCGGATCATCATCACGACGCTGCAAAAATTTCCGTTCATCTTCGACAAGATCGCAAAACTCCCCGACCGCACCTACGCCGTTATCGTCGACGAGGCCCACTCGTCCCAAACCGGCGAAGCGGCCAAAGAACTGCGGCGAGCCCTCGGCACGGCCGAAGCTGGGATCGACGGCGATGACGAGCCGACAGACGCCGAGACGTTGCTGGCCAGAGCGGTAGCGGCCCGGGGCCGTCAGCCGAACCTGTCGTTCTTCGCGTTCACTGCAACCCCCAAAGGCCGCACCCTAGAAGTGTTCGGTGAGCGCAACGCCGACGGTCGCCATCAGCCCTTCCATCTTTATCCGATGCGCCAAGCCATCGAGGAAGGATTCATCGAAGACGTGCTGGCGAGCTACGTCACCTACAACCAGTACGTCCACATCGAGAAGTCGATCCTCGACGATCCCGCCTACGACACCGACAAGGCCCGCGCCGCGCTGGCCCGGTTCATCGTGTTGCATCCCAACAATCTGGACCAGAAGGCCGAGATCATCATCGAGCATTTCCGCACAAAAATCGCCGGGTCGGTCCCCGGTCAGGCCAAAGCAATGGTCGTGTGCTCGTCGCGATTACATGCGGTTCGTATGAGGCAATCTTTGCGTCGCTACGTCATCGAACATGGCTACGGGCTTGGCGTGCTCGTAGCTTTCTCCGGCGAAGTAGACGGACTGACCGAGTCGAAGGCCAACGGCTTTCCCGAAACTCGCACCGCGGCACAGTTCGACACCGACGACTGGCCGATCATGGTCGTGGCCGAGAAGTTCCAGACCGGGTTCGATCAGCCCAAACTCGTCGCCATGTACGTCGACAAGACCCTCACCGGCCTCGCCGCAGTGCAAACCTTGTCGCGGCTCAACCGTATCCACCCCCAAAAGTTAGGCACCTTCGTGCTCGACTTCGTCAACGACGCCGACCAGATTCGCGAATCGTTCGCTGTGTACCACGGTAAAACTATCGCCCCGCCAACCGACCCGAACCTGCTCTTCGACACCCGTCGAGCATTGAACGTCTTCCGCGTTCTCGACCCTGGTGAGATAAAACAGGCGGCGATTTTACTCATGGCTGAAGGCACCCACGCCCAAATCGACGCGGCCCTGCAACCCGCCGTCGACCGTTTCGCCGCGCTCGACGAAGAAGATCAGGAAACATTTCGCGACGCCCTAATCCGGTTCGTGCGCGTCTACGGCTTCCTCGCTCAGATCGTGCCGTTCGCCAACGCGGACCTAGAACGCGATTACCTCTACTGCCGCGCCCTCTCAGCGCTAATCCGAGAACACAAACCCGGCCTCGGCATCGACCTCGGCTCCGAAATTGAACTCACCCATTTGCGTCACGAAATGACCTTCGAAGGTTCCATTTCGCTGCCTGGCGGTGAAGGCGAAATCGTCACTATCACCGGCGACACCGGCCCGCTGAGCGACCCCGAGGAAGAAACGTTGTCGGAGATCATCGCCCGCATCAACGATCGCTTCGGCACTGACTGGACCGACGAAGACCGCCTCGTGTTCGAAGCCGCGGCCGGAGACCTTATCAACGACACCGAACTTCAGAACCAGGCCCTCAATAACGACGCAGCTACCTTCCGTCAGCAGGTCTTTCCCGGCCGCTACCAAAAAGCCCTACTTGATCGCCGTGACCGTAACGCCGAAGTCATCTACACCTACCTCGACAGCGAGGACCTCCAAGACGAGATCCTGGACGTATTGGCGGCAAAAATCCAAAAACTCGCCACCGCTGCCCGCTAGAACGAACCCGGCCAATCGGGATCACAACTCGCGATCGATTGTTGGGCTAGCATTATTGTAGTCAAGGTGACGGTCGGTGGCTCCGAGGAAGATGATCGAATGTGGTTTCAGGAATTAGTCGGATTCGAAGAGACAACGGCAGAAGCGGTTCGGGGCAAGCTGCGGGTTGATGGCGATCAGATGACGTCACTTGTCAACGGTCGGGAGATGGGGTGTGGCGTACTTGAGGTGCTTTCTCTCGGAGAACTTCGACAACGCACGGCCGCCTCTGTCGAAGGGTTGGGGCCAAACACGGTACGTGAGCTTGTTAGCGACGCCGGTGCTATACACCGCGACCCCGGCAATGCCGGAGCGACGTTTCAAGTGGCGTCGCAGTTCAATCTTCTTGAGAATGTGTCGCCAGACTTTGGCCCTGAAGCGGGCGTCGCCGGTTATCAAAGCGATTCCACGCAAGGCCCAGCGTGTGCGGTGGCATGTGGTGCCGGCACGATTTATCGCAACTACTTCGTTGCGGTGAACGGCGAAGTCGGGCAGAGCAGCGGCGCTCAGGTGGACTGTCTCGATGCCGTCGGCCACCACCTGTTCCCCAACGTTTCCAGACCCTGGACTATGCGAAATGGCTATGCGTTGTTCGACCGCGCTGGACTCGACGCGGTCAACGCCCGGCTCGATTCGATGAACCAAAGCGAGATCGATGCGGTGAAAGCGCAGGTGCGGGTTGGGGTACACCAGCACGTCGAGGTGACCTCTGTCCCCCGCGGCCACTTGGTGACACAGGTGTACTGTTCGGCGTTACCGGTGGCCTACAACCGAGAACCCAGTGCGCTTTTCGCACCATTTGCCCGACTCGTCCTCGACGCGACCTACGAGGCCACCCTTCAAGCCGCGGTGCTCAACGCTTCGGAGACTGGGAACCGGACGGTCTTTTTGACCCTGGTTGGTGGAGGAGTTTTTGGCAACGAAATAGCGTGGATCATCGATGCAATCGAGCGAGCGTGTCATACCGTCGCCGATGCGAACCTCGACGTGGCCGTCGTCAGTTATCGCAACTCAAGCTCCGCGGTGGCTGCGATGGTTCGTCGCTTCTGATCAGGAATCCTGTTGCCAGCTTGGCGAGGCGCTCGATCGGGACTGCATAACCGTCCAGCGCTGGCGGGCATAGCGAAAACGTCAACTAGTGACAGTGACGGTCGAAGCACTAGTCTGAAGCCATGCTCACGCATCTTGAGGTCAGCGGATTCAAGAACTTGCGCTCATTGAGCATCGACTTTGGACCTTTTACATGCATAGCGGGCGAGAACGGAGCGGGAAAGTCCAATGTATTCGACGCGATCGAGTTCATAAGTCTGTTGTCATCTCGATCGCTTATGGAGGCCGCGCAGGAAGTCCGTTCCACCCGCGATGACCGCACTGGCGATCCGCGTGATCTGTTCTGGCCGGGCATGATCGACCGCGGCCAGACGATGAGCTTAGCAGTCGAGATGATTCTGCCCCGCTCTGTCGAAGATGACTTTGGCCGTGTCGCCGAAGCTTCGATCACCTTCGTTCGTTACGAGGTAGACATTGGCTACGAGCCACCAAGTGGCCTCGAGAAGATCGGACGTCTAATACTAGCCCGAGAGTCCTTGATCCCCATCAAACTTAGCGACGCACCGAAACGATTGGGATTCCCCCATTCGGCCGGAAAGTTTCGTAAAGCAGTCGTTACCGGCCGTCGAGCCGGCGCTCCGTTCATCTCTACCGAAGATCGCGAGGGAGATAAGATCATCACCGTTCATCAGGACGGCGGCAGCCGCGGAAAGCCAAAACCGGCGTCCGCGGCTCGGGCCTCGACGACAGTTGTGAGCACGATTACCGGCGCTGACGATCCCACCATCCTGGCCGCTCGCCGAGAGATGCAAAACTGGCAAAGGCTGGCGCTTGAACCGTCCGCACTTCGGGCCTCCGACCGCTACACCGACATTCGCCGTATGGCCGTAAACGGTCGTCACCTTCCCGCGACGCTGTTTCGAATCGCGACACGCGCCCCCGCCCCCGGGTTGGACCCTGAACCTTTAGACACCTACGCCCGGGTCGCCTCGCGGCTCAGCTCCCTAACTAGCGTCGGAGTCCGGAGCGTTTCGGTGGATACCGACGACACACGGGAGCTGATTACTCTCAAGCTTGCGGATAACAACGGCATCGAACTGCCAGCCCGATCCCTTTCCGAAGGCACTCTGCGCTTCCTCGCTCTCGCGGTGATGCTTGAGGACCCTGACGGCGAAGGCGTTGTATGCATGGAAGAGCCTGAGAATGGTATTCATCCGGCGAACCTCGAGGCAATAGTCGAGTTGCTCCGTGACCTTGCCGTGGATCCCCACGAACCACCAGGAGATGACAATCAGGTCCGGCAAATTATTGTCAACACACACTCCCCGGCATTAGTGCAATTGTTGAAACCAGAAGAACTCTTATTCGCCACCGCCAATGCAACCAGAGACGAATCGGGACAAATCTCGCGTGTCCTACGACTAGCGCCGCTGAGCGGAACCTGGCGGGAAGGACGTCAAGACGAACCTCCCGTTGCCAAAGCTGACATACTGCCCTACCTCACCATCCCTCCCGAATCACAACTAACGCTCGAATCTATTTCTGTATGATTCGCCGCGGTCTGTTCATTGCCGATGGCCCTTCTGATGCCCCATTGGGGGAGCATCTTGCCTACCTCTGCGCACAACGAGGCGTTGAGGTTCAAATCGCCACTCCGGACCTTCGCCGCCTCCCGAATCCTCCGGGTCTGTCAGTGACAGAGCGTCTCACCGCGGCCTTCAAGATCGAAGGTGACTACGAGATTATATTCGTCCACCGGGATGCAGAGAAGCAAACTCCAAAACTTCGGTACGAAGAGATCCGTGAAGCAGTCAACAAGATCCGGCCAGGTCTGCCCTCGGTTGCCGTTGTCCCGATCCGAATGACCGAAGCTTGGCTCCTGCTTGATGAAGAACCGATTCGTGAAATCGCCGGCAAGCCGAGCGGGATCACCGCACTATCGCTCCCACCGATATCGAAAGTCGAAGACCTACCGGACCCGAAGGAGACTCTCCGCAAAGCCTTAGAAATGGCATCGGGACTCACTGGAAGACGGATGAAACAGTTTCAAAGACGCTTCGGAGAGAACCGTCGACTACTTCTCCAACGACTCGATGTGCATGGATCAGTCACACAGCTGAGTTCCTGGCAAGCGCTGGAAAGATCCCTCGACGATGTCCTCAGTACCCTGGCAGACGGTCACTGATCATCCACCGTATCGGGATCGCCGCTGTCGACGGAGATCGATAGCGCCCCTTCGAACAGGTTCATGCTCGGCGAGTCGATGAACACTGCTCTGTCCCGTGAACATTCGCATCAACGACCCCTTGCATCGCGAAGGGGCTTTGGAACTCGACAATGGCGACCGGTTGGCCCGTCTACTGAAGTCGCACAAACTACACTTAATCCATATATCTCACTTTCACGCTGAGGTATAGTCTATTTCTGAAGTATTCGGATATGTCGAAGCAGAAGCAAACGAACCTCAACGGCCACAAACGCGCAGTCCAAGCGATTCTTGACGTTCTCCCGCGCGCCGCTGTCGTCGATGAACTTCACGATGCCGGTTCCGATCTCGTCATCGGCGGCCAACCCATCAAAATCGAATGGGTCGGCGAGGGAAGCCTCGGTCGGGTTAGAAACCTCCTCGCTCACTTGAAGTTGCAACCTAACATCGTGGTTGCCAGACACCTCTCACTGGGAGCCAAGGAAGTCCTGAGCACCGCTGGGATTGGTTGGGTCGACGAGACCGGTGCCGCGGAGATCGCGCTTGGCCACCTCGTCATCTCAAGATCCGGCCGACCCTCACCTGCCTCCCCCAAATCAGACCGATGGACCCCATCGGTACTCGCAGTCACCGAGGCCGTGATTTGCGGCACTAGGCCGACTGTCGCCGACACACACACTGCGACTGGCCTCTCAGTCGGGAGCTGCACGAACGCTCTGAGATTTCTCTCTCAAAAAGGCCTGCTCGTTGCCAGCGCTCCACGAGGGCGCTCGTCAGCGCGTGAGATCACAGACCATCAACAGCTCCTTGAGTCCTACGCCACCGCAGCCGCAGCGATGGATCTGTCGCCTGCGCTGACCGTCGGAACAGTATGGAGAGACCCTATAGCGGGTCTGATCGAAACTGGTCAGCACTGGAGCGCGGCGCGTATCACATGGGCCGCTACTGGGTTAGCCGCAGCTGCCGTGACGGCCCCGCTGATAACCAACGTCGCCTCAGTCGAGGTTTATGTCCAAGCCAAGTCCTTGGCTGGCCTCGAGGCCATTGCTGCTAAGGCAGGATTGCGACCCATCGACGGCGGACGGCTCACACTCAGACCTTTTCCAACGATCACAACGGCACGACTCGCTACGGTTGTGGAGGAGATGCATGTCGCTCCTTGGCCCCGCGTTTTTGTCGATCTTCGTTGTCTCGGCGTGCGCGGCGAAAAGGCCGCCGAACATCTTCGAGAGGTGATCCGTGGGATCTGAGGAGCCGCGAAACCAAGCCGGCACGACCGACATCGATGTACAAATAGACTTAGAGATCGCGACCGGATCAGTTAACGCAGCACGACTCGAACAAGCTCTGCGCAACGCCGAATTCGAACCGGACTCGGAGCAGCCAACGTGCGAGGCACCGGCTTCGCAACCAGCGACATTGCAGTACACCCGCTGTCGGCGGTTGTAGGAGGAGTCTGGCGGAACGTCGAGGTGAACGTGGCTGTCCTTGCTGGCTTCCTGCTCACCAAGACGGCGGCCGCCTACTCTCGCCGACAACCCAAGGACTGGTACGACATTGCTTACGTCCTACTCAACAACGACCACGGAGGGCCAGCAGCGGCAGCAGAGGAGGTACGATCGCGCTTCTCAGCAGATCTAGAACCGATCGAACCAATGTTACAAGACCTCGGCGCTAACTTTGCCGACCCGCACGCTCAGGGCCCCACTGTCGCCAGGTAGACCAACTCAAATGGGCCAAGATGAACGACCATCTCTCATGGGGGTCGTTGCATCGACTGAAATCTTGGACCAGCATGGACTTCGGAGGATGTGTGGAGGATTTCGAGCCCGGGCTCTACGACCAACTGATCGACGAACTAATCAGTGAACGCCTCAACGCACTCGCTCGTAAGCGCCTGACGGCAGACATCCATGACGTCGACTCGGCAGAGATGCCCGATCGACTCGGTGAAGTACTCGGGCGCTGGGCCCACGACGCTCTAGCCGCGGTTCCCGCTGAACAACGGGCCGAAGCTGCTTTAGCGCTATCCCGATCGGCCCGCGCCGCGATCGCTGGCCTCCGAACCGACGCCGTAGCCCCAGATTGCACCCTGATTGCTCCATTTCAGCGTCTGGTTGCCATCGAGAAGCTCGCCGCTACCGGCCAACCAATATCGATAAGTCGACCGCTCACTGCCCTGCGCGAAACGGTCCTGATGACCAACGCCCGAGACCAGCCCGGGGTGGGCCAGGAAATCCAGTCTGAGATCGACTCGGCCGACCGGATCGATCTCGTGCTGGCCTTCATCCGTTGGACCGGGATTCGACAACTCCTCCCTCACCTTAAACGCCACGTCGAAGCGGGCAAGCCTCTACGCATCATCACCACGACCTATACAGGCAGCACCGAACAGCGGGCCTTGCAAGCCCTAGTCGACCTCGGAGCTCAAGTTAAAGTCTCCTATGACATTTCCACCACTCGCCTTCATGCCAAAGCGTGGATGTTCCAGCGGGCCAGTGGTTTCTCGACCGTTTACATCGGCTCATCTAACCTGACGTTCTCGGCTCAAGTCACCGGCTTGGAATGGAACGTCCGCGCCGCTCAGCACCTCAACCCTGACCTCATCGCTGCCTTCGACCGCACGTTCGCCACTTACTGGTTCGATCCCCACTTCGAGCCTTTCGAGGCCGAGCGATTCGCCCGAGCCACCGCCGCAGCCGAGCCAGACGACTCGATCCTCCCCCTATTTGAGATCGAGCCTTACCCATTCCAGCGTCAAATCCTCGAACGAGTCCAAGTCGAACGTCGTAAAGGCCATCCCCACAACCTGATCGCGGCGGCGACCGGGACCGGCAAGACAATCATCGCGGCCCTTGATTACCGCCACCTGCGCACCGAACTGAAGCGGGCCCGACTGTTATTCGTCGCGCATCGCAGCGAGATCCTACAACAGAGCCAAGCGACTTTTCGCCGTGTCCTGTCCGACGGCGAATTCGGCGAGTTGTGGGTCGGCGGCCAGAGGCCGGTGCTATGGGAGAACGTGTTTGCCTCAATCCAGTCGATCAACGCCCGCGAAGCCACCTCCCTTGATCCCGAACAGTTCGATGTTGTCATCGTTGATGAGTTCCATCACGCCGCCGCGGCCAGCTACGTAGCCCTGCTCGACCATCTCCGGCCCCAATACCTACTCGGCTTGACCGCGACCCCCGAACGAACCGACGGCCAGGATATTTTGCGCTGGTTCGGTGATCACGACAGCATCGAACTGCGGTTGTGGGACGCCCTCGAACAAGGCCTGCTTTCGCCGTTTCACTACTTCGGGATCCACGACGCCACTGACCTGTCCGGGGTCACCTGGAGTCGAGGTCGAGGCTACGACGTCGCCGAACTGACCAACATTTACACCGGCGACGATGTCTGGGCCTCCAAAATCATCGCCGCGGTTCAAGACAAGATCGGCGACGCGACCCGAATGCGAGCACTCGGCTTCTGCGTCAGCATCAAACACGCCCAGTTCATGGCGGACCGATTCAACCGAGTCGGGATAGGGGCCAAAGACCGTCACGGCCAACACTTCCGCCGCAGACCGCAGCCAAGCGCTAGCCGATCTGCGAGACGGCAAAGTCCAAATCTTGTTCACCGTTGATCTGTTCAACGAAGGCGTCGACATCCCCGCCATCGACGTCGTTATCATGCTGCGGCCAACCCAAAGCGCCACCATCTTCCTTCAACAACTCGGCCGCGGCCTGCGCCATAGCGAAGGCAAAGATGTGCTCACCGTGCTCGACTTTGTCGGCCACCAGAACAAAAAGTTCCGTTTCGACCTTCGCTACCGCCGCCTGCTCGGATGCAACCGACGAGAACTCGAATCCAACATCCAACAAGGCTTCCCTTACCTCCCGGCTGGTTGTCAACTTGATCTCGACGAGATCGCCCGAGACATCGTTTTAAAAAACATAAGCGAAGCACTGCCCATCACCTGGCAGCATCGGATACAACAGCTTCGAGAGTTGGGCGATGTCTCGCTCGGCCAGTATCTATACGAAACCGGCCTCGAACTCGAAGACGTTTACCGCAATAACCGAACCTGGACCGAACTTCGCCGCCACGCCGGGATCAGCCTGACGCCGCCCGCCTCGGACGAGAACAAAGCGGGGAAGGGAATCGCTCGGCTTCTTCACCTTGATGACCAAGAACGCATCGATCGTTACATCGAACTTCTCAGCTCGAAAGAGCCGCCGACGGCGGCCAGCCTCGCTCAAGATGAACGACTCTGCCGCCAACTCGAAGGGCTCCTCCTCACCGTTTTAAACCCGAGCAAAAACACCTACCGAAACATCGATGAAGCAGCGGCTGACTTATGGCGCCACGACGGTCTACGCCGCGAACTTCTCGAAGTGCTCCCGCTTCTCAAAGACCAGATCATCCACCTTCATCGGCCCCTCGGCCGCATGCATCCGGTGCCGCTGCAGGTCCACGCCAGCTACACTCGAGAAGAGATCCTCGCCGCTTTCGGCCAATCAACCGTGGCCAAGCCATTCCCGCTCCAAGCTGGCGTCTACTGGCACGAAAAAACCCGGACCGACCTGCTATTCATCACCCTGCGAAAATCTGACAAGGATTACTCGCCCACCACTCGCTACCTCGATTACGCCATCAGCGAACGCTTCTTCCACTGGGAATCCCAGGCCACGACCACCGTTACCAGCCCCCGGGGACAGAACTACATCCATCACAAAGCCCGAGGTCGCACCGTTGTCTTATTCGTGCGCACCGCCAAGAAAGATCCGTCCGGCCGGACCCGTCCCTACTTCTGTGTCGGCCCCGCTACCTACGTGGAACACCAATCCGAACGGCCCATCCAGATCACCTGGAAACTCCATCATCTCATCCCCGGCGACATCTTTACCCTCTACCGCGCCGCCGTGGCCTAACTCAGTCCCCCCCGACGGCGACGGGGCGCAAGCCTCTAAATCGTCGGGTAGCTTAGGTCGTGATGGATGTCAATGAGTGCTCCGGTGGCCCCGACTCCGACGAGGAACTGGACGATCTTGCCGCGTCGTTCGCCACGGTCGAGGCGGTGCTAAGCGCGCTCGACACTGACGATCTCGATACCGCGGAGGCGCTCGTCGCCAGCGTTCAACAGGCCGACCGGGGATGACGACCAAGGGGGTTGCCCCGATTAGCCGTACCGGGCGCACCGGGCGCGGCGCGTTGCTGGCCCGGCTTGCGGGTCGCCGCGTCACGGATCGAGCCTGGACCTCGGCTCGTCGTCGGCTGGCCGCGGGCGGCAAATCACGCCAGCTACGAGCCGACCTAGAACGACGCGAGGCAGCCGACGTAGTTGCCTCCCTTGGCCACATGAAGGGCGCAATGATGAAGCTCGGCCAGATGGCGAGCTACCTCGATGAGGGCCTACCGAAGCCTATGCGTGAAGCTCTGGCGGGCCTTCGTTGTGATGCCCCACCGATGCCAAGCGATTTGGCCCTCACCGAGATCGAACGATCGCTCGGGCGACCTCTCCACGAAGTGTTTGAGTCGATCGAGTTGGAGCCCACCGCGGCCGCCTCGATCGGCCAGGTCCATCGCGCGGTCACCCTCGACGGCCGGGTAGTTGCCGTGAAGGTGCAATATCCTGGGATCGCAGCGGCCATCAAGGCCGACCTTGACAACACCGAAACGCTCGCCCGACTGTTCTCGATGATCTTCCCCGGGCTTGATCCCCACGAGTTGGTCATCGAACTGCGGGCCCGGATCACCGAAGAACTCGACTACGCCAACGAAGCCGCCAACGTTCGCCTGTTCGCCGACTACTACCGCGGCCATCCCCATATCTGGATCCCGGATGTGGTCGACGAACTCTGCACGACCAAGGTGCTCACTACCGAATTCGTCGAAGGCGAACGGTTCGAGGCAATATTTGATCGTTCGGTCCAAGAGCAGCAGCGAGTGGCCGAGATTCTGTACCGTTTCGTGTTCCGCAGCCTGAATTGTCATTTTGTGTTCAACGGCGACCCGCATCCGGGGAACTACCTGCTGGCGGCCGATGGTCGAGTGGCGTTTATTGACTTCGGCCTCGTCAAGCACTTCGCCGCCGACGAGGTCGAACAGTTTGCTCGTCTCATCCGAGCCATGCTCGGCCGTAACGCAACTGAGTTTCGCGCAACGGCCGAGGAACTCGACGTGCTACGCCCACATGCGCCGTTCAGCGACGATGAGATCTACGACTGGTTTGCCGCCTACTACGAGTTGATCCTCGATGATGCGCCCAAGACCTTCACTACCGAGTACAACCGATCGCTCCTGAACAAGACCTTTGACCCTCGCACTAACGAGATCTTGAAGTACGCCAACGTACCCCCGACGTTCGCCCTCATTCAACGCATCAACCTGGGCGTATTCTCGCTCTTGGGTCGGCTCAACGCTACGGCCAACTGGCGGGCCATCAGCGAGGAGTTATGGTGGTGGACGGCAGGGCCGCCGTCGACTCCGATTGGCGAAGATGAAGCTCGCTGGTTGGCGAGTGAGGTCAGTTCTGCTGGGCCTGGTTGGCTTGATCATTCACGGCCATGAGGTAGCCGATGGCCCGCTCGGCCCGCGGATTGCGATTCACGATGGCGTCAAAGTCAGGGCCGTGGTGCGGAATAACAAGGTGGGCCAGTTCGTGGATCAGCACGTGGTCGAGTACCCAAGGTGGAACATCAATGAGTCGGTCGCTGATACGAATATCGCCGCGGTCAGTTGAACAAGAACCCCAGCGCTGACGTTGAACTTGCGACCAAGTAATCGAACTCGGGTGGGGTAGACCGTACTTGTCGGCCAGAGACTGCGAGCGTACGAGAAGGTCAACGGCGCAGGAGCGTCGCTTGCGCTCGATGCGTTCGACGATATTTCCGACAAACTTGGCCTCTTCCTTGGAACTCATCCACGAGGGGATGCGGACCCGAATGACGCCCTCAACAATGCGGGCCGATACGGTCTTGGTACGGCGATCGGAACGGATGACCTCGACCGGATAACGGGTGGACATGCGGCGAACCCCTGAAGAGGAGGGGATTGGGTCCTGGCTCGGGATAGGGAGTGCTTCGGTCATCAGATGACAGCCTGCCTTTCGACAGTGGATGGATTGGCACTAGCAATTCCTTGGATGAGCAGAACCCGTTGCCCGAGAGTCCAACGCCCGTCGTTGTGGTGGAACCAGCGGGCGCCGAGGTTGGCGATTCTCTCGCGGGGTTGCCCTAGGTGATCTTCGAGGCTGTAGATGACTCCGCTATGGCTGACCGCTAGGACATCGCCCGTGCCTGTGGTATGGTCGACGATGGCTTCGAGGGCGGCGAAGGTTCGTTCGAGGAGGCTTTCGTTGGATTCCCAACCAGGGGGCCAGATTCCCGCGGCGAGGTTGCCGGGGAACTGTTCTTCGATCTCGCGGTGGGTGAGCCCTTGGTACTCGCCCGCGTGTCGTTCTCTCAGGTGCGGGTCAACTAACACGGGCCCCACGCCGGTGGCGTCGCTGATGATGGTGGCGGTGTGTACTGCCCGCTCGAGGTCGCTGCTGATGATAGCGTCGAAGGAACCAATTTGTTGAGCGGCGCGCTGTGCCCAGTCTCGGCCAACGGCAGACAGGGGTGGGTCGGCCTGTCCCTGCCAGCGCCCTACGGCGTTCCATTCCGATTGCCCGTGTCGGACGAGAAGAAGATTAAGCATCGTTGGTTAATCCTACCAACCGGTCATGACAGCGGGTTGGATGCTGAGCTAGATGCTGCAAGGATAAAACCATGGCTCGATTACGACTCTTTGCTTCGGCCCGAGAAGCGGCGGGTGCTGGCTCGGCCGAGCACGACGGCGCCACCGTTGGCGAGGTTCTCGACGCGGCTGTCGTTGCCTACGGGTCCACCTTCGCTGGAGTATTGGAAACGTGCAACGTCTGGCTCAACGGCGATCCCGCGCAGAGATGTCATGCGGTTATCGCCACCGACGAAGTGGCAGTGCTGCCCCCCGTCTCGGGAGGCTAAGGGCCATGCACCGAATCCTTGACAACATTTCGGATGGTCTAGGAGATCAACGATGACCAATTTAGATCGCATTGCCGAACTTGTTGAGAGTCAGGACTTTGCGCGGTTGTTCATTTCGGAGCTTGGATGGGATAATCCGAAGGATCTTCGGCCGGTTTGTGGCGCGGGCGATGCCGAGTCCGGCCCGGTGCTTTGCGCTACTCCCGTTGCCTCGAAGCGCGGTGTTGTCGTGTATCACTCGGCCGGGTTTGGTGACCGGTCGAAACTTGCGGCGTTGGACCGCGAGATCGAGAAGCGATCTATCGAACGTCTTGTCATCGTGACTGGGACTGGAACCGAGACCGGTGAGCAGCAGTGGCGTTGGCCCGAACGTCGCAAGTCAGGGGGGACGCGCTACGTCACCCATAATCACCGCATTGGCGCATCGAACCACGCCCTGTTCCAAAGGCTCAATGCGGTCAGGTTCGACCTCGCCGAAGAAGCCGAACTTACCGTCATGACGGTACGCCAACGGGTTCGAACACAATTCAACGCCGATAAGGTTACTAAACGGTTCTTTGACGAGTTCCAAACCGCCCAGCGGGACCTCAAGGACAAGATCGAGGGCATCGGCGCAGAGAAGGAACGATCTTGGTACTCGTCGTTGCTGCTGAACCGCTTCATGTTCATCTATTTCATGCAGCGCAAAGGGTTCCTCAATGATGACCTGAACTACCTGCGCACGAGCCTTCGACGGGTCGGTGAACTCGAAGGGCCGGATCGTTTCTACGGTTATTACCGGGGTTTTCTCCTGCCGCTGTTTCATGTTGGGCTGGGTTCGGGTGACCATCATTACAACGATGAACGAACCGCGGCGATCATCGGAGACGTTCCGTATATAAACGGCGGGATCTTCTCCCTTCACTCGTTGGAAAGTGACTATGACATTAGGGTCGCCGATGAGGCATTCGAGAAGATATTTGATTTCTTCGACCGCTACCGCTGGCATCTCGATGAACGACCAACCGGCAACCCGGAGGAGATCAACCCTGAGATCCTCGGTCACATATTCGAAAAGTACGTCAACCAGAAAGAACAAGGCGCTTATTACACCAAGGAGGACGTCACCGGTTACATGACGTCGATGGCCCTCCTGCCTGTCGTGCTTGAAAAGATTGCTGACGCGGTAGGCCGCCCGCCCTGGGCGCTGCTCCGGTTGGCCCCGAGCCGCTACCTGCCCGAGGGGCTCACGTATGGATGCGACGAGTTGCTGCCCGCTGACGTTGCCTCCGCAGACGACGCCGAGGTCGGTATTCTCGATCAGATTGCCGACCCCAAAGTTGGGCTCCCTGGGGAACGTTGGCGAGAAACTCTTTCGCGACGAGACCACGCCGAGGACCTTCGCAAGCGGCTTGGCGCTGGCACCGTCAGCTCTTTTTCTCAGCTGCTTACCGAGAACCTTAACCTTGCGCCTCTCGCCCTTGATTGGATCGCAGAACTAGGTGACGAAGGCCATGCGGGCCGCGTCTGGGAGGTGCTGAACAACCTCAAGATCGTGGATCCGACGTGCGGCTCGGGAGCTTTTTTGTTAGCCGCTTTCGACATTGTCGAAGAGTTGTACGACGCGGCGTTGACAGCGGCCGAAAAAGCTGTCACCAACAAAACCGCTGACGGCTCGACGCGAGCTATCGTTGCCGACGCGTCCGGGCATGGATCCCGCCGGTATTTTGTCGGCAAACGAGTAGTGCTTTATAATCTTTACGGCGTTGACTTGATGCCCGAGGCTACCGAAATAGCCCGGCTTCGTCTGTTCCTTGCCCTCGTTGCTCGACTCGACGACCGAAGCAATATCGAACCTCTGCCCGATCTTGATATGAACATCCGCGCCGGGAACCTGCTCGTTGGCTGTTCGACGGCCGCGGATGCCCGGAGCCGATTCGAAAGCAATTTTTTGGCTCTCGATCGCCTGCCCGCGATCGAAGCGCAGTCCGCTGAAACCGCCAAAATATATCGCAACTTTGTCGAAGCTCAGCGAGAGGAAAACTTCGACGAACTCGTAGGCGCCTTCAAGAACGACTTTCTAACCAAAACCGCAGTGCTGCGCGATGAACTCGACTTGCTTTACAGCCCCCAAGACCGGCCCGGGCCCGATCATGAAACCTGGCGGGATTCCCATCGGCCGTTCCATTGGTTCGTCGAGTTCCCCGAAGTTATGGGTCGGGGGGGGGGGGTTCGATGCGGTCATCGGCAATCCGCCTTACATTGCCAAGAAGAAGGTAACCGAGTACCGCTATAGCGGCTTTGCCACCGACGACGCCGCCGACATCTATGCGCCGTGCATGGAACGGGCGGCTTCACTGGTTGGCCTCAGAGGCGGCTACGCCATGATCGTGCCTATTTCTTTTCAGTTCTCCAAGCGGTTTTCGGCGGCCCGCAAGATGCTGGCAGCGCAGCTCCCGGCCCGTTGGGTTAGTACCTACTCCGAGTCGCCCGCGGCCCTGTTCGACGTCGGGGTGCGCCCGGTCATCGTGATCGGTCGCCGAACCGACGCAGAGCCGCTCTTGGCGGTCACCGAACTGCGACGCTGGCCCAAGGAATACCGCAGTTATCTTTTCGACACGAACCGCTACACAACGGTAACTAGGCCCGTTGACAAAGCGGGTTGGCCCCGGCTGGGTCATCCTCAGCTCAAAGCCTTATACGATGCGCTCACCGCAAACGGCCAGACAATCGCCGCCGCGAGCAGAAAAACCGGCCCCGCTGTTGGCTACAAGAAGGTGGCGCTATATTGTCTGAGCGTTTTTATCGACACTCCACCGGCCTGGACTCTTGACGGTCAACCAATCGAACAGGGCGAGGGGGCGCTGAGATTCGAGTCCGAAACGGTTCGAGATATTGCCTTCATGTTGCTCTCGGGCCGTATCGCGTGTTGGTGGTGGGATACCAACGGCGACAACTTCAATCTAACCAAAGGAATTCTCGAGACGTTTCCGATCGCCCCTTCGGAGGTTGCGTCGGTTCAGCCCCAACTCACGGCTCTGGCCCAGCGTCTGCGCCAGGAACAACCCCTCCACCCCATCGTGACCTTGAAAATGGGCAAGCTGTTCGGAAACTACGACCTGAACCGGTGCCGACCCATCACCGACGAAGCCGAAAAACTTATACTCGGAGCCCTTGGCCTTAGCCATCTCTGGCCTGCGGTGCTGCTCGCCGACGCCCGAGCGCAAAAATCCGCCAAGGAAAGCCACGGAGGCGAAAGCCAGTGGCCCTTCCCGTGGTGAACTCCGTTCGGCGACTCCGGGCCCCCTACTGCTCCCGCCAATGGGTAATCACCGTCAAGGCTAAGTGCCAGTAGTATCACGATCGGGTCTAGTCGAAGGATTGGCGAGTCAGATGAAATGGCCGGAGCGAAACGGTGGTTGGATAAGTACGTGACTAGGGTTGCGATGCTATCGCTGCACACGTCGCCGCTCGTTCAACCCGGCGGTGGCGATGCGGGCGGAATGAACGTGTACGTGCGCGAGCTGGTTTCGGCGCTCGCCCATGGCGGCACCGATTGCTCAGTTTACGTGCGTCGCTGGTCCAACGATTTGCCCAGTCGAGTCCAAGTCGAACCGGGATTTGATGTCGTTCACATCAACGCGGGCGATCCCGACCTGCCCAAAGAAGCCCTCCCGACCATAGTCGACTGCTTTGCCGACGGGGTTCGGTCTGACCTCGAACGCAGTCCGGTCGACGTTTTGCACGCTAATTACTGGCTAAGCGGGGTGGCCGGGCACCGACTCAAGCACGACCTCACATTGCCTCTGGTGTCCACCTTCCACACCTTGGCTCGCGTGAAAGCGGAGATGGGCGACCATGAACCTCAGCCGCGTATCGACGCGGAGACCGGTGTCGTGGCCTGTAGCGATGTCATCACAGCGAACTCGGTCGTCGAGATGCAGGAACTCGTCAGCCATTACGGCGCCGAACCTTCTCGGATCGAGGTGGTTCCGCCTGGGGTCGATCATGCCTTCTTCTCGCCCGGTTCTCGTCACGGGGCGCGCCACGCACTCGGGTTCGGCGACGAACCGGTCCTGCTTTTTGTCGGCCGCATACAGTCACTCAAAGGGGTCGACGTGGCGGTTGAGACTCTTGGTCGGCTTGGACGGAGCGACGCTCGACTAGTTGTCGTTGGCGGCTCGAGTGGCCAAGCGGGCGATCACGAGGTCACCAAGGTCGAGCAACTCATTGCCTGTCGGGGCCTGTCCGACCGCGTCCTCATGGTCCCCCCGCAACCCCACCACGTGCTGTCAACGTACTACCGCGCTGCCGATATCTGCCTAGTGCCATCTCGTTCTGAATCGTTTGGCCTGGTCGCTCTCGAAGCGGGGGCTTGTGGTACACCGGTCGTGGCGTCCGATGTCGGCGGCCTTCGTACCCTCGTTGATCATGGCCGCACCGGCCTGCGTGTCGCGGGTCGCGACCCCGAGGATTACGCCACAGCGGTTCGGCGGATTCTCGACGATTCGGGTTTGCGCGACCGTCTCTCCCGCCACACCGCCGAGACTGCCGCCGCCTACACGTGGACGTCAATGGCGGCCCGACTACGCCGTGTCTACGCCGATCTTTCGATTCGTGTGCCTGTCGACTGTCTCGCTTAATCGGCGCCGATGCGCCTGATGACTTCGGCCGACCTTGCCGCTCTCGCCGCTCGTATTGATGCGTGGCTGGCCGCGGCTGCGACCGACAATCCCGCCATCGACGCTGTCGAGCGAGGCAAGCCCGGCGAATGTCGTTGGTACGTACGCTTGCGGGGCGAGGACAAGGAGATCTGGACGGCATGGTGGACGCTGGGGCAGCGCACCCTTCGGTTCGAGACCTTTTTGATGCCCGCCCCGGAGGAGAACGAGGCCGAGTTCTACAGGCATCTGCTGCGTCGAAATCACGACCTCACCGGAATGGCGTTGGAAATCGGCGACGAGTCGGCGATCTTCTTGGCTGGCTCGCTCCCCGTTGAGGCCGTTACGGAAGCCGAACTCGACCGCATCCTGGGGTCGATGTGGGCCTACGTCGAGCGGGTGTTTCGTCCGGCGTTGAAGATTGGCTTTGCATCCCGTTTAAAAAAGTAGTTGCTTTTCATATTCTTTCATATATATTCATACTATCTGATGAAGGGAGCGGATCACTCGGGGAAGTGTGATCCGCCCCCTACATCGGCACCCTTGCGCTACGGTGCGGTTGGTGATCCTGCTTCAGTTCATTGGTGGCGGCAAAATGGCCGAAGCCTTGCTAGGTGGTTTGATTGGCGATGGTTGGGCGTCTGCGTCGGCGCTCCATGTCGTGGAGCCATCGGCGCCACGACGCGCTGCATTGACGAGCCTTCACCCAGACATCTCGGTCGGGGCAGAGCCGCATCGAGCCGTCGATGCGGTCATCGCCGTGAAACCCGACATCGTCGCCGCGGTCCTACCTGTACTCGCCGCTGCCGGGGTAAACCGGGTATTGTCGATCGCGGCCGGGGTCACCGTCTCGGCCATGGAGGCGGGGCTGGGATCCGATGTCGCTGTAGTGCGATGCATGCCCAACACGCCAGCCCTCGTTGGCAAGGGCGCGGCGGCGATTGCGCCGGGCACGAAAGCCACTCCTGAGGATTTGGCCTGGGCCTCGTCGATTCTGGCCGCGGTTGGCTCGGTGGTGGTTGTCGACGAAGCCGATATGGATGCCGTTACCGGATTATCGGGCTCTGGGCCAGCCTACGTCTTTCAGCTAGCCGAGGCTCTCATCGCGGCGGGGATTGCGGAGGGACTCCCACCTGAAGTGGCCGATGCTTTGACCCGCCAAACAATCTTGGGCGCGGCCACCTTGCTGGCCCAATCCGGCGAGGATCCCGCGGCGCTACGAACCAACGTAACTTCGCCGGGCGGCACGACCGCCGCGGGTTTGGCGGTCTTGGGCAAAAATGACTTCGTTGGCTTAGTGCGCAAGGTGGTCGGGGCGGCCGCGACAAGATCTCGCGAATTAGGCGGGTAATGTCGGGGTTGTGAGCCGCCGCTACGACACCATCTCGTTTCTTTCCGACTTTGGTCACGCCGACGAGTTTGTCGGTGTCGTGCATTCGGTTATTCGCTCCATCGCCCCCGACGTTGTCGTTGTTGACATCACCCACGGAATCGAACGACACAACACCCGCGCCGGTGGTCTCGCCCTAGCCCGGGCGGCTAACTATCTCAATCCGGGCGTTGTGGTGGCCGTTGTCGATCCCGGCGTCGGCTCTGCTCGTCGTTCGGTGGCGGTGGAGGTCGGCGACGCGATGTCGGTTCTTATCGGCCCAGACAATGGGTTACTTGCCCCGGCGGTTGGCCTAGTCGGGGGAGCGACCCGGGCGGTCGAACTCACCTCTAGCAAACATCGCTTGTCAAGTATGGGTGGCGCCACGTTCGACGGCCGCGATGTTTTCGCTCCCGCCGCGGCCCACCTCTGTAACGGGGTGTCTCTCACCGATCTTGGTCCGGAGATCGACCCCGTCACCCTCATGCCAGGGGTCTTGCCCATTTCACGTTTCGAGGGTGATGAAATGATCTGTGAAGTGCTGTGGGTTGATCATTTCGGTAACTGCCAACTCAACGTCGATCCAAGCGAGATTGAATCGCTGGGCCGCGGTGTTGTGGTTAGGATCCGCGGCGAGGATCGTGTCGCGGTTCGGGCTGATTCTTACGAGGAGATACCTGCCGGTCGGGTTGGATTGGTGGTTGATAGCAATGGATTGCTGTCCATCGCCATGCCGCGGGGTTCCGCCGCGACCGAACTGGAACTAGGCGAGGGAATTGAGGTGCGCATGCGGACGCTCGACGAATCCGATCAGCCCCAAGTTACCACACCGGTGGTCTTGGGTCACAAAGACAAAGGAGCTAAGCCATGAGGGCAGGAACTACGATCGTCATCGCGATTCTATTGCTCATGATTCTCAGCGCAGGCGCCTTGCAATTCGTTCTGTTGCCCCTATAGCATATGGGCACTTGCTTCCATAAAGCAGTGTATCAAATCTAACAAACAAAGGAAACCAATGATCCGATTCAGAAATCTCCTTTACGCGCTCATGTTTGCTGGCTTGCTATTGCTTACCTCGAGCACCACAGTTGGCGCCGCCATTAGTAGGTATGGAGCTAATCATTCCAACGACTACGGAGGTCACAAGACCTGCGAGATTCGGCGCTTTTGGCCCGATAACTGCGGCAATTGGCAGGCGACATGATGAGTGCGGTCCTGGATAACGGAGACATTAGCTTGGGTGAGGAACTCACGGTTTCGTGCCGTGGCTTGAGGTTGGCTTATGGGCACCGTGAGGTCCTAGCCGACCTCGATCTGTTCATCAGTCGTGGTCGCCACGTGGCGATCATGGGCCCGAGTGGGTCGGGCAAGACAACACTACTTAACATCTTGGCGGGCTTGAAGAAGCCCGATTTGGGGGACGTCTCGGTAGCTGGTCTCGATCTGGCCAAAGCCAAGTGAGCCGACCTTGCTCGACTGCGCCAACGCTGTGTGTCGATGCTTTTTCAGTTCGGGGAGCTTCTGCCAGAGCTCCGTGTTGGCGAAAATGTTGCTCTCCCGCTCTTGATGCGGGGTGACCCAGTCGACGACGATGTCATTAGGCAGTCGTTGGCGGCGGTCGGTTTAGAAGATTTGGATGCTTGGCCGGGGCAATTGTCGGGGGGTGAGACGCAGCGCGTGGCTGTAGCTCGAGCGCTCATCACGAATCCGGCCGTTATTCTCTGCGATGAACCGAGTGGATCATTGGACTTGTTCAACTCGACTCAGGTCGTAAACCTTCTCAAGGAGTCGGCGCGACGAGTCGACGCCACTTTGGTGGTATCAACTCACGACGACTCAGTCGCTAACTCGATGGACGAAATTTACGACCTCGCTAGCGGTCGGCTAGAGCGGCGCGCTTGATGCTTCGCAAACTTGCCCTAGCTGTGAGTTGGCGCGGTGGTGACGCGGCCCGCGTGCGGAGTGTGGTGCTCCTACTTGCGGCGGCGCTCGTGACTGTGGTGGCCGGTGTCGCGACGAGCGCGGCTCTCATGTCGAGCCGAGTAAACGAACGAGCTGCCGCAAGGGTATTTCAACCCGCTTCCGAAACGGAGACAGTCGACCTCTCGAGGGCCACGCTATACGATTCATTCCGAGGTGAACAGCTATTTATCTACTTCTGGCGAATTGAGACCGATGGAGTGGTCATTCCTGGTCTGCCCGCCGACCCACCCATCGGAACATGGTTTGTCTCTCCCGAACTCAATCGCCGCATCGACTCTGCGCCGGAGCTTGAGACCCGATTCCCCGACGCCGTAGAGATAGCCCCCGCCGGGATTGGTGCGGGCGATGAGCTTCTTGCCTATCGGATAGTTGGCGAAGAGATGGAACTCAACGAGCGTCTGGTAAATAGGCCGGGGAGTGACTGGATCGGCCTCAACGCCCCGGTCAGCGGTCTCATTGTCGGCTTGGCTGGTGCAGGCTTGATTTTGGTTCTGGGTGTGGGCTTCCTCCGAGCCGCTCTTGGCCCTATAGGAGTGGGCTTGGAGCGCCGATTGGCCCTTCTCGAAGCGATGGGGGCCACCCGCTCGTCTCTGCGCAAGCTAACGGCTCTGACCACCGCGTTTGCTGTTATCCCCGGAGTTGGCTTAGGGGCGCTTTTCTGGTATTTACTGGCGCCGAAGCTCGAAAGCGTGCCAATTGTTGGTGAGGTTACGCTACGCGGAGATTTGTCGCTTCCGTCGTGGCTGATGGTGGGGATTGCCGCCTCGGTGGTGGGGCTCTCGCTGGTTCTAAGCGTCCGGGTGTCGCGTGCTCATACTGGTAGTAGACCGACTTCGAGGATCCCACGGTCGACGCGGTGGTGGCGACTGCTTCCCCTTTTAGCCTCGACGAGTCTAATCTTTTACGCCAAGTCCGCTACCGGCGACACGGCCGGTCTCCGTCTTGTCTCAGGCCTGTTGGCTGCCGCGCTCACCATTACCTTCGCTTTGCCCGTACTTATTAATTTGCTTGGCCGTATCATCGCAAGCGGTTCGTCGATGAATCGGCTTCTCATTGGCCGGAGATTGAGCTGGAATGCCACGACTTCATCCCTACCGTTGATGGCTCTCGCGTCGATGGCTGTGTTAGTTCCGACAGCTGGTTCTCACGTGGCAGCAGGTAGCGAAGAGGAGTCCCCTAGTCCTCCACCCGCAGCCGTCGAAACGATCACGATCCGGGGGCTATTTGACACTGAGACTATCGCCGCCCTTGAGGCCCAATCCGGGGGCGTATTTGTTGAGATATATTCTGAGGAAGTGGCCCCAAATTTGGCACCTCTGCAGACGTGGGTCGGGGACTGTGAGAAACTCAGAAAAGTCGTAGAACTCTCCCAATGCGGACCCGAAGGGATCGTGGTCGGTTCTGCAGCGGAGCCTGATTTCGCTCATCTAGACGCGGGCGCCCTAAGCCCTCCGGAAGGGAGCACATTCGACTCATATTTCCTTGTGGCACCGATTGACAGCTCGGCTGAAAACGTTGTGAGAGACTATGTGGCTAACGCAGATCAGGCGGGCTTCGCCGTTGCATCACCCGCAGATCGTGTAGTTAAGAATTCACGAAATACTCGTTGGATTATTGGCGGAATAAAACTAGCCGTAACGGGGGCGTTCGTGGCCCTTTTGATGTCCGTTATTACTAACGCTTCCCAGGCGGCGGGGACAAGGGTACGGCTAGTCGGGATTGGTGCGGGTCACTCGCTTCTGCGCCGTCTGGCTGGGGTGGAGTCGATGATCCTAGTTGCCGTCGCTGGGTTGACCGGAACCGCAATCGGAACGATCGGGGCAATTCTCTACGCGTCGATTGAGGGCACCGTCTCGACGAACTACGTCCCGTCACTCGCCGTAGCAGGCGCGACACTAGTCGCCGCGGGGGTGGCCGGAATGGCCGGAGCAGTCCAGGTCTCAATATCGGTGGCTGAGTCCACTCGACGGGCGCGAGACTAAGTGCCAACCTACGCTTAACTGGGCCCGAATCGGCATCGAACGCTCGCTTCTGCCATCATCGTGGTTTGCCGTGGACTCCCTCGATGGCCGACTCTAGGAACGCACGTGAACCTCGCTACCCTCTTCGAAGACCACCCCGCCGACCGGACCGCTATTGTGGCGGGCGGGGATCGCATCACGTTTGGTCAACTCGCGGCCGAGGCGGCCAAGACCCGTGGGGTTCTGGCCCACCTCGGGCTCGAGGCCGGTGATCGGGTCGCGATTCTGTGCGGGACGAACTTCCGTTTCGTGCGGGCTTGGTTCGGGATTCTTGGGGCGGGTATGGTCGCCGTTCCGCTCAATCCTCAAAGCCCAGCTCCTGAACTTCAGCGAGAGTTGCTCGCCGCGGGGGTGGTGGCCGTCATTGCCGGACCGGCCGGGGTAGGCGTACTTGCTTCGCTCGATCGCTCGGAGGTTCCGAGCCTGCAGCATGTGCTGGTCCCGACCGGAACTGACCTAACGGGCAGTCACGACCTCGACGCGATGCGCGACTCGGTTGAGCCCGCTCCGTTGGTAAAGCGAACCGAAGCGGATTTGGCCGCGCTCATGTTTACGAGCGGCACGGCGGGAAATCCCAAGGCGGCCATGTTGAGCCACGGCAACCTTGCGTCCAACCTTCGCCAAATCCAGTCGAGTGGGGGTAAGACGCTCCGTCTCGACGATGTTAGCCTTTGCGTGGTGCCCTTGTTTCATATTCTGGGGCTCAACTCGATGCTCAACCAGTCGCTTTATGTTGGCGCCACCATCGTCTTACAGGAACGATTCGACCCTATGACCGTGTTCGAAACGGTAGCCGCCGAGCGGGTCACTGTGCTGATTGGACCACCCACGATGTGGTCGGCGCTGAGTCAGGTCGATCATGTTCTCGACGATGCTCTACGAACTGTCCGGATCGCCGTTTCCGGCGCGGCGGCTATCGCGGACCGAGTAGTCGAGGATGTGCGGAGCCGGTTCGGCGTTCGTATCCTTGAAGGCTACGGCCTTACCGAAGCGTCGCCCAGTGTCGTCGTGGCACGCGAGGATAATGCCCCTATCGGGTCGATCGGACGGCCGATCGCGGGGGTTGAGGTGCGCTTGGTCGACGAATCCGACGACGATGTCTACATCGGTGACGCGGGTGAACTGTTGGTCCGAGGTCCGAACGTGTTCCGCGGCTATCTCGATGACGAAGTAGCGACGTCCCGCGCTCTTGATCGCGACGGTTGGCTCCACACGGGCGACATCGCAGTGGTCGACGATGACGGTTATTTGTTCCTCGTCGACCGAGTCAAGGATCTCATCATTGTGTCGGGGTTCAATGTCTTTCCCGCTGAGGTGGAACGGGTGCTCGACGAGCATCCGGCGGTGATGGAGTCCGCGGTGATTGGTGTTGCTCACCCACATACGGGTGAGACCGTCAAAGCCTTCGTCGTTGCTCGACCGGGCCGAGTAGTCGAAGAAGATGATCTGGTTCAGTGGTGTGCTACTGAATTGGCTAGCTACAAGTGCCCGTCAAAGGTCGATGTGGTCGACGAGGTTCCACGTGGCCTTGGGGGGAAGTTGTTGCGCCGCGCCTTGAAGTCTTAGTCGGCCGGTCGGCGCTTGTGAAATGGTACACGTAGCTCGTACGGTGGAGGTCATGATCCCGATCGAGCGAATCCCCGAGGCAACGGTCGCTCGACTGCCTTTATATCTGCGCGGACTGGAAGAGTTTCGGATAGGAGTAGCGGCCACGGTTTCCTCCGAAGACCTCGCGGACCTCGCGGGCGTGAACGCCGCGAAGGTCCGCAAGGACCTCAGTTATCTCGGAACTTACGGAACTCGCGGCGTTGGCTATGACACCGATTTCCTTCGCGTTCAGGTGAGTCGGGCCCTCGGCGTGCCAACTATTTGGCCGGTGCTGGTTTGCGGCTTCGGCAACCTCGGCCAAGCGTTGGCCAACCATACCGGGTTCAGTGAACGTGGTTTTCCGGTGGTTGCTGCCGTAGATCCCGATCCGGCCAAGGTCGGACTCGACATCGACGGCGTTCCCGTCCACCACCCCGACGACCTCCGCAGGGTTGTGAACGACAGGGAAATTGCCGTTGGGGTCATCGCCACTCCGGCCGAAGTAGCTCAGGCGGTGGCCGACGCTCTGGTAGCTGCTGGCGTGCGGTCGATCATGACTTTTGCTCCAATGGTGTTGGTCGTTCCCGATGATGTGGATGTCCGAATGGTCGATTTGGCCGCGGAGTTGCAGATTCTTGGCTTCCATCTGAACCGCGATCGGTTGGCCAATGAGTAGTGTTCCCCGGTTGGGTAAGAGGTGTAGCTGGGCAAATCCGGTAACGTGTAAGTCCTGTCCCTGTTCGTAGCTTTGTGAGGAAACCGACTCGTGTCGATCGTCGCTATCGGTTGTAACCACCGATCGACTCCGCTCTCTGTTCTCGAGCGGATGACCGTCGCGCCCGACGACATTCCAAAGGCGCTCGCTGACCTAGGTTCGGCCGATCATCTCAGCGAAGTGGTGGTGCTCTCGACCTGTAACCGCATTGAGATTTACGCCTACGCCGAGAAGTTCCACGGTGGCTCCCAGGACATCCGAGAGTTCATCGGCCGCCATGCCGGTCTCGCACCCGAGGACGTAGCCGATCACCTCTACGCCCTGCACGACACCGAAGCAGTGCGCCACCTCTTCTCAGTTACCGCGGGCCTTGACTCCGCCGTCGTTGGCGAACACGAGATTCTCGGTCAGGTCCGCACGGCGTGGGAACGCGCGGTCGAGTACGGTACGGTCGGTTCCGCGTTGGGACCCCTGTTCCGCCACGCAATCGAGACCGGTAAGCGGGCTCGCACCGACACGGCCATCGGCCGGGGAATCGCCTCGGTTTCGCAGGCCGCGGTTGCTTTGGCTACCGACCACTTTTCGGCAGGAACCGGCGCGTGCCTCGACGGCCGTACTGTCTTGGTGCTTGGGGCGGGCGAAATGGCCGAAGGCACCGTTAAATCGCTCGCCGCGGCGGGGGTCTCGGACATTTTCGTCGCCAACCGCAGTTGGGAGAACGCGGTGCGTCTCGCGGGGGCCTGCGGCGGCACGCCCGTGTCGCTCGATGCGGTGGCCGACGCCTTGGTTGCCGTCGACATGTTGGTCACCACTACCGGGGCCCAGGATCTCATCTTGGAGCGCGGTGATATTGCGGGCTTTATTGCCTGCCGCCAGGAAGGCGAACTTGTTGTCATCGACGTTGCCGTGCCGCGCGATGTCGATCCAGCCGCGGCCGACCTTCCCGGTGTCACCCTATTTAATATGGACGACATCGGGGCGTTCGTTGAGCAGCAGATGAGCGGCCGTACCCGCCTCATTGGCAACGTCGAGACCATCGTCGATGAGGAGGTTGATCGCTATCTCGCGGCGACTTCCGCGCGTGAAGTAACGCCGCTGATCAGACAGTTGCGAGCCCGGGGTTCCGAGATTGCCGAAGCGGAACTCGACCGCCACGCCAGCAGGTTGGCCAACCTCGAACCCGCGGAACGAGAAGCCGTTCAAGCTCTAGCCCGCGGCATAGTAAACAAGATCCTGCATGAGCCAACTGTCCGCCTAAAGGACGGCGCGGGGCGCGCCCGCGGGGATCGTCTCGCCGATTCGCTGCGCGATTTGTTCGACCTCTAGGCGACGGCCAGTGAGTTGGCGGGCCGCAACCCGGGGGAGTGCGCTGGCCCTTCACCAAACCCGTTATGTCGCCGATCGATTAGCCCGCCCCGTAGAGGAAATAGTTGTTTCCACCGTGGGTGACAGGAACACCAATGCGCCGATCCATGCCATAGGTGGCAAGGGAGTATTCGTGAAGGAGGTTCAAGCAGCGCTCCTCGATGGGCGGGCCAATTTCGCCGTTCATTCCGGCAAGGACTTGCCCGCCGTGACCCCCGCGGGCTTGGTCATTGCCGCCGTTCCCGAGCGAGCCGATCCCCGTGATTGTCTCATCGGTTCGTCCTTGGAGGCTCTTCCAATCGGGGCCCACATCGCCACCGGATCGGTTCGTCGCCGCGCCCAACTGGCGTGGCATCGACCGGATCTCGTCTTCTCGGAGTTGCGCGGCAACATTGAGACCCGCCTCGAGAAGTCGGCCCACTTTGACGCCATCGTCATGGCCGCAGCGGCGCTCGATCGCCTCGCCCTCAATCCGCCTGTCGCCGATCGCCTCAGTCCGTCCGTCATGGTTCCCCAAGTTGCTCAAGGCGCGCTGGTTGTCGAGTGCCGAGTCGACGATATCGAAACCATCGCCGCCTTCCAGGCCATCGAGCACCGGCAAAGTCGGCGCCTAGTCGAAGCGGAGCGGGCCTTTCTCGCCGAACTCGGAGGTGACTGCGACCTGCCCGCAGGGGCTCATGCCGTGGTTGCTGACGGCGTGATCGAACTCACCGGAATGCTCGCCTCGCTCGACGGGCGCGTGCTTATCAAAGAACGGCGCTCGGGCGAGGACGGAATCGCGCTGGGTCGGACGGTAGCTCGCTTTCTGCTCGACGAAGCAGGCGGAGCCAACCTCCTCGCCGATCTTCGATGAGTGTTCAACCGCTGGCGGGTTTACGGGTGGTGGTGACTCGACCGCTCGACCAAGCCGCGGCGCTGGTCCGCGAACTCGAGTGCCGAGGGGCGGACGCGGTGAGCGTGCCGGTCATCGAGATTGTTGATCCGGTCGATGGTGGAGTGTCCCTTCGGGCCGCATTGATGACCCAACAGGCCAACGATTGGCTAATCATCACCAGCCCCAACGGCGCGTCTCGCGTCGCTGCTGCCCTCGGCGACCATTCGCTTACGCCGGGGGTGAGAGTTGCCGTTATTGGTCCCGGTACCCAGGCGCAGGCCGAGGCCGGGGGTTTACCGATCGACCTCGTTCCCGTTGACTCCATAGCCGAGGGCCTCCTTGCCCGGTTCCCTGTATGCCCCTCGGTCGGTAGCCGCGTTCTGCTCGCTCGAGCCGAAACCGCTCGTGACGTCTTGCCTACCGAGTTGCGTCGGCGGGGCTGGACCGTTGATGAAGTCACGGCCTATCGCACAGTTTTGGTTCCGGTCACGGCGTCGGGGCGGATCGCCTGTGGGCGGGCCGACGCGGTGGTGTTCACGTCTGGTTCAACTGTTCGCGGGCTCGTTGACGCGGTGGGGATCGACGGACTTCCGCCGATCATCGTATCTATTGGCCCGGCGACTTCGGCCGTGGTGACGAGCGTAGGCGCTACGGTCTCCGTAGAAGCGTCGGTCCATTCCCTGCCCGGCGTTGTTGATGCGTTGGTCGATCATCTTCATGACCGCATCGTGATCCACCCCGAAGACGCGGCGAGTGCCGACGCGCAAAGTTGTCTCGAGCGGTACTTTGCCGACATCGACTCCCGATTTGCTACCGGGTTTGATCGGACAAACGTTCTCACCACCGATCCTCATGAGGTTTCGCCACCCCACGGGCTGTTCTTAGTGGTCCGCCTGAACGGTAGTCCGGTGGGCTGCGGGTGTCTGAAGCTGATCGAACCCGGTATCGCCGATATCAAGCGCATGTGGCTGTCTCCTGCTGTGCGGGGCCGTGGCCTAGGGCGTCGGTTGCTTCACCATCTCGTCGCCGAAGGGCAAACGCTTGGCCTGCGCCAAGTCCGGCTTGATACCAACGACGCCTTAGTTGAGGCCATTGCCCTGTATCGCGGGGCGGGATTCGTCGAGGTAGAGGCGTTCAACCAGGAACCGAACGCCCACCGCTGGTTTATCTTGAACTACTAGGGTTGTGACACCGTATGTCGCGAATCGGTAGTCTCACGCTGTGAGCTTCCCACAGCGCCGACTCCGCCGACTCCGTCGCACCGAGGCCATCCGTCGCATGGTGCGCGAGTCGAGGTTGCATCCCGACGATCTTGTTGCGCCGCTCTTTGTCCGTGAGGGCATCGACCAACCGGTGCCGATTGCCCCACTGCCGGGCCAGATGCAGCACTCCCGCACCTCGTTGCGCGAGGAGGTTCGCCAACTCAAGGACTTGGGGGTTCCCGCCGTTATGCTTTTCGGCGTTCCCCTCAGCAAAGATCGGGACGGGTCTGAGTCGTGGAACCCTGACGGCATCGGGCAAGTGGCGATCCAGGATCTAAAAAGCGATCACGGAGACGACATTGTCGTCATCGCTGACCTCTGTGTTGACGAGTACACAACCCACGGCCATTGTGGCGTGCTCGACGATCATGGTCAACCCGACAACGACGCCACGTTGGAGGTCTACGCCAAGGTCGCCATTGCCCAAGCTACGGCGGGCGCGGACATTGTCGCCCCGAGCGGGATGATGGATGGTCAGGTGCAGGCTATCCGTAGCGCGCTCGACGAAACTGGTTTTGACGAGGTTGCGATTTTGGCCTACGCGGCGAAGTTCGCCACCGCCCTCTACGGCCCGTTCCGTGAGGCGGTCGATGTCAGCATCGAAGATGGCGGCAACCGCAGGGGCTACCAGCAAGATGTCGCCAATGCCCGCGAAGCAATGGCGGAGATTCGTGAGGATATCGCGGAAGGAGCCGACATCATTATGGTGAAACCCGCCCTTCCCTACCTCGACGTCATCGGCCGGGCCCGCGCCGAACTCGACATACCCCTCGCGGCCTATCACGTCAGCGGTGAGTACGCGATGGTTCACGCCGCGGCACAGAAAGGCTGGCTCGAACTCGAGCCGGTTGCGTTCGAACACATCGGCGCCATCAAGCGAGCGGGAGCTGACATCATCTTGACCTACTTCTGCCGACTTATTGCGGAGGGTTTGCAGTGACCGATTCGACTAACGAAGGACTTTTTTCTCGAGCGCAATCGGTAATCCCTGGGGGTGTGAACTCGCCGGTTCGGGCATTCGGTTCGGTGGGTGGGACGCCCTATTTCGTCGAGCGAGCCGAGGGTCCGTTCGTGTACGACGTCGAGGGCCGCAAGTACATCGACTATGTGCAAAGTTACGGTCCGTCGATTCTCGGCCACGCCCACCCAACTGTCGTCGAAGCCATCCAGCAGGCGGCGAGGCGAGGTACTACCTACGGGGCACCCACCGAGGACGAGGTTCTGATCGCTGAAGAGATGACGAACCGTATCGACGGCATGGATAAGGTCCGCCTCGTGTCGAGCGGTACCGAGGCAACGATGTCGGCGATCCGCCTCGCACGCGGTCGAACCGGCCGGGACAAGATTGTGAAGTTTGCGGGCAACTATCACGGGCATTCCGACGCCTTATTGGTGGCCGGTGGTTCTGGCGTGGCACAGCAAGGGCTAGTCGGAAGTAGCGGCGTCACGAGGGGGGCGGTAGCCGACACGGTTGTTGCGCCGTATAACGTCGTGCCCGGTATAGACGACTCGGTCGCGGTGGTCTGCGTTGAGCCGATCGCCGCGAACATGGGGCTCATCGGCCCCCACCCGGGCTTCCTCGAAGGTTTACGTTCGGCTTGCGACGCGGCGGGGGCTTTGTTGATGTTTGACGAAGTGATCACCGGCTTTCGTCTCTGCCGTGGCGGGGCCGCGGAATGGTACGGCGTGAAACCCGACATTTGGTGCTTCGGCAAGGTTATTGGCGGCGGTTTGCCGATGGGCGCGTTTGGTGCCTCGAACGAGATCATGGACAATTTGGCGCCCCTTGGCGAGGTGTATCAAGCAGGAACCCTCAGCGGAAACCCCCTCGCCACCGCGGCCGGACTCACCGTGATGGGGCACCTGACGGAGGCCGCTTACGCGGAACTGGAAAGGATCGCGGCCCGTCTCCAACAAGGCATGCAAGCCGCTTTCAACGAAGCGAGAGTAGCAGCGGTGGTTCCCCGTATTGGACCGTTAGTCGGACTCTTCTTCACCGACACGCAACCGACCGACTTTGATTCGGCGAAAAAGGCCTGTGACAACGGCATTTATCCTGCCTTCTTTCACGGAATGCTTGATCGCGGCATCACGTTTGCCCCCGGAGCGTACGAGGTCATTTTCGTATCGCTGGCCCATACCGACACCGAGATCGACGCCACCATCGAGGCTGTTGCCGAGGTCGCCGTCACTCTCGGAGCAGCATGAAAAAGTTGCTCTGCTGGGTCGCCGCCCCGCTAGAGGCACTAAACCGCTTTGACGGGTTTTCGGTGTCGGGCGGGATCGCCGCGTTGGCCTCGGTGTTTTCGGCCGTGGCAGTTCCAGCAGGGCAGTTCGAGGTTGTCGATATCGGTCGGCCCGCCATCGGCCCATTCTCGTGTGTGATGGGCTTCGGTGCGGTCCGGTGATGCTCCGCATTCGCTACAGCCGCGGTGGCGGGCGATGAGGGCGATCCACTGATCGCGGCTAGCTAGGCGGGTAGAGCGCCCGAGCCACAACGGTCGGCCGTCGCCTGCAAAGATCTGGCCGACGACCTCGGCGGTGGGGCCGAGTTCGATGAGTACTTCGTCGGGTACAGGGCTGCCGTCGGCGAGTTCGGTGCTGCCCGATTCGAGACAGTGCAGCAGGTGGACCATGTGCTTGGGATGCGGCTTGCCCGAACGGGTCGAGCGGGGGGCCCCGGTGAGCAGCGCCACCATCGCATCGGCGCGGCGTTGTTTTGGGGTCCGAGTGTCATCGGGGCCGCGTTGGTTAGCGAACTCGCGCAACGCCGCTAGAGCCCGCGCTCCGCTAATCGGATCGAGGCGGCTCAAGATGTTGACCATCCCTTCGCCGTCAACCCAGTCAGTTACCTCGCGCAGGCGACGCTGCCGAGCGTGACGCTTCTCAACCACCCCGCGAGATTCTCTGATGTTGACCCACTCCCGTGTCTTCTTAGCAAACCGGTCGGCGGGCAACTCTTTAGCCAACGAGAGCAACTCCTCGGCCTCACTAGGCGATACCCGAACCGCGGCCTCAGCGCACACCGCGGCATGCTCAGAAGTGATAACCCCACGAGCCAACCCTTCAGCCACCGCCGGCATCTGCGCGAGTTGAGTAGCGACCTTGGCGTCTTGTTTGGACTGGCGATTCGAGCGCCGCGACAGCGAATGCCCCACGCTGGCCGCATCAGCACCGGAATCACCCAACGCGTCGATCCCGGCCAAGCACGCCAAGCGTCGTTCTTGCGCGTGAGCGATCACCCGATCAAGCCCACCAATGGTTGTGGTCAACTCCGGTCGAGACATTCCATGGAGAGCAATCTCAGCCATGTTGTCGTGCGCTTTCTGGAACATGCGTTTATTGTATCAGAACGAACTTAGAACGTCAACAGGCAATTCAGATAGATCGCGAACACCCTTATTGCGCGGCCAAGCAAACCAAGCGTCGTTCTTCGGTGCCACCACCACCATCACCGTCCCCGAAACTCGCGATAGCGGGTGATTAGTGCGTTAGTCGATGCATCGTGAGCAAGTGCCGAGGTATTCGGCGCCGTCAACTCCGGCACGATCGCCCCCGCCAAAACCTTACCGAGTTCCACCCCCCACTGGTCAAAGGAGTTCAACCCCCACACCAGGCCCTGGGTGAACACCTGGTGCTCGTAGAGAGCGACGAGTTGGCCGAGTACCGACGGTGTGAGGGCCGGGGCGATAATGGTGGTTGAGGGGCGGTTGCCGGGAAAGGTCCGGTGGCTTACCAGCTTCGGGTTGGTTTCCGTCGCCGCCACCTCGGCCGCGGTCCGGCCGAAGGCCAAGGCTTCGGACTGGGCGAAGCAGTTGGCGACCAGCAGGTCGTGATGATCGGTGATGCCGTCGAGGTCAGCATCGGTGTGATCCGGGGTACCGAACACGATGAAATCGCACGGCACGACGGTGGTACCCTGGTGCAGGAGTTGATGGAACGAGTGCTGACCGTTGGTCCCCGGCTCGCCCCAAACAATGGGTCCCGTGTCGTAGCGGGCAGGCTCACCGTCGGCGCGCACCCGCTTTCCGTTGCTTTCCATGTCGAGTTGTTGCAGATAAGCGGGGAAGCGGTGCAAGTAGCGCGAGTAGGGCAGAATGGCTCGAGTTGAGAGGCCGCAAAACGTTCGGTACCAGACCTCGATCAGGCCGAGCAGTGCGGGAACGTTCTCCGCTAGCGGGGCGGAGGCGAAATGCTCATCGACGGTACGAAACCCGGTGAGCATGTCGTGGAATCCGGCCGGTCCGATGGCGAGCATGAGGGTCAGGCCGATCGCTGAGTCCATCGAATAGCGACCCCCGACCCAGTCCCAAAAGCCGAACATGTTTTTAGTGTCGATGCCGAACGCCGCCACTTCATCGGAGTTAGTCGATACGGCGACGAAGTGCTTGGCGACGGCCTCGCCCCCGAGCGAGCCGGTCAGCCAGCGCCGGGCCGACTGAGCGTTGGCCAAGGTTTCTTGGGTCGTAAACGTCTTGGACGAGATGACAAACAAGGTCGTGGCAGGGTCGAGATCGGCAACGGCGGCGACGAGATCGCTGCCGTCGACGTTCGACACGAAGCGGCAGGTGAGGCGTTCATGGCGAAAAGCGGCGAGCGCTTCGTAGGCCATCGCGGGGCCGAGGTCGGAGCCGCCAATGCCGATATTGACCACGGTCTCGATCGCCGCACCGGTCTGGCCGAGCCATGTTCCCGAGCGGACTTGGTTAGCGAACTCGGTCATTTGATCGAGAACGGTGTGAACACCCGCGACCACGTCCGCGCCGTCTTCGATAATGACCGTTCCCCGTGGGGCTCTGAGAGCCGTGTGTAGTACGGCGCGGTCTTCGGTTGTGTTGATGCGGTCGCCGCGCCGCATGGCCGCAATCCGGTCTCGGAGCCCCAACGAGGTAGCGAGGTCGATTAGGGCGCCGAGTACCTCAGGGGTCACTCGATGTTTCGAGTAGTCCACTTCTAGATCGCCGACCGTGCCGGTCATCGCCGCGACTCGGCCCGGGTCGGTTTCGAACAACTGCCGCAAATTGAGCTGATCAAAGGACCGGGCCAAGGCAGTGAGCGCCTGCCATTCGGGGGTCGCCGTAGGCATCACTGGATAATGTTCGCGGCAGGTAGCTGTCAGCCCGCGGCGGTCTCGGACTCTTCGGCGCTGAGGTGAGCCCGAGCGGTGTCGACCCAGTGCTGGACCTCTTCGAGCGACGCGCCTTCAAAGCCGACGCCCTCTTCTTCCATGACCGACAGTACCTCTTCGAAAAGGTGCAGCTCAGCGGTGGCGCTTTCGTCGTCGAGTTCGCCGAACAGCGCTCGCTCGGAGTAAACGACGGCGACGAGTTCTTCGGCGCTGAGTGAACCGGCAAAGCCCGCCATCTGGGCGCCGCCAAAGGAGTCAGACCGACGAACCCCGTCGCCACGTCCGGGATCACCGTAGGTGCCAGGAGTTCCCGCGGTGCCGTTCGCGACCCAATGGAGTTGACCGGCGAGGCCGTCGTAGTTGGCCTGGTCGGCCTCGTAGCTCGGGAAGGTGAGGAGCACTTCGCCGCCGTTGAGTTGGCGTCCAGTGCCGCCGCCGCCGCCCCCGCCGTGGCAGCCCGCGCAGCTAACACCGTAAACCTCTTCGCCCTCGAAGAGCAGGCCCGCCGCTTCGGCCGGCGGGTTTTCGAGATAGCCGACGTAGTAGATGGCCCAAATCGGCAAGAAGAGCAGGACTGGGATTATCCAGACCGGGACTGTCTTGCGGCGCAGGCCAGCTTGGACATATGGAGCGAGTGGTGCGGGCGGCTTAGGCGGGACTGGTACGGCGGGCGTGCTAGCCACGCGAACAGCGGGCGTCGTGGCCGCGGCGGGTGCTTCGCTGGGAGCCGATGTGTCGTCCCCACCTTGGCCCGTCAGGCGCGCTCGAGCGTCGGCTGAGGCTTTGAGGAGGTGTTCTGGAACTTCGATCACCGTGGTCTCCGGTGCAGGATGGGACAGATTAGGTTAGGCCGCTTAATCGGTACGGTAACCGACTGTCATAGGATAGGGGCACTGTGGCACGTCCGGCCAAGCGGGAAGTGAAATGTTGGGAACGAATTTTCTGTGTCGCCGGATGTGTCGGGAAGAATTTCTCCGTGGTAAACCAGATCTGAACCCGAGGGCCAGTGGTCAACGGGCTACACTTGTGCATGGATTCACGAATTCCGTGTTTCCGCCTCCGCTAGGAGCCGAACTTGGTTGCATTCGTAACATCGGTACTCATTATGTTCGCCATCACTGGCGGCATTCTCGCGTACGCGAAGAAGCGTCCCGCTGGCGCCCCGCTCACTTGGGGCGAAGCCATGGTGGGCTCGCTGGTGGTTTTTTTCTTGATGTTTTGGTCTTACGGTGTTGTGCCGCATCAGTGGCTCACCTGGGCCGACAACGAACTCAACTGGCGGGTCGACAAAATCCTTGTTGGCCCTGGGGGAATCCTGAGGTCGCAGCAAGACGGCGGCTGGTCGCCTATCCGCATCAACTACGTCGTGGTCCGCGACACCGTCGCCGTTGTCATCTACGTCGTCGTCCTCGGCGCGAACATGGCTCTGTGGTCGATTTGGCAGAAGCGGGGGAAACCAACCGCACCACCCGCTCCAACCCGTTCGGCGTTCGGGCGGCCCATCATGAAGGAAGGCGCTGAGTCATGACTAAAACTGACGCCAATCCTCCGATGCCAGAGTTTCGCGACGATTATGTTCTTCATGAAGTCGACGCGGCGTGGCTCAGCCAGCAGGTCAAGCCCAAGCAGTTCATTCATATCGATCAGTCCGAGTGCATCATGTGCGAAGGCTGCGTCGATATCTGCCCGTGGAAGTGCATCTTCATGGTGCGCCCTGATGCCATCGACGAAGCAGTCGGCACGGAACGACCTGGTAGCGACCCCAACGATAGTGTGATTTTTACCATCGACGACGACGTGTGTACTCGGTGCGCGCTTTGTGTCGATAGGTGCCCGACGGGCGTCATCATCCTCGGCAAAATCGGCGATGCGCCGGCCGGCGGCGATGCCCATCAGCGCACCAACGCCCACGGCTACGGATACGGAATGCGTCTCGGCTGAGGCCGGACGCGGGAGATTGACCAGATGGCAACCGACGAAGAAGTCAAAAAGCCGCTACCGCAGCGAGTGCAGGACCAAATGTCTGAACTCAACGCGCAGGTAATGGGGTCCCAAGCTTGGAGTTCAATCTTTAGGCCGGGTTCCATCTTCCGCAAGGGCTACACGGACAGTCCTCGCAACCGGTCCTACGTCATCATGAACTCGGTGCTGTATCACCTGCACCCCGTGAAGGTGAAGCGCCACGCCGTGAAGGTCAGCTACACGCTGTGCCTCGGCGGGTTGAGCTTCTTCTTATTCATTTTGCTCACGATCACCGGCATCTTCTTGATGTTCTTTTACCGACCGACAGCGGCGGCGGCCTGGGATGACATCTACATCCTGCAGAACTCGGTAACCTTTGGTCTGCTCGTGCGCAACATGCACCGTTGGGGAGCGCACCTGATGGTGCTCACCGTGTTCTTACACATGGCCCGTGTCTTCTACCACGGCGCGTACAAACCGCCGCGTGAGTTCAACTGGGTGATCGGCGTGATGCTCTTGCAGTTCACGCTGCTGTTGTCCTTCACCGGCTACCTACTGCCGTGGGATCAGCTTGCCCTGTGGGCGGTGACCGTGGGTACCAACATGATGGGCTATACGCCGGTTTTGGGCGAACAGGTTCGGTTTGTGCTGCTTGGTGGTGTCGAGATTGGCACCGACACTCTTCTTCGTTGGTATGTGCTCCACGTCCTGCTCCTGCCGTTTGTGGTGGTCATCTTCATGGCCATCCACTTCTGGCGGGTACGCAAAGACGGCGGCATCTCCGGTCCGATGTAGGCCCTGGTTTTTGGATAAGGCGATCACGACATGACTGAAGTTCCAGAACATCTCCGCAAGCGGGCCGAAGAGGCTCGAGCCAAGGCCGCGGCCGCGTCCAAGATCCCCGCGCACCTCCTCGAGCGCTCCAAGGCGGCCAAGGCCAAAGCCGAAGGTGACGACGCCGGTTCTGCCGTCGTGACCGCACCAACGGCGGCGACTCCGGCCGCGGCCGCTGGCGCTCCCTTGCCCACCGGGCCTGGTGGGCACACCCAACGCTTGCTTACGGTCGTCAAATCGGGATCCATCCAAGATGTCAAGGGACTTCCCCAAGACAAGGTCCACACGTGGCCGCACCTGCTTGTCGTTGAGTTCGCGGCCGCCTTGTTCATCACCGCTTTCACCTTGATCTTCTCGATCTTCGTGAACGCGCCGCTGCTTGAGTTGGCTAACTTCAACGAGACGCCGAACCCGTCCAAGGCCCCTTGGTACTTCCTTGGCCTTCAGGAACTTCTCACCATGTTTCACCCTATGGTTGCGGGCGTGACTATCCCCGGGATTGGCCTCTTCATACTGATTCTGGCTCCCTATATTGACCGCAACCCGTCCACGAAGCCCGAGGATCGCAAGTTCGCGATTTCGCTTATGAGCATGCACCTGATGTTTTGGTCTGTGCTTGTCATGATCGGCTCGTTCTTTCGTGGACCCGGCTTCAACTTCGTCTTCCCCTGGGAAGCCGGATTGTTCTTCGAGTTGTAGGCAAAGGAGAGAATCATGCTAATTGCCGGACTTATCCTTCTCATTGTTCTCGCTATCATCGCCGTGTACGCGGGCCTCCAAAGTCGCGAAGCCGATGGGGCCATCGGCGTGTTGTCGCGGGAAACAAAAAAGCGCGATTCTTCGTCGGTGGCGCTCGGCGCTGAGGGAACCCTCACCGGCAAGCAAGTGGAGAAAGCCCTTGTGCTGGAGCGCAAGGCAGCCTCCAAGGAACTCGTGCTGGCCGCTCGTTCCAGCGCCCCGCCTGCGCCGTACATCCCTGCCGACCCTGAGACCGTCGGGGTTAGTCGGCGTCAGTTCTTCAACCGCGCCACCGTCTTTTTCATGCAACTCGGACTCGCATGGTTCGGTCTCGCCTGCATAGCTTTTCTGTGGCCTCAGGTCGGGGGTGGCTTCGGGTCGGCTCTCAAGGTGGGCTTGGTGAACGATCTTCTCGGCGAGATCCGCGGCAACAATGGCTTCCTCTACAAAGCCGAAGGCCGCATGTGGCTGACCGAGTACCCCAATGGCGCGGTCGAGAAAGCTCGGGCTGCCTACTCTGCCCCCGAACTGGCCGGGATGGAGGCGGGTCTTACGCTCGGTCTCGACGGTGGTATCATTGCGTTATACCAGAAGTGCCCGCACCTTGGCTGCCGCGTCCCGAACTGCGACACATCGCAATGGTTCGAATGTCCGTGTCATGGCTCGCAGTACAACCAGGTCGGTGAAAAGCGCGGTGGTCCTGCTCCTCGCGGCATGGACCGTTTCGCCATGTCAGTCGACGCCGCGGGTACCCTCACGGTCGACACCGGCTCTATCATTCAAGGCCCGCCCATCGGTACTAACACCACTGGGCAAGAGGCCGAAGGCCCCAACTGCATCGGTCAGTCCTCTCACTAGTAATCTTTCCTCGTTCCCGTCCCAACAGTTCAGAGAACATTCTTCACGCGCATGCTGCTAGCTGCTTCCACCCAAAGAACCGTCGGCTTCGTCATCTTGGCGATTGTCTTCATAGGCGGTCTGCTGTACGTCTACTTCAACATTCGCGGCGCGCGCGATGAGATCGGTTCGGAAATCGAACTGGCCTCTAACCGCCAGCCGTACCTAAGCGACGAAGACCTCGAGGGCAAAAAGCTCGATCTGGCGCTCGGATCCAGCCTGCTGCTGTTGATTATCACCGTTGTCTCCTTGCCGCTTTATCTGCTGGGCGAACCGGGGCGTCAGGAAGGTCGCGATATCGATACCTGGCGCCTCTTCGGCGACCGAGGCGAAGACATCTACCTAGAAGGCGCTCAGTGCGTGAACTGCCACGGTCCGGATGGTGCTGGCGGTGCCGTCAGCACGGCCATCACATCTGAGTCGGGCGAATTCATTGCCCAGGTCAACTGGAAGGCCCCGGCTCTCGACACGGTCCTTTCGCGCTTCACCGAGGACGAGGTGCTGCACACGTTGAACTTCGGCCGCAACGGCGTCATGCCCGCGTGGGGGGCGGGAGGCGGTGGTCCTCTCACCGATCAGCAACTCGAAGAGATCGTGTTTTACATCCGGCGGATACAACTCGATGAGGAAACTATTCGCGCCCAGGTTGATGCGGGCGTCCTGGCGGGAGCAGAGGATCTACTTTTGCGTACCCGCGGCGAGGCTTGGGCGGCCGACTTGCGCCAAGCGCAGACTACGGCGGCCGACGCCGCGCTGGCGGTGCGCCGACTGCAACGGGCCGATTTCGATTTTGCCTGTAGTGACGCCATCGACGCCTGCGGGGAACGCGACGCGGCCACCGCCCGCGTGAACGAACTCACCGACGCGGCCGCGATCCCGCTCGCCGCGGCGGTTGGGGAGTGGTTCGACGCGGTCGACGAAGCCCGCAAAACCGCGGAGCAGATGGCCTTGGACGCTGATTCCTCGCTCGACGACGAAGGCAACGAGGGCCCATGGCGGGACGCGGCTCTCGAAATACTCTCGACCCCGGACTCCTTTGAGGGCCAAGCGGCGTACCTGCAGTACGGAGAGGTGCTCTTCACCAACTCCGCGGCCAGCGGCACCTACAGTTGCGCTCGCTGCCACACTTATGGGTGGTCCTTTGACGCCGCCTCCAACTACACCGTTGAGGCCAACGGTCGCGACGGTGGCTTGTTTGATGAATACGAACATGGAAGCGGCTTCTTTGGCCCGAATCTCACCGGTGCATCCACCCTTGACCAGTTCGAATCGGCGGCGGGCCACGCGGCTTTCGTTTCGGAGGGCCAGACCATTGGCGCCACGTACGGCCGGGGGGGCTCCGGCGGCAACGGTCAGATGCCGGGCTTTGGCCCCACAACTGAGAGCCTTCCGGTCGGACCGGGCTTAGGGGCTGGCTCCGGTGTTGAGTTCACTTATCCGGCTCTGCTGACGGAAGAACAAATCGATGCGATCGTGGCCTTCGAGAGGAACCTCTAATGGAGATGCTTGACCTCATCGCCGGTATCGCCTGGGACCCTGAAATTCGCGGCTTTCTCGCCGTGCTCACCGGCGTGGTCGTGTTCATGGGATCGATTTGGCTGATCATCAGTACCAACACCGGTCCGCGGCTCGGCACTCTGATCGCGCTGGCCGCTTTCTTTGGCTGGATGGCGATCATGGGCTCTATCTGGTGGATCTACGGCATCGGTTATGCTGGTGATTCCCCGGTTTGGGAGCAGGTCGAGATCGTCGAAGGAACAAGCGAAGAAGGGCACCTCACGTTTGCCGCACTCGACGAAGCCAACCGTTTAGATACAGCGGCGTTGAGTAGCGCTCATGAAGTGGTGGTAGCCGCCGCCCGCGACCTCAGTACCGAGTTCGGGGCCGATGCGCTCACCATGGGCACCGCGGGGCTGAGTAACGACGAGGCTCGAATGGTTTCTGAAGTTCAGGTGGCTTGGGCCGAATACGGCACCGTGACGGTCGAATCACTCACCGCCGACCAAAGCGATGGTCTGAGCGGCGCGGAAATAGCGGAGTTGGCTTCCGAGGAACAGGCGCGCAACGAGGCCACCACGTTGTCGGAGTTGGCCGCCGTCGCTCCTCTGCTCATCAACCAAGACGCCGACGAACTTGGGGGATGGACGCTTTCCTCGACGGCCGAAGCGGGCGAGGCTCAGGCCTCGGCCATTGCCATGCTGCTCGCGAGCCGCGACTTCGACTTTGCCAATCAAGGGCAGTTCAAGGTACTTGATGCCTTCACGATTGGGGGCAAAGAAGGCCTGTCCGTCGAGCCAACCACCTGGGAGCGGGTCTGGACCAGGGTCCGGAGCACCGTTCAGATCACCAACCCGACCCGCTACGGCATCATCCAGATTCAGCAGGTCACCGAAGAGTCGATCACCAATCTGCCGGGAACTGCCCCGAAGCGCCCCGAGGTCGACCCAACCGAGCCCGTGGTGTCGGTTGTGATGATTCGCAATCTAGGCAACCTGCGTCTCGTGCCCGCCATGGTCACCGTTGGTTCGCTGCTCATCTTCTTCGCCCTTGCCTACATGCTGCACGAGCGGGACAAACTGCTGATGGCTCGTAGGGCCGCGTTCGCCGAGGCGCAGTAGCGTCATGCTGGGCCAGTACCTCCCATTGCTGGCGCTGTTTATCCTCGCCGCATTGTTCGCCGCGGGGAGTTTCATCGCTTCTGGACTTCTCGCCCCCCGCCACACCACGGCCGCTAAACGGGCGGCTTACGAGTGCGGTATCGTGCCCACCAAGGAAACGCCGGAACGATTCCCGGTTAGGTTCTTTCTGGTGGCGATGATCTTCATCGTTTTTGATATCGAAATCATCTTCTTCTACCCGTACGCGGTGGCGTACCGCGGGCTGGGCATCTTCGGCCTCGTAGTTATCATGGCTTTCTCCTTTGCGGTCTTTGAGTCGTTCGTCTATCTCATCAGCAACGGTGCGTTGGAATGGGGTCCGCTCAAGCAGGTCGCCCGTCCGTCGGGTTCGGTTTCGCCCGCCCGTACCGCCACCTCAACCATCCGCCGCGTGGGCCTCGAGAACCGTGAACCCATCCCGCCTACCGACCGTATCGAGGTGATCTGATATGCAGGTTCCCGGCTTTGGTGACTCGGGCGCAATCGCCGATTCTGGTTTGCAAGGGATGGATCACAACTTCCTTACGGGAAGCATCGAAAGCCTAGTCAAGTGGGCGCGGGCTCGGAGCTGTTGGCCGGCCACCTTCGGTCTGGCCTGCTGCGCCCTCGAGATGATGGCGTCGGGCACCGCCCACTACGACCTCGCCCGCTACGGCATGGAGGTCTTTCGGGCCTCGCCGCGTCAAGCCGATCTAATGATCGTTGCCGGTCGGGTGTCGCAGAAAATGGCTCCCGTCCTGCGTCAAGTTTACGATCAGATGATGGAACCTAAATGGGTTATCTCGATGGGGGTGTGCGCATCGTCGGGGGGCATGTTTAACAACTACGCAATTGTCCAAGGCGTCGACCAGATCGTGCCGGTCGATGTCTATGCCCCAGGGTGCCCGCCTGGCCCCGAAACGCTGATGCACGCGATTTTCACCCTGCACGAGAAGATCGAGACCGGCGGATTGATCCAACGCCGCAACGACAGGGGCGGCGGAGCCAGCATCACGATCGAGCAACGCGACGGCCAGTCTGCCGCGCTCACCATTGGACGCTGAGATGCGCTATGGCGCCGTCGTTGCCACCTCAGCGGGTGAAGCTGTGTTGCACCCGACCGTTGAGTCGTACCTTGCCGTCGCGACCGAAGCGCACGCCGACGGCTTCGATCAGCTAGTCGACGTGACCGCCGTTGACTACCTAACCTATGCAGGAACTCGAGCCTTGCCCGATGGCATCGAGGCGGAACGGTTTGAGGTCGTCACCCAGTTGCTGAACCACACCCGCCGAGAACGGCTACGCCTCCGCGTTCAGGTTTCGGCCGACGCTCCCGTTGTGCCATCGATGTTTGATCTGTGGCCCGGCTGCGAGAACCTCGAACGAGAGGTGTTCGACCTGTTCGGAATCGAGTTCGCGAATCATCCCGACATGAGCCGGGTGTTGATGCCCGAGGATTGGGTTGGTCATCCGCTACGCAAGGACTACGCGGTTGGCTCCATCCCGGTGCAGTTCAAGGCAACGAGCAACCAACGATGAGCATCGAAACCCCATCTACCACCGTCGTTGATGGGGCTGAACGGGTTCGTCGCCGGGGTGACGACGCCGCCGTATTGCGGCTGAGCGAAGCCGAAGCGGCCCGGATTGGCGCCGAACCGTCGACCGATCTCGACGACCATCGGGTCTTGCTCAACATGGGACCCTCTCACCCCTCAACCCACGGCGTGTTGCGCCTGATGCTCGAAATGGAAGGCGAAACCGTGCTCCGGTCGAAGCCGGTCATGGGCTATCTCCACACCGGTATGGAGAAGCAGGCGGAACAGCTCACGTATCTGCAAGGCGGCACCAACGTCACCCGCATGGATTACGCGTCGTCGTTCTTCACCGAATTGGCGTTCGCATTAGCGACCGAGAAACTGCTCGGCCTCGAGGTGCCCGCTCGGGCTACCTGGATTCGCATGCTGATGTGCGAACTCAATCGCATGTCATCGCATCTGCTCTTTATGGCCACCAACGGCATGGACCTTGGCGCGGTGTCGATGATGATCTACGGCTGGCGTGAACGCGAGGAGGTGTTGCGCTTCTTTGAGTTGGTCACCGGCTTGCGCATGAACCACAACTACATCCGTCCCGGTGGGGTGGCTGCCGACCTGCCCGACGGCTGGGAAGCCGAGGTCGAGCGCCTCCTAGAACTTATCCCTCCCCGTCTCGAGGAATACGACATTTTGATGACCGGTCAGCCCATTTGGCGTGAACGGCTTCAAGGGGTCGGTGTCTTGAACGCCGACGAAGCGCTAGCCCTCTCGGCCACCGGCCCCATCCTGCGTAGCACCGGCTACGCGTGGGATCTCCGGCGCGACGAACCCTACCTGGCTTATGACCAGGTCGACTTCGATGTCATCGTTGGTAGCTACGGTGACTGCTATGACCGCTACGCGATCCGATTGAACGAGATCCGCGAGTCGATGCGTATTGTCCAACAAGTCCTTACCCAGATGCCCGCGGGCGATTACCGGATCCAGGACAAGAAGATCACCCCACCGCCTCGTATTCGCCTTGACGAGTCAATGGAAGCGTTAATCCATCACTTCAAAATCTTCACCGAGGGTTACCAGGTTCCCGAGGGCGAGGCTTACGCGTGCGTGGAGTCTCCCCGCGGCGAACTCGGCGTCTACCTCGTGAGCGACGGTACTTCGATCCCGTACCGCATGCATGTGCGCGGTCCGAGTTTCATCAACGTGCAGGCTCTGCCGCACCTCATGCATAACGGCTTGATCGCCGACGGGGTCGCAATCATCTCCAGCGTCGATCCAATCATGGGGGAAGTCGATCGCTGATGGCTGACCCGTACTTCACTCCCTCCCACCTCAACCTTGCTAACGAGATCATCTCGCGATATCCGGTCAAGAAGTCGGCTCTCATCTCGCTTTTGCATCTCGCCCAGGAGCAATCTGGCTGGGTCACCGATGCCGCCATGCGCCAGATTGCAGACCTCACCGACTCCACTCCCGCCGAGGTCAAGGGAACCGCTTCGTTCTACGAGATGCTCAAGTTCCATCCGGTGGGCAAATACATGATCAACGTGTGTACCAACCTGCCCTGTCAGCTTCTGGGCGGCGAGGAACTGCTAGCTCACGCCGAAAAGACGCTAGGGGTGAAGGCCGGTGACACTACCGCCGACGGTCTGTTCACCATCGAAGACGTTGAGTGCATAGCGGCGTGTACCGAAGCTCCGTGCCTGCAGGTCAACTACCGCTACAAACACCGACTCACTCACCACGGGTTCGATTCCCTGATCGCCGATCTTCGTCGCGGGGACACCGGTGACATCCCCGAACACGGCACTCTCGCCGCGGTGCGCCAGTCGATTCCGGCGGGCTCTGGGGCTGGTATTGTACCACCAGAGCAGGCCACCGAAGCCCCCGTTTGGCTCACCCGCAACGACGAATCCGCGGGAGTAGAGAACTGATGGCGACCAACACCTACGTCCCCCACGCGGCGGGTTATGTCGACAATGACGGCCCGAAAATCGTCAGCCAGCGATTCATCTACCCCGACAGCTACACACTCGGACGTTTCGAAGCCACGGGCGGTTACGACGGTCTTCGCGCTGCCCTAGCCCAATCACCGAACGCCGTACACGCCGAGGTGCGTGAGGCCAAAGTCCTCGGCCGAGGCGGGGCGGGCTTCCCCGCTGGCGTCAAATGGGGGTTCATCCCGTCGGGGAAGTTCCCTTACTACCTCGTGGTCAACGGCGATGAATCCGAGCCCGGTACCTATAAAGACCGTCTCTTAATGGAGTGCGATCCGCACCAACTCATCGAGGGCTGCCTCATTACCTGCTATGCCCTCGGGCTCAGCCAGTGCTTCCTCTACGTGCGAGGCGAGATGGCGCTGGCCCAAGAACGCATAGCCCAAGCGCTCAACGATGCCTACGAAAAAGGCTACGTCGGTAAGAACATTCTCAATACCGACTTCAGCGTCGACATTACCCTCACGTGGGGGGCGGGGGCCTACATCGTGGGTGAGGAGACAGCGCTCATCGAATCGCTCGAAGGCAACCGTGGCATGCCGCGGCTTAAACCGCCGTACTTTCCGGCAGCCATCGGCCTTTACGGTCAGCCCACCATTGTCAACAACGTGGAAACCCTCGCCAATCTCCCGTGGTTGATGCTCAACGGGGCCGAAAAGTACAAGACCTACGGCTCGGACGCTTCGCCCGGCACCCGCATGGTTGCGGTCTCGGGGCACGTCAACCGGCCCGGTGTCTACGAGATCGAACAAGGCATCACTACCTTCCGCGACCTCTTCTACGACGACAATTTCGGCCAAGGCATCCGCCACGGCCACGAACTGAAAATGTTCGTTCCCGGCGGCGGTTCGGCCCCTTGGTTCTTCCCTGAGCAAGTCGACCTGCCGCTCGAAGCACGCGCCGTTGAGGCTGCGGGTTCGATGCTCGGGTCGGGTGCCATCATCGTGATGGACGAAACCACCGATGCGGTCAAAGCCGCGCTGCGGCTAGTTCGTTTCTTCGCCCGCGAGTCGTGTGGCAAGTGTACGCCATGTCGCGAAGGCACGACCTGGGAAGAGCAGGTGATGCAACGCATCCTCGACGGCACAGGCCGGCCACGCGATATCGACCTGCTGCTCGACATCGCCGACAACATCTCACCTGGCCCGTATCCCAAGGCGGCCGACCCTAGCCAGGGCCTCGACGCCATCGCCTTCCCGCCCAAGCAGACCACAATCTGTCCGCTAGGGCCGTCGTCGGTCGCGCCGATCGCTTCCACTATCCGGCGTTTCCGGTCCGAGTACGAAGCCAAGATTACTAAGCGCGATCCCATCGCGGTTAGCGCCGCTCCGGTTGAGGTCGAGGTATGACCGATACTCAACCTGATTCCGATACTGTAGCGCTCACCGTCAACGGTGTTGAGATTCAAGCCCAGCCGGGCGAACTTGTCATCGACGCTTGTGAACGTAGCGGCACCTACATCCCGCGGTTCTGCTACCACCAACGCATGAAGCCGGTCGGGATGTGCCGGGTATGCCTTGTCGAGGTTGACACCGGCCGCGGGCCTGCTTTACAGCCCAGTTGCATGCTCACTGTTTCGGCCGCCATGACCGTAGACACCGAATCCGAGGTCACCCGGAAAGCCCAAGACGGGGTTCTCGAATTTCTGCTCATTAACCATCCCCTCGACTGCGCGATCTGTGACAAGGGCGGGGAATGCCCGCTTCAGGATCAAACCGTTGCGTTCGGTCCCGGCGAGTCGCGTATGGTTGAAGAGAAGCGCCACTTTGAAAAGCCCATTGCCATCAGTGACACCGTCTACCTCGACCGAGAGCGGTGCATCCTGTGTGATCGCTGCACTCGTTTCGCTGACGAGGTGGCGGGCGACAAGCTGATCCACTTCATGGATCGGGGCACCAACACTCAGGTCAACACCTTCCCCGATGAGCCTTTCGCCTCGTACTTCTCGGGTAACACAGTGCAGATTTGTCCGGTCGGCGCGCTCACAGCCAAGCCCTATCGCTTCAAAGCTCGACCGTGGGATCTCGAAGAGTCGATCTCTACCGCCTGGACCGACTCGGTTGGTTCTCGGGTCACCGTGCAGTCGTCTGGCAATCAGGTCCTGCGCCTGCTGGGCGTCGATGCCGACGAGGTCAATTGGGGCTGGCTGTCCGACAAGGAGCGGTTCGGTTTCGAGGCGCTCAACAGCGAGAGCCGGCTCCGTACGCCGCTGGTCCGAGATAGGGCCACCGGCGAACTTGTCGCCACCGGTTGGGCCACCGCTCTGGCCACCGTTGTGGAAGCCCTTAGCAATGTCGATCCCGCTCGGGTCGCCTTCATCGGCGGGGCTCGCCTCACCAATGAAGGCCAGTACGCCTGGACCAAGCTGGCCAAGGGTGTCGTCGGAACCGACAATGTCGATGCCCAACTCGGTGATGGCCTCCCAGCGGAGGTTGTTCTCGGCCTTCCCCGAGCCACCATCAACGATGCCTGCCGGGCTGGCGGAACGATTATCTTGGCCGCGGGCGATCCCAAAGAGGAACTCGGTGCGCTCTACCTTCGACTCCGTCACGCGGTGGTTAACGATGGGGTCACCCTCATCGAACTCACTCCCTGCCGGGGGGGCCTAAGCGGCATCGCGGCCTACTCGCTTCACGCTCGCCCCGGCGAGGTGGGCCACCTCGCGACTGCCCTCGTCGCCGCTACAGTCGGCCAGGCCCACGCGGCCGCCGGGGTCAGCGCGGCCACGATCGGTGCCGCCGCGGCGGCGATCTCTGGCCCGGTGACAGTAGTGCTGGGGCGAGCCTCGCTCGCCGAATCGGTCGATGCAGTTGTCGACGCGGCCGTCGCGCTCAACGATCTGGCCGACGTGTCGTTCTTGTCGGCTCTGCGCCGCGGCAATGTCCATGGCGCCCTCGACGCTGGCATGGCCCCGGGCCTGCTGCCTGGCCGTACTACGCTTGCCGCCGGAAACGCCCGCCTAGCAGGGGCATGGGCCTCAACTCCTGAAGCGGCGGGTATGGGCACCGCGGAAATCCTGGCCGCCGGTGCCGTGGGCGCGATTGATGTGTTGGTCGTTCTCGGTGCCGACCCGCTCAGTGACTTCCCAGACGGCGCCGCGGCGAGCGCCGGCTTGACGGGCATAGGCACTATTATCGCGATCGAGACGCTGCCCAACGCCACTACCGTGGCCCACGCCGATCTGGTGCTGCCGGCTGCGGGGCCGACCGAAGAGGCGGGCACCTTCACCAACCTTGAAGGCCGCGTCAGTGTCTGCGCCCAGCAGGTCACCCCGCCCGGTACTGCTCGACCCGGCTGGATGATTGCGGCGGAAATCGCCAAACGACTCGGAACCGATCTCGGGGTGGATTCGCCCAAGGCCATCCGAACTGAACTCGCCGCGATATCCCCCGTCCACTCCACCCTCACCGAAGAAGTCCTATCGGAGGCCCGTGTCGAGGGTGTTGTGCTGACGGGCAACGGCGACATTGCCGTGCCCAGCCGCGTGAACGCTCAGGTTCCGGCGAAGGACGCGTACTCGCTGCGCCTCGTTGCTGGCCGACAGATGTACGATGGTGGTACCGCCTTACAGGCGAGTCCGTCGAGCGCGGGCCTAGTTACCGCGTCCGCCGTTCGTTTGAGTCCTTCCGACTTCGACCGACTCGGGGAAAAAGCCGACACTCTCGTCAAGGTCATCTCGGCACGCGGCGAGTTGCGGGTTCCGGTGGCTCGCGACGCAGGCGTACCCACCGGTTCGGCGGCTATCTCGTACTTAGGGGACAATTCTGGCCCACACGTCTTGATCGATGCCTCCACCGCGGTCACCGATGTTCGGGTAGAGCGCGCATGATCCTCGCCGCTGATCCCCTGTACGTCGGCGATTGGGCAGGCGATCTAGCCATCACCTTGCTCAAAGTGGTGGTGGCGTTCACCTTTTTGCTCGTCGCCGTGATGCTGATGATCTGGTTCGAGCGCAAGCTCATCTCCGACATGCAGAATCGCATTGGTCCGAGTATCGCCGGTCCGTGGGGCATCTTGCAGACCCTGGCCGACGGGATCAAGCTCTTCTTCAAAGAGGATCTCGTGCCCGATAATGCCGACCGGTTCGCGTTCCGGCTCGCCCCCTATCTCTCCTTAATCCCCGCCTTTCTCGTGTTCGCCATCGTGCCGCTCGGCGGCGATTTCAATCGGGGCGATGAAACCGACGGTGTGGTCACCATTTTTGGCCACGACACATACCTCCAAGTCGCCGATCCGCCGGTAGGCATTCTTTTCTTCTTGGCCATGTCGTCCATCGCCATTTATGGTGTGATGCTCGCCGGTTGGGGTTCGGGATCGAAGTATCCGCTGCTCGGTTCGGTCCGCGCGTCGGCTCAGATGGTTTCGTACGAGGCTGCCCTTGGTCTAGCCGTCGCCGCCGTCGTCTTGCAGACTGGTTCGCTTTCGAGCCACGAAATGGTGGTCGATCAGGCGGGAAGCGGTTTCGCCGATCTCATCCCCAACTGGAACATCGCCGTCACCGGGGTGGTTCCCTTCGTCGTGTTTCTCATCGCGGGGACAGCAGAACTCAACCGCCCGCCTTTTGACCTCGTTGAGGCCGAACAAGAACTCGTCGGTGGCTTCCATACCGAGTACTCGTCGATCCGTTTTGCCCTGTTCTTCTTGGCCGAGTTTATGAACACGATCACGATGTCGGCGATCATCGTGTTGCTCTTCCTCGGCGGCCCGGCGGGCACGGCTTGGTTCTTCCCCGAGGGCTGGTGGATCGGTACCTTCTGGTTCTTTGTCAAGCTGATGGTCTTCCTGTTCATTTTCGTCTGGTTCCGGGCCACCTTGCCCCGGTTTCGTTACGACCAGCTAATGGATCTCGGCTGGAAGTTCTTGATCCCGCTGTCGCTCGCTTGGTTCTTGCTTCTCGCCGGTTTGCGGGTTGGCGACGAGCGCAACTGGAGCAGCGCGCAGACCACCATCTTCGTGTTCGGCTATCTCTTTGTTTGTACCATGTTGGCCGGGTTGTTGGCGATGGCCATCAACCATGCCCGAGCGGACCGCCTCGCGGCTCAGGAGGCTAATCGTGGCTAGCGGCTCGTATCTACGCGGCTTTGTCGTGACGTTTAAGAAACTTTTCGAGGAGCGTGTAACCGGCGACTATCGCGGGGGCAAGGCCAAGCTAGGCGCCCCCGATCAGAAGCGACCAAAGCCCGAGCGCTTGCACGGTCGCCATGTTCTCAACCGTTACGAGGACGGCATGGAGAAGTGCATCGGGTGCGAGTTGTGCGCGGGCGTGTGCCCCGCCAAATGCATCTATGTGCGCGGGGCGGACAACGACCCCGACGAGCCGACCTCGCCCGGTGAGCGCTTCGGCTACGTCTATGAGATCAACTTCCTGCGCTGCATTCACTGTGATCTTTGTGTGGAAGCTTGTCCGACCCAAGCCATTACCGAGTCGAAGCTCTTCGAGTTCTCGTTCACCAACCGTCGCGATGCCATCTACACCAAGGATGAATTGCTGGTCGGCGACGACGGTAAGCCGCAAAAGATGCCGTGGGAAGACTGGCGCGAGGGTGAGGACGAACTGACCTCGGGTTGGATGCGAGCCACTTCGTCGTCGGGCGATCATCGTTACGAGGGCGTGGTCCATTGGGCGGGCGAACTGGGTTACGGCGTGCGTGCCCCCGAGACCGGTCAGGCAGGTCAAGACGCCGAGGGAAGTCGGCCATGACTGAGTTCGTCATTTTTTGCTTCAGCGCGGCGATTATCTTGACCGGAGCGCTGGGCGTGGTTTTATCGAAGAATCCCGTTCACTCAGCGCTGTTTTTGATTCAGACGCTGATGGGCGTGGCGGTGCTGTTTGTCGTTCAAGAGGCACATTTCCTCGCCGCGGTACAGGTCGTGGTTTACGCCGGTGCCATCGTCATTTTGTTTCTATTCGTAATCATGCTCTTGGGCGTCGACAAGGCCGAGGACTTGGGGGTCGAGCCCATCGCTGGGCAGAAGCCGGTCGCGGCGATCCTCGGAGCGGCCCTGCTGGCGGCCGGACTGGCAGTGGTGCTGGTCGCCGTCGACGGGGCCACCGGAAAAAGCAACTCCGGTGGTCAAGAATGGGCGCTCGACAATGGCTTCACCGACATCGAACGGTTCGGTCGAGTCCTGTTCAGCGACTACGTTCTGGCCTTCGAGATCACCGCCGCCCTGCTCACCATAGCGGTCATCGGTGCGGTGGTTCTCACCCGATCCCTCGTCGCGGCCGACCTGCTCGACGATCTTGAACCGGTGGGCACGGACTTGCCACCCCTGGCTCCGTTCGGGGCGAACGACGGCGATCGGACCGCCGAGTGATGTTGGCTGCGGTGGAAGTCACGACCTCCTACTACCTCGGGCTTTCCGTCCTAGTGTTCTCGATCGGAGCTGTTGGCCTGCTCGTGCGGCACAATCCGTTAGTGATGTTCATGTGCGTCGAGTTGATGCTCAACGCGGTCAACCTCTCCTTCGTGGCTTTTGGCGCGGACCTCAACGATGTCGGCGGCCAGATTTCGGTGTTCTTTGTGCTGGTGGTGGCTGCCGTTGAGGTCGTTATCGGCCTGGCCTTGGTTGTCTCCATCAACCGTCGTTGGCCCGATGCCACCGCGGACGATGTTTCGTTGCTGAGGGGTTGACGATGCTCGAAGCGGCTTTTCTGATTCCGGCTTTCCCGCTGTTCGGCTTCCTCGCGATCCTCGTCTTCGGTCGCCGCCTCGGTGAACCTGGGGCTGGATGGTTGGCCACCGCCGCCATGGGAGGCTCGTTTGCATCCGCGGTGGTTGTGTTCATCGGCTTGCTCAACGAAGCGGCCCCCGAACGTCGCTATGTCCAAACCTTGTGGGAGTGGGTGCCAGCGGGTGACTTCTCCGTCGACGTTGGTTTCTTGGTCGATCCGCTGTCGGTCACGATGACGTTGTTCATTACCGGCGTCGGTGCGCTCATTCACCTGTACTCGATCGGGTACATGCACGGCGACGAGAAGTTCTCGAACTTTTTTCTCTACCTGAACCTGTTCGCCTTCTCGATGTTGATGCTCGTCCTCGGCGACAACCTGCTCCTCACCTTCCTTGGTTGGGAAGGCGTGGGGGTGTGTTCGTACTTCTTGATCTCGTTCTGGTTTACCGAGGAGGCCAACGCCAGCGCGGGCAAGAAGGCGTTCATCACTAATCGCATCGGCGATTGGGGCTTCATGGTCGCCATGTTCTTACTGTTCACCACGATCGGTTCGATCCAGTACCTCGATATCTTCGGGCATGCCGGTACCCTCAACGAGAGCACCGCGACGGCGATTACGGTGCTGCTCTTCATCGGCGCGGTAGGCAAGTCGGCACAGTTTCCGCTCTATCTGTGGCTGCCCGATGCGATGGCGGGTCCGACTCCCGTTTCCGCCCTGATCCACGCGGCCACGATGGTCACCTCTGGGGTTTACCTCCTCACTCGAGTCAACCCGATCATCGCCGAGTCCGCGGGGTGGGCCACTGGTCTAGTGGCGTGGGTTGGCGTGGGAACGGCCCTGTTTGCCGCCACGATCGCGGTGGCCCAAAACGACATCAAGAAGGTTCTCGCCTACTCGACGGTGAGCCAACTCGGCTACATGTTCCTCGCCGTGGGCACGGGGGCGTACGTGGCGGCCATCTTCCACATGATCACCCACGCCTTCTTCAAGGCGCTTTTGTTCCTCGGGTCGGGTTCGGTCATTCACGGCATGGACCACGACCAAGACATGCGCCACTACGGCGGTTTGCGAAAGCTCATGCCGATCACCTCGGCTACGTTCATCGTTGGCTGGCTAGCCATCGCCGGGGTTCCGCCGTTCTCGGGTTTTTGGTCCAAGGACGAGATCTTGGCTTACGCCTACGAGGCCAACAAGTTCATGTGGGTGCTCGGCCTCATCACCGCGATCCTCACCGCCTTCTACATGAGCCGTCAGGTTTTTATGACTTTCTTCGGCGAGTACCGGTACGCCGACGTTCGCCCCGAAGAAATCCAGTCGGTCTGGGAGGGTCGGGTGGCCGCCGCGCAGGAATCGCTCACCGTGGCCGAGGGCGGTGTCGGCACCGCCGAAGAAGTAGCGGCCAAAGCCACCGAGAAACTGGCCAAGGCAGCAGAAAAGTTCGCTCAGCGCGAAGCGGAACTGGCCGCGGTTGATCAAGCCAATCCCAAAGCTGTCGATAGGGCCACCAGAAATCTCGATCGGGCACAGGAAGCCGTAGCCAAGGCCCAAGCCACTGTCGATGAGTTGGCGCGGGCTGTCCAAGCCGCTCGCCTGGCCGTAGTCGCGGCCGTCGCCAACGCAGAAACCGTCAGAGCGGCCGCCCGGGCTCCGGGCCGCGACACATCGACGATCGACGAAGCCGACCTGCCCGCGGTTGTCAAGGCGCGTCGTGAGTATCACCCACACGAGTCGCCGTGGCCGATGACCGTGCCTCTCGTGTTGCTCGCCGGAGCGGCCGTCGTCGCGGGCGTCATCAATCTTCCGTTCAGCCCCGACTTTCACTATCTCGGCCATTGGCTGGAGCCCTCGTTGTTCCACAATGAAGCCCACCTCAATTCCGGTGGGGGTACCCTCTGGATCCTCGCCATCATTGCTGTCGCCGGTGGGATGGTCGGTATCGCGGCGGCGGTCGCGATATATGTGAAGGGGCGGATCCCCGCGTCGGTTGTCGAGTGGCCGATCCTCGAACAGGGTTGGCGCTACGACGAGTCCGTTTCGAGTTTCATGGGCGGTCCCGGTCGCAAACTGTTTGACGGCTTGGCCTGGTTCGACGCGACCATCATTGACGGCACTGTCAACGGCGTCGGCCGGACGGTTCGTGCCGTCTCGGCGAGGATGCGCTCGATGCAGTCTGGTCTGGTCCGTTCCTACGCGGTGTTCGTAGTGGTGGGTGCGGTAGGCCTCATGGCCTGGTTCCTCGTGAGGACGTCGTTTTAATGCCATCCTTGATCGCCGCGGCGTCGGCTACCTCTTCGTTTCCTGTCCTCAGCGCCTTGATCGTTGTCCCGATGCTCGGCGCGCTGATCTTGTTGCTCCTACCCAACAATCGAGACGAGTACTTCAAGCAGATCGCCTTCCTCGTGAGCGCGGGCGCGGGAGCTATGGCGGCCTGGGTCATGGTCGAGTTCGACCAGGCGCGCGCCGCGGAGTTTCAGTTCGTCGATCACGCCACGTGGATCGAAAGCCTCGGCATCTCGTGGAGCCTGGGGATTGACGGGATCTCGCTGTGGCTGGTTGTCCTGACCGGTGCCCTGTTCCCGATCACCATCCTGGCGATCAAGGCCGAGCACACGCCGAAGGCCTACTACGCCTGGCTGCTCGTGTTGCAGTCAGGGTGCATGGGCGTTTTTTTAGCCCTCGACCTCTTCGCCTTTTTCGTGTTTTTCGAGATCGTGCTGGTGCCCATGTACTTCCTCATTGGGCAGTGGGGCCACGGCGAGCGCGCCTACGCAGCGACCAAGTTCTTCATCTACACCATGTTCGGTTCGGCCTTGATGCTGGTTGGAATCCTTGCCACGGCGTTCCTCACCGCCGCCGAAACGGGCGGCCCAGTCACCTTCGACCTTATAATGTTGGCCGAGACCCAAGCGCTAGCCCCCACCACCGCCCGATGGATCTTCTTGTCGTTCGCGCTTGCCTTCGCGGTGAAGGTTCCGCTTTTCCCCGTCCATACATGGTTGCCCGACGCGCACACCAACGCACCCACCGCGGGATCAGTCATCTTGGCCGGCATCATGCTCAAGCTCGGAACCTACGGCTTTCTCCGCTTCGGCATCTACCTGTTCCCTGAAGCCGCCGTGTACTTCGCCCCGATGCTTGTCGGTCTCGGCACCGTCGGCATTATCTACGGAGCGGTCGCGGCAACAATGCAAGGCGACCTCAAACGACTCGTTGCTTACTCGTCGGTAGCTCACCTCGGATTCATCGTGATCGGCATCTTCGCGTTGAACACCGAGGGCTTGGAGGGGGGCATCTTGCAGATGGTCAACCACGGGGTCTCGACGGGTGCGTTGTTCTTACTCGTCGCCATGATCTACGAACGCCGTCACACTCGGCAAATCTCCGAACTCGGCGGGCTGCAAAAACCAGCTCCGATCCTGGCTGGCGTGTTCATGGTCGTGATGCTTTCGTCGATCGGGTTGCCCGGTCTCAATGGCTTCGTCGGAGAGTTCTTAACCCTTCTCGGCGCTTTTGCGGCCTACCGTTGGTGGGCTATTGTTGCCGCAAGCGGGGTGATTATCGCCGCGTTGTATCTCCTGTGGGCTTACCAGCGGGTCTTTCACGGCCCCGCCGAAGGCGACAACGCCACCATGAAGGACCTCACGTTAGCCGAGGGCTTTACCTTGCTGCCGTTCCTAGCAGCCATAGTGTTCATGGGGATCTACCCGAAGCCGGTCATCGAACGTATAGAGCCCGCCGTCGATGCCCTGATCGAGCACGTCGAAACGCACGTCGATCACTTCAACGAGCCCACCGCCAACCTCTTGCCCGCTTTTCAGGCCGAAGATCTGGTCGACTTCGAGTCCGACGCTGACCACGAGGGAGGCGAGTAATGCCCCCTCTGAGCGCCGCTCCCGTTGTTGTCCCCGACATTGTTTGGGCTGGCACGCGGCCCCTAGCCATCCTCGCCATTGGTGCCCTATTGCTGGTGATGTTGCGCTCCGTAGTAAAGGCGCTTCCGGAACGAACCGAGGCCATCGCGGTGCCGCTCATCGGTCCGATCACGGTGGTGGCCGCGTGGATCGCCGGTGGTTACGCCGGAACAAACGGGTCATTCGTCGGCTTGGTCGTGGTGATGGCGCTGTCGGCCGGGTTGGTGAAACGACTGGACCTAGGCCTTGACGCTGCGCTCACCGCCGGGATTGGCCTGACCTCGCTCGCCGCCACCTGGGGCTTGTGGAACGACCGTATCGGTCCCGAAGGCCCGTTCGGCGCGATCGGCAACCAATTCGGGGTCGATGGATTCTCGCTGGCCTTCACCGCCATGATCGCCGCGTCGGTCGTTCTAGTGGCTTTCCTGCTCGACGACTATCTGTGCCGAGAAGGCATCGACGGGGTCGAGATGTATGTCTTGATGCTTCTCTCCGCCTCCGGTGGCGTGGTGATGGCAGGGGCCAACGACCTCATCGTGTTGTTCCTCGGCCTAGAAACCTTGTCGATTGCCGCTTACGTGATGGCGGCCATGCACCTGCGCCGGAGCGAATCGCAAGAAGCGGGGCTCAAGTACTTCGTGCTGGGGGCTTTCGCCTCGGCCTTTTTGCTCTACGGCATTGCCTTCACCTACGGGGCCACGGGCTCCACCAACCTCATTGCGATCCGCGATTTTCTCGCCGACCACGCCCTAGTCGACAACGGGTTGCTCATGGCTGGTTTCGCCCTGCTACTGGTTGGTTTCGGCTTCAAGGTGGCCGCAGTCCCGTTCCATGCGTGGACGCCTGACGTCTACCAAGGCGCCCCCACCCCAGTCGTGGCGTTCATGGCGTCGGCGGTCAAGGCAGCCGGTTTCGCCGCTCTGGTTCGGGTATTCATGGTCACCCTCGGGAGCCATGCCGCGGATTGGCAACCCGCCGTTTACGCACTCGCCTTGTTGACCCTCGTTATTGGCTCGTTCCTCGCTATTGTGCAGCGCGACGTCAAGCGAATGCTGGCGTACTCCTCGATCAGCCACGCGGGGTTTATTTTGGTGGGGGTCCAAGCGGCGAGCGAGGCGGGCGTGACCGCAGTGGTGTTCTACTCCACTGCCTACACCTTTTTGGTTATCGGGAGCTTCGGCGTGTTGTCGGTGGTGTCTGGCGAGGGTGATCGAGCCACTAACCTTGACGATCTCAATGGCCTCGCCCGTCGTCGGCCCAGTCTGGCTTTAGCCATGACAATCTTCTTACTCGCCCAAGCGGGCGTGCCGCTCACAACCGGTTTCGTGGCCAAGTTTCAGGTCATCGGCGCGGCGGTGGAGGCTCGCTCGTTCTGGTTGGCGATTATCGCGATGGCTACCGCGGTTGTTTCGGCCTTTCTCTACCTGCGGATCGTCTTGGCCATGTATTTGGGGACCGCCGACGTCAACGCCCCGGCTATCGCGGTACCGAAAGCGGCGGGCCTGACCATCGCCATTGCCTTACTTATCACAATCGGCTTCGGCATCTTCCCCGGCGAACTGGATAATTTTGCTCGTGACGCGGTGCCCGCGCTCCTCGCGGCGACCAACTAGTCATGTCGTTTGGCGCCATAGTCAGGGCGCGGTGGGGAATCCGCGAGGAAATCGACTCGAATCTCGGTGATGTTGCCCCTACGGGGATAGCCTCACCGGGCGGGGAAGTACCTATTCCCCGGCTTTGTTATACCCAAAGCTCGCCGAGTAGGCTTTCCCAACGTGTCGGATTTTCTCCGTAGCTATCTTACTGTCGGCATCTTCGGATTGGTCGGCGTTGCCCTAGTCGGGGCGCTCCTCGGCCTCGGGCGACTTTTGCGACCCTCGAACCCCACTGTGGCCAAGCTTGAGGCCTACGAATCCGGGGTTGATCCCACCGGCGATATGTGGTCTCAGGCCAACATTCGCTACTACATTTTTGCCCTGCTCTTCGTCATGTTCGACGTTGAAGCAGTGTTCATCTTCCCTTGGGCGACTCGCCTCGAGAGCTACGCGATCTTTGGCTTGGTCGAGATGGCGATTTTCATCTTTATCCTCTTGCTGGGTCTGATCTACGCGTGGCGTAAGGGAGTGCTCAAGTGGGCCTAGTCGAGTCGGGGAAGATCCCCCAGTCGCTCACTTCGCTGCTCAACATGAGCCGCAAGTACTCCCTCTGGGTGTACCAGTGGGGGCTGGCTTGTTGCGCGATCGAAATGGGAGCTGCCTTCGCCTCGCCTCGTTACGACGTGATGCGCTTGGGCGTTATTCCGCTGCCCGCCAGCCCTCGTCAGGCCGACCTCATCGTGGTATCGGGCACTGTCACCGACAAGATGGTGCCGTCGGTGAAGCGTCTCTACGAACAGATGCCCGAGCCGAAGTATGTGATCTCCATGGGTTCGTGCGCCAACTGCGGCGGGCCGTACTGGGATTCTTACTCCGTCACCAAAGGGGTCGATCAGATCATTCCGGTCGACGTCTACGTGCCGGGCTGTCCCCCGCGCCCCGAAGCGCTCTTGGAGGGCATCGTGTTGCTGCAGGAGCGAATTCAGAACGAAGACATGGCCAAGCGTTGGAAGGGTGAGCCGGTTGTCATCGACTGACCCATCCGAAACCGATCCCAGGCGCGACGATCTACTGGCTCGCCTTGGCGCCCATCTCGGCGAGGGCCTAGTCGACTCTCATCTCGTTCCAGACCAAGACCTCACTATCCGAGTCGCCCGCGATGCGTGGCTGACGGTGGCTGAGTTTTTGTCGACCGGACTCGGCTTTGGCTATTTCAACTTCTTGTCCGGTATCGACTGGCTGCCGTCGCCGTTCGGCCGCGATATGGACGCCCAAGTCGATCTCGAACTCGGCCACGACGAAGCATCTGCCATCGACTCCACGATCGAGACGGGAGTGGCCGGGGGCGACACCCGCTTTCAGGTGTTCGCTCGGGTCAACGATATCGTTAATGGTCTCGGGGTTACCGTGAAGGTCGACCTTCCCGAAAGCGACCTCCGCGTGGACACTTGGTCTGGGGTGTATCCGGGAGCCAACTGGCATGAGCGGGAGTGCTGGGAGATGTACGGCATCGACTTCTCTGGGCATCCCGGCTTGCGCCACATCTATCTCCCCAGCGGTTTCGAGGGCAACCCTCTGCGCAAGGATTACCCGCTGCTGGCTCGGCGCCTGAAGCCGTGGCCCGGCATTGTCGACGTTGAACAGATGCCCGGCGATGACGAAGGGGCTAGGTCGTGACCAACATCTCGGAGCGTCAACAGCTTTCGTACATCGCGGCCCAAGCGGCTGATGCTCGGGTGAATGTGGAACTCGAGACGGAGGGCATGACCCTCAACATCGGCCCCCAGCATCCGGCCACCCACGGCACCCTTCGTATCGTGGCCAAACTCGACGGAGAGCAGGTTATCGCCGTCGATCCAATCATGGGTTACATGCACCGCGGCTATGAAAAACTGGCCGAGGTTCGCACGTATCCGCAGGTCACCACGCTGATTAACCGCATCGATTGGGTGGGCAGCTTCGCCAACGAAGTGCCGTTCATTTTGGCCGCCGAGAAACTGATGGACGTCGAGGCCCCCCAGCGGGCCCAGTGGATTCGCACCATCTTGTTCGAGTTGTCACGCATTGCAAACATTTCACTGTTCCTCGGCGATATGGGTTTGCAGGTCGGCGCGGTCACCCCAGCGTTCTTTGCCTTTAGAGACCGCGAGCACGTGTTGAACCAGATCGAGGCGGTGACGGGTGGTCGTTTCCATCCGAACTTCGACCGTATCGGTGGGCTCAAAGACGATCTCCCCGCCGGTTGGATCATCGAAACCAAACGGGTCATGAAAAAGATGCGCCGGTTCTGCGACGAGATGGAAACCCTCGTCCAAGGCAACGAGATCTTTGAGGTTCGGACTCGAGGTATCGGTGTTATCCCGGCCGATATTGGTCTGTCGTATGGCCTGTCGGGCGCCAACATTCGTGCGTCAGGAGTCGACTGGGATTCCCGTCGCGATAACCCGTGCGGACTCGTGCATAATGAACTCGATTGGAAGGTCTGGACTCACCCCGACGGCGACTCATTCGCTCGTTTCTGGGTCCGCCTCCAGGAGGTACGCGAAAGCACCAAGATGGTCGATCAGATGCTCGACGGTCTGCCCAGCGGTCCGATCATGGCCAAGGTTCCGCGGATAATCAAGGTTCCCGCTGGCGAGGTTTACGTCGAAACCGAAAACCCTCTCGGCGTCATGGGCTACTACGTGATCTCGAAAGGCGATCTCATCCCGTTTAGGGTCAAGATTCGTTCGGCCTCGTTCAACAACATCTCGATCACGCCGTGGCTGCTGAAGGGCGTGTACGTCCCCGACATCATCACCATTCTCGGCTCGCTGTACTTCATCCTAGGAGACATCGACCGGTGAACACCTTGGTGATGGGCGAACTCGCCTACTGGCAACAAACCGGACTGCGCGTCGGGGGCGGGCTCGCAGCGGTGCTGTTGATCGCCGGCACCTTGGTGTACGTACACCTTTTCAAGCTGGTCTCGTTCATGCAGAGTCGGCTGGGGCCGATGGAAGCGGGTCCGTTCGGGTCCCTGCAGTTGCTGGCGGAGGTGGGTAAGTTCTTGCAGAAGGAAGACATCTTCCCCCGCAAGGCCGATCGCTTCGTTTTTGCCGCCGCTCCGTTCGTGGTACTCATGTCGACCTTCCTTTTGGTGGTTGTTGTCCCAGGCGGCCCTGATGCCTGGTTTATCGACAGCGAACTCGGCATCTATCTCGCCATGGCGGTCTCGTCGGTGTCAGTCATTGGTGTACTCATGGCGGGGTGGGGTTCAGCGAGTAAGTACTCGCTCCTCGGCGGGCTGCGGGCCACCGGCCAGCTCATCGCCTACGAACTTCCGCTAATTCTGGCGGTCATCGGGGTGGTCATTCAGGCTGGCACGATGAACATGCAAGGCATTGTCCTGGCCCAAGCCCAAGGCGAAATCTTTGGTTGGGGGGCCATCGGCAACCCCTACCTTCTCACCCAAGGCGTGGCGTTCTTAGTCTTCATGGTCGCCATGCAAGCCGAACTCACCCAGACCCCGTTCGATATGCCGATTGCTGAATCTGAGCTTGTCACCGGCTACATGACCGAGTACTCGGGCATGCGGTTCTTGCTTTTCTTTATCGGAGAGTTCGCTACCGCTGGCGTGTTTTCGGCCATCGCGGCGGTGCTATTTTTGGGCGGCTGGTATATCCCAGGCATTGACCCCTTCGACAATGTCATGAATGTTCTCGGACCGCTCGTGATGTTCACCAAGATTGTTCTCTTGACCTTTTTGGTGTTCTGGTTCCGCTTCACTTTCCCTCGCTTCCGTGAGGATCAACTCCAGAAGCTGGCGTGGAAGTTCCTTATCCCCGTCGCTCTCGCCAACATCGTCGTGACCGGCATTCTCAAGGTCGCCTTCTAGGAATCAATATGGGACTCGTACCAGGACTCATCAAAGGCCTAGGGGTCACGGGCGGCACCATGCTGCGTACGGTCTTCCCTGGTGGCCTAAAGAAACCGCTACCGAACCCAGTCAAGGGGGCCGAAACGGTTCAGTATCCCCACGAAAAGGAAGCGCCCCCTGCCCGAGCGCGCGGGGTGATTGCGCTGCACGAGGAGAACTGCACCGCTTGTATGTTGTGCGCCCGGGAGTGCCCCGACTGGTGCATCTACATCGAGGGTCATAAAGAGAAGGCGCCGCCGCGTCGAGCCGGTGGTAAGCCCCGCCAGGTTAACGCTCTCGACCGTTTCGATATCGATTTCGCCCTTTGCATGTACTGCGGGATCTGTGTCGATGTTTGCCCGTTCGAGGCGCTGTTTTGGAGCCCGGAGTACGAGTTCTCCGAGCCGCGCATCGCTGACTTGCTGCACGACAAGTCGCGTTTGTCGGAGTGGATGGAAACGGTTCCTGATTTCGAAGCCTACGAGAGTGGCGCAGAAGTCAAGGTAAAGAAGGTTCCCGCCACATGATCGCTGTCGTCCTCGCGGCCGCGTCGGCCGATATCGACCTCTATGTAGCACAGAACGTCTTCTTCGCGATCATTGCCATCACGATGATCTATGCCGCGGTTAGGGTGGTCACCACCGCAAACGTGGTCCACGCGGCTCTCTGGTTGGTCATGGTGTTGGCAGGCGTGGCGGTACAGTTCTTGCTGCTCGGCGCCGAGTTCGTCGCCGTGACTCAGGTTCTCGTGTACATCGGTGCAGTGGTTGTTTTGTTCTTATTCGGGGTGATGCTCACTCGTGCCTCGATGGGCGACGACGAGTCGGTCGCCGAAGAAAAAGGCGCAATGGCGGCCCTAGTTAGCGTCTTGTTGTTCGTAGTCATGGCGGTCGCCCTCATAGATTCCTTCAAAGATGTGCGGGTCGTGGTTAACGAACCGCAGTCGGTCACCGCGGTGTCTGACTCCATCTTTAGCCAGTACATCGTCGCGTTCGAAGCAGTATCGGTGCTTCTACTCGCCGCACTTATTGGGGCCATCGTCGTGGCCCGGAAGGACTGAGCCGATGCTTCTTAACCAGTTTTTGCTCCTTGCGGCCGTCCTGTTCTGCATCGGTGTTTACGGCGTAGTGGTTCGCAAGAGCGGAATGCTCGTGTTGATGTCGGTTGAGCTCATTCTTAACGCCGTCAACATCAACCTCGTCGCCTTCGGGGCGCTCACCGACGATGTCGGCGGTGCCGTGTTTGCCTTGTTCACGATCGCGGTGGCCGCCGCCGAAGTCGGCATTGGCCTCGCCATTGTTTTGCTCATGTACCGCAACCGTCGCAATATCGACCTCTCGCAGGCCGATCTGCTGAAGGGCTGAGGTCACCGTGTTTCTTTCCACCCTCGCTGCCAGTTCGGTGCCCTCGGCGTCCACCGTGACCGCCAACGCGAATTGGTTCCTCGAGAACGCTTGGCTGATCGCCCTGTTGCCTGCCCTGTCCTTCCTCGTCATCTTGTTCTTCGGCAAACGTATGCCGAAAAAGGGTGCCGAGGTCGGCATCGCCGCGGTCGGCGTTTCGTTCGTGCTGGCGGTGATCACCGCTGGGGCCTGGATCGACCATCGCGACAACTTCGACTTCCACCCTCCCGCCGACGACGAACACGCCATCGTGGTCGACGACACCTACGACTCAGTGACCCTCACCGCGGTGACCCTTACCGCGGAGGCGACCGACGAGGAACACGCTCCGGTCCATCCCTACGTCGCAGTGCAGAACTCCACCCAGTGGCTACAAAGCGGCGGGGTCGAGTTCAACGCGGGCATCTTGATCGATGGTTTGTCGGTGATGATGCTCTTCGTCGTGACCCTCATCTCGCTGCTGGTCCACATCTACAGCACCGACTACGTGGGCGACGACCGGCGTTACACCCACTACTTTGCCTTCCTCTCCTTGTTCACCGCCTCGATGCTTTTCTTCGTGATGAGCGACAACATTTTGCAGATGATCGTGGGCTGGGAACTCGTCGGCGTGTGCTCCTTTGTCCTCATCGGCCACTGGTGGGAAGACCAAGCCAATAGCGACGCCGCCCTCAAGGCTTTCATCACCAACCGAGTGGGCGATGTGGGCCTGCTGGTCGGCATGATCACCTTATTTTTCGCCGCGGGTGGTGGTAAAACCTTCGATACCATCAAGATCAACGAAGCCGTCGTGCAGGGCACCGTCGGGCATACCGCTTTGGTAGTCGCCGCGGCGTGTTTGGCCGCCGCGGTTATGTCCAAGTCGGGCCAGTTTGTGCTGCACACTTGGCTGCCGGACGCGATGGCGGGCCCGACCCCCGTGTCGGCATTGATTCACGCTGCCACCATGGTCGTTGCGGGCATCTTCATGGTGGCCCGCTTGTACCCGGTCTTCTTCGAAGGCATGCAGATCGGAGGTTCGAGCATCAACCTGCTCGCCACCATCGGCGCCATCACCTTAGTCTTCGGCGGCTTGTTGGCTTTCGTTCAAAACGACATCAAGAAGGTGCTGGCCTACTCCACCGTTTCGCAGTTGGGCTACATGGTAATGGCGCTCGGTGTTGGCGCTTGGACCGCCGCCCTCTTTCACCTCTTCACCCACGCCTTCTTCAAGGCCAACCTTTTCCTAGGCTCCGGTTCGGTTGCCCACGCCGTTCACAGCTTCGACATGAAGACCGACATGGGCGGTATGCGTAAGTTCATGCCTCGGACGTACATCACGTTCATCATCGGCTCGCTGGCTTTGGCCGGGGTGTTCCCCTTGGCCGGGTTCTGGTCGAAGGACGAGATCCTAGTTGGCACCGGTGGATGGGGCCTGTTCGGCGGCACGGGCGGCAACGGTGCCTACACATTCCACATTGCGATGGCCATGATCGGAGCGGCGCTCACCGCGGCCTACATGACGCGCTGCGTGTACCTAACCTTCCACGGTGAGTACCGCGGCGATTCCCATCATGGCTCTCCACACGAGTCAGGCCCTCGCATCCTCGGGCCGCTCTATGTTTTGTCCGCCATGGCTATCGTGGTTGGCTTCTTGAACCTCCCAGTCGGCTTCCAACTAGTTCCGAAATCATGGCAGGAACGGTTCGGCCACTTCGTCGAGCCGACCGGTTCGTCGTATTTCCCCGCCATTGCCCACGGTACGCCAAGTTGGTCGCTCGCCATTGTTTCGAGCGTCGTCGCGCTGGTAGGTGCTGGCATCGCGTACAACTACTACTTTGTCCGCGTCGATCGTCTGAGCAAACAGACAGGGGAGTCGCTTACCGGTTTGCCCAACGGCATGACTAGCACCAACAAACTGGCTCGGACCGGCCATAACGTCTTAGTTAACAAGTACTACCTCGATCACCTTTACACTGGGCTGATTGCTGGCTTCACCAAGGGTCCGCTCGCTCGGGCCGCGTACTGGGTCAACCAGCACGTTCTGGACGGTACCGTCAACGCGGCGGGAGAAACGGCGGTAAAGACCGGGCGACTAGTGTACGACAAGATCGATCAAGGCGTTGTCGACGGCTTCATCGACGGCGCAGGCAAGCTCTCGGACTCCACCGGCCAAGAGCTCCGTCGCATGAATTCCGGCAAGGTTCAGAACTATGCCGCCCTCCTATTCGCTGGCGCGGCCGTCTTGGCCGGTGCCTTTGTCATCCTGCTCGCTCTCTAATGACTCAACTGCTCTGATGACTCAACGCAGAACCCGGGAACAACACCTATGACCGAATTCCTTAACGACTGGGGCCTCCTCGTTATCACCTTCGTACCGCTCGCCGGTGCTTTGGCCATGATGGTGATCCCCGAACGCGACGAAGAGACCCACAAGCAGGTCTCTCTCGCCGCTTCGCTCGCCGCTTTGGCTTTGGGTATCTGGTTCTTGTTCGACTTCGATTACGGCAACGCCGGTTCGCTGCAGTACGTCGTCGACGAGGGCTGGATCGAAGTCATAAACTCACGGCTGATAATGGGGCTCGACGGCATGTCGCTGCCCTTGCTTGGGCTCACAGTGTTGGTGATGCCACTGGTCTTTATCTACTCGTGGAATCACATCCCGAACCGGGTAACGCCAAGGCCTTCTTGATTCTCATGCTGATCCTCGAGACAGGCATGATTGGCACTTTTGTGGCCCAAGACCTCATCTTGTTCTTCGTGTTCTTCGAGGTTGTGCTCCTCCCGATGTTCTTCATGATCGCCGTTTGGGGTGGTCCGGATCGTCGCTATGCCTCGCTGAAGTTCTTCCTCTACACCCTTTTCGGCTCGGCGCTTATGTTGCTCGGCTTCCTCGCCTTGTTTTTCTTGTCGAAGAATCCCGAGACCGGCGAACTGCTGCGTACCTTCGATATGCGGGCCCTAAGCGACGTGGCCGGTGCCGGTATCGCACGGTCCTCTCAACTCTTGATCTTTGGTGGCATGTTCATCGGCTTCGGGGTCAAGGTCCCGTTGTTCCCGTTCCATACCTGGCTGCCCGATGCCCACACGCAGGCCCCCACCCAGGGTTCGGTCATCTTGGCCGCCGTGTTGCTCAAACTCGGTACCTACGGCTTCATCCGCATCTCGATCCCGATGCTGCCGGAGGCGGCCGAGGCGTGGGCCCCGTGGATCGGACTCTTCGCCGTCATCGGGATAATCTACGGCGCGTTGGGGTGTCTGGCACAGACCGACATGAAGCGACTTATTGCGTTCTCCTCGGTCGCCCACATGGGTTTCGTGATGCTCGGCATCTCAACCCTCACCGATTTCGGGATCAACGCCGCCATATTCGGCATGGTGGCCCACGGCCTCATCACCGGCATGCTCTTCTTTATCGCAGGGTCGGTCAAGGAGCGCTACCACACCCTCGAGATCAACCGTCTCGGCGGGATGCTGCTCCAAGCGCCCAAGATGGGATGGATCCTCGGGTTCACCGCGATGGCGTCACTGGGTCTGCCCGGCCTGGCTGGCTTCTGGGGGGAGTTCCCGGCGATCCTTTCGGCCTATCAGCCCGCTAACGGCATCCCCGAGGAGACCTTCCGCACCTACATGGTTATTGCCGCGGTAGGTACCGTTTTGGCAGCCGGTTATCTTCTCTGGCTGCTCCAACGAACAGCGATGGGCGAGCCGCCCGAGGAGTTCGCCAACGATCCAAACATCACCGACGTTAATCTCACCGAGTGGCTGGCGTGGACCCCGTTCTTGGCACTCATCGTGGTCTTCGGCGTTGCCCCGGGCTTGATCTTCGAGGTCACCGACCCTGCCGTCGTTGAGTCGTTGAACAACTGCCTGCAGTTGCCCGCGGGCTGTGAGGGCGTTGCGGAAGCAGCCCAGGCTTCATTGGGAGGCTGATCGGTAATGCTTGCCGTACTCGCTCAGTCCGCCGGGGACTTCGTCCGGCCGCCCATCGACTGGCACGCGGCCGCGCCGGAACTCACCCTACTCAGTTTCGGTGTTTTGCTCACCATGATGGACATCATCTGGCTGGACCGTGGGCGTAAAAGCGTGGCGACCTTGGCGTCTATCGGGCTGCTCGCCACCATGGTCCCGATCATCACTTTGGCCGTCGACGGGACCGATCGTTCGATGTTCGGCGGGGCGTTCGTCGTTGACAACTACGCCTTGCTAATGAAGGCCGTGTTTGTCCTCGCGGGCTATGTAGTTGTGCTTCTAAGCACTAATTACATCGCGGAAGGCGACTACTGGGAGAACGAGTACTACGGCCTGTTGCTCAGCTCGATTTTGGGCATGGTTCTCATGGCCTCGGCCCGTGACCTAATCACCGTATTCGTGGCCCTCGAACTGCTCTCGATTCCTGCCTACATGCTCGCGACCTGGCGCAAACGCGACCTCAAAAGCAACGAGGCGGGCATGAAGTACTACCTCATGGGGGTCTTTGCGTCGGCCGTGATGCTCTACGGAATGTCGTTGCTTTACGGCGGCGCGGGCACCACTCTCCTCGTTGATATCAACCAAACGATCAGCGGTCCCGACAGTCCGTCCGCAGTGGTGGTCCTAGGCATCATTTTTGTCATTGTCGGCTTCGGCTTCAAGGTCTCGGCGGTGCCGTTTCACACATGGGCCCCCGATACTTATGAGGGTGCCCCGACCCCGGTCACCGCCTTTTTGTCGGTGGCGTCGAAGGCCGCAGGCTTTGTGGCCTTGATGAACCTGTTGTTCGTTGGCTTCATCGGCCGTCCCGATGTGTACGAGCCTGTTCTTTGGATCTTGGCCGCGGCGTCGATGACTATCGGCAACCTCATCGCCTTGCGCCAAACCAACCTCGTGCGGATGCTCGCCTACTCCGGGGTCGCTCAGGCGGGCTACATGCTGGCTCCTCTGGCAGTTGCGAGCACCGTGCCCGATAAGGCCCTCACCGCGGTTGTCACTTACATCGTGATCTATGCCGCCATGAACCTGGGCGCGTTCGCGGTCATCATGGCCGTTGCTCGCAAGACACGGTCGGCAGAAATCGAGAGCTACCGCGGCTTGTTCCACTATGCCCCCGGCCTCACCGTGGCGATGACCATCTTTTTATTCTCGCTAGCCGGTATTCCGCCGTTCGGGGGCTGGTTCGCCAAGTTTCGGGTGATGGAAGCGCTCATCGAAGCCGACACCGCTTCGGGCCTCGTGTTGGCGGTATTTGTCGCCGTCAACTCCGTGATTGCCTTGTACTACTACGCCCGCCTCGGCTTCGGCATGTGGGGCGAGGAAGCCCCCGCCGGTGACCTCACCCCGGTTCGGGTCCCGGCTTCGCTCACCTCGGCTTTGCTCATCACAGTGGGTGTGACCATTGCCTTCGGGGTGATCCCGCAGATTGTGGGCGATGTCACCAACGTGAGCTTGCTCGCGGGCCTCGGCGGCTGATTCAGTAGTGGCGGCGGAGTTGCTCGCCGACCAGATACGCACCAAGATCAAAGCGACGGGCCCCCTTTCGGTTATGGAGTTCGTGGCTTCGGCCCTGTACGACTCATCTTCGGGCTTTTATGTCACCGGCGGTCAGGCGGGTCGTCGGGGTGACTTTTTGACCTCCCCCGAGGTGGGACCCTTGTTTGGTGCCGTCATCGCCCGAGTAGTTGACGGGTGGTGGGCGCAGCTTGGTCGCCCCGACGTTTTCACGGTAGTGGAGTGCGGCGCGGGCCCCGGAACCCTAGCCCGCGCCCTTGGGATCGCCGATTGCCGATGCCGCGAGACGGGGGCGCTGGAGTGGGTTTTGCTCGAGCATTCGGCCGCCCAACGCGAGCAACACCCGCGGGCTTCATGGTGCCGTAGCGTGGCGTCGTTCGACGATGTGGCCGTGGCCGATGCGATCCTGGCCAACGAATTGCTCGACAACCTGCCGTTCGCGATTGTTCGCCGCGGCGAAAACGGTTGGCACGAGCTAGCCGTCGCCGTCACCCGTAGCGGCGAGTTCGAACTAGTGACGGGAGCAGCGACGATTGCTCCCGCGGGCGGTGCCGGGCTGGAGACCGGGAGCACCTTGCCCCGCCACGATGGGGCTGTTCGCTGGCTCGAAACGGTCGCCACCGTGTACCCAAACGCACGCCTCCTGGTCCTCGACTACGGCGCATCGTGCGCGGAAATTAGTTCGCGCGGCATGGACTGGCTGCGGGCGTACCGTCAACACCGCCGCCTCACCGACTGGTTGCAGAACCCGGGAACGGTCGACATCACCGTTGATCTCGCGGTCGAGCAGATCGAAGCGGCCCGTCCAGGCGCTGTGACCCAGACCCAGACGGACTTCCTTCGCCAGCACGGGATCGACGATTTGGTGACAGAGGGTCAACGAATTTGGGAAGCGAGCGCATCGCGGGGCGACCTTGACGCCATCCGCGGTCGGAGTCGGCTGGGTGAAGCCGCCGCCCTCTGCGATCCCGACGGCATGGGCGCCTTTTTAGTATGGGAGTGGTAATCGGGCGGACAGTGACGGATAGAACCACGTGTGCCTTACAGGTCGGGACGCCCCATATCGAGGTTGGAGCCTTGAATGCCGCCAGCGACGGCAAGCACCTCACCGGTGACATACGACGCGGCAGGCGAGGCAAGATAGAGCACCGCGGCGGCGATCTCGCTTGGTTCCCCTAGACGACGGAGCGGAGTCTTGTCGATCATGGCTTTGGTTAGCTCAGGAGATTCGACCACTATTTCGAGGGCTGACGTCGTAATCGCGCCCGGACTCACGGCGTTGACCCGGATCTTGGGGGCCAAATCCTGAGCCAGGTCTCGGGTGAGCTGGATCAGCGCCGCTTTCGCCGTTCCGTAGTTGGCCAGTCCCCGAATGGCGAACTGACCCGCGGTGGACGCAATGTTCACGATTGACCCGCCGCCCCGTTCGAGCATGATCGGCACCGAAAGCTGAGTAAGGTTGAATGCGGTGGTGACGTTGAACCGCAAAGAGTTGGCAAAGGAACGTTCCGAAATGTCGAGAAACCCACTCGGTGTAGTCCCGCCGACATTGTTGACTACCACATCGATGCCTCCGAAATGCTCAACCGCGGCAGTGACGAGCGCGGCCATACCGTCGCGTGTCGAGAGGTCCCCGGTCACCGCGATCGCGGTCTGCCCGTGAGCTTCGACCGCGGCGACTGTTTCGGCCAGTTGGGTCGCCGTCCGAGCGCCAATGACAACGTTGGCCCCCGCTTCGGCGAAAGCGGTGGCGCAGGCGGCACCAATGCCTCGACCCGCGCCGGTGATGATGGCGGTCTTTTCGTCGAGACGAAACCGTTCGAGGATCATGGCCCAGACCGTAGACTTTTTGTGCCATGACCATCTCCACCCCCGTTTCCTTTCTGAACGAAATCTTGTGCGCCGACGATGTCGCGGCATCGCTGTGGATGGCGATCGATTCGGGATCAATCGACGACATCATCCCCGAACTTCCCGCCTTGCGGATGGAACAAGACCCAATCCACCGCCATAAGGACGTGCTCGCCCACACGGTGGCTGTTGTCGCCAAAACGCCCAATGACCTGATCGTTCGCCTGGCCGCTCTCTTCCATGACATCGCCAAACCCCGCACCCGTAGTTTTGAGCACGGCGATGTCACCTTTCGCCACCATGAGGTGGTTGGTGGTCGGATGACCCGCAAACGACTCACCGAGATGGGATACGAAGAGAGCATCGTCGACGATGTTTCGGAACTGGTTCGGATGTCGGGCCGATTCAAGGGCTACGCCGATGGCTGGTCCGATGCTGCGATTCGTCGATACGCGCGCGATGCCGGACCGCTCCTTGGTCGGCTCAACACCTTGATCCGGTCGGACTGCACCACCCGGAATCGGGCCAAAGCGGCAGCGCTCCAAACCTCCATAGACGAACTCGAGCAGCGCATCACGGAACTGGCCGCGGCGGATCGCCGAGCCGCGGAGCGACCCCAGATCGACGGAGCGGCCGTGATGGCTCACCTCGGGATCGAGCCGGGCCGTGATGTCGGCCTCATCATGAAGTGGTTGCTGGAACTCAAGCGACGCGAAGGCGAACTCGACGAAACCGATCTTTTCGCTCGGCTCGACGCGTTCTACACCGAGCAAAGCTCATCGGGCCCAACAACGCCTGACGAGCGTCCGAGCGGGAAGGTCCGGTCAGTTCTGGGCGGTTAGAGGTTTTGTGCTACGGCGCTTGCTGGGTCGATGCGGGCGGCGACGATTGCTGGTGGAATCCCGCCGAGGAGTCCGGTCGCGGCACCCAAGACTGCCGCCGCGGCGAGCGTCGAGGTTGAGGTGGCCCAGGGCCAGTCTTGGATGGTTGCGTATGTCAGTGCGCCGAAGTAGCCCACGGCAAGCCCGACGGCGGTGCCAGCGAGGCCGAGTATTAGTCCTTCCGTGGCGATCAAAGTGAGTAGGTCTCGAGTCTTTGCCCCGAGGCACCGGCGGACCCCGATTTCTGCGGCTCGCTGGCGCACCGAGGCGGCAAGAAGGATTGACAGCGTTGCCGCGGCGACGATAGCGGACAGGGCACTGATCGCGGTGGTGAGTAGCGAGAGCGACCGCTCACTGTTTTGACGGGCGTCGAGGAGGGGGCCAGGGATCGCGATACTTACTCGTTCCGGATGCAGTGGGTTGGCCGCGTTGACTATCCGGACGTTGTCGGCGGCGCCGGGGTCGGCACGTACGAGGAGTTGTCGAGTTTCGATCTCGACGGCTTGTTCAAGGGTTGGGCCGTCGACGATGACCGAGCGCACGAGTTGGGGAGCGATGAGGCTGTCGGCGATTGTGCCGATGACCAAGATGGCGGTGTTGTCGAGCCAGACGATTGCTGGTAGTTCAACGAGCCCGAGGATACGGACGGCATGGCTTCCAGCAATGCCCCGTAAGAGCGTTGCCCCTTGTGAGTCGAGGTCGTGGCCGATGCCGGAGGGCAGGATTCGGGTGTCTCCGAGGTTGGAGACTCCAACGACGGTCACTCGAACTGGTGGGTCGGCAGAGCGGCTGGTTGGTCTCGCGGTACCGACAGCAGTAGCGAGAAGGGTCGCTCCCTGAATCCCGACGGCATTGCTGCGGTGATGCGCCCCCGGCAGAACCGCGGCGACGTATTTCGGCGTATCGTTGACGACGATGATGTCGGCACCGAGGGCATCGAGGTCATCGAGGACCTGGCGGCTTGCGGCGCGATTGAGGTGCGGGGCACCGACCAAAAGAGCGACACCGATGGCGCTCACAATGATGCCGCTGAAGGCTGAGCGTTTTCGGGCTCGGAGTGATCGGAGGGCTTCGTTCAGGCTGCGCACTGGCCTATGCTGCCCTTTACGATCTGGACGCGTTGATCGCCCAAGGCCGCGAGTTTGGGGTCGTGGGTGGCAACGATGACGAGTGCGTTGGTTGCATAGCTGGAGAGCAGGTCGATGATGCCCGATCCGGTGGTGTTGTCGAGGTTGCCGGTGGGTTCGTCGGCGAGTAGAAGTCGAGGTCGTGCTGCGATCGCGCGGGCTATCGCGACGCGTTGGCGTTCACCTCCGGAAAGTTGTGATGATCGGTGACTGGCACGGTGGTCAACGCCAACTTGATGCAGGACGGAAAGAGCCCGCTTGGTTGAGATTTTTTCGTTGCGGTACCGGCCGGCAAGACGAACGTTGTCGGTGGCGGTGAGCCAAGGCACGAGGTGGGCGGCTTGGAAGACGAATCCGAGATTGTGCGAACGAAACCCGGCTTGGGCTCGTCGCGTCATTGTCGAGATCGGTTGGCTGTCGAACTCGACGGTTCCTGTCGTTGGCCGCAGGAGAAGGCCGATCACGTTGAGGACGGTTGATTTGCCTGATCCGGATTGCCCAGTGATGGTGACGAGCCCAGTGGTGGGGGTCTGGATGCTGATCGAGCGGAGGGCTTCCACTGATCCGTAGCGAACGGAGACCCTAGAGAGGCGGATCACGGGATCTCGACGATCATGGTTTCGCTGATGGCTTCGCCGGTGATAACGGCACGTATACCAGCGATCTCGGCCACGTCCACATCGCAGCGATGGAGTTGGGAACCGTCGGACCCGCAACGAATGAAGAAATCTCCGGTGGAGCCTTGGTGAAGCGATGCCACCGGCACGGTGAAGACATCGGTGGAGGTAACCGTCTCGATCGTGATTGATAGCCGCTGGTTGACGGTCACATCGGCGGTAACGGGAAGGTCCCATTCGTACAGGACCGTACCGTTCGCGTTCAGCGCGAACCTTGCGGTACCGAGCTCTCCTATGTCGTCGATGGTGGCTACCGCATTTGTTGGGAGTAGGTCGTCTCCTTCGATAGTCACCACTTTGCGTTGCCCGACGATCGTTATGGCGGCCTCAGATGGCGTGACGGGAAACCCATGTTGCAGGTCGACGTCGGCGACTGCCCACGGTTGGGCTTGCGCGACCGTTATCAGCATGCCGACCGGCATTGTTTGGAGTTTCTGTTCGCCGTGGCCCGCAATGAAGCCAGTCCAGGCCGCGGTCGTTGCTGGTCCGAAGTCGCCGTCTATTTCGAGATCGGCGTCGGTGAGTTGGTTGAGTATGCGTTGAAGCTGCGCGACGTCGTCACCTTGATCTCCGAGGCCGAGACCGCGGTAGAACGGTGTTTTAGCCGAGACCAGAATCACCGGGCGATCGTCGATACGAAACGCTAAGTCACCGGAGGTCAGCTCCGCTCCTACCTCTGGGACCCATGTCGCGGTGCCTGCGAGTCCAGCCGGGAGCGGTTGAGAGCCATTGGCTTGCACCGTTCCCACGAACCGTTCTCGTTTTACCAGATCGCCCCTTGTGATCGGCTCCGTTAGTCCGGTTGCGGTCGGGCCTAGTCCTAATGGTGACAGCGTCGAACCCTGATCTGACGAACACGATGAGCCGATCAGCATCATGGCGATTGCTGTGATGAGCCTGATCTGAAGGCGCACGTTAGCCAGCAGTAGCCTGGTCGAGCCGAAAGGCCTGTTGCGCTTCGGCAGATTCATCCGAGCACGCATACCCTGCTTCAACGAATACCGGGTCATCGTAGTCGGTGACGCCGGGGAAGACGATGTAGGTCCCGTCTTCGGACGATTCGGTCGTGGACTCAAATCCGCGCTCGTTCATACACTTGATATAAGTTGCCGTCGCGATTTCGGAGGCTTGCAATTCGCCCGCCTCATCAAGTAGAGGAACCTCGCTATCCGGTCCGCCGCTGAGAGCCGCGGCGACCTCAGCGTAGCATGTATCTTCCTGTGATTCGAAACCTGGGTCATCGGGGTAGTCGCGGGGGTCGAAACCCAGTTGCCCATCGAGCTCTATTGGGTCTGGCATGACGAATCCAGCCTTGGCCATGCACCCTATTATCGACTGGATGAAGTTGACTTGAGAGACCTCGCCACCGCTATCGCTGATCCCTTCAGCCCCCCCGTCAACAGAATCAACCGGCGCGGGCGGCTCATCCTCTGCGGTGGCGCAGCCAGCGGCAAGCCCAGCAACAGCAACGATCCCTAGACAGTAACGAACAAGTCTTTTCACAGTGATCCATTTCCTTTGGGCCGATTCGACGAGTTATTTCAGATAGATGGCCGTCAAGAGGCGACAGCACCCATCAGCGGAACCTTAATTCACCACGGGGCTTATGTGGCATCACCCCCTTGGGGCGGGTTCACCGGCCGGTGAGAGCGTGCCCCGCGCTAGGAGTCAAGTACCTTCGGATCCCAATGAGCGATCAGCGGGTGATCACTTACATCGACGGCTACAACCTCTACTATGGGCTACTCGATGCCGGGCTCCGGTCACCTGCCGGACCTGCGGTTGCCCCATACGGTTGTGACCGCGACCGGCGTGAGACTCCACGCCCCACCGGGTTGGTTGCCTCCCACGTAGCAACTGCAGCTGAAATCGGGGTGACGTTCATTGGTGGGCGGTAGCTTGGGAACATGCATGTAGGAATTGTTGGCGCCACCGGTCAGGTGGGCGGCGTGATGCGCACCCTCCTCGCGCAACGTGCGTTCCCTGTCACTTCGCTTCGTTTTTTTGCTTCATCTCGTTCCACGGGTCAGACCCTTGAATGGAATGGCCAAGACATCACGGTCGAAGACGCCACCACGGCGGATTACACAGGCCTCGACTTGGTGCTGTTTTCCGCGGGAGGCGAAACCAGTAAGATTCTGGCCCCTAAGGTCGTGGCGGCGGGTGCGGTGGTCATCGACAACTCGTCGGCGTGGCGCATGGACCCCGATGTGGCTTTGGTCGTTCCCGAGGTCAACGCCTCGGCTCTTCGGAACCTTCCCAAGGGCATCGTCGCCAATCCGAACTGCACCACCATGGCAGCCATGCCGGTACTCAAGCCCCTCTCCGATGAGGCGGGCCTCGAAACGCTCGTGGTTTCCACTTATCAGGCGGTTTCTGGCGCTGGTTTGTCTGGGGTCCGTGAACTCGACGAGCAGGCGCAAAAGGTCGGAGTTGATGGCCCTGAACTAACCTACGACGGTCGGGCCGTTTTTATGACCGCGGGCGAGAACTTCGTCAAACCTATCGCCTTCAACGTCTTGCCGTTCGCGGGCGCCATCGTCAACGACGGCCTCGACGAGACTGGCGAAGAACAGAAGTTGCGGTTCGAAAGCCGTAAGATCCTTGATCTTCCCGTGCTTCGTGTTTCGGGCACCTGTGTGCGGGTGCCCGTGTACACCGGCCATTCGCTGTCGATCAACGCCGGTTTCTCGTCGGCGATCACCCCCGACCGTGCCCGCGAATTGCTCGCTGCCGCGCCCGGGGTTGAACTGATGGACATACCGACGCCGCTCGACGCCGCCGGTCAGGACCCGTCTTACGTGGGGCGAATTCGGGTCGACGACACTGTCGATCACGGCCTGTCGCTATTTGTTGTCAACGACAACCTGCGCAAAGGCGCGGCCCTCAACACGATCCAGATCGCCGAGAGCCTGGTCGCTCAGGGCGGGTTTTCCACATAGCGCTGTATGGCTTCGTCGAGGCTGAGGCCCATCTGATTGGCAAGGGACGCGATCCAGGCGAGAACATCGCCAATCTCGTGCAGTTGTTGTTCTTGGGTGCCCTTGCGGACTGCTTGGGCAAGTTCGCCGAGTTCTTCGCAAAGCCAAGCCACCGTTGCCGGCACGCCTCGTTCACGATCGGCTGGTCCGTATAGGTCTTCCATCAGTGTCTGCAGTTCAGCTAACTCCATGCAGAGATTCTAGGGATCGGGACCCCCCCTGGGTAGCAATTGTCTCAACGATGAGCTACCATTCGCCTCGACTACATCCTACGGAAAGCTATGGCGGTGCTTCTACGTTTTGTGTGTGTATTAATGGTGGCGTGTGTGGCGGCGGCGTCGTTGGGGTTGGTCCCATCGGTGGCGGCGCAAGGGGCGGCGGTCGAATGGACCCAGTCCGGTGACATTATTGCTGGCGGTGACAAGGATAGGGCTGGTGCCAGTGTGTCGTTGTCGAGCGATGGATCGCGTGTCGCGGTTGGGTATCCGTCTAGCGACACCCCTGGTGAGGTGCGGGTGTTTGAGCGCCGCGGTGATGCGTGGGTTTTGCTTGGTGCAGTTATCGCCGGTGTTGCGGCTGGCGACCGGTTTGGTGAGAGTGTGTCGTTGTCGGCTGATGGTTCGCGCGTCGCGATTGGGGCGTACTTGCATGATGCCCCTGGTGAGAATGCGGGTGAGGTGCGGGTGTTTGATCTCAACCCGGCGGGTACGGCGTGGGTGCAGGTTGGTGGTGATCTCAACGGCGTTCGTGAGTCTGATGAGTTCGGGACGAGTGTGTCGTTGTCGGCTGATGGTTCGCGTGTCGCGGTTGGGGCTCCTAATTATGATCTTGTTACCGGAGATGCTTCGGCCAGCGCACCGACACCTAACAATAGGTATGGTCAAGTCCGAGTGTTTGATCTCAACCCGGCGGGTACGGCCTGGTCGCAGACCGGCGGTGGCATCGACGGCGAGGATCTAGGGCAATCGGTTGGTACGAGCGTGGCGTTGTCCGACGATGGTTCGCAGCTTGTGGTTGGTGCTGGAGTGCCTCAACACAGGGATCCATACGGGGTTCGGGTGTTTGTTCTAGATGCTGGTACGGGGTGGACGCAGCGGGGGGCGAGTATCCAAGCTGAAGACGGTATCAATATCGAAGGACAAATTGTCGCGGTGTCCGGAGATGGGTTGCGCATTGCGGTTGGAACTCGAGGGACTGGCACTGATAAGGGTCAGGTACAGATTTTTGGCTGGTCTGGTTCGCCCTCAGCGTGGACGTTGATTGGTACTGCTATATCTGGCGACCGGCCAAGGGGACAGGTTCGGGTCGAGTGTGTCGTTGTCTCGCGATGGTTCGCGGGTCGCAGTTGGCGCCCGTGATCATTCCGAGACTGAGGATCCATCTAGCATAAATGTTGGTCAGGTTAAGGTGCTTGAGCAGAATAGTGCGGCGTGGACGGTCGTTGGGCAATCCCTTGTAGGTGATCAGGCCAGCAAGAGAGGTCTTGGTCATAGCGTGGCGCTGTCAGATGACGGGGTCTTCGTAGCGGCTGGGGCAGTTCGAGGTAACTTTAACGATGTCCGTGGCGCGGTTCATGTTTTTGGGCGTGTCACTGCACTAAGGTTTACTTCAACCGCCTCTTACATCGTTGCCGACGAAGAGACCGTCGTCGGCACGGTGCTTGCCACTAACGCCGACAAGGACCCTGTGACCTATTCGTTGGGGAGTGGTGCCGATGGGGAGAAGTTCACCATCGACGCTGCGTCGGGGGAGTTGACTTTCTTAGTGGCCCCCGATTTTGAGAATCCGACCGATGCTGGCACTAACAACGTTTACGAGGTTGTAGTTGAAGCAAACGGAGGCGGGGAGTCAGCAACTCAGTCGATAACGGTCACCGTCGCCGACACTGACGAGGCACCGGCGTTCACCTCAGACCATGTCCACGAAATCGCCGAAAACGAGACCGTCGTTACTATGGTGGTCGCTACCGACCCCGATGAAGGGGACACCGTCAGCTACACGGTGACGAAGGGGCGCGATAAGGATTTGTTCACTATCGACAGTGATTCTGGGGAGTTGACTTTCGTAACCGCACCGGACTTTGAGAACCCAACCGATCACGACACTGACAACGAATATAAGGTTAAGATCACCGCCGCCGCGGGTGGAAAGTCAGTAGTCCAGAGGATTGTCGTCACCGTCACTAACGTTGACGAGGCACCAACGTTCGATTCGCCAACCGCGGCTCACGAAATTGCCGAAAACGAGACCGACGTCACTACGGTGGTCGCTACTGACCCAGATGAAGGTGACGACGTTTCCTATGCGATACCAGACGGTGCTGATGGCGGTGCCGACCGGGCGCGGTTTGCTATCGACGCCACTTCGGGGGATTTGACTTTCTTAGCCGCCCCCGATTTTGAGGCCCCGACCGATGCTGACACTGACAACGTTTACGACGTTGTGGTTAAAGCAACTGCGGGCGAACATTCAGTATCCCAGTCGATTGCGGTCACCGTCACTAACGTTGACGAGGCATCTTCAACGGTTTTCGACTTCGCCAGGAGCCTTTTCGGCTCACTGAGAATTGTCGAAAACGAGACCGACGTCACGACGGTGGTCAGCTACTGACCCAGCTGAAGGGGACGACGTGGTCTTATGCGATACCAGACGGTGCTGATGGCGGTGCTGACCGGGCGCGGTTTGCTATCGGCGCCACTTCGGGGGATTTGACTTTCGTAGCCGCCCCGGATTTTGAGGCCCCGACCGATGCTGACACTGACAACGTTTACGACGTTGTGGTTAAAGCAACTGCGGGCGGGCAGTCAGTATCCCAGTCGATAACGGTCACCGTCATTAACATCAACGACAATCGTCCGGTTTTCACTTCGGCAGGAGCCTTTTCGGTCCCTGAGAATGTCACTGCCGTTGCGACGCTTGCAGCTTCTGACGCTGATGGTGACGTGGTGGTCTACGCGCTATCAGTCGGTGCCGATGGGGCGCGGTTTGCTATCGACGCCACTTCGGGGAATTTGATCTTCAAGACCTCCCCCGATTTTGAGGCCCCGACCGATGCTGGCAGTAACAACGTTTACGACGTTGTGGTTAAAGCAACCGCGGGCGGGCAGTCAGTAATCCAGTCGATAACGGTCACCGTCACGGACGCGAGCGATGTCGTGCCAAGTTGTAAAGAGGGCGCCAACTTCAAACACAGCTTCGTTGACGTGGCGGGGACGACTAAGGCTAATAGCGCGATTGGGTGTCTCAAGGCCATCGGTGTCACGAATGGAACGTCAGCGACGACTTACTCTCCTCAGGATCTAGTTACGCGTGAGCAGGCGGCGGCGTTCTTGGCTCGGATGTACCGTGTGGCGACCGGCAAGCAGTGCAAGTCCGCTAATCATGGCTTTTCTGATGTGTCGAGGTCGTCGTATGCCTATGTAGATGTTGGGTGTCTCAAGGCCATCGGTGTCACGAATGGAACGTCAGCGACGACTTACTCTCCTCAGGATCTAGTTACGCGTGAGCAGGCGGCGGCGTTCTTGGCTCGGATGTACCGTGTGGCGACCGGCAAGCAGTGCAAGTCCGCTAATCATGGCTTTTCTGATGTGTCGAGGTCGTCGTATGCCTATGTAGATGTTGGGTGTCTCAAGGCCATCGGTGTCACGAATGGAACGTCAGCGACGACTTACTCTCCTCAGGATCTAGTCACGCGTGAGCAGATGGCTCTGTTCTTGGCCCGCCTGTACCGAGCAATGGTTTAGCGCCACTTATCGGCCGATACTGACTCGGTCCGTTTGGTGTCTGAGCCCCAGTTCTGCTCAACTCTGGCGATGGACGTTCGCGAAGCGCTGTACACGACCCGCGCCATGCGCCGGGTTCACCCCGACCCGATTCCTGAGGAGATACAGCAACGCATTCTCGACGCGGCGGTTCGTGCGCCAAGCGGCGGTAACATCCAGCAGTGGCGCTTCATGCTGGTAGACGACGCAGCTAAGCGAGTTCGACTAGGAGAACTTTACTTCGAGTGCGTCGACATCCTCTTTGCCACGATCTACAAGGACAAAGCCGACGCCGCGGCGAGCGATGATCCCGCGGCCCAGCAGTTCGCCAAGATAATGACTTCGGTCAAATGGGCGCAGCGGAACTTCGCCACGTATCCGCTGCTGATGTTCGCGTTCGAACGGGCCGACCCGAGCGGAGGTTCGATTTATCCAGCGATGTGGAACGCAATGCTGGCCGCTCGCGCTGAGGGGATTGGCTCGTCGCTCACCACAGTTTTGGCCTTCAAGAAGGACGAAACCTACGAATGTCTCGGCGTTCCGCAAGACAAGGGATGGATCATGAACGGCTGCGTTCCATTTGGCTATCCCACCGGGAAGTGGGGGATCGCCAAGCGCAATCCGGTCCAGGAAGTCTCATATCGAAACACTTGGGGCGAATCGGTCGGTTTCGAGATCAACGAGCCACTTTGGCCCTAACGATAGACGCACCGCAGTCGACGGCAGCCATGGCACAATAACCAACGATGCCTGCTTGTGAACGTCGTGTCGCTCTCGGTATTGATACCGGCGGCACCTATACCGACGCGGTGATCTACGACTCGGAGCGGCGCGAGATACTCGCCAAAGCAAAGGCGCCCACCACCCATGACGATCTCTCGATCGGTATCGGTGAGGCCATCGACAACGCCCTCGGCGGGGCCACCGTCGACCCATCGGCCATCGAGATGGTTGCTCTGTCGACCACCCTGGCGACCAACGCGCTGGTGGAAGGTACCGGCCGACCGGCCTGTCTGATCACGATCGGTTTCGAAGAAGGGGCGCTCGATCGGGGGGGTCTGCGTCAAGCCATCGGCCGAGACCATGTAATCGTGGTTGACGGGGGGCATTCCTCGCACGGCGACGAGATTGCGCCCCTTGATCGTGAGGCGCTGGCTGATCTCATCACCGAAGTCGCCGCTGACGTCGATGCGTTCGCGGTCACCGCCCAGTTCGCCACCCGCAACGCCGACCACGAACTCGCCGCCCGCGATCTGATCTGGGAAAAGACGGGGAAGCCGGTAACTTGTAGTCACGGTTTGTCGGCGAGTCTGAACGGACCCAAGCGCGGCGTCACCGCCTTGCTCAACGCTCGACTCATCGCCATGATCGGTGATCTAGTGGCCACGACGGGCGCCATCCTCGCCGAGCGGGGGATCACCGGTCCGATGATGATTGTTCGCGGCAACGGATCTCTGGTATCGATCGATTTCGTTCGGGACCGTCCGGTTGAAACGATCCTGTCGGGTCCGGCCGCGAGCCTCATCGGTGCGGCCCATCTCGCCGATGCAAGGAATGCAATCATCTCCGACATTGGCGGCACCACCACCGACATCGCCGTTTTGCGCGACGGCTTCCCCGAGTTCCGGTCCGACGGCGCGGTGGTCGGCGGCCATCGCACGATGGTCGAGGCCGTAATGATGCACACCCATGGCCTCGGCGGCGACAGCGAAGTTGCCTTGGCCGACCGTGCGGTGGGTTGTCAACTCATCATCGGGCCGCGTCGGGTCGTGCCGTTGTGTCAGTTGGCGGCGACGCACCCCGACCTGGTCGGAGCGGAACTTGAACGTCGACTCAATGACGACCTGCCTAGTGCCTTCGACGCCATGTTCCTCCAGCGGACGAGTCGGGCCGCCAACGACAAACTCGACCGGTTCGAAACGCAGGTCCTCGAAAACGTCGGCCCCGAGCCGATCCCGGTCGGTCACGTAGTCACTACCAGTCTTCAGGAGCGGGCGATGCGTCGACTGGTTGCTCGGGGGGTGCTGCGGCTTTCGGCGTTTACCCCAACCGATGCCAGCCATGTTTTGGGAACTCAAGCGCATTTCGATCCAGAGGCGGCGCGGCAGGGAGCAACCCTTTTCGCCCGTCGCCGCGATCGTTTCGGCGTGGCCATCGCCCAGAACGGGCCCGAGGTCGCCCAGGCAGTGATCGATACGCTGGTGCGTCGATCGGCGGAAGCCTTGCTCGCGGCGGCGTTCGACCGTGACGGGTTACCCCCGGAAATGGCCCAATCTGACTTGGTCGCAGCCGCCCTCGACCGGTCCGTCCAGAGCAGCAGGCTGGTCGCTGGTCTGGCCGCCCCGTTGGTTGGCTTGGGCGCACCGGCCGCCACCTACTATCCGGCCATTGGTGCGCTCTTGAGCACCGATGTCACGGTGCCCGCCGACGCCGACGTAGCCAACGCAATTGGTGCGGTCGTGGCTCAGGTCCGGGTACGAGAGGAAGTGCTGGTGACGGTGCCTCGCCGAGGCGTCTACCGCATCCACGCGGGAGTCGAACCGGAAACTAAGTGGGAACGCCACGACGCCGAAGCGCGCGCAATCGAGCTTGCAATCGCGGCCGCCGAAGTGTCGGCGGTGGCAGCGGGCACGAACGATTTCGAGATCGAGACGCTCTGGACTGAGAAGGTCGTCGACGTTGACGGTCGCCCTATGTTCGTCGAAGGCAAAGCCACCGCGGTCGCCTCCGGTCGCCCTGATCTAAGGTTGGGTCATGACGCTTAGCGATGAACTCATCAACCGGGTGACCTGGAAGATCCCGAATGCGCTCACCCTCGTCGGGTCAGCGGCCCACGGCGAAAGAAACGCTATGACCACCAGCTGGGTTACCCAGTTGGCGATGGAACCGGTATTGATCGGCGTGGGGGTCGACAACAGTGCGGTCACGCACCGCCTTATCACTGAGGGCGGAGGGTTCAGCGTGAACCTTTGGGATGCGGCGAACACCCGGGTCTTTGTGAAGTTCTCCAAGCCCGCGGTAGACGACGGATCGACGCTAAATGGTCGCTCGGTCCGCAGTGAGGTCACCGGCGCGCCGATTTTTGACGAAGCAATCGCCTGGCTGGACTGCGAAGTACGACACTCGGTCAATCTCGGGAGTCACACCTTGTTCGTCGGTGAACTGATGGGAGCGGGTATCGCTGACGATACCAAGCGTCCCGCGTCGATGAGCGACACCCGCATGAAGTACGGCGGGGTCAAGCGCCACTAGTCGGCGCTTGCGGCCTCGGCTTCAACCGCATCCGCCATCTCGGCCAGCGTGAAAAATAAATGGTCGATGGCTGGCATGTTTTCGATCTTCGACGTGGCGCCCCAACTCCCGCCCTGGGAAAGCCGCTGACGGTCGATCCAAGCGTTGGCGAGTCCAAAATCCTTCGCCGGCCGGTGATCGTGATGAATTGACTGAGCGGTGTGGAGAATGTCGGCGTGTTGGTGGCCGAGGTCGGCCTCAAGATGTTCGAGCATATAGGTGAAATTCGCCGGAGAGGGCTTGTAGGACCCGACGTCCTCGGCGGTGTAAATGGCGTCGAAGGTGACCCCTAGCCGCTGCTTGGCGGTGGCGAAACTGGTGCAATCAATGTTGGACAAGATCACGAGGTCGAAGTGACGAGCCAACCGGCGTAGGGCATCGGCGGTATCGGCGAAAGCGGGCCAGTGGGGCACACTAGCCGCGAACGCTTCGTCCATTTCGTCGGAGGTGTCTAGGCCGAACCGCTCAGCGATCGCTCGGTGTACGAGGCGTAGGAGTTCCGGATAAAGCGTGGCGGGAGCGGCGATTTCCTGGGCCGTCTCGTCTGCGGCATAGGCAAGCAGGGCGGTATCACGAGTGATGTCGGTACGGCCGGACGCATGGATTAGCGGCTGGAGGGCGTCCCATATTCCGGATTCCCAGTCGATAAGCGTGCCGTAACAGTCGAAGGTCAAGACCTTGTAATCAGTAAGCATGTCCATCCTCCCACCGTAGTGGTAACTCTTTGCGGGGGGGCAAGTAGGATTATGACGATGGATGATGAGTTTCTCGCCAACGCCGATGATCTCCTCGTCCGCAACCGGGAGGGAGTCGCTTCGCTTGATCGCGCCGACTTGCAGGTCGCACCGAAGCGGCGTTTGGCCATCGTGAGTTGCATGGATTCACGGATGGACACGTTCGCGATACTCGGTCTCGCTCGGGGCGACGCTCACATCATCCGCAATGCCGGTGGGGTTATTACCGACGATGTGGTGCGGTCGCTTTGTCTCTCCCAGCGGTTCATGGGCACGCGCGAAATCATCTTGATGCACCACACCGACTGCGGGCTTCAGCAGGTGAGTGAAGACGAGTTCAAAGCTGATCTCGAAGCCGAGATCGGGATCAAACCCTGGTGGGCGTTGGAGTCGTTTGGCGACCCTGCAGCCGACGTTCGCCAATCCATCGAGCGCCTGCGGGTGTCGCCCTTTATTACCTACAAGGACAACATCCGCGGCTTTGTCTACAACGTGAAGACGGGCTTGCTAGACGAGGCTGCCTGACGGGCGAGAATCGTGTCCGCCACAGTGAGGGCAAAAGAACCCTTCGCCCGGAGCGAAGGGCTCAAACGTTTTGGTCGGGCAGGCGGGATTTGAACCCACGACCTCCTCGTCCCGAACGAGGCGCGCTACCAACCTGCGCTACTGCCCGCGTGATAGACCAGCAAGACTACCGGCTCACGCCGAGGATGGCTCCTCAAAGAGCGCGGCCTCGATCGCGCCGAGGAGGGAGAAGGCATCGAGGGGTTTAACCAGCCAGCCATCGGCGCCCGCTTCACTTGCGATGAACTGATCGACCTGGCGATCGAGGAGCAAAAGCACTGGCCGCCGGCGGATATCGCCCCTTTCTTCGCGTTGACGAACCGCGATGCACGCGGCGACTCCACCCATGTTGCCGATCTGTAGATCGAGCAGCACGAGACTAGGGTTGACTTGCTCCACCGCGGGGACGACATCGACGCCCGCCCGCACCCGGTGCAGAAGATGAGTGCCACCGATGGCGGCCACAACGTCGTCGGTGAGGGCGTCGGAGTCCGTGGCGAGAAGGATGTCCGTCACAACTGCGAATCGTACACGTGAATGGTCTCGGCCCCACGTTGGACGGTCGCGTACTCCCCACGATAGAACCGCGGTACCATTAGGTTGTGCTTGAGATCCGTGTCGTTCGATCCGAAACCCGCGACTTCGTCCAACTGTGCCCCGATGGTGAACTCGATGCCTATTCCGTGGCCGAGTTTCGTGAGGCGCTCGCTGAACTCGGGTCTGAACCACGCCTGATCGTCAATCTTGGCGGTGTGCAGTTCATGGACTCGGCTGGGCTTGGTGCGCTGATCGGCGGCATCCGCAAGGTGCGCGGACAACAAGGTCGAATCGCTGTTTTCTGCGACCGAGCGAATATCACTCGCCTCCTTCACACCACAGGCTTTGACCGAATCGTTCCGGTCTGCGAAACCCTCGATGAGTCGGTCGAGGCCCTCGATCAGGACCCCACCTAATCACTCGACGGTTAGTAGCCGGGCGATCTCGCCTAGCCCTGCAATATCGTGTACATCGTCGGTCAGCAGCGGCACGGTCACGTGTACGGCGTCGGGGGCCGTAGCGGTCACGGCGTGTATGCGTTGTCGATCACCTTCGTTTGCCGCGGTTAGATCCGCGAGTGCCACCGCCGCGCCGCCTGCTTTTGTGGCCGCTAGGTCAACCGCTAGTTCGGTGGCCCGCGCCGCGGTGGTCGTTACGGCCGGAAGCATACGGTTGACAACAACGGCGGCCGCGTCGAGATCGGCGTTGCGGATTCGTTCGAGGAAATACTTGACCTCGTCGAGGGTGTCACTACGCGGGGACGCCACGAGGACGAAAGCGGTCCGCTCATCACCGAGTAACTCCAGGGTGGCTGTGGCCCGAGTGCGAAATCCTTGATCCATCCCTTCGAACGCTTGGAAGAAGGCGACCGCTTCGTCCACCACCGTGGCACCCACGACGCGAGCAAGCTGACGCAAGACGGATTGGGCCAGCTTGTTGGCCGCCCCCAGCACGCCACGGTTTGAGGCGGTGACGATTTTGTAGATCGGGTTATCGAGCAGACGGGTGAGAAGCTTGGGTGCTTCAAGGAAGGCCAGAGCGTCTCGAGTGGGCGGCGTGTCGATTACCACCAGATCCCATTCGCCACTGTCGTACAGTTCGCTGAGCTTCTCAACTGCCATGTAATCTTGGGTGCCTGAAAGGGTGCCGGCAACGTTGCGGTAGAAGCGATTGTCGATAATTCGCTCGGCTTGGGCTTCGTCGGTGGCGTGACGCCGCACGACCTCGTCAAATGTCGATCTCGTATCAAGCATCAGCGCGGCGAGGGTCCCCTGCCAGGGTCCCAAAACGACGGTGGGGTCGTTGCTCAAGCCGTCGAGACCGAGGGCGTCGGCCAGCCGCTTGGCGGGATCGATGGTGACTACGACCGCCCGGCGACCGTCTTGGGCGGCGTGGAGCGCGGTAGCGGCCGATGTCGTGGTCTTGCCCACCCCGCCGGTGCCGCAGCAGATAATGACCCGGCTCTTGGCGACGAGTTCCGCGTATTTGCTCATGCGGGTTCCGGGAGGGCTTCGACGGCCGCGAGCATTGAGTCGGTGAGGACCGACAGTTCGGACGGACCGATTTCGGTGCTGTAGATGTGCGGTAGATGGAGTTGTTCGAGGGGCAGCGCGGCCTGCAATCGATTGAGTTGTTCGACCTGCAGAGCAAACCGGCCGGAGCGAAACGCGGCCGCGGTCAACAGATCAGAGCGTTCGGAGGCGGTGACCTTTGCTCGCCAAACGGACCGGTCGAATCGAGTGAGTCGGTCTAGTCCGTCGAGTTCAGTTAGGATGGCGTTGACCACTACCGGCGCTAGTTTCACCCCAGCTTCCTCCTTCACCGCGAAACTGGTTTCGACTAGTTCGTTCACTGGCGTTTCTTCGGCGATCGTGACGAGCATGACCCGACAGCGGGTTGGATCACTGATCAATTCCAGTACCTCGACCGCTTGACGATGAAGAGCGCCCGCGCGCGCCGCGTCTCGCACCCCGGTGGGCGAGCGCAGGAACCCCAGCGTGTGCCCCGCAGAGGGGGCGTCGACCACGATGAGATCGGCCGCCCGCTCCTGTTCGAACGCCTTGATACGCCCGAGGACGAGCAAATCCTTGATCCCTGGGGTTGCGGTGGCCACCACTTCGAGCAGCCCCGACTTCGACATTCGGCTGATAAGACGATTAAAGCCGTGGGTTGAGAGCCATTCGACGAGGGCCTGGTCGGGGGTGATCGAGCGCAGTCGGATCTCTCCGTGGCCCTCCTCCGCGTGGACTAGGGCTGCTTCCTCGTAGCCTGGGAACCCAGTACCAAACATTGGTGCCGACGCTGAGCGGCCAGCCACCTCGACGAGGAGGACCGATTGCCCAGCACGAGACGCGGCCGAGGCAATCGTTGCCGCGGTGACGGTCTTTCCAACTCCACCCTTTCCCGCCACGATCAGGACTCGCGATAATGCGAAGAATTGACTGGGATCCATTTCCCTCCTCACCCAAGTGCTTGAGTGTCCGACGCCGCGTCATTGTATCGGCCGTGTTCATCGCTCTCGTGTTGGGCGCCTTCAGCACCATAGGGCCCGCACGTGCCAACGAGGCGGCGGAGGGCGAGACGCTCGACGAAGTCAGCGTCGACCCGTTGGTGTTTGACGTCATACAGATCACCGGCTTCATCGACGGAATCGTCGCGAGCTACATCGAACGTTCGATCACCCGAGCAGAAAATGCTGGCTCGGGAGGGCTTATCCTCCAGGTGAACAGCAGCCGCGCCGTCGTTGACGATGAGCGACTCATCGAGGTAGCTGAGCGAATTCACGCGGCTGAGGTTCCGATCTACGCGTGGGTTGGCCCGTCGGGGGCGAAGGCCCACGGCGGCGTCGCTCAACTGCTAGCCGTGGCCGACGAACTAGCCGTGGCGGTTGGGTCGGAGTTCGGCCATACCGGCGATCTGGTCATCCCCGAGCGCTTGCTACAGCCTGCGTTCATGGCGGTGGCCGATGTGTTGCGCGACCAAACCGTTGACGAGGAGTCAGTGCTGGAGTTGGGTCTGGCGAGCCGAGATTCGCCAACCCTCGGGTTTTTTGCCATCGACCTGCCAGGATTCGAGACCAAGATCGACAGCAGTGGCGACGAGGCGGTTCGGGTGCCCGTCTCGGCTGTGAGGTTCTCCAAACTCTCCACTTTCGATGACTGGATGCATACCTTTGCTAGTCCGGCGATGGCCTACCTGTTGTTCCTAATTGCCGCCGCCTTGTTGATCTTTGAGTTTTACACGGCGGGCGTTGGCATCGCGGGGGCGATTGGCGCGTTCTGTTTCATAATCGGCGGTTACGGCCTCAGCGTGTTACCGACGCAATGGTGGGCGCTGGCCCTGTTGATTATTGCCATGCTTGGCTATGCCGTCGACGTCCAGACTGGAGTTTCTCAGTTGTGGTCGGTGATAGCCACCATCTGTTTGGTGGTCGGTTCGCTATTCCTGTTTGAGGACATCACCATCTCGTGGGTGACCCTTGTTGCGGGCATCCTCGGCATTTCGATCTCTATGATTTCAGGCATGCCCGCAATGATCCGGACCCGCTTTGGCACCCCGACTATTGGCCGCGAGTGGATGATTGGTTTTATGGGCGAAGCCGCGGAGGACATCAAAAAAGAAGGCGTTGTGATGATCGACGGCGCGCCGTGGAAGGCGCGCGTCAACCGTACGACTCCAATCGCCCAGGGTGATCCAGTTCGCGTGGTGGCAATTGAGGGCTTGTACCTCGAGATCGAACCAGAAGCGGGCGGCGCTCGCGACTACCGTGAAATGCGCGGTGATGAAGAATTGCCCCCGTAAACATTTGGTGTGTCTGGATTATTTCTGCTAATCCCTTAGTGAGGGAAGCACGGGGGTTTTTATGACAGTGGTCGGCCAACCAACAGATTGGCAGACCCGCGCTGCTTGCCGCGGCCCACAATCGGTAGTTTTCTTTCCACCTATGATTCCGGAGCGTCGCGACGAGAAGCGCTTTCGGGAGGCGAGGGCCAAGGCCATTTGCGCGTCGTGTGTGGTTCAGATTGACTGCCTTGCCTACGCCGTATCGATCCGCGAACAACACGGCATCTGGGGTGGACTTAGTGAGATTGAGCGCCGAGAGTTGCACTCAGTCTGAGATCTCGGGCAGTCGAGGTCCGGCAATCCGCAGATCGCCACGGCGGCGGGTCACCCCCGTGTTATCGAGGTAGATCATCAGCGGGAGGGCGAATCTTCGGCTCGTGTCCCACGCGTCGCGTGCTTCCGCGACAGTGATTCCCTCGGGTGTAGCGGCGAGCAGTCGGGCTATTACGATAGCGGCTTGGTCAATAGCCGCGGCGGCGAAGAAAACCCCTTCCTGGGAGACAACATTGCCTCGGCGAACCAACTCGCGCAATTCGGCCGGATCGACGCCGTCGGGGTTCGGTGGGCTGAACGGATCGGTTAGGAGGCGGGCGACGAACGAGTTGTCGGCAAGCGGATCGGCGGCATCGGCGGCGCGGGCGTGACTGCCCTCAACCACAACGTCGTCGAGAGAATCTAGAACCGCTCGCTCAAAGTCGCCGAGCGGCGAGATGTCGAGGCCAAGTGTCCCCGCATCGGCGATCGCTGAGCGCAGTTCCTGGGTGACGGTAGCCAACCGTTCGGGGGCGACTACCCATGATCCAATGTCGGCGTCTCGGCGGACCCCGGTGAGACGTTTTAGGTGATCGGTGTTGATATGGCCCCGTTCGCGGATGATGCGGTCGACATCTCGATCCGGCCTCGCCCGTGCCGCGGTGTGCTGCGGGTCAACGTCGAGAATCTCACCCCCGCCCAGCGTGACACCGCGCCCCGATTCGCGAAGGATGAAGCGATCGCCAGGGACGAGGGGAAGTCGGGTGGGGAGGTGGAGGCGGACGAAACCGGAGGCGCCGGGTTCGATCGCGGCGGGGCCGAGTACTCGCAAACGTACTGGATGTTCCCCCGATCCAAGGTATGCAACGTGGGCCCCCCGCCGCGTAACGGAGTGATCGAGAGTGTCGAGCACTCGCAGGGAGGCGTCGACTCGGTTGGTCACATGCCAGTGTTGGGCCCGAACGAGGACATCGCCGCGGCGGAGTTGGTCGTAGCTCACGCCGGAGAGGTTGGCCGCTACCCGGTTGCCGGGACCAACCTTGGTGCGGTGGGCGTACTGACTCTGCAATGCCCGGATCCGCACCGTCAGGCCGTGGGGAAGGGCGGCTAGTTCGTCGTCGACGCGTAACATTCCGCCGGTGAGCGTGCCGGTGACCACCGTGCCGGCTCCTTTGGCGGCAAAGACCCGGTCGATCCACAAGCGGGGCAGTTTACGGTCCACCGCGGTAGGTGTGGCCTCGAGCACGGCGTCAAGGGCACCGGTGAGTTCGTCGAGTCCGAGTCCGTCGATGGCGTCGACAGCCACGACTGGTGCGGCGGCTAAAAACGTTCCGTCGACGTGTTCGGCAATCTCGAGTCGGGCCAGTTCCACGAGGTCCTCGTCGGCTTGGCCCACCTTGGTCAGCGCGATGAGGCCATGTTCGATGCCTAGTAACGACAAGATTCGCAGGTGTTCCTCGGACTGCGGTTTCCAGCCTTCGGTCGCCGCAACCACAAAGAGGCAAGCATCGACGCCGCCAACTCCTGCGAGCATGTTCTTCAAGAAGCGAACGTGGCCGGGGACATCGATAAACGACACTCCGCGACCGGTCGGTAATTTCGTGCCCGCGAACCCGAGGTCGATGGTGAGACCGCGGGCTTTTTCCTCGTCGAGTCGGTCAGGATCGGTGCCGGTAAGGGCGGTTATCAGTGTGGACTTTCCGTGATCGACGTGCCCCGCGGTAGCAACTACGTGCATTAGAGTAGGGACCGCACGGCGTTCGCCACAGCGGCGTCGTCGTCGGGATGGACGGTGCGCAAATCGAGAATCGTGTGGTTCTTTTCGATCCGCCCAATAATCGGTCGATCAAGTTCTCGGAGCCTCGTGCGTAGCTCCCCATCCGGGGAGTTAAACGCCACCCCCGCGGACGGGATTTCGACCCCCGGTAGGGTTCCGCCACCGGGGGTGGACCGCGTTTCAATGACCTCACCCACGCCCATCGACGCGGCGCGGGCCCGAAGGGACTCAACCGAAAGGGTCGCCATGCGCCAGAACGGAATCGCCTCGCCGTCTTCGCGCAGGTAGGCAAGAGCGGTTGCCTGCAGGGCGCCGAGGATTAGCGCTCCGGGTCGCAGGGCACGAGCCAACGGATGTCGAGAGCATTTCGCCACTAGGTCGGCATCGCCCGCGATGATTCCCGCCTGCGGGCCGCCGAAGAGTTTATCGCCGGAGAAGGTGACAAGGCCCGCGCCCGCGGCCAGCGTTTGGCGAGCGGCGGGTTCCGCGGCGAGCCAACCCGGGGGTCCCCCGGCGATCCAAGGGCAGCGACTATCGAGCAAGCCCGAACCAAGGTCGGCCACCAGAGGCGGGGCCAACGCCGCCAGTTCGCTAGTGGTGGGCGCTTCGGTGAACCCAACAATGCGGTAGTTCGATTGGTGGACCTGCAAGACCACGCCGATGTCGTGGCCGGGGTCGTTGACCGCCTGGGCGAAGTCAGCGACCCTGGTACGGTTGGTGGTGCCCACCTCGACAAGGCGGGCGCCAGAGCGATCAAGCACTTCGGGAATGCGAAAGCCTCCACCGATCTCGACCAACTCGCTGCGAGAGACAACCACTTCACGACCATCGGCCAGTCCGCCCAAGACGAGCAGAACAGCGGCGGCACAGTTGTTGACGATCAGGGCCGCTTCGGCGCCCGCCGCTTTGGCGATGAGTGCCCCGGCGGTGGCTTGGCGCGAACCGCGTTCGCCTGTGGTGAGGTTGAGTTCAAGGTTGGTGTACTGCTCGCCTTGGCTCCACGCCATCGGGGCGCGACCGAGGTTGGTGTGCAGTAGTGTGCCGGTGGCGTTGATGACCGGTCGCAGCATCCGGCGAGCTGTAGTGGTCGCGATTGAGCGGGCAGAGGCGGGGTTTCCGGCACTAATCGCGGTCCGCGCCGCTTCGACCAATATCGGGTGAGGTAGTCCCAGATCGGCGATCGAACGAGCCAACCGGTCGACAGAAGGAGGGCGGTCGGGCGGAGAACTCACCGGATCAGCCTACGAAGCCTTTCGGATCGCGCTATACTTTAGGGTCGTGTTTCGCTTTTTGGCCCTCGCCTTCATCGTTGTTCCGCTGGCCGAGGTCGGGCTGTTGTTTTGGGTTGGCGGGATCGTGGGCGGCTGGGAAACCTTCTCGCTTATGATACTCATCAGCCTGGTTGGGGCTTGGATGGTGAAGCGTGAAGGTCTCGGGATCATCGTGAAACTGCAGGCCCGCTTGGCTGGCGGGGAACTTCCGACCAAGGAACTCGTCGATGGTTTGCTTATTGCCCTAGCCGGAGCGCTCCTGCTAACCCCCGGCTTCATCACCGACGGGGTGGGCTTGATGCTGCTCTTCTTGCCCACTCGAATCACGGTGCGTACGGGCCTCATCCGTCGCTACGGGTCACGGATCCAAGTCGTGACCAGCGGCGAAGACTGGTAATTCTTAGGGCCAGCACTGTACCCAAGGGTCAGTCGTCGTCAAGGGAGTCGAGCGCGGCCATGGCGGCGTCGAGCATACGAGCGCTGCAACCGGCCATCTCGATAGGCGGGATGTACTCCTCGGCAATTGCGTTGGCGATGGCGCGCAAAATGTCGGCGACAGGCCCTGTGCCGAGTACCGCCGGTTCGCCGATGTCGCCTCCTTCGGACACCGACGGCTCGATAGGCACTCGGCCGAGGAGGGGGACCCCGATGTCGTTAGCGAGGTGTTCGCCGCCCCCGGATCCGAACAAAGCGTGGCGGGACCCGTCGGGGGCGACAAACTCCGACATGTTTTCGACCACTCCAACTATGCGGAGGTAGTTCTTGCGCCCCATGTCGGCCACCCGAGCGGCCACCTTCTGGGCGTTCACGGCGGGAGTGGTGACAATGATCATCTCGGCTCGAGGAAGCATTTTGGCCAGACCCATCTGCACGTCGCCGGTACCGGGCGGCATGTCGATGAGGAGATAGTCAAGATCGTCGGACCACGAGACGTCCTGGCAGAAATGCTGTACGGCCCGGTTGAGCATCAGCCCGCGCCACATGAGCGCGGAGTCTTCTTGGCCGACGAGGAACCCCATGGAGACGATCTCGAGCCGACCCGAGCCGATCTGGCGAATAATGGGGGCAATCTTGCCTGCGTGAGCGATGAGGTCGCCTTCCACCCCGAGCATCCGCGGCACCGAGAATCCCCAAATGTCGGCATCCATGACGCCCACCGCGTAGCCTTTCTCGGCCAGCGCGGCGGCCAGGTTGGTGGTGATCGACGACTTGCCGACTCCGCCTTTACCGGACGCGATCATGACGACTTTGGTTGTCGGCGGGATGGCGGTGTCGGGTGCGTCCCTGCTTACGTTGAACCGCGCTTTGGCCATAGCTTCGGCCCGCTCGTCCTGGCTGAGTTCGCCCCAGTTGATCTTCACCCGGGTTACGCCAGGCAGCGTAGTGAGTCGGCTGCGAATGTCTTTTTGGATCTGCGCTCGCAGCGGACAACCCGACGTGGTGAGGGCAATATCGAGTTGGATGACCCCATCGCTGGATACCTGCGCTCGTTTCGCCATGCCCAATTCGACAATGTCGCTACCCAGTTCTGGGTCTATAACCCCGCGCATCAATCCCATGACGTACTCGGCCGTCGGAGGAGAGGAAATGGACACAATTTCAGGATAGGGAAGTTTTACCTATATAGTAGGAAGTGTATTGGTCGCGGGTTCCGCCCCGCCCCCTACTCAGGAGAACAACTGATGATTACACTCACCGATCGAGCCGCTTCCAAGGTTGGCGAACTCATCAACGCGGAAGGCGAGGAGGGGCTGGCTTTGCGGGTCGCCGTTCGCCCTGGCGGTTGTTCGGGCTTTTCCTACGAGATGTACTTTGACACCGACAAGGCTGTCGACGATCTTCAGGTCGACTACAACGGTGTGGGCGTCGTCGTGGATCCGTCCTCGGCCCAGTTGCTCGAAGGCGCGACACTGGACTACAAAGACGGCCTGCAAGACGCCGGGTTCTCGATCGATAACCCCAACGCTCAGCGCACCTGCGGATGTGGTTCGTCGTTTAGTTGAGAGGCCTAGGTCGAGCGACTTAGACTAGGTCGGGCGTGGCCACAAGAACGAAAGTGGGCTGGCCGTTGGCTGCGACATCCGCGAGGTTGGACTCGTAGCTTCAGAGCGGGCAGAATGCGGCAATGGACATCGGTGCGATCATCATCCTCGTGGCCCTCATCGTTATCATGCCGGTGGGCGTACTGATGAGCATGGCGGGCATGGCGGGCGTGTTGGGCGGCCTCCTCGGACGCGACCGTGACCTCGATAACGTCACCGACGATGGCGAACCCAACGAATACCTAGCGCTGGCCAACGCTCAGCACTACGACAACTAGCGCCCTGACCGCTGGTCGTTAGGTCCAGCGGGAGATTCCGAACCGGTAGCCGACGGAGCGCACGGTTTGGATCAGGTTGGCGTGTTCTTCGCCGAGTTTCGCCCGCAGGCGGCGGATATGCACATCAACCGTACGAGCCCCACCGTAGTAGTCGTAGCCCCAGACCCGGTTGAGCAATGTCTCGCGGGTGAAAACCTTACCCGGGTGAGAGGCGAGGAATTTGAGCAGTTCGTACTCCATGTAGGTGAGGTCGAGCGGTTGGCCGTCGATCATGGCCTGGTACGTCTCGAAGTTCATTCCAAGCGGGCCGTATTCGATGACCTCGGCTCGTTCGGCCTTGCCGATTTGTCGGAATTGGTGTTTGAGGCGGGCTTCAAGTTCGATGGGATGGAAGGGATAAAGGCAGAAGTTGTTGAATAGATCTTCTCGGAAGTCGAGGCTGGCGAGATGGCCGCCTCCGATGAGGATCAAGACCGGCCCGCAGTGGATGTCGCCGCTGCGGATGGATCGACAGAGCCGGAACGCATCGTCGGGGGTGGTGCCCGCGACTATCACCGCACCAGTCCACCCTTTGGTTGGTTGCTCGTTGCGCGCCGCGTCGAGGTCGGAGGCTGCCTTCCACGCCCAACCGCCGAGGTCGAGGACTTGGGCTAGTTCCGGTGGCGCCGGATCGGGAAAGACGAGCAGAGGCTCCATAGGCGCGGAGTCACCAAGTCCCGAGATAGCGGTCGAGCTCAAACGGGGTGACCTGAGCTTGGAAGTCGGACCACTCCGAACGCTTGTTACGCAGGAACCACTCAAAGACGTGATCGCCTAGCGTGTTGCGGGCCAAGTCGGACTCCTCCATCACGTCGAGTGCTTCGTCCAGCGAACGTGGGAGCCACTCCACGCCCAGTTCGCTGCGCTGCTGAGGGGTGAGTTCGAAAAGGTTGACGTTGGTTTCTGGCGGGAGTTCGTAGGCCCCACTAATACCGCGGAGTCCCGCGGCGAGGATAAGCGAGAAGGCAAGGTACGGGTTGGCCGCCCCGTCCATCGCTCGGTACTCGATGCGGGCTGACTCTGGTTTGCCTTGCTTGCGGACCGGCACCCGAATCAAAGCCGAGCGGTTGTTGCGGGCCCAGGCTACGAACGGTGGCGCTTCGGATGTTTCCGCCAGCCGCTTGTAGCTGTTCACCAACTGGTTGGTGACCGCGGTTATCTCGCGGGCATGACGCAAAACACCCGCGGTGAAGCGCCGCGCGGTGACCGACATGCCGTATTGGTCGTCGGGGTCGTGGAAGGCGTTCGTTTCGCCCTCGAAGAGCGAGAGGTGGGTGTGCATTCCGGACCCCTGCACGCCGTTAATCGGCTTGGGCATGAACGTTGCGTAGCAACCGCCGTCCATGGCAATTTTTTTCACAACGAGTCGCAAGCTCATTATGTTGTCGGCCATGCCGAGCGCTTCGGTGTAGCGAAGGTCGATTTCGTGCTGGCTCGGAGAGTCCTCGTGAAACGAGTATTCGACCGGGATGCCCATTGCTTCGAGCGTATGGATCGTGGTCTTGCGCAAATTGCTTGAGACATCCAAAGTTGTAAGGTCGAAATACGAAGCCGAATCGAGGGGTTGCGGCTGTCCCCGGGCGGGATCGCCGGACTCGAAGTAGAAAAACTCAGCTTCTGGCGCGGCGAAAAAGGTATAGCCCTGCTCCCTCGCGGTGTGCAGATTGCGACGCAGGATCTGGCGTGGATCGCCTTCGAAAGGGGTGCCGTCGAGGTCCTCGATGTCGCAGAACATGCGGGCTGAGGGCTCGTCGTGGCGCGCCCACGGCAAGAGTTCGAACGTGGTGGCGTCAGGTCGAGCGAGCACGTCGGATTCGTGTATTCGGCTGAACCCATCGATGGCGGTTCCATCAAACTGAACTCCTTCGTCGAAGACGGATTCGAGGTCCGTGGGCGAGATGGCGACCGACTTGAGCTTGCCGAGTACGTCGGTAAACCAGAGTCGGATCAAGCGCACGCCGCGCTCTTCGACGGTACGAAGGACGTATTCCTGTTCTTTTGGCAAGGGAACTCCAAGCAATATCAGGGGCCACCTAGCTTGTCCTGGTCGCCGCCGGTTTCCTCAGCGTGCCTGATTCTCCGGGTTTGCGAAAGAGGTTCGGGTCGGCATTCACGCGCCGTTCACATTTGAGCAACGGCGGTGAAATCGGGTCCCGAAATGCTACTCTCTAGGCCGCGAAGTAGCGGTGCAATAGGCACGCCCTTGCGGGCGAAACACAACGGAGGTGACATCATGGCCATTCAGGCTGAGTATTTGTGGATCGACGGCACCGAGCCGACACGTGAAATCCGGTCCAAGACAAGGATAATTGCCAACGGCTCCAAGCTGGGCATCTGGGGTTTCGATGGTTCCAGCACAGGTCAGGCAACAGGAGATAACTCCGACGTAGTCTTGAGTCCCGTGTTCCAGTGCCCGGACCCGATCCGCGGCGGTGACAACATCTTAGTGCTTTGCGAGACACTCCTCACCACTGATTTCTCGCCCCACCCGACCAATACTCGGGCCGGAGCCGTTGCGGCGCTCGATCTCTACCGCGATCAGGAGCCAATTTTTGGACTCGAGCAGGAATACACGTTGATCAACCCGGGAACAGGCTGGCCCGCGGGCTTTCCCCCGAACGGTTTCCCCGCCCCCCAAGGCCCTTACTACTGCGGGGTTGGTGCCTTGAAGATTCACGGCCGTGACCTCATCGAACAGCACACCCAAGCTTGCATCGACGCGGGCCTGTCGATCTCCGGCACCAATGCCGAGGTCATGCCCGGCCAGTGGGAGTTTCAGGTCGGACCCGTAGACACCGTCACGATTGGCGATCATCTGTGGGTTGCCCGCTACCTACTCTTTCGCCTGGCGGAAAACCACGGTGTGGAGGTAAGTATCGAGGCCAAGCCGATGAAGGGCGACTGGAACGGTGCGGGCATGCACACCAATTTTTCCACCAAGGCCATGCGCGAGTCCTATCCTCCGATCATTGCCGCCTGCGAAGCCATGGGGGGCGAGGGTGTTTCGGAGCGGCACCTCATCGGCTACGGCGTCGGTATTGAGGATCGGCTCACGGGAGCCCATGAAACTCAACGATTCGATCAGTTCAGCTACGGCGTTTCCGACCGCGGCGCTTCGATCCGAATTCCGTGGCAGGTCGCCCAGGATGGCAAGGGCTACATCGAAGATCGGCGTCCCAACGCCAACGCTGATCCGTACGTCGTCACGGCACTGGTCACCAACACCATCTGCGCGGCGCTCGCCTAACGGCCTTTTCGTCGGTAGTCATCTACACTGGTAGTCATCTACGCTGCTTGAGGTGACTACCACGCTGCGCCTAGCCCTCGCCCAACTGAATGCGACAGTGGGCGATCTCGACGGCAATGTAGCGCGTGCACTGGCCATGGTCGACCAGGCCGCCGAAGCCAACGCCGACGTCGTGGTGTTACCCGAAATGGCCATTACCGGCTACCCGACCGAAGATCTTGTTCTGAAACCCGGCTTTGTGGCCGATGTTCGTGCCGCGCTCGAAAAGTTCGCCGCGGGCACCGGTCGCACCGCGGCGGTTATTGGCTTCGCGGATAGTGTCGACCCTGCTGACGGACCTCAGCCCGGGTCTGACATTCTGGGGATCGACTACTTCAACGGGGTCTGGAATGCGGTAGCCGTCTGTGCTGAGGGGCGGGTTTTTGGTACTTACCACAAGCGCCATCTGCCGAACTATGACGTCTTCGATGAGTTGCGTAACTTCCGGCCCGGTGTCGAACCGTTCACCTTGTTCGAAATCGGCGGAGTTCCCCTCGGTGTCACTTTGTGTGAAGATTCTTGGATATCCAATGGCCCGGTGACCCAACTCGCTCAGGGCGGCGCTCGCCTCGTTCTTAGCCTCAACGGTTCGCCGTTTCGAGTCGGTAAACAACTCACCCGGGAGACCGTTATTAGCCAGCGGGTCAAAGAAGCCAATGTCTCGGTGGTGTACGTCAACCTCGTCGGCGGCCAAGACGAACTTGTCTTCGACGGCGGTTCTTTCGTGGTGAGTCCCTCCGTCGCTGGTCCTGTCGTTACCGCTCGCTGTGGATCCTTTCGCGAGTCCCTCGACATCTTCGATATTGACCTGCCCGACCGACTGCAGCAACTCGACGGTTATCCCGTCACGTTCGTGACCCCGGCTTCGGCGGGGCCGAGTCGTCGGATCGCCCCTCCGCTTGAGCCGCTGCTCGACGACCTTGCCCAACAGTGGGAAGCTCTCGTGCTGGGAGTGGGGGACTATGTCCGCAAGACGGGATTCGCCCAAGTCTGTCTCGGCTTGTCCGGCGGTGTTGACTCTTCGATAGTTGCCGCCATTGCGGTTGACGCTCTCGGGGCCGAGAACGTTTTCGGCGTGCTCATGCCGTCGCGCTACTCCAGCGGTCACTCCATCTCAGACGCCGAGCAACTCGCGGCTAATCTCGGTATCGAGACCTGCACTGTTCCGATCGAGGGTATTCACGCGGCTTTCGCCACGGCTTTGCTGCCCCAGATCGCCGATGAAGCGGGTTCCTTAGGCGACCTCACTGACCAGAACCTGCAGTCACGCAGTCGCGGGGTTTTGCTCATGGCCTTGGCTAACGAGCACGACTGGTTGGTCCTTACCACGGGCAACAAGAGTGAGGCGGCGGTAGGGTACTCCACCCTCTACGGGGACACCGCGGGGGCCTTTGCCGTCATCAAAGATGTCTGGAAGCTCACCGTCTATGATCTGTGCCGCTGGCGCAACGCTGGCGCGGGCCGCGAGCTCATCCCGGCGGCGGTGCTGACCAAAGCCCCGTCAGCGGAGTTGAAGCCGGACCAACGCGACGATCAATCGTTGCCCGATTACTCGGTGCTCGACCCAATCCTGCAGGCCTACGTTGAGGACGATCACACCGTCGCAGAGATCGTTACCCAAGGCATCGGTGGTGCCGACTCGGAGACAATTCAACGGGTTTGCCGCCTAGTCGATGCCGCGGAGTTCAAGCGTCGCCAGACCCCGCTCGGGACACGGCTAACCGCTAAGGCCTTCGGCCGTGACCGGAGAATCCCCATCGTCAATCGTTACCGCGGCTGATTTTTGTTTTCGGGTTGGAAAATCCCTGTTTGCTCGTTACCCTGCGCAGGAATGGGTTAGGCAATAGTCTGACTGGGTCTAAAGAGAGGTTCATTTCGTGGCGAAGGAACGAGTCGACCGAGATGAAGAAGACCTAGTACGATTGTACCTCACCGACATTGGTCAATATCCTCTACTGACCAAAGCCGATGAGGTCCGTCTCGCTAAGGCCATCGAAGGCGGAGTCGAAGCCCGAGCCAAACTCGAAAATCCCAAAGGGTCTCTTACTCCAGCCAAGAAGGGCGAGTACCGCCGGGCCATGAAAAAGGGCGAGCGGGCCGAGCGCACCTTTGTTCAATCCAACCTCCGCCTTGTCGTCTCGATAGCAAAGAAGTATCAAGCATCAGGACTTCCGCTCCTCGACTTGATTCAAGAGGGCAACCTCGGCCTCATGCACGGGGTGGAGAAGTTCGACTGGCGGAAGGGCTTCAAGTTCTCCACTTACGCCACTTGGTGGATCCGCCAGGCCATCACCCGCGGCATAGCTAACACCGGTCGCACCATACGCCTCCCAGTCCACGCGGGCGACACCCTCACTCGGGTGCAGAAGGCTCGGTCTCGCCTCGAGGTCAAAGTCGGTCGCCGACCTACCATTGCCGAGATAGCGATCGAAGTCGATATGCCCGAGGACAAGGTCATCGAAGCGCTGCGGTACGCGGCCGAACCGCTGTCGCTTTCCGAGTCGCTGAGCGAGGACGGTGATGCCGAACTCGGCGACGTGGTCGAGGATCGAGGTGCCGACTCCCCGTTCGAGGTCGCGGCCACAGCGCTTCTTCCCGAGGAAATCGCCCGCCTTCTCGCCCCACTCGACGTGCGCGAACGCGAGATTCTGACCCTTCGTTTCGGACTCGATCGCGGTGAGCCTCGTACCCTCGAAGAGGTTGGGGCGTGTTTTGACCTCACCCGCGAGCGGATTCGCCAGATCGAGGCTCGTGCCATGTCGAAGCTGCGCCACCCCTCCTACGACACCGGGGCTCGAGACCTCCTCAGCGTATAGCCGCGGCCCCCTGAGCTAGGCGTCTGCGTAGCGTCCGACTATGTCCGACCATTTTTTGGCCCCCACGACGTGTTATCGCCATCCCGAGACTTCGTCCGGTGTCACCTGCCAGCGCTGTAATCGCCGTATCTGCTCGTCGTGTATGACGACGGCCTCGGTTGGTTTTCACTGTCCCGAGTGTGTGAAGTCCGGACGGCAGAAAATTCACACAGCGTCGTCGATGACGGGGGCCCGTCCGGTAGTGACCTACGCCCTGTTGACGATCAATATCTTAGTATTTCTCGCGAGTGTCGCGATGGGCGACGGATTGATGGGGAGGATTGGCCCCAGTGGACTCTTGAGGGAGGGCGTAGCGAACGGTTTCCTCATCGACCAACGTGGCGAGTGGTACCGGGTTATCACGGCCGGGTTCTTACATTACGGCCTTGTCCACCTCGGTTTTAACATGTACGCCCTTAAGGTCTTGGGCCCGATGTTTGAGCGCGGCCTAGGCCCCGTCCGGTTCACGTTGGCGTATGTCGCTTGTCTCCTCGGCGGCTCGTTCGGGGCCCTGCTTCTCACGCCGAACGGATTGAGTGCCGGAGCGTCGGGGGCGATCTTTGGCTTGTTGGGAATGGCCGTGATCTCGCAAAGGGCCGTTGGCCTATCAATTTGGAACTCCGGCCTTGGTCCCATCCTAGTGCTCAACTTCGTTATCACGTTCGGGATTCCTTCCATCTCGGTGGGTGGCCACGTCGGGGGGTTCGTTGCGGGTCTCGGCGTTGGTTGGCTGAGCTACGCGTGGCGTCCGACCAACAAGGTGGACAAATGGGCGATCGAGGGGGCCATCGTTGCCCTTGGCGTAGTTGCCCTTGGCGTAGTTGCCTTGGCTGGGTCGCTGTACGCGGCAACGAGATGGACCTTCTAAGCAACCTCGCCAGGCGTTACCCAGATGGCGGAGGTGGACGGGAATCGAACCCGCCGGACAGGGATCACCCATCCCACCCGCTTTGAAGGCGGGGGAGCCCACCAGGCGCTCGGACACCTCCATCAACGACCTTACTGGCTGAGCGGAAAATCTCCCACGCTAGGCGGTAGGGTCAAGGCCATGTCGAAGAACCGCAAACTGATGGTCATCGTGTTGGCTGCCCTCCTGATTGTGCTAGCCCGCAAGGTTAAAGACGTCTGAGTTTTGGCCCGCGCTGCCACCAGGGTCGGGTGGGGGCGTGTCGGCTTCGCCACCACAGCGCCACCCCAGCGCTCACCGCCGCGCCGACCGCTCCCGCGGTGGCAACCTGCGGGGTTCTTACCGGGTGTGCCTCGGTGAGCGGGCGGGGGTGATCAAAGACCCGAATTTCCCAGTTCCGCTCGGTGGCCTCTTTTAGCAGTCCCCTGTCCGGGTTCACCGCGACCGGGTGACCCACCCGTTTGAGCATGGGCAGGTCGGTGATGCTGTCGGAGTAGGCGAACGACTCGCTCAGGTCAAGACCGTGTTCGTCGGCCGCCGCTTCGATCGCGGTGACTTTGTGTTCACCCGCGGAGTAGAACTCGATCTCACCCGTGTAGCGTCCGGTTTGATCGATGCGAGCCCGCGTGGCGATGGCATCATCGACCCCGAGATGCCGGGCGAGCGGGAGCACGATCTCTTCTGGTGAGGCCGAAACGAGGTAGACGCGGCGGCCCGCGTCTTGGTGCGATGCGATGAGGTCGACGGCTTCGGCGTAGACCAGCGGGTCGATTACTTCCGTGAGGGCATTGTCGACCAAGGCGGCGATGCGTTCTTTCTCCCAGCCCGCGGCAACCTTGAGGGCGGTTTGTCGCATCTTTTCCATGCGGCTTTCATCGGCACCGAGGTAGCGAAAGACGATCTGACCCCAGAGGGCCCGAGCGACCAGCCAGCGGTTGAGCATTCCGGCCTTTTGCAGACTGGGTCCCAAGGCGAGCATGGCGGCTTTAGCGATGACGGTCTTGTCGAGATCGAAAAAAGCCGCTTCGGTCATGGGAGAAGCGTAGGCCCCGCGGACCGCTGATTATCATCGCTGGTAAAAAGAGGTTGCCACCGCAACCCTTCGATGCTATGGTTGCATTAGCGACTTCCCCGTCGAGCCCAGCTCTGGGAGACAGTCGTGTTTGTTGTGTGTTGGTCCGTCAAGGGTGGCGTTGGTACGTCCGTGGTCGCGGCCGCTATTGCCGTGGTATCGGCCGAGCAGGGCCACGACACTGTTTTAGTCGATTTGGCGGGCGATCAGCCGGCCGTACTTGGTTGCGAAGGCGACGACCGCCAAGGGGTGGGAGACTGGCTGTCGGCGGGCGACGGTGTCCCCGTCGATGCGTTGGCGGCGTTGGAGATCGAAGTGGGGCCCCGTCTCCATCTGATCCCGCGAGGGGCGCCGGTGTGCCCCGATCGCCTCGGTGTGCTGTCGTCAGTACTCGGAGGATCAGGCCGAGTGGTGGTGGTTGATGGCGGCGTAGGGATCCCTCACTGGATGGGTTCTGGCCGGTCGGTGCTGATACTTCGGAGCTGTTATCTCACGCTGCGTCGGGTTTCGGTCGTGCCCGCCGGTACCGATGTTGTGTTGCTCGACGAGCCCGGGCGGGCGCTGCGCGGCAGCGACGTTTCGATGGCCGTGGGCCAAGATCCCTGGCGCCGCATTTCCGTGGAGCCGGGAGTGGCGAGAGCGGTGGATGCGGGCTTGCTGGCCTTTCGCCTTCCTCGTTCGCTTCGTAGTCTCAGCCTCGTGCCATGAGCGCAACCGACCTGATTGGGCGCGTGCATCGTGTTGTGCTCGATGGCGGAGTCGACACCGACATTGGTTCGGTGGTCCGCGAATTAGCGCCGTTGCTCTCGCTGGACGAGCGACGATCAATCGTGAAACGTGTCGCGGCACGTCGAGATGGCCTCGGCCCGCTCGAACAGATCTTGGCCGACCCTGATGTCAGCGAGATCATGATCAACGGCCCCGGTCAGACCTGGGTCGAACGACACGGTTTACTCGAGCGTCATCCGCTGTCGTTTGACCGAGATGAGATCAATCACCTAGTCGAGCGTCTGGTTGCTCCGTTGGGCCGCCGGGTCGATCGGAGTTCGCCGTGTGTCGATGGGCGACTCGCCGACGGGAGTCGTCTCCATGTCGTGGTACCTCCCATTGCCCTTGATGGCCCTTACGTCACGATTCGTCGTTTCGTGTTGCGTAAGGTCGAGTTGTCGTCGTTTATCAACGTCGCTGGTCGGTTGATTCTCGAAGAGGCCGTCGACGGTGGCGCCAACGTGCTGGTCAGCGGATCGACCAACGCGGGCAAGACAACCTTGTTAAACGCCATCGCGACTTTGATTCGCGATGACGTGCGCATCATCACGGTTGAGGACGCGGCCGAACTGCGACTGCCGCATCCCCATGTGGTCCGGCTCGAAGCCCGACCGGCGACCGCCGAAGGGGTCGGCCTGCTCACGATCCGCGATCTAGTTCGTAACGCACTGCGTATGCGACCCGACCGGTTGGTGGTTGGTGAGGTGCGGGGTGGCGAGGCGCTAGATCTCGTCCAAGCGCTCAACACCGGACACCGGGGATGTCTGGCGACAGTCCACGCCAACAGTCCCCTGGATGCCCTTCGCCGACTGGAAACGCTGGCCCTGCTGGCCGGGGAAGGGATTCCCCTCGAGGCTCTGCGAACCCAGTTGGGTGATGCGCTCGATTTCATCGTGCAGGTCGAACGGCTGGCTGACGGTCATCGACGAATTGCTGAGATCAGCGCAGTGACCGGCCCAGCCCAGGTCGAGTGCGTCTGGGCGTGCCGATGATTAGTCCCCTCGCCGTCGTTTGCTTCGGTGGGGTCGTGCCGCTGGTTCTGCTGTGGCCGACTCGACCATCGCGTGGGGCAGCGGTGGAGGTCGGCCAGCAATCGCCCGGGATCGGCCGCGCTTTTGGGTTCTGGCATCGTCGGCGGTTGGTGCGTCGCCGAGTGGAGGCGTTACCCATCATGCTTGAACTTGTTTCTCGCGATTTGCGCGGCGGGGCCACGTTACTGGCAGCGTTCGAGCGGTTGGCTCGATCCGATACTCCACTAGCGCCGTCGGTTGCCGCGATGGTCGCTCGAGTTCACCGCGGCGATCGTCTCACCGTCGCCCTCGATACTTGGGCCCACGAACTCGAACACGCCGACGCCGGACTTGTACGGGCGGTGCTTGGTCTCGGCCACGTCACGGGGGCGGCGATGGCTGAGGCGCTCGATCGGGCGGCGTTGACTCTGCGGGGTCGTCGCGAACTCGAAGCCGAGGTTCGGGCTCTTACCTCACAAACACGCGCGTCAGCGATGCTCATTTCTGTCGCCCCAGTCGCTTTCCTGGGGTTCTTGTCGCTGATTGACCCCTCGACAGTGGCTTTTCTCGTGACCAGTCCGCTGGGCTGGCTGTGTCTCATCCTCGGGAGCGTGCTCGACCTGATCGGCTTGGCGTGGATGGTGCGCATGAGTCGGAGCGTGGCTCGATGATCCGGCGACCGGCCCGTTGCTTGGCGTCGACGGAGCAAACGTCGCGCCCCGATGGAGTGAGTCGATTGGGCGGGCGGGTCCGCCAGGCGTTGGCGGCCGTTGGCCTGAGCGTTTCGCGGACGAGCGATCGAGAACTCGGATTGCTCCTTCTCGTGTCGCCTCCCCTGGCGCTCATATGGTTTCCGTTGGCCCTCATGCCCCCGTTGGTGGTAATCGGCGCGAGAGTGCAACTTGCGCGGACGGCGGCGCGTCTACGTGTCAGTGCCATCGAGCGCGGTCTCCCGGAAGTCATCGACCTCTTAGTGTTGGGGGTCGGTGCGGGGCTGACACCGATCGAGGCGATTCGTACGGCAGTGGCGTGGTGTCCGGAACCGTTCGGCGTGGTCTTTCGAGACGTTGTTGATCGAGTCGATGCGGGTAGCCCAATCTCCGACGCGCTGAGTCGAGGCGCCGAACAGTTGGGTGCCGCGGCGCGGCCCCTAGTTACCGTGCTCATCGCCTCGAGCGAGGACGGAGCGTCGCTCGCCCCGGGCCTTGTTCGCGCCAGCGATGCGGCGCGGCGCCGACGGCGTTACGCGGCCGAGGAACGAGCCCGGCGCCTTCCGGTCACGATGCTTCTTCCGTTGGTGTTGTGCGCCCTACCCGCCTTCACGCTGCTCACCGTAGTTCCCCTTCTCGCCAGTTCGCTCGCCGGACTCCGGCTTCCTGGGTCCTAGTTGTCTTCCCCGTTTCGATGCTCAATTGAGAGGAAAAGTTATGTTGTTTTCAACCTTGTCGGTAGTCCAAGGCCTAGGCCGTCGCCTTCGTGAGCGAGGTGACCAAGGCCAAGCCACCGCGGAGTACGCCCTCGTGATTTTGGGGGCATCGGCGATGGCGTTGCTGGTCATCTCCTGGGCCGCGAGTACCGGAGCGGTGGGCGATCTCCTTGATCGGGTGTTCAACTCGATCTCGTCGCGGGTCGCGTGAGGATGGGAGGCCGAGGTCGTCCACGTGGGGCGGCCTCGGCTCCCGACCGAGGGCAGGCCACCGTCGAAGCGGCGCTGCTTTTGCCGATCGTAGCTCTCGTGCTTTTGGTGGTGGTGCAAGTCGGCATAGTCGTCCACGCTCGGGTGATGGTCACCCACGCGGCACGAGAAGGCGCCCGTATAGCGGCGGTCGGCGGTTCCGATAACGAGATCCGCGAAGCCGTGGCCGTGGCCGGAGACCTACCGGTTCATCGATTCAACGTGGAGGTTTATCGATCCGATAAGCGGGTAACGGTCGAAGTGGTCTACCACGAGGTGACCGCGGTGCCGCTGGTCGGCGAGTTCTTCGACAGCCAGAAGCTGACTTCCACCGCTTCGATGCGGCTCGAATGATTTATTGGTTTCGCGCCGCGGCCCCTTGACCGATCAGTAAAAGGATTACATATCCGTAATCCGCTATCGTGGGAAGAGTGGAGATCGTTGTTCACGTCCATAGCGAAGGAAGCTGGTCGGTCTTGACCATCGGCGGAGAACTCGACGTGGTTGGCGCGCCGGAACTTCGTCAACACGTCATGCACGCCGTGGCCGGGGGCCATCATCGCCTTATCTTAGATCTCACCGGCGTCGATTATGTCGACTCGTTCGGGATTGGGGTACTGGTCGGTGCCCTCAAACGACTGCGACTCCTCGGCGGGGATCTCATGTTGGTCGTTCCAGAGTCGCGTGTGCGCCGAGTGTTAGAACTCTGTGACCTGGACCGTGTCTTTACCCTGCACGCCACGCTCGGCAAGGCCCTGCAGCACGCATGACCGACGACAACGGGCTCCGGTTGGGCCACATTTCGTTGGAGATTCCGGCCCGGACCGAGTACGTGTCACTGGTGCGCGTGGTGGTTGCCGCGGCGGCCGAACTCGGGCCGGACATGGCGACTGAGCGCATCGAGGACCTTCGGCTGGCCGTTTCTGAAGCCACCACCAACGCCATCAAGGCCCACGACTCGAGCGGTTCGGTCGACCGCATCCACGTGCAGTGCGATCTCTTTGACGATGAAGTCGCGGTGCTGATTCACGATAGTGGCCCAGGCTTCGACCTCGACGACGTTCCGGTGTTGCCAGAGCCGGAAAATCCTGACCGCTTGCTCCACGAATCCGGGCTCGGGGTGAACCTGATGCGCTTGCTTGCCGATGAGTCAGAGATCGCGTCTGACGCCCACGGCACCGACGTGAAATTGGTGGTCTACTCGTCGAAGCGTCGCCGTACGCGGTGAGGCGCCGCTAGCGTCACGGTCGCCATGGCTCAGGATCAAATCGACCCCTCTCCACTAACTTGGCTGGGCGGCAACCGACGGCTCGCTCGCCGAATCGGACGGCCGGTCCGGAACTTCCTGCGCATCGAGGCGGCGGGCGGGCTACTGCTCGTTATCGCCACCGTCGGGGCGCTCGGCTGGTCGAACTCTCCTTGGAGCGAGTCCTACCACGACATACTCAACACCCACATTTCCGTCCACTTTGGTGATTTTCTGCGCCTCGACGAAACGGTAGAACACTGGGTCAACGATGCCTTGATGGCGATTTTTTTCTTTGTGGTCGGCTTAGAGATCAAGCGAGAGCTTGTGGCGGGCGAGCTACGCGACCCGAGAGCGGCGGTTCTTCCGGCGGTCGCGGCAGCTGGGGGCATGATTGTCCCCGCATTGTTCTATGTGATCGTCAACCGTGGCGGCGTTGGGGTGGACGGTTGGGGAATCCCGATGGCGACCGATATTGCCTTTGCTATCGGCGTAGTCTCGCTGCTCGGCAAGCGGGTACCGGGCGCGATGAAAGTGTTTTTGTTGACCTTGGCGATAGTGGACGACATCGGTGCCATTGCGGTCATCGCGATCTTCTACACCAATGATCTTTCCCCCGGTTGGTTGCTCGCTTCGATCATCACGATTCTGGTGGTGGTGGCGATGCGATTCATGAAGATCTGGTACGTGCCAGCCTACGTGGCGGTCGGCATGTTTCTTTGGCTCGCCGTTTTCGAGTCGGGGATCCACGCAACCATCGCGGGCGTCGTGTTGGGGCTACTTTGTCCCGCTGTTCCGCTGAAGAACGCGGCCGACTCCGGCCCCGACGAACACATTGGTCAAGCAACCCAGGGTCAGCCGAGCGCCACGATCGTCCGCCGAGCGAGCTTTGAACTGCGAGAGCAGGTGTCGGTTGCCGAACGCCTCCAGAATCTCTTGCACCCTTTCAGTTCGTTCATCATCATCCCGATCTTCGCGCTCGCGAACGCTGGTATCGAGATTTCCGGTGCCACCATCGCGACGGCAGTGAAAAGTAATGTCACCATCGGCGTGATTGTCGGTCTAGTCTTGGGCAAACTGGTTGGGGTTAGCGTGTTCACTTGGATTGGAGTCAAGAGCGGGATTTCGCGGCTTCCCCGCGGGGCAAGTTGGATTCATGTCTTTGGTTTGAGCGCGCTTGCGGGCATTGGATTCACCGTTTCTCTCTTCATCACCGGCCTCGCCTTCGACGATTCGATCATTATCGACGAGGCAAAACTCGGTATTCTTGCTGCGTCAATGGCTGCCGCGGTCATCGGTGCTTTGATACTCATGCGGGCTAATGAGGTGATCGAAATTGATATCGACGAACCAGAGTCAGGGGACTGATGGCTAATGCATTGGTGATTGTAGAGTCACCGGCCAAAGCAAAAAAACTCGCCGAGTATCTCGGTGTGGGATACACCGTCGAGTCCTCGATCGGTCACATCCGGGACCTGCCTCGCAACGCCGCCGACGTTCCCAAGGAGTACAAGGGCGAGTCGTGGGCGCGCACCGGTATCGATGTCGACAATGGTTTCAAGCCTCTCTACGTTGAAAACCACGACAAAAAGGACCACATCAAACTTCTGAAGAAGTTGTTGGCCAAAGCCGACGAACTTTATCTCGCCACCGATGAGGATCGTGAAGGCGAGGCCATTGCCTGGCATCTCCTCGAGGTGCTCAATCCCACTGTCCCGATCAAACGTATGGTTTTCCACGAGATCACCAAGGCCGCAATCCAAGCCGCGGTCGAGTCTCCCCGCGAACTCGATCGCAAGATGGTCGATGCCCAGGAAGCCCGTCGCATCCTTGACCGCCTCTACGGCTACGAAGTTTCGCCCGTCCTCTGGAAGAAAGTCATGCCGAAACTGTCGGCGGGTCGGGTGCAAAGCGTGGGGACCCGTCTCGTTGTCGCCCGGGAGCGTGAGCGGATGGCGTTCGTCGCCGCCAGCTACTGGGACATCAAAGGCCGGTTCGCCGCCGACCAAGGTGATTCCCGCGAGTTCTCCGCCGCCTTGGCCCAAATCGATGGAGTGCGACTCGCTGGCGGCCGTGACTTCGGCGACGATGGTCAACTCTCGCGCCAAGATGTCACGGTTCTCAACCAAAAAACGGCTACTGCCCTAGTTGCCGATCTCGAGGACGTGGCGTTCGAAGTGAGGTCTCGCCAGTCCAAGCCCTATCGTCGTCGGCCGGTGGCCCCGTTCATCACCTCCACTTACCAGCAAGAGGCGGGCCGTAAGCTCCGTATGGGCTCTCAGGCGGCTATGCGCGCCGCCCAGGGACTCTACGAAAAGGGCTACATCACGTATATGCGCACGGACAGCACCGTGCTGTCTGCTACCGCGCTGCGAGCGGCTCGATCGTTAATTTCGGCGCGGTACGGCAAGGAGTTTTTGCCCACTGCTCCTCGCCACTATGCGACCAAGGGCAAAAATGCCCAGGAAGCCCACGAGGCGATCCGCCCGGCGGGCGATCAATTCCGCCTGCCAGCCGATGTCGCCCGGGAAGTTCCGCCCTCCGAAGCGAAGGCTTACGATCTCATCTGGAAGCGCACCGTCGCCTCGCAGATGACCGACTGCATTGGCGATACCGTGCGGTTGCTGCTCGGTGCTTGCTCTAAGTCCGGTACCGATGTCGACTTCAAGGCCGCGGGCACCGTTATTACCCACCGCGGCTTTCGCGAGGTCTACGAAGAAGACAAGGACGCCGACCGTCGCGTCGAGGCCGAATCCGATGAAGCGGCCGAAGGTCGATTGCCTCCGCTCACGCCGGGCGACGCCGCCCACGCCACCGCACCGTTCGCCTTTGAGGGCCACGAGACTCAGTCGCCGTCGCGTTTTACTGAAGCCTCGCTGGTAAAGCGATTAGAAGAACTCGGCGTCGGGCGACCATCCACCTATGCCTCGATAATCGGCACCATCCAGGACCGCGGCTACGTCTGGAAGAGGGGCTCCGCGTTGGTCCCTTCGTTCAAATCATTCTCGGTAGTCAACGTCATGGAAGGTCACTTCCCGAACCTCGTCGACTACGCCTTCACTGCCAAGATGGAAGACGACCTCGACAAGATTGCCCGCGGCACCGAGTTCGCCGAACCGTGGCTCACCCGCTTCTACTTCGGCGAGGGCGAAGAGCCCGGGCTCAAGGAGAAGGTCTCGACTCGACTCGACGAAATCGACGCTCGCCTCGTCAACACTATCCCGCTCGGGATGTCCGAAAGCGGCCGCCCGGTAGTGGCCCGCGCGGGCCGTTACGGCCCTTACGTGCAACACGGCGACAGCGAAGAAAGCAGCGAGAACCTCACGGCGTCGATCCCCGACGACATCGCGCCCGACGAACTCACTCTCGAAAAGGCGTTGGAGTTTCTCGCCCATCCAAAAGAGGGTCGTAGCTTGGGGAAGGATCCCGCTACGGGCATGGACATCTATGTCAAGCCCGGTAGATTTGGTCCCTACGTCCAAGTGGGAACGTTCGACGAGCAAGAAGAAAAGCCGAAGTCAGCCTCGCTCTTTAGAACCATGACCCTCGATCGGGTCACGCTCGAAGATGCCTTGCAGTTACTCACCTTGCCTCGTTCAGTGGGTCTTGATCCCACCGACGGCGAAGAAATTACTGTGCAAAATGGCCGCTACGGCCCCTATGTCAAGAAGGGTAGCGATAGCCGGAGTCTCGATACCGAGGAGCAGATGCTCGTCATCTCGCTCGAGGAATGCTTGGCGGTTCTGGCCCAGCCTAAGCGGCCTCGGGGCCAAGTGGTCAAGCCGCCCCTTCGTGACATGGGTGTCGATCCGGTAACTGGTCAGGCAATGGTCGTCAAGGACGGGCGCTTTGGTCCTTATGTCACCGACGGCACACATAACGCTTCGTTGCGAAAGGGCGACACGGTCGTCAACCTCACTGTCGAGCGGGCCGCCGAACTGTTGGCCGACCGACGTATTTACGTGGTAGTCAAAAAGAAGAAGGCGACGAAGAAGAAGGCGGCCAAGAAGAAGGTGACGAAGAAGAAGACCGTCAAGAAGAAGGCGACGAAGAAGAAGGCCGCCAAGAAGAAGGCGGCCAAGAAGTCGGCCTAGACTCCCAGCGTGAGTTGGCCGTCTTCGAATAGCGCGCAGCGTCTGGAAGCGGCGCTCGGGGCGACCCAACCCACCGGACGAATCGAACGAGTTTTTGGTTCGTGGGAGTTCTTCAAGCTCTGGATTGCTCAGGTGATCTCCGCCACCGGCGATTGGCTCGGACTGCTGGCCATTATTGCTTTGGCTAAGCGCATCAGCGACGGCTCGGAGGGCACCGCCATTGCGCTAGTCCTAATCGCGCGGGTTGCCCCTGGTTTCTTCCTCGCCACCGCCGCGGGAGTGATCGTTGATCGACTCGACCGTAAGCGGGTCATGCTTGTTTGCGATGTCGGCCGTGCGCTGGTGCTCTTTTCCCTGCCGTTTGTGGACACTCTCTTCGGGCTCATCGTTGCCTCGTTTATCCTCGAGATTTTCACGATGCTGTGGTCGCCCGCGAAGGAAGCGACCGTCCCTAATCTCGTGCCGCGGGAGAAACTGACGAGCGCCAACTCGTTCAATGTCGCGGCGGCGTACGGCATGTTCCCAGTCGCCGCCGGTCTGGCCGCCGGTCTGGCCAAGTTGGCTGAGAGTTTCTCCGACGACGGTTGGGTCGATATTTTGCGGCTCAACGAGGAGGGCTTGGCCTTCTATGTCGATGGCGTCTCGTTCCTTGTTACCGCGCTGATTGTGTGGACCATCGCCATCCCGCGCCGCTCGCGGGAGGACCGGCAGGAGGGCAAGCGAGGCAACTGGGATCTCGGCGGCGCGGTCCGTGAGTTGCGTGAGGGTTGGCAGTTCATTGCGGTGAATCCCATTGTTCGGACGGTCAATCTTGGTCTGGCGACAGGGGTGATTGGCGGCGGCATGTTGGTTCCGCTCGGGTTCATCTTCGTCAGCGAGGTGTTCTCGGGTGATGGCGCCGACTACAACTTAATCCTGTTCGCCCTCGGTACTGGGATGGCGGCGGGGGTCGTGGCGGCGAGTGTGTTCCAAGCCCGAATCAACCGCGCTCGAGCGTTCCCTGTCGCTCTCATGGTGGCGGGTGGCGCCTTGCTAGTGACGGCATCGTCGTCGGTATTGTCGGTGACCGTGCCAGCCATTGCCGTGGTGGGGTTCGCCGCGGGGCCGATCTATGTGCTTGGCTTCACTCTGCTGCACGAGAATGTCGACGACGAGTTGCGGGGCCGCATCTTTTCGGCCCTATTGGTGCTGGTGCGCTTCTGCGTCCTGCTCGCTCTCGCGATGGCCCCAATCTTGTCGGAGTTGCTTGATGGCCTCTCCTCAGCTCTATGGAATCGCGAGATACATCTCGGCGGTTTGTCCATCTTCGTGCCAGGGGTTCGTCTCACTATGTGGCTGTCGGCGGTGATTATCATGGGGGCCGGGGTATTGGCCATGTTGAGTTTGCGTGCCGGTTCTGGGGCCTTTCTCAGTTCCCCGCCCGACAACGACGCGGGGGACGAAGCCGAGTGAGTGGACGTTTGATCGCCTTCGAAGGGGCGGATGCGTCGGGCAAGTCCACCCAATCGCAGCGCACCGCTAAGCGGCTGGGTCTGGAACGCACGTTTCAGTTTGGGGCGACCCCCATCGGTAATTCCATCCGGCGGATACTGCTTGACCTTGATCATCAAGAACTCGATGACCGGGCCGAGGCGTTGCTTGTCATGGCCGACAAGGCCCAACACGTGGCGGAGATCGTCAGGCCCGCGCTCTGCCGCGGCGAGACCATCATCAGCGATCGGTTCACCGCTTCGGCGCTGGCCTACCAAGGCTACGGCCGCGGCCTCGACCTGGGGTTGTTGGCACAGGTGATGGAGTTTGCGACCCACGGCGTGCGGCCTGCCGTCACGGTTTTGCTTGACGTCGACCCCGCGGTCGTTCGCCATCGAATCGGCGATCTCGGCGACCGTATCGAACGAGCGGGGGCTGATTTCTTGGAGCGGGTCCGAAAGGGTTATCTCACGATGGCCGCGGCCGAACCCGACCAGTGGCTCGTGATCGACGCGGGGGGCGCCGTCGATGAGGTAGCGGGGCGCGTCGACGCGGCCCTTGACGCTTGGCTGGCCGCCCACCCATGAGTTGGAACCTTGTCATCGGCCAAGACGATGCCGTGCGCCGACTCCAAGCCGCGGTGTCTCAACCCGTGCATGCCTATTTGCTGGTGGGCCCGAGCGGGGTGGGCAAGCGCCGAGCGGCGACCGTATTTGCTGGCGAGTTGCTGGCCGCGGCCGATCCGCAAAGGGCTGACCGGCACCGTCGCCTGGCGCGGGACGAAAAGCACCCCGACGTGTACATCCTTGAGCCGGCGGGCAATCTGCTGCGACGCGAGGAAGAAGCCGAGCCTTTGATCGTGAAGGCCAATCTCTCGCCGGTGGAGGGCCACCGGAAGGTGCTTATCGTCGACCGCTTCCACTCGGCCACCCCCGCCGCCGCGGCATCGCTGCTCAAAACCATCGAGGAACCGCCCCCGCCCTCCATCTTTGTGCTGCTGGCTGAGCAGGTACTACCGGAGCACATCACCATCGAAAGTCGCTGCACCAGGGTTGACTTTTTACCCGTCACGGAGGTGCGCCTAGCCGAAGCTCTAGTGCGAGAGGGCCTATGCGACACTAGACAAGCCCTTCTCGTAGCCGGGGCAGCCAACGGAAGTGTCACTAGGGCGCGGGTCCTCGCTACCGACAAAGAGTTAGCGGCTCGACGGGAGCTTTGGTGGTCGATTCCGGACCGACTCGACGGAACCAGCGCGGCTATCGGGATCCTCGTCGCGGGTGTGCGGGAACAAATCGATAAGGCAAGCGCCGGCCGGGCTAAGGAACACAAGCGTGAACTAGAAGCACTCAACGAGCGCGAGGAACGCCTCGGTACTCGGGGGTCGGGGCGCAAGGATCTCGAGGACCGGCAAAAGCGAGAGCTTCGACAGTTCCGCACCGAAGAGATCCGGTTCGGGCTGTCCACGGTGGCTAATCGCTATCGGGAGGCCATAATCGCGGGTGACGAACGGGTCGGCTTGTTCGACAGTGTTGACGCCCTCCGTCAGACCTCCGGCGCGTTGATTCGGAATCCGAACGAGGCCCTTGCCTTGCAAGCACTGCTTTTCCGGCTCTGTCCCCTGTAGATTTCGGTACCGTGAGGATCATGCGGTCACCTTTGCTACCTTTTGGGGTCCCGCCCGAGTAGCTCAGTTGGTAGAGCGACGCTCTCGTAAAGCGTAGGTCAGGAGTTCAATTCTCCTCTCGGGCTCCACTCCTTTCCCACCCCCTCTCCACTCCAACAAAGGTGATATTTGCGATACTTCACCGAGTTCTGGAACCACATCACGTCTACATAGCGTTACTACTGTCATGCGGGTTCAAGGAGATAGGTTCACCAGTATTGAGCGCACGCTTCCCACGTCGGCCGTCGGTCGAGTCTGTGCGGAGCCTGAATGCGGTACGCGGCTCAGCTTGTACAACGCGCAAGAGTTCTGCAGTTTGCACGCACCGATGGTCACCCCTCGAATGCGAGGTAAGATTCTCGACGAGTAAGCTATGGCCCCACCCTTCGAAGTCGCTGAGTATGACCGCCGCTTGGCCGTTGTACGAGCCGCGATGGCCGACCACGATCTCGATGTTTTACTCATCGGCGATCCGGCTAACCAGAACTGGCTCACCGGTTACGACGCGTGGTCGTTTTACACCCCGCAGGTCGTTCTCGTTCAACACGACGCGGACCCGATCTGGATGGGTCGCAAGATGGATGCTGGCGCCGCTTTCCTCACTACTTACTTGACCGAGGATCAAGTTCGCCCGTATCCCGAAGATGTCGTGCAGCGGACCGGTACTCACCCCATGGAGGTCGTCGGCGGCTATCTCTCGGATATGGGGATGGCGGGCCAGCGCATCGGTTACGAGAGCGATACCTACTTTTTTTCGCCTCGAGCCCTCGCTTGTGTGCAGGCCGGTGGTCCTGACGCCACCTGGGTCGACGCCGATTTGTTAGTCAACTGGTGTCGCAGCATCAAGAGTGGGCCGGAGATCGCGGTGATGCGCCAAGCGGCACGACTGGTCGAGGCGGCGATGACAGTTGCCTACGAAATGATCGAACCGGGGGTCCGTCAATGTGATCTCGCGGCGGAGATTCTCGCCCAGCAGGTGCGCGGCAACGAGGAGTTTGGCGGTGATCTCACCTCATTACCCCCACTGATCCTGGCCGGTAAAGCGGCGATGACCGCTCATCCGATGTGGACCGACGATCCGTTCGAGGCGGGCCAGACCGTCGCCCTCGAACTCGGCGGGGCCCGCAAGCGCTACAACGTTGGCCTAGCCCGCACGGTGCAACTCGGCCGCGGCTCAGCTGAACTGTTCTCGACCGCGGCGGCGGTGGAGGAAGGCCTAGAGGCCGTTCTGGCTACGATGAAACCCGGCGTGCGAGCCGATGCCGTACATCGAGCCTGGCAGAACGTGCTCGATCGGTACGGCCTGCAAAAGGACAGTCGGATCGGCTATAGTATAGGCGTTGGCTACGGCCCCGATTGGGGCGAGCACACCATCAGCCTGCGCCCCAACGAAGCAACCGTGCTCCGAGAGAATATGACAATTCACGTGATGCTCGGGATGTGGATGCACGATTGGGGTATGGAGATGAGCGAGACCACCCTCATCACTGCCGATGGGGTGGAGTGCCTCACCAACTTTTCCCGCCCCGTTCATCAAAAAGGCTAGTTAAAGATGGTTAATACCGCAAAAACGTTCATCCTTCTGGCCGCGATGGGTGGCCTCATCATCATCGCGGGCGGTGCGATAGGCGGTCCAGGCGGTTTGATTATCGGTCTGGTCATTGCCTTAGTGATAGTTGGCGGATCGTACTGGTTTTCCGACAAACTTGCCATTGCCTCGGCCAAAGCCAAACCCGCGACCCGCGAGGAAATGCCCGAGTACTTCAAGATCATGGAGGATCTCACCGAGAGAGCCAACATGGTAATGCCGCGGCTTTACGTTTCGCCCAACCCGCAGCCCAACGCCTTTGCCACCGGCCGCAATCCCAAGCATGCCGCGGTAGCCGTAACGGCGGGATTGCTTCAGGCCATGACCTGGGAGCAGATCCGGGGGGTGCTCGCCCATGAACTGGCCCACATCCGCAACCGCGACATCCTCATCGGTTCGGTCGCCGCCGCCATCGGCATGGCTATTACCTTTATCGCACGCATGGCCATGTTCAGCGCGATATTTGGCGGGGGCGACGACCGTGATCGCAACCCTATCGGCGAAATTGCGTTCGCCATGCTCGCACCAATTGCCGCGATGATGATCCAAGCGGCGGTGAGTCGCAGTCGTGAGTTCCAAGCCGACGCCTCGGCGGCCAAGCTGATTGGCAGCGGGGAACCGCTAGCCCAAGCCCTCGAACGACTCGAGGCCTACGCCAACCAGATCCCGTCGGGGGTCGATCCCAACCAGGCGTCGAACTACATCATCAACCCGCTCAAAGCCGATGCCCGGGGTGGGGGCGGCGTCGGCAAATGGTTCAGCACCCATCCGCCCACAGAGCAGCGCATCGCCAAACTCCGCGGGGGAAGCTGGGCCTAGTCTCGGAAGTTGTTGAACTGAAGCGGCAGACCAAAGTCGCCTTCTTTCAACGCCGCAATTACCGACTGGAGGTGATCGCGCTTCTTGGCCGAAACGCGCAGTTGATCGCCTTGGGTGGAAGACTGCACGCCTTTGAGTCCGAGTCCTTTGATGAACTTGTGGATCTCGCGGGCCTTATCAGAGTTGATACCCGCCTGCAGGACAGCACTCTGGCGAACCGAACCGCCCGCCGCGCTCTCGACGGTTCCGTACTCTAGGACCTTCATGGAGATCTTGCGCCTAGCGAACTTCTCCTCGAGGACCTGACGCAACGCGCCGAGGCGATCCGGTGACGACGAGGCCATATTGATGACCTCATCGCCGAGTTCGACCGATGAATCGGTGTTTTTAAAGTCGAAACGCTGGGTGATCTCGCGTGCCGCCTGGTCGACCGCGTTGCGGACCTCTTGTCGATCAACTTCGGATACCACGTCGAATGTCGCCATGGCGTTGACGGTACTACGAGGGGCAGCTTACGACACGCAAGCGAGCCGCGGCGAAGTGTCGCGGGGTGCGCTTAGCCCGCTAAACTTTTAGCCATCCACGGGTCGGTGCCCGAGCGGCCAAAGGGAACGGGCTGTAAACCCGTCGGCTACGCCTACGAAGGTTCGAATCCTTCTCGGCCCACAATGGACGAAGGGTCCGGTGCTTGTCACCGGGCCTTTCTGGTTCTACCGCTCAGGCGAGCATGTGTTGCATCACGGTTACGTCTAGCCAACGGCCGAACTTGCGCCCGACTTGGCGCTGCACACCGACTACCTCGAACCCGCAAGACGTGTGAAGGGCCACCGACGCTTCTTGGGATCCGCCAATGTGGGCGATTACCGTGTGGAAGCCGCGAGAGCGGGCCATGGCGATTAGTTCCCCGAGCAGGGCATTGCCCACCCCAAGGCCCCGCGCCTGCGAAGCAACATAGATACTGTCTTCGACCGTGGTGTTGTAGGCGGGGCGATTGCGGTAGGGCGAGAGCGAGGCGAAGCCGACGATCTCGTCGTCGAGTGTGGCCACGATGACCCCGAGTATCCCCTCCCGTTCGCGAATCCAGTCGCGTTGTTCGGTAAGGGTGCGCGGGATCATGTCGAACGTGGCTGCGGTGTTTTCGACTTCGTAGTTGTAGATCGTTTGCAGGACGGAGGCGTCGGCTACGGTCGCGTTGCGGAGGTGCATCGGATGCTCTCAATCGGGGTTCGACCAAATCTACGTGATTGGATAGCTAGATGGCTCGTAATGTTCTTGGTGGAGATTTAGCAGAGTGTGGACGCGACCCCGTCACGGGGTTCTTCCGCGATGGCTGCTGTAATACGTCGGAGCAGGATTTGGGTTCCCATACGGTTTGCACGACGGTGACGGCCCCGTTCCTCGAATTCTCGAAACAGGCGGGGAATGATCTGTCAACCCCGCGTCCGGAGTGGGGGTTTGCTGGCCTTCAACCCGGCGATGGGTGGTGCGTCTGTGCGGCTCGGTGGCTCGAGGCTGCGCAGGCGGGAGTCGCCGCGCCGGTGCGGCTAGCGGCCACACACGAGCGGGCCCTAGAGATTGTGCCCCTCGAGATACTGCGAGCGAACGCGGCCGACGCGGATAACTAGCGGGTCAAAGTCACAGTCGTGGCGCTCCCAGGACATAGAGTGAGGGTCACCAACGAGAGGAGTGTCCATGGAGCCAAGTGAGGTCAGCGACACAACCGCAGCGGAGGTCGACGCGGAAACCGAAGAACTGATCGAAGAAGAGTTGCTCGTGGAGGAGATATCCATCGACGGCATGTGTGGCGTCTACTAAATTGTTCGTGGAAAAATAGTCCGTTGACCTTCGACGCTTCGCTGCCCTACCGGCTCCATGATCGGGTCGCCTTACGGCCCGAACCGTTCGGTGCTTTGGCGTATCACTACGGAAACCGGCGTTTGAACTTTCTTCGGGCCCCCGAACTGGTCTCCCTCGTCGAATCACTCAACGCCTACGAGAGCGTCAGGGAAACCTTCAACGGGTTGGGCTTAGACCCTCGGCGGTGGCCGTCGTTCGAAAAGGCCTTGGCTGCTTTGGCTGCGTCGGACTTCTTGGTGGCGCGGTGAAGCAGTCGGGGTTGAGCGATCAAATGAAGCGGGGCCTCGACGCCCCCATCTGTCTCACCTGGGAACTCACCTACGCCTGCAACCTCCAGTGCGTGCATTGTTTGTCGTCGAGTGGCCGGCGCGATCCCCGCGAACTCACCACCTCCGAAGCAGAGGCCGTTATCGACGAACTCGAACGCATGCAGGTCTTCTACATCAACATTGGTGGCGGCGAGCCAACGATCCGGCCTGACTTCTGGCATCTAGTCGAGTACGCCGTCGACCATGGGGTCGGTGTGAAGTTCTCCACGAACGGTTCAAGAATCGATGCCCAAGTCGCGCAGAGGTTAGCGGGGATGGACTACGTCGATGTCCAGATCTCGATCGACGGGGCCGACGCTGACACCAACGATCATGTCCGCGGGTTGGGATCGTTCGCTACGGCCCTTCAAGCAATGGATCACCTCTACGATGCTGGCTTCGGCGAGTTCAAGATCTCGGTGGTGATGACCCGTCATAACATGGTCCAACTTGACGCCTTCGAGGATCTCGCCGACCGCTACGGCGCCCAACTTCGCCTTACCCGGTTCCGTCCGTCGGGCCGTGGCGCGGCAACCTGGCACGAGTTGCACCCCACAGATCAGCAACAACGCGACCTTTACCAGTGGCTGCTCGACCGTCCCAGCGTCCTCACCGGCGACTCTTTCTTTCACCTCTCGGCGCTCGGGGAAGCCCTGCCTGGCCTCAACCTGTGCGGAGCTGGTCGAGTCGTGTGTCTCATTGATCCCCTCGGCGATGTTTACGCCTGCCCGTTTGTGCTCCACGACGAGTTTTTCGCCGGATCAGTGCGCGACGTTGGCGGCTTCCAGAACGTGTGGCAGCGAAGCGAACTCTTCACGAACCTTCGCCAACCGCAATCCGCGGGGGCCTGCGCCTCGTGCGGGCTTTTCGACGCCTGTCAAGGGGGCTGTATGGCGGCCAAGTTCTTTACCGGTATCCCGCTTGATGGTCCGGACCCTGAGTGCGTGCTTGGGCACGGTGAACCTCTGGTGGCTGCGGCCGACGCCGCCCTGCTCCCCGAAGTGGGCAACGACCACAGTCGCACCAAGGTCACTCACACCAAGGTCACGCGCACCAAGGTCACTCTCGGCCATAAACCTCGGTAGCTAGGGCCGTAAGGGTTCTAGTCGCGCACGAAGAGGCGTAGGACGAACCAAAACAGGGTCATCACGGAGGCAAACAGGGCGAGCGAAGCGGCGACGTGGGCGTTGACGGGGTACCGGCGAATGATGCTCTGGGTTTGGTAGAGGATCGATCCCCCGGCCAGAGCGATCATGGCCACCGAGAACCACACCCCGAGGTTGAATCCGAACAGCACCGCACCGACGATCAAGACAATGGCCGCCACGCCGCCGAACATGATCATGGGACGCAGGAACGACAAATCCTTGCGGGTGACGAAAGCGATGACGGAAAGGCCAATGAATCCAACCGCGGTGAGCAACGCCGCGGCGGCGACACTGGTGCCCGCGTCGCGAACATTGAAGGCGTAGTAGAGGAACGGGGCAAAGATCAGCGCTTCGAGGGTCGCCATGCCGAACAGCGCAACGTATTGCTTGCTCGGGTTCAGGAGGTCCGCCGCGGCCTTGCCAACGATCATTTGGCCCACCATGAACGCGCCGAGGATCAGCAGCCAAGCGAAGCCGCTTCTTGACACTAAGTTCCATATGGCTCGGGCGATGCCGGTGCTGAAGAAGAGGGCTTCGATGCCAACAAAGGCGGCGATTGCTCCCAAAAGGTGTTGGTAGACGCGGATGATGAAATCGCCGCGCGTGGTTTCATCGAGTTGAATAACTGGTCGAAGATCGACATCGCTGTAAGACACGTTGGCTCCCTAACTGTTTCCTAGAACCATTCTATCGCAACGATGAGCGCCTCGTTTGTCGCCCGACGTCCTGCTACCGGTACTCTCGGGGCGTCTAGTTCCCCGAAAGGTTTGGTCGATGAGCAAAGCGTGGTTTGAGACGGTCGCTATTGCCCAACAACGGGCGAAGAAGCGACTGCCGAAGTCGGTATACGGCGCCCTAATCGCGGGTGCGGAGGCCGGAGTTTCGATGCGCGATAACAACAAGGCCTTCGACGAACTTGGTTTGCGACCGGTCACCGCGGGTCAATCGGCCGAACAGGCGATGGACACCGAGGTCATGGGGCAACCGCTCTCGATGCCAGTAATGATCTCCCCCACAGGAGCGCAAGCCGTTCATCCGCAGGGTGAGGTTGCCGTTGCTCGAGCTGCCGCGGCCCGCGGGGTGGCCATCGGGCTGAGTTCATTCGGAAGTAAGACAGTCGAAGAGGTATGTGCGGTCAGCTCGCAGACCTTCTTTCAGATATACTGGGCGGGCGATCGAGAGTCCATGGTTGCTCGCATGGAACGGGCCAAAGCGGCCGGTGTGGTGGGCATGATTTTGACCCTCGACTGGTCGTTCTCCCACGGCCGAGACTGGGGCAGTCCGCATATTCCGCAGTCCTTTGGGGTGAAGGAGTTGCTTCCTCACGTGGTCGAAAGCCTCGCCAAGCCCCGTTGGTGCCTATCGTGGTTGCGCCACGGCACGGTACCGCTGCTGCGGGTGCCTAATTTCGTTGACGCGGGCGAAGAAGCGCCGCTGTTCTTTGCCGCCTACGGCACGTGGATGATGACCCCGCCGCCGTCTTGGGACGATGTTGCTTGGTTGCGTGAGCAGTGGGACGGTCCGTTTATGGTAAAGGGAATCGCCCGCGCTGATGAAGCCCGCCGTGCCGTTGATGCTGGCGCGACTTGCATATCGGTATCGAACCACGGTGGTAACAACATCGATAGCGCCCCGGCTTCGATTCGAGTCTTGCCCGAAATCGCCGCCGCGGTCGGTAGCGATATTGAGATCGTTCTCGACGGTGGTATCCGACGCGGGTCTGATGTGGTGAAGGCTTTGGCGCTGGGCGCCGATGCGGTGCTCATTGGTCGGGCCTATTTGTGGGGACTTGCCGCCAACGGTCAAGCCGGTGTCGAAAACGTCCTCGACGTTTTGCGTATGGGCATCGAAGCCACGATGCGCGGTATCGGCGTGGCGTCTATCGCTGAGTTGTCGCCCGCCGATATTGTGGTGCCAAGCGGATTTTCGCCACCACTCTAAATCGCAACGGGAGCGCGCTCGTCCCAAACATCGCCCGGACCGGGGTTTGCCGCGGCGCTGATGGCGCCGTGTTGGGCCGCGATCCCCCACACGGCGTTGAGCGCGGTCTGCACCGCTCCTTCGGCCCAACCCGGAGTCCAGGACACGTCGTCTCCCGCGAGAAACATGCCGCGTTGGACACCCGGTAGGTCGGACTGCATGAAGTGGGAGTACATCCGGCGGTTGTAGCGGTAATGCCCAGGGAGCGCGCCCTTGAAAGCGCCGAGGAAGTCGGGGTCAGATTCCCACGACACCGTAATCGGTTCGCCGATGACATGGCTTCGGATATTGGCGTCGGGGTAGATCTTTTCCAGGGTTTCGAGGGCCAGTTGGGCACGCTCGCCCGCGGACTTCGTAAGCACCTTGGCGGCATCGGCCTCCCAAACGTAGGAGAGGCAAATCACCCCCGGTTGACTGGGGCCGTTGTCGAACAGGTAGGTGCCGCGCGTGTGGCGATCGGTGAGGGTCATCCCCATTAACGGTTGGCCGGTCTCGGGATGGCGGTCGTGCCAGAACGGACGATCAACCATGACGAAGGTCTTGGCCGATTGCATGTAGCGAGTGCGATCGAGCGCCATCCAGACGTCCTGACTAAACAGTGCTTCGTCGACCTTAATGCTGGTGGTGAGGAGCCAACTTTGGGTTGCGACCAGAACCGCGGCGAAAGAGCGACTGACGCCATTGCGATCGACGACCTCTAGGCCGCTTCGTTCGTCGCGCCGAATTGTGGCGACCCCCGGGCGAGGCGCCCCGCTGTGTATCGAGTCGAGCGAAGTTCCGTCAGGCCAATGCGCTAGCGAGGGGGGTTGATGGAGCCACAGGTTACGAACGACCTGCTCGGCCCCGCCGACGATGAGGTGCTGGTCCTCTTCGAAGGCGGCGAAGACCACCCGCAAAACTTCAAGCATTGAGTTAGAAAAGTCCGAATCCCATCCGCCTGTGCCGAAACCCACCTGCCCGAAGACTTCACGGTGACGGAAGCTAAGTTTCGAGAAGGCTTCCGAGGAGGCGATGAAGTCGTAGAACGTGCGCTCATCCCATTGATCGACGAGGCCAGCCCAGATGTTTTGGACCGCTTTGTGGTCTTTACCGCGCATGGCTTGTTGCATCCGAGAGAAGTCGGCGTGGTCTTCGAGGGATTGATCCCACGCCTCGGCGACCTCTCGGAAGAACGCGGGCAGATCGTCGAGTGTCTCGGCGTAGTGGGACTCTCCGCCGAGATCGATCACCGTGGTGGGGGCGGCAGGGGTCAACGGGTTCGGGAAGGGACGCGTGTCGAGACCGAGCTTGTCGACATAGTGAAAGAACGCCGTCGCCGACCGAGGGAATCGCATCCCGCCCAGTTCTGCAATGACGTCGTCCGCGGCGCCGAAACGCTGAGATCGAAGCCGACCCCCCATGCGGCCCGACTCGTAGACGACGGGGCACAGGCCAAGTTTCATAAGCTCATGGGCCGCCACGATGCCAGCTAAGCCGCCGCCGACAACAGCGACCTCGCTTCCGTGGCTTTTGGCGGGCACCACGCCGAGTCCTGCGGGGTGGGTAAGCCAAGCGTGATAGTCGAAGGGGAAGTCGGGGCCAAACGCCGTAATCATGCCGTGACGCTAACCCTACGGCTCGGCGGCGGGTGCCCGAGGGGCCAACTACCATCTCCTCGTGACCCGTCTGGCCGCGCTGCGCTCGCCCGAACTGCTGGGACGAGTCTGGACTTTGGTCATCCCTTTGGGCTCGACGGAGCAGCACGGCCCGCACTTGCCGCTCGATACCGACACCCGTATCGCCGTGGCTCTCGCGGCAGCTGCGGCGGGCCAGGTCGAAGGAGTATTGCTGGCCCCAGCGATCGCGATCGGGGCGGCAGGCGAGCACGCCGGATTCGCGGGCACGTTGTCGATCGGGACCGATGTTCTGGGCGATGCGATAGTGGAGATTGTGCGCACGGCCGGACCCGAGTTTGAGCGAATCGTGGTGGTGAACGGTCATGGCGGCAACCTTGATGCGGTACAGCGGGCGAAGAAAGTGTGTGCCTACGAGGGCCGCCCGATCGACGCTTGGCACGCCCGTCTCGACGACGGTGACTCCCACGCTGGCGAGTCTGAGACCTCAGTCATGCTGGCGATCGCACCCGCGGTAGTACAAATGGATCTGGCCGAACCTGGCGAGAAACGACCCTTTCGAGATGTCCTCCAAGAACTGCGTTCGGGCGGAGTGGCCGCCGTCAGCGAGAACGGAGTCCTCGGCGATCCGACCTGCGCCGACCCGCAACGCGGGCGAGCAATTTTTGACGGTTGGGTCGCCGAGATTGTCGCCCTTCTGCGACGATGACGCCATGAGCTCACCCGTTGCCTTCGTCACTGGAGCCGGCCGAGGCATCGGCGCGGCGGCCGTGGCCGCGCTTGCCGCCCAAGGCTGGTCCGTCGTGGCGCTTGACTCCTGTCGACCGCATCCGTTGCTGGCCTATCCTTTGGCCACGGAGGCTGATCTTGACGGGGTCGTCAAGCGGTCTGCCCATACCATCGGGGTGGTCGGCGATGTCACGCAACCCGCCGAACTCGCCGCGGCGGTCGAAACCACCCTCACAACCTTTGGCCGTCTCGATGCCGTTGTGTGCGCGGCGGGCGTCGTTGCGGGGGGTTCACCAGCGTGGGAGGTCACCGATGAAGAGTGGGCGGCCGTCATCAGCACCGATCTGACCGGCGTGTTCAACACGGTCAAGGCCTGCGTTTCGCACCTCCTTGCTGCCCCCGCCGGTCGAGTGGTTACCGTTGCCTCGGCGGCGGGTTCGCTCGGCCTTCGCCTTATGGCGCCGTATGCAGCGGCCAAGCACGGCGTCATTGGTTTCACCCGTTCGCTGGCGGCTGATCTGAGCGCCACGGGCGTCACAGCCAACGTCGTCAGCCCCGGCTCGACCGCTACCGCGGGCTTGGAGGAATCGGCGCGGATCTACGGCGTGGCGAGCACGGAGGATTTCGTTCGGTATCAAGAACCGCTGGGCCGACTGATTCAACCGGCAGAGGTGGCGGCGGCGATCGTGTGGCTGTGCGCGGCGTCGTCAGCGGCCATAACCGGCGCGGTGATCCCCGTTGACGGGGGGATGACCGCCACGCCCTAGTCGGCTATCAACTCTTCGAGCAGACCTTTAAACATGAAGGCATCGTCTGGATCATCGGGCCACTCGTGGGTTCCGAAGTGAACGTTGCGGGTGTGGATCCGGCACATGATTATGGCGTGCCGCATCGCGTTGTAAGCCATCTCGAAACGCAGGTCGCCCACGTCGGTTCCGGTCAGTTCGCCGTACTGTTGGCGCCCGTCAGCTACCCCGAACAGGTCCGGGAGGGTTTCGAGGCCGCCGAGGCCCAGGAGGTACTCGAAGAAGCGGTGCATGAAGCACATCCAGCCGACGTCGAGGGCGGGTGGGGCGATGGCGGCCATTTCCCAGTCAAGAACCGCCACCGGGTCCGTGCCGTCGTTGGCGTACATGATGTTGCCGATCCGACTGTCGCCCCACGAGATGGCGGCCGCTTGTTCCGCGGGCCAGTTGGCTTCCATCCAGTTGAAGGCTCGTTCGATGGCGGGGAAGCGCCGGCCCGCGTCGGTACACACCCATTCGTAGTACGTTCGCTGGTCGGCGATGTGTCGCCGCATGGGGGTATCGCCTGGCTGGTCAAACTCGAGAAAGTCGGCGCAGCCGTCGCTAATGTCGATGCCGTGTACGCCCGCCAGTACGCCGAAGCTCGCTTTTTGCAGCTTCGCTCGGCCCTCAACTCCGAGGTCGACGACCCAGCCGCCGGTGGCGTAAGGCGCAATGTCGGGCGGGACCCGCCCTTCGACTTTGCGCATCACCAAGAACGGCACATCGAGATGGCTGGGGTCCAACTCCAGCCAGGCCAACTCTGGAACGGGTACCGTGCTGCGCTCGCCGATGAGTCCGATGAGCTGATACTGCCGTTTAAGGTCATAGGTCATGAGGGTCGGCACGTCGCCCGCGGCGGGCGCGAGGCGAGCGACGAACGATCCGGCGTTGCCGTTCCAGGTTGCGTCAAAAAATAACGACTCACTGGACATGCCGTTGGCTTCCGGCGAACTCAGCGGGCCCACCGTGGCGTGGGGATCGTTGGTTCGGTGAGCTAGCCAGGCTTGTAGTCGTTGGCGGACCTCGGCTGGCGTCCGGCTCGTCTTGATTAGCTGAATTTCATCGTCGGACATGGCAGCAACGTAGTGCTGAACTGTTGTCGGGACCGACTTAGTGATACTTTGAGCGATATCCCCTATCCAGCAAAGGAATTACCATGAAGACAAGAGCCGCTGTCCTACGAGAAGTTGGTGCCGATTGGAGCGTTGAAGAGATCGAACTTGACGATCCCTTAGCGCGTGAGATTCTCGTTAAGACGCTGGCCGCGGGCATGTGCCACTCCGACGAGCATGCTCACGACGGCACCATGCCCGCCCCCTTCCCGTTCGTCGGTGGGCACGAAGGGGCGGGTGAAGTAATCGCGCTAGGCCCCGGCGTTACCGAGTTCGAGGTCGGCGATCACGTTTGTTGTTCGTTCATTCCATCGTGCGGAAAGTGTCGCTGGTGCTCGTCGGGGCAGCAGAACCTTTGCGACCTAGGCGCCCAATTGTTGGAACCCGGGATGATCTCCGGCGGCTTTCGTCATCACGACGCCGACGGTAACGACATCAGCGCCCTGCTCAAACTGGGCACTTTCGCCGAGCACATGGTCTTGGGTGTCGACAGCGCGATCAAGATCCCTAAAGACGTTGCCCCCGGGCCCGCCGCTCTGGTGAGCTGTGGGGTCGCCACCGGCTACGGTGCGGCCGTCAACCGGGCGCCAGTCACTGCAGGCGACACGGTAGTCGTGGTTGGCTGCGGCGGACTGGGAACCGCAGCGATTCAGGGCGCCAAGCTCGCTGGCGCGAAAAATGTTATGGCCGTCGATCCGTCGGAGTTCAAGCGGGAGAGTGCGATGGAGTTCGGCGCGACCCACACCGCCCCGTCGATGGAAGAGGCCATGGAGGCGGTCACCGAAATGACCGAAGGCGTCATGGCCGACAGCGTGATCCTCACGCCGAGTCGATTGACAGGCGACTTCATCGCCCCAGCCCAGTTCCTCACCCGCAAGGGCGGCTCGGTGGTGGCCACAGCGGTTGCTCCGGCCGAGCAAATGGATGTCCAACTCAACCTGTTCGGGTTCACGCTGATGAATCAGAACCTCAAGGGTTGCCTGTTCGGCTCGGCTTCGCCCCGCAGCGAGATCCCGAGGCTGCTGTCGATGTATCAGGCCGGTCAGCTCAAACTCGACGAGATGATCACCAAGACCTACACCCTCGATCAGATCAACGAGGGCTACGCCGACATGCTGGATCACAAGAACATTCGCGGGGTCATCACTTTTGCCTGAGGTGAGTATCGCCCCCGGCGTGCTCGACGCGCTTGGTGCGGCCATCGTTGGGCGGCGCCGAGAACTTGAGGTGCTTATCGCCGCCTTGGGCGCCACCCGCCACGTCCTTCTCGAAGGACCCCCCGGCACCGGGAAGTCCACGATTTTGCGAGAACTCGCGGGCGCGATCGGAACCGGGTTTGTCTTTGTGGAGGGAAACGCCGAGCTGACTCCCGCCCGGTTGGCCGGTCAGTTCGATCCGTCGCGGGTTCTGTCGGAGGGCTACACCCCCGATGTCTTTGTCGACGGTCCGCTGGTGGAGGCGCTGCGCGGCGGGGCTTTGTTGTACGTGGAGGAACTGAACCGTGTCCCGGAGGAAACGGTCAACCTCCTCATCACGGTGATGTCGGAGGGGGATTTGACGCTAGCGCGAGTCGGCCGAATTGAAGCGGCGCCAGGGTTTCGGCTCGTTGCGGCCATGAACCCTTTCGATAACGTCGGCACCGCTCGGGTGGCCAGCGCCGTTTACGACCGGATGTGTCGGATCTCGATGGGCTACCAAACGTTCGACGACGAAAGTGAGATCGTTGTCCGTCGCACTTCGGCCGATGACCGGGTGTTGCGTCGACGGGCCGTCACTGTCACCCGTTCCACCCGTAAACATCTTGACGTTCGTGTCGGTTCCTCGGTCCGGGGCGCTATCGACCTAGTCGAGGTTGGCCATCAACTAGCGTCGTTGCGCGGCACCGTTCCCACCGATCCCGACACAGGGCTCGACGCCGCGCTGGTTGCGCTCTCCGGTCGGATTCGGCTCCACGAGGGTGGCTCGCAAACGGCCGAGGAGGTCATCACCGAACTGTGGGAGGCCGTGCTGGCGCGCGAGGTTCCGTCGCTTGACAACGTCGACGATCCGGGAAAAGCCCCCGCCCCGAGCGGGGCGATTCCGGAGTTCCGCTAATCCTTGAAGGTAACGACGCGCAACTTGCGCTAGCGGACGACAACCGACGAACTATCCCTCGTCCGCATCTCTCGCGCGACCCAAAATTCGACGAGGTGAGCCCTGAGGTTGGGGAGATCGACTACGACGCCCTCGCCGATCTGGTCGAAGTTGATCCTGATCATGCTCTGTCGATGTTGGCGAGGATGCACTCGGCGACGGATCAAAAGCTGGCCGCGCTGGCGGCTCGTATTGCGGCTCGACTGGTGTTGGACGTGGCCCGCGGCGGTCCCGTGCAGGCGCGCGGGATTGGGCGTATGGCTACCTCGTCGGCGGATCGAGCCGATGGCGATATCGATCTCGACGCCAGTATCGACAGCGTGCTGCGGGCCCGGGCGGGCCACGAGTTGCTCGACGCGGCAGAAATCAAGGTCCGGCATTGGACCCAGCCCGCTACGGCGATTGTTTTGCTGGTTGACCGCAGTGGGTCGATGAGTGGTCGCCGGCTGGCGACGGCCGCGGTTGCGGCGGCGGCGTGCTCGCACCGAGCGCCCATCGACTGGTCAGTGTTGGCTTTCGCCGATCGGGTGATCGCGGTGAAGAGCCAGAACGACGCTCGCTCGCCGACAGCGGTGGTTGATGATCTTCTCCGGCTTCGGGGTCAGGGAACGACCGATCTGAGCACCGCGCTGAAGGCGGCGGGTCGGCAGTTGGAACGCTCCTCGGCCAAGCGTCGGGTCACGGTGCTAATGTCGGATTGCCGAGCCACGACGGGAGCCGATCCGGTTCCGGCCGGTCGGAGCCTCGATGAGCTTTGTGTGCTCGCCCCCCAAGACGACGGTGACGATGCCGACGAGTTCGCTCGACGGGTTGGTGCTCGTGTCTCGAAGATCGACGCCCCGTCGGACATACCCGCGGCCCTCCTCCACCTTCTCACTCCGCGGTATTAGCTAGGCCCTCGATCACTCCGAAGATCCGCTCCACATCGACGGCTGAGAAGAGTTCGTCGGGACCTTGAGGGGCGTAGTCTGTGAAGGGCGCTTCATAGAATCGGCTTACTTCGATGACGCCGTGTTCGGTGAGGTAGTCGATGACGAGTCCGATGAAGGAGATCTGGGTTTTGCTGTGTCGGCGGTCATCGAGGAAGTCGTTGAATAGTTCCTTGGCCGCTCCTCGATCGAGTCCGACGAGTGACCGAATGAACAACCCAAGGTTGCCAGCCTGTTGCGAAGCGGCCGCGAATGTTTCGTCGTCGCCGATGCCCGCAGCCACCAAAATCCGCTGCAGTTCCGCTAGGTCGTGAGAGGTTAGGGGTGTTCCACTGCGGACCTTGGCGATGGCGTCTTCGGCCAGATGTTCTTTGAGAAAGTGCTGAGTTTTCTTGCGAAACTGATCCCACTCGACGCCGCTGACGCCCTCGTTGGCACCGGGCAGTAGCACCGTGGACCCGTGGCCGATTTCGTCTTCGAGGGAGGTGAAGACCTGTTTTTTCTTGGCCGTTTCGATGAGTGGGACAAGGAGTCGGAGGTGGAGTCTCACGTCTTCGAGCATCGAGTAGGTGGCGTCGATCCACCATTCGTTGGTAGTTAACTCGACGATCAATTCCATCTGTTCGGCGATGACGGGGATCGTCTCATGGTCAACGAGCAGCGCCGCTATCTTCATTATCCCGGTTCGTTGGGCTTCGTAAGGATCGCCTCGTAGCAGTAGAAGTTGGGCCTTGAGTAGGACGGCATCGAAGCGCTTGGCCTCCTCTGGTTCGGAGTCGAGTTGGTCAGGCAACGACGAGGCATGTTCTCGTAGCGCAATCAGATCAGTTACCGAGATGTTGGTCCAGGCTTCTGCTTCGCCGAACCGTTTGACGAGTTCTAGGTGCGGGCGGACGAGGAAGTTCTTGTCATTCATCGATGCCAGCGCTTGGCGGAGAGTTTCGGCTACCGTTGTTCGTTCATCGCGGTGGCTGTTCATAGCGTCGAACTGTTCGATCAGGTCAACTCGGGCGCAAAAGATCCTCTCGCTCAGCGGCGCCGCGCCGACCTGATCGGCCGGGACTAGCGTTTGGCTGAAATACTCGAGGTTCTGACAGAAGTCGAAGACGTTGAAACAAGTCTTGTCGTCGCCGGGGCCAAAAAGGTCAGGGCAGAGTCGGGTGCCGCGGCCGATCATCTGCCAGAACTTGGTCTTGGAGCGGATCAGTTTGAAGAAGACGAGGTTGACGCATTCGGGCACGTCGATACCGGTGTCGAGCATGTCGACGGAGATGGCGATATGAGGTGACTTGTTCCGATTGGAGAAGTCGTCGATAAGGCTTTGCGAATATTTGGTTTTGTGGGTGATGACTTGGGCGAAATTGCCGTTGTCGAGTTTCGGATAGTTGACAATGAATCGTTCGTAGATGAAGTCGGCGTGGGTCTGATTCTTCGCGAAGATGATGGTCTTTCCCAAGCGGTCTCCTCCCGCGACGAAGATGCCGTTGGTCATCAGATATTTGAGGACTTTGTCGACGGTGTCGGTGTTGAACAGCCACTTGTTGACGGCGTTGGCGGCAATCTCGTCGGGCGGTTCGGTCTCGTCACCGTTTTCGTCTTCGCCCCAGTCGATCTCGTCGTAGCGGGCCTTGTCATCTTCGGACAGTTGATCGTACTTGATCCCCGTGCGGACGAACTTGAGCGGCACTGACACGCCGCGGGGTTCGACGAGACAGTCATCGGCGATGGCCTCATCAAGAGGGTAGGCGTCGGTTGGGACCCCTGTTTCAAGGTCGAACAGGTCATAGGTGTTTTTGTCGACTTCGTCTTTGGGTGTGGCTGTCAAGCCGACGAGGAGCGAGTCGAAGTAGTCCACGATGCCGCGGTACTTGTGATATACCGTGCGGTGAGCTTCGTCGATTACGACTAGGTCGAAGTGGCCGATCCCAAATCGTTGGGTGTCGTCGGACCGGTACTCGTCGATCTTGCGGATCATCGTTTGATACGTCGACACGTAGACGCGGCCGTCCCGATCGCCTTCGGTCACTAGGTTTACTGGAGACGAGTCAGGTAGGTGAGCTTTGAAGGCGTTTATGGCCTGATTAACGAGGGCGGTGCGGTCGCACAGGAACAGGATTCGTTTGGCCCAGTTGGCCCGGATGAATAAGTCGCTGAGCGCGATGACGGTGCGGGTCTTGCCAGCACCGGTCGCCATCACTAGCAACGATTTACGTTGACGGTCGTTTTCGAAGTGTTCGCTGATTGCTCGGATCGCTCGGTGTTGATAATAGCGGTCCACGATTTCGTTCTTGATGGCAACCAATGCCAAGGACTGCTTAGTGGTGCGGCGTTGGATTAGCAGGACTAGTTCGTCCTTGGTTAGGAACCCTTGCACGGCCCGCGGTGGGTACTGAGTGTCGTCCCACAGCCAGTGGTCGAACCCGTTGGTATAGAAGATGATCGGCCGCTGCCCTTTCATCTGCTCCAAGCAGTTGGCGTAGAGTTTGGCTTGGCGTTGCCCTTCTGACGCCGTTTCGGCCGCCCGTTTTGCCTCGACGATAGCTAATGGTCTACCGTCATCGCCCCACAGCACGTAATCGACGAAACCGGCGCCGGAATCCGACGGCATTCCTTGCACCGGGAACTCACGATCCCGTTTTTCGGTAAGCGTCCAACCCGCTTCGGCCAACAACGCGTCGACTTTGTACGCACGCGTCTCGGCTTCCGACCAGTCATGGTCCTCGACCGGTACCGCCTCGGACGCCTTTTTCGCGGCGGCCACGTCGGCTAGCAGCGTGGCCCGCTCAAACTCCAACTCTTCGATCGTGAGATGAGCCTCGGCGAGTCGCTGCCGAGCTAGTTTGCCCTCTTCGGCCTCGCGATCGAGCCGTTCTTGGAGTTCTTGGCGTTCCCGACGCGACGCCCTCTTGGCCTTCCCTGCGTCCATCAACTTGTAGGGATCGAACTTCAGCGCCTGATCAGGTTTTGCTTCTCGCCCGTAGGTGTGGGCTAGCCAGTAGCTGAACTGAAACAATGCCGATACCACATCGACCGCTTCGAGTTTTGCCAACGGCTTAGATTCGTGAACCGCCCGATTTCCTGCCTTCTGAATCTTTTTCGCTACCGGAAACAAGCGACCATCGGCCATGGCTTTGAACACCGACTCGTTCAGGTATGTGTTGAGCTGATCGTCGTAGGGTTTTGGCAACGCTCGGTCGTTTTCGAACATCCACTTGACCCCCGATTCCAACGCCCGGCGGGCATGAATCGCGGCCGTCCCCGGATCAGTCAACGCATAGAGCTCGGCTTTCTCCGCCGCTTCAAACACGAAGTCGAACTCGGCTTCGAGAAAAGAGAATTGGCTCACAACTCGCCCCGAAACGCCCGCTGCTGAAGCGCGGCGAAGAGATTGTCGAGTTGATCTAGTGCGGAGGTGCTTGGCCGCCGGAGTTGGTCGACGCGACCAACTAAGCGAGCGAAACGGCGCCGCTGCTCCGCCATCGGCGGCAGCGGAATCGCAGATAGTCGCTGTCCGAAGGACTTGGGGCTGAGCCGTGGCAAGTTGGCCCCGACGGCTTGGCTCGATGCGTGCTCGATCATCGCTGGTGTTCGTAGATCGGAGATGCAGCAGTTGTAGCGGTGGTCGACGGCGGCGCTAGGCCTCACCGGCAGGATGTCAGTGCCACATACTCCGCTGAAGTCAGGGGCAGCGATCTTGGCAAGATAGGGCCGGAGTTTGCCGTAGAGAATATGGCTTGGATCGAAGCGAAACTTGTTGCTCTTAAGCTCTCCAGCGTCCACCTGACGCACGCCCTTGAATTCACCAAGGTTGGTGATGTTCTCAAGCCCGACGTATGTCTCCCCATCCTCGATGTCGTCCGCTCTGATGCTCGATCGCTCGAGGTTGGCGAGTTCGCCGAGCGTTACTTCCGGCCAACTCGTAGTCATTCGTGGGTCGCCGAACATGTTGGCGAATATGGCTTGGGAGAGGGTGTCGAACTTGGCGAGGGCTTGGCGGCGTTTAGTGCGCAGCGCATCGGCCGCGTCGAGGATCGCAGCAATCCGCCGCTGCTCCTCCAACGGCGGCAGCGGTATCTGCAAATTTTTCCAAGGACTTGGGGCTGAGCCGTAGGCAAGTTGGCCCCGACGGCTTGGCTCGATGCGTGCTCGATCATCGCTTGGTGGTTCGTAGATAGTGCAGCAGGTAGCGGTGGTCGACGGCCGCGCTAGGCCTCATTCGGCAGGATGATCGTGCTGCATACTCCGCTGAAGTCAGGGGCAGCGATGCTTGGCAAGATAGTGGCCGATTTTGCCGTAGAGAATATGGCTTGGATCGAAGCGTGAACTTGTTGCTCTTAAGCTGGATCCGCGTCCACCTGACGCACGCCCTTGATTTCAGGCCACCCGTGTTGAACGTGGAATGTTCTCAAGCCCGACGTAAGATCCTCGTCCTCGAGTCGTGCGCGGGTCTGATGCGACGATCTTCTCGAGCGTTGGCATCAGTTCGCCGAGCGTTGCACGGCCAACCTGAGGTCATTCGAGCGTTGCTTTGAGGTCGGCGATGCCTTTTAGGATTTCGGCTTCGAGGGTAGCTAGGTCATTGAGAATCTCAGCGGGGGGGGGTAGGCGATTTCTTCGTAGACGATTTCTTTGTAACGGTTGATGGAGAGTTCGTAGTCGTTGGCCGCGATGTCGGCTTTGGGGACGCAGAACGACTGCTCGCTGCGTTGCCGGTCCAGTTCGGTGCCGTCACGTTCTTGCCAGCGGGCGAGCACATCGGGAAGGTTGTTCTGGTCGTGCTCGTCGTCGGGTAGGGGATTGCGTTTGTCGTCGAGGCTGTAGCCGTCAGCCGCGACGTCGTAGAACCAGACGTTGTCGGTGCCGCCCGAGTTGGTTTTGGTGAACAACAAGATGGCGGTCGAGACACCGGCGTAAGGCTTGAACACCCCCGACGGCAGCGAGACGATCCCGTTGAGTTTTTGATCCTCAACCAGGAGGCGTCGCAGTTCCTTGTGCGCTTTCGACGCGCCGAACAGCACGCCGTCGGGAACGATCACCGCCGCCCGGCCGCCCGGTCTGAGCAGCCGCAAAAACAAAGCAAGGAACAGCAATTCGGTTTTCTTAGTTTTGGCCACCTGCAGTAGGTCCTTAGCGGTGCCTTCGAAATCGAGCGACCCTGCAAACGGCGGGTTGGCCAAGATCAAACTGTAAGCCTCGTGTTCGACAGAGTTGGCCTCCGATAGCGAATCGCGGTAGGCAATATCAGGGTTCTGGATGCCATGGAGTTCCATGTTCATCGAACCGATACGCAGCATCGTGTTGTCGAAATCGAAACCGTTGAACATCGACCCATGAAACCGTTTAGACAACACCGGGTCGGTCAACGCCTGAGGGTGGTGGTTTCGGATGTGCTCCCCAGCCTCGACTAAGAAACCGCAGGTTCCACACGCCGGGTCACAAATCGTGTCGGCCGGTGTTGGTTTGGTCATCGCGACCATCAGGCGAACAATGTGGCGGGGGGTGCGGAACTGGCCGTTTTGTCCCGCGGTGGCGATCTTGGCCAGCATGTACTCATACACATCGCCTTTTGTGTCGCGGTCCTCCAAGGGAACCGCATCCAACCCATCGACGGCTTTTTGCAACAGCGCCGGTGTGGGGATCGTCAACCGGGCATCCTTCATATGTACGGCATGGGAACTCTGGGCGGAGCGCTCATGCAGGAACGGAAAGACATAATTGCTGACTATGTCGTACATGTCTTGAGCGTCGCGGTTGCAGAACCGAGACCAGCGCAGATCAGCGAAGGGTCGGCCCTGCGCCATGCCTTTCGGCGTGTACATCCCGTCGGGAAACACCGCGTCTTTGATTGGTTTACCGGTCCGGTTCGCTTTGTTCTCCGCCAGCGTTTGTTTCTCGTCGAGGCCTTTGATGAACAACAGGTAGGTGAGTTGCTCCATGACCTCAAGCGGGTTGGCGATACCTCCCGCCCAGAAGTCATTCCAGACCGAGTCAATCTTCGATTTTAAATCACCGGTAATCATCGCCGCCCACGATAGCCGCTACCGTCAGGGAGTGACTGGGCCCGGCTTGGCGCGGCAGGTGCGAGGTGATCGGCGACTGCAACGGTTCCACGGCGGTCGCCTGCTCGTGGGCGGCGCGCCGATGCGTGTGCTGCGGGTAAGCGAACGCGCCTGCCGACTGATCGACGGCTGGCTGTCGGGGACGCCCATCGGATCAGATAAAGCCGAGCAAGCCCTAGCCGACCGGCTCGTCTCGGTCGGAATGGCCCATCCGTTGCCCTCGCCGGTGGAGACTAACGCCGTTACGATCGTTGTGCCGGTACGAGATGACTTGGCCGGACTCGAGCGGTTGCTTGCTTCGGTCGGCGACCAGTCGGTAGTTGTGGTCGACGACGGGTCGAGGGAGGCGGTGGCCGCTGCGATAGCGGCGCGTCGCTCGGTCACGGTGCTGCGCAACGAACAGTCTGAGGGTCCGGCAGCGGCCCGTGAACGAGGGCTAGCGGCGGTCACGACGCCCCTAGTTGCCTTCGTGGACGCCGACGTTGTGGTTGGCGACGGCTGGCTGGCAACTCTGGTTGGCCATTTTGCCGACCCATCGGTGGCGGTTGTCGCGCCCCGGGTTCGGTCGGCCCCTGGGACCTCGACCCTCGCGGCCTACGAACGGGCCTTCTCTCCTTTGGATCTCGGCGATTCGCCCTCGCTGGTCGGCCCCGGACGGTCGGTGGCGTACGTTCCCTCGGCGGCCCTTGTCGCTCGCACCGAGGCAATCCGCGCCGTGGGCGGCTTCGACCCCGTGCTGCGGTTCGGAGAGGACGTCGACCTGATTTGGCGCCTAGTGGCCGCCGGTTATGTCGTCCGCTACGACCCGTCGGTCGAGGTTCAGCATCGGCCCCGATCAACCTGGTGGCAATGGTGGACCCAGCGTCGCCATTACGGGTCGGCGGCGGCCCAGTTGGCCACCCGGCACGGCGCGGCCGTCGCCCCCGCGCGCGGCAGTCGGTTGGTGCTCGGTGGCGTGATGGCGGCGGCCCTTGGCTGGCCCACATCGGGGCTCGGCTTGGCAGCCGTAGCGGTTAGTCAGACCCAGAGGACTCTTGAGCCGATCGTGGGCGACCGCGACGCGGCCAAGTATTTAGCCATCGTCGGCCACCTCCGCGCCGCTCGCTTTTTTGCCAACGCCATGACCCGCGCCTGGTGGCCCGCCGCCCTCGGCGTTGCCTTCGTCAGCCACCGGGCTCGTCGGGGATGTGCCACGGTGGGGATCGCCGCGGCGCTGGCCGACGCCCTCGAACGTGACAGCGAAGTTAACCTCGCGGCGAGTTCCGTCATCCGTCTGGCGGACAATCTGGCCTACGGACTGGGCGTCTGGGAGGGGATGCTGAAAGAACGGTCGCTCGCCGCCGTTGTCCCGGACCTAAGCCCGCGAACCTCATTGACTCATCGTTTTCGTTGGGCGAGATAGGCCGCGGCGGCGGCCCGTGACTCATCGTCGTGGAGGGCGTTTACCAAGCTGTCGGCATCGGACCATGCCGTCTTGGTCGACACGAGCGACTCCGCCGCGGCGTCTACGGCGGCGAGCGTGGCGCGAAGTGGGCGCCTTGACTTGTTGGCCAGCGACACGGCGAGATCTTCGGCGCAGGCCACGACGTCGGTTTCGGGCACTACCCGGTTCAAGAGCCCTAGGCCTTGGGCTTCGGCCGCGGTGAACGGGCGACACGTCAGCACCAGATCACGCGTCGCGGCCGGTCCGATCTCGCGCACCAGTCGCTGGATGCCGCCCCACCCGAGCGGAAGGCCGAGGTCCACTTCAGGAATCGCGAATCGTGTGTTATCGGCGGCCACGCGCAAATCACACGCCGCGACCAAGACCAAACCGCCGCCGACACAGTGGCCGTGGATGGCGGCGATGGTCACCGCGAGCATGCCCTCGATCGCTTCGGCCATCAGTCGACCAGCATCAGCTGCGGCCCGCGGCAGGCCACCCGTCGTACCCTGGAACGCAGCCAAGTCGGCGCCCGCAGAAAAGGCGCGGCCCTCACCAGAAACGATCACGCAACGAATATCGGGCTGAGCGTTGAACCACGCCGCGGCTTCGACGAGTTCCGCGAGACACTGATGGCCGAGTGGATTGAGTTGAGTGGGTCGGTTCAAGGTAAGTCGGCCCACGCGCTCTTCAATCGAGACACGAAGGGTTTCGGGTGAGAAGTCGCTGGTGAATGCCATACGCGACGATGCCACGCCCGAAGTGCTGGAACCTACAACTAAGCCGAGAAAAGCGGGGTGGAAGGCCCCCGCCCGCCTTCTGAACTAGGGCGGGGTTGGAGTCGGCGGTGCGTCGTGGCATCATGGCGTCACTTCGTGGGTTGGCAACAGCCCAGAAGCACGCTCCCTTAGCTCAGTCGGCAGAGCGTCTCCATGGTAAGGAGAAGGTCGTCAGTTCAATTCTGACAGGGAGCTCGTCGGAATGGTTCTCGGTTCGCCCGGGATTCGGCCGCTCCGAAGGCGGCGACGTAGCTCAGTTGGTGAGAGCGCTCGACTCATAATCGAGAGGTCGACAGTTCGAATCTGTCCGTCGCTACCAAGTCCCTTGTAATCCACCGAACTGAGAAGAGGCGAGACGTCGAATGGTTCCAGAATCCCGACGTCTCCGGATCGTTACCGACTCTTCACGTAACCCTGCTGGTTCTGACGGGTCCAACCCTACAGAACCCGACATGGCCTTTTTGGTCGAGCGGGCTGCATCCGGCGAGCGAGAAGCGTTCGACGAGTTGGTTCGCCTCACCCATCGCGATGCGTTTGGGTTGGCGTATCGCCTCACCGGCGACGAGGAAGACGCACGCGACGTGGTTCAAGACGCATATCTCAGGGCGTATCGCAGCATTGGTCGGTTCCGCGGCGACGCGCGCTTTACTACTTGGCTGTACCGCATCGTGGCCAACTGTGCGTCCACCACGACTACGCGCCGGGCCCGGCATCGCCACGAGCCACTGCCCGACGAGGACGCGGTTCTTGATTCTCGTCCGGAAGTTGATCCGGTGGCCCAAGCCGAAACGGCGGAACTGCGCGCCGATCTCGACGCGGCAATCCGCGATCTACCGCCCCGACTGCGCGCCGTCGTTGTGCTGCGCGATATTTACGACCTCCCCCACGAAGCCATCGCCGACGAGTTGGGTATCAGCGTCAGCGCCGCCAAGGTTCGGCTCCATCGAGCCCGCCGTCGCCTACGTGAGCAGGTGTTCCCTATGCCAGGAGATTCGCTCCATGCCATCTGACCAACTGACCTTCGACCGCTCGGTTTGTGCCGGGTTCGCCGACGGGTTCGCCGCGGCCGGCGAATCCCCAACACTCTCGCCCGCGGCCAGTTCCCACGCCCAGCAGTGTCTCCGTTGCCAGGCCGAGATCGTCAACTATCGCCGTATGCGCCGTGCGTTACGTGGCCTGGCTACCGAGCCAACTGTTGTCGACCCGCTGTTCGAACACGAGATTTTGTTGGCTCTCGACATAGCCGACGGTAAAGGCGGGAGTCGGGTGCCCGCTATTGCTGCCGCGGCTATTGGTGGCTTGGCTGCCGCTGCGGGAGTTATCGTCGCGTGGTCGGCTCGTCATCGCCGTGTGGTCCGCTTTGCTACCTAATCGCGGGTTGGGCGCGGCACCGCGACAGTCGATCTCGGGACCTTGGCTGGTAGCCTTTACTACTGTTCTCAGGGGCGTGGCTCAATTGGTAGAGCACCGGTCTCCAAAACCGGCGGTTGCAGGTTCAAGTCCTGTCGCCCCTGCAAAGTAGTTCAGTAGTTTTTTAGCCCAGGAATATCCACCAAGGACTTTGGCCCGTGTCGATGAATCGAAAACAAAAGCGAATGTTGCAAAAGCAGGGCGAGATCGACGCCGATGGCGAACCAATCCGCTCCCGCAAGCAACCGAGTGGCGCTCAGGCACAAGAACGAACCCGCCCGCTACAGTTCATGCGCGAGGTTAGAGGTGAGTTGCGTAAGGTGGCGTGGCCCACCCGCGACGAAACGATCAACTATTCGGTTGTCGTGTTGATCACCATCGTGGTGGTTGGCACGATGATCTACGGCCTCGACTGGCTGTTTTCCACCTTCATCCTCGAACTACTCGAGAGCTAAGAGTTATGACCCACGACCCCGAACAAGAAGACAATTCCCGAAGCAACAGCACCGCTCCGCTCGGCGCGGGCCTAGCCAACGAGTGGATGGGTGGGGCAGCCGCGGGTTCGCCCGCGACTAAACCCGCCCCGGTTATTGGAGTGGTCATTCTTGACGAAGACGAATTACTCGAAGCTGACGCGGTTGGCGATGAAGACCCCGACCTTTACCTGAGCCCCTACGACCGGCCAGGTGATTGGTTTGTGCTCCAATCCCAGTCAGGTCACGAGAAGAAGGTCAAACATAACCTTGAAGCTCGTATTGCCTCGATGAACATGGAGAACCTCATCTATGAGGTGGTTATACCCACCCGCGAGGTCCCCGAGTTCAAGAACGGTAAAAAAGTCATGACCGAGAAGCGACTCTTTCCCGGCTATTTACTTTGTCGTTCCCGCCTCGACGACGCTACTTGGCACGTCATTCGCAACACCCCGGGGGTCACCGGCTTCCTCGACCAAGGAGGTAAGCCCTCTCGTATGCGCCGCAAGGATGTCGAGAACTTCCTCGGGGTCGAAGCCGAGCGTAAGCAGGAGGCCACCAAGAAGGCCAAGCCCATGTTCGAGTACGCGATGGGTGAAACTGTGCGCGTCAAAGAAGGCCCGTTCGCTGACTTCTCCGGTGAAATAATTGAGATCAACGAGGACCAACTCAAGGTCAAGGTGCTAGTCAACATCTTCGGCCGAGAAACCCCCGTCGAGCTTGAGTTCGCGCAAATCGCTCGACTCTGACGCAGATTCCCTCCGGTAGCCGGGTTGTTCTTGGCTGTCTCTACCTCCAAACTAGACCGTTCACTTTTCTCTTAGGAACTCATCATGGCCAAGAAGCAGGTCACTGCTGTTGTAAAAATCCAGATCCCCGCCGGGCAGGCCTCACCCGCGCCGCCGGTCGGTACCGCCCTTGGTCCTCATGGCGTGGCGATTATGGACTTCTGCAAAGAGTACAACGCGAGGACCGAAGATAATCGCGGCCAGATTGTGCCGGTCGAAATCTCCATCTACGAAGACCGTTCGTTCTCCTTTGTTCTCAAGACCCCGCCCACCCCCTTTCTGATCCGTCAGGCGGCCGGGGTCGACAAGGCAGCGAACAACCCTGGTCGCGAGACCGCTGGCTCTATCACCGATGCCCAGGTCGAAGAGATCGCCCAACTCAAAATGCCCGATCTCAACGCCATCGACCTTGATGGTGCCAAGCTCCAGATTGCTGGCACCGCCCGATCCATGGGCATCGAAGTTTCTGGCTGAAGTCCAGCCTTTCCTCTGACCGGAACACCTCGCCGGCAGGGAATAACCAGAGGGAGCCAAAATGGCGAAAAGTAAGCAGTACAACAACAACGCTAAAAAGTACGACCGCGACCGGTTGCACTCCGACCACGAGGCCGTCGCGATCATCAAGTCGCTTGGCATGAAGCGCTTCGACGAAACCGTCGACATTGTGATCCGCCTCGGCGTTGATCCTCGCAAGGCCGATCAGATGGTACGAGGCACCGTGGCCCTTCCGTCGGGCACCGGCAAAGACGTAATCGTTGCCGTGTTTGCCCAGGGCGAAGCCGCGACAGCAGCACGCGAAGCAGGGGCGGAATACGTCGGCGATAAAGATCTTGCGGCTGAGGTCGAAAAAGGAATGACCCGTTTCGACATCGCCATTGCCACGCCTGACATGATGCCCATCGTTGGCAAACTCGGTCGAATCCTTGGCCCCCGAGGCCTCATGCCGAACCCCAAAACCGGCACCGTCACCAACGATGTGGTCAAGGCCATCAACGAATTCAAAGGGGGCATGGTCGAGTACCGCACGGATCGTTTCGCCAACGTCCACGTGCCCATCGGCAAGGCCTCCTTCGATGATGAAGCGCTCCTTATTAACCTGCGGGCGTTGGTTGGTGAACTTGAGCGGGTCAGGCCTTCCTCCGCCAAGGGCAAGTACATCAAGAAGATCGTCGTGTCGACCACGATGGGTCCGGGCGTTCGCGTCGAACCCAGCGAGGTTGGTGCAGCAGTCGAATCGTGACCGCGGGGTCGGTTTTCTGGGTAGCCCCGGTAGCCTGACCCACACAACCTAACTCTGCTCCACCGAAGACATCCGGTGCGCCCGCCTCGCTTCACCGCTTGACGAGCACTAATGGGCCTAGCCCGCCGGACGAGGATGAGCTCCCCGATTCGACCTAACCTTCCCAGGCCTAGGTCAGTCATATGGGCGCTTCCCGACTCGGTGAGGCGCCCGTTTCTTTTCACCCGAGAAGAACCAAACCCAGATCCAGAAAAGGAGGTGAGATGCGAAACCCAAGATCAGATAAGGTCGCAGTCGTTGAGGAAGTGGGCGAGAAATTCGCCCGAGCCGATGCGACATTGCTCACCGAATACCGCGGACTGAACGTGCCAGCCATGGCCGTGCTTCGGCGGGCCCTGCGTGAAGCAGGTGGCGAATACAAGGTGTACAAGAACACGCTCGTACGTATCGCCGCGAAGAATGCTGGCTTAGACATCGACGATTTGTTGACCGGTCCGACTGCGCTAGCGTTCGTTAGTGACCAGACGGATGGATCACCAGGCGACCCCGCCGCGGTGGCTAAGGCACTGAAGGACTTTGCCAAGGCCAACCCAGCGCTCGTTCTCAAAGGAGGAGTGCTCGCCGACAAGGTTTTGACCGCTGATGAGTTGAAAGCCCTCGCCGAGCTGCCGTCTCGCGATGTCTTACTCGCTCAACTCGCGGCTGCCTTCCAGGCCCCTATGGCGAAACTGGCTGGCTTGCTGTCCGCACTGCCACGCGATTTCGCCTACGGCTTGCAAGCGCTTATCGACATCGGTGACCACGCCGGTGATGACAATCAACCTGAACAATCAAACTGAATAACCAAACTGAACAATCAGACTGAACAATGAGGAGTAGTCATGGCTACTAAGGAAGAGATTCTGGACGCGATCGGTGCAATGACCGTTCTCGAACTGAGCGAACTGCTATCGGACTTTGAAGAGAAGTTCGGCGTCACCGCGGCGGCCCCCGTGGCCGTGGCGGCCGCCCCCGCCGCAGGCGATGGTGACGACGGTGCGGAGGAAGAGAAGGACTCCTTCGACGTTGTTCTCACCGGCCCCGGCGACAAAAAGATCCAGGTAATCAAGGAAGTCCGCAGCCTCACCAGCCTCGGACTCAAGGAAGCCAAGGACTACGTGGATAGCGCTCCGAAGGTCATTCTCGAAGGTATTTCTAAGGCCGACGCCGAGAAGGCTCAGCAAGCCCTCGAAGCGGCCGGTGGCACCGTCGAACTCAGGTAAGTTAGTTGTAGTATCCAAGCGAACGGCGTCGGCTTCGGTCGACGCCGTTGCTCGGTAGTGAACTGTGTCCCGTCGTTTTAGGGTTCGCCGATGACCGATCCGATCTCCCACGTAAACGTTCTTCCGTTCGACGCGGTGCGGAACTTCCGCGACCTTGGCGGATATCCGACACTCGACGGCTCTGTCACTCGTTGCGGTCAGGTGTTTCGTAGTGGCCGACTCGATAGGCGGACCAAGACCGACACCGATCTCCTCGTTTCGCTCGGTATCTCCACGGTGTTCGACCTGCGAACGACGAAGGAGGTCGAGTCCCGCCCCGATCGACTGCCCGATGTGATCAACCACGTTCACCTGCCGATGTCGAGCGACATCACCCAGCAACTGGGCCTCTTCGACCGCATTTTGGCGGGACAGATGTCGGGGTTCACGAAAGTTGATATGGCCGACGGTTACCTCCGGATGCTCGAGAACTTTCCTGAGCACCTAGCCCAGATAGTGAGGGCCGTAGCGGCGGGCGAGAAGATCCTCTTCCACTGCGCCGCGGGGAAGGATCGTACCGGGATCACCGCGATGGTCATGTTGGGTATCGCGGAGGTTGCCGATTCGTTCGTGCTCGATGACTATGAGCAATCGGCCGCGCATCAGCGCGCAGGGGTGGTGGAGAACTTTGCCGCAGCGGTCAAGGAACAGGGGCTAGATCTCGAACGCTTTGATCTCCCGGCGATGATGGGCGCGCCTCGTCAGGTTATGAAGATGACGCTTGATGGTGTGCGGGAGCGGTGGACCAATCACGCCGGATTCCAAGCCACTCTCGGCCTTACCCCAGGCGAACTTGCCGCGGCCAAGCGCAACTTACGCCTCGACCCCGTGTGACAAAACGATGGCTTTTCGTCGTAGCTCCTTGACCTCGTCGACAGACTTCCCTACGATACCTTGGTAACGGGATCCTGCTCTGGGGCCTCGATTGTTGACACCGTCCAAAATGTCGGTGTTTTTTGCCTGCTCGCGTGTTGCTAATGGTGGTTCGCGCCCGCTAGTATCAAAGGTGCTGGTCGCCGCGGCGTTCGTTTCCACATTTATCGTGTGATCTCTCTCGCGCTTCGGTGGCCGCTTGGCGTATTTTCCAGCGAATTCTTGGGAGCTTCAGTGACCACACGCGCGGCGCAACGCGAACGGTACTCATTCGGCAATCTTGAGGAAGTGCTCGAACTTCCTGACCTGATTGAAGTCCAAAGAAAGAGCTTTCATTGGCTTGTCGCGGAAGGCCTAGCCCAGACCTTTCGCGATATTTCTCCGATCCAGGATTTCAGTGAGAAGCTTACTTTGCATCTCGAGTTCGATCCCGACGATGAGGACCTAAGACCGCCGCCGAAGTTCACGGTGGAAGAGTGCAAAGAAAAGGACATGACTTATAGTGCGCCGATCTTCGCCAAGGCGCGCTTCCAGAACCGCAGCACGGGTGAGATCAAAGAACAGACGGTGTTCATGGGCGATTTCCCCATGATGACCGACAAGGGCACCTTCATCATTAATGGTACCGAACGGGTCGTGGTGTCTCAACTCGTCCGCTCGCCGGGCGTCATCTTCCAGGCAGGTGAGCGTTACCGACTGCGTAACCTCAACAAGCACCAACTCGTTACCGCCACCATTCATCCGTACCGCGGCGAGTGGATCGAGATGGACGTCGAGCAGAAACCCTTCAAGGACGTCACCGCGGGTGCGCGGGTTGCTCGCAAGCGTCGTATCTCGATGTTCACCTTGCTTCGTGCCTTGGGTTACGACGAGGAGAACGCGCCGGGATTCCTCGACAAGTTCGTCGACTACTTCGACTTCCTTGAGGGCCAGTGGGAAAAGGACAAGTTCGTCGCCCCCACCCAAGAAGAGTCGCTTATCGAAATCTACAAACGGGCCCGTCCCGGCGAGCCCCCGACCCTGGATGCGGCACGCAATTACTTCCGCACCGCCTTCTTCGAGTCGCGTCGCTACGACCTCAGCCGGGTTGGTCGCTACAAGCTAAACCGCAAACTCGGCCCCGAACTCGACTTCCTCCAAGATAAGTTTGGTCTCAACTTGGAGCGGCCCGAATCCGATCAATCGGTGCTGGCCCAAGCCGAGATGCTGGCGGCCGCCACATACCTGCTGAACCTGGCCAAGGGCTCGCCGGGTTATCGCCTCGATGATCAGGATCACTTCGCCAACCGTCGCATCCGTGGCGTTGGTGAACTCATCCAGAACCAGGTTCGCATCGGTTTGTCCCGCATGGAACGCGTCGTGCGCGAGCGGATGACAACCCAAGACGCGGAAGCCATAACGCCGCAGACTCTCATCAACATTCGTCCTGTGGTCGCGGCTATCAAGGAGTTTTTCGGAACTTCGCAACTCTCGCAGTTCATGGACCAGGTCAACCCTTTGTCGGGGCTCACCCACCGTCGTCGTCTCTCCGCTCTTGGCCCAGGCGGTCTGTCTCGCGAGCGGGCGGGCTTCGAAGTGCGCGACGTTCACTTCTCGCACTACGGCCGTATGTGCCCGATCGAAACTCCAGAGGGCCCCAACATCGGCCTTATTGGTGGTTTGGCATCCTACGCTCAGATCAACGAATATGGCTTCATCGAGACCCCGTACCGCGTGGTCAAGGAAGGCAAGGTCAGCAACGAGATCGTTTACCTCACAGCGGATGAAGAAGAGGACTACGTTGTCGCGCAGGCCAACGCTCCGATCGATTCTGAAGGCAACTTCTTGGCCGACCGAGTGCTCGTGCGGCGTTCACCGCAAGGCGCGAGCCTCCAGGATCTGAAGCTGCAGTTGGAACGTGAAGTGTTCTTCGGTGCCACCACCGAGATCTCCTACGTTTCGCCCAAAGAGGTCGAAATGATGGACGTTTCGCCGAAGCAGATTGTCTCGGTCGCCACGGCGCTTATCCCGTTCCTCGAACACGACGACGCTAACCGAGCGCTCATGGGCGCCAACATGCAACGTCAGGCGGTTCCGCTCCTGCGGGCCGAGGCGCCCTACATCGGCACTGGCATGGAAGCTCGTTGCGCGAGCGACGCCGCCGATATGCTTCTCGCTGAGGACGACGGCACTATCATCGAACTCGATGGCAACCAAATGCTCATCGACTACGACAATCTCGGTCCGAGGTCGGTCCGTCTCAAAAGATTCGAACGTTCGAACCAGGACTCCTGCATTTCGCAGAAGGTGCGAGTTGCTGCGGGCGACAGGGTCAAGAAGGGTTCGCTGCTGGCCGACGGCCCGTCCACCGACCGGGGCGAACTAGCTCTCGGCAAGAACCTACTCGTGGCTTTCATGCCGTGGGAGGGCTACAACTTCGAAGACGCCATCATCTTGTCGGAGCGACTCGTCCAAGACGACGTCCTTACGTCCATCCACATTAAAGAGCACGAGATCGATGCTCGTGACACCAAACTCGGCGCGGAAGAAATCACCCGAGACATTCCGAACCTGAGCGAGGAAATTCTCGCTGACCTAGACGAACTAGGCATTATCCGAGTGGGCGCCGAAGTTAGCCCAGGCGATGTCCTCGTCGGTAAGGTCACGCCGAAAGGGGAGACCGACCTCACCCCCGAAGAGCGCCTCCTGCGCGCCATCTTTGGTGAGAAGGCTCGTGAGGTGCGCGACACCTCGATGAAGGTTCCCCACGGCGAGGTCGGCAAGGTCATCGAGGTCAAGGTTTTTAACCGCGACCAGGACCATGAATTGCCCCCCGGGGTCAACCAACTCGTTCGGGTCTATGTCGCGCAGAAGCGCAAGATCAGCGTTGGCGACAAACTCGCGGGTCGTCACGGCAACAAGGGCGTCATTTCTCGGATCCTCCCGATCGAGGACATGCCCTTTACCGCCGATGGTCAGCAGGTCGATATCATCCTCAACCCGCTCGGCGTGCCGTCTCGTATGAACGTGGGTCAGGTTCTCGAAGCCCACCTCGGCTACGCGGCGCGTTGGGGTTGGGACATAGACGGCGCGGAGGTGGGCAAATCTCCTATCCGCGGTACCGAGACCAAGACCCGTCCCACCACTGAACCAGCCGCGTTCATCGCCACCCCGGTGTTCGACGGGGCTAAGTGGGACGAAAAGGATCTAGCGGGCGATAAGCCAGTCATCGTCGATATTTTGAATAACCTCAACCCCGAGAGTTCCGACGGCGAGACCCGGCTTATCGGTGTCAATGGTAAACAACCGCTGTTCAACGGTCGCACCGGCGCGCCCTTCGATAACGACATCATGACCGGCTATGTGTACATCTTGAAGCTCGCCCATTTGGTCGACGACAAGGTCCACGCTCGGTCAACGGGTCCGTACTCGATGATCACCCAGCAACCACTCGGGGGCAAGGCTCAGTTCGGCGGCCAGCGCTTCGGCGAGATGGAAGTGTGGGCGCTTGAAGCCTACGGCGCGGCCTACCTCCTGCAGGAACTGCTCACTATCAAGTCCGACGACGTGCTTGGGCGGGTCAGAGTTTACGAAGCCATAGTCAAAGGCGAAAACATTCCCGAACCAGGTATCCCCGAGTCCTTCAAGGTGCTCATAAAGGAGATGCAGGCCCTGTGTCTCAACGTCGAGGTGCTTAGGCACGACGGTCAGGAGATCGAGATGCGTGAACTCGACGAAGATACATTCCGCATGCGTGAGGATTTGGGGATTGATCTCCAGCGTCCCGAACGTGGATCAGACGAAGAAGACGCCGCTAGGGCCGCCGCTCGTGCGGCCCGTGGCTGAGAAGGACTGGCGACATGCTCGACGTTAATGATTTTGCCAATATAAAAATCGGTCTGGCGACCGCTGATTCGATCCGTATGTGGTCGAACGGTGAAGTCAAGAAGCCCGAGACCATCAACTACCGGACCCTCAAGCCCGAAAAGGACGGACTCTTTTGCGAGAAGATCTTCGGCCCGACCAAGGACTGGGAGTGCATGTGTGGCAAGTACAAGCGGGTGCGCTTCAAGGGCATCATCTGTGAGCGCTGTGGCGTTGAAGTCACCCGGTCGAAGGTGCGTCGCGATCGGATGGGCCATATCGAACTGGCCGCTCCGGCGGTACATATCTGGTACCTGCGTGGTACCCGCTCGTGGTTGGCTTACCTCCTCATGGGTACTGAGGCGAAGGAAGAACTCAAGGCCAAGCAGCTAGAAAAGGTCATCTACTTCGCTGCCAGCCTCGTTATCTCGGTTGACGAAGAGCGTCGCGACAAGGACAAAGAGGAACTCGAAGCCGATGTTGTTGGCGAACGTGACGACCTCGATAAGGAGAGAGACTTAGAACTCCTGCATCGCAGCGAAGAGCTAGAGAAGGAACTGGCGGGCCTCGAAAAGGGCGGCGCCAAAGAAACCGTGATGAAGGCCGCTCGCCGCCTCGCCGAAAAGGATGCCGAGTCGATCCGTGAACGAACCGAGAGTGACAAGGAAATTCTCGATCGCGCTTGGGCTGAGTTTTTGACCCTTCACGGGCGCAAGATCGTCGACGATGAGCAACTGTGGCGTGAGTTGCAGGACCGTTGGGGCGAATACTTCGTGGGAGGTATGGGTGCGGAGGCTATTGCTCGCCTAGTTGCACATCTCGACTTCGACGATGAAGAAGCCCGCTTGCGTGAGCAGATCGACCCGCCGGAAGGCGTCAGAGGTTTGCCCAACCAGCGCAAGCAGAAGGCCATCAAACGGCTTAAGATCGTCGCCGCGTTCAACCGTCGCGACGCACACGGCCGTCGCGTTAACAACCCGGGGGCCATGATCCTCGATGTTGTCCCCGTAATTCCGCCCGAACTGCGTCCCATGGTGCAACTCGATGGTGGTCGCTTTGCCACGTCGGACCTTAACGATCTTTACCGTCGGGTGATTAACCGCAACAACCGACTCAAGCGTCTCTTGGATCTTGGTGCGCCGGACATTATTGTCAACAACGAAAAGCGCATGCTTCAAGAAGCCGTCGACGCGTTGTTCGACAACGGTCGTCGTGGTCGTCCGGTCACTGGTCCCGGTAACCGTCCCCTCAAGTCGCTTTCCGACATGCTCAAGGGTAAGCAGGGACGTTTCCGCCAGAACCTGCTGGGCAAGCGCGTCGACTACTCGGGTCGTTCGGTCATTGTGGTGGGGCCAACCCTGAAGTTCCACCAGTGTGGTCTGCCCAAGATCATGGCGCTAGAACTGTTCAAGCCGTTCGTAATGAAGAGACTAGTCGACGTCGAAGTGGCACAGAACATCAAGTCAGCCAAGCGCATGGTCGAACGCCGCCGCCCAGAGGTGTGGGACGTGCTGGAGGATGTCATCAAGGAGCATCCGGTGCTCCTCAACCGTGCCCCAACCTTGCACCGTCTCGGCATTCAAGCGTTTGAACCGGTGCTGGTTGAGGGTAAAGCCATCAACCTCCACCCCTTGGTCTGCACCGCGTTTAACGCCGACTTTGATGGCGATCAGATGGCCGTTCACTTGCCACTTTCGGCGGAGGCCCAGGCCGAGGCACGAGTGTTGATGCTTAGCGCCAACAACGTACTGAGTCCCGCCAATGGTCGTCCCCTCGTCACCCCGACCCAGGACATGATCATCGGTGCCTTCTACCTCACTGACTTTGTTGAGGGGGCGAAAGGCGCGGGCCGGGTATTTCGCGATCATGCGGAACTCCACGCCGCATACGAGCTAGGCGATGTCGCTATCCACGCGCCGATTCAGTTCCGGATCCCGGACCTCCTAATCAGTCCCGCTAACGGCGCTGCCGCGCGGTACGAAGTCACCACCGTTGGCCGAGTCTTTTTCAACGAGACCCTTCCGGACACGTTCCCGTACGTCAACGAAAAGATCGCCAAGAAGCAGATGAGCGCCATTGTCGACACACTGGCTCGCTCCTACGACAAGCAGTCGGTCGCTATTAGCCTCGACGCCATCAAGGACACCTGCTTCATGTTTTCCATGCAGTCGGGTCTCACGGTCTCGATCGATGACGTGGCAACGCCAGTGGAAAAGGCATCCATTCTCGATTTTCACGAGAAACAGGCCGATAAGATCGAACAGCAGTTCCGCCGCGGCATTATCACCGATGGTGAGCGCCGTCAGATGGAGGTGGAGGTTTGGTCCGAGGCCACCGAAAAGGTCACCGAGCGGATGAAGGAAGGGTTAGAGAGCCAACAGTTCAACCCAGTTAACATGATGGTCGAGTCTGGTGCTCGAGGAAACATGATGCAGGTGCGTCAGATTGCCGGTATGCGCGGTTTGGTCGCCAACCCTCGAGGCGACATGATTCCTCGTCCGATCAAAAGCAACTTCCGCGAAGGCCTAAAGACACTGGAGTACTTCATTGCTACTCCGGGCGCTCGGAAGGGTCTCGTCGACACGGCTCTGCGCACCGCCGACTCCGGTTACCTCACCCGCCGTTTGGTCGACGTGGCCCAAGAACTCATCATCAACGATGAGGACCCGTTCGATCGTCCAGGTGCCGTGCCTGGCATTTGGCTCGAAGACGTCATCGCCGACACGCCGACCAAGCGGACTCATCTCGAGAGTCGCCTCTTTGGTCGGGTGCTCGCGGACGATGTCACGCTCGCTGATGGCCGGGTCATTGAAAAAGGCACCATGGTTGGTGACGACGATCTGGAGACCCTGCGCGACGACACGACTATCAACCGAGTGCGTGTGTTGTCGCCCCTTACTGACGATTCGGCTTTTGGCATCTCGTCTAAGAGCTACGGGATGTCATTGGCCACTGGTGGCAAAATCGAGCTGGGCGAAGCGGTTGGTGTTATCGCCGCCCAGTCCATTGGTGAGCCGGGTACTCAGTTGACCATGCGTACCTTCCACACCGGCGGTGTGACGGGTGCGCAAGACATTGCTGGCGGTCTGCCGCGGGTCGTGGAACTATTCGAGGCTCGCACGCCGAAGGGTAAGGCCACCTTGTCTACTACCTCCGGTGTGGTCCTGGTGGGGGAGGACGATGGCCGTGGTTGTGAGATCCGAGTGGTGGCTGACGATGGGAGCGAAAAGGACTACACGATCCCGACCGGTGCCCGCCTCGAGGTTAGCAATGGTCAAGAGGTGCGGGCCGGCGATGCCATCGTCGAAGGGGCCCGCGATCCTAAGGAGCTCATAGAGATTAAGGGGGTCCGGTCCACACAAGAGTACCTCGTCAACGAGGTTCAGAAGGTGTACCGCGACCAGGGCGTGTCGATCCACGACAAACACATTGAACTCATCGTACGCCAGATGACCAAGCGTATTACTGTTAGCGAACCTGGCGACACTGACTTCCTTCCCGGTGAGCAGGTCGATAAGTTGGTCTTTGCCGACACGAACCGTCGGGTGGTCGAAGAAGGGGGCAACCCCGCGGACGGTCGTCCTTTCCTGATGGGGATAACTAAGGCCAGTCTGGCCACCGAGTCGTGGCTGTCGGCCGCCTCTTTCCAAGAGACCACTCGAGTGCTCACCGAAGCGGCGATCGAATCTAAGTCAGATTCGTTGCACGGTCTCAAGGAAAACATCATCATCGGCAAACTCATCCCGGCAGGTACCGGAATGGGGAAGTACCGCAACATCAAGACCAACGCCCCCGATTTCGAGCCAATGGAGTATTACACTTCCGGTGACGACGAATCGGACCTTGCTGAATGGCTGGCGGGCCAAGCCGAAGCAGTTGGTGAGGCCGCCGCTACGCCAAGGGCCACCGTCTAGCGCGAGGCTAAGAAACCAGGCTGCTAGCGGGTGGGGGACTGACGGCGTTGTAAATGTCTCAGCGATTGCTTGACCGCGCGGGTTGAAGTTCCTCGACTGCGCCCGTATGCTGCTGCGTTGGCCTTCTCCGTCACTTCCGTTCACTAAGGATTATTTCGTGCCCACCATACAGCAGCTGGTCCGCAAGGGCCGCCAGACCAAGCGTCGCAAGGAAACCACTCCGGCGCTCAAGGGCGCCCCACAGCGGCGTGGTGTGTGTACACGCGTGTACACAGCTACCCCAAAGAAGCCGAACTCGGCTCTTCGCAAGGTCGCTCGTGTTCGCCTCACCTCCGGTACTGAAGTCACCGCCTACATCCCCGGTGAGGGCCATAACCTCCAGGAGCACTCAATCGTGCTGGTGCGAGGCGGTCGAGTGAAAGACCTCCCCGGTGTTCGTTACAAGATCGTTCGCGGTACCCTCGACACGTCTGGGGTGCGCGACCGCAAACAGGCCCGTAGCCGCTACGGCGTAAAGAAGGACAGCTAGCATGCCGCGCAAGGGCCCCGCACCACGACGCGAGACCATCCCCGATCCGATTCACAAGTCGATTCTCGTTACCCAGTTCATCAATAAGGTTCTGCAGCGGGGCAAGCGTTCCACCGCCGAAAGGATCGTCTACGACGCCCTCGAAATCGTTGAGGAAAAGACCGGGGCAGAGCCGGTGAGCTCCCTCAAGCGCGCCGTCGACAACGTTCGCCCGCAACTCGAGGTCCGCAGCCGACGCGTTGGCGGTGCTACCTATCAAGTGCCGGTTGAGGTTCGCCCTCGGCGCGCCACCACCCTCTCCATACGCTGGATGGTCGCGTTCTCGCGTGGTCGTCGAGAGCGCACCATGGCCGAGCGTCTCGCCAACGAGATTCTCGATGCTGGTAACGGGATTGGCGCTTCCTGCAAGCGTCGTGAAGATCTTCAGAAGATGGCCGAGGCCAATAAGGCGTTTGCCCATTACCGCTGGTAGGCCACAGCTCCATCGCTAACCTACCCGCGAGCACATTACTTAACTTACGACCGCGCCCTTTGCGGCGCTCGGCGCAAAGGGCGCCCCAAGGAACCCCATGGCTGAAAAGCGAACACCTCTCGTAATGACCCGCAACATTGGGATCATGGCTCACATCGACGCGGGCAAAACCACTACTACTGAGCGCATCCTGTACTACACCGGTCGCTCCTACAAAATCGGTGAAGTTCACGACGGCGCAGCCACCATGGACTGGATGCCACAGGAACAAGAGCGCGGCATCACCATCACCTCGGCCGCCACCCACTGCATCTGGAACGACCACCGCATCAACATCATCGACACACCGGGCCATGTCGATTTCACTGTCGAAGTCGAGCGCTCGTTGCGGGTGCTTGATGGCGCCGTCGCGGTGTTCGACGGAGTGGCGGGCGTTGAACCCCAAACCGAAACCGTGTGGCGTCAGGCCGATCGCTACAACGTCCCGCGAATGTGCTTTATCAACAAGATGGACCGCACCGGGGCCGACTTTTATTTCTGCCTTGACACCATCAAAGATCGTCTGACCTCCAACGTCGCCGTGATTCAGATCCCGATCGGTTCTGAAAGTGCCTATTTCGGCGTCATTGATTTGGTTCGCATGAAGGCCCTTGTGTGGCCACCGACCACAGACGAAAAAGACCTCGGTGCGACTTACGAGGCCGTCGACATTCCGGCCGACATGCAAGACGAAGCCGATATATACCGCGCCATGCTCCTCGAAGTGGCGGCGGACCAAGACGACGACATCATGGCGAAGGTTCTCGAAGACGAAGAGGTCACTGAGGTAGAACTCAAGGCCGCCCTGCGCAAGGGAACGCTTGAAAACGGTCTCGTGCCCGTCCTAAACGGCACTGCTTTCAAGAACAAGGGGGTTCAACCCCTTCTCGATGCTGTCATCGACTACCTCCCATCGCCGATCGACGTGGCGGCTATCACCGGCGAGGACAAGGCAGGCAACGAGGTCAGTCGCAAGGCCGACGACACCGAACCCTTCGCCGCGCTCGCGTTCAAGATCATGACCGATAAGCACGTCGGCCGCCTCACCTATTTTCGGGTTTATTCGGGCACCTTCAACAAGGGTAGTCAGATCCTCAACACCCGTACCGACAACAAAGAGCGCGTCGGGCGCATCCTCGAAATGCACGCCAACAACCGCATCGACAAGAATTCTGTTGCTACCGGCGATATCGCGGCCGGTATCGGCATCAAGAACACTCGCACCGGCGATACGTTGTGCGACCCAGCCCACCCTATCACACTGGAAAACCTCGACTTCCCCACCCCGGTAATTGAGGTTGCCGTCGAGCCGAAGTCCAACGCCGATCAAGAAAAGATGGGTCGGGCACTCCAGGACCTCGCCGAAGAGGACCCGACCTTCCAAGTCACCACCAACGAAGAGACAGCCCAAACCATCATTGCCGGTATGGGCGAACTCCATCTTGAGGTGCTTGTCGACCGCATGCGTCGTGAGTTCAATGTTGAAGCTGCCGTGGGTAAGCCGCAGGTTGCCTACCGCGAGACCATCACCTCGACGATCGAGGACTATACCTATACCCACAAAAAGCAAACTGGTGGTAGCGGTCAGTTCGCGGTTATTTCCGCCACGCTGGCCCCGAACCCGGGCGGCGACTACGAGTTCGAGTCCAAAATCTCGGGTGGGGCAATTCCTAAGGAATACATCAAGCCTGTCGATCAGGGCATTCGAGAAGCGATGAGCAACGGTGTCCTCGCCGGATTCCCCACCGTCGACATCAAAGTGATCCTCGAAGACGGCAAGATACACGATGTTGACTCGTCCGAAATGGCGTTCAAGATTGCCGGCAATGCGTGGTTTCGCGAGGTCGCCCGCAAGGCGAAGCCGAAACTCCTCGAGCCGGTTATGGCCGTCGAGGTCGTCACCCCTGACGACTATCTCGGCGAGGTGGTCGGGGATGTGAACTCCCGCCGTGGGCAGGTGCAAGGCACCGAGCAACGCGGAAACACCCAAGTTGTGAATGCCTTAGTGCCGTTATCTGAGATGTTCGGATACAGTACTGATCTGCGTTCGCGCACGCAGGGGCGGGCCACGTACACGATGCAATTCGATTCATACCAACCCACCCCAGCAAACGTCCAAGAAGAGATCGTCGCCCGCGTCCGCGGCGAATGATCGTCTCACAACCCACCCAAGAAGCACGCCGAAAAACGAGCAAGGAAAACTGTTATGGCCAAGGAGACGTTCGAGCGGAATAAGCCCCACGTCAATGTCGGAACGATGGGTCACATCGATCACGGCAAGACAACGCTGACCGCCGCAATCACCAAGGTTCTCGCTGACAACGTTGAAGGTTCAACGTTCACCGAGTTCTCAAACATCGACAACGCGCCCGAAGAGCGCGAGCGCGGTATCACCATCAATGTTTCCCACATTGAGTACGAGACCGAGGCCCGGCATTACGCCCATGTGGACATGCCCGGTCACGCTGACTACATCAAAAACATGATCACGGGTGCCGCTCAGGTCGACGGCGCCATCCTCGTGGTGTCCGCCGCTGACGGACCCATGCCCCAGACTCGTGAGCACGTGTTGCTTGCTCGTCAGGTCGGCGTGCCAAAGATCGTTGTGGCCCTCAACAAGGTCGACATGGTCGACGACGAAGAACTCATCGAACTTGTCGATATGGAAGTTCGCGAACTGCTCAACGAGTACGACTTCCCCGGCGACGACACTCCCATCATTCAGGTTTCGGCCCTCGATGCGCTCGCCGGCGATGCCGACGCTAGCGCGGCGATCTTGGACCTAATGGCTCAGGTCGACGAATATATCCCGACGCCCGAGCGGGACCTCGAGAAGCCCTTCCTCATGCCGATTGAGGACGTGTTCTCGATCACCGGTCGCGGCACTGTGGTGACCGGCAAGGTCGAACAGGGCTCTGTCCATACCGGCGACAGCATCGAAATTGTCGGTATTAAGGACACCACCACTACCACATGCACCGGTGTTGAGATGTTCCGCAAGCTCCTCGATGCAGGCCAGGCGGGCGACAACATTGGTGCCTTGTTGCGAGGCGTTGACAAAGAAGGCGTCCAACGCGGCCAAGTGCTCGCCGCTCCGGGCAGCATCACTCCGCATACCGAGTTTGAGGCCCAAGTTTACGTGCTCTCCAAGCAAGAGGGCGGTCGGCACAAGCCATTCTTCACCAACTACCGCCCGCAGTTCTACTTCCGGACTACCGACATCACCGGAACCATTGAACTCCCCGAGGGAACCGAGATGTGCATGCCGGGCGATAACACCGCGATGCATGTCGAGTTGATCAACCCGATCGCCATGGACGAGGGTCTCCGGTTTGCTATTCGCGAGGGGGGCCGCACCGTCGGCGCCGGCTCAGTCACCAAGATCCTCAAGTAAGGCTGACTATGGCTGCAGGACAGAAGATTCGTATCCGACTCAAGGCTTACGACCACGAAATCATCGATCAATCAACGAAGAAGATCGTCGAGACGGTGAAGCGGACGCAGGCTCAACTGTCGGGTCCGATCCCTCTGCCGACCGAGAAGCACCGATTCACCGTCATCAAGGGTCCGTTCAAGGACAAGGATTCTCGGGAACATTTCGAGATGCGTATCCACAAGCGTCTCCTAGACATCTTAGATCCTTCACCTAAGACGGTCGATTCGCTCCAGCGTCTCGATCTGCCCGCCGGAGTCGACATCGAGATCAAAATTCAGCAGGTCTAGCGCGCTAGCGAGGTTCCCTACTATTCTGAAGCGAGAGTTGGTTGGGAGATATCGATAGTGACCGAGACGGCGAAAACTAGGGCAACGATCACTGGTTGGGGGAAGTGTGTTCCGCCGGTCAAGCTGACCAACGCTGATCTTGAACAGCTCGTAGATACTTCCGCTCAGTGGATTGTTGATCGGACGGGTATCGAGGAGCGGGGGATTAGCCATGTCGAGGTGACCGACCTCGCGGAGGTCGCAGGTCGTCGAGCACTAGCGGCGGCGGGTCTAGAGCCAACCGATATCGACCTCCTCGTCGTGGCCACGGTGACTCCCGAGATTACCTGTCCTTCCAATGCCTGCTTTCTCCAAGAGCGCATCGGCGCCGTCAACGCCGCGGCCTTCGATTTGAACGCCGCCTGTAGCGGCTGGGTCTACGGCTCGGCTTCCGTCTCGTCCATGATTGAATCTGGGGTCGCGGAGAAGGTGTTGCTGGTTGGGGCGGAGAAACTTCACTTCGTCATGGACTACCACGACCGTTCGACGTGCATCTTGTTCGGTGACGGCGCGGGGGCCGCTGTCTTTGAGGCTTCCACCGACGGCGATGGCGTACTGAGCAACGACCTCGGTGCCGATGGCCGAGCGGGCAACACGATGGTGTTCCCGTCCCTCGGTACACGCGGCGAAATCCTGCGGCCTCGCAATGCCATAGAGGATCGGCTCCATTTTGAAGGACAATCGATTTTCAAGTTGGCCGTTCGCGGCATGGATGGTTCCGTGCGGCGGGCCCTTAAGCGGGCGGGAATCGGTATCGAAGATGTCGATCTGGTAATCCCGCACCAAGCCAACCGGCGGATCATCGAAGCGGCCATGAAACGCTTAGGGATACCCGACGAAAAGGTGATGCTCAACATTGCTACCCACGGCAACTCGGCCGCGGCGTCTATCCCTATGGCCCTCGCCGATGCCGTCGAGTCGGGCCGTTTGAACCCTGGCGACATCGTGGTGCAGACCGCGTTTGGCGGCGGGGTCACGTGGGGGTCCACGGTAATCCGCTGGGGCCAACGGGTAGAGGCACTCGGCCGGTGCGATATCGAACTTCCCGCGACCGACAAAGACGTCTTCGAGTTGCTCGCCGATAATCGAGCTTTTTTCGCTCCCTACCACGAGTCGGTGTAGGCCAAGAGGCATTATGTGTAGAGTTGGCTTTATGTTTCTAGCCTTTCTCCATCGGTTGTTTCTTCGGCGGGTGGTGGCCCTTGCTACGGTGATTTCCGTGCTTGCGGCTGGACCCGCGGTCGCGGGGGTCAATGATCCTGATCCTTTGGGCTTGCTGCTCGGTGGGGGAGCGACGGAGAGCCTAAGCCTCGGCCATGACGTGACCACCGTGTGGGTCTGTGAAACCGACACCGGCGAGGATATATCTACGTTCACCCTAGCGGAGGTTGTCGAGTGGGCTAACGACGAGATAGCGCCATACTTTTCCTTGATCTCGCGCGGGCGCTACACGGTTACATTTGTGGCGGGCGGCACCTTGGTGGCCAAGAATCCCGACGACTGCTTGGATGTTGCGACTAGTGCTACGACCACCAGCAATGTGATGGTGATCGACCGAACCCTCGAAGAGAACGAAGATCCCGCTGGCTTTGCCTCTTCGGGCATCTACTTGTACGGTTACAATGGTGTCATTACCGGAGATCTCAGCACCCCGGCATCATCCAGCGGGCGTGGATTCTGGATAAGCGGCACCGAGTTCGGCCGGCCAGATACACCGGCCCACGAACTCGGACACACCTTGGGTTGGCCCCATTCGGGTTCGGTTACCGATGAAAATGAGAGTGAAAGCGACCCAGCTTCTCCCTACGACAACCTGTACGATCTGATGAGCGGGTCAGCCTATAATCCGAGTTCTCCGGATATCAATGGCAATGGTTGCTCTGGTTTAGGGCGTTTAGGGCCGTGCCACATCACCCACACGATTGCGATCAACCGTTACGCGAGTGGTTGGATCGACGCCAATCAGATCGAGATCGTCGCCCGGGCTGGGTTTTCGGCCGACTTGGCCGGACCGGAGTCTACGGGAAAGCAGATGGCTCTTATCCCAACTGCTAATCCGCTGATCTATCTCACGGTCGAGGCCCGACCCAACACCGGCTATGACATGCACCTGCCCTATGGCGGGGTTGTGGTTCATGCCGTTGACCTCACCTCTTACTGTGACGGGATTTGTTGGGGCACCGCTCGCCGGCAGTATCCGGCCGTATCCGCGATCGAAAATGACAACCATGTGATCGAGGTGGGCGAGTCGCTCCTCCTCGCTGGCGTCACAATCTCCGTCACGGCAGCGACGTCCACGGGTTACTCAGTAGCCTTCACCGGATCGCCCGATGGGTGCGCGATGGGCCCAAATCCGTTCATTGATGTGCCACCGACTTCATTCGCCTACAGCAATGTCGGCTGCATCCGAACCCTCGGGGTCACCACAGGTACGAGTAGTTCTACGTATTCGCCTGCGGATTTTGTGACGCGGGAGCAGATGGCGGCGTTTTTGGGTCGTTTGTGGCGGGCGTCGGGTAGGACGTGTTCGTCGGCGGCGACACCGTTTACTGATTTGTCGCCGACTTCGTTCGCGACTGCTGATGTGGCTTGTATTTATGATCTTGGGGTCACCACAGGTACGGGTAGTTCTACGTATTCGCCTGCGGATTTTGTGACGCGGGAGCAGATGGCGGCGTTTTTGGGTCGTTTGTGGCGGGCGTCGGGTAGGACGTGTTCGTCGGCGGCGACACCGTTTACTGATTTGTCGCCGACTTCGTTCGCGACTGTTGATGTGGCTTGTATTTATGATCTTGGGGTCACCACAGGTACGGGTAGTTCTACGTATTCGCCTGCGGATTTTGTGACGCGGGAGCAGATGGCGGCGTTCTTGGGTCGTTTGTGGATCGCCGCGACCTGATCGACTACGACAAATCGCGGCCGCGCCGTTGGGCGCTCGCCTCGAGGGTGTCTTCCTCGACGGCAAAGCTCTGCCGGTAGCCGGAGATGACCGCCTGCGCGGTGGCGGCAAACGGGAGGGCGAGCAAAGCCCCGATTACGCCCAACAACGCTCCTCCTGCGATGACTGACCCGTAGGCGACGGCGACATGGATTTCTAGGGTATGGGCTGTAACCCGAGGGGCGAGCAGATAATTCTCGACCTGCTGATAGATGACGACCACAATTAACACAGCAAGGCCTCGGCCTGGGTTATCGAGTACAGCAATAAGGACTGGTAACGCCCCAGCAAAGTACGTGCCGATAACGGGGATGAACTGGCTCACGACCCCCAACCAGATGGCCATCGGTACGGGAAACGGCACGTCGATCATCGCGAACGCCGCGTAGTGAGCGGTTGCCGACAAAACGGCCAGAATGCTCCGCGAGTAGATGTAACCGCCCGTCTTTTCGATGGCGGTATCCCAGACTGAAAGCACCACTAACTGCCGACTAGGCCGCAGAAATGAACACACATTGCGCCGGATCTGAGGCCCTTCGGCTACGAGGTAGAAGGTGAAAAGCAACACGGTGAAGGTCTGGAACACCACGTTGAGGATCGTGGTGCCGAGGTTCAGAACGTCGTCGGCGAAGCGACCAGCAAGGTCAGAAACCCCGCCGCCGTCGACGAACTCGTCACTCACCCGCTGTAGATCGATGTTTTCGTCCAAATTGTCCTGGAGCCAGCCTTCGAGGTCATCGACATAGCCGGGAGCTTGCTCAAGAAACCCTTCGATCTGGGTAGCGAGCGCGGTGCCGATAGCGGCCGAGAACCCCACGAGTCCCGCGAAAATGGTCAGGTACACGATCCAGACACCGAGGCCGCGCCGGATTCCCCATCGTTCGAGGCGATTTACCGCCGGTTCGATCGCAAACGACAAAAACAGCGAAATCAGGGCAACAATAAGGAGCGAACGCAGCGACCGGATGGCCCCCGTCCCAAGATAGGTGATGGCCCAACCCACCCAGTAGAGGGCGATGGCCTTGACTACCCAGCGAGGGATTTTTCTCTCGTCCCTAGTACTTTCGTCGGTTGTCATAGGGCCAGACACTACTTTGCAAGAAATAAACAGTTGGGGATAGAGGTTGGTTAGCGGACCACCGGTCGTTAGGCTGTCTCAATCGTGTACTCAGCTATCTGAGTATTTGCAATCGATGTCTGGGTAGGCCCTTTGTGGGAACCACTCGGCAAAACCGAAACACCGCTCCGCCCAGTTCGACTGTGCGGAGCGTTCGCGTGAGTATCAACTCTCGGGATCTCAACCACAGGAAGCAAGTATGGCCACCAAGGCGATCGTCGGCGAAAAGGTCGGCATGACGCAGATCTGGGACGAGGAGAACTGCGTCGTCCCCGTCACTGTTCTGCGCGTTTCCCCTTGCCATGTCGTGCAGATCAAGACCCCTGAGAGCGATGGCTACAGCGCAATCCAAGTCACGCGAGGGGTGCGGGCGGCGAACAAATTCAACCAACCCGAAACCGGTCACTTCAATAAAGCTGGCGTGGAACCGGGCCGCACGCTTGTTGAGTTACGCCTCGACGATGTCAGCGGATACACAGTAGGTCAGGAGATCAACGCCAACGTGATCCAACAGGGCGAACTAGTTGATGTCACTGCTGTCTCTCGTGGCAAGGGATTTGCGGGGGTGATGAAGCGTCACGGCTTTGCTGGAGCTCCCGCCAGCCACGGTGCGCATAAGAACCACCGCAAACCCGGCGCGGTTGGCCAGTGCGCCACTCCAAGCCGAATATTTCGAGGCAAAAAGATGCCGGGCCGGATGGGCAACGACAAGGTCACCACTCTCAACCTCACGGTCGTCAAAAGCGACCCGGAGGCTGAGGTGCTGTTGGTCCGAGGTTCCGTTCCCGGCCCCCGCGGGGCCACCGTCGTCATCCGCGACGCTGTGAAGGGACGCTGATATGGCGAACATCACCGTGATGACCCAAGCGGGGCAGAACGCGGGCGAGGTTGATCTGCCAGAAAGCGTGTTTGGGATCGAGCCGAACATGTCGGTAATGCACCAGGTAGTCACTGCCCAACTGGCCGCCAAGCGCGCCGGTACCCATTCAACCAAGACCCGTCGTGAGGTCTCCGGGGGCGGTGCGAAGCCTTGGCGCCAGAAGGGCACCGGTCGGGCTCGCGCTGGCACCACTCGAGCGCCTCACTGGCGCGGCGGCGGAGTGGCCCACGGGCCCAAGCCCCGCGACTACAGCCAGCGCACCCCCAAGAAGATGATCAAACTGGCCCTCAACTCTGCCCTCTCAGACCGAGCGGACGAGGGCAAGGTGCTTGTAGTCGATCTGTGGTCGTTCGACACGCCCAAGACGTCTGCGGCCAAGGCCGCGTTGGATGCCATTGGAGCCGAAGGCAAGGTGCTCATGGTTCTCGGCGATGAGGACGTCAACGCCTACAAAAGCTTCCGCAATCTGACCACCGTGCATTGCTTGCACGTTCGTGAGCTCAACACCTACGACGTGCTCGATAGCGATGTGGTTGTCTTCACCGCGGCCACCCTGCCGTCGTCCCCAGTCGGCCGAAACGACGAGGAAGAGTGATGCAAGATCATCGTGATGTTCTCATCCGTCCGGTTCTCTCCGAGAAATCTTTCAGGCTTAATGAGGACAAGGTGTACACCTTCGTAGTCGCGCCGCGTGCTTCGAAGCCAGAGATCCGAGACGCCGTTGAAGCAATTTTTGACGTTTCTGTCCTCAAGGTAAATACCTTGAACCGCAAAGGAAAGCGCAAGCGCAAACGTCGTAGTGGTGGCTTCGGTACTACCGCCAGTCAAAAGCGTGCCCTCGTTACCCTCGTTGAGGGTGACTCTATTGACTTGTTTGAGGCCTGATCGTGGCAATTCGTAAGCGCAACCCAACTAGCCCTGGTCGCCGGTTCCAGACCACGTCGGACTTCTCCGAGATTACGACCTCGACGCCGGAAAAAAGCCTCGTTGGTCCGAAATCCAAAACCGGTGGTCGTAACAGCCACGGTCGCAAGACCTCTCGTCACCGTGGTGGAGGACACAAACAGCAGTACCGCGTTATTGATTTCTATCGACGTAAAGACGGCGTGCCCGCCACCGTGGCCACGATCGAGTACGACCCGAACCGCACCTGCAACATCGCCCTCCTGCACTACCACGACGGCGAAAAGCGCTACATTTTGGCCCCCCGAGACCTTCAGGTGGGCGATAAACTTCAGTCCGGTCAGAGCGCCGAGATTCTCTCCGGTAACGCCCTGCCGCTTCGCTTCATCCCCGTCGGTACCACCATCCACAACGTGGAACTGAAAGCGGGAGCGGGGGCCAAGATCGGTCGCGCCGCGGGCGCCTCGATCCAACTCGTGGCTAAGGAAGGCGATTTCGCCACCTTGCGTCTGCCGAGTACCGAGATGCGTCGCGTTCCGATCGACTGTCGGGCCACCGTCGGCGAGGTCGGCAACGCCCAACACGAACTCATCAAGATTGGCAAGGCGGGTCGCAACCGCTGGAAGGGCGTCAAGCCCCAATCCCGGGGAGTAGTGATGAACCCGGTCGATCACCCCCACGGCGGGGGAGAAGGCAAGACATCGGGTGGTCGTCATCCGGTCTCTCCTTGGGGCAAGCCCGAGGGCCGCACTCGCCGGACCAATCAAGAATCCGACAAGCTGATCGTGCGCCGTCGCCGGACGCGCGGTTCGCGGAGGTAAGGGAAATGCCGCGAAGCCTGAAGAAAGGCCCATTCGTTGACGATCATCTGCTCAAGAAGATCGACGCTCTGAACGAAGCGGGCGACAAAAAGGTCATCAAGACATGGTCTCGTCGATCAACCATAATCCCCGACATGATCGGCCATACCTTGGCCGTTCACGACGGCCGAAAGCACATCCCCGTGTACGTGACCGAGTCCATGATCGGTCACAAGCTTGGTGAGTTTGCGCCGACACGGACGTTCAGGTTCCATGCCGGTCAAGAGCGGGGCGGTCGTCGCTGATGACCGGGATCAAGACCAACGAGCGCCCAGGTACCCGGGCGAGGGTCAGCTTTGCTCGCAGTTCGGCCTACAAGGCCCGTGAGGTACTGAACCAGATTCGGGGCAAGTCCTATGCCGAAGCGGCCGAAATTCTCGCCTTTTCCGAGCGGGGGGTATCGGCGGAGATTGCGAAAGTTCTCGATTCCGCGGCCGCCAACGCCGAACACAACGACCACCAGATCGTTGACGAACTATTCGTATCAGCCTGCTACGCCGACGAGGGTCCGACCCTCAAGCGCCAGCGGCCTCGTGCTCGAGGTCGGGCCACTACCATTCGCAAGCGAACCTGCCACATCACGATCATCGTGAGTCGCTACGACAACGCCACGATTGATCGTCTTCGTGACCGCGAGTTGGCCACTGGCCGCTCCGGGGGTAGCCAAGCGGCGGAGGCCCGCCAGGCCCGAGTCGCTCGCTCGAAGGCCCGGGCCGCCGAGCAAGCCGAGGACCATGACCACGATCACGACCATGAGGCATCGGTCGAGGATCAAGCCAGCGAGATCGTGGAGGCCACCGCCGCCTCGATGCTGGCCGCCGAAGTTGACACCGAAGTCGACACCGAAGTCGACACCGAAGTCGACACGACTGGCGAAGAAGAGGAGACTAGCTAATGGGACAGAAGGTCAATCCTTACGGCTTTCGCTTAGGTATCACCACCGACTGGAAGAGCCGATGGTTCGCTGATCGCAAGGAGTACGCCGACAACGTTGTCGAGGATTGGAAGATCCGCGATTACTTATTGTCGGAGCTTCCGCATGCGGCCATCAGTTGGGTCGAGGTCGAGCGGACTCGTGAGCGTTTGCGAGTCGACGTGCATACCGCCCGTCCTGGAATCGTCATTGGTCGCCGAGGCTCGGAAGCTGACCGCCTTCGAGCCGGACTTACGGCGATCTGCGGCGCCACCGTAGTGCAACTTAACGTCGAAGAAATCAAGCATCCCGAACTCGACGCCGCGCTCAGCGCCCAGGGAATCGCCGACCAACTCGCAGGTCGGGTGGCGTTTCGTCGGGCCATGAAGCGGGCCGTGCAGAACGCTCAGAAGGCGGGCGCTCTCGGCATTCGTGTCCAGTGCTCTGGCCGTCTTGGTGGTTCGGAAATGGCTCGCACCGAGTGGTACCGCGAAGGTCGGGTACCGCTCCACACCCTGCGAGCCGATGTCGATTACGGCTTCCGTGAGGCCAAAACCACCTATGGCCGTATCGGCGTAAAAGTGTGGCTCTACAAGGGCGACATATTGCCCTACAAGACCCAAAGCGACGACAAGGCCACTATTGAAGCGGCGATGGCGACCGGTGAGACTTCTGGTCCGTCCAATCCCCGCGGCCTCGTTTCGAGTGCCGGTGGCCCTAAGCGTCCGGCGAACTCTGAGACCGAGGTTGATGAGGAACTCGCTCCGCTAGTCAAGAAAGCCGATCCCGAGTTTGAGCGTCTGCTGGACGAAGAAGATGCCATTGAGGCGTCTACTCGTGAGCAGAGCGAAACCCCGAACTTCCGAGCATCGGACTGAGGCGGTCCCCATGTTGATGCCCAAAAAGGTTAAACATCGTAAACAGCACCGAGGCCGTACTCAGGGCGTGGCTAAGGGAGCGACCGAGGTCAGCTACGGCGATTATGGGATTCAGGCGCTCGAACCCGGTTGGATTACCGCTCGCCAGATCGAAGCGGCCCGTATTGCCATGACCCGTCACATCAAGCGGGGTGGCAAGGTGTGGATCAATGTCTTTCCCGACAAGCCCGTCACCAATAAGCCAGCCGAAACCCGCATGGGTTCAGGTAAAGGCAACCCAGAAAAGTGGGTGGCCGTTGTTCGCCCCGGCCGCATCATGTTCGAACTCTCCTACCACGATGAGGAGATCGCTCGAGCGGCGATGAATCGGGCCATCCAGAAGCTGCCGATCAAGGCCCGTTTCGTGAGCCGTGGGGAGGGCTTCTAATGGCTAAAGCTAAAGGTCTCGTCGATCTTGGCGATACTGACCTCATTGAGAAGCTGGCGGAGGCCAAAGAAGAGTTGTTCAACCTGCGTTTCCAATTCGCCACCAGCCAACTGGAAAACTCGGCACGCCTGAAGCAGGTCAAAAAGGAAATCGCTCGCATGCGTACCGAGATGCGAGCCCGCGAAATTGCCGAAGCCGAAGCCGCCCAAGCCCAAGCCGCGGCGGCCGGCAGAAAGTACTGCAATGACTGATCAAGTAGCTTCTGAAACCCGCGACAACGCTCGCAAGGTCCGCGAGGGCATGGTGGTATCCAACAAGATGGATAAAACCGCGGTCGTTGAAGCAACCGATCGCGTGCGGCACCGCCGCTACGCCAAGACCGTGCAGCGCTCCAAGCGTCTTCACGTTCACGACGAATCCAACACGCTCAACATTGGCGATCGAGTTCGGGTCCAAGAGACCCGCCCGCTGTCTAAGAACAAGCGTTGGCGGTTGGTGGAAGTTTTGGAGCGGGCGAAGTGATTCAGCAGGAAACTCGGATACGGGTGGCCGACAACTCGGGCGCTAGGGAGGTCTTGTGTATCAAGGTCCTTGGTGGATCGAAGCGTCGCTACGCCTCGATAGGTGACGTTATTGTTGCAACGGTCAAGGACGCCATCCCTGGGGCCCAAGTCAAAAAGGGCGATGTCGTCCGCTGCGTAGTCGTCCGAGTCAAAAAGGAAAAGCGTCGTCCGGACGGCTCCTACATCCGCTTCGACGAGAATGCGGCGGTTCTAATCAACGAGCAGAAGCAACCGCGCGGTACCCGCATCTTTGGCCCCGTTGGTCGTGAATTGCGCGACAAGCAGTTCATGCGCATCGTGTCGCTCGCACCGGAGGTGCTTTAGTTATGAAGATTCTCAAAGGCGACCGCGTCGTGGTGTTGTCCGGCAAGGACAAAGGGGCTGAGGGTATCGTTGAACGAGCCATCCCCGAGATGGGCAAGGTCATTGTGGAAGGTGTCAATCTGGCCAAGAAGCACCTAGCCCCCACTCGTCAGGACCAGCAGGGAGGCATCATCGACAAAGCCATGCCGATGCATGTCTCTAACGTGGCCGTTGTTAGCCCGACGGATGGCCGCGCTACTCGTGTGGGCTACAAGATCCTCGAGGACGGCACCAAAATCCGCATCTGTCGGCGTTCCGGGGAGGAGATCAAGTGAGCACTACAACCCTGCCGCCGCGCATGCGCACCAAATACAATGACGAGATTCGTTCTTCTCTCCAAGAAAAATGGCAACTCCCCAACATCATGTTGGTTCCGAAGCTCGAAAAGATTGTCCTGAACATGGGCGTCGGCGACGCGGTTGCTCAGGCCAAGCTACTCGAGGGCGCAGTCTCCGACATGGAGATCATTGCGGGCCAAAAGCCTGTTATCACACGGGCCAAAAAGTCCCTGGCCAGTTTTAAGCTCCGCGAGGGGCAAGCTATTGGCTGCAAGGTCACCCTTCGGGGCGACCGCATGTACGAATTCTTCGATCGCCTAATTTCTCTGGCGATCCCGCGAATCCGAGACTTCCGAGGTTTGTCGCCCAAGTCATTTGACGGCAACGGCAACTACACCTTCGGTGTGACCGAACAACTCATGTTCCCTGAGATCGACTACGACAATGTCGATACCACTCGGGGGATGGACATTACCATCGTCACCACGGCGAAGACGAACGATCAGGGCCGTGCCCTGCTCGCCGCGTTCGGCTTCCCGTTCCGACGCGAAGGGCAGTGACCCATGGCGAAGAAAGCACTCCGCGAAAAGCAGCAGCGAACCCCGAAGTTCAAGGTGCGCTCATACACTCGGTGCCGTCGATGTGGTCGGCCGCACTCGGTGTACCGCAAGTTCGGCTTGTGCCGAATTTGTTTGCGCAAGATGGCTCACGCGGGCGAACTGCCTGGCGTGAAAAAGGCGAGCTGGTGAGGGGAGCAAGACGATGACGATGACTGATCCGATTTCCGACATGCTGACTCGTATCCGCAACGCCAATGTTGCGATGCACGACGAGGTTTCAATGCCTTCATCTAAGCAGAAGATGGCCTTGGCTACCGTTCTTAAGTCCGAGGGTTACATTGCCTCGTTCGTCGAAGCCGACAACGGAACCAAGCCGGGCAAGACCCTGACCATCGAGATGAAATACAGCCCCGATCGGGCCCGAGTAATCTCCGGTCTGAAGCGGGTTTCCAAGCCCGGGTTACGTATCTACCGCCAACGCAACGAGATCCCCCGAGTTCAGGGCGGTCTCGGGGTGGCGGTCGTGTCGACCAACAAGGGCCTGATGTCTGACCGTGAGGCAAGGAAGAGCCGCATGGGCGGCGAAGTCCTTTGCTTCGTTTGGTAGGAGGATACTCATGAGCCGCGTAGGCAAAACACCCATCACCGTCCCGAGTGGGGTCGACGTATCCATCAACGGATCATCGGTCACCGTCACAGGAGTCAAAGGCACGCTCGAGCGTTCCCTGCCCGGTGGCATCACCGTTCGTGACGACGAAGGAACTCTCGTAGTTTCCCGTCCTGACGACTCGGGCAATTCGAAGGCCTTTCACGGCCTGTCCCGCTCACTTGTGCAAAACATGATCGTAGGGGTCAGCGAGGGATTCACCAAGGAACTCCAGATCCAAGGGGTTGGCTACCGCGCCACGGCCAAGGGCACCAACTCCCTAGAGTTGGCGTTGGGCTACAGCCATCCGGTTATCATCACCGCGCCGGAAGGTATCGAATTCGATGTGCCCATACAGACCCAGATCTTTGTCAAGGGGATCGACAAGCAGTTAGTAGGTCAGGTGGCCGCCGATATCCGCCAGTGGCGCAAGCCCGAACCGTACAAGGGCAAAGGCATTCGTTACAAGGACGAACGTGTCATCCGCAAGGCCGGAAAGGCGGCTAAGTAGTTATGGCTGTTTCCGCCAAGAAGCGTCGCAGCGACCGCATCCGTCGCCATCGTCGGGTTCGTAAGAATCTACGGGGCACCGCGGTTCGACCACGTGTCGCCGTGTACCGTTCTAACAAGCATATCTCGGCCCAAGTCATCGACGACATCGCGGGCGTAACTCTGGTTTCGGTGTCCACCACCGAACCGGTGCTTCGGGGTGCCGTCAACAGCAACATCGACGCGGCGGCTAAGGCAGGCGCTCTTTTGGCTGATCGGGCTAAGGCGGCTGGGGTCACAGCAGTGGTTTTTGACCGAGGTGGCTTCCGCTACCACGGTAGGGTTGCGGCGCTCGCCGACGCAGCTCGCAACGGAGGACTGGACTTCTAATGGCTTATGAACGCAAAAACGAACGCGAACCCAATCCGCGTGATGGGGGCGAAGGTCTCCGTGAGTCGCGGGTCATCAACATCAACCGTGTGGCCAAGGTCGTCAAGGGCGGCCGTCGCTTTTCCTTTACGGCGCTGGTTGTAATAGGTGACGGTGCGGGCAAGGTTGGCCTCGGCTACGGCAAGGCCAAGGAAGTACCGCTGGCTATCCAGAAGGGCACCGAAGAAGCACGTCGTAACCTCTTTCAGGTTCCGATGGCGGGCTCTACTATCGTCCACGAAACGATTGGCGAGCTCGGGGCGGGTCGCGTCATGCTCAAACCAGCCGCGCCCGGTACTGGCGTTATCGCCGGTGGGGCTGCTAGGGCAATTTTCGAAGAAGCGGGCGTTCACGACGTCCTTTGTAAGTCACTAGGCTCTCCTAACCACATCAATGTCGCCCGCGCCACCATCGAGGGCCTCAAAGGTCAGCGGCGTCCCGATGAAGTTGCTCGTCTTCGTGGTCTCGACCCGGCCGAGTTTCTGCCAGGCGCCCTGTGGGCGGCTTACCAGAAGAGTGAGCGGGGCGAGAACGCTCCCCCCGCCTCGGCCAAGGAGGCTTGATGGAACTCAAAGTCACCCAAATAAAAAGCAATATCGGCTGCAAGCCCAAGCAGCGAGGCACCCTGCGTGCTCTTGGTCTGCGCGGCATCGGCCGTACTAACACGCTTCCCGATCGTCGCGAGATCCGCGGTATGATTGCCCGCGTTCCCCACTTGGTGACGGTTGAGGAAACCTCTGAGGAGGTTGCCCAATGATCAAACTTCACGATCTTGAGCCCGCGGAGGGCTCCAACCCGCGGGGCAAGCGCAAAGCACGCGGGGTGGGTGGCAAAGGCGGCAAGACAGCTGGCCGGGGCACTAAAGGCCAACGCGCTCGCAACACCGTTCCGGTCGGTTTCGAAGGTGGCCAGATGCCGCTCCTGCGGCGGGTCCCCAAGTTGAGGGGCTTCACCAACCCGTTCCGGGTTGAATATCAGGGCATCAATATTGACACCATCGCCGAATCTGGCCTCATCGAGGTTTCTCCGGAAACCTTGCTCGAGCGTGGTCTGGTCCGCAAGGGCGCTCTCGTCAAGGTCCTTGGCCGGGGCGAACTCTCCGCTGCCTTAACGGTTAAGGCCCACGGCTTTTCTAAGTCAGCCGAACAAGCTATCACTGCGGCAGGCGGTACGGTTGAGAAACTCGACCTACCGTGGGGCGTTCGCCCGGCCCACGGCAGCTTCAACCAACACACCAACCGATGATCTGGTTCGAACCCCGGCGAGGGCTCGTACCGATCGCCTAATCGGGTCCACGAGGAGGAAGACACGTGCTGCAACGAGTTCTGAACATGTTTCGAGTCGCCGATTTGCGGGGCAAGATTCTGTTCACCCTGTTCATCATCGCGCTGTATCGTCTTGGCGCGTTTGTGCCCGCCCCGAGTGTCGACATCGGCGCGGTCCAACTGCTCCGCGATCAGGCCAACCAAGGCGGAATCCTCGGCTTTATGCAGCTGTTTTCGGGCGGAGCGCTGACCCAGTTCGCGATTTTTGCCCTCGGCATCATGCCTTATATCACTTCGTCGATCATCATGCAGATCCTCGGCGTCGTCATCCCCAAGATCGAACAATGGCAACAGCAAGGCGCGATCGGTCAGCGCAAGATCACCCAGTGGACGCGTTACGTCACCATCACCATCGCGCTTGTGCAGTCGACCTCGTTTGCTTTCCTGTTCCACCAGGGCGGCCTAGTCGGCAACGTCGACTTGCTGCCCAAGTTCAACGCGTGGACCGTGTTCGTTGTTGTCCTTACCCTCACGAGCGGTGTTGCGCTCCTGATGTGGATGGGCGAACTCATCACCCAACGCGGTGTAGGCAACGGCATGTCGTTGTTGATCTTTGCTTCGGTCATTTCGAGCTTCCCCGCCCAGGGTGCATTGGTGCAGGCTGAGAACGGCACCATCCCCCTCATCGGCCTCATCGCCGTGGCGGTCATGTTGTTAGTCGGCATAGTGTTTGTCGAACAGGGCCAGCGCCGGATTCCCGTCCAGTTCGCCAAACGGGTTGTTGGTCGCCGGATGTACGGCGGCCAGAGCACTTACATCCCGCTGAAGGTCAACCAGTCAGGTGTTATCCCGATCATCTTCGCCAGTTCGGTTCTGTACCTGCCGAACCTCATCGCCGTGGCCTTACCCGGTGAGGGTTTAGGCGGCAGGATCCAGCGGTGGGTCGACGATCACCTCGCCGATCCGACCGACCCCGTGTACCTGATTGTTTTCGGCCTGTTGATCGTGGGTTTTGCCTACTTCTACACCGCGATCACCTTCGATCCAGCCAAGCAGGCCGACACAATTCGCAAGCAGGGTGGCTTTATTCCCGGTATCCGGCCCGGTCCGCAGACCGAGCGCTACCTCGCCCGCATCCTTTCTCGTATCACCTTCCCCGGTGCCCTCTTCATTGCCGGGGTCGCCTTGATCCCATCGATTCTGATCGGCCTCACGCTCGGTACTGAACATACCGGTGGCGGTGGCGGTGCCGGAGGGTTCGCCTTCGGCGGTATTTCTTTGCTCATTGCCTCGGGCGTGGCGCTTGAGACCATGAAGCAAATCGACAGCCAACTCATGATGCGTAACTACGAGGGCTTTCTCAACTAAATGGGTGTCCTTCGTATGGTCATCCTGGGTCGTCAGGGCTCAGGCAAAGGAACGCAGTCGGGACTGATCGCGCAACGATTCGGTTGTTTCCACGTTTCTACCGGCGATGTCTTGCGGACGGCGGTCGCAGCGGGAACAGAGTTGGGCCGCCGAGCCGCTGACATTCTCGAAGCAGGCCATCTGGTAGGCGACGAGATAATGAACGGCATCGTTGGAGAGCGACTCGCTCAAACCGATGTCGTCGACAACGGGGTGTTGCTCGACGGATTCCCCCGTACCGCGGATCAAGCCAGTGCGCTGGAACAGATTCTTACCGATCTCAACCAGTCGCTCACTATCGTGGTCAATTTAGATGTTCCGGTGGAAGACGTCACCCAGCGGATGATGGCTCGTGGTCGTTCCGACGACACAGAGGAAGCCATAGCTCGCCGACTGTCCTTGTACGAGGAGCAAACGGCTCCCCTGCTGGGTTGGTTCGCTGCCCGGGGCCTTCTGGTCACGGTCGACGGGTTAGCCGACGAAGGTGAGGTGTTCGCTCGTTTGGTAGAGGTGATCAACTCGCGTCTCCAGTGATGGGGCGCGAAGGTTGGACCGCGCCGGTTTGTCCGGTAGGGTAGTTGGTTGGCCCAATACTAGGCCGACACGCCAGTCTGTTCGAGTGTCGTGTTTTCAGGAGGAATCACTCTGCCAAAACCGAAAGAAGATGCCATCGTCCTCGAGGGCAAGGTTACCGAATCGCTCCCGAACGCCATGTTTCGGGTCGAGTTAGAAAACGGACACGAGGTTCTCGCGCACATCAGCGGCAAAATGCGTATGCACTACATTCGCATTCTTCCCGGCGATCGTGTCCAAGTGGAGTTGACCCCTTACGACCTGCAACGAGGTCGTATCACCTATCGCTACAAGTAACTCTTGGCACTCCGGCCGAGAGGACACCATCGGCCGAAAGATCGGCCATAAGATTCGGGCGCTACGGCGGTCGGGAGCAAAATGAAGGTTCGACCAAGCGTTAAGAAGATCTGTGACAAGTGCAAGGTGATTCGTCGCCACCGCCGCGTCATGGTTATTTGCGAAAACCCGCGGCACAAACAGAGGCAGGGCTGAAATGGCACGCATTAGTGGGGTAGACATTCCCCGTGAAAAGCAGGTGGGCACCAGCCTCACCTACATCTATGGCATCGGGCGCACGGTGGCGCTTCGCATTTGTGAAGCCACCGGTATTAACCCGACAACTCGGGTTCGCAACCTAACCGACGACGAAGTAGCACGGGTTCGCGGTTACATAGATTCAGATCTAAAGGTAGAAGGCGATCTCCGTCGCGTGGTGTCCCAGGACATCAAGCGCAAGATGGAGATTGGCTGCTACCAAGGCTTACGTCACCGTCGGGGACTACCGGTCCGCGGCCAGCGCACCCATACTAATGCCCGGACGCGTAAGGGTCCCAAGAAGACCATCGCGGGCAAGAAGAAGGTAACTAAGTAATGGCTAAGCCAGCAGCAGGCGGCCGTCGGCCCCGCAAGCGCGAGCGAAAGAACGTCACCCACGGGGTGGCTCACATCAAAAGCTCGTTCAACAACACCATCATCTCCATCAGCGATCAGCGCGGCGACGTGATCGCGTGGGCTTCGGCGGGCAACGTCGGCTTCAAAGGATCGCGTAAGTCCACGCCGTTCGCGGCCCAGATGGCGGCCGAGCAGGTCGCTCGGCGAGCGATGGAGCATGGTGTTCGCAAGGTCGACGTGCAGGTCAAGGGTCCCGGTTCGGGTCGCGAGACCGCGATCCGCTCGATTCAGCAAGCGGGTATCGAAGTTACTGGGATCAAGGACTGTACCCCGGTTCCTCACAACGGGTGTCGCCTTAACAAGCGTCGGAGGGCCTGATAATGTCACGTTACACCGGACCAAGGGCGCGTGTTTCGCGTCGCCTCGGTACCAACATTTGGGGAACGAAGGGTGAGACCATTGCCCTCGACAAGCGTCCCTACCCGCCCGGCGAGCACGGCCGTTCTCGCCGTCGAGGCTCCGTTTCGGAATACCTGCTGCAACTCCAAGAAAAGCAAAAGGCCCGCTTCTCCTACGGCCTTACCGAGCGGCAGTTCCGCAACCTCTTTGCCGAAGCCAGTCGTCGTCAGGGGGTCACCGGAGAGAACATGCTCCAGTACTTGGAGTGTCGTCTCGATAACGTTATCTACCGCCTTGGCTGGGCCGCGACTCGTCCCCAGGCCCGCCAGTTTGTCGGTCACGGTCACGTGAACGTCAATGGCCGCCGCGTCGACATCGCGTCCTACCGTGTCCGCAAGGGCGACGTCATCGAGTTGCGTCTTGGCGCCCAAGACTTCACTGTCGTGCAGTGGAACACCGATGTTCTCGATCGCACACCCCCCGCGTGGTTGGACCGCAACGATTCGTTCCAAGCCACCGTTCGCGAACTGCCCACACGTGAGCAGATCGACATTCCTGTCCGTGAGCAGCTCATCGTTGAGCTGTATTCGAAGTAATCAAGGTACACGATGCTGGTTATCCACCGCCCCACTGTTGAAGCGATCGAGGAAGCCGCCGGCAACCTCCAGCGTTTCGCTATCGGCCCGCTTGAGCCTGGTTTTGGCCACACCATTGGCAACTCGTTGCGCCGCACGCTGTTGTCATCCATTCCGGGTGGCGCCGTAACCCAGGTTCGCTTCGACGATGCGAAACACGAGTTCGACACCATTGTCGGTGTTGCCCAAGATGTCACCGACATCATCTTGAACATCAAGGATCTCGTCCTCGTTGTTCATAGCGATGAGCCGGTCACCTTGCGTCTCGACGCCCGTGGTCCCGCTGACGTCACGGCCGATAATATTCAAGCCCACCCCGACGTTGAGATACTGAACCCCGACCTTGTGATCGCGACACTCAACGACAAGGGCCGACTAGCTATCGACCTCACCGTCCAGGTTGGCCGCGGGTATGTGTCGGCTGATCGCAACAAGACCGGAACGACTATCGGGGTTATCCCGATCGACTCGATCTATTCGCCGGTGCGTCGGGTTTCCTTCCAGGTCGAACCTGCCCGGGTTGGGCAGTCCACCGATTTTGATCGCCTCGTGCTCGAGATAGAGACCGACGGGTCCATCTCTCCCCGTGAGGCAATTGCCTCGGCTGGGGGCACGCTGCGGGCTTTGGTGCAACTCGTCGAAGAGATGAGCGACGATCCTCAGGGTCTCGAAATCGGCGAGGCTATTCAGATCGTGTCGGAGAGTCCTGATATGGAGCTCCCCATCGAAGCCCTAGAGCTTTCTGAGCGCCCTCGTAACTGCCTCAAGCGTGCCCAAGTCAGCACCGTCGGCGAGATCCTGCAAAAAAGCGGTGACGATCTCCTCGCCATCACTAACTTTGGCCAAAAGAGCCTCGATGAGGTCATCGAGAGGCTTGATGAGCGAGGGCTCTCGCTCCGGAGTAGAGACTGATCATGCTTGGCACCCCGCGTAAGGGACGTCGTTTCGGCGGTTCGTCTGCCCATCAGAAATCGATGATGGCCAACCTTGTGGCTTCGCTTATCGCGGCCGAAGCCATTGTCACTACCGAAGCCAAGGCTAAGGCCATGCGGCCGGTCGCGGAGAAGGTCATCACTAAAGCCAAAAAGGGCGGTCTGCACAACCACCGCAACGTCGTGAAGTTCCTCGGCGATCGCGAGATGGCCTCTAGGCTGTTTGACGAGATTGGTCCTCGCTACGAAGACCGAGCCGGGGGCTACACTCGTATCGTCAAACTCGATCCACGCTCTGGCGACAACGCGCCCATGGCTCGGATCGAACTGGTCTGACCCCAAAGCCGCCCCCACCGCCCGCGGGTTTTAGCCGCGTCCGCATGACGGTGAGCTACGACGGGACGCCCTTTCACGGGTACGCCGCCAACGTTGGGGTTCGCACCGTCCAAAACGACATGGAAGTGGCGCTCGCTACCGTGCTGCGCCACCCCGTCTCGACGGCCTGCTCGGGTAGAACCGATCGCGGCGTACACGCTCGGGGTCAGGTTGTCTCCTTCGATGCGGATGCGTCGCACTTTGAGCCGCAGGCGCTAACCCGGGCCCTAAACCGAATGTTGGCGCCGTCGATCGCGGTGCGCGACGTTTGCGCCGTCGGAGCGGACTTCGATGCCCGTTTTTCATGTACGCAGCGCGGCTACCGCTACCGAATCCTCAACGCGCCGACCCCGGACCCACTGCTCACTAACCGGGCGTGGCACGTGCGCGAACCGCTCGACTTGCGGGCCATGCAGCTGGCGTCGGATCGCATTCTGGGGCGCCACGACTTCTCGGCCTTCAGCAAACTCAACCAGTCAAAGCCGATCGAGCATTACACCCGAGACATCCACCGTGCGACCTGGCAGCGCTGCGGCGAGACGGTGCAGTTCTGTATCGCGGGGTCGGCCTTTACTCGCCAGATGGTCCGTGGCCTGGTTGCCATGTTTGTCGATATTGGCCGCGGTCGCCGCAAGGCGGTCGAGATGGGTGCGGCCCTAGCCAGCCGCGACCGCGGCATGGTCCCATCGCCCGCCCCGCCCCAAGGGTTGGTGTTGTGGCAGGCCGCATTTTTGGGCGACGCGCTTGGTGTTGGGAGTGGTTCACCGTAGGCTTAGCGGATGATCTCTCGTGGAGGAAGCGTGTCCACTTATACACCGAAGGCCAGCGAAATTGAGCGTACGTGGCATGTCGTGGATGCCGAAGGCCTCGTTCTTGGCCGGCTTGCGACTGAGGTTGCGAACATTCTGCGGGGCAAACACAAGCCCAGCTACACGCCGCACCTCGATACGGGCGATCATGTCATCATCGTGAACGCAGCCAAGATTGTTCTCACCGCGGGCAAGGCCGACAAGAAGATGGTTTATCGCCATTCCGGTTATCCGGGGGGCATCAAGTCAGAAACCTACGGCGCGAAGATGGCGCGCCGACCGGCACAAGCCGTCACGGACACCATTCGCGGCATGATCCCCAAGACCCGTCTTGGGCGGGCGCAGATCTCCAAGTTGAAGGTCTACGCCGGTCCCACCCATCCCCACTCCGCTCAGAACCCGCAGGCGCTCGAGATTGCTCACGCCAAGTTCCGGGCCCGCACCTGATCAGGAAGATTCCGATGACTACTCCGCTCACTCAGACCACCGGCCGTCGTAAACGCTCTGTCGCTAGGGTTCGCTTCCGGGCAGGATCGGGGACCGTCACCGTCAACGGCCGTCCCGTCGATGAGTACTTCCCCGCTCGGTCGCACCGCATGGCGCTGCTCGAACCGCTTGTTGTCGTGGAAGCCCGCGAGGCCTACGACATCGACGCCACGATCCACGGTGGTGGCACTACCGGCCAGGCTGGTGCTTTGCGCCTCGGCATTGCTCGGGCGTTGGTTGAACTCGACCCCGCACAACGCGACCTTCTCAAACGAGCGGGCTTTCTAACCCGTGATCCGCGCAAGAAGGAATCCAAAAAGTACGGACTCAAGAAGGCTCGTAAGGCACCGCAGTACAGCAAGCGTTAGTCGAGCCCGGTCGGTTGGGCGTGCTTGGCCGATGGTGAACCCGTGACCTTGCAGTTTGGGACCGACGGCATCCGTGGCGATGCCCGCACCGAACTCGGAGCGGACCTCGTGGCGTCCCTCGGGCGGGCGGGCGCGGAGGTCCTTGGTTCGGCGGGCTTCGTTGTCGGTCGCGACACTCGGGCGTCTGGCCCGAACCTGGCCCGCGCCCTACATCGAGGGGTGGCTGGGGCGGGCGGTTCGTCGGTTGATCTGGGCGTCGTGGCGACTCCTGCCGTTGCCCTGTGGTGCCAGCAAAATAACGTGGCCGGGGCGATGATCTCCGCGTCGCACAATCCTTGGTATGACAACGGCGTGAAGTTCTTCGCCTCCGGTGGATCGAAGCTGTCTGACATTGTTCAGGACGAGATTCAGAACCGCTTCGACGAATTGCTCGGGGGGGAATCCGAGCCCGAAGTGGTCTCGGTCACCGATCGGTCAGGCGATGGGGTCGCCGCCCACGTGGCTTCGGTGGTCAACTCCTTGAACGGCCGACGGCTTGCCGGGCAAACGGTGGTCATAGATGCGGCCAACGGAGCGGCATCGTCGGTGGCCCCCACGGCCCTGCGTGCGTTGGGCGTCGAAGTCATCGTCACCCATGGCTCCCCCGACGGTCACAACATCAACGCGGAGTGCGGTTCGACCCACCCCGAGAGCCTGCAATCCGCCGTCGTTGCCCACGGTGCGGATCTCGGCCTAGCGTTCGACGGGGACGCCGACCGATTACTGGCCGTCTCCGGAGATGGCTGCATCGTTGACGGCGATCAGATCCTCGCGGTATGTGCGCTCGACGCCCACCAACGCGGCAAGCTAGCGAGAGATACGGTCGTGGTTACCGTGATGACTAATCTTGGCTTCCGGCGGTCGATGAATACGGCCGGAATCTTGATGGTCGACACCAATGTGGGCGACCGCTACGTCCTCGAAGCCCTTGATAGTGGCGGCTATTCGTTGGGGGGCGAACAATCCGGGCACATTATTTTTCGCGATATTGCCTGCACCGGTGATGGGTTGCTCACTGCGGTGCAACTCCTCGACATCGTGGTGCGCACCGGGCGAAGCTTGAGTGACCTGGCCACCTCCTCGATGATTCGCTTGCCACAGGTCCTGCAAAGCGTCACCGTCGCCGATCGCAGTGACGACCTCGGTGCGGTACTTGCGCCGCTGGCCGCCGCGGCGCAAACGCGTCTCGCCGGTCGGGGGCGAGTGTTGATCCGGCCGTCGGGGACCGAACCCGTCGTGCGGGTTATGGTCGAAGCCGAGACCGATGCGGAGGCCCAGATGGAGGCCGACGCCCTTAGCCAGGCCGTAACGGCCCTCTTTGGCTGACGGGAGGAAGAAATGTGCGGGATTATCGCGGTCGTACGACGGCCTTCAACCCGAACCACCCCTGACGCCAGCGACGTGGTCGCCTTAGTCGATGGCTTGGGGGCCTCGCTTTATGGCTGTGGCCAGGAATTGACCGCAAGCCTGAAAACGGCGGGCGATCGACTAGCCGAGGCCGACCGGTTGCTTCGTGGCGTCCCAGGCGTTCGCCTAATCCTGAGCGACCCCACACTTGGTCCGACTCTCACGCATCATTGCGACGGGATCCTCGAAGCCGTCGTTACCGTCGAAAAGCGTCTGGCTACAGAGCGTGATCTCGACCGCGCCCAACTAGAAAGTCGCAATCACCAACTCATGCGCGTGCGCGACGGTGCTTGGGCCATTACCCGCGACCGACTGCGGGCGGCAGCGGTGGTGGCTGACCTGTCCGGCGGTTCGGGGCACGCGGCTACTCTCGAGGCTTTCCTCTCGGTCCATCAGGCGCTTTCGGCCATTGATCGTCTGGAGGTCCGGGGCCGCGACTCCGCCGGTCTTCACGTGCTTGTGCATGATCATGCCCTCGACCTCGATGACCCCGCCGTGCGGGCGGCTATCGAGAAGCGGGAGGGCGACATCAACTTCGGCCCAGGATCGGTGCGGGTTATTGACGGGGTGTTGAGCATCGTCCACAAGACCGCGGCCGAGATCGGGGAACTAGGCGACAACACGCGGGTTCTTCGGGCAGCGTTCGCCGCCGATGATCTCCTCCACGCCGCGCTGGCCAACGAAACGGCGCGGACCTTGGTGCTCGGCCATACCCGCTGGGCGTCGATCGGGATCATTTCTGAACCCAACGCTCACCCGCTCAACAGCGACCTCCTCGACACCGCGGCCCCTTATGTCGTCGGCGCTCTCAACGGCGATGTGGATAACTTCACTGATCTCATCGCGGAGGAGGGATTAACGATTGCCCCGTCGATCACCACCGACGCGAAGGTCATCCCATGCCTAACCAGTATGCGCCTTGGCGAGGGATTTGAAGCCGCGGAGGCGTTCCGTCGCACGGTGGCCACGTTCGAGGGTTCGGTTGCTATTGGCGCATGCACCGCTGCCGCCCCCGATCGGTTGCAACTCGCTTTGCGGGGATCGGGGCAGGCGTTGTACGTTGGCTTGGCTGAGGATGCTTACGTCGTGGCGAGTGAACCGTACGGCGTGGTTGAAGAAACCGCGAACTATGTCCGCATGGACGGCGAAACGCCAGGCAACCCGGAGAACCCCAACGCCAGCCGAGGCCAGATTATCGAGTTGGACGGCGACCTGGCTGGAACCCCCGAGGGCATCTTGCGCACGGCGTACGACGGCACCGAACTTCCGCTTAGTTCCAACGACATCGCCCTTGCCCAAATCACCACGCGCGACATTGATCGAGGCGATCACCCGCACTATTTGCTGAAGGAAATAGGCGAAGCCCCGGCCTCGTTTCGTAAAACCTTGAGGGGACGACTGATCGAGACGCCCGCGGGTTTAGCCGTTGACTTGGGGGGCGACATTATTCCTAGCGATCAACGTGTGGATATTGCGTCGGGGAAGATAACCCGGGTTTTGGTTATTGGTCAGGGCACCGCCGCTGTGGCTGGCCAGAGTCTGGCCGCGGCCTTGAACGCCCTTGTCCCTGACGGCCCCCTCGAAGCCGAAGCCGTCCTCGCTACAGAGCTGTCGGGCTTCGGATTGCGGGCCGACATGTCTGACACCCTGATAGTTGCGGTGAGCCAGTCGGGTACTACGACCGACACGAACCGAACCGTCGACATTGTACGCAATCGTGGTGCCAAGGTGATCGCCATCGTCAATCGCCGAGGCAGCGACCTCACCGACCGGGCCGATGGCGTGCTGTACACCTCCGACGGTCGCGACGTCGAGATGAGTGTGGCGTCGACCAAGGCCTTCTACAGTCAGATCGCGGCGGGTTTTCTCCTCGCCATTGCTATCGCTGATGAGGTCCGGGGGGACGAAGGTGCCGACGAGCGTCGGGCGCTGTTGGCCAGCATCAACACCATACCGGAGGCGATGGAAACCGTCATTGGGCGGCGAGAAATTATTGGCGAGGCGGCCCGTTCTTTTGCCCCCAGCCGTCGCTATTGGGCGTTGGTTGGCAACGGCGTTAATCGCATCGCCGCCCAAGAGGTCCGAATCAAGTTGTCGGAACTTTGCTATAAGTCAATCGCGGCCGATTCCACCGAAGACAAAAAGCACATCGACTTGTCGTCTGAACCGCTGATCTTAATCTGCGCGGCGGGCCTTTCTGGTTCGACAGCGGACGATGTAGCCAAGGAAGTGGCGATCTTTCGGGCCCATAAAGCCGCCCCGATCGTTATTGCTGACGAAGATCAGGAGCGGTTCGGACGCGCCGTCGCTGTGTTGCCGGTTCCGGCTGTCGATCCCCTCCTTGGCTTTATTCTTTCCGCCATGGTGGGGCACCTGTTTGGTTATGAAGCCGCCCTAGCAATCGATGCTCAGGCTATTGCGTTGCGCCAAGCGCGAAGCGCTATCGAACAGGTGGCGACTCGTCGCGATATCGATGGCGAACAAGCCCGTGATTCGGTTTATTCAACCCTCGAACGGACGGGAGCGACCTTTTTTGATGGACTGCGGGCGGGGGCTTTCAACGGTCACCTCGAACCCTCGACTGCGGTGAGGATTGCTTCGCTTTTCCGCTTCGCGTTGCGGTCCACACCCCTAGAGGCGTACCAGATCGAATACGGCAAGGTCGGCACGCCCGCTGTCGTGCTAGACGACCTAGCCGCCGCCCTCACCGTTGGTATCGAGGAACTGACTCGGCCGATTGATGCCATCAAACATCAGGCGAAGACGGTAACGGTCGGCATTTCTCGCTCGGATGAAACCCTGTTGGAGGTTCCGTTGGCCCGCGCCTCTTTAGAGGCCGGGGCCCCTCGTGATCGACTGAGTTATGCGTCGCTGCGGACCTTGGCCGATATTGATCCGGCTGTCGCCGAAGTGTCAGGCCATACCCGCTATCGCATCGAAGGGATGGACGATGACACCAAGGGCCATCCCACGGTAGTTGTCGTCGACCGGGGTGGTATCTCTCGTGACATTGTTTCTCGCACTGACCATTCGCCGACTCTGAAGGGTACGAAGCATCAGGTCGCAGTCGAGCGCCGAGTTTTCGTTGCCAGGGGCCGCGGCGACGACCGCACGGTGGTCATTATTCCCGAGACGAAGAACAACGTCACTACTGGTTTGACCCTGCTGCAGGTTCGGTTCCACGAGAACCTCTCGGCGGGCGCGGCCCGCGGCGTTTTGCAGGGCTACCGCAACCGCTATTCGGCGCTGCACGACGCGGTTACCGAAACCGAACCCATCTTTGACGAGGACCGCTTGTCGCAGCAGAAGGTAAGCGACCTGCTCACCTTGCCCATCAACGAACTAGCCGACCGCTGGCGGGTGGGTTGAGGTGATCGGAATCGGCACCGACCTAGTCGACATCGACCGCTTCCGCGCCGTGCTCGAACGAACGCCGGGAATGCGTGACCGTCTCTTTTGTGCCGACGAATTGGCCTACGCGGATCTCTCGGGCGATCCCGCCCGGCCGTTAGCCGCCCGCTTTGCCGCCAAAGAAGCGGCGTTGAAAGCGCTGGGCGTTGGTCTTGGTGCCATGCGGTTTACCGAAATTGAACTAGTCCGGTTCGGCGACGGGCATCCGGAGTTGGTGTTACACGGCGACGCCAAGACGCTCGCCGTGAGGCAGGGGGCAGGCCGCTTCCTGGTCACGCTGAGCCATACCGATACCTTGGCTCAGGCGGTCGTGGTGGCCTTGGCGTCGTGACCGCGTACGCAGATATCGACCTCGGGGCGATCTCGCGCAATGTCGCCCGGCTGATCCAGTTCACTAACACGCCGCTTTGTGCTGTGGTCAAAGCCGATGCCTACGGTCACGGCGCCGGTGAGGTAGTGCGGGCGGCGGTCGATGGGGGCGCTTCATGGTTGGCGGTTGCCACCACCCCTGAAGCGATCGACGTGGCCGCTATCGTGCCGGGGATTCCGGTACTTGTCTTAGCGGAGCGACCCACCCACGAACTCGCCGCGCTCGCTGGTCAGCTTCCCGCCGATGTGCGGTTGACGGTGGGCACGACAGCGGGGGTGGCGGCGGCCGCGGCTATCGGCTCGCCGGTGCGGATTCATCTAAAGATCGACACTGGGATGCACCGGATGGGTTCGCTGCCCGCCGATGCGGTGTTGGTAGCCCAAGCAATAGCCGCGTCCCCCTCGCTTAGGCTGGAAGCATTGTGGACTCACATGGCTCGCGCTGATGAGCCCGCGTCGGGGGCCACCGAGCGTCAGCTGTCAGTCTTTGCCGACGTTCGCCAATCCCTCGCGGCCAATAACATCAATGCGCCAATGCATCACGCAGCTAACTCGGCAGCCGCTTTATTGCGGTCCGACGCCCGCCTCGACCTGATACGCGTGGGCATCGCCATGTACGGAGTGAATCCCAGCGCCTCCCTCCGGCACGGGGTCGGGTTGGAGCCAGCTTTGCGACTTCACACCACGGTGTCGGCCCTTCGCGTGGTGGACGAAGGGGAAGCGGTTTCTTACGGCGGGCGTTGGACGGCAGTGCGACTGAGCCGTATTGCGACGGTACCGATGGGCTACGCCGACGGGGTTCGGCGCTCCTCAGGAATCCATGGCGTGGAGGTTCTGATCAAGGGCCGTCGCTGGCCTATCGTGGGCCAAGTCACCATGGACCAAGCCCTCGTCGAGGTTGACGATTCGGTGGCTGTGGGCGACGAGGTCGTCCTTATTGGGAAGCAAGGCGACGACGAGATTTTGGTCAATGAGATTGCTGATCGACTCGGGACTATTGGCTACGAGGTGCTGTGCGGTATCGGGTCGCGAGTGCAGCGTCGCTACGGTGGAAGGGTGAAATCCGCTCCGGACCGTCCGTGCTCGTGATCCGTTGTTCGACGTCCGCAGTCGATGAAACGCGCGCCCTCGCGGCGGCGCTGGCGCTGGCGGTCGGCGATCAAGACCTAATCTTGTTGCTCGGAGATCTGGGGGCCGGAAAGACGGCGTTTACGCAGGGGTTCGCGGCCGCTCTTGGTGTTGTCGGGCCAGTCACTAGTCCCACCTTTACACTCGCCAATCGTTATGTCGGCGCGTTGGTGATCAACCATCTCGACGCGTACCGTGTCGAAGATCTGGCCGACGCCGAGGACCTCGCGTTGCCGGAGTTGCTAGAGTCTGGGGTGACCTTGATCGAGTGGGGCGACAAGATCCTAGCTGCGGTCCCTAATGATCGCTTAGACATACGCATTACCTTTGGTGAGTCCAACGACGACCGACACTTCGAGTTCGCCACCGTCGGACCGGCTTGGCTCAAGCGGCACTCAGCTATCACCGCGGCCGTGACCAACTGGGCTGATTTGTCATGTTGATCCTCGGCATCGAGTCGGCAACAGCGCGGGTCGGATGCGCTCTAGGCGGCCCCGAAGGGGTGCTCGCATCGGCACATTCGTCTCGGGGGCGGCGTCACGCCGAAGCCCTAGCGCCGCAGATCGAGTTCATCTGCCAGCAGGCAGATATCAAGTTGTCGGAGGTCAGCGCGGTGGCGGTCGACATCGGTCCGGGTCTCTACACCGGCTTACGAGTTGGGGTCACCACTGGTATCGCGATCGCCCACGCCCTTCGCGTGCCGATGATCGCCGTGGCCTCCCTTGACCTCTTGGCCTTCCCCGCCCGCGCCACCGACCGGGTCATTGTGGCCGCGATCGATGCCCGTCGCGGCGAAGTGTTTCATGCGTCCTACCGTTCGGTTCCTCGCGGGGTACAGCGGATCTCTGAGCCGGAGGTCGCTCGCCCCGAAGCGCTTTCGGCGGCCATCGGTGCTAACCATGACGAGGTGTTCTTGGTTGGCGATGGAGCCGAGCAGTACCGTGAGCTATTTGCGTCGGTGCGCGGCCTTGAGTTGGCGGATCGTTGCTTTGCCCTCCCGTCGGCGACGGCGCTGGTGAACCTCGCCCACGACTACGCTCGGCGCGAAGAGTTTGTCCACCGAGATCAGATCGCGCCGTTGTACCTTCGGCGCCCCGACGCGGTGGCCAAGTGGGGAAGCACGGGTTCATCATGAGCGTGGTGATAGAGGCCATGGCCGGTCGTCACGTGGCCGCGGTTATGGCCCTCGACGCGGCGTGCTATTCGACGCCGTGGCCTCCGAGGACCTGGCGCACCGAACTCACCGCGGGCGACCGCCGCCACCGAGTCGCGCTCAGCGGCGACAAAGCGCAGGTAGTCGGCCATGCCGGTACGTTGCGTCTCGGCGATGACCTACACCTCACCACCGTTGCGGTTCACGCCGACCACCAAGGCCAAGGAATCGCCTCGCGACTGGTGGTTGGCCTTCTGCACGAAGGGCGCGCCGACGGCGCGGCGGCCGCAATGTTGGAGGTCCGAGCCTCGGCCCGCCGGACCCAACGGCTCTACGCCCGCTTGGGGTTCGCCCCTACGGGTATCTGCGGGTGCTATTACTCCAAACCCACCGATGACGCGGTCATAATGTGGTTGCCCGAACTGCAATCCGCGGCGGCAATGAATCGACTCCACTTGGTCGAGGCCGAGATCGGGCCATGGGGAGGTTCCGGTGACCGCTGACCGCATCCTGGGGATCGAAACATCGTGCGACGAGACGGCCGCGGCGATCGTAACGCGGGGCGTTGATGTCATCTCGTCGGTGGTATCGAGTCAGGTCGAAATCCACGCCCGCTACGGCGGGGTGGTGCCCGAGGTCGCCAGTCGGGCTCACGTCGAAAAGTTGATGCCCGTTGTTGCCCAAGCGGTAGTTGAGGCGGGCATCGAGGACCGCGATATCGAAGCAATCGCTGCCACGCACGGTCCGGGCTTGATCGGCGCGCTCCTAGTTGGGGTTTCGGCCGCCAAGGCGCTATCGCTGGTTTGGAACGTGCCATTCATTGGCATAAACCACCTCGAAGCTCACTTGTACGCCGCATTTCTTGAGGAAGCTGACCTTGAGATGCCGCTGCTTTTTTTGTTGGTGTCCGGTGGTCACACGATGCTGATCGTGATGGAAGACCACCTCCGTTATCGAGTGCTGGGGGAAACGCTCGACGATGCCGCGGGGGAGGCCTTCGACAAGGTGGCTCGCTACCTGGGACTCGGCTACCCGGGTGGACCCCTTATCGATCGCCTGAGTGTCGAAGGTGACCCGCAGGCCATTGCTTTTCCGCGAGCTATGGCCAACACGGGGTGGGATTTCTCGTTCAGTGGCGTCAAGACAGCGGTCGTTAACCATGTCCGCAAGTTCCCGAACACGCCGGTGGCCGATATTGCGGCCTCGTTCCAAGAAGCGGTCGTCGACGTTCTGGTTGAGAAGGCCCGGCGGGCGGCCCGCATGGTTGGCGCCAAGGGGGTGTGTCTGGCGGGTGGCGTGGCAGCCAACTCTCGGCTGCGGGAGAAGGTGTTCGACCTTTGTGTTCAGGACGGTTATCGAGCGTTTTTGCCTAGCCCGCCCATGTGTACCGACAACGCCGCGATGGTTGCTGCTGCGGGGTGGTGGCGTTTACAGGCCGACGGCCCCTCTCCGCTCGACTTAGGTGCAGATTCGTCGCTGCGACTCACGTCGTACCCCGGCGCTTAATCGAATCGGCTATTTGATCGGGGTCGAGGTTGTTGCGACGGTTGTCGGTGTCTATCATTAGCACTCGGCACAGTAGAGTGCTAACGACACGATCTCGGAGGATCGAATGAACTTGCAGCCCCTAGAAGACCGCATTGTGGTCCGCTCAAACGAAGCGGAATCCACTACCGCTAGCGGCCTGGTCATCCCCGACACAGCCCAAGAGAAGCCTCAGCAGGGCGAAGTCCTTGCGGTCGGTCCCGGCCGTCGGGCCGATACAGGCGAAATCATCCCCGTCGATGTTGCCGTCGGCGACACCGTCGTCTACAGCAAGTACGGCGGTACCGAGATTACCGTTGAAGGCGAAGACCTGCTGATTCTCAACGCCCGCGACGTGCTCGCCAAGGTCGGCTGAGGTATCTAAATGGCCAAGATTCTGAAGTTCAACGAAGAGGCCCGCCGTAGTCTCGAAGCGGGCGTCAACAAACTCGCCGATGCGGTCAAGGTAACCCTTGGCCCGAAAGGCCGTAACGTCGTTCTCGACAAGAAGTTCGGTGCCCCCACCATCACCAACGACGGTGTTTCGATCGCTCGCGAAGTCGAACTCGAAGACCAGTTCGAGAACATGGGTGCCCAGCTGGTTAAGGAGGTGGCGACCAAAACCAACGACATCGCAGGTGACGGCACCACTACCGCCACAGTGATCGCCCAGGCTCTGGTTCGCGAAGGGCTGCGCAATGTCGCGGCGGGCGCTAACCCGATGGGGCTCAAGAAAGGCATGGAAAAGGCGGTGGCAGCGGCGGTCGAGAGCCTCGCTAGCCAGGCCATTCAGGTCGACGACAGCAAGGACAAGATCGCTCAGGTGGCGGCTATCTCGGCCGCTGACGATTCCGTTGGCCGCGTCATCGCGGAGGCCATTGACAAGGTCGGCAAAGACGGCGTGGTCACGGTGGAGGAGTCCAACACTTTCGGAATGGATCTCGATTTCGTCGAGGGAATGCAGTTCGACAAGGGCTTTCTTTCCCCGTACTTCGTCACCGATCCCGAGCGCCAGGAAGCGGTTCTCGACGAGCCGTACATCTTGTTCAACCAGGGCAAGATCTCGAACGTGCAAGAAATCTTGCCGCTCCTCGAAAAGGTGATGCAGGCGGGTAAGCCGCTCCTGATTATCGCCGAGGACATTGAGGGCGAGGCCTTGGCGACCCTTGTCGTGAACAAGATCCGCGGCACCTTCAACTCCGTTTCGGTCAAAGCCCCCGGCTTTGGCGAGCGTCGCAAGGCCATGCTCCAAGACATGGCTATCCTTACCGGCGGCCAAGTCGTGGCTGAAGAGGTCGGGCTCAAGCTCGAGACCGTCGACATTAGCCTCCTTGGTTCGGCCCGCAAAATTGTCATCACCAAGGACGACACCACCATCATCGAGGGTGCGGGCGACAGTGCCGACGTTGCCGGTCGAGTGGCGCAAATTCGTGCCGAGATTGACAACACCGATTCTGACTGGGATCGCGAGAAACTGCAGGAGCGTCTGGCCAAACTCGCCGGTGGTGTGGCCGTCGTGCAGGTTGGCGCCGCCACCGAGGTTGAACTCAAGGAAAAGAAGCACCGAATCGAAGACGCCCTTTCGGCGACTCGTGCAGCGATCGAGGAAGGTATCGTCGCTGGTGGCGGTACCGCCCTGCTTCGTTCCCGGGTTGCGCTCGGCGATGTCATCGACTCACTCGAAGGCGACGAGGCCACGGGTGCTCGCATCATCGCGGCCGCCCTTGATGCCCCGACGCGGCTCATCGCGTCCAACGCGGGCCACGAAGGCGCGGTTGTTGTTCAGCAGGTTGAGTCAGCCTCTGGCTCCAACGGCTTCAATGCCGCTACGGGCGAGATGGCCGACCTCGTTGAGGCGGGAGTCATCGACCCAGTCAAGGTCACTCGCGCCGCGTTGCAGAACGCCGCGTCGATTGCTGGCTTGCTCCTCACAACCGAAGCCCTTGTGGCCGACAAGCCCGAACCCGCCTCGGCCGCGCCGATGGGCGGCGGTGATCCCATGGGCGGCATGGGTGGCATGGGCATGATGTAGATCCCTCGGGGTTTACTTCCGGTTTCAGTGAACGGTCCGGGCTTCGGCTCGGGCCGTTTGTCGTCTCGTAGGTACCCTCGTTGCAGTGGAGGCAGTTAAACGTCGTGGCCTAGGCCGAGTGGGCTGGCTTCTGGCCGCGGGCGTGGTCCTCCTCGGAGCGGGCGGGGTAATGGTGGCTCTCAACTCTGGAAGCGCGGGGGAAGGTTCGGACTCTCCGGAGGCTGCGTTCGCTGCGGCACTGGAAGCAATCAAGAGCAGCGACCCGGAGGCTTTGGCGCAGGTTATCGAGCCGAGCGAACGGGCCCTAATTCTCGAGTTTGGGGCTGGTTTTATCGAGGAACTCTCACCGCTTGACCTCACGGATTTGGAGTGGTCGGTCGAACGACCCCGTCCCAGTCTTGCTCATCTGTATCTGGGCGCCCCGATTGCCCGTGGTTCGGTTGATGGCACCCGGCGTGGCGTCGGATCGGTACTGTTGGAGCGCTTATTCGACCAACCGCGAGCATTGGGGTTACTGAAAACTGAGCTGGCTGAACCTTCCGGTCGCCCGCTGGTGGCTATTGAACGTGACGGACGGTGGTATTTGAGCCTCTGGTATACGGTCGCCGAAAACGTTCGGATCGATGCCGAGTTGCCGTTGCCCGACCCAGGTCGCCGTCCGGTTGCGATCGGAGCCACGGACCCAGAGGCCGCGGTTCGCGCCATGGTCGACGATGCGCTGCGTCTTGACGTGCGTCGGATGATTGGTGGGTTCGATCCGGAGGAAGCGGCGGCTCTGTATGACTATTCGCCGCTGTTCCTTGACGAGGCCACGACGACGGCCAACGCGTCGCTTGAGTACCTCGAAAACGATGGTTGGGTATGGGGTCTGGACCGCTTCTCGACGTCGGTCGAAAGCAACGGTGAGACGGCGATCGTCACCATTGAAGGGGTAGATCTCTCGGCTTCATCGAATGCCGAGTCGTTGGCGGTGGCGTTCGGCCCCGACCACTATGACCTCGAGTACACCTACAAAGACCCGTATTTCGGTGATGAAGGTCGCCGAGCGATCTCGTGGGACGGGGAGTGCTACGAAGTGGCCTTCGAGTACAACGACGATTCAGGCACCGATCGTTTCTGTGATAGCGACGATGTCTGGCTGGGTGGCCCGTTCGACCTACTAATGGGGGTCGGTGTTTTGTCGATCCCCACTCGGGCGATTGACGGGCGATGGTATGTCTCACCGGTTCGTACCGGCATGGTCGACCTTCTCATTAGTGTCTATGAGTTTGCTGCTTCTGAGGCAGAGAGGTGGCCTGCTTGGGAAGGGAACTTGTTGGCAGAGGGAGCGTCGACAGTGCCTGCGTTGCCGGTTCCCGTGAACCGCGATCTCCTCAACGGCAGCCTCAACGTCTTGTTTGCTTACGATCTCGACCTTGGGTCCCTCGACCAAGAGCTTGAACTTTTTGTTCCCGAATTGGTGGGCACCGTGGTAATAGAACGCGGGCTTTATGCCACCGTTGAGGGGTCAACGGGGGAAGTTGCCCTCATCGTGGTGGAGATGACCAACGCCGAGGCGGCACGTGAAGCGGTCCAACGAGTCATCGATAACGCGCCAAAGGCCGAGATTGTTGAGGGTACATCTCGGGTGCAGACCGTTGACCAGTTCGGCCAAGCCGTATTTGTGCAGGCAACGTCGAATCAATTGCTGATTGGGGCGCGCTACGGAGCGTCCATCGACGAACTCGCGCTCATTCTTGATCTGCAAATTAGCTAGCGTCCGCGACTTCCTGATCAAACTGGCTACGCTGCCCCGTTCAGGAAAGGAATCCTAAATGTTGGTTCGAATCATGCGTGTGTTTTTGGTGTCCCTTGTGGCGGCGGCCTCCTTGGCGGTAGTGTCGTCGTCGGCGGCGGCGGTGGCAGGAACTGAGTGGGGCGAGGTCGGTAGCCCGATCGAGGGTTCCGTGGCGGCGGGCGATGGGACCGGTGAGAGTGTGTCGTTGTCGGCGGATGGTTCGCGTGTCGCTGTAGGGTCTCCGCTCCACAACGTTGGAGAAAAGGAGGACGCTGGTCAGGTGCGTGTGTTGGAGCGAATTGCCGGGGAGTGGACGCTGGTCGGCGCCGCCATCGTCGGCCTTGAGGCAGGGGAGCACTTTGGTTCGAGTGTGTCGTTGTCTGCTGACGGTTCGCGTGTCGCGATTGGCGCGATGAAGCATGACGTTGGAGACGCGACCGGCGCTGGTCAGGTTCGGATCTTCGAGCTGTCGGGTGACGCGTGGACGCTGGTCGGCGCGCCGCTCGACGGTTTGGCAAAGTTGGATCAATTCGGAAAGGCGACATCGCTGTCCGCTGACGGGAATCGTGTCGCGATTGGAGCGGATGGCAGCGATGCTGGCGGACCATGGGGCGGTCAGATTCGGGTCTTCGATTGGGACGGTGAGACCGAAGCGTGGACCCTAGTCGGTGGCGCAATCAACGGCTCCGTGGAGTTCTTGCAGATCGGTTACGCCCTATCGCTGTCTAGTGACGGTTCTCATGTAGCGGCTGGGTCTAAGGTCGGGGGTCTTGGCGATCGCGGCGGTCCATTCGATAAGGGCATAGTAGACATCTTTGCCTTAGACGATGCGACTGAGCAGTGGACGCGGATCGCTCCGGCCATCGCGGGAGACGATACTTTCACGTCGGCTGGTGAGAGTGTGTCGTTGTCTGCTGATGGTTCGCGTGTCGCGGTTGGCGCGCCACAGCACGGGAGCACCAACGTCGGTCGGGTGCGGGTGTTTGATCTGGTTGACGATAACTGGGTGAAGGTTGGCGACGATATCGGTGACACTGCCGCGGAGGACCGGTTTGGTTCGAGTGTGTCGTTGTCTGCTGATGGTTCGCGTGTCGCGGTTGGCGCGCCACAGCACGGGAGCACCAACGTCGGTCGGGTGCGGGTGTTTGATCTGGTTGACGATAACTGGGTGAAGGCTGGCGCCGATTTAGTCGGTACTGCCGCGGGGGACCGGTTTGGTTCGAGTGTGTCGTTGTCGGCTGATGGTTCTTTGGTCGCGGCTGGTGCCCCGAAGGCACTCGGTAAGGGTCAAGGGAGGGTCTTTTTTGGAAACAGGGGGCCGGTGGTGACATCGTCGGCGGCGGTGTCGGTAACCGAAGGCGTCACTGCGGTGACGACGTTGACGGCAACTGACGCGGATGGTGACGCGGTTACCTTCGCGGTGTCGGGGGGTGCGGATCGAGCGCTGTTTGCTATTGATGCCGATGCATTGTCGTTCATAGCGGCCCCCGATTTTGAAACGCCTACTGATGAGGGTGGGAATAACGTCTATAACGTTGAGGTCACGGCGACGGCGGGAACGCAGTTGGTGTCGCAGTCGCTGACCGTCACGGTCACCGACGTGGACGAAACCGAACCGGTGTCGCCTTCGCCTTCGACTTCGCCTTCGCCTTCGCCTTCGACGCCGGTGACGGTCACGGTTACCGACGTGAGCGATGTCGTGCCCGAGTGTGTGAAGAATGCCAATTCCCCCCACGGGTTTAGAGATGTGCCAGAATCGTCGTTTGCGAAAAGTGATATTGGGTGTATCAAGTTCCTCAAGGTGACTACGGGTACGTCGGATACGACGTATTCGCCTTACGACAAGGTGACGCGTGAGCAGATGGCGGCGTTCTTGGCTCGTTTGTATCGCGTGGTCACCGGCAATGTGTGTACAGCTACTACCAGCGGCTTTGTCGACGTGCCAACTACCTCGTATGCGATGGCCGATGTTGGGTGTATCAAGTTCCTCGGGGTGACTACGGGTACGTCGGATACGACGTATTCGCCTTACGACAAGGTGACGCGTGAGCAGATGGCGGCGTTCTTGGCTCGTTTGTATCGCTCGGTTCCCGGCAATGTGTGTACAGCTACTACCAGCGGCTTTGTCGACGTGCCAAGGACGTCGTATGCGTTTGCCGATGTTGGGTGTATCAAGGAACTTGGGGTGACTGAGAAGGTGGGGACGTATTCGCCGTCCGACCTCGTGACGCGCGAGCAGATGGCGGCGTTCTTGGCCCGCTTGTATCGGGTAATGGTCTAGCGCCGCTGCGGGAGGTAGTCGCTATCCTCATCTTATGGACAAGCCGGAACCTGATGTCGCCAAACTGTTTGCCCAGTGGAACGAGTGGGAGAGGGGCGAAACGCCACCAGGGAAGGTGATGGCCAACCTCAAAACGGGCGGTCTCCCTGATCTCTTTCGCGCACTGTTGGAGAGCGAGTCCTGAGCGAGGGCTCGGCGTTTCTTGCGCCCCTCGGTCGGGGCGGACCCCAACGCATTCCGCGGCCTGCCAACGCCCGCCTCGGCGGTGCCCCGCCCTGGTCAGTCTTGGCCGAGGAAAGGCGCCGACCCTCCCTGCGCGAGTTCGTGGTCGGTCTTCGCTCCCGACGGAGTCCCCCAACCGTTGCTCGCCTGCTACCCGAGGCCGAGGAGTGTGCGGTGCTCTGTGTCCTCTACGAGGCGGTGGGTACTCCGCATGTCCTGCTTACCCGTCGGTCGCAGCAGATGCGTCACCATCCCCATGAAGTGTCATTTCCGGGCGGTCGTCGCGACGCACGCGATCATGATCTCCTCGCTACCGCCCGCCGCGAAGCGCAAGAAGAGATCGCCCTCGACCCTGACTCGGTAACGCCCGTAGGTGAACTCGACCGTATCGTCACCGTCGGGATGCGAACGCTGATTTATCCCTATGTGGCGACTTCCGACGGCCCTCCTAATGTAGGAATCGCGTCTCCTGGGGAGGTTGAAGCGGTCTTAGCTGTGAACCTGCACGAACTCTTATTGGACTCGGCTTGGCGAGAAGAGATTTGGGGGTTTGCCGAAGGAGTCGAACGGGCGCTGACTTTCTTCGAGGTTGCCGGAGACACGATCTGGGGGGCGACCGCTGCGATATTGCGGCAGTTGCTCGCTCTTGCCACTGGCACCGAGGCCTGTATCGAGCGAGATTTCGACTAAGAAGCCGGTCGATGTTCTAGTATCATTCAATGCCAGAGATCCGGTTTGAGGCCGCAACACATCCCGAACTTGTCAGCCAAGTGCAGGCTTGGCTGGCCTCCACCGAAGCGGAGCGATCAGCGAGCGACCTCATCAACACTGGCGCCGATCTCACTAAGGATGCGCTTCGATTGATAGCAAACGCCGCCCCCGCCCCGCTCGCCGATTCTGATCTCGTCCAAGGCCTCACCTCGCTCGGTTATCGGGCGACGGAGGCGAGCCGCGACGCGGTGGTGGCGGGGCTTGACGGATTGGCCTCGGTCACTGACGGTCGCCTCGTACGAAAAGTAGGCGAATCGGGGGCCAAAGTGGGTTACGAGATGAACGTAGCCACCGCCAAACAACTGCTGAAGTCCATCCTGGGCGGCTAATATGGCCGAGACGCAGAACGCCGACACGGTCCTAGTGGTTGATTTCGGCGCTCAGTATGCGCAACTGATCGCCCGTCGAGTCCGCGAAGCGAACGTCTACAGTGAGATCATCTCGCCCTTGTCGACGGTGGCGGACATCACGGCGAGGAACCCGGTTGGCCTCATCTTCAGTGGGGGACCAGATTCCGTCCACGCCGAGGGCGCGGTGTCCATCGATCCCGGTGTGTATGACCTCGGCCTTCCGATACTTGGCATTTGCTATGGCGCGCAGTTGATGGCCCAGCAAAATGGGGGCCTAGTCGACCGCACCGATCGCGGCGAGTACGGCCGGACCACTCTCACCCTCACGGCGCACGGTGGTTGCCTCCTCGGTGACACCCCTCGTGAGCAGCGGGTTTGGATGAGTCACTTCGATGCCATTATCGAACCGCCGGTGGGAGCGACGGCGACCGCATCGACTCCCGACGCACCGGTTGCGGCGTTCGAGAGTGCGGAGCGTCAACTCTACGGCGTCCAGTTTCACCCCGAGGTCATGCACACAGAGCACGGACAGCACGTTATTACGCGGTTCCTACGCCAAGCGTGCGCCACGGCGGGGACTTGGACCATGGCTTCGGTAGTCGATACCCAGGTCGACCTTATCCGGGCGCAGGTCGGCGACCGGCGGGTGATGTGTGCCCTAAGCGGAGGGGTGGACTCCGCGGTGGCCGCGGCTTTGGTTCACCGAGCTATCGGTGACCAACTCACCTGCGTTTTTGTCGATACCGGACTGATGCGTTTGAACGAAAGCGATCAGGTCGTGGAGACGTTCGAACGCAACTTTGGCGTGGAACTCATCCATGTCGAGGCGGCTGAGCGCTTCTTTGGTGTGCTGGCCGGAGTCACCGAACCCGAAGCCAAGCGTAAAGCAATCGGTGAACTCTTTATTCGAGTGTTCGAAGACGCTAAGGCCAAGGTAGTGGGGGCGGAGTTCTTGGTACAAGGAACCCTATATCCCGACGTGATCGAGTCAGGGGGCGAACATGGTGCCACCATCAAGAGCCATCACAACGTAGGTGGTCTGCCCGACGAGGTTGACTTTGAGATCATCGAGCCGCTGCGGTTGCTGTTCAAAGACGAGGTACGCCAGTTGGGTTCCGAACTCGGCCTGCCGGACGAAATCGTGCAACGTCAACCCTTCCCTGGGCCGGGTCTCGGGGTGCGGATCATCGGTGAGGTCACACCGGACAAAGTCGCCACTCTCCAACACGCCGATTTCATTGTCCGCGAAGAACTGGCCAAAGCGGGACTAGAACGCCAGATCTGGCAATCGTTTGCGGTGCTGCCCGACATTCGCAGCGTGGGCGTTATGGGCGATGAGCGTACTTACGGTTACCCGGTAATCGTGCGCGCTGTCACGAGCGAGGATGCCATGACCGCCGATTGGGCCCGCCTTCCCCACGCCGTACTCGAGGCCATCAGCAGTCGAGTAATCAACGAGGTTTCCGGCGTGAATCGTGTCGCCTACGACATCACGTCGAAACCGCCGGGAACCATCGAATGGGAGTAGATCAATCGTTGGGCTCGGCCGCGCTGTCGTTGAGGATATCTTGGTTCTGTAGCGGCTCCGAAGCGGTCGTGACCACGCCGGATATGTTGGCCACGATGCGTTTCCAGTAGCGGAACAGGATCGCCCGCGGAACGACCTCGTGGCCTGGCTTGGTCGAGTGCATGAACTCGAGCATCTTGTTCTCTAGTTCATGTTGCAATGCCGTGGCAGTGTCTCGAAGCTCCTCGGCGGCATCGGGATCGGGATTGGCGAGTAGGTCGCCCGCTCGCCCCATCATCTTGGTGATGGTTCGTCGGTAGGCGGTCAGTTCCGTACTGTCGTGGGCAGTGCTCAAGTCGATCCCCTCTTCGGCGAGGTTCAATATGTTCTTGGCCTGATCGCCGATGCGCTCGATCTTTTTGATCAGCAGGATGAATCCGAGGACTTCGCCGATGTCGTCGGAACCCTGAACCGCTACGTGTACCACGAGTTCACCGCGCAGGGATTGTTCGGCGGTATTGATGCGGTCGTCGGTTTGACGGACATCCTCGGCCAGGGTTTCGACGTTGGCGCCACTGAGCAAAGCGGTTGACGCTAGGTCGAAGCAATGGCGAGCATTCGGCCAACATCGAGACAGTGCGGGCGGTGATGTGGTCGAGACCACCCTCGCTCTTGCGGAAGAAGGACATAACCATGAAACGGTTCCTTTCAGCGGAAAATAGCAACGCCGATTAGGGGGACGATAACGAACGAGGTGACGACGTAAGCCACCGCGAGCGCATGGCGGGTAACGGCTAGGTCGGCGAGTCGTTCGGCCCAAAATGATCGGTACGGTCCGCAGGCGGGGCGACGGGTAGATGACTAGGATGCCGACGACGTTGAACGTAGTGTGGACTAAGGCAATAGTCAGAGCATCGCTTGATCCTGATGCCAAGGCGGCGAGCAGCGCGGTGATGGTCGTGCCTACGTTGGCGCCGAGAGTTACCGGGAAGATGTTGCGCAGCGAAACGACACCCGCCGCGGCGAGCGGAACCATGATCGATGTCGTAATGCTCGACGATTGCACGGCGACGGTGATGATAACGCCCAACAACATGGCCACGGTCCCCGCCCCAGAACTGAGAACTGCGTTGAGCGAGCGTTCCACGCGAGCGGCGACGAGTTGGCGCATGTTTTTAGTGATCAAGGCCAAAGCAATTAACACGATCACTAGGCCGGTGAGCACCAAAACGGTGCCTAGTACGTTCTCTTCGAACCCGAGGTTGCCGTAGATGTCCTTCGCCCACCCCACCGGTTCTTTGACCCATTGCTTAATCGGACTTTTCCACTCGCTGCCTTCGGACCCGCCGAGTATCTCGGTGATCCCCGTGGCCGTCTTCGACAACGCTCCAGTGGCGAGTTCGAGTGGGAGGAGAATTGTCACCGAGATCAGGTTGAAAAAATCATGAACAGTGGCCGCAGCGAATGCCCGCCGAAACTCTTCGGACTGACGAATTGACCCGAGCGAGACGAGGGTGTTGGTGACCGTGGTACCGATGTTGGCACCCATAATCATCGGAACGGCGGCCTCCACCCCGAGAGCCCCCGAGGCGACAAGGCCGACGATCACCGAGGTCGAGGCCGAGGACGACTGGACCAAGACGGTGCCAAGAATACCGACAAAGAGGCCCGCGAGTGGATTGCTGACCCCTTCGAACAGTTGAGCTTGGGTGTCGGCCCCCATGACCTTGATGCCCGATTCGAGCATCGAGACTCCCACCAAAAAGGTGTAGATCAAAAGGAGCACGAGGGCCGAGCGGGCACCGGGCGGAAGATTGCGAACGCCAACACGAATATCAGCAGTCATATGGGCGCTGAGGGTAGCACGACGTAGGCGTATTCAAGCAGCTGGCTAGGGTGTATTTGATGCCTGAATCCAAGTTGCTCGATGGTCTGAATCCAGCCCAGTACGACGCGGTGCTGCATCGTGGCGGACCACTGTTGGTGGTGGCCGGAGCCGGGTCGGGTAAGACCCGCGTGCTCACCCATCGCATCGCTCGTCTAATCGACGAAGGAATGTCGCCGTTTGAGATTTTGGCCATTACCTTCACCAACAAGGCAGCCGGTGAGATGAAGCAACGGGTCGCCGGGTTGGTGGGCCCGGTAGTGGAAAAAATGTGGGTCTCCACCTTCCACTCTGCCTGTGCGGGGATCCTGCGCCGCGACGGGCACCTACTTGGCTTTCGGGGCGGATTCTCTATCTACGACCAAAGCGACGCCATCCGATTAACCGGTTACGTCCTTCGCGATCTCAATTGGGATCCCAAACGTCTCTCGCCTCGAGGGGTCCACAGTGCGATCTCGGCGGCCAAGAACGAAGGCGTCAGGCCAAAACAATACGCCGATAAGGCTGAGGGTTTCTTTGAGGGCAAGGTATCGGACGCCTATTTTGAGTACCAGAAGCGACTCCTAACCGCGCAGGCGATGGACTTCGATGACCTGCTACTGCATACAGCGGAACTCTTCCACCGCCACAGTGAGGTGCTTGACCGTTGGCGTCGACGCTTTGGCCACGTCCTCGTAGACGAATATCAGGACACGAACTCGGTGCAAAACGATCTAGTGCTGATGCTCGCCGAAGAGCATCGCCAGGTAACGGTGGTGGGGGACTCCGATCAAAGCGTCTATTCGTTTCGAGGGGCCGATATCCGCAACATTCTCGAGTTTGAAGCGGCCTTCCCTGACGCCACCGTCATCCTCCTCGAACAGAATTACCGCTCCACCCAGGCCATCCTCGACGCGGCCAATGCCGTCATCGACAAAAACACCGAGCGTCAACCCAAGTACCTGTGGACCGATAAGGGCCAGGGGGAGAAGATTGGCCGCTATCACGCCTCGAACCAAACCGACGAAGCCACCTACGTGGCCAACGAGGCGACCAAACTCCATGATACCGAACCCTTTGGCTGGGGCGAGATGGCGGTTTTTTATCGCCTCAACTCGATGTCGCGCGTCATTGAAGAAGCCTTGATTCAAGCGGGCATCCCGTACAAGTTGATCGGGGGGACTCGGTTCTATGATCGCCGGGAGATCAAAGACGCCCTTGCCTACCTGCGAGCCATCACCAATCCGACTGATGAGGTCAGTCTCAAGCGCATCATCAACACACCCAAGCGAGGAATTGGCGCGTCGTCCATCACCAAACTTGATAACTGGGCTAGCGCCCACGGCGAATCGTTCGATCAGGCCGTCATCTGTTCCGACGAGGCGGGGGTTGCGGGCCGAGCCGCAGCCGGTATCGCAACGTTCCTCAAACTGACCGCCGAGATCCGTGCCCTCGATTCAGGCCCGGCAACTATCATCGAAGAAGCGCTCGAGCGGTCGGGCTACCTCACCGAATTGCGCAACGAGCGTTCGGTTGAGGCCGAAGGACGACTGGAGAACCTCTCGGAACTCGTGGGCTTTGCTCATGGCTTCGACACTGTTGCTGATTTCCTAGAGCAGGTCAGCCTCGTCGCCGACACCGACGATCTCGACGAGGAAGAATCCAGTGTTGCTTTGATGACCCTCCATGCTGCTAAGGGCTTGGAGTTCCCCGTTGTTTTCTTTGTCGGCTTTGAAGAGGGGGTAATCCCGTACTTTCAAGCGCTTGGTGATCCATCGAGACTCGAAGAGGAGCGGCGGTTGGCCTATGTCGGCATCACGCGTGCGATGCAGCGGCTCTACCTCACCACGGCGTGGAGTCGATTGCTGCATGGCTCTACCAAGTACAACCCGCCGAGCCGTTTTCTTGATGAGATCCCGCCCGAACTAATTACTGAGGTCCCCAGTCCTCGGATGCTGCGACCCGATCGCCGCCGCGGCCCAACTCAAGCAGGCGGCGGAGCTTTCAAGGCGGGTGATGATGTGGCCCACAGAGAGTGGGGCGAAGGCATAATCCTCGATGTCGAAGGTGTTGGCGATCAAGCCGAAGCTTCGGTCTACTTTCCTAGCGTAGGTGAAAAACGCTTACTCCTCTGCTGGGCGCCGCTCAAGAAGATCTAGGAACTCACCAACTGCAGCGCAGATGCTTGACTCCGTTGATGAAGTTTGAGCGCAGGCGACTCGGAGTGTCGGACGCGTGAATCCCGGGAAACTGGGTCAACAATTCCTTGTAGAGTACGTTTATCTGGCGCCGGGCGAGGTGCGCTCCGAGGCAGAAGTGCGGGCCCGGCCCGCCGAAACCAACGTGCTCACGGTTGTCTCTCGTGATGTCAAACGCGTAAGGATCGGCGAAGACGGCCTCGTCGCGGTTGCCGGAGCCATAAAAGAGCACCACCTTGTCGCCCGCGGTGAATACTTTGTCGCCGAGGCGGGCGCCATCGACGGCCACGGTGCGCCGGAAGTGGATGACGGGGCTCGCCAGACGGACGATCTCCTCGACGGCCCCGGGCATGTAGGTGTCGAGGTCACTTTGCAGTAACGCCTTCTGTTCGGGGTTCTCCGTGAGGTAAGTGAGGCCCCAGGAGATCGAATTTCGGGTGGTTTCATTGCCCGCCGCGCACAGCAGGACAAAAAAACTCTGGAGTTCTTCTTTGGTGAGGCGATCGCCGTCGATCTCGGCCTTTACCAATGCGGTGGTCAGGTCTTCGGCATCGCCGTGGTGCGCCCGCTCGGCTACCTCATCCATGAGCCCCGCGAGAGCCGCTCCCGCTTCGAAGAAGGCTTCGAGGGGGTTCTTGCCTTCGGGCACGAATTCGGGATCACCTTGACTCAAAATGATGTTCGTCATGTCGAAGACGAATTCGTGCTGACTGGCGGGTATCCCCATCATGTCGCAGATGATTTTCACCGGAAGCCAGGCCGCGCAGACCGTAACAAAGTCACAGCCGGGCCCTGCTTCACGCAAGCGTTCCACGATTTCTTGGGCCGCCGCCTCCACGTCGTTCATATTGCGCTGCAACATGCGGGGAGTGAAGCCAGCCGAGACCAGTTTGCGGAGCCGAGCGTGACGGGGGTCGTCCATGCTGATCATGGAGCCGAAGAACTCGTTGAACTCGACGGGGAGGTCAGGGATGTTCGTTCCCGCCCCGGACTGGAATTGGTCGGCTTGGCGGCTCGCTTCGACGATGTTTTCGTGCTTGGTGAGGGCGTAGTAGCCGGGCCCGGCGGGCAGCAAGTCGTTGTCTGCCTCGGCAAAGAAGCGGATCGGGTCGTGGCGTCGCAATGTCTCAAATGCGGCATCGCGTTCGGCGATCGGCCGCGTCCAGAAGCCTTCGAGGTCGGAAAGGTCAATATCGGCGAGTCGCATATCTATTCCTTCGGCTTAGCCGTTGAGTTGAGGTTGATATCGACCCGCACGTTGTTAACGTTGTCGATGGTCACTGGATACGTCCCGATGGTCTCTCCGGTGGAGAGCGTGCCCCGTTCATTCATCGTGACATCGGCGCACACCGTCTCGGTTTCGGTAACCAGGTCAAATTGTTCGGCCGGTTCGTTCCAGCGCCAGAAGCAGTCGCGGGGTTGGCCAAGCGGCCGAGCATGGAAGGCAAACCAGCCCGTCTCGGGGTCGTTGCCGAGGTGTTGGAGGATGAGATCGCGGTTCCGGCCAGCGACATCGGAGTAAAGGATCGGGCCTCGGTTGTCGATCTCAGCTGAGATTCGGCCGATCTGGCCCGCGTTGAAATCAGTATCGCCGAGTTGGATCTGGACCTCTCCGCCATTCTGGGCAAGCCAGACGACGCCGCCAGCGAGTACGAGCGCGATCATAAAACCGGTCAGAGCGACGAGAATCGTGGTTCGGGCGTTCACTTGAGAGCGGCGGGCGACGGGCATTTGGCTCCATTGCGGGGTTGAGTAAATCTGCTGCCTAGTATCTCAAGGTTGGCAATCCGGGAGGCAAAACCGGTGGATCTATTCGAACATCAGGGAAAAGAGTTCTTCGCTCGTTACGAAATGCCGGTGAGTCGCGGCGAAACCGCGTTCAGCGTCGACGAAGCGGTCGCCGCGGCGAAACGGTTGGGTCCGCCGGTGATGGTCAAAGCGCAGGTCCACACCGGTGGTCGGGGCAAGGCGGGCGGGGTGAAGTTCGCGTCGGACATGGTGGCCGTGCAGGAACACGCGGGCAATATCTTGGGCCTCGACATCAACGGCCACGTGGTGAAACGCCTCTTGATCGAAAAGGCCTCCGATATCGCCGAGGAGTACTACGCCTCGTTTACCCTCGATCGTTCGGCCAAAAAGCACCTAGGCATGCTGTCTAAGGAAGGCGGCGTCGAAATTGAAACGGTCGCGGCCGAGAACCCGGACGCCATCGCCAAGATCTGGGTCGACCCGGTCGAGGGACTAACCGAGGTTGCCTGTCAATCGTGGGTGACGGCGGCCAACCTTCCCGAGGCCGCTGTCGCGGGCACGATCGAGATGATGCACAAGTTGTACCGCGCCTATACGGAGGGGGACTGCGATCTCGTCGAGATCAATCCGCTGATTCTCACGCCTGACGGCACGGTCCACGTCCTCGACGCCAAGGTCACCCTCGACAAAAACAGCGGGTTCCGCCACGAGGATTACGCCCAGTACGACGAAACCCAACCCCGCGACGAGCGGGAACAAGCAGCCCACGCCAAAGGACTTCAATACGTCGGCCTAGAAGGCAGCGTGGGGGTCATCGCCAACGGCGCGGGCCTAGCCATGAGCACCGTCGATGTTGTCAATCAGGTCGGGGGCCGCCCAGCGAACTTCCTCGACATTGGCGGGGGAGCCAACGCCGATGTCATGGCCGGTGCCCTTGAGGTCATCAACAACGATCCGGCCGTGAGATCGATCTTTATCAATATCTTTGGTGGCATAACCCGCGGCGAAGAGGTGGCCAACGGCATTATTGAAGCGATGCGGCGGGTCTCGATCGACTCGCCGATTGTTATCCGCCTCGACGGTACTAACGCCGATCAAGGACGAGAGATCCTGACCCCCCATCTCAGCGACTCGCTGCTTATGGAAAAAACCATGCTGGACGCGGCTCGCCGAGCTGTTGAGTTGGCAGTCCAAGAGAGCGATCAATGAGCATTTTCGTCGATGAAACCACTAAGGTCATTTACCAGGGCCTCACCGGTTCGCAGGGCCGCTACTACGGCCGACTCAACGCCGAATACGGCACTCAGGTGGTGGCCGGAACCCACCCGAAGAAGGCCGGATCCGAGGTCAACGGCGTACCGATCTACACCACCGTCGGCGAAGCGGTGGCCGCTACCGGCGCCAACGCCAGTTGCATTTTCATCCCCGCGCCCGGTGTCCGAGGGGCGGTGATGGAAGCCGCCGAGGGGGGTGTCGAGTTGATCGTCGCGATCACCGAAGGCGTGCCCGCCCACGATGCGGCGTACTTCTACAACGACCTGCGGCGAAACTTTCCCCACGTGCGCCTGATTGGTCCCAATTGCCCCGGCATCATCAGTCCCGGCCGGTGCAACATTGGTATAACTGCTGGTCATATCGCGCAGTCGGGTGGTCCCGTTGGCATCGTGAGTCGTTCGGGAACGCTCACTTATCAAGCGTTGTACGAACTCAAGCAAAAAGGTATCGGAGTCACGACGTGTGTTGGCATCGGCGGCGATCCAGTTCCGGGTACGTCGTTCATTGACTGTCTGGAGGCCTTCGAGGCTGATCCCGATACTAAGGCCGTCATGATGATCGGTGAGATTGGTGGCTCGGCCGAAGAAGAGGCGGCCGAGTTCATCAAGCAGCACCTGACCAAGCCAGTCTCGTCGTATATCGCGGGGGTCACCGCTCCCGCGGGTAAGAAGATGGGTCACGCGGGTGCCATCGTCTCGGGGGGTAAGGGCACCGCGGCAGCCAAGATGGAAGCGCTCAAAGACGCTGGTGTTCGCGTGGGGCAGAACTCCACCGAAGCCGGTGAACTCATGGCCGAAATTGTCGCCTCGTTCGAGTGAGGTCCCTACCCCTAACCCGCGGGGGCGGGTTTTCGTGTGTGGTGGGCTTCGGTGCGGTCCGTTGTTGCTCCGCATTCGCTGCAGCCGCGATGGCGGGTTGAGCGCCCGAGCCACAACGGTCGGCCGTCGCCTGCGAAGATTTGGCCGACGACTTCGGCGGTGGGGCCGAGTTCGATGAGTACTTCGTCGGGTACGGGGCTGCCGTCAGCGAGTTCGGTGCTGCCCGATTCGAGACAGTGCAGCAGGTGGACCATGTGCTTGGGATGCGGTTTGCCCGAACGGGTCGCCCGGGGGTCCCCAGTGAGCAATGCCACCATCGCATCGGCTCGGCGCTGCTTAGCGGTCCGGGAGCCGTTGATTGGGTCGAGGCGGCTCAAGATGTTGACCATCCCCTCGCCGTCAACCCAGTCAGTTACCTCACGGAGGCGGCGCTGCCTCAGCACACACTGCGGCGTGCTCGGTAGTGATAACCCCACTCGCTAGACCTTCGGCCACTGCGGGCATCTGCGCCAGTTGTGTAGCGACCTTGGCGTCTTGTTTAGACTGGCGGTTCGAGCGCCTTGACAGCGAATGGCCTACAGAGGCCGCATCAGCGCCGCGATCACCCGATCAAGCCCACCAATGGTTGTGGTCAACTCCGGTCGGGACATTCCATGGAGAGCAACCTCAGCCATGTTGTCGTGCGCTTTTTGGAACATGTGTCTATCATATCAAAACGAAACTAGAATGTCAATATCTAATTCGTATAGATCGCGGCCTAGCCCGCGGATTATAGACTGGACTGGCTTCAGTAGAGTGGGAGGATTACTGCCTTCCGTGTCGCACTGTCCACGATCGCGTTTCTAGGCGTAATTGGATGGGGTCGTCCGGTGATCGAGTTGCGTCCCTTGACAACCAACGCGACCACGACCGTCACAACTACCACCGTTCCCGACGTACTGCCGGAACTTGTGCTGGACGACACGGGGGTGCCGGTAAACGGTCAGACCCGCGGTGTGTTGCTCACCGACACGGGATGGATTACGCCGATTCTGTCGGCTACAGAGACCGGCCACCGGGTGTGGACCCCCTGTGCCCGGCAGGCCGACATCAGCGGGGGGAGGGTGATTACCGATGCTGATTTCGTGCTCGATCCCGGCCACGGTGGATCGGAACCGGGCGCGGTCGGGCGAGGTGGACTAGTGGAGAAGGACCTCAACCTCGCGGTGAGCCTGAAGGTGCGCGACGCCTTGGTGGGCGCGGGCTATTCGGTCGTGATGACCCGTGAACGCGATGGGCGGGTCCCGATTGTGACCCGCAGCGAAATAGCCCGCGCCCTCAACCCGATTGCCTTCATTTCTGTCCACTTTAACGCGGGGACCGACGCCCCGAGCGCCATTCCCGGCACTGAGATCTATCATCAGATCGAGTCGGCGGACTCTAAACGATTTGCCGGTTTGCTGTACGAAGAAGTACGCGCCGTGCTCGACCCTTACGATCTCTCGTGGGTCGCCCTCAACGGTGGGGGGGCAATGACCCGACCTAACGAAGAAGGTACCGATTTCTACGGCGTGCTGCGGCGGTCAGGGTCGGTGTTGAGCGTGTTGACCGAGTTTGCTTACCTGTCGAATCCCGCGGAGGAAGCGCTCATTGGTACCCCGACGGTGCAGGATCAGTTCGCCGCGGCCGTGCTCGCCGCCATCGAGCGCTACCTCTCGACGACTGACCTAGGATCCGGCTTCGGCGAGAATCCGAACTTGGGTGGCTACGGGTCTTCGGGCGGGGGTGGCGCCAGTGACTGCACGGACCCTCCCTTGGATTCGGGAGAAACGACAGTACCTTCAGAAGGGTGAACGACATAAATCCCTCGGGCCGTCGGGCCCTACTTTCTGTTTATGACAAAACCAATATCGGGCAGCTAGCCGCGGGGTTGGTCGACTTGGGGTGGGAGTTGATCTCGAGTGGCGGAACGGCCCAAGTCATCGCCGCGGCGGGACTACCGGTTACTGATGTCGCCGAACACACGGGGTCGCCGATCATGCTCGGTCATCGGGTGGTGACCCTTCATCCGAAGATTCACGGTGGCATTCTCGCCGACCGCGACGATCCCGAACACCGAGCGGATCTCCAGTCCAACGACATCGTCGCGATCGACCTTGTGGTCGGCAATCTCTATCCGTTCCGAGAATCGCCCGGTATCGAGACTATCGACATCGGTGGGCCCGCCATGGTCCGCGCCGCGGCCAAGAATCATGCTCACGTCGCGGTCGTGGTTGAGCCGTCCGAATACGACGGGGTCCTCACTGAATTGCGGTCACAGGGTTGGCTCACCCCGAAAACGCGGCGCCGCCTCGCCCGAGCGGCCTTTGCACATACCGCGGCCTACGACGCGGCGATCGTGGAATGGTTCGATGCCACCGACGACGAACCGGAAGTCCTGCCCCTCACTATCCATCTAGCCCTCGAACGAGCCGACGTGCTGCGCTACGGCGAGAATCCCCACCAACGAGGGGCGCGGTACCGGCGGGCCTACCAGCCAGGGATATGGGATGCGCTAGAGCAACACTCGGGGGTGGCCCTTAGCTACCTCAACTTCTTCGACGCCGACGCGGCCTGGCGACTCGCCCACGACCTCGGCGAGCAACCTGCGGTGGCTATCATCAAACACGCCAACCCGTGCGGCGCAGCCGTGGGAGCCACCTTGGCAAACGCTTACACGTCGGCCTTTGCCTGCGATCCCCGAAGCGCCTTCGGGGGGATTGTTGCCGTCAACCAAACGCTGGACCTAGAAACGGTGGCGGCTATGGAGGCCGCCGCCCAAGCCGATTTGGTTATCGCTCCCGGGTACGGCGACGGAGTTATCGAGCGTCTAATCGCCAAGCGCAAAAATACCCGCCTTTTGACCGTGGCCCCGCCCGGACCGGCCCCCGCCTTGGCCTTGCGCCCGATGGCCGAGGGCTTCCTTGTCCAGCAGAGTCACCGTTTCGAGGCCCGCCCCGACTCGTGGACGGTGGTTAGCGAGCGACCGCCAACCGAATCTGAGCTAGCTGACGCGGCATTTGCGTGGCGGATATGCGGCCATGTCACCTCCAACGCCATTGTGCTGGCCAAGGACGGCGTGGCGTGGGGTATTGGAGCCGGGCAACAAAACCGGGTCGAGGCGGGAGAAATTGCCGCCGCCAAAGCCGACGGTCGGGCTGTCGGCGGAGCGTGCGCCAGCGATGCCTTCTACCCCTTCCCCGATGGCGTTCATGCGGCGGCTAACGCTGGGGCGGCGATCATCGTTCAACCCGGCGGTTCGCTCGGTGACGAAAAGACGATCGCCGCGGCAAACGAACGGGGACTTGCCATGGTGTTCACCGGTGAACGACAATTTCTCCACTGATGAGTGAACCAAAGTCCCAAGCGTGGGCGATCGACATCCACGCCACCCGCCGAGCGTCGGTTTTCTATTTCGTCGTCCGAGGATTCATCCGCCACATCCTCGCTCGCTGGCTGCGCCTCCGAACTGCCGGACTTGAACATCTCGCTATTGAGGGACCGGTGATCTTGGCCTCGGTCCACCGGTCGAACCTTGACGCCCCGTTGATCGCGGGCGTGAGCCCGCGCCGAATCCGAGCTCTTGGCAAGGAGTCTCTGTTCAAGGGGACCGTACCGGCGTGGATCAACTCCGCGCTCGGTGCCATTCCGGTGCTCCGAGGCGGGATTGATCGCGAAGCCATGCGGGCGACGCGAGAGATTATAGGACGCGGCGAGATGATGATCATTTTCCCCGAAGGCAGCCGTCAGAGCGGCGACACCGTTGATGGCGTATTCGATGGCACTTCTTATTTGGCCCACAAAACTGGCGCGCCCATCATCCCCATCGGCATCGCGGGGACCGAAACGGCGATGAGGGCGGGCAGTAAGGGAATCCACCGAGCCCAGTGCGCCATCGTAGTCGGCGCACCGCTCGCCCCGCCGGTCGGCCGACTCAGTCGTCCCGCGTTGGCCCGCTACAGTTCGGTGCTCTCCGCCGAGTTGCAAACCGCCTTCGATTCCGCCATTGCTCTTGCTGCCATCGGCTACGATCGCGCCCATGGCTGAAAAGATCACTACGCTGGAGGACGGTACGCTTCGGGTTCCCGACAATCCCATCATCCCCTTCATCGAGGGCGACGGAACCGGCGTCGATATCTGGCCCGCGGCCAAGTTGGTGCTAGACGCCGCGGCGGCCAACTACCACAAGACCATCGAGTGGATGGAAGTTCTAGCCGGCGAGAAGGCTTACAACGAGACTGGAGATTGGCTGCCGCAAGACACGATTGACAAGTTCAACGAGTACCTCATCGGCATCAAGGGTCCGCTTACCACGCCTATCGGTGGTGGCTTTCGCAGTCTCAACGTCGCGATCCGCCAAATTATGGATCTCTACGTGTGCCTGCGGCCGGTTCGTTGGTTCACCGGCGTGCCGTCCCCGGTGAAGGAACCACAACTTGTCGACATGGTGATCTTTCGCGAGAACACCGAAGATATTTACGCCGGTATGGAGGTCGAGTCGGGCACACCCGAAGCTAAGCGCATGATCGAGATGCTGCACGACGCCTACGGCTGGGAGATCAGGGAGGATTCCGGCATTGGCATCAAGCCCATCTCCAAGTTCGGTTCCCAACGACTTCAGCGAGCGGCCCTTGACTATGCCGTGCAACGAAACCGGGGTCGCGTGCACTGGGTCCATAAGGGCAACATCATGAAGTTCACCGAGGGGGCGTTTCAGAAGTGGGGTTACGAACTCGTGCGTGATGAGTACCGCGATGTCGCGGTGGGCTGGGAAGACTGTGGTGGCGATCCGGGCGATAAGATCCTAGTGCAGGACGCGATTGCCGATATTGCCCTGCAGCAGGTGCTCACCCGGCCAACGGAGTTCGATGTGATCGCCACCATGAACCTCAACGGCGACTATCTGTCCGACGCGCTGGCCGCTCAGGTTGGCGGCATCGGAATCGCGCCCGGTGCCAACATCAACTACACCACTGGCCACGGGGTCTTCGAAGCCACCCACGGCACCGCACCCAAATACGCCGGGCAGGACAAGGTCAACCCGGCTTCGGTGTTGCTGTCGGGGGTGATGATGTTCGAACACATTGGCTGGCAGGCCGCGGCCGATGACATCGTCGCGGCGGTTGAGGCCACCATCGGCGACAAGGTCGTCACCTACGACTTTGCTCGCCTGATGGACGGGGCTACCGAGGTGACGTGTTCGGAGTTCGCGTCGGCAATAGTTGACCGACTTTAGCGATCTCCTAAAGCCGCAATTCGCGGCTAAGGTTGGTTACGGTTCACCCGTTGATTTCACCTTGGAGTGGTGTTTATGAAATCCCCCGTTCGAGTTGCCGTCACCGGTGCGGCAGGCCAGATCGGCTACAGCCTTTTGTTTCGAATCGCGTCGGGTTCGATGCTTGGCCCCGACCAACCCGTCATCTTGCAGTTGCTGGAAATCCCGCCCGCAATGGGCGCGCTCGAGGGCGTCGCCATGGAACTCAACGACGGTGCCTTCCCGCTGCTCGCGGGGATCACCCTGAGTGACGATCCGAATCAGGCCTTCGCGGCGGCGAACATTGCGTTGCTAGTCGGGTCTCGTCCTCGTTCGAAGGGCATGGAGCGCAAGGATCTACTTGAGGCCAACGGCGCGATTTTTACCGTTCAAGGTCAGGCGCTCAACAACCACGCGGCTAGCGACATCAAGGTGCTGGTCGTAGGCAACCCGGCCAACACGAACTCGCTCATCGCGATGAACAACGCGCCCGACATCGACCCCACCCGTTTCACCGCCATGACCCGTCTCGATCACAACCGGGCGATGGCTCAGTTGGCCCTGAAGCTTGACACCACCGTTAACGACATCACCAACATGACCATCTGGGGCAATCATTCCGCGACGCAGTATCCCGACCTCTTCCACGCCAATGTTGACGGGGTCAACGCGGCGGCCGCGGTGGGCGATCAGGACTGGATCGAGAATACCTTTATCCCCACAGTCCAGCAGCGCGGGGCTGCCATCATCGAAGCCCGGGGCCTGTCGTCGGCGGCGTCGGCGGCGTCGGCCGCGGTCGATCATGTTCGCGATTGGGTGCTAGGCACCACCGAAGGAGACTGGGTATCGATGGCGGTCGCGTCCGACGGCTCTTACGGTGTGGCTGAGGGCCTCATCTCGTCGTTCCCTGTTACCTGCCGTGACGGGGGTTACACCATCGTGGACGGGCTCGGCATTGACGATTTCTCGCAGAGCCGGATTGACGCCACCATCACCGAACTCGCCGCTGAACGAGACACCGTTCGCGACCTCGGTTTAATCTGAACTGCGGTGGATAGCGACGAAGGTGCTACGTGCTTGCAGCAGTCGGTGGATGTCTCCGCCGATCTGTAGTTGCCCGGCGAGGAACGCCCGCGGGGCCGAGATTGTGCCTTGGTAAATGCCGGTGGCGACGAAGCGGCTGGCGGTGAGTCGGACATCAGGCCGAGTGGCGGGGCCGTGAACCAAAGTCACCGTTCCCCGACTGACGACGAGATGCCATGCCAATTCGGGCTCATCGGCGATGGCTTGTTCGATGGTGATCTCTAGGTCCGGCGGTTCTACCTTCGCCTTCGCGGCGGTCGCGGCAAGCCGTTCGAACCACTGATCGGACAAGAAATCGCTCATTGAAGCAGGCTACGGCCCCGCCCCCCGCCAGCTACTCCGGTTGGTAACGCTCGCCGAGCCGTGCGAGAGCTAAAACGAATGCAGCCCCGACGAAAGCGAGCACGATGGGCCCGGCTAGTTCGTCGGATGCCGGCCAATCAAGTCCCGTCCCGTTGATCCTTTCGGTTTCCGTTTCACTGATAACGCCGACGCCGTTAGGCCAGGGCCATAGCACCCGTAGGGCGCCGAGCATTAGGCCTACGAGGGCTGCCATGACTCGATCGAAGTAGCGCCGGAGAATCCAAGCAAGGAGCGACGAGAACACGGCGAGGCCGATCACCGCACCGATGGCCACCAGCAGCAGGTCACCGAACTCGCGGTCGTGGACCGCGCCAATGACCGCGGCGTACATGCCGATCATCAACAAGATGAACGAACCGGATATGCCGGGCAGGATCATCGCGCAACTCGCGAGAGCACCGGCGCCGACCAACACGAGCGGGCTAGGATCGGCGATCGGACCGGACTGAAATCCCAAAAGGTAAAAAGTTGCTCCACCAACCGCGCCTGCAATCGCAAGGTGTTCGATACGACGGTCGGTGATAAGGCCGATCCCGATCACCACCGATGCCATCACGAGGCCGAAGAAGAGTCCAGCCATCTCTTCGGGGTTATTTTCGAGTTGAGTCTTGATGAGCGAGCCGAGCGAGCCGACTGCGAGGAAGATGCCGACGCCTAGGGGGAGCAAAAACGCGAAGTCAAGTTTCGTGAACCGATCCCAGAACTGTTTTCTGTCGCCCTTGGCCAGCGAACCCAAGGTTCGAGTTCCGTCGCTGATGGAGTCGATGAGTCGTTGATAAATGCCCAAGACCAAGGCCATGGTGCCGCCGGAAGCTCCAGGGACCACGTCGGCGGCCCCCATGATGAAACCACGAGCCATCTGGGTAACTATTTTCACGACCACGGAGGCAGATAGTACGCCCCTAAGAGGGCAGTCACTACAAGACGCGAAACGAGGCACCCTAGGGCAAAGGGTACCCCGTATCGTGAAGGCAGTTTGACGACACCTCACGATGGGGCCTGAAACTCGTCCGGTGAACGCTTCTCCGTGAACCCTCGAAGGGTGCTTAGGTGCGAGAAATTCGTGGGACCGGTTTCGACCACTGGTGAGGTGGTGCGTATGACGGTTGCGTCAGTGTGAGCCGCGGGTTTGGTGGGTGGACTCACATTTGCGTCAGTTGCCATCCCCCCTTCAGGTCTTTGGTGTGACTTATGTCATCATCGCGCGCCGTTGGGTCGCTCGTCAAGCACAATCTCAAATCGTGGGATGGTAGGCGGGGACGGCGGCCCAAAAAGCTACTGCCCGGACAGGCTGCGGTTCTTGAACTTGGCCCTCACGAAGTCGCGGTTCATCATGGCGATGAAATCGAGAGGGATTTCCTTTGGGCACGCGTCATGGCATTCGCCGTGGTTGGTGCAGGAACCGAAGAAGTCTTCCATGGTCTCGACCATGGTCTCGGTGCGCTTCCACCGTTCGGGCTGGCCTTGCGGTAAGACGTTAAGGTGGGCCAGTTTAGCCGCGGTGAAGAGCTGTGCGGCCGAGTTCGGGCAGGCCGCAACGCAGGCACCGCAACCAATGCAGGCCGCCGCGTCCATGGCGGTGTCGGCGGCCTCCTTCGGGACCGCGATTGCGTTGGCGTCTTGGGCGGTGCCGGTGGGAGCCGATATATAGCCACCGGCTTCGATGATGCGGTCGAATGCTCGGCGGTCGACCATGAGGTCTTTCAGGACAGGGAAGGAGGTGGCCATCCACGGCTCTATTACGATCTCGTCGCCGTTATTGAACTTGCGCATGTGTAGTTGGCAGGTTGCGGTGGCCTTTTCTGGTCCGTGGGCCTGACCGTTGATCATGACCCCGCAGGTGCCGCAGATCCCTTCGCGACAGTCGTGGGCAAAGGTGATCGGCTCGATGTCGTCGGCGATGAGGCGTTCGTTGACTACGTCGAGCATCTCAAGGAAGGAGGCGTCTTCTGGGATGTCGTTGGCGTCGACTTCGAGGAAGGACCCCGGGGTGTGGGGGCCATTTTGGCGCCAGATTTTTAGCTTCAGGTTCAGAAGTTTGCTCATCTCAACTCCTCTACTTGTACGAGCGCTGGGTGAGCGCCACGTTGTCGAAGGCCAGGTTTTCTTTGTGCAGTTCGGGGTCGGCTTCGGGCCCCTTCCACTCCCAGGCTCCGACGTAGGCAAAGTTCTCGTCGTCGCGTAGAGCTTCACCGTCCGGGGTCTGGGACTCTTCTCGGAAGTGCCCGCCGCAACTCTCTTGGCGGTGCAGCGCGTCGCGCACTTTGAGTTCGGCGAACTCCATGAAGTCGTCGACTCGGTTGACCTTTTCGAGCATCGTATTGACGCCATCGGGAGCGCCGAGAACCTTGACGTTGGCGCGAAAGTCCTCGCGTAGGGCGGGGATTTCCGAGAGAGCGGTGCGCAGGCCGGCGTCGTTGCGGGCCATCCCGCAGTGCTCCCAGACGATCTTGCCGAGTTCGCGGTGGTAATGCTCGACGCCGTGGGACCCTGTGCGGTTGGCGGTCCATCGGCGGGTCTGGTCGTTGACGGCGCGGACCGCGTCGGTGAAGGCGGGGTCGTTGGTTGGCACGACGGCTTGGCCGAGTTTCGGGGCTAGATAGTCGCCAATGGTGTACGGCAACACGAAATAGCCGTCGGCTAGCCCCTGCATGAGAGCAGAGGCCCCGAGGCGGTTGGCGCCGTGGTCGGAGAAGTTGGCTTCGCCGAGGGCGTAGAGGCCCGGCACGGTGGTCATGAGGTTGTAGTCAACCCAGAGGCCACCCATGGTGTAATGGGTGGCGGGGTAGATCCGCATCGGGGTGGCATACGGGTTTTCGCCGGTGATGCGTTCGTAGATGTCGAAGAGGTTGGAGTAGCGCTCCCGGATGGCGGACTCGCCGTCGCGGGCGATGGCCGCGGCGAAGTCGAGGTAAACGCCGTTCTTGAGCGGGCCCACGCCGCGGCCATCATCGACCACAGTTTTGGCGTTGCGGCTGGCCACGTCGCGTGGGACAAGGTTGCCAAAGGATGGATACTTCTCTTCGAGGTAGTAATAGCGTTCGTCCTCGGGGATCAAAGCGGCCCCGCGGGTGTCGGTTTCGCTCCTCGGTACCCAGATTCGTCCGTCGTTGCGCAGCGATTCCGACATGAGGGTGAGCTTGGACTGGAACTCGTCGCTGGCCGGGATACAGGTTGGGTGGATCTGGGTATAACACGGGTTGGCGAATAGGGCGCCTTTGCGGTGGGCCCGCCACGCCGCAGTGACGTTGGACGCCATTGCGTTAGTCGATAGGTAATAGACGTTGCCGTAGCCGCCGGTGGCGAGCACAACGGCGTGCGCGGAGTGGGCGTGTACCTCCCCGGTGAGCATGTCACGGCTGACAATGCCTCGGGCTTCGCCGTCCTTGGTGACAATGTCGAGCACATCGGATCGGTTGTACAGCGTGACCTTACCGGCCGCGATCTGGGCAGCGAGAGCCTGGTAGGCGCCGAGAAGCAGTTGCTGGCCGGTCTGGCCCCGGGCGTAGAAGGTGCGGCTCACTTGGGCCCCGCCGAACGAACGGTTGGCCAGCAAGCCCCCATACTCGCGAGCAAACGGCACACCCTGGGCCGCGCACTGATCGATGATGTTAACCGAGACTTGAGCTAGGCGGTGAACGTTGGCCTCGCGCGACCGGTAGTCGCCGCCTTTTACCGTGTCGTAGAAGAGGCGGTGAACTGAGTCGCCGTCGTTGCGGTAGTTCTTGGCAGCGTTGATGCCGCCCTGTGCGGCGATCGAGTGGGCTCGGCGGGGCGAGTCGTGGAAGGTAAAAACCTTCACCTTGTAGCCCAACTCGGCGAGCGACGCCGCGGCCGAAGCGCCAGCTAGACCGGTGCCGACGACGATGATGTCGAACTTGCGCTTGTTGGCCGGGTTGACCAACTTGACCGAGAACTTGTGGTTGTCCCACTTTTCGGCGATGGGTCCGGCGGGGATCTTGGCGTCGAGCGTGACCATCAGCCCTCCTCTACGTGGTTGTTGTCTTCATCGGTATCGAACTCTCCGACCGGAACTGAGCGGTTGTCCTCGTTGATGAGGCCGGTCTGAACCGCGATCGGGAAGCTGAGGTTGCCGATTAGGATAAGACCGGCCAAAGCGGTCGCCAATGGACGGCGATAAGCGTTGTACCGCGGGTTATTGACGCCGAGGGTCTGAAACATCGACCAAGCGCCGTGGAAGATGTGGACGGCGAGGGCAATGTTGGCCACTACATAGAGGATGGCGACCGGTAGGGCACTCATTGAGTCGTAAACGTTGTGGTAGACGTCGCCGCGTACCCAGTCGTCCGAGAACCATCCCCAAGTCAGATCGGCAAGGTGATAAAGGACGTAGAGCAAGATAATGGGCCCCGTCCAGCGCATCGTGCGACTGGCAAAGGTGGCTGCTACGTAGTCGCGGCGCCCGTCATAGGACTTGTCGGCTTGGTGGCTGAGCCGACTCAGCGACCAGGCGGCATGGATATGAGCGGCGAACATGGCAATGAGGCCGACCCGCATCAGCCAGAGCACGAGGGTGCGCGGTACGAGGTGGCCGCCTAGGTCACGGAGCGCTTCGGCGTATTCGTGGATCTGTACGGGTCCTTCGTAGAGATGCAGGTTGCCGATCATGTGTACGACGACAAAACCGAGTAGTCCAATGCCGGTGAGTGCCATCACGTACTTCTTGCCGATGGCGGTCTGATACAGGTCTAGGGGCCATGGGAGTCGGTTGCCTCGTCGACGAATTGGCGGGATCGAGTGGTTGGCTTCACGCGAGAAGGTCTGCGCCATGGTTTGGTTCCTTTGGGTGAAGGTCTAATTCAAGCTACTGGGCGGCGGTGGCCTAAGCCCACTTCAGGCGACCACTGTTTGGTAGGTGTTGGCGACATTGATGCCGTCGGCGGTGAGGCGAAGATCGAGCCGGATTTCGCCACTCGTCGGCGGGGCCGCCAACTCCACCACGCCAACTTTCTCGCACTCGTCGGCCGCAACCGTCCCCGCCCACGTCGTTGATACCGCGGAACCGTCTCGCAGGGTGACGGTCGCCCGAATCTCCGCGTCGCTAATTGGCTCCGGCTGGTCAGATATCACGTGAATGTCTATCAACTGGGTCCCTCCGCGGTGAAGCGTAGTAGGCACTGAGTCAGCCACGACGATCACCGGGCGACAGGCGTCAATCAGAGCCTGCCATCCGGGCTTTACCCGACGATCGCTATGGCGGACGCCGTACCCGCCCGCGGCTGAAGGATCGGCGAAGTAGAACGCGGCAAACCCACCGGTGGGACGGTACTTGAGCCGACGCAGGGTCTCAATGGTGGTTCGGAGCACATCGGCTTGAGCGGTCTGGGTTAGTCGAGCCCAGGTCGGCCCGTCGGCCGCGTGGGCGGGAGGCACAAGATGCTGCAGGGATTCTTTTCGCGCCCCGATCGAGGCCGCGATTGCGTCCCAGTTAAGAGCGGGCCAGCCCGGATCGTTGAGTTCCAAAAGCTCGGGCGACACGGTGGCCGCGCCGAAGGCGGTGACGAACCGTCCCATCTTCGGAATGCGTGCCATCGCCGCCCCCAAGTCGCGGGCCCGGCGATCATGCCAACCGAACCACAAATGGCTCGTGGTTCCGTCCAGTCTGGGGAAGTGGGGGGGAACGTCGGTGTGTGGGACAACGGGACGCGAGCCGTCCGTGCGTTGTAGCACCCGACGGACCGACCGGTCGAGCACTGCTCGGTTCCATGACGGATGCTGCTGGCCCATCACAGGTGGGGTAGCGGTCGGTAGGTAGGGCCGCTTGAATGGTTCGTCGTGGGCGCACCACACCGCGATGGACGGGTGATGGCCGAGCAGGTCGACCATCTCGCGGGCTTGGCGGACCGCTTGGGTACGAACCCCGCGCGCCATCTGCCCTCGAAGAGGTAGCTCCTGCCAGAGGAGCAGGCCGAGTTCGTCGGCCGTGTGGTAGAGCGCGGGGTGAGCGACATGGCTCACCAGCCGGATGAGGTCCAGTCCAGCGTCGCGGACCGCCGTAACATCGCTTTTCACTTCATCCGGTAAGACCTTGCCGAGTTGGGGCTGAGTCGGGAGCATAACGATGCCCTTGGTGAACATCTGCTGTCCGTTGACCGACAAGATCCAGCCGTCCATGCGGACCGTGCGAAAGGCGGTGCGACAGTCTCGGCGGTCGTGTACTTCGTCACCTACGATTAGCTCGCACGTGAGGTCATGGAGGGGCTGTTCCCCGCGACGGTAGGGCCACCAGAGGTCAGGTTCAGGGATCTCAATGGTCCATTCGACCCGGTTCTCGCCGACCGCGGCCGAGTGCGAAAGTTTGTGGTCCACTCCCGCGACACGGGTGCGAAGAGTTACCGGGCCGCCATCAAGATGATCAAAAACGCAACGCAAGCCAAGGCGGGCCTCCGCCGCCGACGCATCGACGCACACGACCCGGAAGTGCTGGATAGCGCTCAATCCGGTCTCGTGGACGGTTACCGGTTGCCAGATCCCGCCCGGATTCAGTCCCGCCGCGCCGGAGAGTTCCGGGTCCAAAATCGCACCCATCAGATTGCTTCGTTCGTTTCGGTCACCAAAGCGGCTGCAGGTAACGTCGATGGCGAGTTTGTGGACCGAGCGGTCGCCCATCAGATGGGTGATCTCGAACTGATGGGGAACGAAGTAGCCCTCAGTGTTGCCGACGTATGCGCCGTTGAGCCATACGTCGCCTTGTTGAGTGATCCCCGCGAGTGTGATCCAGCGCCGTCGTCCCCGCGGTACGGGATCCATCGTGAAGGTTCGGCGATGGAGTACGGCTCGTTCGTTCGCTAACGCTTTGGTAGTGGCCCAGTGGCCGGGAACGTCAACTTCGGCCCAGGAACGGTCGTCGAGGTCAGGTTCGTGAAAGGTGCGTCGGAGCTCCTGGCGAGCGGGAATCGCCCGCCAGCGACCAGAGAGATCCATTCTCCCTACGGTACCTGACGCCTACACCGACCATTCGCTAAACGTGGTGGCGGCTTGTTTGCGGGTTCGTCCGCGTGTGATTAGCCCACGCGGTTGGGTGAAGCCCAGCTTCCACTCATAGCCGTCGATGCCTGAGTCGTGGAAGTAGCCGGCGAGTCCGATGTCGTGGGCGGCGTCGCGAACATTGGCCAAGGAACGGGCGAGGAGATCGTCTCGCCATGCTTCATCGTCGGTCTGAATCCCGTGGGCGGCAACGACTAGCGAGTGATCCGGGAGGGCGGTGTGAGTCCGGTAGATGGCTTCGGCCAACTCATCTGGTTCGGGCGTAAATCCCGACCCCGCGACCCGACCGCCCGGCGGCCAAGGGACGAAACCACCGTCAGAGTCTAGGCCGATCGGGCTATCGTGAATGAGGCCAACTTGATCGACGGCGTTGACGAAGAGCGGAACATCGACCGGTGGGCGTCCCGCCAGTTCCAACACCCCGTTGGCATGAACGCGAAGCCAGCACCACAACAGTTCGTCCCAGCCGCGGGCGGCTTTGCCCGCTTCGATTGAAACTCGGCCGTCCGTTTCGGCCCGAGCGTGAATAGGGTCCGCTCGCCATGTCGTCATAACGCTCTGGCGACCCGATGAGAGCAGTCGTAGTGCATCGTGAACGGCGAGTGTGGCCCCTTCGGCCGCTTCGCGAAGTTCGACCCTGTTGCGTCGACCCGGTGGCCGAGTGCCTAGGCCGTAAGCGCGTATGGCCCAACCGAGAGGATCCTCGACGGGAACGAAACCGTCGGCAAATTCGTCGAAGGCTTCCGCGACGCGGTCGACGTGTCGGAGCCAGAAACGGCCCCGGGCTGATTTGTCGCGATGGCCTCCCTCGTCGTCTAGGTACCAGCCGGGAAGCGTCGTGTGGTGAAGGGTGAGCCAATTGGCGATGCCGAGGGATTGAGCGTGACTCAAGATGTCGCGATAGCGGTCGATCGCGTCGTGATCGATCCGTCCCGGTTCGGGCTCGATCCTGGCCCATTCGATCGTGATCCGCCAAGCGTTGCAGCCTAGGTTGGCGAATTGGGCGAGATCATCACGATAGTCACTGGCTAGTCCAGAGCCGTCGCTCGAACGAGGAGCCAGTTTGTCACGTTCCCAACGCGACCAGTCGGCTGACGCCGCGACACCTTCCACGCTGACGGAGGAGGTGGTGACTCCCTTTAGGAACGTTTTCACGGGCTTGGAGTTGAATCGATCGAGGTCATGGTTAGTAAACGCTAACCCACCGACAAGCGAATATTTTTTCGGGAAAGTGCTTCTCGGTCTTTACAACGGTAGTATTTCAGTGTTGTAATTACAGCGGTGGCATCAAGTGGATAATTCGCTTTTGGATTGATCGGTGCCGTGAAGGAGGAACCCATGGTTATTCACCTCGAAGTTAAGACCGAACCAAAGTGGTGGCAGGAATTTGCCAATTGCCTGGGCGTCGACTCGGATCTATTCTTCCCTGAGCGCGGTGCGTCTACTCGCGAAGCTAAGGACGTGTGCCGTGGCTGTGTGGTTCGCGAGGAGTGTCTAGAATTTGCCCTAGGAAACCGCGAAAAGTTTGGGGTCTGGGGAGGCCTGAGCGAGCGAGAACGCCGCCGTATACGCCGTCAGCGGGCGTCGGGCCGCGCCGCCGAAGCTCAGTCCGGCAACAGTATCGCCTGAGCAGTCACGGAACTTGCCCGTCCTTTGGGTAGCGCGCCTGCCGTCGGTATCGCCGACGTGGTAACCTAACGGTATGAGTCTTGGTGCTCCAGAACTGATTGTTATTCTCATCATCGTGCTGCTCGTGTTTGGCGGGGCCAAGCTACCGAAGTTGGCACGCTCGTTGGGTCAGGCCCAAAAGGAATTCAAAGAGGGCCTGAGCGAGGGATCCAGCGAAGACAGCGCCACCTGATCGCCGTCGTTGAGCAAGTCGGGCCGCGCTGAACCGTCGTCGCCCGACGGGGTCCCCACGTGGGATGAGATTGCGCGCCATCACGGTCGTTTCATGTATTCGGTGGCGTATCGGCTAGCGGGGAACCAAACTGATGCCGAGGACGTTGTCCAAGAAGCGCTCGTCCGCGTCAAGCGCGGTCTCGAGAGTTACATCCCCGGTTCCCTTCACGGATGGCTGGCCCGAATCGTGACCAACGTTTTCCTCGATGAAACTCGCCGCCGTAAGCGGCGGCCCCATATTCCTCTTCCCGATGATCCGGATCGGGTGATCGCAGGCGGACTAGCGGCCGACGAAGAGCTAGCCATGGAGCGCCTGCCCGATCATCTTCAGACTGCGCTCAACGGACTGCGCGACGAGTTCCGGCTCGCTATTGTCCTGTGCGACGTGGCAGGCCTCACTTACCGCGAGATCGCCGACCAACTTGGCGTGCCGGTGGGAACGGTGCGGTCTCGGGTTCACCGCGGACGCATGCGACTGCGAGAAGTAGTGTCGTGAACGGCGACGATGATCGCCTCAGCGCCTATCTCGACAACGAACTCGATCCCGCGGGTCGGGCCGAGGTTGAGGCGGCGCGGGCCAGCGATCCAGAATTGGCCGCCGAACTAGCGGCACTGGCGAGCGTGCGCCACCAGTTGCGTATTGACGGCCTTGTTGACCTCCCTCGTGGCAGCCAAGACCGCATCGTGGCTTCTGTACTCTCCCGCTCCGCTCCTCGCCGAGTCCCAGTTTTCGCCGCGGTCGCCGCCTCGTTGGTGATTGTCGTGGGAGTAGTTGGTGGCCTACTAGGTGGTCTAGAGGGAAGAGCTACGCTTCCGGCCGTGAACAACTTTGTCGCGCGGCACGAAGCGGTGGCGGCCGAGCCCGAACCCGCGGTCGTTGACGATCGCCCCCCTCTAGATGACATGCCGATCATGGGTGACGAGATGGAGATGATGCAAGCGTCCGTCGCGGACAATGTCGTACATGTGCTCTACGAAGATTCTCACGGTGTGTACCTTTCCATCTTTCGCAGCGTTGGTGAGCCCGACATGGATGGCCTAGCCGACGAAATAGCTACCGGTGAAGTGTCTGCGATGAACGGACACGCCCTGTGGAGGGCGACGCTGGGCCGAGTCCATGTAGTTGTGTTCGACGGCGACGGCTATGTCTGGACTCTCGTCAGCGACACCGTCTACGACGCCTGGTCAGATATGGTGGCTGACCTGCCGACGTACCATCCGTCCTTAGGAGAGCGGGCTCACCGCTTGGTCGAAGCGGTCGTCGAACCGTTCCAACTAGGCGTGACCTAGGCGGGGGCTTTGGCCCGCCGTGCTCGCAAAATCCGGCGACGCTGCCGCTCGCTGCTCGCCCCCCATACACCGTGGTCGATGCGGTTTCGTAAAGCGTACTCGAGGCAATGCTCTTGTACAGGACAGCCTTCGCAGATGCGCTTGGCAATTTCAACGCCTACGCCATTTGAAGGGAAGAAGGTGTTAGGGGGATGGGTGGCGCAGTTCCCTTGTGCCATCCAGTTGGTGTCCATTCGGAGCTCCTCACTTGGACCGCCATCCAACAGTTCATTCATTGCGTAAACGCATTACGCCACACCGAGGGGAAAGTTCCCGTAAAGAGCCAAGTGGTTTTTTGCCCCTACAATGAATTATCTATGACCGATATTGCCGACGTTGAAGCCGAAGAACCACCAATCGGGCAGACCACCATAGTGTACCTCGGTCCGGTCGCTCCCCATTGGGATATCCGTGCCGTCTACGGCGAGCGCGAGGTCATGGCCAATTTTCGCCACCGGATAAACGCCCGTTTGTTGCTGATTCCACCCCACGACCCGCAGTTTCGTCGCAACCGTGAGCGAGTAAACCGTGACGGCGAACGGGAGCGAATCGTGGTCGAGTGGGACTTGGGTTACCCCGAGGAAGAATCGGCCTAAGGCCGAGTCCAAGGGAGGCGCTCGACACGATGACCACCATAGGCATCGACCTCGGCGGCACCAAAACCATGGCGGTCTTGGTCAAAGCTGGTGTTGTTGTCGAACGCTACAAGCGGGCGACTCCCCGCACAGGTGGCCCCAGCGCCGTCATCGAAACCCTTGTTCGCGTGGCGGAGGCTGTTGACCCGCATGGTGAGGCCACGGCGGTCGGTCTAGGTGTGCCAGGTCCGGTAGTTCCTGGTACCGGGATTTTGCCAGCTGCCCCGAATCTGCCCGACTGGGATTCCGACCTCCCCTTGACTTCGGTCCTCTCGGAACGACTCGGGCGGCCAGTCGCGATCGACAACGATGTCAATGTCGCAACGTTGGCCGAGCACCGGTTCGGCGCCGGGAAAGGGGTCGACAACTTGCTGGGTGTCTTTGCTGGCACCGGGGTCGGGGCCGGACTCATACTGGACGGCAAGCTTCGTCAAGGACCGCGTGGCTTGGCCGGTGAGATTGGCCACACGTTTGTGTCGTTCGAGGATTTCGACCACGCCGTTGTTGGCCGCGGGGAACTCGAGGACTATGCGGGGCGCAATTCCCTCGAAGCGCGGGTGAAGTCCAGTGATCCTGACGAGGCCGCGTTCCTGCTCGGTCTACGCAAGAACGGGAGACTAAAGTCCAAAGCGTGGGCTGACGGGATCGAAGCTGGCGACCCTCTGGCGCGGCGACTAGTCGACACTGCCGCCTCGGCGATAGCGACATCCATTGCCTCGGCAATCGCCTTGATCGACATCGAAGTGGTGGTACTCGGTGGGGGCTTCGCCGAACGGTTAGGCGAAGTGTTTCGCGCTCGGGTCGAAAGGGAAGTCCTGGCGCGCTCCTTTGCAGCAACGTCGGCGCCTGTTCGTTCGGCACGACTGGGCTCTATCGGCGGTGCCCTAGGGGCGGCTCAACTGGCCGAGGGTCCGAGATAATGGAGCAGTCAGCCCCAGCGGGTGAAATCGGGGGCGAGGTCCCGGGCGAGGTCTTAGATCAGGTCGGGGGATGGGATGTCAACGACACGGCGGTTCTCAACCGTGAACTCAGTTGGCTGGCCTTCAACGCTCGAGTCCTTCAACTCGCGACCGACGATTCTGTGCCTCTGCTTGAGCGGGTGCGCTTTCTTTCGATTTGTAGTGGCAGCCTCGACGAGTTCTTCCAGGTCCGCGTTTCTGGCCTCCTTGATCAACACGCGGCCGAACTCTCAACCCTCACCGCAGACGGTCGATCCCCGGCGGCTCAACTTGAACTGATTCGCGAGGTGGTCGGCAAGTGTATGGGGCGTCACGAACGCATCTTCGTGGATCAGCTACGTCCAGCGCTACGCGGCGAGGGGATCGCCCTAGTGGATTGGGACGAACTTTCCGACGAGGATCGAGGGTGGGCCGGTGAACGCTTCCGTGCGCGGATTTTCCCGGTTCTGACCCCGTTAGCGATCGATCCCGGACATCCGTTTCCGTATGTGTCTGACCTTTCGCTGAATCTTGCCGTTGTTCTGCGGGACCCCGAAAACCACGAGCGCTCCCTTTTTGCGCGGGTCAAGGTGCCCAACACGCTTTCTCGGTGGGTCAACGTCAACAACAGTGGCCGCTACGTGCCGCTTGAACAAGTCATCGCCGCGCACCTCGAGTTCCTCTTTCTGGGGATGGAGATCGTCGAGCATTACCCCTTCCGAGTAACGCGAAACGCTGATATGTCCGATGATCTCGACGATGCCGACGACTTGCTCGCCGCCGTTGAAGTGGAGCTTCGCCGTCGGCGGTTTGGCCGGGCCACGCGCCTTGAGATCGGTGGGTCGATGTCGGCTGAGGTTCTGGAACTGCTCCTGCGAGAACTCGACCTCGACGAGTCGGCGGTGTACACCGGTTTCGCCCCGCTTGACGCTACCTCGCTGTACGAAATAGCGGGGCTTGACCGTCCCTCACTTCGTTGGCCGCGATGGAGTGGTGTCTCGGATCCGCGGTTGGGGGTCGACGACGAAGCCATCGATATCTTTAAAGCGCTGCGGCAAGGTTCGGTTCTGGTCCAGCATCCGTATCAGTCGTTTAGTCAATCCGTGGTGCGGTTATTCCATCAGGCCGCCACCGATCCGTTGGTTCTCGCGATCAAACTTACCCTCTACCGCACGGGCGGCGAGAGTCCGATCATCGACGCCCTCATTACCGCGGCTGAAGGGGGCAAGCAGGTGGCGGTGCTCGTTGAGTTGAAAGCCCGCTTCGACGAAGAGGCAAACATTCGCTGGGCTCGTCGCCTGGAGAAGGCCGGCGTGCATGTCGCCTACGGACTTATCGGTCTCAAAATCCATACCAAGATCGCCCTTGTCGTTCGAGAAGAACCCGACGGGATCCGTCGCTACTGCCATATCGGGACCGGCAACTATAATCACCGCACAGCCCGGGTTTACGAGGATCTCGGTGTACTCACCGCCGATCCCGTGGTGGGCAACGATGTTGCCAACCTTTTCAATTACCTCACCGGATACGGCCGCGATATCAAGTTCGAGCGCCTGTTGGTAGCCCCGCAGGATCTGCGCTCCTCGCTCGAAGCTTTGATCGATCAAGAGATTGCTGCTCCGCGTGGTCAGATGGTGCTGAAGATGAACAGCCTCGTCGATACCCGCATGATCGAGAAGCTTTACCAGGCCTCGCAGGCGGGTGTCGATATCGACCTCATAGTCCGAGGCACCTGCGCCCTCCGACCTGGGGTGGCGGGTCTGTCCGAACGGATTCGGGTGCGATCGATTATCGGCCGCTACCTTGAGCACTCTCGGATCTACGTCTTTGCTAATGGCATGGGCATCGACGAACCAGCAATGTATATCGGGTCGGCTGACCTTATGACCCGCAACCTTAACCGCCGAGTCGAAGCGCTGCTTCGCGTGGTCGAACCCGCGGTTTGCGAGCGTCTCAACGAGATCATCAAGGTGTTGTTGTCCGACGATCGTGGCGCGTGGACTTTGGCTGGCGACGGCATCTGGACCAAACGCCATGGGTCGAGCGATGTAGATGCTCATGTTTGCCTCCAACAACTCGCCAGGACGCGGGCCCGTGGGTAATGAGCTGGCGGAACTCATCTCGGACAATCCTGGGGTAGAGGTGTGGGCGGCCGGTGGTCTAATCCTTCGCCCGAGCCCGGTTGGTCCAGAGATTCTCGTTGTCCATCGCCCGCACCGAGCCGATTGGACGTTTCCTAAGGGCAAGCTTGATCTCGGAGAGACGCTGCACGAGTGTGCCATCCGCGAGGTATTCGAGGAGACCGGATTCGAGTGCGAAACTGGTCGCCGATTATCGCTCGTGCGTTACGTCGACACTAAGAGCCGGGCCAAGGCGGTGGTGTATTGGACCATGCACATTGGCGGCGGTTCGTTCGCCCCCAACCGAGAAGTCGATGCGCTTGGCTGGTTCGATTTTGCGTCGGCTACCAACACTCTCAGCTATAACCACGACCTCGATCTCCTCAACGAGATAGACGTGTCCGACATCTCCCCTACAGTGGCCATGTGACTGTCGTATCGCCTTTTATGCGGTTGGCACGGGTCCACGCCTGTGGCACCGCGTCTGATGCCGCAATCGCCGTCACGCTCGCCGGTTCGATCTTCTTCTCGATCAGCCCAGACGATTCACGGGGACAGGTAACCCTCTACCTGCTGCTTACTATAGCCCCGTTTGCCGTGGTTGCTCCGTTGCTTGGTCCAGTCATTGATCGCGCCAGAGGGGGCCGCCGGGTGATGATTATCGCCACGGCGGCGATGCGAGCGGTTCTCGCCTTCTTCATGATCAGCAATATCGAAACGCTGTGGCTTTTCCCACTGGCTTTCGCGCTGTTGGTCTGCCAGAAGGGCTACTCCGTCGCAAAGAGTGCGGTGGTTCCAGCGCTAGTGAGATCGGAACAGAATCTGGTTAGTGCTAATAGCCGGTTGGCGCTGATTAGTGCCGTGTCGAGCATGGCAGGGGCGACGGTTGCTGTCCTCTTGTCGCTTATTGGCGGTCCGGCCTTTGCTGCCGCGATTGCGATGGTTGGCTTCATTGTCACCACGATTCTTGCGACCCAAGTCGAGTCGAGTGTCGTGGCGGCAGAGCCTGCCGCGGCGATCGAACGGGCCGAGTTGCGCGACGCTTCGGTCCTGATGGCCGCCTATGCGACGGCATTTTTGCGGGGGATCGTTGGGTTTGTCACGTTCTTGCTCGCCTTCGAGTTCCGAGGCGGCCAAGACGGCCTCGACGTCAGCCCGCTGGGATCCGCGGCGGGGGGAATGAGCGCCACGGCCCGCGGTATCGACATCGTGGGCGATCCGGCGGCCCCCGCGTGGTATTTCGGGGTGGTACTGACCGTCGCCGGGCTAGGGGCGTTGGTCGGCGCAAAAGTAGCGCCAAATTTGCGCCTCCGCACGACTGAGGAACGCATGTTGCAGGCGGTGCTCGCCACCATCGCTGCCGCCGCCCTGTTTGCCGCCTTCTCGTTTGATTTGTTCGGCGCGGCGGTGCTGTCGGGCGCGGTCGCCGCGGGTGCCTCCATCGGAAAGCTGGCCTTCGACTCGTTGGTCCAACGCGTCGCCCCCGATGCCAACCACGGGCGCTCCTTTGCTCGGTTTGAGGCTCGCTTCCAATTCGCGTGGGTCATTGGCGCGTTCATGCCCGCAGTGATTCCGCTAAACCTCGCGGTGGGTGGTATCGGGGTGGCGGCGGCGGCGAGTTTCGCCCTCCTTTCTTATGTGATTGGTCGGCCCGCCACGTCAGCTATTTCATGGCCTCAGATTCGCTGGCCCGCTCGCCGTGCTCGCCGCGCTCCGGCGGTTGAGGAGTCCGTCGATCCTAGCGAGTCGGCGGAACTCTCCGCGGAAGACCTGCGCCCCTCTCAGCCGAGTGCCCCAGCGGGGACATCGGATTGGGGGGACGGCTGGGGCAGCACGGCACCGATCATCTCGTCGGTCGATGGTGTCGAAATCGACCCCTTCGGCCGAAAACTCAGCGACCAAGGCTTGAGCGACCAAGGCTTGAGCGACCAAGGCTTTAGTGACCAAGGCAGGGAAGAGTCGCCGGAGGGGCCGCTCGAGTCAGGACGGTAGATCAATACGCGCTAACCACAACCCGGGGGCATCGACCTCCGCCGGGGTCGGCAGGTGGTCGGGTTTGACGAAGAGCCGAGACAGCCCCTCGGATCCGGCTCGCTCGAGGATCCCCGCGGTGAACCTTGCCCCCCGGTCGTATTGAGCGGCATCAAGTTCCAACCCAAGCACCCGTTCAACAAAGCGGTCGCTGGCGTCGTTCTCCACCCGGCGCCGCCGAAGGGCTTCGGTGATCCTGGCGTAGGAACCAATGAGCTTGCTGCCGATGGAGTCCATGATCGAATCGACATAGCCGGTAATGGCCGCGACCAAGGCGGTGATCTCGGGCTGGAGGATTTCCTGCTCGCGTGACCGGACCGCTCCGAGGAGAACCTCGGGATCACCGAACGCAGCCTGGAGTTGGGCGAACGCCTCAGGACCGGCGCTGAGGTCGAACCCACCGAGTCGATCGCCGAGCAGGTCTGGATTGGTTTCGAAGGCGCCCGCATGGCGATGCAATAGGGCAGTGAGTCGCTCACGCACGTGGGAGACGCCGAGCACGGTTTGGGTGGTGACCTCATGGAGGCAAACCCACAGACGAAGATCGGCTGGGTCGAGCGACCACTCGTCTCCGAAGTCGTCAACGTTGCGCAGCAGTATCAATAGCGGCGCACTGGCGGGCCGGGGTACGGGCAAGTCGTAGCCGCCGAACGTTCGCTGGGCGAGGTGTCCGACTAGCGATCCAGTGGTCATGCCGAGCATCATCGGGCCGAGGACCTGCGAGAGCCCAGCAAGTAATGCGGCCATAGGGTCATCGCGGGGTAACTCCGGCGGTGCGCCCATAGCGGCGGTCATTGAGTTGGAGAGCTCTTCAAATAGGGGCCGGTAGTGCGTGATCGTGTGATCGGCCCACTGGGAACGGTTGCTTACCTCGACCCGGAGCGCACCATGACGAGCTACCGGCAGGTCGGTGGTGGCGGCTACGTTAAGTTCGGCGACGCGCCAGAGTTCCTCCACCGCCAGGCGATCGATGGGGTCGATGTTTGGTTCGTCGACGCCGTCGTTAGCGATAGAGTGAGCGAGGTGGCGGGCGGTATCATCGCGGCCCGTGGATTGGCCCTGGATCATTTTCATGAGTTCGTTGAGGAACGGAATCTCGCCAAACCCTTCGTGAGGTGGAAGACCATCGCTCATAAGGGCATGGTAGACCCATGAGTCAGTCATTGCTCAGCGCCGCTCAGGCGAGTGGACTCCCTCCGATGAGAATCGTCGTAACTGGCGCGGCGGGTGCCGTCGGCGGTCAGGTCGTGCGGCGTTTGCACCGTGATCTGGACAACGTAGAGATACTCGCTGTCGACCGAGTGGCCTGTGGTCCGCTGCCCGGCACCGTAGCCAAGCAGGTTGACCTGAGCGTGGATGATCTGAGTGTCGTGTTCGCGGGGACCGACACGGTCGTCCATTTGGCCAGCGCGGCGACGGCTAATCAGCTAGATCCTACGGCTGATCCGTTAGAACTAGCGATCCTTGCCCGCGTTCTTGATGCCGCGGCGGTGGCTGAGGTTGATCAGTTCGTGGTGCTTTCGACGGCCATGGTGTACGGCGCTTGGGTGGGGAACCCGGTGCCGCTCACCGAAGATGCCCCTATCCGGCCGAATCCCGACTTTGGCTGGGCTACGTTGCGGGCAACGGTAGAACAACAGGTCCGAGAGTGGGGGAACCAAAACGGCGTTGCGGTGGCGGTGCTGCGCCCCACCGCGGTAGTGACCAACGATGCGCTAGGACAGGTGGCGAAGTTGCTTCACACCGCGCGCGTGGGCATTGCGGCCCAAGGGGACCCGCCCGGGCAGTACCTCCACGTTGAGGATCTGGCCGCGGCCGTGTCGGTGGTGGTGGCCACTCGTTTCGACGGCGTCGCGAATGTGGCCCCCGATGGATGGATCCCGCCCGATGCTTTAGCGGACCTTGAAGGGCCGCGCCCGCGCCTTCGTGTCCCGGACTGGGCGGCGCGGGCTTTGGCGATGTTGCGGGTACGGTCAGGCTTGGCTCCGATTCCACCGGGCATAGTGTCGTATTCGTCGCACAGTTGGGTGGTGTCCAACGATCGCATCCGGAGTTTGGGCTGGGAGGCGAACTACAGCAACGAAGAAGCGTGGGTGGTCTCCCACGAGCCAAGTCCGCTGGACCGCCTTCCGGCGCGGCGCCAGCAGGAGTTAGCTTTGGTCGGGGCCGCCCTCGGGGGGCTTGGTCTTATAGCATTTGTCGTTGGGTGGTTCCGGCGGATTCGACGGAATCGACTCTGCTGACCCGTTCGTTTTGTAGGTGAATCCGAGTTGGACGTAACATGAGAACGAATCTCTACCGCGTTGGACGATGACTTCGACCGAGTCGCCTGGGCTATGGTGACGCAGGGTGGCCATCATTGTTTCGAGCGACGTGATGGGGGCTAGCCCTATCGCGGTGATGAGGTCGTCGGGTACAAGGCCTGCGTGAGACGCTGGTCCCTCGGCCGCGACCACGGTTACGAGGGCTCCGGGGTCACCCTCGATGGCGGGGATGGCGGTGACGCCGAGCCAAGCGTGCTTCATGGTGCCACTGGTGATGAGGAAGGCGGCGACTCGATTGGCGATGCCGATCGGGACAAAGGTGATTACGTCGTTTGGGTTGGTGGCCATCGTAATGCCGACCACAGCTCCGGTGTGGTCGACGATGGGACTTCCCGCGAGGGTCGTTGCGAGTGGTCCGTCTAGGGTTCCGAATCCGATGAGTTGGTCGCCGTTGACGGCGATGGACGTGGCGGAGCGGTTGCTAACGACATGACGTTTTGCTAGCCCGTGGGGGTCGACCACCGCGATGGTGTCGCCGGGTTGGGCTGGGTGGGCGGCTAGGAAGGCCGGTTCGATTTCGTTCTCGAGCTTCAATACGGCAAGGTCGGTGACGGGGTCGTGGCCAACCAGGTTCGCCTTGATGATAGGTTCGTGGTCGCTATAAACCACGAACTCACTGTAGGTTTCCAACGCTCGACTGCTCGTGATCAGATACTCGCCCGAGGAAATAGCGACGGCTCCGGCGAGTTCGCGCCCGTCGTGCGCGGATTGTACGACTACGGTTGATGAGTGGGTGAGAAAGGCGATTTCCGCGGCCCACTCGTCGGCTTGAGGAACCTGCTGTACCTGTGAGACCTGTGACGCGACCGACTCAATCGATGTTGTAGTGATCCGTTGGGTGAGGGCGGTCTGGGATGGGCCAGGAGCTGACCGGTACCAGATGGTACCCACCGCGGTGGCCCCCAAAAGCGCGGCAGCAAAGACAACCGAACCCAACAGCGAGCGACTACTCCCACTGGCTTGGAGCGATCTGGGTTCCGTTGGAGCCGCGTATTCAGAGGGATGCCGCCACAGTCGGTCGTCGGGTGCCGGTGGTGGACGGAAGACAAAGTCGTCAGCGTCGTCGTCGCGGTATCCCACTCTCGCCTAGCGTAGTGACCGATTCGACGCTGGCGCACGCGCCCGAGTCGGTGGGCCTAGTTAGTCTGGCGTTTACGATGTGAATATGCTCAGTCCCCCGAAGAACGGTGATACTTGGCTTGGCCTGTCCACCGCCCCCCTTCCCGTGGGGGTGGCGGCTGAATGGTCGGTCCTTCCGCGGTGTGGGGCGATGGTCCTTTTCAGCGGCACCGCACGCGACCACGCGCCCGGCCGTAGTGGGGTCAAACACCTTGAATACGAGGCCTACGAAGAACACGTCGGCCCCCGTCTCACTGCCCTCGCGAGCGAGATGCGGCGGCAGTGGACCGAACTCGGCCGGATCGTTCTCCTCCACCGGATCGGCCGTGTTACGCTCGGCGAGTCCTCGGTCGTGGTCGTTGCGTCATCACCGCATCGTCCGGCGGCATTCGCCGCGGCTCGGTTCGGTATCGACACGTTGAAGGCTTCCGTTCCGATCTGGAAACGCGAGACGTGGTCCGGTGGCGAAAGTTGGGGCCTCGAAGGGCAACCCGTCTCTGCTGTTGGACGGGTACCGGGCGGGCCGAAGGGTCAAGATGAGTAGCGCAGTGGGGTTTTTGGTGGTCCCGTTGCTTGCTGCGGTGGTCGGTTCGGTTATTCTTTGGGCTGTCGCTCGGGCGCGCCAACCGATTGCGCCTAGCTTTCAGGATCGTCTGCGAGCGATCGCTCCTGACCCTGAGTCGCTTCCCACGGCCCAGTCGCCGGGTATTGTTTGCCTCGACGACCCGCCTGAGGAGCACTGACCTTGGCCCGAGACCTCGCGATCGACCTTGGCACCGCCAACACCTTGGTGTACGCACGAGGTGAAGGCATCGTCTTGAACGAGCCATCCGTTATCGCGCTCAATAGTCGCAGCGGGGAAGTTCTCGCGATGGGTCACGAAGCGTGGCAGATGATAGGCCGAACGCCCTCTTACATCGTTGCTGTTCGGCCTCTACGCAAGGGCGCAATTACCGATTTCGATGTCACTCAGCGCATGATCCGCTTGTTGTTGCAAAGGGTTGGCGTGAGCCGTCTGAACCGGCCGCGAATCGTTATTTGTGTCCCGTCGGCCATCACTGCCGTCGAGCGGCGAGCGGTTACCGAAGCGGCGAAGCGTGCCGGCGCGGCCGATGCCCGCCTAATCGAACAGCCTGTAGCTGGGGCGATCGGTGCCGACCTGCCGATCAATGAACCCGTTGGCAACATGATCGTCGATATTGGTGGCGGCACGTCAGAATCGGCGATTCTTTCGTTGGGCGGGGTCGTGGCGCTCGAAGCAGTTCGCGTTGGTTCGTTCGATATCGACAATGCTATTCAGGGCTATGTGCGCCGTGAGTATGGCATCGCGGTCGGTGAGCGGACAGCGGAGGAGATCAAAATCGTGCTCGGTTCGGCCGCACCGACCGCCGATGAGGTCGACGCCGAAGTTCGCGGTCGTGAGTTGATGAGTGGGTTGCCGAAGACTGTCACGCTCACTCCAGAGGAGGTACGAAAGGCTATTGCGGAGCCAGTGTCGGCGATGGTCGATTCCGTTTTGAGTTGTTTAGCTCAGGCGCCGCCCGAACTCGCCCAAGACCTCATCGTTCAGGGCATTCATCTTGTGGGTGGCGGTGGCCTCCTGAACGGAATGGCAGAGCGCCTCATGGATGAGACGTCGGTGTCGGTCCGCTTGGTGCAAGGGCCGTTGGAGGCGGTCGTCATTGGTGCGGGCCGAGTCATCGAACATTACGAATCGGTCCAAGCAATGTTCATGGACGGCGGATCGGGACGCCGTTAGGCTGGGCCGAGGAGTTCATCGACCGCGTCTCGGACTTGGCGGTCGCGATCGTGGCGAGCCCGTTCCCAAGCGGCATTGACCTCGGGTCCGGAGAAGGCGGCCAACGCGAGCACCGCCCTTCGCCGCACTGCTGGTTTGTCGGTTGTCGCGTGGAGGATGGCGGTTAGGCCATTGGGGTGTCCCAAAGCACCGAGAGCCGCGACCGCGGCTTCGCGGACCAGCGGATCGTCGTGGTGCTGAGTGAGGTCACATAGCGGCCCGATGACCTCCGAACCGGTTTGGTGATCTCGCTCCCCGCACGCCCAAGCCGCCTGTTCGACGACCCTCGGGTCAGGATCGTTGAGATGGTGGGCGATGGGCGGTTCGGCCCGGTGAGCGGCGACTTCAAGGGCCGCTAGGCGGACGCGGGGGTGGTGATCGTTGAGGGCGGCGGTGAGATCGTGAGTAGCCAAGGCAGCGAGGCGAACTAGGCTCCGCACGCCCGCCTCGCGGACTCGCTCGTTGGGATCAGTGGCGGCTGCCCGAGCGGTTTCAGTATCGTCGGTGAATCCAGCGATCGCGGCTCGACGACGCCGTTCGGCAGCGTTGGCGTCTCCTAAGCCGGGCTCTGCGCTTAGGCCATCGCTCACCCGATTGAGTGCTCTAGTAGGAAACCGAGTCCGACTACGGTGACCCCGAGGATCGTGGCTAGGACGATCCCGAGACCGCCCACCACGGCAACGAGGACGATGGCGGCGCGGAACCGTTCCCACCAGCGAACGTAGGCTTTGCGGCCAACGGTCGGGCGATCCACTTGCTTCCGGACGAATCCAAGCACGCGCAGCGTGTCCAACACAGCTTCCATCGGCCGGCCGGGTTGGTTCCCGTTGGTAGCGGTGGTGGCGAGGATTAGCCAACGAGACTCGGTCCGGTGACGCACGCGCTCGGTTAGGATTTGGGCCATGGCAGGCTGAACCGACCACGGCCGCGGGTCGTCGGCGATAAAGAATCCTGTCACGAGGACGAGCAGAGAAACAATGATTGAGGTCGACACGCCGTCAAGTATGCTACCGCCAGTCTCTCCTCGGCCGGTGTCGTGGTGGCGCGATTGCTCTAGGCGCGGTGTTGCTATCGCGGTTGGTTCGCTTGTCGTATGCTGCGTTGTCGTTGCCCTTCTGCCCGCCAAGTGGGTGGGTCAGGTCACCCCCGGGCACGCAATCGTGGACGACGGGGCGGTGGCGCTGAAGCCCGGTACGGCACGGCCCACCGCCGACCGAGTGTCTGTTGCGGGCTTGGAAACCTTTCCTCCGGTCGGCGAAATTCTCTTTACAACCGTGGCGATCGACGGTTCCGTGAATGTGCTGGAGTGGATCGAAGCCGAACTCGACGACGATATTGTTTTGCGCGAGCGTGAGGAAATATTTGGTACCCGCACGTCGACTGAACAGCGGGAACGGAATCTTCAACTCATGCGAGTATCGAAAGACACAGCCATCGTCGCCGCGTTGGGTTACCTAGGGGTCGCGGCCGTGGTCGAGCGCGGAGTGGGGTTCAACGGTGTGGTGGAGGGCGGACCCGTAGACGGTCTAGTTGAGGTCGGCGAGATCATCGTCGCAGTCAATGACCGGCCGGTGCAAGGGATTGAGTCGCTGCTGGCCATCTTGGCCACGGTCCAGCCGGGCGAGGGGGGGCGCTTGACCCTCCAACACGTGGATACCGGCGCCAGTCGCCATCAAGAGTTCGCCTTTGGCGTTCACCCTGATGGCCATGAGGGTGGGTTCATCGGCATCTCCGACATTGCTGTTCGGGCCGAAGATGCGCCACTGCCGTTCGACCTACAGATTGATTCCGGCTCGATTGGTGGACCGTCGGCGGGTCTGGCGTTTACCCTAACAATTATTGATTTGCTAACCGAAGGTGAACTAACGGGAGAGCACCGCGTCGCTGTTACGGGCACGATCTCAGCGGCCGGAACAATCGGCGCGGTTGGTGGGGTGGCCCAAAAGGCGGCGGCGGCGAGCGATGCCGGAGCCCACATGTTCATTGTCCCGATCGACAGTGTGGCCGACGCCGAAAGCACCGCCGGGTCGATGTCGATCGTGGGGGTCAGTACGCTGGAGGAGGCAATTGCCGCGCTCTCGACCATCGATGGCGACGTCACTGATCTTCAGTTGGTCCTAGCGGCAGGCGCGGCGTCATAGTGGGTACCTCAACTGGCGACCACGTTGATCCCGACGACCTCGAGCAATTTGAATTTGCGTTGGTTCGCCGCGGTTTTGATCCGCCTGCGGTTCAACAACAACTCCGAAGGGCCGCGGCGGCAATTCGTTCACTTCAACGAGTGTGTGAGGATCTTCGCGCTCAAGTGGCGGAGTTCGGTGAGGTAGAGGAACTTGAGCCGCATCGCGTGGCTGAGGCCCTTGGAGCTGAGGCAACGCAGGTTCTCGAAGCCGCCCACACCGCGGCGCTCGAACGAGCAGCTCGGGCCCAGCGTGAGGCTGAAGCGGTGGGCGAGGAAGCAATCGCGGCTGCTGAACGAACGCGCGCGGAGGCTCAGGGGCAACGCGAGGAAGTGCTAGCTGAGGCGCGACGGGAAGCCGCGCAGCTAGTCGAAGATGGACGCCTTCGTGGTCGCGACATGGTGAACGAAGCCCAGACCGTGCGTGAACGCATGCTTGGTGATCTGGCCCGCAAACGACAAGCGGGCCGAACACAGGTCGAGCAACTCCGCGCCGGTCGCGACCGCCTCCTTGAATCGCTCACTGTGGCTCAACAGAGTCTTGATACCGCGGTTCGTGATCTAGTCGAGTCGGTTCCCGATGCCCGTGCCGCAGCCGAACGGGCCGGTATACGGATCGCCAATGAGGTCGAGCCCACGGTAGAGCACTTAGAGGCCGAAATCGAGGCCGCCCGCCTCGTTGGCCATCCTTTGGTTGAAGATATCCCGGACCCTAGATCAGAACCGACTGTCACCACCGCTCCAGAAGTCCAAGATCCCGAACCCGAAGTTGCTGACGAACCCGAGGTTGCTGACGAACCCGAACCCGAGGTTGCTGACGAGGGTCCGGCCGATGACATCTTCGCCCGACTGCGAGAGTCAGCCGCGACCGAGCCGGAACCCGCCCCTGAGACGGAACCCGCCCCTGAGCCGAAGCCGGAACCCGCCCCGATTGATGAGGCCCGTGATCTGGCGGTCAAGCAGGCGGCGCGTGCGCTTAAGAAGGTCCTCGTCGATGAGCAAGGAACCCTGCTTGATGCCATTCGTCGGTCAGGGGCCGACGCGGTCGACGTGGTCGTAGCGGACCCCGACAATCATGGCGCCCCCTACGAAAGCGCGGTCCAACCAGTGCTCCACCAACTGGTCGAAAGTCTAGGCGCAGTCGAGGAACCGAACTTTGATGTTGCCTACGGGTTGCTGCGGACCGTCGCGCTTGACCCGGTTCGTCACCGCCTAATCGAGGTGGCAAAACAATCTGACGATCCCGACGAATTGTCGGACACGGTTCGTGGGCTGTACCGAGAATCACGCGCTCGCCGACTCCCCGAGGCGGCTCAGGCCTTGGTCGCCGCGGCGGAGGGGGCCACAATGTTGGCACTGGCCGAGGGGTTAGTTGAGTGGTGGATCGACCCAGATGGGGGCTGTGGTCCCGATTGCGCGGACAATGCGTTGGCCGGGGCGATCGTCGCGGGCGAAGCGTTCCCCACGGGACACGTTCACCCGCCCGCCAACTCGACCTGCACCTGTCGGCTCGTGGGGTTGCGTGCCTGAAGACCTTTATCAACCACGATACGGCCCTGATGGACGGTAGGATTTCTCCCTGATGCGTAAAGCTGAAAATTTGCCCCGTCGTGAACCGTCCCGTTTCAGCGGCCGAGGTCGCGTTATCCTTGGCGCCGTAACCGCTGTCTTTGTTGTGGTGGCGCTGTCACTGCGCGGCATTGCGGGGTTTTACACGGATTACCTCTGGTTCGACTCGCTCGGTCGATTCGACGTGTGGAGCCGTGTCCTAGGAGCGAAGGTCGCGCTCACGCTGATTTTCGTGGTGATCTTCTTTGTCTTGTTGTGGATCAATTTGTTCATCGCCGACCGCTCCGCCCCCGCGGCCCGCATCCCTGGCCCCGAAGAAGAGCTGCTGGCCCGGTACCGCGATCTAGTGGCGGGTCGCACCGCACTAGTGCGGATTGGCATTTCGTCCCTTTTCGCCTTGCTGGGGGCCGCCGGGGTGGGCTCGCACTGGGAGGAGTGGCTGCTCTTTGTGAATCGGCAGGACTTCGGCATCATCGATCCTCAGTTCAATACCGACATCGGCTTCTACGTCTTCCGGTTGCCTTTCTTGAGCTTCGTCGTCGACTGGGCGTTCGCCGCCGTCATCATCATTTTTATCCTCACCGCCATCTCGCATTATCTGAACGGCGGTATCCGTCTCGCCGCCGTCGGGACCGAACGAGTTACCGCCGCGGTGAAGGTCCATCTCTCAGCCGTGCTGGCGGTACTCGCCCTTGTCAAATCCGCCGACTACTGGCTGGACCACTACGACCTCACCACTTCTAGCCGCGGCGTTGTCGATGGCGCGCTGTTTACCGATGTGAACGCGCAACTCCCAGCTATTTACCTCCTCTTGGCGATTTCGTTGGCCGCGGTGGTGCTTCTTGTGGTCAACCTGCGCTTACAGGGTTGGGTCATGCCGATTATTGCCGTGGGATTGTGGACTTTTGTCGCGGTGGTCATGGGCGGCATCTATCCGGCTTTCGTGCAGCGTTTCCAGGTCGAACCCAACGAGACCACCAAAGAAGCGGAGTTCACCCAACGAAACATCGACGCTACTCGAGCCGCGTTCGGTCTGGTTCCTGATATTGATCTCACCGAATTGGCGTTCGACTACACGGTTGATCTCACCGCCGCCGAACTTCGTGAGCACGGCGACACAATCCGCAACGCTCGCGTGCTCGATCCCGTGGTGGTGCATCCGACCTTCGAGCGTTTCCAAGCCGAGCGTGAGTTTTACCAGTTCGAGGGGGCCTTGGTTGACGTGGGATCATTCCTCGCCCCCTCGCTCGACACCGACCGCTACGACGTCGACGGCCAACTAACCCAGGTTGTGCTGGGTTCGCGGGAGTTGAGTCTTGGGGGGCTGAGTTGGGAACGTGAACACGTGCGCCTAACCCACGGCTATGGCTTGGCGATTGCGCAGGCCAACACGACTACCGGCGAAGGCCGCCCCGAGTTCTTGGCCGGGGGACTCCCTGTTGAGATCGATGAGAGCATCTCACTGGGACTCGATCGGCCGCAGCTGTACCACGGTGAAGGTTCGGGCGGCTACGCCCTCGTTGGTACTACCGTCGACGAGATCGATTACGTCGATAGTGTCACGGGCGAGGACGTGCTCACTCGCTACGAGGGTACGAGCGGCGTCGGCATGGGTTCGCTGATTCGTCGGGCCGCCTTTGCCATGCGTTTTGGCCAGATCGAACCACTAATTTCGAACTTTGTGGATGACGACACCAAGGTCATCTACATCCGCGACGTCCACGATCGGGTCGAGGCTCTAGCCCCGTTCCTCGAGTTCGACGCTGACGCCTATCCGGTGGTGCTCGACGGCCGAATCCATTATGTCATCGATGCCTTCACGACCTCTGATCGGTATCCGTATAGCCAACGGGCGGAGAACGGTCGGCTCACCGCGGGCGGCCTCGCTGGCCGGTCGTTCAACTATGTCCGCAACTCGGTCAAGGCGGTAGTTGACGCCTACGACGGCGACGTCAACTTCTACGTCATGCCGGTCGAGGATCCAATCATTGACGCCTGGCAGGCGGCGTTTCCCGATCTTTTCTCACCCTTCGAGGACATGCCCGAGGATTTGCGGGACAACCTGCGCTACCCGCAGGACCTGTTCCGTGTCCAGACCAATATGTGGGCTCGTTATCAGGTTTCGAACCCCGAGAGTTTGGTCATCGGGACCGAGCGATGGGCCGTCGCGCAGAACCCGGGTCGACAGGTGGTAGCGGGAACAACCTCTGAGTCGATCATCGACGTAGACACCGGAATAGCCATCACCCGCGAGGAGCGGATCGACCCGTACTACACGCTGCTTGAGCTCCCCGGCGAGGACACTCCGTCGTACGTGACGCTGCGGAGTTTCGTTCCGTTCGATGAGAACGACGATCGCCGCGAACTTGAAGCGTTCATGGTGGGAGAGACGCGCGCCGACGGCACGTCGCGGCTGGTGACCTACGAGATCACTTCACCCGACGCGCCCGGTCCGGTTCTTGTTGCTTCTGGGATTGCCCAAAACGAGGAGATCTCAAGTCGACTCACCTTGCTCAACGACGCCGGTTCTATGGTGCAGTTTGGCGATCTCTTGATGCTGCCCATTGCGGACTCGATTCTTTGGATTCGGCCTCTTTATGTGGCCGCCCAGGGTAGTTCGTCGGTGCCGACGCTAGAAGCGGTGATTGCTACCGTTGGCGAGGGCGAGCAGATCGCCATCGGGTCGAACCTCAACGACGCCCTTGGTTTGTTGTTCGATGGCGAAGATTTCAGCGACATCCTGGCGGGGGGGAAGGGCTCTCAACCGTCCGAACCGGTCGATTCTGAGTCTGATCCTGATTCTGGTCCTTCTCTTGGTGCTGATTCCACGGCGGAGGAATTGCTGGCGGAGATCGCCGCCTTGTTCGAAGCGCGCGATGCTGCCTTGGCCAAGAATCCGCCCGACCGAGTCGCCGCCGCCACTCTGCTTGACCGCATTGCCGCTTTGCTCACCGAGGCGATTCAGCGCGACGTAGTTGTCCCGGGGGCTGCAGTTGAAGTGGACGCCTGACGTTCGCCTGTTAGAGCCAATCCGTGGTGGCCTAGTACGATTTCTTTACCCAGCCTAGGAGTGTTCCTGTGTCCAGATTACGATCCGCCCGCCTTGCCTTGGCGCTCTTCGCCCTCGTTGGAGCGGGCTGCAGCTCGAGCGATTCTGCCGAGGTAGTTGCCGAAGACGAACAAGTGGTTACGTCGGAGGCCGCGGTCGATCCCGAACCAACAGCGCCGCCGACTACCGAAACGATTCCGGTCGAGGCGGTCGCCATCCCCGATATCCAGATCGTCGCCGTGGCTTTCGGTGACGCAGGCTACGTCGAGATCGCAAACAACGGTACCGAGGATGCGGCGCTCGACGGTATCTGGCTGTGCCAGTTTCCGACCTACGTTGACCTGGGAATGGTTGTGCCGGGAGGAACTGTCGCCGCCGGGGCATCGGTGCAAATCGCTGCGGGCGGAATTGGCGGGCTCGATATCGCTGGTGGCGAGGCGGCACTGTACACGACCCCTAATTTTGAGTCAGCTGAGTCCATCTCTGGGTTCGTTCAGTGGGGTACGGGAGGCGCCCGGGCCGCTGTGGCTGCCGAAGCTGGCCTCTGGCCCGCGGGGGCAACCGTAACCCCCGACCCTGAGCTCAACTTGATCGAACTGTTCGGGGATCCTGCCGATGTCGAAAGCTGGGGCTAGCGTGGCGCCACGCTCCGCCCAGTAAAAAGGAAAGCAATGCCAATTAAAGTGGAACCGATTACGGCGGTTCTCGGCGCCGAAGTATCCGGTGTCGATATGGCCGACGTCGATGACGCGACCCGAGACGAACTTCGTCAAGCCTGGATGGATCACAAGGTCCTAGTGCTGCGCGACCAGGACGTCACCACCGAGCAACACATAGCGTTTGGCCGCCTCTTTGGGGAACTCGAGATACACCCGTTTACCGACTCCACTGATGGTTATCCAGAGATTGTGCTGTTAGGAGCAGGCGGCGATACGGGCAAGACCTTTGTTGCGGCGGGCTGGCACAGCGATGTGACGTGGCGAGCCGAACCCTCTTTGGGTTCCATCCTGCGGGGCGTGGCCGTTCCCGAGGTGGGCGGCGATACCTGTTTCGCTAGTGCGTGCGAGGCCTATCAGCGGTTGTCAACCGAGTGGAAGGATCGGGTCGATGATCTCGTGGCGGTTCACGATTACATGAACGTGTTCGGACGTCAGGTTCCAGCCGAAGAGCGCGAGGCGATGCGCGAGCAGTATCCGGCCCAACAACACCCAGTCATTCGCACTCACCCCGAAACCGGCGAGCGGGCGATTTATACGAATATCGGGTTCACCTCGCATATCGAGGGCGTATCCGATGACGAGAGCGCAACAATCCTCCGTCATCTCGAACGGGCGATCATGAACCCGTCGGTTCAGTGCCGAGTCCGTTGGCGCCCCAATACTTTCGTGATGTGGGATAATCGCTCAACCCAGCACTCGGCCACCAATGACTTCTTGCCCGCCTACCGCCGCATGGAGCGGGTCACCATCACTGGGGATCGGCCCTTTTAGCAGCGCTAGCCACTGTTGGCTTCGCCACCGGGATCGGTGATTATCTCGTCGCTGCACTCGGCCCCGCCGTTGGACAAGGATCTTGCGTTGTTGGGTGGATTTACTCGAATCGTCCGCTATCGTTGCGATTGCGGGGTGGAGCAGTTTGGTAGCTCGTCGGGCTCATAACCCGAAGGTCGCAGGTTCAAATCCTGCCCCCGCTACCAATGTGATGTCTCAAGACATCGGAACCTCCTGAACCTGCGGGCAGGGGGTTCTTCATGTTTTGAAGCGTGGTTGGTAGTCGGTGCTTGGGTTGAGGGTGAGGTGGCGGAGGAGTTCGCCGGTTTGGGTGGCGATGACGCGGATGTCGAGGTCGTCGATGAGCATGATGACCGCTGTTTCTTTGAGTGGCCGGCCGATGGAGATGTGGTGCATGCGTCCGGCGCGGCGGAGTGAGGCGGCTCCGGTTTTGTCGATGCGGTCGCGTCTGATGCGGTAGTGCGGGCCGACGTCGGTGCCTGCCGGGCCAGTCTTGGGGAGGCGTTGGTAGGCGACTGCGGGTGTGCGTCGTTTGAGGCTGCTGTGTGGCCGGTGGTTGTTGTAGTGCTCGACGAAGTTGTCGATGTGCGTTTGGAGTTCGTTGATGGTGTTGGCGGAGTGGGCTCGGAGCCACTTTTTGAGGGTTTGTTGGAAGCGTTCGACTTTGCCGGTGGTGGTGGGGTGGTTTGGTCGGGTGTGTTTTTGTTCGATGTCGAGGTCGACGAGGAGTGTTTCGAGTTGGTTGCGACCGCCGCGGCCTCCGGAAAAGCGGGTGGTGTAAACCATGCCGTTGTCGGTCAGGACCGAAGCGGGAAAGCCGTGTTGTTCTGCGGTTTTGGTGAATGTTTCGACAAGGATGAGGCCGCTGACACGCTGGTGGGCGGTGCTGTGGAGGCAGTAGCGGGAGTGGTCGTCGAGCCAGGTGATGATTTCGGTGTCGGCGCCGGTGGTTAGGCGTTGGTGGGTGAAGTCGGATTGCCACATCTCGTTAGGGAGTTCGGCTTCGAAACGGATGTAGGACCTCTTAGGTCGTTTCTTTGGTTGGGGTTCGATGAGTCCTGCGGCGAGGAGTCGTCGTCGGATCGTTGAGATCGACACGTCGATGTTGTGGTGTTGGTGTAGATGCCATTTGATGGTTTCGGGGCCGGCGTCGAGGCCCTGGCTGTCGAGTTCGACGCGCAGGTTCACGATGTGTTCGTTCACGACATCGGAAACCATGCTTGGTGAGCTTCGGGGTCGTCGCGATCGGGGTTCGAACGCGGCTTCGCCGTGGGTTCGATACTGCGCGAGGAGTTTGGAGACCCAACCTCGGGTTACGCCGTAGCGGCGGGCTGTTTCGGCCTGGGAGAACCCTTCAACGGTGACCGACAAGATGATGGCGCGTCGCTTCGACATCGCCCACCCTGACCCTCAAAGTGTTTCCGATGTCCTGACACATGTGTTTCCGATGTCCTGAACCAACACACACAATCCATGCTGTCAGTGCTCCGTCGTACTATTGACACATGGCTAGATGCACAACTCCGAAACAAGAACATCGGACAGCAAGTGGCGCCGCCGCCTGCCCTTTACACGGGGGGAGAAGATCCTCGTACGGCTCCTACTCACAGCGGCATTCCTACACTTCTGTCTCCCAGTCGGCGGCAAGTAGGAATAGCCCGGGTGGTAGGAGTGGTTCATCAGGTGGTTCGACGCGGCCGCCATGGTCGCCAAGTAACTCGGCAGTGGCTTACACGTCCGAGCAGGTCCGCGCGCTAGCGCCGTATCGCCGTGCGGTGGAGTCACAGGGTCTACAGCTAGCACCCTAGAACGGCATCGAGCGGTAGGAAGCGGATTGCCGCGTCGCTAGATGCTACTCACTGGCGCTGGTTACTGCAGGTGGGCCTGCTGCGTGGTTTGGAGAGGTCATTGGGCTTTGGGCCGTCGGGTGTGTTTGGGTTGCTGCGTAGTCGTTGACTGCGTTGCGAGAGGAGCGCCAGGTGCCGTCTGCTCCTTGGGTGCTGTCGAGTCGTCCTCGTTATGCGGCTTGGCGTAGTGCTGGCACGGAGAACTGGTCGTCGGCGAGCGCAGTAAGGGGGGACGAGTCGTGCTGGTCCGGCGACGTTGGGCACGATGAAGCGGTTGAGGTTGTCGAGCATTGCTCGGGCGATGATCTCACCGAGCGTTCCGTGGTCGCCTTGGTCCGCGCGTTGAAGTCCGCGTTGGTACGCATCTCGTTGATTCTTGAAGATGACAATCGGGGGGTATCCGAGTCGTACGAGTATGAGGTTCAGGGTGAGTCGCCCGGTTCGTTCGTTGCCGTCGATGAACGGGTGGATGCATTCGAAGCGGTGATGGAGTCTCGCCAAGTGCGACCACATCGGCGACCCAGTCAGCTATCAACGCTGGGACGTCCGTCCATGGTGGTGGTGTCATGCCACCGTCGAACGTTGCGATGTCGTGTTCGCGAAAACTCCCTGGTGACTCTGCGTCGGTTGCGTCTGGGTGAGGGGTAACACCCCATACAAGGTTCATTGCTTTGTAGTGGATTCGGCGGAGTTCGTTGAGGTTGATCAGGCCCTTATCGCTCCAGTCGTCGAGGTCGAGTGTTTGGCCGTACACCCAGCGGGCGGCGTCGCTGTTGCCTTCGAGCGCGGTTGAGTGATGGGCTTCGAGATGGCAGATGTCTGACCAGATTGTTTCTGATTCCTTCGGTGACGGCAGCCCGCCGAAGCGTTCGTTGAGTTCGTCGAGCGCGCTGGCGAGGCGTCGGTAGGTAGTTTCTCTGCTGGGTCGTCCTCGCGCCATGTGGTGCTGATCCGTTCGATTTTCGCGGAAGTTGAGTAGTTGATCTCCCGATGAATTGAACTCATCAACTTCTAATCACAAATTTGTGCGCAAGGGGTTCCGTTACTCGACCGCCTTGAGCTGATTCAGTCGATTTTCTTACGTTTTGCGTTCTTGTGGCTTTAGATAGAGCATTTTTTGGAAGAATTAGCGGCTGAAACTTTCACTTTGTGGGCTTAGAGGCCGTTAGTGTGCGTTTATGGCACGCGTGGCGTTGGACCGCGGCGATGCCGTGGACCGACCGAGCCGCAACAGAGGGTCAACTCGATGCGACCAACGCTCTGCTTGATTCGGCGGATGCGCAGAACTCAAGTATCGGGCTCAGGCTTCCCTGAGGACTTGGCGGGCCTTCCCTATTCGGGGCGTGACAAGGGTGCTCTGATTGACGACGATCTGGTGACGGTGGGCAGTTAGGTGAAGTCGCTATGCAGAATGGGTTTTCGGTGTCGGGCAGGGTCGCCGCGTCGGCCTCGGTGTTTTCGCCCGTGGCAGTTCCAGCAGGGTAGTTCGAGGTTGTCGATGTCGGTTGGCCCGCCGTGGGCCCATTCCTTGGTGTGGTGGGCTTCGGTGCGGTCCGGTGTTGCTCCGCATTCGCTACAGCCGCGATGGCGGGCGATGAGGGCAATCCACTGATCGCGACTGGCCAAACGAGTTGATCGCCCGAGCCACAACGGCCGTCCGTCGCCTGCGAAGATTTGACCGACGACTTCGGCGGTGGGGCCGAGTTCGATGAGTACGTCGTCGGGTACGGGACTGCCGTCAGCGAGTTCGGTGCTCCCCGTCTCGAGACAGTGCAGGAGGTGGACCATGTGCTTGGGATGAGGCTTGCCCGAACGGGTAGAGCGGGGGTCCCCAGTAATCAACGCCACCATCGCATCGGCGCGACGCTGCTTCACCGTACGAGTGTCGTCGGGGCTGATCTGGTTAGCAAACTCCCGCAAAGCCGCCAAGACTCGTGCGCCATTGATCGGATCGAGGCGGCTCAAGATGTTGACCATCCCCTCGCCATCAACCCAGTCAGTTACCTCACGGAGTCGACGTTGCCGAGCATGACGCTTCTCAACCGTGCCCTGAGATTCCCTCCTGTTGACCCACTCCCGAGTCTTCTTAGCAAACCGGTCGGCAGGCAAATCCGCAGCCAACGAGAGCAACTCCTCGGCCTCACCCGGCGATACCCGCGCCGCGGCCTCAGCACACACAGCGGCGTGCTCAGAAGTGATAACCCCGCTTGCCAAGCTCTCGGCCACAGCGGGCATCTGCGCCAACTGAGCAGCGACCTTGGCGTCTTGTTTGGACTGGCGGTTCGAGCGCCGCGACAACGAATGCCCCACAGAGGCGGCATCGGCACCGGAATCGCCCAACGCGTCGATCCCAGCCAAGCAAGCCAAGCGTCGTTCTTGCGCGTGAGCGATCACTCGATCAAGCCCACCAATGGTTGTGGTCAACTCCGGTCGAGACATTCCATGGAGAGCAACCTCGTCCAAGTTGTCGTGCGCTTTCTGGAACATGTGTATATCGTATCAAAACGAAATTAGAATGTCAACAAGAAATTCGTATATAGAAAAAATATGTTCTTTTATGATGTCGTTGTTGGCTATGCGGTGAGGAGGGCGGCGGGGATTACTGCTATACCGTCGAGGCGTCGGTAGGCGTCTTGGCCGGTGGTGATGATGGCCGCGTCGAGTAGGTCATCGCCGATAGTGTCGGCGAGCCATCGAAGGTGTTGAGTGTCGCGGTCGCTGATAGTGGCGGAGAGTTTGATCTCGAGGGCGACGACTTGGCCGTCGCCTCGTTCGATGATGAGGTCTATCTCGTGCTCACCGGCTCGGGTGCGTAGATGGTGGACCCGTGCTTCGTTGGCTTGAGCGTAAGTCCGTACTGACAGGGTCACGAGTGACTCGAAGAGTGCTCCGAGGAGGGTGCCGTCCCTAGGTATCGTTGGCCCGGCACCGATGCCGCTGATTAAGGCTTCAGTGTCGACACCGAGCAGTCGTGCGGCGAGGGCTGGATCGGCGAGTTGGTGTACGGGTGATTTGGCGAGGCGTCGAAGTCGGTTGCGCGATGGTGTCCATGCCGTGACTTCTTCGATCATCCATAGCTGTTCCAGTGTGGCTCGGTAGGGGTGGGTGGTGGATCGGGCTGGTTTGCTCCTCTCCCCGGATGAGGCGGCGTCTCTGATGGTGTCGAAGGATGCCGTTGTTGAGGTTGCTGCGGCGTAGGCGGTCAGCCACCGGCGGAGGACTCCTTGGTTTCGCACGTTGTGACCGGCTTCGCTGAACTCGCGCTCGACAATGCGGTCTATGTAGCTGTCTAGCTGGGCGCGCAACAGTCGTCCTGAGAGTCTGCGAATAGCTGGGAATCCCGATCGGGTGATTTCGTCGGTGTAGGTCTCGAGATCGACGGAGGTATTACCCCACAATTCTGGGCGATCGCCGCGCAGGAGGTCGGCGAGGCTCACGGTCGGGGTCTCGATATCGCGCTCGGCGAGGGACATGGGGCGCATGCGAACGGTGACGATCCGGCCCGCTCCGGAATGGGTTGGGGCCTGACGGGGGGCGGCTGAGCCTGTGAGGATGAAGCGTGCCGGACTTGGGTCGGCGTCGACGGCTCGGCGTACGAGGTCCCACGAGGCCGGGAGTCGTTGCCACTCGTCGATGAGGACGGGTGGAACCCCTGAAGTCAGTCGCTTCGGTGCCGCGCTGAATAACTCATGCTGGCTGGGATCATCGAGCCGATGCGTCGTGGAGACTCGTCGTTGCGCCGTTTCGGTCTTGCCAACGGCCTTCGGCCCTTCGAGCGATATGGCCGGTAACCCAGTTAGCAGTTCGTTGAGTTCGATGTCGACGATTCGAGGGCGATACTTCATATAGCGTACACTACCAAGTGGACGGCTACTGTACTACGTATTGGACACACCGTAGCGGTCATTTTGGACGGCGGTGCCCGACTACCTGCAATCGCGGGTAGTCGGCGTCGAATCCTGCATTCGCGGGTATCGGCTAGGCAAAAAGACCTTGATAGTTCCACCTAGGGAACGCATGCGGTCATTGTCGCACGCGGGCACCGGAAGAAAGCACCAACTGGGCTTTCGAGACTTCGTGGAGGGTCTAGGAACATGACCATGGGAACTAGAGATGGAAAGGATCGCTGGCTGCGGTTGGTAATCCTGACATTCGGTGTGGTGCTTGTCGCGGCATCCTGCGGTAGTGACGAGTCAAATGAGGCTCCCAGTTCGACTGAGCCGGCGGTTGCAGAGTCGTCGCAGGAAGATGCTGACCCGGTTCGTGTTGGGAGCCTGCTCGACGAGACTGGACCGTTGAACATTTACGGCACGCCGATGGGTGATGCCACCCGTCTGGCGATCGCTGATATCAATGCGAATGGTGGAGTTCTGGGTCGTCCACTCGAACTTGTAGCACTGGATTCGAAGTCTGATCAGAACGAGTACATCACCGGGGCTGACCGACTGGTCGCCGAGGATCTGGCGGTTGTTCACGCGGGGATCACGAGTGCCTCGCGTGAAGCTATCCGGCCGACGTTTGACGACGCTGAATTGCTCCACTTCTATAACGTTTTGTATGAGGGTGGGCAGTGTGATCGGAACCTGTTCGTGACCGGTGTGACGCCGACGCAGCAGCTGCAAGTCCTTATTCCGTGGGCCATTGAGAACCTTGGGCCGCGTCTCTACATTCTTGCCGCGGACTACAACTACGGTCAGATCTCAGCCGATTGGGTGCGACAGTACGCGGAGGAAAACGGTGGCGAAATCGTAGGCGAGGACTTTTTCCCTCTCGATGTCGCTGAGTTCGGGACCACGGTCTCTGATGTTCAGGGGGAGGCCCCAGACGCTGTTGTATCGCTGCTCGTTGGCGGCGCGCATATGTCCTTCTATAGCCAATTTGCCGCTGCAGGTGTCAATGCTGACACCCCAATCGTTTCGACCACGTTCGGCCTTGGTAGCGAACAAGTAGCCCTTGACGCTGCATCGGCGGAGAACATCATCGTTGCGTTGCCATATTTCGAGGAACTCGATACTCCAGGTAACGCTAAGTTCGTGGCAGCGTGGCAGGCGGAGTACGGGGTCGACTATCCATACATCACCGATCTCGCTGTATACACGTGGGAGGGCTGGCACCTGTGGGCGGATGCGGTGAACGCAGCAGGAAGTCTTGATCGCGAAGCCGTGATCACTCAACTTGAGAGTGGTGTGAGTTTCGACGGCCCGAAGGGCACGGTCACGTTCGACGGACCGTCGCATCACTTGACACAGCCGGTGAGTTTGGCTCGCACGAACGACTCGAACGGATTCGATGTGTTTGAGACATTCGATAGTGTGTCGCCGTCTTGGGAACAGGAAACATGCGACCTTCTTGCCAATCCCGAACTCAATGAGCAATTCGTTCCAGGTAACTAGGCCGCATCTTCTCCACGGCTAGGGACGGATCGCAGATCTTGGACCTCGACAACCTTTTCAACCTCGCTTTTAACCTCGCAACAACAATTGCGATTCTGACGATCGTGTCGATCGGTCTTGCGGTGGTCTTCGGTATGCGAGGAATCATCAACCTGGCTCATGGCGAGTTTATCATGCTGGGAGCATTCGCCACCCTGACGGGCGTACGCAATGGACTCAACGTGTGGATCGCGATGTTGGCCGCCGCGCTCTTGGTTGGAGGGTTCGGAATTGCCCTCGAACGACTCTTCATCCGACGACTGTATGGCCGACTGGCCGACACCATGTTGGCGACTTGGGGGCTGTCTCTGATTCTTGTTCAAGTAGTCGAGAATCAATACGGCTCAGTTACCGAAGGAATCCCGGTACCGGCAGGGAATTTCACGGTTGGTGATTTCTCGATGTCGACCTACAACGTTGCTCTGATGGTCGGCGCGGTTGGGCTGGTGTCGATCACGTATGGCATCATGCGCAAAACCCGTTACGGGCTGCTCGCTAGGGCCGCGACGCAATCGCCGATGATGGCTGATGGCCTCGGTGTCAACACCTCGCGGATCAATATGTTGACTTTCGGCCTAGGGTCAGCTCTGGCGGGAGCAGCCGGTGCGCTGTTGGCCCCGCTGGTTGGTGTGATCCCGACAATGGGGCAAACCTTTGTCGCTCGGTCCTTCATGACAGTAATCGTGGGTGGGCCATCGTTTCTGGTGGGCACGAACTCCGCCAGCGTGTTGCTCGGCTCCATTGAGAACATCACGACGAATCGATTTACTCCCGTGATTGGGCAGGCCATGCTGCTTGTGGCGGCGATCGTGATCTTACGCTTCCTACCCCAGGGCCTCACGGGGCGAAAGAACACTCGATGAGCGGTTTCCTTGCTCGTCAAGCCCCGTGGAGGACCGATTTTGCGGCTGCCGCAGCAGCCTTCGTAGCGGCGGCGATCTTGGGCAACGTGGTGGAAGAATTCACCACGTTTGAGTGGTCGTTATGGGCGATCCAAGCAATACTGGCTCTGTCCCTCACGCTGGTGTGGGGCTACGGCGGGATATTCAGCTTCGGGCAGGCAGCGATCTACGGCATCGGCGCATACGCCTATGGATTCTTTGCTATCAACTACGCCGACACAACAGGCGAGACCATCACCGCGGTTGGTGTCGCCGTGCTCGCAGGCTGCTGTTTTGCCGCACTGCTTGGCTACTTCATGTTCTACGGCAATGTCGCCGACGTCTATGTCGCAATCATCACTCTCGCGACAAGCCTGGTCATATTCGCCTTTGTAAACTCGACCTCGGGGTCGCAATATCGAATCGGCGACGCTCCCTTCGGTGGCTACAACGGCATGACACGCATTCCGCGCCTGACGTGGCGGTTGCCGGGCGGTACGAGTCACGAGCTCACGAGATCGCAGTTCTTCCTCGTTGTCGTCGGTGCCGCGCTGCTCATCGCTGTCGGAATTCGAGTGCTGTCGCGGCGTCCGTTCGGCCGAATTGCGGTGGCTCTTCAACAGAACGAGCTTCGGACCAAACTTGTCGGCTACGACGTGCGGCGGCATAAATTGGCGGTCTTCGTGATAGGGGGAGCGGTCGCGGCCTTTGGCGGCGCCCTGTTTGCGGCCTGGGGTCGTTTCATCAGCCCACCGGTGTTCTCTCTCACCCCGGCTGCACTGGTTGTGATCTGGGTTCTGGTGGGGGGACGAAAAAGTGTTTCCGGCGCTCTTGTCGGCGTTCTCGTCGTCGAGGGATTCTCGTCCTGGTTTGGAGGGGCGAGCGGCGACAACGAACCGATCGTCCTCGGCGTGATTTTGATCCTGATCGTTTTGGTGCTTCCTGGAGGGATCGTGCCGACCGGGGTGGATGCATGGCAAAGGTTCCGCTCTGCTCGGATCGGGTCTGGGTCCGACGGTATGCCGATGGAGGCTGTTGGTGAAACCGTCGCCGTAGCAAAAGCCGTCCACCTGTCGAATATCGGGGAAATAAAGTCCGCGGCACCTAGCAAACGATCGTCTCGGCAAATCGCGACTACGTCACTGAGCAAATCGTTCGGCGGTCTTGTTGCGGTCAATAATGTAACCCTCGAGTTTCCCGATGTTGGTGTTTCTTGCGTAATTGGACCCAACGGTGCCGGAAAGAGCACCTTCTTCGGGTTGCTCTCCGGACGTCTAGATGCCACCGCTGGATCCATCACCATTGGTTCAGATGACGTGACCCGATGGCATCCGTTTCGCCGCGCCCGACTCGGCGTTGGAATCAAGCTTCAGGTCGCGTCGATCTACGGCGAGCTATCGACTAGGGAGAACCTGTGGCTGGCGTGTTACGCACAACGCCGCGACGAGGCAGCAGCGGACATGCGGGTTGAAGAACTTCTCGCCTGGCTCCAACTGGAGTCGCAGAGCGAACTGCTGGCGGGCACGCTTTCTCACGGCCAGCAACAGTGGCTAGAGATCGGCATGGTCGTTGCAACCGATCCGACCGTCATCCTTCTCGATGAGCCAACCGCGGGAATGACTCGCCACGAGACCGAACGAACTGCAGAACTCGTTCGAGAACTATCCGAGCGTGCTTCTGTGATTGTCGTGGAACATGACATGAGGTTCGTTCGCGAACTCGACGCGCCGATCATCTTGTTCCATATGGGGGAGGTCTTCGCCGAGGGTCGGTTCGAGGAACTGTCGACCGACGAACGGGTCGTGGATATCTATCTCGGGAGGGGATCATTCGATGCTGCGCCTCAATGAACTCGAAGCTGGGTACGGGGCAACGCCTGTGCTTCGCGGGATCAACATCACGCTCGAGACCGGAGGCCGTCTAGCCGTGCTTGGAAGAAACGGTGTCGGCAAGACCACCTTGATGAGGGCGATTGCCGGTTCGATCGACTGCACTTCTGGCACGCTTTTCCTTGATGACATCGATCTGGGACCCTTGAAGGCCTTTCAACGAGCCCGAGTCGGGATATCTCACGTCCCACAAGGGCGCGACATTTTCCCGAAGCTGACCGTGATCGAGAACCTGTTGGTCGGGGCCGCAGCAAGTGGAGGTCCCAAAGCAAGCCACGTCGACGAGGTTCTGCGCGACTTCCCGGTTCTGGCATCGAAGGCCAAGTCTCGGGGTGGGACCCTCTCCGGCGGGCAGCAGCAACTCCTCGCCTTGGGCCGCGCTCTGATGACAGAACCGAAAGTTCTACTCCTCGACGAACCCTCCGAGGGAATACAACCATCGATCCTAGACGAGATCATCGACGTGATCGAACAGATCAACATTGATCGCGGGATAGCGATCCTGATCGTCGAACAGAACCTGGACTTTGCCGCCCGGATCGCTCAACGCGCGCTGATCATGGAAAAGGGGGAACTCGTTGAGGAGGTCAACACCACAGAACTCAGCCAGAACCGTGACCTCCAACGCAAATACATGGCGCTTTGAACGCCCCAACCGACGGTCAGTCTTGGAGTCGCGCTTGTGCCATTGGCGACAGGGCGAATCCGCCGACGAACTTCTCGTAGGCGCGCCCGACACGTAGGAGGGTCGACTCGTCCCAAGGCCGGCCAACGATCGACATACCCATCGGAAGCCCGTCGCCTTGCGCAACAGGAATGGTCAGATCCGGGTAACCAGTCACGTTGCAAACGGCAGTATTCGGGATCATCTCAAGCGCCCGCGCCACATACTCGTCCACGGGGGCATCGATGGAGGGAATCTCCGTAGCCCTGAAGGGCAGGGTAGGATAGCACAAGACATCGAATTCGCTGAGGGCCTTGTCGACCGCGGCGGTGATATGCGGTCGAACGTTGGCGGCCCGTGCGTAGGCGCCGCCGGTTTCGCCGATCGAATGCTCGCCGCAAAGGATCACGAACTTGAGCGTCTGGGAGACTAAGTGAGCGTTCCTTCCCCAACCCTTCTTCGTGTGTTCGATCTGTTCGGGGTCGAAGAGGCCGCGGTAGTTCATCCCGTAGCCATTGCCGCGAATCATTTGCCAGAGGGCACCGTCGGTTGCGATGACATTCCAGACATGAAGGGCGTCGCGGTGTTCGGGAATAGAGATCTTCGAGACGTTCGCTCCCAAGTCTTCGAGGCGTTGGGCGGCGGCCATGACCAACTCCTCGGCCGCGGGGTCGCTGAGGTCCTCGTAACCGAAGCCCTCGGCCACGATGCCGACTTTGAGGCCCGCAATGCCATCGTTGATCTTTGTGCTGTAGTCCTCGGCGGGTGGGAGGTTGACCTGGCGTGGATCGAGACCATCGGGCCCAGCGATCACGGTTAGTAGCGCGGCGAGGTCAGTTATGTTCCTAGCGAGGGGGCCCAGGTGATCAATGGTCGATTCGATCGGATAGGCACCGGTATAGGGGACGAGACCGAAGGTTGGCTTGAGCCCGCAGATGCCGTCAAAGTGTGCGGGTATACGGATTGATCCGCCTTGATCGCCAGCGATGGCCATGGAGACTTCGCCTGCGGCGACGAGTGCCCCTGATCCGCCGGATGATCCTCCGGCCGTTCGGTTGGTGTCCCACGGGTTCCGAATAGGCCCTGTAGCCGCGGTGTGGCTGGCGCCGGAGAAACATAGATCCTCGCACACAGACTTGCCGGTGATCTCGCCTCCTGCAGCAAGGATGCGCTTCACGACAGTGGCGTCGGTGCTCGGAACGTAGCCCTCGACGATTCGCGATCCGTTCATCATCGGGACACCTGCTACGGCGGTGTTGTCCTTGATGGCGAAGGTACTTCCGGCGAGGGGGCCTTCTCCGGTCTCGATAATGGAGCAGCGTTGGTACCACGCACCGAGCGGGTTGTCGTCGTCAGCGGGACGCACACTCGACCGTTGCGGCGTGGTCGCTGCTTGATCGTCGTAAAGTTCGTCAACGCGATCATAGGATCCGAGTGCGCCAGTCACGAGAGTCTGGAAGATTTCCAAATCGTCTTCGCTGATCCCAAGCCCCCACCGTGTGGCGACTTCTCGGAGTTCGTCTTTTTCTGGTATGCGCATACTCATGGTGGCGTTCCTTTCTTGGGGAGTGCCCTGAGTAGAAACTAAGACGGGGACGTAACGTTTGGGGACACGCGAATGTAGGTATTCAGTGACGCTGAGGCAGTTTGCGTAAACGTTGTGTCGACGTTCGCCGACGGGACGCGGTACGTTGAATCGATGGTTTCTGACCTGCCGTTCAATGCGCTCGCAGACCCAGTGCGACGTCAACTCCTCGCCGTGCTGTCCGAGCGAGGTGAGTGCAGCGCAGGAGATTTGGCCGAGGCCGTCGACCGCGTCAGTCGAACTAGCGTGTCGGGCCACCTGCGAATCTTGCTTCAGGCGGGTTTGATAGGAGATCGACGCGAGGGGCGTTTTCGATATTTCTATGTCGAACCGGCGGGTCCCGCGAAGGACGTGATTCGAGCGCTGCAGCAACTGTTCAGTGTCTCCCTTGATGATCTCGAAGCGAGTTTGGTCGAGGGCCGAAGCGATTCGCAACCGGAGCGGCGGGTCAGCTAGTGAGCGTGGTGCTTGTTTGGGCTGAACGAGTCGTTGATCGCAGGCCTGAGAGCGTTTTCGCCCTTTTGGGCACTGGACAGGACTGTGGTTGGATCTTCGGCTTGAGGCTCGATTCCGTCGCGGTGGGATCGGTCGTTACTCTCCAGGTCCCCGTCGATGGGCCGGATCGTCCGACCGTGGAGCTACTCGGTCGGATCTCCGCGGTTCGGGCTCCCTCGCGTATCGAAATCGTTCATCATCAACCCTGGCAGGGCCGCATTCGAATCCTGATTGATCCGGATAAGCAAAACGGAAGCCGCGTGAGGCTGGTGGGTGAAGTCGAAAACGCCAGTCTCGAATGGCTACTTCGCCGCCGCGGCCACGACGTGAAGGACGAGAACAGCGAGAGCTATCGAATCGGTCTCCTTACGAGCAAATCAGGGTCGGCCAGCGTCTTTGCCGCGGCGAGTGAATTCGCTGCCCGCCTTGCTCTCGAAGAGGCGAACGATTGCGGTGGAGTTCTTGGTGTGCCGGTCAACATCTTGGTCGGCGATGACAGAACCGATCCAGCGACTGGAGCGCAGGAGGCAGAACGTCTCGCGCGGCAGGGGTGCGATGTCGTGCTGGCGACTACGACATCGGCAACATTTGATGCGGCGGCAGCGGGACTTCGATCGAGTGGCGTGCCGCTGATTCACACCCCGATGAATGAAGGGGGCAACGGTGGTAGCCAGGTCCTCCGCCTTGGAGAGCGCCCATTCGGCCAACTGCTCGCCGTTAGCCCCATGCTGGCAACGTCAGGGTCCAAGCGATGGTACCTCGCTGGCAACGACTACGTGTGGCCCCGGGCGGTCCACCAAGCGGCCCGACAAGTTGTACCGGAGCACTCAGGTGAGATTGTTGGGGAGGCCTATGCGCCGCTCGGGACCAAGGACTTTACTTTGATTATCGAGAGGATCTTGGACGCGAAGGCGGACACGGTTCTTTCGTCGTTCGTGGGATCGGATCTCGTCGCGTTTGAACGGCAGTGCCATGAGATGGGAGTGCGCGAGCATTGCCGGTCCGTCGCTCTCGCGCTCGATGAGCCGACTAGGGAACGCATCGGCGACTACGCCGCTCTAGGCATGTTCGGGGTGTCCGGGTACTTCGCTGAGGTGGACACGGACCAAAACGGGGACTTTCTTGATGCCTACAGGCGAAAGTACGGGCCGTTCGCCCCGCCTGTATCGAGCATTTCAGAGTCGGTCTATGAAGCCGTGCATCTTGTCGTCGACGATGCCCGCCGCCGGTCGAGTTCCGCCCCGCGGTGCCTTGCCCAGGGGCTTTTGGGTCGGCGCTTTGACTTCCCTCGCGGCACGGTGTCAGTTACGGATTCGGACGATCTTAAGCAGCAACTGTTCGTGGCCCAAGCCAGAATCGGCGGTTTCGAACTCAGGACCGCGGCACTCGTCGGATAGCGCTCGTTATAACGGTGCGGCGAAAGTTGACAGGTTCTGGTTCGGGTAACTACCTTCTTTGATATGTCGGAAATAGCCGACACGATGGGTAGAGTAAGGGGGTTGATCGTCAGAAATGCCGACGAGATCGGTAACGAACGACTTGCGTCGAGTTGGAAGCATCGCCGACGGTTTCGTCGGTTTTGTGGACCCCCACAGACTGGCACAACGCGCGGCCTTCGCGTTGCGAGATCTTGTTGGACTACCGCTCGTCGCGCTCGCTATTCGTGATGGTGGATCGTCGTTGCTCATGTCTGGTGTGGACGGCGCTCGGACAGAGCAATTCCGACAAGTGCAGATTGGCACCGGTGAGGGAATCGGAGGGAGAGCGGTGCAGGAGCGGCGGCCGATCTCAGTGGAGAATTATCTATCGGATCCAAGAATTTCAAACCACTTTCTCGACATTGTGGCCGCGGAAGGACTCGGGGGGATGGCAGCGTTTCCCATCGAGTTTGACGGTGAGATCATTGCCGTCATCTACGGCGGCGTACGCTCGATCGGCACGATTGGGGAGCAGGTCATTGACGTTCTCGCCGAAGCGGCGGTCAGGTTCGCTCCGCTCATTGCCTCGTCGATGGAAGCCTCAAGGCAGATAGAGAAGCGCGTCGCAGCCGAACGGCAGAGACTTGCGGGCGCCATGCACGATGATGTCGGCCACTTGCTGTTCTCAATGGGCGTTTCCGCTAGGCACATCTGCGAACAAGCGAATCCAGAGTTGGCAATAGTGGCCGCTCTGCTCGAGTCCCATGCCCAAGAGGCGGTCAGCCGTATGAGGGCCGCATTTGCGGTTATGTCATCTTCAACGGTCGATGAAGCGTTCACGATGACAATCGAGCGTGAGGCGGCGGATCTAGAACTGCGGAGCGATATCACCAGCCAATTCGTTACACGCGGTGTTGCGCGGCGACTTAGCCACACAGCGGAGAGTACTCTCATTGCCAGCGCTCGACAGGCGCTCTCTAATGCCGAGCAACATTCCAAGGCGTCGAAAGTCGTCACAACGCTCGCCTTCGGAGATACGCGGGTGTTGCTTGTTGTCCAAGACGATGGTCGCGGATTACCACCCAATTTCCGGCTCGAGTCGATAGGCATGGATGGTTGTCACTGGGGGCTTCCCTTGATCCAAGGGAGAGCGGAGCGCCTCGGAGGCCGATTCAGCATTCGCCCCGGCGAAGATGGTGGGACCACTCTGCGCGTCGAGATTCCAGCAGTAGACGACTGATGGTTGGCGTCTCGGTGCTAGTAGTCGACGACCATCCGGTCGTCATCGATGGCGTACGGCAACTCCTCGCCAACACATCTGACTTCACCGTGGTCGGTGAAGCGCTTACCGGTTCAGATGCGATTGATCGAGCGGGTGAACTACGACCGCAACTCATCGTGTTGGACCTGAAACTTGGCGAGAACTTCGCCCCGCTGCTGTGTCGATCGCTACTCAAGGCTTCGCCTGACTCACGGATCGTCATGCACACGGCCTTCGATCACCGCGAGCCGCTGCGGGCTTCGCTGAACGCTGGCGCAATAGGTGTTGTTCTGAAAGACGCAAGCAATCTCGTCGAAGCACTGCGTCGGGCTCTCGCTGGCGAACGTTTTGTGGATCCGAGTCTCGTGGATGAACCCACACACCGCGCGGTATCGTTGGGCCAAAATGGTGGTCTCTACGAGTCCCTAACGATGCGTGAGTACGAAGTGCTTTGCGTAATGGCTATCGGAAAGACAAGCAAAGAGATCGCCGCCGAACTGCACCTTGCGGAGAATACGATCCGCAGCTACTCCCAGTCAGTTCTTCGTAAGTTGCATGCACGCAACAGAATTGAAGCGTTGGTGACAGCTCGCCAGCTACGGCTTCTCTGACCGCAACTCGTGTGAGGGGCTACACGATCCGTTCGTTGCCGCCGTCGATTGGTATCTGCGCTCCGGTCGTGTTGGCGAAGGTGTCAGAGCACAGTTCGGCGACGATGCGGGCCACGTTGGCTGACGTTACTTCGGTGCGCAGGAGGTTTCGCCTCTTGTATTCGTCAACCGTCAGGTGGTATTTCGAGGCTCGTTCATGCAGGAGTTCTTCGGTCCACAATCCGGTATCGAATACCGCGTCGGGGTGGACGGTATTGACCCGAATGCCGTCAGTGGCCCATTCGAGGGCCGCGACACGGCCCAATTGGGTTACCGCGGCCTTGGAAGCTGAGTAGGCCGAAGCCCCCGGGCCGGGGGCGGCGACGTTCTTTGAGCCGATAATGGCTACCCGTCCGCCGATTGGAGATAGCGCCAGCAGTGGGTGGCAGGCGCTAAACAAGGCGACGACGGCGTCGACATTGACGGCTTGCACCTTACGCCAGTCCCCCTCGTCGAGCGTGGCGATGGGCTGGCTCGCTCCGAACCGTCCGGCGGAGACGACCACGATGTCGAGACCTCCGAATCGTTCAACCAGACGGTGGATAGCCGCTTTTTGAGCTCCGGAGTCGGACACGTCGACCGACTGCCCCAGCCAAGCCGGGCCCCTAAAGGCCTCCGCGACCGACGGGTCGAGGTCCAAACCACCAACGGCACAACCGCGAGAGAGGAGTTCCGCGGCGCAGGCCCGTCCGATCCCAGACGCGGCACCGGTGACGACCGCGACGGCGCCGGCCAGTTCGGGCGGTGGGCCAGCGAGACGCAATTTGGCTTGCTCCAGATCCCAGTACTCGACCTGGAAGGAGTCGCCCGCGGTGAGGGTGACGTAGCCGCCCAGATGATCTTCGCAACGTTCGAGGGCGGGCATGGTGTGCTGGTAGATGTCGGCCGCGATATTGGACGCGTGGGCGGTTTCTCCGAGGGTGAGCACCCCCAGGTCGGCATCGACGATGACCCGGGGTGCCGGGTCGAGCATCGTCAGGTCGAGCCGTCCTCGATGGGCGTTGGCGGTGAAGTACTGCTCGTACTCTTCGACGTAGGCCCCAACATCGGTACCTACCATCGGAATCCGCTTCGTGCGGATCACGTGGTCGGGGGTCAAAGGCCCGCGCGTTGCGAGACTCTCCAGGTCACGGCGTTGAACAAAGCGTGACGATATTGGGTCGGTGTGGCGGGTCATTACGAGGGGACGACCGGCGGCTTTAGAGACGCTACACCGCAGTCCGGCCAGGGTCACGGCGGTGACGGCGGCGAGCGAAGAGCGTTGGGCCGTGCCGAGGGGCGCCTCGCGGTCAAGTAACTCCTCGCACTGCGTGATCAGATCGATGTGTCGCTTGTAGGCCTCTTGGGTGGTTGCCCCGAAGGTAAACAGGCCGTGATTTAGCAGCACCATGCCCGTGGTGCGGTGGTGGGCCTGTTGGTTCCATTGCGACGCCACCAACTTGGCGAGATCGAATCCGGGCATCACATACGAGATGACAACTACGGAATCGCCGAAGAGTGCGCGGATCTTTTCTTCTCCATCGGCAAGGTTGGTGAGCGACACGACAGCATCGGCGTGGCTGTGTTGAGCGGCGGGATACGGAAGGAACGCGTGCAGCAGTGCCTCGACCGACGGCTGAGGGTCGCTCGGATCCAATCGCGCGGCGGAGAGTTCGCGCATCATTTCGGTGTCAGAGAGTGCGTCAAGGGCGAGCAACTCGTGGAGGCGATCTTTGCGCAGAGCGGAGAAACCCTCATCTTCGATGGTCGCAAGATCCCAGCCTGATCCCTTGACGTGGAGCGCGTCGATCAAACGACCGGTCACATCCTGAAACGGTGCCTTGACCGACGTGTTCCCACCACCGTGGAGCACGAGGGACAGTTCAGAGCCGAGCAGTCGAGACCCGTAGGTGCAGGCCCCGACCGGACCACTGTGGGCTTGGGCGGCGCTTTCGTCCCATCGGTTCTGCATCAGGTCTCGAATCTACCGGTGGGCCAGCACAGCGAGATCATGGGCCCGCGGGGTTCGCCAACCTCGATAATGAGATGGCCAAACGATGCATTTATCTGACAAGCTAGCGGTTGTTGTAGGACCATGCCAATGGTTAGTCCGCCATCGCCGTGAGGTCGATCAGACGGGCGAAGGGCACGACGTTGCCGAGCGCGAGTTGGGCTCCAGCTAACCCGGCTAGCACGCCGGACGCGAGTACTGCTGCGTACTTCACTTGGGTGGTGCTGATCCACAGCGTCTCGGCGGCCGATCCGTGGGTTTCGGAAGACCCCCCTGACGTCGAAGATTTGGGTGAGAAGAAAACCCGTTAGGCCGACGCTCAACAAGTTGACCGCGATGCCGAGAACGATCGGGTCACCGCGGCGCGAGACAGTTCCGTAGCCAAGGACCAGCGAGAGCTGAAACACGCCCGTCCGCCCGCAGATCATGTCCCCTAGAGCTACTAGGAGGATAGGAATCATGGCTCTGAACGCCGAATCGAGGATGACGACCGACTGCAGGGCCTGGGCCAGTGGGTCTGCTGCACGGATGGGTGACATCTAGTGTGCTGGACCGACGAGTGCGGAGTCGTTTGGGCAAAACGCCTTCTCAAGTCCTTCTACGAACGGTAGGACTCGCGGCCAATTCCCTGAACGGGGATGTCTTGGCTTGCGAGGACTTCGTTCTGGAGGGAGTACATATCAGCAGCAGCGCGGTCGATGTGTCGTGTAAAGGCGATCGAGCCCTTCAAGATCGGGGCGAGAAGTTCGCGCACTTGCACTCGCGCCGCTGGATACTCATGCTCGACAATCAGTGGAACTGCGGCAAAGTCGATGTCGAGCAACTCACGCGCCGCCAACTGATGGTCGAGCCAGTCGACCGTGCGATTCTGAAGGTAAGCAAGCGGGTCGTGTTTCGCTGTCCCAGGTAGCTCATGCTCGCAAAGCACGGTCTGGATCTTCCACGCGTTCGCGAGGTCTGCCGGGTTCTGAGAGACTTCTCCTTCGAGCCAGTCGCCACGCTCTACTGTCTGGCCGCCATAACCCCATGCACTGACGCCCACGGAGTCCAGTACCTGTCCTTTGACATGCATTCCATCTATGAGGAAGCCGTATCCCTCATCGTGAAGGAACTGGAAGATCGAGCGAGTGTCTTGGCCCATGAGAATAGCGTGTGACGGGTCGTAGTGGATGCGGAACTGATCGCCGACACCATGGCGTTCGCAGATGCGATGCAATGCAATCCAGGTCCCGGGTGTGTACGCGATGTTGTTGTGAAAGTTGTCGCTGGGGGTCCAGCCGGGCATAGGGCATTGCTCGACCCGGTACCGAAGCCCCCGAGCCTTGGCTTCGAGAAGAAGCGGAATGAACGAGGACTCGAATTCGAGCAAGTTCTGGTCCATCGACTTCGTCTGGTCGCGTCCGACAAATCCGCATACCGCTGGAGCTCCCAAGCTGACAGCGGCGTCCATGACATTGACCATGAACGCGGATTTGGATTCGCGGGTCTGCGGATCCTCGTGGAGCATGTTGTCGAAGTAGGCAACGTCAGCGATCCTCACCCCCGAATCTGCGACGGCAGCAAGAACACGTTCAGTGCGAGTGGGGTCAAATGGATCTCGTAGATCGAGGGTATTGGCCACCGGGTCGAGCATGGCTTCGGGAGGAACATCGGCGAGTGAGGGGTGTAGCGCAGCGGACAGCTCGATCGAATCGGCACCGACGTCGCGCGCAAAGTAGAGCCACTCTTCAATCGCCAGATCTGGATCGGCATCTCGCTGTTCTCGCGGCGTGAGCTCCTCGAGTGCCGCAGTCAGCAACCCAACTTCCATATAGGTGGGCTCGAAAGGCTTGGTTGCGGTCATCGGACTCTCCTGAGTTTGCGACTAAGTAGACGACATGTCCTGGGATACGACAATCGGGGCTCGCTCGCGGGCGCTTCGGATAGCGGCATCGAGCACGCGCTGGGTCTGGAGCGCATCGGCAAAGTCGGGCATCGGAACTACTGGTTCGCCCCCGTCGAGCATTGTGATGATGTCGGCCGCCTGGTTCACGAACGTGTGCTCGTACCCGAGACCGTGACTATCGGGCCACCAATGCTCCGCGTATGGGTGGCCATCTTCTGCTCGGGTGGCGTCGATTGTGGTCCAACCTGCAGTTAGGCCATCGGCCGTGGCGTCGTAGAACTCCAACTCGTTCATTCGTTCGAAGTCGAATCGAACAGCGCCGTTCTCGCCATGGATCTCGAAACGGTTCGAGTTGTGATAGCCGGTGGCCAATCGGGACGCTTCGAACGATGCAATACCTCCACCACTGAGACGAGCCAGGAACATGACAGCATCGTCGACTGTGCTCGGCGCAAACCTCGCAGATTGGTTTGTGCTGGAGACGGTTAGTCCGTCAGCTACCTCGTCGACGACCGCCCGTTCGGAGATGAAGGTGTGCTCAATCGCGCCTTCTACAACCGTGATCTCTTCGCCGGTTATGAATCGGACAGCGTCGATTATGTGCGCGTTGAGGTCGCCATGTGCGCCGGACCCCGCCTGATCGCCCACGAAGCGCCAAAGCAAAGGTGTTTCGGGCCCGCCCCAGCTCTGAAGATAGGAGGCCCGGGCGTGGTAAACGCGACCGAGTCGGCCCTGTTTGACGAGTCGGTGGGCCAGTGCAACGGCAGGCGTTCGCCGGTAGCTGAACCACACAAACGTCGACGCAATTGAGTTCGCTGCGGCCACAGCCATTTGATGTGCGTCGGCGAGGCTGCTGGCGAGCGGCTTTTCGCAGGCGACATGGCGTCCAGCCTCGAGTGCGGCCATTGCCTGTTCGGCATGAAGATTGTTGGGTGTCACGATGTCGACAAGATCGACGTGATCGTGAGAAACCGCCGTTCGCCAATCCGTCGTGAAATGCTCGAATCCCCAACGTCCCGCGAAGATGCGAAGGTCATCGACATTTCGACCGGCGACCGTATGGAGGCGCGGTTCTCGCTCTACCGGAAAGAAGTGGGCAACGCTCGACCATGCGTTGGAATGTGCTCTCCCCATGAACTTCGAACCCAACATTGCGATGTTGAGCGGGAGCTTTGTCGCCCCGTTCTTGGGAGTTTCAACTTTGGAATCTTCTTCCACGTAGAGCTCCCGTAATCGCGAAATGAAGTGGACTGGTTGATCGAATGATGGTTATGGTACCAGCTTCGATTTTGAGGACGTAGTTCCTTCGCGCCCCCACCTTTGGCCCTATTTCGGTCGATCTCATGGCACTATTCACCCTTCTCACTTCGCCGATAGTTTCGCCCTGTGTACGAAAGGGGGCGAGGCCCAAGTGTCTGAAAGCGACGTCACGGGAACTACAGCCACAACTATCCTTTCCGGTGACGTTGAGGTCGCCATCAAGGTCCGCGGTCGAGGTTCCATCGTCTTGATGGTTCATGGCCTTGGCGCCGACAGCACCCAACCTCAACGGCTGCTGGCCGAGCTCTCTGGTTACCGCGTTGTAACCATTGACCTTCCCGGCCACGGTGAGTCGAGGATTCCCGCCGGTGCGACACTTGCCGAGCACGTAAGTTTCGATCGTTATGCAGCGCACTGCATCGACCTCCTAGAGGAGTTCGGTGGAGGTGCCGCCTTCGTCGGGGGGATCTCGATGGGTGCCTCGGTGGCTCTCTCGATCGCAGCGCGGCGCCCGGACCTCGTCGCCGGACTCCTAGTCATTCGGCCCGCATGGCTGGCAGCACCAGCACAACCTCACCTCGAGCTCGTCTCCGATCTGGGCCTTTGGGTTCATGACGAAGGTCTTGATGAGGCTCGTACGAAATTGCAGACCGATGAACGATTCACTCAATTGGAGACCGATTCCCCCAATGGTGCCGCCGCGCTGGCGGGAATTCTCGAGCAACCGCACGTTCAGCGCTCACCACTCGTTCTTCCAACAATCGTTAGCGATGCTCCGTTCGGCGACGAATCTGAGCTCCAGGCAATCCAGGCCGACGCCTTGTTGGTGGCGAGTCCTGGGGATGCGCTGCATCCGGTGACCATCGCCGACAGGCTAAACCGCCTGTTGCCCGCTTCGACACTGTTCATTGCGCCACCGCGGTATCAGCGATCGTGGGAACACGGGCAGGCCGTTCGTCGACGAATCGCCACATTCCTCGGCGAGCGAACGGGATTGGTGCTGCGGAATGACCACCCGCTGCCGCCGGCACGCGGTACCGATCCAGCTCCACAGAGAAAGCCAACGACGTGATAACCCACCGACTCACAACAGAGGAAATCCTCGCCCGGCTACGAGGAAAGGTAGAGCGGTCCGAACCGATCATGATCGCTAGCGCTGGCGGCGGTCTTGTTGCTCGTCTGCTCGAACGCGCCGGCTGCGACTGCGTAAACACATTCTCTGGAGCCCGCTTGCGGGCGAACGGCATGGGAACCATGTCGATGATGTGGCCCATCCTCGACTCGAACCGCCAGACTCTCGACTACACGCGCGAGGACATCATGCCGGCGTTGGCCGGACAGGCCTTCGTCTGTGCGTGCCTCAACGCCAACGACCCGCTCAAGGACATGCGGGTTGTGCTCGACGACTGCAAGCGCATGGGTGTAATGGCGGTGTCAAACATCGGGCCTTCGGTCAGCTACGTCGATGCCGGAAGCGAAATCAAGAACGTTCTTAACAGCGCAGGGGTCACGCTTGAGAACGAGATCGACATGCTGCGTCTTGCCCGTGAGGAGATGGGGATGGTCTCGATCGGATTGGCATTCACGAAGGAAGATTCGGTCGCAATCGTCGAGGGCGCTCGTCCCCATGTGTTCTGCTACCACGCCGGAACCACCAAGGGTGGCCTCACCGGTTATGACAGCGGAGCAACGCTTGAGGCAACTGCCGCCGATGCCCAAGGAGTCTTCGAAGCAATCCGTTCAATTGATCCCGATGTGATCTTGGTCTGCCATGGCGCGGCCATGGAGACCGTGAACGATGCCCAGTTGATGCTCGACAACACAATGGCCAACGGATTCTGGACGGGGTCATCGACCGAACGACTGCCCATTGAACGAGCGGTAACCGAAGCCGCGACCGCCTTTGCCTCGCTCGAGTTCTCAGACCGAAGCGGACACTGACGTTACACCGCCTATCTCCAAGGAGATTCATGACAACCATTGCAATCCTCGCCACACTCGATACGAAGGCACTGGAGGTCTCGTTCTTGGCGGAGGCGATTCGTACGAGCGATGCCCAGGTGGTGCTCATAGATATCGGTGTGTTGGCCGACGGGGGAGACCTCGTTGCGACGCATACTAACGTGGAGGTCGCTTCACTCGGCGGGACGGAGCTCACCGAGCTTCGCATCGACCCATCGAGAGAGCGGGCATCCGAGGTCATGGTCGCTGGCGCGACGAAACTTGTGAGCCGACTTGTCGATTCCGGAGAAGTAGACGGCGTAGTCGGGCTAGGTGGAACGCAAGGAACGGCCAACTGCTCGAAAGTACTGCAGAGCCTGCCCTATGGCTTGCCGAAGCTGATGGTGTCGACGATGGCGTCTGGTGACACGTCGGAGTATGTCGGGATCAAGGACATCACGATGATGTTCTCGGTCAGCGACATACTCGGGCTAAACCCATTGCTGCGCCGAATATTGCAGAACGCTGCGGCAGCGGTTGTCGGCATGGCAAGGGTGCAGGTCGAGGAGCACGGTGAGCGCGAGCGCAGAGTGATCGGGGTTACCAATCTGGGCGTGCTGACGGAGGGAACGATGTACGCCCTCGACGAGATTGAGAAGGCCGGGCACGAATCGATCGTGTTTCATGCGGTTGGTTCGGGTGGTCGGGCAATGGAGCAGCTCATGCGGTCGGGCGAGATCGATGCGGTCTTCGACTATGCACTCGGAGACATCGTCGACTCGATGTTCGATGGGCTCCGCTCCGCTGACGCCACTCGGCTCACCGTGGCTGGCGAGCTAGGTCTTCCGCAGATCGTCGTGCCAGGCGGGGTTGATCACATCGGCGTTGCGCTCGCTGAGCCAAACGTCGTGCCGGATCGCTACCGCGATCGGGTGTACACGTATCACAACCCTACAATTCTTGTTCCACGCACGAGCCCCGAAGAACTCACCGCCTTCGGCGAAGAGATCGGTCGACGGCTGGTTGATTCGGTCGGCAACACCGTCGTATTGATCCCAACCGGAGGGCTCAGCAGCTATTCGGCTCCCGGCGGTCCGCTCGTCGACGCCACTGCCGATCGCGCACTGGTCGCCTCGCTTCACGCATCGATTCCCGCCGGAATTCCGGTGCTTGAGGTCGATGCGGGCGCCCCAGATGAAGCATTCGTTGACCGGGCGCTCAGCGAACTGTTCGCACTGATGGATGCATCCTCGGCTTCGGCATGAAGAGCCGCTGGAATGACCCCGATGCCCCCAAAGGCCTTCGACTCGAGCAGCGCGCATACAGCTCGCGACTGATCGGGCAGGATCAGGAGTTGGTTCTCCATGGTGGCGGCAACACCTCTGTCAAGGATGACTGGATCGATCGCTTCGGTGAGAGCCACGCAACCGTGTGGGTGAAGGCGAGCGGTTTCGACCTAGCCACGATGGGCGTCGAGGGGTTTACCGGTCTTGATCTCGAACTCACTCGGTGGTCGCGGTCGCCTCGAAGAAGTCTTTGGTGACCGAGTGCTCATATTGCCCTATGTGAAACCCGGCTTTGATCTGGCCAAACAGTTTCATGGCGTGGCCGATCAGCTCCACAACTACGAGGGGGTGATCTCCGCCCCGATCGCGACGATCGATCCGGCGAAGGTCGACGTGGTTGCTCACCTTCACGACTCGGGACCGCTAACACCCGAGCATGTGATCCACAACAAACCGTTTCCCGCAATCGTCGATGACGATTCGAGCGGGTTCTCGGCCTTCGCCGAAAAGTATCGGGACTACTTCGAAGAAGCCGACGACCCGAGTCTGACGATGTTGGACCCGTTCCCGCATTGGGCGATCTATCGCTCTGGACATTGCCGGTCGTATGGGTCGAACCTGAAACGTGCGACCGTTTCTGCCGACGTGGCCCGAACGACCCTGCGTGCGCTGGCCCGAGCCGAAATTTTGGGAGGCTGGTCTGGGTTGTCCACCGACGAACTTCGCGAGCTCGAGTACTGGGAGTTGGAGCAAGCAAAACTTCGCCGCCAACCCAAGCCCCTTCCACTCACCGGACGAATTGCCGTCGTCACCGGTGCTGCATCAGGAATTGGCCGGGCCTGCGCCGGGACACTTCTCGATGCGGGCGCGGTGGTTGTGGGTCTCGATATTGCCGACTCGCTCGCATCGATGCGGTCATCTCGACCGTTGGAGTTTTCTCGACCGGCCAGCCTGTGGAGAGCCTCGATGACGAGACTTGGGATCCGGCAATCGTGGTCGTCGCCTCGAGAAATGTGGCGGCCCCCGGACCTGGCGCCGCAGCGTATTCGGTTTCCAAAGCGGGACTCACCCCATGTGGCCCTAGCGGTTCGGGCGCTCGTCGACGGGACCTTCGCTCGAACGACCGGTGCTCAGCTTCCTGTCGATGGTGGCAGCGATCGCGTCATCTAGCTGCAACCGAGAGAGCCGGTATGGTTTGGAATGGACCTCAACCGAAGAGATGGGCACGAGGACGGTCGAGATGGCCTCGTTGACCAAGGTGTGATCGACACCCGTCAACGGTGGAGCGAGTTGTACTCGGCGTTGCTCACCGGCATTCCCGATGGACCCGAAGAGCTCATGGCATGCCAGGAGCTTTTGCATTCACTGATGGACTCCAGCCATCACTTCATCTTCTGGAAGGATCTTGATTCCAACTTTCTCGGATGTAACACCGCGTTTTCAAGCTTCTGCGGGATTGACTCCTCTTTGCTCATCGGCAAATCCGATGCCGATATGCCATGGGCGGACGCCCCCGAATTCGATTCCGATTGGTTCATCGATTGGGACAAGGCCGTGATCAGCGACGGCGAACCTCGTACGGGGATACTCGAGGGACTCAAGCGGGTCGACGGCGAAGAGCGGTGGATCCTGACGAACAAGTTTCCGCTTCGAAGCACCGATGGCACACTCATCGGGACCTGGGGGTTCTTCGAGGACATCACCGAGAGAAATGAAGCTCAGGAGGCGCTCCAGGCGACGCTGGAAGACTTGGATGATCGGGTCAATCAACGAACTCAGGAACTGACGCGGGCGGTCGAAACGCTTCGCCGTGAGGTCGAGGACCGGGTGCGGCTGCAGCATGAAGAGCGCCAGCAACGAACGTACGCGGAGGCGCTTCGTGAAACTGCAGCAGCGATTTCGACATCCCTCGAGCTAGACGAAGTGGCAGAGCAAATTCTGTCGGGTGTCGACCGGCTGGTGTCCAATGACTTGGCCGCTCTCATCTTGGTTCGCGACGACGACGAATACGAGCTGACCACACATCGTTCGGGTTTCGGATACCACGCGAGTGCGATCGATGCGCTGGATCTCGCGACGCTCACGGTCGTCGAGCAACTCCTAGACGAACCCGGATCGATCATTCTCGATGACCCGGGAAACGCATTGGGGCCAGCGCAATCCGTGCTTGGTTGCCGGATTCGTGTCGGTGACCAGTTGATCGGCTTTCTCATTGTCGAGAGTGCGACCGCTGGCTTCTATAGCGAGAGCCATGGCGATCGCCTAGGAGCGGTAGCGGCACAAGCCGGTGCTTCGGTGTCGAACGCTCTGTTCGCCGGCCGGGTATCCGAACTCGCTGCAGTCGAGGAACGACAACGCCTCTCGATGGAGCTACACGACGCGGTAAATCAAAACCTTTGGACCGCAGCGTTAACCGCCGAGACGATTCTTGGCGATCTGGACGACTCTTCTCCTTTGTACAACCGAATCGACATGCTGCGGCGTTCTATGCGAGGAGCCTTGGCGGAGATGCGGTCGTTGCTGCTCGAGATGCGGTCCGATGATGGTGAACTGGCAGAAACATCGCTCGACGCTGCCATCTCTACGCTGCTCGACGCACTCGAAGCGAGACGTACGCTTGCGGTAACGCGCCAGATCGAACCGGTAGTTCTCGGCTCAACCGAGCACGTTACGTTCTTTCGAGTCGCGCAAGAAGCGCTCGCGAACGTTGCTCGCCACGCCAATGCACGGTCGGTTGTGGTGCGTCTCGAGGCTGGCCCACCAGCACGGCTAGTGATCATCGACGACGGGGTTGGCTTCGATACCCAAGCGCATCGGCCTGGTCATTTTGGCCTTTTGAATATGCAAGAGCGGGCAGCTGCTGTCGGTGCCGTCCTGACCGTCTCCAGTAGCGAGGGAAGCGGGACCCGTGTAGAGGTACGGTTCGAACCGTGAGCGCCGACCAAACCAATAACATCGCCGAATCCAGCATCACCCTTCTGGTGGTAGACGACCACGACCTACTCCGTGAAGGGGTAAGCGCATGTCTGAGCGGATTTGATGACCTCGAGGTCATCGAGCAAGCGCGCTCAGGCGCCGAAGCTGTGTCGCTCGCTGCGGAGCTGAACCCCGATGTTGTGATAATCGACCTCGTCATGCCCGGCCTGTCGGGGACGGATGCGATCGAGCAGCTTCGGACCGCCTCGCCAACGATGGGCATCGTGGCCCTCTCGAGTTTCTCCGACCCCGACCGCATTCGGCTCGCTATTGAGGCGGGCGCGAATGGATACCTGGTCAAGTCGATTGATGCTGGCTCCTTGGCCGCTGCCGTGCGCAGTGCTGCGAAGGGAGAATCGTCCTTCTCCCCCGAGGTTACGCTCGCACTCACCGCGCCGCGACGTCGCGATCCTTTGGTGGCCCTTACGACGCGCGAGTTAGAGGTTGCGGGTTTGGTCGCCGAGGGAAGGACCAACGCTGAGATCGCCGTAAAGCTGAGTCTCAGTATCTTCACGATCAAGAATCATGTGAGCAGTGTGCTCATGAAGCTCGGTGTGCAGAGCCGCACGGAAGCCGCTTCATTGATATTCCGGGCTCAAGGCAACCCCTAAGACTGCAACTCGCGAAGCACTCGAGTAGTTCTTTCGCGCCCCTTCCTAGGCATCAATGGCTGTGATGCGGATGAATCTTCCGGCGCGCGCCCCTCCTTCATAGGTTTTGCCTAGGGGGTGATGTGAGCAACACAGTCAATACGACAAACGAGTCCGAGCAAACATCTGAAACGCGTGCTGTGGGCTCGTCGAACCTCGCAAAGTTGCCCTTGGCTCTTGCATGGTTGGCCGTTGGATTCGTGGTTCTGTGGATCCTCTTCCTCGCTGACCGTTCGTGGACACTCGAGACTTCAGCGGGTTCGGCAATCAGTGAGCCTGGCGATTTCATCGTCGTCCTACTCGACGGGCTTACATTCGCTGGTTTGCTCTTCGTTGTCGCTGCGGGCTTCACACTGATCTTTGGTCTGATGCGCACGGTGAGTATGGCCCATGGCGGGTTTTTCTTGCTCGCTGCCTACATCGCTATTGGCTTGCAGCAGCGGATGGTGGGCAAGACGCGCAATATCTCGGCGGACGATGTGGGCTTGCTCCAGTGGTTCCTACCGGTCCTCGTCGGGGCGTCTGTAGCGGCGATTTTGGGTCTGGTCATGCAACAGCTGTTCTTGCGCTGGAACCAGGGCGAAGATCTTCGGCAGGCGATCATCACCGTTGCTATCAGCGTGATCATGGCAGATCAGATGTTGTTCCAATACGGAGGCTTGGCAAAGTCGATGGTCTGGCCGGGATCGACCGTGCACTTCTTCGAGATCTTGGGGGAGCGGTACGCCAGTAGTCGCCTGTTCATGCTGGCAATCTCGCTCGTCGTCGGTGGCCTCGTCTGGATCGGGTTGAACAAGACGCGCATCGGCATGGTCATTCGAGCCGGTGTCGACGATCGAGACATGGTGCGAGCGTTGGGCATCAACATCGCTGCGGTTTTCGGTCTGACGTTCTTCGTAGGTTCGTTCCTCGCTGGTCTCGGTGGATCGATGGGCGCCTCGTTCTCGGGTATCGCTGCCGGTGCTGATGGTCAGTGGTTGTTGAACTCCTTGATCGTTGTGATCATCGGAGGGCTCGGCTCGCTTAAGGGTGCGGTCGCCGGTTCTCTACTGTTTGGCATGGTGACCGCAGCGTCGCCGGCCTACCTTCCGTCCGACTACACGTTCTATTCGATCATCTTCACGTTCGTGACCCTTGCGATCGTGCTCGCCGTCCGACCCAACGGACTGTTCGGGCGGGCCGAATGAACACCTCGACCTCTCGTTGGGTTGTCGGCACGATCGTGGTGGTCGCGCTTGCTCTGCTGCCCCTGATCAGCTCCGACTTCTTTATCGAGTTCGCTATGACGCGGGTGTTGATGTTGGGGGTGGTCGCATCGAGCATGGTCTTCCTTGCATCGCAAGGTGGCCGGGTCTCGCTCGCTCAGTGGCTCTTGTTCGGTGTGGCCGGGTTCGCCGTCGGAAATGTCGTTGCCACCAGTGGCCGAGGGCTCCTTTTGGGATGGTCGCCGTGGGCTGGGGTCGTCATTGCTTTGATCGTGGTCACGGCGCTGGCTCTGCTTCTCGGCATCCTTTCTGCTCGCTCCACAGACATCTATTTTCTCATGCTGACCCTGACGTACGCGATCATCGGGTTCTTCTTCTTTGGCCAGGTGACCACGTTCTCCGGTTTCGGCGGTGTCACCGGGATCGACCCGCCGTCGATCTTCGTAGATAACCCGCAGCGTTTGTATTACGCGGCCCTTCTGTGTTCGGTTGGTGCCTACATCTTGTTTCGGTACGTATCGCGAACCCCGTTTGGGATCGCCTTGCAGGGCATCCGAGACGATCCGATACGAATGGCTTCCCTCGGCTACAACGTGTTCTTGCATCGAGCTCTCGCCTTCGGTCTCGCTGGATTCGTTGCCGGGGTCGCCGGCATTCTCAACATTTGGTGGAACGGTCAGATCGATCCAACCTCGATCAGCATTGGCCCGACACTCGATCTGCTGATCATCTCGGTGATCGGCGGGATTGCGTATCTCGAAGGTGCCTGGCTGGGCGCGTTCGTCTTCGTCGGGGCAAACATCTACCTGCGCGACATTCCGCTTCTTGGCGACATCGGCGGCGTGATCGAAGAGCGGATCTTGTCCGAAGACCGATTCAACACCGTTGTGGGCCTCATCCTGCTCATCGTGATGGTCGCCTCACCAAACGGTGTCTCGGGCGCCTTTGTGACCGCCAAGTCGCTCTTGACGTCTTCTACTGCTCCGCCTTCGGGCGACCTCGAAATACCAACTACAACACACACCCCAAGGAGGGGAATTTCAGATGAAACCTAAGCAAAGAACAGGGCGTAAAAGCCTTGCCGCGATGCTTCTTGCGTTTGCGCTTATCGCAGCCGCGTGCGGCAGCGACGACACGTCGGAAGACACCACAACAGACAATCCAACATCAACGGATACCGATACGGGTACGGATACCGACACAGATACCGACACCGAACCAGCACCTGATGACACCGGCGATGACGCCATACGTCTAGGAATCATGGCCGAGTGTGAGGGTGCGTTTGGCGGCTTCAACGAAGACGTCGTCGCAGGCACGGTCCTAGCTTTGATCAACAAGGCAGGAGCTTCGTCGGTTTCCTCCACCACCGCTCTCGATGGATTCGAAGGAGCTTCCGCCGGAGGTCTTCCAATCGAGTTGGTTGGCATTGGTTGTGGCGACGACACCCCAGATCGGGCCATTCAAGAAATACGCATCCTGGTCGAGCAGAACGACGCCAACGTCGTCATAGGTCCGCTTTCGGGCGACGAAGGAATCGCGATAGCGAACTACGCCCTCGATCATCCCGAGGTCACGTTCATCAACGGCATCGCCGGTGCTCAGGACGCAACCTTGCACGTGCAGGCGCCGAACTTCTTCCGATTCAACGGTGATGGTGCTCAGTGGAATGCGGGAATTGGAGACATCGTCCACAACGAGGCTGGATGGGACACCGTCGCGATCATTGCTGATGACTACGGATTTGGTTGGACCTCGGCTGGTGGCTTCACCGCCGACTTCTGTGCGGCAGGTGGCGAAGTTGTCGCCACGGTCTTCCCGCCGCTCGGAACCACCGACTACTCCTCGTTCGTTCAGCAGCTCCCCGATCCTGATGAAGTCGACGGCTACTTTTGGGTTATTGGCGGTACGGGCACCAACGCTTCTCTCGAAGCATTCGTGAACGCCAAGGGCGATCTGACGGGAACCCAGCACGCTGGAAACCTGTTCTTCAACCCGGGCTTGGCCGCAACGTTGGGCGACGACATCGTCGGCGCGTACGTCGGTGGGTTTGCTTCACTGCCAGGTGACATCGTCACACCCGAGATCACCGCGTATCTCGCGAGTGCCGATGCAGCATGGGATACCCTCGGCGGTGGACTCAGCGGTGGCGAGCCTGACGCTCCGTCGCTAGCACTGGGCTTCGGCTTTGCCTACGGCTATTACAGCGCTGGTCTTGCCATGGTGCAGGCGCTCAACGAGGTAGATGGCGATCTGAGCGACAACCACGCTGCACTGCGTGACGCACTGTCGAACCTCACGGTCGATGCGCCATACGGCGAGATCACCCTCGATGACAACCGTCAGGCCATCGTCGACACGTACGTCGCTCAACTGGTCCTCGCCGATGACGGTTCTGTGGGCCAGCGGACAGTGGCCATCATTCCGTCGGTCGATCAGACCTTTGGCGGAACGTACTCATCGGAGACCGCGCCACCTGAGCGAGACAACACGCCGTGCGAGCAACGCGATCTGCCGTGGACAGGGAATGCAATTCCCGTCGTCGACGGCGTGCCGCAGCGCTAATCGGTTTCATACCAAGAATCCGAAAGGACCTGCGCTGATCACCACCGACTCTGAGACACCGTCTCCCCTCCTAAGTTTGGAGTCGGTGGTGGTCGCGTTCGGCGGCCTGGTTGCGCTCAAAGATGTGAGCGTCCAGGTCGACCGCGGAGAACGGCTTGCTGTTCTTGGGCCCAATGGTGCGGGCAAAACCACCTTGTTCAACACGATTGCGGGAGACATCACCCCAACCAGCGGCCGAGTAGTCATCAAGGGAATGGACTGCACCAACTCACCCTCGCGGGTTCGACCCCGACTCGGTGTGGCACGGACCTATCAGAAGACGAGGTTGCTGGGTGGCCTCACGGTCAGCGACAACCTCTACCTCGCGCAAACCGGCAAACATGGGCGCCACAGAGCGCTTTGGTCATCGGCTGCTGATGTTCGGTACATGGAGATTGCTAAAGAGGCAGCTGCAAAGATCTGGCTTGGCGATCACGTCGACACGCTGGTCTCGGATCTGTCGCACGGCCAGCAAAGACAGCTCGAGATCGGCTTGGCGCTCGTCACCGAGCCTGATCTGATGTTGCTGGACGAGCCTGCGAGTGGACTATCGAAAGGGGAGCGCGAACGCCTCATCGACCTGATCGAAGCTCTCGACAAGTCGACGACGCTCGTGCTCATCGAACACGACATGGATGTTGCTCTGCGGGTTGCAGATCGAGTCATCGTGATGTCGGATGGCTCGCTTGTGGCGCAGGGTTCGCCTGACGAAATCCGCCAGGACCCCGTCGTCGCTGATGTTTATCTCGGAAACGCGGGGCACTAGATGACCGACCCGACATTGCTGATCAAAGGCCTGCAGGCTGGATATGGAGCGTCGCGAGTCGTCGACGACCTCGAGCTCGGAATGGGCGTTGAGGCCGTCGCCGTAGTGGGGCGCAACGGCATGGGAAAGACAACGCTGTGTAAGACGATCATGGGCCTCGTCGAGCCGAGCGCTGGACAGATCCATTTCAACGGTGATCAAATCGCCGGCCAAACTCCCGAAAAGATCGCTCGACGCGGGCTGGCCTACGTGCCCCAAGGCCGGCGTCTCTTTCCATCACTGACCGTCGACGAGCACCTACGAATGTTGAAGCCGGTGCGCGACGCCGACGGGTCACTCGCGCGATGGACGCCCGATGCTGTGTACGAACTGTTTCCTAGGCTCGCAGAGCGAAAGAAGAACGGCGGAGCGGAGCTCTCGGGCGGCGAGCAGCAGATGCTGGCCATTGGAAGGGCGCTCTTGCTCAACGGCCGGTTGGTGCTCATGGATGAGCCCTCAGAGGGCTTGGCACCAACGATCGTCGACACGGTGATCGGGGCCGTGGGCACGCTTGTTGCAGAAGGTGTGGCAGTGCTGGTCGTCGAACAAAACCTTCGCGCAGCAGTGGCGATGGCGGACCGAATCCTCGTCATGGTGTCGGGCCGAATCGAGCTCGAAACCACCGCTGATGTAATCGCCAACGATTCAGAAATACAACGCCGATACCTCGGCGTCGATGCCTGACTTCGTCACGCTCGGCTCCTCGACAACAGATTGAATTCAACAACGGAAGATTTTACAAATGCACATGTCAATGCACAACTGGATGCGTTCAGAACCGCTTGAGGTTACCTTGGCTCGACTCGCGAAATATGAATACGGAAGTATCGAGATCAAGGGTGAGCCCGATCAGTACGACACGAAGGTCGTACGTGGCCAACTCGACCACTACGGCCTCAAGTGTTGGGGTGTGATCACCCTCACGCTGGGCGATCGAAACCTCTGTGCTCAAGATGAGGCCCAGCGTGCGGCCAGCGTGCAATACGTCAAAGACTGCGTCACGTTGTCCAAGGAACTCGGCGGCGAGGAGATCTCGATCGTGCCGAGCACGGTCGGCAAGATCGTCCCCGATGGCCCGCCCGAAGACGAGTGGCGATGGGCGGTCGAAAGCCTCAAGCAGGTTTACGATCACGCAAACGAGGCGGGTATCCGTATGGCGATCGAGCCGCTAAATCGGTTCGAGACACACTTTGTTACCCGCGGCGCGCAGGCGCTTGCGCTGGCCGACGAGATCGGGCCCGATGTCGGGGTTTGCCTCGATGCGTTCCATATGAATATCGAGGAGGTCGACTTTTTCCAAACGATCCGAGACATCGGCGACCGTATTTACGACTTTCATATCGCGGACAACAATCGAATGGCGTGTGGGATGGGAAGTCTCGATTGGCCGTCCATTGTGTCCACCCTTCAAGAGGTTGGCTACAACGGGGCGCTCACCGTCGAGTTTGTGGCACCGGTCGACCGGACGCCAGCGAACCAGTATCCCGACGCGGTCGAAACCAACCCGGTCGATATCAGCGCGGAGGAGTTGCAGTTCATCATCGATCACGGCAGCAGCCTGCTCTCCGAAGGGTTCTACGACATGCTCGTCGGCAAATGTGCCGAGACGATCCTGCCGCTCATCTGATCCGGTGAAGATCGCCAAGGTCTCAGCGGAGTGGCTGAGCTGCCCAATTCCGCCCGGCAAGGTTCATGTATCGGACTTCGGTCGGATCGAGTCGTTCGACATGGCGCTCGTGTCGGTCGAAACGACCGACGGCATGATCGGCTGGGGCGAGGCCAAAGCAGCGGTGGGGAGTGCCGGGTCATGTCGCTCAGTGGTCGCTGCTGTCAATCACGAGCTCGCTCCCGAACTCGTTGGCCTCGACCCCCGCCAGATCAATCGTGCATGGGACATCGGATACAACGGCAGCCGAGCGAGCCACGCCATAGATCGCGGTCGCGCCTTTCCTGTATTGGGCAGGCGTGGTACCACGATCAGTGCGCTAAGCGGAGTCGACATGGCCCTGTGGGATCTCGGTGGAAAGCTACTCGGTGCACCGGTAGTCGATCTATGGGGTGGCCCGCGCCAGGCCACAATGCCGATGTACGCGAGCGGAGGCTGGGCGTCAGAGGAAAAGATTGGCGAGCAACTTCTCAGCTACGTCGCCAGTGGCTTCGGTGCTGTGAAGATGCGGGTTGGAGTGATGGACGGTTCGGTCGCAGCGAGCGTGGCCCGGGTCCGAGCGGCACGCGAAGCTCTCGGCCCTGACATTGGGTTGATGGTGGACGCCCACGGAACATTCTCTTCGCCGGAGGCCATCCGCTTCGCGGCGCGGGTCGATGACTGTGATCTCTCGTGGTTCGAAGAACCGGTCAACAGCGACAACCCCGAGGGAACCGCACGGGTCCGGGCATCAACGTCTATCCCGATCGCAGCGGGGGAGAGCGAGTCAACTCGCTTCGACGTCCGTGATCTCATATCCCACCGTGCAATCGATGTCGTCCAGCCAGATCTCGCCATTTGTGGCGGCCCGTCGGAGGCTCGGCGGATCGCTGCGCTCGCCGAATCCCATCAACTTGAATTGGCGCCGCATTGTTGGGGCTCGGCTCTGTCGTTCCGCGCCGGAGTGTCGCTCGCGTTCGCGAGTTCCGCAGCGACGATCATTGAATATTCTCTGGGTGCGAATCCACTGCTCCATGATCTCGTCGATGAGACACACGAGCACAACCACGGCCGAATCGCTGCTCCAACTGGCGCTGGCTTCGGGCTCACGATCAATCAGGACTTTGTCCGTGAATACTCCGTCGCGGACCGCTGACCGGCTCACAGAATTTTGAAAGTAGGAAAGACATGGAATCACGAATCGAACACGTCAACGTCATGGTCGACGATTTGGGGGCGGCGATCGTCTTCTATCGCGATGTTCTGGGGCTTGAGCCGCTCGATCCTCCAAACCTGGGTTTCCCGGCGATGTTCTTTCGACTGAATACTGAGCAAACAATTCACGTCAACGAGCTGGCGGACGTTAAACCTGCCCGCGCACACTTCTGTGTACGTGTCGCCGACTTCAATGCGGCATTCCGGATGATGGTCAAACTCGATGTGCTGGAGATTGAGACCTGGGGCCGGCCGCGCCTACTCCCGGGTGGTGTGATGCAAATGTTCGTCAGAGATCCAGCTGGCAATCTGATTGAAGTCGCGTCGGAGCCCGACGCCGTGATCGACGACGACGTGATTGGCCACGAGCTGATGCTCCCAGAGTCTGTGCAGTGATCGTTTTGCTCGAAACCGTGCACCCAGACGCGGTTTCAGTGCTCGAGAAAATCGACGATGTAGTGCTCGTCGACGATCCGCCGCACTTAGGTATCGAAGGGGAACTGAGCGAGGTCAAGGCGCTCGTAACCCGTGGCCTTGGTCGCGTCGATGCGTCGATGCTCAGCTCACTCCCGAATCTCATCGTCGTTGGACGGTGTGGTGCAGGCCTCGATAACATTGATCTCGACGCGGCGGCCGAGGCGGGAGTGACCGTCGTGAACGCTCCTGGATTGACCGCCGGCGCTGTTGCGGAACACGCAATGATGTTGACTTTGGCACTTGCTCGTCAGCTCGGCCGCATTGCGCCAGCCGTCGCCGAAGGCGACTGGGTAGTGCGGGACGGGATCGAGCTCGTCGAGTTGGCGGGAAAACGCATGGGCATTGTTGGCATGGGTTCGATTGGCCAGCGCGTCGCACATCTCGGTGCGGCATTCGGAATGGACGTGGTCTACTGGAACCGACGCAAGGTCAAGTCCGAGGCCACACGCCTCGAGCTCGAAGAACTGTTGAAGACGAGCGACGTGATTCAGATCTGCGTCGCGCACGCGATCGACACCGAAGGCCTGATCGATGCGCCCGCGTTTTCGGCCATGAGTTCATCGACACTGCTCGTCAACACCTCACGGGGTTCCATCGTCGACCATGACGCGCTCGCAGCGGCTCTTTTGGACGGTGGGATCGGTGGCTACGGCGCCGATGTATGGCTGGAGGAGCCTCCGCAAGCCCTCGACCTCTTGAAACACCCGAGGGTCATAGTTACTCCGCATGTGGCCACGTTCACCGACCGCTCGTACCGGGCAATATGTGTTCGTGCGGCGGAAGCGGTCGGTGAAGTCTTGGACATGAGTGGGCGTGGCTCACACGATTGATGTGCTTAGTACTCCTATGCCCTCAATCTCTACTTCGACTCGATCGTCAGCCGTTGACCAGGTGTTTCGTCTCATGCGGCGGCGTAGGTGCCCGTCCAGGGGATGTATGTACTTGGGGTTTGTGTCGCCCCACCGACACCATAGAAACCCCTGGCCCGGGCGGTGCCAGAACCCGCGGTGGTGGCGTTGTCAGCCGGGGCTCCGGGTACGAGTCGATTCAATCGATCGCCATCGGCACTGCAAGGTTCCATGGCAATCGGTCCCTGTCGCATCTTGTAGCCAACCCCACGCTAGCTACTGGAGTTGCAACGTTGGGCTAGGGGAAGGTGGGCAGTGGATTAGCTACTACGCTGCGCGTATGAAGTCAGTATCTGCGCCGTTGGGCGCGCACCTTATCGGCGGTTCTTGGCTGGCCGACGGACCGTCGGGGATTAGTGAAAATCCGGCCCGCCCCAACGAACCGGTTGGTTCGTATCCGCTGGGCGATGCCGCCACCGTGGACGAGGCGGTGAGTGCTGCCGTTGATGCATTCGCTAGTTGGCGTGCTACGCCGTTTGGGCTACGGGCTCGGATTTTGGAAAAGGCTGCCACCTTGCTGGAAGAGGCGGCCGAAGAGATTGCCCGGTTGTGTACCCTCGAAGAAGGTAAAACTATCGCCGAGTCGCGGGGCGAAACCATGCTCGCCGCCGAGACCTTCCGCTTCCACGCGGGAATGGCTAAGACGTCGACCGAACGTATCTTCCCCACGGGGACACCGGGCGAAACAATCCGAACCGTGCGGGTCCCGTTGGGTGTGGTTGGCGTTATTACCCCATGGAACTTCCCCGTCCAGATTCCGGCGTGGAAAATCGCGCCAGCGTTGGCGGCGGGCAACACGGTTGTTTGGAAGCCTGCAAGCAACACACCGCTCACGTCGGTGGCGATTGCCCGAGTGCTGACTGAATCGGGGCTCCCGCCGGGCGTGCTCAACCTTGTACTTGGCCCGGGGTCGATGGGGGCCGCGTTGGTCGCTGACCGACGCGTCGATGGTTTGACCTTCACCGGTTCGGTGCCGGTCGGCTTTGGTATTCGCGATATCGTCACCGCCCGCAACGGACGGGTGCAACTCGAGTTGGGGGGCCACAACCCGGCGATGGTGTTCGACGATTGTGACCTCGACCTAGCGGTTCCGTCTCTAGTCGGCGGGGCGATGGGCGCGACAGGGCAAAAGTGTACGGCGACCCGCCGTATTATTGCCGTGGGGTCGATCTACGACGAACTCGTGGCACGCCTCGCGTCAGCCGTTATGGCGCTCAGGGTGGGAGACGGCATGATCGAAGGGGTGGGAATCGGTCCGCTAGTTTCGGCCGGGGCCGCCGCCGAGGTGCGAGAAGCGCTCGATCAGGCCAAGGCCGAAGGGGCAGAGGTCGTGGCCAGCAACGAATCAGTTCCTGACTCCCATTGCTTTTTTGCCCCCACCCTTCTCACCGGAACCACGGCCCTTTCCATTGCCACCGAAGAAGTGTTCGGCCCGATTTCTACCGTTCTGCGTGTCGATTCCGAAGACCAAGCTTTCGCCCTCGCTAACGACACCGAATTTGGCCTGTCTGCCTCGGTGTTCACCAACGATTTATGGCGTATCGATCGCGCCGTCCACGAACTGCAGGCGGGGATCGTGAAGGTCAATGCTCCCACCACGGGCAGTGAACTTCATGTTCCGTTCGGGGGAGAGAAGTCATCGTCAGCCCACGCCGCTCGTGAGCAAGGCGACACAGCGGTCGACTTCTTCACCCGCACCCGCACAGCCTACATCCGACCCGGCACGGTCCGTTAGCCAGCGGCCAGAGAGAGGGTCAAATCCCAAACGTCGGCTTCGACCTCGACGGCGATTGGTTCGACCCGCCCGGTGCCGGGCAGGCGAGCCCCGGGCTGATCGGCGATGGAGGCCGTAAGCGCTTCGAGTCGCCGGTAAAAGCCGTCACTGTGGTACCCGCCCGGGTCGATCACGATGTAGAACTGACCGAGAGCGTGAGGCAACCCTTGGGGGGTCTTGAGCGGGGGCACGTCGACGCTGAGACGGCCGCCGGTAAGGCCCGCGGCGAGGAGTTCGACTAGGAGCCCGAGGCCGTAGCCCTTGTATCCACCAGCGGAGAGCAGCGAACCGTTGAGGGCGGCGTGGGGATCAGTTGTCGGCTCGCCGTGGGTGTCGACGGCCCAACCCAACGGGATTGACTCGCCCGCCGCGGCCGCCATGGTGATCTTGCCGAGGGCGACGGCGCTGGTCGAAAAGTCGAACTGAAAGGCCACGCCACCATTGCCGTCAGGAACCGCCATGGCGAACGGGTTAGTCCCGAGGACTGGTGTGGTCCCGCCCGGCGGAGCCACCCGAGCACTTGCGTTGGTTGATCCAAGGGCGAGCAGTCCGACTTTAGCGAACTGTTCGGTGAAGTACCCGAGTGAGGTGCAGGTATGGGTCTGTTCGATCGAGTAGCCGCAGATACCGTTGGTGCGAGCCGCCTCGACGGCCGCGTCGAACCCGGCCGCGAACGCCGGTTGAGCGAAACCGAGTTTGCCGTTGACCCGCACCGCCCCGGCTCGGTCGATGATGACTTCGGGGTCGACAGCACCATGGACCCGGCCCGTTTCTAGTTGCTGACAGTAGCTCTCCAGGTAGTAGAGGCCACATATTCGGTTGTCGTTACCTTCGGCGACCCGAACGGCGTGAGCCACCGCGGCGGCTACGTCGTGGCGGGCGCCGTGGCGTTGGAGGGCGGCGGCCGACGTTGCCTCGATTTCGTCGAGGGTTACAAGGGGCATGAGCGGGAGTGTAGGTTAGCAACATGGGGGCCATGAACGTTCTCGTTATGGGCGGCACTCGGTTCAACGGCCTCGCCGTCGTCCATGAACTCGTGGCCCAAGGTCACCAGGTCACGGTGTGCAACCGTGGTCGCACCGAATCAGATATCCCCGACTCGGTCGAGCGGTTGATCGCCGACCGCACTGATCACGACCGCCTCCGAGAAGTCCTCGGTGGACGCCAATGGGATTGCGTTCACGACCTGACGGCGTATCACCCTGAGGACGTCGAGATCATGCACGAGATTCTACGCGACCTGTGTGGGCATTACGTCTTTGCTAGTTCGACGGTGACGTACTGTTCGAAGAATGCAGCCATTAATGAGTCTGACCCCGACGACCGCGGGGAAACACAGATCGAGTACGGACTTCACAAACTTTTATGTGAAGACATCATTTTCGCGGCCCATGCCGATCACGCCTTCCCGGCCAGCAGCGTGGCGTTCTCTATGGTCGTGGGGCCCGGTAACCCGATGACCGATCGCGAGCCTCGGATGTTTCGGCGGATCTTGGCGGGGCGACCGGTTTTACTGCCCGGCGATGGCGCGACTCAGTTGCAGTTGGGCGATGTCGGCGATCAAGCCAACGCCTTAGTCGCCATGATGGGTAAGCCCATTACTTTCGGGAAGCGTTACAACCTCACCGGAGCCGAGGTGCTGACCCGCAACGATTACGTGAGCCTGATCGGTGAGATCACCGGAGTTCATCCTGATGTCCGTCCGGTTCCGGCCGAGTTGATGGAGGCCTTGTGGACGGGCCAACGATTAGTCGAGTTTGCCGCGGGGAGTGGCACGCTTGACGTCCGGTCGTCGAACAAGGCGAGGAGCGAAGCCACCGCGGGGCCACGGGCGCTGCTGCGTAGCCGATTCCTGCTCGGACTTAATCTCGTGCCGCACCTTGCGCCTAACCTTCACTGGTGGAACCAAGACACGACATTTAACATCGAACGTCTCGCCACCGACATTGGATGGCGGCCCCGACACACTGCGGCGTCAATGCTGGACCGGGCCTTCGCTTGGTGGCAAAACTCTGGTGGTGTCGATCACCCCTACGATTGGTCCACCGAGGACCAGATCTTGGCCCAAGTGGCCCAGTTTTGAGTGCGGTGCCTGACTTGCACATGATTGTGGCAATATCAACCTATGTTTAGGCGTGTTTTCGCTGGCCTCGTTCTTGGGCCAGCCCTTTTTGTTGGTTCGTTAGCGTGGTCAGGGTATCTCGCCCTCAGCACTGTTTTTGATGAGAACCGTTCGCAGAGTGTGGCCGAAGAACTACTTGAAAACGACGAAGTACGCCTCCAACTAGCGGCGAATATTGGCCAGGCGATCTCCGCCGCTGTGCCGGCCGCGGCGCCGCTCAGCCGCGAACAGGCCGACAGTGCCGCGCTCGCCGTGTTGGACGACCAACGAGCCACCGACCTCTTCGTTCAGTCATTGGGATCAACGCACCGGGCGTTCCTTGGCCAGGGACAGGCCCCTGAAACGCTGGACCTTAACCCGTTGGCCGAACTCGCCCGTGAACAACTAGCCGCGGTCTCTCCGGACGCGGCTGCCGCGCTGCCTGAGTCTCTTGAACTCACGGTAGGGCTCCCGACCCGATGGATCCCGAACGCCACCCCGGTGAAATCGCTTCTCGAAACCGCCGTCCCGTTATTAGCCGGCCTCTCGCTCGTCATGTTCTTCGTAGCCTTCCTGACCACTACTGACCGACCGTCGGTGCTGCGCCGCGCCGCGAAGTGGGCGATCATGACCGCGGCTTTTTACCTTGTTGTTGGCTGGGGCCTCCCCGCATTGTTGCCGTTCGTGGCCCCCACACAGGCGGCCGTACTCGGAGCCCTCATAACCGCCCTGCTGCGTACCGCGTTGACGCCATCGGTCGTGTTAGGGGTCGTGGGCGCCGCCCTTTTGGTCGCCTCGTGGATCTGGACCGAGGGTGAGCCCGAAGCGGCTCCGGCCGACTACCGCCTCTCGCCCCAACCACAGTTTGACGCACCGCCGACTACTCACGTTCCACCGGCCCGACCACAAGTCAACGCGCCACCACAGCAGGCCGTGACGCCACCCTCCACACCGGTTGTTCCCGCACCGGGGCCACGACAACGATCGGCGGGTCCGACCCCTTCAGTACGACCCCCATTGCCCACCCGCGCCGCGCCCGCCGATTCGGCCACGCGCTCGGCTTGGACCGGTAACCGTCGATCGCGCCCCCCGCACTGGGTCGAAGGCTACGGCTGGGTGCTTGATCTCGACGACGACCAGACCGTGCCGCCCAACGCCCGCTATGTCGAAGGTGTCGGCTATGTGGTGCCCGGTTCGCCCGGGCCTGACCGTCGATCCGGTTAATTGACCTGTCGGTCTAGGTTGTCCCAGTAGGGTTCACGAAGCTTGAATTTCTGGAGCTTCCCTGTGGCTGTGCGGGCCAACTCGGCGCGAAAGTCGACCGATGTCGGGCACTTGTAATGAGCGATTTTGCCTCGGCAATGATCAATGAGGTCCCGTTCGGAGGCTTCGGTTGCGGCCGCGAGCACGACAAGCGCCTTGACTGTTTCGCCCCACTTCTCGTGGGGCACCCCGATCACCGCTACTTCGGCTACCGCTGGGTGGGAGAATAAGGCGTCCTCCACCTCGATCGATGACACATTTTCGCCCCCAGAGATGATCACGTCCTTCTTGCGATCGGTGAGGACGACATAGTTATCGTCGTCGATGAATCCGCCGTCGCCGGTGTGGAACCAATCATTGGCTAAGGCCGCGTCGGTCGCCTCAGGATTGTCCCAGTACGATTTAAGGATTACGTTGCCGCGGGCGAGGATCTCACCATCGGTGGCGGCTTTCATGGTGATGCCTACTGCCGGGGTCCCCTGACGGCCGAGGCGAATGGCTCGTTCGGCCGGATCGAGATCGTCCCACTCGCTGCGACTGCGGTTGATGGTGAGGAGCGGCGCCGTCTCGGTCAGGCCGTAGATGTGGATGAACTCCCAACCAAGTTCGGTCTCGACTCGTTCGATCGTGCGGGTGGGAGGGGGCGCTCCAGCTACGACGATTCGCACTCGGCCTCGGCCTGGAACGTTCCCATCGTAGGCCGCGGCGGCATCGAGGACGGCGGCGACTACCGCTGGCGCACCGCACATGATGGTGACACCGTGGTGTTCGACGCGCCGGAGGATCTCCGCGCCGTCGACTTTCCTCAACACGATCTGGGGCACGCCCATGGCGGTGGTTGCGTAGGGCATCCCCCAACCGTTGCAGTGAAACATCGGCAGCGTGTGGAGGTAGACGTCGCGGTCGTTGAGGGTGGTGTGCCAGCCAAACGTGGCCGCGTTGATCCAGAGATTGCGGTGAGTCATTTCCACCCCTTTGGGGCGAGCGGTGGTCCCCGAGGTGTAGTTGATCGTGGCCGTAGCGTTCTCGTCCGGTGTCCACGGTCGAGGTTCGGTGTCCACTTTGAACAGCGAGTCGGACTCTTCGCCCGCAACAAAGCGGTGGTCGACCGAGAGGTCTCCCAGGGTCGGGACTAGTTCAGGATCGATAATCAACGCATCGCAGCCCGCATGGTGGACGATATAGCTGATCTCCTCGGGGCTTAGACGAAAGTTGATCGGTACCGCTACTCGGCCGTAGGCGCTCGTACCGAAAAGGGTCACGAGCAGTCGGGCGGCGTTCTGGGAGATGATGCCGACCCGAGCCCCGATGTCGAGTCCGAGATCGTCGAGGCCCGCGGCCATCCCCCGGGCGAGGTCGTGGAAGCGGCCGTAGGTGAGGTTCCCTAGGCTCGGCGCGGGTTGATCCGGTTCGTCGAAGATTCCGATGCGGTCGCCGTAGACGAGGGCGGCGCGTTGGAGGTGATCGGCGATGGTTAGCGGGACTTGCATGGGTAGATACAGTACCGGCCATTACTGGTCCGGCTACTCATATAGAAGTGTGTCGCTGTGAAACTGGCTCCAGGCAAACCAGAATGCCTGATGAGTTGGTAGCGAGACGCCAGCCTCGTCGGTGGCGACGAATCCGCCACCGATAGGTTCCACAACGACGCCGCCGAGGGTCACCGCTTCGCCCGCGGCAATCCGGTCGCGCACGAGATCGACGGGGAACGCGACCGGAATGTCAGCCGCGGTGATTACTCCGATAATGGGCTGTTGCACGCCGAGGCGGCCGTCGACCGAGCCGATCGGGAAGATCGGTCCGTTGTCGTCGCGGCCGCGTAGCGGATCCTCGGGGTAGGTTCGGCCTAGGCCGCCATCTTCGGCTATTACCGACGAGGTGGGGTGGGCTTCTTTCCATGCGCCCCAGGTAGTGGTGATTACGCTGATTTGTTCTAGGCGCACACCGGCTTCGCGCAATGGTCCGGTGACCGCTTCGCCGGTGAATGTGTCGACCACGGATTTGGTGTGAAACTCATACATCACCTTGTTGGAGCGGATGAGCAGACCGCTGGTGCGCAATTCAAGGCTTTCGAGGTCGTCGGCGAGGGTTCCGTCGGGGAGTTGGTCGATGGCGTCGGTAATCCATGCCTGAGCTGACCCGCACAGCGTGCAGTACGGGATACCGAGTCGGCGGCCGCCGATGGTGATGTTTACCATCTCGTGAATTTCCATCATGTTCTTCGGGAAGGCCACTGCCTCCCCGTTTACCTCAATACCGAACACCAAACGGTCGTCGGCGAGCCAGTCCTCGGCGGTGCCAGCCGCGACCAAGGGCGGATCGTTCAGCGCTGGAATGCATCCTTGGGGGCAACCTAAGGTGACCGCGTCCAGCGGTCGATCATCGATCAGCACCCCGCCCCAGGAAAGCCAACGCCAGTCAATCGTGGCATCGGCGTCGTCGAAAAATGGCTGCCAACCCGGTTCGATCAGCTCAAAGATGATGCGCTTCCACGTGGCGTAGCCGGGGGGTGCGGGGACGTCCCAGGCGATCATGTGATCGGTGGTGGTCCCCCACGGCGATCTACCTTCGGGCAAGGTGCTACTAGTGGCCTCTTCCCAGGAGTCGACGAGTTGGTTGGAGAGATTGGTTCCGGGTTGTGTGAACCGCAACACGTCGGTAAATAACCAGGCAATCCGGGGGTCGCCCAACTCGCCCAACCGGCGCAGCGCGTCGAAGTCGGGGTCGCCGGTGACCGACGCAAAGAACGAATCGAGATCAGCGATCGTGGCCGGAGCAAGGGCAGCGGTCGGACTCGTGGGTGGGGAACCGAAATCCGTGGGGGCTTCCGGAATGGTAGTTGGAGGGGCGTCAGTCGTGGCCGGAGCGGACGGCGACGCTGAGTCAGTCGGTTCGGTCGGTTCTTCGACTTCGATTGATGACGTACATGCCGCGCCCAGCAAGGCAATGGTGACGCCGACGGCCACGAGGGGCCGGACTCGCTGACGAAGGGGTATCACGGAGTTGGTTCAGTCATGGGCCGAATCGTGGGGAAGGGAGCCGCGGGCGGCTCGCAAGTAGCCGTACGGTGTCGCGGCCATAAAGTTGCTCACTCGGCTAGTGTATACGTCGGCGTATTTCTCGACTTGTCGGGCGAACAGGCTCTTGTCGACCCCGGATCGCATGAGCGGTCCCCATACCGGGTTGCCCAGCTGCGCGGCCGCCCGCGCTAGGGGCGCGATTTCTTCATCAAGGGTGGTGATCTCGGCCGCGACATCGTCTATCTGTGCGTCGATGACCCGATGGTCTTCACCACCGACTACCTGATGGCGCCGTTCCATGCGAAGCTGCGCGCGGGCTTGCTCAAGATCGGCCTTTTGGGCCATGCGGGCCCGCAGAGATTCTTCTTGGCTAGCAAACTCACCGGCGGCTACGATTTCGGCCTCTAGTTCTCGGGCGATTAGGGCCGTCCGCCAACGGAGTACGTCCTTGGTGACGTGGACATCGCCGAAGAGATGGTCTCCGACATAAAGGAACTGGCTGTCGTCGTGGCCGAGTGAGGCCTCCACCATGCGAGCGTTGCCGCCGTGGTACACCTCGCCTGCAACGAGTGGGCCGAAGTAGGGTTCGAGGTGACCGGAGGTGGCGTCGACGAGCCGGTAAATGGGTCCACGCGCCGCGAAAAACCGAGGCTTGTCGGCCGCAACGATGACAATGTCGAACAGGTTCCGCCAAGTTTGCCCCGCGGGGAGGGCGGCATCGAAACACCAAGTCATCATTCGATGGGTATACCACCACTCGGAATTGGTGATGAGGAGGAGTTGTTTGCCGGCCAGGCGCTGGTCGCGCAGCGTGTGGATGATCTGCGGATCGGGATCAACGAAACGCGATGGATTGTCGACGATCTGGCGCTTCAGCGCCCCTTCAAGATGAGCCGTACCTAGGGCGATGTCGATCGTTTGGTATAACCCACGGTAGGAGCGAACGCCAGGCAGCGGCGTCTCGTCGTGGAGGTCGATGAGTTGGGTCCACAGCGCCGCTCGGCTCAGCTCAAAGTGGGTATTCATGAACTCGAAACGATCGTCGCTGAGTTCGATAACGGTGCTGTCGTAGGCGGTGCGCTGCTCGTCGAAGCTGAGGATGCGGTTGCCGTGCTGAACCCGAACCGGATACCCGAAACGAGTCGCTTTCACCAGATTCCCGAGTTCGAGATCAAAGGTAAGGCCGAGCGTGAACGCGTCGGGGTCGAATTCAAGATCGTCGACCGGCCAGTCTTGGGCGGCCAGACCCTGCCGGGCGTGTTGGAAGGCCGCCCGCTCCCATTCGTCGACGTGGTAATGGATTAGCGTGTAATCCATGTCGTAGCCGATGGTGCGCACGCTGCGAAGGTTCAACGTGCGATTGCAAAAGAGGCCCCGCCGAGCCGGTTCATGGCCTGAGTTTGGCCAAGCCACGCTCTGGTTATTCACGGCGAACTCGGGGGTGGGAGGTCGTAGGTGGCGACACGAGTCAAGGTGTTTCGGTCGGTGTGCGGGAAGGGTTCATCGAATTCGGCCATAGCCAGGGTCGAGGTCTGGTCGTAGGTCAAGGTATCGCCATCGACGGTGAGATTGATTTCGTAGGCCAGACATCGGGCTCGGTTGAAGAGGTGGGGGTTCTGGGTGATGCCGTACTCGTCGCTATCGGCGGTGGCGCGCAAGGTAAAGGTGGTGGCATCAGGGTCAACCCGGCCGCCTGCCAGAACCGCTGATCCTCGCGGGATGACAAAACCACGCATAACGTGCTCGCTGACATTGCACCATAGCCAATAGCCGACCTCAGTGTGGAAGGGATCCTCCTCCCCGTGACGCCAGGCCGCCATTTTGTAGTCGAGTCCGTAGAGGGCTTGGTCGCCGTTGATCACCGGCCCAAAGGGCAGGAAGGTGATGGTCTCGCGGTAGTTGGTGTCACCGGTGGCGCCATCGGCGTGATGGAAAGAGAAATCGACCCCTCCGGTACCTTGCCACTCGCCTGCTAGAGCGGCGAGTGGACCAAAGTGGGCGTCGGTGGGAGAAGCAGATGGCATTTTTTTACCCTATCATGATTTAGACTTATTCTTACAGTAGAAATAGTACTGGCGACTTCTGGGGTATACTTGAGAGGTGGCTGCCACATTGCTTCAACGTCTTCGCAGTAGCGATTACCGCCTCACCGCGCAGCGACGTGCCGTGGCTGAGGTACTCAACGGCGTGAACGTGCATCTCACCGCCGATGAGATCCACGAGCGGGCGGTTGTCGCGGTGCCCGAGATCAGTCGGGCCACGGTATACAACACGCTCCATGAACTAGCCGCGAGGGGCGAGATCCGGGAGCTTAACCTAGGCGGTCGGTCGAAACGATACGACCCAAACGTTTCGCCCCATCACCATCTGGTGTGCGACTCCTGCGCCGCGGTCTTTGACGTGCAGCACAATATCGCAGCCACAGAATTGCCCGCCGCGGAACGCCACGGCGGCTCAGTATCGCGCAGCGAGATCGTCCACTACGGAACGTGTGCGGCGTGCTCGCCCGCTAGTTAGTCGCCTCTTCTTTTGCTGCATTGGCTATGATCGACAAGATGGCGAGGCCATACTTTTCGACCCGCACCTTGCCGATATTGGGAACATCGAAAAGCTCGTCCTCGTCAAGGGGTCGCTCTTGAGCCAAGTAGTCCAGCGTCTTATTATTGAAGATTACGAAAGCCGGAACACCCTCGGAACGTGCCTGCTTTAGGCGCCAACTACGCAGTTGTTCGCGTAGTTGGGCTTCAGCTGGCGGTTTAGCCGGTGGTCTTTTGGGAACTGGGGCGGCCTTGGGAACTGGGGCGGCCTTGGGAACCGGGGCGGGTTTGCTTGGGTCTCGGGGCGTGGACATCTGGTCGATGAAGGGCGACACCGGGTTCGCGGTAACGATCAGGGTCTGTTCGGAGGATCGGGTGAGGGCGACGTGAAAGATCCGGCGTTCCTCTTCGACATCGGCGGCCAAGCGATGAGGCATCAAGCCGTTGACGGCGTCGTGGACGATGACGTAGGGCCACTCTCGACCCTTGACCTTGTGAATCGTGGACAGTCGGACCCCAGTCCAGTCGGGTTCTGCCGCGCTGAGTTGGTGCGCTAGCCACCTAGGGAACGCTTTGGGGTTGGGTTGGTGGCGGGCGACGGCGACGAGGGCGGCTAGATCGTCGCCGTGAGCCGAACGGTCAACCGATCGACGAGAGGCATCGAGGCGCTGTTCGAGGGCCGCACCAAGCCCGATGCTGTCGCGGATGGCGAGTAGAAGCGTCTCGGTATTTGCGCCGTCGGCCAGTTCCCGTAGGGCGACGAGGTCGTAGATAAAGCTATTCACCTTTTTCCTGGTCGCGTTCCTCGCGGAGCCATGCAGCGAGGCGACGGAGTTCGTTTATGGTCGATTTCTCTCCGATCCAACCGGTGACCCTTCGGTGCAAGGCACGAGGCGGACGCCTCACAGCGGCCTCGAGGGCGTCGCCGGGGAGTCGTTGAACGTCCGCGGTGGCGAGTCGCAGCCAGGCCAAAGCTCCCGCCACGCCGGTGCGATCAAGAAACCTCTCGTCGATGGGCGCATTGGTACCGATCCCCGCCGCGGCGAGGCCGAGCATTGGGCCGAGCAGGGTGATATTCACCCGACTGAGTACCGCAATGTCTGCCGGGCGCACCCCGGACGAGATAAGCGATATCACGTGCTCGGTGGTGGCGGTGGTTGTATCGGTCGATTTCTGCACGCGGAGGGCGTCGGCGGTGGGGGATCGGCCGGGTCGTGGTTCGATGGTTTTGGTTACCCGTCGTCGGTTGTGGGTGAGGAGGGTGGCGGCGGCGTTAACTACCGTGGGAGCACAGCGGTAGTTGATGGTGAGGTCATGGCTTCCCGCTCCGGGGAAGAGTTCGCCGAAGTCGATGAGCCAAGCAGGTGAGGCTCCCGAGTAGCCGTAGATCGTTTGGTCGTCGTCGCCTACACCAAATACGTTGGCCGCGGGGCCCGCTAGTAGACGGATGAGCAACACGTGAGCGGGAGTGAGGTCTTGGAACTCGTCGACCAGAACGATTTGGGTCCGGCGCCGGGCCTGCTCACGCGCCGCGGGGTCGGTACACAAAACCTCGATGGCGCCCAGAATTTGCTCGTCGAAATCAACCATGTTGGCCCGCTTCAACTGGCGGCGAAACTCCGGCGCTATGGTGGCGAAGTCTTTTACGTCGCCCGCGAACTCGTTTTCCACCGCCGCCGGGTTACGCAGACCGAGTCGGGTGGCGCTGAGCGCCTCAATCCAAGCCGCTATCGGGTCGGCCATGGCCACGCGGCGGACCTTCACCAGTTGGTCGAGTAAGCGGCGGACCTCAAGTTCGTTAATGACTTGAGGTTGACGGCCTCCGGCGGGGATGGCGAACGGACCCGAGCCGCGGACAATGGCCAAGGCGAGGCTGTTGAGGGTGCGGATTTCGAGGCCGTTGAGATCCGCAGTGCGATCCTGCATCTCTTCGCGGGCTCGCACGTTGTAGGCCAAGAGGCAGATGGCTCGGGGGTCGATTCTCCGCTCTCGAATGAGGTGTCGCGCTCGTTCCGTGAGGACCCGCGTTTTGCCCGACCCGGCTGGGGCGATGATTCGAGCGCCCGCGCCCTGGTGGGCCACCGCTGCCAACTGGTCGGGGGCGAGGGAGGCGTTCGGTGGGGCCGACCCGAGGGCACTCAGGGTGCCTCGGGCTAGATTCGCGGCCGGTATTATCGGCGCGCCAAGGGGAGAAGAGTCGAAGCAGTGAAGGGGTCCGCCGTCGCACCAGTGGGGCATGCCGTTGACCTCGACGTCAGCCACGGTAGATACCTTGGCCCCAGCCCGCACGGCCCGATTGACAGCGTCGATGGTCGGTGCCGCGAGGTCGCGGGCGTCGACGGCGTGCGATACAACGAGGTGGTGAAGTCGTTCACCGTCGAGTTCGGTGTCTGGATTCAGGTTCCAGTAGTCGGTGGTGAGTTGAGCGGCGACCGACGGAAGGGCATCGGCGATGATGACCGCCGCGGTGCGTGTGTCACGCAACGACTGCAGGGCGCTGAGCGCGTCGCAGGGATCGTCGAGCGTAACTACCGTGGCGGTTTGCCACGGCGCGGGTACTTCGGCACCGGGGCTAATGATGAGGTTGCGGCCCAGTGGTGCGGGCCCAGCCAACCGCTCCCAGTCAGGCTCAAGTATGACCGAGTAATCGGCGGGCAGTTCACCGAGCGGTTCGGCCCCCGGTCGGGGTAGCGGCTGGGGGAACGCGATAGAGCAGCGGCGAACGTCGTTCACCGTCGCGTGGGAATCACCACAGTTGCCGCACCTGATCACTAGGTTAAATCTACAAGGTCACTGTGACACGGCGTTACTCGCCACGCCCGTCGGCAACCAGCATGGAATCGACGTTCAGAAATCGAACCTCTGGAGGTGATTGGCCAGACCTCCTTGTAGTTGGCGCAATCGGTGGCACATAGCGCGAGGCAGATGATAGTAATAATTGCCCGAGGGCGCTTCATGGCTTCACTGCCGCCATAGCAAGGGAGGACACCAGTGAGCGAGTACGAACCCAGTCCGTACGACTTTGTTGCTGATCACGTGGCGGCTTACGAACGAAGTTCTGGTACCGATGGCTCCGAGTTCAACGGCTTTCCCTGTGTGGTGCTCACCACGCGCGGCCGCCGGTCAGGCAAAGTCCGCAAGTCGCCACTTATCCGGGTGGCCGACGGCGATAACTATGTGGTTATTGCTTCGATGGGAGGTCAGCGCGAACACCCGCTCTGGTACCGGAACCTGGTGGCTGACCCCGAGGTCACGCTCCAAGATGGTGCGACCGTCACTTCGTTTCGCGCACGCACCGCGTCCGCTGAAGAACGGGATCGACTCTGGGCCCTAGCTAACGACGTCTACCCTGAGTATGAGGTGTACCAGACCCGCTGCGAGCGTCAGATTCCGGTGGTTGTCCTCGAAGTTGTGGTGTCGTGAATGAGTTGACCTGCGAGTTTGTTATGGAGGAGCTCAAAGGCGCGGGAACGGCCCAGAATCGTAAGATTTACGGCCGCCACGGGGCTTCGGGACCAATGTTTGGCGTGTCCTATGCCGTGCTTAACGCGGTGGCGAAGAAGATCAAGGTCAACCACCCGTTGGCCCTCGAACTTTTTGCGACCGGCAACCACGATGCCCGCCAGTTGGCGGCCAAGGTTGCTGATCCCCAACTACTTACCGTGAAAGTTGCCAACACGTGGGCAAAGGATGTGGACTGCTACACCACGGTCGGGTCGGTCGCGGGCGTGATTGCCGCTTCTCGCCACGCCCGATCCCGATCCGATGCATGGCGCGACAGTCCCGATGAGTGGAGAGCATCAACAGGGTGGTCGATCGTTGGCTACACAGCGGAAAATAGCAACGTCTGGACGACAGCAGAGCTTCGGGCACTGCTGCACCAGATCGAGGCCGAGATTCATGCCCGGCCCAACCGAGTGCGACACGAGATGAACTTGGCCCTCATCAACATTGCCTTACGCGACGATTCGCTACGTCGTGAGGCGATCACCGCGGCGCGAAGGATTGGGCCAGTTGTGGTCGATCACGGTCAGACGTCTTGCACCACACCGGCGGCTGAGGCCTACATAGGTAGGGTGATGGACCATCGGAACCGTTCGGCTTAGCTCCCGGTGGTAACGAGTTCTCGGTTGGCGGATGAGGTTCGTGTTTTCAGCCAGTGCTGTACCGGCGCATCTATGGCGATGACAAACCCGACTAGCGCCCCGGCGCCCGCCACGTCGAGCCACCAGTGGTTGCCGGTGAGCACGACGGCCGCGGTCATCACGATTGGATGAGCGAGGCAAACCCATCGCCTGCGAACTTGGCTGGCGTTAATGATTCCCCATGCCCCGATGAGGGCCCAGGCCACGTGCAGCGACGGCATGGCCGCGATCTGGTTGGCCGTATCGGTGATGGTTTCACTGTCGTAGATCTTTGGCCCGTAGGTCTGGAGAGTGTCAACAAAACCCAGGCTAGGGAACCATCGAGGGGGCGCGAGGGGGAACAAGACATGAACCAGCAGTGCGCCAAAGGTAGTGCCGAACAACACTCGGCGGACTCGCCCGTAGTGCTCGTAGTGACGAACGAAGAGCCAGGCGACCCAGATGAATGTCCCGATGAAATGAGCGAAGAAGTAGTACCGGTTGAGTAGCCAGACGGAGGCGTCGCTGGTGAGGAAGTTGACCTGAAGGTCGACCTCGTTGAAGATGCCCAGTGTCCGTTCGATGTCGACGATTCGTTGGGCGTTGCGAAACGCTTGGTCGAGTTCGTCTTTGACCACGAGACGGGCCAGTCGGTACGCGGCAAGGCCCGCTATCAAAAGGGTGATTTCGCGACTCAGGGGCCAGAAGAATCGTCCACGGGCGGATTCATCGCGACGGGGTAGGTCGTTGAACACTGTTGTCATTTCACCTTGGGCGTATTTAGATTGTAACCTCGGCGGTCCGATTTGGCGGGGCTACTCTCCGAGAGTAGTAGTCTCAGTCTCCGCAGTGGGGGCGGCGTCGTTGAGCGAAACGGTGTGGACCAAGACGGCACGGTGGCTGGACTCTTCGGCGAGTTCGTACTGATTGATTGCGGCGGCGATAGCGGCTTTGGTGATGGAACCTAGGATTCCGTCGACAGGTCCGGGGTCGAAACCAAGCGCGGTGAGGTTGGTTTGGAGTTCGATCACTTCTTCGCCGGTCAGGGGCGCGTTGGCCGGGTCTTCGGGTTCGGCGCTTTTGGCGATGATCGCTCCTTCATCCCCGAACGCTTCGGAGAGCACGGGCGCGGCGTATCGGGCTAGGCCCATAAGGGCGATGCCGACGAATAACAGAACAAAAACACCTTGGATGTGGCTACGCATAGAGGATTCTTTTGTTGATTAGTTTTTCGCCCCAACGGAGGCAACGGCTGCATCGAGGGCGGCGATAACGAAGTGAGCTAGGCCTTCCTCGATCTTGTCGCGACGAAAAGTGCGACCGCCGAGCCAGGTTCCGCCAAGGAGTTTGACGATATCGCCAACCTTGTCGATGACCTTGCCTGCATGTACGGCGTAGGTGACGAAACCGGCCGTCGGCTTGCCCCAAATCCCGGGCAGTTCGAGAAGGCGACCCGCGTCGCCTGGTCGGTGACCGGCGATGATGATGCCGTCGGTCCAAGTGCCGAGAAAGACCATATCGGCGTTGGTGAGAAAGTTGAGGTTGACTCTATCGGTCGGCCACACGCCCACCTCATGGCCGAGTTCTTGTCCCGCCGCCCCTATGAGTTTGGCGGTTCGCGCCGTGGTGCCAGTGCGACTTTCATATATGACAGCGACCTTCACGCTTGGTCCTTACGGTCTTGTGGGCTAAGGGTGGGACCAAGTGAGTCCCGCTGCAAGGCAGTTTAGTTGTTGCCTCGGTTGAGTAGTCGTTCACGGATTTTGGCGCACTGAGGACACACTGGGTATTTCTTCGGATCGCGGCTCGGTACCCACACCTTGCCGCACAACGCTCGGACGGGAACTCCCTCTACCGCGGCTCGCGCCTGGTCGGTTTTGCGGACGTAGTGAGCGAAGCGATCGTGATCCCCGTCGTCGGGGACGGGCTTAGTGACGGTTTCTTCGACGGGTGCCGTGGCGATCTCGGGCATGGTTCCCAACTGTACTAGTCGCCGAGTTGTTCCGCCGCCGCGCTCCACTCATCGACCAGCGCGGCGGCTTTGGCCTGGGCCCTATCGTGTTGTTCGGCTAGCCGGTGTACTTCTTCGGGGCGGTCGTAGAGTTCGGGATCGGCGAGCAACGTGTACAACTTCGCCACGTCGGCCTCGGCGGTAGCCATGTTGCGTTCCAACTTCTGGACCTGCTTGCGCAACGCGCTAAGCGGGTCAGGGTCCGCGGCGGGGGACTTTTTGGGGTTCGGACTCCGTTTCACACGGCCGATCCGCGACGGATCGGGTGGTGTAAGGATTTCCTCGGGCACGCCGTCGTACCAGCGGGCGCGGCCGTCGCGTACGTCGATTGTTGCGTCGGCGACGTTGCGAATGAGGTGGCGATCGTGGGTTACTAACAACACCGTGCCGGGGTAGGCCGTGAGGGCGTCTTCGAGTACGTCGCAACTAGGCAGGTCGAGGTGGTTGGTCGGCTCGTCGAGGACCAACAAGTTGACCGGTTCGATCATCGTCCGGGCTAGGGCCAACCGGGTTCGTTCACCGCCTGACAAGTCAGCGACCTTACGATCCGCGGCATCGCCGGAGAAGCCGAACGACCCGAGGACGGTTCGCATGTTGCGCTTACCCGGATCAATTCCCCCTGAGAAGGCGGCGATAACCGTTTTTTCCAGATCGAGTTCGTCGGCTTGGTGCTGGTGAAACATGGCCACCTTGACGTTGTGCCCTAGCAGTGCCGTGCCCGCGTGGGCCTCGATTTGTCCGAGGATGAGCTTGAGCAAGGTGGTTTTGCCCGCGCCGTTTGGGCCCACTAGGGCAACAGTCTGCCCCCGTTCCACGGCCAAGGTGACGTGGGATACGACCGGAATGTCGTCGTACCCAATGGTGGCATCGTTGAATTCGGCCACCGTGCGCGATGATCGAGGTGGTTCCGGAAAGGCGAAACGAGCAACCAACTCCTTGCGTTCGGGTACTTTGATCATCTCGAGCTTTTCGAGGGTCTTGATACGACTCTGCACCTGGCGAGCCTTGGTGGCCTTGTAGCGGAACCGGTTGACGAATTGCTCGACCTTGACGATCTCGCGAGACTGACGGGCGGCCGCGGCCGCTAGTTGCTGCCACCGTTCCTCGCGGGCGACCACGAACTCGGCGAACCCGCCGACGTACTCCACCGCGGTGCCATCGGTAAGTTCCACTACCCGGTCAGCCACGGCGTCGATGAAGTCACGATCGTGGCTGACGAACAACAAAGCCCCCGGCCAGGCCGACAGTTGCTGTTCGAGCCAGGCCACGGAGTCCACATCGAGGTGGTTGGTGGGCTCATCAAGAATCAAAACGTCGGGTTTGGCTAGTAGTAGGCGGGCGAGGGCGACCCGCATCCGCCAACCCCCCGACAGTTCATATACTGGCCGATCGGCATCGCTGTCTTTGAAGCCGAGACCGGCGAGGACCTTGCGGCCATCGGCCTCTAGGGCGTAGCCGCCCAATGATTCGAATCGGCCCTGAACATCGCCGTACTCGCTCAGAACCCGGTCCTGATCGACTGCCGGATCGGCCATCTCCGTTTCGAGTTCACGCAAGCGCTCGCCGAGGGCGGCGAGGTTACCGGCGCCCGCGAGAACCTCGTCGATGACCGAACCGGTTGCGGTGTCGACAAGGTCCTGTGGGAGATAACCGAGGGTCATGTCACGAGGTCGGGTTATCGAACCTGCTTCGGGTTCGGCCGCGCCGACGAGTATCTCGATGAGCGAAGTTTTGCCAGTGCCATTGCCGCCAACAAGCGCGATTCGACGCCCGGCACTTAGTTGCAGGGTAACGTTCGCGAACAGGTCGCGCGGGCCGTAGGATCGGGCCAGGCCTGAGGCAGTCAGCACGGCTAGCTCTCGGCGTTGTAGAGCCGATCGAGGGCTGACTCTGCTCGGCCAACTGCAACGGCGTCGGGTTCTATGGCCTCTAATCGACCCAGCCAACTCAGCGAGGCAAACCCCGCCATTACCGCACCGCCATCGTCGCTTTGGGGAATCCGGATGGCATCGCCCCAGGTCATTTCGACGTGGAAGGTTCCTTCGTGACCCGGTTTCGATTCGATTTTCGCTTGGGCCAGGGAGCGAGGGGGTTCGGACCCAACCCGCGTCCGTAGCCACCCTTTCATGGCCGCCGCCGGGCGGTTAGGTACGTTGAGGTTGGCCACGACGGGTTGGTGGGGGAGATCGACGATGAGTTCGCCGACCAAGACCGCCGCCACATCAGCGGCCCCTTGCCATTGCTGGTCTTCGAGAGTCTCCTCCCAGCCTTGGCCCTCGACCCCGAAGTTCTCCACCGACTGGCTGACGGCCACTCCGCTGATGCCTCCGTTGCGGGCGGTAAGGCAGGCCCCTATCGTGCCCGAGTGATACACGCTTCGACCTACGTTGGCGCCCGGGTTGATGCCCGCAACCACTAGGTCGATCGGCCCGAACACCCCGAGGCGGCCAAACATCGCACATAACGCGGGTGCTCCGCTGACAGACCACGCCTCTTCGATGCCGTCGAGGTGGTGGATCTTGACCTCTGGTTTGATCAGATGAAGGGCACCGAGGGCGGCACCGAAGCCGGAGTATTCCTGGTCGGGCGCGGCGACGACGACATCGCCCAAGGGTTGCATCGCTCGAGCGAGAACATGAAGTCCAACGGAGTCAATTCCGTCGTCGTTGGTAACGAGAATGCGCACCGATCAAATCTACCGGTGCGGACGGTGGTTGCTGGGCTACGGTGCTTGCTGGGCTACGGTGCTTGCTGGGCGACGGTGCTCAATGAAACGCTTCAGTGGTGTATCGGCGGTGAAGGGGGGCAAGCGTGTTCAAGATCGCGGCTATCCAGCACGACATTGTCTGGGAAGACCCCGACGCTAACCAGGCCGCTATTCGTCCCCTCGTTGAAGCGGCTGTCGCACAGGGCGCGCAGGTGGTGGTGTTGAGCGAGATGTGGGCCACCGGTTTCTCCATGAACAGCGCAGTGATTGCCGAGGACCACGATGGCCCGATCCCCACGTTCATGAAAGAACTCGCCGTTTCGTCGGGGGCCTGGATTCTTGGCTCATTCCCTGAGCGAACCGTGGGTTATGAGCGGCCCACTAATCGTTTCTTGTTCGCCGGACCCTGTGGTGAAGACGTGCGGTACTCAAAGGTGCGGCCCTTCTCTTTTGCCGGGGAGGACCAGCACTACAGCGCCGGACGAACGCTCGAGAGGGCTCTCATTCACGGTGTGCGGGTTATGCCGTTGGTTTGCTACGACCTACGGTTCGCCGATCTCTTCTGGAATGCGGCGTCAGAAACTGACTGCTTCATCGTGGTCGCCAACTGGCCGATGGCCCGCCGTCAACACTGGACGGCCTTGCTGCGGGCCAGAGCGATCGAGAATCAGGCTTACGTCGTAGGAGTGAACCGGATCGGATCGGGCGGCGGGTTGGAGTACCGCGGCGACACCCGGATCATCGACCCTCTCGGTGACGTCATCAAGGCGCCCGCTAACGAGGTGGCCACGATTCAGGCGCCGATCGATGAGACCTGGGTGGCCGACGTCCGAGCACGGTTTCCTTTCATGCACGACCGCTGAGTCCCCGAGTCCAGGCGTGGTGTAACGCGGCGTAGCGGCCGTTGAGGGCGAGAAGATCCTGGTGGGTTCCGTGCTCAACGATGCGGCCCTGATCGAACACTAAAACGGTGTCGCAACGCTCCGCTGTGGAGAGCCGATGGGCGACCGTGATGATGGTGCGACCCTGTTGAACGCGGTCGAGGGCGACCGACATAGCCAGTTCGGTGGCCGGGTCCAACGACGAGGTTGCTTCGTCAAGGATAAGGAGTCCAGGGTCGGCCACCGCCGCGCGAATCAACGCCACCAACTGTCGTTCACCGACGGAGAGACCCTCGCCGGCCGGTCCCAGGACCGTGTCGAGGCCGTCGGGGAGTTGAGCCACCCAGCCCTCGAGTCCTAGATACGAAACCGCGGCGGAGAGGTCGGCGTCGGTGGCGTCGTCGCGGCCCCGCAGGATGTTGGAGCGGACCGTTGTGGCGAATAAAAAGCCGTCTTGGGGAACCATGCGGACGAGGGAGCGACGGTCCACGTCCGAAATGTGGCGGAGATTGACGCCCCCGATCCAAATGACGCCCGTGTCCGGATCGGCGAGGCGGCATAACAGGCGGGCCATCGTTGTCTTACCCGATCCTGTGGCACCAACCATGGCCACCGAGGATCCGGCGGTAATCGACAAGTCGATATGGTGGAGCACTGTGTGATCGCCGTAGGCAAACGAGACGTCCTCCACCGTGACGCCCAGCGCGCCGTCGCCAACCGGGCACGGATGGGTAGGCGACGAAATGGCTGGGGGCCGTTCGGCTAGTTCGATGGATCGGTTCCAGCCAGCCAAGGCGAGCGAAGTGTGGTCGATGACCTCGGTGAGTTCCGCCACGGGAGTGAGGATCATTTGCACTAGGAATAACATGGCGATGGTGGTGCCGAGGCCCGGCCCATCGGCACCCAAGCCAATGGCGAGGAGCAGTACCGCACTGATGGCGATAGTGCCGAACGCATCCGACACGGGGAAGATCACCGCACTGACCTTGTTCAGATGAATTTGCGCGTCGTAACACTCCTCCACTCGTTCAGTCAGCCTTCGTTCTGTCTGGCCCTGTTGGCCGAACGTTCGGATCACATTGCCTCCCGCGATGGCTTCAGTGGTGTCGCTCAACAGGTCGGCGGTTCGTTCCCTCCACCCCGCAACCCGGCGTTGTTGGGAACGCTGCAGGGTCAACAAGATCGGCACCATCGCGGTGAGCGAGACGGTAGCAATCAGCGCCAGGGGCCAAGAGTAGATGAACATTGCCACCGCGGCTGTCGCGGCGATGCTGAGGTTCACCAGCCACGCAAACGCGCCCCAGTCAAAGAAGTGGGTGAGCAGTTCTATATCGCCGGTGGTGCGAGAGACGAGATCACCTTGCCGTTCGACGGCGTGTTCTGCGAGGGAAAGGTCGACGGCTCGGCGAAGAACCGTGCGCCGAAGCTTGGCCAAAGCTCGTTCGGCGACGTGAAGGAGCACCCACTGTGTGGCCACCGACAGCAGTACTACGGCGAGAACAACGACGGTAGTGGTGAGCGCCAAACGATTGAGAATCGAAGTGTCGATCCCTCCCTCCGCCAGCAAGCCGTCGTCGATGATGCGCTGGAACAGGATCGGGATCGCCACCCGCCCGAGCCCCAGCAAGATCCCCGATATCGCCAGCCCGCCAATGACCGGCCGTAGCTCCGGGTTGAGACGTAAGCCCCGGCGAATGGTGTCAAATGCGGTGGATTTTTTGGCCATTAGCGTGTTGCTTGGGCTTGGTAGGCCTCGACGAGTTCTCGGTAGCCTGGTTCTTTCAGCAAGTCCTCGTGGGTCCCGGTTTGGGTCACCTGGCCGTTGGCTACGAGGGCCACTCGGTCGGCGGCGATCATGGCCGCGACACGGTGGGTAACCATCACCACGGTAGTCGGCAACGCCACGAGGGCGGCGATGATTTCCTCCTCGAGTGACGGATCAATGGACGAGGTGGCGTCATCGAGAAGGAGGAGTCCTGGTGCTCCGGCGATGGCCCGGGCCAGCGCCACCCGTTGACGCTGACCGCCCGAAAGCGCCACCCCTCGTTCCCCCACGACAGTGTCGAACCCGTCGGGCAACTCAGTCGTCATAGCACCCGCGCCTGCCGTGGTTAGGGCCGCTTCGATTTGAGCGGGGGATAGGGCGCGTCCGTAGGCAACGTTGTCGCGTATCGTGCCGCTGAACAGCACCGCGGTTTGCGCGGCGATTGTAAGCTGGCTCCGCAGCGAGTCCTCGTCGACCGTGAGAGAGTTGATCCCGTTGTAGGAAATGACGCCGTGTTCAACGCGGCGGAGCCGTGCGAGAACCTCGATTAGGGTGGATTTGCCAGCCGCTGTCGGGCCGACGAGTGCGAGGGTCTCGCCCGCACGAATGTCGAGAGTCAGGTTCGCGAGCCGTGGTTGGTCGGCCTCGCCGACCGTGACGTTTGCGAGGTGAGCAGCGAGCGGTCCGGGCCGCAACGTCACCGTCGCGGCAGTGGGCGAGCGGAGAGGATCGTCGGGTTGTCTGCGGATCCTGTCGACCCGACGACGCCCCACTACCGACAATGGGAGGGCGGTAAGGAAGAACCCGATGACCTGCATCGGGAAGGCCAACACGCCAAAAAGGGCCACTGCTTGAACCAGACCTCCCGGTTCAAGGGCCCCACTTTCGACCCGGTTGGTGCCGACGACAATGATGAGGATCATCGCTAATTGGGGCAGCAGGCTGAAGATTTGGTTGATTCCGAGCTTGAGTAACCCGATATGGACCCGTCGGCGCCGATGATGATCAACAATCTCGGCGAAGCGGGCGAGTTCCGCGTCCTCGCGTCCGAGTGTCTTGATGACCTGCGTGCCGGCGATGATCTCGCTGGTCGCCGCGGTGACTTCGGCGTTGGCGGTTCGTTCCCGGTCGGTGGGAGTTTCGAGCATCACGGCGCTGGCCCAACTGGTGGCCATCACCAGCGGGAGGAAGCCCACAGTGGCCAACATCAGCGGTAGATCCAGCGCGGCTAAGCTGGCCACGGCAAAGACGATCATGGCTATCGCGCCGATTGCGAACGGGGCGGGGTGGATGACCCCAATTGCTGCTTCGGTGTCGGCGTCGATACCGGCGAGCAGTTCGCCCGGTGGTCGGCGGCGGAGCTGATCAAGTGATACCGAAACGAATCGCTCCGAGAGGTCGTGCTGAAGCGAGGCGCGTGCCCGCGCCGCGGCCATACCAGCGAAGTAGCGGCGCACTATCACCCCAGTGAGGCGCAAAGCCATGATGGCGATGAGGAGTGAAACCGCAGCCCAGTGGGCGGTAGTTGCGCCGTCGTAGAGCGGTACCAGTGCCCGGTCGGTGACGTAACCAAGCGCGTAGGCGGAGCCAACCGACCCCGCCGCGTAGGCTAACGAACCAACCGTAGCGACGGCGAACGGCGAGAAGTTTTCCCGCCAGTAGGAGCCGACCAGCGAGAAGCCGTCGGCGATCGGAGAACGACCGGCCATCTAGGTCACGCTAAAGGCCAGCGCCCGGATCAGGCGAGGGCTTGTTGCAGTTCGCGTTTCAGGAACTTCCCGTTGGCGTTCTGCGGTAGCGGTTCGCGCATGAACCACACCCGTTCGGGAATCTTGAACTTGGCCATGCTGTCGGCCAAAAAAGCCGTGAGAGCGGCCTGGTCGAGAGTCGAGCCGGCTCGCAGATGAATCGCCACACCGACTACTTCACCGAGTCGTTCGTCGGGCACCCCGAAAACGGCAGCCTCGGCGATGTCGGGATGTTGGTAGATGGCGGCCTCAACCTCGGCGCAATAAACGTTCTCACCGCCACGTAGAACCATGTCCTTGGCTCGGTCGACGATGTGGACGAAGTGATCGTCGTCGACGTAAACAATGTCGCCGGTTTTGAACCAACCGTCTTGGATTGCTTCGGCGGTTGCTTGCTCGCGGTTGAGGTAGCCTTTGATGACGGCGGGGCCCTTGACCCACAACTCGCCCCGTTCGCCGCGGGGGACATCGTTGCCGTCAACGCCTACGATCCGGGACTCAAACGACGGCAGGACCCGACCCGCTGAGGTGGGTTTAGCGCTGAAGAAGACGTTTCCTACCGTGGTGATCACGCCGTGGGTCTCGGTCAAGCCGTAGCCCGTTGCTGGTTTCACCGCGCCCTCGGCTTTGTCGATCTTGTCAACGAGATCGGGCTGGATGGCCGCACCCCCGCCGCCCATCTGACCTAGCGATGTCGTGTCGCGCGTGGCCCAGTCGGGGTGGACCAGCAACTCGCGGCTCATGGTCGGCACGCCGGTGAAGGTAGTGACTTCCTCGCGTTCGATGAGTTCTAGGGCGCGCTCTGCATCCCATTTGTGCAACAGGACGACTTTAGCTCCCACAGCGGTACACGGATGCAGCACGCAGTTGTTAGCGGTCACGTGAAACAGCGGGGTCGGCACCATGACCGCAGGCGGAACGTCCCGTGGTTTTTCGATGGTGAGGTCGCCCGCGGCGACGAGTTTGGCGGTGGCCGCGGCGGCGATGGTGTTAGCAAAGCCCATGTGCATGAGGTTATGCACCGAGCCTCGATGGGTGAGTTGTGCCCCTTTGGGCGAGCCGGTCGTGCCGGACGTGTAGAAGATGCAGATGTCGTCGTCGGGGTGGATGTCCACCGCGGGAAGCGCGGCGGGGGCCGTGTCGGGGTTGACCACGTCGGTCCAACGAGAGGCGTGAGCGGGAAGGTCACGATCGGAGCGGACCGAGATGACAGACATCGGGGCGGTCTTGCGCAGGCCGGCGAGAATGGGTACAAGTCGTTCGAGTCGTTCGTCGTCGACCACGACAACTTTGGGTCGCGAATCTGCCATGGCGTATTCCAACTCGGCGCTAGTCCACCATGCGTTGACTCCGACCGCGGCGGCCCCTAGACAAATCGTGGCCCAGTAGGTGAACGCCCACTCGGGGTAGTTGCGCATGGCGATGGCGACACGGTCGCCAGCGCCGACGTTATATTCGGTGGCCAGCGTGTGGGCGAGCGAACGAACAATGGCGTGGGCTTGCGCGTAGCTAAAGCGCTCGTCTTCGAAAACTATGTATGGCTTGTCGCCGTAGCCCGCCGATAGTTCCCAGACAAAGCGCATGTGCGGCGGGGCGGCATCAAAGACCCGCATCTGGAGGCCGCGGACTTCCTGCACGCTCGTTGCGAAAGGGCCGCCGGGCCCGGTTAGTTCCTCCCAGGTCGATGTCAGTACGTCAATCACCAGAAAGTTCCTTTTCCATTGCGGACTCTCGTCGGCCCTTTGGGTTACGTCCCTCGCCCCCCGCCGTAGTCTAGGGAGATGAAGAGGAGCGCGTTTCGTATCGGCGATGAGGTGGTTGCCGCACTGGCGATAGGCCAACCGGTGGTGGCTATGGAATCTACGATCTACAGTGGCCTCGGCTTGCCGTCGCCCGCCAACGTCGAGTGCCTCGATCGCTGCAACAGGGCCATCCGCGATCAGGGAGCCGTGCCCGCCCTGACCGCGGTACTAGACGGTGTGGCGGTGATTGGTTGTACCGAGGCTGAGACGAACCGGATACTCGCCAGCCTGAACAAGTTGGCCGCACGCGACCTTGGCCATGCCCTGGCGACCGGCGTTGCCGTGGGGGTGACGACCGTGTCGGCCACGCTCACCATCGCCGGTCGCGCCGGGGTCTCGGTGTTCGCGACTGGCGGCATTGGCGGCGTCCATCGAGGGGCTGCGAAGTCCGGCGACGTGTCTCACGACCTGCTCGCCATCGCCCGCCATCGGGTGGCCACGGTCTCCGCTGGGGCGAAAGCCTTTCTTGATCTACCCCGAACGCTGGAGGAACTTGAAACACTCGGTGTTCCCGTTGTCGGCTGGAACACGGACCGCTTTCCCGCCTTCTACGTGCGCGATTCGGGCTACCCGGTGACGATGACGGTGACCGATGGTCAGCAGGTGGCCGATCTCATGGCAGCTAACCGCGAACTCGGCCATCAGGGTGGGGTTCTGGTCGTCAACCCGATTCCCGCAACCGATGAGTTAGATCCTGAGCGGATCAAGGCCGCGATCGACGCCGCGGTGGCGGAGGCCACAGTTCGCGGGGTGCGAGGGCCGGGAGTCACCCCGGTAGTTCTGGGCGCCATTGCGGAGGCCACCGACGGCGACAGTATTCCCGCCAACCTCGCCCTAGCGGAAAACAACGCGCGGGTGGCGGCCGAGATTGCGGTCGCTGTTGCCTCGACGATTTGATCGTGGGGCGCCAAGTTCGCAATCGTGGTGAGATGAACAAGTCCTTTGATGCCGATGCCACGCTAATCAGAGTCCTTTCCGACCCGGCCTGCATCCCCGATCCGTACCCCCTGTATCGGCAGTTGAGGGAGAACAGTCCGATTTTTCAAACCGCGGCGACCGGTGCCTATGTCGTTACCCGGTTTGAAGACGCCCGGGCGATTTTACGGGATCCCCGCGGCGGAAGGAGCGCGACGATTGAGCAAGCCGTCCGAGGGTCTATCAGCGATTCGCGCCGCGAACGTCCGAGCCCGACTTCGATGCTCTTTCTCAATCCTCCCGATCACACCCGAATCCGGGGCCTAGTTGCTCGTTCCTTTACCCCGAGGCGAGTCGAGCGTCTCCGCTCTGACATCACCGATATGGCTGACGAGTTGCTGGACAACCTAGCGGGTGAGGGCGATTTTGTTGACCAGGTGGCGTTTCCGCTGCCGGCCAATGTCATCAGTGCGCTGGTGGGGGTACCCAAGGCTGATCGAGCGTACCTGCGACCGCTGATAGCGGCCCTCGGGGTTGGTATAGAACCCACCGCAACACCGGAAGAGATTGCGATCGCCGATGCGGCGGGGGAGGAAATAACCGGCTACCTTCTTGACCTCATCGCCCTGCGACGGGCGCAACCCGAAGACGATCTCTTGTCGGGAATGATCGAAGCGAGTGATTGCGGGGATCGACTCACCGAGTCCGAAGTTATCGCCAACACGCTGCTCATCTACGCGGCTGGCTTTGAGACAACGACGCACCTGCTCGGCAATACAGTCCGCGCCCTCGTCGCCCACCCCGAGCAGCACCGAATTCTGCGCCACGACCGATCGCTGATCTCCTCCGCGATCGAGGAAGTTCTCCGTTATGACCCACCGGTGCAACTCAACGGTCGCCACGTGTTCGATGACCTTGAGTTGGCTGGAACCACGATCCCGGCCGGTTCGGGGGTCATGGTTTTGATCGGTGCGGTGAATCGAGACACTGCGCTCTTAGCTAATCCTGACCGCTTTGACGTGACCCGTACCGATAGCCAAATGTTGTCTTTTGGATCGGGCATTCATTTCTGTTTGGGAGCGGCGCTGGCGCGGCTTGAAGGAAAAGTGTTGCTCGGGCGACTTCTTGATCGCTACAACCGCTGGGAGATAACGGCGGAGCCAACGTGGCGTAAGCGCATCACCTTGCGCGGGGTTGAACGCCTCGACGTACGGCTCTCAACATAGCTGATCAGATCGGCCGCGGCGGTGCTAAAAGCCGCGCCATTCGGGGTTGCGTCGCTCACGGAAGCTGGCTAGGCCCTCCCGAAAGTCCTCAGAGTGGGTGTTGATCTCCACCGCGAGCGCCTCGTTGTGGATCATCGTCTCGCGGCTGACGTCAAGGCTCTGGTTGACGAGCCACTTGGCTAAACCAAACGAAGTGGAAGGCCCGCTGGCGATGCGTTCGGCCCATTCGGTGACCGTTGCTTTGAGATCAGCGGCGGGAACCACCTTGTTGACCAGGCCGAGGGCGGCCGCTTCGCCAGCCGGTAGGTCGTCGGCGAACAAAAACAGCTCCATGGTCTTGCGTAGGCCGATAATACGCGGCAGGAGCCAGGCCCCTAAGGCATCGGGGACAAGTCCCCGTCGAGCGAAAACCTCGACAAACTTGGCGTGGTCGGCGGCGACAACGAGATCGCACGCCAAGGCGAGGTGAGAACCCATCCCGGCTGCGGTTCCATTCACGGCCGCGATGATTGGAATATCGCTGTCGAGGATCGCCGGGAACAGGGTGTACTGGCCATCAAGCAGGAGCCGCCGGGGATCGCCTACTACCTGCGGGGGCACCCCATCGAGACGATCTCGCTCGTACGGATGAGACAGATCGGCCCCCGGACAGAAAAGTTTTTGACCGGCTGCGGTCAAGACAATGCAACGGGCTCGGTGGGAGACGTTGAATTCCTGTATGAGGTCACGGATACGGTCGCGGCAGGCGGGATTGAGGGCGTTCCCCACCTCGGGACGGTCGATGGTGATCCAAGCAACCGAATTACGGACTTCTAAACGGATTTGATCCTCGAGCAGGTGGTCAGGTGCCATGGCCTGATGGTAGTTCTGAACGGGTGTGGCGCGGCCAAGTTGCTTCGGTAGCGTCAGCGAGGTGTTGACCCCCCTATCGACCGGCGTGAACCGGAGTATCACCCTGCGGGCGTGGCAACATGATGCACTCACCGCCTTTCGCGAACATAGCCGAGCCAATTTTATGGCTGTCGCCTGCCCGGGTGCGGGGAAAACGACCTTCGCCCTGACCGCGGCGCGGCATTGGCTGCGCGGCGAACGGCGGCCGCTCGTGGTTGTTGCCCCCACCCGCCATCTAAAGGTGCAGTGGGCCAACGAGGCGGAGCGGTTTGGCTTTCACCTCGAACCCGAGTGGGACGCCGCCACCGGCGCCATTGCGCCCGACATGCACGGCATCGTCGTGACCTACGCGCAGGTCGCTAACTCGGCGCGGATGCTGGTCCGAGTCAGCCGCGGGGGCATGGTGATCCTCGATGAAGTTCACCACGCGGGTGGCGACCTTTCTTGGGGGCAAGCGGTTTCGGAGGGGTTCGCCGATGCCGACGTGCGCCTGCTCCTGTCCGGGACCCCGTTTCGGTCCGACGACGCACCTATCCCGTTCGTTCGTTACACGCTCGGCGATCACGGCGAGGCGGTGAGTGACTACGAGTACGACTACGGAGCCGCGCTTGGCGACGGGGGTGTGGTGCGACCGGTCTTTTTCCCTCGCTTCGATGGTCATATGGAGTGGATTGGTGCCGACGGCTCTCACCACGAAGCGGGTTTTGGCGATGACGTGGCCCGCGAAGATCGCGGCGCTCGCCTTCGCACAGCGTTGAGCGTCGACGGTGAATGGCTGCCTACCGTTTTAGTCAAGGCGGATCAAAAACTCCGCGAGATTCGCCGGACCGCTCCTGATGCGGGTGGTCTCGTGATCGCCATGGACCAAGACCATGCCAGGGGCGTGGCCGCCATCCTCAAGCGTTGGACGGGCGAGGCGCCATCTGTTGCCGTATCAGACGACCCGCGGGCCTCGGAGGTCATCGAGCGGTACGCCAAGGGGTCAGCGGCGTGGATCGTTGCCGTTCGCATGATTAGCGAGGGCGTTGACATCCCTCGTTTGCGGGTTGGGGTGTACGCCACCACTACGGTCACGTCGCTCTTTTTCCGCCAGGCCGTGGGCCGAATTGCTCGCTGGACCCCTGGCCACGCGTCACAAAAGGCGTACTTCTATGTGCCTGATGATCCGCGGCTTCGCTACTTTGCGCAGACCATCGCCGAACATCGTCGGCACTCTATTGCGGAGCGGGTTGCCGCGGGTGAGCAGCGAGAATCGGCGTTAGACGATCTAGAACGCGCCGTGCATGTCGAAGAACAACCGTCTCTCTTTCAAGCTCTTTCGTCCACCGCGATGGACGAGTTCGCCAGTGACGACGGGATCGACCCGCATGAGGACCTAGTGATCGCCGCTGAGGACCTCGCTGGGCTGGCTATCGACCTGCCGCCGCCGCCTTTTCTTCCCGGGCGAGACTTCGATGCCAAGGCCGCACTCGGGGACCTTCGCAGCAGGCACGCCAAGAAGAAAGAACTCCGGGAATGGAACGCCGATCGGGTGTTAGCGCTGGTTCGTTCAACCGGGATGGATCATCGTCTCGTGAACGGTGAACTCAACAAGCGAGCCAACGTCGCCCGGGTCGGCGAGGCCGACGAAGCGGCCCTGCGTCGACGCCTCGGCGAAGCCGACAAGTGGCTCGAATCGCTCCGCGGCCGGTAGTGCGGTTGCTTAGAGGTCGCCGAGTGCATCGCGCTGGTCGATGAGGGACTGCAAACCGCGGAGGTCGAACGGTGAACCAAGCCCCAGTATCAGATGGCTCGCGCCAGCCTCCACGTACTCCTCGACCTTGGTGATGTCGTCGTTACCGATAGCGACCGTGCGCTCAATTTCGCCAGGGTTACGTCCCACGGTGGCACACCAGTCGTTGAGAATGCCGTTGAGCCGAGCGAAGTTGTCGGGAGGGCCAAAGGCGTTCCAAGCCTGGGCGTGTTCGGCGACGAGGCGCAAGGTGACCTTCACCCCCGAGCCGCCAATGAGTATCGGCATGGCCCCGACCGGTCCGGGGTTGAGAGCGGCAAGCCGCCGGATCATGCGTGGGAGGTCTATTTCAAGCTGGCGAAGCCGGGTGCCTGCCGTGCCGAACTCGTAGCCGTATTCGTCGTAGTCTCGCTCGAACCAGCCCGCCCCCACGCCAAGGTATAGGCGGCCGCGGCAGAGATGATCAACCGTCCGGGCCATGTCGGCGAGGAGTTCCGGATTCCGGTAACTATTGCCGCTAACGAGGGTGCCGAGCGCGGCGTGGGTGGTGTCGGCCGCCATGGCCGCGAGGAGTGTCCAGCCTTCGAAATGCGTGGCATCGAGGTCGCCGTACAGCGGGTAGAAGTGATCCCAGATCCAGATCGAATCGGCGCCCATCTCGTCGGCGGCTCGCCAACATTTCCGCATCTCGTCGACGGAAGTGTTTTGGGGATGCAGTTGGATACCGACGCGGAGCTTTGTCATGGGCGCGATCTTGACACACCGACGCCAAGTTGAGGCGCGTGGTTCGTTGAGGGTGACCCCGACCCGCCCGATCATCGCTAATGCTGGGATTGGAACTACCGTCACGTCACGATGACTACGCCGAGGCTGGTTCGCCGCGAGAACCGAATCCTGACTCTCGCCATCGTGTTGGCCTCGGCGGGTGTCGCCCAAGCCTTCGGGCGTTTCACCTGGGGCGTGATCCTCCCCGAGGCGAGAGACGAACTGCTTGATGGATCGAACAAACTCGCCGGACTCTTTGGGACGATCAATGTCTCGGCCTATCTAATCGGTACGATCGTCGTTGCCTGGTTGTCGTCTCGACTGACTTTAGTTTGGTTAGTGCGGCTAGGCCTAGTGTTCTCGACCAGCGGCCTCGCCGTTGCTTCGTTCACCAAGGATCCAGTCATCTTGGCTGCTGCATTGGCGGTGATGGGCCTCGGCGGGGCCATTATCTGGGTTCCCGCGCCGGGCATCGCAGCGCGGCTCTTCCCGCCACACCAACGGGGCTTGGGAACCGGAATTGCTGGGGTTGGAATCGGTCTCGGCATCGTTTTTTCGGGGCGGATGGCGGGGTGGTTTCGCTCTGGAGATGGCGACGTTTGGCAATCCCTTTACCGAGTCGAACTCGCAATTGCGGTGGTAGTTCTCGTGCTCGCGTTAGTTGGCCTACGGTCGCAGGGAGAACGAAAGTCCGCCGCTGGGGGATTCGGCGGATTCGGCGCCCTTCGCCAAGTCACCGGATGGCGAGTCCTGACCGGGGCGTACGCGGCTTACGGCTTCGCCTACATCTTGGTCATCGGGTTTTTGGTGGTCCGGCTCAAAGACGACGCAGGATTCTCGGCCGAGCGTGCCTCGTTAGTATTCTCGATCGTTGGCGTGGCGGTGATCGGCGGCGGTCTCGGCATCGGATCGCTATCGGACCGACTGGGGCGTCGTCGCACTCTGGTTGGTGCTTTCTTGTCGTGGGCGGGGGCGTCGCTGTTGTTGTTGACGTCAAACTTCGCCGCGGTGATTGTTGCCGGAGTGATCGTCGGGTTCATGTTCAGTGGCATCCCCGCCACGATCATCGCCCATGTTGTAACCCACACAGACGACTCCACCTACGGACCCGCCTTTAGCGCGACTACGTTGGCTTTCGGTTTAACCCAGGCAATTGCGCCCCAAATCGGCGGGGTGATGGCCGACTGGCGGGGTTCGTTCACGCTAGTTTTTGTGTTAGCCGCCATTGTCGCGCTAATTGGCGCTGGTCTGTCGGCACGGTTGCCGGACTAGAGTTCGAGGGTATTTTTTGCTCGCCCGATTACCTCGGTGATGGCTAGGCGGAGGTCCGGCAGTTCGGCCTCGACTGGGCCTGACTCGCGGAGGAAAACAAAGATCATCCGGTTCACGGTTTCACCGGTGGCCGATTCGACGGCCGCGGCGTAGGCCGCGCCTTGTAGCCGATAGCGGGCGACTTTGGCGGTGATGTCGTCGGCGTCTTTGACCTTATCGGTTTTCCAGTCGACGACGACCAAACCGGTGGGAGTCCGGTAGAGGAGGTCGATGTAACCTTCGATCAGGCTGGCCCCGACCGGTGCGGCCAGCCACAGTTCGCGCCAGTACTCGCCAGCCACGGCTTCGGTCGCCGAGCGGCTCCGCAAGGCGCCCGCGGCTAAGGTTTTGACGGTGTTGGTGAGGTGCGCGATCCCTTCCGCGGCGGCGTGCGCGGCGGCAGCGTCGTCGAGGCCCGCACCAGTAGCGAGATCGATCACCTGCAAGACGCCGTGTACCGCCTTCCCGATAGCCGCGCCGTAGCGACTTCTATCGCCAGTGAAAACCTGGGGCGCAGCAGGTCGTTGCCCGTGGTCGGAGCCGTCGGCTTGGTTGGCTTGGTCGGCTTGGTCGGCTTGGTTGGCTTGGTTGGCTTCGCGGGCTAGGCCGGATGCGGTAACTACAGTGCCGGCGGCGGCGGCGGTGGCGAGGGCGGCGTCTCTGGTGGCGCGCCATTCGTCTCGCTCGGGCAGTTGGCCGCGGCGGGGGTAGGCGGTAGAAGACGGGGGTGTTGGGGGGACGGTGTTGGGGGACACGGCGGTCGAGGCCGAACTGGCGAGAGCGGCCTGGGCGAGAACGCGTGCGCCGCTTCGGGTTGATCCGGTATCGCGATGCAGGCAGACCACGAGGTGATCTCGAGCGCGGGTCGCCGCGACATAGAGCAAGCGCAGTCGTTCGTTGCTATCCATTTGCTCGTCGATTGGCTTCCATGCGTCGTAGGTCGCGGATGTCACAGCCTTGGATACTTTGAGAATGGCCGGACCCGTCGGCGGAAAGATCACCTCCGGACCCCGTGTCGTCCAGGCCAGCGGAGTGGTCATACCGCCGAGCACCGTGATGGGGAACTCCAGGCCCTTGGCGCTGTGAATGGTCATGATCCGGACGCTGTCGTCGTCAGTTTCGGGCAGGATCGTCTCGGAAACTCCGGCATTGGTTAGGCCCTGGTTCCGAGCCCAATTAAGGTAATCGCGCAGGTCTACCCCTCCCGCGTCGACCCATGCCCGCGCTTGGTCGGCCACGAAGCGGAGTCGCCGCCACACCGCGCGTGGGTGGCGGGTGGCGAGGGCGGTTTCGAATACCCCACGCTCACGGATTACCCGGTCGAGAAGTTCGGCGGGCGTGGACCACAATCGAGCCTCGTACAGTTGCTGAAGGTGGCGGAGACCATCGGCGACGGGATGGTCGTTGGCCTGGTTGTTGGCTTGGTCGTCGAGCGGGGTTCGAAGATTGAATCGGCCTAATTTGGCGAGTTTCCAATGGGCCAGATCATCGTCGCCGCAGCCGTACACGAACGAGCGCAGCGCGGCGACAGTAGCGAGTTCGTCGGTGGGGTCGGCAACGGCCCGCAGCGTGAGCATCAACTCGCGTATCTCGCGTGTGGCGTAGACCAGCGAACTTGACTCGGTCCGGTAGGGGACATCGGCTTGGTCGAGGGCATCTTCGAGTGGCGGCAGGGTGGTGCGGGTCGGCAACAAGATACAGATGTCGCGGGCTAAAGCTGGTCGCCAGCCGCCGTTGCCGTCGTCGACGGTCCAAGGTTCGTCGCCATATAGTGCTTCGGCGATCAACGCCGCGATGTCGGTTGCTTCGGCGCTACGGAGGTGTTCGGACTTCATTCGGTCGGCGAGCGGCTCAGTCCCCAGCAGAGTCACCGCGGGTCCGCGCGAGGCCGCTTGCTCGCGGTGGGCAACGAGCGCCACGTACTCCGGTTGGCTACCGGGATCGGCCACGATTAGTTCGCCGAACACATCGTTAATCCACTGAATGATCGGTGCCGTCGTGCGGAAGTTGACGGTGAGGGATGGACGGTGTTTGATCTGTTCTCGAGCGGTGAGGTACATGCCGATGTCGGCCCGGCGGAATCGGTAGATCGATTGTTTGGGATCACCGACTAGGAAGAGGCGGCCGGGTTCGATCGAGATTTCTTCCCAACTCTTGTTTTCGATGTCGGACTCTTTTGTGGCCAGCATCACCGCAATATCGACCTGCAGCGGATCGGTGTCTTGGAACTCGTCGAGCAACAGCCAGCGGTAGCGGTTCCGGAGTCCCTGGCGAACTTCATCGCCGTGGGTTGGGTGGCGAAGCAGTCGGTGGGCCCGTACCAACATGTCGTGGAACCCGAGTTGACCGAGTTGTCGCCGTTCCTCGGCCGCGTCGAGTACGAATTGGGCGATACGGGCGACAACATGGTGAAGGGCTCCGGTGGTGACCTGGTCCATCGCGGTGTCGCAGTCGGCGGCCACGCCCCGGACTGCCCTACGGACGTCGGCCACATCCGTGGTCCAGTTGTCCTTGCGCCCAGCATTGCCCGGTTTTATCGTCAACGAAGCGGGGTGGCGGTTGCCCATCTTGGCGGCGAAAGCCATGGCCTCGAGTTCGTCGAGGGAGCTAGCAAGCCTGGCTCGGTTCTTGGCTAGGTCGTTGAAGTACGGAAGCAACCGGTCGCTGTTGTCAAGGCACTGGTTGTCCATGTCGATCACCTCGTCGAAGCGGGCGAGCAGTTTGCTGACGTCGAACGGTGGCGGCGGGGCCGCGTTGAGTTGGAGTCGGTCTTCAACGAGATCCCAGTTGTCGTCCATCTGTGCCGCTAGTACCCGCAGATGTGTGAGTTTGACGCCCGCAACTTCGAGCGTTTGCAGGGTGCGCGCCAGGGAGGCATCGTCGAGAAGTTGATCGAGAAACTCCGCCCAGCGATACTCAGAATCGATCTGGCTGCCGATTTCGTCAAGCACCCCTACGCCGGGAGGGATGCCCGCCTCCACTGGGTACTCGCTAAGGATTCGATAGGCGAACGAATGGAGGGTGCCCACGGCGGCGGCATCTAGTTGATGGAGCGCGGCTTGGGCCCGACCGTCTGGGTCGCCGGTGGCAGTTTTCGTCTCGAAGCGCTGCCGGATGCGGTCGCGTAGTTCCGATGCAGCCTTCTCTGTGAAGGTGATGGCAGCGATCGACTCTAGCGGCACACCGTCGATCAAGACGAGCGCTTCGATGCGGTCGACGAGGGCATGGGTCTTGCCGGAACCGGCGCCCGCTTCGACAAACAAGGTTTGATCGCGGATCGTACGGATCTGCTCACGCTGGGCTTGGTCGGCAGGGAGGCGCTCAGGCACGGGGATCCCCGATGAGGGCAAGGTACGGTTTCAGTTGGTCATCGTTGGATGTGCGGTTCCAGTCGTCGACTTGGTAGCTGAGGCCTAGGCTGTCGGGGTCACAAAAGTGACAATCGATCCACGAAGCAAACCCGCCCGCCGCCGGACGAGGGGGAAAGAATCCCGATTCGATGCCGTTGACGATTTGGGCAATGATGGCCAACCCTTCGGAGTAGACATCGTCGGTGATGGCGTAACCCGCGGTGTCGAAGCCGCCCTTGTCGCTCACGAACCAGTACTGACCGCGTGTCGGTGCATCTGGGCGGCCGAGGATTACTTGAGCCGCGAGAGCGTACAGGACGAGTTGAAGGTGAGTGCCGCCCAGGGTGGGATCGTTGCTGGAGAGTTTGGCGTAACCGCGGGAGGACCCGGTTTTGTAGTCGATGACGATGAGTTCCCCGGAAGCGGTTTCGTCAACTCGGTCGATGGCACCCCGGAGTCGCAAAGTTCGGCCGTCGGGAAGCGACAACTCGACCGGTTCGGCGGCGGAACCCGGCATTCCGAACGCCAATTCGGTGGCGATTGGATGGGACTGGTAGTCGGCCCGCTGCTGCTGATCGAAGTCGACGAACCAATCGAAATCGTCCATGATGACCTGGCGATCTCGACCCCAGTAGACGGGGCGTCCGACCATTCCCCGCCGTTCCAAATGATCGATCTCCCGCTCGGCGTGTACGGTCAACGCATCGAGGGTGTTGGTGCTCCACGCCGCGCCCGGCGAGGGCAAAGGTTCGGTTTCTAGGGCGGACTGAAGCCAGTCGGCCAGCACCTGATGCACCATCGATCCGCGGTCGAGCGGGGAGATGCGGTACTGGTCTTCGGGGTCTTCGGTCGCCTTGACGCCGAGTACATGCTGAACGAAATAGGCGTGGGGGCACTTCGTCCACCGCTCGAGCCTGGTGGCGGAGTTGACCTGATCGGGATCGCCGGGTTTCGCCAAGCGCACGTTGCGCAGGTTGCCCGCTTGGAGATTCCCGTCGAAACGAGTGAAGTGCCGCGACAATCGATCCTTGAGCAGGTCGAACCCGCGCCGAATCGCCACCCTTTCGTTGACCAGCGCCAAGTTGTGAACATAACCACCAGCCTCGGTATGGTCGAGCAAGGCTCGGACGTCGTATTCTTGCTCGGTGGCCGGAAAGGCACAGGCTCGCAGTCCGGAGATGAACGACGGGACTTCGGTCAACCAGTCGCCGGTGAGGCGGTTCAGGTCGGCAGCGGCTGGCCGGATGTTGTCGCGTGCCTCGGTGGTGTCGAGCAGCCAGCGCGACGGGGCGTGTGCCGCGTTTTGTCGCAGATCGCCACGGGGGAAGGTGAACAACACGCGAGACGCGGCGGCCATCGCGGCCAGCAGCTCTCGGTGTTGGTCGTGAACGGCGTCGGCGCGCCGTGGCAGTTCCGGCCCTATGGTGGCTCGAACTCGGTCGGGGAGGAGCGGATCATCGGGGCTGTACGTGGGCAAGGCGCCTTCTGCCATTCCGACCACGATGACAGTGTCGAGTTCAACGCCGAGAGCAAAAGAGACAGGGCCGACGAGGACTCCCGTGCCGAAGCGTCCGTGACGATACCAGGTTTCGTCGAGTTGAGATTTGAGGGTTTCTCGAAAAACCGCCATACCTGGCGGGATGTCGATGCCGTCGAGTTCACCCAGTCGGTCAATGATCGCGTCGATGCTTTGGGCCACTGTTTGTTCGTCGTCGGGCCAGCGCTGTCGCTGGTTCTCGCCGCCGAAGTAGGTTTGCACGAGTTGTCGACACCAGGCGGCGAGTCCGACCCAAGTGGTAACTTCCGGGCCCGGGGTGAGGGAGTCTGCGAGGGTAGTGATGAACTCCACGAGTTGGCCCGCGTGGTCGGCGTCGCGGTGTTTTCGGGTGGCGCGAGTTTTTTGCTCGGCATCTCGGTCGAGTTCGGTGGCGTGGGCAACTTGGTCCTCGCGGTAGAGGGTGACTCGCTCTTTCCACTGGTCGATTCCGGCGACTACCCCCGCCGCCCGAGCCGCTCGTCCCCATGCCGCAACTGGGGCGAGGCGGTTATCGCTGCCGCGTACCGGGGCACTTTCCAGCCAAGCCGAAACGTCGTGGCGCGAGAAGTTGCGATCGGGGAGGGCGAGCATGGCCAAGAGCGACCGACCCAACAGTGACGCAGTGGCATTGGGACCAGATGCCCCGAACCAGGCGATGTCGGCGGCATTGAGGGCATCACTAATGAGACGAAAGTATGGCTGGCGGGAGCCGTACAAAATGGCGCAGCGAGACAGGGACTCCCCCCGTAGCGAGGCCTCGACCACACCCCGAATGGCGTGTCGAACCTCGTCGTCGGCATCGGACACGCTGAGGGCATGGTCGGCGATCTGGGCCGGAACGGCGGCCAACTCGACGAGGCCACCGATGGCCTCGATCCCGGCTTGGACCGGAGCGTCGGCGTCAGTGTCGCCGGTGACGCCCATGATGACGCGAAGTGGTCGGGTCCGGCCGAAGGCGTGAAGGAGTCGGCGGTGGGTCGGGGAAAGTCGCTGCGGCAAAAAAAGGATGGCCGAGCCGAGGTCGCGCAGCACCGGAGAGCCCTTTTCGAGAGCGGCGATCGCCGCGCTGACTAACTGATGTTCGTCAGCGAATCGTTGGTTGACTCGGCGGGTTACTTCACGGTGAACACGCACAATATCGGCGGTGCGGCTAGAGGTGCGCTCCAATTGGCGGAGGCCGTCGGGGTTGACCTCGGAGAGGTCGCGGTAGGCCTTCGCCAGCGAACATTCCGTAGCCGGGTGGGTATGCACCCCCTCGAAATAGCCCGGCTGGTCGTGCAGTACGGCGCGAATCGTTGCCGTGAGCGCCAGGCTCGACACGGGGCGGCGGCCCGTAGCGGCGATTCCCGATGAGCCCAGCAAATCGGCTAGTTGATAGGGGGTAAGGAAGGTGACGGCGGCTATCCCTCCCCGTCGACCCAAGGAGCGACGAGCGGCAAACCCGACACGGTTGGACGAAACGATTACCGAAACCGAAGCGAGTCGATCGCTGGCCTTGGCCTGGCCAATAGCTTCAGCCAACGCAGTGTGGGCGGCGGGGCCGTAGGCGGAAGTAGTGACGGGAATGTTCATCGCCAAGCAATCGTACAAAAGGGGTGTGACGGAGCCTGTTAGCGGCCCGTCGGAGCCTTATTGTTAGCGCTCCGTCGGAGCGACGAAATCAATGAGTTGTTCGACTGCGGCGAGTAGGTCTGGTTCTAGGTCGGTCCAAATCGTGACCTGGGCCAGCACGTGCTTCCAGAACGCCGCCGGGCTGGTGGTGACCCCAAGCGCAGCGAGCACGCCTTCCTTCCACGGCTGACCCCTCGGCACCACGGGCCAGCGCTCGATCCCGATAGTCGACGGTTTAACCGCCTGCCAGATATCGACAAACGGATGACCGGTAATCAAGACGTTCGGATCGTTGATCTGGTCAGCAATTCGCTGCTCCTTGGAGCCGACCACTAGATGGTCAAGCAAGACCCCGAGACGCCGCCGCTCGCCGGGCCGAAACCCCCGAACCCGCTGTTCAAGATCATCGGCGCCTTCGAGTTGTTCAACCACCACTCCCTCAACGCGCAGGTCCGCGCCCCACACCTTTTCGATGAGTTCCGCGTCGTGGATGCCTTCGACCCACAGTCGGCTAGGGCGGGCCAAGCGTGCCGGTACCCGGCCGGGGTCGATGGACCCAGAAGCTGTCAGCCCCACGGAGCGCGGGGGAGGGCGGGGGGCGACCAGCGCGCAGGGAACGCCCTTGCCGGCGATGTCAGTCCGCACCGATCCGGGCGCGTATCGTACCGTGTGGTCCTTGCCGTAGCGGTCCCGCACGATAAGCCGGGGTGGGGCAAACTCGAGGACCGCGCCGACCACTCCGCTCGCTCGGTCTTCGACCACAAGCCCGCGTTGCGCCTCAACCGTGGGATACTCCCGCCGCTTGGCGAGCGGCTTGGTGCTATCGAGAGGCCCCGAGAGGAAGCCGTCGTTCTTCATGGGCGGCCACGTTACCGGACCTTCATGGTTGAACCTACCATAGTCCGAGCTGGGACTCTGAGAGTAATCACTCCTATAGTGGCGGTCATGGACTACCGAGTCGAAGAACTCGCCGATGCCGCTGGTATTGCGGTGGACACTGTGCGCTTCTACCAGCGTAGGAAGTTGCTCCACCCACCGCGGCGGGAAGGCCGTCGAGCGGTGTACGACCATACGCATCTCGAACGGGTGCGTGAGATTCGGCGCCTGGCCGACCGAGGGTTCAGCCTGGCTCAGATTCGAGACCTCGCCACCGCCGACGCCACCGGCCTGCTCAACGACCTGGCCGCTCAGAACGCGGTGGATCCCGATCTCGACAAGGCGGAGTTGGCCCGGCGAGCTAATGTTCCCGAGTTCCTCGTCGACGTTGTCGTCAGCGCAGGCCTGTTGACACCGGTGGGCGATAACACCGAGCAGCGGTTCAGCGCCGATAGCGTCGACATGGTCGTGGCGGCCCGCACGCTGGTCAGCGAAGGCGTCTCGCTGGAGGAACTCACCGCCCTCGCCCTGCGCCACGCTACCCACGTCGAGGATGTGATCGACGACGCCATCGAGGTGTTTAAACGCCATCGCGAGACGCGGGGCGGCTCGCGCGATGAGTTGATTGCCCTGCTGCACCGCCTGGTCCCCGTCGCCTCCACCCTCGTTGGACAACACTTCGAACGGACGCTGCGGACGCGTGCTTTGGCCCGTCTCGGACAGGAACCGACAACCAGTGGCGGCGGCGTGGTGGTATTCGCCCGCAAACTCGACGAGCGCATTGATCCCGTAGCCGTGTACAGCGTGTCAACCGATTCGCAGCGGGTCTTATGGGTTCGCCCCGATGCCGGACTGGCCCTAGTTGCACTCGGCGCGGCCCACACCATCGAACCGTACGGCGACGCCCGCTTCTCGGCCGCGTCAGCTGCCCGGGCGGCGTTGGCGGCGCGAGTTCGACGCCATGGCCCGGCGGACGCCCCGGCCCCGGTTCTGGTGGGCGGGTTTTCGTTCTCATGTGGCCGTCAAACGGCCGGTCCGGACTGGACGGGCTTCCCAGATGCGCGCTGGGTCCTGGCCGAGGTAACGGTGATCGACCGACCCGACGGCACCTGGCTGCTCGCCGCGGCCCCGGTCAAAGAAGGCGAAGACGAAGCGGCGGTCCTCGATCTTCTCGAAGCCCGGTTGGAGGCGATGGCCGCGTCAACTCCGCCTGCTCGGATGGCCGCCGCGGCGGTCGCCCATGGCGCACCGATCAGCGACGATCCCGAGTACGTCAAACTGGTGGCCGAGGGGGTTGACGCCATCGCCCAAGGCCAGTTCGCCAAGGTGGTGCTTGCTCGGGTCCATCGGCGTGGGGCCATTGCGATACCAGATGTCCTTCACGGCTTGGTTAATCGCTACCCGAGTTGCGCGGTCTTCGCCTTCGGGATCGACGATCGGGTATTCCTAGGCGCTACTCCCGAAGAATTGGTGTTACTTGATGGCCGGGAGGTCAAAACGGCAGCCCTCGCGGGAACTACCGGCCGGGGTGGCGACAAGGCAACGGATGAGGCGCTCGGCGCGGCGATGTTGGCCTCGGTCAAAGTACGAGCGGAGCATCAATTCGTGGTGGATAACATTACTGAACGTCTCGCCACGCTCGGCTTGGTTGGAGAGACGCTCGCCGTGCCAGAGGTTCTCTCCCTCGCTCGAGTTCAGCACCTTCGAACGCCCATCACAGCACGCGTCGAGCGTCGAACCGGTGGCGTCTCGGACATGGATGTCCTACGCGTCGCCAGTGTGTTGCATCCCACCCCGGCGGTGGCCGGGACCCCAACCGATGTAGCCGTCGCCTGGTTGCGGAGCCACGAGAGCTTCGATCGGGGCTGGTACGCGGGGCCGGTCGGATGGTGCGACCTCGACGGAAACGGTGAACTCCGAGTGGCCTTACGCAGTGCCCTTGTCGAACCCAACGGGGTTCACCTCTTCTCTGGCGCTGGCGTGATTACTGATTCTGTTCCCGAAGACGAACTGGCTGAGACCGCGGTCAAACTGCGTGCCCTGCTCGATGTGATGGAGGCGGGGCCTGATGCCTGATCCCGTTTACGACCCGATTGCCGCGTTCGCTGCGACGCTCGCGGCTAGCGGGGTGAAGGAAGTGGTGATCAGTCCGGGTTCTCGGTCGACTCCATTGACCCTGACCTTCCATGCCCGCCCCGACCTGCGGACCTGGATTCAGATCGATGAGCGGTCGGCTGGCTATTTTGCGTTGGGTCAAGCGCGGGCTACCGGCATCCCGTCGGTGCTCATCTGCACGTCAGGGACAGCGGTTGCCAACTACCTCCCCGCCGTTGTCGAAGCCAACCATGCAGGGGTACCGCTCATCGTGTGTACGGCCGATCGGCCGCCGGAACTGCGGCAATGGGGAGCCGGTCAGACCATCGATCAGGTGAACATCTTTGGCTCCAATGTGCGCTGGTTTGCTGACTTCTCGATCCCGAGTGACTGGAGCACCGAAGCGGCGGCGATAGCGGCGATGCGAGCGGTGTCGATGGCCACCGGCGATCGTCGGGGTCCCGTCCACTGCAACTGGCCTCTACGCGAACCGCTTGAGCCGCTCGCTGGTGTGCCGGTTTGCGAGGCTCGGACGGCGTCCCGGGCGCCCGCGATCCCTCCGCGACTCCGACACCGGCGTCGGCGACGCTGTTGCCAGAGGAGACAGCCAAGGGCCTCATCGTGGTGGGGCCCGACGCGGCTTGTGGTTTAGCCAACGAGCAACGGTTGGCGGACGACATCGTTGGTTTCGCGGCCGCCCGAAAATGGCCGGTGTTGGCCGAGCCCATTTCTCAGTTGCGATCCGCTCGAGGAGCGAACGAGGTAGTGATCGACGCCGCCGATCATCTGCTGAGCCATTCGCCGTGCGATGATCTGGTGCCTGAGGTGGTTGTTCGCGTCGGGGCGACTCCCACCTCCAAGCCGGTACGTCAATGGCTGGCCCGGGTCCGACCGGAGCGGGTCGTGCTGGTTGACCCCGAACAGCGCTGGGCCGATCCGTCCTTCACCACGACCGAGCACCAGCGGCTCACCCCGGCCGCGCTATTCGCCGCCGCCGGGCCGGGGCAGGGGTTGTCAGGCCTCGCCTCGGGGGAGTGGCTGGAGTCGTGGCTGGCGCGGAACCTAGCCGCCCAGACCGCCGTCGAGTTGGTCCTCGCCGCCACCGTTCAACGAAGCAGCGCGAGCGTCGTTCGTGACCTAGTGGCGGGCCTTCCCGCGGGGGCTACGGTCATGGTTTCTAACTCACTGCCGGTTCGAGACCTTGACGCGTTTGTGGTCAACGGCTCATCGGCTCGCTTTGTTGGAAATCGGGGCGCTTCGGGCATTGACGGCATCACCTCCACCGGCGTGGGACTGGCCTCGGTCAGCCGCGAACCGGTGGTGGTTTTGACCGGCGACCTAGCCCTGCTCCACGATGTTGGTGCGCTTTTCGGCGTCGCCCGACTCGGCCTGCACATCACCGTGGTCGTGATTGACAACAACGGCGGGGCTATTTTTTCGCGGCTACCAATTGCCCGCCAACGGGCCACGATCGACTACGACACCCTCTTTCGCACCGCTCACGGTCTCGATCTGGCTAACTTCGACGGAGTGGGCGGAGTTCGTGTTCGGCGAGTGCGAGAAACCGACGATGTTGCCTCGATGGTGGCGGCGGCCACATCAGTCACCGAACCGGGCGTTGATCTGATCCTGATCGAACTTGATCCCGATGACGATCTCGCGGTGCGCCTCGCGATCCACGCCGCGGTTGGTGAGGCGCTCGCCTTGTGAGTCCGGTTCTCGTACTTCACGGCTTCACCGGCCGGGGCGCAGCGATGAACCCGTTGGTGTCGAGATTAGCTGATTTCGATGTAATAGCGCCGGACTTGGCTGGCCACGGCGGCGAGCAGGGATGCCTTCCCGAAGCGGAGTACACGGTCGAAGGAATGGCAGACACGGTGCTCGGTCTCACCGCAGAGACTGTCCACCTGGTTGGTTATTCGATGGGTGGACGGGTTGCTTTGGCCGCCGCGACACGGGCCCCCGAACGGGTGCGTTCGCTGTCGCTGATCGGAGCATCGGCTGGGATTGTCTCACCGGACGAAGCCACGGAACGGGCCGCTGCCGACGAGGCTCTCGCTTTAGAAGTGGTGGGTGACTTTTGCGCGTTTGTCGATCGTTGGATGAAAAACCCGTTGTTCGCTACCCAAGTCCGGCTTGGGCCCGAGGCTCAGCAGGTGGCGCGGAGTCTAAGGCTGACTAATGATCCTGCAGGCTTAGCGATGAGCTTGCGCCATGGTGGAACGGGTCAGATGCGTTCGCAGCACGAGCGCTTGGGGCGTTGCGTGATGCCGGTGGGGTTGATGGTGGGTGATGAGGACCGTAAGTTTTGCGCTATAGCAGTCGATCTCGCGGCGGCCCTGCCCGATGCTGTTGTACACACGATTCCGGGGTCGGGCCACGCCACGCACCTCGAACGCCCCGAACTGACCGCCGCCGCGGTGCGTCACACGATTGGTCGATCTCGGTGAAGTTCTCGCTCGTTTCGTACAGGCGGGAGTTAGTCGCGCCGATTACCACGGCTTATGGGGTGATCGATCATCGTGAGGGGATCCATTTCTCGGTTTCTGACGCCGGATACGTGGGCTGGGGGGATCTCTGTCCGCTGCCCGGTTGGTCGTCGCACGGATTGGTTGATCTTCGCGCGCGGCTAACAGCGGTGGTGAGTAATCCGACTATCAACGATCGCGAGGCTATGCTTGGTTCACTTGAGGCAATGCCCGAAGCTCGAGCCGCGTTGGCCGGAGCGTTGGCCGATCTTGACGCGCATCGCGTTGGGTGTTCGCTGGCGGCGTTCTTGGCTGAGCGACCGGCCCGTTCAGTGATGGTGAACGCGTTGGTCACCGCCGTCGATGTTGAAGGGGTCCGTCGAGAAGCTGAGGAGGCAATCGGGCAGGGCTTTCACAGCATCAAGGTCAAGGTCGCGGTGGCTGACCTGGCTACTGACGTGAGCCGGGTCGCCGCGGTTCGAGAAGTGGTCGGCGACGGGGTTGAGGTTCGCCTCGATGCCAACGGTGGCTGGAACCCGGCTCAAGCCCGCATTTGCCTCGACCGATTGTCCGAGTTCGACATCTCATTTTGTGAAGAAGCGACCGCCGGTATCTTTGCCATAGCCGCGCTGGTGGACTCGAGTCCGATTCCGCTTGGCGTCGACGAGTCAACGCGTACCATTGCCGATATCGTGCGGGCTCTCGAGTTGGGGATCAAGGTGGTGGTGATAAAGCCCCAAGCTCTAGGAGGCCCTGACCTTGCGATGCAGGCGGTTGGTCTTGTCACGGCGGCGGGGGGAACGTCCATCATTACGACCATGATCGATAGTGCAGTAGGGGTCGCTCACGCCCTTCACGTTGCCGCTGCGATCGGCAGCGATCAGGCACACGGTCTAGCTACCGCTGGTTACTTTCGCGGCCACGGGGATGAGGGTCTCACCATGGTCGATGGTTGCCTATCAGTGCCGTCGCGGCCGGGTCTCGGTGTGGGACCTACACTGCGGGTGTGAGCCTTACTCTTGTCGTTATGGCGGCCGGTCTCGGATCGAGATTTGGTGGTACTAAGCAACTGGCCGAAATTGGGGCGAACGGTGAAGCTTTTCTTGATTTGGCGATTCGTGATGCAACCGCTGCCGGTATGGGCAAGGTGGTGCTCATTATCCGTAGTGACATCGAAGCCGATGTTCGCGCTCACGTTGCACGGCATCATGATGGGCTCGATATTGGCTACGTGTTACAGGACACATTCGGTCCCTCACGCGACAAGCCGTGGGGCACCGGTCACGCTGTTTTGGCCGCAGCGGCCCGAGTCGATGGTGCGTTCGTAGTGGTCAACGCCGACGATTACTACGGACGGTCCACCTATCGATTGTTGTGCGACGCGGCTCTTGACTTGCCTGCGGATCGGGCGCTGCTGGCCGGGTTTCGACTCGATCAGACGTCTGCCGGAGCGAGGAGAGGTCAGCCGAGGCGTGTGTGGCGTTGCGAACAACGAACTGGTTTCCCTAGTGGAAACCCACGGGATCGGGCGCCGCACCGATGGTCGCATCACCGCCACCGACCCTGCCGGCGAGCTCGCAGATGATCTGCGTTGTGTCGATGAACTGTTGGGCGTTCTCGCCGCTCATATTCGACGCACTCGATGCTGGTTTTGCCGCCTTTCATGCCGTCAACGCTGACGAACCCAAAGCCGAGTACCTGCTGCCGTTGATAGTGCCGGAGTTGATTAGAGCGGGGGAACTCACCGTCGGTGTCGTCGCCACCAACGAACCGTGGGTAGGCGTAACCAACCCCGCGGACCTCGAAGTAGCCCGCCGCCGCATCGCCGAAGTGCGACTAGGCTGAGGCCGAACATGTTTGCTGTTCGTCGCTGGGGCCGTTGTCGCAACGTATCAACACTGGTCTGGCACGAACCGCGGTGATTTGGTCCAGCGCGGTGACTAGGTCGTCACCGGTGATCGACCGGTTGTCGATGATCGGCCCAGGAACGCCGATAGCCTTGGGGGGGGTATTGCCCCCTAGTGGTCGCCCACGTGTTGAGCCAGTCGCGTAGCCAGCGATCCGGATCATTGCTTCGATCACATTGAGGTTTTCTGCGTTGGGTGTTGCGGGCTTGGCCTGTGACCCGACAAGCTGCGCGTTTGCTCATCTTCAAACGATTTTGGAGCATTATGAGCGAACGGCGACGGCTTGTCGGGTCTAGAACTTCCCCGACGTGATCTCCTTGAGCGCCAAATTCTCGAGTTCCTTGTCCGTGCGGGGCGGTAAGGACTCCAAAACTACCTGGCACCAAAATCAGGGGGCATTCCAGGACCATGTGATCATCACTTGGTCGTGTGAGTCGACTAGCACACGGTCGCTACCAAACAGCGCAGCATCGACCGTCAAGGCGTGATAGTCCATCAGTTCGTCGGTCGCCTCGTTGTCTGCTATGCCGGTCCCATTGCACGCAATTGATAACCAACGCCTCGAACGTTGCGAATCTTGACGGTTTCCGGGTGTGGCGGTCCAAGTTTTTGCCGTATCCGGTAGACGACGCTCTTAACGATCGGGTCGTGAGCCCCCAAGTCGGCGACGCCCCATACTTCTTCGACGAGTTCGGGCGTGGAAATAATGCGGTTGCGGTTGACAGCTAGGTATCGCAAGAATCGGAATTCGAGAGGTGTAAGGTCGATGTTCGTGCCGCTGGCTTGGACTTCGTGGCTGTCCAACTTGAGGGTGAGTTCACCGAGGTGAATTTCGTCGACGGTCGGATTTGCTCGGCGGAGAATGATGTTGATGCGCAGGAGTAGCTCTTCGGCACTGAATGGTTTTGCGAGGTAGTCATCGCCGCCGGCTTCTAGCCCGGCAATGACGTCCGCCTGGTCGGACCGAACGGTCAAGAAAACTACTGGGGCGTCTGTGTGACGTCGGAGTTGGCGGCAGAGGTCGATTCCGTTGGCGTCGGGTAGCAATACGTCGAGCACGACCAGATCAATCGGATGCTCGCGGACCGCGTCGAGTGCCTGGGCGCCGGTAGCGGCGACCTCGACTCGCATACCGGCGCTCGACAGGGCGTATGAGATCAGCGATCGCAATTGTTCTTCATCGTCAACGACCAAGATCAGCGGTTCGGCTTGGGTCATCGGTTGTTCTTCGGTGTGCGGGGGATTGCTAAAAGGAAGGCAGCTCCCTTGCCCATTGATGTGTCAACTCGTACAGTGCCGCCGTGGAGCACAGCGATCGTTTCGACGATCGTGAGCCCGAGGCCTGTGCCGCCGGCATGCGACACGAACTGTTTGAACGCCCGTTTTCGCTCCTCAGGGCTCATGCCCGAACCATCATCCCAGACCGAGACAACAATCTCGGTCTCGTTCTGAAAGGCTCGCAGGGTGACAGTGCCTCCGATAGACGTGTGGCGAATCGCGTTCTGCACAAGGTTTGTGATCGCTTGGCGGAGCAAGGCAGCGTCGACCATCACACGGTCCATCATGCGGGGATAAGCGAGTTCGATGTGTTGGTCTCGTTGTTCTGCCAGACGTCGCATCGTTCGCCAAACCTCTTTAACGATTTCGCGCACGTCGGTCGGAGCCATCGCCGGGGAGAACACGCCCGCCTGCAGTTTGCTTTCGGTCAAGATGTTGTCGCTAAGGAGAAGTATCCGAGCCGCGGATTGGTCGATCTCGTGGAGGAACGCTCGTTGATCGCCGGTCAGGTTGCCGGGGACGCCTCCGAGCAGGACTTCGGTCGTGCCCGAGATCGACGCAAGCGGCGTCTTGATCTCATGGGCGAGCACGGTGAACTGTTCTTGACGGGTCGCCAATCGGATTTGCATGGTGCGATAGCGCGCTCGAAGTCTGAAGAGTGCTGCACCAAGGCCGCCAAGTGCCAGGCACAAGAGGGTAACTAGAATGGCGATGGCTAGACCTCTCAGTCGTTGATCTGACCAATCCTCGCACAGTCGGGCCCGTCCTCCGCCCTTAGGAAACCGTCACGACCGCTCTAAGCGCGTCGACCAGGATTGTCGCCACAACTCCGGATCCTTCGGACGGGAGATCGCCGGGACCGCTGGTAGCGGTGTGGTGTTGGGTCGCTTTGAGCAGTGTCCCGTCCAGCAACTCGATGGTGAGGTTGGTCTCGGCACCCAGATATTCCGCACCGCGGAGCCAACCAGCGACATCAATCGTGGATCCGTCGCTTACAGTTTGGTGGTCGTTCGGAGAGGCAAGGGTCGCGATGTTTACGTCCTCGGGCCGCAACACAAGTGTCACGCCATTCTCAGAGCTACCGGGATCATCGACCGTGATTTCTTGTCCGAAGAGTTCCAGGGACAGTCGGGTCGTCCCGCTTGATATAACTTTGACCGGCAAAACGTTGGCCTTGCCGATGAAGTCAGCAACGAACAACGATGTGGGGCGTCGATAGATCTCATCGGGAGATCCGACTTGTTCGATTCGCCCATCGCTCATCACTACGATGCGGTCCGACATCGCCATCGCTTCGGATTGATCGTGGGTCACGTACACACTCGTCACTCCAAGTTGCCTCTGGATTCGGCGGAGTTCGGAGCGCATTTGATCTCGTAGTCGCGCATCGAGATTTGAAAGAGGCTCGTCGAAGAGCAGTACTCGGGGGCGGACTACGACCGACCGGGCTAGAGCGACGCGTTGCTGTTGCCCTCCAGAAAGCTGGGTTGGTCGCCGGTCTCCAAGACCGACCAGGTCCATGATTAAAAGCACTACTTCAACCCGCTCGGTGATCTCAGCCCGGGGCGTCTTTGCGATCTTCAATCCATAGGCAATGTTCTCGAAGACTGTGAGATGGGGAAACAGCGCGTAGCTTTGGAAAACCATCGCCATTGGCCGCTTGTTCGGCGGCATAGTGGTGATCTGCTTGCCGTCGAGGAGGACGTCACCGCGAGTCGGGTGCTCGAAGCCAGCAAGGATCCGCAAAAGCGTTGTCTTCCCACAGCCAGACGGGCCGAGAATTGTCAAGAACTCGCCATCGTTGATTTCAAGATCGATCGATGTCAGCGCCTCGTGGCGACCGCGGTTTGTGTCGAACACCTTTTGCACGCCGGCGATCTGTACTGCGGCCGCCGGTAGTTTCGGATCGGCTTTCAGGGGACGGACTGTGTTGGAGGTTGGGGCAGTCATAGCGTGCTCGTTTCTGACAACGGTACGCCGTCGTCGTTGACTTTGAAGCCGGTAGTGAGAGCCAAGAAACCAATCGCTATCAGTACCACGGAAATCAAGACGACCGAGTAGGCCGCCGCGTTGCCAAACCGGCCCTGGTCGGCTTCGTTGAGGATTCGTGCCGTCATGATTCGCCACTCGGGTGTCACAAGGAAGACGATTGGCGACAATGAGGTCATTGAGCGAGCGAAGCTCCAGACCAGGCTCGAGAACATTGCCGGGCGGATCAGCGGCAGAATGATCTTGCGGAATGTCTGTGTCGCCGTCGCGCCGAGGCTGATCGACGCCTCTTCAAGGTTCTTACCCAATTGGTTCAAGGCTCCCACCGCTACTCGGACTACGCCGGGAAGGCTCCGGATAGTGAAAGCGAGCACCAGGATTATTGAGGTGCCGCGGAGTTGTGGAATGATCCCGCCCAATAGCGGCTCGTTGTAGGCCAGCAACAAACCAATTCCGATAATGGTTCCCGGAATAGTTACACCTAATACCGATGCGAAATCCAGTAGTGCTCTCCCTCGAAACTCGCGTTGGGTAATGACGAATGCAATGATCAGCCCAGCCAGTGCTGAAATTGGCATAGAGATGAGCGCCAACCGCACTGTATCTAACAGAGCCTCGCGACCAGGTCCCTGCAATACAAAGCGAAGATGTTCAAGTGTCGGGTCAAAGTTGATGTTCCACACTTTCGTAAACGCTCCCACCAAGATATAGCCGTAGATCAGAACAATGAACGCTGCCATTGCGGACGCAATCATGTACAGCGGCCATGCCGCGCCTCGCTGTTCAATCGGTTTCACTTTGCCGACAGGTTTTCCGGTCACCGTCACGTAATCCTTCTTGCGGAGCCAGAAATACTGCGCACCGAACACCGCTATCGAGGGCATAAGGAGCATCACGGACAACACAGCCGCCTTGTCAAGATTGAATTCGCCGATGATGGCGAAGTAGATCCTCGACGACAGCACGTCGTAGTTGTCGCCACCGAGGAGTACCGGGTTCCCAAGATCGGCAATTGCTGACACGAAGAGCAAAAGGAACGAATTAGCGATTCCGGGAGCTAGAAGCGGCAACACGATGGTTCGGAAACGGTGCACCAAGCCCCCGCCGAGATCGGTGGCAGCTTCTTCAAGAGAACCGTCAAAAGCTTGGAGCATACCGACAAAATTGAGGTACGCGATCGGTATGAATGACACACTCATAGCAATTAGCAGACCGTCAAGGCCGAAAATGTCGTAGCGAACTCCAAGCCAGTTCTTCGAGATCAACCCGCTTCTACCAAACAATGCCAGTACTGACATACCCACTGCGAACGGCGGCGATACCACAGGCAGCAACGCAATAAGGTGCAGGGTTCGCTTGAATCGGAACCTCGTCCGGACTTGGACCAATGCCATGATCATGCCAGCCAGGGTGCCAATCACCCCAACTAGGACGCCGAGCCACACTGTGTTTCGGATCGTTGTATATGTGGCTCCGGCGTCGAGAAGTCGATCCCATTGGGCCCGGCCCTCTAATCCAACCGAACGAATGATTATTTGAAATGTCGGGTATATAACGAACCCGACGATCACTAGAACTGAGGCGACCGTAGCAAGGCCGAAAGTTCCTTGAGACCGGATGCCGCCCCAGATCCGTGACGCTGAGCGTATGAAGCGATTCGATAGAGATGTTGTGTGCTGAGTCACGTCCAAGGCGCAACGTCCTTCGTGGTTGTTGTATCAGTAGTGTCGCCGGTACGTCGGCAGGATGTGGCCGTGCGTGGAGGGGAAGTCTCACACGGCTACATCCTGTCGAGCCGCTAATTGGATGTAAGGTTCACGGCCGGGGCACCAAGGGCGGCGATGCGCCCCGACCGCATTGCATGACGTTCCCGGTTATTCCGGTGCGTCTGTACCTTCCCGCACCTCGTTGGCGAAGCGCTCCGGGAAGTCGCCGCCACGCAAATCCTCGGAAAGCTGTGGTGAATATCCTGGCGCCAAGACAACCTCTTCGAGACTCACTGCTTGTTCAGGAACGGCAGCCTCAGGATGCGACGGAATCTGGAACGCATTCACTGTCGCCGCAAGTTCCTGCGCGGTCGGGGTCAGCGCCCAATCGACAAAGGCCCTTGCTGCACCGGGATGCGATGCATTGGCAATCAGCGATACCTGACCAACCTCAAACCCTGTGCCCTCAGCCGGGAACGAAACGACAATCGGAGCGCCTGTCTCGAGCTGGAATTGCACACAGTCGTGCGAGAAGATGATGGCGACGGCAACCTCGCCAGCGGCTGCCATTCGGCCTGGAGCCGAGCCGCTGCGGGTGTACTGGAAGATGTTGCTGTCCAGCTTTTTGAGATAATCCAGAGCCGCATCCTCGGAGCCAAGCAACGCTGTCAGGTTCGCTGCTGCTGTCGCCGCCGTACCCGAGGTGCGCTGGTCAGCCATCGCAATGTTGGACACGAGCGCTGGATTGAGAAGATCGTCGTAGGACACTGGAACATCGACACCGAGTTCGTCCAAGAACTCCGTATTCGAACAGAAGCCAAGGGCACCAAGATAGATCCCAGTCCACGTGCCATCGTCAGCCTTCATCGAGTCATCGATGACGCTGGCGTTTTCAGAAACGTATGGTTCGATGAACCCTCGTGACATCGCGGTCGCAGGACCGAGACTCGGCCCTCCGAACCAGACATCAAAGGTAGGGTTGTCACCCTCGGCTTCAAGACGAGTAATTGCCTCGCCAGCGGACAAACGCACGAACGACGCGTCGATGCCTGTCGCTTCGGAGAATGCAGGCACTGCCGCCTCGCACCATTCCTCCTGCAGGCTGCACAGCACCACAACCTCGTCTTCGACCTCTGGCTCCGTGCCCTCAGCCGTGTCGGGAGCCTCCGTCTCAGCCGGATCGGTGGCATTCTCGTCACTATTGGAACCGCAAGCAGCCGCGATCAGCGCGAAAGCCAGCAGTAATGAAACTAGTCGGAAGCGTCTCATAGACGTTTTTCCCCTTCATAAGGACATCGCCCCAGAGAGACGCGGTCGTGTCCCACTCAGCATCGACGCATGATCGACTCTTGCCCATAGCAAGGCAGTCACCGTTGAGTCGCGGCAAAGTCGCGAACGCTCAAGTCTCTGACGGCACCTAGACTCGATGCTTGGCGCAGTGGGTCCACTGAGTCCTCTGGGATCGAAGACTCACGAATTCGCACACCATTACAAGGACATCTTACTGCCAGGACCCAGATGCGGGGCTGAACTCGCACCCGGCCCAATGAGTCGGAGCGGGAGCATTACCCCAACTGGCCTCACCGATGTGAGATCTCGGACCGGACTCGGGGAAGATCAGTCCGGGCCTCGTATCGCCCAATCACTCACGACTCGGGCACGTGGTTTGGTGACATGTTGGGCTAGGCCGCTTGTGCGAAGGTTGGGGTCAAGCAGTCGAGGCGGAGTTCGTAGCGGTTGAGAGCCCGTAGAACTTTCCGGGACCGGAATTGAGCAGACTCAAGAGGCGAAACCTCCTGCGCACCGAAGTAACATCAGCCTACGTAGCCCGCATCGTCGCCGAATTGTGCTCTGACATGGCTTGCTCGGTCGAGCCCTCCGAGATCGAGGCCTTCTGTGACCGACTCCACGCCGACACCGGCGTCCGTCACCGTGCCGGTCGGTAGCTTCGGCTGAACCGTTCCCGAAGCTGCGCACGGCTCACCACCAGTTCTTCGCCTTGCGCTCGTCGACCAGCACGGCCAGCCGTTCCATCAAGTCCACGTCCATCTGGCGGCTGAGGTCGATGAGGTCGATCGGGATCCAGTTCTCGATCAGGAGGTCGTCGTGGCCGCGCTTCCACCAGTCGAAGTCACGGATCGTCAGGAGATTGCCGGTGGCGGGGATGCCAGCGTAGGTGCCGTGATGGTGGGAGAAGACAACGTCCCAGATGCCACCGCACGCGTATGCGCCCTCGCCGACGAAACCCATAACGCGGCCGTGATCGGGGTCATGGCTAAGGCCGCGGTCACCGAAGCCGTGGAGCCAGGGTCGCTGGTGGAAGTCGGCAAAGTCTTCGAGCGTGTCGCAGCGACCGATCCCGGAGTAGCCGTACCACTTCATGTCCTCGGACCAGTACTGCCACTGCTCCATCCGAGACATGTCGCTACCGTCGCGATCGCGCACGTAGCGCTCGAGACCGCAGCCCATCGCATCGACGATCTGCATGGTCTTGCGACTCTCGAGCGGATCCTGTTCGGACAGCAGGATGCCGTCGCCCGCTGCCGGGCCTGGAACCTTGCCGCCGTCGGCTCCCGGCGACGGCGGGAGGACCTCGTAGCCAGCCTGGCGCATGACTGACAGGATGTCGAACATCACGTAGCTCTCGGCGATCTTGCCGTCCCTCATGACGTAGAACTGGCCGAAGTACATGTTTGTCTTCTTGCACGAAGCCGGGATGCCGAGCCAGTCCTCGGCGAAGGTTCCGGTGACGTGACCACAGCTCGAGACCCACTCCGTGCCGTCGTCGCTGGCATAGCGGGACTCACCGTCCTCAATACCGCCCATGAAGACGTCGGGCGTGCGCTGGAGGTCGGGGAAGGATCGCAGCAGCGGTTCCCACACGTCGGCGATAAGAGCATCGACTCCCTGGACTTGGTCGATTGGTGCCGAGCCGTTCCAGTCGACGTCGTCGTGGACCGCGGCTCTGATGACGTCGGCCACTTGGTCGTTGGGGACATGGTTGAGCTTCTGCCAGTAGTCCCAGACCGCGGCTTTGTTTTCTTGGTTCCGGGAGGTCATGTCGGGATACTTTCGGGTTCGAGGACTGAGGTTGAGGAAGCGCTAGGAAGCGATCGACTCACCAGAGTCGGGCGGAGGCGAGGTCGGCGCCTTCTGTGAGCGTTCCCAACTTGGCGTAGGCGACCTCTGGGTCGATACCCGCGTAGCCGGCGAACGTGGAAAAGCCGCAATCGGTGCCTGCCAACACGCGTTCTCGGCCGACGATCGCGGCGAAGCGCTCGATGCGTTGGACAACGAGTTCGGGGTGTTCGACAAAGTGTGTGGTGGTGTCGATCACGCCTGGCGCGAGGATTTTGTCGTCGGGGATGTCAGCTTCGGCGAAGGTGGTCCACTCGTGGGCATGCCGTGGATTGGCTGCCTCGAACAACAGGGCCTGTGGCTTGGCCTTGAGGGCGATCGGGAGTACCTGCGACATCGGGGCGTCGTGTGTGTGGGGCCCCTCGTAGTTGCCCCAACAGATGTGCAGGCGCATACGGTCGGCAGGGATGTTCCGAACGGCGGCGTTGAGCGCCTCGACATGAATGTTGGCCAACGCCTCGTACTCCTCGTCGGGATGTCCCTTGAACATCATGTGACGGCCGAGTCCGAGGTCCGGCGAGTCGAGTTGCAGGACATAGCCCGCCTCGACGATCGCTTCGTACTCGGAGCGCATCGCCTCGGCGAGCGCGTGGAGATACGCCTCGTGATCCCCGTAGTAGGCATCTGGTTGGAACAGTGCGATGACGCCCGGTGAGGCCGCGTTCATGAACGCGTCGCGGGGCGCGTGAGCCTCGACGGCAGCCTTTAGATTGGCGATGTCGTTTCGACACGGACCCATGTCCTTGACTTCGATAGGGCCGACGCACTGGGGCCTCTTGTAGGTCGGTGTGCCGCCGGTGCGCGCCTGACGCTCAAGAAATGACGGGTACTCCTCGAGGTCGGCGGGGGCGCGGCGGGGGCTGTCGCCATCGAAACCGGTTATGCGGTCCTTGATGTAGGTGGCGTAGCTGAGCTTGCTCATCTCACCGTCACTGACGATGTCCACCCCGACCAAGACCTGGCGTGCAACAACCTCGTCGACGGCCTTGGCGATCTCAGCGGCGTGCGCGGCCAAGTCGATCTTCTCCTCGTTCTCGATGGCGAAAAGGCCCCGGGTCACCCCCGCCGACCTCGGAAGACTTCCGGCATGGGTGGTCAGGATCCGGTCAGTGCTGACCTTCATGAGGGGATGACAAGATGACTTATCTTGTCGAAGAAATGCATCTTCTCAGTGGTCACGTTTACCTGGATTCGATCACCAGGTCGAGCGCGAGAGTCCGCGCTGAAACGGGCGGTGCAGCGACTCTCGTCCTCATCGCCGAGTTCGTCGAGCGCGTCCGGATCGCCGCTGTCGACGTGTGGGGCCGCTACTCCGAAGTGCATCAGCGTCTCCGCGCCCAACGCTTCTCGGACGTCGACGTCGACCTCGATCCGTTGATCCTCTGGGTGGTCCGTGACGACGGCGGCGTCCTCCATATCCTCGGGCCGAATGCCGACCACAACGGGCTGCCCGATGTAGGCTCGAAGGGCGGGGCGAGCGTCGAGGACCTTCGAGTCCAACCCTAACCGCTGCTCGCCCAATTGCACTACGAATTGGTTGCCGTCCTCGCTCACCGTGCCCTCGAAGAGGTTCATCGACGGTGAACCGATGAAGGCTGCAACGAAGACGTTGTCGGGTTCGTCATACAGCGATTCTGGCGAGGCGATCTGTTGCAAGAACCCGTCCTTGATCACCGCCACTCGATCCCCCATCGTCATAGCCTCGACCTGATCGTGGGTGACGTAGAAGGTGGTAACCCCGAACTCGCGCTGGATCCCGGCGATGTCGGCTCGCATCTGCACTCGGAGTTTGGCGTCGAGGTTCGACAACGGCTCATCCATGAGGAACAGCGATGGCTGGCGCACGATGGCTCGCCCCATGGCCACACGCTGGCGCTGGCCGCCAGACAGGTTGGCCGGCTTCTTGTCGAGCTGTTCGGTGAGTTCGAGAATATTCGCTGCTTCCTCAACCTTGGTGCGCCGTTCGGCTTTGCCTATCTTGCGCAACCGGAGCGGGAATCCGATATTCTCCGCCACGGTCATCTGCGGGTACAGCGCGTAGTTCTGGAACACCATCGCGATGTCCCGGTCCTTGGGCGCAACATCATTGACTCGGCGGTCACCAACATGGATCTCCCCGCTGCTGATCTCCTCGAGGCCCGCGATCATTCGCAGCGCAGTCGACTTGCCACAACCAGACGGGCCAACGAGCACGAGAAACTCGCCATCGGCGAGCTGCAGTGACAGGTCGGTCACTGCCTGGAATCCATTTGGATAGATCTTGGTGATCTTGTCCAGCTTTACCTCAGCCATTTCGGCCTCCTCTGTCGAATCTCTCCCAGCCCTCGCCGCCGAAGACGTCGACTCCCAGCTGAGCTAGGACATGGGGGAAGTCGACCATCACCCAGTTGTCGATGATCTTGCCGTCGGCAACCTTCCAGAAGTCCATGTAGCGAATCTCCACCCTCTTGCCCGTGGGGGCGACACCCATGAACTCACCAGCATGAGTGGCCTCTTGTCGCCCAAACGCCGCAGCCCACTCCCCCATGAACAACCGAGCCTCGTCCACGCACACCTTGTCCGTGAAGGCCGCCTGAAACGGGCGCTGCCAATTCTCTTGGAAATCCCGAAGACCGCGCTTGGACCCACAGCCGGCGTTGCCCATCCACCGGAAGTCGGAAGCGAAGAACTCACCGATGTCGTCGATCCGATGATCGTTGAGGCCGTCAACCATGCCCTCGACCACCGAGCGGGTCTCGTCGGTTTTGGACATGTCCGTGTCGCGGGTCAACGGCGCTTGGTCTGGTCGGGCACCGGCCATCACAGCTCCTCTTGACCGGTCAGCTGACGCATGCGCCTCAAGACGTCGAGTCCCTGCTGATCAAGCCAGTGTACTAGGTCGATGAAAACCCAGTTCTCGGCGAGCTTGTCGCCATCGCGTCGGTACACGTCGACGACACGCATGTCGGCCAGCGTCGACTTGGGAAGCCCAAGAAACCCGCCGGTCGCCGTGTTCGTGAGGTTGGCCCATCCGAAGAAGCACGCGTAGTCACCTTCGGCGAAGCGGGCCACGTGGCCGTTGAATCGTTTGTCGGCGAGGTTGCAGCGAAACGGATACTGGTGCTGCTGCTGGTAACGGTCAATGGTGTGGGTGGCGCCGATGCCGTCAGGTCCCCACCAAATCATGTCCTCGTGCCAAGTCTCGGCCATAACAGAGTAAGGCATGCGGTTGTTGCCGGTAGCGTTTCCCGCTTCGTTCGACTCGGTGAGGTCTGCGATCATCCGCTCGACCAGCGCGAGCGTCGCTTCGCCGTTGCTGGGTTCGCTTTCGCCGAGATGAAGTCCGTCATGGGTTCTTGGTCCGGGATAGATGTGGGCAGCGCCGGTCGCTGGTGGTAGTGGGTAGTGCCCGGCTTGTCGCATAACGCTGATCACATCGACGAACAGCGCCGTCTCGGCAATGTGGCCGCCGTCGACTCGATGGAACTCGGCGTACCGGAGGAAGACCGTGCGGCCGGTTGGGGGAATGCCAAGCCACGGCTGATCGAAGAGACCGAGGAGGTGGCCCATCTGGCACACCCAGGTCTGCTCATCGCCAGTGATAGCGTTGATTCCTGCTAGGAACACGTCGGGTCGGCGCTGTAGGGCGCTGAACGCCCGGCGCGTCGGTTGCCAGAACGCATCGCTGACAGCATCGGCGCTCTCAAGCTCTCCGAACGGGTGGACGCCCCGCCACCGATAGTCGTTGGTGGTGTGCTTGCGGAGCACTTCGGCGAATTCTTCGGGCGCGGCTGTGTCAAGGTCGTCGTAGTAGTCAAGCACGACCCTCTTCGCGTACTGGAGCTCGGTCATCCCTTAACCGCCCCCGCGCCGAGACCCTTCACTAGGTGCTTCTGGAATACGATGATGACGATGACGATGGGCAGTGTGATCGACACCGAGGCCGCTGCGGCCTCCGTCACGGTCGCTGCACTGTCGCCGCCGGTGAGCGCCGAGATGGCCACCGGGAGAGTCCATTCAGTGACGGCGAGCACTCGAACGAAGAGGAACTCGTTGTAGGCAAGCAACATTGTGAACAACGACGTGGCGATGATACCTGGCCACATCATCGGGATAACGACTATCAAGAAGGCTTGCATGCGCGTGGCGCCGTCCATCATCGCGGCCTCCTCGATCTCTCGTGGGACCTCCATGAAGAAACTGCGAAGCATCCAGATCGTGAAAGGCTGGTTGACCGCTACGAGTGCCAACACAATGACGAGGCGGGAGTCGAGGATGCCGAGTTCCTTCGCGACGATGAAGTACGGAAGGATGAACGCGGTGCGCGGCAAGGCACGGAACCCGAGCGCAGCGATGAGGATCACAGCGCCGGACAGTCCCGAGTAGCGCGCAAGTCCGTAGCCAGCGAGCAAGCCGATCGAGATGGAGATGATGACGGTCAGAACTGTTACGAAGAAGGAGTTGATGAAGAAGTCAAACTCGCGGTTCATCTCGAAGATCGACGGAAATACTGTCAGCACAACCCAGATCGTGGCGACCACGCCGAGCGTGAACGGCCAGGTTGTCTCGAACCGATTCCTGACCATGAGGATGGTGGCGATCACCGCGATGGAGACGAGGAAGAACAGGCCTACCTGCCACATGTTCTGGTCCTCGTTGACGAACCAGAATTTGCGGTACGGGTCGGCGGTGACGTCGAAGCCCCACAAGGTTGGTTTGCTGCGGATGGTGTCTCGGGTGAACTTGATCGAGGTCTGTGCCGCCCAGTAAAAGGGCACCGACGTGGCGAGGATGATGACGATCAGCGTGCTGTGAACGCTCGCTGTCTTAATGTGTTCTCTGAGGTTCTTCATCGTTCTGCGATCTGTTCCTGGTAGGACTTGCGCAAGAACGGGATGAGAGCCACGAACATGCCGATCATCGTCAGCACCGCGATCGCGTTGCCCTTCCCGATTCTTCCGAGCTGGCCCCGGAAAGCAACGTCGAAGTTGTAGACGGTCAACGTGTTAGCAGACTCGCCAACGCTCTGGCCGAACACGAACGAACTATCGAACACCCGGTAGGCGTCCATGATGCTGATGAGTAGCACGAACACGATCAGCGATCGCAGGTGGGGAATTATCACAAATCGTTGCTTCGCCCAGAACCCGGCGCCGTCCATCTCCGACGCCTCCAGGCGCTCAGAGGCCAGGGTCTGCATGCCAGCGAACAAGGTGATGACAACGAAGGGGGTGGTAGCCCAGATACCGTGGAGGATCAGGATCCACTTGATGTTGCCGCTGGTGATCACGAAGGGACCGTCGGTTGCCAGCTCCCACAGCCAGGCAAGCAGACCGCCGCGATCGAAGAGGTCGCGCACCATCAACGTGCCCACGACCGGCGTAACGATGAACGGCAGCAACAGGGCCGCCATGTACAAGCCTCGACCCCGTTTGACCCGATCGAGCAGAGTCGCCAGTCCGAACCCGACGACGAGATGCACGGGTACGACGACGGCCACGAACAAGATGGTGAGCCAGAATGCGTCCCAGAAGGCCGGGTCGGACAGAACGTCGGTGTAGTTGTCGAACCCGATCCACTGCCGGTCGCCGAGGTCCCGCAGCAAAATCCGGTTGAACGACAAGAAGATGGTGGTGACCAATGGGAACACCATCAGCGCGACCATGATGAACACGCTCGGAATCGTGAAGACGGCGAAGGTTCTTCGATCCATATTTCCATCCTTCCGGTGCCCCACGTTGGAGGTCGGCGCTGAACCGACCCCCAACGGAGCGCACGATGTGTTGGCTTAGAGGAACCCGGCTGCGGTAGCTTCCTCGATGTAGGCCGTTACCGCGTCGGCCAACGCTTGCACGGGATCGGCACCGCTGGCAGTGATCTCCAAGAGAGCGTCACCTAACACGGCTTGGGCCACCGGCAATGCGGGATTCTTGATCCGAGCCCCGACGCCCTCGGCAACCGAAACCGCTGCGGCTTCACCGTTGCGCGGGCCGTCCGGATTGGACACGCTCAGACGGGCGACCGCGGCGTGTGCTGCTGCGGCTTCCTGCGACTCGGGATCGATCGCGGCCATGATCGCCAGGAAGACGGTCTCGGGATCCACGCTGCCGCCTGCGGGGATGGAGTAGTAATCGACGAAGGCCGGACCGTTGCGGAGCGAGTCAGCGCTGGTCCTGATCGCTGGTCCGAACTCGATGAGGTCGACCACGAGCGAATTCTCGGGGTCGTCCATCTGGGCCGCCCGGGATGCCCAGATGGTGGCCATCGGGAGTTCGCCGGCTCGCAGCGCCGCCTCAGCGTCGTCGATGCCGAAGGCACGGCCAGCGTTGCTCATGCAGGCATCAGAGATCTCGACGATCTTGTTCACGGCCTCCAAGCCTTCTGGAGTGTTCCAACCAGGGCTGTTGTCGTCGTTGACGATGTTTCCACCCAACGACTTCAAGATATTGGAGAACTCGATCTCCCAAGCCCAGTTGGCCGATAGGTTCATGTTGAACGGATCGTCGAATCCAGCCTCTTTTAGGACGACACATGCAGCGATGACCTCGTCGTAGGTGTCAGGCGGGGTGATGCCGTTCGCGTCGAGGATCTCGGTGTTGTAGAAGAAGTGCATCGTGTTCGAGAACAACGGCACGCCGAGGATCTTGCCGTCGACCGTGGAACCGTCCCACATCGATTGAGCGATATCGTCGAGGTCAAATTCGTCGCGGTACTTGTCGACGAACGAGGTGAGATCGGTCAAATCCTCTGCCCATGTCCCGACGAGCGAGTCGGTGGCGTGGATGATCTCGAACTCCGGCGATCCGGTCGCGAGGTCCAGCGAGATCTGGTCCTGAGCGCCCGAGTTATCCAGCAGTTGGACGTTGATCTGCAGATTGTCGCTGTTGCAGTCGCCGAACTCGTTGCCAATCTCGGTGGTGACTGGAAACTCCCAGCCCATCAGGTCGATCGTGACGCTCTCGGCAGGAGCCGGGATCGGGCACTCGTCGGAGATGTTCGCCATCTCCTCGGAGCTATCGTCATCGCCGGAATTATCCGAACCTGAATTATCCGAATCTGAATCATCCGATGATTCCTCTCCGGCACTGGTTGACGTGTCGTCGTTACCGCACGCGGTGGTAACGAGGGTGAAGGTAAAGACGATGGCGAGCAAGCGCCACCACCTATTCTGTCGTGCACTCATGGGTTGTTCCCTTCCTGGGTTGGTGGTTGTTGCACAGCTTCAGCCAGTCCATCAGGGCGCTCGTGAGCGCCGCTGGCTGGTCGATCGTTGAGAGGTGGCCTGCCTCGACTACGACGGCCAGGCGTGCGTGCGGCGTACGGTCAGCCAGGTCGGCGTGGATGGTGGGTGGACACACGGTGTCTAGGGCGCCGCAGGCCACGAGGGTGGGTACCTCGACGCTCGACAGGGATGGACGTCGATCCGACCGCTGCAACAGGGCGGCGTTCTGGCGGAGAAACGCTGCAGGTCCGGCGGCCAGCGCCATCTTTGTGATCAAGGCACCGTGTTCTGCAGGGCACGCCGTCATCTGTGGAAGGAGTTCAGCTACCACGAGCGGGAAGTGGCCGCTGCGGACCTCCGCCGCCCAACGGCGCCTCGTCTCGAGCTGACCTACATTAGGGGCGTCGAGGTTAGTGTCGATGAGCGCGAGGCCAGCGACGCGCAGTGGCGCCTGCCGGACGACCTCGGCGGCCACGATCCCCCCGAGCGACAACCCGACAAGCGCGAAACGACTCGGCGCATCGCGCAAGAGACGCTCGGCCATCGCCTCGATCGACTCGTCCGCATTCAGGTCCGCAAGCATCGCATCGCCGACCGCGACGATCTGATCGTGGAATAACCGGCCGTCGCAGAGCGAGCCTGGAGCGAACACAACGGGCACGGTCACGACGCCGTCCGTCCGATCAACTCGATTGGCGCGATGTAGCCGTTCGCGTCGCGCCCGCGGCCAGCGCGCGCCGCTTCTGCCACGAGGTCGGCATCCCACTCGATCGCCGTGCGGTGATCGCCGCCACAGACCACGAGACACGTCGCGAGCATGGTGCCGATGTTCACGAGGTTGCGCCAGGCCCCGGGCGGCACGGACAGCACCGCCCCTTCTGTAATATCGCGACCGATCAAGTCGTCACCGGCATTGAGTTCCAAACGCCAGTCACCTTCGGTCAGGAACAGCGCCTGGGAATCTTCGATACGGTGCATGCCCGTGGATGAGCCTGGCTCGACCCGCAGCCACTCGACGGTGAAGCCGTGGGGTTTCGCGATGGGTGGGCATTGGCGACGGTCTTCGGTCATGCCGAACCCGATCACGGGGGCGAGCGCCGCCTCGTGGCAAGGAACCGCCGCCGAGAGCAGGGCCACCTTCGACCACGCAAGACGATCGGGTGCAGCGACGCGTTCAGCGATCTGCTCGGCTGTGTAGGTGTCGAACTCTTGCAGCAGCCGCTCAGGCAGCGGAACGATCGCACCGTCGGGAGGCTCACAACCGGCGGTATCGACGACCTCGTAGTCCGAGGAGAGAAACAGGCCGGTGTCGGCGGCGGCCTCGATCACCTGCGGCGCCCAGAGTATCCCGCCCGTATCGTCGCCACCGAGAATCGCGAAGAGCCAACCGTCATCGTCACCGATGTTCTTGAATCCGCGGAACACCCAGGTCGGAACCGAGAACACGGTGCCATCAGCGATCTCGAGGGTCTGCTCGCCCCGTTGCCCGATGCGCATTTCCCAGCGGCCTCGAGTGCAGATGAACACTTCAGCCGTGTAGTGCATGTGCTGGTTGTTGACCACACCGTGGGGCATGCTGGCGGCCCCGATGTTGAACCCGTGCGGCTCGATCAGGTTCACGGTCTGATCGGGGTTCTGTGAGACGCCCGGCCCGATGAAGGAGTAGCTTGCCTTGCCCGCGGAATCCGGGAGGCGAACGTCAATGAAGGCCGCTGTGTCCGCCGCGAAGTCGCTCGGCTCGATCACTCGGCGCTCGAGATCGTCGGCGCCGACGACCACCGTGTCCGCGTTGCCTGAGAGGGGTGTCGACCTCACGTGCGTGCCTCGCCGTTCGAGGTGCGGTGGTCGTCGTGGCGAAGCGCGGTGGTCATGGTCATGTGGTTCCGAGGGGTCGGCCACCATCAACTGGTATGACGGCACCGGTCGTGAATGGGAGGTCTTCAACCACGGCGCTCACCGCGGCAGCCACGTCGTCGGGGGTGGCGAGTCGGCCGAGTGGCGTGGCGTTGCGTTGCATATCGATCACCTCGGTGGGCATGCGGGCGGAGTATTCGCCCATCACCCAACCGGGGGACACCGAGACGACTCGGATGATAGGAGCGAGTGCCCGGCCGAGTGATCGGGTCATGCTGTCGAGGGCGGCCTTGGACGCGCAGTACGCAACGTTGGAGCCCTGGCCCGTAACCGCAGCGACCGAGGAGATGTTGACCACAAGCGCGCTACCGGCCTTGTCAAGCAGCGGACGCACTGCGCGGATCGCCGCAAACGAGCCCCGCCAGTTCGTGGCGAAAATCTCGTCGATGAGCGAGTCGTCAAGGCCGTCCAAGTCATCGTGGGGGACCGGTCGGGTGACGCCGGCGCAGTTGACGAGAAGGTCGAGCGCTCCCGGACCTGCCTCGAGCTCAGAGGCCAGCGCAGTGAGCGACTCGGGGTCCTCGACGGCTATCCGAGCGGCGCGATGGCCCGAACGTGGTAGCTGAGCCACGAGTGCCTGCGCTCGCTCCGCGCGGCTGTGGTACCCGACCACCAGCGTCATGCCGTCTGAGGCGAGGCGGCGTACAATCGCGGAGCCGATGCCGCCGGTCCCTCCGGTCACGACCGCGGTCGTCATGTGAACGCCCCGTAGCGACGGACGCGGATGTCGGCTTGAGCCTGGTGGCCAGCGAAGTTCTCGATGGCGCACAGACGACTGCAGTACTCGCCGATCATGGCGCTGGAGATCGGGTTGGTCACTCGCTGGTACGTGACGGTCTTGATGAACTTCCCCACCCAGAGTCCGCCGGTGTAGCGGGCTGCACCCTGTGTCGGGAGCGTGTGGTTGGTGCCGATGACTTTGTCGCCGTAGGAGACGTTTGTCATCGGTCCGAGGAATAGGGCGCCGTAGTTGGTCATGTTTTCGAGGAAGTAGTCGTCATCGGAGGTCATAACTTGGACGTGCTCGAAGGCGAGATCGTTGGCGAGGGCGAGCATCTCGGCGTGGTCGTCGCAGACAATCACGCGGCCGTAATCCTCCCAGGCTTTGGCTGCGATGTCGGCGGTTGCCAGGGTCTCTAGCTGGCGAGCTACTTCGTCGATCGTGTCCAGGCCGATCTGGCGAGAAGTCGTCAAGAGGACCGCTGGCGAGGTGGGGCCGTGCTCGGCTTGACCCAGCAGGTCGGTAGCGCAGATCTCGCCGTCGACGGTGGCGTCGGCTAACAAGAGCGTCTCGGTGGGTCCCGGCCGGTAGATCGATCCCCACACGTCCGTAGAGTTGGCGTTTCGCCTCGGCCACGAACGCATTGCCTGGCCCCACCAGCACATCGACGGGGTCGACGAACTCAGTGCCCAGCGCCATGGACGCGACTGCTTGGACGCCGCCCAGCAGATAGATCTCATCTGCGCCGGCGAGATGCATGGCGACGATGGTCTCAGCCGGCATTCCGCCGTTGATGGGCGGGGTGCACGCAGCTACGCGCGGCACGCCAGCCACCTTGGCGGTGAGCACGCTCATGTGTGCCGAAGCGACCATCGGGTAGAGGCCACCGGGGACGTAGGCACCGACCGCTGAGACCGGGAGGTTCTTGTGTCCAAGGGTCACGCCCGGGAGGGTTTCGACTTCCACGTCATTTAGCGATGCCAGTTGGACCTCGGCGAAGTTCCGGATTTGGGCCTGGGCGAACTCGATGTCGGCGATCGTGCCGGAGTCGACGCTGGCCACAACCTCATCGACCTGCTCTGCTGTGAGTCGGAATCTGTCCGGCTCCCACGCGTCGAAGTTCCTAGACATCTCCCTGACCGCCGCCTCGCCGCGATCCTCGATGTCGGCGATGAGCGTCCGTACCCGTTCCGCCAGCTCTAGGTCGGCGCCATGCGCGCCTTTGGCCGTTGCGTCCTTCAGTGTTTCAGCCATCGCTTTTCCGTGTTGTTCGCCCTTCGCGCAGGGTGCCCGGCACTACGCGTTCTTGCTGATAGGACCCGTCCGGATCGTCGAGGATTATGGTGATGGCCTCTTCGACCAGAACAGCGACGGGCTGGACCAAGGTCGTGAGGTCATAGCCCGCCCACATCGCTTGCGGGAGCCCGTCGAAACCCGTGACCAAGATGTCGTGCGGGACTTCGATCCCTGCGCTGCGGAGTCCGTCGAGCAGTCCGAATGCCACCTCGTCGCTGCCGACCATGACGACGTCGGGACGGTCTTGGGCGTCGAGCAGCGTGGCGGTGACCTTGAATCCGGCGTCGTAGGTGAAGGAGCCGGCTTCGATGTAGGTGCAGGGAACGCCTCGCTCCGCAAGTGCAGCCACCGCCCCCCGATAGCGCATCTGGTCGGTCGAGGCTGACGCGACGCCGCCAACGAAAGCGGCGGTCCGCACGCCGCGAGCCACGACGTGTTCGGCGAGTTCGCGCATACCGGCGGCGTTGTCGACGGTGACCAGCGGCAATAACCCAGCCGCCGCGGGCTGGTTGAAGGCAACGACCCGAGGACCTGGCCGACGCATCCGGACGAGGTGCTCCTGGCTAATTGTCGACGATGCCAGCACCAGGCCGTCCAACCGGTATTGCTCGACCGAGTCCAGTGCGTACTGAACGTGATCGGCGTCCTCGAAGGAGAACAGCAACAACTGCTCGCCTCGTTCGGCCAGTCGACGGGAGAACGCGGTCAAGACGCTTTGCCAGTACTCACCCTGGGCGGGTACGACGGCGCCGACGATGTGGGTTCGCTGTGACTTAAGGCTTCGTGCGATCGCGTTCGGGACGTACCCTAGCTTCGACGCCGCGGCGCGGACCCAGTCCTGGGTACTAGGCGCAACTTTGTCCGGCGACGAATAGACGCGTGCGACAGTGGCTTGGGACACTCCAGCTTCGACCGCAACGTCGCGCGATGTAACGCGACCCGAGCGATTCTCCCCATTCATACCCAGTCAACCTAATGACTACGTATGCATTTGTCAAGGAATGCGGTGATTGAAGGAGAACCTACGAGCGCCGGTAGGTCAGCCGAGCAAGATCTGGCGCCAGATGGCGACCTCGTCGAACAAGACAAACTCACGACGCAGGCCCCTGGGTCCGAACTCCGCATGACTGATGCCCATGATGTGGACGGTCGCCCCCGATGGCTCACCAAAATGGGAGCCGCCTTCGTGCTGTCCGACAAGTGACCACCGAACAGCCGAGCGGGCGCCGAGACCAGGGTCTTCACGGCCGATCTGGTGGTGGACCTCCAGTTGGGCCTCGGGGAAGCAGGTCCGGAGTTCGCCCCAGAACGCTTCAGCGTCAGCCCACCCATGGCCCTGGAAACCCCCAGGCAGTTCCAGATGCGCGGCGCGATCGTAGATCTCGCGAACATCGCTCGCTGGGTCGGTTGTCATCGCTGACAGCGCTTCAACATATCGCTGCCCCAATGGATGCGCATTGCCGCGCCCCTCATACACCGGGGTCGGATCGTCCTGCGCCATCAGCGGAAGAGCCACCTGACCAGCACCGCCGTCGGATTCGATCTGGGCTGCTGCGAAATCAGCAGGCGAAAACCCCAGCTGACGCACGATGACACCGAGATCCCGTACGAGCCACTCGTCGTAGATCTGGTTGCCGCGCGCCGCACAGTCTGCAATCACCCGATACTTCAACGCTGTGCCCGTTGGCGCCCCGAACACACCCTCACCCGAGTGTGTTGCGGTCGAGAAGATCCGGTGGGATGAAAGAAACCCGCCAGCCCCGTCATCGGACCAAATGACATCCTCACCGAGAAGTTGACGATCAGGGAACTCCGCCAGGGTCGCATGTGTCGCGGCGATCACCGCCTCGTTACCGACGACCGCTCCATCGGGCGACCGAACCGGGATGTCGGCCGTGTAATACTCACGCAGACGCTCGACACCGCGACGTTCCCAGATCTCCTCGGTGATGCCTAGGATGTAGTCCGTCGGCGACTCGAATCGACTGTCGAAGCCATGCATGGCATCCCCACTTGCGTTCAACCCATCCGTGGGCCGACGATGAATACGTATCCACGAACGTACACGTTTCACTTACAGAAGCCATCCATGCCCTGCTTCGGCGCTGGCGGCACCACCCCATTCGCACTCAGCCGAGACAGCTTCGTGCCAGCCTTACTCTCTTTGCTGGTCTCGGAGGGTGGACTTGAATCCCTACGCCCTTTCGGGCACTAGCCCCTCAAGCTAGCGCGTCTGCCGATTCCGCCACTCCGACGTGAGCAGCTAAGCGAACCAAATACGCACCACCATTCTAGCCACGTCATTGTCAGTCACCCCCCGACTCCGACGCCCCAACCAAGGAGGCAACGATCGATATCGCCACCGCCACCACGGCACTAACAGGCGACCCCCTCTTCGCTCCTCGGGCTTTCGTGCGAACGGCTAGCGAACTCACCGACGGAGAAGTATTGGAGGTCCCCCGGATTGACGGACACTGAGTCTGAGGCAGCGCTTGTCGGCTCAGGAAGGAAGTCCAGATGCCACGTCCACATCCGCTTGAGTTCCGTCGACTAGCGATCGAGTGGCCCGATTAAGCGAGGAACCGGTTGCTCGGGTCGCGCGGGATCTTGGGATCTCTGACAGTTGTTTGCGCGGCTAGATGATGCGGGTCGGTCGGGGCGCAAGGTATCCACTACCCCAAACGCAACCGGGACGTCACCGAACATCTCACCACTTGGATTCCAGCAGTCGTTGGAACACTCGTAAGGAGTGATGTTGATGCTCGGATCCGAATACAGTCGAGAGACAAAGCAAGAGTTTTTCGATTTGCTTGATTGTGGCGGTACGATAAGAGTTGCTGCTCGTGTTGTTGGGGTTCAGGAGCAGGCTGCCTACAGGTGGGTTCTGGTAGCGGGGTTGGCAATGCCGCGTAGGCGGCCCGTACTTACACTCCGGAGGAGAAGGCCGAGTTCTTTCGACTGCTCGCTGAACGCAAGAACGTGTCTGTCGTAGCCCGAGAGTTGGGGTTCACGAGGGTGACTTGTTAGAAGTGGGCGTACCAGGCTGGGATATATACGAGCGGGGAACGAAAGGTGAACCCGTGTCGAGAGGAGTTCCTTTGTCTTCGTGCCGAGGGGAAGAGACGCAGCGAAGCGGCTGTCGCGGTTCGCGCTGACGCCCGATCTGCGATTGATTGGGACAAGGGCATTAAGATCATCCACCGAGGTCGGGTGTATCCAGATGGTCGCGTCGTGCGGTATCTAGACCCAAAACTGTCTGAGATGACTGAAACCGTCACAGTGGTCGGAGGAAAGGTGAGCGTGGCCCGGGTCGAGCAGGTCATTGATTCGCGTTACCTCAGCATCATCGAACGAGAACGACTTTGCGACATGCAGCGATCGGGCATCTCGATCCGCGTTATCGCTGCCGAGTTGGGGCGCTCGCTGTTGACCATGAGCCGAGAACTGCGTCGCAACACCATCTCCAAACGCGGTTACATGCCACACACGGCGCATCGGCTTTTAGTGCAGCGAAGACGTCGTTCGCGGGAGTCAAAGCTGGTCACGAACGACGGGTTTCGTGAGTATGTGCGTGAGAAACTGAGAATGCGGTGGTCTCCCGAACAGATCAGCCATCGCATACGCAAGGATTTCCCCGACTCTCCAGAGATGCGGGTGAGCGCCGAAACGATTTACCAAGCGATCTACGTTCACCTTCGAGGAACGCTCAAACGCGAAATGCCAAGTCATCTGCGCCGCGGACGCAAAGCCCGCAAACCCAATGCAGATCCAAACCGACGCTGTGCGAGACAGTCTCATCGACGCCATTGGCACTCTGCCCAAACCACTTCGCGGAACCCTCACATGGGACCAAGGCGCAGAGATGGCAGAGCACCATCGGAGCGAATATCTGCTCTACTGAACATAAGTTGACCAACCGTTGCAACGATGACTGGGATCCAAGCCAACGAAGGCAAGCTCTATCTCTGCGCCATCAAGGACCTCTGGCCTAACCAAACCCGTCACCTAGACGTGCAGCAGCCCTGATGGCTCGGGGTGAGGTGGTGGAGGTTGAGTTGGGTCGCTTTTGTGTGGCTTAGTCTCGGCCCATGAGGCGACCTGTCGCAAGGAGTCATTTTGGCGTTACCATTTGGGTTTCCAGCGTCGGTGCCCGAGCGGCCCAAGGGAACGGCCTGCAAAGCCGTAAAGTCGCGGGTTCAAATCCCGCCCGGCGCTCGTCAGTTCAGGGGTTGTTAGTGGGGTGGCGGTCTTGGGGCGCTGCTATAATTTGATTCTTGGGGGCCGTTAGCTCAGTTGGTTAGAGCGCCTGCTCGACACGCAGGAGGTCACAAGTTCGACTCTTGTACGGCCCACTCTTACCGTCCGGCGACGCCGATGCGTGGCCAGGAGGAAGCGATGGCCGATGACCAACTCGAAAATTACCGATCCAGTATCGACAAGATAGATGCCGCGCTGGTTCTCTTGTTAGCTGAACGCTTTAAGGTCACCAAAGAAGTTGGTGAGTATAAGGCGGCGGCGGGTTTGTTGCCTGCTGACCCTGAACGCGAGGCTGCCCAAATTGCCCGGCTCAGAGAACTGGCCGCCGCGGCTAATCTCGACCCGGGGTTCAGCGAGAGTTTTCTGCGCTTTGTGATTGCTGAAGTTATTCGCCATCACGAACGAGCAGGCGAAGCTAGCTAGGCCCCGTTGGTAGAGTCTATGACCACGCTTTCTCGCGGTTACCCACAGCGGCCGCCGTCGATCGGGGTTGAACCAATCTTCTCGAGCGATCGACGGATTTCCGTCGCGGCGACGGCAAAGCCCACGCCCGGTCGGTCGCGGGAGGTGGCATAAATAATGCCTACCAGTGAACCGTCTGCGCTCAGGACCGGAGCGCCCGAATCGCCCGGTTTGGCCGCCGCGTTGAGTTCGAAGGCCTCGCGGGTCGCTAGCCCCTCAACGTAGATGTCCTCGATAGTCACTAGCAGGCGCCGGCCGATGATGGCGGTAGTAGGGGTGAAGCCGGTCTTGGGGTTCCAGGTGACGATCGTGGCGAGACTTCCCGTGACTGCCGCTCCGAGCGGAGTTCCGCCTTCGACATCGGCGCGAACGATGGCTACATCGGTCAGCGGGTCGAAGGCTACGAGTTCGCCGTTGATACGACCGCGGTCGGGTAGTTCGATCAAGATTTGGGTCGCCCCCGCCACCGTGTGAGCAGAGGTCACAATGAGGCCCGACTCGTTGGGCCAGAGCACCGGCGCACCCGTTCCTACGCGATCGACTAGCGAGCAGCCACTGGCGATCACCCCAACTGCTGCGTTCGGGTGGCTCGAGATCGGGTCGTCGGCCGCGCAACCGCTCGCCGCGCTAACGAGGAAAAGTAGGGCGAAGAGGAACTGTTTCACACCGAACGCAGCGCACCGTTGTCGGCCGCGCTTTGGCTAGCGGCGTCGCAGAGTTGTTGGATGCGCGATCCGTCGGCGAAGTTGGGTGTGACTTGCTCGCGGCTGATGATGGCGGAAATGAAGTCGCCGATCATCGCTCCGCCGCTACGGAACGTGTCGCGGTAGGTGTTATGCACGGTGTCGCGACGGGCGCCCCGCCAGAGTGAATCCGGTATCGGAAGGGGGGCGGCGGGACCAGGCTGGTCGGCTTTGACGCCCCGAACTTCTTGGCGGGTCTCCCAGTCACACGTGGCGTAGAGCGTGCCGTCGGTTCCGTGGGCATCGAGTTCGTGGGTCTGGTTAAACGCCGTGCCTTCCCAACACACCGCGCTGACTTGCAGGGTTGCGTACGCCCCTGACTCGAAGCGAAGGGTCATCACCGCAGAGTCCTCGCCCCGGTCGTAGGGGCGGCGGTCGGGTCGTTCGGCCCGAGGCACAAAGTGTGACTGTATACAACTGATCTGGCTGACTTCGCCCAAGAACCAGCGGGCGAGGTAGAGCCAGTGACTGCCGATGTCACCGATGACACCACTCCCCGCTTCGGAGTTATCGAAGCGCCACGCGTACTCGCCGCCACGCGCGAATCCGGTGAAGTACCGGAGGCCAAGGTGGTGGGGTTGGCCGAGGTAACCCGAGTCGATCAACTGTTTTAGCCACTGGTTCATCGGCATGTAGCGGTAAGTGAACGGAACCATGGTGATGGCCTGAGCCGCGGTGGCGGCGATGTTCATGGCGTTGGCCTCCGCCGCTGAGCGACCCAAGGGCTTCTCGCAGAGGACATCGAGGTCCCGTTCGAGCGCGGCCATCGTGAGCGGGTAGTGGCTGTCGTTACCCGACGCGATAATGACTGCGTCGAGGGGTTCGTCGAGTAGTGCGTCGATGTTGGTGAACGGTTTTGGAATCTCCCACCGGCGGGCAAACGCTTGGGTGCGGTCAGGGTCGCGACCGCCGACAGCAACGACATCAACCCGTTCCTTGCTGAGTCGTTGCTTGCTGAGTTGCTTGAGGGCCGGGAGATACATGGCGTCGGCCCACCAAGATGTCCCAATGATGCCCACCCGAACGGTCATGAACTCACCGACGGGCTGGTTTGGCGGTCGTTGTGCGTCGAATCAGGCTGGGCTGTAGTTGGTGGTGAACGGGCTCGGTTCGGCCGTCTTCGATTCGCTCGAGTACCGTTTGCACTGCAAGGCGTCCCATCGCCCGTCGCGGCTGATTGATGGTGGTCAGGCTCAGGTGGCGGATGGCCGCGATGAACGTGTTGTCGTAGCCGACCAGCGAGACATCACCGGGCACGCTCAGGCCCGCATCGTCTATCTGGTCGAGCAATCCCGCGGCGAGCAGGTCGTTGAAGGCAAAGATGGCGGTCGGCATCTCGTCAGTCTCGATCAGCGAGGAAATCAGTCCGTCGCCGTCGGCTTCGTCGTCGCCGCCGGCGAGAATCCGAGGCTTGAGGCCGACCGCATCCATTGCGGCGAGGTACGCATCGCGACGAGTTGCAGCTGAGATATTTGGTCCGCCATCGACATGCACGATGTCATGGTGTCCGAGGCCGCACAGGTGCTCAACGGCCAATCGGGCACCGGTTCGGTCGTCGACGGTCACGGAGTCGACCCCTGGGTGATTGCGACCCGCCGCCACCACCACACACGGCGCATGGGACGCCGCGTCGATGAGTTGTTCATCGCTGAGGCGAGGACCGATTAAGACAAGCGCCTCCACTTGAAACTGGAGGTGGGTTTCCACGGCCCGCTGTTCGCGGCCGGGGTCGCGCCCCCCGTTGAGGATGAGTACCCGCAGGTCAAGGTGTTCGGCTGCGGCTTCAACGCCATCGATCACTTCGCAAAAGAACGGGTTGTGGAGGTCGTTGACGAGGACGCCAATGGTCTGGCTGCGGCGTTGGGCGAGGTTGCGTGCGTACAGGTTTGGGCGGTAGCCGAGTTCTTGCGCGGCGCGCAGCACGGCCTGGCGCTTTTGATCAGAGACGTTGGGCGATTCATTGATCACGAGTGAGACGAGGGCGCGCGACACCCCGGCATGCTCGGCCACCGTTTCCATCGTTGGTCGACTCATGGGGGGCTCCCTTCGCGGGCCACTTTCACCGTTGCCCTTGACAAGTTTATTTTCAAGGGTAACGATTAGAGCGCTCTAAGTCTATAGGAAGGGGTAACCCGAATGTCACTGTTTGAGCGTCTGGCCGGTGCCCCTATTTCTTGGGGCGTCTGTGAAGTTCCCGGCTGGGGTAGCAAACTTCGGCCCGAGCGCGTCCTAGCGGAGATGAAAGAGATAGGACTCGTCGCGACCGAGTTGGGACCCGCGGGCTACCTTGCCGACCGATGCGGGTGAACTGCGCCAACTCGTTGCGAAGTACGATCTGGCGATGATCGGCGGATTTGTGCCTCTCGTCCTCCATGACCCCGCCCAGCGAGCGGCTTCCATCGCCACGACCCACCGAGTAGCGGCGTTGATGGGCGGAGCGGGGGCTACTGAGTTCGTGACCTCGATGGTCGCCTCGAGCGCATGGGAACCCCGATTCGAACTCGATAACGCGGGCTGGGCTCATGCCGCTGACGTCATAAACCAGATCGAGGACATTGTGGGCGGCTACGGGATGCATCAAGCGCTTCATCCCCACCTCGGAACCATGATCGAGCGACCCGAGGACGTGAAACAACTCCTCGATCGCAGCGACGTTGGCTGGTGCTTGGACACCGGCCATTTGCTAATCGGTGGGTATGACCCGCTGGAGTTCTTGTCCGATGCACGAGATCGGATCCGTCACGTACACCTAAAGGACACCCACCTTGATCGGGCCCGCCGTGTGTTGAGCGGTGAGCAATCACTCATGGAGGGCGTGCAGAACGACATGTTCTGTGCCATGGGTCGCGGCGACGTGCCGATCGGCGAGATCGTTACCCGCCTTGAAATGTCGGGCTACGATCGCTGGTACGTGCTCGAACAAGATGTGGCGCTGACCTCGGGCCCTCCGCCCGAGGGGCAGGGTCCCAAAATCGACGTTCTCCAGAGCGTCGATTTCCTCCGTGGCGTTGATGCCGCTCTACGAGTCGATTCTGATGCGTGAGTTGATGTTGGTTGCCGCGGGAAACCACACCCTAAGGAGGGGGCTATATGAATAAGCGATTCAAGGTGCTGGCGATCCTGCTGGCACTCGTGACATTCGCTGCGGCTTGCAGCGACAGTAATGACACCGAAACCGGCAGTGACGCCGATACCGGTGACGCCGATACCGGTGGGGACGAAGCCGAAGCGGTCGATCAGACCCAAGGTGGGGACCTAACGTTCCACATGATCACCCACTCCGACGATGGTCCGTTCTGGTCCGTCCTTAAACGCGGCATGGACGCGGCGTGTGAAGACGTTGGGGTGAACTGCGTCTGGATGCCGGGCAACAACGATCCGGGACAGATGGTGTCGGACATAACAACCGCGGTTGGTGAGGGCTCGAACGGTATTGCCGCGTCGCTCCCGTCGCCGGACCAGTTGATTGGCCCTCTCCAGGAAGCGGTAGCCGCGGGCATTCCCGTGTACACGTTGAACTCGGGCGCGAACGACTACCAGACTATCGGCGCCACGACCCACATCGGCCAGTCCGAGGACGTAGCCGGTAGGGGTGCGGGCGAGCGGTTCAACGCGCTCGGCGCCACCACGGTTCTTTGTGGCCGCCAAGAGCAGTCAAACGTTGGCCTAGAAGAGCGTTGCAACGGTCTCGCCGAAACCTTCAGCGGCACTGTTATCGACGAGTTCGTTGGCGTTGACGCCGACCAAACCGAGCAGATCAACGGGATCAAGGCCGTGCTCGACGCCAACCCCGGAATTGACGGCTTCTTGGGAGTTGGTCCGGTTATTGCCATGTCGGGCCTTACGGCCAGCAACGACCTAGGCCGCGATCTCATCGTCGGCGGCTTCGACATGACGCCAGAGTTGCTGGGAGCGATTGACGCGGGCGACGTTGCCTTCACCGTCGATCAACAGCAGTACCTCCAAGGCTACCTGCCGATCGTGTTGATGTACCTTGAGGTCACCAACAAAAACACCGCGGGTGGCGGTCTGCCGATCCTCACCGGTCCGGGCTTCGTTACGCCGGAAAACGCCGCGGCGGTTCTCAAGTTGAGCGAAGCAGGAACCCGCTGATATTAGCGGTCACTGACTTGGTGATCCCTGGACGAACTACGGTGTTCGTCCAGGGACACCCGAGTTGGCTTTGCCGTCTTGGGCCTAGACCGATAGAGACTACGTGAGGGGACGTCACCGATGAGTGACACGACAGCCGAGGTGGGAACCGGGCAAAGTGATGAGCGACTGGCGTACCGAGGGGTATTCCAGCGAGCACTCATCCGACCAGAGATTGGTGCTGCCATCGGCGCGATCTCTATCTGGACTTTCTTCTGGGCTGTATCTGTTCCTTTCGGTAAAGCCAGCGGCGCCTCGTCGATCCTTGACGTAGCCGCTTCCCCGCTCGGCATCATGGCCGTGGCGGTGGCGTTTTTGATGATCGGTGGTGAGTTCGACCTTTCCTCTGGCGCCGCTACTGGTGCGCTGGGAATCGTCACTATCTTGCTCGTTCGCGATGTGGCAGGCGAGGTGGCCGGAGCCGGTCTCAGCTTGTGGTTTGCTCTTCCGATTTCGCTCGCCGTGGCGTTGGGATTGGGCTGGTGGAACGGGTTCCTCGTGAACCGCACTTCGCTGCCCAGTTTTATCGTCACGCTCGGTTCCTTTTTCGTGCTGAAAGGGGCCAAACTTGGTTTTTCCAAACTCATCGTCGATCAGATCCAGGTTGGCAAACTCGACGATCTCGAGATCTACGCCGCCGCCAACAACGTCAGCGATAAGGGGTATGGCTTCCTGAGCAAGGTGTTCGCCTACGATTGGCTGCGCACCGAACACGTTTGGGGGTCGCGCGACTGGGCCTATACGGCGGGGGTGGTAGTCGGTTTCGTCTTCATCGTGCTCGCCCTCCACGAGCTTCATTTCCGCCGTCGCCCGTTGCTGAACCCTCGCGGCCTAGTGGTGTCGTTCGGCGGGATCACGGCTGGCCTCCTCGGAATCTGGCAACTCCATGCCACCGATTCCACCGGCGCTAATGCCATGGCGGGAGCCCTGATCGGGCTAGGCATCCTGGGCGGCTTTAGCGGTTTCGCCATGTGGCGGTACGTACGGGCGGCGGGGGCGACCCCGAACGGTTCCCTGGCTGACAGTGGAGCGCGGGCGCCGCTAATCTGGGGACTGGTCTCCTTTGGTCTGGCCTGGTTCGCGGCCCGCTGGTTCGACTCCCAAAACAGTGAAGATCTAAGCGATGCCTTCTCCTTGGGATCGGGTTCGATGCTCGTCATCGCGGTGCTCACCGCGATTGCGGGAGCGGCCTGGACGGTGCGAGCCGAGATCGGAACCGGGATAGCGGCGGTCGACGCCTTGCTGGGCGAGGTCCGTACCAAGATCATTTCGGGCTTGATCGTGTGGTTCGGGGTGGCGATCGCCTTTCTCAACCTGGCGACCGAACAAGGAGCACGGGCGATCATCTTCATTGGTTTGGCGGGCGCGGCGGTTAGCAGCCTGCTGCTGGCCGCGACGCGTGGTCGGCGCCAAAGCGACCAACTGGGTTCTACGCTCTTGTTGTTGACGTCGTTCGCCGTCGCGGCGATGGCCTTCTTCATCCGTTCGGAATCGCAGACGCCGAAGTTCCGCGCCCAAGCGTTCACCGTAATGCTGGTGATCTCGGCCCTGATGGCGGTGTGGGCCCTAGCCACAACTAAGTTCGAGGTCCGTCGCTTCCCTGACGCGGCCGCCGACCGACTAGGCCGCAACCTCGGCCTGTTCGGTGCGGTTTTGGTGGTTGGCGGCCTAGTCTGCCGCTTGCTGTGGGTCACCCAAGTCGAACTCGACGCAGGGCTCACGCCGAGCAAGTTCAGCGTGCGAATCCTCTGGTTCTTGGCCTTTACCGCCGTTGCCACATGGGTCCTCGGGCGAACTCGGTTCGGAAGTTGGACCTTTGCCGTGGGCGGAAACAAAGAAGCCGCTCGCCAGGTCGGTGTTCCATCGGCGCGCACGAAGACGCAACTCTTCATGCTTGTCTCGTTCGCGGCTTGGCTGGTGGGCCTCCTGCTGGCCTTTCGCCTCAACACTATCCAGGCCTCTACCGGCGACGGCGAAGAGTTCGAGTACATTATTGCCGCCGTGGTGGGCGGGACGGCCCTCACCGGCGGCTACGGCTCGACCCTCGGCGCGGGGATAGGAGCGCTCATCATGGCCATGGCGTTCCAGGGCATTCCCTCGGCCCGCTGGAACTCCGACTGGCGGTTCGTTTTCGTCGGCAGCATCTTGTTACTAGCGGTGATTGCCAACAACTTTATTCGCACTCGGGCGGAGTCGGCCCGATGATCGAAGGAGAGGCGAAGATGGCTACCCCACTGCTCGAACTCCGAGATGTCTCGAAGTACTACGGCAACATCATTGCTCTGCAAGGTGTCACCACCGAGGTCCGCGCCGGGGAGGTGACCTGCGTCTTGGGCGACAACGGGGCCGGTAAATCGACGTTCATCAAGATCCTCGCCGGGGTACATGAGTACTCCGAGGGTCAGTTCTTCTTGGAAGGCCAAGAAGTCAATTTCAAGAATCCCCGCGCTGCGTTGAACAGCGGCATTGCCGCCGTGTACCAGGACCTGGCGATGGTTCCGCTCATGTCGGTGTGGCGGAACTTCTTTTTAGGATCTGAGCCGACCAAAGGGCAGTGGCCGCTTGAGTGGATCGACAAGTCGAAAGCGAAAACTATCGCGAGAGAAGAGATGGCCAAGATGGGCATCGATATTCGCGACACAGAACAGCCCGTCGGTACCCTTTCGGGGGGAGAACGCCAGTCGGTAGCGATTGCCCGGGCAGTGTACTTCGGGGCTAAGGTCCTGATCCTCGACGAACCAACCTCAGCCCTCGGTGTGAAGCAGTCCGGGGTGGTGTTGCGCTACATCGTGGAAGCGGCCAGGCGAGGCTTGGGCGTGATTTTCATTACCCACAACCCCAACCATGCGTACCCCGTCGGTGATCGTTTTTTGATCCTCAACCGTGGTCAGTCGATGGGGAACTTTGCCAAAGAAGAGATCACCCAGACTGAGCTCACGTCGCTAATGGCGGGCGGCGCCGAACTCGAAGCGCTTCAGCATGAGATTTCTGAGGCCCAATCGTTGTGAGACGCAGCAGCAAAATCCCCCACCCCACTCCCGTTCTCGGCGGGGCTGATTAGACGATGTCGTCGCTCGATCTGCTCTCCATCGGACGGGTAAGCGTCGATCTCTACGCCGAGCAAACGGGCGCAACGATGAACGACGTCACTAGCTTCGCCAAGTCAGTGGGCGGCACCGCTACCAACGTCGCGGTGGCCACCGCGCGCTACGGGCATCGGGTTGCCCTCGCGACCCGCGTGGGCGACGATTCGTTCGGTCGCTACATCAGCCACGCACTCGTTCATACCTTTGGCGTAGATACACAGTTCGTCACGACCCATCCGACGCTTAAGACACCGTTAGCCTTCGCCACCCTCGATCCGCCCGAGGATCCGACCCTGCTGTTTTATCGCGAGCCCGCGGCGCCGGACATGGAGATTGAGGTAAGCCCCGCGCTGACGACAGCGGTGGAGAGGGCAAGGATCTTCTGGGTGCCCGCGAGTCGTTTCGCCTTTGCCATCAGCCGGGCCACGGTTACTACCTTGTTGGAGCGTCGCGGTCGCCGGTCGCCCACCGTCCTTGACCTCGACTGGCGGGCCACGTTCTGGTCGTCGCCGGCCGAAGCGACCGAGCAAATATCGCCGATTCTCGATCATGTCACGATCGCTATCGGTAACCGTGAGGAGTGCGAGGTGGCGGTGGGGACGAGCGATCCCGATGTTGCCGCCGACCGCTTGTTAGAACGCGGCCTCGAAGCGGCGATCATCAAGTTGGGCGGCGACGGTGTTATGGTTGCGACCGGCGACCAACGCCAACGACTAGCGCCCTACTGTGTGCCGGTGGTTTGCGGGCTCGGGGCCGGTGATGCGTTCGGCGGGGCGTTCTGTCACGGACTCCTCGAAGGTTGGCCCCTCGGCGACGTTGTCCGCTACGCCAACGCTGCCGGTGCGATTGTGGCCGGTCGGAGGATGTGTGCCGATGCCATGCCCACCACAGCGGAGGTGGATGAGTTTCTCCAGGAGCGTGATCCACGATGAATGATCTCCATCTCGCCAAACCGACCCTAGCCGACGGCCACGATCCGGTTCATCTCACAGCGGAGCAAGCGGGTTGGGCCCATACCGGTCTGCGGGTGCTCGACTTCGCCGTTGACTCGACGCGGGTAATCGAGACCGCTGGCGACGAGATGATCGTGCTCCCGCTCAGCGCCACCGAGGTGCGAATCACGGTTGGCGACGAGTCTTTTTGCCTCGATGGCCGATCCTCCGTGTTTTCCCGGGTTACCGACTTTCTCTATGTGGGGCGTGATTCGACCCTGACCATCGAGGTCGACGGAGGAGGGGAACTGGCCTTGGCCACTTCGCGTTGCGACGTTGCCCTGCCGCCCAAGTACGGCTCGACCGACGGCATCGAGGTTGAAGTTCGGGGGGCGGGTCCGGCCACGCGTCAAGTCACCAATTTCGCCAGTCCCCTCACTTGGGACCACGCCGACAAGATCATGTGTGTTGAGTTGCTCACCCCGGACGGCAACTGGTCATCGTATCCGCCGCACAAGCACGACGATTCGCCCGAGTGCGAGGTGAACAACGAAGAGATCTATTACTTCCGCATCGGGAAGGCGGGGACGACCCAATACGCCGCTCACGGCTTCGGGATGCACCGCACCTATACCGGCGATGGCGTTATTGATGCGACCGTGGCGGTGGGTGATGGCGATGTGTTCCTAGTGCCGCGGGGTTATCACGGTCCGTGCATCGCGGCGCCTGGTTACCCCATGTATTACCTCAACGTTTTGGCCGGTCCGGGCGGCGAACGGTCGATGGCGTTTTGCGACGACCCTGCTCACCACTGGGTCCGCGACGAGTGGGTTGGCATGGCCCTCGACCCGCGCTGTCCCATGGTGACCGCCCAAGGAGTGGTCGATGGCTGAACGGATCTACATCGACCGGTCGCTGCCGGCGGACTGCGCGGAACTCTTCGGTGATGAGTGGGACGTCGTGGGTCCCGACCGTGCCGAATTACCGACCTGCCGAGCGGCCATTGCGGGAGCGTCGCGGTGGCCCGCGGAACGAATAGCTGCGGGGGCGGCGCTCCAGGTCATCTCTCGTTCCGGCATTGGATTCGACACAGTCGATCTCGAGGCCGCGGTGGCGCAAGGGGTAGTGGTGTGCAATACGCCCGACGCGCCGTCGATCTCCACCGCCGAACACACGCTCAGCCTTTTGTTGGCGGCCACCAAGTTCACGGCCAATAACGTGGCCCGCCTGCGCGCTGGCCGCCAAGACTTCTACGCCGCTAACGAAGGCATCGAACTTTCGGGGGAGACGTTGGGCGTGGTCGGTTACGGCCGCATAGGGAGCCGAGTGGCTCGAATGGGTGCAGCGCTCGACATGCGGGTGCTGGTTTGCGACCCGTATGTGGATGTCGCCGACTATGAACAGGTCGATATGACCACGATCCTCACCCAGAGTCGGGTTATCACGCTGCATACCCCGCTCACCGATGAGACCCGTCACCTGCTCGACGCGGCGGCGTTCGCGGCCATGTCCGATGGTGTTGTCATCGTCAACGCGGCCCGCGGCGGCGTGATCGACACGCCAGCCCTAATCGATGCCCTCGACTCGGGCAGGGTTTACGCCGCGGGCCTTGATGTCACCGCGCCGGAGCCACTCGACTCCGACCACCCCTTACTCAACCGGGACAACGTGGTGGTGACCCCGCACATTGCTTCGGCTACCGACAAGGGTCGCCAGCGGATGTACCGCGGCGCGATCGACAACGCCCGCCTGGTTCTAGCCGGAGAACGACCCGTCAACGTGGTGAACCCGGGCGTCTACAACCCGTGACTACCCGCCCGAGGATACGAATTGGCGTGGTCGGATTCGGCTGGATGGGCCAAGCCCATGCCCGGTCCTACCAGCGGATTCCCACCCTTTTCCCAGAGCGAACCTATGACCCGGAATTAGTCATGGTCAGCGACAACGAAGCGTCCCGAGTCGATCAAGCAGTTACTGACTTCGGTTTTCGCCACGGCGCGGTGGACTGGAGGGAACTGGTGGAGCGCGACGACATCGATGTCGTCTGTATCTGCGCGCCCAACATGTTGCACGAACCCATCGCGGTCGCCGCCGCGCAAGCGGGCAAGCATGTTTTTTGTGAGAAGCCGGTGGGGGGAACGCCAGCCCAAACCGTTCGCATCGAAGCGGCAACCCGCGCCGCGGGAGTCATCACTGGGGTGGGCTACAACTACCGCTGGGCGCCACTCGTTCAGTATGCGAAGCAATTGATCGAAGCTGGAAAGTTGGGCGAGATCACCAATTACTGCGGCCGGTTTTTTTCCATGTACGGGGCTGACCCTAGGGGCCTGTTGACTTGGCGTTTCATGCTTGACGAGGCGGGTCACGGCGTTTCGAGCGACATCTTGAGCCACTCGATTGATTTGGCACACATGCTGGTCGGTCGCATTGATCGGGTTGTGGGCACCGGCCATATTTTCATTCCCGAGCGACCATTGCCCACCCCCGGTGGCACCCATTATGACCGCGGCCAACCCGGCGACCCAACCGGGGCGGTGGAGAACGAAGACTACTTCGGCGCCATGGTGGTGTTCGAGAACGGGGCGCGCGGGGTGTTCGAATCGAGCCGTTCAATCATGGGCCCTGAGAGCCAATGCGCCCTAGAGGTGTACGGCACCTTGGGTTCGTTGAAGTGGAACCTCGAAACGATGAACGAACTGCAACTCTTCCTCGCCAGCGACCAAGCCCGCGGTTACACCACCGTGTACGCAGGCGACCGCTATCCGTACCACGGCCACTTCGTCCCCGGTGATGCCAACTCGATCGGCTACGAGGATCTCAAGGTCATCGAGGATTACGAGTTCTTGTCGTCGGTCGCGGCCGGTCGGCCCCACCAACCGGGCCTCGCCGCGGCTATCGATTACGTCAGCGTGCAAGACGCCTTGCTCCGTTCCTGGGCGAACGAGAAGTGGGAGACCGTCGAGCCCCTAGTTCCCGAGGACGCATGATGGAAACCATCCGCCTTACTGCGGCCGAAGCGATCATCCGGTATCTGATCGCCCAACGAACGGTGATCGACGGGGCCGCCGCTCCGCTATTTCCGGGGGTGTACGCCATTTTTGGCCACGGGAACGTCACCTGCTTGGGCCACGCGCTGGAGCAGCACCAAGACGAACTCCCGACCTGGCGGGGTCAAAACGAACAGGGAATGGCGCTGGCCGCCGTCGCTTACACCAAGGCCATGCGCCGCCGTCAGATAATGGTGGCCACCTCTTCGGTGGGGCCGGGGGCTACGAACATGGTCACCGCGGCGGGAGTTGCTCACGCCAACCGCTTGCCCCTTTTGCTGATCGCGGGCGATACGTTCGCTGGTCGTCGGGCTGATCCTGTGCTTCAACAGGTGGAGCATTTCGCTGAGCCGTCAACCACCGTGAACGATGCCTTCCGGGCGGTCAGTCGCTATTGGGACCGCCTCACCAAGCCCGAACAGGTCGTGACCTCGCTGCCCGCCGCGGTCCAAACGATGCTCGACCCGGCAACTTGTGGCCCTGCCTTCATTGGACTGCCGCAAGATGTTGGCGCCGAAGGGTGCGACTTCCCGGTGCGGTTCTTCGATCTAACGGTTCACGAGATCGCCCGGCCGCGGGCCGATCGAGGCCAACTGAGCGCGGCAACGGCGGCGATTACCCAGGCAACCAAGCCGCTGCTTATCGCAGGAGGTGGCGTCCACTATTCCGGAGCCGAAGAGCGGTTGGCCGCCTTCGCGGCGACCCACAACATCCCGGTAGTTGAGACGGTTGCCGGGAAAGCGTCTCTTCTGGCCACCAATCGGCTTTACGCGGGGCCGATTGGGGTTACCGGCTGTTCGGCGGCCAACGCCTTGGCGGGCGACGCGGATGTCGTCATCGCGGTTGGTACTCGCCTCGGCGATTTCACTACCGGTTCCGGCACGGTCTTCAAGAACGAATCGGTTCGCATAGTGGGGGTGAACGTGGCCCGGTTCGACGCGACTAAACACCGTGCCCTAGCTGTCACCGGCGACGCCCGGGAATCGTTGAACGAACTTTCCGGGCTACTTGGCGGCTATCGGGCGAGCGACGCCTGGACCGATAACGCTTCGGCCGAGACGGCACAGTACAACGCCTACATCGACAAGATAGCGGCTCTCGATTCTGGCCCAGGCGACCGGCCGACGTACGCCCAGGTGGTCGGGGCCGTTGATCGCCTAGCTGGCCCCGAAGACGTTGCACTTACCGCGGCGGGTGGCTTGCCCGGTGAACTGAACAACGGTTGGCGACAAAAAGCCCTCAACAGCTTCGACTGCGAATACGGCTTTTCTTGTATGGGGTATGAGATCTCCGGAGGTTGGGGGGCGGCCATGGCGCGGCCGGACAAGGATGTCACCGTCTTCGTCGGTGACGGTTCGTATCTGATGATGAACAGCGATCTTTACAGTTCTGTTCTCTCCGGCCACAAGCTGATCGTGATTGTCTGCGATAACGGCGGATTCGCGGTCATCAACCGGCTCCAGGTCAACCAGGGTGGGGCACCGTTCAACAACTTTATTGCCGACTCCAAGGTCGTCGAAAAGGGGCGGGTTGACTTCGCTGCCCACGCCAGGTCAATGGGCTGTCACGCCGAAACGGTCACGACGATCGCCGAACTCGAAGCGGCCTGGAAACGGGCCAAAGCCAACGACCGCACCACGGTTATCGCCCTTCAGACTCACCCTAATTCTTGGACGGAGGGTGGGGCCTGGTGGGAGGTCGGGGTGCCGGAGGTTTCCGCCGCCGAGTCAGTTCGCGATGCGCGGGCCGAACTCGACGAGGGCAAAGCCGACCAGAGAGCGGGCTGGTAATGTCTCCGTCACGGGCTGGTGCATGATGGTTCGGGTTGTTATTTTGGGGGTCGGCCGGATTGGTGCCATGCACGCCGAGTACCTTCACCGAAGAGTGCCCGGAGCCGAACTAGCTGGCGTGTTTGACGTGCATCGGCCCGCCGCTGAGGCGGTGGGGGCCGACCTCGGGGTCCCAGTAGCGGCTTGCCTGGAAGAGGCCTTGGCGCTCGATGCGGACGCGGTTGCTATCTGTACCTCAACCGACACTCACGTCGACATCATGGTTGCTGCGGCGCAGGCGGGGCGAGCCATCTTCTGCGAGAAGCCGATCTCTTTGAACGGAGCCGAAGTGGATCGGGGCTTAGCCGCTGTGGCGAAAGCCGGCGTGGCCTTGCAGGTCGGCTTTAACCGCCGTTTTGATCCGAGCCACAAGGCGGTCGCTGATGCGGTTCGCCAGGGCGCGATCGGTGATATCGCGGTGTGTAACATCACCAGTCGGGATCCGAGTCCGCCTCCTATCGAATACATCAGGGTTTCCGGTGGGCTCTTCAACGACATGACGATCCACGACTTCGATATGGCTCGCTATGTCACCGGCAGCGAGGTGGTGTCGGTTTTCGCAGTTGGTGCAGTACGGGTTGACTCAGCGATTGGCGAGGCGGGCGACATCGACACCGCGGTTGTCGTCCTCACCCACGAAAACGGGGCGATTACCACGATCAACAACTCGCGCCGGGCGGTTTACGGCTATGACCAGAGGGTGGAGGCGTTCGGGGATAAGGGCATGCTCCAGTCCGACAATTTTCACGACTTCAACGGCCGACTCGCCAACCAAGGGGGTTTCTGGCAACCGCCGCTGCAGAATTTCTTTCTCGAGCGCTACACCACTAGCTACCTCAATCAGTGGGCCGCGTTCGTCGATGTGGTAGCCAACGGCGCACCGACCCCAGTCTCGGGCCAAGATGGTCGGGCCCCACTAGTGATTGGCCTCGCCGCTAAGCAAAGCCTTGACGAGGGTCGTCTCGTCCGTATCCATTGGTAGCCACCACGGTTTCGGCTTATATCGGGTTCGTCGGGCTCGCAAACCGCTGAGGCAGGCTCGTAGGCCTCGGAAAAGGCAAGGTGCAAAGAGACAGAAAGCACTGTCGATTCGCTCCTCAGGGGAGTTCGAGTCGCTTGCCCGACGTTTGCGCGTCCGTTGAGTCCAGCAGTGCGTTGGTTGCGTTGAGTTGGCCTTCGGTTGCGGTTGAGTCGGCCCATGGCATGGCTGACGTCCATCTCCATGCGTAGGTCATGATTGGGACGAACGCTCCGAGATCGTCGTTGGTTGAGATCCGGCGGAGACCCGCTATGTACTCGTTGCGGTAGACGCTTGGGATGACGATGCGCGCTGCTCGGACCGCCGACAATTCGGCGTTCATCATGACCCGAGCCACTCTGCCATTGCCGTCGACGAACGGGTGGACTTCGCTGATGACGAGCATGACATAGAGGGCTCTAGCGAACCCGGCTGGCACTTGTTCGGTCTGTTCGAGACCTTTTCGAAGTGTTCCTTCGATGAGTTCGGGCTCGACGAATTGGTAGATGCCGACCTGATTGTTCTTTGTTTTCCAGTCGCCGGGGCGTTTCTCGGGTCGTCCCCGCATTATCTCAAGGTGTCGAGCCTTGAGGTGCTTGATGAGCTCGTCCGGGTCGGTCGATGTTGCAGCACGGCCGATCGGATCAACGACACACCTGTAGGTGCCGAGAATGTCGTGGCCGTCGGCTGGTCTGTCCGCTGGTGGTTCCTGGCGTTCGACGATTGTTCGTGCTTCCTCGATGGTGAACTCGGTGCCTTCTATGTAGTTGGAGAAATAGCTCTCGTAGAACGGGAGCTCGCCGAACGGGTCGGCTTCTCCGAGCCAGTCAGGAACGGACGGCGGAGTGAGTGTCGATAGTGCTTGAGCTGCTTTGGCGAAGAGGTTTTGGCGTCGTTCGTCCCAGGCGTGGCCTTGCGTGAGAGCGACTAAGAGCTGTCCTGCGTCTCGTCGGGGTGGCTCCAATCCGGCGAGCTGTTCAAACAGTGCGTCTATGGTTTCGACGTGATGGGGTTGTCCTACCTTGATGGCGAGATCGCGAGCATGGACGCGGAGTCGATCGGTGCGTTCGGGTCCCCAAGCTATTGCCTTGCCTGCTAGCCAGTTCTCAAGTTCGGACCGGGTGAGGGTACGAGAGACGTTTCCGGCTCTGGACCTGGATATTTCGAGGTTGTCGAGGAGAGTTCGCGCTGGGCTGGCGATGAAGAGTCCATGGGTCCAATTCGGATCGCCTGTGTACGGGCTGCCTTTGCGGATCCGAATCTCAAGGCCGGGGAGAGTTAGTCGGGTCTTGGTTGTGTCAGCAGTGACGAAGAGCGTGCCGTCACTGATATCTCCCGAGGTTGCTGCCGAACGGTCCACGATCGTTGCCCCGGGTAGGAGGTGTCCGGTGATGCTCGACCAGTTCGCAGCGACGATTTCTTCGGGCGGCGATGTGGTGTCGGCGCTGAAGATCTTCGGGCCGAGTCGCCGGATGCGTCCGGCGGTGACGGCCTTCGAAAGTGTGGTACGGGAGGCGACGTCGTCGAAGAAGACAGTACGGGGTCCCGTAGGCCACCGGTGCGAGGATGTTTCAGCCACAGGTTTACAGTATCAGTTCGAGAGCACGTGAAGTTTACGTTTCTGGCAGATAAGGGCGCGTCGATGTGGTCAGTTAGTGCTTGAGAAGCATGTATGGCGAACGTTTTCGGCGAATCGTGGAGTAATCAGGTTCATGAAACTTGCTCAAACCTATACAGATCTATACATTTGTCTCTGTGGCTGAGTCGAGCGATTTCCTGTCTGTCGGCGAGGCTGCCGCGTTTATGGGGGTGTCGGCTGAGACGCTCCGACGGTGGGATCGAAGTGGGCGATTGCCTGCGACGAGGCGCCCGGGCTCGAAGCACCGTTTTTACGCCCGGCAGGACCTTGCGGAGTTCCGTCTCGACTACGCCCGAGCAGAGACACGCGACGGCACGCGGGTTTCTGTGTTCGTCAGTGAGACCGCGGATGTGGAACACAACGAACGGCTCCGCGACCCCCAGAGCGAAGCTCACCGCGTCGTCCGGACCCACTTTGCTGCTGCGGATGAGCCAGCGATGGCGGTCATTCCAGTGGGTTGTGGCAAGACCGGCCTCATTTCGATTCTGCCCTTCGGAATTGCCGAAGGACGCGTTCTCGTGATTGCCCCCAACCTCACGATCAGGGATGGCATTGCTGATGCTCTCGACATTGCGAGCACAGAGTGCTTCTGGGCCAAGACCAGAGTGCTGCCTCACTTTCAACGCGGCCCGTACATGGCTCTTCTTGATGGCAAGGACGCGAACATTCACGACTGCGCAGAAAGCGACTTCGTCGTCACGAACATCCAACAACTCGCCAGTTCTGCCGATCGTTGGTTGCCTCAGTTCCCACCTGACTTTTTTGACATGATCATCGTTGACGAAGGTCACCACTCCGCCGCGGAGAGCTGGCGCAAGACGCTACGGCGGTTTCCGGATGCAAAGGTGGTCAGTCTGACGGCGACGCCGTTTCGCACCGATCGCCAAGAACTGCCTGGCGAGGTCGTTTACAGGTACAGCTTTGCCAGAGCGATGTTGAAGGGCTACATCAAAGAGATCCGTAGCCGAAGCGCCCAGCCCTCAGAGCTCTATTTCACGGTGGCGGGGGAGGATCGCCAATACAGTCTTGATCAGGTTCTGGCCCTTAGCGAGGAGGCATGGTTCCGCAAGAGTGTGGCGCTATCCCCAGAATGCAATCGCCACATCGTCGAGGCCAGCATCGCCGAGTGCAACTGGATGAGCGAACGGACTGGAACCCATCATCAAGTCATTGCATCGGCGTGCAGCATTGAACATGCCCGTCAGGTCCGCTCGATCTATCGAGAGTGTGGATACCGAGCCGAAGCGATCTCGAGTGATCTTGATCCCGATGAGAAGGAGAGGATTCTCCGGCGGCTTCGGGACCATCAGATCGATTGCATCGTGCAGGTGCAGATGCTCGGGGAGGGGTTCGATCATCCGCCGTTGAGCGTGGCCGCCATCTTCCGCCCGTATCGGTCGTTGGCTCCCTACATCCAATTCGTCGGCCGGATCATGCGAGTGGTCCGTCAGAACGAACCAGACCACCCGGACAACAAGGGCGTGATCGTGTCCCACGTGGGACTCAACAATGAAGGCCGGTGGACCGATTTCCGCGACCTCGACCTTGATGACCAGGAGCTAGTCAAAAAATGGGCAGAAGGAGAGCCTGGCCCTACATCCGAGATCATCAGCCACTTCCTCGATCACCGTTTCCTTGACCCCGAGGACGACCGAGTCCTCGAGGAGATTCCAGTTTCACCTCAGCGACGCCGCCAAGAAGCGCAACGGCGCCTCGCGGAACGAACCCAATCCGTGGCGGCTCGGGTCCTCACTGACCTCGGAGTACGATTCAACGGGCGCCAACTCACCAAAGCTGCCGGCAGAGGTGGCCAACCAAACCAACAGACAGCGATCGTCTTGATGCACGAACGCGTCAATGACTTCATCGGGATCGATTCGGGCACTCGGGGCGAGATCTCAGGCGACCAAGCAATCGCTGCGATCGAACATCTCGACCAACTTGGTGACGAGATCGTGGCCGAATACAAATCGCGGATTGAGAAGAGATAGCCATGCCAGCAATACGTAGCGTCCTAAAACATGTGGCGGTAGAGGTGGCGAAAGGCCGCCGGAAATGTGGACACAAGAAGAAGGAGCACGTCATCGCGAAGGGTGAGGCGTTCCTCCGGGTCCGGGAGGATTCGCAGGGGTATAAGAATTACTGCGCAGCCTGTGCGCCCGCCATCCTCGAGAAAGCGCAGGCCGACTTGGACCTACTCTTCTCGACCCTTCATCTCCCCCCGGTCTGATGGCATCTGAGAAATGATCTCCGGTGTAACACGCCGAGCGCTACTAGATTTGTTCGAGTCCTACGACCCGAACCCTGACCTCACGGTCGCTGGTCTGCTCCTCGGGGGACAACCCGAACGGCATCGGCCCCTTCGATGGTGGGGGCGCCTCGACGAGGTCGAGTTCATGTCGCGTCTGTATGACCTCGACAACCTTCCATCGAGTGACGAGCGGTATCCGAATTGTAGAGGCGACATCATTCAGCACTGCATCGCGAACTGTGATTGGGAAGCATCGTGGCCACTGCAAGACGAACGGTTCGGCTTGTCGACCTCCGACGCTGACCTTCTTCGCTTTCTAGCCGAGACGCTGCACCCTGAGGTTCGGTCGGATCCCGACGATGTGTCGCGCCTACTTAACACCTACAATCGACTGCTTCGCCCCGACGGTGCCGAGATCATCCGTTCTGGCACGATCTCGCGCCGGCCTGTGTACGCGGGCGGCGCCGCCGTGCCGCGGAATATCCAACCCTCGACACTGCGAGAGGCGATAGGTCAAGCGGTTCGGAACAACCTCACCGACTGCACCCTCACCGAACTCGACGAGCTTCTGGTCGAACTGGAAATGACAGCATCCGAAGGCCCCAAGCCAGACCAAGCGGCACGCTTGCTGTACGACCGCCTCGAGGCAGGGCTGAAAGAGGGATCGTTGGCATCGCCGGGTAGTTCGAAGGCTCACTACGTGATCGAAAGGCTAGCCGACTGCACCCTCACCGAACTCGACGAACTTCTGGTCGAACTGGAAATGGCAGCATCGGCCGGCAGAGGTAGTCCGCCCAAGAACCTGATCTTCGCATCCGAAGGCCCCAAGCCAGACCAAGCGGCACGCTTGCTGTACGACCGCCTCGAGGCAGGGCTGAACGAACCAGAACGCGAAATAATGGAGGCCTATCGCGAGCTACTACGAACCCACGGGTTCGACCTGCCAGCGTTGATCCCGCAGGTGTAACTCCACTTCGATCCGAAGACAATCAAGCAAAGGCTCGCCGGTGACGGAAAGAAGCTCAAGCGTCAACGAATGGACTTTCTGCTGCTCTTGCCGAACAGCCACAGAGTCGTTGTCGAACTCGACGGTATTAAGCACTACGCCGACATGTCAGGCAAGGCTAGCCCGAGGCGCTACGCGGAGATGGTCCGGGAAGACCGCAGACTGAAGCTCACGGGCTATGACGTCTACCGGGTCGGAGGCTTTGAATTCAAGACCCTTTCAGACGGAAGAGAAGCGGTGCGCCGATTCTTCGAAGAATTGCTCGACCGCTTGAGGGTGGCGTCCCATCGGCGGTGTAATACGAGGCCTGGCGTAGGTTCCTTCAAGAGCTGCAAACTCATCGAAGGAGACCCACGCCATGCCCAAACGAGTATCGCCTATTGAGACGATCCGCGCCGACATCGACACTGTGTTCGGTTCGGGAAAACCGATTGAGGAGTGTCTGGAGGAGTTGATGCGCCACTCGGTGTGGCTTGTGCTTCAGCGGGTCCTCGAGGACGACGGCGGGGGCAGCGCAACGGCCACTGCGACCTTTCGATCAAGACGACGGCGGGGGCGGTGGGTCTGAAACGGCCGAAGCTGCGTAACACGATCGAGACGTACGCGTCGCAGTTCCTCGGGAAATGGGGTGGTGCGCTCTGCGCCGTTGGAGGCGCTCGGCCCCGAGACGGCTCTGTCGAAATCGACGGCTTCTCGGATCTGTCAGGTCTCAAGAACGATTCCGAAGTGTTCCAGAACCGCGACCTGACCAGCATTGATTTGGACTACCCGTTTCTCGACGGGTCGCATTTCAAGATGCATGACGGCACCAACGCGGAGCCGGTCATGGTTGCCTAGGCCATCACCACTGTTAGCCAACCGGTCCTGGTCGCAGTCGAACCCGCCGCGTCAACGCTGCCTCACCCATCGGGCCAGAAACGTACTCGCCAAAATCCCCACCAATCATCGACGAAGCACAACGCCGCATCGACGCGTTCGCTGACCGCCACCACCAAGCCTTCCCGACTGCGGTGCGCTGCCCGCAACACCACCGTCAAGCGCTGACCTTGTACCTACGATTCTGGACCAAGCACCACAAACGGATCCGACACACCAACCTCATCAAACGGACCTTCGGCGAAACCCGACGACGTGTGAAAGTCATCGGCGAGCTGACGAGGACTGCGCTACACCCCAGCCATCACCCGACACCCTCTCCAACATCCGCCACCAACTCAACCGACCTACCACCAAGGAGAACCCAACCACCACAGCCCCCGACGACACCGCCACAACCGCCGCCTAAAACGACCAACAGGAACCAACACCCAAGCCCGAGTTACACCAAACCTGGGACGCCACCCGAAGTGGAACCGTGCCACTCCAAGGCAATGACCACCACCTCGTGGCCTGCCACCACGCCCGCGAGCCGCTTGCCGCTCGTAATCTCGTCGAATCTTATTGCCATATCACCCCACCGAAATAAACCCGGTCACCGTCACTAAAGTTCATCGCCACCTGTGTCTCGCCAGACATCAAGTCTTCAACTGGTAGCGGTATGCACACAGTCCCCGAGAGTGTCCCACCAACAAAAACTTCGTCAGACTCGTCAAACTGGTCAAACTCCAGGTAACACCAATCGTCGTGCACTGAGTTAGTTACAGTTCCGATTAGTTCCCAGTCAAAGTTCCACCCTGTCGAGAGAGGTTCTTTCCCTGCTTCTAAAAGAGTCATGGAGACTTGGAACCCTGCGAATACCGATTCCGCAGGTAGATCGTTAAAGCTGTCCTCTACTCGGTCCGAGATGTCTTCTGGTGTTGAGATAGTGACCTCCCAGACTGATCCGTCGGCATCGCCCCAAGAATCGAAGATCACCTCTGCGGCGCCACCGAACGGCAGAGGGGCCTCTCTACTACCGTCGCCAACTGGTAGCGTCGTGGTCGTGGTCGTGGTCGGAGCAGAGGTAGTAGTAGTAGTGGGCGGAGCAGAGGTAGTAGTAGTGGGCGGAGCCACCGTCGTGGCAGGCGGAGCCACCGTCGTAACGGGTTCCTCCGGAGCTTCGGTCGACAATGGCGCACCACACGCCGCTATCATCAAACCGAAGAACATCAGCATTCCAGCCCATGCTAGAACACCGAACAAGACTCGGAATCGGGTCATGGCCGTGGACTCATTCGGATATCTGGGTGTGTTCATATTTTTCTCCTCCAGTGCCGCGGCCACCATAGTTATGGCCTATGACAATCCTTGGAGGGGGCTCCGGCGGGCCACCTTGATCCGAGCTACGACTCTCAGAGTCCCAACTCGCACAATACTGCCCGCCACCAAGCAGCGCCTCGGAAATTCTCAACGCAAAGGCGCAGATCACGGCCGATACCGCATCCGCAATCGGACCCTCAGTAGAACACGCGTTGATCTAGACCTCGTCAAAAAGGGTTGCCGGTTCTTCGTCGTCGGGTAAGTCGACTTCGACGTGCTCGCTGCCTACACTCCGGACCTGAACGACTGGCGCTAGACCCCGCTCTGTTATTTGAAGGCATTAAGTTGAAAGACCTGATCCGAAAGGAAGGCCTCATTGTTGGTCATACAGCGGTTGACATAGACTTCGCTACTGCTTCGTCGTAGCGTTCACTCCCGAGCCATACCTCCGCTTTCGGATCGAGATAGCGCTGCACGTTGGTTACTAGTCGGTGGACTGTATTGCCGCAGGTCCCCCAGAGATGTCGATCAAAGGTCGTGGCGCTAAGTGACTCACCGAACCGGATTGTCAGTGGGGCACCAGTAACAGTAATTCCGTCTTGCCCGACGTCTGTTGTATCCACCCAAAGCTGCAATTCGGCGTGCTCGGTGATCCGTCGGTAGAGCCCTAGAACGAGGGCAACTGTGGCGCGGTGTTCAATGAACGAGTTACTCCGATCTGTGGCGCGCCCATCGTGGTAAAACAGGTGACCCCCACGTTCTCCACCGGGAATCTGTAGTTGGACCAACGAATGCAACGGATCGTAGAGATCGCGCGGGTCTGAGGTCGTTTCGTACCATGCTTCGTGGTCAAAGCCGAGCCTGACATACCTCTGATTTGGTGTGCTCCGCTGCACGTATTGCCACAGCTCGAAGAGGATTGAAGATGACAACCAAAGGTGATCTAGCCACGGGCCAGGATCGACGACGTTGCCCCGTGGTCCGCGTCCTCAACGCGGTACATTGTGTCGTCTAGTCGTTGGAGCGTGATGCCGTCCGAAAAGAGAGATGCCAACTCTGGGATTGCGTGATCGTGTCGAGCGGTCTCAAGCATGTAGGTCTTGAGCAGCTTCCGAGATCGGTCATCATCTCCCAATCGTAGCCACCGGCGCCGGGTTGGCCCTCAGGGATTGCATCGGCCACCGCACCGCCACCGATGTCGGCAATCCGGGTAAGGGTGCGAATGTGGGTGATCTCCTGATCGGTGAACGTCGTGCGCACCGAGCCATAAACCCCGAAGTTCTCCGCATGCACGCGAACGCTCTCCGCTCGGCAAACCAAAACCCGGAGCGATCAGTCACCTAGGGTCTGCCGCTTCGGCCACGATGTCGGGCGTGGTCGCCGCGTCGGCCTCGGTGTTTTCGCCCGTGGCAGTTCCAGCAAGGTAGTTCGAGGTTGTCGATGTCGGTTGGCCCGCCATCGGCCCATTCCTTGGTGTGGTGGGCTTCGGTGCGGTCCGTTGAGGCTCCGCATTCGCTACAGCCGCGATGGCGGGCGATAAGGGCAATCCACTGATCGCGGCTGGCCAGCCGGGTGGAGCGTCCGAGCCACAACGGTCGGCCGTCGCCTGCAAAGATCTGCCCGACAACTTCGGCGGTGGGGCCGAGTTCGATGAGTACCTCGTCGGGCACTGGACTGCCGTCGGCTAGTTCGGTGCTGCCCGTTTCGAGGCAGTGCAGCAGGTGGACCATGTGTTTGGGATGCGGCTTGCCAGTACGGGTCGCCCGTGCACCAGTGAGCAAGGCCACCATGGCGTCGGCGCGGCGCTGCTTTGGGGTCCGTGTGTCGTCGGGGCCGCGTTGGTTAGCGAGCTCCCGTAAGGCAGCTAGGGCTCGGGCGCCATTGATTGGGTCGAGGCGGCTCAAAATGTTGACCATCCCCTCGCCATCGACCCAGTCAGTTACTTCACGCAAACGACGCTGCCGGGCGTGACGCTTCTCAACCGTGCCGCTGAGATTCCCTGCTGTTGACCCACTCCCGAGTCTTCTTAGCGAACCGGTCGGCGGGCAACGCCTCAGCTAAGTGTGAGCAGTTCCTCGGCCTCACTCAGCGATACCCGAGCCGCTGCCTCAGCGCACACCGCGGCATGTTCGGCAGTGATAGCCCCGCTGGCTAGGCCTTCGGCCACCGCTGGCATTTGCGCGAGTTGGGTAGCGACCTCGGCGTCTTGTTTGGACTGGCGATTCGAGCGCCGCGAGAGCGAATGCCCCACAGAAGCGGCATCAGCACCGGAATCACCCAACGCGTCGATCCCAGCCAAGCACGCCAAACGACGTTCCTGCGCGTGAGCGATCACCCGATCAAGCCCACCAATGGTTGCGGTCAACTCCAGTCGAGACATTCCATGGAGAGCAACCTCAGCCATGCTGTCGTGCGCTTTCTGGAACATGCGTATATCGTATCAGAACGGAATCTAGAACGTCAACCATTTCTTTAAGTTTGACAAAAATCGCCAACATGGTGGACAGGACTTCAATCCGCTACCCGAGCAGCGTCCGACCAAGATCGGCGACGAGGGTAACTTGGTCACCAAGCACGGGTGATCCCTTCTGGTCGCCACTGTTCGAGTGCTTCGAGCCCACGGGCCCGATCCTGCGCTATGTCGAGCGCGACAACGATGTGGTTGACGACCGGCCAACGTTCGCCCGATAGCGCGGAGTGGTCAACACGGCGCAAGCACACCAACCGGACCGGTCCCACAGCGACCGTACACCCACGAGTCGTGAGGTCGGGAGCCTCGCCGAGCACCGAAAGCGCGACGCGGAACTCCGACTGAGTGGGAACGTTGAAATCAGGCGGATAAGGTGGCGTCCCATCGGCGGTGTAATACGAGGCCTGGCGTAGGTTCCTTCAAGAGCTGCAAACTCATCGAAGGCGACCCACGCCATGCCCAAACGAGTATCGCCTATTGAGACGATCCGCGCCGACATCGACACTGTGTCCGGTTCGGGAAACCGGTTGAGGAGTGTCTGGAGGAGTTGATGCGCCACTCGGTGCGGCTTGTGCTTCAGCAGCTCCTCAAGGACGATTTCGAAGTGTTCCAGAACCGCGACCTGATCGGCATCGATTTGGACTACCTGTTTCTCGACGGGTCGCATTTCAAGATGCATGACGGCACCAACGCGGAGCCGGTCATGGTTGCCTACGCCATCACCACTGTTAGCCAACCGGTCCTAGTCGCAGCCGAACCCACCGCGACAGAAACACAACACCGCATCGACGCGTTCGCTGACCGCCACCACGCAAGCCTTCCCAGCTGCGGTGCGCTGCCCGCAAGACGACCGTCAAGCGCTGACCTCGTACCTACGATTCCCGACCGAGCACCACAAACGTATCCTACACACCAACCTCACCGAACGGACCTTCGGCGAAACCCGACGACGTGTGAAAGTCATCGGCGGGCTGGCGAGGACTGCGCTACACCCCAGCCATCACCAGACACCTCTCCAACATCCGCCACCAACTCAACCGACCTGCCACCGAGGAGATCCCAACCACCACAGCCCCCGACGACACCGCCACAGCCGCCGCCTAGAATGACCAACAGGAACCAACGCCTAGGCCCGAGTTACACCAAACCTGGGACGCCACCCTAGCTGAGCCGACCTAGCCCATCAGGCCGACCACTGGGAACTGGGTGCGGCATCATATCGACCAGCGCCTCGCCGCAACTGACGATGACCTTTGTTCACCTGTGCGTTAGAGGGCATGGTTTAGTTGGCGAACTCTGGGGCTGGTTCTGCCGCGCCGGTCATGATTGCGACCGCTTCGTTCATGGTGTGGGACTTTGGCGTTACCACCGCGACCCTTCGGCCTAATCGCTGGATGTGGATCCGGTCGGCGACATCGAAAACGTGGGGCATGTTGTGGCTAATCAGAATCACGGGCAGTCCTCGGTCGCGAAGATCGCGAATGAGGGAAAGGACTTGGCCGGACTCGCGTACTCCAAGAGCAGCGGTTGGCTCGTCGAGGATGACAACCTTGCTACCGAACGCGGCTGCGCGGGCGACAGCGACAGCCTGTCGTTGTCCACCAGAAAGCGTTTCGACCGCCTGGGTGATGTCTTGCAGGGTGCCTATACCGAGGTCGTCGAGCGCTTGCTTCGCCTCACGTCGCATCCCTTGTTTGTCCACCATACGAAATATCGAACCCAGCACACCGGGCCGGCGTTTCTCTCTACCGAGAAACATGTTGGTCGCTATGTCGAGCGCGGGAGCGACTGCCAGACTCTGGTACACGGTCTCGATGCCAGCTTCCTGAGCGTCTTGGGGTCGCTTGCATTGCAGCGGTTCATTATCGAGCGCCATTGTCCCTTCGTCTGGGAGCATCGCCCCGGAGAGGCACTTGATCAGCGAAGACTTGCCGGCGCCGTTGTCGCCGATGATCCCGAGCACTTCTCCGGCATGCAACTCGAGGTCTGAACCGTTCAAGGCGGTTACGCGACCGAATCGCTTTACTAGACCTGTGGCTTGGAGGATTGGCGCACCGTTGGTTGTCATGTCGCTACCTTGCGTATCCATTGGTCGAGCGTGACCGCGATGATGATGAGCGCGCCAATAGCGAAGTTCTCGTAGAACACGTCCACACCGGCAAGGCTCAAGCCGATTCTGAACACGGTCACGATCACTGCGCCGATCAGCGTTCCCCAAATGCGACCCCGGCCCCCGAAGAGACTCGTGCCGCCGATCACGACAGCGGTAATCGTCTGAAGGTTGACATCGGTAGCCGCGTTGGTGCTTGCCGACAGTGACCTTCCCAGTTGGACCCATCCGCCAAGGGCATAAATGAGTCCAGCAACCATATAGACGCTAAGGAGTACGCGGTTTACGTTTATGCCTGCTAGTCGAGCGGCTTCAGGGTCGTCGCCTGTGGCGTAGACGTGTCGACCCCAGGCAGTGTTGGCCAGGATGTAAGCAAATATGGCGTATAGGCCGATAACGACTAGCACGCCGGTAGTTATTCGCATCGACCCGAGTGATATTCCTTTCCCTGTCCACAACAGCAGAGAGTCCTCCCCGCCGAGTTGTTCTCTCGATGTTGTTTGAGCGTCGCTGTACACGAGCGCCAACGAGTTGAACATGAAGAACGTGCCGAGTGTGACGATGAACGGCGGAAGGCGCAGCTTCGTGACGATCCCGCCGTGGAAGGCTCCTAACGTTAGGCCGACCGCAACCCCGATCAGCAACGCGCCGATGGTCGGCACACCGTTCTCCGCTGCGGTGCGGGCAACCACGAGGTGGGTGAGGATCATTGCTGTCCCGACCGCGAGGTCGATACCGGCCGTGAGAATGATGAGCGTTTGGCCGATCGCGAGAACAGCCATGACTGCGGTCTGTTGAAGGATGATCCCGATCGTCTCGGGGCGTTCCATCCGCCCTTCACCGAGACCCGTGAAGATAAGAAATGACAGCACCAACACGAGCATCGGACTTATCACGGGGTAGCGATGCAGCCCGTGCTGAATCCGGTCAAGCACGCCTTTGGCGTCTCTCGTTAGAGAGTTGGCGCCACCCGATGGAGCAGGTGTTGTCATGATGCCTCCGTCGACGATAAGCGTGGGAGGTAGGCGAACATTTGGGCAGAGATTAGCCCCAGCAGATGGCGTTACCTTCGGAAACGGAGATGCTGTCGAGACCGTCGACTGGGCTGTCGGTGACCAAGGACACGCCGGTGTCGAAGAAGTCAAGACCAGGCGACACTGCAGGAGCGGCACCGCCGCTGGCGAGAGTCTTGATTGCTTCCATCCCAAGGGTGGCCATCCGTCCCGGGTATTGCTGGGCGGTAGCACCGATCACGCCTTCGGCCACGAGTCTCAAACCCGGGTCGCAGCCGCCGTCGACCGACACAATTAACACGTCATCGTCAGCGCCCGCAGCGACGAGCGCGTCGTAGGCACCCTGTGCTGCAGGTTCGTTGATGGTGTAAACGACGTTGATGTCACCATTGAGAGCCAGGCAGGTCTCCATTGCGGTGCGACCACCATCAGCGGCGCCGTTGGTGGGCTCGTGACACACGACTTCGTACTCGCCGCCGCTGTAGCTCCCAGTAGATGGTTCGTTGCCGTTGCCGGAAGTGTCGACTTCGTCGATGATGCCCATACCGTTCAAAAAGCCCTGATCTCGGAAGTAGTCCACCGACACGACCTGATCATCAAACAGGTCCAACATCGCAATCGTGGCCTTCTCGCCATCGAGGGTTCCTGCAGCCCATCGACCAATCGCCTGACCAGCAGCGAAGTTATCGGTCGCGAACGTGATGTCAACCGAAGACGCCGGATTCGGGGGCGTGTCCAACGCAATCGTCAACAAACCCGCCTCGCGGGCAGCCTCGAGAGCTGGAATGACCGCATCGCCAGACGGAGTGATAAGAATTCCTCGATCACCGCGGGCCATCGCAGCTTCGATCGCATCGATCTGGCTCTGCGTGTCACCATCCTCGGTGCCAGCAGCAACGGTAAGGCTCACACCAATCGCGTCTGCCTCAGTCTTAGCTGAATTCGCCATCGACACGAAGAACGGGTTACTCGTATTCTTCAAAATCAACGACACACCAACACTCTCACCATCACCATCCGATGCGCTTTCGCTCTGGTCGCCGTTATCTGACTCAACAGCATCATCGTCACCACATGATGCGGCGACCATCACAAAGACAACCACGACGGCGAGTAACCGCAAGAACTTGAATCGTGTACACATGAATTTCCTACCTAACTCGGTTGCAAGCGATACCGCCCAACCGACTGACAACGTTGTCAGGACTCTAGGCCCTCTTGTCAACGTTGTCAAGACCCTGACACGATAGTTTGACAACGTTGTCGCCAGCCGATCGACTAGCGCCTATCATGGACCAAAACGACAAGGCGACACGATCAGTAGGCCTCAACCGACCCACGATGCGTGATGTCGCCGAAGCCGCCGACGTCAGCTTCAAAACGGTTTCGCGAATCGTGAACGGCGAAGACGGCGTTCGCTCCGAACTCAGGGAACGAGTTCGCAAAGCGGTGAGCGAACTCGGTTATCACAAAGACGACCGCGCCAGCAACCTCCGCTCGGCTACCCGCACAACACGAACCATCGGCTTTGTCCAAGTCGACGTCGCGAACCCGTTCTTCGCATCAGTGTTTCGCGGCCTTGAAGACGTGACGAGGGAACGTGGATTCGTCGTGCTGTCAGGATCAAGCGACGGCGACCCTGAGCGCGAAGCGGCACTGATAAACACATTCGTCGCGAGACGCGTCGATGGCCTAGTTGTGATACCCACCCCAGCATCAACTCAAATCCTTTGCGCTGAAATGGATCGGGGCACCAGCGTCGTATGTGTGGATCTACTCCTCAACGAACTCGAAGCGGATGTCGTGCTGACTGACCACCACTTCGGGGGCCAGTTAGCCACGCAACACCTGATCGATCACGGGCATCGCCGCATTGCGTTTCTCGGCGACAACGTCGACGTGTATTCGGCCGCACAACGCTATGAGGGCTATCTCCACGCTCTCAAAGAGGCGGCGTTACCCGTTGAACAACCGCTCATCTCGACCGGGGTGGGATCGCCTGAACTCGCCGAACGGGAGCTTCGGCGACTTCTCAACTTGCCGTGCCCTCCAACCGCTATCTTCACCGCGCAGAACTTCGTCACCATTGGCGCAGTCCGAGCGCTCCACGACTTGGCCCTTCACAAATCGGTCGCACAAGTCGGATTCGATGACGTCGAACTCGCCGATGTCGTCGAGCCAGGCATCAGCGTGGTGCCGCAAGATCCCCGCCGATTAGGACGCGAAGCTGGCGAACGCCTCTTTAAGCGACTCGACGGCGACACAACTCCCTACTCGATCACCAAGCTGACGCCCCAACTTATTCAACGCGGATCAGGCGAAATCCCAGGCCCCCACTCCCCATAGATCGAAGTTTCCACAGGCTTTGCGTTGAAGCGGTCGCAGCGTTGCAGCGTTGAGAACAGCCGAGCGACCGACCTGAGACAGCGTAAGCAACGATATGACGCGCGTGGTTCTTGTCGATCCTCTCAACGAATCTTCTCAGCAAACTCGGGCACCTGGCGAGACGAGGCAGCAGTCATTAGGATGAGCAACTCGATCTGTTCGGTTATCAGCATCTTCCTCCAGCCGGCTGCGTCGCTCACTGGATGCAGAGAAGTGCTGTCGCCATTGATACCAACGAGGCGGTCGCTATCCTCGGCTGCGAGCACGTCGAGGGCGCAGACCGCGGCTAGCAGCAACCCCAGGGTCAAAAAAGCTACGACCACGTAGGGAACCGGTCCCACCTGGTCATAGGCGAGCGAAGACAGAGAGTGAAGTATTCCGCCGATCGGCGTGCGCGTGTACGCTAGTGGCACATCAGTTACCCTGCTGCACCCTTCTGTTTAGGGTTATGCCGTTACCTCTGTGTTACCTCGCAGATTTACTACTGTTGCCCCGTACCACATATAAGGAGCCGCGGCCACGCGAGGAAGCGAATCGATCGCATCCCGATAGCCGCGAAGCTCTTCTCTCAAGAAAACTTCCCACCGGGCGCTACCCAGTTGGCTCGCGCGGGAGCCCTAGGAGGTCGCGGGATACACTCGGTGGTGGCTGCCGGTGAGGTCACCGGCAGCCCAGAAATGACGTACTTCGCCACCTAAACCTGCAACCACAGCACGTCGAAAGACGTGTTATAGTATTCCTCTACGGGACCGAAGCGCATCGGCAGATGCTGCTGATCGACTCAATCCTTCGCGGCTTCGACCTTCCTAAGATCTTCTTGCGCAAGCTCACCGATGGCTCGCAGGAACTCTTCGATGTTGTCGACGGCGTGCAGCGTCTTACCTCTATCTGGGGGTTTCTCTCGGATGAGTTCCGACTGCCACGCAGCTATAGCTACCCGACTGTGTACAGCGTAGGTGGGAAGAACTGGACCGAACTCCCACAGGACGCCAAGGACCGACTGCAGTTCGCGAAGATCACCGTCACGGAACTTGAGACAAACGACGAAGACGAGATTCGTGAACTCTTTCAGCGACTCCAGCAAGGCGAGCCACTCAACGCGGCCGAGAAGCGGAACGCCATGAACGTGCCGACTCGGGACTTCGTTGCAGGCCCGCTCGCCAAGCATCCGGTGTGGCCCGAGACTGGCCTGAGGGGAGCTGATCTGCTCTCCCTGTACGAGGACACCGACTTCGAGCCATCGGGTGAAGCGGCTACAAGAAGCTGGAATCGCTACTCCGCCACACAAGGTCATGGAGTTCTTCGACGACTTCGAGGAGGAACGGCGCGGCGCCACTGCCGCTCTGTCAGACCTACGCAGCATGGTCATGGATCTACCAGCACCTGAGGTTGACGCCGAAGAAAGGCTTGAGCTCCCGGAGATCACGCCGGACATGTTGACCTACGTGAACGCCTTCACACGAGAGGGAGCAACGAAGGAGAACGTAGGAACCCGCGCCGAGGTGATGCATACCCGCCTGTATCAGTACCTCCAAGCGAACTCGTAGTGCGCAGCCGGACAGCGTGGGCCGACATCGTCTGGGGGCCAGTAACGCTGTCCATGGCGACGGTCATTCTCGCGGTGTCAAGCCTCGTCGACAGCGGCGATCGACCGTGGCCTTGGATTGTTGGTAGCGCTATCTTCATCGTCCTACACACCTCGATCGCGACGGTGAGAAATCTCAACATCGTTCGTCGACTGGGGCGCCACTACGATCGCGTGCAAAGCCGCTCGGTTCAAATCGTGTCGGATCTAGGTCAGCTCACAGCAGATCAATTCGACCTCTGGATGGTGGATCTCTACCTGCCGCGGTCTCGCCCGCGGATCAGCAGACGACGACCGTTCGTCTACCTCGAACGGGAACTCTCGAGACAACTCTCGGTATCCCTTGTAGATGCTCGACCGCAGCCTCCGTCGGTTGACTCCCGATCTGGGCCGCATGGACTCTGTTTCACATCACGCCGACCACAGATCTGGTACGACGAGGACACACTTGGTTCATCGCCCGACAACCTGTGGTCGACGTTCAACCCAAGCAACAACGAGCAACTGGCGAAGACGTACGGGGTCCTTGGAGTCTCGCCTATCGTTGACCAACTCGGAAACAACTGCGTCGGAGTCTTGGTCGTACACGTCGAACCCGAACCGGACAAAGCGCTCCGAGCGCTCGGTGCCCTCACCTCGCCCGAAGGGCGGCGACGACTCAACAACGCTTGCGTCGAACTGAATGGTCTCCTTGCGAGATGAGCCCCTTGGATCATATTCAGTCGCGTGAACCATGCGAGGAGGCGGCCTCTCCGCTTCTTCCATTCGAACGCCATGCCTTCACTCTGTCGCGCTTCCTTCAGGAAAGCGACTTCGGCACCCGGCTACCGAACGCGTTCGAAGTTGGGGAGCCGCTGATCCTGGCGGCGGGGCTAACCCATGTATCGATCATTACGAAAGGACTCGAGATCAGAATGGACTCTGCTCCAACATCTGCGAGGAGAGTCGTGGGCCTGCCGCATCTGCGGCTGCCACTGAGCTGATACGAACGCCATTTGTATGGGGAGCGACCAAGTTGGCAACGCCTCATGCTCTCAGGTGGCGGCAATACACCGAAAGCGACCCAAAGCGTCTCTGCCGCCTCGTCGACTAAGCCTCACCACCTCTTCTTCACAACGAATGCACGGCGAAGAACCTGCTGGCTGTGCTCGAGAGCCATGCCCACAGTTCGTTCGAGCCCACAGCCCACCGAGCGCGCGACTTCAAGGCAGGGATCCTTGCTCAAGGAACCCTCGCCGCCTACCATGCCCGGAACTCCATCGTACACGGAAAAATCCGCTGGCCTGACGATGATCCAGAGCCAACTACCCCAGCTGTTCGTACTGGTCGGTTGGCCTGTCGAGTTCTGCTTTTCGCGGTGTGGCGACTCGAGTGACCCGGCATGCAATCGGTTCAAACGTCCGACCTGAGGACCCTTAACTAATCGTCACCAGCGGGCGCCCAGCGGAAGTCGGCGAGGCCAAAGCGCTCGGGCACGGGAGTTCGCCCGACCGTCAGACCATACTTGGCGTAGAAACCTCCGAACTGCTCACAACCAGCCGTCCAACGACAACGCTCTCCTTCTGCGACGGTCGACAGTCCAGAGATTCGGCTGTTGGTGGACCCTGGACCGAGACCGGGGACCGATCCGAGGGCGAGTTTCGTCGGGAAAGTCGGGGCTCACCCGCTTCGTCTTCGGATACTGGGACGTCGAACCCAGTCAAGGTTGTGGCCCCTGCATCACCCTCTAACGCACCATCGGCCTTGTACCTCAGCGCAGCATCGCCTAGTGGCTCCCCATCCGCCGTGGGTGAGGACTTCTCAACCACGGCGGGCATGGGTGGGATCGGAGTGGCCGCCATGTGAGCGAGTACGAACAGCGGGATCTCGTGCTCGGCGGCGAGGTCGGTCGTCATCGACTGCTGCGTCAACTCTTCCTCACCACCGAGGAAGCTCGCCTAGTCGAAGGTCTCCTTGTCGAACAGAGCAGAGAAGAAGACCTTGGAACTGTGGCTGGTGAGCAGCGATTCGGTCTGGGTGACCACACTCGTCGCCGATGCCGCGGCGTCTGGACCCCACGCCAAGCGAAGCTCCGACCGGTTCACGGAGGGGGCCCCGGAACATCGCCCGGAAGGCCTTAGCCCTGGTTCGCTACTACCGCCGCCAACTCAGGCCCTGACAGGCTTCGATGTGGATGCGGTCCTAGAGAAGCGACGCTGCGGTACTGGAATGAAGGCAGATGGACTCACGAGGTCAAACGTCAGAAAGGAGGGGACGCCCTCGCTAGTGGCGGAGCATCTGCGCCGCGAATTCCAGAGCCTTATCAAGGGTCGTGACTCGGAGGTCTAGGCTGTTCAACTTCGCCAACAGTTCGGGACAGCCAGCGCCGGCTAGCCGATTGCCAACCTCGACAATCTCCGACGGGTCATCGAGCCCGTCGTGCTCGGGACCTAGGTACTTCAGCGCGAGCACCGCCAAGAGATCGCACAGATCGTCTGGCATCTGCACGGCCCGTGTGTCGACGAACTTCCGGCCCCAAACCGACGACGACTTGGCCAACGGTTGCAGGTCGGCGGCAACGGCCGTGGCGATGCAGAACGCCCAGAAGTCCAGTTGCCGTCGAAATGGAGCGTGCTCCGCTTCAGCTCTGCCCTTCTGGTGTTGGAGAACATACCGCTCGACGTCGTCGCGTGATTCGGTCGGGAGCCGAAGCGGGTGGGCTTGAGAGGACAACAGCATAGTGAAGTAGCTCATGGCGATCGTCTCCTAGTTCCTCTTCGACCAGCCGGGGGATCCAGCCTGCCCCGTTCGTTCACATACGTCGCAGAACTCTCTCGGGGCACATTCGCAGAGCAGAGAGACTCGGCGTTGATCAGTCCAGTTGACGACGTCCCCGCCGTCGCCTGCATCGATCGCAGACCACTGCCCAGTCAACGTGTAGGTCACGCCAGCCTTCTCGGCCACAATCTCGACCTCCGATTGCGTCTCCAAGTCCGAACCAGTGAGTAACAGAATCGGTTGACCCGAGTTCTCCGCCGTTGCCCGCAACGTGTTGCGGCGGACCGCGCCGGACATCGAGTTGAGCAACGAGTCGGCCAGTAGTGGCGCCTCGGTACGCGACTCTGAACAAAGCGCAAGCACGAAGGACAGAGCAAGCACTCGCCGCGAGGCACCGTTGATCTCGAATGCGGACATCGCACGACCGCGAGCGTTCAGAGCGTAAATCTCGAACTGCTTACTCTGTTCCTTGACGCGACGCACACCGACCTCGCTGAACATTCGGAGGGTTGCCTTGCTTCCTTGCGCCTCTTCGTAGTCATCGTCAGCGACGTTCTCCGCCATGTTGGCGAACAGGCGATTCATCTTTCGCGACAGTTCCTCAACTTGTTTGAACTGGATCGTCTGGTATGCGCCATCGAGCACCTGCGTTACAAGATCAGCCAAATTCTGCGCAACTTGTTTGTCTTTGGCGGCTCGCTCATTGCGATTTCGCTGGTGTATCTGTTTGTCGAGGGAGTTCACACTGCTGTCGAGACCCGGCAGCTCATGTTCATTAAGCACGACACTTCGACGCCGGTTTGAGATCAAGGTATTGAGCGTGTCCAACTCGTTGCGAATGATCTGGATGTGTTCTTCATCGAGAGCATCTAGCTTCGCCTCAATATCGCGATACTCGAACCTGAGCGTTTCGAGCTCTTCGTCGACCTCCGCTAGCTGGCCAGAGAGATCGTGACATCGTTTCTCCCAGGCCGGACCATGGTTGGTATGGTAAAACAGACCCCTCGCAGCTTCGTAGAGGTGACCAAGATAGTCGGCGCGTTTCTCATTCTCTGCTGTGTCGGCGAGCAGGTCCGCGACGTGGTGCCGGTGAAGTCCATCTCTCTCGAGGTCCTGACCGCAGATGCAGGTGCCGGATTCGAGAAGCTGTCGGACGAAGAGGAGGTGTTTTTGTGGAATCCGTCCGCTGTCGTAGAGCGGCTTGAGCATTCCGTGGGCGCCGGTGATGCCCACGGCTGCCAACGGTGCGAGCAGCATTGTGGATGCGAGCTCATTCGCTAGCTCTGCCAGCGTCCGTGTGCGGGCCTTGGAGGCTGTCGCGAAGCTGGCCCGATTGTTCTTCCGCCGTGCTCGGATCTGCTCGGCAGCACCAATGTCTTTCAATTCTCGTTCCAGATTGTCGTTGGCTCGGTCGATTTGGCCTTGCAGGTCAGCAATTTGTTCGTTCGCTTCGCTAATCTGACGAACTCGGTTATCTCGGTCATCTCGCAACTGGTCGACTTCGATCTGCATTGCGTCGAGATCCGCGTCTCCCACCGCTTTCGTGGCCGCGGCACCAAACGCCTTTCCGATTGCCGCGACTCGACCCGACGCGCGGTTGAAGATGTCGATTCCAAGGAGGCTGTGGATTGCCGCTGTGGTTTTCGCCTCTACGTCCTTACGGCTCATGACCTGGCCCTCGCTGCCACCAACGAAGTCAGCTGCCTCGTCAGCGTCCATGACGAAGAAATCCCGAAGGTCCCACGGCAGGAGCTGCTCGATGACTGCATCGACAGCAGCCTGGTGGGGATTCCAGGTGCCGTCTGCCTCGCGAACCATAAGCTGCGCTTGGTCGTTGATTCGACGAAAGTCCGGCTCGTCGTCTTTCGTCGCTGGCTTGCCGACTGTCGTTACCGAACGCACGAACTGGTACACGGTAGACAAGTCCGCACCCTCGCTGTCATGTCGAGAAGCTCCGTCCGTCTCGAACTCAATCGCGACCTTCGTCGTGATTCCAGCCTCTTCGGGACTCCACCAAGCGGGATGCAGCGAGAACCTCGCTGCATCGCCCGGTAAACCCTTCTCGCTGTACATCCCCCACCGGACCGCTCTCAGAAACGTTGTCTTTCCTGACCCGTTCTCTGCGCGGATGACCGTCATCGGATAGTCCGGGTTAGCGGACGGCTCAACGACGATCCGGTCGAAGCAGGCGAAGTTCTCAATCTCGATCCGACGCATTCTGAGCACGACTACTCACCTTCTCGGAGGACAGCCATCGCTGCGCCATAGATTAGGTCTTCGATCTTCTGTTTGATGTTCGTTCCCTTCGTGCGGTGTTGGTCTTCGAGATTCACTATCTTCATCACGAGATGCGCGAGCGCATCGGAATCAACTTCTTCTCCCGAAGCAAGCCGCTGCGACTGGCTTTTGATCTCATGAAAGATGCGGTCGTAGTTGTTTACCACGGGTCTCCTTGGGGTGTCGCGGGTGCGACGAGATAATCACCTGGGTGTTGTAGGACCCGTTGGTCGACGACTTGGGGCCAATACGCTCCTCGAATCGTTTCGAGCGTTGTGAGGACGCCGTCACCGCCGGCAGCGTTTCGAGCATGCGCTGCAAAAGAGTACGCCCGGTTGAGTTCTGAGTGAATAATCTTGCGTACACTTGCTGGCCCGGTCGTGGTCGCGAGGCTCGCCGGAGGAAGTGCTATGAAATCATGAACGAGAGCCCACTGCTTGCCGGGCGATCTCCGAAGCACGCGACCCCGGCGCTGAATCCATTCACGTTGCACTGTCGATGAAGCGATAATGAACGCCTCTCGAATACTTGGGATATCGACACCCTCGTCGAGGACCTTCTTAGCGAGCAGTACTTGGTACCCGCCCTGTTCGAACGTTGAAAGCGTTTCGTTCAGCAGTTGCGGATTTGCTGTCGTGTTCTGGGTGACCGGCGCCCAACGAATGCCTAAGGAACCTAGCATCTCTCCGATTTGGTCAAACTGCTCGGGGTTCTTAGCGGAGGCGTAGATCAGCGCGTGTGTCAGATGCTTGGGCCCGCGCGCCGTCAGGACCGCATGAAGCAGGGATATTTTGGCCTGTGCGGTCTCGACGATTCTCCGCCTAGCGATCAGCAGACGCTGAACCGTGTCGCCATCATCGCCTCGGCCCATGGCCGCCCCGATTCGCCCGCTTAGCTCGACAAACTCATCGAGTTCGTCCTCGTCGAGTGTTGCTGCGTGCACGTAGTAGTTGTACGGCGTGAGGCAGAATCCGATTGCGCGGTCAAGACCGAACTCGTACACCGGCGACCCGAAGAACTCAAAGATCTCTTCGGTACCGTCGGGATCGTACTGTCGCTCCGGGGTTGCAGACAATGCCAAACGGCGTTCGAATAGTTCAGGTTTGTTGTCGATGAACCCTTTGGCTCCGAGCGAGTGAGCTTCATCCGCTATGAACATCGTTGGAATCGGGGTCCCTGTGCGCTTCGCCTTCACAGCGACGGTGTTTTGAAAAGCGGGAGTACACAACATGTTGTTGGTGACCACGAGGAGGTGCGTGCCCCCTCTCGCCAAACGTCGAAAGAACGTCGTTAGCGCGATATCGGCATTCCGTTCACGACTCGGGGCAGTGGCAGTGATACCAAATCTCTCCACTTCATTGACCCATTGATCAACTAGTGGTGACGACGGCGCCGAGGTAACAACCAGGAACGGTTTGTCTCCGAGTCGATCCTGCGCTCGGGTTGCACAGATCAGTGCTGTTAGCGTCTTCCCAGCACCTGTGGCCATCGCGATCGTGCCCCGTTCAGGCACCTCTCCGGTTTCCCAAGCTCGCACCGCCTCGCCTTGGTGTCCGTAGTCGCCTTCCTCCCAGACAAGCCATTCGGGGATCACGAGGCGAGGGTTCGTCGAGGACGACCTCCGCGCAAATCGCTGGCGGAGCGTCTCTGCCGCATCGCTGGCCCATGCTGGCTCTCCGTCGTCGCTCACAGCGGCCTTGTAGTCGCTGGGGGTAGGAGCCATGTCGGGAGCCGTCCGGATGATGTCTTGTTCCACTGCTTCCGGCAGATCGAGAACCTGAGCGATTCCTGGACTTCGCCCGCGCGACCAGTCGTTGAGGATCGAGATTCCATCCAAGACTCGACCTCGACTGAACTCGTTCCATGTGACATCGACGTCGAGATGCTCAACACCATCTGCTACACCTCTCCCAGTCGCGTTCCCCGATCCTCGCGCAAGTACTTGATCCTTCCCATCGTCGAACAGCCAGATCTTCGGGTGGTAGTTCGACTCCGGTCTTGGAATCGCTATTCGCAGCCGAAGGCGACCTGTGGCGATCATCCATGCGAGGCACTCCAGAGCGTGGCGCTCAAGCGCAGATGTGTTCGCCTTACCACCCTGGAATACGTTGGCAATCCGTTCGCTGGCTTCGTCGGCCGACATAACCAATGCACGATCTATAGCGGCCTTCTCCGCTGCGAAGATCGCTGGTGACACGGTCAGGTCAATCGGGACCGTATCGGTCCTGTTCAGGTAGTTGGCGAGCCCTGGGGCGAGCCGTGAGATCCATCCCGCGGTGAACCAGCCAAAGGCACCACGTACCGACGTTGCCGCCTGGAACCCGGGGATGAGGATGCGAGGGCCAACGGACTCATCCGGCAAGCGGTATATCCCGGGCTGAAGCGTCGGTTCGTCCGCAAGCATCCCTAGATGAACCGCCGACGTTTCTTGATCCGCTGTAACAGATCGTCTGCATCAGCGGAGCCGGACTCTGGAGCGTCCTCGTGGATGGCAAGACAAGCGCGGCCATCGCTTAGCAGTTCGAGGCGAACGACCATCCCCGCGCTAGCGCCAAGTGCCTTCAGCGGATCAGCTAAATATCCCACGGATGCTGTACCGTTCGGCGACCACAGGCGCCAGACCACCGAGAGCGGCTCGCACCCAGCGGGGTCCACGAGTTCGACCCGAACGGCCTCGTTGGGCCCACACCCGAGAGCCCGAGCCACCTCCGGCGGGACGCCGAGAACGCTGTAGCCACGGAGGTATCGCTCCTCGACGGGGAACGTCCAATACGGATTGCCAGCCTCGTTTCGCCCGTCGATCACATCGTCAAGATCGCGGTAGTTCAGCGTGGACGGATCAGTGACGCTGACATAGCCATCACGAACGGTGAAATGTGGTGTCGCCAGATAGCTCCAGACACTGCCCTCGGCCACGCCAAAAAGCCGAGGGAGCTCCTCGAGGACCCGCTCGGTGGTGGTAACGCCGCCATCCTCTTCGATCCGCTGGATGATCTCGGCTGGGATGCCCTCGTAGATGTCATCGATCCAACCGACGAGGCCCCACCGATACTTGTCTGAGCGCGCCACATCCTCGATCCCTGACAGGTGTGCACCCAGGCGATTCACGTCGAGTCCGCAGAGCTCAGCGATCTCTTCTTTGGTCGCTGGACGGCCGATCTCCAACAACGCTGCCTTAACCTGCGCCCTAGCGGTCTTTTGAAAGCCGAGACTCTCGCCGATTCGGTGGAGTCCCGCGGCCTCTAGCAGTTCGTTCCAATAGCCGCTCTCAGCCAGGGCATCGAACTCATCCCTCAGGTTCTCCTCCGGTAGCAGCCCAACGCTGTCCGAGAGTTCCTTGGCCCGATTCTTTAGACGCTCAAAGCTGCTCGCCGCCTCCGGGCTGAGCCTCAACCGACCCGCTGAAGAACGACCCATCCAAACGACCAGATACCGCACTGCCAAGTCATCGGCAGCGTCCAACTCCGACGAACACCCCAGGAACTCGTGAACCATCCCGGCCAGGTCGTCCGCGGTGACGACAGCCGGGACAAGTGGCCCCCAGAGCCCGACGACCTCTGACATGAGATCCCCCAAGGACTTTTCGAGGTTGTTCTTGACCCGCTTCTCTGTCTGGCGAATACACTCGCTGGTGACGCCAAGCTGCTGCCCAAGTTTCCTGCGTCCCGTCGGATTGGCCACATATACTCGCCTGGCGAGGACTGCGGCTTCCACCTCTCTACTCTCCCCGATCAGTCGCCGTGTCGCCGATCGTATGAGCGAACCGACCGGCTCAGGGTCGACTAGCTCATCTAATCGGATTTGAGATAGTATCCCGGAGAGGCCAGTAAATCTGAGGATGCCCTCCAGGTCTCTATCGAGAGCATCAGCAACAGTCTCGGCGCCTCGGTAGTTCATCGAGGCGCTAAACAACGCTGCTAGCTGTTGGTTCAGATGGCGCCATGACTCACGACTCGGCTCTACCCCCCAGGATCCGTCAGGAGCTTCAGCCTCCTGTGAGGCCAAGTCTTCGTCGCTCGACCCTCCAACGGGGTGGTCACCGGGGTGTTCGCGGACAACCCTCTCAGCATGGGCCACGCACCATTCGACCACCGACCGCACGGTCACATCGCCAGCGTTCCTAAAACCTTGGATATGAGCCGGCTCGAGGTCGAGGACCTGTTCCCAGGCATCGACGCCATTGTGCTGTAAGCAGTTGCGAGCCCGTACCGGTAGCTCGAATAGTGGAACCTCACCTTGAAGTCTCGCCAAGGGTGGCAGGAGTTCGCGGAGCGGTTGTCGATCCGTCGCCAGCAGCAAGTCGACGATCATCTCGCGTGGCTGGCTGCTCTTGAGCAGATCGTCAAGCCAGCTCTGGCTTGCCCTGGAGGTAAGGGGGCAGATTTTCGCTAGGATCCAACCGGGACACCGCCAGACTGACGGCTCGCTAGGCATCTCCTCCATCGTCTGCTCCTATAGGGCGCAGACAGCGCAGGCTTCGCTGTCGTCATCTTCATCGAAGGCGCCGACTAGTGCCTCGATCAGCGGCCGGTTTGGACGCTCCGTGGTCTTTCGTTCAAGAGCAGCCTCGTGCCGTTCCATGATTTCATCGCTTCGCCCGATCAGTTCGACGAGGGTCTCGCTGCCTGTCCAGGTGTACTGACGGCCAGCCATCGCCGTGCTGCCGAAATCCGCATCGCCGTCGACGCCAGCATCCTGGAGCACCTTCTGTTCGATCGCAACGGCACGTTCAAACAAATCCGGGTGCTTGTTCGCAAGCCCGACCCACTCGGCTTTGCGTTGGTAGAAACAGAAGTAGCAACCGGAGCGCGTCCGCCACTCGTAGTAGGTTGGGAGCCCGATGCCGGCATCGTCAAGGATTCGCATGACTCCGTCGTAGTCGACGTCGTCGTCGATGAACGGAAAGACCGTCTTGATGTTGGTCTTGGTGGAGATATAGCCCTTTCGATTTGCCTCGTCGGCACGGATCGCGACGTAGGAGATAGCCGGTTCATCGCCGACCCACTCCTCGATCGGCTTGATCTTCATGTTCTTGGTGCACCACCGCATCTGCGGTGAGGGCAAGACGCCACGGAACACCTCGAACCAGTGATCGAAGCCGCGCAGAGCGTTCAGCCGCTGAATTGGTTTCCCAAGGATGACTTCGAGACGGACTAGGTACTCATAGGTCTCTGGGAGCTCAGCACCCGTATCGCAGAAGAAGTACTCCATCTCAGGCACCCGGTAACGCAGGTGTACAGCGAGCGCGGAGGAGTCCTTTCCGCCCGAGATCCCACAGATATGTCGTACGCCATCAACCATTCTTCGCCTCTTGTACGAAGTCTATCACGCCAACATCTTCCGCTGCGGAACCCATGGGCAAAATCTGTTCCCCAAGTAGGGCCAGCATCGCCATCTTGGCCTTGGTTTCAGAACCCAGCGACTCGGCCAGGGCATCGAGTGCAGAGTCCAACTTCGCCTGTGCTATCGCTCGGTCACTGTCATCGAGTACGACGAGCCGATACTCTTCCCGACCGTCAGCGCTAGTGACAGTTACTCGGCGAGCCTCGAACGCTCCGAACCCGTGCACACGACGATCAACGTGAAGTGCTATGAGCCGCTGAAACGACGCGATCCGACTAGGGAGTTGCGCACCAAAGCGCACACAGTCCTCGTCGGACCATTCCGCGACGGCCTTCTTGGACACCACCGTAGCGATTGCCTTGATCCACTCGCGGTCGTTCTCCGTCGAATCGTTGGCCATCGTCAAGATGAACGAACGAGCCTCGGGATCGAGCACCTCGTTCTCGAGCGAAGCTGCCTGACCTGTAACCGCTAGCCGGCTAGCTTCGCCTGCAGTTTCCAGTAGGTCCGCGAGTAGATCGTCTAGGAGACCTTCAAAACTTGTCTCAAGTTCGCCCAGAGCCCGCGAAACCGCCCTAGCAAGATGTCGCTTCTTAGCGTAGGTCTCCGCTGTGGCTTTGACTTCGGGGAACCCGAAGGCCTCAGGTAGGCGCTTGAATAACAACTCATCGGGTTCCACCGCCGTCTTGAGAGCCTCCCGAGCTGCGATGGTCTTGTCGGACAGAGCCTCAGTGGCCAGCGTGAAGTTGTCGAGTTGCCCGACCGCGCCGACAAGGTGGCCGACGATCGCTAAGACATTGCTTACCCGGTGTTTCCGGAATCGTCTGGCGACGCCGAGCGATTCTGCTAGCTCGTCCACAACCTCTCGGCGCGCGCCGCTTGCGTTGGCGAAGTGCTTGATGTCGAAATGGCCAGGGTTCCGCACCATCCGCTCTGACACATCGGGGCTAAGAACCGGCTTGAAGGTGCCGTGCTCATAGATGGCGACCTCGTCGGCGTTCGCTAGCAAACCAGCTGTCACGAAAACTGGAACCACTGCCGCCTTCATCCCGAACGGTGGAGACATCAGCACCGCGTAAACATCGTTCAGGTTGATCCGGCGCTTCCGGGCTCGTTTGAACTCGCCTTGAAGAGCCTTCCACGCTGGCTGGAGTGACGGAACTGTCGGCGCGGCGAAGACCCTGGTTCCGTTCCGGTCATCATCTCGGTGCATTCCGGAGCGGCCCAATACCGAGCGGTACATGGCAACCTCAGGGCCGTAGCCTTGGAATCCAAGGTCTACCTCTCCAACGTGTTCAAGCATTCCTTCGAGCACAAGTCGTCGCGCCTTGGCCCCTTGAGAGGTGACCGCGGTTCGGTTGATCATCTCGTTGCCGATGATTGGAGTGTCGGGATAGCAGAGGTCCGCTGCGGCAGAGATCGCGGTACTCCCGCGGCCCTCCGGTAGCGGGACCGGCCCGTCTGCTTGCACTAGGTACCAATCGCAGTTTTCAGATGCGAAGGTGGAAACCAGCGATCCTCTGAGCATCGCTTCGGCTTGAGCGAGCTGTTCACCAAGCTCACTGCGGGCAACCCGATCATCGACAACCTCAGGAAGCTCCAGAACGCTACGGATTGCTGCTACGGATCGCTGCTACGGATCGGGCCGCGCGGTCGAGGTCGGAGATGTCGTCGGGGATGGCGGCCACCGTTGGCTTGGTGGGCCCGTTCGCGGCCTTGCCGGTGGGACAGACGCGCTCGGTTCCGACAACCAAGAGGATCTCTCCGTCCACTTCGGCGAACGGAGCCACGGGATCAACCGATTCAGAACCAATGGCGTATCGGCGAGAGAAGACCCTGAGGATGTCGTTTTGCGCCGAGTGCCGCGCTGCCACGACCGGTTCGGGTGCATCGATCCTGCCGAGAATCTCGACCAAAGGTACGTGTGCGGCCCGAGCGATTGCGCTATCGATCAAGACACGGAGGTCGATGTTGCTTCCCTGCCAAATCCGGTACTCGTCGGCAAAGTCCCGATAGGTCACAAGGCTTGACTCTTCGAGGTCCGCGAGCACCCGCTCGGGTCCTAGATAAAGGAGATCCAGAATCTTATTGGAGGCCCGCAGCGTGCCTGCAGCTGACACCAGGTTCAGCACCGCGATGGCCTTGGCAACGCTTGCCTGTTCCTCAGCTAGCCCGTGAGTGTCGCGCAAGCGCGTCGCTATCTCGATCCACCGACTAGAACCACTCCCACCTGTTGCGGTGACAACTCCGCCACCGACGAAGTAGTCGTAGACCTGCGCCAGACCGACCACAGGGGGCGCGCCGCTACCCGCCACCTCCATGCTGGCCAGCAACGCCGGTACCGCGGAGGGGCCCGGCCCCGTCAAGAACGAAAAAAGTGTGCGTTCGTTCTGTCCGTACCGGCTACACAGTTCCGGTAGTACGGCTGTAACGAGCGGGTGCAATGGATAGCAGGCCGCCACCACGTCGGCCTTCGAGAGGTACTCGATCCCTACCCTGGCCATCAAGTCGGCTGTTTCCGTAGCCCACTTCGCAATGCGTCGTGTCAGGCCTTTGTCGGTGCTCTCGAACACGGTGCCGATCAGGGCGCGGGTCTGAGCGGCCGAATCGACATAGGGGATGTCCTCAAAACGACCCTGCACCTTTGCCCACTCGCGCTGTTCGGGGTCGTCGCTTCCCATGAAGTAGTCCTGGAAGGAGAGATGCTGCAGCGTCAGAGTGAAGATCGGCGCGCCCGCCCCTTGACCAGCTTCTGCTAGCTGTTGCAGGAGGTACGGGTCGGTGTCCGATGACTGATCTACAGCTTCGAGGTTCTTGCCGAACTCGTCGATTATGATCAGAAGCGGGGCGTCGTCAGCCAGACAGCGAGCGACCTCCAATAGCGCGGCAGGGGACGGTCCAGTACGGCGAAGGTCTTTCGACGCTGCGTCGGAAAGCGCAGCCCTCAGCGCTCCTGCAGCTGGAAACTTCGATGCACTAGGAATCTTGCCGAATCGTCTGACGACTGCCGAGTGCAAGCCCCTCAGAACCGTATGGCTAATGGGTTCTCGGCTGGCAGTGACAACCGCCCGGTTGAAGCCTGTCTCATGCGTCTCATACCGACCGTGGGCGTCGACGAGGAGGGCGCTAACGTCGGGCGCGACCTCGTCGATGAGGCCAAGCGCCGCATCGCGGACGGGACCAGCATCGCCGAATGCGCCGTCGAGCAGCACTGCTAGCGACGACTTCCCCGAACCGTAGGGTCCGGTAATCGACCAGGCGCCCCCGGCCTGGGTGGTCGCGGCGGTGACAGCGAGGCGTTCGACGATGTCTAACGCTCGAGCGGTAACGATGTAGCCATGTAAAGGTTCGGTCGCGGTGATGTCGCGTTCAAGATTCGCCGAGCGGGCGAAACGGCTTGACACGGCAAGTGCTGAAGCGAGGGTTCTCACCGGGTCGCACCGTTCGACAGGTCGCGGCTCGAATCAAGAAGTCGAGCCATCACCGGCTCGCGTTCTTCCGGCAGATACTCACGATCGATTGGTTCGTCACCGGCTAGCCCCCACTCGAGCGTCGAGGGGTCCCGATCCGTAGTATCTCCCAAGTACGTCGACCGCCAACAGTGCGAACTCCTTCCTCCAAGCAAGTTGGTGCGCGCCGGTTGGCGAAAGCAAGCTGATTCCATCAGTTGCCGCCGCCACCGGTTGTAAGGAGTGCAGTAAATCACTCTCGGAGATCTTGAATGCGCGTCCTGGTCCCCCCGGCTCATTGGCGAGATGAGCGAGAGTGGTTGTTTGCCCTGAGGGAGGACGCCGAGACAGGTAGTCGAGCACCGCGAACAAGATGATCTCGTTCGGCAGAGTTGGTTTCGGACCTAGCGCAAACCGATGGTTGCCTGTAGCTGCAGAATTGGTGATCAGAGCGAGCTCGCGCAGGGGACAATCGAGTAGATCATCGAACCCAGTGCGCCCAGATCGCACCGCAGGTGCATAGGTCCGCAGCAGCACGCTGATGTCTTTCTTGATCGATGACTCGTGTGGGTTTGACCATGCCGAAGTGGCTTCGAGATGACCGCGTACGGCGGCTACAAGAGTTGCATCGTCGAAGTCGATGGCGTGGAGTTCGTTGAACGCCAACCACCAGACAGGAACAAGGCTCGGCGGGGCGAGAAGCATCCAGTGAAGCAGCCATATCGTGCCAGGGTCTTCCATGTATGGGTCCCAGCCCTCTTCAGAGAACAGGGCGTGCCCAAACCAGGTCGGGATCATCTCGGGTGCCCGCTTGTTCTCCGACTCTGGGTCTTTGGTTATGATCTTCGCGGCTTGGCCCCAGAACTTGATCGCTCGGACCATGTTCTTGCCGACTCCCATCCTGACCGGGGCGTCGTCTTCGGTGAATCCCGAACGACGATGGGTCGCTGTCGAGTAAGCCTTGCGGAACCACCCATAGCGCGGGTGAAAGGTCTCGTGGCGGGCGAAGGTCGGCTGTGCCGCTTCAGCTAGTCGCATCAGGTGCTCCCGTTCAGTACTCGAACGTGCTCGACGGCACCAGCGGTGCGAGTGACTGCTTCTTCGATCTCCTCAGCGGTTGTGAACCGGCCGAGGCTGAACCTTAGCGACTCATCAGCTGCCGTACGGTCGACTCCCATTGCTAGGAGGACAGGTGACGGTTCGATCGCACCAGCGCTGCAGGCGCTGCCAGACGACACTGCGACCGAATCCAAGTTGACCATCACGGCTTCGCCGTCGGCATCCACGAACCGGAGATTCGCTGTGTTGGGAAGACGGTTGCAGGTATCACCGTTCTCCTCAACGCCAGCTAGGTGGTCTTTCAAGCCCGTGACCAGCCGATCTCGAAACAACGCAAACCTGATTACCTCGTCACGCTGCTCACGAACCGCGAACTCGCAGGCCGTGCCGAAGCCAACGATTCCCGCGACGTTCAGCGACCCGGAGCGAAGACCACGTTCATGGCCACCGCCGTGGATGATCGGCCGAAGCCGACGCCCAGTCGTTCCTGTGGTGACAAGAGCCCCGACACCCGTCGGTCCGCAGATCTTATGGGCGCTGATCGACACGGCATCTACACCAACGCTGGCCATGTCCAGAGGCAAGCGACCAACGTATTGAGTCGCGTCGCTGTGGAAAAGTGCCCCCCGGCTATGAACGAGCCCGCTGATCGCCTCCAAGTCATTCAGGACACCGGTCTCGCTATTGGCCGCCATGATCGAAACAACCGAAACATCATCGCCGAGCAGACGATCAAGCGCTTCAAGGTCGACTGCTCCAGCCTCAGTCACCGGGACAACCTCAGACTTCGTGAGTGATCGATCCGACAACCACGCCGCCGTCGCCTTCACCGAGGCATGCTCGACCGCCGAGATCAAGATCCTGTGTCGTCCGGCACCAGCCGTGGAGACCAGACCCTGCAGTAGCAGATTGTTCGCCTCGGTCGCACCAGCAGTGAACACAACACCGTTCGCACGAGCTCCCACCAAGTTCGCCACCTGGCCACGAGCCTGATCCACCCGCGCCGCCTGGAGCCGTCCAAGACGATGCAGCGACGACGCGTTGCCAACTCCAAGGCGCATCGCACCTATGATCTCATCGAGAACGCGTGGATCGAGGGGTGACGACCCATTGTAATCGAGATAGATGTCGCGCTTCACGTGGCCCCCGACCCCAAAAACTCTAGCAACTCCGAACGACAAAAGCGACACGCCCAGCTGATATCTACTCGGGACACTAGAACCCATAGCGGCCTACAGCAATGACGCACGTTCTAGAACGAGATCGCAGCACTCATCGAATGTGGGCGCACCAGCGAAGTCTCCCCAGACAAGCTGACCGAGAACTTGACATTCGAAGGCTTGCCGTACCGTTCGCGTCCGTTCAGAGAAGGCCCAGCGATGCGCCAAACCCGGCCTTGGGACGGGGGATGTCTCCAACCCTGCAGCAGCTGGCTCGTCAAGGAGAGCGACTTCTTGGCCCCACGCGACCGCTCTACCGATCGCGACGGCCTAGCGCTGCCCTCCAGACAGCTATCCGATTTGTCGACTGAGGGGTGGGATTCGTATGTCCAAACGCTCCAGGGTCGCCGCACACTCCGCTCGCATCCGTTTCTTGTTCAAGAAGCCGAGAGTTCGGCCGTGCTGCGCGGATGCAATATGGTGCTCGACGCCGTCTATCGCGATCGAGCCCGAATCTGGTTGGTAGATACCGGCGAGGCATTTCACGAGTGTCGATTTTCCTGCGCCGTTGTCATCGAGTAGCTCCGTGAAAGTGCCGTGGTGGAACTCGATTGAGACGTTGCCGAGCGTGACCCATACGCTGGCAACGCTGGGATTGCCGCTCGACAGACCGGCGATGGCGGCGACCCGTGCTCTTGTGACGAAGGCTTGGATTCTGAATCCGAAGATGAGCGACGCTCCGTCATCGATGGGGCGGTTCGGGGTGGAGTTGGGTGTAGCAGTCGATCCCGGCTGGATCGGGGTCATTCCGGTGAGGCCGTGGCCGGGTTCAACCTGTGTCGCGCCGATCTTTGCGACTTGTTGGAGCGCTGCGGTGGAGATGGTCCCAGGAGCGTTCATCTGTAGCGGCTGATCCGAACGCCCTGCGTGGGAGGTCGCGATTTCGAAGGCACGTTGCAGCGTCCCGACGTTGGGGGTTGTGCGGATCTCGCCGCTGGTTTCGTCGAAGAGGAGCGCGGGAATGTGATGAGTCCTGCGAAGCGCACGTTCGGCAGTCCCGCGATGTGATCGATGGCTGCTGGTAGTTCGTCGAACTCGATGCCCCCCTGATGTCCGGGGTATAACTGGTCGCCTGGGCCGTGAACTCTCAATAGGAGGTCCTGTTGGTGCCCGAGTTTTGACGCAGTCGCTGACGCCCGAGCAGCCTTATCGGGCGTAAAGACGGTCTGGTAGTCAGCTTCGAGTGTGGCGGCTTCGTCACTCTGGCCGATGGGAACTTGGACGAGATGACCGAGGTGTCCGAGGTTGTGACCGTTGGCGACGATTGCTCGCGCGCATGCCATGTCAACAGCGACATATCCGTCCACGCCAGCTGTTGTCACCACATCGAGAAACGCGGGACAGCGGCCGACTTGCTTGGTCATTGCGTAGACCGTCAGCCCAAGGCTGTGCGGGTCGTTAATCAGGCCGGTGAGTTGGCGGCGATCGTGTCGAGATCGAGGACGTAGGTGTTTGGCGGTAGCTGGCCGTCTTGGTGGAGCTCGATGGTCGCTTCCACGAAGCTAGGGTTCTTTGTGACGAGCGGATGAAGGAACATCGTCAACTCTCGCGTTGTTCTCGCATGCTGACTGCTACTGCGAGGATGATGATGACGCCGCGGGCGATGAGTTGGTCGGCGACTTCGAGGCCCATGAGGATCAAGCCGTTGTTCAACATGGCCATGATCAGTGCCCCAGTAACTGCGCCGGTGACCGACGCTCTTCCGCCGAAGAGGCTTGTGCCGCCGATGACGACGGCCGCGATCACGGTGAGGAGGTCGTTCTCTCCGAGATCGTGACGGCCGATCGCCAAGCGCCCAGCCAGGAGGCACCCCAGCGAAGCCGGAAGCTCTGTGGCAGAGACGACTAGGGCGCTGATCCGGACCCGTGCGGTGTTAATGCCGACCGAGTTCGCGGCGTCGCGATGGGCGCCCGTCGCGAGCATGCCCAGCGTCACCAGGAACGATGGAATCCTCATCTTGACCGTGATCAGCCCATTCACGCGTCCAAGGACCATCGCGACCAGCACAGCGCCGGTCGCTCCTATGAAGAATCCGTAGTCGCCGACGAGATCGGCAGCGACTAACGATGACAGAGCGACGGTTGAGCCGACGGAGAGGTCGATCTCGCCGGCCCCGAGAGCGAAGGACATGCCTATCGCCATGACTGCGATCGGGGCGGCTTGGCGGCCGATGGATCGGCAAGTCCCTCCTCGGCCACGATGGTGATGTCGGGGTAGTTGATCTCGATCCACGACTTGAACGCTTGGTCGCGCTGGTTGGTCACGTAAAAGGCAGCGCCGTGAAAGATGAAACCGACTTCGCCTTCACCGCCTAGTGCCTCACCCAACAAGTCCGCGGCCGCGATTCCCATGGCTGCAAGATCATCGGTGACCAAGCCGACATAGTCCTCGCCTTGAACGAAGCCTTCAGGAGTTGTTGACAGGAACACCCGTTGCACGCCAGGATCGACGGCGGGGCGAAATGCCACAGCGCCCTACACGGGATCGATTACCAAGCTGATGATGATGTCGGGGTTCTGCGCCAGGACGGTCTCGACGTCGTTGGCCTATTGGGCAGCGTCGAAGCCCGCTTCGGTCTCGGCAATTACTTCGATCCCGAGTTCGGCGAACGCATCGCGTGCCCCCTGACTCACGGCATCGGTGAACGCGCCCGATGTATGCCACAACAAAGCGGCTGTGTACCCGCCGCCTTGGACCTCGGTGGCCTCATCTGCTGTGAGTACGATGTCACTTGACAGGCTTGACGGCTCTCCGTTCGGACCTTGGGTAACGGGTGGATCAGCTGTGGACGTCTCGTCCGTGGTGCCATCGCTGCTGGCTCCGTCACTGTCCTCTGTCGTCGACGCTGTTAGGTCCCCGTCGTTACCGCATGCTGCGGCCACCAGACCGAATGCTGCGAGCAGCGCGATAACAAGAATCCATCTTGGCTCCTTCCTTGTGTGCATTTCTTCCTCACTTAGTTGGTTTGCTTGGGTAGCTCTTCGAGGCCGCACCACGACGCAATGAAATGAACCAGTGTCTTGGTGGCGGCAACGACTTCGTCGATCGCGACGTGCTCAAATGGTGTGTGGCAATCGGAGATGTCTCCCGCGGCGAAGTACACGCCGGGTACTCCAAGTGCTGACAGGAATGACTTCTCCGACCAGAACGGCGCAGCCTCGATCCGGCAGGCCTCACCGGTGACCGGGGCGATCGATTTGGCTAAAGCTTGCACGCCAGGGTGACTCGGATCGACCTCGTCGGGAGTTCCTCCGAGCGTGTGGTCTCGAGGCGCCGTGAACGCGACGGTGACTTGCACGTCATGGTCACGAGCTACACGGTTCGCTATCTCGTGGATCACTGCCGCTGCGGAGTCCATGCTTTCAGCGGGCAGGATCTTGCGGATAAGTGACAGGTCGAAGTCGCCCGGTACCGCGATGTTCCCTCCGGAGTTGACCGATGTGACCAACAAGAACCCATTTCCGATGAGATTGTAGCGTTCTCCATGCTCGAGCTCTGTCGAGTGCTCCCAGAGTGCGTTCAACAGTTCGTGCCCTGCTCGAAGTGCGTCGACGCCGAGTTCGGGCCTGCCGAAGTAGGCAGATCGGCCTGTCAGCGCGATCTCGGCGATGAGGAATCCCATCTGCGCGGTGTAGATAGCGGAGGTCGTTGGCTCGGTGTAGATCAAGAAATCGGGTGTATCGGGGCGCGTTATCAGATCACCGGCGACCGCTGCCCGCATCCCCGCCGACACCCCGCTGCCTGCTTGGCCAGACTCCTCGTCACATACGAACATCGCGTCGACGCGACCTGTAGGCCGATACCCCGCACGCGCTATAGAGCGGAGCGCGGCAAGGATCATGCAGATTCCGCCCTTCTGATCGGCCACCCCTCTCCCCCAGACCTCGCGGTCGATCACGACCGGCTCGAATGGGTCGGCCCGAGCGGTGCCGCTCCAATGCTCGGACCAGTCGTCGGCATGAACCGTGTCGAGATGGCCAGCGAGCAGGACGGAGCGACCATCTCCTTCTCCGGTTCGGCCATAGACGTTCGGGCGGCCCTCACCGATGTCGGACAACTCAACGTCGTCCCAGCCCGCGACGCGCATCTCGCTCTCGACCCATGATGCGAACTCGGCCTCATCGGGGGTAACGCTCGGGATACGAGTAGCCGCGGACATCAGGTCGACGAACTCAGCCTCATCGACCGCCTCGATAATGCCGGTCGGCACGCTCATCGGGCTTGGACGAACTCACGATTTACGCCAACCTCGCCGCTGAAGATGACCTTCTGGGGATCCGCAATGAAGCAGAGGTGGCTCACCGCGATCGCCACTGCGATCGCTGCTTCATCGAGCACGAGAAGAGCCGCGGAGTCGCCCTGTACTGCTGCCGCAATGATCTGAGGTATGTCAGGATCCGCATCGAGCATGGTTGATGCGCCGTTCTCGACTGCGGTCCGGAACCGCTTCCTCATCGCTGGCGCGGAAGCGGCTTACTCGAGCGTTACTGCCGACGGAGAGCCGTGAGCTGCGTTCGCTACGATCAGAGACCCGATCTCGCCCGCAGCGTCGAAGCCTCCCCGATACAGTTCGCCGTCGAGCACGAGCCGCATCCCGATACCAGTTCCAAGCGAAATGGCAGCGAAGTCAGGACAGTCCCCGTATTCCTCATCGCTGTGGGCCTCGCCCAGGGCCGCAAGGTTTACATCGTTGTCAACTCACACGTCGACCCCAAGGGCCTCCTCGAGCCGTGTACGAATCTTCAGGCCATCGAATCCAGGGAGATTCAACGCCTGAAAAACGGCATCAGACGCAGGGCGGTACACGCCAGGGACTCCAACACACGCCGCCTCAACCTCGCAGCCGATCGTCCTCTGTAGATCCCTCGCAACGTTAGAAATCGACGAAAGAACAGCCTCCGCGTTCGGGCCTGATTCAATCTCGGTTTCCGCAATCACGTCACCCAACAGATTCGCAACCCCGACCTTGATCTTGGTGGCGCCAACGTCGGCGCCGACAACCCGGTGACACGCGCGATATCGGCCCGCGAGATCGGCCCAGGCGCAGATTCGAGCATCGCGTCCATGATCCGCTGGCCGTTCAACAGCCGCAGCAAACGAGAATCCGACGAGTCGATAGGGCAATGCCGTCCTCGGATTCGAGCGCCTCGATGAACGCGGTTTCTGGCGTCATGATTACTCCTAGCGGGCCCAAGGCCCAATGGTTCCATCTCCATCATGACCGAGGGGTGTGACAGTATCTCTGACAGCGGTTTTTGTGAGTTTTCTTCGTTTGAGGAGTTATGATAGCAGCCAATAGGTAGTTTAACTTGCATTTTGAGAGGTTTTTTCACAAGGATGGTTAGATGAGCAGTAGAGATGCAGAGCCCCTGCCCAGTGCGTTGCTGTCGTTTACGGCCAGCAATGTCCGCTCTTACCGAGATGAAGTCCACCTCTCGCTCTTAGCTACGCGGCTGGCGCGCCCCGACGTTCAACGCGAGGTCACCACCCGCGCCTCGACCAAGAACGTCGACGTCTTGCCGGCAGCTGGGCTCTTCGGAGCCAACGCGTCTGGCAAGTCGACAATGTTGTTCACACTTGCTGACATGCGCGCTATTGTCACGAACTCGTTCCGCTCGGGGACGCGCTCGAGCAGGATCTATCGCAGGCCGTTCGCTCTCGATGAAGCCATGAGGAGTCAGCCGAGCCGGTTCGAGGTTGATCTCATCCTTCAAGGAGTGCATTGGCAGTACGGGTTCGAGGTAGATGACGAACGCGTGCTGGGCGAGTACGCCTATTACTACCCCAAAGGCCGACAAGCCTTGGTTTTCGACCGCACGCCCGAGGATCTCGCCTTCGGTCCGTCGTTTCGATCGGCGGGCCGAGCACTACACAAGCTGCTGCGCGAAAACGCCTTGCTCCTGTCGGTGGCGGGTGCTGCCGACGATGAACAGCTTGGACCACTCTTTGGCTGGTTCCTACGAAACCTCCGCCTCGCGGAGTCGGCAAACCGTGGATCTCGGGCGGTGCGAACTGCTGAGTTGCTCAAAGACGCTCAAACCAAGGAGCGAGTCAGGGCCCTTGTGTGGGCGGCCGACCTCGGGGTCAGCAACATCGAGCGAGCGACCGTGGATCCCGAAGTTGCGGAGCGCCTACAGCGAGCACTGCGGATTCTCAAGGGTGAAGAGGGTGATCCCGACTCGTCCGACGAAGAAACCAAGGTGGTCTTTGCCGACTCGGTTCGCCTCACTCACCGAGGCTCGTCAGGCGATGTTGATCTGGATCCCGAGGACGAGTCAGAGGGGACCATGGTCTGGGTTGGTCTGATCGGCCCAGTTCTCGACGTTCTCGATGGCGGACATGTGCTACTTGCCGATGAACTCGACGCAAGCCTGCACCCGTATCTCGTCTCGATGCTCATCGAGATGTTTCAGAGCCAAGAGATGAACCCTCGGTGTGCCCAACTCATCTTCAACGCGCACGATGTCAACGTTCTCGGAGACTCCAAGGATGGGGTTCTCGGCCGGGATCAGATCTGGTTCGCCGAGAAGAGCCTTGACGGCGCGACATCGATCTACCCGCTCGCGGACTTCCGTCCCCGGCGAGATGAGGCGCTCGGGCGGCGTTACCTTCAAGGTCGCTTTGGCGCCGTGCCAGCCCTTGACCCGAGCGAGCTTCGAGTGGGGCTCGATCTCGTCGATTCATGAGACGACCACGAGCGGGTACACCCAAGCGCGTACCGGGCAAACGCGAACCACTTCACATAGTTCGGGTCCTGACCGAAGGAACCGTCACCGAGCCCGGCTACCTTGCCCAGTGGGCGCGCCGCAATCGCGAGATCCATGTTAATTTCGCAGAAGCCGGGATGGCACCACTCAAGCTCGTCCAACGGGCTCGAGCCCACCAGCGATCCAATAAGCGGTCAAGTCGCCGGACCCGCGGTGACGATTTCGACGAGCAACGTGTGCGTCGCGATGTCTAATCCATGTTTCGAACTCTGGCTTGTGCTCCACATGGAGGACCAGACAGCCCACGTTCACCGCAAAGACATTCAGAAGCGAGCCGACCAGCTTGGAATCGTCGATGACAAGCACCTCGCCGCTGATGCGATTCCCAGACTCCTCGACGGCTATCAGACTGCCAAAGAGCGCGCAGTCTCCCTGCGAGAGCGTCACACATTGAACGGATCCGACCTAGGCTCTAACCCGAGCAGCAACGTCTGGCAACTCGTCGACCGACTGATCTGAAACACTCCCAGCACTCATTTCAGTTCTGGGACGCTCGTCGCCACACCGGCCTACGCCGACCGTGACCCCAGAGGACGAAAGCCTGTGGGCCTGAGCAGGTCCTTGACGTATTTGGTGGCCAGAACGGTTTCCGTTACCTGTTTTATTCAAGCTCATCCGGTCGCACCGACAACGAGATGCCGAGGTGACACGCCACCCCGGACCGCAGGCCGATATCGGACATCTCGCTACATCGACTGGCCGATGGCACCGCGTCCATATCGTTGCGGTCACCTTGGAAGGATTCGCGTCGGGGCCAAACGCATTCCCCCCCGACTTAGCCGAACGGTACGTCGCGAGCATGGGCGAGGGTCAAAGTCCGAGTCCTCCGTTCGCAGCGAACTCCGGCCTCCTCTCCCGATGCAGCCGCCTCGGCGAGGCTGTAAAGGAGTACCGGCGCCCGCCAAGCGCTTGTCTACTACCCATCGCCTGCTTGAGGCGCCGCAGTCGATGCATGGCGAGGTGATCACGTAGGGCATCTGGCTACCTCCCGGTCCAGTTTGGCGGCCGCCACATCTGCGAGTTTGGCGTCTCGGGCGGCTAGCCACTCCGTTTCACAGATCAGGGCCTTGATCGCCGCTAGGGACGACGGAGCGGATCGTCAGCGTCGATCAGTCCGCTGCCGAGTTTGTCCATGAGCCCGGCGATGTACAGAACCGAAGTGGCGTCAGCGAGCTTCGCCAGCGATGTGGACTTTCCTGTCCCGCGCGGGCCCACCACTCAACCTACCCGCCATGACACACCCACCCTTCAGATCTATCTGAAGAATCCATAAATTGCGTTGCACGTAATCCATAGTCTGCGGACTCAAGACCCCGTATTCTGCCGTCACCAGAGTCCCAAGAATGCCGGACCCACTCACCGGTCTCACAAGGCTCCCGAAGCGTGCGCTACCCGGTACCACCGCGGTGTGAACCGACCGGGGCACCTCAGCGCACTCGGCTTCGGCGGGCAGGTCATCGAAGGTCCAGTGTCGGGGCTAATGGCGACAGCGCGATCCGAACAAGGCATATAGTCCGTCTGCTAGAGGTCCTGAGATTTCGCCGTCTCCTCGTCTCGAGGATGAAGCCATGCGTCTGCCGCGACCGCGAGCATCAATACGAGGCCCCTGACCAAGTCCTGGGTGGCGGGGCTGAGGTTGTTGAGGGTCAAGAGGTTGGTTACGAGGCCAATGAACTCAGCACCGAGGAGAACCCCCAGAATGGTGCCCCGACCGCCGCTGAGTGAAACACCGCCAATGATAACCACGGTCAGTGCGACGAAAAGAATCGGTGTGAATGCTGACCCGACCGTGGCAACGGCGCCATCGCGAGCCAGTAGAAGGAATCCGGCGAGACAAGCCAGCAGCGCAGACACCACGTAGGAACCGATCTGGAGTGGCCGAACAGGAGCACCGCCGACGCGCGCCGTCTCGTAGTTGTCGCCCATGGCCCGGATCAGTCGTCCAGGCGCGGTGAACGAGAGGAAGAGCCACGCAGCGACAAAGACGACCGCAGAAACAAAGACCGGGGTAGAAATGCCCACGATCTCACCGCTACCGAGATTTTCGATCTGCGTACCATCCGGCAAGATGTACAGATTCACATCGAGGATCATGACCTTCACGCCGCCGACAAACAGCAGTCCGGTGGCAAGTGTTACGAACAGCGCTGGCACGTCGACGAATGCGATGAGCACCCCGTTGAACAGGCCAAATATCACCACGAGAGCCAGGACCAGCAGGACCGCAGTTGTCTCGCTTGCGCCGTCCTGCATGAACTGCAGCGCCGCGGGCGGTGCGAACGCGGCAACCGCTCCGACCGACAGGTCGATGCCCTTGCCGAGGATGACGATCGCCTCGCCCACGGCCACGATGCCGAATGCAGCCGACAACCGCTGCACCACCGACAGATTGCCGAGATCGAGAAAGTCTGGTGTGGTCAGTCCCCCAAGAACGAGCACTGCGATGAGGACGAGTCCCACCACGCGCACTGATTCGTCAAACACGGAAACCACCGAGCGCAGACCCTTGGCCGCGGAAACGAACGCAGTCATCAGTGCACCGCCGCAAACATGATCGCTTCTTGATCGGTCGTAGCTGCGTCGAACTCGGCCACGACATGGCCGGCTCGTGCGACGAGTACTCGGTCGCTCAATGCCAAGATCTCGGGAAGGTAGGAAGAAATGATGATGACAGCGACGCCATCATCGGCGAGTGCTCGAATCGTGTCGTGGATCTCCTCGATCGCTCCCACGTCCACCCCACGGGTGGGTTCGTCGATGATGGCGACATCGGGTCGGTGGCTGAGGCCTTTGGCAAGCATGACCTTCTGCTGATTGCCTCCGCTCAACTCCACGAGTTTCGCCGTGGTGGGATTGAGGGTCCGTACGGCGTACCTCTCGATGAGTTCCGCTGTCAGCTTGTTGCGATCGGACGGCAGCGCCATGATGGGTAGCGGCTTCTTGCCGCTGAGATGGGCCAGATGCAGGTTGTCGGCAATGGTCAAATGACTGAAGATGCCGGAGGCCTTGCGATCCTCGGAGATGTAGCTGATGCCAGCGGCCCTAGCGTGGCGCGGCGTTCGGAACCGAACCGGTTTCCCGTTGAGGCGTATCTCGCCACCGCCGATCCGACGCCGCCTAGTGATGCCGGCAATGATCTGGGTCACCTCGGTGCGGCCGGCCCCCACCAGCCCCGCCAGCCCGACAATCTCCCCGGCGAAAGCCGAGAACGACATGTTGCGAACGATCGGCATCAAGGTGATGTCATCGACCTCAAGGACCGGGGTGGGATCGGGAGAGCGGGCGGGTACACGGCGAGAGTATTCGACGCTTCGACCAACCATCGCCGTGACAATCGATTCCCTCGTGAATTCCGAGACGTGACCAGACCGGTCGAGAACGCCATCGCGCATGACCGAGATCCTGTCGGCCTCGCTTAGGGCTTCCTCGATATTGTGGGTGATGAACAACAGGGCAACACCCTGTGCGGCCAGTCGTTGGATTGACAAAAAGAGCTGTTGCTTCTCTTCGGGAGTCACCGATGCAGTGGGTTCGTCGAAGATGATCAACTTCGCGTTCCGATGCACCGCCCGAGCGATCTCGACCATCTGTTTCTGCGCCGCGCCGAGGGATCCCACGGTGACCTCTGGTCGAATGTGGAAGTTGTGGGACTCGAGCAGTTCGCGGGCGATGATGTTCACCTCGGAAAGCCGATTGAACATCTTCTCCTCCCCGAGCATCAGGTTCTGAGCCACCGTCATGGTGTCGATGAGCGAGGTCTCCTGATAGACCATAGAGAGACCGGCACGAGCAGCTTCAGCAGGGTTCTTGTACTTACGCTCCTGGCGATCGAAGATCACGGTTCCACCATCGTGCGCGGTGGCTCCGGACAAGATTTTGGCGATCGTCGACTTGCCAGCGCCGTTTTCTCCGAGCAGAGCGTGGACCTCTCCAGCGCGCAACTCGAGCGAGACGCCGCGCACCGCGTAGGTCGATCCATACCTCTTATCCACGTCGCGTAACTGACAGAGCACGTCACTGGTCATGGTTCGGCCTCATATTCTGTCTCGAGCATGACCAGGTTGCGGCAACCGTGACCGGCGAGCACGACCGTCTTCGCGTCGCCCACCGGGGCGAGGTCGGTGATCCCGTGAGCGTTGCCGTCGGCGCGCGAGTGGGCGCTGTAGTCGAAACGCCCACTTGTAGCGAGGTGGGCAACGAGCCCGTAGGAACGCGGCGGTGCCCACGGCTTGATGACACCCAAGACACGCAGTTGGCCCATCTGGAGGGCATCGGCATGGGGACGCTCGGACCGCAGCCGCGGAACCAGCCATTCTCTCGGCTCGATCGTCTCCATCATGTCGGCCAGAAACTCCGGTTCGGTCATGATCATCTCGGTGAATCGGTTGCGAACATAAGGTGCCATCACCCAGCATCCACCCTGTCGGCCATGGCGCAAACGACCGGGGTGAAACGGCACGTTCGACACCACCGGCGCCAGCTTGCGGCGAACTCCGTTGAAAGCAGACACATAGCTGTCGAGACTCGATGAGACAAGCACCGACTGTGTGTCCGAGCCGCCAACGAGCACTCCCGCAGGCCAGCCGAGCCCGCCAAGAAGAGTTTCAACTCGATCGCCATCAACCCTGACGAGACTGCCAGTTCGATCTCGCTGCATGAGAGCCCGTGCCCATTCGTCGGGACTGAGTCGGTCAGACCCGACCGTCACGTATAGGGTCCCGTCATCTCCGATCGAGATGTCGGTCACGCAGTTCTGCACCGCGGGGTCGGTGCTCACATCAGATACGTATCCGTAGGCGTCGACGGCGACCAGCCCCCGTCCCTCCACCGCCACGACCGTGCTTTCTCCGTCGAAGTCCAGAGCGCTGGCTCTGGCACCGAAATTCGCCACCTCGGTGACCTCCCCATTGCTGTACTGGAACACACTCCCGGCTGCGGTGAACTGAAGATCTCCATTGGGAAGGGCGACAATCGAGTCGGGCTCGTACTCGTCGACCGCAAGTAGTCGGGGAGCCGCGTCGAGACGCGAGTTCGGCCTCAGGCCCGCCTCGAAGGGTGGAATCGAATTTCGCCGCACTGAACCAGGCGCTAGCAACTCCTTCACCCCGGAGAAGAACCTCATGAGTTCCATCTCGCGAGCTCGACTGGATCCTCGATGCCGAAGGGTGGCACGAATTTTGTGAACGTCGGAACCTGACGTGGATCGATCGTGCCGACTTCATCCGCTGGCAAGGTGAGCTTACCGAGCCGGTTGTTGTTGATCCCACACAGATACAGATGGCCCTGGAATTCGTTGATCGACGTGACCATCGGGTAGTTCTCCAATGATTCGTCCCACATCACGGAGAGCACCTCTCCAACATCGCTGAACTTGATGACACACGAGACATTGAGCTGGGGGACGATCCAGTCGTCGGCCGGCAGTTCCTTGGTCATCCTTCGCCTAATCTTGGGGTGATTTATCGTGAGGTCGGAGAATGCAGTGCGCATCGCGACGAACGACATCCAGTAGTTCCCGTCCGACGCTCGATTGATGTTGTCGGGGTAGCCTGGGAGATCTTCAAGGAGCGGCTCGAGTTGGCCCTGCTTGGGGCCCGAGATCCACAGCCGGTCAACGCGGTACATGCCCGTGCTCGCAACCAAGATGCTCTGCCCGTCGTGGCTGGTGCAGATGCCGTTCGGGAACACGTAGTTCCGGATGACGATCTCGGTTGAGCCGTCCGGGTCGATGCGAATGACTCGGCCATTAGGCCGGTACTCGACCACCTCGAGCATGTACTCGGCAGCGTTCGTGCGAGTCGAAAAGTCCGACACATAGATCGCGCCATCGGGCGCTATGTCGATGTCGTCGGCGAAACGGATCGCAGAGTCATCGTTGAGGGACGTCCAGCTTCGCTTGACCTGACTGGCAACGGTTTCGGTGCTGCCATCTGATCGGACCTTCTGCACGCCGATGCCACCGACCGCAACGATCAGATCCCCGTGTTGGTCCCAAGCGTGCCCAAGGGGCAGTCCGCCGGTGCGAGCGAAAACATCCCCACGTTGATCGTCAGAGAACTTCCAGATCCAGCCTCGGCGATCGCCGCAGTAGATCGATCCGGCGTTGTCGATAGCGCAGTCCTCCGCGCCCTCAATCGTCCCGATCCCGATCGGTGGTGCGTCGGTCAGCTTAGAGTTGATGGCCCACAGAGACGTGGCATCGGAGACATCGATGAGTGGCCCGATCGCGACTCGGGCGGGATCAAGTTTGAGTTTCTCCGCCATAAGCGGCCGGTATTTGCCCCACTTGAGATCAACCAACGCGAAGACGAGGAGAACAATAGCCAAAATGGCTGACAACCAGCCGCTTCCGAGCCGCTCGGCAATGGCAACCTGCTGGATCAGTGCGACGACGACCAGCCCGATCACAGCCCGCGCAACCGATGCTCGACCGCCGCTCAGGCTTACGCCACCGAGAACAACGGCGGTGAGAACCAGAACCTCCCAGCCTTCGCCGACACCTGGGTCGGAGCGACCAAGCCGGGCGGCGGTGAGGAGGCCAGCGCAGCCAGCGAGCATTCCTGAAACCACATAAGTCGAGAAGACCACACCACCGATGGGCACGCTGTTGCGCCGGGCCGATCGTCGGTCGGATCCGACCGACGTGATCCACCAGCCCCATCGCATTCTTGTAAGCATGATGTGCGATGCCACCAAGACCAGGGAAATGATCACCCACGGCAGCGGGATTCCTGCCACCCGACCGTCTCCGAGAAACTCCCACGAACTGTCCTGGAAGGGCGAAGCCAGTTCAATCGCGTATCGGCCCGAGAGCCCCTTGATCGCGCCACGAAATGTAAGGAGTGTGACCAGCGTCGTGATGAAAGGCCTGGTGTTCAGTATTGCGATGAAGAATCCATTCACCGAACCGAGCGCAGCGCCGAGGACGAGACAGAACACGACGACAAGCGGAACCGGTAGTTCCCAGGCCTTCAAGGCGACCTGGGAACCGATCGATACGACGCCAACGATCGCCCCGACCGATAGGTCAAGGCCACCGGCGGCTATGACGATAGTGAGCCCGATCGCGATCAGGCCCTTCTCCGCTACCTCGTCGAGGATGCTCGAACTGTCCGAGAACCCGACCGACGTGAACTGAACCAAAGTGATGCTGAGCAGGAAGGCCAAAATGAGCGGGACTGCCCCCTCCATCCAACGCTTCGACACCAACTCAGAGGCACCCCGCGAGAGTGCCAGCCTCCCCCATGGGCCTTGCCCAGTAAGGAAGAACGCATCAATCGAACGCTTCATATGAGGCTGACACTCTCTCTTAGCTTTGACCCTGAGAATGGCGGACGTCTAGGAGCCTTGGTAACACGCAGTGGTGATCGAGTCGACGTTGTCCGCGTCAACCACTATGTGAGGAACGTAAGAAACCGTGCGACGGGTGCCGGGTGGATCGCCCACCTCGAGAAGCATCTGGACGGCCAACACCGCTCCGGTACCAATACCCGGAACGTCATAGACGGCCGACGCCGTTACCTCGCCAGCCTCGAGGCTGGCACACCAGTCAGCGGACCCGTCGAGGTTGTAGACGCCGATAGCACCTTCCTCCACGGTTCCATCGGCGACAGCAGTGGCTAGTGCCTGACCGGCGCCGATGGCGATGCCGTCCCAGGGCAACATCAGCGCACACAGCTCACCTCCGTGCTGCTGAAGTAGCGTCGTCGCGAGTTGTGCCGCAATTGAGACGTCCCAGTTGGACTGCACCGTGGACACAACCTCGATCCCAGCTTCTTCGAGGACGGGGAGAGCTCCTGCGTTGAACTGCAGGGAGAACCCGTCGGGCCCGAGACCTTCGATGATCGCCACCTTGTTCTTGCCGGTGACAGCGCAATCAGCCACCGCGCGGTCGGTGATCGCCGCGGCCGCAGAGACGACATCAGCGCCAATGAAAACGTCCGCTGACTGGTTGGAGATCATATTGACCACCACCGTGTAGATGCCCGCTTCCTGAGCATCCTTAATCTGTTTGGTCAACACACCAACGTCCGGGTTGTGCAAAATCAATACGTCGACATCGTCACCAGAGATTAGGTCATCGATTGTGCGTACCATCAAATCCGTATCGAAGGCGGGGTCGTAGACGTCGAACTCGGCACCTAGCGACAAGAACGAACGTTCCATGTGGCTGCCCCACTGCTCAGTCAGCTTGAAACCATCGTAAATCATCGGGATGAAGGCGATTCGTTGGCCTTCGAGCGCGTTGTGTACCGCATCACGTGCGTCGAGGGGCGCAATGACCGCGTCGATGCCCTCTCCGCCAGAGCTTTCCGTAGGCGAATCGGCGACCGATTGGTCCTCATCGTCTCCGGAGCTACAGCCCGCGGCCACGAGGACCACGATCAGCAGCGCCGAGAGCACCGTTGTTAACTTCTTCATTGCTCATCTCCCGTAAGTCATGGTCATTTATCTGACCGGTCCAGAAACTTACACGAACTAAACCGATCAACACAAAATCTCGCAATGCGGAGACTGGACAGTTCTCAGCAGCCTGACCAGGACCCTCGCCCGATCCGCTGAGCGCGCCTTCGCTGATGTCACTGAGCACGAGGTCGGTCTCGATCGGGCCCGCGACCACTGGCGAGATGCCAGCGTTGCTGAGTGACGGCTCGCATGTAGCCGAGGCCACCGTGGATCTGGACGGCTTCAGATGCGCCGCTCTACGTGAGCGAGGAGTCGACGAAGGGCAGGCATCAGCCCTCACCTCCAAGGACGGCGCGGTACTCCGCAACCAGTTGGTCGCCGAGCACGTCGAGTTGTTCGAGGGCAGCAACGGCTTGGTCGCCGGTGATCTCTGAGCGCTGGCCTGGGTCGATGCCGATGAAATCGTTGACGCGTTCGTGCATCAGGGCGATCGCTGCCTGCCGGTTCGCCTGATTGCTCCTCCCTGATATCCGCGCAAAATCTCGGCCCTGGACACCAACTCCGAGATCCTTGAGGACACGCGCGGCGACCGACTTGCTTCGCTCCGCGAGCCTCCGGCGGGCTTCCTTCCGGCGCCGCTGTGGACTGACGGGGATCTCTGAGTAGTCGGGCACGGGCCCGAACTCGCGTTGTCGCGCGATGAGCGACTGCCGGAGGGCGTCACGTTGTTCCTCACCGATGAGGACGCTGCCCAACGTGACGCCCGGCATGACCTCTCGGCCAAGAACCTCGTCGAACACGCGGTCGTCGGTGAGGTCTAGAAAGGTGTCGTCGAGGAAGTGGTCAATGGATTCGCCTTGCACGAGGCGGAGCTGATCGAAGCGCCGAGGCTCCCCTGCCTGACGGGTCTCCTCGCTGGGCGCGTCGTCATCGATCCCGAGTTCGTTCCAGCCGGCAACGAGATCTTGGTCGTCGAGATCAAATTCGCGAAAGTCCTGCCAACGTTTTTCGTTGTTGAGGCCAACGTGGGTCACGATGACACCTCGGTTGTCCGGGTGGTCAGGTTTGTCTTGGTGGATGACCCGCATGATCCGACCAACGAACTGGATGTAGGGGGCGAGGGAGCGGTACGGGCGGAAGATCGCCGCGACGCTCAGGGCGGGATGGTCAAATCCCTCGCCCAGCATCTGGACCTGCACAATGCAATCGAGGTTGTGGTCGCGGAGCCAGCGCAAAATGCGCTCTTGTTCCTCGGAATCGAGGTCAGAGGAGATGGCAGCAGCGCGGTAGCCGCATTCGTTGTAGATGGACCGCACCTGGCGCGCATGGTCGATGCTGCACGCTGAGGCGATGATCTGATGATGGGTCCCTGTTCGTTGTCGCATCAGATTGCACTCGGCGATGCTGGCTTCGACGATGTGGCGGTTGCATTCCGGCGACAGCGCGACGCTTTGGCGGAACCAGGCCTCCTCGCTGAGTTCGAGAACTTCCTCGAGGGTGTAGCGGCGGTCGCCAGTGGCCGTGAAGTAGAGCTCGGAGGGTGCGGCGCTTCGGCAACGAATCGGTTTTATGTACCCGCACAGCATGGCGTTGGCGAAGCTGTAGCGGTAGACAATCTCGCCGGGGAGCTCCTGGCGGTCGGTCCGGAAGGGGGTAGCAGTGAGGCTTATGACCTTCGCTTCGGGGAACCGGCGGACTACCTTGCGCCAGCTCTCAGCAGCGCTGTGGTGGCCTTCGTCGATGACGATCATGTCGAAGAAGTCCGGAGGGAACTGTGGCAGCCATCGGTCCGCGGAGCTGGCGAGCTGCTGGATATTGGTGACAACGAAGTCGCTCTCCGCGCAGTCGTGAATGTTGGCGTCCTTGCCGTCCAGCACCGCCGTGTACGGGCCATGCTGGAAGTTGGGCAGGATCCGCGTCTTCGCCCAGAAGCACTCGGGGCTTGCGATATCGAGCGCTCCAGCGAGACAATCGCGAATCGTCAGGTTCGGTGCGATGACGAGCACCCGCCCAGTAGCGATGCCGAACGGAAGCACCGAGATCAGTCCGCTCTTCCCGCACCCAACCGGTATCACCAGCATCGCTGGATCCAACGACTGCTCGAAGTGCTCCCGGACAGCACGGTGAGCATCGCGCTGGGGCTCGCGCAACCGCTCGTTAGCTTCGATGTCGGGCAAAGCGGTGACGAAGATGCTCTGCTGTCCGGTGCTCGGCGTCCCTGAACGTGCGTAGTCCAAGTGAAACTCGGCCAGATCCTGTCGGGCGTAGTAGCGACGCTGCGAACCCGGCCGGCGGGTAGCAACGAGCTTGCCGCTGCGATCCCATCGGCGCAGCGTCTCGGCCGAAACACCCAAGAACTCAGCGGCCTCGCCGACCGTCAGGAACTCACTCATAGGAGCTAGTGTATAGGTTTGTATAAGTTCTTACAACTACAAGGGTCCTCACTTCTATCACTAAGGGCGATTATCGACCACATGACGGCTAACTTGTGTCATTGTGACCACCTGTCCTGGCTAGTAAGTCGAGAAAACGTCAACATCGAACGCTCTCACACCGATACTGTTCACATATGTCACCGGCTACGCCGCGCTGGCCGACTGGGCCACGCACCATCTTCTTCGACGACGTCGCCTCCCGTACCACGCTGTCCAAAGCCGTCGGAGATGGTCGAGTTCGACGGATAGCTCCACGCGTCTACACCGCCGACCTAACGTCTGATGCCTCCGAGATCGTTGAAGCCAACTGGTCCGAACTCTGCAACCACTTCCTCCCGGGAGCTGTCATCGTCGACCGTTCGGCGGCAACCAACGGAGTCATCAACGAGAGCACACTCACCGTCGCCGCCGACACCAGTCGCACCGCGATCAAGTTCCCCGGTCTCGAAATCAGGATCCGACGCGGTACCCCCTACGGCTCCGACCTGCCATGGAGCCACGGACTCTTCACCTCCAGCCCCGCACGCGCGCTGCTCGACAACCTCGAACCCAGCCCAAGCCGAGACGGTCGGCCGTAGCGAACCCTCTCGCGGGCCGAACTCGAAAACTGGATAGCCACCAAGTACATCGCGTGGGGCTCGGAGCGCACTGACCGTTTTCGAGTCGAAGCTCGCGACCTGGCTGAAACCACGGGACGCCGCGAACACACCAAGACGATCGACTCCCTGTTCGAGCAACTCACCGGCGCGGAACCTGTAAGACCGACCGCCGGCCAACTCTTCAAAGCCGTCACCCTCGGCAAGGCATGGGACGAGCGACGTCTCCGACTCTCCCACGAGGCAATCGAGACCCTCCACCAGATGACGCCACCGGGCGTCCCCGAATGGCTCCCCGAACCAGACCCGCCAGGCGAGCTTCCCTTCTACGAGAGCTACTTCTCGAACTACATCGAGGGAACAACGTTCACCGTCGATGAAGCCCGCCAAATCGTCGAGACAAACACTCCGCCAGCCGAACGCCCAGCCGATGGCCACGACATCCTCGGCACATACCGCTGCGTCGTCGATCCCATCGGCCGCGCGACCACCTCCACCGATCCCATCGACCTCATCGACCATCTCATCGCCCGCCACAGAGAGATCATGCGCGGACGTCCCGACAATCACTCGGGGGTCTGGAAAACAAAGAGCAACCGGGTCGGCGCCTACGAGTTCGTCGCGCCAGACCTAGTCGAAGGCACCCTCATCAAAGGGCTCGAACGCATCGCCGAACTTTCCCAAGGACTCGCCCGGGCCCTCTACGCCATGATCGTCATCACCGAGGTGCACCCCTTCGAAGACGGAAACGGCCGCGTAGCGCGGGTGATGATGAACGCCGAACTGTCGGCCGTCGGCGCATCCCGCATCGTCATCCCAAGCGTGTACCGCAACGAGTACCTCGCAGGCCTACGCCGCGCATCCACCACCGACGGCGACCTGACCACATACATCCGAGTGATGACATATGCATGGCGATGGACCGCAGCAATTCCATGGAGTGATGCCGCAGCCACAAAAGGCCACCCCATCGCAACCAACGCTCTTCTCGACTCGACCGACGCGGAAATTGCCGGAAAGCGACTTGAACTGCCCTGACAGGCTGCGAAGTCCGACGAGTCGATTCGCTCAGCGCTCGGCCACCTCCACGGAATCGACCTCACCACCGTGCCGTGACCCCAACATCGCCGACCGGTTCAGCCGTGACCTCAGCCGCTCCCGCCGCCGAACTGCTCGTCGCCGCACCAACCACGCCGCCATCTCCCGCCGCTGAGCCTCGTCGCCCGAGCCGAGGTCGAACTGAATCTCACTGCAAGCCCGGGGGGACGAACGCTGAGCGCTCTCCTGGAGTAGACCGACCTCCGGAACATCTGACCCGGTAGCGGCCTGGCCCTAGACTGTCACAGGGCATCGTTACGTTGGGCATGCACAACGGAGGCCGCTGCCATGGTTCGAAGGATGATGGCCGCCCAGTGGACCAGTTCGGACAACCCCGATGCATCCCGCCACTTCTGCACAAGCGCGCGCGAGTTGCTTTCATCTCTCCTTGAGTTCGTCGCACCCGATCAGGAAGTGCTCACAGCAGACCCCGACCGCCCGCTCACACCAAACGGCTCGGTCTCGCGCCGAGCGCTAGTGCGGCACTGCCTAGTGCGCCAAGGAACCCACGAAGACGCGGGGCGCTTCGATCTAGTCGCCCTGACCGCAATCAAACAGCGAGTAGAAGGAGCAATCCAGTTCGTCGCACGCATCTCAGGGGCACACAACTAGAGCCCTGGATTCGATCAAACACCTGTTGGTGTCGGAGGGGGGACTTGAACAGCTCATGGGCTGGTCTGATAGTTCGCGGATTCTCGCTGTTTTCCCAGGTCAGGAGGGGTATTCGGGGTGTTGCCGTTCCGATCGACAGCGGCGAGTTCCGCCTGTTTCCGGGAATTCTGATGACATCGTGATGACAAGCGACACAGATGCGCCCCTTCCGACACGGTGGTCAGTCCAGGCCGAGTTCCTCCCGGAGATCCGCGACTGAGATCGACCGACCTGTTGTCGGTTCACCGCTGAAGAGACGAGCGGTGCCGAAGGTGGCCAGGTCGTCTGGCCAGATTCCGAACGCGGCGAGGTACTCGAGGAGAAGTTCGCGGTCGAACCGATCTCGCTTCCGACGAGCCGAGTATCGATCGACCTTTTCGAAGGCGAACGGTTCGCCGCTCTCGTGCCACGACCATCGCCCGTCAGCGCAGTCGACCTGCACCGTTCGTACGTACTGGAGAGGCGGCTCGCCATCAGGGCCGAACACCCAAAGCGCGGTCCCCTCATGGCCGGGCCCATGACGTTGACTGTGTCCCGCAATCACAACTCGGCACTCAAGTCGGCGACTAATCACGGGCCCAGGCGCCGAGGGGTCACCGCCCAGGAGCGAGTTGCTCAGATGCATCGTCCATCCGCCAGCGTCGACGAGCAGATGCTTTGTCCATGGCGACTCGAGCGGCTCGAGCGCTCCCAGGCAGCCCGGATAGTCGTCTGGCTCGACAACGGTGAATGAACAACCGTCGAACCACCGATCGGCCAACCATCGTTCGACTTCATCCATCGGAGCCTTGACGAACGTCACCCACCACCCGAGAGGCGATGCATCGCCGCCAAGCAATATCGGCCTTGGATCAGATTCCGCTGACGCGATCCGCGTCACTTTGGCACGGATCCTGTTCTGAGCGCTGCCAGGGCGACCTGCAAGGCCTCGGTGAAGTCCGCCTCGATCTCCCCACTGCTCCAAGACGAACAGGCGCACTCGAAGGTCTCGTCATGGAACGTGATGATGAGGTGGCGCAGCGCTTTGAAGGCTCCCGGCCGGTGGTGCCGATGCACTCGGTTGCGACTCTCAAAGGTGTCGATGGTGTCGATGGTGTCGCTGTTGTGGACCTCATGGGCCCGGTAGTGGCGAAGCCCAGCGCCGTACAGCGGGTGCCCGGCCAGCGCTTCATCATTGGGCGGTCCGAGCGACGCCTGGTAGACGCCATCGAAGATGACTCAACTGATCCGACGCACTTCCGGGGAGCCGGCGTCAACAACGGTCACGGTCGTCCCGACCCAGTTGGGGTCGGCCGGGAGGCCTGCGTGGAAGATGAGAAGGGCACGCTGACCGTCAGTCAGTAGGTGCGGCAGCGGTGCCCCGACATCCATCGATATGCCCAGGTCGATCGGCTCGGCATATGCGCGGCCCGACGTCTTGGCAGCCTGTCGCTCACTCTCCGCACGCTCTGCCTCTGCCTGAGCCGCAGCAGCGAGGGAGTCGCTTGTCCAGCCCACCCGCCGACGCCGTGCCGCCGCTTTCACGTCCTCCCACTTCGAGTGCCCGCCGCTCACGCCGCTCACGCCGTTCGTCCGCTGGCCAACAGCCGCAGAGCGGCCGCACCGAGCTCTGAGAGCTCCGATGCCTCGATAAGAGCAACGATCATTCGCCGCTCACTCTTTGTCAGCTCAGCACTCGTGCGGTCGGCCACACCGAGAAGTCTGGCCAACGAATCGAAGTCACGAAGGTGCTTTGCACGACTCGCAGGGGTTTGCGACGTGATCTTCACCACAGCGGCGGCCTTGCCGAGTAGCGCTCCGACGAGGTCTGGCCGCCGAATCTGTGCTGTGGCGCCATCGACGTCCACCGTGACTATCGAGCTGCGGCCAAAGGCCTGTGTCGTTCCTGGAGCTTCGATCGTTCGGCCAGCGCCCAGACGGAGCTGACCTCGTGCGCCAAGGTTGTCCGGGGCGAGGACGTCGATCACCGCTGCCCGCCGCCGATAGCGATGAGCCGTTCCCTCCGGCCCCGGCAAATCCTGAGCGAACCCAGCGTCGGCCAACGCCGAGTGGATTCGGCCAAGACCTGCCGGCTCAGCCCGTAGGTCGACGACCACGTCGACGTCATCTGTCGGCCGGACATCGGTAGCGCTGCGCTCCACCTCGTGCAGGAACACCATCTGGCCTCCCACCAACAGCCAGTTGTCCCCGAACGGAGGGGCGAGCTCGACAAGGGCTGCCCACGACTCCGCCTGTCCGCCGTGAAGCCGCGGCAGCACAACCACAGAGAACTCAGCCACGACGGTCGATCAAGTTCTCGGCCGCGACCCAATGCCGTGGATCCCCGGAGTCCATCAAGTCCAACGCCACTGCAGCACGAGGTGCCAGGCGCTCTCCCGCCGGGCCCTCGTCCACCGCGACACTCTCGACGAATGTCCACATGTCATTAGGCACCACTCGGAGGATCGCGCCACCGAGCTGATCAGGAACCGCAGCGACGAGTGACCCGAGCTCATCGTGTAGCGACGCAGAGACGTAAAGGTCGGCCTCAGCGCCGTCAGCTTGCAGCATCTCACCAAACCCGTTCGCAGCGACCGCTCCACTCACCATCGCCCGATCCTGCCTGGACACGAACTCGAGATCGGCAGCGTTCATCTCGTAGCGATGAACCTCTCCCTTGTTGCGGTACCGACTGACGTTCGACAGATCCACGTCGCCGGCAGCGATCGCCTCCCACGCACGTTGCGCACTCAACGGCCGACCGCGGCGATTCGAGACCTGCCGCCGAGCATCAATCGACTCCCTCGGCACGGCCCACGCGTTCCCGAACCTCACGCCCGGAAGATCCCCGGCAACCACGAGCTGTCTGACGCGCTCGGACGAGACGCCGAGAAGCGCAGATGCATCCGCGAGCGAAAGTAGGTCCGAAGCCATGGATTCAATATATTGGAGTTATCCAACATTTACAAGGAACCTACGCGGGTTGTGCGATTGAGCCCCGGAACCACTCGGTACCGACGATCACATGCATGTCGGCGCCCCGACAGATCCGCACGGTTGGCCGGTCGTCGTTCGGGAGTCCTTCGATTCGTCCCCGGCCTATGAGCTGAGCGCCTTCGCTCGTGAGCTGGAGATGGGTGACGCGGTCGCGAGCCTCCTGGTACCCACCGACGAGGACACAGCGGTTTCCATCGACCAGAAGGCCATGAGCGCCCGCTGGTGCGCCGCCCCAGCTCGAGAGCGTGTCGCCCCGCACCTGCACGATGTTGAAGTCGGAGTAGAAGTACGCCGTCGCTGTCTCACCGGACGCATTGAGTGCGTAGCAGTCATCGATCACGCCGTGCTCCTCGCCGTACGGGAATAGCCAGCGTGGCTCAAGGTCGGGCCCGAACCGGACCAAGCCATGATGCTCGATCGGTCCTCCGCCGTAGACACCCTCGTCGAAGTAGCCAACCCAGATGTCGCCCTTGGGCGTCGTGAGGACGTGCTGGATGCCATCGCCGAGGCTCCCCTCCCCTGCGCGTTGACCTGATGAGGAGAATGTCCACGAACTCACCGGCAGTCGCTTGCCGGTACGGCGATCTACCCGCATTCGCGTATCGGTGATCAAGAATCCCCCATCCAGCAGTTGGCCAATCGCTGGATACCGAACGCCGGAGACGTCTACCTCGCAGCCGTCGGCCGCAGCTTCTGGTCCCCTTGTGATGCGATGCTTCCCACCCGCTGACCATAGACAGAGGCACTCGTCCTCATCGTTGATCGATGCGGCGACGAGCTCCCAACCCGACGACGGAGGCGGCAGCGTCGCATGGCGGAAGAACCTCAATTCAGTCATGCAGAGCCTCTCCGCCCACGCGCGCCGTGGAGGTCATGCAAATTGGTCCCAGCGAGGCGCATCAGTACCCCAGCAGCACGAGGCCATGGACGTTGGTGTAGTTCCCTGGCACGAAGAACGATTCGAGCCGCCTAGCAACGGTGGCGAACTCGCGCCGTGGCGACATGGTCGGGTTCTGCCGCAGTTCGCGGGGCACCATCAGAAACAGGTACGAGGCGTGCTCGCAGATGTGGCACTTCCAGAAGTCGAGGAGGTCCATGTTGTTGATGGTTGTCTTGCCACGCTCGACCTCCAGAATCACGCCCGTCTGCCCAACAGGCCGGTAGTAGTCAGGGCGAAGCGCACTGGAGGTGTAGCTCTCGAAGAGTCCCTTCGACTCGTCCACAAAGCCGAGGCGGTGCGCCTCCTCGACAAACACGCCTTGGACAATCGCACTCGACTGGCCGGGTTGGTTGGCCTCCTCCAGCCGTCCCGCAACGACGGACTCCTCGAGATGCTCCACGAGAGAGTCCGCCAGCCCGAGTACCTCCCGCCAGTCCGCAGTGCCGGAATGGGGGGCCTGGACCATATCGACGCGTTCGATCATGTGCGAGCCTCATCCGGCCGGGGCCACACGAGCGTCTCGAGATCCGGGTCGGCGATGAGTTGGTCGATCAGCGACTGCGATCCACTCACCTTCGTGCCCCAGAGATCCCAATCTGTGTAGACGAACCACGAGCGATCGAGCGGCCAGATGTTGCTCGGCGTTCCGATCCGCCACTCATTCCGATCGATCAGCTCTTGGACGCGGCCGATTGGACCGCGGAAGCATCGGATCGCTTCTTCCAAGGCGCCGGCGGCGACCAGCCCGTAGGCCGCCGCACACTCGTCAGATGACCCCGCGGCCGCGAGATGCAGGATCAGCGCATGGAGGCTGAGTTCGTCCAGTGACCCCTCTGGCGGGGGCTCCATCGAGGCAGGCCAGCTTCGGTAGGGAAACCACTTGAAACATGGCGGGAACTCCTGGTCGTCGAGGCTCGCACCCAGCCGCACTGCGAGCTCCGCCCATGGGACCCGAACCCACTCCTTCGAGGGTCGGCCGACAAGGCCGAGCTGACCACCAGTGACCGTGGAGACATCGTCGTGGGTGTAATCCACCTCCATCCCGGGAAGCTCGAACATCGCGTGCGCGATCCAGACGCTCGCTTGCCAACCGTCCTGATCGAAGCCGGCAACTGCTCCACCGGACGCGGCTCCACCAAGCCAGGCAGTCTCTTCGTCAAAGTCCAGCGGCTGCCAGACACCATCGGCCATGACCACGAGTCTGGCCTAGGTCGCCAACCCGACCCCGGCATTTGCTCGACGGCTCCGCCGCCGTCTCTACCGCTCGGCCCAAACGCGCTCCTTCCCCCTACCTCATGTGTCGGAATGGAAGAACCTGAGACACAGCTGCAGGTCCCGCGGGACCTCCGAAAGATGACATCCGGATAGGTCGACGAGTAGGTCGAGACCACTCCGGATAGGTCGGCAAGTAGATCGGTGCCCCGACCTATCCGCCGAGGTTCTCGGCAAGATTCCGGCTCATCTGTCCCAACCGGCGAGATCCGGGGGTCACAGGTGGGGCATGGAACCAACGACGAAATCCCTGCACGAGTACCCGGAGCTGATGACGGTCGCCGAGACCGCCGACTACCTCCGCATCGCTGTGAGCACCTGCTACCTGCTCACCAACAGCGCTGGCAACGAACGATCGCTTCCGGCTGTCAAGGTCCGGGGCCGCACGTTCATCCTGCGCGACCGGCTCGCCGATTACCTCGCCCTCGGCACCAGCTGACGGAAAAGTCACCACCGAGTGGCCCACTGCTCGTCGGCCGCAAGCTCGTTCGTCCTCGCTGCGCTCCGGGCGCTCCAGCTTGCCCCCGCCTGCGCTGCAGGCCTTTTGGCCGGCCATCGGGCCGGGGCCCCGGCCCTGTTCGTGTCACACCAGTGACCGACCATCACGCAACGGAGAACAACCCATGACCACAGCCGCAAGACCAGCAAACCCAACATCCGCCGACGCGGCGACACCTACACCTGGTTCGCCTACATCACCGGCGGAAACGGCAAACGTCGCCAGATCAGCCGCGGTGGCTTTCGCACCATCGCCGAAGCTGAATCCGATCGCATCAAACATCTCACCGACCTCGGCCACGGCAACTACGTCAACCCCGACCGCGTCACCGTCGCCGACTACCTCACCAACGAATGGCTCCCCACCCGCCGCGCCGATCTCGAAGCGTCCACCTGGCGAAGCTACGAACAGAAGATCCGTCTCCACGTCGTCCCCTACATCGGCGCCACCGCTCTCCAGCAGCTCACCCCGACCGACCTCAACAAGCTCTACGCCCAGCTCCTCGACACCGAGAAGCTCCCGCCGGCCACCACCCGCCTCCACCCGCCCGTCACCCTCGCCCGCACGCTCGAGCTCGACGACCAAGGCACCAGCGCTGCCCACATTGTCGAAATCCTGCGAGCCGAGGGCCACCCCAGCGCCGAGGGCATCACCCGCCATTCCGTCGCCGGCACCATCCGTCGCCAACGCAAGAACGCTCGCGACACCCCACACCCCAAGGGACACCTGTCGGCGCGAACCGTCGGCATGGTCCACGGCATCATCTCCAAAGCCCTCGCCGACGCGCTGCGCTGGAACCGCGTCTACCGCAACGTCGCCAAAGCAGCCACCGTCCCCAAGCCCAGCCAGATCAACCAGCTCGCCCGCCAGACCTGGACCCCCGACCACCTCCAACGCTTCTTCACATGGCTCGGCGACAGCCGCTACCGCTACGCCTGGGCGTTCTGCGCCACCAGCGGCGCCCGCCGCGGCGAAGTCCTCGGCCTGCGCTGGCCCGACCTCGACCGCGGCACCGCCGCCATGTTCAACCAGCTCACCACCGACCACGACCACCACGTCATCTTCAAGAACCGCCATAAGGGAGGCGGAGGCCACGTCCTCCACCTCGACCCACCCACCATCGCCCTGCTCACCGAATGGCGACTGATCCAGGATGATGAGAAGGCCATGTTCGGGCCCGTCTACCACGACCACGACTACGTCTTCTGCCTCGAAGACGGCCGCAGCTATCACCCCGAACGATTCAGCCGCGAGTTCCTCCGCAAACAACACCAGTACAACCAGGCCCACCCCGAGACACCGCTCCCCCGCCTCACCATCCACGGCCTTCGCCACACCTGGGCCACCATCGCCCTCGCCAACAACGTCCACCTCAAAGTCGTCAGCGACCTACTCAACCACTCGACGACCCACATCACCGCCGAGGTCTACAGCCACGTCACCCAACCCATCGCCAAAGACGCCGCCGACCTCGTCGGCGGGCTGATTCTCGGATCCGACGAGTGATCTCTTGGTGGTGCGGCGCTACGGGCCCTAGAGCCTCGCGGATCCACTCGGTGCCAAGCTTCGCTCGAGCTCCTCGAGCACGTCCATGACCTCGCCATCTATCTCGTCTCTGCGGATCTCGCCCGCGAGCTTTCGAAAGCTGAGTGACGTTCCGCCGTGCGATGTCACCCACGAATTCAACAACCGGAGAACGTCCTTGGGTGGCACTCGCGATCGCCGGGCCTCAGCATCGGCCCATTCCGCGTCGAACCTCGGCTTGAACTCCTCGATCACGCTCACCCGGTGCCGCCGTGCGGACACGCGCTCGCTCTGAACCTCCGACAACGAGCGCGCGAAGACGACTAATTCGAGGCCGTCCACTATGGCAGCAAGTTCGGCCTCAACATCGTCCTCCGCGAGCTCACAGACGCGCGCGAGCACGGACGGCACGAGTAGATAGCTCTCGATCTCCTTTTTGTGCCATACGTGACAGTCGATTCCGGCAGCCCGAAACTCTGCCTCCAACTGCCGACAAACTGTCTCCGGGCGATAGTCCCGATCCAGGATCACGTGAGTGGGGATGGACGTCTCGAGGAATTGGTCAACCATCATCTTGAATGGCGCGACGCTCGGGTGACCGTCGAACCCGGCGAGCGGCACCACCGCGAGATCGTGCTCACTTGCAGCCCGCTCGTAGCAGGCACTGCGCGCGATCCTCGTCAGCAGATGCATGTCTTAGCCCTCTACGAACAACACGGCTCTTGCTCGTAGCGCACGAGCCATCCTCAGGTTGAACTGGCTGCCGACTGCTTCAGCGCTGGCGGCAAGCCCGGCGGTTCCGGTCACCGCCGAGGAGCGAGTCCTGTCGACCCACAACACGTTGTCGACCTCGGCCTCGCCGAGAACCTCAGGCGAGTGACTTGCGAAGACGGTTTGAGAGGCCGATTCTTCGAGAAGCCGAACTAGCCGCCTTTGTAGGTCCGCGTGCAGATAGTTGTCTGGCTCATCGAGAACAATGACGTCCTGGGGCGCATCCGAGTGGCGATGAACATGCAGAAGGATCTGTAGCCATATCTGGAGGCCGTCGCCGGCCCAGCAGATCTCTTTGGGCACCCTGCCGGCTGGATCGTCATAGAACAGATCCAGTTCAACTCCTCGCGCCTCCACACGACGCTTCAGCGAGCCAAGCCGAATCTCGGGCGCCCACACGTCGACCAACCGCAAATAGCTCTCGAACTCATCCTCGCCCAGACGCGCAAGTTGATTGCGGAAGTGACGGCTCGCCAGGCTGGTGCTCGTGTTGCGGCGCACCGTTTGGTCATCGAGGAATGCCTCCGTGCGCTCAACGGGCGTCAGCATCGGAACAACGCCGATCGACGGGAAGCGAGGCTTGACCTCCCTGGGCGAGCGCGGTTGGTTCTCCCCGCGGACCTCGAGGAAGAAGTGAGGGAACTAGGCATCCTCGTCGCTGCGGCGCGGCCAGACGGCTGTCAGGCTCGCACCACGCGAAAACGTGACCTTCACCCGGGACTCGACGTCTCGGAACTCATGAGGGATGTTCTCTTCAGCGACGCCGAACCGATCGGTCGCGAGGCCGTACGCGAGCCGACCTTGACCTCGAAAGTCGACCGATCGATCGGGCTTCCGCTCCTTCGCGTGATTGAGCAAACCCGCAGCCAGTCGCACAGCCGACAGGAGCGTTGACTTGCCTGCGTTGTTCGGACCGACAACAACCGTATGCGGCTTGAACCGGGCAGAGAAGCGCTCGAACGCCTTGAAGTTGTGTAGCTCAACGCTCCTGAGCACCGCCTCGCCCCTTTTCAGGTTGCCGACGGCTGCGGCTTAAGAACTTTGGTCTCAACCCGTTCGACACCCAGCGGCGAGATGATGACCATCTCATTGCCCTCGTCGTACTCGATCTCGCGATTGGCGTGAAGCTTGCGCAGCACATCCCGACGAAAGACTGACTTGTTCGAGTGCTCAGTCCAGTCAAGGAGGTCCTCGGACGCGACTGCGTACTCAGCCTCGGAATAAAGCAGCAACAGCACCTTCTCGCCATACGAGAGACCCGTGCGCAACACCCGCTTCTTGCCGCCCACGGCCCACACCGCTGGAAGTCGTCTCTCGGCGATCTGGTCGATCAATACCTGTGCGTCCTCGATCGCGATGCCGTGTACCACGCGGAGTAGTTCTGCGAGTGCCCAGTCACATACTCGGGCAACGGCGGCGCTGTCGATCTCATTGGCGCTCACGTCTCCTTCGAGATGACCGAAATCCCTCTTGTTTCTGAGGGTGAAGACGAACCCGAGGGCACGCGGGATCATCACCCGGAGGCTATCGTCACCGGCCGATGCAGGCAGCTTCTCCACTTTCGAGCACTCCGCCTGGAAGTTCTTGATTCCCTGCCCGAGCGGGGTATGCGTACCCGACAGCTCGTGCTGGACCGCCCGGAGCATGGCCTCGCTGAACTTCCCGGCGCGAACGCCGCAGCGGTCGTGCTGGCCGCTGGCGAGCGCCTCCTTCACACCGACGTACTCCTTTATCAGCCGGCGTCGAACAGCGGCAGGGACTGCAGCGAGGGCTGCATCAAGCGGGTCAGACTCGGAACTCGTAGTTGCCATCGGCGTTCTTCTCGCGCTGGAGGTCGCCGTTGCGCAGCATGCGAAGCAGCGTTGGGCTCATGTCGCTTCCGGTATAGGTAAAGCCCTTCTTGAGCTTCAGTTCTTCGATCAGCTGGGCTTGGGTCTTCGGCTTGACGAAGAACCCGGCCTCCAGGAGATCCGTCACGGCCACCTTCGGACCCGGCCGGCCAGAGCTATTCTTCGGTGCCTTCTTTGCTCCACTCTCCGCAGAGCCCTTCTTGTCAGCAGCCTTCGAGGCGGGCGCCGTTCGCTTTCGTGTCGACCCCTTCTTGGCCGCGGCTCGCTTCTTCGGAGCCTTCGAAGGAGGCGGCGAGTCGACTGTCCCTGCTGGCGGCTCAATGCCGACCGCTTCCATCAGGACCTCGAACGCCCGCGCCTGCACATCAGGGAAGTCAAAGGCGTTCACGGCCCGTGCGATCTCCGGCATGCGTACTAGTAGGGCATCGATGTGGTCAGCCATGGTGAACTCCGCTTGTCCGTTCCCAAGTTACACGTATGTAACCCCCAGGCCTTCAAGTTTCTGATGACAAATCGCGGACAAGCGACACAAAACGACGAATTCCGGGGCCCGTTTGCCCCGGAATATCAACGATCTCGTTGGTGTCGGAGGGGCAACTTGAACAAACCTCCCCTCGGCTTGGGCTATGCGGGGATCTTGGGGCCGTACTTTCGCTGCGCGGCTTGCTTGGAAACGCCCAGCATCGTCGCGATCTCTGACCAACTGCGGTGGGCATGGCGCGCGGAACGCACGGCGTCTACCAGCTGCTCGTCTACGGCGTTACGCTTCTCGGCCAACTCTGCGATCGCTCTCAGCGTCTCAATGTCCGCTTCTTTCAAGTCTGCGAAGTCAACCCTGTCCGCCCAGACCTCAAGGGCCTCGGCGCGCTGTGCGCGTGTGTTCGTCACTTGTTCCACCATCCCTTCAGGAACTTCGGGCGAGCGACCATCGTTACAGCTGGGTCGTCAGTCTCGAATGCCCTCCGGTGATGTCGTAGTGCGTGAATCATGTCCTTGTCCGAGACACCATGTTTGCGAGCGCTTGTCTCGATGTCCACATCCACAGACTACCAACAAGCCAACGGACCGTCAACACATGTTGACGACATCGCCGCTCGCTTCCAAGCTGCCGCTGCCAGTGAACCGGCGCGACCTTCAGATCGCGGAATCAACCCGCTGCATCAGAACCATCAACGAGCACCAAAACGCTGCGTGACCAGGCACGACGCAATATTCGGCCCCCACAGGTTAGCAAACGCTGTGTTCGACGCGCATCGCGACGACCCCGAGTTCGGGTATCGGTTCCTCGCCGATGAGGTCCGAACCGGCAGCCACGCCGACGTCGGGGACCGCACGGTGTGTCAAATCGCCAGTGAGAACGGCTGGTGGTGTAACTTCGGCAAGAAGAAGACCCGCAAGAAGTCAGCGCCAGCGCCGGCCGCCCATGACGATTTGGTGCGGCGCCAGTTCGCCGCCAAAGGCCCGAACCAGGTGTGGGTCGCAGATTCCGAGGTGCTCCGTAGTTGCAACGCGATTCGGTGTGGATGCGTTTGATTACCGCGGTGTACGCCGCGTCAACGATCCGGCGCTGACACGGCGGACGTCGACGCCACGCGTAGAAGCCCTGACGGGTCACGCCCAACAGCCGGCACAGCATCTGGATTGGATAGTTGGCCTTCTCCACTTCGATGAACCCAAACACCCTCACCGGGTCGGGTGGCTCTTCGCTGCGAAGAAGGCCGCTGCTTTTCCCGAATCTCCTTCTCCATCCGCAACACCCGGTTCTCGGCCTGGGCGACCCAGTTCGTGATCGACTGGCCCGACGGCTCGAACTCACGAGCAAGCTCGGACGGCGACCGGCCCTCCTCACGAACAAGGCGAACAAAGCTCAGCCCGATACTCCGGCGGATACGGCGCACGAGTATGTCCTCCCATGATGACTCCTCTCTAGAACCCTCCAAGGATTCCAGAATCGAGGTGTCAACCAAACCGGGTCAACTCCAACCAACCAAGTCATCCGCCACTGCATGTGGCGAGACGAAAAGGCCAGACTCAGCGAATCCCACATCACGGCTTGACAAAGAAGCGTGCGGCAGACCCACCCGTCGACACTCAGCCCTTGGGAATATCTCCCCGATGGAATCCGAGCGTCGATACCGCCAACTCAAAAGTGTCGCCTGACTCGCAGAAGCCAGAATCATCTTCTGGGGCACGTATCAAGTGGACCACTACCGGAGTCTCACCTCACATATCCGACACCTCAATGGCCGAACTCGCCCAAACGCGCTACACTGACACCCAGCCCCAACTCGAGGGCCGAACACACCGAGCAACACACTCGGAACCCCACCACTCGATGGAACTCTGCCTAGGCTTACAAGCCTCGGAGTGCAACGATCGGATCCACGCGGGCAGCTCTAATGGCTGGAATGACTCCACCAGCCATGCCGCTAGCAGCGCCAAGGAATGGGATGATGAGCCACATCCGACCGTCGACGATCAATGTCCAGCCACGGCTTGCCGTCAGGCCTGCGAGAACCAGCAGCCCAAGACTCAGCGCGAGAAAGCCTGCAAGACCGCCGACAAACGTGGCCTCTAGCAGGACAAGTCTTCGAATGTCCTTCGGTCGCGCGCCCATCGCCCGTCGAAGACCAAACTCACGAATCCGAGCCGCATTGCTCATGATCAAGATGGTCCCAATTGTTACCGCAGAAACCAGTGCCGCCGTGGCGCCAAGCACTATCAGAAGAGCGCGAATATCTGCTTCGACATCCCGTCGCAAGGACTGCGGATCCGGTGGCGCTACCGCTCGCACTGCGCTCGGATCCCTAGGAAAGAGTGCCGTCGGTATTGCGTCGGCAACTTGCTGGGCGGCGCCTGGCGACACCTGAGCAACGATCCGGGTCCTGCCCGCGGGCAGCTGTCGATTGAACGGAACCACCGCCCCGAGGAGCAACTCTGGAGCAAGATCGGCCCGTCCAAACGAGCCTTCGACGCGATAGCGCACTCCTGCGATCCCGACCGTCCGGGGTGCACTCCCAGAACGGGCGGTGATCTCTTCGTCGGCAATAGCGCCCAGAAGGACTACCTCCGATGAAGCATCAAGGACGTACGGTGTTAGTCCTGTCGACCTATACTCCCCGATCCCGAGAATCTCAGCCGCATCGCCGCCCACTCCGCCGATGATGAACCCGGGATAGCTCGCACCGGCCGCGTCGATACCGACCTGCTGGATCGTTACGAGAAAGCCCGTTCGCTCAACGCCAGGAATCTGATGGAGCCGGCTCTCAGCGGTGAGCGCCAGCTCTAGCTCGGTGGCCGGATCGAGCTGGGTCTCGACGGAAACGAAGGTTGCCCGGCGGGCGTCGAAACGATCAGAGACTCGGGCCGCGCCGCTCTCGGCCAGTCCCGCGCTCACAAAGGTTGCGCCGAGACTGACCGCCGTTGCTAGGGCAATGCCAACCGTCCTCCATGGACGTGCGAGGACCCGCGCCAAAACTTGATGTCCAACCGCACGGGCGGTGTAGTTTCCCTGCCGACTGCCTCTACTCAAGTCGCGCCGTCCCATCGGCGATCTCTATCCTTACGTTTCCGAACTCGGCGATGTCAGGATTGTGGGTGGCTATCAGGAGCGTGACACCCCTCCTGTTTGCTTCAACAAGAAGTTCCATTACATCAGCCTCGGTTCGGCTGTCGAGGCTTCCGGTCGGCTCGTCACACACGAGGACCTGGGGTGCACCGACCAGTGCCCGCGCAATCGCGACTCGCTGGCGCTCCCCGCCGGAGAGCGTCGACGCTTCGGCTTCCATGAGATCAGCCATGCCGAGTTGGGCAACAAGCTCGGCGGCAACTATTCGGGCGTTCTTGATGCTACGAACGCGCCGCGCATAGAGGCCCATTGCGACGTTCTCAAGAACTGAGAGTTCGTCGACGAGCAGGTAGTTCTGGAATACGAAGCCAAATGTCCGTGCTCGTAGTCGATCAAGGTCGGCCGCCGGTACCTTCGCGGTATCGACGCCAGCGACGCGATACAGACCCGCGGTCGGCCGGTCGAGCAGGCCGATGATGTTCAGGAGTGTTGACTTGCCTGAGCCTGAACGGCCAACGATCGTTGCGATCTCACCCGCGCGAATGGAAAGGTCAATCGATCTGAGGACTTCGACGGTGCCACTGGCTGTGAAGGACCTGCGGATCCCCTGCAGGTCCAGCAGCGAACTGCCCTTATCCGACGACAACTAAGTCTCCGGCTGCGAGTCCCTCACTCCGGATGGCTACCAAGCCGCCAGCCGCCATGACAATCGCGGCCTCGACTCGACCACTCGGTTCAAGTCGGTTGACGAAGAGCTCGCCGTCAGGAGCTTGCTGAATCGCTAGAGCTGGCACCACCACAGTCGACTCCTCGCTAGACGCGACCGTTATTCGGGCCCGAACAGCATCGCCCAGCTCGGCCAACGTTGTAGCCGCATCGTTCACGACGGCGTAGACGAGCTCGCCCTCGCTCAGCACCGAACCGACTGTCCCGTTGCGCTCATCGCCCGTCGCGCTCTCGATGGCTACGATCTGCCCCTCGACGACCCGGCCTGCATCTGCTTGTGGCAGCAGC
>CBDEVU010000018.1:0-215857 GCA_965243715.1 Candidatus Aldehydirespiratoraceae bacterium
GCGGTAGTCAAGGAAGGAGGTGAGTTCGGCGAACTCGTTGGGCTCGAAGATTCGCGTCGATTCGGCGATCCTCTCGATCTCTTCAAGGAAGCCGTCGCGTTCGTCAGAGAAGCGGGGATCTTCGAGAGTGTTAGCGGAGAAGATGATGACAAACCGCGCCCCGCGGCCTAGCGGTTTGCGCCGCAAGATGCGGCCCATGCGCTGGATCATCTGACGGCGGGTGCGGCTGGCGCTCACCACCAGTCCGAGGTTGGCGTTCGGAACATCGACCCCTTCGTCGAGAACTCGCGGCGCGGCGACGGCATCGAGGGTCCCGTTGCGGAGGTTGTCGAGAATGGTGATGCGCTCGCGGCGGCCCGTGTCACCGGTGATGATTTCGATGTTCACCGCGGGATCGAGGCGGACGATGGCGTGGTTGGCCGCCCGAACCGTTTCGGTGAACAGCAAGGCGCCGTCGGCCTCTTTGATGGCCGCGGCGAAGCGCCCGATGACCTCGTATTTGGCCGAACTCGTAGCGACAATTTCGCGGCGGGAGGCGAAAGCGTTGAGGTACTGATTGGCCGCCCGCCCGTCGGGCCCGGCGTCGTTCGCGGCGAGATGGTGAACGGCGGCGAGGAAGTCACCGAAAGGATGGTGGGGGATACCCTTGATCTGCTTGAGTAAGCGCCGGGCGGCCACAATATGGCCTTCGGATGCTTCGTATTCGGTTCGTTCCTCGGTGGTTAGCGGTACGGCCATGAATGCCACGCGGGGTTGGGCACACACGCCGTCGCTGATGGCCGCGCCGAAGTCGTAGCGATGGCAGATGCCACCGAAATAAGGGAGGAGGGTGGTCTCGACGGCATCGTCGCGGCGTTCGAGGGTGGCAGTAAGCCCTAGCCGCTCTTGGTACTCAGGGAGTAGCGACTTGCGAAGGATGGCTCCGCCGAAGCCGTGACACTCATCGGCGACAAGGATTCCGCCGAGGGCCGAGGGCGGGAGCGGTACCCGTGATGCGGCGGAGTGTCGGGTAGTGATGAGAACGTCGCAGTCGATGGGGCGGCTTCGGTAGCCATCCCCGAGTCGGCCAATCTCGGCGTCTGGAAGCCAGTGCGAGAGCCGCTCGTGCCACTGTTCCATCAGCACGCGGGAGGGCACGATGACCAGACCAAAGAGCCCGCGGCTGAGGGCATCTTCGATCGCGGTTAGGGCGACATCGGTTTTGCCGGACCCAGTCACGGCCTCGATGACGCCGCGGCGACCACAGCGGTTCCAATCCATCAACGCATCGTGTTGCCAACGGTAGAGGGAGTGAATCAAGGCACCTAGCCTACGGCGCGCACGCCGTGATGAGTCGCGATTCGAGCCGCGGGCAGAGAGGTTGGCGCTACATTTGCGGTGGTGAATGACACTGAGAACTTCGAGCGTACCCCCGGTGGTGCTGTGCTCATGGACGGCAACCGATTGCGTGACGAAATCGTGGCGCAGTTGAACGACAAGATCGCGGCTCGGGGGAACCCGCTGGTGTGTCTCGCCACGGTCCTAGTCGGCGACGATAAGCCCAGCCAGATATATGTCCGCAACAAGCGTAAGAAGGCCGAAGAGGCCGGCATGGTTTCGCGCCATGTGGCCCTCTCCGCCGACGTCTCCCAAGCCGAGTTAGAGACCGCGGTGCTCGACCTAGTCAACGATCCCGACGTTCACGGCATCCTCGTCCAACTGCCCTTGCCCGACGGCCTCGACGCGGAACGCATTCTCGATCTTTTGCCACCAGAAAAGGATGTCGACGGGCTCACCGAACGCTCGATGGGGCGCCTCGTTAGGGGCCGCGACGGGCACGTGCCGTGTACCCCGCTCGGGGTGATGCGTCTGATTGAACGCTACGGCGTGGCGACCAGCGCCCAGAGCGCGGTGGTTATTGGTCGCTCGACCCTAGTCGGCTTACCTCAGGTTCTGCTCCTCGGCCGCAAGGGGATCGACGCCACGGTGACCTTGGCGCACAGTCGCACCGCCGATCTGGCTGCAACGTGTCGCCAAGCCGATATCATCGTCGCCGCGGTAGGGGTCGCGGGGCTCGTCACAGCCGACTTCGTCAAACCCGGCGCGGCCGTGCTCGATGTTGGAATCTCGCGTACAGCGCAAGGCATACAGGGCGACGTAGATTTCGATAGCGTGCAAGCTGTGGCGGGCGCCATTACCCCAATGCCGGGTGGCACCGGACCGATGACTATTGGTTGCTTACTGGAAAACACTCTCCGCGCCGCGAACCTCTCCTAGGAGGGTTCGAGGTGGGCCGTGGCGCCGGTGCCGAGGACGCGTAGAAAGATCCCCGAACGGGGTTTGGGCGCAACGTAGGACGATTTCGGCGGCATGAGGTCGTGGGCGTCGGCGACGGCCATTAGGTCCTCGATTGAGGTCGGATGCATGATGAAACCAAGGCGTCCGTCCTCGTCGCAGCGGCTCACCACCTCGTCGATGCCGCTCGGTGCCGGGACGTAATCGACTCCGCTGTCGGGCCTGAGTTCGTCGACGCCGAGCAGTCGGCTAATCACGTCACGGCGGAGTCGTTCGACATCGAGTTGGGCGAGCGCGCCCTCTCGTTCGACCGGATGGAGGAGGAGTCGCCACCAGCGCCCCGACCGATAAACCCCGATCTCGCCTTTGCCTTGGGGTCGAGCTTCTTCTTGACTGGCCACGGCTTCGATAGAGCCGACCGTTGCGAGGGCGTCGATGAGGCCTGCTACATCGCGTTTGTTGGTGTCAAAGCAACGGCGGTGGAAGGCCTCCACTCGCAGCGCGTCGTTGGGGAACAAGACGGCAAGCGTGCGTTGGAACGCCCCCTCGTCGCGGCCCTTCGCGCCGACCAGCGCCGCCGCGGAACGGTGATGTCCATCGGTGACGTACACGATGGCCGCGCTCAACCGTTGGGCAACCGCGTTACTTTCGTCGGGCGTGAGTGTCCAGACTTGATGGCGTACCTCCTCGACGATGTGGTCGACGTCGGGGATGCGTTGCGCGCCTTCTTCGAGCAGTCGGGCGACGGCGGGATCGGGGTTGTGGGTGAGCGCGATCGGTGACGAGGTGGCGCCGACCCACTGCAGGTGTCGGCCGAGCAGCGAAGCTCTGTTGGGTCTCACGTTTTCGTGGGTAAGGACGCGCCCGTCCTTGAAACCGTCGATATGCATGGCCCCGACCACGCCAGTTTGGGCGTGTCCGGCAAAGGTAAGCCGGTAGGCGTAGAGGGCCGAGTGAGCCGATGGCCTAAACGCCCCGGCGGTAACGATGGCGCTCAGCGAATCAGCTCCGCGTTGGAGCAGGTCATCGTCGGTGGCCTCAAGATCGTCGTCGGCTAGGTCTTCGCGGGAACGAGTGACGCCGAGGTAAGACAGCGGATTTGATTGGACGACCTCGCGTCGCTGAGACGGACTTTTGGCGTCGTAAGCGCCGGCGATTACTCGCGAGGCGAAATCGACGTTGATCAACCATCCCGTGAACGGGGCAAATAGCGGTTCCATAGTTACGCCGGGGTCACCGAAACGTAGATGACGTCGTCGAGGGCCTGGATCTTGGCCAGGGTTTCGGTGGTCGGCACGTGGCCGACATCGATGCTGGCGACGGCTGCGATCGAACCGGCGAACACCCGGTTCTGCATAGTCGAAACGTTGAGTTGGGCTGTTCGCAAGACGGCGAGGACAGCAGCGAGGACACCAACGCGGTCGTGGTGGCGAACACTCACCGTGGCGGCGCGTGTGGGAACCGGATCGAGGTTCACACAATGGGTTGGATTGCCGACCCGGTAGGCGTCGATGGCGTCGACGGTTCCGGCGGCCACCGCGTCTTGAGATTGTCGGGTCGACGCGCCGATGTGGTGGCTGCCCACCACGTTGGGATGACGAGCGAGTTCGCTGTCGAACTCAGCGGTACCGTTCCCGGGTTCGTTGGCGAAGACATCGAGGCCCGCCCGAAGCCCTCGCTCGTTCATGGCCGCGATAAGGGCGTCTTCGTCGATGACATCACCGCGCGATGTGTTGATCAAGATGGCCCGATCTTTCATCTGGGCGAGGAAGGCGGCGTCGACGAGACCCTTCGTATCAGGCGCGCCGGGCACGTGGAGCGACACGATGTCGGAGGTGGCGAGGAGGGTGCTGAGGTCGTCGACGAAGGTGATTCCCGCCTCCTCGGCCCGCGCTATCGCGGCGGCGGAGCGACCGGGCTTGGTGATAGCGACCACGTCGAGGCCAAAGCCGCTGGCCCTAGCGGCGGTGGCAATACCGATATCGCCCACCCCGATGATGCCCATCCGGCGGCCGTAGAGTCCATCGGCTTTCGAGTAGGTCGACTTGTTCCACGCGCCCGCCTTGAGATCGGCGGTTCCTGCGGCAATATGGCGGTCGACGGCGATGAGCAGACCGACGGTGAGTTCGGCGACGGCGAGGGCGTTTTGGCCAGGAACCCGGCAAACGAAAATGCCGAGTTCGGCCGCTCGGTCGCAGTCGATCGTGTTGGTCCCCGCTCCGGCGCGAACAATGAGGCTTAGTTGATCGGCCGCGTCGAGCGTCTCCGTGGTGACCTTGGTGGATCGAACGACGAGTACTTCGTAGCCCGCAATTGCACCCGGTAGCGTGTCGGTGCTGAGTTCATCCATTGCCGACACCTCGTCACCGGCGGCCATGAGGCGGGTGATGGCGTTGGGGGGAAGGGAATCTGCGAGTAGGACTTTCATGGCGGTTCTCCGGCCGAGAGTGTTCTGTATGGTGGAACGGTTCCGTATTACGGAACCCTATGCTAGCGCGCGGAACGGCGTGATCGGAAGGCCAAAGACGTGACGTTGGGGTCAGACGAGGCGAGCGTTACCGAGTGGTTGATGAGTTTTGTTTCCACCAGCGCCGCTCGGGGTGAAGCGGCGCGGTTGGCGTCGGCCCGTTTGCTCGAGCGACTCGGAAATCCCCAGGACCGGACGCGTGCCGTCCATATCGTTGGTACGGCGGGCAAAGGCAGTGTCGCAACGTTGCTCACAGCGGGCTTGGTGGCGGGGGGAAACTCGGTCACCACGCACCTTTCACCCCATGTCTATGACATCCGGGAACGGTTCTGTGTCAACGGTCGCTTTCCCGACTGGGACGAAGTTGCGGAGGTGGCAACCGAGGTGGCAGCCGCGGCGGCGGGCGCGGCGGCGGGGGAGCCAACCCTAGACCCGCAACCCACCTTCTTTGCTCTCACCGCGGCGCTGGCGTTCGAACTCGGTCGGCGGGCCAGCACGGACTGGGCCGTAGTGGAAGCCGGGATTGGCGGCCGGGTCGATGCCACCAACGTGTTCGGGCGAGATGATGTCCTCACGATAATTACCGCCATCGGAAGCGACCACACCGACGTACTCGGTGAGACCATCGAGGCCATCGCGGTGGAGAAGGCCGCCGTACTAAAGGGACGCACCCACGCGGTGCTCGGCCCGCAACCCCATCGCCGAGCCGCCGCGGTGGTACGCGCCATGGCCGCTCAATCCGGCGTGGACCTAGTTGAGGTGGCGGCTACTGGCGATTGGCGCGACGACGCCAAGGCAACAGCGCGCGCCGCCCGTGACCTGCTTCGGGTTCGCAGCGGCGTAGTCCTCGAGGGATCAACCAATCTCCAGGCCCCTGGTCGCGACGAACGCCATACGGTGAATCATCGTTTGTTCATCTTCGACGGCGCCCATAATCGGCTGAAGTTGGCCGCCCTCGCCCGCTCCCTACCCGAGAATCCCATCCACGCCGTGGTCGCTATCGGGGCGACCAAAAACCTTCTCGACTGTGTCAGCGAAATCGCCGCCTTCGCCAACCGTGTCACCGTGGTGGAGTTCGGCTTCGCTGAGAACCTGACCGGGCCCCGGAGTTGGCCTGCGGCAACTGTTGTCGCGGCCTTCCGCCGCGCCGGGGTTTGTCAGGTGGCGGGGGCGAGGGGGGCCGCCGAGGTGCGAACGAGAATCGAAGACGAAGACGAAGTCGAAGTCGAACCGATGACCGTAGTGGTCACCGGTTCGTTTTTGCACTTAGCCAGCCTGCGGCGGGAGTTGGTGGGCTAGCGGAGTTGGGCGCGGCGCCACTTCTCGGTCGCCGCGACCTGGTTAAAGGTGAACACGTGCAAGCCCTGCCCATCGAGTTCGTACATTTCGTTGCTCAGCGCGATGAGCAGGTCGTTAGGGTCGTAGGAGGCTGTGGTCATCATCGACGTGATGGCCTTGCGGTTCTTACGCAAGTACGAAAGCGACTGACCAATACCGAGTCGAGCACCCATGGTGAGCAACTTGGTGCGGTCAACGACCCCTGACAGGCCAAGGTGGATTGGCAGGTCCATGCCCGCGGCCCGCTCCGCCTTCATCCACCTAGAGATGGTCGACGGGTCGAAGCACATCTGGGTTGAGCAGTAACCGGCCACGCCCGCGTCGGCGAGAAGGCGTTGCTTGTCGTGGAGGGCTTGATGCAATTTGTCGTCGGAGATGAACGCGTGACCATCGGGATAAGCGGTTACTCCGATGGTCGACAGTCCGTGATCAGTGTCGAGTAGATCAGCGAGAAACTCGACCGCATCGTTGTAGTGGCCCGATTCTTCGGCATCGCCGCCAACGATGAACACGGTCGACACGCCAGCGTCGCGGAACCACTGCGCTAGTTTCTTGGTGTGGGCTGGGTCGCGCACCATGCGAGCCGAGATATGCGGGATCGCGTGGTAGCCGCGGCCAAGCAAGCGCTCGGTGATCTCCTGGGTGACCGCAAGTCCTTTTGCGGGTGACGCGGTGACCGATACCTTGGCCCCCGCGGGCAAGGCCGATTCGGCCTCGGTAAGGGACTTGAGCGGGATGACCTCGAAGGTCAGGTTCTCGGTCAGGGCAATTCGGTGGGCGCGCGATGCCACGGTTTCGCTCGCCACGCACGCCCGACTGAAGAGCCTCCCGATCAGCGGGAGTTTATGAAGCATGGTTATGCCTTGGAGTGTGACTGGAATCGGTCGGTTACGACAGGTTGACAATGTCGCCGTTGGCGTCGATATCGATGATCGTGGCCGCGGGGGTGGCGCCGAGCCCGGGCATGGTTCGCATGTCGCCGCAGATGGGATAAATGAAGCCCGCTCCAACGGACGCTCGCACCTCGCGAACCGGCAGTGTCCAGCCGGTGGGGGCACCCTTGAGCTTGGCGTCGTGGCTCAGCGAGAGGTGCTGCTTGGCTATACAGACCGGAAGGTGATCGAAGCCGGCGTCGGTAAAGGTGGCAATTTGTTTGTCGGCAGCCGCGGTGTATTCGACCCCGTCGGCGCCGTACACCTTGGTGGCAACGGTATGGATCTTGTCCTTGAGCGACATTTCGTCGGTGTAGAGGACCTGGAAGTTTGACTCCTCTTCGGCCGCCTCTTTGATGACCTCAGCTAGATCAGTAGCCCCCGGGCCACCGTCGGAGAAGTGAGTCGACACTGCGGCTCGGGCACCGTACTCAGCCGCGATCTCGTGGATGGCGTTGATGTCGGCGTCGTGATCGCCGGGGAACACGTTGATGGCGACGACCGGCGTGCAACCGTGGATCTGCATGTTCTCGAGCTGCTTACGCAAGTTGTCGCCGCCCTGATGCACCTCATCGGGATTGGCGGCCAAGATGGCGGGAGGCAACGGCTTCCCGGGGACGATCTTGTGGTTGCCGGAGTGGGCCTTGAGTCCGCGGACCGTGGCGACCAGTACAGCGGCGTCCGGTGCCAGGCCGGAGTAGCGGCACTTGATGTTGAAGAAGCGTTCCGCTCCCATGTCGGCGCCGAATCCGGCTTCGGTGAGGAGAAAGTCGCTGGTGTGGATGCCGATGCGGTCGGCCACAATGGAACTGTTGCCGGTGGCGATATTGCCGAACGGGCCGGTGTGGACGAGAGCCGGAGTGTTCTCCAGCGTTTGCATCAAGTTGGGCTTGATTGCCTCGCGCAAGATCACAGTCATCGAACCGGCCGCGCCGATTTGTTCGGCGGTAATTGGCTCACCGTCGGGGGTGTAGCCGAGCACGATGCGTCCCATGCGGGCCCTAAGATCGAACAAGTCGCTGGCTAGGGCCAGCGCGGCCATCACTTCGGAAGCCGCGGTGATGTCGAAGCCCGACTCGCGGGGGATGCCGTCAAGGCGACCGCCGAGGCCGAGGGTGATGTTGCGCAGGGCCCGATCGTTGATGTCGATGACTCGCCGCCACGTGATGTTGTGGATGTCGAAGCCCGCTTTGTTGCCGTGATACAGGTGCGCGTCGACCATGGCCGAGCAAAGATTGTGAGCTGCGGTCACGGCGTGCATGTCGCCGGTGAGATGGAGGTTGAACAACTCCATCGGTACGACCTGGCTATAACCACCACCGGCCGCCCCACCCTTGATGCCGAAGGTTGGTCCCATGGACGGCTGTCGAATGGCGATGGTGGCGGAACTACCAATGTGTTGAAACGCTTGGCCGAGGCCAACGGTAGTAGTGGTTTTGCCTTCGCCGAGCGGGGTCGGGGTGATGGCTGAAACAACGACGTACTTGGCCCGGGGGCGATCAGCCATCTTTTCGATTGCGTCGAGGGTGACTTTGGCCGAGCCCACACCGTACGGCTCTAAGCACTCGGTCGGGATGCCCGCATCGGTGGCGACTTCGGTGAGCGGCTTTAGAGTGGCCTGGCTGGCGATCTCAAGGTCTGACGGGAATGACATCGATTGCTCCATAAAAAGTACGGACCCACGATAGGTCCAATTGAGAGCAAAGGTTACCAGCCGGTTCCGCAATGTGGGCGGGTTCCGTATGGTGGAACAATTCCTTAACCGCCCAGCGGAGAAACTAGCCGTTCGGTAACCGCGGCGCGAATTTCGGCGTCGAAGGTTCGGAGGTGAGCTTCGACCAATTCTCCGGCGCGGTCGCTGTCGCCGGAACGGAGGGCGTCGAGAATCACTGCGTGTTCGTTGACCGCATGGTTCATGTCGGCCACGTCGGCCAAGTAAAGGTGCCACAGTCGATCGCTCTGGGCGTAGAGCATGTCGAGGGTGTCTAGCAGGAATCGATTGTTGGCCGCCGCCCACATGATCTCGTGGCTGACTCGGTCGATCGCCATGAGTTCGGTGTTTATCCCCTTGGCCGCCGCTGTCTCTTCGAGAGCGGTCTCCATCGCGGCCCAGTGGGCATCGGTGCCGCGGGTGGCGGCAAGGCGAGCGGCGTAGGGCTCGAGGACGGTGCGAGTTTCAAACAGCATCGACAACTCGGCTACATCGATGCCCGAAACGAACATGCCGCGCCGTGGAATAACCGTGACGAAGTGCTCACGGGCGAGGCGTTGCAGTGCCTCGCGAATTGGGGTGCGGCCGATACCGAGTTGCTGTTGCAGATCGTCTTCGCTCAATACGTCGCCGGGCGCGAAGTCGAGGCGCACGATCATGTTCCGGAGCCGTTGGTAGGCCTGTTCACTTAGGGAGAGATCGGTCATAAAAAAGATGGTTGCCTAGATGGGTTGCTCAGCAGGTTGCGATAGCCTACCATGCAGATGATACACTGCTGATATATCAATCGGTAAGATTCGTAGAGAGTAAGGATTGCTCACGTGAACGATTTCCCCACCAGCGCCAAAGTCGTCGTCATCGGCGCAGGCATCGTCGGCAACTGTGTCGTCGGCCATCTCGCCCGCCTGGGTTGGAAGGACCTGGTCCTTATCGAGAAGGGCCCGTTGCCGAACCCGGGTGGTTCCACCGGCCATGCCTCGAACTTCATTTTCCCCGTTGACCACAACAAGGAGATGGCCCTTCTCGGCGAGCAGTCGGCCGATCAATACCGCGATATGCAGCCTCTCGGTCGACTGTGGTGGTATCGAGGTGGCGCGGACCGAGGAGCGCATGACCGAACTTAAGCGCCGCATGACTTCGGCGAAGGCTTGGGGCATCGACGCACGCCTCGTCACCCCCGCGGAAGTAAAGGAACTGGTTCCGTTCATCAACGAAGATGTCATCTTGGGGGGCTTCTACTGCCCGACCGTTTCGGTCGTCGACTCGCTCGAGACTGGCACGACCATGCGCAAAGAAGCCGTGGAGACGGCGGGCCTGCAGGTTTTCGCTAATACCGAGGTACTTGACGTGCTCACCGACGACACGCCTCGCCCCAACGGGCGTCGCAAGGTCACCGGCGTTGTCACAGACAAGGGAACGATCGAGGCCGAGTACGTCGTCATTGCCTGCGGGGTATGGTCGAACCGCATCGCCTACATGGCCAACACCTATATCCCACTAGTCCCCGCCGTGCACCAGATGGCTGACGTGGGCCCGATGGACATTCTCGCCGAAACCAACAACGAGATCGGCTACCCCATCGTCCGCGACATGGACACGTTCTGTTACGAGCGCCAGTCGGCAGGATCGATGGAGGTTGGGTCTTACGGCCACCGCGCCATCTTGCATCATCCCGACGAGATCCCCTCGAACGAAGAAGCGGCCCTCAGCCCGACCGAGATGCCGTTTACCCAGGACGACTTTGACGATCAGATGGAGACGGCCATTGACCTAATGGACATGCTGGGCGAGGCCGAGATTAAGTACGCCATCAACGGCTTGCTTTCCCTTACCCCCGACGGGATGCCCTGCCTGGGCGAGTTGCCTGACGTGGAGAACCTGTGGTCCGCGGCGGCGGTCTGGGTCAAGGAAGGCCCCGGTATGGGCCAGGTCGTCGCCGAGTGGATGACCTACGGCAACCCCCGCGTCATTGACTCCCATGGGGCCGACGTGGCTCGCTTCTACGAGGAAGAAAAAAGCGACGAACACATCTGGGCCCGCGCCGACGAGTCCTTCATCAAGATCTACGGCATTGTTCACCCGGCCGAGCAGTGGAGCGGTCAACGCCAGCTCGTTGAGTCGCCGTACCGCAGCCGTCAAGTCGCCCTCGGTGCGGAGTTCTTCCAGGCCCGAGTTTGGGAGCGACCGCAGTGGTACAACTCCAATGCCGACCTCGTCGAGCGCTACGGTCTCGTCGAGCGGGAAGTCGAATGGGACAACCGCTGGTGGAACCCCATCACCGTCGGCGAGCACCTGAACCTGCGCGAGAACTGCGGCATGATCGACCTCAGCGCCTTCCAGATCTATGAACTTGAGGGTCCGGGCGCAGTGGCCTTTGCCGATTACCTCGCTGTCAACAAGGTCGACGTGCCGGTCGGCCGTTCCGTTTATACACCGTGGTTGACCCCGGACGGAGGCTTCCACTCCGACCTCACCATGATGCGGGTAGGCGAGAACACCGTTCGTATCGTGACCGGCGTCTTCGACGGTGGCCGCGACGACTTCTGGATCCGCAAACACATGCCAAACGACGGCTCGGTCACCTTTCACAACATCAGCAAGGAAATCTCCACCCTTGGTCTATGGGGTCCCAAGGCGCCAGCTGTGCTCGGCCAACTCACCGACCATGACCTCTCCCAGGTCGGCTCGCCATACGGCTCGTATCTCGATGCCACCATCGCCGGGGTGGCCTGCAAGCTCTTCCGGATCTCCTACGTCGGCGACACCGGCTGGGAGATCTATGTTCCGTGGGACCAAGCCACTGTGGTTTGGGACGCCATCACCGAAGCGGGAGCGGGTCACGGCTTGCGCATCACCGGGGGCGGCGTCTATAGCCTTTCGGGTCGCCTCGAGAAGGGTTACCGCCTCGTTGGGGCTGAGCTCGAAAGCGAGTACAACCCGGTGGAAGCGGGACTGGCACGTCCGCGGGTGAAGGCGGCGGATTTCATCGGCAAGGCGGCCTACCTCGCGGCCCGCGAGGCTGGCGCGGAAGTGCAGTGCGTCACCCTCACCGTTGAGGACAACACCGATAGCGAGGGCCGTCAACGCTTCATGCAAGGGGGCAACGAGCCGATCCTCGACCTAAACGGCGACCGCATTGTCGACAGCCATGGCCGGGCCAGCCGGGTGACCTCGGCAGGCTACGCTCCCTCGCTCGGCAAGGTCCTGCTCATGGGTTACCTTCCCCACGAGCTAGCCGTCCCCGGTACCGACCTTCAGGTCATGTACATGAACGAGCTATACCCCTGCAAGGTCGTGGGCTCCGGTGCGGCGTTTGATCCTCAAGATACTCGCCTGAAGAGCTGACATCATGAAGATTCTGGTTTGTGTAAAACGGGTGCCCGCGCCGGGAGCCAAAATCAATGTCACCGCCGATGGTCAAGACGTTGACGCGGCCCACCTTGGCTTCACCACCAGCCCGCACGAAGAGTGCGGCGTGGAGGGCGCGGTGCAGTTGGTCGAAGAATACGGGGGCGAAGTAACCGTTTTGACGCTCGGCCCCGGCGAGGCGGCCGAACAATTGCGCTACGCGGCATCGGTTGGTGCTGCCCACGGTGTTCTCATCGAGGCGGACAGCAATACTTGGGATCCGCAGCGCACCGCGGCGGCCATCACCGCGGCCATCGAAGAGATCGAAGGCGACGAGCCGTTCGATCTCATATTGTTCGGCAATGAGTCCGCTGACGCGGGGGGCTTTCAAGTCGGTATTCGCGTGGCTTACGCTCTTGGCCGCCCAATTGTCAACGGCATCAAAGGCATCGATGTTTCCGGTGACGGCACCGGCGAAGGCACGGTTACGGCTCGGCGCGAAATTGCTGGAGGCTTTGAGGTTTACCAACTGCCCCGACCTTGTGTTCTGGGAGTCAAAGAAGGGCTCAACCTGCCTCGTTATCCGACTATGAAGGGCCGCTTGGCGTCCAAGAAACTCGAAATCCAGAGCGTCACCGGTACCGCCGTGGCTGGTGGCCAGCACCGATTGACGTTGCGCCGGCCTCAGGAAACCGTGTCGCAGACCATCATCTTGGGCGAGGGCGCCGAGGCCGCGGCGGGTGTAGTTGACATTCTGGACGAACTGGGGGTCCTCTAATGTTGCTGGTTATTCTCGAACACGAAAACGACCAGTTGTCGGCCGCCGCACGCGAGGCGCTGACCTTTGGCCGCACTCTGGCGGAGAAAATGGGCGAAGATTTACACGCCGCGCTCATAGGTTCTAACGACACCGAAATGGTCGACGATGCGGGTCGGTACGGTGCGGCGCTGGTGTACACCGCGACCGACGATCTGCTCTCGGACTACGGACCCGATGCCTACGGGGCGGTCATCGCCCAGATGGTGACAGAACTCGGCCCCGACGCTGTGCTGGCCTGTGGTTCGGACCGCGGCAACGAGTTCATGGCCCAGGCAGCAGCGCGCCTCGATGCACCCTTCGTGGCGAACTGTACGGATATCACGCCCGGCGACGACTGGTCGATCACCCGGGTTCAGTGGGGTGGTTCGCTGCTCGAAGACATCTTGCTCGAAGCAGACATCCCCCTCTTGACCTGCGGCCTGCACGCAGTGGCCGCCGAACTAGGCGACGACCAAGCGGCCGAGGCCGAAGCGTTCGACGCCGACCTTGACGACGGCATCGATATCACCATCACCATGGTCAAAGACCGAGTGGTGCAAGTTGCAGGCGTGACCTTGCCGACCGCGCCGGTGGTGTGTGGTGGCGGTCGTGGGGTGGGATCAGAAGCGGGCTTTGGCCAACTGGAAGAATTGGCGGAGTTGCTCGGTGGTCGGGTGGGTTGTTCGCGTGCGGTTACCAACCTTGGTTGGCGACCCCATTCGGACCAAGTCGGACAAACCGGTACCCGGATTGCCCCTGAGATTTATATCGCGTCAGGCATTTCGGGCGCCATCCAGCATTGGGTCGGCGCTATGGCGTCGAAGCACATTCTGGCCATCAACACCGACCGCGAAGCCAACATGGTGAGCAAGGCGGATTGGGCTGTAATCGGTGACCTTCACGTGGTCGTCCCCGCCATAATCGAAGAAATTAAACGTCGCCGCTGATCTGTTCTGAGATGCTGGTGGCGGCGTCGACTAGCTGCAACCCGAGGTCGTGAAAGCGTTCCGGGTCCGGGAACCGGTAGGCGGGTCCGTGAACGTGAAGGGCCGCGGCGATGGACCCGTCGGCTTCCAGTATTGGAGCGGCGACGGAGTTTATGCCGTCGACGCCTTCTTCGTAGCCCCAAGCGTAGCCCAGACTGCGAACCGTGATGAGACGATCGCGGATCTCGGTTGGTTCGATCACCGTGAACGCTGTGACGCGTGCCAGTGGTTGACAGAGGTAGCTCTCGAGTCTGCTGGTCGACCAGTGTGCCATCATGGCCACCCCGGACGGAACGCTATGCATGGGGAGCGATTCACCGGTCCAGTCGCGCACCTGAACGTCGTTATGGGGCACCGCGTGGTCGAGGTAGTAGACGTCATCATCGACGGCCAGGGACAAGCCTGCCGCCTCACCGATATTGTCGCTGAGGGCCAACAGATATGGTCGAACGGTCGCCACGAGATTGCGGCCTGGTTGAGCGGCTCCCGCGATGTCGACTAATCCTTCCCCCAGGCTGTACTCGCCTCCGTTTTCGGTTTGTGCGACCGCTCCTTCGCTTTCGAGAGTGCCAAGGAGGCGGGCGACGGTTGACTTGGGCAGGTCCACCTGTTCGGCGATTTCGGTTACCCCGAACGGCCCGGTGGACAGGGCACGGAGAATGGCGAAGGCGCGTTCAATTGATTGAACCGGCATGCCCAGAGCATAGCCACCATAAGGAATCGTTCCACCATGCGGAACAGAGATAGCGCGGAACGGAAATATGCTTAGGGCGATATCAAGTGCGTTAGCTGATCGACGATGCGGTCGAGGGCGACGCGGGAGCGGTCTCCGGTCGCCCGTTCGACGAACTCTACTTCGCCCTCGGCAAGGGCTCGGGGGCCAACGGTAACACGGTATGGGATGCCGATGAGCTCGGCGTCGGCGAACTTCACCCCCGGGCGGGCGTCACGGTCGTCGAGCAAAACATCGATCCCGCGGGCCCTAAGGTCGGAGTAGAGTTGATCGGCTGTCGCCACTGAGAGGTCGTCTTTGCCACTGACGAGGGTGATCACGGCCTCGAACGGGGCCACGTTCACCGGCCAGATCAGACCGTGGTCGTCGAAATGGGTCTCGGCGATGGTGGCGACCGCTCGCTCGACCCCGATTCCGTAGCTGCCCATCACGAGCGGTCGTTGGTTGCCGTCGGGGTCCATGACTCTGGCCCCCATGGCTTCGGAGTACAACGTTCCGAGTTTGAATATGTGGCCCGCTTCGATGCAGCGCACAATGTCGAGGGGTTCACCGCACGCCACACACGCTTCGCCGGCGCTGACCTCACGCAGGTCGGCCCACTGATCGACAGCGACATCGCGAGCGAGGTTAACGCCGCTGAAATGCCAGTCGTCGTCGTTGGCACCGGTGGTGAGACCGGCCCGTCCGGCGAGCGTATGATCGGCCACGATGCGGAGACCTTCGACTCCGACCGCGCCCAGCGAACCGGGGTGAGCGCCGAGCTGTTCGAGAGCTTCATCGGGGGTGGCTGGACGGATGTCGATCGCGCCGGTCGCGTCCTGTAGCTTCTGCAGGTTGAGTTGATGGTCGCCACGGATCAAGGCCAAGACGAGGTTGCCGTCGAGCACCATCACCATGGTCTTGATCTGGTGTTCGGCAGGGGCGCCGCCTTCGATTTGTTCCAGCGCAGCGATGGTTCGCACACCCGGGGTGGCGAATCGAGTGAGTTCCACGAGGTCCCGGTCGGCGACCGCGGGCAAGGCCGAGGAGGCCCGTTCCACGTTGGCGGCATAGTGGCCCGCAGGGCAGATCACGATGTCGTCCTCGCCCGCGGTGGATGGGACCATGAACTCCGTTGACCCGGATCCGCCCATGGCACCCGACGATGCCTCAACGGGGATGGCGGGGAGTCCTAAACGTTCGAAGATCCGCTGGTAGGCGTGGTGGTGGAGGTCGAAGGCGGCGTCGAGCCCGGCCTCGTCGATGTCGAACGAGTATGAGTCCTTCATGGCGAACTCGCGCACGCGCAGCAGGCCACTCTTGGGTCGAGGCTCATCGCGGAACTTGGTCTGGATTTGGTACCAAATCTGCGGGAGGGTCTTATAGGACGTGATCTCGACCGCCAGCGTGGCGAACACTTCTTCGTGGGTCATGCCGAGCGCAAGGTCGGCTCCCTTGCGGTCGACGAGTCGAAACATTTCCTCGCCCATGATCTCCCACCGCCCTGACTTCTGCCATAGCGACGCCGGATGCATGGCCGGAAGGAGGAACTCCTGGCCGCCGATATGGTCCATCTCTTCGCGGATGATGTTCTCGACCTTGCGGGCGACCCGTTGCCCCAGCGGCAGCAAGGAGTAATGCCCGGCGTGTAGTTGGCGGATGAAACCGCCCCGCACGAGCAACTTGTGGCTGGTCGCTTCGGCGTCGGCGGGCGCATCGCGAAGCGTGGGAGTGTGAAGGCGTGACCATCGCATGACCAGCAACCGTACCGTCCCACGTTGACGCTGCTACTTCACACCCTCCACGGTGTCTTGCAACTCGGGGCGCAACCTTATTCTTGCACGCCGTCTTTGACTCGGGCGAGAAGTCTGGCGGCGAGCCGCACTTCGACTTCCTCTTCGAACCGGTCGAAGGCCGGTAGATAGTGGCTGGGGTTGTGAACGCCTCGCCCGAGGTGCCGCTTCAAAGCCTCCGGGCTGAGTTCCCGGCAGACGAAGATGACAGCCCACCTCGCCCACGAGTCGTATCTGACGTCAGCTAGATGCCATCCTGACGTGATCGCATGCTCGGCCTGTTTGACGGCGGAACCGACGATTTCTTCCCACGGTGAACCCGGCTCTCCGACATGCTGCATACTTTGGCACACCCTTTCAATGACCTAATTAAACATATCGGCAGGGTGTGACGGTTGTATCCACCACCGCTGCCACACCCTGCCGATATGCGACTTGTGGACTGGAAGTCCAGACATTGGCGAGGGAACCTACCCTCTGACGGGAGAAACTTTACTCACGGTGTAGTAGGCTGTCCCCTTGTGGGGAACGCCATGAAAAAGAAGCGGAAGCGGTTCTCGGAGCCACTGCCGCGGTTGACTACGCCGATGGTTCGCGAGAATGGCGAACTTAGGCCCGCTTCGTGGGACGAAGCGCTCGACCGAGCGGTGGCTGGTTTTAGCCAAGTCCGCGACGAGTACGGCCCCGATGCCTTTGCCGTCTTTAGTTGTTCTAAGTCGACCAACGAGATGAACTACGCGGCGCAGAAGTTTGCCCGCATGGCGTTGGGGACCAACAACATCGACTCGTGTAATCGAACTTGACACGCTCCTTCGGTCGTCGGTCTGACGGCAGTGTTTGGAGTGGGAGGCGGAACGGCCTGTTACCAAGAGGTCGAGGAGACCGATGTCATCTTGCTGTGGGGATCTAACGCCCGTGAGGCTCACCCCATCTATTTCCATCACCTGTTGAAGGGCCTCGATAACGGCGCCACGATGTACGCCGTCGATCCCCGCCGCACGTCCTCGGCCAAGTTTGCTGACGTGTGGCTGGGACTTAACGTCGGCACCGATGTCGCTCTAGCCAATGGTATTGGTCGCGAAATTATCGCCGCCGACCTGCACAATATGGCTTTCATAGCCCACTCTACGCAAGGATTCGAGGCGTACCGTGATAACGTCGAACCGTGTACGCTGGAGGTAACGGAGGCGATTACTGGCGTACCCGCGGCGGCCATCCGCGAACTGGCTCACGCCTACGCCACGGCCGAAACGGCTCAGATCCTGTGGACGCTCGGCATCACCGAGCACCACAACGGAGTCGACAACGTTAAGTCGTTGTGCAACCTCGCCCTGCTCACCGGCCACGTCGGTCGTTGGGGATCGGGACTCGTTCCGTTGCGCGGCCAAAATAACGTGCAAGGGGGTGGCGATATGGGTTCGCTGCCCAACCGGTTTCCGGGTTTTCAAGACATCGGTGATCCCGTAGCCCACGGCAAGTTCGAAGCCGTTTACGGCATGAAACTCAACCCCAAGCCCGGTCTTCACCTCACCTTGATGTTAGAAGCAATGGCCGCAGGGTCAATCAAAGCCGCGTTCATCATCGGTGAAAATCCCGCCGATTCTGAAGCCGATGTCGATCACGCCCGGCGGGCGTTGGCCGGTCTCGACATCTTGGTCGTGCAGGACATCTTTATGACCCGCACAGCGGAGTTAGCCGACGTGGTCTTGCCCGCCGCGGTGGGATGGGCCGAATCCGACGGCACTGTCACCTCGTCGGAACGACGCGTCCAGCGGGTCCGAGCGGCGGTCTCGCCGCCCGGTGAAGCCCGCCACGACATTGACATCATTGGCGATCTAGCTCGCAGGATGGGACTCGATTGGGGCAAGCCGTCGGCCGAGGACTTGTGGAACGAACTTCGCCGTTTGTCGCCCCTGCACTACGGGATGACATGGGACCGCCTTGCCGAGCACGGCGGACTGCAGTGGCCGTGTCCGACCCTCGATCACCCCGGCAGTCCTTTCTTGCACGACTGGCTGTGGGAGGATGATCTCGGCGGACGCAACCCTTCGCCGTTCAGCGTTTGCGTCCACGAGGGGCCCAAGGAACAACTTAGCGAGCAATTCCCGCTTCGTCTCACCACCGGGCGGGCCTTAGACTCCTACAACACGGGTGTGCAGTCCGGTGGCTACGATAATCCGATCCGCTACGGAGATGCCCTAGAAATCAACCCGACTGACGCCCGCGACCGTGACATCACCGACGGTGAACGGGTACTGGTTTCGTCGCCTCGTGGTTCGGTCGAGATGGAGGTCCGGGTTCAGCCCGATATTCCCGTTGGCCTGGCGTTCACCACCTTTCACTTTCCCGATCTGGTCGATATAAACACGATCACCAACGACGAATGGGACCCCGATTCCGGAACGGCGGAGTTCAAGGCAGCGGCGATCCGTATAGACAAGCTTTCGCTAGCCGCCCATGGCTGACCTCTACATTTCCGACGACACCGCCGACACGGTAGAAAGGGCGGCCGTGGACGCCGCGCTGGGCGGGCGTTTTGTGGTGGTGCGCGAGACCGAGCGACTGGTCCGAGCGGGCACCGCAAAACGCCGCGACCACCGTCACCTGTTGCTCCCCGCCCTGCACGCCTTGCAAAACGCGAAGGGTTGGATCAGCCCCGGTGGCCTCAACTACGTGTGCGAGATGTTGCAGGTCCCGCCCGCCGAGGCTTACGGCGTAGCAACCTTCTATGACCTCTTTAGTCTCGCTGAACCCGAGCACGCGGGCGATGTCACCCACGTGTGCGTTGATGCGGCCTGCCAAATTGCGGCGAGCGCGGCGAAGATTGCCGAACTAAAGGCCGCCGGTGCCTTCGTCCACGAATCGCCGTGCCTGGGTCAGTGCGAGAAAGCCCCAGCGGTGTTCATCCAGGGAGTCGGTGGTCCCGACCACGTCCCCGCCGATCTTGATCCGCTCGAATTTCATCAACTCGGCGACCCCACGCTCCGGCTACTGAAGCGAATCGGGGTCGTCGACCCTACTTCGCTCGACTCCTACCGCGAACACGGCGGCTACGACGCGATGGCTGCCGCCGTCGCCATGGGCGCCGTTGCTGTTTGCACCGCTGTGGCTGATTCGGGCTTATCAGGGCGAGGCGGCGCGGCCTTTCCCACCGGGATCAAGTGGCGGGCGGTGGCCGCCGAGAAGGGTCGCCCGAAGCACGTGGTTGCTAACTGCGACGAGTCCGAACCGGGCACCTTCAAGGACCGAGTGGTCATGGAGCACGATCCCTTCGCGGTGATCGAGGCGCTCACCGTGGCGGGCTTCGCAACGGGAGCAGAGAACGGCTGGATCTACATCCGCGGCGAGTATCCCCTCGCTACCGCTCGGCTCGAAAACGCCATCGCCCAATGCGTTGAGGCGGGGCTTCTCGGCGACGATGCCGCCAATTCTGGCCATACGTTTAACGTCGAGGTGCGGCGCGGCGCCGGTGCGTACATCTGTGGCGAAGAGACCGCCCTGTTTGCGTCGCTCGAAGGATTCCGCGGCGAACCGCGCAGCAAGCCGCCGTTCCCGACCACCCACGGCCTCTTCCAGCAGCCGACGGCGATCAATAATCCTGAGACGATCCTCAACGTTCTCGACATCATGTTGATCGGCGCGGAGGCGTACCGCAGTCGCGGCACGGAGCGTTCACCGGGAACCAAGCTCCTGTGTCTCAGCGGCCGGGTCGCCCGACCGGGCGTGTACGAAGTCGAGTTCGGCGTCACGCTCGGGGCGGTCATCGAACTAGCCGGGGGCCTCACCGGAAACGGCGAGTTGGCCGCCATCTTGATGGGTGGCGCGGCCGGTTCGTTTGTCGACGCCTCGGCCCTCGATATGCCCCTCACCCTCGAAGACACCCGCGAACGAGGCACCACGCTGGGCTCCGGCGTCGTAATGCCCTTTACTACCGAAGTAGACATGGTCGATGTCTTAGTACGTATCTCGAAGTTTTTTCGCGACGAATCGTGTGGCCAATGTGTTCCGTGTCGGATCGGCACCGTCCGCCAAAACGAGACCATGGTGCAAATCCAACGCACTGGTTTGCTTACCGCCGAGCGGCGCGCCCTAGTCGACGACATCTCGGCGGTCATGGTCGATGCCTCGATCTGTGGCCTCGGGCACACGGCCGCGTCGGCCATCAACTCCGCCCTTGATTTGGGCTTGATCCCCGGTACTGACTCATGACCATGATCGAAACCAAAGTCTCGTTGACCATCGACGGTGAAACCCTCGAAGTGCCGGAGGGGACATCGATTCACAAAGCCTGTGAGGCCGCGGGCATCGACACGCCCACTCTCTGCTGGGCTGAGAACCTCACCCCAGTCAGTGTCTGTCGGGTGTGTGTGGTCGAAGTCGAGGGCAGTCGCGCTCTAGTACCGTCGTGTGCTCGTGCCGCCGAAGAAGGCATGGTCGTGGAAACCGATTCCGACCGAGTCCGTCACAGCCGCAAGATGGTGCTCGAGTTCTTGGGTTCAGGCGTCAACCTTGACCAAGCCGAGGAACTCCACCAGTGGATGAAGTTCTACGGCTCTGAACCGGATCGTTACGACCAGTACGAACTTCCCGCCGTTGGAATGGGTGAGGCGCCCAAGATTCAAGACAATCTCTACATCCGCGATTACGACCGCTGCGTGCTCTGTTACAAATGTGTTGAAGCGTGCGGCGACGACGCTCAGCACACTTACGCCATTGCGGTGAGCGGCCGCGGGTTCGATGCCCGAATCTCCACCGAGTTCGACGTGACCCTGCCCGATTCGGCGTGTGTGTATTGCGGTAACTGCATTGCCGTGTGCCCCACCGGCGCGATCCAGTTCAAGACCGAGTTCGACATGCGCCAGGCCAACGATTGGCGGCCCGCTGAACAGGACGTAACCCGCACGGTTTGTTCGTATTGCGGGGTGGGTTGCAACCTCGAATTGCACACCCAGGACGACAAAATCGTAAAGGTCACATCGCCCGCCGATCACTCGGTTACCAACGGTCACTTGTGCATCAAGGGGCGCTTTGGTTGGCAGTACGTCCAGCCCGTTGACGCTCCGAGTCGGCGCTGATCCGCCGTTAGCTCAACCCCCGTTAGCTCAACCCGCCGTTAGCTCAACGAGGGCCAAGGTTGTCGAGTATGGCTCGGGCATGGGCGGCGGGTGAGGCCGTGGTGGAAAGGGGGTGCGCCGCGACGGCGGCGGTGATCGTCTCTCGAAGGGCGGTTTCGACACGGGTGGCGATTTCGTAACGTAACCGTTGGTCCCGCCGGGTTTCTCGCTGTTCGGTGGCTTCGAGATGCTGGCGATGGGCGCTAATGGCGGCCCACATTGCTGCGACACCGTCGCCGTCGGTGGCGGTCGTCATCAGGATCGGTGGGCGGTAGCCGGTTGGGTCAAGGTGTCCGCTCAGGTGGCTCAGGTCGAGCATCAACTCGAGGTCGCGACGAGCGTCCGATGCCCCCGGACGATCGGCTTTGTTGATCACGAACACATCGGCTACTTCCAGCAGTCCGGCTTTGTTGGCCTGCACGGCGTCGCCCCACCCCGGGTTCACTACCACTACGGTGGTATCGGCGGCTCCGGCCACGTCGACTTCGACCTGACCCACGCCGACGGTTTCAACGATGACGGGGTCGAACCCCATCGCGTCGAAGACCCGGACGCATCCCGGCACGGACAGTGCCAAGCCCCCTGAGTAGCCGCGGGTCGCAACAGACCGAATGAACGCATCCTCGCCCGCTAGATCGTCCATGCGGACACGATCGCCCAGGATCGCTCCCCCGGTGAGCGGCGAGGACGGATCGACGGCGATAACGGCGGGCCGACAACGTAGTTCACTAAGCAAGCGGATCAACTGACCGGTGAGTGTGGATTTCCCCGCCCCCGGCGCGCCGGTGATGCCCACGATGTGTGATCCGGTGGTTCGTGGCTGAGTGGCCGCGGCGATCTCGTCGGCGAACGGGCCGCCACGTTCGACCAGCGTGAGGAGGCGACCGATGGCGCGGTGGTTGTGGGCAAGGCCCGCTTCGACAAGTTCGGCGGGGGACAGTCCCCGAATGCTCACGTATTCACCGCGGCGCGCACCGCGGCAACCACCTCGGCGGCGGGCGCACCTGGGCCGAGGATGGCGGCCACACCGGCGGCCTCCAACGCGGGCATGTCGACCTCGGGGACGATGCCGCCAACGATCAGCGGGATGTCGAGGTCGGCTTGATCGAGAGCCGTGAGCATGGCTGGAGCGAGCGTAAGGTGGCCCGCGTTATGCATCGAAAGTCCGATGGCGTCGGCGTCTTCTTGTTTGGCCGCGGCCACGATGGAGAGCGCGGTTTGGCGGAGGCCGAGATAGATGACCTCCATCCCCGCGTCGCGCAAGATGCGGGCCACAACCTTGATCCCGCGGTCGTGGCCGTCGAGTCCTAGCTTGGCTAAAACGATGCGAATCTGCTGATCCTTCGCCATCACACGATTGCCTGTTCTACGTACCTGCCGAAAACGATTTCCATGGCCCAGGCGATCTCTTCCTCTGTGGCGTAGGCCCGAGTGGCGTCGATGATCGACGGCATTAGGTTCACGGTGGGATCCCGGGCATCGGCGGTGACCTGGCGGAGCGTGCGATGCACGGCGTCGGTGTCGCGATCTTGTTTGGCTGCCGCTAGGCGCTTGCGTTGGTACTCCTCGGTCGAAGGGTCGACCCGCAACAGGTTGGTCTCGTCGTCGTTGTTACCTTCGGTGAAGTCGTTCACACCCACCACGATGCGCCGATCGGCGTTGACCTCGCGGGCGAAACGATAAGCGGCGTCGGCGATTTCACCAACGAAGTAGCCGTTTTCGATCCCCGCGTAGCAGCCTTCGAGAATCGATCCGTCGCCGAGTTCGTCGAGGTGGGCAAAGACCTCTTCGGCTTGGCGTTCCATCTCATCGGTCATCCATTCGACGTAGGGCGCGCCGCCGAGAGGGTCGACGACGTTCGCCGCGCCGGTTTCGTGAGCCACGATTTGTTGGGTTCGTAACGCAATCCGGGCCGCTTTCTCGCTGGGCAGGGCGAGGGCTTCGTCGAAGCTGTCGGTGTGCAGACTCTGAGTCCCGCCGAGCGCCGCAGCTAAGGCCTGAAGCGCCACCCGAGCAATATTGTTCTCTGGCTGCTGGGCGGTGAGCGACACTCCGGCGGTCTGGGTATGGAAGCGACACATCATGGCCCGTTCGTCGGTGGCACCGTAGCGTTCCTTCATCCAGCGGGCCCAGATACGGCGGGCGGCCCGGAACTTGCCGATCTCTTCAAAGAAGTCGCTGTGGGAGTTGAAAAAGAAGCTGAGCCGTCGGCCGAATTCGTTAATGTCTTGGCCTTCGGCGAGGGCCGCTTCGACGTAGGCGAAGCCGTTGGCCAGCGTAAAAGCGAGTTCGTGAGCGGCGGTGGAACCGGCCTCGCGAATGTGATAGCCGGAGATCGAGATGGGGTGCCATCTTGGCAACTCGGCGGTGGTGAACTTCACCATGTCGGTGACTATCCGCATCGACGGGCGGGGCGGGTAGATGTACTCCTTTTGCGCCTGGTACTCCTTCAGAATGTCGTTTTGGATCGTGCCAGCTAGGTGGCGCCGAGCGACACCTGTCTTCTCGGCGACGGTCACGTACATGGCGAGAAGGGTTGCGGCAGGACCGTTGATAGTCATCGAGGTGGAGACACGGGCGAGATCAATGTCGGCGAAGAGGTCTTCCATGTCGGCCAGGGTGTCGACGGCCACGCCTGCCCGCCCGACCTCGCCGAGGGCCCACATACTGTCGGAGTCGCGGCCCATGAGCGTCGGCATGTCGAACGCCGTCGAAAGCCCGGTGCTGCCGTGGCGGAGCAGTTCTTTGAACCGGGTGTTGGTGTCCTCCGCGGTTCCGAAGCCAGCAAACATTCGCATGGTCCAAAGCCGGGACCGGTAACCGGTGGGGTGAAGGCCGCGGGTGAACGGATACTCACCGGGCCACGGAGCGTCCCCATAGACCGCCTCGACCGGTATGCCGGACATTGTTTGAGCAGGCACGGTTTGGGCAGGCACGGTTTGGGCAGGCACGGTTTGGGCACGGTTTGGGCAGGCACGGTTTGGGCAGGCGGGTTCTGAGGTTCGGCAGTCACCATGGCTCCATATTAGTTTGACATCAAAGTATCTCTTCTAGAGTACCGTACATGACACTCGACTTCGATCCGATTGACGAAGCGACTTCGAATTGGCGCGCCGCGCACTGGCCCGCCGTCGAGGCCATGGCGGTCGCCACCTCGATCACCCGGGCTCAGCAAATCCTCGTCGCCCACATTGACGAAGCGCTCGCCCCGTTGGGTCTGAACCTCAGCCGGTTCGAAGTCCTAGCTCTGTTGTCTTTCACCCAAGAGGGTCACCTCCCGATGGGTAAGATCGGTGTTCGCCTCCAGGTTCATCCGGCCAGTGTGACTAATACGGTCGATCGGTTGCAATCGGACGGACTTGTGGTTCGTGTCCCTCATCCGTTTGACGGCCGAGCGACTCTGGCCGAGATTACCGCCACTGGTCGCCACTACGCTAACGAGGGAGCGCACCTGTTAGGGGCGATCGAGTTTGGAGTCGGGGGTATGGAGTGGGCCAGCGGGCGGGCGTCGTGAAGGCGCTGGCCACTATGCGAGCCGCGGCCGGAGACTTCCCCGCAGAACACTGCGTTACGCTGCCGACTACGGAGGATTGATGCTCGATTTCACCCTATCCCCTGAACTTGAAGAGCTCCGGACCCGCGCCCGTACCGTGGCCGCGCAAGGGGTGGCGCAGTATGGGGCACATGCCGATTCCTGGATCAACGGCTTCTCGAAGGAGTTCAGTAAACGACTGGCCCAAGAAGGTTGGATCGGAATGACTTGGCCGGTCGAACACGGTGGCGGCGGCCAATCTAACCTAGCCCGCGTCATCATGGGGGAGGAGATGATCTCGGTTGGCGCGCCGATTGCCGCGAGTTGGTTTGCCGACCGTCAGATGGGTCCGTCGCTCATCGCTCACGGCACCGCCGATCAACAAGCGGAGTTCTTGCCGGGGATGCTTTCGGGCGACGCTACGTGGTGTATCGGCATGTCGGAACCCGACGCGGGTTCGGACCTGGCGGGCCTCAAGACCGCGGCGAGACGTGACGGCAACGTTTTCGTCATCAACGGACAGAAGATCTGGACCAGCTTTGCCGCCATAGCCGACTACATCTATTTGATCTGTCGAACCTCAAGCGACGGTCCGCCCCATCAAGGGGTCTCGGAAATCATCGTGCCCATGGATCTTCGGGGAATCGAAGTTCGCCCGATCAAGGACATGACAACCAACCAGCACTTCTGCGAGGTGTTTTTCAGCGATGTGCGGGTGCCCGTGGAGAACCTGGTGGGCATCGAAGGCAACGCCTTCAAACAAACGATGGCACAGCTAGAACACGAGCGGGGCGGGATCGACCGTCTGGTCTCGAACCGATCCCTGTTCGACCAAGCCGTGCGGGCCGCGGATCGGTCCAACCCGCTGGTCCGCCAGCAGATCGCCCGACTCGAGACGAACTACCGCATCGGTCGCATCCTAGTGTACCGCGAGGCGTTGAAGCAGGCCCCGGTCGGATTTTCGGCCGCGACCAAATGCTTCTGCACTGAACACGAAATCGAAGTGGCCAACTTCGCCGCCGCGACGTTGGGCCTAGCTGCCCTCGCCGATGCTTCGCTCGCTCAAGCCATTGCCTACGCGCCCGCCTACACAATCATGGGCGGCACCTCCGACATCATGCGCAACATCTTGGGCGAGCGAGTGCTCGGGTTACCCCGCGAACCTCGGGTGCCTAGGGCGTGAGCCGCACCGATCAGTAGCTCCGAGGGCACCGCCTTGCCCGCGCCCGGCGAGTGTGGCATGCTAGGGCGCAGTCTTATTCCCCCCCCGGCCACGACCAGCGAAGGACCCCTGATGAGATACGCCGCACCGACTTCGGTGGCTGAGGCCCAAACCCTTCTCGCCGACAATCCGGGGTCGCTGGTCTTTGCTGGCGCCACTGATCTCATCCCCCAGATCCGTAGTGGCCGTCCCGAACCAGCGATGATGGTTGACCTTAAGCGGATCAAGCGACTCGTGTCGGTGGCCCACGCCGACGGGATCTGGACGGTGGGAGCGGCCACTCCAACCTCAGGGTTGACCCAAAACCAAGACTTCACGGCCATGTTTCCTGGTCTGTCCGAAGCGAGCGGACTTATTGGATCCGACCAAATTCAGAATCGGTCGAGTTGGGGCGGCAACTTGTGCAACGCCTCCCCTGCGGCCGATTCCGTTCCCGCGCTGGTGGTCAACAATGCCCAGGTGGTTATCGCTCGGGCGGGCGATAGTCGTACGATTTCGGCACGAGAGGTGATCACCGGACCAGGCCAAACTTCTCTCACCCCCGGCGAGTTCGTGGTTGAGTTCACCGTCGCCGACCCTCCGGCGCACACCAGCGACGCCTACCTGCGCCTCATCCCCCGAACCGAGATGGATATTGCGGTCGTGGGGGTTGCGGTTCGCCTCACCATGAACGGCGACACGGTTGTCGCGGCATCGGTCGCGCTGGGCGCGGTGGCCCCGACAGTTGTGGAAGTGCCCGAGGCTGAGGCGGCCCTCGTGGGTTCGACGCTCGACGACGATGCCCTCGCGGCGGTGGCTGCGGCCTGCTCCGCTGCGTGTAATCCGATTGACGACAAGCGCGGCACGATCGCCTACCGCAGGCAGGTCGCGGGCGTTTTGGCCAAACGAGCAGCCTTGATAGCGGCCGAACGAGCAGGAGGAATTGCCTGATGGTCCGAACCCATGTGACATGCACTGTGAACGGTGATGACGTTGACTTCTTGGCCGCCGACGCGACCTCATTGCTGGACGCGTTGCGCGACGAACTCGGTCTGACCGGAGCGAAGGAAGGCTGCGGCACCGGCGACTGCGGTACTTGCTCAATTTTGGTTGACGGCAAGCTCAACTGCAGTTGCCTGATGCTGGCTCCGGAGGCGGAAGGCTGTGACATTCTCACTGTAGAAGGCCTCGCCGAAGGCGATCAACTCCATCCTCTTCAGCAAGCCTTCCTCGAGGGCGCCGCGCTGCAGTGCGGGGTATGTACTCCCGGCTTTCTCGTGGCGGCCAAGTTGCTGCTCGACGAGAACCCCGACCCGACCGAAACAGAGATCCGCTACGCCTTGGCGGGCAATCTCTGCCGATGTACCGGCTATGACAAGATCATTCGTTCCGTGCAGGTCGCAGCAGTTCAATTGAGGGGAGCATCCCAGTGACCGTAACCGAGAATCCCACCGGCTATAAGTATGTCGGCACCCGTCCCATCCGTCACGACGGCTACGACAAGGTCACCGGCAAGGCCCGCTTTGCCGCCGATTTGGCGGTGCCTGGTCAACTTACGGGTGCCATGGTGCGCTCGCCGCACGCCCACGCCAAGATCCTGTCGATCGACACCACGGCGGCGGCCGCGATGCCCGGCGTGAAGGCCATCGTCACCGGAGACGACTTCCCTGCGCTCCCCGTTGAGCATCCCGAACACGATGTGGCTCTCAACTGCATCGCACGCGGCGAGGTGTTCTACAACGGTCACGTGATTGCGGCGGTTGCGGCGATCACGAAGGCCCAAGCGCAGGCCGCGGCGGCGGCCATTGTGGTTGAGTACGAACTGCTACCGGCGTTGATGACTATCGACGAGGCACTGGCCGACGATGCGCCGTTGGTGAACCCCACCAACTTCACCCTCTTCTTAGAGAACACGGAACCGTCCAACATCGGCGGCGTGAACAAACTCGATCGAGGCGATGTCGATGCGGCCATGGCTAGCGCCGACATCGTGGTCGAGCGAGAGTTCCGCACGATTGATGTCCACCAAGGATACATCGAGCCTCATGCCTGCGTCGCAGATACCAGCGCCGACGGTAAGACCAGTATTTGGTGTTCGTCGCAGGGGCACTTCCGGGTGCGTTCGAGCACCGCGGCGGTGCTTGGTTGGGAAAACGCTCGGGTGAAGGTCACGCCCGCGGAGATTGGCGGTGGATTCGGGGGCAAGACAACGATCTATCTCGAACCGATTGCTGCTCGCCTCTCGGAGATGGCCGGTCGGGCGGTGAAGATCACCATGAGCCGCGAAGAGGTACTTCGAGCCACGGGTCCGGCCCCGGCGAGCAAGATCAAGATGAAAATCGGGGCCTCCAAGAGCGGCGAACTTGTGGCCATCGATGGTTGGCTGGCCTATGCCACCGGCGGCTTCAAGTCGATTGCGGCGCTCCTCGGGGCGCTGTCGATTGCGTCATACAAGTTCCCGAACCTGAAGTTCGAGGCCTACGCCGTTTTGACCAACACGTCGAAGTCGGCCGCCTACCGCGCCCCCTCTGCCCCCCAGGCCGCGTTTGCGGTCGAGTCGATCATCGACGAGATCGCCAACCTTCTCGGTAGGGATCCGATCGATCTGCGACTCCAGAACGCGGTAGTCGAAGGTGATCTCACCGCGATGGGCATGCCCCATCCCAAGATCGGCTTTGTCGAGACACTCACCGCCATCGAGAACTCCGATCACTACACCTCGCCGGTACCTCCCGGCGTGGGTCGTGGTTTCGGTAGTGGGTTCTGGTTCAACATCGGCGAGGAGTCGAGCGCTACTGTCAATCTGAACGAAGATGGAACGGCCACCGTTATAACCGGCAGTCCCGATATTGGGGGCAGTCGGGCCTCTATGGCGCTCATGGCCGCGGAGGAACTCGGCATCGACGTTTACAAGATTACGCCGGTCGTTGCCGACACGGAGTCGGTTGGTTTCACCGACGTCACCGAAGGCAGTCGGGCCACGTTCGCCACCGGCATGGCGGTTGTCGAAGCCTGTCGCGCCTTGAAAACTGAATTGTGTGCCCGCGCCGCGAAAATCATGAGCGTCGAACAAGGCGACGTGCGATGGGTTGATGGCCAGGCGGTCAGCGAAGGCCAAGAACCGCTTCCACTGGCGGCAATCACGGCTCAGGCCAAGAGCACCGGTGGTCCGCTGACCAGCACGGGTTCGCTCAATGCCCCTGGTGCTGGTCCGTCTTTTGCCTGTCATCTGGCTGATGTCAAGGTCGACGAAGAGACGGGCGAGACGACTATTCTGCGCTACACGGCAGCCCAGGACGCGGGTACCGCCATTCATCCCAGTTACGTCGAAGGGCAATTGCAGGGTGGGTCCGCCCAGGGCATTGGGTGGGCGCTCAACGAGGGGTTCACCTTCGACGATGAGGGTGCGCTGGAAAACGCCAGCTTTCTCGATTACCGCATTCCAGTGGCCTCGGACTTGCCGATGATCGAGACGATCATCGTCGAGGTGCCCAACCCGTCGCACCCGTATGGCGTGCGGGGGGTGGGCGAGACGAGCATCGTGCCGCCGTTGGCGACGATAGCCAACGCCATCGCCGCGGCCACCAACGTGCGTATGACTTCGCTCCCGATGTCGCCGCCCAACGTATTGGCCGCGATCAACGAACGCTGAGGTTGTGGCTCGAGTTCACCTGATGGCCGACCATCGCCGGTTCACGGGCGGCGAGCAGGTCATCGATGTCGAGGGGGCCACGATTGGCGTTATCATCGACGCTCTCGAGGCCCGTTATCCCGGCCTCGGCCGGGTCCTTACCGAGGCCGCGTCGGTGGGTTTGCACGGCGAAATTCATGCCGAGCCTAAGTATCTAGCGGTGGCCGACACCGACGATGTGTATTTTGTCGCCCCGCTCGCCGGCGGGTAACCCGCACGTCATCGGGCCGCCCTGTGCGTAGCGTCTCAGTGCCCCTAGAGTCGATTCGCTGACAGACTCCTTGCGGTGACCCTTCTACTCGGTCTTGGCTATTCCGTGGCGATCGGCGTCAGCGACTTCTTTGGGGCTTTCGCGACCCGCCGGTCCCAGGCGCTCACGGTTGTGTGTTCGGCGATGCTGGTCGGTGCCGTCACCGCCGCGTTGATGCTCTTGGTGGTCGAGAGCGAGTTCATCTGGGTCGACTTCTGGTTAGGGGCATTATCTGGTCTCTTCGTCGGATTTGCCCTCGTGACTATGTACCGCGGTATGGCGGAATCGTCGGCCGCGGTTGTCTCGCCGATTGTCGCGGTACTCGCGGTGGTGATTCCGATCAGCTACGACCTTGCGACCGGTGCGTCGTTGCCGTGGCTGGTCGCGGTTGGTGTCGCAGTTGGGGTTGGGGGGCTGGGGCTGGCCACCATCTCGCCGGAGTTAGGGGATCGAGTGCGGACGGGAGTGTTGTGGGCGGTGATGGGGGGTGTCTTGTTTGGTCTCACCTTGATTGTTTTGAGCTATACGAGTCCCGAGTCCGGCTTGTGGGGCGCGTTCAGCCAACGCTTCGTCGCGTTCATCGTGGTCGGGGTGGTGGCCGTTAGCCGCGGCCAACGACCTTTCGTCATGCCGGTCCACGCGAAATACGTGATCGCGTCGGGGCTCGCCGGAGGGTTGGGGATCTCCGCTTTCGTTAGCGGCGTCCAGCGGGGTTCGCTAAGCGAGATCGCTGTCGCTGGCGCCATGTTCCCCGCGGTGACGGCCATCTTGTCCGCGGTGTTTGACAATCATCCCCTGCGTTGGTGGCAACTACTGGGAATCGGCATCTGCGTGGCTGGTCTCGCGCTCATCGGGTTGGGTTGACGGGATAAGGGCGGCGGCCACTAGGGCGAGGGCCAGAATCGCGGCGTAGTGGCCGAGAGTGTAGTAGCTCCAAGTGCCGACCACGACGCCGGAGAGAAGGCCGCCGATTGCCCCGGCCGCGATCATGGTGAAATCGGCCGCTCCCTGAACGCTCGCCCGATCGTTGACGGCGAAGACGGCGGTAAGCATGGCGCTGCCAGAAATCATGGCGAACGACCAGCCGAGGCCCACTAGTAAGAGTCCGATGAACACCCCGAGGCTGTCCTCTGGGTCGGTGTTGGCGGCCAGTTCCGCCCCCGCGAACAAGATCACGCCCGCCGCGGCCACCATCATGGCGGCGGGGAGTCGGTCGACGAGCCAGCCGACCACCGGTGCAAAGAAAAACATGCCCACGATGTGGAGGGAGATTACGAAACCGATGATTTTCGCGGCGTGGTTACCATCGTTGAGGTGCAGGGGTGTGACCGTCATGACTGCCACCATGATCCCTTGACCGACGGCCATGGCGAGCACCGCGACTGAAGCCAAGCGGTGACCGGCCAACTTGGCGAACGACTCACCGAGTCCGGGACGCCGTGCATCGGTTACCCCACCGAGTTCTCTGGCCAATAGGAGAGGGTCGGGTCGCAGCCCGCGGTCAACGATGAGCGCCGCACCGCCAAAGACGGCCAGACCGAGCAGGTAGGGGCCCGCCAGGCCGTCGAACCCCAGTTGCTCGGCGAGCCAACCGCTGGGGCCCAGTGCGAGGGTTGGACCCAGAACCGCGCCGATGGCTGAGAACCACACGAGAAAGCCAATGGCACGGGCTCGGCGATCGCTTTCGGCTAGATCGGCCGCCGCGTAGCGAGCGGCAAGGTTCGTTCCGTTGCCGAACCCGATGAGCGCCGAACCCACGATCAGCAAGGGGAAGAGTTGGGTGAGTACCGAAAAAAACGACAGTAGGGCTCCCAGCGCGGCCAAGATCCAGCCCCAGCGAAGGCCAACTCGGCGTCCGTGACGGTCCATGAACCGAGCTAGAGGAATGGCGACGATTGCGCTGCCCACGCTGTTCATCGTGGCGGCGAACGTGGCCCAGCCGTCGCTCCCCGTCATCTCTTCGGCCGCTAGGGCGATGGCGGCAAAGCCACCGGCCATGCCCATGCCAGCTAGGCCAACCGCCCCCATGAGGACGCGGGTGGAATGCCGCTGGATGGCGGCGATTTCCTCAACGGTGGGGTGGGCCGTCACCGGATAATGAATGGGTTGGCCATGGGCGCGGAGGAGGTGTTGATCCAGACCGTTTTGGTACGGGTGTAGTCGTGCATGACGTCTTTGCCAGACTCCCGACCGAGGCCCGAGTGGCCGTAGCCACCGAAGGGGGAGATGGGCGAGATCGCCCGATAGGTGTTGACCCAAACAATGCCGGAGCGGATTGCCTTCGAGACCCGAAGAGCACGCGCGAGGTTTTGCGTAAACACGCCGGAGCCGAGGCCGAAGTCGGTGTCGTTGGCCATCTCGACCGCTTCGTCTTCTGTCTCGAAGCGGATTACAGACATCACCGGTCCGAACAGTTCCTGGCGGGTGCTGGCAATGCTCTGGTCGGGGCAGGTGATGACGGTGGGGGAAAAGAAGTAGCCGTCGCTAAGCCCTAGGGGACGGGTTCCGCCGGTAATAATGGTGGCCCCTTGTTTAACTGACTGGGTTAGCACCTTTTCGATGTGGTCGCGCTGGGCAAGAGTGGCGAGGGGCCCTACCTGGGTTTCGATGGCGAGCGGATCACCGATACAAATTGCTTCGGCCCGGTGTTTGATCTCGGTGATAAAGGCGTCGTACACGCCTGACTGCACGAACACTCGAGAGCCCGCCACGCAACTCTGACCGGCCGCGCCGAAGTTGCCCGCTACCGCGGCGTTGATCGAACTTTCGAGGTCGCAGTCGTCGAAGATCAGCATCGGGGACTTGCCACCGAGTTCGTAGGAGGTGACCGCGAGGTTGTGGGCGGTGTTGGCTTGAACGAGGCGAGCCGCGGGCAGGCCTCCCGTGAACGCCACTCGGGCAATGTCTGGGTGGCTGGTGAGGGCTCGGCCGCACGGTTCGCCAAAGCCGGTGATGATGTTTATCACCCCCGGCGGGAAACCGACTTCGTCGATGACCCGTGCAAATTCGGCGAGTGGCCCGGGGGCATGTTCGGAGGACTTGACCACGACGGTGCAGCCCGCGGCGATGGCCGGCGCGACCTTGGTTGCGGTGAGGAACATCTCCGCGTTCCACGGCACGATCGCGGCAACGACCCCGATGGGTTCGCGATAGGTAAAGACCTGCATGTCAGGTTTGTCGATAGGCAGGGTGGCGCCCTGGATCTTGTCGGCTAGTCCGCCGTAGTAACGGTAGTAGTCGGCAACGTAGGCCGACTGGGCCTTAGTCTCCGCCGCTAGTTTTCCGGAGTCTGTGGTTTCGATTTCGCCTAGGTGCTCCGCCCGCTCGGCTACCAGATCGGCGAGTTTGAACAGGAGTCGGCCGCGCTGGGTTGGCAACATCTGGGCCCAGTCGTCGCGGTGGAGGGCTCTTTTGGCCGCGGCCACCGAACGGTTGACGTCGTCTTCAGTGGCCCTAGCTGCGGTGGCCCACGGCTGACCGGTAGCGGGGTTGATCGATTCGAACGTTCCGCCGTCGGAGGCCTCGTCGAACCGGCCATCGATGTAGAGCGGGAAATGGTTCATGAGATTCCCTTACCCTAGCGATGGCATACTGCGGCGATGGCCACAGTTCGGGTTTGGCGTTCACCAAAGGTGGAGATTCGCGAGTGCCATCTCGGTGGCTTGGCCGTGTTCGCCGCCGAACCCATATTCGTTGGGGAGCGGGTGGCGGTCAAGGTCGGGCACGTGGTCGATACCGAGGAGGTACGGCGGCTCACGGAGACCGTTGGTGACTTCAGCCTGCAGATTGACGACGACACGTTTTTGTCGCCCCGACACCTAGCTGAGTACGATGACATGGTCGTACACATCAACCACTCGTGTGAAGCTAATGTCGGCTTCCGGGGCAATGTCGTCTACGTTGCGATGCGCGATATCGCCGCGGGCGAGGAGTTGCGCCATGACTACGCCACCGCCCGTCTGGCACCGTACCGTCTCGATTGTGCGTGCGGCGCCGCGGCGTGCCGTGGTGTGGTGACCGAATCCGACTGGGAACGCCTCGATGTGCAAGTCCGCTACGCCGGATATTTCATGCCTCACATCCAACGCCGAATCGACGCCCAGTCGGCGGGGTAGAACAACTAGAACCCGAGACTGCCATCGCTCGTGGCCTTAGGCCGCGTGGCGGGTTTTCGGTGTCGGGCAGGGTCGCCGCGTCGGCCTCGGTGTTTTCGCCCGTGGCAGTTCCAGCAGGGTAGTTCGAGGTTGTCGATATCGGTCGGCCCGCCATTAGCCCATTCTCTAGTGTGGTGGGCTTCGGTACGGTCCGGTGATGCTCCGCATTCGCTGCAGCCGCGATGGCGGGCGATGAGGGCGATCCACTGATCGCGGCTAGCCAAACGAGTGGAGCGCCCGAGCCACAACGGTCGGCCAACACCATCAAAGACTTGCCCGACGACTTCGGCGGTGGGTCCGAGTTCGATGAGGACATCGTCGGGGACAGGACTGCCGTCGGCGAGTTCAGTGCTGCCCGATTCGAGACAGTGCAACAGGTGGACCATGTGCTTGGGATGAGGCTTGCCCGAACGGCTCGCCCGAGCACCAGTGAGCAACGCCACCATGGCATCGGCGCGGCGCTGCTTAGCGGTCCGGGAGTCGTCGGAATCGATCTGGTTAGCAAACTCCCGTAAGGCCGCTAGAGCCCGGGCGCCGTTGATCGGATCGAGACGGCTCAAGATGTTGACCATCCCCTCGCCGTCAACCCAGTCAGTTACTTCACGCAAACGACGTTGCCGGGCGTGGCGCTTCTCAACCACTCCGCGAGATTCCCTGATGTTGACCCACTCGCGTGTCTTCTTAGCAAACCTGTCGGCAGGCAACTCCTCAGCCAACGCGAGCAGTTCCTCGGCTTCGTCGGGTGATACCCGCGCCGCGGCCTCAGCACACACTGCGGCATGCTCAGTAGTGATAGCCCCGCTGGCCAAGCCTTCGGCCACAGCGGGCATCTGCGCCAACTGTGTAGCGACCTTGGCGTCTTGTTTGGACTGGCGATTCGAGCGCCGCGACAGCGAATGCCCCACAGAGGCCGCATCGGCCCCCGAATCACCCAACGCGTCGATCCCAGCCAAACAAGCCAAGCGACGTTCTTCGGCGTGAGCGATCACCCGATCAAGCCCACCAATGGTTGTGGTCAACTCCGGTCGAGACATTCCATGGAGAGCAACCTCGGCCAAGTTGTCGTGCGCTTTCTGGAACATGTGTATATCGTATCAAAACGAAACTAGAACGTCAACAGTTTTGTCACAAATATTTCCAATCAGTTTGTCATAGCTATTGCTAATTAGATGACGTGATGTCATATTCTGATCATGGGAGTTGCGACCACCGACCCAGCGGTACGGCTTGATGTTCAATCGCTGCGCGTCTTTTGCGAACTCGTTGCATCTGATGGGTTCACCGCCGCCGCCACCCGTCTCGGCGTCACCCAATCGGCGGTCAGTCACAAGATCAAGCGGCTAGAAGAACGCATAGGGGTGGACCTGATTCGGCGCGACGGCCAATCGTTCGCGGTAACCGCCGACGGTCTCGATCTCCTTGTCCATGCTAAACAGATCGTGAGGGCGCATGACTTGGCCGTGGATTCGCTTCATCGGTCGCCGCTCGTCGGCACGCTGTGCCTCGGGTGCAACGAGGAAGTCGCGGCGACCCAACTCGCTGAGGTCGCCAGTCGGTTCCGTCGTACTCACCCCAACGTCACCTTGGAGATCAAGGTCCACGACTCGGCGTGCGTTGCGGACTGGCTGGAATCCGGCGAGGTCGACCTCGCCCTCCTTCAGGTTCTCGATGTCGATGGTGCGGTGCGGTCGAACGATGAAGTGTGGCGGCGTGACGAACTCGTGGTCAGGCAAGGCATGGTGGCTGATTTCGATGAAGCGGAACCCGTCCCGTTGATTTCGTTTGGTCCGCGGTGTTTGTATGAGCCGTGGCTCGTGAGTGCGCTAGCCGCCGTTGGTCGTTCGTTTCGGACCGTTCTGGAGTGCCCAAGCATTCAAGGGGTTCAGGCGGCGGTTGAGGCCGGACTGGGGGTGGCGGTCCTAAACACGCCCAACCTCACCAGAGCGATGAGGCCTTGGACCGGTCTGGAGGCGGTCGAACTCCCGCCGGTGGCGTTCGTACTCCGAGTCGCCCCAAGCAGTGGCCCGCGTCCGCTCGCCGAAGCGCTACGACACCATCTTTCGGTCGCGCTCGAGAAAAGGAATCCGCCGTGAGTACTCCCGCGTCCACCGCCGCGCCTAGGGCCCGCCGAGGGCGGGGTGCTCGCCGGCAAGCCCGTACTGCGTACACCCAACGCTTTTTGCCCGAACTCGAGAGAGGTTTGCCGTACCTCGACGCCCTACTGCCGGAGCAGGTACAACTCGTCCACGACCACACGATGAGGTTGCTGGAGACAACGGGAATCGACTTCCGCGACGACGAAGCCATTGAAATGTGGAGCCAAGCTGGTTCTGGCGGGGGAGTGGCTATAGACGGCTACCGCGTCCGCATCGACCGCGAACTTCTCATGGGACTCATAGCCACCGTGCCGAGCGAATACACGATGGTTGCCCGAGATTCGGCCCGTACAGTCTCTGTCGGTGGCCGCAAGAGCATTTTCACTCCTGCCTACGGCGCGCCGTTCGTGCTCGACTTGGAGGGCAGGCGTCGGAACGCGACGCTCGAGGACTTCGACAATTTCGCCAAGATTGCCCACATGACTCCTGCCATGCAGATGAGCGGAGGTGTGCTGTGCGAGCCGATGGACATTGCGGTCGCCCACCGCCACCTTCGCATGACGTACAGCCTCATCAAGCACTCTTCCAAGCCCTTCATGGGCTCTGTCACCTCTCGGGAACGAGCTCAAGACAGCCTCGATATGACCAAGATCGTGTTCGGCGAGGACTTTCTCGAGGAGAACACGGTCATGACCTGCTTGGCCAACGGTAACTCGCCGCTCGTGTGGGATTCCACGATGCTCGATGCGGTGAAGGTCTACGGGGCAGCTAACCAGGCCATGCTGTTTTCGCCCTTCGTGCTGGGTGGAGCCTCGACCCCCGCGTCGACGATTGGCTCGGTGGTGCAGATTAACGCCGAAGCGCTGGCCGGCGTGGCTTTTAGCCAACTAGTGCGGCCCGGAGTTCCCGCCGTGTACGGCCAGTGGCTGGCGACTGTTTCGATGAAAACCGGCGCGCCTATGGCGGGCACCCCAGAGATCGACCATATGAACCTTCTCGTTGGACAACTGGCCCGTCACTACGAACTCCCCTGGCGTTGTTCGGGATGTGCTCATCGTCGAAGCAGGTGGACGCACAGGCGGGCTATGAGGCCGCCCGCAATATGTACGGTGCGGTCCTCGCGGGGGCAAACTTTGTTCTCTCCACCACCGGCTACCTCGAATCGGCGCTGTGTCAGAGCTATGCCAAAGCAGCCCTCGACGGCGAGCAAGCGGAAATGTTTCGCACGTTTGCCGAGGGCATTAGGTTTGATGAACTCGATGCCGCGCTCGACGCGATGAACGATGTCGAACCCGGGGGCCACTTCCTTGGCACCGCGCACACGCTGGCCAATTTCGAACGAGCTTTTTCGATGCCTGAGTTGATGGACTGCAACGGGTTCGATCAGTGGACGGCGACCGGTGCGCAGGACGCCAACGCCCGTGGGGCTAAGAAGTGCCAGCAACTCCTCGCTGATTACGAAGAACCAACCTTGCCCGACGACATCGACGAGGCGCTACGTGATTTCGTCGCCCGGCGAATCACCGAGATCCCTGAGACTGGCAATGACTAGCACCCCGCCTCTGCTAAGCGGAACGTGTGTGTGGCGCTGTCCTCGCCCTTTGACGATAGCGGCGAAACGCTTGACGAGGGTCGCTTGGGAGACCACATCGAGAGCATGATCGACGCTGGGGTCCACGCTTTGGTGCTGTGTGCGGGTACCGGTGAGTTTGCTTTTCTCTCGGAGCCAGAGAAGCGACGCATCATTGGACTGGGTTGTGAGATTGTCGCTGGCCGCATCCCCGTTGTCGCCCAAACCTCGGCCATCACCACGCGAGACGCCATCGAACGCACCCGCGAAGCCGCTGACCTCGGCGCCGCGGCCGCCATGGTGTTGCCCCCCTACTTCGAAGGTCCACTTGAGAGGGGTGTGCTCTACCACTACGAGAAACTGGCCAAAGCGACCGACATCCCAATCGTGCTCTACAATATACCGGCCAGTAGCGGATTTGACATTCACCCCGACCTTTACCGGCGGCTCATAGCGCTGGAAAACATCGAGTACATCAAAGATTCGACCGGCGACCTCGTCCGCCTACAGAAGTTGATCGCCATTGGCGGACACGTGCTCGCGGGCACTGATCCGTTGGCTCCTTACGCGGCGATGGCGGGCGCCGCGGGGTGGATCTGGGGGGCGGCGAACGTGATGCCCCACGAATGTGTGCAGCTGTGGAATCTCATACAGGCGGGCGAACATGGGGCGGCGCTGGAGCTGTGGGCCAAAATGCGGCCCGCCAATATGTTCTTTTGGGAGAACAACGTGGAGGCGGAATACAACTCGGCGGTCAAGACGGCAACCAACATGGTTGGCCGTCGCGTTGGCCCGTGCCGTCGTCCGGTGATGCCAATGACCCGTCAGGGCCGAGTGGCGCTCCAGACAGCCCTTTCCCCGCTGCCGATCAACGGAGTCGCTCGCGACACATTGGTGTTTCGTGAGTGGGATGACGAACGCGATTGGCTGGTTCAGATGACTCATCAAGCGGGCGTGAGCCGAGCGAAAGGCTGACCATGAACCTCACCTTTGACCCCGTAGCACTGGCCGCATCGGTTACTCCGCCGACCCGGATGATGATCGGCGGCCGCTCCGTCGAAGCACTCTCGGGGTCTACTTTCGCCACCTTCAATCCGGCCACCGGTGTCGAACTGGCCCAAGTGTCGCAAGGTTCGGCGGCTGACATGGACCGAGCCGTCGCGGCGGCCCGTGATGCGTTCGACAACGGGCCGTGGGGACGCCTCTCACCCGCCGACCGGCGGGGCTTGCTGAAACGCTTCGCGCTCATGGTGGAGGCCCACGCTGACGAACTCGCCGTCATCGAGTCGCTCGAAGCGGGTAAGCCCATCTACGACACGTCGACCATCGACCTGCCCGAGACAGTCAACTGTTTGATGTGGCACGCCGAGTTGGCCGACAAGATCTACGACCAAGTGACGCCGTCGGGTCTCGGTGTTGTAGGGCTAGTGGTGCGAGAGTCGATCGGTGTCGTCGGTGCGGTGCTGCCGTGGAACTATCCGCTAATGATGGCGGCCTGGAAGATCGGTCCCGCTCTCGCCGCTGGCAACACCATGGTGCTAAAACCGGCCGAGCAGACTTCGCTGTCGACAATCCGCATGGTCGAACTAGCCACCGATGCCGGTATTCCCGACGGTGTGCTCAACGTGGTCCCAGGGTACGGCGAAACGGTTGGCCAGGCGCTGGGCCGCCACCACAGCGTTGATTGTGTGGGATTCACCGGATCGACCGAGGTAGGCCGTAAGTTTCTGCGCTACTCCGCGGACTCTAACCTCAAGCGGGTGTTGCTGGAGTGCGGCGGCAAATCCCCGATGGTTGTCATGTCCGATGCGGAGGATCTGGACAAGGTCGCGGCGCACGCTTGTGAGTCGATTTTTTGGAACGCGGGCCAGAACTGTAGCTCCAATTCGCGGCTGATCCTGCACGAATCGGTCGCCGCAGATGTCATGGCTCGCATCGACGAAGCGATACACGGTTGGGTGCTGGGTGATCCCCTTGATCCCGCAACTCGTATGGGGGCCATTATCGAACCCGCCCATCTTGACAAGATCATGGGCGCCATCGAGAGGGCTAAGGCCGAGGGGGCTACTGTGCGTTGCGGTGGAAATCGCACTCGTCGGGAGTCGGGGGGTTGGTTTGTTGAGCCCACCATCTTTGAAGCCGTCACCGCCGACATGGCGATCGCCCAAGAAGAGGTCTTTGGGCCGGTGTTGTCCGTCTCGACCTTCACCCACGCCGATGAGGCAATAGCGATGGCTAACGACACGCCTTACGGCCTGCATGCCTCGGTGTTCACGAGCAATGTGCGCTCGGCTCATCTCGCTAGTCAACGGATCAAGGCGGGCACGGTATCGGTGAACTGTTACAGCGAGGGCGACATGACTACCCCGTTTGGAGGTTACGGACTCAGCGGGTTCAGCGGCCGAGATAACGGGGTACACGCCCACGAGCAATACACCGAGACCAAGACCATCTGGATCGACTTGGCATGAAGGGCCGACCGTGACCCGAGTAACGATTCGTCCCGACAACGATCGCCAGAACGGCTGGTACGAGACCATTGGACCGCACCCCGAACCCAAGGTGCTGGAGGGCGATACTGACGCCGACTATGTCGTCATCGGAGCTGGTTTTGGTGGACTGGCAGCCGCTCGTCGCCTAGCTGAACTCAACACTGGGGCATCGATTGTGTTACTGGAAGGCGACCGAATTGGCAACAACGCGGCGGGTCGTTGTTCGGGCTTCATCATCGATCATGCCCACAACATTAGAGCCAAGAACTTCGCCGACGACCGAAGTAACGCCAAGCGCCGGATTGCGTTGAACCGAGCGGGTCTCGACTGGCTCGACGAGATAGTTCATCGCGAGGGGATCGACTGCGACTGGCGTCGGACGGGCAAGATTCATGCAGCCGCGTCGGACAAGGGAGTGGCCCTGCTCGACCGCTTTGCCGCCTCCCTCGAAGCAGTCGACGAGGACTACTCGATGCACGACGCCGACGAACTAGAGGCCATGTTTGGTACTGGGTTCTATAAGCGGGGTCTTCACGCCCCGCATTCGGTAGTAGTGCAACCGGCTCAACTCACGATCGGTTTGGCCCAAACCATGCCCGAGAACGTTGCCGTCTACGAAACATCGATGGTTACCGACTTCGACTTTGGTCCGCCGTCCACGGTCCGTACTGCTCGAGGGTCGGTCCGTTCGCCGTCTCTCGTGATCGCCGCGAACGGCTTCGGCGAAGGGTTCGGATTATACAAGAATCGACTCCTGCCTTTGATCACCTGGGGCTCGATGACTCGGCCTATGGGGAACGATGAGGTGGCGGCGCTGGGCGGTGACGACAATTACGCCATTATTCCCGCCCATCCGGCGGGCACAACCGTGCGCCGTCGCGCCGACCGGCGGATCCTCATCCGCAATCAGTACACGTATAGTCGCCGCTCCGATGTCAAAAAGGGTTTGGCCGCCGTTCGTCGGATTCACGAGAGGTCGCTGCGCCGTCGGTATCCGATGCTCCCGAATCTGGAGTTTGAGTATTCGTGGGGCGGGGCCCTTAGCTTGAGCCGCAACGGCGCGGGCGTGTGCGGCCAAGTCGCCCCTGGCGTCTACTCGACTATGGTCTACCAAGGGGTTGGTATGGCTCAGGGTACGATTTCGGGCAAGTACCTTGCCGAACACATGATGGGTGAAACTAATCCGGCCATGAGTTTGCTCGCCGGATCGGTGGCCCCCAGCCGAAACTTTCCCGATCCGTTCAACGCTTGGGGGGTACGCCTGAGTGTTTGCGGGCGGCGGTGGCAAGCGGGAATAGAGGAGTGACCATGGCTGATTGGCGGGTGGATCTGCGGGGCAAGGTGGCGGTGGTGTCGGGCGGATCGTCGGGCATGGGGGCCGCGATCTGCGAACGACTCGCCGCTTGTGGCGCGTCCGTGGTGGTCGGGGGACGAGACGTTGATCGCGCTGCGGCCGTGGTGGCTACCATCACCGCCGCGGGCGGCCAGGCAGTGGCCGAAATCGGCAACATCGCCAACTCTGCTGTCGCGGATGCGCTAATTGCCGCGGGTGTGGACGGCTTTGGCGGGGTCGACATCGTGGTGAACGCCGCGGGGGTGATCTTTCGCGCTGATGCACTTGGTACCGCCGACGATGTCTGGCGCCGGGTGATGGCCACCAATGTTGACGGCACTTTCTTTCTTTCGCGTGCCGCGGTGGGCGCGCTACGGCAGCGAGGTGGGGGATCGATTATCAATATCAGTTCCACCTGTGGCCTAGTCGGCGCGGCGGGTATCACCGCGTACTGTGCATCGAAGGGCGCGGTCACCAACCTCACCAGAGCCATGGCCCTCGACCACGCCGCCGAAGGCATTCGTATTAACGCGATCTGTCCAGGTTCGGTTGACACTCCCATGCTTATCTCCGAACAACCCGACGGCACTACACGAGAGGAGGTGATGGCTAGCCATCTGCTTTCGATCCCCGAGCGCCGGATACCAGCCCCCGGGGAGGTAGCCGAGTTGGTCCTCTTCTTGTGTTCTTCGGCCAGTCGGCACATCAACGGGGCCAACCTTTCCCTCGACGGGGGCTATACCGCCCAATGACGGATTTCTCTGGTATCACCGCTGTTGTCACCGGTGGCGCCCAAGGGATTGGTCGAGCGATCGCTGATCGCTTGGCGGCCGATGGGGCCGAAGTAGTTGTTGGCGATCTTCGTGATCCAGGAGATCTTGGCCCGCGACAACGCTGGGTTGAACTTGACGTCCGTGTCGAGGCATCGGTTGCGGCGCTGGCCGCGGCGTGTGACGGCGCTGTCGGCGTGCTGGTGAACAACGCAGGCATAATGTTCGAAGCGTCGATCACGGAACAAACCGTTGAACAATGGGACCTCGCGATGGCCGTCAACCTCCGCGGACCTTGGCTGGTGACCAAAGCTCTCTTGGCCCGCCTCACGGCTGCGCCGGGCTCGGCGGTGGTCAACGTTGGCTCCATCGAAGGCATCGGCTCCAACCCCCACCACACTGCCTATTCGGCCTCGAAGGGGGGTGTACACGGACTTACCGTGGCGATGGCCGTAGATCTGGGCCCGCTGGGCGTTCGCTGCAACGCGGTGGCACCCGGCTGGATCGACACGGCTCTAAACCGAGACTATATCGACCGACTCCCCCACCGCGATCAGGCCCTAGCCGAATTGGCCGTGCTCCATCCGGTTGGCCATATCGGCGACCCTGCCGATGTGGCCTCGACGGTGGCATTTCTCGCGTCGCTGGACGCTCGCTTCGTGTCCGGGCAGGTCGTGGTGGTGGATGGCGGGCGGACGAGCAAACTTAGCCTCCCAGCGTCGCTCACTCCTGATAGCTAATGTCAGAAGGGAACAATCTGGCGCAGCCTAGCGTTGCGTACCCATGAGACAATTCCTTTCCTCTAACCTCAAGTGGTTGCTCCCCGCGGGAGCGGTGGCGGTTGTTGTGGTGGCCTATCTCGCCTTCTCCGTCTTTGCCGTTCATACCTTCTTCATCGACAAGGAGGTCGCCGAAGCAATGCCCGTGTTCGCGTCTGGCGCCTCGGAAACCGACGTCGAAGTCGAGGCAATGAGTGAAGCCGAGGCAATGAGTGAAGTCGAGGTGATGAGTGAAGTCGAGGAGACTGAAGAAGCCAGTGCTGATGAAGCCAGTGCTGAAGAAGCCAGTGGTATAGGAACGGTTCCCGAGGAGCCTGTGGCCGATAATGCCCCAGCGGAAGCCACCACGGTAACCGTGGAGTATGCCGGCGATTTTGTCGACCGTAGCCACCCATCGGCGGGTGTGGCGTCGGTTCTCGGCGACGGTTCCGGTCAGCGCTTCGTTCGCTTCGAGAACTTCGAAACCGACAATGGCCCTGATCTCAACGTCTATCTTTCGACCGCTCCGCCGGACGCGCCAGCGGGAGATTTCGATGATGACTTCATCGACCTTGGCGACCTCAAAGGAAACGTGGGCCCACAAAACTACGAGATCCCCGAAGGTACCGATCTCGAGCGCTACTCAACGGTCGTGATCTGGTGCGTACGGTTCGGGGTGGCGTTCGGTACCGCCGGTTTGGTGGCCAGCTAGCCGTGTTGAGCGAACTGCTCGGTCGGCAATAGGGCATCGAACCAGGCCCGAAGGGCACGAAGGCGGTAGTCGCGGTGCAGCGATGTCGGCCACGAGAGATAATGACCCGTATTTGGGTTGTGGACCTCAGGGCCCACCTCGACAAGGAACCCTCGTTCGACCAAGTCGGCGCGGAGGTACCGCCAACTCAAAATCACCCCATTGCCACTGATGGCCTGCTGCATCAAGGTGGAATAATTGTCGAACCGCATCCGGTTGTTGGGTTCGTGGTATTCGATTCCGTGCCCGGCGAACCACTCGGGCCACGACATCCATGCGCGTCCCACTCGATCGACATGAAGCAAAGGAGCGTCGAGCAGTTCGTGGGGCGACGAATCGGGTCCGAGTCCTAGACGCTCGGCGACGTACGGGGCGGCGACCGGTACGACGATCTCGGGGACGAGTCGCTGGGATCGGTAACCGGGCCATTCACGGTAGCCAGCGCGGATCGTAACGTCGTAGCTGGCGGTGTCGAGTTCGGCGTCGCGATCGAAAATTATGATGAACACCTCGCAAGGGTCGAGGGCGGCGTGGAGGCTGTCGATATTCGGAGCTAGCCAGGTCTGTGCGACACTCGGCTGGGAGGCGATAGTGAGCCGGTCCGTGGCCTTTTTAAGATCACCGAGGGTTGCTTCGAGCGTGTCGAAGGCGCCGGTCAACTCGTGATGCAAAGTGCTGCCCTCGCGGGTGAGTTCGATGCGGTTGGACCGGCGCTGGAACAGTAAAAAACCGAGTTGCGTTTCCAGCGTGCTGACGTGCTTAGACACCGCGGGCTGGGAGATACCGAGGTCTTCGGCGGCCGCGGTGAAGGATCCGTGGCGGCCTACGGCCTCAAAGACCGCGAGGCGCTGAAGTTGAGGTATCCGTTCGAGTAGTAACCGCATAACCGACTCCAGAACTCTGCCGAAGAAGGCATTATAACCTGGGGTTATAGGGAGTAGTTAGAAATCGCCTATGTGGCTCGAGACAGCGTATCTCTACGCTTAGAGCATGAGTCACACGCAGTATGCAACCGTCCGGCCTCGGCTCCATCGCAGCGAGTTGGCCGTACCTGGTTCGAACCCCAGCCTGTTCGCCAAGGCGCTCGAGTCCGACGTGGATTACGTGTTCTTGGACCTAGAGGACGCGGTGGCTCCTGGCGACAAAGTCCAGGCTCGCGCCAACGTGATCGAAGCCTTGAACACGCTCGATTGGCGCGGCGCGGGCAAGACAATCTCGGTGCGTATCAACGGCCTCGATACCCACTATATGTATCGCGATGTCGTTGAGGTCGTTGAACAAGCGGGTCACCACCTCGACACCATCTTAATCCCGAAGGTCGGCGTCCCCGGCGATGTGTACATGGTCGATGCCATGTGCAGTCAGATCGAAACGGTGATCGGTCGCAAAGGCCAGATCGGACTCGAAGCCCTCATCGAAACCACGCTGGGCATGGCCAACGTCGAAGCCGTCGCCCAGTCGAGTCCGCGCCTTGAAGCCATGCACTTCGGTGTCGCGGACTATGCCGCGTCGTGTCGAGCGCGCACGGTGGTGATCGGCGGCTTGAACCCCAACTATCCCGGCGATCAGTGGCATGATGGTCTCTCTCGGATGCTGGTGGCCTGTCGGGCCTACGGGTTGCGCGCCATCGATGGACCCTTTGGCGACTTCAACGATCCCGACGGTTTCATCGCTGGGGCCCGCCGAGCCGCCGCCCTCGGCTACGAAGGCAAGTGGGCTATCCATCCGGCGCAGATTGACCTCGCCAACGAGGTCTTTTCGCCGCCCGCGGAGGAAGTTGACCGAGCTCGTCGGATACTCGCCGCCCTCGACGAAGCGGCGGCCGCGGGCAAGGGTGCGGCGCAGCTCGAGGGTCGCATGATCGACGCGGCCTCGGCGCGGATGGCCCAAAACGTTGTCGACACCGCAACGGCCATCGAAAACCGTCCCGTCCCGTCCCGTTAAACCTCGTCGTAGGCAAAGGAGCATCCTCTCATGGATATTCACGAATATCAGGCGAAGAGCATTCTTCGTGACTACGGAATTGCCACACCCAACGGCGGCCTTGCGTACAGCCCCGACCAAGCGGTGTACCAGTCGCAGGAACTAGGCGGCGACCGCTGGGTCGTGAAGGCCCAAGTCCATACCGGTGGACGAGGTCAGGCGGGCGGGATCAAGATATGCGGAGATGACGAAGAGGTCTACGAAGCGGCCGAGGGCCTGCTGGGGAAGCGACTCATCACCCCGCAGACTGGCCCTCGGGGCAAGGGTGTCTACCGTCTCTACATCGAAGAAGCGTCGTCGATTGCGAGCGAGTTGTATCTCGCCTTGGTGCTCGATCGGTCGGCTGAACGGATTGTTTGCGTGGCCTCCTCTGCCGGGGGCATGGAGATTGAGCAGATCGCCGAGCACTCGCCGGAGGCCATCCATCGCACCGCTATCGAGCCTGCGGTTGGATTGCAGAACTTTCAGGCTCGCAACCTAGCGTTCGCCATCGGTCTCGATAAGCAACTCGTGCAGCCGTGGTCGACCATCTTGACCCAGGCATACCGAGCTTTCCGTGACCTCGACGCAACCCTGCTTGAGATCAATCCCCTCGTTGTGACCGACGACAATCGCCTCCTAGCGGTGGACGCCAAGATGTCGTTCGACGACAACGCCACGTTCCGCCACCCAAGGATTTCGGAGTTTCGCGACAAGTCGCAGGAAGATCCTCGGGAGCGCGAGGCGAACGATCGAGGGTTGAGTTACGTCGGACTCGACGGAAACATTGGCTGCATCATCAACGGGGCAGGGTTGGCGATGGCGACGATGGACATGATCAAACACTCGGGAGGGGAGCCCGCCAACTTCTTAGACATTGGGGGCGGGGCGTCCCCCGAACGGGTCACGAAAGCGTTCAAGTTGGTGCTGTCCGACGGCAATGTTGAAGCAGTCCTAGTGAACATTTTCGCGGGGATTAACCGTTGCGACTGGGTTGCCCAAGGGGTAGTGCAAGCCATGGAAACTCTCGACGTTCAGGTCCCCGTCGTTGTGCGCCTTTCGGGGACCAACGCGGCGGAGGGTAAGCGCATTCTTGATGAAAGCGGGATTGGCCTAATGACCGCGCAAACCCTCGCAGAAGCAGGTCAAAAGGCCGTGGACGTCACCAAAGAAGGAGTCCGACCATGAGCATCGTCGTCGACCAAAACACCAGAGTCCTAGTGCAGGGTATAACCGGTCGCCTCTGTAGTTTTCACACCGAGGACATGCTGGCGTACGGTACCAATGTCGTGGGGGGTGTTACGCCGGGGCGATCGGGCGAGCAAGTCCACGGTGTTCCCGTCTTCGACACCGTTCGAGAGGCGGTGGGCGTGACGGGCGCAACAGCCAGCATCGTCTTCGTGCCGCCGCCGTTCGCGGCCGATGCCATCATGGAAGCCGCCGATGCGGGGATCAAGACGTGCGTGTGTATTACCGACGGTATCCCCGTGCAGGACATGATGAACGTCAAGCGCTACATGATGCGCTACCGTCGCGATGATCGAATGCAGTTGATCGGGCCGAACTGTGCTGGCGTCATTAGCCCCGGTCGAGCTCTCTTGGGGATCATGCCCAGCCACATTTTCATGGAAGGAAACGTGGGCGTTATTGGGCGTTCGGGCACACTCGGCTACGAAGCGGCGAGCCAGATGTTGGAACTCGGGATCGGCATTAGTACCAGCGTGGGTATTGGCGGCGATCCCATCAACGGAAGCTCGTTTCGAGATCACCTCGAAGCATTCGAGAACGACGGAGCAACTGACCTCGTCGTGGTGATCGGGGAGATCGGCGGTCCCCAGGAAGCGGAGGCCGCTGAGTACGCTAGGGACCACATGACCAAACCGTTGGTTGCCTATATTGCGGGTCTCACCGCGCCCGCCGGTCGAACCATGGGCCATGCGGGTGCCATTGTCACCACGCGCGGTGAGTCGGCGGCGGAGAAGGTGGAGATCCTTCGGGCTTGCGGTGTCACCGTGGTGGAGCGGCCATCGGAGTTCGGGCCGACGGTTCAGGCCGCGCTCGCCCGACTGAACGCACCCGTTTGACATGATGGCGTCGGCCGTGACCGATCCAAAGGTGACCGACATCGAACTGCGGTCTGATATTCGACGCCTGACCGAACAACTCGGTCAGGCCATCGCCAACCATCACGGTGCGGGGGCCCTTGATACTGTTGAGCGGTTACGTCGGTTGGTCCGAGAGGAGCGCAGCGGCGACCACTCGGCGGTGGGACGCATCGCGGTCATGCTGGGCGAACTCTCGGTGCGAGACGCCACCTTGGTGGTGCGGGCGTTCACGCTGTACTTCCATCTCGCTAACGTGGCTGAGCAATCACATCGAGTTGATGACTTTGCCGCCACCGATCCGCGTGCGGCCGACCGAATTGGCGCCATGATTGAGCGCCTAATTGACCACGACATCGACCCTGAAGAGATTGGTGATCTGTTCTCTCGCCTCGTCCTTCGTCCGGTGTTTACCGCTCATCCCACCGAGGCCACGCGGCGATCCATTCTGACCAAACAGGCGACCCTGTCGAGTTTGTTGCATGACCGGCGCACCGGCGCACCGACCCGCCGTATCGACCAGCGCATCGCCGAACTAATCGACGCGATGTGGCACACCGACGAACTCCGCGCCGTCCGCCCCGACCCGATCGAAGAAGCTCGCTTCGTTCTCAACTATCTCGTGCGGACGATCAGCGACATCGTGCCGGAGGTGGTTGACGAACTTGGCTCCGTTCTCGCCCTTCACCAGATCGATTGGCGCGACAACCTCGCCCCAGTGCGGTTTGGGTCGTGGGTCGGTGGTGATCGCGACGGTAACCCTAACGTCACCCCGGAGGTCACGCTCCGGGTGCTGGACCTGCATCGTGATCAGGCCCTTGAACTCGTAACCGACGAACTCGAACGCCTGGCATCCTTTTTGAGTTTGTCCGATCGGGTGGCGTCCATGAGCGCCGAACTTTTGGCAAAAGCGGTGGCGGACCGCGAGGACTACCCCGAGTTTCTCGCCGAGGTAAACTACGCCGAGCCGTATCGGGTCTGCTGTGCGGTGGCGGTGGGCCGACTCCAGGCGATGCGCGCCGACGAAGCTTCGGCGCGTCGCTACGAGTCGACCGACGAGCTAACTGAACTACTTGAACTGTTCGATCGGTCGCTGCGTGAACACGGGGGAAGCGAGTTGGCCGATGGGCGCCTGGCCAGGACCCGCCGTCTCGTCGCGGCGGCGGGCTTTTCCATCGCCGCGCTCGACATACGTCATCATGGCGACGTTCAGCGAGCCTCCTTGGACCGCTTGTTGGGCGATGTCGGGTTGGACCTAACCGGGTTATCCGAGGAGTCACGGGCCGCGATTATTGGCCGAGAACTGGCGCAACCCCGCCCACTGACTTTCCCGATGACTGCTACCGATGACGATTCGTTGGCCCTTTTCCGCAGCCTTCGCATCGCCTACGAACGTGATCCGGCCTGTCTTGGGAGTTTCATTGTTTCGATGACTCGGTCGGCGACGGACATCCTCACTACGGTGATTCTCGCTCGAGAAACCGGGTTGGTCGATCTCGCCGCGGGTCGAAGTGCGTTTGACTTCGTGCCGCTACTGGAGACCATCGCCGATCTTCAAGCCACACCAACGATCCTCCGCCAACTTCTCACGAACCCGCAATACCGCCAAATCGTCGAAATTCGTGGCGGAGTGCAAGAAGTAATGGTCGGCTATTCCGATTCGAACAAGGACGGCGGCATCACCACCAGCCAGTGGGAGATTCACAAAACGCTAAGCGATCTGCGGGACTTGGCGGTGGAGTTAGAGGTCGACATTCGGGTCTTTCACGGGCGGGGAGGCAGCATCGGCCGCGGTGGCGGGCCCACACACTCGTCGATTCTGAGTCAACCAAGCGGCCTGCTCGACGGTGGGGTGAAGTTCACCGAGCAAGGAGAAGTGATCGCCGAAAAGTACGGCCTACCGGAACTCGCCTTCCGCAACCTCGAACTCGGACTGTCCGCCCTCATCGAAGGTTCACTCGCCCACCAGACATCGCGTATCGAAGGCGAACAGAAGCGCCGGTGGTACGAGATCATGGACCTTGCTTCGGCGCGGGCGGAGGCGGCCTATCGGCGGTTCGTTCACCGCCCGGGTTTCGTGGAGTACTTCACCAGTTCCACTCCCGTGGAGGAGTTGGCTGGCATGAATATTGGTTCGCGACCCGCTCGGCGTCGATCGGATTCGGCCGGACTGGACGACCTGCGGGCCATCCCGTGGGTATTTGGTTGGACTCAGTCCCGCCAAATCATCCCCGGCTGGTTCGGCGTGGGCACGGCCCTGGAGGCGGCCCGAGAGGCGGGCTACGGCGTGGAACTGCGGCGGATGTACAACGACTGGCATTTCTTCTATGGCTTTATCTCAGGCGTGGAGTTGATGGTGGCCAAGACCGACCTGAAGATCGCTCGGAAGTACGTGGAGACGCTGGTTGAACCAGAGCATCGCCATCACTTCGACACTGTGGTTGATGAGTATGAACTCACCAAGCGTGAACTCAGGCGCATCGTTGGGGCGGAGGCTTTGCAGCACGCGCCCCTCCTGCGCCGCTCGCTCGACGTCCGTGACATCTACCTCGATCCCATCAATTTGATCCAGATCGAACTGCTCCAACGGTTCCGCTCCGGTGAGGCTCCGTCGGAGTCACTCAACCGGGCCCTGCTTTCGACGATCAACGGCATCGCCGCGGGGATGCGCAATACCGGATAGTGGCACGTATGCCCGATTCCCGCTTGATGGGAAGTCTTTGACTACGTTCCCATAAAGCGGTAACCTCGGGGATCATGTCCCACGTGCAAGCCGTCGATCGAGCGCTGCTCCTACTTAGCGAAATAGGCCGAGAGTCTGGCGGATTGGTCGACCTCGCGAGCCGTGTCGATTTGGCCACGAGCACAGCGGCTCGGCTGTTGAATACCCTGGAGTCGGCAGGTGCCGTTCGCCGCAGCGACGACGCGAGCTACGAGATCGGTCCGCTGATCCAGTCCCTGACCGCCGCGCCCGAAGGTAGCCAGCGCCTAGAGCAACTAGTTCATCCCCACCTCGTCGAACTATCTACTCAACTTGATGAAGCGGCGTGCCTTGCTTTGATCTCTGGTGACGAAACCGTCACCGTCGATCAGGTTGACGCCCCCAAGCCGGTCCAGGCCGAGAACTGGACGGGAACCCGCGTCCCCCTTCACGCTGGGGGAGCGGGTCTGGTCGCCATGGCAACCTGGGACGACGTGGAGGTCGAGCGCTACCTAAGCGGCGAACTCGTGGCGTGCTCTGCCCTCACTGTCACCGACCCGGCAAAGCACCGGTGCCGCCTCGAGGAGATCCGTCGCACCGGCGTGTGTTGGACGCACGGCGAATACGTCGAAGGTCTATCCTCGCTGTCGGCGGCCATCCAAGATGTGTCGGGTCGAGCGGTGGCCGTGCTCTACACCTACGGGCCGAGCTATCGCTATCCCGCGCCCGGGTCGGCCGAAAAGGTGGCTCGCACCGTCTGGGCCCGTGCTGAACGCATCTCCATCCAACTGGGCTGGACGGGTTCGCTTACACCAGTGCGAAACGAGGCTTCGTGACCGAGGTTCGCTCTTCTACCGGCACGGGAACCAAGCGGAAACGTGGTGGGGGTCGTCGCCAACGTCCTGCGGCGCCGGTTGGCCCGCCGCAACGGCCCTGGCAACTCTACCGCCGCCCGATTGAGGCCACCAAGGTTGTGTCAGAGGATGAACTCGAGAACATTCATCAGACTTCGCTCATCGTGCTGCGCGACATTGGCCTGGATTTTTTGCATCCCACGGCGCGCAAGATGTGGGCTGAGGCGGGGGCTAAGGTTGACGACGAGCGGGTTCGATTCGATCCCGCCCTCATCGAAGACCTCGTTGCTTCGGCGCCGAGCGAGTTCGTGATGTACGGGCCGGATCCTGCCTACGACATTCACGTCGGCGGCGACAGCGTGGTGTTCACCGCCGTGGCCAGCGCCCCGAACTATGCCGATCGGGCGGGGGGTCGTCGTACTGGTAGTCAGGAGAGCTTTCGCACACTGGTGAAGTTGTGTCATCAACTTCACATCATCCAGAGCTTGCCTGGTTACCCGGTTGAGCCGATTGATCTCCACCCGTCGATCCGTCACCTTGAAGCTACCCGCGACATGCTGACCCTCACCGGCAAGGCCGTACACGCCTACTCCCTGGGGAAGCAGCGCAACCTGGACTGTCTCGAAATGGTGCGGATTCGGCGCGGCCTTAGCGAGGACGAAATCGATACCCATCCCATTGTGCATTCGGTCGTTAACGTCAGTTCACCGTTGCGACTCGACGGTCCAATGATCGAGGGAATACTGCAGTTTTCGGCTCGTAACCAGCCCATTATTGTCACGCCGTTCACCCTGGCGGGAGCAATGGCCCCAGTCACGATTGTAGGAGCCGTCGTACAGCAAAACGCCGAAGCCCTCGCCGGACTTGCCTTTTGCCAACTGGTTCGCCGCGGCTCGCCGGTGGTGTATGGCGGATTCACTTCCAACGTCGACATGCGCAGCGGGGCGCCCGCGTTTGGGACTCCTGAGTTCATGCAGTCGGCGATGCTCGGCGGCCAGCTAGCGCGGCGCTATAACTTGCCGTATCGCAGTTCTAACGTGTGTACTGCCAACACCATCGATGCCCAAGCGGGCTACGAGAGTGTGTTTTCGCTCTGGGGCGCGATCATGGGCGGGGCCAACATAGTTCTCCATGGTGCGGGCTGGATGGAAGGCGGACTGCAGGCCAGTCCGGAAAAGATGGTGATTGACGCCGACCTGCTCCAGATGGTGGCGACCTTCTTGCAACCGCTCATCGTCGACGACGCAACTATGGCGGTCGAAGCAATCGTCGACGTCGGCCCCGGCGGGCACTTCTTTGGCACCCAGCACACCCAGGATCGTTACCGAGACGCCTTCTACCGTCCCATGATCTCTGACTGGCGAAATTATGAAAGCTGGGAAGAAGCGGGTAGTCCAACGGCTTACGACCACGCCGAACGGGTCGCCCGAGACCTGCTCTCCACCTACGAACCACCACCCATAGACACCGCGGTGCGGGCCGAACTTGACGATTTCGTCGAGCGGCGAATCGCCGAGGGCGGTGTCGACACCGACTTTTAGGCTGAATCATTTGAGATCAATTATGACGGCAACCGACCGGCCGGCAACCGACCGGCCGAGAACCGACTGGACGAACAACGATGCTTGGCGCGGTACACGCGCCGACCTGCATAAAGCCACCGGCCTCAATCCCGACTGCTACGCGGGGGAGGAGTTCTTTGCCCTCGAACAAGTTCGAGTCTTCGAGCGGGCGTGGGTCATAGTTGGTACCTCCCCAGAGGTCGCAGAACCGGGCCGCCTGCTCGTGCGTCGGGTGGGGCGCCGTTCGATCCTGATTAGCCGAGACAACGAGGGCGTACTGCGGGGCTTCTACAACACCTGTCGCCACCGAGGGACAGAGTTAGCCGAAGCCGACTGCGATGTCGCTGGCACAATCCGGTGCCCCTACCACCGCTGGAGCTACGGACTGGACGGCGTGCTGAAAGCTACGCCGCGGTTCGATGACGTGCCGCGCCAGGACTTCAACCGGTCGGACTTCTCGCTGCTTGGCGTGCGGGTCGACACTTGGGGACCACTCCTGTTCGCCTGTCTCGATGCCGAGACCCCGCCGCTGGCGGAATGGCTGGGCGATTTGCCCGAACGAATGGCTGGCTATGGTTTCGAGAGTTGGCGAATCCAAGAAGAAGCCACGGTCGAGATAGCGGCGAACTGGAAGCTGATCTCGGAGAACTTCCAAGAGTACTATCACCTCACCTGGGTACATCCCGAGTTGGCCAAGATCAGCCGGGTGAAGGATCACTATCGTTACCAAGGGCCTGGCATGTACTGCGGCCAGACCACGACCCCGGTGACCGGCGCCGCTGGTGACGCTTGGCTGGTACTACCGGTAGCCGAGGGACTCGACGAGTCCGATGCCACAAGCGGTCGACACCTCGCCATCTACCCCAACGTCATCTTCTCGGTGTTACCAAACCACGTGTTCGTCATGCGCCTTGAGCCGATCGCGCCCGGCCTTACCCGAGAGACCTGTACCTTTTTGCTACCGGCGTCAACCCCACCGGTTACCGCTGACGACATGGCCGCCACCCGTGACTTCTGGATAGATATCAACAACGAAGACATCGATATCTGTCAACGAGGCCAACGGGGCCTTACTTACGGCCACATCGAACCCGGCCCGCTGGCCCCCCGCTTCGAACAACCCCTCCACCGGTTCCACAACATGCTCGCCGATTGCTTGACCGCCGATTCGCTCCAAACCGGCCTCACTATTCCTGCGGGCGACGACGGTTCTTTAGCATCGCGCCTAGGAACGAAAGCAAATCCCTGCCCGCCCCAGATCGAAAAGTAGAAGGTAGTCCTAATGAGTCCCGCGATGAAAACCAGTGTTCCGGTCGTGGTCATCGGCGGGGGTGTGGTCGGCGCTTCGGTTCTGTACCACTTAACTAAAAAGGGTTGGACCGATGTCGTCCTTCTTGAACGAACCGAGTACACCGCCGGTTCCACTTGGCATTCCGCGGGCGGAATGCATACCCTTAACGGTGATCCGAATGTAGCAAAACTTCAGCAGTACACGATCGACCTGTACAAGGAGATCTTGGAAGAGTCTGGCCTTGACGCCTCGATGCATCTCACCGGCGGTGTGATGCTGGCCGACACCGCCGAGCGTATGGATTGGCTGAAAATGAGCCACGCTCGGGGGCGTTATCTCGGGATGGAAACAGAATTGCTCTCCGCCGCCGAGGCCAAGGAGTTGGTACCGATCATCGACGAGCAGTACTTCGTGGGAGCCATGTGGGACGCCAACGAAGGTCACCTCGATCCCAGCCAGATCACCCACGCTTACCTCGAGTGCGCTCGCCTGCGAGGGGCTCAAACCCATCGCCACTCGTGGGTCCGTGACATCACCCGCGCGGCGGACGGCGGATGGAACCTCACCGTTTACGACACCAACTCCAATGAGGACCAAGCCCTTGTCCACTGCGAGCACGTGGTCAACGCAGGGGGCCTATGGGCTCGTGAAGTCGGCCGCATGGTTGGCCTCGAACTCCCGCTACTCGCCATGGAGCACATGTACCTGCTAACCGAGGAGATCCCCGAGGTGGCGGAACTCACCCGGCGAGAAGGCAAGGAACTCATGCACGTCATCGACTTCGGTGGTGAGATCTATATGCGCCAAGAAGGCAACGGCTTGCTTCTCGGGACCTATGAGCGGGGCGGTAAGCCGTGGTCACCCAAAGTGACCTCGTGGGAGTTCGGCGCCCGTCTGCTGACCCCCGACATCGAACGCATCGCCGAGTCCCTCGACATCGGCTTCAAGCACTTCCCCGTCTTTGCTGAAGCCGGTATCAAAAAGGTCATCAACGGTCCCTTCACGTTCGCTCCCGACGGCAATCCGCTGTTGGGTCCGGTGCGGGGCCTGCCCGGCTACTGGTCGGCTTGCGCGGTTATGGCGGGGATCTCGCAGGGAGGTGGCGTCGGCCTAAGCCTCGCCAACTGGATCACCGAAGGCGATCCCGGTTTCGATATTTGGGGGATGGATATTGCCCGTTACGGCGATTACTCCACCATGGCCTACACGAACGAAAAGGTGCGCGAGAACTACTCACGGCGTTTCCAGATCACCTTCCCGAATGAGTTCTTGCCCCAGGCTCGCAACGTTCAGACATCACCAATATTTGATCTCTTAACGGCCAAGAATGCGGTTTTTGGAGCAAGTTTTGGCCTAGAAGCGGCGCTGTGGTTCCAAGCCGAAGGCGAAGAACCGGTAGAGGAGGTCACCTTCGGCCGATCGAATGGCTGGGACCAGGTCCGCGCCGAGACCCTAGCCGTTCGTTCGAGCGTCGGCCTGTGGGAGACTACGGGCTTTTCTAAGTTCCGGTTCTCCGGGCCTGGAGCCCGGGCCTATCTTGATCGACTGCTGGCCGGTCGAATCCCGAACCCCGGTCGCCTGGCGCTCACCCCCATGACCAACGAGCGGGGCAACCTTATTGGTGACCTCACCGTCGCCACTCTGCCGGGCGCGGAAGGCGAAGCCGAAGGACCAGAACGCACCATCACTGGCGGGGCGACCGGCAACACTAGGGCCACGGAGGAGTTCGTGCTTTTCGGTTCGGGGATCGCCGAGCGGTACTACGAGCGTTGGTTTGATCAGCACCTTCTCGATGACAACTCGGTGCGTTACGACACGCTTGGTTTCGAGATGTGCGGGTTGTCCATCGCCGGACCCAACAGTCGGGCGCTGCTCGAAAAGGTCACCGATGCTGATGTCAGCCAAAACGGTATGCGGTTCATGTCCTTCCAGGAGATCACGATCGGCCTAGCGCCGGTGTGGTGCGGGCGGGTGACGTTCACCGGCGATCTGGGTTATGAGTTCTGGATGCCGGCCCGCTATCAGCGCTACGTCTATCAGACCTTGCTCGATGCGGGAGAGGAGTTCGACCTCGCCGTGTTCGGGCTTCATGCCCTTAACTCGTTACGCTTGGAGAAGAGTTTTGGCTCGTGGGCTCGAGAGTACCGACCGATCTATGACCCGTTCGAGGCCAACCTCGGTCGCTTTGTTCAGCTAGGCAAGGACTTCATCGGCCGCGACGCCCTCGCGGCGAAGTACGCCGAGGACGGCCCAGGCGCCACCCACCAACTCATCACGCTCATCGTCGACAGCGAACCCGGGCGGGCCGGGGTCGACGTGATCGGCGACGAACCAATCTGGCGCAACGACGAAGTCGTTGGCTGGGTAACGTCGGGCGGTTTCGCCCACCACAGCAACGTCTCGGTAGCCCTCGGCTACATAGCGACAATCCTAGCCCCAGCGGCCCGGGAGGCAGCTTTTGCGGTGGAGGTCTTGGGGGAGCGTCGGGCGGCGACGCTGGTGGAGGACTGTATTTGGGATAACCACGGCGAACGCATGCGGAGCTAGACGAAGATGCCGAACCGAATCCGACGATCCGTTCAAGAGGCCCTCGACGGCACTCCCGAAGTAGCCCACGCAGCCGGGGCCGGACACCATCTAGCCATAGGACCGGGCGAAGCCCTCACCGCGGAGTGGATTGCGTCGGGGTTGGAGTTGCCCAACCTCCCCGCCATGCGTCAGTACCGCGTCGACCGCACCGTTGAGCAACTCGAGCGGTTGGATTACGGTGGCATCATCCTCTTTGACCCGCTCAATGTGCGCTACGTAACCGACTCCACCAACATGCAACTCTGGGCCATGCACAACGGTGCTCGCTATGCGTTCGTGAGTGCGGATGGCCACGTTATTTTGTGGGAGTACGAGCACTGCGAGTTCCTGTCGGGCCATAGCCATGTCATCAACGAGGTGCGAACCGCTATCGGGTCAACATTTTTTCTCGGCGGCAACCGGTACGCGGAGCAGGCCAAGCGGTGGGCTGACGAAATGATCGCCGTCGTTACCGAGCATTGCGGGGCCGGTGCTCGAATCGCGGTGGACCAGTGCCACCTTATTGGGTATCACGCGCTCGAGGGTGCCGGTTTCACCCTTGGCGAAGGCGGCGAGGTTATGGAGTTGGCACGTCGACTCAAGTCCGTGGATGAGATCAAGGCTATGAAGTGCGTCGCTCATAGCTGTCAGGCGTCGATATCTGAGATGCATGAAGAGCTTCGTCCGGGGATGACCGAGCGCGATGTTTGGGCCATCTTGCACGCTGGCAACATCAAGCGGGCGGGGGAATGGATTGAGACCCAGATCCTGTCGAGCGGTCCTCGAACCAACCCTTGGATGCAGGAGGCCAGTGCGCGGGTTATCGAAAAAGGCGACATTGTGGCCTACGACACCGACCTAGTCGGGGCTTACGGAATGATGATCGACATGAGCCGCACTTGGGTAGTCGACGCCCAACCCACTCGCCATCAGCAGACCCTGTTTGACATGGCCAAGGAGATGGTCGCCGGAAACGCCGAACTCCTCACCCCTGGGCGCACATTTCGCGAGCTCAGTTTTAACGCCTTTTTGCCCGACGTGGAGCAATACCGTCACTATTCGGTGCTGTACCACGGAGTCGGTCAGTGCGATGAGTACCCGACTATCTATATGCCCGAAGCCTGGGATGCTTGGGGTCACGACGGTGTGCTAGAAGCTGGGATGGTCCTTACCTCCGAGAGCTACATTGGTTCACGCAACGGTGGTGAAGGAGTGAAGCTAGAGGATCAGTATCTCATCACCGACGACGGACCAGAGTTGCTAAGCGATTACCCGGTGACGCTCAAGATCTGATCAATCGATAAGGGTGTCGCTGCGCACCCGCACTCGTTCAGCTGCTTCGTGGGCGGGGAGAACGCGGCCAAAGAGTTGTCGGGTTCGCACCACGCGCCCGATAACTTCAGGCTCTTCGGTGTAGGCGAAGATCGCTGCGTGCCGGGGTTTGGATCCTTCCGGTACGCGGGTCACGGAGTGGAGCGAATGTCGACCCCGAAAGATCTGTAGGTCACCGGGGCGAAGGTTGAGCGTGTGAACTCCGTCGCGGTCGCCTTCCAGGATGGCCTGGATGCGGTCGAAACCTTCGTCTTCAACCGACCGGATGGCGGGGACGTACTCGAAGCGACCCCCCTCGTCAGCCTCGTCGATGAGGACAGTGACGGCGAACTCGTTGGTATCGAAGTGCCACGTGAACTGTTGGCCTGGATCTAAGATGTTGGCCGTTAGCCCGGCCAGCGGATCGGCGTAGCAATACAGGTTCGAGATTTCGAGGCAGTCGGCCACGAAACGGGCCAGTTCGGGGGCTCGAAACAGGCGGTCGGTGGCGCAACCCGATTCCCATGAATCGCCGGGGATGAAGCCGCTTGATCGTTCGAGGAAGGTGTTGACGGGGTGCCGGGACGAGAAGTCCGGGTTGTGATCAGGGTGGAAGTAAGGGTTGATAACTTGGGTCGAGTAGTGGGTGGTGGGCTTGCGTTCGATGATCTCGTGGCTAAGCACGGCAATGGCGTCCGGTCGCAGTAGGTCCTGCACCACAGCACAGCCGAGGGATCGCAGGCCTTGACGCGCTTCGTTGACGGTCCGCTGATAGCCCGCCGAATCCGGCTCGTGAATGGGGTACCGGGCTAGGTCGATTAGGTCGGCGATAGTTGGTTTGAGTACGTGGCGGCTCACGTCGAAGGGTTCCTCGCCTTCTTGAAAGGTGACAAATCTGACCAAGATAGTTGCATTTAGCAGAATGGTTGATCTTATAATACTCCAATGAGCACAACCGTTACCCCGAACACCGCTACTCCAACGGCGAGCTATCCCGTGATGCTCGACCTCAGGGGCCGTCGGTGTTTGGTTGTGGGCGGCGGGAAGGTGGCCATGCGTAAGATTGCGGGCCTGCTGACCGCCGGTGCCAGGGTGATCGTGGTGGCCCCGGAACTGGATCCCGCGCTCGTCGCCATTGCGGGTGCGCCGGTGGTACTAGCTCGCCGCCAATTTCGTTCCGGTGACCTCAACTCGGTCGACCTTGTCATCACCTGCACTAACGATCCGGCGGTGAACGCCCGCGTCGCCGCGGAGGCAACAGCCCAAGGAATCTGGGTCAATTCGGCCGACGATCCGGCCAACTGCACATTCACCTTGCCTTCCGTCGCTCGGCAAGGCGACCTGACGGTAGCAGTCTCGACTAACGGCAAGAGTCCGGCCCTTTCGGCCTGGTTGCGAAAGCGTTTTGAAGAGCAATTCGACGATAGTTGGAGCGACCTTCTTGAGGTGCTCGCCGCGGTACGCATCGAGGCGCGCCAAGTCTGGGGAACCAGCGAAGTCGCGGGCTGGGATGCGGCCTTTGACTCGGCGCTAGTCGACCTCGTGCGCAGTGGCCGCCGGGCCGATGCCGCCGATGTTGTTCGTTCGCATCTTGGCCTAGTAGGTGCCGCATGACCGTTTATCTAGTAGGTGCGGGCCCAGGGGCCGCTGACCTTTTAACCCTTCGTGCCGCTCGTCTCCTAGGCAAAGCCGATGTGGTCATCCACGACCGCCTAGTGGGCGAGGAGATTTTCGATTTCATTGCTCCGTGGGCCGAACGGATTGACGTGGGCAAGGATCCGCACGGTCGGGTCACGTCCCAAGACGAGATCAACCGTCTACTGGTGCGCGCCGGGAAGCGGGGCGGAACCGTGGTACGGCTGAAGGGGGGCGATCCGTTTATCTTTGGCCGTGGGGGAGAGGAGGCTCTCGCCCTGCAAGCGGCCGGCCTCGATGTCGCTGTCGTTCCCGGTATCAGTAGTTCGGTGGCCGCACCGGCCATGGCGGGCGTTTCGGTAACTCAGCGGGGCCTATCGAGTGGCTTCACCGTACTCACCGGTCATCAGGATCCGAAAACGGCTCGACCCATCGACTGGGACGCCGCGGCCCGGTTGGGCACCACGCTGGTGGTCTTGATGGGAGCCCGACGGGCCGCCGAAATTTCTCTCCGACTGCAGGAAGGGGGGATGGCACCGGAAACACCGGTGGCGGTCATAACCAACGCCACGACCCCCGATCAAACCGTCGCCTACCTTCCCTTGATCGCGCTCGGGGAGCGCCCCGTCGTGAACCCAGCTGTGATCGTAATCGGTGAGGTTGCGGGTAGCCCCGTGCTCGACCCTCAGGACCCGACACTTCGTCAAATCATCAGCGAACCACAGAGGACGTGATCGTGACCATCACCGAAAACCCGATGCCATACTTGCTACCCGCGGTGACCGACCCGGAAATGCGGGCCGATATCGAGAAGTTCAAGGTCATGCTCGACCGCTACCTCGGCGGCGACCTGAGCGAGGACGAGTTTCGTGTCTTTAGGCTGACCAACGGGGTCTACGGGCAACGCCAAGGCGGGACGAACCAGATGATTCGGGTTCGTATGCCCTACGGTTCGATTACCCCAGACCAACTCGACATGCTGGCCCATATCGCGGAGCGATACTCACGGGGTTGGGGCCACATTACTACTCGTCAGAATCTGCAATTCCACTTTATTGAACTCACTAAACTCCCCGAAGTCATGACGCTAATGGGATCGGTGGGGTTGACTACCCGTGAGGCCTGCGGCGACACCATCCGCAACGTTCAGGGTTGTCACCTTGCGGGGGCCTGTCCGTTTGAGATCCTCGATATCTCGGCTTGGGCTCAGGCCGCCAACGATCATTTTCTGCGGAATCCATTAGGCCAGCGACTGCCTCGGAAGTTCAAGATCAACTTCTCGGGCTGCGAAACCGACTGCGGCCAGGCCATGTTCAATGACGCCGGGGTGATTCCGGCCACTCGGCTACGCAACGATGGCACTACCGAGGTTGGCTTCCGCGTGTACATCGCGGGAGGGTTGGGTACTACCCCGTTTGCGGCCCGGGCGATCGAAGAGTTCACGCCCAAGGAAAACCTCATTCCCACCATCGAGGCGATTGTTCGCACCTTCGAACAAACCGGGAAGCGCGATAACAAACTTCGGGCTCGTATGAAGTGGGTTGTAGAGACGCTGGGGTTCGAAGAAACCCAACGACGGGTGCTCAAGAACCGCCAGTTCCTTTCGGCCTCCGCCACCTGGCCGGGGGGAATCCCGGCCGTTGTAAAGCGCCACGGTGATACTCCGGCCGGACTTGGCTTGGGGGCCGTCGCTACGCCGATAGGTCAAGGAGTGCGCGTGCAACTCGGCGGGCTTACGTTGTACCAGCGATGGGACCAGGCCAACGTGGTACGCGGGGTGGCCAACGGATCGGTGTCGGCCTACGCTTGGTGTGAGTTGGGTGATCTCACGGCCATGCAACTTCGCGGTGTGGCCGCAATCCAGCGGGACTTCGAGGTCGACGTGCGTGCCACGAACCGGCAGAACTTCATTCTACGCGGCCTGGCAGAGGAACAACTACCAGACCTCTACGACCGCCTGGTGGAACTCTCGATGGCGACCCCTGGCGCTGAACTCATCCGCGACGTCGTGGCATGCCCTGGTGCCGACACCTGCAACTTGGCCGTGACCCAGTCCCGCGGCTTGGCCAAAGCCATCGCCGACGCGCTAGAGCGCGAAGGCCTAGCCGAGGTGGGCGGGCTGAGGATCAACATTTCGGGGTGCCCGAACTCATGCGGTCATCATCACACCGCTGACATTGGCTTTCACGGAGTGGAGCGCAGAGTTCACGGCCGAGCCGCGCCCGGCTACCAGATGCTGCTCGGCGGTTACGTCGGCGAAGCCCAAGCACATTTCGGTGAGCGGGCGCTGCGGTTGCCAGCCAAGAACGCTCCCGAGGCGGTCGTGCGGGTGGTTCGGCGGTTTGTCGATGAGCGGCTGGCCGCGGAATCGTTTCGCGGCTGGATTGAGCGGGTTGGTGGGACGAAGGTGTTAGCGGCCGAACTCAAAGAACTCGACCACTTCCCCGAGCCGGCACAGAACCCTGACTTCTATATAGACTACGATGAGTTCGTTCCGTTCAGCGCGGAGATCGGCGAGTCGGAGTGTGCCACATGAGTACAGCGGGGCAAATACCCGAACTCGAACTGACCGAAGCTTGGGCGATTTTGCGTGACGATCCCCAGGCCGTTCTCATTGACGTTCGTACGCCGGAGGAATGGAAGCTAGTTGGTGTGCCAGTTCTGGACAGCATCAACAAGTCGCCTCGTTTGGCGTACTGGACCGCCTACGGCACTGGGGCGCCCAACCAAGCGTTCCTCAGTGAGGCCACCGGCGATCTGGACCCCGATACGCCCTTACTCTTCTTGTGCCGCTCCGGCGTGCGCTCGAAGGCCGCGGCGGGCTTGGTGGCTCTTCACGGGTTCACAACGACGTATAACATCACCGCTGGTTTCGAGGGTAATCTGGGGCCGAATGGGCAGCGCAAGACGGGCTGGCGTGACTGCGGCCTTCCGTGGCGGCATACCTGATGAAGTTGGGCTGATGAAGTCGGAGGAGTTCGGCGAGGCCACCCGCCTCGTGCGGGGAGGCCTCAACCGTTCGGCGTTCGATGAGACCGCCGAGGCCATGTATCTCACGTCGGGTTTCGTCTACGCCAGCGCGGCGGAAGCTCAGGCGGCCTTTGCGGGCGATATCGATCGTTACATCTATGGCCGCTACGGCAACCCAACCGTCACCGTCTTCGAGGAGCGGTTGCGGTTGATCGAAGGAGCCGAGGTTTGCCGAGCCACGGCGAGTGGTATGGCGGCCGTCTTTGCGTCGCTCGCCTGTTTTCTCAAGGCAGGCGACAAGCTAGTCGCGTCGCGGGCGCTCTTTGGTTCGTGCAGCGTGATCGTCACCGAGATACTGCCCCGCTATGGCATCGAGACGGTGCTGGTCGATGGCCGCGACCTAGATCAATGGCAGGCCGCGCTGGCCGGCGGAGCGCAGGCGGTGTTCTTGGAAACCCCATCGAACCCCGGATTAGAGATTATAGATCTGGACGCGGTATGCGATTTTGCTCACGCCGCCGGTGCGCTAGTCGTCGTCGACAATGTTTTTGCTTCCCCCGTCCTCCAGCACCCGATGCGGTTCGGGGCCGACATCGTTGTCTACTCGGCCACCAAACACATCGATGGCCAAGGCCGCACCCTCGGCGGGGCGGTACTCTGCACGGAGGACTTCGACGGCGAGCACCTGCAGGATTTTATGCGTCACACCGGGCCCTCCCTCAGTCCGTTCAACGCGTGGGTGCTCACCAAAGGACTCGAAACGTTGCGACTGCGCGTCGATGCGCAGTCGCGCGCCGCGGCGACAATTGCGGCGGTGTTGTCGGCTCACCCGCGGGTACGAGAGTTGCGCTATCCCACGCTCGAGAGCCATCCCGACGTCGAACTTGCTCGTCGGCAGATGGAATCGGGTGGCACAGTGGTGTGTTTCACGTTGGAAGGCGAAGAAGCCGATGCCTTCCGGGTGGTCGATACCTTGTCCATCTTTGATATTTCGAACAATCTGGGCGACACCAAGAGCCTAGTCACCCATCCGGCGACCACGACTCATCGTCGGATTAGTCCGGAGCTACGAGCCGAGATGGGCATCACCGACACCATGATCCGGCTCTCCATTGGACTCGAGGACCCCGAGGACCTCCTCGCCGACCTCGCGAAGGCCCTGAGCGCCTGAACGGCTGAACGGCATGTAACGGAGAAGGGATGGAGCCGAAGCCCCATCCCTCACTCGTTGTTTGGATTGTTCGGTGAGCTACAAGGCTCTTCGAATCAGTTCCTTAGGATCAGCTAATCTCGGTGATTGCTTCGGCGATCCAGCCGTCGACGAGAGCCTGGTTCGTGGCCAGCCATTCGCTCGCAATGCGAACGATTTCCTCTTGGGTGCCGTCACCGTTACTCTGCTCGACCATCAGGACCAAAATGTCGATCAGCGAAGGCTTGATCTTCGGGAAGAGCGCGCCCAAGACCGGGTTCGCTTCTAGAACCTCGGTACGGGCGGTGACCTGGATGTCAGCGGCCTTCCATCCCAACTGGCAGGGGTCGGTGCAGAACTCAGGACCAAAGCCGGAGAAGCCCTCTTCTTGGGTGTGGGCTTCGCCGCCCTCGGTTCCCACCGGGTTTGAGTCGTCTAGGATCTTGGTTGGGTGCATGGTGAGCCAGTACACGTTGTCGCCGGGGATGAGTTTGGTGACGTAGGCGGACGGCGACCAAGTGTAGATAGCCATAGGCTCGCCTGCGTTGGCCTTATTGAGAGCCTCTGCGATCATCGCGTCGTAACCGGCCTTGGTCTGCTCGATGTTGTTCCACTCGTAGAAGGCGATTTGGGAGGTAAAGATGTCGTCGCAGGTCCAACTCTCAGGACAGCCGAAGATCTCAGCCTTGCCGTTTCCGTCGCTGTCGAACAAGGCGACGAGTTCGGGGTCATCGTTGATCTGCTGCATGGAGGTGATGTTGTATTCGTCGACGACCGACTTGGTAGTCAAGAAGCCTTGCACACCCGAGTTCGGGAAAAGGCCCTCGACTACGGTCAAGTAATCTCCTACGATACTGCCGTCGGGTAGCTCAGCGGCGTGCCAACTAAAGTGGCCGGGGTACCAACTGTTGGTCCAGAAGTCCATGGAACCTTCAGCCATGGCCAAGTAAGCGGCGGACGGATCGAGCTCTTTGTTCTCCGGTAGACCGATGGTGTAGCCCATCGAGGTGAGGATCTGGTTGTAGATCTCGGCCTGGATATAGCCCGACGCCCAAGTGGCCCGGCCCATTACGAGTTCAACGCCCTCGCCAATCGTTGCGGGGTCAAGGCCCCCATTAGCGTCTTCTTCATGTTCATGAGCGTCTTCTTCGGCCATGTCTTCTTCTTCGGCCATGTCGTCTTCTTCGGCCATGTCTTCTTCAGCCATGTCTTCTTCTTCAGCCGCGGCCGCAGAGTCGTCTTCACCTGCGTCGGAACTGGTGTCGGTGGTTTCGTCGTCGCCACACGCCGCTGCGAACAGTGCAAACACTGCAAACAAGGCGAGCAGCATTTTGGTGCTCTTTTTCATTCGTTTCCCCTCCTGGGAATAGTGATGCCGAGTGGCATGCGCCACGCGACGATTAGAGATCATAGTGGATTATTGGTAATGGCGCGTCGTTGGCACAGATTTACCGGACGGCAGCCGCCGTGACATACCTTCCTAAACTGTCTCGTGGACTCTCTTCTCGATGGCTGTGGAGTCGCGGTGGAGGACCAAATCGGCCTCGTCGTCGAAGACCTCGATCCGGAAGAACTCATTTATCAAGGACCTGCCACTCGACACGAAGAACAGGCCCGCCATCAAGACGAGGAAGGCGCCGATGCCGCTGACGTAGCCATCGTCGGAGGAGCGGGCGAGCGAGGCGATCCACGCTCCGCCAATCGCCGCGATGGAGAGACCAAGGCCGACCGACACCACACTCCAGCGCCACTTTTTGTGGGGGGCCGCGCCGAAGGCACCGGAAGCCATCACGACCGCTCCCACCCCGATCAAGCCAAGACGGATGAGAAGCGGACCTAAGCCGGTGCCAGCATCGTTCCAGCTATCGTGGATTTCCTTGCTCAGTCGCCGAGCCGAGCTGTGGATCGCCGAGATCTCCACCGCGTTCTGTGAGGTCAAGGCCGGGTTCTCGTCGGCCTCTACGGTCAGACGCTCAACCTCGGCGACGTCCTCGGGACTCAGAACTGAATTGTCGCGTTGGTCGAACGACCAACCCGACAATGAGCCGATGACCAACACACCGATCGCCAAGGCGGCACCAACCAACTTGTGGTACTCGGTGCCTTTCGGGACTGGCCGGTGCGGTGCGTACGGCGCATCGGACAATGCCGTCAGCCCTCCGATAATGGCGATCACCGTACCGATCAAGGCCACGGTGACGCCGATGCCGTCGCTGTAGTTGAGCGCCATATTCGATGGGTTCATGGCGAAGTACCCGATGGCACCACCGAATCCGAGGAACGCCGCCATGGTGACACCATCAGCGCTGAAGTAGCGGGGGCTGCCAACCCGGGTCAGACGGCTGAGGGCCGCCAAGATGATAAAGAGGGAGCTGCCCAAGACTATGAAGCCGAAGAAGGTTCCCCCTTCGGCCGCCAGACCGCTGAAGCTCGCACCGAAGAGATCGGCATCACTGAAACGACTGTGGCTGGTGACCATGCCCGCGTCGGTGCCCCATGTGAGAAACACCGAGACAACGCCGATGACCGCACCCACGATGGCGATCTTGAGGCCTCGGCCCTCCTTTGGCGAGATGCCAGCCGGATGGCCGCCGTAGTTCTCCTCTTCAAGTTCCGCATCCATGGCGCTATCGACATCGAGTAGTTGGGCCTGCGGGTTCGCTCGGTTAGCCCATGCCCCCCGAATCTTCTGCATGAGGCTCGCGCCGTGGCCTTCAACGGGCTGGGAGATGCGGTCGAGGGTGACCGCCACTAAGAAGAAGGCCAAACCGGCTGACGCGCCCCGTGCGACATTCTGGCTCGATAGCGCTCGGAACATGAGAGCACCAAGACCGCCCGCCCCCATGATGGCCGCTATGCCCAACATCGAGATCGACAACAGCAAGGTCTGGTTGACGCCGGTCATGATGGCTGGGCGAGCCAGCGGGATCTGGACATCGGTGAGTACCCGATACTCCGACGCGCCGTAAGCTCGACTGGCTTCGACCACGTCTTCGGGAACTTGTCGGATACCGAGATTGGTGAGTCGAATGAGCGGAGGCAAGGCGAACACCATCGTCACCATGGTGGCCGAAACCTCACGCAGTCCGAAGAAGAAGATGAACGGCAACATGTACACGAACGAATGCACTACCTGCATGGCATCGAGCACGGGTCTCACCACCGACCACACGGGATCTATTCGACCACAGGCAATGCCAACGGGTATACCGATGGCAACGCAGAGAATCACCGCCACAAAGATGAAGCCGATGGTCTTGGCCGTCTCGATCCAGTAACCCGGGCCAAGAATGCCGCAGAAGCTCAAAGCGACGAGGGCGAAGAGTCCGACGCGTAAAGAGCGGAACATCCAGCCGATCATGAACATCAAGAGGACAATCCAGATCCAAGGGAGTCGCACGAGGAAGTCCGTGACCAAGAGGTTCAAAAGGGTGTCGAACGGCCACTTGATCACATCGAGGAGTCCGCCGAGTTGGTTATCAATCCAGAACACGCCCTGCTCAACCCATTCACCAAATTCGATCTCCCATTCGTCGAGGACCGCCGTTTCGTAGATCTTAGGATTGTTGGAACCGGTTGATTCTGCTTCTTGGATGAAACTCATCACATGAACACCTCTCGCTCGAAGTTGTCTATGAGGCTCTCGACTCGGCCCATTTCTTCCATGATGTGGCGGGGGTCGAGATTGCCGACGAGACAGCCCTTGTCATCAACGACGGCGATGGGCAGGCCCTGACCGGCCGCGGCGTAGACCGTGTTGAGGGTAGAGTGAGCCGTAGTTGATTTGAAGTCCGTACGGACTCCGTCGACAATACTGGTTTGGTCCTGGTTGGCGGCATTGATGCCGTCAGCGGCGGTGAAGACACCGGTTGGCGCGCCGTTGTCGTCGAGCACGAATGCGCCTGCTCGGTCACCGAGTTGAGTCAAGGCATCCCGTAGTGACATTGAGGCCGACATTGGGGCCGGTTGCAACATGATTTCGTGGACCTCTATTACGCGGCCCTGGTCGACGTCCTGCACGAACTCCGCCACGTACCCGGTGGCGGGCTCTGTGAGGATCTCCTCGGGGGTCCCGATCTGGACGACCTCGCCGTCTTTCATGATGCAGACACGGTCGCCGATACGAAGGGCTTCGTTGAGGTCGTGGGTGATAAACAGGATTGTCTTTTTCAGTTCCTGCATGATTTCCATCATCTCGTCTTGCATCTGGCGCCGGATGAGCGGGTCGAGGGCGCTGAACGCCTCGTCCATTAGCAAGATTGGAGGATCGGCGGCGAGGGCTCGGGCTAATCCCACCCGTTGCTGCATACCGCCCGACAGTTGGCTAGGTGAGTAACCGGCATAAGCCTGCAGGCCGACGAGCGAGAGCGCCTTTAGCGATGCGGCGTCGCGCTCGGACTTATGGAGGCCCTGAATCTTGAGGCCGTAACCTACATTGTCGATTATCGAGCGGTGAGGGAACAGGGCGAAGTGCTGGAACACCATTCCGGTTTCCTCGCGGCGAAACGCCTGAAGTTCACGCCCCCCGAGGGTTTGCACGTCGACACCGTCGACCCACACATGACCGTTGGTGATGTCAAGAAGTTTGTTGACGGTGCGGATGGCGGTCGATTTTCCTGAACCAGATAAGCCCATGATGACAAAAATCTCGCCGCGAAGAACCTCAAAGTTCACGTCGCGAAGACCAACTACATGTCCGGTGCGGGCGTGTACCTCATCCTTTCCCATACCAACTTGGGAAAGCTCGAATGCTCGGCCCCCTGGCTGGGGTCCGAATATTTTATATACGTTCTCCACCTTGACGATCACGTCCGGTTTGATCATATGGTTCCTTCCTTGATGCCGTGTAACTCTTACGTATTTTCGTTGTCAGGCGCAAGCGCGTCGGGGAATCCGTTTGAGTATCGAGGGTTGGGTGTGACAGAAAGCACGCCCTAGTGCTGCCTGAAAGTAGTCCTGAGGGGAGATACTAGTACCAAGATCGCGCGGGCGACGCCGGTTGAAATACAGAACCAGCATTCCCGTTACCTAAGAAAGACCTAGGAGTGACCATGGTGAACCATCACCTTGCCCCGGTGTCTCGCGCATGGCGTGACGCCTTCGGACCCGGCTTTGTTTCCGGGCCTTCGGAGAAAACACTTTGGGCCGTCTCCGCGGCCGAACGAACCTATCGGTCAAACCGGTAAGTCAAAGCAGCAAAATCCCTCCCCCATGAGCGGTCCTTTGTCGGCGTCGTTGGCGTCGACAAAGGATTCGCCTACAATCAGCGTTTAGTACTGACGTTGGAGAGGGGCAGATGATCGAACCAGAGTTCTTTCGCTTTGACACGCTGAGCCTCCACGCGGGACAGCAACCGGACCCCACGACGGGTGCTCGTGCCGTGCCGATCTATATGACCACATCGTATGTTTTTGACGATTGTGATCAAGCGGCGGGTTTGTTCAATCTGGAGAGGCCCGGTCACCTCTACTCTCGCCTCACCAACCCCACTGTCGCGGTGCTCGAAGAGCGCTTAGCCGCCCTTGAAGGCGGCGTTGGCGCGGTGTGTACGGCCAGCGGACAAGCGGCTTTTCACCTCGCGGTCGTCACCTTAATGGGCCAAGGGGGCCACATTGTTGCCAGCCGTAACGTGTACGGCGGTACTTATCAACTGCTGAACGTCACCTTGCCTCGGTTCGGTATTACCTGTTCGTTCGTCGATCCCCGCCTGCCCGAAGAGTTCGCGGCGGCGATTCGGCCGGAGACCCGCCTCGTTTTCGCCGAAACGCTCGGCAACCCGGGCATCGAGGTGCTTGACATAGCGGCGATTGCGGCGGTTGCCCATGCCGCGGGCCTGCCCTTGATGGTTGACTCCACCTTTTCCACTCCTTACTGCATTCGCCCTATCGAACACGGGGCCGACATCGTGATGCATTCGGTTACCAAGTTCTTGGGCGGCCATGGTGTTGCCCTGGGCGGGGTTTTGATCGACGGCGGGCGCTTCGACTGGGAAGGCAGTGGGCGCTTCGACACGATGACCGAACCCTACGTTGGCTACCACGGCATCTCCTTTGCCGATGAGTTCGGCCCCGCCGCCTACATCACCAGAGCCCGAGCCGAAGGCCTGCGCGATTTCGGTGCCGCTATGAGTCCGGCCAATGCTTTTCATCTCATCCAGGGGGTCGAGACCCTGCCCCTTCGTATGCAAAAACACGTGGCTAATGCCCAGGCCGTCACCGAGATGTTGGTCGCCCACGATGCAGTGGCGTGGGTCAAGTATCCCACCGCCCCTGATCACCCCGATCGCGAATTGGCCGCCGAGTTGTACCCCAACGGGGCTGGCGCGATCTTGAGCTTCGGTATCGAGGGGGGCCGAGAGGCGGGACGAAAGTTCATTGAGGGGGTGAAGTTGGCCTCGCACTTAGCTAACGTCGGTGATGCCAAGACCTTGGTGCTCCACCCGGCCAGTACCACCCATCAACAACTCAGTGCCGCGGATCTGGCTAAGGCCGGGATCGGCGAAGAACTCATCCGCTTGTCGGTCGGTTTAGAAGATGTTCGCGACATCATCGACGATCTTCGCGCCGCCCTTAAGGTCTCGCAGCGGTAGCAGTCTGATGGAGTTTGATTTTAACGGCCAAACCGTTCGCTACGCCAACGGCGGTAAAGCCCATGACGGTACAGCCCATGACGGTACAGCTCATGACAGTACAGCTCATGACGGTACAGCCCATGACAGTGCAGCTCCGGCGGTCGTGATGATCCACGGCGCGGGGATGAACCGCACCTTTTGGCAGATGCAAACCCGTTACCTTGCCCATCACGGATACCGCGTGGTCGCCGTCGACCTTCCCGGCCACGGCGGCTCGCACGGACCGCTGCTCGAGACCATCCCCGAAATGGGGGAGTGGATGGCGGAACTCGTCAGGGCTATGGGGCTCGCACCGGCTCACCTCGTTGGTCATTCGATGGGGACCTACATCGGGCTTGAGACCGCTGCTCAGGCCCCTGACGTTGTTGGCTCCCTAGTGCTCATCGGCACCGCGGCGGCGATGCCGGTACATCCTGAGTTGCTCGACGCGGCCATGAACAATGTTCCCCACGCGAGCAACCTCATGTCGTCGTGGGGCTTCGGTGCGCCAGCGCGTATCGGCGGCCAGACGACCCCCGGCCGGTGGCTCGTTGGAAGTTCGCGGGCCTTGCTCGATGTTTCGCGCCCGCGGTCGCTGGGCGTCGACATGGCAGCGTGCAACCGTTACACTTCGACCCTAGAAGCGGCTGGCGCGGTCCGTTGCCCGACGACTTTCATCTTGGGTTCGCTCGACAAAATGACGCCAACTAGCCGAGCGGTCGATCTCATAAAGGCGGTCGGCTCAGCCCGCACCGTCACGCTCGACAATATTGGTCACATGCTGCCGATCGAAGCTCCCGACGAAACCCGCGAGGCGATCGTCGCTGCTCTCGCCGCGGCTGTGGATTAACGAACGACTGACGCTAGGTGGCGCAACTCAGGGGGCGACGACGTAGGGTCGATCGCGATCTCCATCCAACCCCGGACGCTATTTACTAGCCAGGCTCGGCGGGCTCGCTCGAGGTCGGGCAGTCGCAGAACGGTTTCGCTAAGGCGACGATTGGCGAGCAGTTCGGCCCGAAAGGTGCCCGCGAGGAGACCACTGGTGGCATCTGGAGTCAGGCGCTGGCCGTCGATCTCGAGCACTAGGTTAGCAACGGTGGATTCGGTGAGTTCGCCCCGCTCGTTCCAGAGCAATACGTCATCGAACTGCGGGTGACGCGCACGCGCCATGTCGTAGGTTTCGCGCCGGGTTGTCTTGTGTCGGAGGAACTCGTCGCTGCTGTCGATTGGTTGATCGTTTAGGGTGACCTTGGTGACGCCACGGCGGGTCGGGATTGGCTTGGTCTCGATTTCGATGACCCCGTCGAGCCCTACGAGAACCCGCACGGCTAAGCCGTGATTGGCCCGGATGGCGTCGAGGTTGCGGCGAACCTCGTCGGTGTCGAGATCGAAGCCGAAGTGGACCGCGGCGAGAGCCAGCCGCGCTAGGTGACGGTCGAGCAGAACAGCCCCCGCGCCGGGCTCCCACGCGAGGGTTTCGAGCAGCCGGAACGGGCGGGCCGCTCGATGCAAGACCCGGGCCTTGTCGTGGGCTTCTTGCCATTCGGCGGTGGGATTAGAGTCCCACACGATGCCGCCCCCGACGCCGTAGGTGGCACAGCCCGCCTCGGTATCCACCCACGCCGTGCGGATAGCGATATTGAACTCGAAGTCCCCGCCGGGTTCGATCGCGCCGACCGCACCGGTATAGATGCCCCGAGGGGTCTGCTCGAGATCGGCGATGAAACCCGCGGTCGCGACTTTGGGGGCGCCGGTTATCGACGCGCCGGGGAAGGTAGCCCGAAAGACAGCGGCGAGATCAGCATCGCTATCGGCCACAACGGTGGAGGTCAACTGATGCACGGTGGGGTAGCTTTCGACTGTGTGCAACTCGGTGGTGCGAAGGGTGCCGACCTCGGCCAGCCGGCCCAGATCGTTGCGAGCCAAGTCGACGATCATCGTGTTCTCGGCGCGGTCCTTTTCGCTGCGCACCAACTCGTCGGCGAGGGTGCGGTCGACTTCAGGATCGGGGTGCCGAGGTCGGGTTCCCTTCATCGGTCGGGTGTGAAGGGTGCGACCGGTGCGACGCAAAAAGAGTTCGGGCGAGGCCGAACAGACAGCTCGGGTGCCGAAGTCAAGGAATGCAAGGTGGTCAGCTCGTTGAGCACGGCTCATGGCCGCGAATAAGGCCAGCGGATCGCCGGAGAAAGTAGCGCTAAGGCGCATTGTGTAGTTGACCTGATAGGTCTCGCCCGCGGCGATGAGTTCCTTCACCCGTTCGATGTCTTGTTCAAAGTCGGCTTGCTCACGGGTGCAGTTCCACCGACCGGTGGCGAAGTCGCCCCCCGCCGGGCCGCGGGAGGGCTTGGCCGTGTCGAAGGCGGCGAAAGAAGCGAGTGGAACGTCGCTGGCTCGCAACGAGCGCAGGGCAGGGTCGAACGCCGGGGCGGCGTCGTAGCTCACCATTCCAATCACCCAGGAACCGGCGTGAGCTGCGGCCTCGGCGGCGGCCAAAACATCGCTGACTTCTTCGAGGGTGTTGGCGTGGAAGCTAGCGGTTGGATGGTCGAACGCGACCCACCGTCGACCGCCCTTAGTGGGGTAACGAAGCAGAGCTCGACGCAGCGACACCGTTAGAAGTATGCCCGCTACGCTGCTCGCGTATGCCACTGACGCGTTATGCGCGTATTGAGGAGTCGCCGTACCTGCAACGAGCGCTCGCTCACTGCGACGACGACGCGGCTCTCGCTGTCTATAACCGTATGTATCACTTGCTGCACTACGGAGATCCTGTCGCCGAGTATTGGGCTCTCGTCGATGGCGTCACGCTGTGGGACGTGGCCTATGAACGTCAGGTGGAGATCGTTGGGCCCGATGCCTGGGCGTTTGCCCAAACGCTAGTCACACGCGATCTCAGTCGGTGCGAAGTCGGGCAGTGCCGGTATGTGTTCATAACCAATCCGGCGGGCGGAATCATTGCCGATCCTGTGTTGTTGCGGCTCGCTGAGGATCGGGTTTGGTTGAGCGCGGCTGATGCCGACGTTCACCTGTGGTGCCAAGGTCTCGCCCACGCATCGGGACTCGACTTGATGGTGTCGGTGCCTGACGTGGCCCCAGTGCAGATTCAGGGTCCCCGAGCTGTTGATGTGATGGTCGACCTGTTCGGCGACGACATTGCCGAAATGGGCTTTTTCCGCTTGGGTCGATTCCGGCACGGCGAACTTGATTTGGTGATATCGCGCAGTGGCTGGGGGGAGGACCTCGGATTTGAGGTTTACGTACAGAACGCCCGAGCCGAGAGTAACAGGGCCGCCGAACACTGGTGGGATGAAGTCCTGCGGGCGGGAGAGCGCCACGAGATTATGGTCGCGGGCCCGAATCACGTGCGTCGGATCGAGGCCGGAATGCTAGCTCACGGCTGCGATATTGACGATACCACGAATCCCTTCGAAGTCGACATGGGCTACACGTGGATGGTAAACCTCGATCACCCCGACGATTTTGTGGGTCGCGCCGCCTTGGAGAGTATTCGGCGCCAAGGTCCAACTCGCCGCCTCGTTGGGGTCGACATCGATGGACCATCTCTTGGCTCGTTCGTCGACGGCTTGATGCCGCGACCCCTCGATGTTTTGATCGAGGGTAACGTGGTTGGCTCGCTCACGTCGGCGTGTTACTCGCCACGACTGCGTAAAAATATTGGTTACGCAATGGTACCGACGGCTTCGGCGGACCTCGGCAGTCGATTTGTCATAAACCATCCCCGCTTCGGTGCTCTGCGCGCCGTGGCCGTAGAGAAACCGCACTGGCGCCGATGACCGACTACGAACCAATCGATTACGAACCAATCGATTACGAACCAATTGACTACGAACCAATAGAGGGCGGTCCCTGGCTCGACGATCAATCACCGACCACCGCGGCGTGGGCGCTGTTTTTCGCCATCTTCTTGCTGATGGCGGGTAACGGCCTCCAAGGCTCGCTCATCGGCGTTCGTACCGAAGCGGAAGGATTCTCGGTTGCGGTCGCGGGAGTCATCATGGCCGCCTATTTCGCTGGATTCCTTGCGGGCACCCGCTACGCCGAGTACCTCTTAGCCCGCGTTGGTCACATTCGCGTCTTTGCCGGATTGGCCTCAATGGCCTCCACCGCTGTCTTAGTACATGCACTGTTCGTTAACGCCTACACGTGGGGCGCGATGCGTTTCGTTACCGGCGTATGCATGGCTGGCTTGTACGTGGTGGCCGAATCGTGGCTCAACGATCTAGCAACTAACGCCACCCGAGGCCGCCTGCTTTCGGTCTATATGGTCGCCACGATGGGCGGCATGGCGTCGGGTCAGTTCCTGCTTGACCTAGCCGAACCGGGAGGGTTCGAGTTGTTCATGCTCTCCTCGGTGCTGGTCTCGGCGTCGTTGGTGCCGGTGGCGCTGTCGGCGTCGTCGAACCCTCCCCTCGGCGTGCCCGATTCGTTGTCGTTGCGCGAACTGGCCCGTCGTGTTCCCGGCGGTGTCTATAGCGCGTTCTGGGGCGGCGCCTCGATGGGCGTCCTTATCGCGTTGGGTGCCGTGTATGCCGTAGCGGTCGACGTGCCGGACTCGCGCCTCCCCGCTTTTTTGGCTGCTCCCCTAATAGGGTCAGTGGTTCTGCAATGGCCGATTGGTCGACTTTCCGACAGCGTCCCGCGCGGCAACGTGATGGTATCGGTGGCCGCCGCGGCCAGCGGTATCTGTGTCGCTCTCACCCTGGTCGACCCAAGGAGTTGGACCACCGTCGGGCTGATGTTTGCCTTGGGCGGCACCTCGTTCCCGCTCTACTCGCTTACCATTGCCTACACAGCGGATCAGCTACCCTCATCACAACTCACCGCGGGTTCGGCCGCTCTCGTTCGGATCAACGGGATCGGCGCGCTGGCGGGGCCGTTGGGCGCGTCGGCCGTCATGGCCGTCACCAATGAGGTGGCGTTCTTTTGGGCCATGGCGGCGACCCACGGGGTTATCGTCCCGTACCTGCTGTATCGCATGGTGGTCGCCGAAACGGTCTCGGTCGACGATCAAAGCAAGTTCATTGCGTTTCCCGCCCGGGCTTCCGCCGCCGCGACGAGCCTGCTCGGGCGCCACCGCAAGCCGCCGAGCGTCCACCGCGAATGACGAGTCGAAGCTCAGTCGGTGACTTCCCATGGCGCGACCCACTCGCCCGCCATGCGAAAGGAGAGCCCGGCATCGTCCTCCAGACGTTTAGCCACATGAAGTTCGCCCGCGTCGCGGCCGTAGCGCTCGGCGGCTTCGGCAAAAACCCCTTGGGCGGCATCGGTCATCACTAGGTCGCGGCCCACATGGCGCGCCAAGTCGCCGATGAGCCTGAGGTCTTTGAGACACAGGTCGAGCGTGAACGAGGGGTCGTAGTGGCCAGCAAAGATCGATGGGCCATCGTGGCGGGCTACGAATGAGTCGCCGACCGAGTCGCAGATCGCGTCGTAGAGGACCGACAATTCGACCCCGTTGGCCATACCCAGCGCGAAACCTTCGCCGATCGCCGCGGCGTGGATGAACCACAATTGGTTGGTGACGAGTTTCACGACGTTTCCCGTGCCGAGTCCGCCACAGCGGATGACGCGTCCCATGGTTTCGAGTACGGGAGTGACTCGGTCGAGATCGGCGTCGCGGCCGCCCGCGAAGAGGGTAAGTCGACGATTGCGGGCCCCGTCAACGGCGCCGGTAACGGGTGAGTCGACGACGGTGACACCTTCGGGGGCTTCGTCGGCCAGTGCCTGCACGACCTCGCGTCGATTCGTGGTGAGATCCGCCCATAGCGATCCGGGCCGTAGCGCGGCGAGGGCGCCGCTGGCGCGCATTACCGCTTCGACATGATCCGGGCGCGGTAGCGAGGTCAACAAGATGTCGGCTTGGGAGGCCACCACGGCAACATCGTTGGCCGTGCTCGCGCCAGCCGCGGTGGCTTCGGCGACGGCTTCTGGTCGAAGGTCGAAGGCCACTACAGTAAAGCCCGCCTCGATCAGGTTGAGGCACATGGGGAGTCCCATGTTGCCGAGGCCAATGAACCCGATGGTGTCAGTCACGACGATGCTCGTTTGGTTAGTAGGCTGCGTCAGGCATTTCCGACTTGCGCCGTGCGATGTAGTCTTGAAGTTCGGCGTCGATTGCCTCGTCCAAGCCCGGACCTTGGTATTCGGCGAGCATCCGCTTCCATGTCCGGTTGGCTCGCTGGGCCGCGGTGAGTCCGCCATCTTCGGTCCACTGTTCGAAGCTGTTGTTGTCGGCTTCGGTCGACCGGTAGAAGGCGGTTTCGAAGTTGGCCAGGGTGTGATTGTTGCCGAGGAAGTGCTCACCGTGGGGATTGCTGCGGAAGGCGTCCATGGCCTGGCCGTTCTCGGACATGTCGATACCGCGGGCGTAGACGCCCATCATGCCGAGTTGGTCGGCGTCGAGGATGAGTTTTTCGTAACCTAGGGCCAAGCCGCCCTCTTGCCAGCCAGCGGCGTGCAACACAAAGTTCACCCCCGCGTTTATGGCGGGCAGAATCGTGGAGGCTGATTCGTAGGCCGCTTGGGCATCGGGGTACTTCGACGCAGTGAACTGGCCGCCGGAACGAAAGGGCAGGCCCACCCGGCGTGCCAGCGAAGCCATGACGTTGATGGCCTGGCCCGCCTCGGGTGTGCCGAAGGTCGGTGCGCCGGTGGCCATCGACATAGACGAGGCAAAGGTGCCGAAGATAACCGGTGCGCCGGGTCTAACCAGTTGCACGTAGGCCATTCCCGACAACGCCTCGGCGAGGGCTTGAGCGGCGAGCCCAGCAACGGTGACCGGCGACATGGCCCCCGCGAGGATGAACGGCGACATGATGCACGCTTGGTTGGCCCGGGCGTATTGCGTAGCGGCGCCGAGCATCGTGGCGTCCCAGCGCAACGGCGAGGAGGCATTGATGAGCGAGGTCATCACGGTGCGATCCTCAAGGTCGCCGCCAAAGCCGATGCGGGCCAACTCGATAGAGTCCGCGGCTCGGTCCGCCGCAGTCACCGAACCCATGAACGGCTTGTCGCTGTACTTGAGGTGGGAGTACACCATGTCGAGATGGCGCTTGTTGACCGGCACATCGACGGGTTCACATACTGTGCCGCCGCTGTGGTGAAGGTGAGGCAGGTCGTATACGAGTTTCACAATGTTTTGGAAGTCCTCGATGGTGCCGTAGCGGCGACCGTTGTCGAGATCCATCACGAACGGGGAACCGTAGTTCGGGGCAAATACCGTGCAGTTCTCGCCGATTTTCACGCTTCGTTCGGGGTTGCGGGCGTGCTGAAGGTAGAACCTCGGCGCGTTCTGCTGAATGATTTCGCGGCACATTCCTTTGGGGAACTTGACGAGGTCACCGGTTACGGCCGCCCCCGCGGTGCGCCACAGGTCAAGGGCCTCGGGGAACTCCTGAAAGGCGATCCCGATCTCGGCCAGGATGGTTTCGGCGTTCTCCTCGATCTGGCTGAGGGCGTCGTCGTCGAGCATGTTGACTGGGGGAATCTTGCGCTCTAGGTAGGCAACGGTGGCCGCGGTTGATGAGGCCCGAGCGGCTTGTCGCCCCGCTCGCCCTCCCCCTCGACGGCCGCCGGAACGGGCTGCGGTTTCGCTCATGATGGTTCCTCGGTTTCTTTCGGTCGTCGGCGGCGCCGGCCTCGACCGGCACCGTCTTGAGCTTCAGTGCGTTCGGGTAAGTCAACTATGGCCCGCAGGTGCGGACTAGGGGCGGTGGCGTGCGGGAAGGCCATCGCGGCGACAAATAAGTCCTGGAAGCGAGGCTCTGTGGCGGTCTCGATCTTTTCGATCTGCCGCACGGCCGCGGCGATCTCGTGGCGTTGCTGGGCCGAGACCAAGAGGCGCACTGCCCCCGCACCCGAGGAGTTGCCAACTGCCCGAACGCTCTCGACTGGGCAGTCGGGTACGAGTCCGAGAACGAGGGCGTAGATCGGATCGATGTGAGTACCGAAAGCGCCAGCGAGACGAACGTCGTGGACTTCGGCAATGCCAGCGTGTTCCATCAACAAGTCGATGCCCGCCCGCAGCGCCGAACCGGCTAACTGGATCTGTCGTATATCGTTTTGGGTGATGGCCAGTTGCGGCTCTTCGGTGCCGTCGTTGTTTTGGCCCGCGGCGCGGATCACATAAGTAAACGTTCGTCCATCGGCCACGACGCGCGGCGAGCGCTCGGCTAGCGAACCCTGAATTACGCCTTTGTGGTCACATATACCGGCGAGGTAGATCTCGCCCACGATCTCGATGATGGCTGAGCCACAGAGGCCCGCGATGTCGAGTTTGGCGGTCTGGCGGGCGAATTCTGGTTCATCGGACCAAGCGTCGGCCCCGATCACCCTGAAGCGCGGCTCGAGCGTGGTGCGGTCGATACGGATGCGCTCAATGGCCCCGGCTGTGGCGCGCATGCCACAAGATATTTGCGCCCCTTCGAACGCCGGGCCGGTGGGAGAAGACGCGGCGTAGGTGCGTTGGGCGGTACCGAGGACGATTTCGGCGTTGGTTCCAACATCGACTAGAAGTTGAGGTTCGGTCGTGCGGTGAGTGCCTTCGTTGAGGGTGGCCGCCGCGGCATCGGCTCCGACATGCCCCGCGATGCACGGGGCAATGTGGGCTCGGGCGTTAGGTAACGCCAGGCCGAGTTCGTCGGCTCGCATGTCGACGGGTTCGCCGATCGTTAGCGTGAACGGCGCGGCGCCCAGCGGGGTCGGATTAATGCCCAAAAAGAGGTGATGCATCACCGGATTACCGACCAACACGACATCGTGAATGCGGGACCGAAGGTCAGAGGGGGCAAGATCAGAGGCGAGTCCGGTGGCGAGGTCTTCGATCAAGTCGTCAAGTGCTTGGCGGATTACCGCGGTGAGTTCGTCCTCCCCCCCGGGATTCATCATGACGTAGCTGACCCGGCTCATAAGATCCTCGCCGAAGCGGATTTGTGGATTCATGGCGCCGCTGGTGGATACGACCTCGCCGGTGGCTAGATCGACGAGGTATCCGGCGAGAGTGGTGGAGCCAACGTCGATGGCCGCGCCGTAGATTGCTTCGTCGAACCCGGCCCGTACCGCCATCACCGTGCCATCCGCGTGGACAATCGCGGTGATGGCTCGTGAGCCGTGGACGATGGCCGGATGCAGGTCGGGGAGCACGCGGGCATCGACGGTGGCTCCTTCGATGCCCCAGTCTTGGCGAAGGGCTTCTCGGAGCAGTTCAGCGTCGGATCGCTCGTCGCCCAATTCGACTTCGGGCAACTCGATGTAGCGGGCTGCGATAAGGGGGTCGAGGGTGAGCCCGGCTAGGTCGATCTTCTTGCGTACAACGGGACGATGGACTTGCGAGGCGGCGGGAATATCGACGACAACATCGGCATAGACCGTTGCCTGACAGCCGAGACGGTTCCCTTCTTCGATCGTGCGGCGACCCTTGTAGTTCGTCTCGACCGATGTCCACGCGGACACCGCGTCGCGGGTCGAGGTGATGTTCCATTTGGCGAATTCGCCCTGCGTGGGGCTGACCTGGCAGCGGCCGCAAAGACCGCGACCGCCACAGGTCGAGTCGATGTCGACCCCAATCCTGCGTGCCACGTCAAGCACGGTGGTTCCGGGCGCGACGGTGGTCTGGACCCCGGACGGGGTGAAGACGATCGTAACGTCGTCGGCTCGGATGGGTGGGAGCATTAGCTGACGTTAGGCTGTGTGGCGCTAGGTTGGCCGGCGACGGCCGCCGCGACGACGGGCTCCACCCGCGCCGCCTCCGGCGTTGGGATCGCGGTTCTCGCGAATCCAAGAAGCGCAGTTGTTGTCGCTTCCGGTGAGAACGTCGGCCGCCATGATCGCAGTCTTTACCTCGGGGTGCATCGGGTTCATGATCGCTGAGGTCATGCCCGCACCCATCGCCATGGCGAGGAACGTTCCCGTGACGTGCGTGGCGGTTAGGAAGGCCAAAGCTGACGTTCGACGCCCCGCAGGTAGTGTTGACGCCGAGTTCCTCGCGCAGGCGGCGAACGAGAGAGAACACTTGTTGGCCCGCAGTGCCAATCGCGCCGATGGGCATCACGAGCGGATCGACGACAATGTCGTGGGCTGGGATCCCGAAGTCGGCCGCGGTGTGGACGATCTTTTTGGCCACCGCGAAGCGAACGTCTGGGTCTTCTGAAATACCGGTTTCGTCGTTGGATATGGCCACGACAGCCGCACCGGCTCGAGCAACCAGCGGGAGGACCCGTTCGAGGACCTCTAGTTCGCCGGTCACCGAGTTAATAAGCGGCTTGCCGTCGTAGGCCTCGATACCGGCTTCGAGCGCCTCGATGATTGAGGAGTCGATGGCCAGCGGCACATCGGTAATCGACTGCACGAGTTTGATGGCCTGGGCGAGTAGCGCCGGTTCGTCGGCTAGCGGGATGCCGGCGTTCACGTCGAGCATCTGCGCGCCCGCCGCAACCTGGGCTAGGGCATCGGCCTCCACGCGGCTGAAGTCGCCGTTCTTCATCTCTTCGGCCAAGAGTTTGCGGCCGGTTGGGTTGATGCGCTCGCCAATCATGACGAACGGACGGCCAAAGCCGATCACGACCTCTTTGGTCGCCGAACTAATAACGGTCTCGGTCACTGGGCTTCTCCTGGCTGTTCAGGGTCGAGACCACCGGCGGCGACAAGCGCCTCCAAGCGGTCTCGGGGATAAGTTGATTCGAGGATTTCGGCTGTCTGGCGAGCGACGGCGATGGGATCACCGTCAACGGAGGTCGCCACACGACGCCACTCGTTGACGTAGGCGTCGGCATCGGTCAGGCCCGCCACGGCGGCGGCTCGGTCGATGGCAACCTGGAACCGTTGATGCAAAAGCACCGGTTCTTTGGCGCCTTGTCCGCCGGTGGCGGTGACCTGGGCCGGAATGTCACGCCAAAAGATCGTGATCAAGCCCGGTCCGCCCCGACCGCGGCGTCGGTTGGTGGTCATTTGCTTGCCCGTTCGTTTAGGGCGCCACGGCTGATCTCGACTAGGGCTGGTTCGAGGTCGCCGTAGCTAGTGGATACCCGCTCGAAGCGAAGGCCTAGACGATCGGCCGCGGCTTGGCCCCGGGTGTCGAGATCAGGATCAGAGGTTTGGGCAAGATAGATCATCTTGGTGTAGTTACCGAAATACATGTCCCGCAGTTCTGGGTGGGCTTCGATACCAAGACCGTCCATGATGATTCGGTCGAAATGTTTGACGAGAAAGTCGGTGAGGTAAAACGCCGTCGGATCGTCATTGTGCATGTCGAGAAATTCTTGCTGGCCCGCGAAGAACTGGTAGCAGTGGTCGCCGGGGAGCATCTCAATTCCCGCTTGGGCGCAGATATCGGCCAGTTCGCCCGCCGTCCCGCAGTCGGCGTAGCCGAGCAAGATGCGGTCGAAGTTCCCTTGAGCTCGGTCGAGTCGGGCTCGGACCGCATCAGGAATCTCTGTTGGTCGGTTGTGTAAAACGGCTGGGAGACACTCCAATGTGACATTGTCGAGTTGGTGTAGTCGCGCAATGTCACGGATCTCTCGAGCCAGGGCACCACAGGCCAAGATTAGAACCCGCGGCGCGGCGTTCACGCGGCCCGCTTGGCTGACATCAACGCCGAAGCCGTCTCGGCCGCCACCGCGGCATCGCGACAGTAGGCGTTGGCCCCAATGGCCTCACCGAATTCTTCGTTGAGCGGAGCGCCGCCAACGAGTATGATGAAGTCGTCGCGCAGTCCCTTTTCGATGAGGGTGTCGATGACGACTTTCATGTAAGGCATGGTGGTCGTTAGGAGGGCAGACATTCCGAGAATGTCAGGTTTGTGCTCTTCGAGCGCGGCGAGAAACTGGTCAACGTCGGTGTTGATTCCTAGGTCGAAGACCTCAAAACCCGCGCCCTCAAGCATCATGCCCACGAGGTTCTTGCCAATGTCGTGAATGTCGCCTTTGACGGTACCAACCACGACAGTGCCGATTGGTTTAGCGCCGGTCTCCGCGAGCAAGGGTCGAATGATCGCCATTCCGGCCTTCATCGCGTTGGCGGCTAGTAGTACCTCTGGTACGAAGAGGATGCCGTCACGGAAGTCAATGCCGACGATGCGCATTCCCTCGACGAGGGCATCGTTGAGTACTCGGCCCGCGTCCCAACCGCGGCCCAAAAGAATGTGGACCCCATCATGGATCTCGTCGGCGAGACCATCGTAAAGGTCGTCGTGCATCTGGGCGGTGAGATCCTCGTCGTTCAACGCGTTGAGGTCGATCTCGTCCTCGTCAGACATTTGGTACTCCTGCTAAGGGGGCCCGTCTAATTAGACGCGGCCACGGATATGACAAATGAAGCGACCGCCAGTGGCTGTCCCGCATCGTGGAACTGTACCGTATCATGGAACAGGGGTAAGGTAAAGCGTCAAATTACCGGAATTTTGATGCTCTTGCTATCGCGGCGACGAGAGCCGATAGCAAGTCTTCGGTAGCCTGGCTAGCTTATGGCCCAAGAAACGCCACGCTATCGCTACACCGCCGCCATGGCCGACGAACTCGAAACCCGGTGGCAATCTCGGTGGCGCGACTCGGGCACGTATCACGCGCCCAACCCCGCCGGGCCACTGTCGGACGATCCGCGGGGCGTAGTCAACGATCCGAAGCTGTTCATCATGGACATGTTTCCGTACCCGTCCGGGGCGGGACTGCACGTTGGTCACCCTCTGGGCTACATCGCAACTGACGTCTACGCCCGCTTCAAGCGCATGACAGGGTTCAACGTTTTGCACACCATGGGGTTCGACGCCTTTGGTTTGCCCGCGGAGGAGCACGCGCGTGCCACGGGGGTTCACCCTCGCGAGAATACAGAAGCCAACATCGCCAACATGACTCGGCAGTTGACTCGGCTGGGACTAGGGCACGACGATCGCCGGGCTATCGCTACCACCGACGCCGCCTACTACCGCTGGACCCAGTGGATCTTCAAGCAAATATTCGAAGCCTGGTTTGACACCGAGCAGCAACGGGCTCGCCCCATCGGCGAACTCGAGGCAGAGTTCGCCGACGGCACCCGTGTCACCCCCGACGGGCGTCCATGGCGTGGTTTGTCGGTAAGCGAGCAGCGAGCGATTCTCCACCGCTATCGACTGGCCTATGTTTCTGAGGCGCCCGTCAACTGGTGTCCAGGGCTGGGCACCGTGCTGGCCAACGAGGAAGTCACCGTTGATGGACGCAGCGACCGCGGGAACTTTCCCGTTTTTCGCCGTCCGCTAAAGCAGTGGATGATGCGGATCACGGCCTACTCCGATCGACTGCTCGATGACCTCGACCTGCTCGATTGGACCGACAGCATCAAGACTATGCAGCGCAACTGGATTGGCCGATCCGAAGGGGCCAACGTCGTGTTCGCCGTCTCTGGTCGCAGCGATCCAGCGACTTCGATCGAGGTGTTCACGACCCGACCAGACACCCTCTATGGCGCTACCTATATGGTCCTCGCGCCCGAACACGAACTCGTCGACGAACTCGTCGCTGACAGGTGGCCCGACGGAACTCTGCAGAGTTGGACTGCAGGGGCGACCACGCCAGCGGCGGCCGTTGCCGCGTACCGTTACGAAACGGCGCAAAAAAGCGAGATGGACCGTCAAGAGAACAAAACCAAGACAGGTGTCTTTATCGGGACGTACGCCATCAATCCGGTGAACGATAAGCTGATCCCTGTCTTCATTGCCGACTATGTGCTGATGGGGTATGGCACCGGCGCCATTATGGCCGTGCCAGCCCAGGACGAACGCGACTGGGAGTTCGCCCGAGCCTTTGATCTGGGAATCATTCGCACGGTCGACCCTCCCCCAGATTTCGATAGCTCGATTCCCGGCGACGGCGCATATGTCGGCGCTGGACCCGCCATCAACTCGGAGTTTCTCGACGGTTTGAGCGTCGCTGACGCTAAGGCCGCGATCATTACCCACCTCGAAGCGATCGGGGCGGGTGAGGGTACGGTAACGACCAAACTCCGCGACTGGCTGTTTGCCCGCCAGCGCTATTGGGGTGAACCGATCCCCATCGTGTTTGACGATGATGCCAACCCAATCGCCCTTCCCGATGAGGCCCTGCCGGTCAATCTGCCCGAGTTGATCGACTGGGCGCCCCGTCAGCTAGACGAGGACTCCGAGCCCGAGCCACCGCTCGGTCGGGCCACCGAATGGGCCACCGTCGAACTCGATCTCGGCGAGGGCATCAAGACCTACCGTCGGGACCTGAACGTGATGCCGCAGTGGGCAGGGTCTTGCTGGTATTACCTCCGCTACATCGACCCCGTCAGCGACGACAAGATGGCCGACTCTGTCTCCGAGCGCTACTGGATGGGTGGCGATCATCCCACCACGGGCGGTGTCGATCTTTACGTCGGTGGCGTCGAACACGCGGTCCTGCACCTGCTCTACAGCCGATTTTGGCACAAGGTGCTGTTTGATCTCGGGCATGTCAGCACGCTGGAACCGTTTAAGCGACTGATCAACCAAGGCTATATTCAAGCCGCGGCCTTTCAGGACCGCCGCGGGATTTATGTCGAAGCCGAAGAGGTTGAGGGTGACTTCTCGTCGGGCTTTACCCACCGCGGTGCCCCCGTAACCCGCAGTTTCGGCAAGATGGGAAAGTCGCTGAAGAACGCGGTCACCCCCGACGACATGTACGAGGCTTACGGCGCCGACACGTTGCGACTGTACGAGATGTCGATGGGGCCGATCGACCAAGATCGACCGTGGGAGACCCGGTCAGTTGTTGGTTCGCAGCGGCTGCTTCAGCGGGTGTGGCGCAACCTCGTCGACGAAGAAACCGGCGAATTGCTCGTTGTCCCTGAACCGCCGACCGAAGCTCTCGAGCGCATCCTGCACCGCACCATCGACGGGGTGCGGGCCGACATGGACGGACTGCGCTTCAATACTGCGATTGCCAAGATCACCGAACTCAACAATGAACTCACCAAAACAGCGGGACCCACTCCGCTCGTCGTGGCCGACGCTTTGGTTCGGATGTTGTCGCCGCTCGTTCCCCACGTGGCCGAGGAGTTGTGGTCGAAGCTGGGTCGCGAAGATTCGGTGACCGGCGCCGCGTTCCCCGAAGCTGATCCGGTCTTACTGATCGACGAGGTGATCGACCTTCCGGTTCAGGTTAACGGTAAAAAACGCGGGGTCATCTCCGTTGCCGTCGACGCCAGCGAGGACGATGTCCAAAGAGTCGCCCTCGCCGAACCCAACGTTGCGGCCCATGTCGACGGCAAAGAGGTACGTAAGACGATCTACGTCCCCGGCCGGATGGTCAACATCATCGCTCTGGGGGATTGAGCGGATATAAGGTGGCCGGCGAGGCCTAGAATTAAGAACATCCCCACCCGATGGAGCAGGGATGTTCCGATGACTGGTGAGTGCTTCTGAGTTCTAGGTGATGACGCGAACAGAGAGGGCTTCTTCGCCCTTACGGCCTGGGCCGACCTCAAATTCGACGTTTTGTCCGTCCTCGAGAGTACGGAAACCGTTGCCCTCGATGTTAGAAAAATGAACAAAGACGTCTTCACCGTCGTTGCGACTGATAAAGCCGTACCCTTTCTCGTTGTTGAAGAACTTCACCGTGCCCGTAGCCATAGCGGGACCCCTTGGTTGCTTTCGTTAGTGAGCCACGTAGTTGGGACTCTCCGGTAGAGTGTAGTCACGGCGTAGCGTTATGTGGCGCGGCATCGTAAACTGAGTGGGGAATCTTCCCTCGACGCCAACGGCACCGCACCGGAATCGGTCGGGAAAGCCCTGACCCAATCCCAAGGAGAACCTCATGCCCGAGGCAGTAATCGTGGACGCGGTCCGTACGCCCGGTGGGCGACGGAACGGCAAGCTCAAAGATTGGCACCCGGCGGACCTCGCCGCGCATGTGCTTAAGGCCCTCGAAACTCGTAACAACCTCGATCCGGCCCTAGTCGACGACGTAGTGATGGGTTGTGTGATGCAGGCTGGTCAGCAATCGTTGAACGTTGGTCGCAGCGCCGTCCTCGCCGCCGGTTGGCCCGAATCGGTTCCGGCCACCACGGTCGATCGTCAGTGCGGTTCGAGCCAGCAGGCCATCCACTTCGCCGCCCAGGGAGTCATGGCGGGCGCCTACGACATCGTCATCGCCGCTGGGGTTGAGTCAATGTCGAATGTTCCGATGGGCACCAGCGTCCTCAACGGCAAGATGGGGCATCCCTTCCCCAAGAGCATGCGCGACCGCTACACCGAGCACGGTCTCCCGTCGCAGGGAATCGGGGCTGACATGATCGCGACCGAATACGGCATTACCCGCGAGGACCTCGATGTCTATGGCGCGGAGAGCCAGCGTCGGGCGGAGGTTGCACAGCACGAGGGTCGGTTCGAAAACGAGATGATCCCGGTCCCCGTGGAGGTTGACGGCAGTACCGAGATGCACGCTCGAGACGAAGGTATCCGCCCCGGAACTACCGCCGAGGGGTTGGCCAACCTCAAGCCTGCCTTCGACGAGAACGGCAAGATCACCGCTGGCAACTCGTCGCAGATCTGCGACGGTGCATCGGCGGTGTTGATCATGAGCGCGGAGAAGGCAGCCGAACTTGGCTTGCGTCCGCGGGCCCGATTCCACTCGTTTGCCGTTGTCGGAACCGATCCGGTGACCATGTTGAAAGGTCCGATCCCGGCCACGGAAAAGATCCTGGCCAAGAGCGGTCTCACCATCGAAGATATTGACCTGTTCGAGGTCAACGAGGCTTTCGCTTCGGTTGTTTTGGCTTGGCAAAAAGAAACCGGCGCGGATCTCGAAAAGGTCAACGTCAACGGCGGCGCTATCGCCTTAGGCCACCCGCTTGGTGGTTCCGGGGCCAAGCTTATGACTACCCTGCTTAACGAACTCGAACGCACAGGCGGCCGCTACGGCTTTCAGACCATGTGCGAAGGGGGCGGTCTCGCCAACGCCACGATCATTGAAAGGATTGCTGTCTGATGCCACGCATAAACTTGGAAGGCAGTGCCTCCATCGTAACCGGAGGGGCTTCCGGTATCGGCGAAGCTTCGGCCCGTCAACTCGCCGCCGCGGGCTCCTTGGTCGTGATTGCCGATCTCAATCAAGACAAGGGCCAAGTCCTTGCTACGGAGTTAGGCGGCCTGTTCGTGAAGTGCGATGTTTCTTCGATTGAGGACGCCGACGCGGCCGTGACAGCGGCTTCGGAGATGGGTCCGCTCCGAGCGCTCGTGAACTCGGCGGGAATCGGCTACGCCGGACGCACCATCAATCGCGACAACGAACCACTGGACCTCAGTGCGTTCAGTTTCGTTATCAAGGTTAACCTGATCGGTACGTTCAACATGTTGAGTCGCGCCGCGGCGGCTATGGCACAGACCGATCCAGTCGATGCCGACGGCAGTCGAGGTTCCATCGTGAACATGGCATCCGCTGCGGCTTTCGACGGCCAGATCGGCCAGTGCGCCTATTCTGCCTCGAAGGGCGGCGTGGTCGGGATGACCCTTCCCATCGCCCGCGACCTGTCGGCGGTGGGGATTCGGGTGAACACGATCGCGCCGGGCCTCATCGACACACCCATCTATGGCGAAGGCGAACGACGAGAAGCGTTCAAAGCCCATCTAGGCCAGTCCGTGCTGTTCCCGAAACGTTTAGGCACCGGCGAAGAGTTGGCGTTCGCGGTCATGGAATGCATAACCAACCCGTATCTCAACGCCGAGACCATCCGTTTAGACGGCGGAATCCGGATGCCCCCGAAATGAGCCTGCGATGACTGACGAAGTAGTTCTGATCGAGCGCCGGGAACGGGTGATGATCATCACCTTGAACCGTCCCGAAGCTAGGAACGCCATCAACGGCGCCTTATCGAGAGGCCTGTGGGCCGCGGTGCAAGAGCTCAATAGCGATCTCGGCCTCACCGCCGGTGTCTTGACCGGAAACGGCAAAGGGTTCAGCTCCGGCATGGATCTCAAAGCTTTCGCGGCGGGCGAAGACATCGGCCCGATGATGGACTTCATTCAGGCTGGCGCGGCGAAGCCGCTGATCGGGGCGATCGAAGGGTTTGCCATCGCCGGTGGCCTTGAACTGGCCTTATCGTGTGATCTTCTCGTGGCTGGTGCGGGCTCTAAGTTCGGCATCCGTGAGGTCAAGGTCGGCCTCTTCGCGGCGGCGGGTGGCGTGCTGCGCCTGCCGGCTCGGGTCGGATACGCCAAGGCCATGGAGATGGCAATCACCGGCGACAACATCAGCGCCGAAGAGGCGCTGGAGTTTGGTTTGATCTCTCAGCTCACCGAAGCCGGCGGTGCCCTCGATGCGGCCATTGGCTTGGCCGAGCGGGTGGCAAAGAACGCCCCCCTCGCGGTCGCTGCGAGTAAGCAGCTGGTAAAGGCTGCCGCTCAAGGGTACGACGAGGCCACGTTGTGGGAGATGCAGCGCCCGTTGCAAGGTTCGGTTTTCACGTCGAACGACGCCAAGGAAGGGCCAGTCGCCTTCGCCGAGAAGCGCGAGCCGAACTGGTCAGGAACCTGACGCCCGCGGCCCAGACGTTTCGTCTTTGCTAGGGTCGTTGATCATGAGCGCTGGGGCGACGGTAAAGAAAACCCCGAAAGGTTCCTACGGTGTCCGACTCGTTCGTGGCCCCGTCGTTACCTTGCCGCCCCATCCGGAATCGGTTTCCAATGTAACCGACCTAGAGGCTGTAGCCGCTAAACGAACGAAACCACTGGCCGCGGATCTGTTCTGCGGTGCTGGCGGTCTCAGTCTCGGTCTTGCCGCGGCTGGATTCGATGTGATCCTCGGGGTCGACCACGACGACTTCGCGCTGGAAACCCACCGAGCGAATCATCTCGGTCTCAGTGTGAACTGGGACCTCAGCGACGATGATGTTGTCAAGTCCACCGGTGAACTAATTCGGGACCTCGGCATTTCGCTAGTAGCGGGCGGGCCGCCGTGTCAACCGTTCTCTAAAGCGGGCGTCTCTGGGATGCGTTCCCTTGTCAGGGAGGGTAGACGCGACAAACATGATGAACGACGTGACCTCTGGCAGAACTTTCTGCGAATCGTGTCGATTGCGCGGCCCCAAGCCGTGTTGATGGAGAACGTGCCCGACATGGCGCTGGATCGCGACATGATGATTCTGCGAACCATGGCTGACGAACTCGAAGTGTTCGGATACTCGGTCGAGACACGGGTCGTTGAGACATGGCGGTACGGCGTCCCCCAGCACCGCCAGCGTATGATCATGGTCGCTCTTGCTGATCGTGTCCGCTTCGAATGGCCTGAAGAGGTCGAACAGTTCGCGACGCTCGGCAACGCGATCTCGGACCTGCCACCGGTCGACGGGGGTTGGCGTCCCGATGGGGGAGCGGAGGGTTTCTGCGACTATGAAGGCCCACGAAGCACCTTCCAGCAGCGAATGCGCCGAGATGTGGCGTCCGGTGATGAGGGCAAGCTGTTCGATCACATCACGCGCCCAGTCCGCGAGGACGATACCGCCATATTCGAATCGATGGATCCAAAAACTAAATACTCCGACATCGACCCCGAACTGCGTCGGTACCGCGACGACATCTTCGACGACAAGTACAAACGTCTCGACTACGACGGGCGCAGCAGGACCATCACGGCCCACATCGCCAAGGACGGGTACTGGTACATCCACCCCGAGCAGCACCGCACCATCACCGTGCGTGAAGCCGCCCGCATCCAGACCTTCCCTGATCACATCCGCTTTGCGGGGCCTCCGACTACGGCGTTCCGCCAGATCGGTAACGCGGTGCCGCCGCTTTTCGGTGAAGTGCTCGGCACCGCGATCCTGAAAAGTCTTGATCGCTATGAGACAGCACTACATTCACGCCGTGACGTGTCGACAACGCTCGGCAAATGGTTCATGAAGAGCCAACACTATGGGATGCCGTGGATCAAGGCCCCGAACCGTTGGGTTGTGCTGCAATGGCAACTGCTGGGGCAGCGTCTCGGCGTTGCCCAACTTAAAATGGCGTACAGCGCAGTACTCGCATGCCAGACACCAGCTAAAACAATTGAGAACGAGGGCCCGTTGCGGCGAATTGCTGGGATTCTGGGCCGAACCGAAAAGGTCAATGAGTTGATCGAGACGGCGCTGTATTTCGTTGAGCATCCCGACGCGCTAGAAGCAGGTGCTCCGTTGGAGAAAATGGCCGACGCCCCCAATGTCTCCATGGCTCTCGCGGCCCTCGCGGTTCGGATCGTGCCCGGTCCCGACGATGACCCAGTTATCGTCAACCAAGCCGTGTTGCGGGTCGCGGCCCGATATTTTGGGAACTCTGTCGATCAACGCAACAGGACCAGCGACGGTCGGATTTGTGTCGCCTCACTTATCGGTGGGGACGACTTTTCTCATGAGGCTCATCTCGCTGTGATGGAGATAGGCCAGACGCTGTGCGGAACAGACAGTACGAAATGTGCCCACTGTCCGCTGGAGATCGGCTGCGCCTACTCTCGGGATTTTCCGGTTCAGCAGACGTTGATGGATGTCACCATCCAAGCTCAGTAGCGAGACGCTCATCAATGGAACGCACCTCGCCGATGATCCGTTCAAGCGCGCCGTATTCACCTGCTGCCATCGCCCCACAGATCAGGGTTGCTCCTACCGTGGCGAGTGCGTGCCCTGAGGCTTGGACCGATTTCTCTGCCTCGTGGGGGATCAGAGCGGCTTGACGGTAGACATGCTCCGCTGTTTGGCAGAGCTCCTTGATTGGCCCCTCGAGTTGGGCCTTTACCCCAGCCGGAAGGTTGACCCGCATCTTCGCAACGTTGGTTTGAAAAAGATCATCGAGGTCTGTATCGAACTCAAGTGACGCTCGGGCGAGTTTCGTGTGCTCATCAATAGCTCGGATCCCCGACCAGCCACCACCTCTGATCAGCCGGTTCGCTCGGTAGATGTAGAGGCCCTGCTGTCGGTTCCATTTCTGCGGGCCGCTGAAGTACTCAAAGTTGTCCTGTGAGGAGAACCGGTTCCTCGGTGGCAATACATAGGGCGTGAACCGCACGAAACCCGACACGTTTCCGACCTCAACCTCCAGTAGCTTGGACGGAAGCCGCAGCGTTGCGTTCTGGCTTAACGCAAAGGGATCCCAAGCCTCCACTTTCTCGCTGTTGACTGTGATTACCAGTCGTTCGGAGCCCGCGGCATCGGCCAGTAGGCGATGAAACACCATCGCTAGATACTCCGAAGTGCGGTCCGCAAGCGTTTCCAAACGCCGTTTCGCCCAACCCCCCTCAGGGTTCCTTTCAGGCAGCACCCGATCTAGACCCTCCCACGACACAACCGTTCCTGGACTGTCATCGAGGCTCCAAGCTGCGAACTGAGCGGTACGAGATGACGCAGTGTCGAGCACTTCCCATGCGTCGCTTCGCTCTACATGGTCAAGGTCGAGCACTCGGGTGTTGAGCCGTCGTCGGATTGGTGCGTGACGGCTCACTACGGTCAAACGCCTGCACTGCGAAATCGAAGCGGTTTTCAGACCGAGCCCGTAACGGCCGAGGTCATTGTGTTCGTAGGTGCGTCGGGTCCCGAACCTGAGCGCCTCATCGAGTTGAGCAGCGGTCATGCCGCATCCGTTGTCGACGATGAACACCGCGGATTCAGCACCACGGAAATCGATCATGACGTCAACGTTCGTTGCGTTGGCTGAGATGCTGTTGTCGACTAGATCAGCTACGGCACTGACGAACTCGTACCCGATGTCGCGCAACGAATACGTGAGCCGGCTCGCCGACGGTGTGAGCTCGATTCGACCAGACGACATGGATTCCTACTTCGAAGAAGACTGGACAGAACATAGCTAACCCGAGAGACAGTAACGTTCATAGGTGCCGTCGAGCACGACAACTGTGCTCAATGTGACCAGCCAGCGGCAGGCGTAGCTTCGTGCTTCCACCCGTGGGTCACGTTAATCGTCCAGCGGGCTGCTAGCGCACTGGCGTGTTTACTGCGTCGATTGAAGGGACCAGTCCCTTTCCCCTCCAGTTTCAAGTTAGCATCTACACCTGAGTTACTGGTAGTTCAGCGGTCCCGCCGTCAATGGATCATCGGGCGTGGCCAGTCGCCAATGCGCATCGTCAATTTTCACCGACCCGCGACCCAGTCGTTTCGTCGAAACTACCCGCGCGGCAATCCAGCTACCCTTCGGCGGTATCTGAAGCCCTAGCGCCTCGACGATTCGGGGATGATCGCCTTGGGGTCCGAGGATGATGATTCCTTCGGGTTGCAGGAGTTTTCGGGCATCCCGAACCCGCTTGGGACCGTCGTCTTGTTGTGCGACGGTCAGCACAACTTCGCGGCGTACGATTTTGCCGTGTACCCGTCGGAACAATTGATTGATTCGCTGTTGGCCACTCAACTCGTAGTCAATGATTTCGGCTCTCGTTTCGTCGTCAAGGTGAAGAAGCAGGTTTTCGTCCAGTTCACCTGCATCCACCAACCATGACATCGCCCCCATACCCGCAGCGTTTAGTCCCCGTTTCTTGTCCTTGTTGGCACCCGGGCGGAGGTTGACCTCGGCGGCCCGAACGATTCCGACTGAGAACGTGGACCGAGCGTCGTTCGCCGTCATGCACAGGCAGAGTTCGCCGACTGCCTCGGTCGGGATCATCCATCCGCCGGACCGGAGCGACCATTTCGCGTCGACCTCTTCGCCGTCTACGAGGTAGTCCATTTGATGCCCTCGATGGAGTCCGAACTCGGCCTGGATGGCGAGCTCAACGTTGGTGCCGATGTGAGTCTTTTGGACTTTCGAGAGTTGCCCCAATGAGTAGCGACCGGTGTGCTGACCGTTGAACACTTCGTCGAAACTCTGCCGGATTGCGGCACTGAAACGCTCCGACAGCCGCGGTTGTGATTGGAACCACCTGATTGCACGTTCAAGCGAAGCGTCTGCTGGCATCAGTCAGGCCTAGGAGCGAATGCGTGCTGGTGGACGTACTTGGCGATTGCCATCCCGAACAGTGGCGGCACGGCATTTCCGATCTGGCGGGCGATTTCGATCTTCGTTCCCTCGAACAGGAACCAGTCTGGGAAGGATTGAATGCGAGCACCTTCACGATGCGAGATGACCCGGTCCGCGGTTGGGTGCAGGTATCGGCCCTTCTCTGGTTTGAAGAACTCGGTCCGGATGGTGGACGAGGGGCGGTCCCACCAGAGCCGACCCATGACATCGGTGGTCCCAGTTGGTTTATTGGCCCAGCAAGCTGGGGTTATGTCTGGTCGGTTGCGCATCAGGTCGAATCTGTTCCCACCAGGGGGGATGGCCTTATACCGATCGAGTGATTTTGGCATAGGCCGGCGACCGAAGTGTAGATGCTGACCATCATCAGTGAAGTAAGGATCGGTGCCCTTGGTGCGAGAAGGCAGGTCTCCAATGGTCTCGCGTACTGTCACGTAGGGGTGCTGGTCCGGCGAGTCTGGTCCGGTGACCGGCGGAGGCGGCCACGGTAACTCTCCATCGTGATCGCGTACCGCGACAAGGATCCCTCTATGACGGTTCTGAGGGACTCCGTAGTCCGCAGCGTTTAGCACTCCATACGCCGGTGTGTACACGCTGAGTTCAGAATCGGTCTCCAGCAGACGGATCAACTCTGCGAACTGTGCTGATCTCTGGAACTCGCGGACGTTCTCGATCACGAACGCTTTGGGGCGAATGGTGCGCACGGCATCAAAAAAGTGTTTCCAAAGCCCATTGAGCTTGGCTCGGCTGAAATCGTCACGATCTCGTCCTAACGGACTGAACCCCTGACAAGGCGGACCCCCGATGATGAGGTCGGCTTGCGGGTAATCCGGTCCGCACTCGATGTCACCGTCGAAGACCTCGCAGCCGAAGTTGCGGGCGAACGTCGCCGCGGCCGCGCTCTCGTGCTCGACCGCGAACACCGGCAAGAAATCTAGATCGGCAAGGTGAAACCCGAGCGTGAGGCCGCCCGCACCCGCAAACAGATCGATACTTGTGATGGCCTTGTCAAATTTGATCAACCGACTCCTAGCGTTTGCCTCGACGGTGAGAACCTCCTCAAATATCTTCATTTGTCTAGTGGTCTTTGGTTGGCGCTCGGGCTCTCCGCACATCGTTTCCATCGGGAAGATGCAGATAACAGTAGGTGGTGGGTGTGACAGTGATAGCCGCCCGCGGGATCGTCGACAAAGACCGTGCGCCTGTGGGCGTGGCCCAATGCTGAATCCTCGATAATTGGCTTGTTAGGTGATCGAGCCACGCTTCGAAGGTAGCCGCAACGTCGACCTCGGTGGTGGTTTCGAGCCAGCAAACTCGATTCAGCAGTCCATCACGGGAGAGCGACGCCTCGCCGCGGCCGGTATGAGTTTCTAGCGTGGTGGGATTTTAGGGCGGGTCTGCCAGCAGATGGGTCACCAGCGTGAGGCTTGGAGTGCAACTGTGGGTCGGTCTAGTACAAGTACCGATCATCTGTGCTATAACCGTTCTGGTATGCTGTGATCGGTAGCCATATCTGTAGGAAGTGTTTTGGACGAGCAAGAAATTGAAGAGGTTATTGAGCAGATCAAGCTTGTGCAGGTGGGGAGGAACTTTAGTGCTGACAAGGCGGCCGCTGAGATCAAGCTGTGGGGCTATGGTCCGCCAGGTGATCTAGTTGACGCAGCATTAGAACGCCTACGCCAGAGGGCTTTGGAATGCCAAGTACTGAAAGTCCCGCACGGCGTGAGTGCGCTGGAGTACAAGACTATTGTAGGCGAAGCGCGGATAGCCCAATGGTACGTGCCGATGGAAGGTGTCGGTAGCCAGAGATGGGATTTGCTCCGCACTCGCATGGAAGACAACGGTTTCGAATCGGATGTCATTGCTTCCATCGATGCTGCGTCAACCAAAGTGCTCGGGCACCTGGCTGATCCCGGACTCCATGGCGTGTCGAAGAAGGGTCTTGTTCTCGGTTACATCCAGTCGGGCAAGACAATGAACTACGCAGCGACGATCACCAAGGCTGCTGACGCTGGATTTCGTTTCTTCATCGTTCTTGCCGGTGTCCACAATTCCCTGCGTAGCCAGACCCAAGTGAGGCTAGATCGCGACGTTATTGGCGATCGAGCCGAAACGTGGTGGCGTCTGACTGATGCCGAACACGATTTCGGATCCGTTATTCATAACGGAGGACTTCTGCTAAGTCGTTCGGATGTGACAACCCTTGTGGTTATCAAGAAGAACGCAGCGCGGCTACGTCGTCTGAACGAGTGGCTCAAAGACGTTCCCAAGGAGATCAGGCTCCGGTGTCCCACCCTGATTATTGATGATGAAGCTGATCAGGCTTCCCCTAATATCAAAGCCGCGCGGGACGCGGTGTCTGCAATCAACGAGCACTTGAGGAAACTCTGTGAGCTTCTTCCCTCTGCTTCCTACGTCGGGTACACGGCAACCCCGTTTGCGAATATTCTTATTGATCCAACTGTCGATGACGATCTTTTCCCAGAGAGTTTCATCATCGATCTTCCCCGCCCAGATGGATATTTCGGTGCCGAGAAGGTCTTCGGGCGGGACGCCGTTGATGACGACGACACTGCTGTTGCCGCCGGAAAAGACATGATCCGCATTGTCTCGGGCAAAGAGGAAGATGATCTTCGACCCCCTCCGGGTAAGGAGGAGCGAGAGCAATTCGAACCAGTGGTTTCGTCATCGCTGCGCACTGCAGTCCTCTGGTTCATCTTGACCCGAGCGGTCCGGCGCCTCCGAGGGGACAAGGACAAGCATGCGTCGATGCTCGTCCATACTTCTCAGTATGTTGCTATGCATTTCGCGATGGCGGATTGTCTGCGGGGCCTTCTTCACGAGCTGCGCGTAAGCCAGAAATCAGCGCTTATGGACGAACTGCGTGCTCTCTGGGGAACGGAAAGCGGCCTTGTGCCAGCGGATTCGTTTGCTTTACCGACGCACAACTTCGATTGTATCGAGCCTGAAATTGAAGAGGCCCTTAATGAAGTGAAGGTGATTGTCGACAACGGTGTTTCCACGGACCGACTCAACTACGAGACCGAAGAACCCCAAATCGTGATTGCCGTCGGCGGTGGGACACTATCACGTGGGTTGACCCTAGAGGGACTCGTTGTCAGCTACTTCCTCAGAACATCGAGGACCTACGACACGCTCATGCAGATGGGTAGATGGTTCGGGTTCTGGAAAGGCTACGAGGATCTCCCCCGAGTTTGGGTCACCGACGAAATGAACCAGAATTTCAGATTCCTTGCACTCGTCGAAGAGGAAATCCGAAGCGCAATTCGTCAGATCGAAGACGAGGGGAACACTCCCCGAGATGTGGCCATTCGGATCCGCCAGCACCCCGATTTGGCGATTACGTCAGCCTCCAAGATGCACAGTGTGGTCGACCTCTCTCTGTCGTACGCAGGCTTGGTTCGCCAAACATTTCGGTTTGACTTAAAAAATGAGGACCGACTTCGCAGCAACATGGATGCTGGCCAATGTCTCGTGAGGGATCTTGTCGCTGCTGGTTTACCGAGACAGGACGGATTGGAGCAGCACCGAGCGGTTTTTGAGGATTGTCCTATTAATCGGATTATCAGCTTTATTAAAGACTACGAAGTTGATGATCAACAGGGGTCGCTTAACCAAGACCTTATCATCAACTATCTCAAATCCAGAACCGACGACAGAGCAAAACTCTGGAATGTGGCCATCATCGGAAGCGGCAGAGGAAGGCACCGAGTACCGGGAACCAAGGAATTCTATGAACCTGGAACGATCACGTTCGGGGATTCGATCACCGTCATCAAAAACGTTCGCTCAAGGCTTGCTAATCATGACGGTCCGGCGAACATCAAAGCCCTGATGTCTCCGGGTGATCTCGCAGTGGATCTTAAGCTCGACCGGTCCGAGTTCCCTATGGAACGCCAGCTAATTCTGGAAAAGCGGGAACAGTTGGTCGAGGATCGAGGACTTCTTCTATTGTATCCAATCGCAGGAGATTCGGTGCCTCTTCGACCAACGCCCGCCGGTCAAAGGCCGGTTCGCGCAAAGCTGGGAGCGCCCAATGACATGGACGTTCTCGGGTATGGCGTCTACTTCCCCCACAGACGCGGAGGGAAGGACGCCGCCAAGATCGATGAGCAGACCTATAAGGGGCTTCCCGATTACCTATTCGGTAGGTCCGAGATAAACGAAATGGATGACAGCGAACTCGATGCTCTCAATAAGGACTGCGAGCTGTCGATGAGCGTGGACGCAGACCGCGACGCAGAGCGACTTGGACAGGGGTAGACGCCTTGATGGACAACCTGAACCTAGCATGGCTCGACATGACAAGCCCCGTAGCGTCGGGAGAATTGCATACCCGCGAGTTCGCAGTGGCAACAAACAATGGTCAGGTCCGGATCGGTCTCGATGATGCAGGGCGTCGTCATCTACTAGTGCCAGCGGGAAATTATCACATCGAGGCCGATAAACGATCACGTGGGGTCCTGATCGTCAATCAGCTCCTCATGGTTGATAGGGTGGAAACAACATTTGTTGACATCGTGTGCGTCTATACATCACTCGAAACGGTTTTCACCGAGTTCGTTTCGGACGCGTTACGGCGAATCGCAGCATCACCTGAACACCCAATTCCGGCGGTCACCGAATGCCTCATGGAGTGGCGCCGCCTTCTCGGCCGCGACACTTCTGCGCATAGCGTCTGGGAGGTAATAGGGCTGCGAGGAGAGCTCGAGATTCTACGCACCGTTGCATTGCAAAACCCGGGGATTATTGTCTCTGGGTGGCGCGGCCCCACGGGCGGAACCTTTGATTTCCAGAACGGAGAGTTGACGATCGAGGTCAAGGCGACGACCGCCCAACAGGGAAACATCATTCACGTCCACGGACTGCAACAGCTAGACCCAGGAACAAATCAACACCTCCACATTGCGCTCGTCAGATTGCAGGAAAACGACCTTGGAGAGTCAGTAGGCGATGTCGTCAGGGACCTTCTTGAGCTTGGAGTGGCCCGTGAGTTGTTTATGCAGAAACTTGAAAAAGCAAAATTCTACCCCGATGCAGAGGAGGAATGGAGAGGCAGGTATCGGGTCGTTGAGATCGAGGTCTGGAGAGTCGACGACACCTTCCCGGGCCTGCGAAAATCTCGCATAGCGGAACGTCAACTCGACGGCGTTATTGACGTCAATTACGAACTTGATCTCTCCGCGGGTGGCCCACCGATACCACAACCCGAAATGATGAGCCTATTTCAGTCGATCGTTGGTGGCTCATGAGCAGGGCCGAGTTCGACTGGTGGCCCAAACCATTCGGCCCAGGAGACACCGCGGGAGAAGGTGCACGGAAGATTCTCGGCAAACCGAATCTCAACCCGATAGCCGTGCTGGTCCGTGAAACAGCACAAAACAGCTGGGACGCTCGAATAGCTGAGAAGGTCAGTTTTGAGATCCATGGACGGACTCTCACCGGCGACGCCCGTCAGGCTCTGACCGAAACGATCTTTGCTCAGCCAGGGCAGGGAACCAATCTCAACGAGATTCTCCGAAAAGACTCGATCCCCGTCCTTGAAATATCCGATAGGGGAACGTCAGGACTTGGCGGACCGATCCGTAACGACCGTGTCCATGGATCCGATGTCACGGATTACATCGATCTTGTGCTGAACGTCGGCGCGAAGCGGGACGCCGTGCGAGGCGGGGGTACACACGGCTTCGGGAAAACCATCAGCTACATCGCAAGTTCGGCCCACACGGTTCTGATTCTTTCCCGAAGCAAAGAATCAGAGGGTTTAGAAACGCGACTGATCGGATCGGCGTTCGGCGACGAATTCGACTGTGACGGTCTCAAATACACGGGCCGGCAATGGTGGGGACATAAGACGGACGACGAAATGATCGAACCTGTAACGGGTTCGGATGCTGAAGCTTTGGCGGCGCAGGTATTCTCTCGGGGTTTCGAAGACGGAGAAACTGGTACATCGCTTCTGATTATCGCCCCGACCCTCGACGAACGCAGCCTCGAGGGTTTGCTCGGGGCCTGTGGCGATTCCATTCTCTGGCATCTCTGGCCAAAGCTCGTGCCGCATCCAGCCAACTCCCAAATCCAATCCATGCTCTTCTCCCTCCAGTACGAGGGTGAAGAGCTAAAAATCCAGGATCCCCGGAAACATCCGCTTCTCAAGCATTTTGTTGCCTCTTTGCAGGCAGTTCGAACGACCCAGAAGGAAGGAAAAGCGCCGCAGTTGCCTTTCACCAAAGTTTGTGACATCAAGATCAAAAGGCCAAAGGCAACTACTGGCCACCTCGGAATTACCCAGGGAGCGAGCGAGTTCATCGCCGAACTGCCGACGGACGAACTAGACCTCGCTCCGGTGAGTTCGCCGGTGCATTCGGTGGCGTTGATGCGTCACGATGCCGAGTTGGTTGTCACATACCTCAAGATGGACCGACCGGCAACCGACGGACTCGAAGTGGCAGGCGTGTTCCGCTGCGAATCGGCCGTCGATGATTACTTCGCCGCCTCCGAGCCTCCGACGCATGACAAGTGGGAACCCAAGGGAATGGAGGACAAGACCGCTCAGAGACACGTCAATGTGAGTCTCAAACGCATCCACGAAGAATGGAATGCGCAAGTTGGGCCATCCCGATCCAGCCCGTACAGTCCATCCGGTGCCGGATCGGAAGGATTCCTCTCGGCTGCACTCGCCGACCTCGTACCTGCCATCGGCGGAGTACAGGCTGGCTCCTATCTACCAACCGCGAGTTCCTCTTCAAAGGCAGGGAAAACCGCGAAGCCGATAGTCCGCTTCGCGGGGGGCGCGGCACGATCCACAAGGGGGGAGATGGTCATCTTTGCGCAGCCCTTCATGGTGGAGTCACCGGCTGACGGCTACCGGATTAGATGCAACGCCGGTATCGGATTCGACGGCGGAACCGACAGTGACCATACCGATCCTGCCGCGATATTTAGCGTGGAAGGATTCATTAACGGACACTTCGATCGGGATGCCTTTACTACCCCTGACATAGAAGAACCGGTTCTCGAACTTACCGCGGAGTCCTCCACAAAATGGATGGTCGTCATCAGCCACGAACCGGGCTACGCCATCGACATTGATCTCCGAGTCGAAGAGAACTGATGTCGAAACTCCGAGTTCTCCCCCACAGAACCTGCGACTGCACCGCGGTCAAATTGCAAGACTGGCAGATCGCTTATCCAAACCAAAACCCCGAACCAACTCCGGACTATCTGGAAGGTTTCGATTACGGTTCCGAACTCCGCTTTGGGTTCTCAGCATCAGTCGATCTTGAACGCGTGAGATCCGCCACAGGTCTAGATAAAACATCAAGAGTTGGCGTGTACATCATCGTTGACTGCGAAGCGTCAAAGCTGCGCCGCCGATCCTTCTTGGTGGCCGACGGCTCCGAACAGCAGGTTTGGATTACGATCGAACCGGGCCTGCTCGCAGGCAGCGTGACACTGGGAAGAGGCCTTGTCACGATTGCCGGTGGACCTGCAGATGGCAGGGATGTCCCGAGCCGTTCCGGTTCACGACTCTGGGACGACGAATCTCGGGTCGTAACGCTCGAAGGAAATCTTTCCCGATTCCCAGTCGAATCGGCTGACTTTGCCGCCACAGGGCGACCAGCAAACGCAGCCTGGATGGTCGAAACGAATTTTGAGGACCTCAATGAATCATTCCTCGGAACGGTGCGTTTGCTGGTCAACTTGGCCCATCCGGCCGGTGCGGCGGTGCTGGACAGAGCCCACACGACAACAACTGAACTGTATTCCAGCGCGCTGAGAGCAGATATCGCCCGCCAACTGTTACAGGCGCTGGTCAACGACGATCGGGTGAAATCGGTCAAGGACGCATCACACGAGAGCGTCTTCGGCGTCGTCAATGAAATGTTTGAATGCCAGCTTCGCATGGATCTTAACCAAGCTCTCGAGAAGTTACGCAAGAATCCCTCGCTTCTGGATGCTCAGATTCAAGACAGCTTTAGTTACCTCGGAAACTTAAAGTGACCCCGCGTTACGTCTACCCACGACTTTCGACCATTGACGCAGAAGCTGTGCTGGCCCAACTCGGCGAAACACCTGAATTCGCGTTCTTCCATGACAAGGCAGCTCCATTCGCATCCGGTGCCCCGGTACCCGAGGACGTCCTCGAAACCGTTCGGGATGCAGTGATTAAAGCAGCATCGCCTTGGGCCGCAAACGGACCCCGCCCACTCGAAGTCGCTGCTTGGGACCGCGCCGTTGGACGGGCCCTTTACGAATCTATGCAGGTTCTTCCCGCCGATGCTGCGCACGGTGAAATATGGGCGTTTCTCACCCTCGTGCTCCTTCCCGATATCGCTGTCAAACGGTTCTCTGATCGTCATCGAGATCGGATGCTCGGACGATCTCGGAACGTCTTTTCTCGGACTTGGTGGCGCCATCACGTGCTGTGTGACGTTGAAACCCCCGAAGGAGTTGATCCGCTCGGGGAGGACGAACTCGTCGGCATCTTCGAACGGGGACGAATGTCACGAAACAACGACATTGCCGTCGAGTTGGCAAGAGTAATCCTCGATCACAAGGGATCCGACCGGTCAGAATTCGCAAGGCGCTTATCGAAACGAGTAAGGGCCCAATCCGGACCTCTGCTGCTGGACGTGCTCGGACGGGAACAGCTCAAGGCGTTGGTTTCCGAACTCGCAGAACGAGAAGTGCCCGCCTAGGTCTCGGGGTTCAGCCGCTCTCAGGAATGCGATTGGTGGCGGCGAAAACGGCCGCGGCGAGGGGAACGGCGGCCCACAGGAGCGCGGTGGTCCGGAAGCTGTCGGTGACCGATTCGGTGATCGCAAAGGCAATCGGTCCCACGGCGGACGAGAGCACCGCGATGGATGTCATCGTGCCCTGAATAGAACCGAGGTAGCCCACGCCAAACCAACTCGGAATCAGCGCCGCGCCTAGGGTGCGGATGGCCCCTGCGCCAATGCCAAACACCGTGGCGTAGACAATAACGGTTGGGGTCGTTGCCGCCGTTCCCGCTAGTAACAGGGTCACGCTCAGCAGAATCAGCGTACCGGCCGGGGCCAAACGGCCATCGAAACGGTCAAGGAGGTATCCCATCACCGGACCGGCGAGGGACGTTCCCGCTACTTGGGGCAAAAACATGACCGCGGCTTGGGTTGCGCTGAACCCGCTCTCGCCCAGTAACGAGATCTGGTGGAAGTTGAGGGCCGTGCCTAGCATAGATGCGCCGCCTGTTGCCACGGCCAAGGCCCAGAAACCACGGGTCCGCAAGGCGGCTTTTTGGCTAACGCTCTTGCGACTTTGCCTATTGTCGGAATCACCTTCGGGTTGACGGCCCTCCGGGGTTTGGTCTACAGATGCGGGCGAATCGAGCATCCCGAACCAGGCGATGGGAATAACGACGAGTGCGATCGTTGCTGCCGCCACTAGCCAGGTGTTGCGCCAACCCACCACGACAATCGTGAAGCTGAGTGCGACCGGGACCAGCGCCATTATCGAAGACGAGACCGTCATGGCAATTCCCAGGGCCAAGCCGCGGCGGCGTTCGAACCACAGCGACACGGCCACGGTGCTCACCAGCGAAAGGCTTCCTTGTCCCAACATGCGGATGAAGAAAAAGCCAAGCGTCAAACCAATTAGGCCCTGCACGCCCGCCATGTAAATCAGCGCTCCAGTGAAGAACATGGCAATGATGGTCATGGCCCGCCGCACGCCGAAACGGTCGATCCAACGGCCGACGGTGGGCATCAGCAAAGAACCAGCGAGCGTGCCCACCGCGTAGCCCGCCGAGATGGCGTTCTTGGAGAGGTCAAGGTCATCAGCGAAATGGTCGATAAAGACGCTAACGCCAATGGTTTGGCCTGGCCCGGTGAGGCCCAGCGTGATCGTGGCCAAAGCAAGGATTCGCCAGCCGGAGAAGGGCTTGTCGGTCGTAGGGGTGTCGTTGGACGGCGCTCTCGGCATCGCTTGCGAGTCTAGAGATGGTGGTCTCCAGTCCTGTACGCTGGGTCGATTACCTCGCGCTGCCTCTCCCGCTCCCAGGCACGACGAATCGCTCTCGCGGCTCAGGGTTTTCGTGACCCGAAACCGAGTGGCCGAGTTGATCGTCGCCACCTTCGCCGGACCATGGGTCGCTTGCAACTTTTGCAACTTGATTCGGTACCGGTTGTGATCCGAACGCAATACCTGCCCTTATTCGCTCGCCTCGGGCCCTACCCACCTGATCTACTCGACAAGATTGCGTACCGAGACGACGAATGGTTCGAGGCTTGGTGTCACGAAGCATCGCTACTGCCGGTTAAGGACGAACCTCTCTTGCGCTGGCACAAAGAACGGTGCCGGCAGGGCCAGACTTGGGCGCATCTAGTGAAACTGGCCGAGACCGACCCGACCTATATCGACGAGGTGCTTGCCCAAGTCCGTGAACGTCCTTTGACGCCCGCGGAACTGACCGATCCTCGGCCCCGCGATGGCGAGTGGTGGGGCGATCGGTCGGCGGGCTCAATGGCCCTCGACTGGCTGTTTCGCATTGGCGAGGTAGGAATCCGCCGCCGGTCTGGGTTCAGCAAAGAGTTTGACCTGTTCGACCGCATTATCCCGGCCAGCATCCGGGAACAACCCACTCCCAGCGAAGAGGACGCCCACCGAGAATTGTTGCGACGTGCCGCCGCCAGCCTCGGTGTTGCCGCCTACCCAGAGTTGGTTGACTATCACCGACTACCCAAGCGCCCCGCGAAACAGCGGTTGCGGGAATTGATTGAGAACGGTGAGATCGAAGAGGTCAGCGTCGAGGGTTGGACGCGACCGGCCTATCTCCACCCAGCGGCGATACTCCCTCGTTCGGTCGACGCCAACACCTTGCTCTCCCCCTTTGACCCGGTTGTCTGGTGTCGGGAGAGAACTCGGCGGCTCTTTGACTTCGAGTACAAAATCGAGATCTACACCCCCGCAGCCCAGCGCCGGTACGGCTACTATGTACTGCCGTACCTACTTGGCGACAACATCGTGGCCCGGTTGGATCTCAGAACCGACCGCACCGATGGTGTGTTGCGAGTACTCGGGGCGTTCTCCGAACCAGAAACGTCGCAGGGCGTGGTTGTTGATGGTCTACGCCAGGCGCTCAATGAACTGGCGACTTTCGTCGGCTCGAAACGGTGGGTCGTATCCGCTGACCGAGGCGACCTTGTTGCCGCCCTGAAACGGGCCCAGCCACAGAATCCGGCCTGCTGTTACTAACCCGTGGAGGGGTAGGAGGTAGTCGGGATAGGCGGCGTGGTTGGATAGCCGGTACGGCGCGGGCGGAAGGTCGTTGTGGTGGTCGCAATGGTGCCGCCGGGGATAGTGATGGTGATGATGGACTCATCGACGTCATCGGCTTGAGAAGTTGACGAGTTGGTTGAGTCTGTGGAGTTGGTTGAGTCTGGCGAGTCTGTGGAGTCGGTTGAGTCTGTCGAGTCGGTTGAATCTGGCGAGTCCGAGTCGGTTGAATCTGGCGAATCTGGCGAGTCTGGCGAGTCCGAGTCGGATGGACCCGACAAGGCGCTCACGATCGCAAATATCGCGGCGAGGACAAAGAGGACAGCGACGGGGGCGGTGCGTTTCACGACCTAAAGGATAGCGAGCCTCGTTGGCTAAGTAGCGCGCCCGTGCTCTCGGTCGTCACGCACAGCGGCCTTCACGGCGTAGCCCACCACAATTGCTGGCGCGAGCACTAACGAGCCAACAATCACACAGCCGATAATCACGTTGGAGACCAGCGAGGAGAACTCGATGAAGAGGCCGTAAAAAAAGATGAGTATTGCAATTCCGTACAATAAGTACCCGGCTCGCTGCCCGAGGTCGGCGAAACGGCTAGCCCGGGCACGGGAAGCAAGGATGGGATCGGAGGCGGTTTCGGTCATCGAGTCCTACGGTAGCCAGCCCGCGTCGTGCAGGAGACAGCGGATCTGCTCGGTCATCGCGGAAAGCGACAAGCGGTCGCCGACAATGGCCCAGTTGTGATCATGATGTTCAGGATTGGGGGCGGTGAGGAACGCATCTAGGGCGGAGACCTCGTTGACCCCGAACCAACGAAACCCCATTGCCCGCAACTCGTCGGCGACCCGATACGCACCAACTACGACCGGTCGACGGTAAATAGCGGCTTCGATGGGCACCATCCCGAACCCTTCCCACCGCGATGGATAGACGACGGCGTCACAGGCGGCATAGAGATCGCGCGGCAAAGCATCTGGAGTACCCCGTCGGACAGGGCACTTCGCTTCGGCGAGTAGCGTCTCGAGGGTCGGGCCGTAGCCTTCCTCGGCGGGACCCCAAAGCCAGTACGTTCCGCCGAGTTGGGTGGCGAGGTGAACCGCGGTCGCTACGTCTTTGCGTTCGATTGCTCGGACCGGATGGGCGATCAACCGCTGGTCAGGGGAGATATCGAGCGCGTCGCGGACGGCGATACCCTGCCCGAGACGGTCGATGGGGAAGCCGTTGTAGATGCAGGTTGCTTCGATGCCGCGGTCAGAAAACTCGCGACGAGTGAGTTCGTTGATGGTGACGTGGCGCCATGCGGGATCGTCGATCGGTAACTCGGTGACGTGTCGGAATCGTTCTCGTTGCCACGGTGGATCGTGATGGTGCATCACCGTTGGCCGACCCCCGCAGACGGCGGCCACGACCCGCGCCGCAGGGAGATTCAGCGGGATCGTACAGAGGTTCTCGATCACGATCAGATCGACATCGCGGAGCGCGGCGACGAGGTGGTCCTCGTTTGGGGGATGGGCGGCCCCGATGGCGAGGCCGAGTACGGTTCGGTCTACCGGACCTTCGCCAGCCACGGTGACGGTCTCGAATCCGAGCGTTTCAAACGCGGTCTGCCAGTGGGTAGCCGCCACCGAAACGCCATCGGGTAACCCCAACCGAAACGAGACGAAGGCGCATACAGGCATGGACTACACGATGCCGCCGGGTCAGGCGAACCGGGCTGTTCTGGAGGAGTTGGTCGGCGCGACCCTCGAGGCCGCGTGGGTCGATTACGGGTACACGGCCCCCAACACCGGCGTGTATCCGTGGCTGTGGCTGTGGGACAGTTGTTTTCATGCTCTGATCTGGAACGTCCTCGGCCGCTCGGACCGTGCCACTTCCGAACTCGACGCGGTGTTCGAAAATCAGGATTCGTCGGGCTTTGTCCCACATATGGGCTACCAACTCGATCCGCAACGACCGCTGGAACTTTGGGGCCGGCGGCGGGCCTCGTCGTTGACTCAACCGCCCCTGTTTGGCCACGTGATCCGTGTTTTGGTCGAGGCGGGCGTGTCGATCACAGCCGAGCGACTGGACCAAGCAACGGCGGGCTTCAACTTCTTATTCGACAAGCGTGCTCGTGATGAAACGGGCCTGCTGACGGTGGTGCATCCTTGGGAAACCGGCTGCGATGATTCGCCCCGGTGGGATCACTTTTGCCCCGGCGGTTTCGATCTTGGTCGGTGGCGGGCCCAGAAGATGGAGCTGCTTAGGACCTTGGAGTTCAACAATACCGGAGCACCAGTCGCCAATCCGGCGTTCGGTGCCGCGCCGGTGAGTTTTAGTGCTCTCGCGGCGTGGAACGCGATTGAGTTGGCGGCGATCACCAAAGATCTTCGCCTAGCGGTGGTGGCTCGAGAACTAGCTGATGCGGTCCTCGATCAGTGGGACTCGGCCCGCATGACTTGGGTCGATGCTGGTCCCGCGGCGCCTACTTCGGGTCGCGTCCGAACCGCCGACGCGCTGTTGGCGTTGTTGGTCTGCGATCGGCCCGCCATGGTCGATGCGGTCGTGGGCGAACTAGGGGACTCTGCGGCATATGCGGGCCGGTTTGGCCCCCGCGGCGTGCATCCGGCGGAGTCGGTGTATGACCCGACGAGCTACTGGCGGGGCCCCGTCTGGCCCCAGATTGCCTATGGACTATGGCGAGCCACAGATGCGCTGGACACGACAGCGGGACGGCGCCTGGCTGAGTTAATCCGTACCAGCACCATCCAAGGTGCCGTACAGTCCGGGTTGGCTGAGTATTGGGATGGTGACCGCGGTGTCGGCGGCGGCGCTATCCCCCAATCCTGGAGCGGGTTAGCTCTAGTCATGGCCCTTTGACGGGTCGAGGTCCAACGGGGGCGGGCCCGCACCATGAGATTGGCAAGTACGTTCGCCAACCCGACCAACATGATGAGATCACCAAACGACAGCACTTGCTTGGTCGCCCTGACGGGGATCACATCGCCCAGAATCTCGAGGATGGTCTGGTCGTCGGCGAGCACGCGAGATCCGTTGAGGGCGACCTGGTCGAGATCGGCGGCGGCTACTAGACCCGCACTGACTAGTGCTTCGCCGCGAACAGGAGTGGCGCCGTTGAGGGCAACGGGGACGAGGTTCACGATCACGCCGATGCTGACGACGGCCATACCGACGAGGCGTAGATTGAGCAGGCTGAAAACTAGGCCGGCGGTAAGGCTTGCCGCGATCCACCATCCGGGGTGCGGGAGAGCGAATTGATCGACGGCAAAGCCAGCCGCGAGGGCCACGATGTACAGGACGACACCGTGGATACGGGTCGAGAAGATCCCCCGCAGGCGACCGCCACGCAGCGTGCCCGCGATGAGTCCGACGGTGATGGCCACAACGATAGGGGCTAAAACCATAGGATGGCCTTCCTAGGAACTCGCTGACGACCAGCCAGCGTATTGCGAGTGTGGATTCCCTACAAGCCTGCGCCGCGAGCGGTGCCCACCAAGGGATCTCGATCCGATCGTTCAACGTAACATTGAATACCGCGATAGTTCGTCGGCGGCTCGAAGTTCGTCCGGTTGGGGGTGAATGCCCGAATTTCGAGGGCGCTGGTTTCGTAGATCGACTGGGACCAGTCCTCGAAACGCTGATAGCACGACGCTAGCGCGTAGTCCTCCATGATGTCGTCGCCGGGATAGTACGACGGACCCTCGGCGGGATAGTCGAGGAAGCCAAAAATCTGGAAGTGGTGGGGAGTGAAACAATCGAGCCGAGTGGTGCTCTCTCGCTCCCGTCCCGCGCTGAGGCCTTTGGTACGATCGAAACACTCGTCAATCGACAAGAGATACGGGTCTATCAGGTTTTCTTGGGCCAGTGGTGGCTCGGTGGTGGTCGTGACTGGTTCGCTAACGGGCGCGGCATCGCTGAGGACATTGGGGTCTAGTTCGGCGGCCGCTTTGGTGAGTGCCGCGGCGGCCGCGGCGGCCGGATCCAACCGCAGGTCCTGGGAATCGTTGTCGGACCCACACGCGGCGCTCACGAGGATTAAGGCAAGTACCGCGGCGACCAAACGCCAACGAAAACAGCAAGGTTGAGGAGTCACGCAATTTTCAGGATAGGGGGTGGCTGGCCCTGTCCGGTGAGAGGGATAGCTGATGGCTGTAGCGTTGCGGCGTGCCCGTCGTGTCCCTTGCAGGGGTTGTCGCCCTCCTCGGCAACTTTCCCGCGCTGGCGGGTATCGACCTCACCGTCGAGGAGCGAGAGATCGTGTTGGTCAGTGGGCCCAACGGCGCCGGCAAGTCGAGTTTATTGCGTCTTTGTGCGGGTTTGTTGCGGGTGGAGTCAGGGGACGCCGACGTCTTGGGTTATGACCTAGTGGCGAACCGCGGCGGAGCCCGTCGCCGGGTTGGTTTGCTGGGTCACGACACCGCCCTTTACGACGACCTGAGCGTGGCGGAGAACTTGCGCTTCTGGGCCACCGCATCACGCCTTGACCAGCAAGCGGTGCGCCCCGCCCTCGACCGCCTCGGGGTGGCGGCGCGGCTTCACGATGTCCCGGTCAGGGTTCTCTCAGCGGGACAGCGTCGTCGAGTTGCGTTGGCCGCGATTGTGATACGCCGTCCCCGCCTCTGGCTCCTCGATGAACCCCACGCCGGACTCGACCAAGGCGGTCGTGATCTGGTTGATTCGATGGTGCGAGAAGCCGCGACGGCCGGTGCCACGGTGATGATGGCCTCGCACGAACTTGATCGGACCGCTCCATTGGCCACCCGCCATGTCACAGTCGCGGGAGGAATCATCACCCACGACGATGGTGAAGAATCCGACAGAAACTTTGCTGATGCTCAGTGAACTAATAACCGACGTGATCGTGGTCGCGGGTAAAGACCTTCGTATCGAGTGGCGTTCCCGGGTCACGTTCAGCCAAGTGGTGCCGTTCGCGGCGCTCGTTCTCGTCCTCTTTGGTTTTGCCCTAGACGCCAACCGACCGGTCCTTGAACGAGCAACATCGGGTTTGTTTTGGGTCACCGTAATGTTCGTGACTACGCTCGCCGTGCAGCGGTCGACCTCGATCGAAGTCACCGACGGCGCTCGTCGCGCCCTTCTACTGGCGGGGATTGAGCCCGCGGCGGTATTTCTGGGCAAGGCCACGGCTATTGCCCTGCAACTTCTCGGCGTCGAAGTCATCTTGGTCGGCGGGGTTATTGTTCTCTACGGGGCCGAGATTGAGAACTGGCCGCTGCTAGGGGCCACATGCGTTGTTGCGACTATTGGCATTGCGTCTACCGGTAGCCTGCTAGGAGCGCTGGTCGCTGGCGTTCGGGCGCGTGAAACGGTTCTGCCGATTCTTTTGCTCCCGGTGTTGGCACCGGTGCTTATTGGTGCGACACGTGCGTTCGATGACGCACTCGGATCAGTAGCAGTTGATGGTTGGGCCTGGCTCGGCCTGCTAGCGGGCTTCGGCGCAATTAACCTACTGCTGGGGACCGCGGCCTACGGCATCTTGCTGGAGGAAACATGAACGATTCTAAAGAAGTGCCTTTGGTCGCCGATGGCCCGGCGGGAACGGGGTCGCGCTCGACGTTTTGGCTCGGCGGGGCCGTCCTCGTGGGGTTGGTCGCCCTAGTGGGGTTGGGGTTTTTCGGAGCCCCGCCCGACGATGAGCAAGGTGACGCGGTGCGCATGATCTTCGTGCATGTTCCCTCGGCGATTTTCACTTACGTCGCCTTCGTTACGACCGCTGCGGGTTCGGTCATGTGGCTCTGGAAGCGTTCCGTGTGGTGGGACATTACCGCCCACGCGGCGGCCGAAATTGGGGTGATCTTCTGTGGACTCACCCTATTCACTGGTTCGGTTTGGGGCCGACCCACTTGGAACACGTACTGGGATTGGGGCGATGTGCGTCTCATCACCACGCTCATACTCTTTTTGTTGATGATTGGTTACCTCTCAGTGCGCTCTATGGGTGGCGACGAGCATGCAACATCAACGCGTGCCGCGATTGTTGGTTTGGTTGCGGCGGTCAACCTGCCGGTCGTCAACCGCTCAGTGGAGTGGTGGTTTGATCGCACTCTGCACCAGAAGTCATCGCTCACCGACGGTAACCTCGAAGACCTCACCCTTTTTACCTTGGTGGTCGGCCTAGTCGTTTGGGGATTGTTTTTTGCTTGGGCGATGATCCATCGCTTCCGACTCGGCTGGCTCGAGCGAGAATTGCGTATTGGTGACCTCGACCAAGCAATCGCGGCGCGCCGCGCTGAAGCCCTCAGGAGCGGCAAATGACCCACCTTGGCTACCTCCTCGTTGGTTGGGGGGTCACCCTCGGGGCTGGGGTGATTTATTCCGTACGCCTCCTCGCCCGGGGGCGTAGCGCGTCAAATCGAATTCCCGCCCTTAGGCGTCGCTGGATGACCGCCGATGACTGAGATCGATGATCTCTCCCCGCAGTCGCCGCGCCCTGAGCGTCGACGCCGCCCGCGGGTGGTGCCGATGGCTATTGCTGGCCTGGTCTTTGGTGTGGCGATCGTGTTGATCCTCAACCTGCTGAGCGCTTCGTTGTTCTTCTACAACGCCGACGAGGCTTTCGAGCGACGCGAAGAACTCAGCGACGAACGTTTCACCCTGCAGGGTTCGCCCATTGGTTGCTCCATCACCGAGGGCTTCCACGGCGATGACCCGATAGTGGCGTTCAGCGTCACCTTCGGTGGACGGGCTGTTGATATCGTACACTTCGGCGATCCGGCCGATTTGTTCCAACCCGATGTGCCGGTGGTGCTTGACGGTGCCTGGGTCAACACGAATCCTGGCGTGGAGGGTTTTGTCGGTATCGCCAACGATGGCTGGTACTTCGCGTCGGATCGCATGCGGGTAAAGCACGACAACGACTACAAAAACGACAGTAACTACAGCGAACGGTTAGAGGAATCTTCGGCCGCGTCGACGGCATCGGCGGAGGCGTGCGCCAGGTGAGCAACTCGGTACTCGGCGCGGGCGCGATCGCGCTGGGGGCGGCATGTGCCCTCGCCGGAATAATCGTGGTGCTGCTGGGCTTGGCGGGCCGCCGACAGCGATGGTTTAACGACGCTGTCGTGCTGGTGGCGGTGATGGCGGGTTCGGCCGTTTTCGCTTTCGGAGTCATGGAGCGGGCTTTGATCACCCGAGACTTCACAGTTGCTTTCGTGGCCGAGAATGGCTCACACCAGACTCCGGCCATTTTCAACGTTGCGACGCTGTGGTCCGCTCTCGAGGGTTCGATCCTCTTGTGGACCCTAATCTTGTGCGGCTATGTGGTAGCGGTGGCGTGGAAGTTCCGGGCTCAACGCGCCGATCCCATGGTGGGCTGGGCGTTGCTCACCCTATTCGTCGTCTGTGTCTTCTTCTTTGGACTGATGCTCGGACCCGCCGCTCCGTTCGACACGTTCGACCCGCCGGTTGGCTACGACGGACCTGGTCCGAATCCGTTATTGCAAAACCACATCCTCATGGCCTTCCATCCGCCGATCCTCTACCTCGGCTACGTCGGCTTCACCGTGCCGTTCGCCTTTGCCATTAGTGCGCTGGTTACCGGGCGGGTAGGCGAGGGATGGCTAGTGGCGACCCGCCGCTGGACCGTGATGGCGTGGGGCTTGCTAAGCCTAGGCATTGTTCTAGGCGCGTGGTGGAGCTACGAGACGTTGGGCTGGGGGGGTTACTGGGCGTGGGATCCGGTGGAGAATGCCTCGGTCTTGCCGTGGCTAACCGGAACCGCTTATCTCCATTCGGTGATGGTTCAGGAGCGTCGGGGGATGTTGCGGGTCTGGAACCTCTCGCTAGTCATCGCGACCTTCTCGCTCACGATACTGGGCACATTTATCACCCGCTCGGGGGTCCTTCAGTCGGTTCATGCCTTCGTCGAGTCGGGGATAGGGCCAGCAATCCTAGGCTTCTTTGCGTTCGTAGTCGTGGTCTCGCTGGGGCTCATTGCCTGGCGGGGCGATGAACTCCGCTCACCGGGACGGATCGATTCGCCGATCTCTCGTGAGGGTGCTTTTCTGGCCAATAATGTTTTATTTGCCGCCTTTGCCTTTGTTATTTTGCTGGGCACGATCTTCCCGCTCATCGTTGAGGCCATCGACGGCCGAACGATCTCGGTGGGCAATCCTTATTTCGAGACGATGACGATGCCTATTGGCTTCGCGCTGTTGTTCCTCATGTCGGTCGCGCCGGTCCTGCCTTGGCGCAAGGCGTCCGAGCAGGTACTGAGCGATCGGCTGATCTGGCCGGCCTGGATCGGGGTCGCGGTCATCGTGTTCTCCGTCGTTGTCGGCGCCCGAGGTTGGGCTCCCGTCCTAGCTTTTGGCCTCGGCGGGTTCGCGGCTGGGGCGGCGCTTCGTCAGGTCGTTCTCGCGACCCGTCGTCAGGGATGGCGCGGTTTCGTGGGGCGCACCAACGGCGGCATGATCGTTCATTTTGGCGTGGTGCTGATTGCGGTGGCATTCGCGGCGAGCAACGCCTACGTCCGCCAGGGCGAGTTCACCCTTTTGCCGGGGCAGACGGCCGAGATCGCGGGGCATACCCTCACCTACGAAGGCTCCGATTTCACCCAGTACCCTAATCGATCTGAACGCACCGCGAGGGTCTTGGTCGACAATGTCAAGGTCTACGAGCCCGGCATTGCCACCTACCCATTTGCCGGCCAAACCATCGGTATCCCGAGCGTGCGGTCCACCGCGGTTGATGATATTGCCTTATCGATCTTGTCGTTTCCTGAGGGGCGCGAAGACGACATCGTCCTGCGGGCCACAATCCAACCGCTCGTCGTGTGGCTCTGGGTCGGCGGGCTGGTGATGGCATTGGGGACGATATTGGCGGTGGTGCCGGGCCGTCGCCGCAACCCGATCACACCGGTGTCGAGATGACTGATCCCGGCGCGGCAACCAGCGTTCGCTGGGTCGTGCTCCCGGTCGCTGTCGCCTTGAGTCTGCTCATCATCTTGCTGGCCACTCGGGATCCGGCATCGAAACGAGCTATCGACGGACGGATTCTCGGCGAGGTCGCTCCGCTTATCGAAGGTCACGATCTCGACGGACAGCCCTACGACATCGACGATCATCGCGGGTCGTGGGTTGTGGTGAACTTTTTCTCCACTACCTGCGTGCCGTGCATCGTTGAGCATCCCGAGTTGGTTGCCTTTTCTAAAACCCATGCCGCGACTGGCGCTGCGTCCGTGGTCTCGGTGGCGTTCGACGACAGCGCCAGTTCGGTGGCCGAGTTCTTTGCCGACAATGGCGGCCAGTGGCCTGTGTTGACCGAAGACACGGGCAGCATCGCGGTGAACTACGGCGTAACCGGGGTGCCGGAGAGCTATCTGATCGCGCCAACTGGCGTAGTCGCGGCCAAACTCATCGGCGGCGTGACGGCCGCCGATCTCGACGCCCGCATTGTGGACCTAACCGAGGCGGCGAACCAGTGAAAGGCCGCACCCTGAGCTGGCTGGCCGTACTGGTCATTGGTGTGAGTACGCTGATCTTTGCTGCGGTCGACGAAGGCGAGCCTACCTCGAACGCCGATCGGGCCTATTCGCTGGCCAAAGGCTTTGCCTGCCCTGTCTGTCAGGGGCAGTCGGTGGCCGAGTCTGATGTAGTAGTGGCTCGCAATATCCGGCGAGAGATTCACGTGTGGGTTGATGAGGGTCGTTCCGACGCCTATATCCGCGATGAACTCGTGTCGGTCTTTGGCGAGGACATCGATTACACCCCTTCGAACAACGGGATTACGAGCCTAGTGTGGATTCTTCCGGTTGTGGCCGGAAGCCTTGCGCTCGCTGGTCTGGTGGTCGTTTTTCGTCGCTGGCGTTTCGACTCAGAGGTGACGGCGTCAGCGGCCGACGAGGCGCTAGTGGCGGCGGCCCGCGATCAACCAACACCGTGACCGACCCGGGCCGTTCTTTTCAGGATCGTTCTGGCCAGGGTCGTTCTGAGGAACGGGACTTTTTCCTCGATTCGCTCGACGATCTCGAAGTGGAATTTGCCGCGGGTGATCTCGACGAAGCGGACTATGCGGCGTTGAAGGCCGACTACACCACTAGGGCCGCGGCGGCGATCCGGGCGGCGGAGAGGGAGGGGCCGAGGTCGCCACAGTCGTCGGACAGTGAGGGCGGACGGGCTCGGAAGATCATCGGGGTCGTCGCGGTGGTGGCGGTCGCGACGCTGGCGGGCTTGCTCGTGACAGAGTTTTCGGGCCACCGAGGAATCAACGACACAATCAGCGGCGATATCCGAACGACCACTCGGGAGATGCTAGTCGAGGCGCAGCAGACGTTTGGCTCGGGTGATCTCGAGGGGGCGATCGATATCTACGACGATGTGCTCGAGATTCAGCCATCGAACACCGACGCTCTCGCCTATAAGGCCTGGTTCTTGCGCTTGTCGGGCGAGGTCGAGGCGGCCCAGCCTCTGATCGAGGATGCCGTCGTGATCGATCCCGACTACGCCGACGCCCGAGTCTTTGCCACCGTTATCGCGCTCGATGCCGGTGATACCGAAAGAGCGATAGCCCACCTCGACGCCTTCGATCTACTCGACGCCGCTCCGTTTATTGAGCAGTTAGTGACCGGTCAAGGACTCCGTCAACGGCTGGCCGTCGCGGCTCAGGATTGGGCCTTGGGCCGAGTGTCGGACGTGCTGTTGGTCGACGATCCTCCGGCCTTCTCCGCGTCGGGTCTCTCCTTGGCCGAGGTTCTATTCGCGGCCGAGGAACTAGCCACCAACGGCGATGTCTTTGCCGGTTTAGAACTTATCGGCATAGTGATCGACGCCGAACCCGAAAACGTTGCAGCGTTGGCTGGCTACGGCTGGCTGCTCGGACGGAGCGCCACCCCGAACGAAGTGGGACCGGCTGAGGTCGCCGTTTCGTTCCTCGACCGTGCTATCGCGGTTGATCCCGCCTATCCCGAGGCGTTGGTCTACCGGGCGTTCGTGTATGCGTTTCTCGGCCAGTTGGAAGCCGGTCGTGCCGATCTGGCCGCCTTCGACGCCTTCGATGTGCGCCCCGCCGACCTGCGCGCCCTAATCGAGACCTTCGACCTGCGGGGACAACTCGAAAGTTCCTGACTACGGTAGAGCTTGTCTGTGTTATAGTGTTGGGATGAACCGGTGGCCTAAGTTTTCTGTTGCTCGAGTGAGTCTGGTGCTGGTGCTCGTTGTCGCGGCGACAGCAGCCTTCACCAAGGACAGTTGGGACTGGTTGCTCGGCGGCGGTGAGGCCTTGACCCAAGGGGTCGAAGCGCCGGAGATCTCCGACATCGACAACGAAACCGAACGGCTCTACCGCGTTGTTTCCGACAACGGGTCATTGGCTAGCTACACCGTGGTTGAACGTCGAGGGAATAGCGATGAGACTATCACCGGCACCTCTTCTGTTATTGCTGGCGACATCGTGGTCGACCTTACGAACCGGTCGAACATCTTAGTCGGCGAAATTGTCGTCAACGTCGAAAAGTTCACCTCCGATTCTAATTTGCGCGATAAGCGACTGAGGCACGATTTTTTAGAATCAACCGAATGGCCGTTCGCTCGGTTCGTCACAACAGCCATCGATGGCCTGCCCGAGGTTTCCAGCGACGGCGATACCGTTGCGATTACGCTGCATGGCAATCTCACGCTGAAAGAAACCACCGCAGCGGCCTCGTTCTCGGGAGAGGTAACAGTTACCGAGTCCAACATCACGGCGAAAGTGTCGGCAACAGTACTGGGCTCTGACTTTGGGATCGGCCCGATCAATATCACTGGGCTGGCGCGCACTAACGATGAGGTCGTCTTGACCTTGGATCTGGTGGCCGACCGGGTTGAACTCACCGAGGCGTCCGACTCCAACTCGCTTGAGCAGGGGCTTGCGGCCACGGCGTTTCCTAGCGGCGCGTTCGCCGAGCACGTGCAGCCGATTCTTGAGACGCGATGTGTGTCATGCCACACCAGCGGTGGCATTGGCTCGGGTACCCTAGCGCTCAATACTGTCGCGGATGCGGCGGGGATCGCCGACGGTATTGCCCTAGTCACGGAAACGGGTTACATGCCACCGTGGTCGCCGTCGGACCAAGGTCCTCTGTTTCATAACGATTGGTCGCTAAGCGACACCGAACTTGTTACGCTCACCGACTGGGCTGCTTCGGGTGGCGGTCTTGATGTTTCGCCTGACACGCCGCTCGTTGCTCAGACTCAACTGATCCACCCCGTCGAACGCGACCTTGAGTCCTATCCCGATGAGGCGTACGTCGGCTTGCATGGCGGCCACGGCGATGACTTCCGCTGCCAGATCTCTCAGGTTGATGACCCTGAAGGTGACGGGACTTGGGTCAAAGGGTTATCGTTTGAGCCCGACAAGAAGCACATAGTTCACCACGCCGTCGTCTACCAAGTCCCCGCTACCGCCATGGAGGAGGCACGGCAAATGGACGGCAGCGACGGTCGACCGGGCTGGACGTGTTTTGGCCTGTTGGGGATGGAGTCCAGCGATGTGTACGAGATCCTTGGCTGGGGGCCGGGCCAGAGTCCCACACTGTACCCCGACGGCGTCGGTGTGTACTTCGAGCCTGGTGACTTCATCATTAGCCAGATCCATTACCACTTCGGCCACGGGATTGCGCCCGACAGGTCCGGCGTCATCCTCGATGTCGCCACAGCCGAGGAAGTTGCGGCCGGTATGCGCGCGATCCGTGAGCGTACGTTTTACACACCGGCCGAGATACCGTGCACACCGGAAGAACAGGCGACGGGCGCTCCGTTGTGCGACCGCGAAGCCGCGCTCGACGAAATCGCGAAAAAGTACGGCGACCCGGCCCGATTGATCCCGGACGAGACGTTACTAGGCTGTGGTACCCTCGAAGACTACGCCGTTCTCGACGGCATGATGGCCTATAGCTCATGTGATCTCGAAGTTGGCCTCAGCGGCACGGTCTTTTCTGTGCTCGGGCATCTGCACGCCTTCGGTGCCACCTACCGAATGACACTCAACCCCGATACTCCAGATGAGCAGATCCTGCTCGATATCCCGGTGTGGCGTTTTGATTGGCAGCTTTCGTATGAGCCGGTGGAAACAATCGCGATCGAAAGTTCGGACACGTTGCGTTTCGAATGCTCATGGGACCGCTCCTTGGTCAACCTCGACGAGCCTCGCTATGTCACTTGGAACGAGGGTCAGGCCGACGAGATGTGTTTGTCGACGATCCGGGTGATCCCTGATCCGAGTTAGTCGTTCAGTCGCTCGTATCCGGCGCGGAAGAAATCCAGCACAGCCCGGTACGGGTCGGCGCAGTCGACGAATTCGGCGTAGGGCAGGGACGCTCCGCTGAAGTTGGTTTCGTTCCAGTACGGATCGCCGGGGTCAACTTCGCCGAACGCGGAGACGTAAAGGTACGGCTCATCGTGGGCGTGATCGCCGGGGGACAGACCGTAGGTCGCTCGTCCGTTCGGTGGATTGCCGGCCGCAATGGCAGGGTCGAAGTGGCCGGGCCATAGTTGGGTCCGTTCCGGATCGATCACGCCGGGCGTGACGCGAAGCTCTTCTAACACCGCCCAAGCCAATCCGAACCAGGCGCCAAGAAAGGCGCCCGCTTTGGCGCTGACGGCGAGGGCTTCGTCGAGGTCGCCGAGTCCCGGAGAGTCGTGCTCGGCTGCCGTCGTCCCGGGGGCCACCCCAACAAATTCGCCTGCCGCTCGCAGGGTGGTGAGGGCGGTGGATTGGGCGCGATTCCCGTATTGGACGATGAGTTCGGTTCCCTCGACCCGTACCTGCTGATCGGCACCGAAAAAAGGGGTACCGAAGCCGCCGTAGGTGTAGCGCAAACCAAACTTGGCGTTCACGGCGTAGCGAGCTTCGGCCACTACCGCGTAGGCCAGTCGGTGGTAGGCGTTGCGACTCGCGGGATAGTTCTGCGGTACGGGCGGTAGTTGGCCTCGTGCGCCGAGCCACCGCGAGGTCGCGAAATCAGTGAGTTCTGGCCGATCGGCGAGCAGGTCGTCCCACGATGACGTGCCCGCCGATGTCGGGGTGATGGTCGGGCGATCACCGTCGCCAACGGCCGCGGGGTCGTCGGCCCAGAACGTATCGTTGGTCACCGCCGGAGGTGACGGCTCGAGAACCCGCACGGTGAACTCGTCGCCGACGAGGGCGGCCGCTTCGGCGGCAGGATTGTGGGCAGCGGTAGTGCGGGCGTTAGCCATGGGGCGGGTTCCTTAGCGGTGCTGACTATCTCACGGTACAACGCGGCCGGTCGCTCTGGTTGGCGCTGCGGTGTAGACCGCGCTGACGATATCTTGTCCCTGAGTTTCTAAAGACCAGATGGAACCCTTGTCACAACCTCGGGGCCCGGTCACGGTCATCCCTTGGCGCAGCAAGCGGTTGAGCACTTCGGGAATAACGTCGCCGTGGCTGCACATCACGAGGTCGCCGTCGAGCGACGCTTCGGTGGACAATAACGCGAGCAGGTCAGCGGGCCGGACTCCCTCGGTGAGTTCTCGACAGGTGGAGACCTTAAGTCCGTGCGCCGCGGCGAGAGGTACGACGGTCTGCTGGCAGCGCCGCGCCGGCGATGACCAAACGTCGCGTAGCGAAAGATCCGCGAACCAGATAACTAAGGCCGCGGCTTGGGCGAGCCCCCGTTCGTCGAGTGGTCGTTCAAAGTCGTCGCTATCAGAGCTGTTCCGTGAACCAGCGGAAGCGTGGCGAATCAGATGCAGCGTCACTTCCCGAAGGATAACTGACTGAACCGCCGCCGGTCTAGAGGGTTACGTGAGTAACACAGATGTCGTCTCCGTGGGGCTTGGAGGCTCCGGTAGCGGCCCCGGTTGGGCCGTAGAGTTCAGAAAGCATGCCGCGTACGAGTCCACGGTCGACCGCACAGATCACGGGATGTTCAACAACCGCGTCACCAAACGGACAATGTTCGGCGATGATCTGGAGATCGTCGGGGTTGGCGTAGTTGGCTCGTGCCGCGAATCCGTGGGCCGAAAGCGCGTCGGCCACCGCATGTAGTGCGCCTTGAAACGAGCGGTGAGTTGCTTGCGGTTCGATTGACTCGGCCATGGCCTTGCCGTATTCGATACCGACGCTTTCGGCCATCTGTTCGGCCACGTCGGCCGGTAGCAGGGCGAGGGCCTTGCCTAGCAGGGACACCAAGATGTCGTCGTGGCGAACATTGACCTCGAGGTGTACTTGGGGCTGGCTGGCTCGGTAGAGCTTGGCGGGCCGACCCACGCCGCCCGAGGGTTTTTCGATCTCCACGTCGAGGTATCCGCCGCATGCGAGTTTGTCGAGATGATGGCGAGCGACGTTAGCGTGCAGCTCGAATTGGGCGGCACAGGCGCTGGCGGTGACACCGTCGTTGGCGTGCGCGAACAGGAAAATCTCGCGTCGAGTTGGGTCGCCGAACGCCGTGGTGATTGCGGTTACGGCCGAGGCAAACTCGGTCGGGCTGAGTTCGTGGCTCTCGGGGAGAGGGGAGGTCTCTTCCACGCCGCTACTCTACTCACCATGATAGGAGAGATTCTGTCTATTCTTCGCCGCCGCCTTTCTGGAGCCCCTATGACCGTCACGGAAGCCGAGGTGATCGATGCCCTGCGTCCGGTTCAGGATCCAGAGTTGCATCGCAGCATTGTCGATCTCGGTATGGTTCGCTCTACGGTGATCGACGGGGGCCACGTTGAGGTCGGCATTGACCTCACCATTGCAGGGTGTCCGCTCCGCAATCAGATCCGAACCGAGGTCACCGACGCGGTGTCGGTTCTTAGCAACGTTTCGGTGGTCACCCTCGACTTCGGCGTGATGAACGATGAGCAGCGGGCGAAGGTGCGTGAACTCGTCCACGGCAACCCTTCTGCGTCGGCTGGTTCGCAAGCCGCTCATGGCCATGCAGAAGGGCGGGCCATTCCGTTCGCTGCGCCAGGCAATCGTACCCGCACGCTGCTTATTGCTTCGGGCAAGGGCGGCGTTGGTAAGTCGTCGGTCACCGCCAACCTTGGTATCGCACTGGCCCAGCAGGGCCACTCGGTGGCGGTTATTGATGCCGACGTCTGGGGGTTTTCGATTCCGCGCATGTTGGGGGTGGCTCACGCCCCCACCGTTATCGATGACATGATCGTGCCGCCGGAGACCCATGGCGTCCGCTGCATCTCGATGGGTTTCTTCGCGAAAGAAGATCAACCGGTTATCTGGCGCGGGCCGATGCTGCACAAGGCGCTCGAACAGTTCCTCACCGACGTCTACTGGGACGAACCCGATTTCTTACTCGTCGACTTACCCCCCGGCACTGGTGATATTGCCTTGTCCCTCGCACAGTTCTTGCCGCGCGCCGAAGCGTTGGTGGTCACGACCCCGAATCCGGCCGCCCAGAGGGTCGCCCAGCGCTCGGCCTTCATGTTCGATCAGGTCAACATCTCGGTGAAGGGGGTTATCGAGAACATGTCTTGGTTCATCGGCGATGACGGCAAGCATTATCCCCTTTTCGGGTCAGGGGGCGGTAAAGATTTGGCCGATCGCCTCGGCGTCGACCTCGTTGGTCAGGTACCGATGAACATCGCGCTGAGGGAAGGCTCCGATCAGGGAAACCCGATTATGGCCGCCGATCCCACCAACGAAGCCTCGCTCGTGTTTGTCGAGATGGCCAAGTGGGTGGTCGCCCATGCGCCAAGTAAACGCACCCATCCTGAACTTAAAATTATCTGATCCGGTATCGACCCTACTAAGAAGGAGACCGGCCATGGACATCAAAATTGGCGTGACCGACCACGCTCGTGAGATCTCAATTCAGCTTGCCGACGACACGGATCGGGTAGCGTTAAAGGCGGATATCGACGCTGCACTCGCCGGTACTATCGCAGTGCTGTGGGTGACCGACGACAAGGGCAAGGATGTCGCCGTGGCGTCGAGCCGCATGGCCTTCGTCGAGGTGGGTCCGGAGGGTAGTAACAACCCGATTGGGTTCGGCTGACTGGGCTTCTGGTCAAGATGATTGTTTGAGTCGTGGCTAGCTTGGCGGAACTCGCCGCGGCCACGACGACACTATCTTCGCGCCAGGTTCAGCATCTCACCCGGCTAGTCGCCGCCTGGTCGCTACTGTGCGATCTTGCCTCGGCTGATCTTCTCCTTTACGCCCCAACGGGGGAAGCGGCCGCGGAGTTCGTAGTCCTTGGGCATGTGCGGCCAACCACAGGACTAACGTCCTATCGCTTAGACCCAGTCGGCGAAATCGTTAGCCCGATTACCCGGCCGGTGCTGGGCCGTTGTTGGCGCGACGGTATTCGTAGGGAGGTTCCGGTCCCGCGGGCGATTCCGGATGCCGATGCCGACCGTCAGCGGTTGCTGGTTGAGTTCATCCCGGTTCGCGTCGATGGGGAAGTAGCAGCTGTCGTTACCAGGGAGAGGGCACTGGGGCTAGGAGAGGCCCGCAGTGGGCTCGAAACCGAATACCGCGCTCTGTGGAGACGTTTCGCCACCATGATCGAACAGGGAGTTTTTCCGCCCGCCGTTCGCGAGCAAGTCGGCGAGTTTCGTGAGCCTCGCGTTGGCGACGGGGTGGTGGTTTTAGATCGAGAGCAACGGGTAGTCTTTGCGTCGCCGAACGCGCTGAGCGGACTCCACCGACTTGGGGTACGGGTTGACCTCGCCCAACGCACGCTAAGCGACATCGGCATCGACGACACCGTTGTGCGGCGAGCCCTAGCTTCTCGACACAGCACTATCGCCGAGTTGGTCCACGGCGCGGAGTTGAGCGTGGTAATCCGTTGTTATCCGCTCTTAGAAGAGGGTCGTTCAAATGGGGCGGTGGCCTTGCTTCGAGATGTGAGCGAGTTGAGGTCCCGGGATCGACTCTTGGTGTCAAAGGACGCCACGATTCGTGAGATCCATCACCGGGTGAAGAACAATCTGCAGACCATCCAGTCGTTGCTGCGTCTGCAAGCCCGCCGTCTTAAATCGGACGAGGCTAAAAACGCGGTGGAGCAGTCCGCTCGGCGAATTGGCGCAATCGCCATTGTACACGAAACTTTGTCCACTGACGCGACCGACGTGGTGGACTTCGACTCGGTGGTCGCTCAAGTTGTGCGGCTGGTTGAGGAAGGACTGACGTCGCCGGAACGACCCCTTCGCGTCGACGTGGACGGCCGAGTTGGTGACCTACCCGGCGACATCGCTATGCCCCTCGCGGTGGCGCTGGCCGAACTCGTGCAGAACGCGCTTGATCACGCGTCAGGATTCACCGACGCTGACGTGGAGATAACCATGAGTGCCGATCGAGGGGAGGTTCGCCTTCGGGTTGTAAACGGCGGGGCGGGAGTACCCGACGGGTTTTCGCTCGATCGTGACGGCGGGTTGGGACTCACGATCGTTCGTACCTTCGTGGTCTCGGACCTAGGCGGTACTATGACCATTGGACCGGCGCGGGCCGAACTGCCCCGGGGCGTGGTGGTAGAGATTCGGGTACCGCGGCACGGTGACGGCCGGGCACTGGGTTAGCGAGCACTGGGTTAGCGGGCCTGGCGCCGACGCCGTCGGATTGCCCGACGCTCTTGTTCTGACGCTCCTCCCCAAATGCCCGTGTACTGGTTGGTACGGAGAGCAAACTCGAGGCACTCCTCGCGGCACCGACACTCGCAACAGATCTGCTTCGCTGCGGCGATCTGCTCGACTGCCAAGCCGGTGGTCCCAATGGGAAAGAACAATTCCGGGCTGGTGCCGCGGCAGCGAGCGTCGTCTCGCCAGTCGATAGTCTCCGAAAAAGCGTCGGCTGTGAGTGCCACTATTCGTATTCCTCCGGTTCACGATCTAGATGACGGTCCAAGCACCGAGAACGGTGATAAAAACCAATCCTACCTATATCAAGATTTTTTGTAACCGGTTGCTATTTTTTTATTTGACACGTGTCGGTCGTTCATTTACGCCACACTCGGACATGGCTGTGGCTCGACATCCGAACGTGATCGCCCACCGCGGGGCCCGCCAGATCGCGGTCGAAAACACCTTGTCTGCTTTCCGTCTCGCTCGTGAATTGGGGGCCGACTGGGTTGAACTCGATGCTCGCCGCACTAAAGATGGTGTGGTTGTTGTCCATCACGATGCCCATCTCGTCGACGGCCAGATCTTGGCTGAACTCACCTGCGATGAACTCCCCGAGTACGTTCCGAGCCTCGCTGAAGCGCTCGAGGAGTGCCAGGGCATGGGAGTCAATATTGAGATCAAGAACATCCCGACTGATCCTGACTTCGATGTCGATCATCTCGTGTCGGATGCCGTGGCCGGGTTAGCGCAGGCGTACCTCGGACCAAAACGAACCCTTGTTTCGTCGTTCAACATCGACACGCTCGACCGTCTTCACGCGGTCGATACGGAGATCCCACTGGCCTTGCTTTTCGATATTGGCGATCCGGTTTCCACCATTGCTCGGGCGAAAGCCCACGACATGAGCGCCATCCATCCCTACGATCCGTTGGTCACCGAAACAATGGTGTCTCGCGCCCAAGACGAAGGTCTGGCCGTCAACGTGTGGACCGTGAACGACCCGCAGCGAATGGAAGAGTTGATCGGATTTGGGGTTGACGGTCTCTGTACCGACCATCCCGATATCGCTCGCGAAGTCGTGGATCGGGTTACGGGGTCACCAAGCTGAGATGCTCCGGCGTCCACGTGAACCGCAGCCGTTTGCTCGCGCCGAGGTAGTCCCCGTCGACTTGGTAGGGGGCGGGCGGGTCGGCTTCGATGACGACGGAGCGGACATTGGTTCGGATGTCGATATTTGCTCGGCGGCGAACATCGCGCCCGGTTAAGGCGGCTGCCGCCACCGGCGCGAGCGTTCGCAGGTTCAGTTGGTTGAGAGTCACAGTGGCCAGCGGGTCGTTGAGCGTAAGTTCTGAGACGATGTTGAACGGACGGTTACCGAAGAACGTGTAGGGATTGGCGTTCATCACGATCGTGAAATAGCCCGTGCTCTGCACGTTGCCATCGGGCCCGATGAGCCGCAGTGACGGGTTCTTCCGATCGACGCGCCTGACCCAGGTGTCGAGTGCGGCGTACACGAAGAGGGGATGACCCGCCCACCGTTTCCACGGGCCCCGACGTTCGACCTGTTCGACTACAGCGGCGTCAAATCCAACCCCGCAGTGAAAAAGGAAGTAGCGGCCCTCAACCGACCCGAGGCCGATTCGGGTGATCGCACCGCGGTCGAGTGCCTCGAGCAGTACCTCTACCGCCTCGACTGAATCGTCGGGCAAGCCGAGGATCCGAGCAAAGACGTTAGTGGACCCGCCCGGGAGGGTGGCTAGGGCGGTGTCGGTGCCCGCCAAACCGTTGGTGGCCTCGTTGAGGGTGCCATCGCCGCCGAGTACGACCACGAGGTCGTAACGGTCGCGTGCCGCGGATTGGGCTAGGCGAGTGGCGTGGCCGCGCCGGCTCGTATCGGCCTGGGTCACGTCATGGTTCGCTGACAGAGCTTTGTGAATCATGACCCGACGGCGGGCGGTGACCGAAGACGCCGCCGAGTTCACGATGAACAGGATTCGCAAGGACCAAAACGCTACCAGAGACGTTAGCGATCGAACGACGGCTGTGAATCTTCGGCCCGCTCGATTGAGCAAAGCCTTCTCCGTGGTGGCAGACTGACCTACTATGAAGGTTGTTGTCTGTGTAAAGCAGATCCCGGATCCGGCCGATCCTGGTGCGCTCGACCCTGAGACCAAAACGCTCAAACGGGATACGAAGCTCATCCTCGACGAATCGGATTCCTACGGGGTCGAAATGGCTCTCCAACTTGTCGATGCCGCGGGGGATGGTGAAGTTCACCTCGTATCGATGGTTCCGAACAAGGAGGTCAGTGGTCTGCGCACCGCCCTCGCGATGGGCGCGGCCAGTGCCACCATCGTGAGCGACGACGCCCTGCGGGGCTCTGATGCGCTGGGCACGGCCAAGGTGCTGGCGGCGGCGATTGCTCGCCAGGATCCGGATCTGGTTCTGGCCGCTACTGAGTCCAGCGACGGCTACACGGGCACTGTCCCAGAGATGGTGGCGGAACTGATGGGCCTGCCGTCGGTCACATTTGCTAAGTCGATCGCCATAGATGGCGGCGCGGCCAAGGTGCGGCGCCAGACCGAAGCCGGTTACGACCAAGTCGAGTGCCCCCTTCCTGCGCTCGTCTCGGTCACCGCGGGGGTGGTTGAACCCCGCTATCCCTCGTTTAAGGGAATCATGGCGGCCAAGAAAAAGCCGGTCGAAGAACTCGATTGCGCCGGTCTTGGCATCGACGTAGGTCAAGTTGGTTGGGCAGGCGCTGGCCAGGAGATCGTGGCGATCACCGACTCTCCCGCCCGCGAAGCAGGCGTGGTGATCGAAGACGACGGTGACGCCCACGAACATATAGTTTCCTTTCTCGACGATCTCAAGGTTCTGTGAGGAGGCACTGATGGGACTAAACAAGATCTGGGTGTTCGGTGAAACCAACGGCGATGCCGTGGCCACCATCACTCTCGAAATGCTGGCCAAGGCCCGAGACCTCGCCGACACCGTGGAGGTGTTCATGGCGGGCGACGGCGATGACTACGCCAGCGAACTCGGCGAACACGGCGCCGCCGCGGTATACGCCACCGGGGATCTCGACGGCGTCATGCAGGGTGTGGCTGTGGCCTCGGCTGTGGCCGCGTTCGACGAAGACGATCACCCCGACGCTTTCCTCTTGGGTACTACTCAAGACGGTCGCGACGTGGCTGGCCGACTAGCCGTCAAACTCGACTCGCCCGTCATCACCAACGTCGTCGACCTCGAAGCCGACGGCGACTTCCTGCTCGGTTCTGAGCCGGTATTTGGTGGCACCACCGATGTCAAGACCAAAAACATCTCCGGCAAGGCGGGCATTTTTTTGGTGCGCCCGAAGTCGTTCACTGCTGAGGCGGTTGGCGGCGCCGAGGCCGACGTCGAAGATCTCGATGTTCCAGAACTCGGGGCCACGGGCACGGCTCGTATCACCGATACATTCGCGGAAGAGTCCGAGGGTCCCAAACTCGACGAGGCTGCGATTGTGGTTTCGGGAGGCCGGGGTCTCGGCACCGCCGATGCCTACGAGATGATCAACACCCTAGCCAAGACGGTCGGGGGCGCTCCCGGTGCTAGCCGAGCCATCGTCGATGCCGGTTGGGTTCCCTATAGCTACCAGGTGGGCCAGACCGGCAAGGTAGTGAAGCCCGATGTTTACATTGCGTGTGGCATTTCTGGCGCTACTCAGCATCTAGTTGGCATGAAAGGGTCCAAGAACATCATCGCGATCAACAAGGACCCAGAGGCACCGATTTTCGCGGTGGCCGACCTCGGCATCGTCGGCGACGTCCACAAGGTGTTGCCCAAGTTGATCGAGGCGCTCGGCGAGATCAGTCGCTAGACAAGAGGCCACGGCCACCGGCGGCCCCCTGTGTCGTCATCAGGAAACTTCCCGGTGGTCCTCAGCGCGCCAGCCCGTGTCAGCATGGCATCTCGTTCGAAAACATTCAGTAGGTCGTGGAGTGCTTGGGGCGGTGAAGCCACCAAGCCCTCGATGTCGCGGCAGAGTTCAGCGCTGATTGGTTCGTCGACGAAGTCCCAAATAACGGTGCGGAGTTTGAACTCGTGATGGAAAGCAACGCCATGATCGATCGCCCAAATGCGGTCGTCGGCCCCCAACAGGCAATGGCCGGACTTTCGGTCTGTGTTGTTGATGATGATGTCGAAAGCGCAGATACGGCGGAAGGCCTCATCGTGGGTCGTGGAGGCTTTGTGCAGCGAGAAATAATGTTCGTTGAAGGCGCCCGGCATGAAGAGTTGGAGCGACCCCACCCCATGCGGGAGGTCGTGGCGCACGATCGTTGGGGGCACATCGCACCAGCCGAGGGCCTCAGAAACGACGAAAGCCGCGATTTCTCGCTGGTACAGGCCGTCAGGGAAGTCCCACAGCGTTCGTTCGCCCGCTAGGGGCTTGTATATTGCTTGGGCGAGTAGGCCTTCGTGGTCGATGTCGACCAGAAAGGTCGCGTTGCTGGAGTAGGGCATGCGGCCTACGAACTTGGCCGTACCTTGGTGGAGCAGGGCGAGGGCCCGTTCGGTTGCGATGGGAGGTCGTTGGAGGAACGGCGACTCGTCAGCCATAGACGGGTTGTGAGTTCAGTTGCTGCACGGACACCAGCCGTCATGGCGGGGATGAAGCGGTCGACGGCATATAGGGCACGGTGGTCGACCGGCCGCCACCAAGGTGCGGGCTCGGTCGATCAGTCCAATGACTTGCTCGCGACGCAGCGCGAAACGGGCTTGGGCGGGGTCAACGCCGTCGTCGGCATCGTCGTCGAGTAGTTCTTCGGCCATGACAATGAGGCGGTCGTTGTCGCTCTGGTAAGCCACTCCGAGCGAACCCACGGTCCATTCAGACACTACCGGCTCACGAAGTCCGAGATCGTCAGGCAACGGGCCGAGTTCGCCAACCGGTAGGTCATGGATGACTTGATCGAGATACTCCGCGAGCGCCGCCACCTGCTGTTTTTCCAGCCGCAGCGAAAGGAGGACGCCGTTAGATCGACACTGCAAATAAAAGACCCGTTCGCCGAGCGGTCCCAACGTGCCCACCGTGAAGAACTCGAGGTCGTCAAAGGAAAAGGAGTGGTTCATGATGGCTCCAGCGTGGTTAGGTCGTCGCCGGTGGAGTTGACGGTCAAGATAGTGGGGCCTTTCGCGGCGTACAAGATCGCGGTGATCGAGCAGGGCGCCACGACGAGGCGTTGGAAGAGGTCGAGGTGGATGCCAGCCGCGGCCGCAACGATTGCTTTGATGACATCGGCATGGGAGACGGCAACGATGGTTTCACCCGGATGGGCGGCAACGAGATCATGGGTGGTGTTGACGGCCCGCGTCTGCATCTCTGCGAATGATTCACCGCCGGGGAAGCGGAATCCGCTGGGGTATCGCTGCACAGTCTTCCACTCGTCGAGTTGGCGGAGGTGGCCGAGTTCTTTTCCCGTCCACTCCCCGAAGTCGCACTCGATGAGTCCCGCCGCGGGACGAACCGCCAACCGGCAGGCTTGAGCGATCGGTGTCGCCGTCTCGGTGGTGCGTTCCAACGGGGACGCGTACACCGCTGTCACCGTGGAGAGCGCCGCTGTCCGCGCCGCTGTCCGCACCGCCTGATCGTGTCCCGCCGGGGCCAACGAGAGTCCAGGCGCCCGCCCGGGGAGGCAAGCTCCGGTGGTGGGCGTTTGCCCGTGGCGGACGAAGAGGACCACGGTGGGTTCTGCGGGACCGGTTCGTCGTGTCATACCGACGTCAACGTAGCCTATGAGCCGTGGAATCCTCCGGTCGTCGGGCCGCCAAGGTTGCGCTCACCACGCTCGAACATGAGGTGACCGCCTGTCGTCTGTGTCCTCGTCTAGTCGAATGGCGAGAACACATCGGCCAGGAGAAGCGGGCCGCCTACCAAGATGATGAGTACTGGGCCCGTGGCGTGCCCGGTTTTGGCGATCCGGACGCTCGTCTGCTGGTGGTTGGCCTCGCTCCCGCGGCCCACGGAGCGAATCGAACCGGCCGCATGTTCACCGGCGATCGGTCCGGGGATTGGCTTTACCGAGCGCTGTGGCGGGCGGGTTACGCTAACCAGCCTCAGTCAACCAGCATCGATGACGGGTTGAGCATCGAAGGGGCCTGGATCACTTCGCCGGTGAAATGCGCGCCACCCGCTAACCAGCCGACCACCGTTGAACGCGATACCTGTCGCCCTTTCTTCGCTCGTGAACTTGCTGCGCTGAAGAACGTCAAGGTCATCGTTGTGCTGGGGGGCTTTGGGTATCAGGTGGCGTGCCAAGAACTCGGGATCGCCAGGAGACCTAAGTTTGCTCACGGGGTGGAAGTCGCCGTCGGCGACGGCACGACCCTCATTGCTAGCTTCCACGTTAGCCAGCAAAACACCTTCACCGGGCGGCTCACCGAGCCAATGCTCGACGCGGTTTTCAATCGTGCACGCGAGCTAGAGAAGAACTAGGCACTCCAACCCGTTGCCTAGGCCGTCGGGGGCGCTAACCTCACGCCTGTCATGGCACAAAAAAACCGCACCATCTCGCTTTTTTTGATTTTGCTCTCGCTGGTCGTGTTGGCGACTGCGTGCGGGGCAAGTAACGACCCCGAAACTTGGGCCGAGGCGGAAGCCGACGGCAATTTACGGCAGAACTTCATTCGTGCTTGCACTGAGGCCAACGCCAGCGGCGGAGGCGACGTCGAGTTCACCGCGGCGCAGGCCGGTCGGTATTGCGAGTGTACCTTTACCAAGGTTGTCGAATATTTCGGGGCCGAGATCCAGAGCGACAACACTCTCACTGATGTGGCCGAGGTTGTGGTGGGCCGTGACTTCGCGGCATTCAGCCAGTTGGAGTCGGACCTTCGCTCCGATCCGGAGAAAATCCCCGCCGATGTCGAGGCGATGCTCAAGCAGTGTGCGTCCACCGTCGCGGGCTGACCCTCGACCAACAATTCTTAACAAACCGTTGGTCAGGGCCGTTCGCCGAAGTCCGGATGTTCGGTGCGGGTGCGTTTGAGTTCCCAGAATCCCGCCACACTCATCATCGCGGCCACACCGTCCCATAACTTGAGGCTGTCCTCGGTCGGCGGCACTTTGGTGATGACTGGGCCAAAGATGCCCTGTTTGACGCCACGCGGGTCAACCATGGCGATGATAGGGGTGCCCACGTCGTCGCCGGTGAGAGCGAGGGCGGCGTCATGGCGGCTGCGAATCTCGGCGTCGAACTCCGTGGACTCAGCCGCGTCTGCGTGCCGCAGAGGCAGGCGGGCGGCATCGAGTGCGTCGACGATTTCGAACTCGTAGTCGGCGTCGTGGTGGATGCGGCGGCCCAGTTCCCAGTAGAGAGCGAAAACCCCATCGTTGCCCTCGCTGGTGCGCACCGATTCCATCACTCTGAGCATCTTGTACGTGCGAAGAGCCAGCGCGTAGTAGTCGCTGTCGGTAGGCGGCTGGTTTTTGAGCAGCAGGCTGATGGGCTGCCACGTAATGTTCAGGTTTCGGTGGTCTGCCACTTCGTCGACGACCCAACGAGCCGTCACCCAACACCATGGTCAAAGAGGATCGACCCAGAACTCAATGTCGGTACCGTTGGTCGTGTTCATGTTGCCTAGTTAACCCTTCGGTTTCTCGGAGATTCCCAACCGGGCTGAACCGGCGGCCCAGTCTGGCCAGCGTTGGCGACTCTTCTGGGCTAGTTTGTGCAGCAGTGCGATGGCGCCCGGGTCGTCGTCTCCTGGCCGAGTTTCGATCACGCCGTCTTTTACCATGGCGTCGATAACGGCCCGGCCGAGGTCGGTACGCACGATGGTCAGCGTCCAATCGGTGAGGTTGCCGATACCGCCGGTGGAGATGTCGGCGTGTTCGGCCGCGAAATCGGGGCAGTGGTGGCAGCCCTCTCGCGTCCAAGCGTGGCATTCTTTGAGATTGATCTCGTGGTAGCGGCCGTCCTTGGTCCAGATCTGGAACACTCCTTTGATATTCATCTTGGCAATGTTTTCGCGCTTGAGGCCGTACTTGACCTCGAACAGTTCGTCGAACAAAGCATCGTCGAATGACTTCGAACACAGCAAACCAATGTTGAGCTTGATGGACTTGGACACTTTCCCGATTTTGCGGTGCCACATCACCGGTGCGACCGAGGTCTGGCAACTCATCCCCACGAGAGCCAACCGGTTGAGGTCTCGTTGCCGTGCTTCATTGTAGGCGATGGGGTTCGCCGAGTACGTGTAGCGACTGCCCGCGCCGCGCAGGACTTCTTCGCGGTTGGTGGCGACCATTGGAAAGGCTTTCCACCCCGGTTCGCCGTTGGGCAGATTTTCGACTCCGGAAGTGAGGGCACCGTCGATGATGTCGTTCTCGAGACACCAGATCAAGATGGCAGAAACCAGTCCCCCGTCTTGACCGGTTTCGTACACGTTGTCGTCGCTCGCTCGTGTGAGCAAGATGTCAGAGTAGATGCCCGACATCTCTTCTGGTTCACGCGTACGGCCGAAAAGGTGCATGTCGGCTTCGGGTTCCCACATCCGAAACCGTGGGCAGGCACGCGTGCAGGATGTGCAACCCTTCTGGCCGTGAATGCAGTCGCTCGGGCCGAGTTCGTTTTCGAGATGGAACGGCTTGTAAGCGCCCGGGACGTGCTCGTACCCAATGACATCGTGGGGGCATGCAATCACGCAACCCGCGCAACCGGTACAGAGGCCGCTGGTGATGACTTCGTCGTGGAGTTCTTTCCACTGGTACGTCCAGCGCGCCTTTTTTGGTGAGGTTGCAGCCTCGGTAACGGCCATGGTGTCAACCTAGCGGCTGGCAACGCCGCGGCGTTCCCGTTCGACTTCGGGTCGCGGCGGCGCTAGGCTGGGGTCATGAACATTTTCTCGGTGGCGTGGCACTTCTGGATAGGCCCAGGCGCAATCGGTATTTCGCTCATTACGGTCATCGCCAGCATAGTTCTCTATCTGAACTCCGTCACCGCTAAGCGCTACCCGCGGGATTGATATGAGCGGCGCAGTCGACTGGGTTGTTGCGCGCAAAATCGCGGCCAAAATAGCGGGTCGGGACCCTTACCAGGCCGCCCGCTACCGCAACGGCCTCGAGGAGGACTTCGACCGCTTTACCGCCCAAGCCGAAGATCTGGTGGCCGAATGTACCGGTCTTCGTTCACTCGACGGCCGAGCTCGCGGTCGGGTCACCAACCGCCAAGGATGGGTTGAGGCCAACCTGTCGTCGTTTCAACGGTTACTGCGGCCCATCACCGACAAACTCGAAGAAAAAATGGACTCCAAGGAAGGCGCAATTGGTCCCAAGATCGCGGGGGCCGAACTTGGCGCCATGCTCGGCTGGATGTCGGGTCGGGTTTTGGGCCAGTACGACCTTCTCGTTATCGAAGACGAAAACCCCGAAGAACAAGACATTGTTTACTACGTCGCCCCGAATGTTTTGATGCTCGAGCAGCGCTATGCCTTCCCTCCCCAAGAGTTCCGCCTGTGGCTGGCGCTACATGAGGTCACCCACCGGGCTCAGTTCACCGGCGTGCCGTGGATGCGTCAGCACTTCCTCGATTTGGTGACCGCAACCATGGACTCCGTTGATCCCGATCCCAAGCGGTTCCTCGCCGCGGCTCAACGACTAATGAAATCACGCCGGCGGGGCGAAGATCCAATGGATCAGGGCGGCATCATGGCGCTTTTCGCCTCCGACGAGCAGTTGGCCACTATCAACGAGGTGGCGGGCCTTATGAGCCTGCTCGAAGGCCACGGCGATATCACCATGGACCGCGCCGGTGCGGGGTTGGTTCCCTCGGCGGATCGGTTCGCTCGGGTACTTCGCCACCGCCGGCAGAACTCTTCGGGTTTTGTCAAGGTGTTTCAACGTCTGGCCGGTCTCGAAGCCAAGATGAAGCAGTACGCCGAAGGCGAGAACTTCATCAACATAGTGGAGGGTCGTGGCGGCCCCGAACTTCTCGACCGAGCATGGGCCGAACCGGCCAACGTGCCGTCGATCTACGAGATCCGCGACCCGTTGCAATGGATAGAGCGGGTTGGTTCGGCGTCGAGTGCGACCGTCTGAACTACTCGACCGGTGTGAGTTTCCGCCCGCAACGACTGACGCTCCGCTTGCCCTCGGAGTGAGCGGCGGCGCGGACAGTGTCGCCATGGCTTTGTTGGCCACGGCCGCCGACGTGCCGTTCGTGGTCTGGCACGTCGATCACGGTTTGCGGTCGACATCGGGCGACGACGCGCGACTAGTGAAGAATCTCACCGAGGAACTTGGTGTGGGTTTCGAGTTGCGATCCGTGTCGATCGCGAGGCCGTTGCGTGACCTCGAAGCCCGCGCCCGCCATGCCCGCTATGGGGCTCTGCCCGCCGATGTATGCGTCGCCCATACCGCCGACGATCGGGCGGAGACGGTATTACTCAACCTTTTCCGAGGCGCTGGTCCGGCGGGGGTTGCTGCCCCCTTCGATCGAGTCAACCGGCCCGTGCTCAGCCTGCGGCGATCGGAGTTGTTGGCGCTGTGTCACCAAGCCGGTGTCCGTTTCGCCCACGACGAACACAACGTTGATCCAGCCTTTCGCCGAGTGCGGGTCCGAGCGGAGCTTCTGCCCCTTGTGGCTGACATCTTCAACCGCGATCCCGTACCGCTTCTCAACCGTTACGCCGATCTTTCGGGCGCGGCTGCGGGGCTGGTCGCGGCCGCGGCGGCGTTGGTTGACCCAACCGACGTGGACGCTCTAAAGGCGGTTCCGCCGGTAGTAGCAGGAGAGTCGCTGCGCCGCTGGATCCAGACCATCACCGGCGAGCAAAACACCGTCGACCGCGCGTCCATTGAGCGGCTAATGTCCGTCGTTGATGGCTCCGTGGTGGCCGCGGAGGTGGCGGGCGGTCACCGTGTGTCGCGCTCCAGAGGTCGCCTCTCCCTCGCTTCGGGTCAAACGTGATGACCACCGTGCCGCACGGAACCGTCGGTCGGGTCGTGATTGCGGCGGACGATCTCGCGACGCGAGTCGCCCAACTCGGTGCCGAGATAACGATCGACTACGCGGGCCGTCGTCCCCTGCTTGTCGGTGTCTTGAAGGGTGCGTTTGTTTTCATGGCCGACCTTGCCCGATCGATCAACCTGCCCGTCGAACTCGATTTCATGGCGGTCTCGTCGTACGGTCAGTCCACCCAGTCGAGCGGTGTAGTTCGCATCGTGAAAGATCTTGAGACCGATATCGCAGGCCGAGACGTGATCTTAGTCGAGGACATCGTCGACTCCGGACTCACGCTCAGCTACCTCAATCAACTCCTCGGCGATCGCCGGCCAGCCAGTCTCGAGATCTGTGCGCTGTTGGTGCGCGAGGGCGCCCATGATGGCGGCGCGAAGTACCGCGGGTTTCCGATTCCGCCGGACTTTGTGGTGGGTTATGGACTTGATGTGGGCGAGCATTATCGAGAACTCGACTCGATCCGAGTGTTCGAGTCAGGGTAGGGACTTATTAGCCTTAGCCCCGTGACCGACGCCGAGAACCCCCGTCCCCTCATCGAGGGTGTACACGCACCGGAGATCGACCAACAGCGTATCGCCGCCGCCGTTCGAGAGATTCTGGAAGCCATAGGTGAGGATCCCGAGCGTAACGGCCTCCTTGACACCCCCGCCCGGGTGGCTCGGATGTACGCCGAGATTTGCGCCGGGTTGCATCAGCGACCAGGGGACCATCTGGCGACCCAGTTCGAGGCGACCCACGACGAGATGGTCATGGTTCGTGACATTCCGCTGTATTCACTGTGCGAACATCATTTGGTTCCCTTTCTGGGCAAGGCCAACGTGGCTTATATTCCGAATAAGTCCGGTAACGTCACGGGATTGTCGAAGATTGCTCGGCTAGTCGATGCCTTGGCTAAACGGCCTCAGGTGCAGGAGCGCCTCACCCGTCAGATAGCCGACACCCTCGAGGAGGCGCTGCAGCCGCGGGGGGTACTCGTCGTGATCGAAGCCGAGCATCTCTGCATGTCAATGCGAGGGGTGCGTAAACCCGGATCGTCAACGGTGACTTCGTCGGTAACCGGAATTTTCCGCAAAAACCAGATGACTCGAGCCGAAGCGCTTCGGTTCCTCAGTCAGCACTAATCGACAATCGACGCAACGCGGTCAATCGGTTGTGGCGAGTGGGATGCGGATCTTGGTGCTGAGCCGCGGTCACACGCAGGGACCCGTCGATCACTTGACGATCTCTTCTTTGAATACTATGATAGGCGGATATAACGTGCAGAAAAATGGGACGTCTTTGGGTATTGCATTTGCTGGTCTGCGTCGTGTTCATGGCCTCTGCCTGTGCTAGCAGCGACGACACGGCGCAAAGCGACAGTCCACCCAGTGCAGCCGGAACGGCAGACTTCCTCGGGTTGGCCCAGCGTGAGATGCGATTGTTCCAGCACCAAGAACAGCGGTTGCTAGAAGCAGAGATTGAGCGCTGTATGACTGATCTAGGCTACCCGTACTCGGCGTATCCTCGGGTGTTCGACGAGTTAGACCTTGCGCGAGCGGAACTATCCCAGGATCAATTCCTAAAGACATACGGATATGGCTTCGGGGAACGTCTCCGAAATCCATACCCTATCGATCCTAACCTAGCGATTATCTCCAGTCTGGGTAGCGACGCCCGGCACGAGTATGAAGTTGCTTTCTATGGCGTGGACCTCAGCACCGGATGCGCGTCAACCGCGCGTACCGCCATTGACGAGAGGTTCGGCCTATCACGAAGCTCAAGAACGATCGCTGAGGGGTTGCGCGAACCTTTCGTCCTAGCTACCGACGACCCTGCGGTCGTCGACTCGTTAAACGACTGGCGGTTGTGTATGACGGGCCGGGGATGGCCATTCACTTCACCGACGGACATCATCACCTACCTCGTGGAGACGGCGGATGGTGTGCCGCGGTCCGTCGATCACCACTCGGGTGATGAGTCTCTTGGTGCGCCTGCTCCTGCCTCTGTTGACGATGTCGATGACGTCGAGCGCCAGATTGCTGATGATGACCTTGAGTGCGGATCTGCCTACAGAAGCACATTTGACTCCCGCCTTCGCTTCTACCAGTCGGAGTACATATCGAGAAACGAGATAGAAATGCTGGCATTCCGCGAGTTCGTCGACAGTATATTGAGTTCCGGATGAGCCAACTCCATTCTTCATCCCGTGTCGGTGGCTAGCCCGACTGTCAGACTCGTCTTTGTTTTGCTGGCTGCGACGTCGTCAGCAGTCGCTGGGTTCGAGGTCGGGCGATTTACCGCATCGGACTCGGCGAGTGAAGCCGCCGTCACGAGATTCACTACAGCCAGCGTAAAAGTCGGCCCACTAGACGAGCACGTAGTGCTTCAGGGAGAGATCAAGGCACAGGGTCGATTCGCGGTCGCGGCCCCAGACGTTCCGGGGAGTTTGCCCGTGGTGACAAGCAGCGCGGCTTCCGTTGGAACGGTCGTGGCCGCGGGCGACGTACTCTTCGAGGTCGCGGGTAGGCCCGTTTTCTTGCTGTCCGGGGATTTGCCCCAGTACCGAGTTTGGCACCTCGACGACGCTGGTCCCGACATTGTTCAACTTGAGGAAGCACTACGTGACCTCGATATAGATATTTCGCCAGACGGCGTATTCGACCTCGAGACGACCGCGGCGCTCCGGGAACTCTACCGCTCCAGCGAACACGACTTCGACGGGGAATCACCGCCGCTGGGAGAGATAGTGTTTGGCGAGTCCTCCTCGCTCACCGTCATTGCTTCAAACTACGATAGGGGGGACATCGCAGCCGGAATCGTGGTCGAACTTGCTCGTGATCAGGGAACAATTGAGGTCGTAGCGCCTGAGGAGGTCGCGCTTGCCGTTCTTAGCCAACCTTCGGCGGTCTCCGCTGAGGTGTCGTCCACTGCATTCACGGGCTCAATCGAAGCGCAACTGAACGCGGAGTCGTTAACCCACTCGGCCAGTCTTAGCCCCAGCGAAGGTTTCAGAGTGCTGCGCTTCGACCTCGCTGACGTGCCTAGAAGAGCAGCTGAGTTCGATTCAATTGCAGCTACCGTTCGTTTCTCAGTGCGGCGGGCTACAGCGGAACAACTTGTGGTACCGCTTTCGGCGATTGAAGACGGCTTCGACGCCTCCCAGCTAGTTCGAGTGCAAGACTCTGACACAACCGCCCGCGAGGTTGAAGTGTTGATCTTGGCCGTGGTCGGCAACGACGTGGTGGTTCAAGCGCGTCTTGACGGTGCATTGTCTCTGGGCGACCGCGTGATCTTGATCCAATGATGACGCAGCTATTGCAGTTGGTGAACGTGTCGCGCGTATTTGGGAAGCGCAAGCCGATCATCGCTGTTGACAACGTAAGCCTCGACATTCGCGACGGTGAGTTTCTCGCGATCATTGGTCCGTCGGGGGCTGGAAAGTCGACGATGTTGGCTCAGCTCGGCCTTCTCGATCGACCCTCGTCCGGTCGTGTGCTGTACGACGGTAGGAGCGTTGGCGACCTGCCTGATCGTGAGAGGTCACGCTTGCGCGGTGACGATTTTTCGTTTGTATTCCAAAGTTTTCACCTAGTCGGATGGCTAACAGCAGTGGAGAACGTTGCCACCGGTCTCAGCTTCCGGTCGTCGATCGACCGCTGGGAGGCTCGATTAAGCGCTGCTCACGAAGTACTGACGGTCGTTGGCCTTCAGCACCGTGCATCTCACCTGGCGTCTGAGTTGTCCGGTGGAGAGCAACAGCGGGTTGTCCTTGCCCGCGCGATGGCCCGCAGCCCCCGAGTCCTTTTATGCGACGAGCCGACCGGGAACCTCGACGAATCGTCCTCTCGCATGATCTTTGATCACCTTCGAAGGGCAAGCGAAGCGGGAGTCACGGTAGTAGTGGTCACGCACGACACCACACTGTCCTCAAGAGCGGACCGGCAGGTCGAGGTTGAACAGGGCCAGATTGTGGCATGAAGGATCCGAACCGACGCTCGCGGCGGTCTCGTGCCCGCTGGAAAGCGCGGCTAGACGATGTGTCGCTGCGAATCCTTCGCCGCCGACGATTGACAATGACGGTCACAGCCCTCGTCGCCACGTCGGTGGCAGGAATGCTGTTGGTAACCGCAACATCAAAGTCCGGGGCGAGCAGCGTTCTCGATGCATTCGATGGGGCCACCACCGGCAGTGCCGCCTTGTTCGTGCTCGACCCAGACGTACGCCCGACCGAGTCGTTAGAACAACTCGAGGACAGGGTGATCGCTAGCAGCGGTGTCATCGCCGCTGGAGCGCTAGCGCAAGGAACCAGAACCCTGTTGCTAGCCAACCCGCAGCGACCAGATAGAACCGCAGCAACCACTGATGTCCAACTATTCGCCATCACAACAAGCCTCCTGTCTGCCGCTGAGGTATCCCTAACTCACACAGAGCGCTCTGAGACTCAAGGATGGCTGCTCGGCCCGAATGTGCGAGCGGTGTACATCGGGGCCGCGTATCTGCCAGTGCTCGGCAGCAAAGTCGATGATCCCCCCCAGTCAGTTCGCATCAACGGCCTGACCTTTCTCGTCGCTGGAATAATTGAGAAATCGCCGCTCCTACCCGAACTGGTTGCCGGACTAGTAACTGGGGAGGATGCAGCAAAGCTACTCGGGCTTGACATGCCGTTGCGGCGGGTCGTACTCCGGCTTTCGCCAGCATCCGATACGCTGGACGCCGCCCAGAAAGCGATTCCGACGCTGGGCACGACTGAACAAATTGGAATCGAACTGCGGCCAACCCCGCAACAACTCCGCGGCGATCTATCGGGAAGGCTTGTCGATGTCGTGGATTGGCTCACGGCCTTGACAGTCGTACTGACGTTTCTAGTGATCGCCATCGTAGTTGTCCTGTCGACGATGGCAGCTTCAAAAGAGATAGCGCTGAGCAGGGCACTTGGAGCTACGCGTACCGATGCCGCCCTGTCTGTAGCGCTTGAGATGATGATATTGGGCGCGCTGGGAGGCCTTATCGGAGCCGCGCTTGTCAGCATCGGCCTCAGCGTCAGTAGCCACTTCTTGTCTAGTCCAGGCGACGTCGGGTGGACCACTTTCGCTACTGCCCCGATAATCGGCTCTGTCGCCAGCCTAGTTGCCGCGCTGCCCGCAACATACCTCGCCTCGCGTGTTGAGCCTTGGAAAATGCTCGCCGCGGCCTAGCCTCAATGGTTACTTTCAATCGCCGATGGTTTTCACCGAGTCAGCGACGTGTTCAAGGGGGCGGCCATGAAAGTGATGGGAATCGTCAACGTTACCCCCGATTCCTTCAGCGATGGCGGGCGGTTCACCTCCGCTGCGGCGGTCATCGAACACGCTGGGGCGCTCATCGCCGAAGGCGCCAGCCTGCTCGATGTCGGCGGTGAGTCAACCCGGCCCGGGGCTGTCGCAGTGGATCTGGGGACAGAACTAGAACGGGTGGTTCCGGTCATTGGTGCGCTGGCGACCCGGTGGCCTGATGTAACCATCTCGATCGACACCAACAAGTCAGAGGTGGCCGAGCAGGCGGTAGCGGCGGGTGCTTCGATCATCAACGACGTGAGCGCTTCGCTGGAGAACACGGCCAGCGCCCTCGGGGTTGGGTGGATTGCCATGCACTCGGGCGGCCCGAGCAGGACCATGCAAGACGATCCGCGCTACGACGATGTGGTTGAGGAGGTGGCGGACTTTCTCGCCCACGCCCGCCACCGGGGTATCGAGGCGGGGATCGACCCTCAGCAGATCTGGATAGACCCGGGCATTGGGTTTGGCAAAACGTTGGCTCACAACCTAGAACTTGTGGCTAACCTCGACCGCTTTGCGGCCCTTGGTTCGGTAATTTTTGGCGTCAGTCGCAAGCGTAGTATCGGCGAGTTGCACGCTCAGAGCGACGGCACCCTAGAACCATCCCGGGCTGACGATCGGCTCGAAGGATCGCTGGCCATGGCGACGTGGGGGGCGTTTTTAGGTGCTGATATGGTCCGAGTTCACGATGTGCGGGCTACGGTCCACGCGGTGAGAGTGTTCGCGGCAGTGACTGCACCATGAAACGCAAGTGGGCCGAGGGCTTGCAGCCTCGCCGTTTCACCTGGGTACTCAAGGACCTCGTGGCGGTTTGTGAGCGCCCCGGCGGCTACGGGGCGAACCACCGCAAGGTCCGTCGTCAAGAAGAAATTATCTGGCTGCGGCAAAACCGCTTCGATTTTGTAGTGTCACTCTGCGGCTCGAACCAGAACCTTCAGGACTACGAAGAAATGGGGCTGCCGTTTCATCAGGTGCCGTTCAACGGTCCAAGCGGTGGCCCGCTCAGCCTTACACGAGCGATGGCCTCGATTCGCGATCATGTGGCGGCGGGCGACAAGATCGTCGTACACCGAGAAGGATTCGACGAGCGCATCACCGGACTCGTGGCCGCCTATCTGCTGTGGATGGGGCTCGTTCCCACCGGTCCGCAATGCATCAGTTTCGCCGAGCGTTTGTTCGAAAAGGAACTCGGCCAGACTGCCCGCGAGTTGGTCGCCCTAGTTGATAAGTGCGAGCGGTCAGAATTGGTCCCGAAGGACGCGTTCCTCAACCGAGGCCACGACGACGATGAGTAGTCTTGAACCGACATGACCGAAGCGGCGAACGAGGTGATCGTGCTGACGGGGCTACGACTCATGTGCCTCTGCGGTGCCCTGCCTGAAGAGCAAGAGCGCCGTCAACCTTACGAGTTTGACATCGAGATCACCGCCGACGTTAGCCGGGCGACCGTCAGCGATTCACTCCGCGACACGATCGACTACGGCGCGGTACTCGAACGTATCGAGGCCGTGACCGCGGCCGAGTCTTTCCAACTATTCGAGCGGATGGCAGCCCGCATTGTGGAGGCAATCATGGTCGACGAACGGGTTGCGGCCGTCACCATTGAAGTCCGCAAATTGCGCCCGCCCGTTCCCCAGGACTTGGCGTGGAGCGGGATTCGACTCACCCGATTCCGGTGACCCACCGCGCCTTCCTCGGGTTAGGTTCGAATATGGGGGACCGAGTCGAGTACTTGGTTAGTGCAGTCGCCGCTATCCCCGATGTGTTTGCGGTGAGCGACGCTTACGAGACTGACCCCGTGGGTGGGGTCGACCAAGACCCGTTCTTGAATGTGGTGGTTGAGTTGCATACCGTGCTAGGGCCTCGGGCGCTACTCGGCGTTGGCCGTGAATGCGAGACGCAAGCCGAACGAGTGCGGGGGATTCGGTGGGGACCACGCACGCTCGATGTTGACGTGTTGTGGGTTGACGCAATGACAACGGCCGAGCCTGACCTGATCGTTCCGCATCCGCGCATGTTTGAACGGGCGTTTGTCCTTGTTCCGTTGGCTGACCTTGCCCCTGACCTGTTAGCGGCGGGGTACGACGTGGCCGCCGCGGCGAAGGCCGAAGGGGTTCGCCACGTCGGTCGGTTACCTGATGGCTGAGCGCCGCGGCGGCGTGACAACGAGATAACCTCAGTCCCGAGGACTAGGCTGCGCCCATGATTGATCCGCCTCCGCCTCCACCCCCTGACCCTGCGGGCCTCCCGGGGCCGATCCCGACCATCGGCCGTTCGGCTGAGACTAGGGCGGCGAAGGTGCAAAAGCAGATAGTCAAAAAGGCCAAGGTCAACCTCGATCAAACCTCGGCGCCGACCGGCTCAGGAATCTTCGATCAACCCGTTTTGGTGGTGAACCAGAGAGTCAAGCTCATCGAACTCAATACGGAGTACGCCGTCTACGACCAGACCGGTACCCAGATCGGGGCGATCCGCCAGGTTGGCCAGACCGTGTTCAAGAAGATCGCCCGGTTCCTCTGGAGCCTCGATCAGTTCATGACTCATAGCTTCCAACTGGTTGACATTAACGGTGCGGTGCAACTCACGGTCACCCGGCCAGCTAAGTTCTTCAAGTCAAAGGTGCATGTTGCGGACGGGACCGGACGCCGGGTTGGGTCGATCGTCCAACAGAACATGATCGGCAAGATCCGGTTCTCGCTCGAGGCTGAGGGCCAACCCATCGGGTCGCTCAACGGCGAGAATTGGCGGGCCTGGAACTTCAACCTTCAAGACAACGCGGGCACCGAGGTCGGCCGCATCACCAAGACATTCGAGGGTTTGGCTAAGACGATGTTCACCACCGCCGACAATTACGTACTTCAGATCCATAGCCCGTTAACCGAGCCCCTGCGTAGCCTAGTTGTGGCCTCGGCGGTCTCGGTAGATCTTGCGTTGAAGCAGGACTCTCGCGGGATGGGCTGAGCGCCGGTAGCGTTCGCGCGTGCTTCTTACGATCGACGTTGGCAACACGCAGACCGTTCTTGGGTTGTATGACCCTACCTCGACGACCGGCGAAGGGGCCGCCGCGGGCCTCGTCGATCACTGGCGTCTTTCCACCGATGCTGCTCGCACGAGCGACGAATACTCCGTCATGGTGCGCTCCTTGCTCGACACGGTCGGGGTTGACTTCGACGAAGATCTCCGCGGCGCGGCGATCTGTTCGGGTGTTCCCCGCATCCTGGCCAACCTGCGCCACATGGTCGATCGCTACCTGCCGGTGTCGCCGATTGTTATCGAACCCGGGGTCAAGACCGGCATGCCGATCCTCTACGACAATCCTAAAGAGGTTGGCGCCGACCGAATCGCCAATGCAATCGCGGCCTACGACCTCTACGGCGGTCCTACGGTGGTTGTCGATTTCGGTACCGGTAACAACTTCGATGTCATCTCCGCCCGTGGTGAGTTCGTCGGAGGCGCCATTGCCCCCGGCATCGAGATCAGTTTGGATGCCTTGTTTGGTCGTGCCGCCATGCTTCGAGCAATCGAGTTGGTCGAACCCCGCGGCGTGATCGGCAAGTCGACCGTGGAGTCGATTCAGTCAGGGGCGGTGTACGGTTTTACCGCCATGATCGACGGAATGGTGAAGCGTTTCGCGGCGGAAATCGGAGAAGTCAACGTGGTCGCCACGGGTGGACTGGCCCACCTGATCGTCCCCGTCTCGGCCACCATCGAACATATCGAGCCTTTCTTGACCCTTCACGGTCTACGCCTCGTCTACAACCGAAACAGCTAGCTATGGCCCGCGACTCAACTTATCCGTATCGCTTCGACGTCAGCCACTCGACCGAGCAGATCCAGCGCACCCACCGCGAACTCGAAGCGGGCTGTGAGACCGACCAAATCGTCACCGTCGCTGGTCGTCTTATGCTCCGGCGCGATCAGGGCAAGATCGCCTTCGGTTCGCTACAAGACTCGACTGGTCGAATTCAACTCTTCGCCCGAGCCCAAAGCACCCCCGATTTCGACGGTTTTACCGGCCTGTCGATTGGCGACTGGATCGCCGTGACCGGCATCGTGATGATGACCCGCCGCGGCGAGTTATCGGTGCGGGTCGACGAGTGGACGGTTCTGGCCGCGGCGCAGCGTCCCTTCCCCGATAAGTGGCACGGGATTTCTGATCCCGACACCCGGTACCGCCAGCGTTATGTCGATTTGTGGGTCACTGAGGAGTCGCGGGTGGCCTTTCGCCAGCGGTCCGAGATTGTGGCCACGATGCGCCGCCTGCTTCACGATCAAGATTTCATCGAAGTCGAGACCCCGATCCTGCAGCCCATCCCCGGCGGTGCGTTGGCCCGCCCTTTCGCGACCCACCACAACGCCCTCGACACCGAACTGTATCTGCGTATCGCTCCCGAACTTTACCTCAAGCGTCTCGTGGTTGGGGGCATGGAGAAGGTGTTCGAGATCGGCCGAGTGTTTCGCAACGAAGGCCTCTCGACTCGACATAATCCTGAGTTCACCATGCTCGAGTTGTACTGGGCGTATGCCGACCACGGCGACATGATGCGCCTCACGGAGGAACTCGTGGCGGGAATCGCCGAACGGGTCCTCGGATCGACCACTTTGGACTACGATGGCCGCGAGGTCGATCTGGCACCGCCGTGGCGCCGCGCCACGATGGAGGAACTCATCTTCGAACACGCTGGGGTCGAGGTGTCGCTCAGCACGCCGATCGATGAACTGCGGGCCCACAGCCAGAAGTTTGGCGTCGAGGTACTGGGTCACTACGGACCGGGCAAGCTGATCCTCGAGATCTACGAAAAAACCTGCGAGGCCGAATTGTGGGGTCCGATCTTCGTTACCGACTATCCCATTGAGGTGTCTCCGCTGTCTCGTGAGCATCGTGACCGCCCCGGCTACACCGAGCGTTTCGAAGCCATCGTGGCAGGGCGAGAACTTTGCAACGGATTCTCTGAGCTCACCGATCCTGTAATTCAACGCCAGCGCTTCGAGGCGCAGGAGGCCGAAGGGGCAGCGGGCGACGACGAGGCGATGGTCGTCGACGAGGACTACCTGCGCGCCCTCGAGTATGGCTTGCCGGGCACAGCGGGCCTCGGTGTTGGCATTGATCGCCTGGTGATGTTGCTCACTGGGGCCACCACCATCCGCGATGTGGTGTTATTCCCGACCCTGCGGACCGAGCAAACCCGAGCGGCGGAGCTAGAAAAAGCTGAGCTAGACCTCGGCGAGTAGGGGCGAGTAGGGGCGAGCAGGTCAGCGGGGCTTGCCGGAGAAGCGCTTACGGCCGCGTGGGGCGGTCGCCCGCTCGATGAGTGTGTCGCTAGCTGCTCGTAGCGCCCGGGCGCCAGGCGTGTCGGGTAGATTGGTGAGCGTCCCCGCGGCCTTGTCGGCCCACGAACGCGCCACAGCCAACGCGGCTTGCCCACCGTTGGTCTGGCGTACAAGATCACGGGCGTGATCTCGTTCGCTGACGGTGATTTCGGGAGTGAGTAGGCGGCGTAACTCCTCACCGAAGCGGTCGTCTGTGAGGGCATGGATGACGGGGAGCGTGTAGATGCCTTCGATTAGATCGTGACCCGCGGGCTTTCCGAGTTCGTCGTCGGTGGCAATAATGTCGAGAATGTCGTCGACAACCTGAAAGGCCATTCCGTAGGCGAAACCGAACTCCGTTAGCGCCTCAACTGCGGGCCGGGGTAGCTCGCCGACGATGGCACCGATACGACACGCCGTTGCGAGCAGCGATGCGGTCTTCCCAGTGATCGATTCCTCATAACGTTCGACTGTACGCGACGGGTCGTAGGCCGATTCCAGCTCAAGAATCTGTCCTTCGCACAGTTTGGTGATGGTTGTGGCGAGCAGTCCCGCGACTTCGGTACCGAGGCCCGACGCTAGTTCGGAAGCCCGGCCGAGCAGGTAGTCGCCCGCGAGGATCGCTCGGAGGTTACCCCACTTGGCGTTGACACTTTTGACCCCGCGGCGGGTCGTCGCGTTGTCCATGACGTCGTCGTGGTAAAGCGAGCCGATGTGGACGAGTTCGACGGCACAACCGCCGCGAATGACGTTGATCGACGCCGGTACGCCCGTAGGGTCAAGCACCGCGGAGGAGGCGATGGAGAAACCGGGACGGACTCGCTTGCCGCCCGCCTTGATGAGGTGCCCGGCGATCTCGGTGAGGAAGTCACCGTCGGCTTGGACGACGCGAAGTAGTTCGGTTTCGGTGCGACGGAGGTCGTCTTCCATTGATGGAAGGATCGAAAGCGGGTGGGCCACGATCCTACGCTACGCCCACCGCTTGATAGTCCACGCTGTACACTTGGTTACCTGAGAGATGTTTCTCGTGTTTTGATCCCACCAGGGAGGGCAAGCCGATGTTCGAGCGTTTTACTGATAGGGCTCGACGAGTAGTAGTGCTGGCGCAAGAAGAAGCGCGCTTGCTCAACCATAACTACATCGGTACCGAGCATATTTTGCTAGGGCTCATCCACGAGGGCGAAGGGGTGGCGGCCAAAGCCCTCGAGTCATTAGGGATCAGCCTCGAAGCGGTTCGCAACCAAGTCGAAGAGTTGATCGGCCAGGGTGGTTCGTCGCCCTCGGGTCATATCCCCTTCACCCCGCGGGCCAAGAAAGTTCTTGAACTCAGCCTCCGCGAGGCGTTGCAACTAGGCCACAACTACATCGGCACCGAACACATCTTGCTCGGCCTCATCCGCGAAGGCGAGGGTGTAGCGGCGCAGGTACTCGTCAAACTGGGCGCCGACCTCAACCGCGTTCGCCAGCAGGTCATCCAGCAGCTATCGGGCTTCTCTGGTGCTGGCTCCGAGGGTGGTAGCAGCGGAAGTGGTTCGAGCGACAAGGCGGGGGCCAGCGCTGGCGGTTCCGGCGGCGATTCCGCATCTGGTTCCTTGGTGCTCGACCAGTTCGGCCGCAACCTCACCCAGGCCGCTCGCGAAAAAGCTCTCGATCCGGTCATTGGCCGCAGTCGCGAGACCGAGCGAATCATGCAGATCCTGAGCCGCCGGACCAAGAACAACCCAGTGCTCGTCGGCGAACCAGGAGTGGGCAAGACTGCCATCGTCGAAGGGCTCGCTCAGTCTATCGCCGTTGACACGGTCCCTGAGACGCTTGCCGGCAAGCAGTTGTACACGCTCGACCTCGGGGCGTTAGTGGCGGGTTCTCGTTACCGCGGCGATTTTGAGGAGCGGCTCAAGAAGGTGCTGAAGGAGATCAAGTCGCGCGGCGACATCATCCTTTTCATCGATGAGATTCACACCCTCGTCGGTGCTGGCGCAGCAGAAGGCGCGATAGATGCGGCCTCGATCCTCAAGCCGATGCTGGCCCGGGGAGAACTGCAAACCATTGGCGCGACTACCCTCGACGAGTACCGCAAATACCTTGAGAAGGACGCGGCTCTAGAGCGTCGCTTCCAAAAGGTGGTGGTTGAGGAGCCGTCGGTCCCTCACACCATCGAGATTCTCAAGGGTCTGCGCGACCGGTACGAAACCCATCATCGGGTCACTATCACCGATCAGGCGCTCGTGGCCGCGGCGAACTTAGCCGATCGCTATATCTCCGATCGTTACCTGCCAGACAAGGCTATTGATCTCATCGACGAATCTGGCTCGCGTCTGCGGATCAAGCGTATGGTGACCCCGCCCCAGTACAAAGAGCTTGAATCCGAACTCGCCGTGGTTATCCGTGAGAAAAAAGAGGCCGTTGAGGGCCAGCAGTTCGAAGAAGCGGGTCGCCTGCGCGACAAGGAGAAGGAACTCTTAGCCCGTCGCGACGCCATGGAAGGCGAGGCAAAAGCCTCGGGCGTCGATCTCTTTGATGAGGTTGACGAAGAGTCCATCGCCGAGGTGCTGTCGCTGTGGACAGGCATCCCCGTCTACAAGCTCACCGAGGAAGAAACCCAGAAGTTGCTCCGCATGGAAGACGAGCTACACAAGCGGGTCATCGGCCAAGAGGACTCCGTCAAGGCCGTCAGCCAGGCCATCCGCCGAACCCGGGCTGGCCTTAAGGATCCCAAGCGTCCGAGCGGTTCGTTCATCTTCCTCGGTCCATCTGGCGTGGGTAAGACTGAACTGGCCAAGACTCTCGCTGATTTTTTGTTTGGCGACGAGTCTGCGCTCATCAGTCTCGACATGTCCGAGTACCAAGAAAAGCACACGGTCAGTCGCCTTGTGGGTTCCCCTCCCGGCTACGTCGGCTACGACGAAGGGGGCCAGCTCACGGAGAAAGTGCGCCGCAAGCCGTTCTCCGTCGTGTTGTTCGACGAGGTCGAAAAGGCACACCCGGATGTTTTTAACACCCTTTTGCAGATCCTAGAAGAGGGTCGTCTTACTGACTCGCAGGGGCGTACCGTCGATTTCCGTAACACCGTGCTCATCATGACCTCGAACCTCGGTACCAAGGACCTTCGCAAGGCAAATCTCGGTTTCACCAAAGCCGACGAAGCTGTCAATTACGAAAGGATGAAAGAAAAGGTCAACGAGGCCCTCAAGGCTCATTTCCGACCGGAGTTCTTGAACCGCATCGACGACGTGATCATTTTCCACGAACTCGCTCAGAGTGAGGTTCGCCAGATTGTCGACCTGATGACGGTTCGCGTCGCGGATCAATTGGGAGGCCAGGGTATGGGTCTTGAACTCACCGATGCGGCCAAGGACTATCTCGCCGAGAAGGGTTACGACCCCACGCTGGGGGCTCGCCCGTTGCGTCGGGCACTGCAGCGACTAGTCGAGGACCCGCTGTCGGAGAAGCTTCTTTATAAGGAGTTCCGCGCCGGTGAGATCATTATTGTTGATGTCGAGCCGGATCCTGACGATGACGGCGCGCCGCACGTCGTGTTTCGCTCGATTGAGGGGTTTGAGTCTCCTAACCCCGAACTCGAAGACGCTCTCGACCCATTCTGAGCGGGTGGCCGCTCATCAAGTCGTTCAACGTCTAGCTTCGGGAGGGTGAGTCTGGTGCGCATGCTGGTGTTGGGTCTCCTCATGGCCGTTCTTGTCGGTGCCTGCCGTGTCGATACGCAGGTCGATATCGTGGTTGCCGCTGATGGATCGGGCACGGTCAAAGTCACCATCGTGGCCGACGCGGAAGCTGTTGCCTTAGTGGCCGACGATCTCGCCGAGTTTCGCTTCGACGATTTGAACCGAGCCGGGTGGGATGTTATTGGTCCCATTGACGAGGACGGCGGCCTCACCTTGGTGGCGCGCAAGCCCTTCGAGTCATCGGCAGAACTGCCCTACGTCCTCGCTGAAATTGTGGGGACCGACACGGTCTTTCGTGACGTGCTGCTGGAGTCTTCCCACGATTTCTCCTCGGTCGGCTTGAGGGGCGCCATGACGCGCTATTCGTTCTCCGGCACGGTCGACCCGAACCCTGACTTGGAACTGCTGGGGGACGATCTCTTATCGGGCTTATTCGACAACGCACCCCTCGGGCGGTCACTGCTTGCGGTCGAATCTGACGCCGGTGCACCGTTTGCGACAACTCTCGGCCTTGTCTTGTCGCTCGAACTGGCCGCCAGTGTCTCGTCGGAGACCGGCGAGGTCGTTGACGACACCGTCACTTGGACTTTCGCCTATGGCGACGAGGTGGCGGAACTTGCCGCCTCGTCCACCACGGAGGACATATTGCCCCGGGTTTGGGCCACGGTTGGCCTAGTCGCCATCTTCTTGTTGGCCCTCGTTTTGCTCAGCCGGTTAGGTAGTTACTTACTGGCGAAACTACGGACGCCCAAGGGACGTCGCCGTCGTGACCAGCGCCAACGCCAGCAACGAGCCGCTACTCGCGAGGCCGAGGCCAACAGGCCGCGCCGCCGCCTGCTGCGATTGTTAGTAGTCGACGTTCACGGGGTCATTGTTCGTCCTACCGATCCGGGCGAGAATTTGCTTTTGCCGCTGATCATCGCCGAGCGACCCGAAGCCGATCCTTTGGCCATCCGCGAGTACCACCGCCAGCTCATTCTCGGCCGACTTTCCCCCGAGGAGTTCTGGAGCGAGGTCGGACTGGGTCCCATGGCCGACGAGATTGAGACCCGCTACCTTTCGTCCTTCCGGCTCGTTCCAGGCCTTCATCCGTTCCTTGACCGCATGGCCAACAGTCGGTTGCCGGTTGCCGCCGTTGGTAACCAACCGCGGGCGTGGGGCGCTCGCCTGCGGCGTATGGCTTCGCTCGATGGGTTGGTCACATCGTGGGTAGTTAGCGGCGATGTGGGCTCGACCCTTCCGGAACCGGCCCTGTTTGAGGCAACCCGGCGAACCATGTCGGTGGACCTATACGACTGTTTCTATCTCTCTAACGTTGTGGCCCACCTCGATGCGGCCAAGGAGTTGGGCATGGCAACCGGATTCTTCGTAACCGGTGTCGAGGAGGCGCCCGAAACCGAACACGCCCTCGTGCGAGGCTTTGAGGACCTGTTGCAAAGCCGAGTGTCCTGAGCGTCACTGGCGCTGCCTAAGGTGGCATCTATGGCCAAGACCAAAACCGTTCATCGGTGTCGCCAGTGCGGGTGGTCCACCCCGAAATGGGCTGGCCGGTGCGTCGCCTGCGATGCTTGGAACACCCTAGACGAGGAGTTCGAGGAGCTAAAGCCACGGGGAACCACCGCTGCGCCGCCAACGGTGCCGCGCCCGATGACCCACATCGTCGATGTCGGGGTGAAGACAACCGCCACGGGCCTAGCCGAAGTCGATCGAGTGCTGGGCGGGGGTTTTGTGGCTGGCTCGGTCACCCTAGTCGGCGGCGAACCCGGCATCGGAAAATCGACCTTGCTGCTTCAGTTGGTGGGTTCCACGGCGGCTGGCGGGCAAACCAGCCTCTATGTATCAGGGGAAGAATCAGTGGGCCAAGTGCGGGGTCGGGCCGACCGGTTGGGGGCCGTACACGACGATCTCTGGCTCGTGGCAGAGACCGCGCTGCCACATATTTTGACTCACCTCGAGTCGGTCAAACCCGCGGTTGTGGTCATTGATTCCATCCAAACCTTGCACAATCCCGAACTCGCGTCGGCACCGGGTTCGGTCACCCAGGTGCGCGAATGCGCCCACGGATTAGTCACTTACGCCAAGGCCAACCATGCCGCGGTGGTTTTGGTCGGCCATGTCACCAAGGAGGGAACGTTGGCCGGGCCGCGTGTTTTAGAACACGTCGTTGACACGGTGTTGGAGTTCGATGGCGACCGTCATCACGGCCTGCGAATTCTTCGCGCCAGCAAGCACCGGTTTGGGGCCACGTCGGAGGTCGGCTTGTTACAGATGGAGGAGCGAGGCCTCAAAACCGTGGCCGACCCGAGCGGGCTGTTCTTGGCCGATCGAGTTACCGGCGTCTCCGGCTCAGCTATCGTGGCGACCGTCGACGGCAATCGCCCCCTGCTCATCGAACTACAAGCCCTAGTTGCGCCGTCGCCTTTGGCCACACCGCGCCGTTCGGCTCAGGGACTCGATCAAGGCCGACTCTCAATGCTCTTAGCGGTGCTGGAACGGCGCTGCGGGCTCAGCGTTTTGGGTGCCGATGTTTACGCCCTCGCGGTAGGTGGGGCCCGAGTGAGCGACCCGGGAGCCGATGCGGCTGTTGCGCTCGCCGTGGCTTCGTCGCTAACCGGCAATCCGCTGGCCGACGACACCGTTGTTATCGGCGAGGTCGGGCTGGGCGGAGAGTTGCGTCACGTTGGCCATATCGACCGCCGGCTGAGCGAAGCGTCGCGTATGGGATTTCGCCGAGCCATAGTGCCCCAAGCCACTTCAGTGGTCCCCGACGGGCTGGAAGTATTGCGGGCCCCGACCCTTAGGGCAGCCATTGCGCTCGCCGACGTGGGCTCCAGCTAGCGGGAGTGAATCGAAAGCTGTTCGCGGTTGGTGATGGCGTAGCGGCGGTCTTGTTGGGCCAGCCAGCCGAGTTTCACGAAGTTGGCGATCGCCTTGTTCACCCGCTCGCGGCTAGCCCCGACCATCCCCGCCAGTTCTTCCTGAGTGATCGGCAGCGTGAACTCGTCGCTGTCCCCCGACAGTTCCAGGATTCGCTTGGCGGTCCGACCGGCGACATCGAGGAAAACAGAATCGGCGAGAGCTTGGTCCATCGCCCTCAGCCGACGGGCCAGCAGGTTAACCACGTTCCAGAGTTCGTGGGGGTTAGCTTCGTAGAGCGCGGTCACCGGGGCGAACGGAACCTCTAAGACATTAGAGGCTTCGAGCGCCCGGGCTTCCGCAGAGCGGCCCAACCCGTCGAAGAGCGCCATCTCACCGAACAGGTCGCCGGGCTCCATGAGCGCAATGACCGACTCGCGGCGGTTGATTGATCGATTGACGATGGCGATGCGACCGTCGATCACCACGTACAACGCAGTCGGCTCTTCTTGCTCGCTGAAAATCACGTCGCCGCGGCGAAGTGTCCGTTTAGTGGCGGACTCCTCGATCAACGTGAGCGCTTCGCCCTCGATCGCTGCGAACAGCAGGGTGGAACGGAGAAGTTCGGTAAAGGTGGTGACAGTCATGGGTTCGGCCCACCCTAGTAAGGTGAGTTTGCTCGGCGTTGCTAGGGTCGGTAAATGAGCTCTGGGGTGTGGGTCATCGTCGTTGCCGCCGGATCAGGTAGCCGCGCTGGTACACAGAAGCAGTTTGGGGATCTCGCGGGTCAACGGGTCATCGACCGGACATTAGCTGGGGCCCTTGCTATCGCCGAGGGGGTGGTCGTAGTCCTGCCACCTGAGCGACCCTGCGATTCGCTGCTGCCAGCGGGATGTCGAGTCGTCACCGGCGCCGCTACTCGGTCGGGATCGGTTCGGGCGGGCCTCGCCGCCGTGCCCTCGGCGGCATCGATCATTTTGGTCCACGACGGGGCTCGGCCGCTGGCCTCAGAAGCTCTGTACCTGCGGGTCATCGCCGCGGTGCGCGGCGGGGCCGAGGCTGTTATTCCGGGGACCGCCGTGATCGATTCTCTGCGTTGTTGGAAGGTCGAACCCGGTGAGGGGGGAGCCGTCGATAGAGACAACCTGGTTGCGGTCCAAACGCCGCAGGGATTCTTGGCGCAGGCCCTCCGTGATGCCCACACGGGGAAAGAAGAAGCCACCGACGACGCCACCGTTGTCGAGGCAAACGGGGGCCGAGTGGAGATCGTGGCTGGCGATCCTACAAACATAAAGATCACCAACCCGACCGACTTTCCGACAGCCGAGGCGCTACTAGCCGAGAGCTGTCGGACGGGGGAGATCCCGTTTCGGGTTGGCCAGGCGTTTGATATACACGCTCGGTGTGATGATCCAACCCGTCCGCTGGTTCTTGGCGGGGTCACCTTTTGCGACGCTTCTGGCCTGCATGGTCATAGCGATGCTGATGTGGTGGCCCATGTTTGTGCGGATGCTTTGCTGGGGGCCGCCGGGCTCGGCGACATCGGACAGATGTTTCCTGACACGGACCAGGCGCTGGCAGGCGCCGACAGCCTGGCCCTATTGCAGCAGGCGGCCTCAGCGGTCCGAGCGGCCCGATGGCGGCCCGCCAACATCGACTGCTCGGTCGTGCTCGACACACCAAAGATCGCTCCAGAGAAGGAAAGAATGCAGCAGAAACTCAGCAATGCAGTCGGCGCGCCGGTCACGGTGACTGGTCGTCGGACCGAAGGTGTCGGCGCGTTGGGGCGAGGCGACGGCATCGCCGCGTGGGCGGTAGCCCTGATCGCCCGATGAACGCTCGGGGCAAAGGCCAGTCTCGTCCAGGCCAGTCTCGTCCTGGGCAGTCTCGTCCTGGCCAGTCCGGCGATCGAAACCGACGCAAGCCGGCGAAATCCGGACCACGACGAGGCAGCGGTCAACGCGGGACTACCCCGCGGCGCGACGCCGATCCCGGTCGCGGCGGTCCGCATCTGGGGGGCGATCAGGTCGAAGGCCGCCACGCCGTTCGCGAACTGCTGATGGCTGGCACGCGACGTACCCGTGAGGTGGTTCTGGCCAGCGGTCTCGACGCGGCCCCGATTCTTAACGACATCATCGACCTCGCCGACGAGCAGAAGGTGACGATTAGCGAGATTCCTCGGAGTAAGTTCGAGTCCCAAGCCCGCACTGATGGTGCTCAGGGGGTGCTGGCCCTCGCCCAACCGTTGCGGGCCACTCCGTTTGATGATCTGCTCAGTGCCGATCGCGGCGGCACCTTGCCGTTTCTTCTCCTGCTTGACGGCATTACCGATCCGCACAATTTGGGCGCCATTCTTCGCACCGCGGAATGCGCGGGCGTTACCGGCATCGTGTTGCCTCGTCATCGAGCGGCCCACATCACGCCGACTGTTACAAAAACAGCGGCGGGAGCGGTGGAGCATCTGCGCATGGCGGTCGTTGGTGGCTTGCCCGCAGCCATGAGGACGCTGTCGGCCCGAGCGATCTGGACGGTCGGACTCGACGCGGGCGGCGATCGTTCGCTGTTTGACCTGCCGATAGCCAAGGAACCCGTTGCTTTAGTGCTCGGTGCCGAGGGGCCCGGGTTGTCGCGGTTGGTGCGCCAACGCTGCGACACTGTTGCGTCGATACCGATGGCTGGCGTGCTTGGCTCGCTGAATGTCGCCAATGCCGCCGCCGTGTCGTGTTACGAGATCAACCGACGGCGGACAAACACGGGCGTAGTACGGTGATCTGGAGCCCGCGACAGGGATCGAACCTGCGACCTGCGCTTTACAAGAGCGCTGCTCTACCAACTGAGCTACACGGGCGGGGCCTCACCACGGAGGCAAGCAATCTAGCGTAGACCGCGGCGACTCGATCTCGGCTCCGAATTGGTGATGGCGTCTAGAGCATGGCTAGACCTACCATTATGGGGCATACTCATAGATATGGACTCCACAGTCCCAAGGATCGCACAGTGAGGACCCAACTCTGATGACAGCTACCGGACGTTACGCATCATCTGACAGCTCTCTTGGCCGGTCCACCGGCAACGCTGCCGCTCGGGGCACGATGCTTATTCTCATCGCCGTGCTGATCGGCACTGGTCTGCTCTGGAAGGGTCGTGTGGGTAGCGATGCGACGATCGTGGTGGCCGATACTGCGGCCGACGCTACCGCCGATGGCACTGAGGCAGGCACGGAGGCGGGTGCCGAGGAAGGCACGGAGGAGGGCACTGCGGATGGCACGGAGGCAGTAGCGGGAACCGACGATGGGGCCAGCGGGGAGACCCCCACGTCGCTCCCTAGCGATACCCCCGCCACTCCAACCACCCGACCGATTGGAGAGATCAAGGTCGCAGTAGCTAACGGTGTCGGCGAGAATGGTTTGGCGGGTGATCGGTCAGAGGTTCTCGGCACAGCGGGTTATGTCGTCACCGCAGTGGATGCGAAAGAAACCACCGAACCCTCTGCTGTGTATTACATCGACAGTTACGGCCACGAAGCGAGTGGTGTTGCGACCGAACTCGGCGGGTCCGATGAGATTCTGCGAGCCATGCCGGTCGAAGCGGGGACGCTGGTTAAAGATGCCACCAAGGTTGAGGGCTTCCATGTCATCGTGGTCCTCGGCACCGACCGCCTGCTCGGCTGACCTTCCCCAGTGTGAACCCGCATCCCTTGGGAGCATTACTGCTGGCGCCTAGTCGCGCCGGGCTGTTTCTTGACTTCGACGGGGTGCTGAGCGATATTTCTGCGGTAGCCGATCAGGCCGTTCCCCGCGCCGCAATCCCCGAGTTGCTGAGCGAACTGGTCACCTTGTTAGGCCGTGTTGTCATTATCTCGGGCCGACCGGTGGCTTACCTTGATCCCTACATCCCTAAAGCGGTCGACATTGTTGGCCAGTACGGGCTCGAAGGTCGGAGCAAGGGTCGCCATCACAGTCTCCACGAGGCAGAGGTTTGGCGGCCCACCATGCAACGACTCGCCCAAGATGCGGTCGGGCGGTACGGGCCCGAAGTGGTTGAGCCGAAGGGATTATCGGTAACTCTGCACTACCGAGGCGATCCTAACCTCGCCGATGGCTTGAACGCGTGGGTACGCCAAGCAGCGGCGACAACCGGGGTTGAGTGGCGTTTGGCCAAGTTTTCTTTCGAATTGCATCCGCCGATCAAATGCGACAAGGGAACGGCGCTGCTCGAACGGGTGGCGAACCTCGATCCGGTTGCCTATTTCGGCGACGACCTCGGTGACCTGCCCGCCTTCGACGGTCTCGATGTTTTGTCCCAACGAGGCGTGGGTACGGTTCGTGTCGCGGTGGCCAGCGACGAAGCCCCGTCGATCCTGCTCCGCCGGGCCGACCATGTAGTGTCGGGGCCCGCGGGGGCTGAGGCGGTACTGCGGGAGTTAGCCGATCGGTTGTGCTCAGCGCCGACCTGACCGGCGAGCGTCGCGACCCGCGCAGACCTGCTCGGCTAACCAATGGCGCGGGGTGCGCTCTAGTGCCCGCCGCCGGAGTTCGTTGGCCGCGGTCACCCGCTCGCTGGCCGAACGATCAAGGGCCTCGCCCAACGCCGCGGCTTGTTCGGCAATGTCGTAGGGGTTTACCGAGATGCACGCGCCGTCGAGTTCGTCGTGTATTCCTGCCTCGCGACTTAGCACGAGCGTGCCGTTGCGTTCGTTGACGATCGGCCCTTCTTTGGCGACGAGGTTCAGCCCGTCACGAATTGGATTGATGAGCAATACGTCGTAGCGGCGAAGGTGGGCGACCGAGCGGGGGAAGTCGTCGCGGAAATCGAGTTCTAGCGGTGTCCAGTCGGGTGTGGCCCAGCGGTGGTTGATGTGTTCGGCCAAAGATTCGGCTTCTTGGCGGTAGGCGAGATACTCAGGGAGACCTTCGCGACTGGCGTAGCCAAGGGTCCGAAAGATCACTTGGCCGCGCAGGTCTGGTCGGTCGTGGAGTAACCGGTCGTAGGCCCGAAACCCGCGTAGAAGGTTTTTCGATAACTCGATGCGATCAACCCGCACGATGAGTTGCCGTGAGCCGACGTGGGCAGCAATTTCGGTAACCGCTTCTTGGGTGGCTGGGAGGGCAGCGACCGTGCGTATGTCGTCGGGGTCTGGTGCGAGCGGGCTGACAAATATGGGTACGTCGCGCCCGAGGATTTCACGCACGCTGGTTTGGTAGTCGTTGGCCCATCGAGACGAGTGGAATCCGCAGGTGTGGAAGCCCGCCATGCCTTCGAGTAGTTCGACGGCGCAATCGGTGGGGAGTACGCGCATGGTTAGCGGGGGAGCGAAGGGTGTGTGCGAGAAATGCACGGTAGTGAGATCGTCTCGGGCGGCCCGGATTTCGGGACCGCAAAGGGCAAGGTGGTAATCTTGTACGAGCACGGTGGCACCCTGTGGGGCACTAGCAATGACTGCCTCGGCAAAGGTGTGGTTGTAGTCCCGGTAGGCCTGCCACGCTTCGGCCCATCCCGCGTCGAAAATCGGACGGCGAGACAGGTCGTGCAGTCCGTGGTAGAGGAACCACAGGGTTGCGTTGCACACGACGTCGTAGGCGAGTCGCAGCACGCGTGGGTCGAGGGCTAGGGTGCGCACGTGCATGTCGGCGGCTTGGGTGACTCCGTTGGCCGCGGCCAAGCGGTCGCCGTCGGTGAGCGCGGCGGCGATCCAAGTAGTGTCGGTGCCCACGACGAGCGGGGCTAAGCCGCTGATGAGTCCGCCGCCGCCTCGAGTGCCGACGAGACGGCCATCGACCTCGCGAAAAGATACCGGTCCACGGTTCGAAACCAGTACTACCGGAGCGTCCACGTCAGCGTTTAGCTATCGCCGAAACAACCCAGCCAACCACCCCGACGACGACCGTGATGAACAGCGCGAACTTGATCAAACCCAGAAGCGACGCCAGCACCCACTGAACCATTATCACCGTACCGAACAAGACAAGGGCACCGATAACAATGGTGGCGGGGCGTGAACGGCTGGGGCGGGCCGGAGGGAATTCCTTGCGTTCGATGCTCATTCTCCGATCCTAGTTTGGCTGGTCCTCCACGGACTCGTTTGTCGGACCCTAAACTGAGCCTATGCCGCGGATCCGGATTTCGACGACGATGCAGTCGCTCACCGCAGGGCAAGGCGAGGTCAATGTCGAGGGGGCTACGGTTGGCGAGGCGTTGTCGGCGCTGGAGAATCTGCACCCTGGGTTTTCCGAGCGATTGCTAGACGACGAGGGCGAGTTGCGGTGCTTTGTGCTCATCTTCTGTGACGAAACCGACATAAGAACGCTGGACTTACTCGACACCCCAGTAGCCGCGCCAAGTGTGCTGAGCATCGTCCCCGCTGTCGCCGGTGGATGAATTTGATCGGTAACCGCGTCGAGACGTTGCGAATGGGCCTTTCCGCCGGTTGAATTAGCAGTCGCGGCATGAGAGTGCCAATCGCTTCCCGACCGTCTTTGAGGAGTCAAAATGGCGAAGTCCATTCAGTTTGATGAGCAGGCCCGTCGTGGCCTTGAGAAAGGCATGAACCAGCTCGCTGACGCGGTTCGTGTGACCCTCGGCCCGAAGGGTCGAAACGTCGTGCTCGAAAAGAAGTGGGGCGCTCCCACGATCACCAACGACGGTGTTTCCATCGCCAAGGAGATCGACCTTGAGGATCCGTTTGAGCGCATTGGTGCTGAACTGGTCAAAGAAGTAGCGAAAAAGACTGACGATGTTGCGGGCGACGGCACCACTACGGCCACCGTGTTGGCGTGGGCGATGGTGCGCGAGGGTCTCCGTAACGTTGCCGCGGGAGCCAACCCGATGTCGCTCAAGCAGGGAATCGAAGCCGCGGTTGAAGCCGCGGTCGGGTCCATTCGTGACAACTCACGAGATGTGTCCGAGGACAAGGGGCAGATCGCCAACGTGGCCGCCATTTCGTCGGGCGATGTCGAGATCGGTGAGACGATTGCTGAAGCCATCGACAAGGTCGGTAAGGACGGTGTCATCACCGTAGAAGAGGGCCAGACCTTTGGTCTTGAACTGGACTTCGTCGAGGGTATGCGCTTCGACAAGGGCTACATTTCGCCGTACAGCGTCACTGACGCGGAGCGCATGGAAGCCGTGCTCGACGATCCATACATCCTTTTCGTGTCCTCCAAGATTACCAACGTGCGTGAACTTCTTCCGGTTTTAGAAAAGGTCATGCAGAGCAGTCGTCCGTTGTTGATCATTGCCGAAGATGTCGAAGGTGAGGCCTTGGCCACTCTCGTCGTGAACAAGATTCGCGGCACCTTTACCTCGGTTGCGGTGAAGGCCCCCGGTTTTGGTGATCGCCGCAAGGCCATGCTGCAAGACATGGCGATTCTTACCGGCGGCCAGGTTGTATCCGAAGAGGTCGGCCTCAAACTTGACGGTGTCGAACTCGACATGCTCGGCACGGCCCGCAAGGTCGTGGTGGCCAAGGACGAAACCACCATTGTCGAAGGGGCGGGCGATACCGCGGACGTCAACGGGCGCATCGCTCAGATCAACGCGGAGATCGAGAACACCGATTCTGATTACGATCGCGAGAAGCTCCAGGAGCGTCTGGCCAAACTGTCCGGTGGCGTTGCCGTTCTTAAGGTCGGCGCCGCTACCGAGGTGGAACTCAAGGAAAAGAAGCACCGCATCGAAGACGCGGTTTCTACCACCAAGGCGGCCATCGAGGAAGGCGTGGTCGCCGGCGGCGGTACTACCCTGATCCGGGCCCAAGCCGCGGTCGATGCCATGATTGGTTCGATCAGCGACGCCGATGCTCAGGTGGGTGCTCGCATTGTTTCTAAGTCGTTGGAGGCTCCGCTCAACCAGATTGCTGTGAACGCGGGCTTGGAGGGCGGCGTGGTCGTGGACCGTGTCCGCAACCTCGATGGCAATATGGGCCTCAACGCAGCCACCGACGAGTATGTCGACATGGTCGAGTCGGGCATCATCGACGCCGCGAAGGTCACCCGTTCGGCTCTGCAGAACGCCGGCTCGATTGCCGCTCTGTTCCTCACCACGGAGGCCGTCATCGCTGACGCCCCCGAGGACGACGCCGCCGGCGGCATGCCGAACATGGACTTCTAGTTATAAGTCACCTGGAGGGGTGGGGTTGTACGGTGCGGTCATGATCGCACCGGCACTCCATCCTTCGAACGCGGCCCTCATTTCGCTGCTGGGAACTTGGACTGGTTCTGGAGAGGGCTCATATCCCACAATCGACAACTTCTCCTACGACGAAGAGCTCAGCTTCGGCCATTCTGGTAAGCCGTTTGTGGCGCTGAATCAGCGGACGAGATCTCGCCGGTCCGGTATCCCGTTACATGCCGAGGCGGGCTATTTCCGCCCGCAGTCCGGTGGCTCTGTTGAGTTGGTGTTGGCCCAACCGTCGGGAATCTTGGAGGTTCTGGTTGGTGTGTGTCAGGCGACCGAAGTGGGACTGGTGCTTGACTTGCGGTCAGATTCGGTGGTGGTCTCGCCGTCGGCAAAGGTAGTGACGGAAACGCGCCGACGGTTCAGTGTCGATGGCGACACGCTCACGATCGACATGTGGATGGCGGCGATGGGGGAGCCGTTGACCCACCATCTCAACAGTGTGTTGCGGCGCGACTAGGGCGCCCGCCCCCACACAGCGGTTGGCTACTTCCACTTCGTCGTGTGGGTTTTGTGGAACCAAGGAGGTCGTGTGGGTTTTGTGGAACCAACGAGATTGAAGAGCTTGCGGCGCGGTTTGATCCGGTGGGTGGCGGGCTTTAGGGCCTTGGTGGCGGTGAGCGCGCCCACTGCTTTGGCTGCCGCCATCGCAGAACGAGCGGGTCTGCAACTAGCCGGTTTCGCCCGTGACGGCTCGTTAGAGATCTACGTCGCCTAGCCGCCAGTCCAGCCACCGCCCCGCTCGCCAACGCCCGAGCCACAACGCCTCGGCCCCGGCCGCCATTAGCCAGCCCTCGGGTTAGTAGGCGTTCGTCGGGGGTCGAAGCCGTGTTGGTGGATGAGTGTATGATCGCCGTGGCAGTTGAGTTCGAGGTTGTCGATGTTGGTCGCCCCACCGGCGGAGTATTCGTGGATGTGGTGGGCGTCGCAGTGTGATGGTTGGGCTCCGCATCGCTGGCATCCTCGGTCGCGGTCGATGAGAGCGGTCCACTGCGCCCGACTAGCCAAGCGAACGGATCGGCCGAGGTGCAGTGGTTGGCCGTTACCGTCGTAGATCATGCCAACAATTTCGGCTTTGGGTCCTAGGTCGGCGAGTACCGAGGCGGGCACCGGTTCGTGGTTGGTGAACTCGGCTGTGCCGGTGGCTATGTCGAGGTGCATGATCACCATGTGTTTGGGATGCAACTGGCCGTTCCCACCCGTTTCGGTGGTTACCAATTCGACGAGTGCGTCGGCTCGGCGTTGGCGGGGAGAGCGAACATCGTCGGGGGTTCCCTCGCGGCCGCCATCGGCACGCCAGAGTGCATCAACTCGGCGATCGAGTGCCGCTACTAGTTCGCGGCCGCTAACCGGGTCGAGTACGGCGTGGAGGTGCAGCATGCGATCGTTGCCCACGCCCCACCTAGCTTCACGTTGTGAGCGTTGGCGCTGGTAGCGATCCTCAATCTCATCACCTGTTTCGTGTTGGCCAATCCATTGCCGTGTTCGTTTCAAGAAAAGATCCGCGGGTGCCGCTACGGCGTCGTCAACGAGTTGGTCAGCTGCCCCCGGCGAGACCTGTTTAGCGGCATCGGTTGCCGCCATAACGTGTTCGGTGCCGATCTCGCCTCGGGCCAACGCGGCGGCCATTAGAGGCATTTCCGCCAGTTGCGTAGCGGCATTGGCGACTTGTTTGGCTTGGCGGGCTGAGCTGCGGGTGAGATTGCGTGTGACGGTAGCGGCGTCGGGTCCACCATCCTTTAGAGCGTTGAGAGTGGCGGTGTAAGCGAGGCGGCGTTCTTGGGCGTGTTTTTCGAGCCAGTGCAACTCGCCAATAGCTCCCACCAACCCCGGACGCGAAACCCCGAGCGGTGAGAGGCTGTCCAATGTTTGATGTGTTCGGTTAAACATAACTATAGTATACTTAGACGGTGTGACAGTTTCAACGTCAAAATCGAAGATTCGTTCAAATTGCTCATCCATCCTGAGATGCCGAACAGCGTGATCCCGATTGGCGACAACTTCTTGAACTCCCGATGCTCTGTTACAAACATACCTATAATATAAATGACGGGTGTGACATTGGTAACACCAGTATCGAAGAGGCGCTCAAGTGGAAGTCCAGATGCCACCTCCGCATCCAACCCGTCTGCCAGAACGGGGGACTTCTAGGCGGATCTCCTGCTCAGTAGTCGTGGTTGTCGAGGATCATGGGTTCGTGGGGGGGCGCCATAGAGCGCTTGTTGGTATCGCCCAGATCCGGTCGTCGGCATCTCTGGCGGTTGCTTCTTTGTTCAGGTCTTGTCCGGTGCGGTCGACGCACGATGAAAGGACAGACCGCAGCTTCCGTGGGCGAGGGTTTGTGTCGGCGAACTGGGCCCTCGATAGCGGCGGCCCGGACACAATATGGCCGATCTGGCGAAGGTATACTGCTGGAAGCGCCTGACCGTCGACCCCAAGGCTCTGCCCTTTGCAACGGGCGTTTCGCCTGATCGGGCTGCTACGAGGTCTAGCCAGTCGGACCGGGTGGGGCGGGCAAAGTTGTCGTACCCAGCGATGGCGCCAACCTTCCACCGATCGAAGTAGCTGCGAGACGGCGAGACGGCGGGGAGGCGGGGTCACGCTTACGAGAACATCGACGGACCCTGAGGAATTACCGTCCCCGCGTCAAAAGCAAACGATCCGACACAACCTCATCGTGGAGTCGCTCACCCTCGCGCTGAAACCGCCGGAGCATCGAGACCCCGCAGTTCACCGAGGCCTCGCGCTCGAAGAGACCTTCCGGGAACCCGTGGTCGATGACTCGATCTCCAGACTTCTTGGAGCCGTCGATACTCAGCGCAACGAAGGCACCGCGCTGCTTAGCCTCACTGATCTGCGCGATTAGATCATCGAGTCTGAACCGCTGCGCTCCGTAGAGAATTGCTTGAGTATCCGAGTACGGAGGATCGCAGTAGACGACATCTCCTCGACCTGCAAGGGCGATTGCGTCGCTGTAGTCAAGGTGTTGAAAGTCCGCACCAGAGGTCCGGTCTCGCCAGATGTCTACGCGTCGATCAAAGCTCTCAGGACGTACCGGATTGTGGGGCCCGCACCGCGTTGACATGTAGCCGTCCTTTCGAAAACGAATGACTCCCCCGTAGCAACTGCGGCTCAGAAACACGAAGTCGGCTGGATTCGGTGCGGCGTTGTAATCAGCCCTGATCGCCTCGTAGGCCTCTATCCGATCGGCGGACTCCGAGAAGCGAACCCAGCGCTGTCGGTACCAGTCCTTGAGAAGCTCAGGGTCTCGGTGAAGTTGCTGCCACATCTCAATGAGAATCCCATACGCGTCTGACCCGACCGCTGTGTGTGGTTGGAGCGTTCCGAGCACGGCTCCCGAGCCAAGGAAAGGCTCGAAGTAAGTTCCGTACTCGCGGGGGAAATAGTTAACGATCTGGTGAGCGAAGCGTTGCTTGTTTCCGATCCACTTCAACAGTTGCGTGTTGAACGGCACAACGTCAGCGGTACCCCCGAACAATTTCTCCTGCATCATCCCAAACTACAGGTTTGTGGTTCGCCGTGCAAAGTGTGTCGACACCTCGAAGTGAGCAATACTCGCTGTCAATGCAGCCAAACGCGCAGTTTCTTAATCTTCCGAGGCCCTTCTGGGCTGATGTTCGTACGTCGAGCGCGAAGCTCGGATACACCGTACGGGGAAAGAATGTCGTCAAGATCCACACCCTCCGCGAAATATGCCAAGGGTATGACGAACTCGGGTTGAGTTACCGCCACCTGTATGATGGGAGCCCGACTGAACTTGGTACCACCCTGACAGATTACTTCGAGTATCGCGCCCGGGTCCTGAACGACCATATTCAGCACATGCTGATGGATGCTCCCGAGGCCAAAACACTTTATGAGCAACTGCGCTCCGAGTTGGCACCCACATGTCCACTACCTATGAACAAACAGCGGGGCTCAATGAAAAATCCCGCATACCTGACCTGTATCGTGAATATGCTCGTGGAGGCCAACGGAGGCCGCAGGTACGGCTGCGACTACGACCCTCGAGTTCTCACGATGGTCACAATCGATGACCGACCAACCCGCACTCTCGCAAGGCGCGCAGACGGCGCTTTCCCCAGTCCAGTGAATCCGATAGCGCTGTGGGAGATCAAGGAGTACTACTACACTACCACGTTCGGAAGTCGCGTCGCTGATGCCGTCTACGAGTCCCTGCTCGATGGGATGGAACTCGAAGAGCTTCGCGAGCACGAGGGCATCCACGTCGTCCACCTCCTCATAGTTGACTCCCACAACACGTGGTGGAAGATGGGGCGGAGCTACCTCTGCCGTATGGTCGACATGATGCACATGGGGTACGTAGACGAAGTGCTCTTCGGCAGGGAGGTTGTCGAGCGACTCCCCACTCTTGTATCAGAGTGGGCCCGCCTGGTACTGGCAAGATGATGACGGCAGGTGTTCTTGCGCACGAGTTGGATCTGCCACTGTTGAGCATCCGGCTCGACGGGGTGCTGTCAAAATATCTCGGCGAAACGGGGTCCAAGTTGCGAGTCCTCTTTGATGCAGTTGAGTCCCAGCGCGCTGTCTATCTGTTCGATTGCCGACCGGGTATCAACCGACACGCTGATCGGGGCTCTGGAGGAGCGATCAGTACAACCGGTGGCTAACGGAGGCGAACCGTTACCTCACCTACTCGTCAGCGGTTTTGTCAAAGACCGCGAGTTTGCGCACCGTTGGACATCGAAGAGCTCAAATCGCTCGGGGTGATCCTGTCGAGCGTCACGACCGCCACAGCCGTGAAGGTCACCCGTTCGGCTCTGCAGAACGCCGGCTCGATTGCCGTTCTGTTCCTCACCACGGAGGTCGTCATCGCTGACGCCCCCGAGGACGACGCCGGCGGCGGCATGTCGAACATGGACTTCTAGCTATAAGTCACTTGGACGGGAGCCGTTGACCCACCATCTCAACAGTGTGTTGCGGCGCGACTAGGGCGCCCGCCCCCACGCCACGGTTGGCTACTTCCACTTCGTCGTATGGGTTTTGTGGAACCAAGGAGATTGAAGAGCTTGCGGCGCGGTTTGATCCGGTGGTTGGTGGTCCCATTGACTGGGCTTTGGCTGCCGCCACCGCCACAGCCTCGCCCGCCATTAGCCAGCCCTTGGGTTTGTGGGCGTTCGTCGGGGGTCAAAGCCGTGTTGGTGGATGAGTGTGTGGTCGCCGTGGCAGTCGAGTTCGAGGTTGTCGATGTTGGTCGCCCCACCGGCGGAGTATTCGTGGACGTGGTGGGCGTCGCAGTGTGACGGTTGGGCTCCGCAGCGTTGGCATCCTCGGTCGCGGTCGATGAGAGCGGTCCATTGCGCTCGACTAGCCAGGCGAACGGATCGGCCAAGGTGCAGTGGTTGGCCCTTACTGTCGTAGATCATGCCAACAATTTCGGCTTTGGGCCCTAGGTCGGCGAGAACCGATGCGGGCACCGGTTCGTGGTCGGTGAACTCGGCGGTGCCGCTGGCTATGTCGAGGTGCATGATCACCATGTGTTTGGGATGCAACTGGCCGTTCCCACCCGTTTCGGTGGTCACCAACTCGACGAGTGCGTCGGCTCGGCGTTGGCGGGGAGAGCGAACGTCGTCGGGGGTTCCCTCGCGGCCGCCATCGGCTCGCCAGAGTGCATCAACTCGGCGATCAAGCGCAGCTACTAGTTCGCGGCCGCTAACCGGGTCGAGTACGGCGTGGAGGTGCAGCATGCGATCGTTGCCTACGCCCCACCTAGCTTCACGTTGTGAGCGTTGGCGCTGGTAGCGATCCTCAATCTCGTTGGCGGTTTCGTGCTGGCCAATCCATTGCCGGGTTCGTTTCAAGAAAAGATCCGCGGGTGCTGCTACGGCGTCGTCAACTAGTTGGTCAGCTGCTCCCGGCGAGACCTGTTTAGCGGCGTCGGTTGCCGCCATAACGTGTTCGGTGCCGATTTCGCCTCGGGCTAATGCGGCGGCCATTAGAGGCATTTCCGCCAGTTGCGTGGCGGCGTTGGTGACTTGTTTGGCTTGGCGGGCTGAGCTGCGGGTGAGATTGCGTGTGACGGTAGCGGCGTCGGGTCCACCATCCTTTAGAGCGTTGAGAGTGGCGGTGTAAGCGAGGCGGCGTTCTTGGGCGTGTTTTTCGAGCCGGTGCAATTCGCCAATAGCTCCCACCAACCCCGGACGCGAAACCCCGAGCGGTGAGAGGCTGTCCAATGTTTGATGTGTTCGGTTAAACATAACTATAGTATACTTAGACGGTGTGACAGTTTCAACGTCAAAATCGAAGATTCGTTCAAATTGCTCATCCATCCTGAGATGCCGAACAGCGTGATCCCGATTGGCGACGACTTCTTGAACTCTCGATGCTCTGTTACAGACATACCTATAATATAAATAACGGGTGTGACATTAGTAACACCAGTATCGAAGAAGCCCTCAAGTGGAACTCCAGATGCCACGTCCACATCCAACCCGTCTGCCAGAACGGGGGGACTTCTAGGCGGATCTCCTGCTCATTAGTCGTGGTTGTCGAGGATCATGGGTTCGTGGGGACGGCGCAATAGTGAAACGCTGCTCCTAGTTTGTCCTGCAACCACAGAAGCCCTCTTGTCCGGTGCGGTCGACGCACGATGAAAGGACAGACCGCAGCTTTCGTGGGCGAGGATCGTGTCGGCGAACTGGTTCATCGATGTCGATTTCCCGCATCCTCGCGGCCCAACAATCAAGATGGCGGGAAACTCGGGCAGCAGTTCTTCGGCAACGAGTCGATCGATAATTCGGGGATAGAGACGCTCAACCACAGCCCTTTGCAACGGGCGTTTCGCCTGATCGGGCTGCTACGAGGTCTAGCCAGTCGGACCGTGTGGGGCGAGGGTTAAGGGTTGTAATCCCCTGCCGAGTTGAACCCCCAGGACTGAGCTACCAAAGTACGCTGAACTCGCGACAGAAGCTGCAGATCCGGTGAACGAGACGATGGCGCACAGATAACGCGGGATAGCCGCAAACAGGTGGGAACAGCGGGGGTCAAAGGGGAACAAACCAGTCATGCCTAGACGCACCAAGAGATCCCGCAACCCTGCGGGCTGCAGCACGCAAGCGTCGTATGTGGCGGTGAAGGCCGGGGGTACGGGATTTCGAGGCCGAGTAGTTGTGCTTCGGCGGTGCGGGATCTTCTCGTCTTCCAAAAGCTTCACAAGGTAGGGGCGAGACACATTCAACAGATCTGCTGCCTGTTGAGTAGTGAACTCGGCATGGATTGGCGCAACCGTCACGGCATTGGCGATCTACGCCAGCACATCCACGAGGAGTCGCAACGCTTCGCCGGGAATCTCGAGTGTCGCGTTGTTGTCGTCAGCTCGGAGTCGAACGGTGGCGCTTGCAAGGGACAGGCGTCGATCCGGACGACATCCTGGCCGACGCTCTCGAGGCCCTCCTGAACACCGCCACCCGCTCCGTCTTGTCTCCGGCGACGAGACTGTGGCCACCGACAAGGACCAGAAACGCGCCCAAGCGTGGGTGGAATCAATCGAGGCCAGCAGAAGGAGACGTGGACCGCCATCACGTCCGTCACGAGACCTTTCGCGAAGGCGACTATGCAGAGCGCTCGACCACATTGCTGGTGTAGCCGCATGATCGAACGCCTTCGTCTCCAGAGTTGGCGGTCGTTCGACGCGAGGCCAAGCGACGGGGCAAGCCTACCTCGACCTATCAACTTGACGGAGCGCCGCTTGAGGGTGGGGAAGCTCAACAGGTCATGGCGGAACAGTTCCGCTGGCTCTGGAAGACGTTGTTCGACTCAGGGGCCTGACTCTCAAGGCCGATGGCACTCTCTGGTCCGATGCGCGGCCCGGATCCAATCTCACTCGTTCTAACCGCGATTAGTGGATCTAGACTATCAGAATCCGATAACAGAGAACCGATACTTCTACTCGGAAGGGAACTACCGGATTGGGGATGTCGCTATGAATGTGAATACTAACCCCGGCGGCCTTTCGGCGCGGAGCAGGCGCGATCTAGTGATTCTGTTTGGCGCTGGCCAACGTACGGTCACTGTCGAGGACGCGGCCGAGGCGCTAGGCGTTACCAGGAACGTGGCTGCGCGACGACTATCGGCGTGGGCTGCAAATGGATGGCTGAGGCGGGTGCGGCGGGGTCTGTACCTTTCGGTTCCCGTCGACGCACGCGATCCAGTGAGTTGGAACGAGGACCCGTGGTACCTCGCAGATGTAGTGTGGAATCCCTGCTACATAGCGGGATGGTCGGCCGCGAACCACTGGGGCGCTCTATCGCGTGCACCACGTCCCCTCGGAGCGTTTGACTTGGGGTCTCAATAAGGAGTGGCGAGGAGATAGGAAGGTCAGCGTGTCGACCAGAGAGCGAACCGTCGCCGACATGTTGTCGGACCCGGCGCTAGGCGGCGGTGTTCGTCACACGATGGAAGTCCTCGATGCTGCCCTCCGAGACTCCAAGGTTGAAGATGTGGTAGACGCCCTAGAGCGCCTCGGAAATGGTGCCGGTATCAAACGACTCGGATACCTCCTAGCCGCGCTTGGCCGTGACACAACAGCGATCGAAGGTCCCCTGATGACAGGATTTCCGCTCCTCGACCCGTCACTTCCGTACACGGGGTCGCGCTCAAATGAGTGGGGATTGTTGATCAACGCCAACGTATCGGCATGATCACCAAACGCGAGGTCGCCAACTTCGCTGGCGAGTGGCAGGTTGCGCACCATGTGGTCGAGAAGGACTATGTCCTCGGATGGCTCCTCGCAGCGGACTGAAACTCCTCATTGATGACCGCTCCTTCCGGCAGCGCCAGAACAAGAGAGGTAAGCCCACCGCCGAGGGCCGCGTGGGATACATCGGCCCGCTGGGAATGCCGACGCCACCAAAGGTCAAGCTTGACCCCAGAGGCGGCCGAAGTTCTACGAGTCTCCGAAAGGATGCTCCGCGACATCTAATATGGCTGGTCTGAAGGGCCAGTCCGCGAGGATGTTTGCATGCCCAAGCCTTATCCCCGAGAGTTCCGCGGCGATGTCGTGCGGGTCGCTCGCCAGCGCGATGCTGGGGTGACGCTTGATCGCGGCGCAGTCGACGAGGCAGAAACGCCTTGCGGTCGCCCGTCGACTCCATCGCCGCCACGCGGCAAACCAAGGCCAAACCCCGACTCGATCGGATTTTTACGAAAAGGTTGCAACTATGTCAACGGCAAGGTAGGGTCTCTCTAGTCCCTCTTGAAAGGCATTAAAAATGTTGGGTCGTTTTTTACGAATATTGGTGGTGTCGCTAGTGGCGGCATCAACGCTGTCGGTGTCACCGGGGGCTGCTACAAGCACTCCTTTTGGTAACCCGCCGCTGGAGTGGGAGGTCCTCGGTACCACCTCCGATCGCCCTAGCATCCTTCCCGGTTACGATGCCGTAGATCCAGATGTAGGGGGGGGGACGCCCCGGGATCCTCTAGTGTCGTTGTCGGACGATGGTACCCGTGTTGCGATTGCGAGTCCGCAGGCGACCGTTGCGGCGAGCGGTGCGAGGCGCGGTATTGTTCGGGTGTATGACCTGACTGCGGGCTCCACGTGGAAGCAAGTTAGTCGTAATTTGTTCGCTCAGGAGTCGGGAAAGACTTTTGGTGAGAGTATTTCGCTGTCGGGTGATGGCTCGCTTTTAGCAGTTTCCCAAAGATCCACCGATGAGACGGCGTCCCTCGCATTCCTAATTAAGGCTAGTTCTGATGCGGCCGCGGCCCTTAAGATAGCTAAGGGATTATTTGATGCTAGAGGCATTGTGGCTGATGATCTTCAAGATCAGGTGAATAACGATCCTAGTGTTGTTAGTGCTGAGGATGCTGTTGCTACTGCTGAGGCTGCTGTTGTTGCTGCTCCTGCTGTTGCTGATCTTGTTGTTGGTGTTGTTGCTACTGCTAATGCTGCTCTTAATACTGCTAATCGGAATCTTGATGATGCTAAAATAGCTGTTGGTGCTGCTGCTCTTGCTGCTAAGACCGCTCTTGGTACTGCTGAGACCGCTCTTCGTACTGCTAAAACAGCTGCTGATAATGCTGAATTGGCTGTCGCGGAGCGGCTTAAGGACCGGCCTCGGTCGGTTGAGTTGTTTGATCTGAGCGAGGCAGGTACGGCCAGTCGTCGTGATTATATCAGTAATGCGTTCGCTAAAGCCGGAACTAAAGGCCTTGATCCCGAATCTGGATTCGGCAAGAGTGTGTCGTTGTCCGATGATGGTTCACGTATCGCGGTTTCTTCTGACAACAACATTCGGGTCTATGATCTGACCGATGGTCTGACCACACCGCTTGGTGTGACCACTACACCCGTGCCTAACGGGCTAGATGACCTCACGAACACTTTCCCTGAAGGTAGCGGGGCGGTGTTGTCTGGCGACGGTCTCCGTGTTGCGTTTGTTCCTGATGCTCCGACCAAGCATCAAGTTAGCGCGCATCAAGTTGAGGTGTATCACCTGACGGACGCGCCGACTCCGGTTTGGAATCGGGTTGCTAGTTTTACCGCGACCAACCACAATCGTTTAGCAGCCGTTGGGAGCTTGGCGTTGGATAAGGATGGTTCAACTCTCGTTGTTAGAAGCTCAGGCTCAAGTGGCACAGTTCAGGTTTATGACCAGACCGGGCATGCTTGGAGTCAACGCCTCTCCTCGCCTGGGGACGGCAATAGCGTGTCAGTGTCGGACGATGGTTTAAGGGTCGCGATTGGCGGTTCAAGGGCCGGTATTGGCAGCGATACTGAGGTTAGCGTGAAACAGTACAGTGGCGCCAAGTGGCTACCCACCGTGTTCGGAACGCCTGCTGATGCTGTTGGGCAGAACGTGTCCTTGTCTGCTAACGGACGCACGGTAGCGATTGCAAACTCCAACGGTAAAGTTCAGGTCTGGGCCCTAAACCATGAGCCAGAGTTCAATACGGTAACCGTGACGCAGTCGAAGACCGGCTTGCCGCTTGCGACTGCTAGCGATGCAGATGGCGACACGATTACCTACAGCCTAGACCCGGCGGCTCAATCCGTGTTCAATATCGATGCCGCGACGGGTCAGGTGACGTTCAAGACGGCGCCGGTCTATGATCCCGCTGACGCTTCGAATAACTCTCATACGTTCACGGTCACTGCGTCCGATGGACAGGAGATAGCGGAAAAGACGGTAAGGATCGTCGTAACGGAGACAGCGGTATTCCGGAGCCCGGCTAATCCGGCTTGTGCGGAGGGTGCGCAACGTCCCCACGGCTTTAACGACGTAGCCGGTTCGTTTGCACACGCTGACATCACCTGCATCGCGGCACTTGGGGTGACGGTTGGTACGTCGGATACGACGTACTCGCCTGCCGATAACGTGACCCGTGAGCAGATGGCGGCGTTCTTGGGTCGCCTGTATCGCAACGTAACCGGTAAAGAGTGCGCTGCTACTGACCACGGCTTTGGCGACGTCCCAAGCACTTCGTATGCGAATGGCGATGTTGGCTGCCTCAAGAACCTAGAGGTGCTTACTGCTGCGGAGGGATTCAGGCCTAGCGACGACCTGACCCGTCTGGAGGCTGGCCAGATGATGGCTCGCCTGTACCGCGAAATCAGCGGCGAGGATGATTGCAGTGCTGATGCCCACGGCTTTACCGACGTGGCATCGGTGACCGATGAGGATGCCCAGGAGGACATCCGTTGCATCAAGGCGACAGGCATAACTACAGGTACGTCTGCGACGGCCTACTCGCCTGGCAAAACCATGACGCGTGAGATGATGGCGGCGTTCTTGGCCCGCTTGTATCGACTAGTCATCGTCTAAGTCTCCTCAAGAGAGATGGCTCTGAGCCACCAGGTCCCTACCGGGGGATCTGGTGGCTCAGTCGCGTATTGGCCTATCGTGGGACGCTGATGCCAAGCGATGCCATCTTCGCCCTAGAGGGAGCGAGCGCGAATCAAGCCGACTGGCGCGCCGCGGTCGACCGAGTTCTTGGCGCCACGCCATTCGACCGCCTCCTAGTAAGCGAGACGCATGGCGGCCTAGATATTCAACCCCTCTACAAGCCCGGCCCGGTCGGTCAATCGGTGGTTCCGACGAATCCGGATCGGGCCGACAACGGGTGGGATGTCCGCCAACAACATCAAGTCCGTGACCTCGATGCGTGCCGGGCCGCAGTGCTCGAAGACCTCGAACACGGTGTCACATCGATCGAACTTCAACGACCCGACGCGCCGTGGACCCTCGACCAGCTACGGCACGCGCTCGCCGACGTCCTGGTCGACCTGGCTCCCGTCGCCCTAGCTCCCCACGCTGACCCGGGGAGCGCCGCTGCCCTCCTCGCACTCCTCAGCGAACGCGGTGACGAATCAACCGCCTCGTGGCTCGGGCTTGATCCCATCGGTGAGGTAGCTCGCACGGGCCGGTGCGGCGATCTCAAAGCGGCGGCAAGCACAGTTGCTGAAGCGCACGACCTCGGTCCGAACCTAGTAGGCCTCACCGTTGACACCACCGTGTATGTGGAAGCGGGAGCTACCGAGATCCACGAGCTGGCGTGGGGTCTCGCCACTGGAGTTGCGTACCTACGGGCCCTCGAAGATGCCGGTCTACCCCTCGCTACGGCGGCCAAGTGTCTAGGTTTTCGAGTTTCCGCCGATGCGGACCAGTTCGTCACCCTGGCCCGACTGCGAGCAACTCGCGTGGCATGGGCGCACGTCCTAACCTCATGCGGGGTGGCTGCACCCGATCAACAACACCACCTCCATGCCGTCACGAACCGAACGATGTTCAGCGTTCATGACCAGTGGGTCAATATGTTGCGCAGCACGTCGGCTGTCCTCGGCGCAGGCGCAGGGGGCGCCGATGCGATAACCGTCTTACCGGTGAACGAATCAGGCACGGCCCTCGTGCGGCGAGCGGCTCGCAACACACAACTGCTACTGATCGAAGAATCCGGTATTGGTCGCCTGACTGATCCCGGTGCCGGTTCGGCCTATATCGAATCGCTCACCGAACGCATCGTTCACGAAGCCTGGCTGGCTTTCCAAGAGATCGAAGGGCAGGGCGGTATCAGCGCAGCCCTCGCAACAGGAACGATACGCGCCGCTGTGGACACGGCATGGGAGGCAAGACTCGACAACCTCGCGACCTGTCGTGAAGCCATCACCGGGGTGTCGGAGTTTCCCGAACTTCCCCCCGTGGGATATAGCCCTGAGCCGCAGCGGGTTCGGCCCGTTCGACCCCAGGGTTCGGGTTTCCCTCTGCGCCGCCTTGCCGCCATGTTCGAAGAATTGCGCGACGCTGCTGATAGGGGGCGCCTCGCCGGTCGTGACCCGGTGGTCCATATCGCGGCGCTCGGTTCGCACGCCGACCACAACCGGCGATCAACGTGGGTAATGAACCTCCTCGCCGTCGGTGGGGTAAGGGGCGTTTTGCGCGACGGGGACGGCGCGCCGACGCCCAGCGAAGCGGCGGCTACGTTTGCCGCCACCGCTGCAACTGCGGTGGTAGTGTGCTCGAGCGACGAAATATACGCCGAACGGGCCGTGGCGACCGTCGCCGCTCTGAAACAAAGCGGTGCTCGCTTCATCGCCATAGCCGGCGATCTCATAGAGCTACGAGACGAACTAGCCGCCGCAGGGGTCGATGCGTTCTGGGCCCCCGGCGTAGACGTGATCGCGGCGTTGAAGGTATTGCACGCGGTGCTGGAACTCCGATGACCGCCGTCCCGGATTTTTCCCACATAACGGCCCCCGACACCACCCGCGATGGTGCTCCGCCACCGCCCGGAACTACCAGCAAGGCGAAAGTGTGGCGAACCTCGGAAGGGATCGACATCCCCACCCGACTCGGATCAGAAGCCATAGCCGAACTCAGCTTTGTGTCCACCTACCCAGGGTTCGCGCCGTACGTTCGAGGGCCCTATCCAACGATGTACGTGAATCAGCCGTGGACGATTCGACAGTACGCAGGGTTCTCTACCGCCGAGGAATCCAACGCCTTCTACCGGCGCAATCTAGCGGCGGGGCAAAAAGGCCTCTCGGTTGCGTTCGACCTAGCGACCCACCGCGGTTATGACTCAGACAACCCGCGTGTCACCGGCGATGTCGGAATGGCAGGAGTCGCTATCGACTCCATCTTCGACATGCGTCAACTCTTCGCTGGCATCCCGCTCGATCAGATGAGCGTCAGCATGACAATGAACGGCGCCGTGTTGCCAATTCTTGCCCTCTTCGTGGTGGCGGCCGAGGAACAAGGAGTGGAACCAAAGCAACTGGCCGGCACCATCCAAAACGACATCCTCAAAGAGTTCATGGTTCGCAATACCTACATCTATCCCCCGAAGCCCAGCATGCGAATAATCTCCGACATTTTTGCCTTCACTAGCACGGAAATGCCCCGCTTCAACTCGATTTCAATCTCTGGCTATCACATGCAGGAGGCCGGGGCGACAGCGGACCTAGAACTGGCTTACACGCTCGCTGACGGTGTCGAATACGTGCGAACGGGGCTAGCCGCGGGGCTCGACATCGATGCCTTTGCCCCCCGGCTCAGTTTCTTCTGGGCGATTGGCATGAACTTCTACATGGAGATCGCCAAGCTTCGTGCAGGACGCTTGCTTTGGGCCAAACTCATGGCAGATTACGAACCGCAGAACCCGAAATCGTTGTCGTTGCGAACCCACAGCCAAACTAGCGGCTGGTCCCTCACCGCCCAAGACGTGTTCAACAACGTGACCCGCACCTGTGTCGAGGCAATGGCCGCCACACAGGGTCACACCCAGTCGCTGCACACCAACGCGCTCGATGAAGCGTTGGCGCTCCCCACCGACTTTTCTGCCCGCATCGCCCGCAATACGCAACTCTTCTTGCAACAAGAAAGCGGTACGACCCGCACCGTTGACCCGTGGGGCGGTAGCTACCACATCGAGTGGCTTACCAACCAACTGGCACACCGAGCGTGGGCGCACATTACCGAGGTGGAAGCTATGGGCGGCATGGCCGCGGCCATCGATGCCGGTATACCCAAACTTCGGATCGAAGAGGCCGCGGCCCGCACCCAAGCCCGTATTGACTCCGGCCAGCAGACCGTTATCGGAGTCAACAAGTACCGACTGGGTCCCAACGAAGAAGCCCCTGTTGATGTCTTGAAGATCGACAACGCCGAAGTCCGTGCGGCCCAGATGGCCAAGCTCGAGCGACTCCGCGCCGAACGCAACGGGGTTGATGTCACGGCTGCGCTCGCTGCGCTGACTGCCGCCGCCGATTCCGGTGCTGGCAACTTGTTCGCCCTCAGCATTGCTGCCGCTCGGGCGAAAGCCACCGTGGGGGAGATCAGTGACGCTCTCGAAACCGTCTACGGTCGTCACGTGGCGACCATCCGAACAATAGAAGGGGTATACCGAGCCGAAGTGGGAACCAACGCCGATTCCGTAACCGCCGTTCGGGCCAAGGTCGATAATTTCGCGGCCGCTCACGGCCGCCGGCCGCGTATTCTCATCGCCAAGATGGGACAAGACGGTCACGACCGAGGTCAGAAGGTCATTGCCACCGCCTTTGCCGATCTTGGCTTCGATGTCGACATCGGACCGCTCTTCCAAACGCCCGCCGAAGTAGCCAAGCAGGCTGTTGAAGCCGACGTACACGTGGTCGGAGCCTCGTCGCTCGCCGCCGGGCACCTCACCCTCGTACCGCAACTTCGTGACGAACTCGTCGCCTTAGGCCGCGCCGATATCAAGATCACGGTAGGCGGGGTGATTCCCCCTGACGACGTGGCGACCCTGCTCGATATGGGAGCCATAGCCGTGTATCCCCCCGGCACCGTTATACCCGATGCCGCGGGTGAACTCCTAGACCATCTCGGCTAACACTTACGCACCCTAACCGGTCGCTCCCATGGGAAGGAATCCGTGGCCTAGTTGCTACGCAGTAAAGTCGTTGGCGATGCCTCATCCCCTCAGCGCCGATGTCCTCGACGGTGATCGCACCGCGATCGGGCGAGCCATAACGCTGGTCGAGTCGCTCCACCCCGATCACCGCACCGAAGCCGCCGTCTTGCTCGGTGATCTTCTCCCCCATAGCGGTGACGCTCACCGCGTAGGCATAACCGGGGTTCCTGGGGTCGGAAAGTCGACGTTCATCGAAGCACTCGGTCTCCGGCTCACTACAGCGGGCCACCGAGTCGCCGTGCTCGCCGTAGACCCGAGTAGTTCTCGCACCGGCGGTTCGATACTGGGGGACAAGACGCGCATGGCCCAACTCTCTGTTGATCCCCGGGCCTTTATCCGCCCGTCGCCGTCGGCGGGAACGCTCGGCGGGGTCACCCGCGCCACCCGCGAAACAATGGTGGTGCTTGAAGCGGCCGGCTACGACATCGTGTTAGTCGAGACGGTGGGCGTCGGCCAGAGCGAAACCGTGGTGTACGGAATGGTTGATTTCTTCTTAGTGTTGATGCTGGCCGGGGCGGGCGATGAGTTGCAAGGCATCAAAAAAGGGGTGCTGGAATTGGCCGACATGTTGGCTGTCAACAAGGCCGACGGAGCCAACATCGACTCGGCCCAACGAGCCGCCCTTGCTTATCGCCGAGCCCTGCACCTCGTCCTACCCGCCGGTGCCGAGTGGGAACCGCCGGTGGTTACCTGCTCGGCTGTAGCGCGGACCGGACTCGATGAAGTTTGGGCCGAGGTGGACCGGCATCGAACGTGGGCCCGCGCCAGCGGGGAGTTAGGCGCAAGGCGGCGGGAGCAGAAACTGATCTGGATGCGCTCCCTGCTCCAAGAACGACTCCTCGCCCGATTCGACGCCGACCAAGAATTTGCCGCGACCCGCGCCCGCCTTGAAGCTGAGGTCGTAGCGGGTACCCTCGCCCCGTCGATCGCCGTTGATCAACTCCTCGCCGGTCTTGACGTTACGCCGACGACCAGCGACTGAGTTCGCCCACTAGATCGTTGTATTGGCCCGAAGCAACGGTGGCGGCGTATATCGCGCCGAGCACAACCGCGACGCGCTGGACCGAGGTTGATCGAAGGTAAGCGGCAGTGGTAGGCCACGCTACGGGTAAGGCGGCGACCAGTACCGCGGGCAGCAGCGCTCCCGTGGTGTAGACGATTAAGAGGAGGAGTGTCCGCGCCGGGTGTTCGCTGGTGGTGTTCAAAATGTCGCCAAGGTGCGCGCCCACGCACGGTTGCCAGATCCAGCCCGCAATTGCTCCCCCGCAAAGGCCCGCTCCGGCCGCGATCCCCAGCGTTGGGGTCGCCCGTCGCCCGACTGCGTAGAACGCCGCCGCGATCACGATAGCTATAGGGAATACCACCCACCCGGAGCTGGCGATCTGCCAATGGCCCGACGTCCGAGACCACATCATGGCCGCGGTTGCAACCACCGTTACCCCAGCAACAACCGGCGCGCGGTGCCGGGCGGCTAGGGTAAGGGCGAGCGCCGGTAGTCCAATGACAAGCGTGCATGCTTGCACGATGACACTGACGCCCTCGAGAAAGGTGCCCACGGACTAGCTGTCTTCGCCTAGCAGGCGCTCGACGTACTCAGCCAAGCGCTCATACGTCGCGGCTCCGTCGCCCCGCTTGTCGTAACGAACCTGGCCATCGGAGTCGATCAGATAGACACGAGGCCAGTAGGCGATCGGGCCTTCCTGCCAGCGATGAAAGTTACGTTTGTCAGTGTCGAGTGCGATGGGCCAAGAAACGCCTAGTTGGTCGGCCGCTTCGATGATGTTGTCGATCTCGGCCTCGTGGGAAAACTCCGGCGCATGAACACCGACGATCTCTAGCCCGTCCCCGGCGAACTGATCGTAGAGCTCAGCGAGCGCGTTGAGGGTGTTTTTGCAGTTGCGGCAACCGAAGGTCCAGAACTGCACGACGACGATCTCGTTAGCGGCCCGCAGTTCTTCTAACGACGCGGCCTCCGTGTTGAGCCAGCCGTCGAGGCCAGTAAGCGTGTTGGCGGAGCCGAGGACGGGGATTGGTTCGGGTTGGTCCGTGGTGGGCGGTGAGCTAGGCGCCGCGGGACCCGCCGTATTATCGTTGTTCAGGGCCGTCCAGCCGATCGCGGCTAAGGCAACAACGACGATCAAAAGGGCAAAGGCACGCGACGTAGTCATGGCCGTTCAGCTATCATCGCACACGCTACACTACGTAAGGGAACTACCGTTATGCAGACCCAGATGTTGATTGGCGGTCAATGGCTCGACGGACCCGGCCGTGAAGGAGCCCACGAGGGTATCTTCGAGTTCTGCGAGACACAATACATAGCCGCCGCATGGTAGGTGCAACTGATGGGTAATGCAGTAGATCCTATTTTGTTCCTGAACGGGGAGTTTGTCGCGGCGGCCGATGCTTCGGTGCCGATTATGGATCGGGGCCTGCTCTTTGCCGATGCCGTGTACGAAGGGTTGGGTGTGATTGATAGCCAGATAATCGATTTTCCCCACCACATGGAACGACTGCGCCGTTCGCTCGCCGAACTGCGGATGGCCGAGCCAATGACCACCGACGAGTGCTGGCACGCTCTGATGGGGCTGATTCGTCGCAATGAGGTCGAGGAGGGCTTCCTTTACTTCCACGTGACCCGCGGCGTCGCCCCTCGCAACTACATCTACCCAACTAATCTCGTGCCCACGGTTTTTGCCTTCAGTATGGCGAGCCATGGTCAAGCCTCCGAGAAGGAACCGGCCCTCGTTGCTCTCGCCACTGCCCCCGACCTGCGCTGGGCCCGTCGCGATATTAAAACCTCGAACCTGCTAGCCCAAGTCATAGCCAAGCAGCACGCCCACGACGTTGGCGCAGATGAGGCGCTGCTGCTTCATGGTGACGAGGTGACGGAAGCAGGATCGAGCAGCTTTTTCCTAGTGACCAACGGTGTCGTGGTGACACGTCCCTTGTCGCGCCATATTTTGCCAGGCGTCACTCGCCGCGCCGTCTTGGCGGTGGTCGAGACCGAAGGTCTAAGAGTGGAAGAGCGGACCGTTACGCTCGACGAGGTCATGCACGCCGACGAAGCGTTTCTGACGGCATCGTCTAGTTACGTCGAGGCGGTGGGTTCGGTCGACGGCACCCCGATCGGGGATGGATCAGTTGGCCCGATCGCCAGGCTCGTCCGAGCGGCCTACCTCGACTACGCCCGACAGAGCTTTTATTTTCCGGTAGAATGTAAACCAAGGTTGGAATAGTTAGTTAAGCATGCTTAACTCAAACTATGACTGTTACCTATCTTTACCGTCGACTTCTGGTCGGCTGTGTTATCCTCGCCATCGCGGCCTCGTCTTGTGGCTCAGATAGCGGACCGAGTTCTGACTCGCTCGCGGCAGCGGTTGATACCTACGCCGCCGGTGTTTACGCGTCCTACGACGCAAGTCTGGCCTCGGCTACCACGATGGACGCGGCAATCGACGCGTTCATTGCTGATCCATCAGAAGCGAGCCTGCAGGCGGCCAAGGAGGCCTGGTTGGACGCCCGAGACGACTACAGTCCCACCGAGGCGTTTCGCTTCTACGGAGGGCCAATCGATCACGAGGAAACCGGCACGGAAGGGCTCCTCAACGCCTGGCCGCTCGACGAAGCCTACATCGACTACGTCGACGGAAACGACACGGCCGGTATCGTAAATGATCCTGACACCTATCCAACGATCGACTCTGATCTTCTCCTCTCGCTCAACGAAGCCGGTGGCGAAGCCAACATCTCCACAGGCTGGCACGCCATCGAGTTCCTCCTGTGGGGCCAAGACCTCAGCTTGGACGGAGCGGGTGCTCGTCCCGTGGCGGACTATGTTGACGCGGCCAACGCCGATCGGCGGGCGAGCTATCTTGGCGTTGCCTCCGATGTGTTGCTCGTCCACCTAGCTGCTTTAGTGGCCGAGTGGGACGACTCGGGCGGTAACTACCGAGCGGACTTCGTGGCTCTGGAATCGTCCGAAGCTCTGCGCCGCATCATCACCGGCGTTGGTGAACTCAGCCGTGGCGAGTTGGCGGGCGAACGAATGAATGTCGCATACTCCGAGCGCTCCCAAGAAGATGAGCACAGCTGTTTCTCGGACAACACCACATCCGACATTGTTGGCAACGCACGCGGTATCGAGATGGTTCTCACCGCCAGCTACCCTGGGGTCTCCGGCACCAGCATCCTCGACATCGTCGCCGATGCCGATAGCGATCTGGCTCAGCAGTTGACCGACGAGGTAGCCGCTTCCATTGCTGCCGTGCGGGCGATCCCGGCACCGTTCGATCAGCACTTAGTGGACGGGGTGAGCGACGATGACCCGGGTCGGATGTCGGTGCTTACCGGTATCGAAGCGCTCGAATCCCAGACTGACACGATCGTGGCGGCGGCCGAGGCTCTCGATGTCAAGATCAACGTAAGCTGATTTGGGTGGGTGTTCGTCGAGTTGTCGCCCTGCTGCTCCTAGCCGTCGTCCTCTACGGGTGTTCCGCCGATCGGGGCCTTGAGAGTGCGTTAGGCGGGGCGACAACTCGAGACGACGCCTCCCGTAACTCGTTCGCCCTGCCTGCGCCGGGTTTGTCGAACGAGGAGCGGCGGGTTTTTGAGATCGGGGATAGCTTTTTCACCCAGAATTGGGTGACTGCCCCCGCGTCGACCGATGCCCGCGATGGCCTCGGCCCCACCTTCAACGCTCGAGCGTGTTCGTCGTGTCATGTTCTCGACGGTCGGGGAGCGCCGCCTGATCCCAGCGGCGAGAGGGCTAATCTTGGCTTGCTGTTTAGGCTCTCGATCCCGGGCGCCGAACCTGCCACCGGTGCTCCTTTACCCGACCCGACTTATGGTGGCCAGCTACAGGATCGGGCTGTCCTTGGCGTCGAGGCGGAGGGGGTTATGTCGATCAGCTACGAGACGATCGTGGGCAGGTACGGTGATGGCACCCACTACGAGCTTCGTTCGCCTACTTACGCCATTGATGACTTGGCGTTCGGACCACTTTCGAGCGATGTGCTAATCGGGCCCCGCCTGGCACCTCAGGTAATCGGGATGGGACTCCTTGAAGCCATTTCGGCCGCCGATATCGAAAAGCTTACCGACGCTGACGACTCCGACGGTGACGGTATCAGCGGTCGGATCAATACCGTCTGGAATGGTCGGACACAATCCCGCGATCTCGGCCGCTTTGGTTGGAAGGCCAATGTCGCCACCGTGGAACAACAAGTGGCGGGCGCGTTCAACGGCGACATTGGCATCACGTCGGTCCTTCACCCCGACGAGAACTGTGGCTCGGATCCCGTTTGCACGGCTCAGATCAACGGCGGTTCCCCCGAATTGACCGACTCACGGCTGGCGTCAACAACCTTTTACCAGCGGACCTTGTCGGTTCCGGCCCTGCGAGGGGGGAGCGATGCCGCGGTTCGGCAAGGCTCGGAACTCTTCGATAACTTCAACTGTTCGGGCTGTCACGTGCGACAACACACCACCGGAGCGAGCGATGTTGAGACCCTGGCCTATCAACTCATAATCCCGTTCACAGACCTTCTTTTGCATGACATGGGGGCCGGTCTAGCTGATGGTCGGCCGGACTTCGACGCATCCGGAACCGAGTGGCGGACCTCGCCGCTGTGGGGACTCGGGTTGATCGATGAAGTCAACGGTCAGCGGTTCTTGCTGCACGACGGACGGGCCCGAACAATCGAAGAGGCTATCTTGTGGCACGGCGGCGAAGCCGAGGCAAGCAAAGAACAGTTCCGCGTGGCGCCGGCCGACCAAAGGGCGGCCCTCGTTGCCTTTCTTGAAGCCTTGTGAAATCTCGACTCTTGGCCCTGAGCGTGACACTGGCCTTGCTTGGAGCGGCATGTTCTGGTTCGTCGCTTAGTCGGGCGACAGTCCTCGCTGAGTTGGCGACGGCCGAGATCATTCCCGCCTATCAGCAGCTAGCGGTGGAAGCCGATTCCTTAGCCGCTCACACCGCCGCGCTCTGCGCCGATGTCACTCCCTCCACGTTGGCCGACGCTCAGTCGGCGATGCTACGTACCCGCGGGGCGTGGAAGAAAACGGAGGCCATGTGGGTCGGACCGGTAATGAAGCGTCGTTCGTGGGCGGTTGTTGATTGGCCGATCGCCATCGACGAGATTGAGTTGCTTATTGGCGACGACAGCATCGAGTTGGATCAGGACCGGCTCAGCCGCCGCATCGGCGCCGATCAGCGGGGCTTGGGCGCTATCGAATATGTCTTGTTTGGCGACGACACTCTGGTGGCTCTCGGCCACGACCGCCGCTGTGCCTACGTGGCTGAAGTTGCCGCGGTGATCCAAACAGAGGTGGCGTTGCTGGTGATGGACTGGACGGAATCGTTCGAGGACGGACCGCCCTACCGTGATATTTTTGCCGCCGACGACAGTTCGGGACTAGATGCCCTAGTGAACGATCAGTTTTTCCTGCTGGAGAAACTGGCCGACGCCGAACTCGGGGTAGCCCTTGGAGCGAGGCAAGGCCCCGCCGATCCCGCGGCGCTGGTCGAAGGACGAGCCGGGGCTGGGCACCTAGATCTCGAGCGGCGCCTAGCTGGGATTCGTGCCGCGCTAGGCGGACTGGCCGCGCTGCTTCCCCCGGCGATGGCTACGCGGATCTCGCTCGCCCTTGACGCCGCCGATGCATCGCTCGCGGTAATCACCCCTCAGCCGCTGGCTGTCACGCTGGTGGAGAACACCGCAGATTTGACCACCTTCCGCAACGATCTCAAGGAACTGCAGGTCCTAGTGGCGACCGAGGTGGTCAGTTGGTTGGGGGTAGCCATCGGGTTCAGCGATGCTGACGGCGACAGCGCGGGTTAGCCCATTTCGCCGCATAGCTGAGCGTGCGTCGCCCTGGCTGCCAGCAGACAGTGTGCCAGCAGACAGTGTGGCGGCCTTTCGGGTGGGTTACGGCTTGCTGGCCACGGTGGGCGCGCTACGGTTCCTGGCCAAGGGATGGGTCGACACGCTCTACCTCGGGCCCGAGAATCACCTCCGCTACGCCGGTTTTGGCTGGGTTGAACCGTTGCCGCCCGGTTGGATGCACCTTCACCTAGTTGGCTTGGCCGTTCTCGGGTTATGCATCGCCGTTGGTTACCGCTCGCGAATGGCCGCGGCGCTCTATGTCGTGGGGTTTGGCTACACCGAGCTAATCGACGCCACCCTGTACCTAAACCATTACTGGTTCGTCACGCTCAGCGGTGTCCTTATCGTGATCCTTCCCGTTCATGGCCGCTTCAGCGTTGATGTGAAGAGCGGTAGAAGGCCTGAGGTTGGTTGGGTACCCGCTTGGGTCAGTTGGTCGATCCGGGGTCAGTTGGCCGTAGTTTACTTGTTCGCCGGGATCGCCAAACTCAACGCCGATTGGCTCTTCGAGGCGCAACCGATGGCTCTGTGGTTGGCGGACCGAACCCACCTGCCGCTAGTGGGATCCCTACTGGGAACGGCCGCCGTTGCCTACGCAGCGAGTTGGTTCGGGGCTCTGTTCGATCTCACCATCGTTTTTTGGCTGAGTTGGGCGCGGACCCGCCGGTACGCCTACGCGGTGGTGATTGGCTTCCATCTCACCACAGGGTGGCTTTTCGCTATCGGCATCTTCCCGTGGGTGATGATCGTTGCCACGCTGGTCTTCTTTCCCCCCGACTGGCCGCAACGGTTTGGAGTGAAACCAACCCGCCATGGCAACCACGCGAGAACCCCGTTCTCTTGGGTCCTCCTTATCGCAGCGATGCTGCAAATCGTGCTACCTCTGCGCCACTACGCCGAACCGGGCAACGTGCGTTGGAACGAGGACGGCTACTACCTCTCGTGGCGTGTGATGCTCACCGAGAAAGCGGGCCACGGCACCTTCTTGGTGACCGACCCAGACACCGCAACTACCTGGGAAGTAGGGCCGGAGCTAGTGCTCGCCGACTGGCAGGCGACGCCCGCGCTGGTGCGTCCCGATCTCATTTTGGCCACCGCCTTGCTGATCGAAGAGTACTACGGCGACGAGTTCGGTGATCTTGAGATCCGGGCCGACGTTCGGGTGTCGATGAACGGACGAGCGGCTGTGCCCATGATCGACCCTACGGTTGATCTCACTTCCCTCGACCGAGGTTCCGGTGTCGAACAGTTCACCCTTGATCCAGCCTAAGCCGCGAGTTAGAAATCCTCGTTGAAGCTAATCTCGCCCTCGACGCCGACCTGATAGGCCGACACGGTGCGCTCAAAGAAGTTCGAGAGTTCCTGCACGTCTTGGAGTTCCATGAACGCAAACGGGTTGCGGGAACCAAAGCGCTTCGGCAGGCCGAGTTGGCTGAGTCGCTGGTCGGCCACGAACTCGAGATACAACCGAGTGTCGCCGGTGGACATACCCGGGACCCCCTCGCTTAGTAGGTCCTCGGCGAACTGGAACTCGGCTTCGACGGCCTCTTCGAGCATTTCGGTAATGCGCGCCCCGAGTTCGTCGTCGAACAGTTCGGGCTCTTCGGCGCGGACCGTTTCGATGACTTCGAGTGCGAAGTTCATGTGCATCGACTCGTCGCGAAACACCCAGTTGGTGCCCGCCGCGAGACCGTTGAGCAGCCCTTTGGAACGAAGGAAATACACGTAAGCAAAGGCGGCGAAGAAGAACAAACCCTCGATACAGGTGGCGAAGCAGACCAAGTTCATAAGGAACCGCTTACGATCCTCGGGGGTCTCCAACGGGCCCGAACCAACCGAACCCATCCACTTGAAGCAGAACTCGGCCTTCTTGCGGATCGAGGGGATGTTCTCTATGGCGGCGAAGGCAGCGGCGCGTTCGTCGTGATCGGGAATGTAGTTGTCGAGCAGGTTCAGATAGAACTGAACGTGCAACGCCTCTTCGTAAAGCTGGCGCGATAGGTACATCCGAGCTTCGGGCGAGTTGATGTGCTGGTAGAGGTTGAGGACGAGGTTGTTGGCAACGATCGAGTCGCCGGTGGCAAAGAACGCCACTAGGCGGCCGATGAGGTGCTTCTCGGCAGGCATGAGCTTGCGATCGAGGTCGGTGAGGTCGTCGGAGAAGTCGATTTCTTCAACGGTCCACGTGTTCTTGATGGCGTTTTTGTACATTTCGAAGAACTGCGGGTAGCGCATGGGTCGCAGGGTGAGATCGAAACCGGGATCAAGAATATTGGCCCGCTGGATGACGAGAGCCGAGCCGTTGCCCGACGTGAAACGAGCTGTTTCAGGGTCGGTATGGGTAATGAAATCGTTGGATAGGGCCATTAGGTGCATGCCTCGCAGTTCTCAGGGTTTTCGAGCGAGCAGGAGCGGGCGTCGGCGCCCCCCGGGCTCGGAGCAGTTGTGGTTGTGGTTTTGTTGATACGGGTCGCGGGTCGGCTACGCAGGTAGTAGGTGGTTTTTAGCCCGACCTTCCACGCGTACATATACATAGAGGACAGTTTGCCGATAGTGGGCGACTCCATGAAGAGGTTGAGCGACTGGCTCTGGTCGATGAAGGCTCCCCGGTTGGCGGCCATCTCGATGAGGCTCTTCATCGGGATCTCCCACGCCGTGCGATAGGTTGCTTTGAGAGCTTCGGGAATGCGGTCGACCGTTTGGATCGAGCCTTCGGCCTTCTTCACGTCAGCGATCATCTGGGCGTCCCACAGGCCCCGCCGTTGGAGTTCTTTCACCAGATAGCGGTTGATTTGCATGAACTCGCCCGAGAGTGTCTCGCGCTTGAACAGGTTGGAGACCTGCGGTTCGATGCATTCGTAACACCCCGCGATCGAAGCAATCGTGGCGGTCGGGGCGATGGCGATCATGAGCGAGTTACGCAGACCGTGTCGGGCAATGCGCTCTCGCAACTCCGACCAGCGTTCGCCGTTAGTGGGTTTTGCTCCCCACAGGTCGAACTGCAGGTGGCCCGCCGCGGCCCGAGTTTGGGGGAAAGCCTCGTGGGGGCCGTTGGCTTCGGCCAACTCGGTGGAAGTCCAAAGCGCGTTGAAGTAGATCTCCTCGGAGATCCGCTGGCTGACGCCGCGGGCGGTCGGCGAATCGAAGGGCACGCCCAACTTGAAAAAGACGTCCTGTAACCCCATCAGGCCAAGGCCTATCGGACGCCAGCGGCGATTAGAAACGGCGGACTCATCGGTGGGGTAGTAGTTGATGTCGATGACGCGGTCGAGGAACGGCACGACCTGGCGGACGACTTCGCCGAGGCGCGGGTAGTCGATGCCGGTGACGCCTTCGGTCTCGACCACGAATTCGCCTAGGTTGATCGAACCAAGGTTGCACACCGCGGTCTCGTCTTGGCTCGTGACTTCGAGGATCTCGGTGCAAAGGTTGGATAGGTGAACAACGCGATCGCGGGCGTTGGCTGCGTTGGCCCCAGCGGTACCGGGTCCGGTCTGGTTGCATTTTTCGTTGGCTGGATCCTTGAAGGTCATCCAGCCGTTGCCGGTCTCGGCCAACGTCTTCATCATGCGGTGGTAGAGCTGGCGGGCCGGGACCTGCTTCTCGTACTGCTCGGCTGCTTCGGCCTTTTCGTAGATGGCGCGGAACTCATCGCCGAACGTGTCGATGAGTTCGGGCACCTTCTTGGGATCAAACAGCGACCACTGCCAGTCCTTCTCGACCCGTTCCATGAAAATGTTGGGGATCCAGTTGGCGATGTTGATGTTGTGGGTGCGGCGAGCGTGGTCGCCGGTGTTGTCGCGCAACTCGAGAAACTGTTCGATGTCGGCGTGCCACGCTTCGAGGTACACACACGCCGCCCCTTTACGGCGACCGCCTTGGTTGACCGCCGCAACGGAGGCGTCGAGCGTCTTGAGCCACGGAACGATGCCGTTGGACAAGCCGTTGGTGCCAACAATGAGGCTGTTCTTAGACCGCACGCGGTGCCAGGCCACGCCGATCCCCCCGGCGAATTTCGACAGCCGAGCAATGTCGGTGTAGCGCTGGTAGATGCCGTCGAGGGAGTCCTCGGGGGAGTCGAGCAGGTAGCAGCTAGACATCTGCGGGTGCGTGGTGCCGGAGTTGAAGAGGGTAGGGCTCGAGGGGAGGTAGGCCAACGACGACATGAGGTCGTAAAAGCCGATGGCTTCCTCGGGGCTGGTGGCTAGTCCGCAGGCGACACGAAGGAAGAAGTACTGCGGGGTTTCGATGACGTCGCGGGTTTGGGGATGACACAGCAGGTAACGGTCGTAGACGGTGCGTAGACCAAAGAACTCGAAATTCTTATCTCGTTGGCTGTTGATGGCGGCGTTCAACTCGGGACTGTGGGTGGTGACGAACTCGGCCACATCGTCGGCGATGAGGTTCAGTTGATGGCCGCGGGTGACCGATTCGGAGAACCACGGAATGTTCTGGTTGCGGACCTCTTTGTCGATATAGGTGGCCAGCATGCGGGCTCCCAACTTGGAGTAGTTGGGTTCTTCGACGATGAGGCCCACAGCGGTACGAATCGATAGTTCGTCGAGTTCTTGGGTGGTGGCCCCATCGGCCAGCGCAGCGATGGTCCGAGTGGAGACGACCATGGGGTCGACCCCAAGCAGTCCCTCACTCGAGCGAGCCACCGCGTTGACGATCTTGTTGACGTCAACGGGAACAAGGGCACCGTTGCGTTTTTTGACCCGCATCGTGGGTGCCAACTCGGGTGTGGTCACGCGGTCGTCGACGGCGGAAAGTCGTTCTTCGGCAATCGCCATAGTCCTCCTCCTCTGGCTAATCCGGGGTATCTAATTACAGACACGTAACTATGCCTGCGTCAAGCAGAATTTCCACCGGCCTAGCCCTGTTTAGAGGAAACGACGGATGAGTTTTTCCTTCTTTGCCGTGTACGGCGGGTACAAAAGTTTGGGGTCGATTCTGGTGGGCTTTTTCAACACGGCTCGCAGGTTAGAGAACTCTTCGAACCCGGACCGTCCGTGGTAGCGACCGGTGCCGGACTCGCCCACCCCACCGAATGGCAACTCCGCGGGCCCGCAGTGCAACAGGACATGGTTTACTACGGTGCCTCCCGCTGACGTTTGGGCGATGACATGATCGGTAACTGTGTCATCTTCGCTGAACACGTACAGGGCGAGGGGTTTTTCGCCCGCGTTGATCATATCGATCGCGACGGCGACGGATTCAGTCGTCACAATTGGCAGCACCGGACCGAAGATCTCCTCGTTCATGATCGCCGCGCTGGGATCGGGGTCGACGATGAGGGTCGGATCCACGTGGCGGTTAGCGGGATCGAAGTTACCCCCTCGGGCCACCGTACCGCCGTGGTTGGTGAGGAGACGGCCGAGTCGTTCGGTATGTCGTTCGTTGACCACTGAACAAAAGTCGGCGTTGTCGCGGGCGGGGGTGCCGTTTTCGAACTCGTCGAAGGCCCGGTTGAGGTGATCAACGAACTGATCGCGGCAAGCGGGGCTGATGAGCACATAGTCGGGGGCAATGCAGGTCTGGCCGGCGTTGAGCCACTTGCCCCAGGCAATTCGTCGAGCGGATACAGCGAGGTTGGCCGAGTCGTCGATAATGACGGGACTCTTGCCGCCCAACTCGAGGGTTACGGGAGTGAGGTGTTTGGCCGCCGCCTCGTACACGATGCGTCCCACAGCGGTGGAGCCGGTGAAAAATATGTGGTCATAGCGCTGGGCTAGCAACTCCGACGCTACGCGCGCGTCGCCTTCGACAACGGCAATGGCCTCACTATCGAGGTAGCGGGGAATCAACTCGGCTAGCGCGGCCGAGGTGGCCGGTGCAATTTCGGACGGTTTTAGGACTACTGCGTTGCCCGCAGCGAGGGCCGCTGCTAAGGGTTCAACTATCAACTGGACGGGATAGTTCCACGGTCCGATGATGAGGCTGACCCCGTAGGGTTCGGCAACGACGTAGCCCCTACCCGGACGCGAGGTCATCGTAAGCGAAGCCTTCCGAGGCTTCATCCACTTGTCGACATGTTTGCTAATGTGGGCAACCTCGGCGCGAACGACTCCGATATCGGCGGCAAACGCTTCGAGCGGCGGCTTGCCAACGTCGCGGGCCACAGCGGCTTCGAACCGTTCGCGCTCGAGGTCGAGCATGCGCAGCAGGCCATCAAGTTGGGTTTGGCGCCAGCTGAGCGGCCGAGTGCGTCCGGTAGCAAAAATGGCGGCGACGGCGGCGACGGCGGCGACGATCTCGGAGGGTTCTTTGGTGGTCATGTAACTATGGCTCCACTCGGGGTCGAACGGGTGACAGTTGTCGAGGTTAGTCTCAGGCGATGAGGATTCTCGATATCGATTTGCTGGCATTCGAAAACGGCGATTCTGTCGCCCGCCGTTCGGTTGTGGCGGGGGTGCGCGAGAGTCTCACCACAGGGTTTGTCTACGTGGAGCACGATCTATCGGTCACTATGATCGACGAGGCTTACGGTCAACTCGAGGCTTTTTTCACGCTGCCCCAAGACCGTAAAGACCGCTATATTGTGCCGGGCTCCAACGGCCAATCCGGGTACACAGGGCTACTCGTCGAGACCGCCGCCGTAGCCGACGTGCCCGACTGGAAAGAGATGCTTAATTGGGGTCAACCGCTTGGGCTAGGGCATCCACTGCGCGCCAAATATCCGCATCGCTACGGTCCGCCCACCCTTCCCGAAGCCGATCTACCCGGCGTGTCTGACCTGCTCGGCGGTTTCCACCGTTCGGTAGACGACCTTCAACGACGGGTCCTGCGGATCATTGCCGAGGGACTCGGTGCCCATGAGTCCTTTTTCGATGAGATGCTCACCGACGGGGGCACCCTCACTCGAGCCATTCATTACCCGGCGATGAATCTGGCTCCCGATCAGCAACACATCTGGGCGGGCGAACACGCCGACATCAACCTTATCACCGCCCTCCCGCGAGCAACCGCGGCGGGCTTGCAGGTGAAGATCGACGATGAGTGGGTCGACGCCGCGCCGCCCGCCGGTCGCGCCATCATCAACACCGGAATGATGCTCGAACGTTTGAGCAACGGGCTCATCCCCGCAGGTATTCATCGTGTCGTGAGCGCCCCGGGACAGTCGGGCGACCGTTACTCAGTGGTGCAGTTCGCTCATCCCACGCCGTGGACTTTGCTCACACCGATGGCGCCGGCTGTTACCAAAGACAACCCGCTGCGGTTCTCGTCGATCGCGGCGAGCGACGCCCTCGAGAAGGTGTTGTGGGATATCAACCTCACCGAGGCGGGGCGACGCCTCGACACCGACGACTAACCAACCGTGATCGAGAACCGCAATTCGCCCCCGTCGATCACTGCTTCGTGGGTGGGCAGCGCCGTGGCGTCGATCTCGATCGAGGTGGCCAGGACCTGCTCGCTGATGTAGGCGCGGTGGGTCCCAATGGCGGCGGCTACGGGTTCTGACGCCGCGGCGATCGACACCGTAATGCGGTCGGTGACTACAAGGTCCTCCGTTTTGCGGGCGTTTTGGACCTCGCGCACGATGTCGCGGGCCAGACCTTCGGCAAGGAGTGCGGCGCTGATGGTGGTATCGAGGGTGACTACAGCGTCGTTTGACCGAAGGGCGGCGGCCACGACCCCGTCGGGGGAGTCGAGGGCTAGTTCGTATTCGTCAGGTTGCAGTGTTTGGCCCCCGACTTCCACGCGGCCATCTTTGTGGAGGGTCCATTCGCCCTTACGGGCGGCGCCGAACACGGCCTGCACGGCTGGTCCGAGCCGCGGTCCGAGCGCTTGGCCGTTGGGGCGGAGAGTGAAGGTGGCTAGATCGCCGATTTCCTCGGTGACGTGGACCGCTTTGACGTTGAGTTCGTCGCGGAGAAGTTCGCTAAAAGGTTCTAGCGTTGATGCATCTTGTCCGGCAACGGTGATCGAGGCTAGCGGCAGGCGGACCCGTAGTCCCTGATCCTCACGGAGGCGCAGGCCGGTGGATGCCACATCGCGCAGGCGATCCATCGCCGCGACAAGGCTCTCGTGGGCCGGGTAGGTGTCGGCGGCGGGCCAGTCGGAAAGATGGACAGAGTCGACTTGGTCGGCATCGCTACCGGTGAGGCCAATCCAGATCTCCTCGGTAATCATGGGTAGGAACGGCGCCGCGACCTGCACCAACGTGACCAGCACGGTGTAGAGCGTGTCGAGTCCGTCCTTGTCGGCGCCTGCTTGGTCGCCGGTGCCCCAGAACCGATCGCGGGAACGGCGGATGTACCAGTTGTTGAGCGCGTCGATGAACGATTGGATCTCGCTGGCCGCCCCGGGCAGGTCGTAGTCGTCCATAGCCGACTCGACCGAAGTAACGAGGGCGCCGGTTTTTGCCAGGATGTAGCGGTCGAGGAGTTCGGGCGAGTCGGTACGGAAGCGAGCGCGGTGACCTTCGACGTTCGCGTAGAGGGTAAAGAACGAGTAGGCGTTCCATATCGGGAGGATGACCCGGCGGACGACATCGTCGATTGCTCGATCGGAGATGCGGGTATCGCCGCCGCGTACGATGTTGGTGGACATGAAGTACCACCGCAGTGCGTCGGCGCCTTGTCGGTTGAAGATCTCGTCGGGTTCGGTGTAGTTACGCAGCTTCTTGGAGAGTTTGGCGCCGTCGTCGGCGAGCAAAATGCCGTGGCAAATCACGTTCTGGAAAGCCGGACGATCAAACAAGGCGGTTGCGAGAACATGCAGGGTGTAAAACCAGCCGCGTGATTGGTTGATGTACTCGACGATGAAGTCGGCGGGGAAGTGCTCGTCGAACCAGTCCTTGTTCTCGAACGGGTAGTGGACCTGGGCGAATGGCATCGAGCCTGATTCGAACCAGCAGTCGAGCACTTCGGGCACCCGCCGCATCCGCGACTGACCGGTTGGGTCGTCGGGGTTGGGGCGCACGAGTTCGTCGATGAACGGCCGGTGCAGGCTAGTGGGTCGGCTGCCGAAGTCGGCTTCGAGTTCGTCGAGGCTGCCGTACACGTCGGTGCGCGGGTACTGAGGGTCGTCGCTGATCCACACCGGGATCGGGGAGCCCCAGAAGCGATTGCGGCTAATCGACCAATCGCGGGCCCCAACGAGCCACTGCCCGAAGCGGCCGTTTTGGATGTGACTGGGGACCCAGTTGATTTCCTGGTTGGTGGCGAGCAACCGGTCGCGGATCGCGGTGACCTGCACGTACCAGGACGGCATTGCCTTGTAGATAATCGGGGTGTCGGTGCGCCAGCAGTGGGGATAGTTGTGGGTGTAGCTGTCGTGGCGGATGAGTTGTCCGGTGGCGCGCAGATGTCTGATAATGCCGCGGTTGGCATCGAGCACGTTTTGGCCCGCCCAATCGACGACTTCGTCGGTGAAGCAACCAGAGTCGTCGACGGGAACGACCATGCCGATGCCCGCGGCTCCCGCCACCCGTTGATCGTCCTCCCCGAACCCGGGCGCCATATGAACAACGCCGGTACCTTCCACCGTGTCGATGAAGTCGCCGGCCAGGATCTGAAAGGCGGGGGCGGTGCCGTGATGCGGTTGAGTGGGATCGACCGTGGCCATGGCGGCGAAGTACTCAAACATTGGGACGTAAGTGCGACCGACGAGATCGTGGCCTTTGATGGTGCCCACTTGTTCGGCGTTTTCTAGTTCCTTGGCGTACTTTTCCAGCACCGCCTCGCCCAACAGGTAGCGGTTGCCGTTGGCATCGAGCATCACGGCGTAGTCGAGGTCGGGGCCTACCGCAAGGGCCAGGTTCGAGGGCAGGGTCCACGGTGTGGTGGTCCAAGCTAAGATGGCCACCTTCTCGCCGGTCGCACCAGGGATCCCGGTCATGTCGTTGAGGGTGAAGGCGACGGTGACCGCGGGATCCTGCCGGGGTCGGGTGGCGTCATCGAGGCGGATTTCGTGGTTCGACAGCGGTGTCTCCGCTCCCCAACTGTAGGGCAGCACCCGGTTGGCCTGGTAGATGAGGCCCTTGTCCCACAGTTGCTTGAACGCCCACATGACCGACTCCATGTAGTCGAGGTCCATGGTCTTGTAATCGTTTTCGAAATCAACCCAGCGAGCCTGACGGGTGACCGCCTTCTCCCACTCCTTGGTGTACTTGAGCACCGACGTGCGGCAGTACTCGTTGAAGCGTTCGATCCCGTAGTCGATGATCGACGCCCGACCACTTACCGGCAGTTCTTTTTCCGCTTCCATCTCGGCAGGCAGACCGTGGCAGTCCCAGCCGAAACGACGTTCGACCCGTTTGCCTTTCATCGTCTGATACCGGGGAACGACGTCTTTCACGTAGCCGGTGAGGAGATGGCCGTGGTGGGGGAGGCCGTTGGCGAACGGGGGACCGTCGTAGAAGACGTACTCATTTTCAACCGGGCGCTGTTCGACACTTTTTTCGAACGACCCCGCCGCGTCCCAGCGACGGAGAATTCGCCGCTCGATAGCCGGTAGATTGGGACTCTCGACCGGGGGATACAGCGGGGTGGGATCCCCGGGGGCGGCGTCAGTCATAAGTCATCAGGCTACCGGCCTGCTTTGCTAGGGTTCGCTTATGCGCCGTTTCCTCATTGACACCGACACCGCGAGCGACGATGCCGTCGCCATAGTGATGGCCCTGCAACAACCCGATGTGGAGGTTGTTGCACTGACTGTCGTGGCGGGCAACGTTGGGCTTGACCAGGCTGTGCAAAACGCTCTCTACACCGTCGAAGTCTGCGGTAAGGCCGTTCCCGTCTACCCCGGACGTTCGCAGCCACTCATGCGCACCCTGGAAACGTCGCAGAATGTCCATGGAGCAGACGGCATGGGCGACTGTGGGCTGCCCCTCTCTGGCCGAACCCCGGCCGAGGGACGCGGCGTCGATGTCATCGTCGACACGATTCTCGGCTCCCCCGGTGAAATCACGCTGGTTTGCCTCGGCCCACTTTCTAATATCGCGGCCGCGCTTTTGCGAGCGCCCGAAATTGCGGCGGCCGTTCACCGGGTCGTCATCATGGGCGGTACCGGTGTCCAAGGTCCCGGCAACGTCAGCGCGCTGGCCGAGTTCAACTTTTGGGCCGACCCTGAAGCAGCCGCGATAGTTACCGCCTCAGGGATGCCCCTCGAGTTCGTGGGCTGGGATATATCGATCAGCTCGGCGATCGTCAGCCCCGAACTACACGAGGCGTTGCAGGCGATGGGCACCGACCTCTCCGTTTTCGCGGTGAGCGTTGCCCAAGTGGTGCGCCGCTACTGCCTCGACAAGGGACTCCTTGGCGATGATCTGCCAGATCCGATTGCCATGGCCCACGCCATCGATCCATCGGTCGCCACGATCAGCCGCCTGCATGTGAATGTCTTGTCGGGTAATGGCGGACAGCGCGGCGTGATGGAAATTGACCGCCTCGGCTATGTCGGCGGCGAACCCAACGTCGACATCGTCACCCACTACCCAAGCGACCATTTCTTTGCGATGCTGTTTGACGCCCTAGCCTAAGGCAACGGTGCGTTCGGTCAATAATTCCAGTTCCGCCCAAATTTAGATGTGAGTGATTACTCTGAGAGTTCTTGCTCCGATGGTTCACTGTCGTCGGAGGCACTGTCGTTAGGAGCACTGTCGTCGGGAGTCGGGTTGGGTTCTACACCGTCGCGGAGGTTGCGCCACGTTTCTGCCGCTTTGCGGTAGTTTGCCTCGGCCGCGGTTGTCTTCTCGACCGAACCTTGCTTGGTGACGCGCTTCACCTCGGCCGCGGCGTCGTTTTTGGCCTTTTCGGCTTTTTTGAGGCGCTTTTCGCGAAGGGTACGTTCGCGATCGGCGTCGAGGTACTCGTTGAAGAGGGTGAGGGCGGCGGTCGTCTCTTTGTCGAGCGCCGGGGCGGGTTGAGTCTCGGGCATGGTGACAGTGTGGCCGGTCAGCAGCAAAGTCGCGCGGTGGCGGGCGAATCAATCCCGAGGAAGGCCGCGATGTCGTTCTTTACGCATGTCAAATACCACCTTCACGGCACCGCGGCTCCCGGCCGCCCCTGCGTGGGTCAACGCCGCCACGTAGCGGGCGAGCGGATACTGAGCCGATACCAGACGATCGAACGGAACCTTGCCCGCCAGTTCCATAGCCAAGGCAAAGCTGTTGGCTTGACGCCCGTCGGGCCGCGTCTCGGTGCGGTAGGTGTAGGTACCTACGAGTTCGGTCTCGCGGTGCCACAAGGGGCTGAGATCGACCTCGACCACGCCGGGCATCCCGAGCAGCACCACGCGACCTCTCGGCCGGCACATCTCGATGGCCGCGGCAATGGAGTCCGACGATCCGACCGCATCGATCACCACGTCGGCCCCGCCCGAGAGATGGTTGCCGATCATAAAGCTACCCGTAGCCGAACGCACGGCCCGGGCGAGTTCGTTCGGTGCGCAGACGACATCGGCTCCGAAATCAGCGGCCAGTTCTCGTTGAATCGGATACTTGGCCCCGATCATGATCGAACCAGGATTGGTGAAGTGGCGCAGCGCGGCAACGGTGACTAGGCCCATCGTTCCGGCCCCGATAACGGCCACCGTGTCGCCGTCGGATCCTTCGGCTCGAAGAGCGGCGTGGATCCCGCCCGCGACCGGCTCGATAGTGACCGCTAGTTCGTCGCTCATCCAGTCGGGCACTTCGTGAAGCTGGCTCGGATGGGCTACAAACTCGGTGGACCAGCCCCCGCCGGTGCTTTCGCAGAATCCGGTTTGCAAGCCCGGTGTGAGATGGCCGCAGGTGAGGTGCCGGTAGTCGTTGCCGTCGGCGGGCGTAGCTCCCTCGAAGGGCAACTCAAAGCCGCGAGAGGCGTGACCGAGAACCGGTTCTAGGACGACGCGTCGACCGTCTTCGGTGTCGGCCACCACTTCGTGGCCGGGTATGAACGGAAATGATACGAAGTCCTCGAAATAGCGGGATGTTTGACCATCGATAGTGGCGAGATCGGATCCGCAAATACCAGCGAGTCGAGGCCAGACCCGAATCCAGTCAGAGGTGGGAAGCTCCGGGCCGTCGTCGTTGATCAGCGACAACGGGCCGACCGCCGCTCCCGCCCCAGCCACAAACTTGGATACGAGCATGGCCGCGGCGTAGCGGCCTTCGTGGCGGGAGAACCGTAGTGCTTTCACGGTCCCGAGACTACTTGTTCCTGGGCGGTGCGCACGAGGTGTAGCGCGGCGGGGATCGCCAAAGCGGCCACTATGGTCGCGGCGAAGAAGGCCAAGCTGTAGCCCTCGGTAAGGGCTTTAGCTACCTCCTCGTTGACGATGTCGGAGTCGCCGCCGAGCAGTTCACGTACCGCCTCGACGTTGCCCGTGCGTCGATCGACGGTGGTCAAGATGATCGCGCCCGCAACACCGACGCCGTAGGTAATACCCATTATGCGCGTGAACTGATGAGCTGCGTTGAGTCGGCCCATCTCGGCGAGCGGGGCTCGGTGCTGCAGCAGATTGTTGCCTGTCGTTGACACCGTTCCAATGCCGAGTCCGGTCCCCAGCAAAGCGGCGTACAGCGTCGAGAGTGGGGTCTCCCAGATTATTGCCGCGGTGCAGACGGCAAACATCGGTACCATCCACGAAACACCCCCCAAGATGATTGATTCGGGTGCGAAATGGCGTTGCAGGCGACTGGCTGTGAAGGCGCCCACGGACCAACCGACCGACAGATAGACGATCGAAAATGCTGCCGCGGTGGACCCGACCCCGCGGCCGCCGGTGAGATACACGGGCAAGAAGGTGTGGGCGCCCAATCCGGCGGTGAGGGCCAAAAAGGATGTGGCGTGGACCGTGCGATACCGCCCCTCGACTAGGTGACGGGGGCGAACCACGGGGGTGGGGTGGCGGGCGGCATGGTAACGGTAGAGGACGGCCCCCAGTGAGGTAACTACGATCCCGAAGCCCACCGCCTGCGGGGTGCCTCGGACTACGATGAGCCCCGCACCGCTGATGGCCGCAACGAGGATTAGTCCCCGCCAGTCGACTCGTGAACCAACGGCACCGACGGGGCGGTCGGGCATCACCCGCCAGGCCAAGACAGCCGCCACGGCGGCGACCGGAATGTTGAACACGAAAACCCCTCGCCAACTGGCGACGGATACCATCACTGCGGCTATCGACGGTCCGGCGACGCTGGTTAGACCCCAGACGGTGGAGTTAGCGGCGAACACGCGAGTGCGGACACTACGTTCGTAGGAGATCCCGACCGCCGACATGCCACAGGTGAGCAGTGCCCCCGCGGTCACGCCCTGGGCGGCTCGGCCCGCGATGAGCCAGGCCATCGACGGTGCCGTCGCACACAGGCTCGAGGTCATGATGAAGCCGATGACGGACACCCGGAATAACCGACGAACGCCTAGGGAGTCGATTAAGGGGCCCGCGGCGAGTATCGCCACCCCAGAGGTCAGCAATTCGACGGAGATGGTCCAGGGCAACAAGGCCACGTCACCGAGGTCGTTTCCCACCTCCGGGAGGGCAGCCGAGATCGCCAGATTATTGTAGGCAATGATGGCTATCGTTGAGAGGATGGCGAGGCTCAACGCTCGGCGCTCAGGGCTGAAGATTGATTCGTTCTCGGCCCCGTCGATAGTCATAGCCTCTAGTTAAAGTTGCCGGTCCATCGGTCTGACGCTAGTGGCGTTACTGCTTAGAGTCGCCATCGCTTAGTGTTCGCTTGGTGAGGGTCGCCGCGCACCAAGGTCCTGTCAGCCACGACGATTCGTTTCCTCGGCGCAATGCGGTAACCCGCCGCTTCTCACTCGGCTCGGCGCGAGATTTCCGGGTCAGCCGCGACGGAAAGCGCGTCGCCTTCCTGCGCTCGAACGGCCCCGAGGATCCCGTCAATTGTTTGTGGCTCATCGACACTGCCACCGGGGACGAGCGGGTCATGGCGGACCCTGGCTTGTTCGGGGCTAACGAGCGGGCCCAACCAGCCGAGGAACGGGCCCGGCGCGAGCGGGCGCGCGAGTCGGGGGAGGGCATCGTGGTTTTTGACGCCGACGCCGACTTGTTAACCGCGTGCTTCGCTGTGGGCGGACAAATCGGACGGGTCGACTTGCTGAGCGGGGCTGTGGAACGGTTGGAGACGCAAACCGGTGCCTTTGACCCCCGCCTCTCGCCCGACGGGTCGCTCGTGGCTTACGTGGCCAACGATTCCCTCCGCATCACCGGTCAGGGGATAGACCGTGAGTTGATAGGGGACGAATCTCCGACCGTTTCCTGGGGATCGGCGGAGTTCGTCGCGTGCGAGGAGATGGGAAGAACCCGAGGTTTTTGGTGGTCCCCCGATGGGGCCGGGTTGTTAGTTGAGCGAGTCGATGTTGAGCCGATCGACGAGTGGTGGATCGCCGCGCCGGTGGAGCCATGGAGGAAACCGACGGCGGTGCGTTATCCGGCGGCGGGCCGCCCCAACGCCAAAGTCGACCTGGCTCTGGTCGCGCTCGATGGAGCGGTGACCCCGGTGGCTTGGAACGTTGGCGGGTGGGAGTACCTAGCGGGCGTGAGTTGGACCGCCGATGGGTTGATTCTTACCGGGCAAAGCCGCGATCAGCGAACGCTCGCGGTGCTAAACGTTGACCCTTTCAGCGGCGCGGTGTCGGAGCGCTACCGCATCACCGATGAGCACTGGGTCGAACTGATTCCGGGCGTGCCCCGGCTGGTCGGGGAGCGTCTCGTCACTGTCGAAGATCGCGGTGTGGCCCGTCGGGTTTGCGTCGACGGGGTGTCGCTCACCGGGAGCGAGTGGCAGGTCCGGCGGCTAGTGGCGGCCGACGCCAGCGGCGTTGTCGTTGTGGCCTCTCGTGACCCTACTACCACCGATTTGGTCGAGGTTTCCTGGTCGGGGGTTACCCGGGTTTGCTCATCGGGCGAGGGTCTGCACGGCGCCGTAAGCGGCGGCCCTACTCGGGTCGTGGTTCGTCGATCGCTTGATCCAGGTAGTGACGAAACATCAATTCAGACTCGAGATAGGGTGATCGAGGTAACCGACCTCGCCGAACGGCCCGCGCTGGGACTCAACGTTCGTATCCACCGCGTCGGTGAGCGTCGCTTGGCCGCGGCGCTGGTTCAAGCAGTTGATCACGACGGATCGCCGCGGCCGGTCCTGCTCGATCCCTACGGTGGACCGCACGCCCAACGGGTGCAGGCGGCGGCGGGTTTGTACTACACGTCGCAGTGGTTCGCCGATCAGGGTTTCGCGGTCGTTGTCATCGACGGGCGCGGCACTCCCGGACGCGGACCGGCTTTTGAACGCGAGGTTCGAGGTGATTTCGCGGGCATAGCACTCGATGATCAAATCGCTGGCCTCCACGCGCTGGCCGAGATCGAACCAACCTTGGATCTGTCCCGAGTGGCGATTCGAGGCTGGTCCTTTGGCGGTTACCTCGCCGCCCTCGCGGTGTTGCGGCGACCCGATATCTTTCACGCCGCGGTTGCCGGGGCGCCCGTCACGAACTGGCGGCTCTACGACACTCACTACACGGAGCGCTACCTAGGCCACCCCGACGAAGACCCGGCGGCTTACGACCGCAACGACCTGTGCGCTGAACCGGCAACGATGGGCGATCGAGTACTGCCGCCGCTGATGCTGATCCACGGGCTAGCCGACGACAACGTCGTGGCCGCCCACACCCTGCAACTTAGCCGAGCGCTCATGGAGGCGGGGAAGGCTCATACGGTGTTGCCCTTGTCGGGGGTTACCCACATGACGCCCCAAGCGGAAGTGGCCGAGAATCTGTTGTTGGTGCAACTGGCGTTTATTCGCGACGCGCTCGGGATTACGACCCCTTCAACCGGGATAGCTATGGCGCCCGTGTCCGGCCGCGAACGATAAACGACTGGACGCACCTTCGGCGTCGGCGGGATCGTGGGTCACCCAGAGGACGGTGGTGGCCAGTTCGCCCTCGACGATTAGGCGTCGGATCACGGTTTGCCCCTCGGGGTCGATCGAAGCGAGGGGTTCGTCGAGTAATAGCACGGCGGGGGCGCGCGCCACGCTGCGAGCGAAAGCGGTGCGTTGCCGCTGTCCGCCCGACAGCGCCTTGGGTCGCTGGTTTGCCAGCGGGGTAAGGCCAAAGCGGGCGAGTTCTGCACTGGCCAAATCCCGCGCCACACGGCGAGAGCGCCCCGCCGTTCGGTGAACAAAGGCAACATTGTCGAGCACCGTGAGATGGGGAAACAGACGATGATCCTGAAAGACTAGGGCGACATCGCGGTGGGTCGGGGGAACAAAAAACCGAGCCTGGCCCTCACGATCGACGAGGCTGCCGTTGAGAAGCAAATCGCCCGAATCCAGCGCCGCGAGTCCCGCGATTAGTCGCAAGAATGTGGTCTTGCCGCTGCCGTTGGACCCAGTGATTACCGTGAGTCCTGTGGGGAGGTCGACGTCGAGGTTGAGCGAGAATTCGCCTCGGGTCAAGTGGCCGTGGACGACGATGCTCACGGTGAAATCCACCGCCCGCGCATGGCCACCAGCACAGCCAGACTGATCGTGAGGAGCAACACGCTGATCGATATAGCGGTCGCCGGATCAGACTCTAAGGCGAGAAAGGTTTGCAGTGGGAGGGTCCGGGTGCGGCCGCCGAAACTCCCGGCGAAGGTAATCGTTGCTCCGAACTCGCCTAGCGCCCGAGCCCAGGCGAGAGCGGTTCCGGCCAGAATGGGCCCCCGCGCCGCGGGCACACTCACGGTAAGGACAGAGCGCAAAGGACCGGTTCCGTGTACCGCGGCCGCTTCTTCCAGCGATGTTCCGGCCTCGCGAAACGCTGCCTCCACACTCGTTACGAAAAAGGGCAGGGCCACGAACGTGGCGGCGACGATCGCTCCTAGCGTCGTGAACGGCAAGGTGATTCCAAACCAGCGGGCGAGCCATTGCCCGGCTAGCCCCTGACGGCCCAGGGCGAACAACAAGGCGGTGCCTGCAACGACGGGTGGTAAGACCATCGGAAGCATTACCGCGGCGCGCACGAAGCGGGCGGCCGGTACCCGATCGCGTGCGAGAGCCCAGGCGAGGGGAAGGCCGAGGATGAGCGCCAAGGTGGCCGCGCTCAGGCTAACGATGAGCGAGACCGCGACCGCATCACCAACGACGCCGGTGGTGAGACGACTGACGAGAGTTGACCACGGAGCTCGTTGAAGCAGACCCACTAGAGGCAAAACCAACATGACGACAGTGAAGACGGCGGGGATCAGCAGGCTGCGTGGTGTTCGGATCGGCGGGGCACTCACGGCGCAGAGAACCCCGCGGCGTAGAGGATGGCTCGGGCCGCCGCGGTGCCGAGCGTGTCGACAACTCGCTGACCATTGGCAGAGTTGTCGATCGCCACCGCGTAGTAACCGGTTGCGACCTCGCTAGCTAAGCCGATCTCCACCACCTCGAGGTGGCGCGCTTGGGCATCAGTCGCGTAGATGAACGCGGCATCGAGTTCGCCTAAGGTCACCTTGGTTGCCAGCGCACTCACGTTGGACTCTTCGGTCGCCGCGTCGATCTGGAGATCGAGCGCGGCTAGGACCTTTCCGGCCAGCACGCCACAGGGGACGGCTGGCGCACACCAGCCCAACACGACGGCGGGTTTGGCAATATCGGTAATCGTGGTGATCTGGGCGGGGTTGTCAGGTGCGACGGCCAAAACGAGTTCGTTGGCCGCGAACTTAACCGGTTCTCCGGTAGTCCGACCGCTGGCCACTGCTCGGTCCATGGTCGCTAAGTTGGCGGTGAGTATGACATCGGCGGGGATACCGTTTTCGAGTTGGGTAACGAGGGACGGCGAACCGGCGATCACGGTCTCAACCTCCACTCGAGGGGGCTCAGCTAGGAGTTGAAGTTCGGGTAGTACAGGGGCGAGAGAAGCCGCCGCGAGTACGACAGTTTCGTTCTTCGAGCTTGCGCAGCCACTGAGGATAAGGGCGAGGGCGACAGTCCCCGCAAGGATCTCAACCGGCGCCATTACCGAGTCGAAACTGGTCCATGTCCGCCCAATCTACAGCAACTATGGCCAAGGCGCGGGCAAAGGTCCACCGGCAACCCTCGACGCAGGCGTAGCGTCGGCCCATGATGTCGCTTCTGTTTCAAGACGCCCCTGGCCTGAGCAACGCCTGCGGTCAGACCAATCGTTCATATATCTGCGAGCAGATCTATGAATGGACCGAGAGAGAGTTCTTGGCCGCGGCATCGCAATGGTTACTTGATCGGCCGATCCGAGTCGGTTTGATTATCGTGTTGGCCTGGTTCGCTTCGAGGTTCCTACAACGAGCCGTGGGCCGGTTCGTTAATACGATTGCCGCCGCGCCTCGCGACGCACGCTTTCAAGCGCTGCGCGAGCGGGGCCCAGGCAAGCTCATCATGCACGAAAAAGAATCCAAGCGAGCCGCGGCCAGAGGGGAGACTATTGGCTTGGTCCTCAAAAGCATCGTGGTTGCCGCGGTGTGGATCGTGGCCGCGTTGATGATCTTGGGCCAACTCGATATCGACCTCGCCCCCCTCATCGCGGGCGCGGGCATTGGTGGACTGGCCCTCGGCTTTGGCGCGCAGTCCATCGTGAAGGATTTCTTGTCGGGCTTGTTCATGCTGATCGAGGACCAGTACGGCGTCGGCGACGTGATCGATATCGGCTCAGCCACTGGAACGGTTGAGGAGGTTTCGCTCCGTTCGACCACCATCCGCGATGTGTACGGAACGGTGTGGCACGTTCCCAACGGCGAGATCAGTCGCGTCGGCAACTACAGTCAACTGTGGTCGCGGGCCTTAATCGATGTCGAGGTGGCTTACGACGTTGACTTGCGGTTTGCCCAGGAGGTCATCCAACGAGTTGCCGATGGGTTCTGGGAGGATCCTGAGTGGGGCGGCGATGAACTCATGGAGCGACCCGAGGTGTGGGGCATCCAGAATCTGGGGGCTTCGGGGGTCTCCATTCGTCTGGTGGTCAAGACCGAACCGTCGATGCAGTGGTCCGTCGAACGGGAACTTCGCCTGAGGCTCAAAGAAGCGCTAGACGCGGCGGGGATCGAGATTCCGTTCCCTCAGCAAACCGTATGGGTTCGTAACCAAGGCAATCACCCCTTCGCTTCAGCGCCGGATACGGCAACCGACGACGCCGGCTAAGCCTCGGTGCCGCCTTCTCATCCCTTGGTCCACATACAGCTAAAGCGGTATCTCGTGGTGCGGCGGCACCTCGAAGCGGGCGATAGCGTCGGCGCGACGATGCAGCAGATCGATCGTGTTGTCGAGTTGGCGAGCAATGATGTAGCGGCGCTGTTCGACACAGTCAGCCACGAACCGGCCTAGCTCGTCAAGGTCGGCGACCCTCACGTCGTGGCCCGCCTTTTCGAACCGAGCTTTTAACTCGTCGAAGGTCAGAGACTGGCGGTTCGTCCCCGCGCCAACGCGTTGAAGTTCACTGGGTCGGTTACGGCTGGCGGTGAACAAGCCGGTGCGCATGAGACCGCCAGAGGGATAAAACACCGACGCCCGCACTTGTGTGCCTTCGCTTTCGAGATTGTGGTGCAGAGCCTCAGTGAAACAACTCACCGCCGCTTTCGACGCGGCGTACACCGACGCGGTTGGCACGGGAGCGAACCCCCCGTCGCTCGACGAAGTGTTGATTACCTGACCGGGTTCGCCGGCCGCGATCATGCGGGGCACGAACTCCGACACGCAGATCGCGGTGCCGAAAACGTTGACCCCGAAGCACCAGCGCCAGTCGTTGGGTTCTTGCTGCCAGGGTTTCCCGCCACCGCCCGACGTGACACCCGCGTTGTTGAACAACAGGTTGCAACGACCGTGGGTGTTGTAGACGTGGTCGGCGAGGGCCCGGACGTTGTCTTCTTTGGTGATGTCGGTACAAAAGCCGCTGACCGGCCCAACTTCGCATAACTCCGCCACCGTGGCTTCGATGACATCAGCCTCGATGTCGGCGATGACTACCCTCGCCCCCCGACTAATGAGCGCCTTGACGATTCCTTTGCCGATGCCGTTGGCACCGCCGGTAACCACGGCGACCGATGCGGAAATGTCGATCGGGGCGAGATCGCTGCTCACGCAACGCCCGCGGCCTGGTTCAGTGGGTTCATTCCCGGACAACCCTTGGCCCGCTCCGGAATCTCCCCGTAGTCGATTGGTGTCGCCACCTCGGCTTTGGTTGGGCAGTATTGCTCGGCCAGCGGGCGCAGGGCTTCAAGGTCAAAGTTGTACACCTTGGCCACGTTAGTGGTGAGCAACTTGGTGGTCTCGGCCTCGGTGAAACGCGAGAACGTAAGGCGTAGATGCTCGCGGGTGTGCGGATGCGAACCTTCGATGTGGGGATAGTCCGAACCCCACATGATGCGATCGAGGCCAACCCGGCGGGCGATCTCGGTCTCGGAGGGGCGCAGAAAAGATGCGCCGATGTAGCACTGGCGATCGAAATACTCGCGGGGCTTGAGCGACATGCTCGACACGGCCTGGCCCCCGAAGATCGATTCAGAACCATAGGTCGAGTACTTCATCCGGTGATAGAAACTGTCGAGTCGGTCCAGCGTGTCTGGAACCCACGCCGTGCCGGTTTCGGTGACCACATAGTTGAGGTTGGGATAGCGCTCAAAGACGCCGGAGAACATGAGGTGCCATAGGGCACGCTGCGTCCACCAGGTGACCTCCAACATGAACATGGCGAGCGACGACGGGAAGTGGTTGCCGAAGTTCGGGGCCGCCCCGCCCGCGTGGTGGTTGAGCGGTAGGCCGTGGTCAGCCGCGGCGGCCCAGATCGGCTCGTATTGCGCGCTGTAGAGCGGTTCGAAAGGAGAGTCAGGGGGCGCCCCCGGTACGAGAACCCCACCGCGGAGACCGTGTGCCGCCGCCCATTCGATTTCTTTGACCGACCCTTCGACATCGCCGAGGAAGATTTGGAAGATTCCGGCTCGGCGCTCTGGGGCTTGGGCCACGAAGTCGGCCAGCCAGCGATTGTGGGCCCTGAGGCCAGCCCAGCGATGCTCAAAGTTGTCGGTGTAGGCGGGGGTTTCAAACGAACTGGCCGACGGCGGGGCGAATGGCGGTTGGGTGTTGGGGAACAACACGGTGGCAATAATGCCGTCCTCTTGTTGTTCTCGGAGTCGACGCGGACTCGACCAGTTGCGGTCGCCGAACTCGTCGGGGTCACCGTCGACTCCCACCTCGAGCGGCGACCGTGCCATGTCTTTGAACATTTCTTTTTGGCGGGCCACTCCGGCTTCAAGTTCGTCGGCCCAGCGATCGAAGTCTTGGTGGTATTTGGACTCAAGGTATTGCTTGTAGGCGCGTCCGTCGGCGCCGCAGTGGGCATCTGCACTAATAACGATGTGGTGTTTGGATCTGCTGCTCACGTCTATAACTGTCGCCCCTTGCGAGGGCCGCGTGCAAGACCGAGTTAGCCTGCGGGTTCGGTATCGACGACGGCCTTCACCAAAGTGATCGCGTCGCGGTTGCCTAACTCAAGGCATTTTCCTAGGCAACGGATGCGGTCGCTGGCCGTGGTGGGGTGGAGGTTGGGCAAGAAGGCGTGGATGAGCGACGCCATCGACGCGCCGAAGGTCTGGCGTGCAAAGGCGAGCGCGACCCGCATGTGTTCGAAGTAGGTCTCGCCAGCCAAGTGCGGATGTTCGGTAAAGATCTTGGTCAACTTCATAGTGACGATCTTACGGGAAATGGGCTAGAAGAACCGGGTAAATATTAGCTATTAGGGGCAAAAAACTAGTATGAAAACCTAGTATTCTCTGATATTGGCCACTATATTTCTATTGTGGATGAAGTTGATCGGGAAATTGTGCGTTTGCTCCAAGAGGACGCCAGCTTGACGGCCCGCGAACTAGCCGACCATGTGGGATTGACGGCCACGCCGTGTTGGCGGCGGGTGCGAATCCTAGAGGACGAAGGGATCATTACTGGCCGAGTCGCGCTCGTAGACCCGCGCCGGGTCGGCCTTGATGTCACGGTTTTGGTCCATATCCGCACCAACGACCATAGCGCGTCGTGGCTCAACTCGTTTTCCGCCGGTGTTGTGCAGTTGCCCGAGATTGTTGAGGCCTACCGCACCAGTGGGGAGATCGACTACACGCTCAAGGTAGTTGTTCCTTCGATCGAGGCTTACGACGACTTCTACAAGCGACTCATTACTAAGGTAGATCTATACGACGTTCGCAGTGTTTTTGTGATGGAAGTCATGAAGCACACCACCGCTTTGCCCCTCGATCATGTCCGGTAGGTAACTTATGGCCGCTATTACCGCTAAAGGAGGTTGGGCCTTTGGGGTCCAACTCCCTGTCCAGACCCTTTCTCGAACGCTGGTCGACCCTTGGGAAGATAAGGCCACGGTCGATGATCTGGTCTCAATAGCTCAACGCTGCGACCAATTGGGATACGACTTCATCGGTGTGTGCGACCACGTGGCGATCCCGAACAATGACTACGCGGCGAAGATGACCACAACATGGTACGACACGGTCGCCACGCTGGCCTACCTCGCCGCTCACACCACTAAGACGCACCTGTTGTCGTCAGTGTGGATTGCCAGCTATCGACATCCACTGCAAACGGCGAAAGCGTTTGGCACGCTCGATCATCTTTCGGGCGGGCGAGCCATTCTCGGAGTCGGCGCGGGTCACGTGGAGGCCGAGTTCGACGCTCTAGGGATTGACTTTGCTACTCGGGGGAAACGACTCGACGAAACCCTTGCCGCGGTGCGAGGGGCTTTCAGTGACCCCTACGTGTCGCATCACGGTGATTTCTTTTCCTACGCCGACGTAGGGGTCGCGCCGCCACCGGTTCGCGATCTGCCGATTTGGGTGGGAGGTGCGGGTAAGGCGGCGTGGCGTCGAACGGGTCGAGTGGGTGACGGTTACATTCCCATGGGCCTCCCCAAGGAGCAGTACCCGCAAGCAATCTCGATCATGGCGGAGGCGGCGGTGGGTGCGGGTCGAGTCGCCCCGGCGCTCGACATTGGGTATATGCCCCCGTGGGGTTACCTCCTCGGTGATCCGCCCGACGGCATCGGCCTGCACTGGCTCCAAGGTGGGATTGTCGGATTGGCGGCCGATATCCGAACCGCCCGTGAGTTGGGCGCCAACGTGATGCACCTCAAGTTCCGCGCCCGTGACAGGGCCGAATACGAAGACAACTTGGCCGCCTTCGCCGAACAGGTCGTCCCTCTCGTGAATGAGGGCTGAACTGAACCACGATTGCCGCGCCACTCCTTCGGCGTCTAGCGTAAAGCACTATGGCTGGCCCCGCGATCATCGATCCACACGTTCATTACTGGGATCCCGGGACGACACCGCATCAGGTCACGCCCCTCGTTAAACTCTTTGGCCGCTGGCCCAAATTGCTCGAGCGGATGGTTCGCCGGGCCACTCCCACGCCATTGGTCGATTTCGTGGGCCCGCCCGATCACGTGCTCAATGCTCACCTGCCCGCTACCTTTTTGGCCTCCACCGGTCATCACGACGTTCGCGGGATCGTCCACGTTGAAGCGGGCTGGCACGGACGGGGCCGAGTCGCGGTCGCAGGGGAGACTCTGTGGCTTGACCAACTCGACCCGCCCCCGCTGGCGATCATTGGTCGGGCCAATCTCGCCAACTCCGCTGACCTCGAAGCGGTCCTTGATGCCCACTCACTGGCCAGCGGTCGCTTACGCGGCATTCGCCAATCCCTGAGTGCTCACCCGGCGCCTGGGGTTTACACGTGGGAGACCCCGGGGCTCATGGGCACCGACGATTTTGTGGCGGGATTCGCGTCGCTCGCCGAGCGGCAACTTTCGTTCGAAGCGTGGTGCTACTCGAACCAACTAGGCGAATTGGATGAACTGTTGGCGGCTGCTCCTTTCACTCGGGTAATGCTGGATCACTTGGCCACCCCGGTCGGTTTAGCGGGACCTTATGCTGGGGTTGGCAATACGCAGGCCGAACGCGATTCCATCAAGGCGCAGTGGCGTGAGGGACTCCAAGCGGTAGCCGCCCACTCCCAAGTACACGCCAAGCTCAGCGGCTTGCTGATGCCTGCTTGTGGGTTCGGCTTTGAGCATCGAGAAAAGCCGGTCAGCCATCAAGAGCTAGTAGACGCCATCGGCGGGCCCATCATGTTCGCTATCGAAACATTTGGGCCAGAGCGGTGCCTGTTTGCGAGCAACTTCCCGATGGATAAGGTTTCGGTGTCCTACGAAGCCCTATACGACGCGTACATTGCCATTGCCGCTAATGCGGGTCTAACTCCGGATCAACAACTTGCGCTGTTCGCCGACAACGCGGCGGCGTTTTATCGGTTGGTGGACGACGAAAGCGGTCCGAGTTGAGGGCTATTTTGCCTTCAGGGAGTCCATTACCGAACGCCATTGGGAAATCTCTGACTGCCCCGGAGCATAGAAGCTGAGGCGATCAACGATGTCGCCGTAGCGAGCGGTGAGTCCGGCCGCGACGCCGTCGGGTTCGGCCACCACGGCAAAGGTGTTGAGGATTTCGTCGTCGATGAGTTGGCCCATGCCGACCCAATCCCCCGATTTCGAGAGCTTATTGAGTTGGGGTTGTAGTCCGGTCCAGCCGTGGCGGTCGAACACTTTCGCGTAGGCCGGGGTTGAGCCGTAGAAGGCGATCTGTTGACGGGTCGCGTCCTCGGCGCGCTGCCTTTCTTCGTCGGTGTGGCCGGTCACGACAAAGAAGGGACCGGAGATCATGAAGTCAGCCATGGTCTTGCCCGCCCGTTCGCGACCCTCGGCGAGGTTCGGGAGGGTGACCTCTCGCAGGTACTTTTCCGTCGTAAAGCCGTGACAGATGAAGCCGTCGCAGACCTCACCCGCGGTTCGGGTCATTAGTTCGCCGACCCCGGCGAGCCAGATCTTGGGAACCCCGAAATCCCCGAGGTCGGTCTTGTTCGGCGTGAAGAACGGGGTCATTAGCGTGTGGGTGTAGAAATCGCCGCGGAATTGAAGGGGTTCACCCGTGAGCCAGGTGGCCCAAATGGCGCGAATGGCGGAGATCATCTCCTTGGCACGGGCGGCCGGTTTGCTCCACTGCATGGAAAACCGCTTGGTGATGTGGGGCCGGATCTGAGTACCAAGGCCGAGGTTGAAGCGTCCCTTACTTAGCGCCTGTAGATCCCAGCCCAGGTTGGCCAAGAGCATCGGATTTCGGGCGAACGCCACGGCGATGGACGTGCCGAGTTCGAGGGTCTTGGTGTGCTCCGCGGCGAGGACTAATGGCAGGAACGGATCATGGCTAGTTTCCGCCGTCCAGACACCGTCGTAGCCCGCTGCCTCTTGGGCTTGGGCGTGGGCGACGATTGTTTCGATGTTGGGTGAAAGTCCGAGTCCGCCATCTACCTTCATATCTGCTCCTTGGGTTAGTTGGATTCAATCACGCGTGTGCGGTTGCCGTGTAACCAGTAGTCGCGGGCGAGCCACATCGCAACGCTGATGAGTACTACCATCCCGACCGCCGCGGTGGTGTAGGCCGCCGCTCGGCCCTCCACCTCGTAAACCCCGCCGATAATAATCGCGGTAATACCCGCGGTGAGGGCCTGAGCGGCTCCGATCACGCCTTGCGCGCCTGCTTGGCGTTCCTCGGGAACGGCCATCGCTACCGCCACCCCGGACGAGGAGATGGTGAAACCGTCGAAGAGTGCGTGGATCATGGCCACGCCGAAGATCCACGTTCCGGAGGGTAGTTGGCCATAGAGGAACATAAAAAGGGCACCGATCAACAGGCCCGGCCCGCCGATCCGGAAAGGCCCGAGGCGCTGGGCGAGGCGTCCGGAAAGGGGACCCAAGATTACCAGCGGGATAGCAAAGAAGGTAATGCCGAGGTTAGCCATCCAAGTTCTGGTCTCGAGGTCTTCGTGGACGAGATCCCATAGCGCGTCGAATGCGCCGATCATCATAAACACCGCCGCGCCGAGGATGACCGCCCCCAACACTACGCGTGACTTCAGCAAGTCGAGCGCTAGTCGTTGCCCGCTTAAATCCACCTTCTCTTCTACCTCTACGCTCAACGCGAACGGGATACAGATAGCGGTGAGGGCACTCACGACAACGAAGGGCGCGGCTAGGCCGAATGGTTCAGCCAAAACCGCGGAGATGGCCGGGCCGAGAGCAAAGCCAAACACGTCAGAGGAGAGCAGTCGGCCTAACCCTTCGCCCAGATTGTCGGGGTCGCTGAGGATGACGATCCGCCGGATGGCGGGCAGGGCGGTACCAATGCCGAGCCCGGAAATGATCCGGCCCGAGAGGATCAGGACGAGCGAATCGCCAAATCCCATAAGTAACAAACCGGCAATGTTGGCGCACACCCCGATGAGGATCAACCGCCGGGCTAGGCCGCGATCGGCGAGCGGCGCAATGAAAATCTGAGATACAAAACCGGCCAGAAATCCGCTGCCGATGATGACGCCGATGGCGGTCTCGCTGATGCCGTAGTCGTCGCGGTAATCGCCAACGAGGGTGAAAAGTACGCCGTAACCCGCGGCGAGAGAGGCCGACAGGGCACCAAACACCCACGCCGTCGGCAGGTTATGAGAAAGCCAGCGATAGTGGGTCACCCCGAAAATCCTCTCATCGAGTTATTTAAGACTCGGCGGGGGAGTCTCAGGGTTGGTTTCGTGCTCGGAACTGACCTGGAGTATCGCCGCTGAACCGAGCAAAAGCTCGGGTCAGACCCGCTTGATCGTAGAATCCGCTTCGGGCCGCCACGGTAGCTAGCGGCAGATCAGTGGTGGCTAGGAGTTCGCTAGCCCGGTCAACTCGGGCCCGGGTCACATACTTGGCCGCTGAGGTCCCGAAGGCATTTCTCATCCGCCGTTCCAATTGGGAAGTCGAACACTGAGCCACGGCCGCGAGGTTGGCCACCCGGATGGGTTCGTTGAGATAATCGCGCACATAGGCAACGACTCTCGTGAGGGAGTGGGCGGCCACGTAGTCGTCACTTGGAGTGGAAAGGTCGCGACTGACGCTGACTAGCCCAACGGGCATCCGGTGCGCCGTGGCGGAGGCCACTGGGAGTTTCGTGGTGAGATACCAACCCAATGAGCCATCGACGCGGCGGATGAGTTCCATCTCGTCTCGCAGCGCTCGACCGGTGGCGAAAACCCGCTGGTCTTGGGCTTCGTAGCGGTTCGCCTGCGGCGCGGAGAAAAGGTCCGTGGCGCGAAAACCAATGACTTGGCGTTTGCTGGTCTGACCGGTACGGCGAACGAACGCGGTGTTGGCCTCGACGTAACGGCCTTCGTCATTCTTCGCGCAGAAGATGACCTCCACCAGCGCGTCAAAGAGTCTCACGAGTTCGGTTTGGCACGAAAATGGGCTAGACGCCATGAGGACTGACCGTAGTTGGCTGATCGGCGCATGATCGCCGGTGCGAAATGCCTATACCAACGCCGTGACGTTGCCCACACTGGTGCTATGGAACCCGAAGCAACGACCCTCGATCCCTTTGCCGCGCTCGCTGACTCGGCGGTAGCACTCGTTGAATCGTGGGTAACCCAAGCGGCGGCCAACGAAAGAGCTACCGAACGTCGAGCGACGAAGCGACTGGCGGGCGTGGTGGTCGAACCCGCTGGCGTCGCTTTCGCCATGCGATTCGTAGATCGGGTGATTCGCCCCGACGATCCCTCGGTGGGGGCTCAGCAACTACAGGCGCTGGTGGCCCAAACCGCCCTGCCAGCCTTTCTTAGCCCGCTTGATCGCATGCTCCTGCGGATAGGGGGGAGGTTGGGCCCTCGCCTGCCGAAGGTGGTGATGCCGCTCGCCATTCGTCGGATACGGACGCTCGTCGGCCACTTGCTCGTCGACGCCAATCCCGCGAACCTGGCGGCTCATCTGGCGACACGTCGAGGCGAGGGATATTCGACCAACGTCAATCTGCTCGGGGAGGCTGTCCTAGGCAAAGACGAGGCCGATCGCCGTCACGCCGAAGCCCTCGACCTTCTCGGCCACGTTGACATCGACTACGTGTCGGTGAAGGTCTCATCAATCGTCGCGCAACTCAACTACTGGGACGAAGAGGGAAGCACTCAGCGTGTTATTGACCGTCTTCGTCCGCTGTATGAGCGAGCCGCGGCCTCCAGTCCGCCGACGTTTATCAACTTGGACATGGAGGAGTATCACGACTTGGAGTTGACCATGCGGGCGTTTACGACGCTGCTTTCGGAGCCCGAGTTGCACGGGATTGATGCGGGCATCGTCTTGCAGGCGTACCTACCTGACTCTCTTGACGCGCTTAAGGAACTGGTGGAATGGGCCGACCGTCGCCGCTGCCGATTCGGCGACTCGGCCGGGACGGTCAAAATCCGCTTGGTGAAGGGCGCCAACCTGGCCATGGAACGAGTCGACGCTGCCCTACACGGCTGGGAGCAAGCGCCGTACGCCACCAAGGCGGAAGTGGACGCCAACTACAAACGCTGCATCGACTGGGCCTTCACCGACGCCAACCTGGCTTCCGTTCGGATAGGCATCGCCAGCCACAACCTTTTCGATGTTGCTTTGGCTTACCTACTTGCCGAGGAGCGCAACGTGGTTGAGCGGGTCGAGTTCGAGATGCTCGAAGGAATGGCGCCGACGTATGCCCGAACGGTTCGTGACGCGGCGAACGGGTTGTTGCTGTACACACCGGTGGTGGCGGCCGCCAACTTCGATGTGGCCATCAGCTACCTGTTTCGTCGCCTCGAAGAGAACGCCGCGGATGACAATTTTATTCGCCACCTTTTTGACCTCGCCTCTGACCCCAGTGCCTCTGACCCAGGTGCCTCTGACCCAGGTGCCTCTGACCCAGGTGCCTCTGACCCAGGTGCCTTCGCTCGTGAGGCGCAGAAGTTTCGCGCCGCGGTGGCGTCTCGAAACAGCGTCTCGGTTGGCTCGCGGCGCGCCCTGCCCCCATCTCGGGTTGGTGAGGCGGGCGGGTTTGTCAACCAACCCGACACCGACCCCGCCCGAGCCGAGAATCGTCGCTGGGCGGCGCGGGTTTTGGCCCGACCGCGGCAAGTTCCAGCGGTGCCGTTGGTTACCAATAGCCGAGAAATCGATGACGCGGTGCGGGCGGCGCAGCGGGCCCAAGGGGAGTGGGCGAGTCGATCCCCCGTGGCGCGCGCTGAGGCTTTGGCGGAGGCGGGCGATGAGCTCGCTCGGCGGCGGGGTGACCTCATAGCGGCGGCCGTCGCCGAAGGCAACAAGACCTTCGTCCAAGCCGATGTTGAGGTCTCCGAGGCCGTCGATTTCGCCCGCTACTACGCCACCCGAGTGGCCGCGGTGACCTCCCCGTTCGCGCGCTTCGAGCCCTTTGGGGTGGTGGCGGTGATTCCGCCCTGGAACTTTCCCATCGCCATACCGGCCGGTGGTGTGCTGGCTTCGCTCGCGGCGGGAAATGCGGCGATTCTCAAACCCGCGCCGCAAGTCCCCCGCTGTGCCGAAATCATCGCCGAGTGTGTCGCTACCGCCACCGGTCGGCCCGCCCTCTCACCGCTGCTACGAACCCCCGACAATGAACTGGGCCGCCATCTCATCACCCATCCAGCGGTCGACGCGGTGATTCTCACTGGTGCGCACGAGACGGCCGAGTTGTTTCGGTCGTGGCGGCCCGATCTGCGGATTTTCGCCGAAACTTCGGGCAAGAACGCGATCGTCATCACCCCGAACGCGGATATCGACCTCGCGGTGTCGGACCTCGTGCAATCGGCGTTTGGCCATAGTGGCCAGAAATGCTCCGCCGCTAGTCTGGCGATCTGCGTCGGCGACGTGTACGAATCGCCGCGCTTTCGTAACCAACTATCCGACGCCGTCTCGAGCCTCGCCGTTGGTCCCGCTCGTGACCTTGCCACGGTGATGGGACCCTTGATCGGCGCTCCCGAAGAGAAACTTCTCCGCGCCCTAGAGCGCCTCGACCCCGGCGAATCGTGGCTGATCGAACCGCGACGCCTCGGTGCTTCGCTGTGGAGTCCAGGCGTTCGCCTCGAGGTACAACCGGGGAGTTGGTTTCACCATACCGAGTGCTTTGGACCTGTGCTGGGAGTGATGCGAGCCCGGAGCCTCGACGAGGCGCTGCAACTCCAGAACGCAACCGCCTTCGGCCTCACGGGCGGTATCCATTCCCTCGACGACGGCGAGATTGAGCACTGGCTCGGACGCGTTGAGGTCGGCAATGCCTACGTAAACCGGACCACGACCGGGGCCATTGTTGGCCGCCAACCGTTCGGGGGATGGAAACAATCAAGTATCGGACCCGGCGCCATGGCGGGCGGACCCAACTATGTGACCCAACTCGGTCGCTGGACTCCGACGGTGCCTTGCTCACTCGACGAGGCCGCAGCCAGCGACGCCGCGGCGTGGGAATCTGAATTCGCCCTCCACCACGACCCTAGCGATTTGTTCTGCGAGGAAAACAGCTTCCGCTATCGGTCCCTTGACACGATCGTGGTACGAGTCGAAGCCGACGCGCTCGACGATGATGTTCGCCGAGTATTGTGCGCGGCAAGTCGTGCTGGGGTCACGGTGAAGCGCTCAATCGCTGGCGAGCAAACCATGGCGGAAACTATGGCCCAACTCCACGGTGAGGTTAGAATGCGGGTAGTCGGGACGTGTTCGAGCGAACTCGTGGCGGCCGCTAACGCAATCGGGGTCACGGTAATCGAGGCAGCGGTGACCAGCGACGGGCGTATCGAACTCTTGCATTACCTGCGCGAGCAGTGCGTCAGTCGCACCAAACACCGTTACGGCAACACTTTCGACTTTACCTAGAGCGGGCTTTTGGCTCCTAATGTTGGCCTTGTCACAGGGGCGCGCCACACTGGTCATCGTTCGCCGTCGACATCGCGCCGGTCTTGGTTTGTCCGCCTCACCAACGAGGCGCGCGACGAAAGGCAGCACTCATGTGCATGTTGTGCGATGGCTCAAGTATCGAAGAGATCGAGCAACGGTCGGATCTCATTATCCAAGTCTACGGATTCTTGTTGCAACAAGTCGAGTCCGACCGGCCGTGGACTTACACGGTTGGCATGTTCGAGAGTTGGGGCCAGCCCGATCTGGTGATGACCGAGGCCCCGTTGGCCGTCCAGCGAAAGGTAGTGGCCGCGTTGGCGAGCGACTGCGAGAGTGGCGGTACGATCAGCGCTGAGTTGGTTGCGGCGCTCGATGTGGAACTCGTACCAGTCCATCCGTGTCACTTCGTCGGGGGTCTCGTGGCGATGTGGGAGCACCGTTATTCGATGGCCGCGGGTGTGGGCGACTTCAAGCGGGTCGTTCTCGGGGCCAGTTGGTTCACGGTCGAGTAGCTACTACGCTGCGCGTATGAAGTCAGTATCTGCGCCGTTGGGCGCGCACCTTATCGGCGGTTCTTGGCTGGCCGACGGACCGTCGGGGATTAGTGAAAATCCGGCCCGCCCCAACGAACCGGTTGGTTCGTATCCGCTGGGCGATGCCGCCACCGTGGACGAGGCGGTGAGTGCTGCCGTTGATGCATTCGCTAGTTGGCGTGCTACGCCGTTTGGGCAACGGGCTCGGATTTTGGAAAAGGCTGCCACCTTGCTGGAAGAGGCGGCCGAAGAGATAACCACATGTACACCAGCTCACATGTGCATCATTGGAGTCCATTCTTTGCAAGCTTTGTTTACTTCGAGATACCTGTCAAGTTCTCAGCCACACCTACGCTTGGCCACACCTCCCAACTTTACATGCCCAGCCCAAATCATATACTTTGCAGGTACGGCCGGGGCTAGCTCACAGCGACCTAGAAAGCCCTGATACAGCGAGTTTGTGATGACAGAGATCATTCGAAGCTTAGCTGACAGTGAGAAAGATTTAGCTTACGATTACTTATGTAGGCTCGAAGAAACAAAGAAGTTAGTCAAAAATATGTTCGTCGTCAGTGAACTTGATAAGATCAGTATTGCATTTGCAACTAAGTGATGCCAGTAGTTCATTTAACTGTTTATAAAGTTATTTGTTCTTTATAATGTATTATTCTGCAGTCAGTATTTTGTTACAATTGTTTATAAATAGTATATGATGGGATGTTAGGGATCATTATAATAGTCTGACTTGGTTACAACAAAGTGTTTTAGCGAACCAACGAGTCACAACAAGCTTATTGACTGTATTGACTTGAGAAATATTAGTAGCCAGGGAAACTATATAGAAATAATTATGATGAAATCAGCTGTGAG
>CBDEVU010000019.1:0-19253 GCA_965243715.1 Candidatus Aldehydirespiratoraceae bacterium
TTCGATGAGACCGATAGAGTCAGCGCTGATCGGCCCGATGCCGGTGGCATTCGATGCTGCTTCTTCCGTTCCGTTGCAGTACGAGAGTTCGATGCCGCTGGCCGGGTAGATGGCGAGCACGGGTTGGTCGGTGCAGTACTTGTCGGGCTTGTTGGTCATGGCGATCGAAGCGTACGACGACGCGCCGAAGCGGATGTCACGTAGCACGAGTTCGGCATCGTACCGGTCGATCGCGCTATATAGCGAGCCAGCGTCGGTGATAATCACGTCGGCCTGATTGGCTCCGAGAGCCTCGACGGTAGCCGAGTAGTCGGTTGCAACCACGCCGTTGACTTCGATACCGAGACCATTACTGAGGTACGCTGTCAGGGGCTCGAGGGCCTGTGCGAGATCTTCACCCTCGATGGAGGGCACGAGCGAGATGGTGATCTCGCTGGGCCAATCAGCGCCCGTTTCGGTCACCGCCGTTGTTTCCAGTGCCGATGAATCGGCTTCAGAGTCGCTACTGCCGCAGGCGGCGAGTAGGAGGAATAGTGCAGCGGCGATCCCCGCTGCGGTCAGGTTCTTTCGCATTTCATTTTTCCTTTGTTGTGGGTGACGGTACTTCAGGTCGGCGCACAGCTATTGAAGACGCGTCGACAGCCCAGGTTTGTATCTGGAGATAGAGATCTTCGAGCCTCACCGCCCGCATCGTGGCGCTGTGTGGATCGCGGAAAGAGGTCTTGCCTACGAGGGCTGTCTCTGCTCCGAGAGCAGCAGCAGGCGCCAGGTCATAGTCATAGATGTCACCCACTGAGAGCACCGGTCCACTCAACAACGCGTCGGCAAGTATTGGGGTCAGTCCGTCGGGTTTGCCCACGTTGAAGTGGGTGCGGGCGAAGCTACGGTGAACCCCACCAGATTCGAGAACGTGAGCGATGCCGACGGCTGGAGCATTCGTGGCCAACCAAACTTCGGCGACGGGTGCCAGTCGCTCGAGAAAACAGGCGAGACCGTCCGGTAGCTCGATGGGGGAAAGCTTGGTGCCGAGGTGTTGGCGCGATCGAAGATATGCAGCATTGACGTCGATGGGTGACAGACCGCCAGCGGCGGCAACTCGCGTCACCGCGGCGTATCCATCTCGATCCTCAGATTCCCCCGACTCGAACTCTTCAAGCGCGAGCAACGAAGCGGAGACGATATCGGGTCCGGCTGTCTGCTCAGACAACGCGTTGGCGAACGCAACAACAGGGCCCGACCCCAACGCGATTGTGCCGTCAAAGTCGAAGACGACGGTCGTCATCGGCGACCTTTGCTCTGAATAAATACGGAATTGGACATAGCGTCCAAGGTATCACAAACTTCGGACTCTTCGGCCATCGGCAACCGGAACGGCCTAAAACGATTCAGTGACCGAGCGGATGTGGATAGGCAGTGATCGGCGCTCGCCGGCTCATAGACCCTGGTTCTGAGCGTGCCGTCGGCCGAAACTCCGCTGAGGTCGACAAGTCGCCCGCTCTCCTCAATGAGATGACGGGGCTGGTCACTCGCGATCAGAGCATCAAGGGCCTCAGTCAGGTTGGACAGTACGGTCCCGGCAGCCGCCCAGGGCGTCAAATCATCCACATCGATTCCGAAGAGCGTCACGAGGGTACCGTCGATATAGCGATCGGACTTCCACCCGTATCGCGTCCATGCCGTGCTGAGCGTGTACCCGTATGTGTGCAAAAGGCCAGAGTGGGACACCGGCCATCCTGGGCGGGTGGAGGGCCCATTGAACTGATCGATCCACGCGAAGGTCTCCGGATCGAGCACCGGATTGAGAACTGTCACGACCTGCTCAACCATCAGGGCATCCGTCGCGATGGAGACTACCGTCGCTCCATCACCGACACCGCGCAGGTGGCGTCCATCGACGGCAACCGAGGCGGTGGGGTGGCCGCGCTCATCTGGTGCCATCGCAGGCTGTGCGGTGATGCTTCGCTCGGCGTGCTCTTCGGATCCAGTGAGCTGAACGGTGAGTTGGACGTCCAGGGGACCCGCCGAGAGCGAAGATCAGGTCACCTCACTTCGACTGGTCGTTCTCACCTAAATTCTCGTGTTCATTGCGATACCCACCAGAAATGGGTGAGCAAGGGCATCGAGAGAGCTCTTCTACGATCACAACGACGTGTCTCGGAGTCGAGGAGGGTGAAGTGCAGTCACCCGTCGGACACCTCAGAGCTCTTCACGGCATTCAGAGCCCTAGACGGGCAAACAGCGCCCTCTGGCTCGTCGCCGAGAACCGCTGAAATCACAGCACTGACGAATACTCGGCATCCACTGGCATCCCAGGGCTAAGGCGTGAGGGCGAGACGATTGGCGATCTCGTCAATGAAAATCGAGTGACCGTCCACCGGATACCCGTTCTTGTTGGCGAATAAGCTCGAGTAGTGGAGCACCGCTGAATGTCGAGAGCGCGTGAGCGCGACATAGAACAGACGACGTTCCTCGGCCATGTTCGCAGTTTCCATCGCCCTTCTCCCTGGATTCCATCTGCTTCGCGGAACAAGCGTGTTCTGCATGCCGGGGAAAAGAACCACATCGAATTGGCGACCCTTACTTGAGTGGTACGTCGTCACAACGACACGCCCATCCACAGCTGCGCCGCTTGCGAAGTCAGAGACCGTCGGTGCATCTTCACCGGCCATTGCAACATCGGTGATCACAGCCGCTAGCACCTCGGCCTCATCGGGTCGGGCCGCTCTCGTCAGCAGCGCTATCAAGTCCAACCCCGCCGTTACACGGATGAGCCACGGGTCGAGCGGGTCGTCGGAGTCAACCGCCTCGTCCAAAGCTGAGTAGAGCCCGGCCCTCGACTCCGCGTCTTCTTCTCTTGGGTTGAGGGCACGTCTGGCGCATCGTTGGAGCCACCGGATGATCGGAAGCGATGGAAATGCACCTTCTCGTTCGAGCCGGAACGGAATGGCCGACCGCTCCAGAGCTGTAGCGACGGCATCGAGGAGAATCCCCTTCCCTGGATAGAGAATTGCGATCTCGTGGAGGGGGATGCCTTTGTCGGTCAATGCAGGGATTGTGTCGGTCACGATGAGGTCCGCTTGCGCCTCGAGTCCCACTGCGCAGCGCGTGATAGTCACCTCCACGAGATCGACGCGGCTTGGATCGGGTTCGTAGTTACGCGTCTGCGCCAGCGCTGTTTCAGCGGCGTCGATCAATCTCGATCCGCTTCGGTAGTTGTACCTCAGTTGGATCGTACGGAAGTCCTCGGCATCAGCCAAGGACGAGACGGTCGCCGGTTTTGCTCCAGAACTAGGAACGCCTCGCCCGAGCCCGACTGCCAACTGCCCGGATACCACCTGAGCGACCTCGTCCTCGCCCAGCCCGAAGGCGACTACCTGCACCCCGATCGGTTCAGCCGAGAGTTCAAGCGCGCTCAGATCCGCTACAACCAGGAGAAGCCCGATGAGCCGCTACCGGCGATCAGCCTCCACGCACTCCGCCACGGCTGGGCCACTGTCACCCTCGAAGCCAGCGCGCCGATGAAGGTCGTCCAAGACCGACTCAACCACGCCAGCGAACGCATCACCGCCGACATTTACACACACGTCCGCGCACCGTTGCAGCCAGATGCTGCCGAGCGAGTAGCGGGGTTGATCTTACCAGTGGGTCCGCCTGAGCCGTGAGCGTCTAGCACCAGAATGTCACAGGTGCGTACTCTAATTGACCGGTGCACCTCGCCCACATTGATTTTTCTGGTTTCCGATCGTGTCACTCGACGACGGTGTGGTTCAAGCATGACCTGACCGTGTTAATCGGCGAGAACAACGCAGGAAAATCTAACGTCGTCGACGCAATCAGACTGATCACGACTACTGCCGACGGGCGACGCACCCGCTATTGCGAGATCGCCGATGTGAACACTGACACCGACGAGTCCTCGTTCACCCTGAGCGCTGTCTACAAAGGCTTGTCGCTAGCTGAGCAAGCGCTGATGGTTACTGCGAGCATGGGAATCGGTACCAAGGCGATCTCACATCAACTTCGGTTCGATCTACCCGTGGCAGGCAATAGAAGAGGCCGCACCTCTTGGACCGTCGGAGCGAACAAGTCGCTCGAGCCTGAGCCAGCGGCACGTGATCGCATTCGACACGTCTACTTGCCGCCGCTACGAGATGCGGAAGCCTCGCTGAACTCCGGCTCAAGCGATCGCATCGAATTCGTGATGCGCACGCTCGCCGAGGGCGACGAGGTCGAAGAACTCGAAGCGTTGGCGGCCTCAGCCTTCGCCAACCTCGGCAATCATGCCCTTATCCAGCGAATGGACACGGCAGTCTCCCAAGAACTCGGAACCGTGACAGCCGGCTCGATCCCGCACGGATCGAAGCTTGGTTTTGCGGACCCGGTGCTTCGTCAGTTGGCTCGCGCGCTGCGAATGAAGCTTGGTGAGCACGGAGTGGACCCGACTGACCTCGCCTCGTCCGGGCTCGGCTACGCGAACCTCTTGTTTCTCGCAACCGTTGTGGTCGAGCTCTCAGCAACCAGGGACGCTGATCTCACGGTGTTCCTCGTCGAGGAGCCCGAAGCCCACCTACATCCCCAACTACAAGTTGCCGTCCTCGATTTCTTACGCGGCGCGCTTGACCGAGATGAAGTGCCAGGGGCCGTTCAGGTGATAATCACGACACATTCCCCGCAACTTGCGTCTGCCGTTCCATCTGAACATCTACAGATCCTCAAGCGTGCGCAGCACACCTCAGGAGACACTGCGGCTCGTCAAACACGGGCGGTACCGATCTGGGCTCTAGCCCTCGATCCGCAAGACCGGCGGAAAGTGGATCGCTATTTGGACGCAACGCGATCGGCCATGCTCTTCGGGCCACGAGTAATGCTCGTAGAGGGCATCGCCGAAGCTCTCCTCGTCCCGAGCATCGCACGACGAATCCTCGATGACGATGAGTTCGCAAGATTCAGAGGTTCGACACTTGTTGCCATCGATGGAGTTGACTTTGCGCCCTACGTCAAGGTGCTCCTGTCTTGCCACGACGATGCTTGCATCGCCGACCAGGTGGTGGTCGTCACTGACGAGGATCCCGAAGCCCCGGGAGATCGAACCGCTGCGCTTGAGTCACTCGCCACATCGCTTGGTTCCGAAATGCGACTCCAGATTGCTACAGCGACGAACACACTTGAAGCCGCTCTGTACGAGGCTGGGAATGGCTCACCGATCAAGGCTGCGTTCCTCGACCAGCGTCCGAAGTCAACTCACGTATGGGACGAGTACGTGGAATCAGTTAATCCTGCAGCACGAGCATCTGGAGTCGTCGACATGATCCGAGACAAACGGGTCCTCAAGGGTGACCTAGCGCAATCCATCGCTGCATTCGTCGACAACGTCGATCAGCCTTTTACGACACCCGACTACCTTGAGGCAGCAATCAGAGCGATCGTGAAGGTTCGTGAAACCTGAGGAGGCCATTCAGCTTCAAACAGAGGTCGTCACGGCTAAGGCAAACCTATTCGTCGACGCGTGCCCCGGCGCTGGCAAGACGCGGACTGTCGTGGACCGGTTCTTGGACCGCTCCGCTCGCGCTGCAAAGGCCGGTGCGGGCGTCGGAGTCATTTCCTTCACCAATCGAGCAGCCAACGAAGTCTCTACTCGTTGTGCTGAACTCGGTCGAAGCAATGCGTCCGGATTTCCACATTTCGTCGGGACCTTCGACCGATTTGTTGCGACTTTCGTCGTCCGACCCTTCGGTCAGTTTGGCGGACCAATCCGCATCATTGACTCCTGGCGAAGCCTCGAAGTGGAGATACGGGGCCCCGGTGGCAAGCCAGTAAGCCTCGACCACTTCGAAGTGTCACCAGATGGCGTCCTCCGCTTTGATCGCCGGGACACCGACCCTAATTTGAGTTCCCCCCACGCCCTTATTCGCGAGCGGAACGCCGCTGACGAGATAAAGATTCTTCGCGAGCAGGGCTACTTGACGTGCGACAACGCACGAGACTACGCAGTTCGCCTCCTCCGCGAGCACCCAGAAATCGGATTGACACTCCGGAACAGGTTTTTTGAAGTCATCGTCGACGAGGCCCAAGACTGCAGCGAGACGGAATTGGACTTCCTCGACGAATTGAAGCTCGCTGGTGTCCCACTAGTTGTGGTGTGCGATCCGAACCAAGCGATCTATGAATGGCGCGACGCCAGCCCAACACGGTTCGCAGAGTTCACCGAATCGCTCCGACGACATGAGTTGACAGGAAACTGGCGAAGCAGTCCTGCCATCTGTCAGCTCGCCGCATCGTTGAAAGACGGTTCCGCCGATCACCCTGTCGGGGACAACCGCGATGACCCCAGCCCGATCCACCTAATCCCGTATGAAGGATGGCCATCGAGCGGCGTTGCCGACTCATTTCGGCAACTTCTTGTCGAAGCGGAGATCGAGACGAACAAGGCGATCGTGCTCTCCCACGCGACTGCAGTTGCGTCACGCGTCACTGGCCGTTCGCACAAGCGTCCTTCCAACAACATGGCGCGCATCGCAATCGATACTCCTCTGCTACTCGATCCGATGACCGAGGCGCACGAGCTATTCCGGGCACAGGATCGACTACAGCGACTCGTTCTGAGGTACCTGCAAATCCTCACGGCCGGGGATTCGACTCCACGACTATGCGAGCTACACGCGGTCGACCCTGATTGGCTGAAGCTAGCCACACTCGGACTCGTGCAGGCCACGGCGGCCCTGGCCATAGATCTGCCTGTCGAGGATTGGCTCGAACACACCAGGTCTGAACTCGGTTCGATCATCACACCCGACGGGCAGAGGGCTGGCAAACCAAAGGTGTTCCTTCGAGCGCCCAAAAATTCGGCAGGCAAAACGGTTGAGAATCTGTTGGGTTCGCTTCCAGCGAGAGCGCTGTTTCGTAGCTCGTCAATTCACCAGGCCAAGGGCTCGGAGGCCGAAGCCGCGCTCGTCGTGCTCTCGCGGGATCGCGGTCAGTTGACTCGAACAGCTGAGTTGTTGGACGCCTGGGGATTGGGGCGAAACACAGAGGCTCGAAGAGTTCTGTACGTAGGGGTGACGCGAGCGCAGCGGCTCTGCGCCATCGCCGTCCCTGCCGCAACCGCATCACAAGTCGAACAGATCCTCGAAAGTGCGAGTGTGCCGTTCACGACACGCCACTAGCAGGTGCGATTCTTGACGGCGTCAACAAACGATTCCCGTCCGGGCATTCGCAAATCCATTTGCACACGACACCCCTAGGAGCAAATCCGTACGCTCTGACCAGGGGCTTCTAATGTGAGCGAGGCGGTGTTGTTGTTCAGGACATAGGAAACACTCGGGTGGGCATCGTGGTGGATGTCGAAGGCCAGAGCGATCATCGTGTCGGTGACTGTGGAGGGAATCTCGCAGTCTGAAGCGGCGAGGCGGTTCGGTGTGTCTCGCCGTTGGGTGTCGAAGCTGATGGCCCGTTACCGGGCAGAGGGCGAGGCGGCGTTCGAGCCGAGGTCGCGTCGGCCACACCGGTCGCCGAATCGGGTTGCAGATTTGGCGAACGATCGGATTGTGAACCTGCGCGAACAGTTCGTTACGGACGGGCTGGATGGTGGACCGGTCACGATCCAATAGCACCTTCGTGAGCATGACGGGATCGTGGTGTCGGTCTCAACGATTCGACGTCGGCTCGTCGCAACTGGCTCGATGACCATTCCCGATACGCCATGTACATCTCATGCCACCGACGCATCACGGGTGACATCGTGGTCGACACCTTCAACAAAACCGCTGAACGACACGAAATCCCGCCATCGGTGCTCACCGACTACGGCCTCGTGTACACGACCCGGTTCGCTGGCTACCGGGGCGGCCGCAACCAACTCGAAACCCGACTCGCTGACCTCGGCATCACCCAAAAGCACACACGGCCAAACCATCTGACCACCACCGGTAAGGTCGAGCGCTTCCAGCAGACTCTCAAGAAATGGGTCACCGCCCGTCCACCGGCTGAGAGCCGCGATTGCCTACCAGCGGCTACCCAAAGACGAGCCCGGCAACGACGGCGCCAGGGACCACTACCGGATCCGTCACGGCCGAATCGACAAAACCGGCACCGTGTCACTACGCCGAACCAGCCGGATGTATCACATCAGCCTCGGCCGACCCCTCAAAGGAACCCCAGTTGTGCTCATCATCGACAACCTCGACATCCGCGTCGTCAACAAGACCTCCAGCGAACTCAGCCGACGCCTCACCCTCAACCCCAACATCGGATACCAACCCTGATCCAAAAACGCAGAAATCCCCGAACCGAGGGTTCGAGAGTTTCCAATGTCCTGAGACATCAGGCAGTGTTGTGGTTCAGGATTTGAACCTCCGACCTTCGGTCCCCCAGATCGAATCAGACAGTCCGCCATTGCTGCATGATTCCGGGGTTTTGTTGAAACAACAGGTGAAACTCCCTTTCACAGGCTAGCGCTGACTCGCGTGAAAGCGCTACGTTTCACGCCCTCTCGCAGGCACTTTGCGGGCAGTTTCTCGATAAAATGCCGACGACGCTCGCAACGTCCTCGCCGCTACTCGAATCTCGCCGGATCGTCAGTTGCGTCGGAGTTCTCGTTCTAGCTGAGCGATGGGGTCGTCGATAGTTGAGGCCATCCGATCCGCTACCTGGGGATACACGGGTATCAGGGAATGGAGTTTACCTGCGGCTTCGCCGGTTGTTTCGATGTAATCGGGACGCATAGCCAGCGACCGCAGAGTCGCCATGTCTATGGGCGTTCCCGTGCGACCCGGTAGGTACCACTCGACCGCAGACGTGTGTTGGCCCATTCGGTCAGGGGAAAGCCGTCCAGTGACAGTGCCCTGTGGTGTGCCGGCGCGGCGTGCCGCTGCGTTACCCAACCGGGATCTTCGACACCGAGTCATCGTTGGTGTTGGCGGTCCGAAGTGTGGGTGCGGTCAAGAGCCGCCTTCTACCGTCGGTTAGTGGGGCGGTGGCGAGATGTGTTCAGGCTCGAATGCTCTGGCCGCTGTCACGTTCGACGAGTACGTCAAAGGCTGTTGAACTATTACGCGTGTTTAGTGCCGACGGCCTAGGTTGGTTTCTCTGCTGGTGCGGATGATATGGAGCAGATGGCGGTGATCACAGGTGAACTGAAATCAAAGATCGATTCGGTCTGGAACGACTTCCCGTGGTGGCAACGGCTCCTAGTCCCCACCGAACCCGAAACGACACAGCCCACCGCCACCCTCGATGACTACAACACCGCCCTGGCACAACTGGAACGGCCCCGAGACAAGGCGATCGTGGCGGTGCTGTGGGGATGTGGGCTGCGCCACAAGGGCCTCCTGCCCGCCCACGCCTGTCATTGAGGCTGGGCCGTGCACTCGCTGCGTTCAGGGATCTCTGAAGCGTCGGTCCAGTCCGCTGCCAGCTGGTCATCGGGAGCGATGGTGGCCCGCTACCGCAAAGCAATGGCAGCCGAGTTCGCCCTGGATGAGTTCAAACGCTCCTGGACGCCATAGTTGAGCGATAGCCAGCGCCGCCGCCAGCATGCGCTTGAGCTGAGGGCGCATCTCCCCAGCACGACATGACCTTTCGCTAGGGAGCGGGTCTCCAGTACTGAACTTCGACGACCATGTCGACCAGGTTCGAACCGTTTTCGTACTGGCCCGGGACAATTTGAAACGCTGGCGTCCCGCAAAAGAAGCCCGAGATGAAGCCCGACGTGGACGGCACCGGGGAACGCCGTTCGTCGGGGATCGGTGCGTAGAAATCGTCTTCAGCCATACCATGCTCGTAGGCAAGATAGTAGGGACCGATAAGGGATTCGATAAGCAGTTCATCGTTCAAGGATCGCCATCGAGCGGTCCAGTAGGCGCTCGAACAATGGTTCATGGCGGCCTGGTGGGGCCATGAAGACTGGACCCCATTGCTGAAGAGCCGGAAGTCTTCCCGTACGGGGGGCCCATCCCGCTCGTAGCCGGCCACCGAGACCGGGTGTGGGGGTGTTTCGCCCTCTTCGGTTGGGATCACGTATTGCCCGGGCTGCGACAGGTCGATCGCTGCCGGTGGATCTAACTCTTCCGGTGCGTCACCGCAACTGCCAGCCTCGACCGGTTCATTGCCGATCCAGCTGTCGACTATGCGATCGACGGAGTTGACAGCGACGGCAAAGTTGAGGCCCTCGGATTCGCTTAGTCCCCAGTCGACGATGCCGATGACGTCGCCGAATTCGTTAAAGACCGGGCCGCCGCTGTTACCGGGATTGAGCGGCGCATCGACCTGGATGAAGCGGGAGAACGGAATGAAGTCGAACTCGACCTTTCGGTTGCTGATCACACCAGTGGTGAGACTTGCATCCAGCCCCCGAGGGAACCCGATGGCAAAAATGTCATCGCCGGTCTCGTAGTCAACGTCTCCGACCTCAAAACTCTCGCTGCCGAGCGGGATGTCGCTCCGGAGGAGAGCGATGTCTCGCTCCTCGTCGAAGCCCACCGTGACTGCCTCGTCGAGATCACCCTGGACCTCGACGATAATGCTGGACGCTCCGTCGACGACGTGGGCCACCGTCACAATGTGGCGCTCGTCGACCAAAAAGCCGGTACCGATGGACCGGCCGTCGCACACCTCGGCCTCGATTCGGACGATCCCCCCAATGGCGGTCTCAAAGTCAAACTCTCTGGCCGGCTCCTCGGAGGCGTCGACGGCGGTCTCAAGCGTTGCTTCGCTTGGGGACTGGGAACACCCGGCTGCGAGTATGAGCACAAGAGGGAGGATCGAACGATATCGCATCAGCAATGATGCTAGCCATACCTATACCTAGATGCTTGTGCTGCGCCCCACCCTCACAGGGGTAAGGCTGGGGCGTTCGAAACTGGGTGGTAGGAAGGTCTTGTGCGGCTGACGATTCACGAGCAATTCAAGTACCCATCGATCCAAGGCGATGCTCGATCGCCCAAGTTCGAGGTAATTGATGGTCTTCGCAACTTCTTCGCAGTGACTCTCATCGAGGATGGACTAAGGCAAGCTCAACTGGAGCGCGGAATCAACGCCATGGCCGCTGCAGGTGACCGTCGCGACGAGCGCAGGCCAGCGATCCTGATTCGCAGCAGTCTTCGAAAGGCGGGGGACCTCGACTACACCGTGGCACGACTCTTATGACATGGATGGGGGTCGAGTGCGCTACTTCGGTGATGCCAAGGTGCAGCACATGTCGAACCCGCGTAAGCCGCCCGGGAACAAGAGGGGTTGCTGCACGTCTAGGTGACAGGTTTGGTTAGGCCGCTTAGCTGCGGTTGGGGTCATGATGGTTTCGGTTCCGATGGGGGTCAATCGGCCGAGGGCTGTTTGGCGTCGGCGTCGCCGCCAGAGCCGACCTGGCCCTTTGAGCCAAGCATCGCGTGACTGATCAATGTTCGGTGGAGTTTCCGAGCGCGAAATTGTGATCCGCTGTCCGAATGCAGGACACATCCGGCAACATTACCTCTCCGGGCAACAGCGTCATTGAGGGCGGAAACGACGACGTGAGCTTTCATGCGCTCATCGGTGGAGTAGCCGATGATCCGGTTCGACCAGATGTCCTTGATGGCGCAGAGATAGAGCTTGCATTCGTTGGCTTGGATTCCAGTCATCGTTGCAACGGTTGGTCAACTTATGTTCAGTAGAGCAGATATTCGCTCCGATGGTGCTCTGCCATCTCTGCGCCTTGGTCCCATGTGAGGGTTCCGCGAAGTGGTTTGGGCAGAGTGCCAATGGCGTCGATGAACCGTGAGCGGCGCCGGTTTGGATCTGCATTGGGTTTGTGGGCTTTGCGTCCGCGGCGCAGATGACTTGGCATTTCGCGTTTGAGCGTTCCTCGAAGGTGAACGTAGATCACTTGGTAAATCGTTTCGGTGCTCACACGCATCTCTGGAGAGTCGGGGAAATCCTTGCGTATGCGATGGCTGATCTGTTCGGGAGACCACCGCATTCTCAGTTTCTCACGCACATACTCACGAAACCCGTCGTTAGTGACCAGCTTTGACTCCCGCGAACGACGTCTTCGCTGCACTGAAAGCCGATGCGCCGTGTGTGGCATGTAACCGCGTTTGGAGATGGTGTTGCGACGCAGTTCTCGGCTCATGGTCGACGGCGAGCGCCCCAACTCGGCAGCGATAACGCGGATCGAGATGCCCGATCGCTGCATGTCGCAGAGTCGTTCTCGTTCGATGATGCTGAGGTAACGCGAATCAATGACCTGCTCGACCCGGGCCACGCTCACCTTTCCTCCGACCACTGTGACGGTTTCAGTCATGTCAGACAGTTTTGGGTCTGGATACCGCACGACGCGACCATCTGTATACACCCGACCTCGGTGGATGATCTTAATGCCCTTGCCCCAATCAATCGCAGATCGGGCGTCAGCGCGAACCGCGACAGCCGCTTCGCTGCGTGTCTTCCCCTCGCCACGAAGACAAAGGAACTCCTCTCGACACGGGTTCACCTTTCGTTCCCCGCTCGTATATATCCCAGCCTGGTACGCCCACTTGCAACAAGTCACCCTCGTGAACCCCAACTCTCGGGCTACGACAGACACGTTCTTGCGTTCAGCGAGCAGTCGAAAGAACTCGGCCTTCTCCTCCGGAGTGTAAATGCGGGGCCGCTTACGCGGCATTGCCAACCCCGCTACCAGAACCCACCTGTAGGCAGCCTGCTCCTGAACCCCAACAACACGAGCAACAACTCTTATCGTGCCGCCACAATCAAACAGATCGAAGAACTCTTGCTTTGTCTCTCGACTGTATTCGGATCCGGGCATCAACATCACTCCTTACGAGTGTTGCAACGACTGCTGGAATCCAAGTGGTTCGATGGTCGGTGACGTCCATCACCCAGAGTTGGTTCGGGGCCTCAGCGCTGAAGTGCCGACGCCCGAACTCCGGGTCGTCGCGGTGAGCGTCGAAGATCGCGTTGGCTAGATAGGCGTCGAGGAGTTCTTTCACGAGCGGGTACATCATCTTTTTGGGAGGCTTGCCTGCCCCAAATACGCAGTTGCTCTGCGCAGCACCTCATTTTCCTGTTCAAGGAGTTTGACACGCCGACGCATGTGACGATTCTCAACAACCTCGACCGATGTCACTCGGCTTGGGCATGCAAAAACGACGTTGTTCCTCGATCCACTCATCGACATCAGTGCGCTTGTAGCGCAGATGACGGCCGACTCTGAACCCCATCTGAACTTCGAAACACGCGATGGCAGGCGCGTTCTTGTCCGCAGCGCAACAGGCCCAGGGAACACGCTCGACTATTCCGTCAACTGGCAGCGAGACGAACCCCCGACCGTTCTGTTCGCACGGGAACACGAACTGGTCGGACCCGTTCATCACTGTGCCGAAACCTGGGCGGAAGGGTCGACCCGATATCGAATACACCATCTGGGCTTACCGGTACGTAGATGCAACCCAAGCTGCTCACCGATCGAACAAATTGCCTTCCACTGCGACGGGTACTCGTCTTGATGCTCGAGCACCATCCGAACCGCATGCACAAAACCCGGGGCGATCAGTCACCTAGGGTCTTCCGCTTCGGCCACGATGTCGGGCGTGGTCGCCGCGTCGGCCTCGGTGTTTGCGGCCGTGGCAGTTCCAGCACGGTAGTTCGAGGTTATCGATGTCGGTTGGCCCGCCATCGGCCCATTCCTTGGTGTGGTGGGCTTCGGTGCGGTCTGTTGATGCGCCGCATTCGCTGCAGCCGCGGTGGCGGGCGATGAGGGCGATCCACTGATCGCGACTAGCTAGGCGGGTGGAGCGCCCGAGCCACAACGGTCGGCCAACACCATCAAAGACTTGCCCGACGACCTCGGCGGTGGGTCCGAGTTCGATGAGTACTTCGTCGGGTACAGGGCTGCCGTCGGCGAGTTCGGTGCTTCCCGATTCGAGACAGTGCAGCAGGTGGACCATGTGCTTGGGATGAGGCTTGCCCGAACGCGTCGCCCGAGCACCAGTGAGCAAAGCCACCATCGCATCGGCGCGGCGCTGCTTAGCCGTCCGTGTATCGTCGGGGCTGATCTGGTTGGCAAACTCGCGCAACGCCGCCAGAGCCCGAGCGCCGTTGATTGGATCAAGGCGGCTCAAAATGTTGACCATCCCCTCGCCATCGACCCAGTCAGTTACCTCACGTAAACGACGCTGCCGAGCGTGACGCTTCTCAACCGTGCCCTGAGATTCCCTGCTGTTGACCCACTCGCGTGTCTTCTTAGCAAACCTGTCGGCAGGCAACTCCTCAGCCAGCGTAAGCAACTCCTCAGCCTCACTCGGCGATACCCGAGCCGCCGCCTCAGCACACACCGCGGCGTGCTCGGCAGTGATAGCCCCGCTGGCCAAGCCCTCGGCCACCGCAGGCATCTGCGCAAGTTGAGTAGCGACCTCGGCGTCTTGTTTAGACTGGCGATTCGAGCGCCGCGACAGCGAATGCCCCACGCTGGCCGCATCAGCCCCCGAATCACCCAACGCGTCGATCCCAGCCAAGCACGCCAAACGACGTTCTTGCGCGTGAGCGATCACCCGATCAAGCCCACCAATAGTTGTGGTCAACTCCGGCCGAGACATTCCATGGAGAGCAACCTCAGCCATATTGTCGTGCGCTTTCTGGAACATGTGTATATCGTATCAGAACGGAACTAGAACGTCAACCATTTCTTTAAGTTTGACAGAAATCGCCAACATGGTGGACAGGACTTCAATCCGCTACCCGAGCAGCGTCCGACCAAGATCGGCGAAAAGGGTAACTTGGTCATCAAGCACAGGTGATCCCTTCTAGTCGCCACTGTTCGAGTGCTTCGAGCCCACGGGCCCGATCCTGCGCTATGTCGAGCGCGACAACGATGTGGTTGGCGACCGGCCAACGTTCGCCCGATAGCGCGAAGTGGTCGACGCGGCGCAGGCACACCAACCGGACCGGTGCCACAGCGACCGTACACCCACGAGTCGTGGAGTCGGGAGCCTCGCCGAGCACCGAAAGCGCAACGCGTAACTCCGACTGAGTGGGAACGTTGAAATCAGGCGGATAAGGCGGCGTCCCATCGGCGGTGTAATACGAGGCTTGGCGTAGCTTCCTTCAAGAGCTGCAAACTCATCGAAGGAGACCCACGCCATGCCCAAACGAGTATCGCCTATTGAGACGATCCGCGCCGATATCGACAGTGTGTTCGGTTCGGGAAAACCGGTTGAGGAGTGTCTGGAGGAGTTGATGCGCCACTCGGTGCGGGTTGTGCTTCAGCGGGTCCTCGAGGACGAGGTCACGGCCTGGTTGGGCCGCGAGTGAAACGCCCGAGGAGACCGGCAACGTCAGGGGCAGCGCAACGGCCACTGCGACTTTTCGATCAAGGACGACGGCGGGGGCGGTGGGTCTGAAACGGCCGAAGCTGCGTAACACGATCGAGACGTACGCGTCGCAACTCCTCGGGAAAGGGGTGGTGCGCTCTGCGCCGTTGGAGGCGCCATCGACAAAGCACAACGCCGCATCGACGCGTTCGCTGACCACCACCACCACCAAGCCTTCCCGGCTGCGGTGCGCTACCTGCAAGACGACGGTCAAGCGCTGACCTCGTACCTACGATTCTGGACCGAGCACCACAAACGGATCCGACACACCAACCTCATCAAACGGACCTTCGGCGAAACCCGACGACGTGTGAAAGTCATCGGCCGGCTCCCCGGCGAGGACTGCGCTACACCCCAGCCATCACCCGACACCCCTCCAACATCCGCCGCCTAAAATGACCAACAGGAACCAACACCCAAGCCCGAGTTACACCAAACCTGGGACGCCACCAAGTCGAGAGGGACGCCGGGGACATGGATCGACCCCACGGCCGGGAGAACGCTCCTGAACGATTGGCGGGCAGACTTCATCCCGACCGAAGTCGTCGGCCAAGCGTTTAGCGGCGATGGACGTCCGTTATGGCTCGGAAGGTCCAACCGATATCGACAACCTCAAACTGCCTTGCCGGAACTCCCACGGGCGAAGACACCGAGGCCGCCGCGGCGACCCCGCCCGACACCGAAAACCGATTCCCGCGGCCTAGGACCGCTAGCCAGCCCTGACGCTGTCAGCTAGGTGCTCGCAGCGTGTGGTCAGGGATCCAATCGCTGAAGAGCCAGCCGATCTCACGGGACGCGACCGCCGGCCGACTCTTCGGTGCTGCGTTGAGTCGCTGGCGCACGGTGGCTTCGAGGTCGTTCACCGCCGCGGGGGGATCATGCCAGTCGAGTTCATCGTAGCTCTCCGGCGGTTCAGGAATCGGGTCGCCCGCAGGATAGTAACCGTATAGCTCAAACGACCGGCGACGTAGCGCAGCGACGACCTCGGGATGGTTCTTCCCATCCGTTGTCTTGGCAAGGAAGGCGGGGGTCACGCAGATATTCCAGAGCGCGGTATACAGGTCCGGATTCTTGCTGTCGTTGAAGACGTGGTTGAACTGGACGTCCGGACCCTTCTCTTGACCCGCCGCCCAGCAAAAGGCTCTTGTTGGACTCGTATTGTCGTCATGAAATAACGACATCCCTTTGGCATTTACCGTAATCTGGCCACGGCGACGGTCGCCGCGGGCAATGCGAAACAGAGCCGCCCCGTCCGTCTGCCTCACGGTGTCGGGATGCAAGAAGATCGTGTGCGCGGCCACTGCGTGCATGGGTGACTCATAGCCCGCCCGACGCAGCACACTCGCCAGAGCATCGACGCCATTAAGTAGTACTGATCGTCGTGACCTCTGTGAGCCTCTCACCCTGTTCTCGATCCGTCCGGGGGTAAACCGCACCTTGGCGGACAAAAGATCGAACGACTCCACGACGTAACCAGAGTCGAGCCACGATCGGGTGTGACCAGCGGTCGAGTTGGCGGTGTTCCCCCACCAGGAGTGATAGATGCGAGCCGAGGCCGGAAGCCCACCGATTAAATCGTCGAGTTCGGCGAACGTGTACTCTACCGGACCCGAGTTCGCTCGAAGAACCCGACTCAAGGGGTCGTACCTGCTCATCACTACTCAGTTCTGCTTTTGCTTGGAGCGGACGACCGGGTTCGAACCGGCGACCTCAACCTTGGCAAGGTTGCGCTCTACCAACTGAGCTACGTCCGCGTCGACGGTTGATTGTACCGGCAACCTAACCAATCCCGCACTCCTGCGGAGGAGGGATATTGCTGCACGCCACCCCCGGACTTAGGCCGGATTGAGATCAATCCGCAGCACAAGCACGCCATCGACGAGTTCGCCGGTGGCATCGCCGAGCATGGCGAAGTCTTGATAATCGATCTGGGCTTGTTTCACGAAAGCGGCCCGTTCGTCGCCACCAACAGGCGGCAGGTTGCGACGCTTGACCGCCGCGGCCCGTTCCTGGAAACGCTCGATCATTGCGGCGATGTCGATACCACCACCCTTTGACGCATCAGTCATAGGCTCACCGTAGCTTCTCGACGATTGCGGCGGCGGTTGGCGACTCGGACTCGGCGGCGCGGGCTGGTGTGCCCAATGTAGAGCACCAGCATGAAGCCGGTGCTAGCCGCAATGATCAGCAGGGTGTTGCTCACCCGCTCGATGGTGCCTTCGGTCATACGGGTATCGAACTCACTGCCGAGAACCGCGGAATCTGCATCGACCGAGTCCTGAGCCACAGCCGAGACCGGCGCCCATAAAGCCGCCCCTAACAGTCCAAGGGTAATCCAGAGCAAGAGACGGCAGCGCACAAGGTCTAAGCGTAGTCCGGATGATCGTGCGGCCGATTACTTACCTGCTTTGAGCAGCGTCTCAGCGATGAGCGGACCCAAAAAGGCCGACTCGAGCAGGAAACCGTCGTGCCCCTGAGGGCTATCAACAATGTGATATTCACAGTCACCCCCACCCGCCTCGATGAGTCGGTGCATTTCTGCTTGTTGGTACGCGGGGTACAAAATGTCCGACGTGACCGACGCGGTAAGCACCGGCATCTTGAAACGGCCGAGAACTTTCTCGATACCGCCCCGGCCTCGGCCCACGTCGTGAAGGTCCATGGCTTTGCTCAGTACGAGAAATGAGTTGGCGTCGAATCGGCGGACCAGTTTTTGTCCGTGATGATCGAGGTAGGACTCGATCTGGTAGCGAGACCATTGGCCAAACTCATCGTGAGGATCAAAGAGTTGCCGCCCGAAGCGCTCATCAAACACGTGGGTCGTGCGGTAAGTGATTTGGGAAATCTCTCGGGCGAGGGCGAGGCCGTGCGACGGCCCATAGCCCGGCTCGGCGTCGTAGTACCAGCCCCCGCGCCACCGCGGGTCCGACACGATCGCTAGGCGCTCAACAGCGCTCCATCCAATTTGCATGGGGGACGCCGCCGCAACAGAAGCAATCGGCATAAGCGAGGCCACATGGTCGGGAAGCATGGCCCCCCACTCCAAGACCTGCATCCCTCCCATTGATCCGCCCACGACAGACAACCACACGTCGATTCCAAGCCCGTCGGCGAGCAGTTTCTGGGTGCGAACTATGTCGCGGATGCTGACCGTCGGGAAGGTCGGTCCGTAGTTGGTGCCCGTAGCCGGGTCTATGCTCGACGGACCGGTGGTGCCTTGGCAACCCCCGAGCACATTGGCACAAACCACAAAGTACTGATCGGTATCGAGGGCTTTTCCGGGACCGATGAGATCGTTCCACCATCCGTCGGTGGCGTGACCGGGTTCCATGGACCCCCTAGCGTGGGAGTCGCCGGTGAGGGCGTGGCACACCAAAACGGCGTTCGATGCGCGCTCGTTGAGTTCGCCCCAAGTCTCGTAGGCGACCGCAATCTCGGGAAGCGTACCTCCGCCTTCGAGCACAAAAGGACGATCGCAACATACTTTCATGAACTTTCGGTGGCCCACCGGATCACCCAGCATCCAGGCCCCCGTTACTGGCAAGGCGTCCGCGAACCGCCTGCTCGGGTCGTAATGCAGATATTCGGGGCGATCGTTCACAAGGTCTCCTGATACCGACCGACGGTGTCCGGCATTGTAGCGATCTCTGGGCTAAAGCCGGGCTAGGAGGTAGGAGTTCGGGCTTGCCGCCAAGCCTCAGACGTCAGCGGGATCCCACTCGACCAACCCGCCGAGACGGGCGTCGTTGGAAAACATCTCAACGATTGGCATCACGCAATTGATGCGTTTTTGCAGGCGCTTGATCTCGAGTTCTTCGTCCCACAGGGAAAGGGTGACCACCAAGCCTGACTCTCCCGCTCGAGCGGTGCGGCCCGCTCGGTGCAGATAGGTCTTGGCATCGCCGGGTGGAT
>CBDEVU010000020.1:0-9274 GCA_965243715.1 Candidatus Aldehydirespiratoraceae bacterium
TCGCGGGAGGAACGGTAACGGCTGACGCGGTAATCCTAGCCACGCCCGCGTGGGCCACCGCCGACCTCATCGCCCCCCACTGCGAGCCCGCTGCTCGGACGCTTCGCGACCTCGTTTACAGCGATGCCGTGCTGACTACCTTTGTCATCGACCGCGCCGAGATCGACCATCCCCTTAACGGTAGTGGATTTCTCGTACCGCGAAACGAAGGTCTTATCATGACCGCCTGTTCGTGGACCTCGTCGAAGTGGGCCCACTACCACGACGGAACCCACGCCATCTTGCGGGTCAGTGCCGGTCGAACTAACGATACCCGTTGGACCCACCTCAGCGAAGCCAACCTAGTGGCCCAACTTTCCGCGGAACTGAGCCTAACGGTTGGCCTCCGCGGCGAGCCCGCCGTTCGAGTGACGCCGTGGCGCCAATCTCTCCCCCAATACCGACCCGGCCACCGCTGACGCGGTGTGGCGAGATCGAAACCGCGTTGGCCACCGACGCCGCGGGCCTAGTGGTTACCGGGGCGCAGATGCGGGGGCTTGGCTTGCCTGCTTGTGTCCGCCAAGGCCGCACCGCGGCGCTTACCAGTTCAACCAGGCCACCTGGAACGGTGCGGCCAGCGACTGATTGCGCTTGTCGAACTGTGCGAATGTGGTAGTCATGAATAATCCAACGGCGCGCCATGTTTCGGAGACTGAGATCACTGGGTCAGGGCCCACGGGCGAGGTTCTGATCCCGCTGATGGGAGTAGACACCGGACCGGCTCGAGAGTGTGCCCACGCGGCAAACGACGATCGGATCGCCGAACCGTCAGAACTTGGTGAGTCTCCAACGCATCTCAACGTGACCCGTACCTTTTGTTTCGCCGACCTGAGTGGCTTCACTGCGTTAACGCGCGACCAAGGGCCACATAGGGCGGTGTTGCAACTAGCCGAGTTCCGACGGGTGACCCGCAACATCGCGGCCCGACGCGGTGTTCGGGTCGCTAAGTGGCTAGGGGATGGAGTCATGTTGGTCGGAACGGAAGCACCGCCAACCATTGCCGCGGGGGCCCATCTCATCCACCACTTCGCCGGGGCCGGCCTCACGGTTCGGGTCGGGGTAGCGACCGGTATTGCCCTGCTATTCGAGGGCGACGATTACATCGGCGAACCGGTGAATCTAGCGGCAAAGCTGTGCGCGGCCGCTGAACCAGGTGAGATGTTGGCCGTGAACGAGCCCTCCGACCTGCCCGCGTGGGTCGACAGTGTGGGTGATGTCGCGGTAGAGATAAAAGGGATCGGTGCGGTCGGTGGAGTTCATCGCCTGACCGTGAGAGCCACTCTGTGACTTGGGTAGCCGTACGCGCCACGGGCGCTGGTCTTTTGATCGCCGCGGCGCTGCCGCCTTGGGGTTGGTGGCCGCTTGCCTTGGTTGGTCTAGCGATCTGGTTCGTGCTCATCGACCAAGCCAACGCCGGTACCCGCTTTCGTCGTTCGTTCCTGGTGGGGTTGGCATGGTCGGCGCCCGCGACGCTGTGGATAGTCGATCTCACCGCCCCCGGTTGGCCCGCCACCGTGTTTGCCTTCTCCTTGTTGGCGGGGCTGGCGGGCCTCGCCACTCCACCCTGCGGCGCACTCCGTCGCTGGGCGTTCCCGGCCGCCATTATCTTGACCGAACTCATCCGCTGGAACTACCCCTTCGGCGGCACCCCCATAGCCACCTACGCGATGACAGGCGTAGCCACGCCGTTCGCCATGGCGGCTCGCCTCTTCGGATCGCCGTTTCTAGCTTTCCTAGTCGTGATGGCGGGCGTGGCGACCGCCGACGCGTGGCGCCGCCAATGGAAGGCCGTTGGCGGGGCTATTGCGGTGCTGGTTGCGGCCACGGTCGGCGGCCACTGGGCTGGGTCGGCGGTCGAACCAGTTGGCTCCATCGAGGTCGCCGTTGTCCAAGGGGGCGGGCCTCAGAACACCCGAGCGGATTTCTGCGAAACCCGGTCCGTGTTCGAACGCCATATGGCAGCGAGCGAAACCATCGACCGGGGGGTCGATTTGATACTGTGGCCCGAGGATGTAGTACACGCCTCCGCCGATAATGCCCGAACCCCTGACCGCTGCGATGAGCCACTCCTAGGCCGGACCGAGGCATTCTCTCGGCTGAGCCAACTCGCAGCCGCCACCGGCGCGGTAGTGATAAGCGGCTGGTTTCAAGTTGCCGACGACGGCCTAGCCAACACCAACTTCGCCCTAGCACAGTCGCCCGACGGCACGATAACTGATCGCTACGACAAGGTCCGCCTTGTCCCGTTCGGTGAGTTCGTGCCCTTTCGTTCGCTCATCGAGAGGTTTAGCCGCGACCTTCCCCGACGCGACGTGCGACCAGGTACCGGCGATGCAGTACTCGAGACCGGAGTCGGCCCGCTCGGCATCGTCATCTCGTGGGAGATCTTCTTTGATCACCGGGCCCGCGACGCGATCGGCAATGGTGGCCAGGTGCTGCTCAACCCGACCAACGGTTCGTCGTACTGGTTGACCATCGTGCAGAGCCAGCAGATTGCCTCGAGCCAATTGCGGGCCATCGAAACCGATCGTTGGGTTCTCCAAGCCGCCCCGACCGGCTTCTCGGCGGTCGTGAGCCCGACCGGGGAGGTTCTCCAACGTACGGGAGTCAGCGAACAACGGGTCCTGTACCACACCATCGAGAGGCGGACGGGTCGAACGCTGGCGGTAGCGTGGGGGCTTTGGCCGGTCCTGGTGGGCGTACTCGCGATCCTCGGTGCAGTGGTGGGTCGAGTTGTCTTCCAGGCATCATTAAAGCGGTCGTTTTGACCAATCATCCTTCCCTTGGGAGCCTGAATCCTCATGTCTTCGATGTCTGCGACTCCCCCCGACGACCACCCGCTACGTATTGCCCTGCTGACATATCGGGGCAAGCCCCATGTCGGGGGCCAGGGCGTCTACGTGCGTCACCTCAGCAAAGCGCTGGTCGACCTAGGCCACACGGTGGAAGTCCTCGGCGGTCAGCCGTACCCGATCCTCGACGACGGCGTGACGCTCGTTGAACTACCGAGTCTCGATATCTGGGCCGACCCTTATCCCATGCGTAAACCTCGAGTATGGGAGTGGAAGGACTGGATCGATGTTGTCGAACACGCCTCGTTTTCAACCGGTACATTTTCTGAACCGCTCGCCTTTTCTCTGCGGGCCTGGCGCCACCTTCGTAACCGGCGCGACGATTTCGATCTAATCCAAGACAACCAAACGTTGGGCTGGGGCATTCTGAAACTTCAGCATGAGGGTTGGCCAATCTTGGAGACGATCCATCATCCGATCACGGTTGATCGCCGATTCGAACTTGAGCACGCCCGAACCCCGTGGGAGAGATTCGGAAAACGCCGCTGGTACGCCTTCACCAAGATGCAAACCCAAGTGGCGCGGCGCATGCCCCACATCATGTCGGTCTCGGATTCATCTAGGCGCGATATTGCGGCCGATCACGGGGTCGACGAGTCGAAGATTCATGTCGTTGCGGTGGGGGTAGACCCAGAGTTGTTCTTGCCCGTCCCGGGCGTCGCGCGCCGCCCCGGTCATCTGGTCACTACAGCCAGCGCTGATGTCGCTATGAAGGGCCTCAAGTACCTCCTGGAAGCGGTCGCCAAACTCCGCACCGAGCGACACCTGGAACTCACCATCATCGGCAAACGTCGCCCGGCCTCGCAGTCGAGTCAGACGTTGACCGCCCTTGGCCTCGACGATTGCGTGACTTTCATCACTGATGTTTCCGACGAACAGATCGTTAAGCTCTATAGCGAAGCCGAGTTGGCGGTCGTACCGTCGCTCTACGAAGGATTCTCGCTGCCCGCTATAGAAGCAATGTCATGTGGCGTTCCCCTCGTCGCCACCACCGGCGGAGCTCTTCCCGAAATCGCCGGAACCCATCAAGAAACCTGCTTGCTTACCGAGCCGGGGAACAGCGATGCGCTGGCGTCCACCATTCGTGAGGCGCTCGACAACCCCGAGCAACGGGCGAGAATTGGCTACAACGGACGCCAACGGGTCAAGACCCAATGGTCATGGCAACACACTGCTTTGCGCACCGTCGATCAGTACCGGGCCGTACTTGAACAGCACGCGGCCCGCGGCGACAACTAGTGCTTACCGTCGACTACGACAAGTTCGAGCTGAACCCCCACGATCTCCTCCTCGACTTGGGCTGCGGTTTCGGCCGTCACACCTACGAGGCCTTGGGGCGCGGGGCCCACGTCGTGAGCTGTGACCGGGCCCGGCCCGAACTCGAAGCCATTCGTAACACCGCTCCGCTGCTAATCAAAGACGGTATGTTCGACGGCCAACTCCTGCACACCCAGGTGCAAGGTGATGGCACTCAGCTTCCGTTCCGCGACAACACCTTCGACAAGATCATCGCCAGCGAAGTTCTCGAACACATCGCCGATGACGACTTGGCCTGCAAAGAGTTCTTCCGGATCCTTAAACCGGGCGGCATGATCGCCGCCACCGTCCCAGCCACCTTCCCGGAGAAGGTCTGTTGGAAACTGAGTTCCGACTATCACGCACCAGCAGCTGTCGGTGGGCACGTCCGTGTCTACGGCAAAGACGAAGTGCGCGAGAAGTTGGCAGGCGCGGGCTTCAACCCCGGTCCGTCCTACCGGTCCCACGCCCTGCACTCTCCGTACTGGTGGCTGCGGTGTGCGGTCGGCGTCAACAACGATATCGACGACAACTGGTCAGTGCGGACCTATCATAAGTTGCTCGCATGGGACATCGTCAAGCGGCCGTGGCTGACCCGCATCGCCGACAAGGCCCTCAATCCGATCCTCGGCAAGAGCCTCGTCGTGCATGCGACCAAGCCGCCCCTCGCGCAACGCCGCAGCCAACCGGCGGGAGCAACTAGTGTTGCCTAGCGTCCCCGGCGTACTGAGCGCCGAACAGGTAAAGGCGACCGCCGACCACATCGCCGACTGGCAACTCCCGAACGGAATGATCCCGTGGTTCCCAGGCGGCCACGCCGACCCGTGGAACCACATCGAGGCGGCCATGGCGCTCGCTATCGGCGAACATCGAACCGCCGCCGAAGCCGCCTACCAGTGGCTTGTCGATACTCAGCGGCCAGACGGCTCGTGGCACCAGTACTACCTCGAAAACGCGGTAGAGCAGGACAAACTCGACGCCAACGTCATTGCCTACATCGCGGCCGGTACCAGGCATCATTTTTTGCTTTACCGTGACCAAGGATTTCTCGAGTCGATGTGGCCGGTGATCGACCGTGCCATCGAGTTCGTGCTCGCGCTTCAACAACCTGGCGGCGAGATCCTGTGGGCTCGCCACCCCGACGGAACGCCGTGGTCGTTTGCCTTACTCACCGGATCGTCGTCGATCGCCCACAGCTTGCGCTGTGCGATCGCCATCGCGCAAGAACTCGGCCAAGAACGTCCCGCCTGGGAACTCTCGCTCGGCCAACTCGCTCACGCCATCCGCTACGACCGAGACAAGGCCTTCTCCCCTAAGCATCGCTGGGCCATGGACTGGTACTACCCCGTCTTGTCCGGCGTCATATCCGGCGAGGCCGGACGAACCCATCTAGCCGACCGCTTCGACAGCTTCATGCACGGAGACAAAGGCATCCGATGTGTAAGCGATCGCCCGTGGGTCACCACGGCCGAGACCTGCGAATGCGCGCTCGCTCACCTCGGGGTCGGCGAACGCGACATTGCCCTGGACTTGTTCCGCGCTGCGCAAGACCTGCGAGAAGCTAACGGCCGGTACATCACCGGCAAGGTCCATCCCGGCGGAATCCTGTTTCCTGCCGCGGAGCGCAGTACCTACAGTGCCGCCGCCGTGTTGTTGACCGCTGAAGCCCTCGACGGACGTAGCCCGGCCGCCCGCCTATTCGCCGATCACACCAACTTGCCGCCCATCATCGACATCGACCCGGCCGACATCGAACCGGCCGTTCACGACTAAGCGCTGACCGCGATCCGGACAAGGTGCCGGAGCGAACCAGTTACCCCCACTTCGCGAAACGCCCCGCTTTCCGTAGCCCGGCAGTAGATTTCATAGGGTGGTCGACCGCCGTCGAGCGGGTCGGGGAACACGTCGTGGATCAGCAAAGTTCCGCCGATCACCAGATGGCGCACCCACAGTTCGTAGTCACGGTGAGCCGGATCGTGGCCATGACCGCCATCGATAAACAACAGGGCGAGGGGTGTCCGCCAGACTTGGCCAATGGTGCCCGAGTCGCCAACGAGGCCGACTACCGTGTCCTCGAGCCCGGCATCGTGAACCGTACGGCGGAAACGACCCAGCGTGTCTAACTTGCCCAAGTCAAGATCAACGAGATCGGGTTCGTGATGCTTCCATCCCGGTTGGTTCTCTTCGCTGCCGCGGTGATGGTCGAGGGCAAACAGCACTCGACCGTTGGCTTGAGCGGCCGCGCCGATGTACACCGCCGACTTGCCGCAGTAACTCCCGATTTCAAGAAACGGACCTTCAACTACGACCCCCGCGGCGGCGTCGTGGAGTGCCAGACCTTCGTCGGAAGGCATGAAGCCACGGGCCGCCGCTGCGTGGGAGAGCAGATCAGGATCCACCGGCCCACATGACCTGATCGAGAATCACGTACTTGAGGACCCAGACCACTCCGTAGGCACCGAGACTGGTCGCCATCAACAAGATGGTGGAGTCAGTAAATCGCTCGGCGATGGCGATCATCGAGACCGCAAACACAAGCCCGATCAGCGCCATGATCCAGAACGGCAAGACTTCGGCTCGAAACGAATCTCGGCCTGATTGCTGCCAAACCCAGCGCCGGCTCAGAAAATAGGCAGGCCCGGCGGAAAACGTCGCTGCAATGAACTGCGCAACGACTCCGGTTAACCCGAACCCTTCCAGGCAGATAAAAAACATCCCTTGACCGGCAATGACGTTCACCGCAGAAACGCCTCCGTAGCGGAACAGCTTCAGCCCATGTTCGGCCCAAAATGTTGCTCGGGCGGAAATAGTTTCGGGCATAAAGGTCGAGTCTACCGCCATCAGAAATATCACGGCCGCCGCCTCCCATCGGGCATCATGGAGCAATGCAACAACATGTCGATGCCTTGGTCTCGCTCCTCGATCTCGAGGTGATTGAGGTCAATATCTTCCGCGGTATTAACCCTGACGAGGATCGCCAACGAATCTTTGGCGGCCAGGTTGCGGGCCAGGCCCTCGTCGCCGCGGCCCGCACGGTCGACAACGACCGACCGGTGCATTCCATGCACGCGTACTTCCTTCGCCCCGGTGATCCGCAAATTCCGGTGCTGTACGAAGTTGATCGCCTACGCGACGGCCGTTCGTTCACCACCCGCCGAGTAGTGGCGATCCAGCACGGTCGCCCCATCTTCATCCTCTCCGCTTCGTTTCACATTAACGAAGCGGGCTATCACCATCTCCATGAGATGCCCACGGCCCCCGATCCAGAGTCGCTGCCGACCCGGGCCGAGCGCTTCGCGTTAGCCGGGGTAACGGACCCGTCGGCTCCAAGCGCGGTCGACATTCGGTGGGTAACCAATGATCCGTTTCACCGCCACGAGAAACTGCCACCGTTTCAGCAGGTATGGTTTCGCGCCGACGGTCGCCTCCCCGACAACCAAGTCCTGCACACTTGTTTTCTTACCTACGCGTCCGACATGACCCTGCTCGACACGACCCTTCTTCCGCACGGCACTGGAGCTGGCATGGGCGACGTGATGATGGCCAGCCTCGATCACGCCATGTGGTTCCACGGACCTTTTCGGGCCGACGAGTGGCTGCTCTACGACCAGCAGACGCCCGCCTCCACCGGGGGACGGGGCCTCGCGACGGGCCGCGTATTCACCCACGACGGCAAATTGATTGCCTACGTCGTGCAGGAGGGCCTGATTCGACCAACGGCGAAATAACTGCCACTCCCCGCCCCCAACGCCCTAGCGTGAGGGCCATGGTCGAGGTTTACGTAGCTACCGAGGTCACCGCGGAACTATGCGCCGCTATGGATCGCCTCGTTCCGCAGTTGTCCACCTCGAACCCGCCACCGACCAGCGCTCTTCTCGCCGAATTGTGCGCCTCGCCAACCTCGACCCTCTTCATGGCCCGAGACGAAAGCGGCATTCTCGGAACCCTGACCTTGGCGATGTTTCGCATACCGACTGGGCGGCGGGCTTGGATCGAAGATGTCATCGTCGACAACGCGGCGCGAGGCAAAGGCGTTGGTCGGCTGCTCAGCGAAGCCGCCATCGAACACGCTTTGGCGGCGGGCGCGGTCACCGTCGATCTTACGTCACGCCCGTCTCGCGAAGCAGCTAATCGCCTTTATCAACGGATTGGTTTCGTCGCCCGCGATACCAACGTCTACCGCTACCGCCGATAACGTATCGCTAGTGCCCGACTCACCTTCTGCGCCGAACGAAATACGCTGGTCCCGTGCGGTCCCCGAACTCCGCTCGCCGATCCTCATCGCCGCGTTCGAGGGCTGGAACGACGCGGGCGACGCGTCCACCTTGGCTGTTCAACATCTGGCCCGCTGCTTCGAAGCCACCCCGCTGGCCGAGATTGATCCCGAACTTTACTACGACTTCAGCACCACTAGACCCCTCGTCAAACTCGACCAGGAACAGAACCGTTCGCTCACCTGGCCGACTAACGAAATAGTCTGCGCTCGGGTCCCAGCCAGTTCCCACGATGCGGTGATCCTTTGTGGTATTGAGCCTCAGTTACGCTGGCGCTCCTTCTGCGCTCAAGTCCTCGCCACTGCCAAGGCGGTGGGCGCCACCAATATCGTCACGTTGGGGGCGCTTGTGGCCGACGTTGCCCACACCCGACCCGTTGAGGTACACGGCGTCGCCGACGACCCAACGTTCATGGAACAGCTCAAACTCAACCCGTCGCGCTACGAGGGACCGACCGGAATTGTCGGCGTCTTGTCGACCGCCGCGACCAACGCCGGGTTCTCTACCACTTCACTGTGGGCGTCGGTTCCTTCGTATGTGCCGGGCGCCCCGTCGCCCAAAGCCGCCCTCGCCTTGGTTAAGCATGTCGGCTCAATATTTGGCACCACTGTACACGTCAGCGACCTCGAAGACGATGCCGCAGACTACGAACGCCAAGTCGACGAACTGGTTAACGAGGACCAACAGACCACGGACTACGTAGCCGAACTCGTTGAACAATGGGACCGAGACGAAAGTCTCAAAGATGACCCTCGGCTCCTCGTGGCTGAGGTCGAAGAGTTCCTGCGCGACGTCGACTAGCGGGGCGCCAGC